>CAVUVQ010000055.1:0-6266 GCA_963744875.1 uncultured Chloroflexia bacterium | reverse complement strand
ATATTTCATTTTTGGCACAGGAATTCATGCATGTGAAAGATTGGCTGAATAGCGAATTCACTGTGGGATCCTTTGTTAATTCAACGCTCACGTTGGTCGCGCAAGCACCAGCCCACAGACCCGCTTTGCCCCGGCGGCAAATAGCGGTCGCGCACATGCCTCTAACGTCGCGCCCGTGGTACAAACATCATCGAGCAGCAGAATTGTACGCCCCGCGAGCGCCCCGTTTGCAAATTGCGGACGGCAAGCGAATGCTCCCTCCACATTATGTTGACGCTCCTGGGCCTTTAAGCTTGCCTGAGTAGCCGTCGCACGATGACGCAATAGAATATCTTCCCTCAATGGAACACCCAGCTCTGCCGCACATTGTCGGGCTAATAATGCAGTCTGGTTGTAACCGCGCTGGCGCTCTCGCTCTTTATGTAACGGAACTGGGATGATAAGGTCGGCCTGCAAATTGTATCGTTGGTATGCCTGTGCCAGCAAGCTACCAAGTGGTTGTGCCAGGCGCTTCTGTCCATCGTATTTGAGTGCATGTATGCTTAAGCGTAATGACCCCCGGTAGCGACCAAACACACGCAACATGCTCAAATGGATCGCTCCGTTGCGGCAATTGCGACATGGTGTGTTATACAGGAGATGTGTGCCGCAATGGAAGCAAAGCGGAGGATACAGTGGCTGGATGGCGTCCAGGCATTGAGGACAAAGGATATGTCCGCTATCTTTACATGACGCGCATTGTGGGGGGAAAAGAAGATCAAATACACGTTGTAACTGCTGTTGCGATGTTTGCCATATGCCCTTTTGTTGTAAACTTTCCACACTTCTAACCCTTCCTTCTACGTATAAAAAACGGTGTAGGCGCATATGCTAACCGCATTTGTTGATATAAAATCACCGATGTGAATGATATGATTATTTATTGATAGAGATGGGTCAATGATTTTATATCAACAAATAGAGCTAGTATACGTTCCTGTGTATCTATTCCTCTTCTCGGTGTACCTCATACATATAACGTAAATGGGGCGAATAAGTAACATTCACACGTGTATCCATTTTTGTTCGCGCCCATACCTCTTCACTCACGCTGAATGTGGAGACACGTTGCACCATATGCTCGTCCAGGGGGAGCAATGCCAGCCCATACCAGGGCCGTGAACCGCGACCCGCAAGGCCAGGACGCGCTGTACGCGTTCGCGTCGCCGCCCGTTTGTCCACCACACGCGCCGTCATACGAACCAGTTTTGCGCGTTGATAGCGCTCGATCAATAGATCTTGCCAGCCCCAATGGGTGAGCAGCGCGGGATAGGGCAAGAGCAGCAATCCTACCAGCAATAACGCAAGTGAGCCAGGTGGATTCCCCGCCGCCGAGGTGCCAGGGAGCACATACTGGCGTCCCGCATAGTCCAGCGCATAGGCGAAATGCAGGCGTTGCGAATAGCTGACGATCACCGGAGCCTTGATTGTGACTTGCTGAAATGTACTCTGAGCAACGGCAAATGTAACCGTCCCAGGTATACCCTTCGGCCCACGTAGCGCGATGGTGAGTTGTGGAGCGCTAATCTTCGTGCCTGCATCATGACGTAACACGGTGCCAGGCACACGCAAGGGAGGCGACATGCTATCCTCTATGCCAGCGATCAGCGTAAATGCGCCCAGTAGTACCATCAACAACGTGACAAGCGTTAATGGCACGCCGAGCAGCAACGCGTTGCGCGGTTGGATGCCTGGTCGCCAACTCCACCACGAGAGGGGACCGTGTGCATGGGGACTGTCCAATTACTGTTCCTCGGCGGTCTTGCGCAATGTTGGGAACAGGATCACATCGCGAATAGACTCCTGGTCCGCCATCAGCATCACCAGCCGATCGACGCCGATGCCAACGCCGCTGGTGGGCGGCATACCAACCTCCATCGCTTCCAGGAAATCCTCATCGAGCACCTGAGCTTCATCATCGCCCTGAGCACGCTGGCGCAGTTGGTCCTCGAAGCGTGCGCGTTGATCGAGCGGATCATTCAGTTCGGTAAAGGCATTGCCCAATTCCAGGCCACCCACAAAGGGCTGGAAGCGCTCAACCATACCTGGAAGCTCCCGATGTTTCTTTGCCAGTGGCGAGACATCGAGCGGATAATCGGTCAAGAAAAGCGCCTGTTTCAGTTCAGGAATGCCCTTGCGGAACATAAAACCCTTGAGGTCATCAACCAGACGGCCCCAGCTCAACTTCGGGTCCGCCTCATAGCCACGCGCACGCATCTCGCCGCTCAGGCTCTCCTTATCGGAATACTGGTGTACCGCAATGCCCGTGAACTTTTCAATTGCGTCAAGTAGAGGCATACGGGTCCACGGAGGTGTCAGGTCAATCTCCATTCCCTGGTAGGTGATGTGCGTAGAACCATGCACCTGTTGCGCGATGGACGCGACCATTTCCTCAACTATTTTCATCGTATCGTTATAATCTGCATAGGCCTGATAGAATTCCAGCGCCGTAAATTCAGGATTATGGCTACGATCGATGCCCTCATTGCGGAAGTAGCGCCCGATCTCATATACGCGCTCAAAGCCGCCAACGAGTAGACGCTTATGATAAAGTTCGACGGCGATGCGCAGATAGA
Organism: uncultured Chloroflexia bacterium; assembly: GCA_963744875.1. GTDB lineage: Bacteria > Chloroflexota > Ktedonobacteria > Ktedonobacterales > Ktedonobacteraceae > JACDAE01. Next base: position 3,651 of record CAVUVQ010000055.1, on the reverse strand, counting down.
GATCGCGATCAAGCGTGTTATGATGCGTGATAAAGGGACGGGCCGTTGCGCCGCCATAAAGTGGTTGCAGGATCGGCGTCTCGACCTCATAAAAGGCATGGTCTTCCAGATAGTGGCGCATAGCGGTAATCGTGCGACTTCTAATAATGAAGACCTGTTTGACCTCATCCCCATTCGCGATCAGGTCCAGGTAGCGTTTGCGCTGACGAATATCTTTATCTTCCAACCCATGATATTTCTCTGGCAGTGGGCGTAGGCTCTTTGCGAGAATGCGATACTGCTTGACATGCAGGGTACGTTCGCCTGTGCGCGTCACGAACAGAAATCCGCTCACCTGAATAAAATCGCCGAGATCGAGCAATTTAATCGAGCGATAGACCTCTTCGCCCAGGTCATTGATGCGGAAGTAGACCTGGATGCTACCTGTGCCATCCTCAATTTTCGCGAACGCCGCCTTGCCCATCTCGCGCAGCAGGCGAATGCGACCGACCAGTGTATAGGAGCCATCCGGACCGACCCAATCCTCGAAGTGATCCAGGATCTCTGCAATCGTATGAGAACGTTCCACCGAGTTCGGGTAGGGGTTGATGCCCTGGTCGCGCAGAGCCTGCAAGCGTTGTAGTCGTATCTCCCGTTCGTCAGCCATGAGTGTATGATCGCCTTTCAATGAAGTGTGCCAATGATTGAGTTGCATCATGAGAACATAATAGTGTAATAAGAAATGGTTGATGATGAATTGACCTGGCACGTTGTTGTGTATTGTAACATGGTTTCAGGATGCTGAAAACTCGCCCGGTTGCCTATGGATTATTGGCGGAGCATTTGGAGCGTCTGTGTTATACTCCTTTCTATACCCGGTCGCAAGTCGGCACGGAATTATGAATGGCTTCCCTACCAATACATTTTTATGCGTAAAATGATCGTAAATGGAATTGTGAATTTTATAATTCATAAATATATACGTGCCCGAATGGATTTGGAATAAAATGTGCAATACGGTAGAGAAGCCATTCATAATTCGTGGAGAGTAAAAATGCATTGGTGATACAAAAATGTAAAACCGTAGGGAAGCCATTCATAATTCCGTGCCCCTGGTTGAGCTTCTCTTGTCTGGACAAATTTCCCAACAGAGCCATTTTGAGTTCCGGGGTTGCAAGTAGGCAGGCTTGCGCAATTTCGCGCAAGCTTGCCTCTATTAGATTGTGTTTTAGCGGGGAGTCCGATTTTCGTTGAGGCGCCAGGTGATTCGGCCTCGTGTCAGGTCGTAGGGTGAGAGCACAACTCGCACCTTATCACCTACGACAAGACGTATATTTGATAGCCGCAAACGTCCGGCAGGCACTGCTGTTACATGATGTTGCTCATCGACTTGTATTTTAAACGTGGCGTTGCGGAATACCTCAAGTATTTCCCCAACAACCATAATTTCGTCTCTCTCTTTTGGCATACTATCCTTTCTTTGCTATGCTCAGTTCAGCACAGTCTCATCAAGAACCGCCTTATGCAGATTTGTCTCACTGAGATCCGCTTCGCGTAGATCTGCTCGATACAGTAACGTCCCATTGAGGTCTGCCCCACACAAGTTTGCGTGATAAAGATGGGTGCCGCTCAAATCCGCACCGCTGAGATTGGCCTGGCTAAGATTGGCCCCGATCATGTTGGCCCGATAGAGATCGGCCCAGGTGAAATCTACATGGCTAAGGTCCACTCCGCTTAAGTCTGCATTGTTCAAATGAGTCCAGGCTAAATCGGAGCAGCTAAGATCAGAGTAGAATATTTGGATGCTCTTGCCTCCACTGATTCCAGATGTGAACACCCTGTTTGAGAAGGTCAAGATGTTGCTGATTTGCCAATTGGCTTACCTCCAAATGTGTTTTTATTCTATGCATGATGATCAATCCCATTCAGCTCGATTGGGATGCAAACCCTCTCCAGGCGAACGGAGCGACACGGATATATCCAAACGTGCTCTTCATCTGAAGAAGGGATATGGCTCGCGCGGAGCAAGTATGGCCAAAAAAGCACAGAGAGATGGAGCAGCAAAAGAGGAAGAGAAGCGTCGTCTTGTTATACGATACCCTGCTGGGTGTGCAAGGCCAGGAGAAGCATCGTGTATTGCTGCCCATGCTCTGAAACATGTGCTAACACAATTTCTCTCCTTTCCTATTGGCTGAATGAGCATCCAGCCTTAAACACTATCAAGACGTCGTTTGCTGAACAGGTAATATCAGTGTAGCATCTATCAGCAAAAATAACAAGAGTTATATGTTAAAAGTTATGCCCCAGAACCGAGAATGACACTGTAGGGAAGCCATTTATAATTCTGTGTCCATATAATCGCCCCATGTCCATGGTGTAGGGGAGCGATTTATAAGCCCGTGTGTTGTCCCATTTTCAGTCCACGATCAGGCGGCGATATTAATGGAGCTTGCATCCTCTGTGGTGTTCGCGTGCCAATTTTCAGCCCCATTCCTGGCATTGAGCGCATGCAGAAAGACTTTAAATGGACTCACCCCTTCATCTATTGTTTCAATATACACCTCGCCCCTTATCAAGACTGGTCTGGTCGTTACCCCTACCTGCATAGAATTGAGTGCGTTATGCCAGAGGAGCTTCCCACTATCCTCATTGAATGCATCCATACCACTTGAACCAGAAGCTATATAGATGACGCCATTCGCGATCAATGAATTGAATGGGGTTGCGACCCGACGACGCCAGAGAATTGCGCCATTATGAGAATTGAGTTTATAGAGATAATTGCTTGAGCCAGCATAGAGTACGTTATGAGAGACCGCCAGCGAGGATCCAACAGACATGCCATGCCAGAGGAGTTTGCCATCAAGCGCCCTGACGGCGTAGATGGTTGATGTATATATATCAGTGCCTGAACCAAAGAAGACAGTACCATCAGCCACCACAGGATCAACAACAACGATCCCATTTGTAGCATATTGCCAGAGCCGCGCTCCAGTTGCTGCATTGAGCGCATAGACATGGGAACTATAGGAGCCAGTGTACAGTACACCATTGACTATTACTGGGGAAGAGTTGTTGACCGTAGAAGTCGGATAGCGCCAGCGTACCGAGCCATCCTTCGCGTTCAGGGCATAAATAGTGCCTGAACTAACATAGACCGTGTTACCAACAACCGTTGGTGCGGAGACGCTAGCAAAACCAGTATTCTGCCTCCAGAGCAACGTACCGGAGGAACTCTGAAATGCATACGTATACCCATCTCTTGAGCAGGCATAGATGATACCATTGCTGATGGTCAAGTTAGTGAAGCCCTCTGGTAGCGATAGAGGTTTTTCTCTGAAAAGAGCGCTGGCAGCATTCCCCAATGGTGCTGGACGAGGGCTATTAGTATAAGCGGCGAACATACACCAGCGCAGTGTTCCATCGCCTGCATTGAGCGCATACAGATGGATGCCACTAATGAAATAAATAGATTGTGACGAAGGGCGTACTGAGGTCAAACGTTGAATAACCGGCTGAAACTGAGCACTACAATGCCCGACGCTACTGTTCGAAGGCGGAGATTGTTGAGAAGTTGTCCCGCAGCCAGTGACCAGGCTGCTAACCAGTATGAGAGCGACCATTGGTATGATATGTCTTTTGAGCATGAGTTTCAAGATATTGGCCTCCTTT
>CAVUVQ010000054.1:0-4933 GCA_963744875.1 uncultured Chloroflexia bacterium | reverse complement strand
AGTGGGGCAGGCGGGATTATGAATGGCTCCCCTACACCATCGGGAATCGTCAAATGACGTGGGTCAGAGCTTCAGTTGGCGGTTTATGTCAGGTGTAGGGGGGCCATTCGTAATCCCGTGTCCATATAATCGCCCCATGTCCATGGTGTAGGGGAGCGATTTATAAGCCCGTGTGTTGTCCCATTTTCAGTCCACGATCAGGCGGCGATATTAATGGAGTCTGCATCCTCTGTGGTGTTCGCGTGCCAATTTTCAGCCCCATTCCTGGCATTGAGCGCATAGACATGGGAACTATAGGAGCCAGTGTACAGTACGCCATTGACTATTACTGGTAGAGTTGTTGACCGTAGAAGTCGGATAGCGCCAGCGTACCGAGCTATCCTTCGCGTTCAGGGCATAAATAGTATCTGAACTAACATAAACCGCGTTACCAATGCCTGATTATGCTGTATTATTTGCCTATCCGATTGCGCTTTCGTGTCTGCCACTTTGTAAATGCCATAATGAGAGCGAAGAAGGCGATGAAAATGGCGTCATTGAATGGATTGAGCTTATTGACAGGATTCTTTGTCAAAATATCTGCAATAATCCATACGGCTCCAACACCCAGACCGATAAAGAACCACAAACCTCTGATCCGTACTTCATTCATGGCTATGCTCTTTTATACTTTTGCATAACTCAAAACACTACTATACAATAACGTACAATTGTCAGAGCTGTCCAATGTGATACCGATCCTCACGTGTTCGTTAATCATGAAGCAAGGAACAAGCCCGTGCCGCCCTGAAGCCACTTTGCATTTGAAGACGAGGGAATAAGTTCCTCGCTATGCGTGTTTTTATAAGTGTATGACATCACAAAGAACTTGGATTGCTTCTGTGGGAAATGGTTTCTCCGGGCATCGACGGGTAGAGATGTTCACACAGGAGTAAATATACATGAGATTATATGTAGGGGGTCTCCCTTATCAAACGAACGAACAAGATCTCGTTGATCTTTTTGCACAGGTAGGGCAGGTCACAGAAGCTACAGTTATCACGGATCGTGAGACTGGACGAAGCAAAGGTTTTGGCTTTGTCGAAATGAGCAACACCCAGGAAGCACAATCCGCCATTGAGCGGTTGAACGGAACCCTTCTAGGAAATCGCACAATCACTGTCAACGAGGCGCGTGAGCGTCAGGCTGCAGGAAGCAGAGGATTTCAGGGAAGAGAGCGGTATTCAGATACAACCTATCGGAGTGGACGCTACTAAATCCAACATTAGGGAGCATAAAACGTTCAGATTACCAAGAAGGTCGGCCTATAGGCTGGCCTTCTTTGTGTTTTGAGGCCATATCGAATACGCTGAAATAACATACTCGTCATGACAATTAAATCCAAAATTAAGTGGCGAAAGCCAATAGTTGGGCCTGATACGTCCCATTTTGCCCGTTTTGCGAAGGAATTGAAAATGCGCTCACCGATTTTTTCAACTCCCTTGCCGAAAACCCTTCGGGGAGTGGCACGCTTTTTGCGATTTTCGCCTGTTTTCATCGTTAAGATCAGTGATTGCAAACGTCGAACCTCCCAAAACGGGTTGATAAATGATTTAATTGTCACGGATAGATGCAATCGGGTCCCTACCGTTTTACATGTATTGCAGGTATTCGTGTCGTGCTTGCGTCATTTTTTTTGAAATAGTTGGAGTCAATGCATTCATAATCCCGCGTTGCCGATGCACGCCGTTGCCATGGAGTAGGGGAGCCATGGGCAACCATCGCGCATATCCACATGGTGCCATTTGTCGCGGTGAATTTCCCATGGATAAATTGAGAGACGCGATCAATCTGGTCTCTACGCCGGAAAATTGACCCCAAATACTGTAGGAGCAGTGCTCGCCACCGCCCCTACAACATCTATAAGGATTAAGCAACGGCCACCCAGACGTGAACCTCGGAGGTGCTATTGTTACGTTCTACTGACGCGATGTATTTGCTATCGGGCGACCAGACAAGGGCATCCACATAGCTTACCTGGCTGTTATAGACATAGAGGGTCTTGCCCGTCGCGGGGTTCCAGAGTTGGATTTCATCGTTCGGCACTGTTTCTGTTAGATCCGTACTACGCTCACTGGCAATATATTTACCATCGGGCGACCATGCGGTCCGCCCACCACCATGATGCGTGACGACATTGTCTCCGGTCAGAGCATCCCATACCTGCGACACATCCTTGCCATCGCCAAATCCTGCTGCGATGCGTTTGCTATCGGGCGACCAGGCCAGACCAACGGTTGATGCCAGACCATGGTGGGTAGCGATGACCTGACCAGTATGCGTACTTACGATGGAGATGAGTGGGCTATCAAGGGGCACGGTCGCCAGATAGTTGTCATCAGGTGACCAGGCGGCTTAAATCAATATACCGTTTATGCTCAGGCTCACATCAGGTTGTTTTGCTCCCGTCGCCAGATCGAAGGTTACCAACGTGTAAACAGTGTTATTGATATTGTTACTTGCAGGAACAAGAGCACTGACCGACTTCCCATCCGTAGACCAGTGTACAGAGTAGATATAGATAGTATGACTTATCGGAAGCGTATAATGGAAAGTCTTGATCAACTGTTTAGTCGTGCCATCCCAGATTTGAATGTCGGAATAATAGGGTAATGCAAAGCTCTTCCCATCGGGCGACCACACTGCCGGTGCGTATCCGCTCGTATCACTCGTGCTCTTCGAAAATTCCAAAGGAACGGGCAGTGTTGGATAATCGATGCTGTGCTTGCCCGTCAGAGCGTCCCAGGAAGAAACGCTGTGGCCAGACGAGACGATCCGCTTCCCATCCGCAGACCAGTCTACTCCGTACACGCCAGAATCAGGTTGCCGAAAGACTTCTAGCGTCTGCCCCTGTTTCACCTTAGAGGCCGTACTGCCCTGCGTGTTTGAGGAATTACTCCCTGCCCCTGTCAGGGTGCTCTGTGTTTGCGTGTGAGCAGTTTTATAGGTATGCATCATGCTGAACGCAAAGACCATACTACCAACCAGGAACAAGGCGATGATCGCGGCTGCGAGTACGCCAGAACGCCGTCCGAATGTATGCCGAAATGAGGCTTTCCCCGCCTCTTTCGTGAATGTATTCATTGAGATAACCTTTCTATCCTTAGAAGTCGTCTGGACGGCTTGTCCAGGGTAGTGTTGTGTCAGTGCAATGCGTTCCCAGGATCGTTGCAGAGATCGTGCATCTTCCCCCGCCGCTTCATTGTCGCTACAGACGCGGCGCAAATCTTGTATGAGTCGCTGGTTGGGATCGGCCCCGCCTTGGGCAGCAGAAGAGAAATGCCTGATCTGCTCATTAATTTCCTCGGGAGTAAATTGTTTGTCATAGTCAGCCATAAACTCTTCCTCACTTCTTCAAGTAGATGGAACGCAACAGATTCAGCGTTCGCGATAGTATCATGCGTACCGCAGCATCGCTCTTTCCCATGGTTTTCGCGATCTCTCCACTCGGCAGGTCATTGACGAAGCGTAGCTGCAATATCTTTTGCTGAAGCCAGGGAAGTTGTTGCACCTCTTCGCGCAACTGGAGATATTCCTCTCCTCTTTCGGCAAGATGATCGGGAGCACTGGCTTCATCAGCATAGAGGGCATCACAGAGATCATCGACATTGCTCATCTCGCGACGTGCCGGAGAACGATAGTAGTCGGCCACTTTATTGCGCATCACCCGCCACAACCAGAGGCGCTGCCGTTCCTCCGAAAGCGCCTGAAACGATGGGCTTTCGCAAGCTGCCAGAAACGTGTCCACCAGGAGATCTTCTGCATCTTCACGTGAGGACACATGCAGACGCAAATAGGTAAAAATGCCCATTGCATGACGTTGGTAGAGAAGCGAAACTGTGCCAGCCTCTTCAATCCTTCTCAGGTCTAAAGGTTGCTGCATAGACATATTCCTAAGCCAGTCAAGATACATTTCGCATGCGAAGATGTTCATAGATAACAGTCGTAGTGAGGAGCAAAAATGTAACATCCAATTTAAAAGATCCTCATTCGCCCATGCGCTTGAGGATCTTTTAAATTGGATGGGTTTCTTCGGACTACTTCACAGAGGATTTGACCATTTCTCTGTTTTTTCAACATCCCCCTGGACAATGTTTTACAGAACCCTGACTAAAGAATTGACCCTTGTAGTTCTCCCACTCGCTGACCGTTATAGCAATTCCATTCTTAAGAAATGCGTTATCGAACTTTTCAGTTGCCACTTCGTGATTGCCTGAACACCCGCGTGTGCTCCCACTGGCAACATAACAACTGAAGGAATAGGCCGGATTGTATAAAGAAGAGTCCCCATCGATGTTGCCAAGGGTTGTCACTCCCCAGGCGAGGATCGTTTTGTGGCTGGTCACAGTAATACCATTCCAGCACCAGGTCGTCGTCATCCTGAGCCAGTCAAGGACGTTCCCGAAGCCATCATTAAGCGTCTCACTACTCTGCCTGGTGGCACAATGTGTGGTTGCTACACTTGCCGCATGTGCCCCGCTTCTGGCAGTACTAAAGAACATCAGGGTGCCAGCTAAGATAGCTAGAACGAGAAGCCCTCTGAGCAGGGGAAGAAGTCGGCGGCTCTTTTTAGGTTGGTCTGTAGTTGGCGGTATTTGAAGCATAAGTGTATTCCTTTCCTTTGGAGAAACGAAAGCGAACTGAGTCGCCCTCCTACTAAAAATCCGTTTTTGCTGCTCCGATGAGTATATGGCCCTGTTATGGCAAGTGCGTCTCCTTTCTTGTTATATGAAGATGTCAGCGGAGAAGAGGCCTCAAGCCTCGTTTTGTCCAGGCCAGAGCATCGGTCACCTTTGAAGAATACTAGAACATCAGTCTTTTTGAGAACGACAAAGTCGTCTTTGAGTCGTCTTTGAGTCGTCTTTTCCCGCATTCTGGATATTGCGGCATAAAA
>CAVUVQ010000053.1:0-28812 GCA_963744875.1 uncultured Chloroflexia bacterium | reverse complement strand
CTACCTTTACATGACGCGCATTGTGGGGGGAAAAGAAGATCAAATACACGTTGTAACTGCTGTTGCGATGTTTGCCATATGCCCTTTTGTTGTAAACTTTCCACACTTCTAACCCTTCCTTCTACGTATAAAAAACGGCGTAGGCGCATATGCTAGCTCCGTTTGTTGATATAAAATCATCGATGTGAATAACATGATTATTTGTTGATAGAGATGGCTCGATGATTTTATATCAACAAATGTGGCTAGTGTACGTTCCTGTGTATCTATTCCTCTTCTCGGTATACCTCATACATATAACGTAAATGGGGCGAATAAGTAACATTCACACGTGTATCCATTTTTGTTCGCGCCCATACCTCTTCACTCACGCTGAATGTGGAGACACGTTGCACCATATGCTCGTCCAGGGGGAGCAATGCCAGCCCATACCAGGGCCGTGAACCGCGACCCGCAAGGCCAGGACGCGCTGTACGCGTTCGCGTCGCCGCCCGTTTGTCCACCACACGCGCCGTCATACGAACCAGTTTTGCGCGTTGATAGCGCTCGATCAATAGATCTTGCCAGCCCCAATGGGTGAGCAGCGCGGGATAGGGCAAGAGCAGCAATCCTACCAGCAATAACGCAAGTGAGCCAGGTGGATTCCCCGCCGCCGAGGTGCCAGGGAGCACATACTGGCGTCCCGCATAGTCCAGCGCATAGGCGAAATGCAGGCGTTGCGAATAGCTGACGATCACCGGAGCCTTGATTGTGACTTGCTGAAATGTACTCTGAGCAACGGCAAATGTAACCGTCCCAGGTATACCCTTCGGCCCACGTAGCGCGATGGTGAGTTGTGGAGCGCTAATCTTCGTGCCTGCATCATGACGTAACACGGTGCCAGGCACACGCAAGGGAGGCGACATGCTATCCTCTATGCCAGCGATCAGCGTAAATGCGCCCAGTAGTACCATCAACAACGTGACAAGCGTTAATGGCACGCCGAGCAGCAACGCAGTGCGCGGTTGGATGCCTGGTCGCCAACTCCACCACGAGAGGGGACCGTGTGCATAGGGACCGTCCACTGTTCTCACCCGTGGCGTGGGTACCCCTGGCCTTTTAGACATGGGGAGGAAGCGCCACGACTCCTTTCTCGTACCTGTAGCCATCTGCACGATGCACACGGCGCATATATTTGGGATGAATATCACTCTTGCCAATCCGAAATGATGGGCGATGACGAATTGCAATCCTGCCTGTCACCGTGATTTTTGACGTAACGGCCTTGACGATATCGCCCGTTCGATAGCCTAAAAAGCTCTGCTGCCGCTGCTTGTGCTGCTTTGGGAAGCCATACTTGTCAGGCACACACATCTGACGCCTCCCGTGTCCTGTTGCTGTGATCAGGAACGGACGTATCCCTTGTGTATGCAGGATCTCAGGTGTGCTTTTCCCGACACAACAAGCATCTAACCAGTGCGTTTTAGGAAGATTGCGTATGGTTCGGTTGAACTTCGTGCGGCCACCGCTGCCGCATTCCACGGGTAATCCCAACGCCTTGAGGCATTCAAACAGCCGCCAGCGGGTTGTATTCACAGCGGATGCATCTTTAAGGGGTGCTTTGGCCTGGCTGAGAATGCGTTTCAATAGGTCGGGCTTCTTTGCCAGAAATACGGTGATATCCTGTATTCCCTTGGCCTGATTGCACGCCTCACACGCCAGCGCGAGATTGCTCACGCGGTTACTGCCTCCATTGGCACGTGGGACAATATGCTCAATCTGCAAAGGGATATTCTCTTTTGCACAATAGGCACACCGACGCCCCCACTTTTCTAACAAGTACTCACGTAGTTCGTATCCTGCGAGCGTCCCTTGTTGGTACTGGCATCCAAGGATGTCTGGTTGCTCCATTGCCTGCATATCGAAGCGGACCAGCTCCATACTGATTGCTTCAATCGGGCAGATGCGCATGAGACGTTTGACCCAGGTGAGCACATTGTACACACGACTCTGCAGAGATGATGCAATCCATCCTTGCGGTCTTGTGCGATTGTCAAAACGTGGCTTTCTGTATCTCGTATGGCGTGCGCGTCTCCCTCGACGGATCGCCCGACGAGAGAGGAGTGCATCACGAATCGCTTGCCCACGGTGCGATAGTTCTGCGGCAAAAAGCACCTTGCCCGTCGCATCGTCTACCAGCGCGATCCCCGTGGTACGGCTCCCAGGATCGAGCTTGACGCGCAACGGTTGAACGCGAGGATGCTCAACCCTTATTCCAGCGGGAAACGAAGCTACCGCTTCTACGCTTCGCGTCATCCCTTGGAAAGGAATTACACCTTTCTTCAAAATGATCGTGAACGGATAGCGCTTCAGCACAGCGGCTTTTCCTACACTCAGCAAGTAGCGTGCTTCCCCAGGATGAACAGGGTTGAGCGGCTTCTTGTTGGTATCAACGACGAAAACAAAGGACATGTGTTGTTCCAATCTGCTCAAATGAGCCTCTGGTTTCCCAGGTAAAGTGTTCCTCGATGATGATATCGATCGGCGTATCTTCTGAGCACTGGCGTAACCCTTGTAAACCTGTTTAACTCAGAAGTTGTAGAGCTGCACGCTGGAAACGCACGCGCAGGTACGAACTTGAGCACTTGTCGATATCGTAGCCCGATAGGAATTGCTTCCCCTGGCTGGATCTGGTCAGGTGAGCGTGTGAGATCAGTTTCCCGACCCGCACAAGCTCCTAGCCTTCAGCTATGGGGTTCCTGACTTATTGTTCCTCGGCGGTCTTGCGCAATGTTGGGAACAGGATCACATCGCGAATAGACTCCTGGTCCGCCATCAGCATCACCAGCCGATCGACGCCGATGCCAACGCCGCTGGTGGGCGGCATACCAACCTCCATCGCTTCCAGGAAATCCTCATCGAGCACCTGAGCTTCATCATCGCCCTGAGCACGCTGGCGCAGTTGATCCTCGAAGCGTGCGCGTTGATCGAGCGGATCATTCAGTTCGGTAAAGGCATTGCCCAATTCCAGGCCACCCACAAAGGGCTGGAAGCGCTCGACCATGCCTGGAAGCTCCCGATGCTTCTTTGCCAGTGGCGAGACATCGAGCGGATAATCGGTCAAGAAAAGCGCCTGTTTCAGTTCAGGAATGCCCTTGCGGAACATAAAACCCTTGAGGTCATCAACCAGGCGGCCCCAGCTCAACTTCGGGTCCGCCTCATAGCCACGCGCACGCATCTCGCTGCTCAGGCTCTCCTTATCGGAATACTGGTGTACCGCAATGCCCGTGAACTTTTCAATTGCGTCAAGTAGAGGCATACGTGTCCACGGAGGTGTCAGGTCAATCTCCATTCCCTGGTAGGTGATGTGCGTAGAACCATGCACCTGTTGCGCGATGGACGCGATCATCTCCTCAACTATTTTCATCGTATCGTTATAATCTGCATAGGCTTGATAGAATTCCAGCGCCGTAAATTCAGGATTATGGCTACGATCGATGCCCTCATTGCGGAAGTAACGCCCGATCTCATACACGCGCTCAAAGCCGCCAACGAGTAGACGCTTATGATAAAGTTCGACGGCGATGCGCAGATAGAGATCGCGGTCAAGCGTGTTATGATGCGTGATAAAGGGACGGGCCGTTGCGCCGCCATAAAGTGGTTGCAGGATCGGCGTCTCGACCTCATAAAAGGCATGGTCTTCCAGATAGTGGCGCATGGCGGTAATCGTGCGACTTCTAATAATGAAGACCTGTTTGACCTCATCCCCGTTCGCGATCAGGTCCAGGTAGCGTTTGCGCTGACGAATATCTTTATCTTCCAACCCATGATATTTCTCTGGCAGTGGGCGTAGGCTCTTTGCGAGAATGCGATACTGCTTGACATGCAGGGTACGTTCGCCTGTGCGCGTCACGAACAGAAATCCGCTCACCTGAATAAAATCGCCGAGATCGAGCAATTTAATCGAGCGATAGACCTCTTCGCCCAGGTCATTGATGCGGAAGTAGACCTGGATGCTACCCGTGCCATCCTCAATTTTCGCGAACGCCGCCTTGCCCATCTCGCGCAGCAGGCGAATGCGACCGACCAGTGTATAGGAGCCATCCGGACCGACCCAATCCTCGAAGTGATCGCAGGATCTCTGCAATTGTATGAGAACGTTCCACCGAGTTCGGGTAGGGGTTAATGCCCTGGTCGCGCAGAGCCTGCAAGCGTTGTAGTCGTATCTCCCGTTCGTCAGCCATGAGTGTATGATCGCCTTTCAATGAAGTGTGCCAATGATTGAGTTGCATCATGAGAACATAATAGTGTAATAAGAAATGGTTGATGATGAATTGACCTGGCACGTTGTTGTGTATTGTAACATGGTTTCAGGATGCTGAAAACTCGTCATAAAATAGGAATGGATCAGTTTAGCGAGAGGCATGCGTGTTGTGATGTCTGAGCTGAGGTTCTCGGTCGAAATGGCGAGGGCATCCCGGTAGGGTTTGAAACACCTGTACCATAGCGACCGGAGCATTAACGTGGGGAACGCGGGATTATGAATGCATTGATTCCAACAAATTGAGGGATGCGCCAAAAATGATGCATCAAAAACATAGAAAAACACGGAAACCGGTAGGGACCCGATTGCATCGCGTCCGCCATTTATGGAATCGTGGCCCAGGGTTGATCAATCACGGACGCGATGCAATCGGGTCCCTACCGGTTTCCGCGCATTGCAGGCCTTCGTGTCGTGCTTGCGTCATTTTTTTCCGAAAGAGTTGGAGCCATTTATAATCCCGTGTTCCCTACGTTATCCCGCGTTCCCCACGATTTTGTTCCTTAACAACAAAAAAAGCGACCTGGCGTCTATGGGGGGTAGAACGTCCAGGTCGTGTGTTTGTTGGTGTGTAGCTGTTAGTAGCGTGTCGCTGTGAGGAACACTACTCGATGCGGAGGATCGTATATTCCTTCACACCGCCGGGGGTTGAGACGATGATCTCGTCACCTTCTTTATGTCCTAGCAGGGCTCGTCCGACAGGAGACTCGTTGGAGATGCGCCCTGAGCGGGGGTCGGCGTCGAAGGCTCCAACAATAGTGTAGTGGTACTGACGTTCATCGGCTGTGCAGAGATGCACGAGAGAACCGAGCGTCACGCGATCGGATTGCACGCGATCAATCAACTTGGCCCTGGAGAGCATGGATTCCAGTTCCATGATACGCCCTTCCAGACGTGCCTGCTCATTTTTGGCATCTTCATAGGCTGCATTATCGATGACATCGCCCGATTCTTTAGCATCATGGAGATACTGAGCGACCTCTGCCCGACGCACCGTGGACAGATATTCTAGCTGACTGATTGCACGTTGTCTTCCATCATTTGTGATGAATACATCTTGTGTTTCCATCTTAATTCCCCTCTGGTAGCGGTGGAGGAAATTTCCTCCAACCATATTCTCCCATCCGGTTAGCGTATCTGAGCGTCTGGAGAGTGCCAGACATCGCCCCAGGTGATGCTAACTCGTTTTCCAGAATGAGGACGAAGTAACAGCTCTCCATTCTCATTCACATCCTCAGCAACGCCGCTGAGAATGGACTGGTCCTGTCGTACCTCAACCGTACGACCAAGTGTCGAAAGGTGGTGACGCCATCGTTCTCGAAGCAAGCGAGAGAATGGCGCGGAAGCGGTGACTTCCGAGTTCAGAGCTTCTTGCTGTAAGGCAAGGTAGCTGTTTTCAATATGCCGCAGTAAGTGGACAAGAAAGGTTTCTCGGCTAACCGGGTAACCACATTCCGCTTCAAGCGTGGTAGCTGCGTATGAAAAGGTGTGCAGCTCTTGCTGAGTGGTCTCCGGTGTTGCGGGCTGCTTCTCGTTGAGTTGTGGTATCTGCCCATTCACATTTACGCCGATGCCCAGGACTGCAACCAGTTGATGGTTTGAGTCATAACTGGTTTCAATCAGAATGCCAGCGACTTTGCGGGTGCCAATGAGAATATCATTAGGCCATTTAATAGTTGCGGCAACCTCGCAGGTTTCGGCAATCGCATCGATGACAGCAAGTGAGGCGATCATCACAAGCAAAAAAGGTGGGAAGAGTGGCCGCATTATCGTAGACGAGATGGCGTGTAAGCCCGGTGTATCTACCCAATGGCGTCCCTGTCGACCCTTACCAGCCGTTTGACTGTCGGTGAGTACCACCACCCCTTCTTCAGAACCCGTACGAGCCAGGTTCATGGCGAATGTATTTGTCGAGTTGACTGTCGGCAAAAATACTAAACGCTTCCCTACGCCGAACTGTATCGTTCCTAGTTGATGTTGTAGCTGCTCCACATTCAGTGGTTTGGATGGAGCCTCCATGTCGTTTAAAACCGGCCTCTTCTACCCTATCTACCTGCCTGCGCCTCTCTGACCTCTATAGAAAAGAGGAGAGCAAACGAAGTTTGTAAAGAAGGAAGTTTGCAACACGTTTGCGATGCTGTTGGTACGAAAAAAGGATTTCCTTAGCGATTGAAATAGGTTACAAGGAATAGGGTTACAAGTTACAGAATATAGGTGTATAAAAAACCCAGAGTAAGGGCAATATTTTTCGCCTTCACTCTGGGTGTGCCGCACAGGCAGGAAGAATTTTCACGACCTACCATGCTTAGTTTCCGATTCTCACCTGGCTCCCAAGCCGGGTGTTGGAGAAGGCGAGCTTAGCGCTGAGTCCCTCTCGTCTGGAAGGTGTGAGAATTCGATAAGCTGCCTGTGCAGCTACTGGGTTGATCCATTGCACACCACCTCCTTTCGATGAGTGAATTGTAACATTGAAGCGTGCGGTTGTCAAGCCTTTTCGAAAATTCGCTGCATTCTGTGTCTGTCTTGTTCAGTTGAATGCGCGTGCGAAGGGGATTGAGCGCCCACGGGCTATTGTGAAAAACATGTGAAAATTATGCAATTGAAGTGAAAATTATTCAATATAATGTGAAACCTGGCACGATTTCATTTCGTTCTACAGCTAAAGAGGTAGACTGTTACTATCATCCTGAGAATACCGACGGTTGGGGACGAACGAAACAGCATAACCTCTACGAAATTCGTAGCCGATAGTCCTATATTGGGGGCCAATTCGTACTAATTTTGCGTAACCCTTGCATAAATTGGTAATTTCCACTATACTATGTATAGTAGCATTCAAGAGGGTAGTGTGGTGGCCTCGCCGAAGAGTTTCGCGCTACTCTCAACTTACCCACTCCACAGCGCCGTGTCGTCCAGTTTTTATAGATGCACAGTTGATACCCGTAAGGGTCTTCACGCGTGCTCCTTATCGTGGTAACTTTGATCACCTGTTCAAGAGAAGAGGGCTGTAGTAAGAGGCCGGGTGGGTGTTTTCTCTAACAAGCTGTTTTTGTTAGTATAGACCATTTGATCACACACATGACATAAGGAGGACTTTACATATGCAGCAACAGTATTCCGATCTGCTCGTCGATGCCCTCCTGGACGAGGGTTTTAGCGTAAACGAGGCTCTCCGCCTCATCCGCTTGCAGGAAGAGTACGAGGAGCGCCAGGCCACTGAAGAGACCAACTACCATCGGTTCGTACGCTGGCTCGTAGAGCATGGGCGTCTTAGCGATTGGTGAGAAGACGACTATTCCTTTTAGGGGCTTGCTGCTCTCTTCGGTGATGTTGTACAATAAATTTAGCGGAGCAGATAGGACGGCGTGGCATTGCTACGCCGTCCTTGCATTTCCTCTCACTGACGTAGCAGATAACACCGCTGGTTATCTGTACTAAAGGAGGCCTCAAATGAAAGCGGTTGTAATGGCCGGTGGGGAAGGATCGAGGCTGCGTCCCTTGACGATTCGACGGCCCAAGCCGATGGTTCCGATCGCCGGGAAGCCGGTAATGGAGCATATCTTAAATCTGTTGAAGCGTCATGGCATCACCGAGGTCGTCATCACGGTTCAGTATCTGGCGAGCAACATTGAAGACTATTTTGGGAATGGCTCTCAACTTGGTATGCGTATCACGTATTCACGAGAAGATGTTCCGCTAGGGACGGCGGGTAGTGTCAAAAATGCGGAGGAGCAACTCACCGAACCGTTTCTCGTTATCAGTGGTGATGCTCTCACCGATTATAACCTGACCGACTTGTTGAAGTATCATCAAGAGAAGAAATCTCTGGCAACCCTTCTTCTCGCTCATGTACATAATCCTCTTGAGTATGGCGTGATTATCACGAACGAGGACGGCCACATCTCTCAGTTTCTGGAGAAGCCGAGCTGGGGCGAAGTCTTTAGCGATACAATTAATACAGGCATTTATGTGCTTGACCCTCAAGTTTTCTCTTACTTCGAAAAAAATAAACAGTTTGATTTTAGTCAAGAACTCTTTCCGATGATGCTCAAGAAGGGCGATCCTATCTATGGCTATGTGGCTTCCGAGGGCTACTGGTGCGATGTAGGCAACCTGAGTGAGTACATGCGAGCCAACGCCGATGCTTTGCAGGGCAATGTCGATATCGAGATCCCCGCGAAGAATATTGGCGGCAACATCTGGTGCGAAGAGGGCGTCGAGATCTCCGACGATGCGCAACTCTATGGGCCTATCTATTTCGCCCATGACTGCAAGGTCAGGCCGGGCGCGATTATTCATGGACCCAGCACCATCGGTCACTATAGTATTATCGATGAACGTGCTCAAGTTGACCGGAGCATCGTCTGGAACAATTCCTATATAGGGGAACGGGCCGAACTGCGCGGCGCTCTCGTCGGTTCTTCGACCAGCATCAAAAGTAAAGCGGTGATGTTTGAAGGCTCCGTCATTGGCGATAACTCGATTATCCAGGACGGCGCGATCGTGCAGCCAAATGTGAAGATCTGGCCCGATAAAGAGATTGAGGCCGGAGCTGTCATCAATACCAGTATCATCTGGGGTTCGCAGGGACGCCGTGGTCTCTTCAGCCGCTATGGTGTGACTGGCCTGGTGAATATCGATCTCACCCCTGAATTCGCAACCCGCCTTGGTGCCGCCTATGGTGCCATTTTGCCCCGTGGCTCTATTGTTTGCCTCAACCGCGATGGTCACCGTACCTCGCGCATGATCAAGCGTGGCATCAATGCTGGCTTGCCTTCGGCTGGTATTAATGTGCATGATATCAACCAGGTACCTATGCCAGTTGCACGTTACTACATCCGCACTACCGACGCTATTGGTGGCGTGCATGTACGTGTGGCCTCGCACGATCAACGCGTCATCGATATCAAATTCTTCGATCAGTATGGCCTGGACATCAATAAGACAACCGAACGCAAGATCGAGAACCTGTTCTTCCGTGAGGATTATCGGCGCGTCTACCTCGATGATATCGGGGCCATCGAAGTGCTACGTGATGTTGATGTGCTCGGTCGCTACATGGAGGGATTTAAAAAGGCCGTTGATGATGTGAAGATACGTGCCCGTAAGTTCCAACTCGTCGTCGATTACGCGCATGGTAGCACAACGCAATTGTTGCCCAAAATCTTCAACAATCTTGGTTGTGAAGTCATTGTCCTGAATACAAGTACCGCTGAGACGCAGACCGCACGTTCTGTTGATGAGTTGAGCAAAGATATGCAGCGCCTGGCTACGATCAGTTCAACGCTCAATACAGATATGGGTATCCGCATCGATCCCAGCGGCGAACGTATCCAGGTCGTGGATGACCGTGGACGCATCCTTGATGGTATGAAGATGCTGGCCGTGATGACCAGTCTCTTCCTGCGCTTCCATCGCAATGGAACGGTTGCGGCACCCGTAACTGCTCCCAGCGCTCTACAGCATATTGCGGAACGCTACGATGGACATATCCAGCATACGAAAGTGTTGCCGCATGCGCTGATGAGTGCTGCCAGCCGTGATGGTGTGGTGCTGGTCGGCGATGGTCGCGGTGGCTTTGTCTTCCCAGAATTCCAGCCCGCCTTTGATGGTATGCTCGCCATTGCCAAGCTACTAGAATTGTTGGCAACCTTCGAGATGCGTCTCTCCGAGGTGGTCGATGATCTGCCCGCTTACTATATGAGCACGACGCGTGTAAACTGTCCCTGGGAGCACAAGGGCAAGGTCATGCGCATCCTGAGCGAGCAGTATCGCGAACGGCGTGCCAAGCCTATTGATGGGATCAAGATCGACCTCGGGAAAGAATGGGTGCTTGTTCTGCCCGATGCCGATAGTCCACTCTTCCATGTCGTCGCCGAATCCGTCTCCAACGAGCAGGCACAGGCGCTGGCTGAGAAGTATGCACGTGTAGTGAGTGGTTTGCAACAATAATAACAAAACGGGTCGGGGTGTCACCTATGTGCGCCCCAGCGGCCCGACGAACAACCAGTAGGGACCATATTGATAGCGTCCGGCAATTCATTGAAAGAATTCGGGCATTATTGAACCCATGGGTATCCGTTTTGCAAAAACATAAGACATTTCCCATGCATTGATGCTGACAATGCCCTTCAATAAATTGTTAGACGCTATAAATATGGTCCCTACTGTTGTTAGACGCTATAAATATGGTCCCTATTGTTAAATGAACATTTCAAGAGATGACGCGCAACGCCTCCGTCGCTCGACTGTGTACCAATGTTTTCTGCAATGGACCCGTTTCCTTGCGCGTATACCACAATTCTAGCGCACGCTGTATACCCTCCATCATCGGGATCTGTGGACGCCATCCCAATACACGTTGTGCGCGGCTGTTATCCATAACGATCGAATAATCTTCTGCTAACGTGCCAGAAATGTGTACGGCTTCAAGATCGCTTTTGAGCAGGATTGTAAGCATGTCACAAAGTTGGTTCTGGTTGTAGCCGCGTCCAGAGCTAATGTGGAGCGTCTGATTCTCGCCGCGCTTCAATGCACATATGTTCGCCTCCACTACATCATCGATGAAGATATGATCACGTATCTCTTCACCTGTACCACGGATAAGCGGGCGCTGTTGTTGTAGTAACATAGCGATAAAGTAGGTCATTGGATGATGGGCGAGTGTAATATCCGTTTCGCCATAGACATCAGCGTATCGGAGAATGGTGTGCTTGAGGCCAAACTGATTGGTATAGTAGCGCACATACCATTCGCCAGCAACCTTGCTGATGTCGTCCAGTTGTCTGGGACGGAGGGGCATCTCTTCCATCACGGGTAATTGATCAGCGTCCACATGTCCATACATGCTATTCCCATTGGAGGCAAAGATTACTTTACTGACGCCAGCATTGACACAGCCCTCTAAGATGTTCAAGAGGCCACGGATGTGGACATCGGCATCGGCCAGCGACTTTTCGCCTGCAATATTGTCGGGGTAGTGGACGGCGTGATGGCTGACAACGTCGGGGCGTTCTTGCTGCAAGATCGTACGCAGTTTGCTATCACGAATATCAATTGCGTAGAGACGTGCTCGTGGGTCGATGGCCTGCTGGTTGCCGTGCGCAAGGTTATCGATGATCAGCACATCATGTCCAGCATCCAGATAGGCTCCGGCCAGATGAGAACCGATGAAACCTGCGCCGCCAGTAATAGCAATCTTCATAGAATCGCTCCTTTTTTCGCTCTGTCGAGTCCTCTCTGGCGAGAAGAATTGTGGTGGAATTACACTCTTTTTTCAGTGTACTCCTGCGACCTAGAGCCACGACGGGATGATGAATACCACGACGGGATGATGAATGGCCCGTCGTGGCTATTCATCATCCCGTCGTGGTCGCCACTGAATCAGGTAAGAGAAAGAGGGCTGGCGAGCAATGTATCAAGGGTTGATCGTTTGATGCGATACGCCTGCCGTTTCCCTCTATGCGGCAAGGTGATCGCTTCCAATGATCCACTCTTGATCCAACGTCTTACTGTTGTATCGTCAACACGCAGACGGCGTGCAACTTCACGTACGGTCAATAACTCTTCTTTTGGCTCTTCCGCCATAGTAATACCTCCTGCACTCTTCAGGTGCTTATGCCTATAAATTATACGAGGCATGCTTTGATGTTTTTCATGGTGTCAAGAAACAGGTGTCATTGTCGAGAAATGTAAATTGGGTCGGGATAGTTTACTGCAACGCATCTCATGATGCACCGTGATAACATACAACACAGCTTGCCAGCTAACTATAATATACATCTCCGTTAAAATTATCACCACGAAAAATAATCTGTATCCTAAATATTAGTTTCCACTTGCAACGAGACCATACTTGCGTTATGCTAGCGCGAGACGATTTCTATACCACATTCCGCCGCCCTATAAGGAATGCTCCATTAGTACATATTGAGCTGGTTGGGTCGAGAAGAGGATTTAAGATCATGAAACGCAAAAAACTTGTGCTCATCGATGGGCATGCTATTATCCATCGCGCCTTTCACGCGGTACCAGAAACATTCTCTACCAGCGCGGGCGAACCCGTGAACGCTACTTTTGGTTTTACCTCGATGTTGATGAAGGCGCTACAGGAAGAAAAGCCTGATTATATCGCTATGACCTTCGATCTGCCATCTCCAACGTTCCGCCATCTCGCATTTACGCCGTATAAAGCGCAGCGCCCCACGTTGCCCGATAATATGAGGCCGCAATTCGGACGTGTGCGCGAGGTTGTCCAGGCGTTTGGCATTCCGATCTATGAGAAGGCTGGCTTCGAGGCCGATGATATCCTGGGCACCCTTTCGGTCCAGGCGCGTCTGCAAGGCGTCGATACCATTATTTATACTGGTGACATGGACACGTTGCAACTGGTGAACGAGCATGTGATCGTCAAGGTCGCCAAGCGTGGCATTTCTGAGGTGACCGAGTATGATGTGGCGGAAGTGATACATCGTTACGGTTTCGAACCCCTCAAATTGCCCGATTTTAAGGGTCTGGTCGGCGATAAATCCGATAATATTCCGGGCGTGCCTGGGATCGGGGATAAGACCGCCACGCGCCTGCTCAGCGAGTATGGCGACCTGGAAGGAATTCTTGCTCATCTCGCTCAATTGAAGCCCAAAGAACAGAAACTCCTGGGCGAAGCAGCCGAACAGGCCCGTCAGAGCAAGTATCTGGCAACCATCGTGCTGGATGTGCCCGTTCAACTCGATCTGGTTGCCTGTGAGATGAAGCATGTCGATAGCGAAAAGGTGTTGACACTCTTCCGCCAGTTGGAGTTCCGCAACATGGTGGAAAAGGTGCTGGCCCTCTTCCGCCAGTTGGGTATCTCCACTGGTCCCGACGAAATCTCCACTCTTGCTGAAAATGAAAGCACTGCGCCAATTGTTGCGGAGATTGCCGCTCAAGAAGAGCAACTCCTCTATGGGCCACCCACTGGCGTGGTTCCGATCTTGCCTCCGCCTCTTCCTCCTGAAATGGTAACGGGTGCTGCTGATACCTCGTCTTCTGCATTCGACGCTTCATCCGAACATCCAACGTCAACATCTGCACAATCCTCTGCACAGGCCGTAGCGGTTGCCGAAGATGCACCTGCACAACTCAGCCTGTTTGATGTTGAGGAGCCACATACGGAAGTTGTGCGTAAATTGCGCCTTCCTACCCCTGCAAACGCGGTGACTCCGGTCTTTCTGGAGAACGAGGATATTCCAAAGACCAACACGCTGGTTGTCGATACAGAAGAGGCTTTGCGTGTGCTTATGAAGAGCCTTGTTGATACCGGCTATTTCGCGCTTGATACTGAGACGACTTCCGAAGACCCGCGCCGCGCCGAACTGGTCGGCATCTCCTGCGCAATGGCTGCTGGTGAGGCGTACTATCTCCCGGTCGGGCATGGGCGCACGGTTGATGATCAGGAACCGGGCACGCAGCTTCCGCTCAAATATGTGTTGGAGAAGTTCAAGCCCGTGCTGGAAGATGAGCATATTCGCAAGTACATGCACAACGCCAAGTATGATATGGCGCTTATGAAACGCTATGGTATCGATGTGCGCGGCCTGGCGCTGGATACAATGGTTGGTGCCTATCTCGCGGAACCCGGTCGGCGCGGCCTTGGCCTCAAAGATCAGGTCTTCCAACGTCTTGGCCCCGTCATGACCCCGATCTCTGAACTGATCGGATCGGGTAGCAAGATGATCACGATGGATCGCGTCCCGATCCGCAAAGCCGCCGACTATGCTGGTGCCGACGCCGATATGACGTTGCGTCTGGTTGATCCCGTGATGTCTGATCTGCAACGTAACAGTCTGCTCGATCTCTATCAGCGCATCGAGCAACCTCTGATTGAGGTCTTGATGCAGATGGAACTCTATGGTGTCGCGCTCGATGTCAATTTTCTGCGTCAGTTCGACGAGCAACTCACCGAACAATTGCACACGCTCGAACACGATATCTACGATGCGGTCGGCCATCGCTTCAATATCAATTCACCCAAACAACTGGGCGATATTCTTTTTACTGAATTAAAGTTGCCCACTGGCAAAAAGACAAAAACAGGCTACTCGGTCAACGCCGATGTGATCGAGAGTCTACAGGGCAAACATCCCGTCGTCGATTACCTGTTGAACTATCGTCAGCTCAGCAAACTTAAATCAACCTATGTGGATGGCTTGCTTACACTGATGGATCAGACCACAGGTCGCGTCTATACGTCGTTTAACCAGACCATTGCATCCAGTGGTCGCCTGTCGTCGAGCAATCCGAATCTGCAAAACATCCCGATCCGCACCGAGGTTGGGCGTCAGATCCGGCGTGCCTTTATCGCCGATCCCAGTTATGTATTGTTGACCGCTGACTATTCGCAGATTGAGCTGCGCATCCTGGCTTCCATCACCCACGAGCCACGCCTGGTTGAAGCGTTCAGTAATGACGAAGATATCCATACGATCACTGCCGCCTCGCTCTTTGCCGTGCCCGTTGAGGAGGTGACGAAGGATCAGCGCCGCCTCGCCAAAACGGTCGTCTACGCGGTCCTCTACGGACAATCAGCCTTTGGACTCTCGCAGGTGACTGGCATGAGTAATGCCGATGCCGCCAGCTTTATCCGTCGCTATCATGAGACCTTTCCCAACGTCAAAGTCTACGTCGATGGCACGTTGCAGCAGGCGCGTACGCAGGGGTACGTCAATACGCTCTATGGTCGCAAGCGCTTCATTCCCGACATGCATGCCCTCCCGCATAGTGAACGTCAGGCGCTGGAACGTGAGGCGATCAACATGCCCATCCAGGGAACCAATGCGGACCTGATCAAAATCGCCATGTTGCGTCTGCACGCAGCCTTAAAGGAGAAGCATATGAAGACGCGTATGATCCTGCAGGTGCACGACGAGCTGGTCTTTGAGGTTCCGATTGAGGAGATCGACCGTGCCCGTCGCCTCGTCAAA
The DNA here is from genome assembly GCA_963744875.1 of uncultured Chloroflexia bacterium. GTDB lineage: Bacteria > Chloroflexota > Ktedonobacteria > Ktedonobacterales > Ktedonobacteraceae > JACDAE01. The sequence continues at coordinate 13,551 of CAVUVQ010000053.1, read as the reverse complement.
CGTGAAATGGAGGGCGTCGCGCAACTGGAAGTCCCCATCAAAGTCGAGATGAAAATGGGTAAAAACTGGTATGAAGCCGAAGCCACCGAATAACCGGAGGGGCGTCACGTGCACTTGATTCCTCTACGCACAACAAGTATAAGGAGAGCTTTATCCGTGCAACTATCTCACCTGGTCAATGCTTTACCACCGTACCATTTTGCGGACGCCAAAAAGAAGATCGCCGATCGCGAGGCGGCGGGCGTCGATGTGATCAGCCTCTCCATGGGCGATCCCGATCTGCCCGCGCCGCCAGCGGTGGTCGAGAGCCTCTGTGCAGCCATGCAGGATGGCGAGAATCATCGCTATCCCGAATATCGCGGGATGCTTGCCCTGCATGAGGCCATCTCCACATGGTTTGAACAACGTTTCGGAGTACATCTCACGCCCGAAAAAAACATTTTACCCTTACTAGGTTCAAAAGAAGGGCTGGCATATGCCGCTACGTCAGTTCTCAATGCGGGCGATATCGCATTGATCCCTGATCCATATTATCCCGTTTATGTCACGGGCACGACGACATTGGGAGCCACGCCCTATTTTTTACCCTTGCTAGAGCAGAACAACTACCTGCCCGATCTGGACGCTATTCCCCCGGATGTGCTGGCAAAGGCGCGTGTCCTGTGGTTGAACTATCCCAACAATCCAACCGCCGCCTGTGCTCCGCGCAGCTTCTTTGAGCATGTGGTCGCCTTTGCGCGGCGTCATAATATCGTTATCATTCATGATATGGCCTATGCGGAAGTCTACTTTGACGATTTTCGGCCATCCAGTATTCTAGAAGTACCGGGGGCCGCAGAGGTTGCCGTGGAATTGCATTCCTTAAGCAAGACCTATAACATGGCTGGTTTTCGCATCGGGATGCTGGTGGGCAATCCTGTACTGGTGGATGCCGTTGGACGGCTGAAGAGCAACATTGATAGCGGCATCTTCCGTCCCGTCCAATATGCCGCAATCACAGCTCTATCCCTGTCACCTGCATGGTTGGAGCAGCGCAATGCAATCTATCAGCGTCGTCGTGATCTGCTCGTCGCTGGCTGCAACGACCTTGGCCTGCACACGCAGCGTACCCAGGCCGGCTTATATGTATGGGCACGTGTCCCTGCTGGTTACACAGCAAAGCAATTTGCCAACTGGCTCTTTGATACATGCGGTGTTTTTGTAACGCCCGGCACAAACTTTGGCCCCAGCGGCGAGGGCTATATGCGTATCTCGATGACCGTCCCAGAGGAGCGTATTGAAACGGCGCTTGCGCGTATGAAAACGGCGCTAAATGGGTAGGGCGTCATTGTAGATGGTCCCTACTGTTTTTACGTGTTTGATGTGATTGAGAGAGCGGAGCATTCTCCGTTTCGATAACATTAATGTTCTTTTCATAAAGAAGCGATACACTACAAATTGTCATCTAGCTACTTGTCAGGCCACAGGAGTCGTGGTGTGCTGGTAGCTGGATAGATCCGTTCTGGAAAGGTTCATGAGGGATAGGTTATGCGTATCCTGGTTGTGGAGGATGATCCACGTTTAGGGCCGAGCCTGAAGAAAGGGCTGGCGGGTAACCATTACGCCGTTGATCTCATCGTGAATGGTGAAGATGCGGTGTTGATGGCGCTTGCAACGCCGTATGACCTGCTGATCCTGGATGTGTTATTGCCAGATCTGAATGGTTTTGAAGTGTGTAAACGGCTACGTGAGCAGGGAAGTACGATGCCTATTCTGTTGTTAACCGCGTTGGGTGAGGTCGAGGATCGTGTCAAGGGTCTCGATCTGGGTGCGGATGATTATCTGGTGAAGCCATTTTCTTTTAGCGAACTGGAAGCCCGTGTGCGTGCATTACTGCGTCGTGGTGCGCCTATCAAGACCCCCACCCTCAATTTTATGGATATTGTCCTTGATACGCGTACTCATGAAGTGCGGCGTGGTGAGCGCCTGATCGTCCTGGGCAATAAAGAGTATGCCCTGCTCGAATTATTTATGCGTCATCCACATCAGGTACTGAGTCGTTCTATGATCGCTGAACACGTCTGGGATGGTGATACGGAGCATCTTTCTAACGTCATTGATGTCTATATTCGCTATCTTCGCCGCAAGCTATGTGACCAGAACGAACCCGATGTGATCTATACGGTCCGTGGTTCCGGGTATCAACTCAAGGAACCTCTATGATACCTGCACGCTTGCAGCACTTTTTCCGACCGGGTATCCGCATCCAATTGACGTTATGGTATACCCTCGTCTCCGCAGCGCTGGTAGTGATCTTTGGGATCATCTTCTATACCTTCTCGCAGCGTTTGTTAGCGACCAGTTTTGATACAACGCTGCAACTTCGCGCTCAACAGGTAGCCGAGGGCGTGACTGTGCGCAATGGGAAAATAATGGTTGATGATATCGTCAATGAGTTGCCAGAGCTTGATGCCAGTTCAGCTCTCATAGACGTATCTGGCGGAGATAACCTTTCTGATCCTCATAATCCTAATTTTCATAATGATACCCCTGATCTGAACGTTCCCTATCCCGATAGAAGTATTATTGTGCGCGTCCTTGATGCTCATGGCAATGTGGTTTACTCGACCGCCACGTTCAATAAGCTATCCTTATCTTCTGATAGCGTTAAAATGCCTTTGCAAGGAATGCCCTGGAAAGGGACCAGTACCAACTCAGGCGCTCAATCCATCCGTATCTATAGTACGATGCTTACCGATAAAAAACATGTTGTTGGTGTTGTGCAAGTGGGACAATCATTGGCGAAATTAGATACGAACTTGCAGGCTATTCTCACGTATCTTCTCATTGTGACACCTCTTGCTTTGCTTCTGAGCGCCTTTGGGAGCTACTGGCTGGCCGGGCGTGCCTTTAGACCTATCCATCGCCTTGCACGTACTGCTCACGAGATTGGCGCGACAGATCTCTCCCAACGTGTTCCGGTTCCTTCACCTGAAGATGAGGTGCGCGATCTCTCAATCATTTTTAATCAGATGATTGAGCGCCTGGAACATGCTTTTACGCAACAACATCGTTTCGTTGCCGACGCCTCCCATGAATTACGTACCCCGGTTGCGGTTATTCGCAGTATGACCGAACTGGCGATCACGCAACCTTCTGACGAGGAGGGCAATCTGCTCGTATTGCGCGAGGTCAATGCAGAGTCTGAACGGCTTGGGGATCTAATCAGCGATCTTCTGGCCCTGGCCCGTGCCGATGAGGGGCAGGTGAAGCTGGATTATGAACCTGTGCGGCTCGATCTGCTCACCGCCGATGTCGTGAGTAGTCTTGAACCTCTGGCCGATGAACGCAACGTGTCCTTACATGTCGGCGAACTCAATCCGGCCACTGTCCTGGGCGATGCCGCACGCCTGATCCAGATCATCATGAGCATGGTTGATAATGCGCTTATCTATACTAATGCTGGTGGTAGCGTGACCCTCTCCGTTCATACCAGCGCCTCGCAAGCCTGCCTGGTCATACACGATACAGGAATTGGCATCGCTAAGAAGGATATCCCTCACATCTTTGAACGCTTCTATCGCGCTGATCCCGCACGCTCAAAATCGGTTGGGGGCTCCGGCCTCGGTCTGTCTATCGTCGATTGGTTGGTGCATGCCCATAACGGCACAATATCGGTGGAGAGCGGTCCTGGCAAGGGTTCAACCTTTACGGTAATGTTGCCTCTAGCACCTGAATAGCGGATTATTGCACCTTTACGACGATGGCGCTTACATTCCCCTCGCCGCCTGCATCATTTGCGGCCTCCACCAGCACGCTCGCTATTTTTTGAGTATCTCCCCCCAGCTTAAATATCTCCTGGATGCGCTCATCTCGTACCATGTGCCACAGCCCATCCGTGCATAGTAGGATAAGATCATCTGGTTCGACCTCTTGTTGGAAAAGATCAATCGTCACATGGTATCCTTGTCCGAGATAGCGGTAGTGCTGGTTACGTTTGGCACTATCATATAATTCATCTGGTTGCAGCAAATTGACTTCAACGAGGTCCGCTCCCAACGTATGATCGTGCGTAATGGGCTGTAAGCTTCCCTTCTTACTATTGAAATAATATGCCCTGCTATCTCCTATATTGGCAACATAGAGCCGTCGTTTGTAGATCAGGGCCGTTGTTAATGTGCTGGCCATCTTCGTGTCATAATCAGCGTTGCAGTGATAGATGACCTGGTTTGCTTGCCGGACTGCATCCTTCAACCATTGCTCCAGTATCGTGTCAGCGGGCGGTTTTTTGGGGGGCGTACGCTTCCCTTGTTTGCTACTGGCTGAAGAGGAACTTTGTGCTACCGGTGTTGGACGAGATGTTCCGGTATGTGGGATCGTTGCTATCAGCGGCAACAAAATATCCGCGACCGTTTCGATTGCCAGGCGGCTTGCTTCATGTCCTCCGGCAGGTTTGTCCTGCAATCCGCGCAGTCCATCCGCAACGGCAAACAGGCTAAAAGGGCGCAGTGGTGCCGCCAGTGTGACGCATAATCCCTGCACCACCAGCAGCATATCTTCGTTATCCAGCGCCTGATGTCCTCTATCACTCACATAGCCGATCTGGCACATCTCTGTCACGAGTGGAGAAGTATCGTCGAGGCTGTGTCCACAGTAACGACAGAAGCGCGATGAACTCCGGTTTTCGCGTCCACATTTCACGCAAGGATTTTCTGGAATCAGCGCTCGTACGATCACATTGGCATTGCTGGTTGCTACCATCGTGGGCGCGAACTCAATATCATTATTAGCAATTGTGACATCCTTCGCAAAGGCGTCATTCAGTGCATCCGCAAATGCGCCTGCCGAACGATGACGTTTTGCTGGATCGACCTCCATAGCCCGCATAATAATTGGATCAACGGTGGGAGGAAGCGCCCAGTTTAATTTACTTGGCGGCGGCAATTCCAATGCTTTACTCTTCACCACCGCTTGAAATGGGAGCAAGCCTGTAAATATCTGGTATGCCACTACGCCCATCGAGTAGATATCACTGGCTGGCTGGGCCTGTCCATGTTCCTGTTCCGGGGCCATATAATGCTCGGACCCAAGCGACCAACCACGTTGTGTGAGGGGTTTTTCTTGTTCTATTGCCCGTGCGATGCCGAAGTCCGCGATCACCAGGCGTCCATCATCCTGGTGAATGAGGAGATTGGAAGGCTTGATATCGCGATGAATAATTTTTTGTGGATGTGCGTGTATGGCGTCGATGGCAGCGGCCAGATCAGTAAGATAGCGTTGTGCCTGGGTTGTTGGGAGAGGACGTTCACCTTTTAAAAGCGCCTTCAACGTGCCACCCGTGATCAATGGCATCACCAGGTAAAGGAGTTCTCCATCTTGCCCAAAATTGAGGACGGGCACAATATTTTTATGGCGCAATTGATGGGCATAACGAGCCTCGCGCCGGAAGCGTTCAACCGCCGTCGCATTATCCATGATGGTATTGTTCAGTGATAAGACTTTGAGCGCCACCTGTTGCATCTCGAATGTATCGCTAACTCGATAGACCGCTCCCATGCCGCCCATGCCGATCAACGTTTCAATGCGATAGCGCCCACCAACTACCGCTTCCGGTAGCAAGCAAAGGCAAAATGGATTGGTGCACCTGGTAATTCCCGGTGGATAATCCATCTGACAACGAGGGTTAGGACAACGTGGCATATTTTCTCTCTTACCATTTGAACAAAACTAGAAATATGGGTGTTTGAGGGTTGCTCATCTAGTGTACGAGGATGTTTGATTTCTGTCAATATGATGAGGAAAGGTGGGTGCCCATCTTTGAGGGATTTAGCGAAAAATGATGCATCAAAAACGCAAAAAGGAAAACGGTAGGGACCCGATTGGATCGCGTCCGTGATTGATCACTCGTGGGCTGTAACGAATTCCATGAATGGCGGACGCGATCCAATCGGTTCCCTACCGTTTTCCGCGTATTTCCTCAATAAGCATTCGTGTCGTGCTCTGCGTCATTTTTTGGAAATAGTTGGAGTCAATGCACCAGGTGACGCCCCTACCCCGGTTCCCCTAAGGGACCAGAATACGCTGTGAGCATAGATTATTGATCATCTATGCTCACAGCATTGGTTTTGTCTTGTAATCGACGCCGATCCCGCGTATCGTTGCTCATGAATATTTAAAGTATACCTTTGAAAGGACATAAGATATGCGTATCCTTGTCATTGGTGGCACCCGTTTTATTGGGTTGACCACCGTACGTCTCCTTTCCCAACAGGGTCATACAGTTGCAGTATTTCATCGCGGCCAGGCGCAAGCCGATCTACCCCAAGGAGTGCAACAAATTAGAGGCGATAAACAGACCTTGCCACGTTTAAGCAAGCATTCCAGGATTTTGCTCCCGACGTTGTGCTGGATATGATTGCCTTCGTCGACAAGATGGGCACGCACTCATGAGCTTCTGCCAGGGATTGGTGTCCCGCGTTGTATTGATCAGTAGCCAGGATGTTTATCGAGCTTATGGACGTGTCAATCGCACAGAAGTTGGCCCGCCCGACGCGCTTCCAATCACCGAAGATTTGCCCTTGCGCGAAAACTCTACCCTTATCGCGGTCTGGATCTGCCTATTCCTGAGAGCGAAAAGCAGCGCATGCACGATTATGATAAGATTCCCATTGAGCGGCTCGTGATGAATGGTCCAACCATCCAGGGCACTGTGTTGCGCTTGCCTGCTGTCTATGGTCCCAATGATGGGCAGCATCGCCTCTTCGAGTTTTTGAAGCGCATGGATGATCAGCGCCCGGCGATTTTGCTGGATGAGCGTTGGCGCAATGGCGCTGGACGCGTGGCTATGTTGAAAATGTCGCCGCCGCCATCGCTCTCGCCCTCACAGATAAGCGTGCCGCTGGTCGCATCTACAATGTTGGCGAGGCTCGTACGCTCTCCATGATCGAGTGGGCACGCGCCATTGCCAGGATAGCTGACTGGCATGGCAATATCATTACGCTGTCCCCTGACCGTGTGCCAACTCACCTCATACCCGATATGGATGTAAATCAGGAATTGCTGGTTGATACGACCAGGATACGCGCAGAGTTGGGCTATCGCGAGCCTGTTGACCTGGATGAGGCGCTCAGGCGTGCCGTGGTGTGGGAACGTGCGGACCCTTCCAAGGAAATAGATGTGAAGCAATTTGATTATGCGGCGGAGGATGCGGTTCTGGCCTGAGATACATAATCATCTGTGGGCCAAAATCGCTCACATAGTGCTGAAAGAAGGGCAGGGCTTCAATACATGACCAGCTTGTCCTCGTCAGTTCCTCGCGTTTTTTCTCTCTACAGCCACGATGGCTTTTTCTGGCCGACCGGCTGCTAATTCGTCGAGCGCCAACTGGATGACGCTGAAGGGGTAGCCAGCGTCTCTGAGCATAGACCACGACGCGCATATTTTGCGCATCTGTTGCTCGTCATAGAGACGGTAGCGGCTATACTGCTCGCGAATCGGATGCCAATAAGCCTTGCTGTTCCCAGAAATGCAGAGCCGAAACGCGTACGCCCACTTTGTCTGGCCGCTTCACCCACGCGTAGTCGTTGAGGGTGGGAGGAGCTTTGCAAAGAGGTGGCCCTGGCGGGTAATTTACGCAAGGCCGAGAGTGCCTGGCTCCATCTGGGAACGTTTGCTGGCAAGTTCAGCATGGCGCTCGTCGATTGTCGCAAGAGCTGCGGAAAGGTTGCCCTTATGCAGTGCCTGCATGATCGCTGACATTCTGGGCCAGCCGTAGCCACGAACCATGCTTCTTACTGCTTTGAGTGCTGCAAGATGCTGCTGCGTGTAGAGGCGATAGCCGCTCGGACTTCGCTGTGCCTGCGGAATCAAGCCATTCGCTTCGTAATTGCGTACTTGTTGCACACTGATTTTTCTTCCTGCCAGGGCGAGATCATGGGTACGTAGATAGGGACGAACTGTCATGTCAAACTCCCATGTGCTTTTAGCGACTTCTTTCAATCAACATTCTTCTTTTTACCACATGGAATAAGCACACTGAGCGTCTAGCAGGGATCTGCTGTTCCCATATACACACTTCTCAATGCTGCTTTACCCTCCAGTTGGGCATGAGTGTTGTACAGTAGAAAGATGATCCAGAAAACGTGCTTGCGCTCCACCATAGGGGTGCAGTGAGCGGAGCGAACCAACCCGTGCTCCAATAGAAAACGTGTTGAATGACCCTTGACGAAGCAATACATCTGAATAGGAATGCTCTCTGAAATGAGGCAACAGACAAACATTATGTTGCCCATGCGAGGTAGTCATGAAGTAAATGAAGGAGGGAACTCATATGCCTCAAGCGAGATTACATGATGGAAACACCATCGAGATCGAAGTCTATGGCACAGGTCCGGCCCTGCTACTGCCAGTCAATCCACAACCGGTAACCGGGCCACAGGCCGAAGAAATGCGTAAGTATGGTGCTGATCCGGCCCTGGGCCAATCGCTGATCAACGGGCTGAGCGACGCTTTTCGCGTGGTGGCCTTTGACTATGAAGGAGAGTGTCTTCGGAGGAAAACCGGACACGCTGACACCGCCAACACCGTGAGCGATCTGCTGGCGGTGGCCGATGCCGCAGAAGTGGATCAGTTCGTCTACTACTACTCCTGGCTGGCAATGATTGGGCTTCAACTCGCTATGCGGACCAACCGCCTCTCGGCGCTCGTCATGGGAGGTTGGCCGCCATTGAACGGGCCATATGCGGAAATGCTCCGTGTCACCACTGTGTCCTACGAGATGGCAAGCGGCATGCGGCCAGTGCCGTCAGCAGAGGAATCGCATGGTCTGGAGTTTTGTCAAATGATCAGACGCGGCAATTTGTCACGCTGTACCAGGCACTGCAAGGCTTCGATGACCGGGCCGCTCAAGCCCAGATCACCTGTCCTCGTCTCTGTTTTGCGGGTTCGGCTGATGAGATCCAGTACGACCAGCATTGGGGAGATGTGTTTGTCAGTTTAGTCGGTCCCATCGTGCAGGGACAGGCACAACTCTCGCACCTTGGCTGGGACGTGCGCGTGCTTGATGGACTTGATCATATGCAGGCCATGCAGGCGAAGCAAGTCGTGCCGCTTTTGCGTTCGTGGCTGACTATGAAATTGAGACTATAACCGATGGTCATTTTGACTGCTTCCTCGCTTGTCTTATGCTTTATAATTTTTGTGGAAGCGTCGGATAATAATCCGGGTTTTGTGTGAAATCGAAGGCTTCATAGAAATCGCCCAACTGGCTAAGGCCATCGCGTGGAGGTGCAGGAGGTCCAAAAGCCTTCCCCTGTGCCGCATCATTGTTCAAGCCAGGTGTTGTAGTATCGAATTGGTGGTTCACACTCGCGAGTGAAGGCAAGCCAAAGCGGCGCTCCATGAACTTCAAGAGCGAGTTATGTTCGTATAGCTGCCCCGAAACGTAGCCACGCTTCGCCCAGGGAGAGACGACCAGAGCGGGCACACGCATTCCCAGACCGTATGCATCCAATTGTGGTGGCGGAACATGATCGAAATAGCCGCCGCCTTCGTCATAGGTAAGGAAGAGAGCCGACTTCGTCCACAAGTTGGATTTGATCAGCGCATTGATCACCTTCGCCATCTCGATCTCCCCCTGGCGAATGCTCAGTGGAGGATGCTCGCTGGTAAAGGCATCTGAAATCAAGAAGGTGACTTGTGGGAGGGTGCCCGCTTTCAGGTCGTTGTAATAGTCTCTTTCCTTAAATTGCAGGCGGGGATCTTTATACCAGCGTTTAAAGAAGGGAATAGCATTAAAAAACTCTACTTCTGGAACGCTACCGAGTCCTGTACCCAGATTGTAACACTTCCAACTGATATGATGCTCTTCCAGCAGATCTACAATGATCGGCCAATCCAGGCTACCATGTGCAAGGCGATGATTTCTGGTGATGCCGCCCGTGGTGCCAGCCCAGAGTGCGATGCGATTGGGCAATGTTGGGCCGAGCTGGTAAGAAAAGTAGTTCCCACACAGCGTAAAGGCATCGGCGAGTGCATAGTAGAAGGGGATGTCCGCGCCGTTATAATATCCCATTGTATCGATGCCATCAGCCAGTGCAAAACCATCCATTTTTCCATTATTGTATTCATGATGGATGATATTCCAATCATGGGCAATATCGCTCGTATCATGCGTTGTAAAATGGTGGGGTTTTACTGTTTTACCATTTTTGTCAAGCAACGAAATGTTCGCAGGTATGCCAAAGTTTCCTGCTTTAGGATAGAAGCCGAAATAGGTGTCGAAGGTACGATTTTCCTGGCACGCAATCAAGACATGTTGGATTTTTTCGCTCCCACCAGATGCAGTAGAATCCGATGCGTCGGAAGAGCTGTTATTTGTGCCACATGCATCCAGGATGCTGGAACCAGCCGCCAGCGCGGCGATATATTGCAGAACACTGCGTCGTGATTGGGGCGTTTTGAGATAGCGTTGGGGATCCATCGGTTACACTCTACTTCCGCTCGTTAAGCTGTTCATTATTTACATGGGCTATAGTAGCACGTATCAGATGGATTAGCAACGGTAGGGACCCGATTGCATCGCGTCCGTGATTGATCAACCCTGGGCTACCATCCCATAAATCACGGACGCGATGCAATCGGGTCCCTACCGTATTACGCGTAATATGCTATTTTTGACGCCCTGTGTTGGTGTCGATCCTGGTTAAAACGTAGCCTGACCCGTGCTGGTATCGATTGTCCAGGAGGCGTGGAATGTGGGCATCGAGAGAGACGTTCCCTTGATCACGAGCGGTTGCCACACATAGGTCGAGGCACCCAGGTTGTTTGCATTCCAGCGGTCACCCATGAACATATAGGTCGTCGTACTGCTTCCCTGGATCGGCAAAACATAGGTCGTCTGGGAATTCCAGGTGTTTTTCCCAGCAGGTGCCAGATCACCTCTGGATGTCCAGGGTCCGCTGAGCGATGTAGCCGTAAAGTAAAAGTTGTCGTTTGTGGCCCAGCCGGTTCTGTGTGAGAACAAGAAGAAGTAGGTGCCGCCCACCTTGAATAAAGCAGGTGCCTCACAACCTCCACACATCGCCGATAGTGGCTGGGATACGGCGCTCAAATAGTCCGGGGCTAGCTTGTAAATGTTTCCGTTATGGGTGATTATGTAGCCTGTACCATCTGTATCCTGGAACGAACCACTATCCCATTTCTTAATCGTCGAGCCGTTGAGCTTCAAGCGCCCATGGTAGGTATAGTTGCCACACACGGTTGGACTGGTGGCGACGCCAACGCTCGGGTCTTTGTACGTTGAATTATCTACGTGCATCGTCTCGACATACAGCTTCGTGGCCCTGTCGTAAGAATCTCGGGGCGCTCAACGATCCGGTTTGGCCCCAGGTCGCCGCTTGCCTGTTTCACCAGCGTCTTATTCACAAAGGTCCAGTGTTGAAGGTCAGTCGAAGAATAACAGGCGGTAGCCAGGAATAGTCCACCCTTGTCCTTATACTCACCGATCCAGTAATAGGTGTTGCCGACCTTAATCATCCCGCCGCCATGTGCATTCACAGGATTACCATTGTTATCGTTCCATGTTGTACCCGACACAATGACTCCTGAGGCAGCGGATACCGTTCCTGAAGAATGAAGGACGGCCAGGGCGGAAATGGCGATGAGTACAAGCATCATAACCACGCGTATAAAACGTTTACTACCTTGCATAGCATTCTACTCCTTTGTATGCATAATCTTTGTGACTTGTGGGCGCGGCGAGAAGACTATTGTGCAGCTCCAATACTTGGGCGTCCAGAGGGAAGAGTCGTGCCAAAGAAATCTATCCCACCATTATTGGAAATGGTCATTCCAGCGTTTTTAAGCGGCGAATTAGACTGTAATTTGTAGCCACTCAATGTACCAATGCCTGATCCACCCGTACCTGGATCGACAAGCCCCGGCCCGGCAGTAACCGCATGATTGTCTCCACCTGTACCTGTTGAACTGCGGCCCCATAATAGGCGTTGTAGGCGTAGCCCATTCCAGCGAATAAATCGAGCGTGGCCCCTGATTGAGCGGAGTAGAAAATGTTGTTGTCTAAGTACCAGTTTCCAGTCAGCTTATCGTAACTTCTAAAATACACCAGGACCGGTTTTGTGGTCTTGTTGTAGATGGTGTTATTGTAGAAGTAGACGGGACCTTTTTTGTTGCCGATGTCCAGCACACGGTTTCTGTTGTTCTGGAAAATGTTGTAGCGGATGACATAATTCATCCCGAAGTTATTGCCGTAGAGCAACATGCCGGTATTGTTATCGTGAATATAGTTATACTGAACGGTGATGTTGGTGGTGCCTAAGTCTGGATCTATCGCGTTGCTGTCACCGCCGCCAGCTTTCACCACGACGCCAGAAACCTCGTTATGTTGAACGGTAATGTTCTCCCCATACTCCATCTCAATGCCACTGGTGCCCGCTCCCACGCTGACATTCGCGTCGATGAGCGCATTCTGTGCACCAGCCAGGAAGATGGTATCGCAGGCATTGGCATCGGACGTATGGTTGAGGTGGTTGCCGCGAATGACGATGTTGGTGTTTGGATACCAGTTAGCGTCAGTTGCACTGGCCCTGGACCACCAGTTTGATGCTTGCTTGATGATAATACTACCGAAGGAGTTGTTCGTAAAGCTGCTGTTTTCGATCAGGATGTCGTTGAACTTTGTTTTTACAGCCGTCGTGGTTTGAATCTGGAAAACGATTCCACCAGTCTTCTTCGCTGCATCGATCCCGTTTGTTTTAATCCATTTCACTTCACCTGTCACGTCATGGATATTCATGTTGTGGAAATAGAAGTGATTCAAGACTCCGGCATCCTGACCCAAAACGTAGACGCCTCGGTAATCGCCTAATGAGGAGGCGGTATTCGTCACCTCAAGGTTACTGATATCCCAATACTGTTGATTAAACAAATACACGGCGGCGTGGTGCGCACCACCTTCTGCGATCAGTGGCTTATTCCCACTTCCATACATATCGATGTAAATGGGATTGCCAGATGCACCAGACCCTTTAGGGAAAAGTTGCTGACCCGTCCACTTGCTACCAGCTTTGAGTAGAATATGGTCTCCTGCCTGAAAGGTTTGCTGGTTTATTTTATTAGTGTTTGCCAGGGACTGCTTATATGGAGTTGCCATTGTTACTATAGTTGCCCTACAACAGAGTCCACGTAAAAAGTTGTTGCTGAACGTGCCATGGTTATCTGAGGGGCCGAAAGGAGAAAAAGCGCAATAACCGTTGCGAGGAGCGGAAATACGCTGCGCCTTGACCATGTATAGATGGAAGTAGTTTTCATGTTTCACAAAACCTCGTGCCTTTCAAAAGAGGGGAAAACGTTTTCTAAAGAAAAAAGCAAAAGGGGGTGTGAAGGCGATCGTGCCCAATAGGGGCGTGGCCAGGAAGGAACGTCCATGTTCCATCTCCTCTCTGAGAGACTCGATCTGGTATTGAGAATGCGGTCACGAAACTGTAACCTTAGTATACGATTAAGCATAAGCGAAAATTATTTATATGTCAAGTTTTCTGCGAAGGGTATTCT
>CAVUVQ010000052.1:0-28240 GCA_963744875.1 uncultured Chloroflexia bacterium | reverse complement strand
CATCATCCGTCATGGTCGCCGCTAAAATAGGGTAAGAGAAAGAGGGCTGGCGAGCAATGTATCAAGGGTTGATCGTTTGATGCGATACGCATGCCGTTCCCTCTATGCGGCAAGGTAATCGCTTCCAATGATCCACTCTTGATCCAACGTCTTACTGTTGTATCGTCAACACGCAGACGGCGTGCAACTTCACGTACGGTCAATAACTCTTCTTTTGGCTCTTCCGCCATAGTAATACCTCCTGCACTCTTAGGTGCTTATGCCTATAAATTATACGAGGCATGCTTTGATGTTTTTCATGGTGTCAAGAAACAGGTGTCATTGTCGAGAAATGTAAATTGGGTCGGGATAGTTTGCTGCAACGCATCTCATCATGCGCCGTGATAACATACAACACAGCTTTTAGCTAACTATAATATACATCTCCGTTAAAATTATCACCACGAAAAATAATCTGTATCCTAAATATTAGTTTCCACTTGCAACGAGACCATACTTGCGTTATGCTAGCGCGAGACGATTTCTATACCACATTCCGCCGCCCTATAAGGAATGCTCCATTAGTACATATTGAGCTGGTTGGGTCGAGAAGAGGATTTAAGATCATGAAACGAAAAAAACTTATGCTCATCGATGGGCATGCTATTATCCATCGCGCCTTTCACGCGGTACCAGAAAATTCTCTACCAGCGCGGGCGAACCCGTGAACGCTACTTTTGGTTTTACTTCGATGTTGATGAAGGCGCTACAGGAAGAAAAGCCTGATTATATCGCTATGACCTTCGATCTGCCATCTCCAACGTTCCGTCATCGCGCATTTACTCCGTATAAAGCGCAGCGCCCCACGTTGCCCGATAATATGAGGCCGCAATTCGGACGTGTGCGTGAGGTTGTCCAGGCGTTTGGCATCCCGATCTATGAGAAAGCTGGCTTTGAGGCCGATGATATCCTGGGCACCCTTTCGGTCCAGGCGCGGCTGCAAGGCGTCGATACCATTATCTATACTGGTGACATGGACACGTTGCAACTGGTGAATGAGCATGTGATCGTCAAGGTCGCCAAGCGTGGCATTTCTGAGGTGACCGAATATGATGTGGCGGAAGTGATGCATCGTTACGGTTTCGAACCCCTCAAATTGCCCGATTTTAAGGGTCTGGTCGGCGATAAATCCGATAATATTCCCGGCGTGCCTGGGATCGGGGATAAGACCGCCACGCGCCTGCTCAGCGAGTATGGCGACCTGGAAGGAATTCTTGCTCATCTCGCTCAATTGAAGCCCAAAGAACAGAAACTCCTGGGCGAAGCAGCCGAACAGGCCCGTCAGAGCAAGTACCTGGCGACCATCGTGCTGGATGTGCCCGTTCAACTCGATCTGGTTGCCTGTGAGATGAAGCATGTCGATAGCGAAAAGGTGTTGACGCTCTTCCGCCAGTTGGAGTTCCGCAACATGGTGGAAAAGGTGCTGGCCCTCTTCCGCCAGTTGGGTATCTCCACTGGTCCCGACGAAATCTCCACTCTTGCTGAAAATGGAAGCACTGCGCCAATTGTTGCAGAGATTGCCGCTGAAGAAGAGCAACTCCTCTATGGGCCACCCACTGGCGTGGTTCCGATCTTGCCGCCGCCTCTTCCTCCTGAAATGGTAACGGGTGCTGCTGATACCTCGTCTTCTGCATTCGACGCTTCATCCGAACATCCAACGTCAACATCTGCACAATCCTCTTCCCAGGCCGTAGCGGTTGCCGAAGATGCACCTGCACAACTCAGCCTGTTTGATGTTGAGGAGCCACATACGGAAGTTGTGCGTAAATTGCGTCTTCCTACCCCTGCAAACGCGGTGACTCCGGTCTTTCTGGAGAACGAGGATATTCCAAAGACCAACACGCTGGTTGTCGATACAGAAGAGGCTTTACGTGTGCTTATGAAGAGCCTTGTTGATACCGGCTATTTCGCGCTTGATACTGAGACGACTTCCGAAGACCCGCGCCGCGCCGAACTGGTCGGCATCTCCTGCGCAATGGCTGCTGGTGAAGCGTACTATCTCCCGGTCGGGCATGGGCGCACGGTTGATGATCAGGAACCGGGTACGCAACTCCCGCTCACATATGTGTTGGAGAAGTTCAAGCCCGTGCTGGAAGATGAGCATATTCGCAAGTACATGCACAACGCCAAGTATGATATGGCGCTTATGAAACGCTATGGTATCGATGTACGCGGTCTGGCTCTGGATACAATGGTTGGAGCCTATCTCGCGGAACCCGGTCGGCGTGGTCTTGGCCTCAAAGATCAGGTCTTTCAACGCCTCGGCCCCGTCATGACCCCGATCTCTGAACTGATCGGATCGGGTAGCAAGATGATCACGATGGATCGCGTCCCGATCCGCAAAGCCGCCGACTACGCTGGTGCCGACGCTGATATGACGTTGCGTCTGGTTGATCCCGTGATGTCTGATCTGCAACGCAACAGTCTGCTCGATCTTTATCAGCGCATTGAACAACCTCTCATCGAGGTCTTGATGCAGATGGAACTCTATGGTGTCGCGCTCGATGTCAATTTTCTGCGTCAGTTCGACGAGCAGCTTACCGAGCAACTGCACACGCTCGAACACGATATCTACGATGCGGTCGGCCATCGCTTCAATATCAATTCACCCAAGCAACTGGGCGATATTCTTTTTACTGAATTAAAGTTGCCCACCGGCAAAAAGACAAAAACTGGCTACTCGGTCAGCGCCGACGTGATCGAGAGTCTACAGGGCAAACATCCCGTCGTCGATTACCTGTTGAACTATCGTCAACTCAGCAAACTCAAATCAACCTATGTGGATGGCTTGCTTACACTGATGGATCAGACCACTGGTCGCGTCTATACGTCGTTTAACCAGACCATTGCATCCAGTGGTCGCCTGTCGTCGAGCAATCCGAATCTGCAAAACATCCCGATCCGCACCGAGGTTGGACGCCAGATCCGGCGTGCCTTTGTCGCCGATCCCAGTTATGTATTGTTGACCGCTGACTATTCGCAGATCGAGCTGCGCATCCTGGCTTCCATCACCCACGAGCCGCGCCTGGTTGAAGCGTTCAGTAATGACGAAGATATCCATACGATCACTGCCGCCTCGCTCTTTGCCGTGCCCGTTGAGGAGGTGACGAAGGATCAGCGCCGCCTCGCCAAAACGGTCGTCTACGCGGTGTTGTACGGGCAATCAGCCTTTGGACTCTCGCAGGTGACTGGCATGAGTAATGCCGATGCAGCCAGCTTTATCCGTCGCTATCATGAGACCTTTCCCAACGTCAAAGTCTACGTCGACGGCACGTTGCAGCAGGCGCGTACGCAGGGGTACGTCAATACGCTCTATGGGCGCAAGCGCTTCATTCCCGACATGCATGCCCTCCCGCATAGTGAACGCCAGGCGCTGGAACGTGAGGCGATCAACATGCCCATCCAGGGCACCAATGCGGACCTGATCAAAATCGCCATGTTGCGCCTGCACGCAGCCTTAAAGGAGAAGCATATGAAGACGCGTATGATCCTGCAGGTGCACGACGAACTGGTCTTTGAGGTTCCGATTGAGGAGATCGACCGTGCCCGTCGCCTCGTCAAACGTGAAATGGAGGGCGTCGCGCAACTGGAAGTCCCCATCAAAGTGGAGATGAAAATGGGTAAAAACTGGTATGAAGCCGAAGCCACCGAATAACCGTAGGGGCCCGATTTATCGCGCCCGCGTGTGTGGCCGCGTCTACGCCGCCCCAATAAACAACAAGGAGCCTTATATCCGTGCAACTATCTCACCTGGTCAATGCTTTACCACCGTACCATTTTGCGGACGCCAAAAAGAAGATTGCCGATCGCGAGGCGGCGGGCGTCGATGTGATCAGCCTCTCCATGGGCGATCCCGATCTGCCCGCGCCACCAGCGGTAGTCGAGAGCCTCTGTGCAGCCATGCAGGATGGCGAGAATCATCGCTATCCCGAATATCGCGGGATGCTTGCCCTGCATGAGGCCATCTCCACATGGTTTGAACAACGTTTCGGAGTACATCTCACGCCCGAAAAAAACATTTTACCCTTGCTTGGTTCAAAAGAAGGGCTGGCGTACGCTGCTACGTCAGTTCTCAATGCGGGCGATATCGCATTGATCCCTGATCCATATTATCCCGTTTATGTCACGGGCACGACGACATTGGGAGCCACGCCCTATTTTTTACCCTTGCTAGAGCAGAACAACTATCTGCCCGATCTGGACGCTATTCCCCCGGATGTGCTGGCAAAGGCGCGTGTCCTGTGGTTGAACTACCCCAACAATCCAACCGCCGCCTGTGCGCCGCGCAGCTTCTTTGAGCATGCGGTCGCCTTTGCGCGGCGTCATAATATCGTTATCATTCATGATATGGCCTATGCGGAAGTCTACTTTGACGATTTTCGGCCATCCAGTATTCTAGAAGTACCGGGGGCCGCAGAGGTTGCCGTGGAATTGCATTCCTTAAGCAAGACCTATAACATGGCTGGTTTTCGCATCGGGATGCTGGTGGGCAATCCTGTACTGGTGGATGCCGTTGGACGGCTGAAGAGCAACATTGATAGCGGCATCTTCCGTCCCGTCCAATATGCAGCAATCACGGCTCTATCCCTGTCACCTGCATGGTTGGAGCAGCGTAATGCAATCTATCAGCGTCGTCGTGATCTGCTCGTTGCTGGCTGCAACGACCTTGGCCTGCACACGCAGCGTACCCAGGCCGGCTTATATGTATGGGCACGTGTCCCTGCTGGTTACACAGCAAAGCAATTTGCCAACTGGCTCTTTGATACATGCGGTGTTTTTGTAACGCCCGGCACAAACTTTGGCCCCAGCGGCGAGGGCTATATGCGTATCTCGATGACCGTCCCAGAGGAGCGTATTGAAACGGCGCTTGCGCGTATGAAAACGGCGCTAAATGGGTAGGGCGTCATTGTAGATGGTCCCTACTGTTTTTACGTGTTTGATGTGATTGAGAGAGCGGAGCATTCTCCGTTTCGATAACATTAATGTTCTTTTCATAAAGAAGCGATACACTACAAATTGTCATCTAGCTACTTGTCAGGCCACAGGAGTCGTGGTGTGCTGGTAGCTGGATAGATCCGTTCTGGAAAGGTTCATGAGGGATAGGTTATGCGTATCCTGGTTGTGGAGGATGATCCACGTTTAGGGCCGAGCCTGAAGAAAGGGCTGGCGGGTAACCATTACGCCGTTGATCTCATCGTGAATGGTGAAGATGCGGTGTTGATGGCGCTTGCAACGCCGTATGACCTGCTGATCCTGGATGTGTTATTGCCAGATCTGAATGGTTTTGAAGTGTGTAAACGGCTACGTGAGCAGGGAAGTACGATGCCTATTCTGTTGTTAACCGCGTTGGGTGAGGTCGAGGATCGTGTCAAGGGTCTCGATCTGGGTGCGGATGATTATCTGGTGAAGCCATTTTCTTTTAGCGAACTGGAAGCCCGTGTGCGTGCATTACTGCGTCGTGGTGCGCCTATCAAGACCCCCACCCTCAATTTTATGGATATTGTCCTTGATACGCGTACTCATGAAGTGCGGCGTGGTGAGCGCCTGATCGTCCTGGGCAATAAAGAGTATGCCCTGCTCGAATTATTTATGCGTCATCCACATCAGGTACTGAGTCGTTCTATGATCGCTGAACACGTCTGGGATGGTGATACGGAGCATCTTTCTAACGTCATTGATGTCTATATTCGCTATCTTCGCCGCAAGCTATGTGACCAGAACGAACCCGATGTGATCTATACGGTCCGTGGTTCCGGGTATCAACTCAAGGAACCTCTATGATACCTGCACGCTTGCAGCACTTTTTCCGACCGGGTATCCGCATCCAATTGACGTTATGGTATACCCTCGTCTCCGCAGCGCTGGTAGTGATCTTTGGGATCATCTTCTATACCTTCTCGCAGCGTTTGTTAGCGACCAGTTTTGATACAACGCTGCAACTTCGCGCTCAACAGGTAGCCGAGGGCGTGACTGTGCGCAATGGGAAAATAATGGTTGATGATATCGTCAATGAGTTGCCAGAGCTTGATGCCAGTTCAGCTCTCATAGACGTATCTGGCGGAGATAACCTTTCTGATCCTCATAATCCTAATTTTCATAATGATGCCCCTGATCTGAACGTTCCCTATCCCGATAGAAGTATTATTGTGCGCGTCCTTGATGCTCATGGCAATGTGGTTTACTCGACCGCCACGTTCAATAAGCTATCCTTATCTTCTGATAGCGTTAAAATGCCTTTGCAAGGAATGCCCTGGAAAGGGACCAGTACCAACTCAGGCGCTCAATCCATCCGTATCTATAGTACGATGCTTACCGATAAAAAACATGTTGTTGGTGTTGTGCAAGTGGGACAATCATTGGCGAAATTAGATACGAACTTGCAGGCTATTCTCACGTATCTTCTCATTGTGACACCTCTTGCTTTGCTTCTGAGCGCCTTTGGGAGCTACTGGCTGGCCGGGCGTGCCTTTAGACCTATCCATCGCCTTGCACGTACTGCTCACGAGATTGGCGCGACAGATCTCTCCCAACGTGTTCCGGTTCCTTCACCTGAAGATGAGGTGCGCGATCTCTCAATCATTTTTAATCAGATGATTGAGCGCCTGGAACATGCTTTTACGCAACAACATCGTTTCGTTGCCGACGCCTCCCATGAATTACGTACCCCGGTTGCGGTTATTCGTAGTATGACCGAACTGGCGATCACGCAACCTTCTGACGAGGAGGGCAATCTGCTCGTATTGCGCGAGGTCAATGCAGAGTCTGAACGGCTTGGGGATCTAATCAGCGATCTTCTGGCCCTGGCCCGTGCCGATGAGGGGCAGGTGAAGCTGGATTATGAACCTGTGCGGCTCGATCTGCTCACCGCCGATGTCGTGAGTAGTCTTGAACCTCTGGCCGATGAACGCAACGTGTCCTTACATGTCGGCGAACTCAATCCGGCCACTGTCCTGGGCGATGCCGCACGCCTGATCCAGATCATCATGAGCATGGTTGATAATGCGCTTATCTATACTAATGCTGGTGGTAGCGTGACCCTCTCCGTTCATACCAGCGCCTCGCAAGCCTGCCTGGTCATACACGATACAGGAATTGGCATCGCTAAGAAGGATATCCCTCACATCTTTGAACGCTTCTATCGCGCTGATCCCGCACGCTCAAAATCGGTTGGGGGCTCCGGCCTCGGTCTGTCTATCGTCGATTGGTTGGTGCATGCCCATAACGGCACAATATCGGTGGAGAGCGGTCCTGGCAAGGGTTCAACCTTTACGGTAATGTTGCCTCTAGCACCTGAATAGCGGATTATTGCACCTTTACGACGATGGCGCTTACATTCCCCTCGCCGCCTGCATCATTTGCGGCCTCCACCAGCACACCTGCCATTTTTTGTGTATCTCCCCCCAGCTTAAATATCTCCTGGATGCGCTCATCTCGTACCATGTGCCACAGCCCATCCGTGCATAGTAGGATAAGATCATCTGGTTCGACCTCTTGTTGGAAAAGATCGATCGTCACATGGTATCCTTGTCCGAGATAGCGGTAGTGCTGGTTACGTTTGGCGCTATCATATAATTCATCTGGTTGCAGCAAATTGACTTCAACGAGGTCCGCTCCCAACGTATGATCGTGCGTAATGGGCTGTAAGCTTCCCTTCTTACTATTGAAATAATATGCCCTGCTATCTCCTATATTGGCAACATAGAGCCGTCGTTTGTAGATCAGGGCCGTTGTTAATGTGCTGGCCATCTTCGTGTCATAATCAGCGTTGCAGTGATAGATGACCTGGTTTGCTTGCCGGACTGCATCCTTCAACCATTGCTCCAGTATCGTGTCAGCGGGCGGTTTTTTGGGGGGCGTACGCTTCCCTTGCTTGCTACTGGCTGAAGAGGAACTTTGTGCTACCGGTGTTGGACGAGATGTTCCGGTATGTGGGATCGTTGCTATCAGCGGCAACAAAATATCCGCGACCGTTTCGATTGCCAGGCGGCTCGCTTCATGTCCTCCGGCGGGTTTGTCCTGCAATCCGCGCAGTCCATCCGCAACGGCAAACAGGCTAAAAGGGCGCAGTGGTGCTGCCAGCGTGACACATAATCCCTGCACCACCAGTAGCATATCTTCGTTATCCAGCGCCTGATGTCCTCTATCACTCACATAGCCGATCTGGCACATCTCTGTCACGAGTGGAGAAGTATCGTCGAGGCTGTGTCCACAGTAACGGCAGAAGCGCGATGAACTCCGGTTTTCGCGCCCACATTTCACGCAAGGATTTTCTGGAATCAGCGCTCGTACGATCACATTGGCATTGCTGGTTGCTACCATCGTTGGCGCGAACTCAATATCATTATTAGCAATCGTGACATCCTTTGCAAAGGCGTCATTCAGTGCATCCGCAAATGCGCCCGCCGAGCGATGGCGTTTTGCTGGATCGACCTCCATTGCACGCATAATAATTGGATCAACGGTGGGAGGAAGCGCCCAGTTTAATTTACTTGGCGGCGGCAATTCCAATGCTTTACTCTTCACCACCGCTTGAAATGGGAGCAAGCCTGTAAATATCTGGTACGCCACTACGCCCATCGAGTAGATATCACTGGCCGGCTGGGCCTGTCCATGTTCCTGTTCCGGGGCCATATAATGCTCGGATCCAAGCGACCAACCACGTTGTGTGAGGGGTTTTTCTTGTTCTATTGCCCGTGCGATGCCGAAGTCCGCGATCACCAGGCGTCCATCATCCTGGTGAATGAGGAGATTGGAAGGCTTGATATCGCGATGAATAATTTTTTGTGGATGTGCGTGTATGGCGTCGATGGCAGCGGCCAGATCGGTAAGATAGCGTTGTGCCTGGGTTGTTGGGAGAGGACGTTCACCTTTTAAAAGCGCCTTCAACGTGCCACCTGTGATCAATGGCATCACCAGATAAAGGAGTTCTCCATCTTGCCCAAAATTGAGGACGGGCACAATATTCTTATGGCGCAATTGATGGGCATAACGTGCCTCGCGCCGGAAGCGTTCAACCGCCGTCGCATTATCCATGATGGTATTGTTCAGTGATAAGACTTTGAGCGCCACCTGTTGCATCTCGAATGTATCGCTAACTCGATAGACCGCTCCCATGCCGCCCATGCCGATCAGCGTTTCAATGCGATAGCGCCCACCAACTACCGCTTCCGGTAGCAAGCAAAGGCAAAATGGATTGGTGCACCTGGTAATTCCCGGTGGATAATCCATCTGACAACGAGGGTTAGGACAACGTGGCATATTTTCTCTCTTACCATTTGAACAAAACTAGAAATATGGGTGTTTGAGGGTTGCTCATCTAGTGTACGAGGATGTTTGATTTCTGTCAATATGATGAGGAAAGGTGGGTGCCCATCTTTGAGGGATTCGCCAAAAATGATGCATCAAAAATAGCATATTACGCGGAAAACGGTAGGGACCCGATTGGATCGCGTCCGTGATTGATCACTCGTGGGCCACGATTCCATGAATGGCGGACGCGATCCAATCGGGTCCCTACCGTTTTCCGCGCATTACAAGCATTCGTGTCGTGCTTGCGTCATTTTTCCGAAATAGTTGGAGTCAATGCACCAGGTGACGCCCCTACCCCGGTTCCCCTAAGGGACGGAGAATATGCTGTGAGCATAGATGATTGTGCAATCTATGCTCACAGCATTGTTTTTGTCTTGTAATAGACGCCGATTCCGCGTATCGTTGCTCATGAACATTTAAAGTACACTTTTGAAAGGACATAAGATATGCGTATCCTTGTCATTGGTGGCACCCGTTTTATTGGGTTGACCACCGTACGTCTCCTTTCCCAACAGGGTCATACAGTTGCAGTATTTCATCGCGGCCAGGCGCAAGCCGATCTACCCCAAGGAGTGCAACAAATTAGAGGCGATAGAGCACACCTTGCCACGTTTAAGCAAGCATTCCAGGATTTTGCTCCCGACGTTGTGCTGGATATGATTGCCTTCGTCGAGCAAGATGGGCACGCACTCATGAGCCTCTGCCAGGGATTGGTGCCCCGCGTTGTATTGATCAGTAGCCAGGATGTTTATCGAGCTTATGGACGCGTCAATCGCACAGAAGTTGGCCCGCCCGACGCGCTTCCAATCACCGAAGATTCGCCCTTGCGCGACAAACTCTACCCTTATCGCGGTCTGGACCTGCCCATTCCTGAGAGCGAAAAGCAGCGCATGCACGATTATGATAAGATTCCCATTGAGCGGCTCGTGATGAATGATCCAACCATCCAGGGCACTGTGTTGCGTTTGCCTGCTGTCTATGGTCCCAATGATGGGCAGCATCGCCTCTTCGAGTTTTTGAAGCGCATGGATGATCAGCGCCCGGCGATTCTGCTGGACGAGCGCCTGGCGCAATGGCGCTGGACGCGTGGCTATGTCGAAAACGTTGCCGCCGCCATCGCTCTCGCCCTCACAGATAAGCGTGCCGCTGATCGCATCTACAATGTTGGCGAGGCTCGCACGCTCTCCATAATCGAGTGGGTACGCGCCATTGCCAGGATAGCTGACTGGCATGGCAATATCATTACGCTGTCCCCTGACCGTGTGCCAACTCACCTCATACCCGATATGGATGTAAATCAGGAATTGCTGGTTGATACGACCAGGATACGCGCAGAGTTGGGCTATCGCGAGCCTGTTGACCTGGATGAGGCGCTCAGGCGTGCCGTGGTGTGGGAACGTGCCAACCCTCCCAAGGAAATAGATGCGAAGCAATTTGATTATGCGGCGGAGGATGCGGTTCTGGCCTGAGATACATAATCATCTGTGGGCCAAAATCGCTCACATAGTGCTGAAAGAAGGGCAGGGCTTCAATACATGACCAGCTTGTCCTCGTCAGTTCCTCGCGTTTTTTCTCTACAGCCACGATGGCTTTTTCTGGCCGACCGGCTGCTAATTCGTCGAGCGCCAACTGGATGACGCTGAAGGGGTAGCCAGCGTCTCTGAGCAAGACCACGACGCGCAGGCGGCGCATCTGTTGCTCGTCATAGAGACGGTAGCGGCTATACTGCTCGCGAATCGGATGCAGTAACCCTTGCTGTTCCCAGAAATGGAGAGCCGAAACGCGCACGCCCACTTGTTTGGCCGCTTCACCCACGCGTAGTCGTTGAGGGTGGGAGGAACTTTGCAAAGAGGTGGCCCTGGCGGCTAATATACGCAAGGCCGAGAGTGCCTGCTCAATCTGGGAACGTTTGCTGGCAAGTTCAGCATGGCGCTCGTCGATTGTCGCAAGAGCTGCGGAAAGGTCGCCCTTATGCAGTGCCTGCATGATCGCTGACATTCTGGGCCAGCCGTAGCCACGAACCATGCTTCTTACTGCTTTGAGTGCTGCAAGATGCTGCTGCGTGTAGAGGCGATAGCCGCTCGGACTTCGCTGTGCCTGCGGGATCAAGCCATTCGCTTCGTAATTGCGTACTTGTTGCACACTGATTTTTCCTGCCAGGGCGAGATCATGGGTACGTAGATAGGGACGAACTGTCATGTCAAACTCCCATGTGCTTTTAGCGACTTCTTTCAATCAACATTCTTCTTTTTACCACATAGAATAAGCACACTGAGCGTCTAGCAGGGGTCTGCTGTTCCCATATACACACTTCTCAATGCTGCTTTACCCTCCAGTTGGGCATGAGTGTTGTACAGTAGAAAGATGATCCAGAAAACGTGTTGAATGACCCTTGACGAAGCAATACAGAAGCAATACATCTGAATAGGAATGCTCTCTCAAATGAGGCAACAGACAAACATTATGTTGCCCCATGCGAGGTAGTCATGAAGTAAATGAAGGAGGGAACTCATATGCCTCAAGCGAGATTACATGATGGAAGCACCATCGAGATCGAAGTCCATGGCACAGGTCCGGCCCTGCTACTGCCAGTCAATCCACAACCGATAACCGGGCCACAGGCCGAAGAAATGCGTAAGTATGGTGCCGATCCGGCCCTGGGTCAATCGCTGATCAACGGGCTGAGCGTCGCTTTTCGCGTGGTGGCCTTTGACTATGAAGGAGAGTGTCTTCGGAGGCCAAAACCGGACACGCTGACACCCGTCAACACCGTGAGCGATCTGCTGGCGGTGGCCGATGCCGCAGAGGTGGATCAGTTCGTCTACTATGGCTACTCCTGGCTGGCAATGATTGGGCTTCAACTCGCTATGCGGACCGACCGCCTCTCGGCGCTCGTCATGGGAGGTTGGCCGCCATTGAACGGGCCATATGCGGAAATGCTCCGTGTCACCACTGTGTCCTACGAGATGGCAAGCGGTCATGCGGCCAGTGCCGTCAGCAGAGGAATCCGCATGGTCTGGCGTTTTGTCAAATGATCAGACGCGGCAATTTGTCACGCTGTACCAGGCACTGCAAGGCTTCGATGACCGGGCCGCTCAAGCGCAGATTACCTGCCCTCGTCTCTGTTTTGCGGGTTCGGCAGATGAGATCGAGTACGACCAGCATTGGGGAGATGTGTTTGTGAGTTTAGTCGGTCCCCTCGTGCAAGGACAGGCACAACTCGCGCACCTTGGCTGGGACGTGCGCGTGCTTGATGGACTTGATCATATGCAGGCCATGCAGGCGAAGCAAGTCGTGCCGCTTTTGCGTTCGTGGCTGACTATGAAATTGAGACTATAACCGATGGTCATTTTGACTGCTTCCTCGCTTGTCTTATGCTTTATAATTTTTGTGGAAGCGACGGATAATAATCCGGGTTTTGCGTGAAATCGAAGGCTTCATAGAAATCGCCCAACTGGCTAAGGCCATCGCGTGGAGGTGCAGGAGGTCCAAAAGCCTTCCCCTGTGCCGCATCATTGTTCAAGCCAGGTGTTGTAGTATCGAATTGGTGGTTCACACTCGCGAGTGAAGGCAAGCCAAAGCGGCGCTCCATGAACTTCAAGAGCGAGTTATGTTCGTATAGCTGCCCCGAAACGTAGCCACGCTTCGCCCAGGGAGAGACGACCAGAGCGGGCACACGCATTCCCATACCGTATGCATCCAATTGTGGTGGCGGAACATGATCGAAATAGCCGCCGCCTTCGTCATAGGTAAGGAAGAGAGCCGACTTCGTCCACAAGTTGGATTTAATCAGCGCATTGATCACCTTCGCCATCTCGATCTCCCCCTGGCGAATGCTCAGTGGAGGATGCTCGCTGGTAAAGGCATCTGAAATCAAGAAGGTGACTTGTGGGAGGGTGCCCGCTTTCAGGTCGTTGTAATAGTCTCTTTCCTTAAATTGCAGGCGGGGATCTTTATACCAGCGTTTAAAGAAGGGAATAGCATTAAAAAACTCTACTTCTGGAACGCTACCAAGTCCTGTACCCAGGTTGTAACACTTCCAACTGATATGATGCTCTTCCAGCAGATCTACAATGATCGGCCAATCCAGGCTACCATGTGCAAGGCGATGATTTCTGGTGATGCCACCTGTGGTGCCAGCCCAGAGTGCGATGCGATTGGGCAACGTTGGGCCGAGCTGGTAAGAAAAGTAGTTCCCACACAGCGTAAAGGCATCGGCGAGTGCATAGTAGAAGGGGATGTCCGCGCCGTTATAATATCCCATTGTATCGATGCCATCAGCCAGTGCAAAACCATCCATTTTTCCATTATTGTATTCATGATGGATGATATTCCAATCATGGGCAATATCGCTCGTATCATGCGTTGTAAAATGGTGGGGTTTTACTGTTTTACCATTTTTGTCAAGCAACGAAATGTTCGCAGGTATGCCAAAGTTTCCTGCTTTAGGATAGAAGCCGAAATAGGTGTCGAAGGTACGATTTTCCTGGCACGCAATCAAGACATGTTGGATTTTTTCGCTCCCACCAGATGCAGTAGAATCCGATGCGTCGGAAGAGCTGTTATTTGTGCCACATGCATCCAGGATGCTGGAACCAGCCGCCAGCGCGGCGATATATTGCAGAACACTGCGTCGTGATTGGGGCGTTTTGAGATAGCGTTGGGGATCCATCGGTTACACTCTACTTCCGCTCGTTAAGCTGTTCATTATTTACATGGGCTATAGTAGCACGTATCAGATGGATTAGCAACGGTAGGGACCCGATTGCATCGCGTCCGTGATTGATCAACCCTGGGCTACCATCCCATAAATCACGGACGCGATGCAATCGGGTCCCTACCGTATTACGTGTAATATGCTATTTTTGACGCCCTGTGTTGGTGTCGATCCTGGTTAAAACGTAGCCTGACCCGTGCTGGTATCGATTGTCCAGGAGGCGTGGAATGTGGGCATCGAGAGAGACGTTCCCTTGATCACGAGCGGTTGCCACACATAGGTCGAGGCACCCAGGTTGTTTGCATTCCAGCGGTCACCCATGAACATATAGGTCGTCGTACTGCTTCCCTGGATCGGCAAAACATAGGTCGTCTGGGAATTCCAGGTGTTTTTCCCAGCAGGTGCCAGATCACCTCTGGATGTCCAGGGTCCGCTGAGCGATGTAGCCGTAAAGTAAAAGTTGTCGTTTGTGGCCCAGCCGGTTCTGTGTGAGAACAAGAAGAAGTAGGTGCCGCCCACCTTGAATAAAGCAGGTGCCTCACAACCTCCACACATCGCCGATAGTGGCTGGGATACGGCGCTCAAATAGTCCGGGGCTAGCTTGTAAATGTTTCCGTTATGGGTGATTATGTAGCCTGTACCATCTGTATCCTGGAACGAACCACTATCCCATTTCTTAATCGTCGAGCCGTTGAGCTTCAAGCGCCCATGGTAGGTATAGTTGCCACACACGGTTGGACTGGTGGCGACGCCAACGCTCGGGTCTTTGTACGTTGAATTATCTACGTGCATGGTCTCGACATACAGCTTCGTGGCCCTGTCGTAGAGAATCTTGGGGCGCTCAACGATCCGGTTTGGCCCCAGGTCGCCGCTTGCCTGTTTCACCAGCGTCTTATTCACAAAGGTCCAGTGTTGAAGGTCAGTCGAAGAATAACAGGCGGTAGCCAGGAATAGTCCACCCTTGTCCTTATACTCACCGATCCAGTAATAGGTGTTGCCGACCTTAATCATCCCACCGCCATGCGCATTCACAGGATTACCATTGTTATCGTTCCATGTTGTACCCGACACAATGACTCCTGAGGCAGCGGATACCGTTCCTGAAGAATGAAGGACGGCCAGGGCGGAAATGGCGATGAGTACAAGCATCATAACCACGCGTATAAAACGTTTACCACCTTGCATAGCATTCTACTCCTTTGTATGCATAATCTTTGTGACTTGTGGGCGCGGCGAGAAGACTATTGTGCAGCTCCAATACTTGGGCGTCCAGAGGGAAGAGCCGTGCCAAAGAAATCTATCCCACCATTATTGGAAATGGTCATTCCAGCGTTTTTAAGCGGCGAATTAGACTGTAATTTGTAGCCACTCAACGTACCAATGCCTGATCCACCCGTACCTGGATCGACAAGCCCCGGCCCGGCAGTAACCGCATGATTGTCTCCACCCGTACCTGTTGGAACTGCGGCCCCATAATAGGCGTTGTAGGCGTAGCCCATTCCAGCGAATAAATCGAGCGTGGCCCCTGATTGAGCGGAGTAGAAAATGTTGTTGTCTAAGTACCAGTTTCCAGTCAGCTTATCATAACTTCTAAAATACACCAGGACCGGTTTTGTGGTCTTGTTGTAGATGGTGTTATTGTAGAAGTAGACGGGACCTTTTTTGTTGCCGATGTCCAGCACACGGTTTCTGTTGTTCTGGAAAATGTTGTAGCGGATGACATAATTCATCCCGAAGTTATTGCCGTAGAGCAACATGCCGGTATTGTTATCGTGAATATAGTTATACTGAACGGTGATGTTGGTGGTGCCTAAGTCTGGATCTATCGCGTTGCTGTCACCGCCGCCAGCTTTCACCACGACGCCAGAAACCTCGTTATGTTGAACGGTAATGTTGTCCCCATACTCCATCTCAATGCCACTGGTGCCCGCTCCCACGCTGACATTCGCGTCGATGAGCGCATTCTGTGCACCAGCCAGGAAGATGGTATCGCAGGCATTGGCATCGGACGTATGGTTGAGGTGGTTGCCGCGAATGACGATGTTGGTGTTTGGATACCAGTTAGCGTCAGTTGCACTGGCCCTGGACCACCAGTTTGATGCTTGCTTGATGATAATACTACCGAAGGAGTTGTTCGTAAAGCTGCTGTTTTCGATCAGGATGTCGTTGAACTTTGTTTTTACAGCCGTCGTGGTTTGAATTTGGAAAACGATTCCACCAGTCTTCTTCGCTGCATCGATCCCGTTTGTTTTAATCCATTTCACTTCACCAGTCACGTCATGGATATTCATGTTGTGGAAATAGAAGTGATTCAAGACTCCGGCATCCTGACCCAAAACGTAGACGCCCCGGTAATCGCCTAATGAGGAGGCGGTATTCGTCACCTCAAGGTTACTGATATCCCAATACTGTTGATTAAACAAATACACGGCGGCGTGGTGCGCACCACCTTCTGCGATCAGTGGCTTATTTCCACTTCCATACATATCGATGTAAATGGGATTGCTAGATGCACCAGACCCTTTAGGGAAAAGTTGCTGACCCGTCCATTTGCTACCAGCCTTCAGTAGAATATGGTCTCCTGCCTGAAAGGTTTGCTGGCTCACTTTATTAAGTGATTGCCACGGACTACTTGTAGAGGTTCCACTGTTACTATCACTTCCCCCCACCGAGTCAACATAAAAAGTTGTTGCTGAACGTGCCATGGTTATCTGAGGGGCCGAAAGGAGAAAAAGCGCAATAACCGTTGCGAGGAGCGGAAATACGCTGCGCCTTGACCATGTATAGATGGAAGTAGTTTTCATGTTTCACAAAACCTCGTGCCTTTCAAAAGAGGGGAAAACGTTTTCTAAAGAAAAAAGCAAAAGGGGGTGTGAAGGCGATCGTGCCCAATAGGGGCGTGGCCAGGAAGGAACGTCCATGTTCCATCTCCTCTCTGAGAGACTCGATCTGGTATTGAGAATGCGGTCACGAAACTGTAACCTTAGTATACGATTAAGCATAAGCGAAAATTATTTATATGTCAAGTTTTCTGCGAAGGGTATTCTACTGGAGATGGGCCAATTCCCACAAGCATGCCTCAACTTTCGTTATGCACGAGATATTCCTGTGGATTACGCTCAAAGAGGCGCTTACAGGCTGGACAACAAAAATAGAACTCGCGCCCATCGTAGCTTGTATGGTGACGGGCCATCGCAATTTCTACAAGCATGTTATAGACCGGATCAACCGCTGTCTCTATAAAGATGGATTGATTTCCCAGGCAAGTAGTCATCACAATAAATCGGGCTTTCCATTTGGGAAGAATATGTGTCAGAATTCACAATGTACCTGTTGCTGTTCTGGTAACGCTATCCTCTTTGTTCAAGAAAGGGAACCTTTCAATGAGTACAGCCAACTTCCAATCGATCCCCCAGGCACCAACCTCGCAGGAGATCGAGCGTGCCAGCCAGGTGATTCGCGCTGCAATTCATGTAACACCCATGCTGCATTCGCGCACCTTCAGCCTTATGACGGGGGCCAATGTGCATCTCAAGGCTGAGAACCTGCAACGAACAGGATCATTCAAGGTACGTGGCGCAACCTATAAGATCGCTCAACTTAGCGAGGAGGAACGCAGACGGGGGGTAATTGCAACATCGATGGGCAATCATGCTCAGGCCGTCGCCGTCGCCGCTCAGTCCTTTGCGGTTCCCGCTACTATTGTGATGCCGGAGCAGGCTCCTCTGGTAAAGGTGGTGGCGACACAAGGCTATGGAGCGAAGGTGGTTTTGCATGGGTCAACCTTTGAGGAGGCGTCGACGCATGCACGTGAACTTCAGAAGACAACGGGAGCAACGTTCGTCCATGCCTTTGATGATCCCAGCATCATCGCGGGTCAGGGCACGCTCGGTCTGGAGATTCTGGCCCAGGTTCCGTCTGCAGATGTGCTTATTGTGCCGATTGGCGGTGGAGGTCTCATCTCAGGCATCGCAATCGCGGCGCGTGCACGCAAACCGGACATCATTATCATCGGTGTCGAGGCACAGGGTGCCGCGAGTTGCCGCGCCTCGTTGGATGCTGGCGCACTGCTCACACTGCCAGCCATCACCACTATTGCCGATGGGATCGCCTTGAAAAGCCCTGGCGAATTAAACTTTCCCATTATCCAGCGCCTGGTCGATATGGTTGTCACGGTGGAGGATGAAGAGACGATGAACGCCATTTTGCTGTTGCAGGAACGCTGCAAATTGCAGGTTGAGGGTGCGGGTGCCGTCGGGCTGGCGGCGTTGTTGCGCCCAGGATTACTGAAGCTAGCGGGGAAAGAGGTCGTGGTGTTGCTCTCCGGTGGAAATATCGATATGAACCTGCTCGGCGGCTATATCACGCACGGGTTACTGATCCAGGGGCGGATAGCTATCGTGCGTGTGGTGATTGAAGATCGTCCAGGCGAGTTAAATCAACTCCTGACACGTATTGCGGAGTTGAAGATCAATGTACGCGAGATGAATTACCTGTCGACGATGCAATCGCTGCCTGTGCAGCACGTTGAAGTGACCTTCACGCTAGAGACGCGCGACCGTCAGCATGTGGAACAGTTGCTCACGGCCCTCCATCAGCAGGGCTATCCTGCCACAGAGATTCGGGGACCGTTGGTGAAACCTGCTCGCCAGGGGGTTAATGCTGTACATGAACGGTAACAGTGAAACGCTGTATCGGTGGCACATTTACCTCCCAGTTTCGTCGGAGTGCGAATTGTATATGTACATTCCCACTATCATGTGTCAGAAATGTGAACGCAACAATGCCAGGAGCTCCAAGCATTGGAAGACTCCTGGGAGGAAGATAGGTAGTGTTTTGCCAGGTGAGTACCTGATTACTTGATGTTGTAAAATTCCACGTATAACCAGTGCTCCCAGAGTTATCGGGAAGTTGGATAATAATCCTGTTCCCTGAAGAGGTGGTCACTGTTTTGCCATCATCCGCTTTAGTGAGAATAATAGGCAAACTCGCAGCGCGAAATGCGCATGCTACTACGAGCACGAAGCAAAGAAGGATGAACACAAGTATCCTTCTTAAGGGAGTACATTGGTGAATGTTGCGTGCGACATCTCGCATTTTGCATCTAGAGGTGTTGATTGTCATGGTCGTTCCATCTCTCCTGGCTCTATTATCGGTACATAGTCAGTATAAACGCGACCAAAAGATATGCCGCTTGATCATGGTATGATGTCAATGCTGTCTGCAACATAACGATGTGTTGCTATGGACGCCTTGTGCACACCACATTGAGAGGAGAAATGCATGAGCACGTTTTCTGGAAAAGCTGTTATCGTTACGGGAGCTGGAACAGGCATTGGCTATGCCCTCTGTCAGGCGTTCGCAAGCTCCGGAGCTACTGTAGCGCTTAATGATATCGATCCTTTGCTTTGTCAGAGAGCGGTTCAGCAGATCAATGAGATTGTAGGAGCGGAACGTGTTTTCCCATATGCATATGATGTCGCCGATGTGGAAGCTGTCCGGACTCAATTTCAACGCTTCGTCGCTACCACTGGGAAACTAGATATCGCCATCGCCAATGCAGGTATTACCAACTATGGAGAGTTCCTGACCGCTACTCCAGAGGATGTTGAGCGCTTAATGGCGGTCAACCTGCGTGGAAGCTTTTTTACCGCGCAAACTGCTGCCAGACTCATGATCGAGGCGCATGTTCCTGGTCGCATCATCTTGATGTCTTCTGTGACTGGCATCCAGGCTCATTTGAACCTGGGAGGGTACGGGATCACTAAAGCGGGCATCCGTATGATGGCGAAAAACATTGCGCTCGAAGTCGGTAAATATGGGATTACAGCCAACGCTATTAGTCCGGGCGCAATTCTTACCGAACGCACAGCTGCAGGACGATCCACATTACGAGCAGCATTGGGCCAGCGTGACGCCCGTTGGACGCGTTGGATATGTGGAGGATATTGTGGCCGCTGCACTCTATCTCGCCTCGCCTGAAGCACGTCATGTTACAGGGCAAACTTTAGTGGTTGATGGTGGATGGACAGTTCAGAGCCCTCTGCCAACGGAGCATCCAGGTCTACCCGACCATTCATCATCTGAGGAGGATACTCATGCCAATTGATCCACGCAAACTGCGCAGTCAACGTTTACGCTCTGTAAATTATCAGGGCGATGCCTTGCGCCTGGGAATGAATTGGACGGAAGAAGATCTATCCAAACCACAGATCCTCATCGATAGTGCCTATGGTATGGGTCATCCAGGCACGTTTCACTTTCGACCATTGATCGAGGAAGCCAGCAACGGCGTGTTCGAGGCGGGCGGAAAACCGGGTGTCTTCACCGTCAGCGATATCTGTGATGGCGTAGCCCAGGCGCATGAAGGGATGAGTTATTCGCTCGTCTCACGCGATATCATGGCTGCGATGATCGAGATACATGCCCTTGGTCACCCACACGATGGTATGGTGCTGATCTCTGGCAACGATAAATCTGTACCCGCACACCTGCTCGCGATTGCCCGCTGCAACATGCCCGCCATTCACTTACCCGGTGGAACACAACTGAACGCACCCGATTATGTAACTTCAAACCAGCTCTGGCCGATGGGAATGTCCGTCGAACGTGGTGAACTTTCAAAAGAGGACTTCGATCTGGCGCAACAAGGAGCATGTCCGACGTGTGGTGCCTGTCAATTTATGGGGAGCGCCAGTACAGGTCAGGTCGTTTCAGAAGCGCTCGGCCTGGCATTGCCGGGTTCAGCCCTCGTGCCAGCTCCTCTCGCTCATCTCTTACGCTATGCTCGTGCGGCTGGCAAGCAGATCCTCAAACTGATTGAAGAAGAGATTACGCCTCAACGTATTCTGACGCGCGAGGCGTTTGAGAATGCGATCATCATTCATGCCGCCGTAGGTGGATCGACCAATATGCTTCTGCATTTGCCCGTGATTGCCCGCGAGGTGGGAGTCGAGATCACCATCGACGACTTTGACCGCATCCATCGCCAGGTGCCAGTGCTGGCGAATGTTAAGACGACGGGCCGCTATCCCGTTGAGTATTTCTGGTACGCAGGTGGAGTACCCGCCGTCATGCTTGAGTTGCGCGATATGCTGCACCTGGATTGCCTCACCGTCACAGGCAAGACATTGGGCGAGAACTTGCAGGAGATCGAGCACAGTAGATTCTTCGCAGAACGGCTTGGTTATCTCAACAACGTCAAAGTCTCTCGGCGGGAGGTTCTGCGTCCTCGCTCTGATCCCTTTGGACCCGATGGAGGAATTGCTGTGTTGCGTGGTAACCTTGCTCCTGGTGGGGCCGTGATCAAAGTGTTCTCGGTTCCCAAGGAGATGCATATCCATGTGGGACCGGCACGCGTCTTCGACTTTGAGGATAGTGCCCTGGATGCCCTGCGTGAGCGCAAGATACAGCCCGGTGATGTGCTGGTGATCCGCTACGAGGGGCCACGAGCGAATGGCATGCCGGAGATGTACTTTGCCTCAACGATCCTTGCAGACGATCCCGCACTCAATACATCTACGGCCCTTATCACAGATGGGCGCTTCTCAGGCGCAATGAAGGGCCCATGCATAGGGCATGTCACGCCCGAAGCCCTGGATGGTGGCCCTATTGCCCTGGTTGAAGAGAACGACCTGATCGAGATTCATGTGCCCGAACGGAGACTGGCAATCGTGGGTGTGCAGGGTCAACATCTTCCTCCAGACCAGATAGAGCGTGTGTTGGCCGAGCGGCGTACACGCTGGACGCCACCACTACCACGGCACAAAAGTGGTATACTCTCCCTCTTCGCCCGCGTTGCACGTAGCTCATCTGAAGGCGCATCCATGACTTAATATTATGATACTTCGCTCATTTACCAACTTTTCATAACCTTATTCGTATATGTAAATTGTTGATCTTTGGCTCATGAATGCTATATAAGGAGACACGATGAACAAAGAACAAATTATACGAGAAGCTCTGGCACTTCCTACAACCGCTATTGAGTATCACGTCAGTCAATACCTGGCCGAAAAATTCCCTGAAAAGGCGTTGCTTGAGGGTAATAATGGACTCTTCAACGTCGAGACCTATGCACAGGCGGGTCATTGTACATTGGAGATGCAAACTTTTGTTCATGACCAGGTTGCCACGCACTGGCATGGACGCGAGATAGCTTCCTTTCCGCAGGGTATGCGTTATATTAGCTCTGCGCGAATGGCCGCTATGCTTCCCTCATTTGATAACGATGAACCGGAGATGAGCGAGGCTGCAAAGAACGCCTGGTTTGCTGTGACATGGCGGGGCAATACTTTGGATATCGTAGTAATGCATTGGGCTGAGAGTTTTGGTGGACGGACCTACGCGTATTGGATCCTGTGTGACGATCGTGCTGTGGGGAAAGATTTTATTACCTGAGGTCTGTCGTTGGAACGCGGAATTGCGTGGAGAGGTACTCGTCTTTTCGGGTGGGTGCTGGCAAAAAGATGCACGCCTCTTCCGTGCGATTCAAGGGGCTTCCTTCGATAATCTGATCTTGCGTGGCAACCTTAAACAGCAGATTCGTGAGGATCTTGAGCAATTTTTCGCCATGCGTCAGACCTATGAGGAGTACGGCATTCCCTGGAAACGTGGCATCCTCTTCGTTGGCCCTCCGGGAAACGGCAAAACGCATACCGTCAAGGCACTCATTAACGCATTACAATTGCCATGCATCTACGTGAAAAGTTTCCGTGCCGAGCATGTCACTGAAGAGGATAACATTCACGCGGTCTTCGAGCGTGCCCGTAAAACCGCACCCTGTATGCTTGTCCTTGAAGATCTGGATTCGCTGCTCACTCCATATAACCGCTCATTCTTCCTTAACGAGTTGGACGGCTTTGCTACAAACGCAGGCATTGTCACCCTTGCCACCACGAACCATCCTGAGAAGCTCGATCCTTCGATCCTTGATCGCCCCAGTCGCTTCGATCGCAAATATCCCTTCGAGATTCCTGAACAGCCCGAGCGATTGGCCTATATTACCTTATGGAATGAAACCCTTAAAGCTGCTCTGCACATTTCTGAAGAGGGAGCCGTTCAATTGAGTGAGCTGACCGCTGGTTTCTCCTTTGCCTACTTAAAAGAACTCTTCCTCTCCTCAATGATGCGCTGGGTTGGTTCTACCGAGCAGGGAACAATGGAGCAGGCTATGATCGATCAGGTTGAGACCTTACGTGAACAAATGGTGAGTGTGCCAGATGTAGTCGATGAAGGGGAGGCTCAAGCAGAAATTCCTTCATCTATCGCCCGTCAGATCGCACGTATGCGACGTATCATGTAATGGGTAGGGGCCCGGTTCGACCGCGCCCGCGATTTATCGATCTGTGACCATCATCCGATAAATCTTGGGCGCGGTCGAACCGGGCCCCTACCTTTGGCGTCAAATTCACAAAACCTCCTCAATGACCGTTCATTAAAAATATCTATCGTCTAACCTGATCATTTTTAATGAAAGAGTGTCGCCCGTGCAGCAGAAATTCTTGATCACACATCTCAGAATGCTTATTTTCGGCAGCTTCCTTTTTCTCCTCGTGTTCATAACGTTATTTCATGTATTGATATCTGTGTATGCGGATCATCCCATCATTGTCCCAAACACTATTTTTCTTGATACCGCTCCGGCAACATTCAACATCACGACGCGCGGCGCGAAAGGGAGCATCTCTTACAGCGTGACCGACCTTGCTCATACGGTCGTTATGCACGGGAGCCAATCAGTAACGGGTCAGCAAGTAACGTTGACCCTTCCAAGGCAAGCTGATGGGTATTATACGCTCAATATCTCCGACCATACAGCATGGTTTGCACCCCATCAGGACATTCCTTTCGCCGTTGTCGCACCTGCTTCAGGAACAGACTCGCGCTTTGGCGTGGGAATACACTTTGGAGCGTCCGGTATCACACCGCTCATCGCACGACTGGGTACGACGATGATCAGGACCGATATAACGTGGTCGCAGGTTGAACGGACGCCCGGTCACTATACTTTCAATGCTTACGATCCGGCATTTCAAGATCTGCGCCAGAACAATCTCAGTCCTTTACTTGTCCTTGATTATACGAACCGTTTCTATGATAATGGGCAAACACCTTATGATGACGCGGGACTGACCGCCTTCGCGAATTATGCCAGAGCCGTTGTCACCCATTATGGGTCGCGACTCCAAGCCGTCGAGATTTATAATGAATATAATGGCCTGTCCTCAACGGGGCCGTGCGCCCGCAATCCAACCTGCTATGTGCGCATGCTTCAGTATAGCTATCAGGCGATTAAATCCGTGCGCCCAGACATAACTGTCGTCGGTGGCGCAGTATTTTCGGCTGATCTCCTCTGGTTCCAGCAGATATTTCAAGCCGGGGGATTGCGCTATATGGATGTTGTTTCTGACCATCCATATCCTCTTATTTCATCGCTATCACCTGAGCGTGCAGGTATTCCACAAGAGATGAATGTGCTGCAATCGCTCATCAAACGCTACAACAATGGTGCTGCAAAGCCACTCTGGGTCACGGAACTGGGCTGGCCGACCTCGTTATTCAATGTAGATGAACAGACGCAGGCACAATATCTTGTGCGGGGTGCCGTGCTCAGTCTCGCGGCAGGGGTGCAGAAATTCTTCTGGTACGATTACTTAAACGATGGAACAACTTTCTACACGTCCGAGCAGAACTTTGGCCTGGTCAGACAGCCAGACGCGGCGGGCCGCTATACGCCCAAGCCCTCTTATGCCGCATATGCAACCCTCATCAAGCAACTCACGAACCAATCGTTCATCAATGGAAGGGTCATCGGCAATGGTATCTATGATGAGCGTTTTAGCAATGTACATGTGCTCTGGTCCACAAACGATCATCAGACGTTTACGATAGCGAGCAGCACGCCGCTATTTGTAACGACAATGACAGGAATGGTGCAAACCTATACCCCATCGGCGGGAAAGGTGACCCTGTCTCTCTCGGAAGACCCGCTCTATATAGCCCTGGCAGGCGGACTCGGATGAGGGACAGGGTCTGCTAGTTCTGCCTATGTGATATCCCTGGTTTCGTGATATCCTGGTTTTTATAATGAGATCTATGTTGTTCCGAAAGGTTTGTAAAATACGATGACATTTGAAAACAAACAACGCGCTGTACCTGGAACCATTGCGTTGGTGGGATCGGGTGAATATCTTCCCGTGATGAATGAGGTTGATACCTATCTTCTAAAAACTGTCGGGGAGGTGCAGACTGCGCATGTTGCATTATTACCAACGGCAAGCGGCCAGGAACGGTTGGGACCGAAATCCTGGAATGACCTGGGTTCGAACCACTTTACGCAATTGGGCGTCGGCGACGTGCGGGCAACACAGATCATCGATCATAAGAGTGCTAATGATCCAGCTCAGGTGGCTCTCTTAGAGGGGATCGACCTGTTCTATTTCTCAGGTGGTGATCCGCAATATACGATCGAGACGTTGCGCGACACGCTGGCCTGGAAGAGCATAAAAGATGCATATGAGAGTGGTGCGGTGCTTGCTGGATGTAGTGCTGGCGCGATGATGCTCGGTGGCTACACGGTCTCTATCCGTCAGATAATAATGGGGAAAAACGCGGAACTTGCTCAGGCCCTGGGCATTGTGCCTCATCTCATCGTCTTCCCGCACTTTGATCGCATGGCGGGCTTCCTGGCTCAGAAACTATTTCAGCGTCTGTTGCGCTCTATTCCGTCAGGAAATACCGTCGTTGGTATCGACGAAGATACAGCCCTGGTACGCGTTGCCCTGAATGTAGAAGGTTCGGGACGGGATCGCTGGCGCGTCATGGGTCGTCAGACCGTCAGCGTCTTTGCAGGAGATGTGCTGAAACAGGTGCTTAAGAGCGGGGAAGAGGTGCTACTGTAAAAACAGATGCAGGTAGTACCCATCTTATGGAGAAAATGGGGCGTTTTGAGCAAGATGAAGTGTCTTGAAGCATCCTGTGAGGGCTTTGAGAGAGTGCCACCATTGATCGTGACGCAAACGGGAGCAGTAGAGCATAAGCTAGAAGAAAGAAAAGTTTGAGATAAGTACGCTTGAAGGACATATCAGCGATCTCAAAAAGGAGTTCTACCATGTTTAAACGCATTATTGTTCCTCTCGATGGATCTTCTCGTGCCGAGCATGCATTGCCAGTTGCGGCACGTATCGCGCGAGCTTCAGGAGGTGCAATTCATTTCTTGCAGGTGCTTACTCCTATGGTTGACTACGGAGGATTGGCTCCTGTGCCAATGGTGACAGAGCAGTCTGCGAAAACGGAGATGGACGAAGCAACTCACTACCTTACCAACCTTGCGATGTTACCAATGCTTAAGGGGATACCAATCACGACCGAAGTTATCTTTGGCATGCCTGCCCGGCAGATTCTGGCAGTGGCGGAGTCCCAGGGAACGAATCTTATTGTATTATGCAGCCATGGACGAACCGGCTTCACACGCTGGGCAATGGGCAGCGTTACCCATCAACTCGTTCACCAAACTTCCGTGCCTGTACTCGTACTTCGTGAGCATGAAGCAACTTCACTCGTCTCACGTGGCGGTGATGCACAATCGTTTCGTACCCTTGTTCCTTTGGATGGATCTGAACTGGCTGAAAGCGCATTGTGGCCGGCAGCGTACCTTACATCCGCCCTTTCTACACCAGGGCATGGGGCACTTCATCTTGTCCAGGTGGTCAAGGTTTTCCCGGCAACGGCAGAAGAGGGCTATATCAGTGAACTCAATGAAGAGGCGTTGCAACGTGCCAGAACATACATGGCAACACTGATGGAGCACATTCAGACAACAATGAAGGATCTCAACCTCTCTCTAACGTACGCCGTTGAGTATGAGAGAGATGTGACCAGTACCCTGACGAATGTGGCAGAGTACAAAGGTGAGCGAAAAGAAGCCGAGGGTAGTAAGGGCTGTGACCTGATTGCCATTTCTACGCATGGTCGCGGTGGGTTACAACGCCTGATCATGGGCAGTGTCACAGATCGTCTTCTGAATACCACCACGCGGCCAATGTTGGTTGTACGACCCCACAAGGTGAGTAGATTGTGGAATGAAGAGAAACATGCGCTGAAACAAAAGAGCAGCGATCCCGAAGCAGCGCATACTGAAGCATCCTGGGTTGGATTATTGTGAAGCGTTCTAGTGATTTTGAACGTCTTCGCGTAAGTGGTATCATGCCTGATGAGGAGAGGGCAAAGATCCTCACCCGTTAAGGAGAAAGAGCATATGCCACAAACGCCACATATAGAACGCCACTTTACGGCGGGTGAGACGGTGAGAGACATCGTGATTGGAATGTCAGATGGCCTCACCGTTCCATTTGCGTTGGCCGCTGGACTATCGGGGGCAGTCAGTTCAACCAGCATTATTGTGACCGCTGGCCTCGCCGAGATTGCGGCGGGTTCCATTGCGATGGGCCTGGGAGGATATCTGGCCGCCAGGAGTGATGCTGACCATTACATGAGTGAGCGTCGACGTGAGCAATTGGAAGTCAAGACTATGGCTGATGCGGAAAAGGCAGAGGTGGGAGAGATCTTTGCGTCCTATGGCCTGAGCACAGAGGAAAGCACCCCCATCGTTGAAGCATTGAGCAAGCGCCCGGATGCATGGGTCGATTTTATGATGCGCTTTGAGCTAGGCCTGGAAGAGCCAGATCCAAAGCGTGCTTTGACGAGTGCGATTACGATTGCACTTTCCTATATCGTTGGTGGGATGATCCCGCTGAGTCCCTATCTCATTCTCGCCAAAGCACAGACAGCCCTAATGGTCTCGGTGGGTATCACTCTACTTGCATTGCTCATCTTTGGGTATGTCAAAGGTCAATTTACCGGTGCGAAACCGTTGTGGAGTGCACTCCAGACTGCACTTATTGGCGGTCTTGCAGCCGGAGCCGCGTTCCTCATTGCCCGGCTTATTTCACGGTGACTACTCTCTATCGCTAAAGGTAGGCAGTCTCAATCTTACCTGGATTGAGACCGCCTACCTTTCATCAAACTTTAAATGTGTTTAACGCTTTCATATAACTATTAAGATGTCTCAATGGTTGTGTCACGAGTATAGCAAGGCGATCTCACATTCTGGTCACAGGTTGCCCATTATTCATCTCTAATAGGACACGGCACCGATATTTCCGGATAGCGTGT
>CAVUVQ010000051.1:0-7317 GCA_963744875.1 uncultured Chloroflexia bacterium | reverse complement strand
TGTGGACACCGGGTCGATAAATCGCGGACGCGGTAGAACCGGGTCCCTACCATGTTGCGTGTCCTGATCCTGTTTTTACATCGCATGGGTTCAATGTGTTTCGCGTAACACGAACCTCTGGATTTTGCCCGTTGCTGTTTTGGGAAGTTCGGGTAGGAACTCGATCCAGCGTGGCGCTTTAAACAGGGCAAGGCGTTCTTTGACAAAGGTGCGTAGTTCCTGTACCAGTATATCCGAAGGTTCGTACCCTTTGTTGAGCACAACATAGGCTTTTGGCCTGGTCAGATTATCGCTATCCGCTACGCCAATCACGGCGACCTCCAGTACGGCTGGATGGGCGATGAGCGTGCCTTCTACCTCGGCTGGCGAGACCCATTGCCCACCTACTTTAAGCATATCGTCGGCGCGACCACAATACCAGAAATAGCCATCGGCATCTTGATAGTAGGTATCGCCCGTTGCGATCCAATGTCCGTTGATGATGTCTTTCGTGCGCTTGATGTTTGTTCCAGTAATATGCCGTCGTGCTCTCGCCGCGTATCAGCAGTGCACCCATTGCTCCCTGCGCGACTGGTT
Organism: uncultured Chloroflexia bacterium; assembly: GCA_963744875.1. Lineage (GTDB taxonomy): Bacteria > Chloroflexota > Ktedonobacteria > Ktedonobacterales > Ktedonobacteraceae > JACDAE01. Next base: position 6,741 of record CAVUVQ010000051.1, on the reverse strand, counting down.
GCCCATGCTCATCAACGATTTTTGCTTCGTAGCCGGGGACGACTTTGCCCGTACTGCCTGGTCGTATCTCGCCTTCCCGATTGCTTAAAAAGATGTGGAGGATCTCAGTGCTGCCAATGCCATCCAGGATATCGACATGAAATTTCTGCTTCCAGCGCAGTTGGATGTCAGCAGGCAAGGCCTCACCCGCCGAGACACAGACGCGCACAGAGGAGAAGTCGAAGCGGGTGTCGCCATCAGGCAACGGCAAGCATGCTGGCGTAGAGGGTGGGCACGCCAAAGAAGACAGTTGGCTTATAGCGCTCAACTACTTTGAATATCTCCTCCGGCACAGGACGACCGGGATAGTGCACGGTGCTGGCTCCAACCGCGAAAGGGAAATAGAGCCCATTGCCCAGGCCATAGGCGAAAAAGAGCTTGGAGGAGGAGAAGAGAATATCGTTTTCCGTAATATTCAGGAAGGGCTTTGCATAATGCTCAGTACAGTAGGTCATGTCGTGTTGGAGATGGACGCAGCCCTTGGGAAAGCCAGTGCTGCCAGAGCTATAGAGCCAGAAGGCGCTATCATCTTTGGAAGTTTCAGCGGCCTCTAACAATGGCGAAGCTTTTGCGGTCCAGTTGGCGAAGTCGTGTAGGGTAGTTGTCTCCTGTTCACTTGCCTCCAGGCCGACCACAATAACATGGCGCAGATACTTCGTATTAGGAAGCTCTTGCCGGACCTGTTTCCACAGACTGGCATGGACCAGCAGCACCTTTGCGCGACTATCATTTAGCAAGTAGACATAGTCACGTGGGAAGAGCATGGTGTTGAGAGGAACGGGGACCGTGCCTATTTTGATCGCACCGAAGAAGGAGGCTGCGAACTGGCTCTAGTCGAGCAAGAGCAATGCCACACGCTGCTCTATTTCGATGCCCAGATCGAGCAGGCCGTTGCCGACGCGATTGGCGATTTCGGCGACCTGATTGTAGGTGTAGGTTTCGCCCTCATAATAGATGGCGGGTTTGTCGCTGCGCCCCTCCACAAGGTTGCGCTCTAAAAAGGCGCTTGCTGCATTGAATTGGTCTGGCAGGACAATATTGGGAATAGATGCGACCGTAGACATGGACTCATACCCCCTTTTCCTTCGTAAGAAAAACATTCGACAATGAATGACACCTGGGTGATATGGCAAATTTCAATTGGCCTCATCCCTGTTCCTACAAAGGCCGTTCAAGTTTAGCGTGCTTTAAATGAGGGGGTACGTTTTTCGATATAGGCGGCAATACCTTCTTTGGCGTCTTCGCTCTGGAAGAGGAGTTGTTGCATCTCGCGCTCGATTGCCAGGCTCTCGGAGAACGGCCGTCGCCAGCCAGATTGCACTGAACGCTTGATACGTCCAACGGCCCTTGCCGCTTCTGGTTGGGTGGGCAGAAGGAACGAGCGTAATTCATAACTTCGTCCCAATAAATCTTCATTCGTAGACATAGTTGATAAGGCCTAATGCTGCCGCCTCTTCAAAGCTGATGAGTTTGCCTTCGGTCATCATTTCAATCGCTTTATTTTTGGGAAGTGCGCGTGCCAGGCGTTGTGTGCCGCCCGTGCCGGGGAGTACGCCAAGATTCACTTTAGGCAAGCCAACTTTGCCTCCACCCTTACGGGCGATGCGGATATCACAGGCGAGCGCAATTCTAAACCACCGCCGACCGTGTGCCCGTTCAGTGCGGCTATCACGATTTTGGGTGTTTGTTCCAGGCGTATCAGCGTCTCGTTCGCGTGGAGGCAAAAATAATATTTGAACTCTGGCGTGACGGAGTTCAACATGCTGATCTCCGCACCGGCACTGAAGAATTTCTCGCCTGCACCGCGCAATAGGATGACGAATACCTTCTCATCGAAGCGTGCCTGTATAATCGCATCGTCGAGTTGTCGCATCATCTCATAGCTATAGGTGTTGGCAGGCAGGTTGTTTAACTCAATGATCGCGACTCCATCGGTAACCGTATAGTTTACCAGAAGGCGCTCGCTTGTGGTGGTCATGCATTTTTCCTTTCGGGAATAACGTGTACATCGTCTTTAATGTACTCAAAGGGCGTACGACAGTTGTTGCAATAGTGCTGTTCGGTCAGCAGTTGTTGGCCGAACAGTGAAAAGAATTCGGTATTGGTTGACCTGCAATAAGGGCAAGTGACTGTTGGCGTTGTCTCAGATGGGATAGGATTGGTTTCCCAATTGGTTTCCATAATTTATTGTAACCTCCTGGTGGTGGCGTCCCAGTTTGACCAGGGAAGCTCGTGAGTTGGCTCCCAGGTTTTTTGGTGGCATTGAAGGAGACGGAAACGCCTATCTCCAGATCGCTCAATGTGGGCATAATCTTGTAGAGATAGCGGCTGCGCAGTTCGTCGGGAGATGCATCGAGAATTCCTGCTGGTATAAGCGTTGCATACCAGGATCGTCGTCGGGACCGAACCAGCAGAGGGTTTCATCCCAGAGGCGGGTGAGTGACGCGACGAGAGATGTGCGTACTCCACCACCCATATGTGCTAAACGGCGCACCCAACCTTCGCCATGCACAAAATGGACGCGTTCTTCCTGTATCACTTTGCGTGCTCGCTGGCTCAATGGTTCGTAGCTGGAGTTCTGCGCCGCCTCAAAGAAGGTAGTCAGCGCGGTATCCAATAGAAAGTTTGTTGCCACGAAGTCGGACCAGCCCTGAAAATCATGGTCCAGATAGGATAGATGATAGTGGAGCGTGCGTGTAGTTGGATCGACCTGTGCTGGATCTTGCGTTGCCTGAGCAAAATCCTCTAAAAGAGGATACAGGGTACGGGCATGACCCAGTTCATCCTGTGTCATGGCGGCGGCGGCGACGGCAGCTTCCAGGGCCGGAGCGCCATTGCTCCAGTAGGCGTAGCGTCGTGCGATGGCCTGTTTGTTATCGGCAAGCGATGAGAGCAGCGCGAAAAGCTCGGCGTTGTCGATACGTGTGCCTGTTGCCATATGTACTCCCTATTTATTGCATTTCCACTTGGCCTCTGCGGGTTTGAGAGGTATACTTTCCGCGCTGAAGGAGGTTGGAGCTAACATTTCTTCTCGACCCGTTTGAGGGTACTGAAATAATATGACGCGATAACGGTGACAATGGTCTCGCGTGGTATGATAACCATCTCAATCCAGCTAAATTCGTCGAATATGCCGCTTGCGTACACTTTTGCCAGCTCGACATCATCGGCCATCACGTTTCCGACTTCATAGAGCGGCTCATCGTATTTGCGGCGTGCGTAGACCTGCCAGACATGGCTTTCGGTGCTGGCCTCGCGCCTGTTTGGTATGGTATGTGTAGGCTGGCTCATGCTGATATCCCCCAGGTGCGCATAATATCGATCCCTTCCTCGCTGAGCCGCTCTTTGCTCCAGACGGGACTCCAGACGATCTCGATCTGCACATCTTTGACGCCGGGTTCTTGCAGCAGGCGTGTACGCACATCCTCGAGAATGAAGTCTGTTGCCGGACAGCCCATGGCGGTGAAGGTGAGTTTTACCTGCACGATCCCCTCGGATGCCTGTAGATCGACGATCAGGCCCATGTCGACTACACTGATCGGGATTTCGGGGTCCATTACGTCGCGCAAGGCATCCCACAAGTGTGGGCAGGATGTAGCGGTGGCGTATGGTGTTTGCAGTGATGGATATGTTGTAGTCATGCCTCTTGCTCCAATAGACGTAACATCTCGCGTCGTCCGCGCTGGACCAATCCAACAAACTCCTCGTTCATCGGTCCACGAGCTTTCCAGCGCTTCATGACATCGTTCCAGCTACAGGCTCCGTCTTCGAGCAGCCAGCGTTTCGCCTTTGCATCGAAATGGGCAGGGAATGGGCAATCAATGACGTATTTTTTCTGTTCTTCATCATAATGTGCGGGCACATTGAGGTGTAGTTCGCTGCACAGTGGAACCGCAGTGGTCATCCAGATCTGGCGTAGTTCATCGTTGCTGTGACCCTTAAAACCATAGTCGAGCTGTTCGCTATGTTTCTTCAGATCATCGGGCAAGCCAAACCATTCGACTGTGGCATAAACATCCAATCTACCGCTCGCTGCAAAGCCTCATGACCCTCCGGCGTCTGATTGATTTTACGCATATTCTGCTCACCGTGGCGCAGGTGGAATGTCTCTTCCTTATCAACCTTGACCAGGGCACGCTTCCAGGGGCCGAACGTTGTGCTGCGATAGATATCCCCCAGCAAGGTGTAGCCTGCGCGATCATAGAATGCATTCGCCACAATCATCTCAACCCAGCTATCCAGGGCTACATCAAAGGCGTAGGGATATTTAAAGTCGCGTGGGGCACGCTCAAAGATCAGTTTATCGGTATCAACGCCAGGTCACGGAGCAGGCGATAGGCGATATGTGCATGTCCAAGTTCGTCCTGGATAATGGAGACGACTGACCCAAAGTTATTGAGGGTGGGTGCATAAACGGCGGCGTGATAGTAAGCGGGTGCGCTAATCAGCTCGGTATCGGCTGAAACTGTGAGGATGCGTTTAATGCCCTCAAGATAGATGGGACTCATATGTTCAAGCGACTCAACTAACTGCTGCTTACGCAGACGTTCGAAGTACAGCCTCTTCGCTTTGTAACTTGACCGGGGCAAGAGAAGCCATAATTTCTCCTTTATGTCATGAAAAAACTGCATATACCCGCTATGTATCCAATAGGGTAGGGACCCCATTGTATCGCGTCCGTGATTGATCGATCCAGGGTCCTATCCCATGAATGGCGGACGCGATACAATCGGGACCCTACCGTTTTACGAACATTTGTAGATATCTAGAGCATGCAAATTGACGTCCCTATCCTGTTCCCGTCCTGCATTTATCTACGAGTTTTGAACGCTTAGTATGTTTATACCTTATGGAAAGAGAAAAAGCAAGGGTTATCCTATTGACAAAACGCCAATTTACGATTACCATTAATTTAAACAATGGGTAGAAATCATATGGACATGATCAAATATATTCGTTGAAATGGAGCACCCAAAATCGAAGATCACAAAGATAAGGACGCGATCGTAGGGGCCACATTTATGACGCCCGCTGCATTCCCGAATAAGCCCGTCAAGCGCGAACGTATCACCCAACAGGCGATTGTGGCTGCCGCCGCCAGATTGTTTGCCCAGAAGGGATTTGGAGCAACCAGTCTTGAAGATATCGCAGATGTATTGGGGGCGACGAAGGGTGGGCGAAGTCTCCCACTATCATGTCAAAAACAAAGAAGAGATCCAGCGCCTCATCTACCTGACGGTCTTAACGGTCAGTGAAGAGCCGTTGCGACACATCGTCGAAGCTGATACGGCTCCGCAAGAGAAGCTGCGACGAGCCATAGAGCATCAGACGACCGTAGCAGCCGATCGCTCACCAGCCATGACGGTCTTCTTCCGTGAGCAACATCATCTCACGGGTCCGTTTGCGAAAGAGATATTACGACGTAGAAAAGTCTACGAGCGCTACTTTGAACGTATCATTGAGGAAGGTCAGCGGGCGGGTGTTTTCAAGGCGATATGGATGCGACCACGGTTGCCTTTGGCCTGCTTGGTATGTGCAATTCGCTCTCTCAATGGTATCGGGCGGCTGGGAACTACACGCCGCAGAGCATTGCGGCTATGTCGCAGGATATTTTCGCTACGGGACTCTAACGTAGAGGCCATATTTATCGCGCCCACGGGTGCGCGAAAAACTATTCATTACATCACACACCCGTGGGCGCGATCAATCTGGCCTCTACGTGTTATGTTGTCACCTGTGCGATAATCTCCTCATCGCTCACGTCTTTTTTGTACCGTTCTCTGACCAACAAAGAAGAGGATGATCCCCACGATAAGTGAGAGTATACCAATTCCACCGATCTAGAAGAGCCACTGTCCATAGGAGACTAGCGTTTCAGAGATGTGCGCCTGTTTGCTACGTATAGTGCTAATAGTACACGAAAGAGGGGCTATTTTGTAAGGCATTTGCAAGGATATATCGTCCTTTGGCACAGTTACATTCTGTTTTGCATAAACGTGCTACTTTTGAAGTCACCACTGAATGTTTGAGATACAACTTTTCTCAAGAATGTATGTTCAGGAAGCTTTGAAGGAGCAAGAAAGATGGTATCAACACCAACGACATCCACTACGCCGACATATATGACTGATGCCCGACATGATCCCCGCCGGGCCGATCGCATCAATGTCGGGCAGTTAGAACGCCTCCTCTCAGTTATTGGAGGTGGCAGCCTGGTTACGTATGGGCTGAGACGCTTTAGCGTACGTGGCATCGTGCTGGCAGCTCTTGGCGGCGAGCTGATTCGGCGCGGCATTACGGGTCAGGATTATCTCTATCGCTTTCTCGATGTGAATACTGTTTCCGATCACCCTGCAACCCTTGAGGCTCTACCTGGGAATAGTGGCATTGCGGTGCGACGAGCAATGACGATTGAGGGAACGCCTGAAGATCTCTATCGCTTCTGGCGCGATCTAGAGATGGCACCACAATATATGCAGATGGTCCAGTCCGTCCAGGTGCTTGATGATAAGACCTCTCACTGGGTTGCCCAGTTGCCTACGGGCCAAAATATCGAATGGGACTCCGAGATTACCGAGGATCTCCCCAATCAATCGCTTGCCTGGAAGGCCGTTAGTGGTGTTCCTCTCGCCGGTCAGGCGGGTCGCGTCCGCTTTGTGCCCGCGCCCGATACCAAAGGGACGACGGTCATCTCTGAAATTT
>CAVUVQ010000050.1:0-156044 GCA_963744875.1 uncultured Chloroflexia bacterium | reverse complement strand
CTCATAGGGGGTAGACAAACGCGCTTGAGAGAGGTATACTAGCGCATATTTGTTGGCTGGGCTGGTGAGCAGAGGTGGCCTGAACCGATGACAATTTCATCATGGTCAACAATCGCGTTATCGCGCTTGCACGTTGGGCAAGCGCGTTGTCCAGTGTGCAAAAGAAAAAATAGCATAAGATCTTTTTGAAAGGCAGTGAAGATGGCAAGAATAGATGCGTCAAAACTCGATTTGGAGGAGAGAGTAGTTAGTGTTGCTCGCGTCTCCAAAGTCGTTATGGGAGGTCGACGCTTCAGTATCCGAGCATTGGTCGTTGTTGGCGACCATCATGGTCATGTTGGATTTGGGATGGGTAAAGCGGGTGAGTACACAGAAGCTATCCGCAAAGGTGTCGAGGATGCCAAGAAACATCTCTTAGAGGTACCCCTTTCCGGTACAACCATTCCTTATATGGTCAATGCGCACTTTAGTGCGTCCGAAGTTATGCTGAAGCCGGCTTCCCCTGGCACAGGCGTGATTGCGGGTAGCACGGTCCGCGCGGTCATGGAACTGGTGGGCATTCGCGATATTCTCACGAAGTCGCTTGGTAGCACCAATCCAGCAAACACCGTCCAGGCCTGTTTGGAAGCCTTGCGTGAGTTGCGTTCGCCAGAGGAAGAAGCTGCACGTCGTGGCAAAACGCTTTCCGAACTTGTTGGCAAGAAACGTGCCAATCGCCTGGCCGAAGAAGCCGCCAGCGCCGCTGAGAGCGCCTCTGTTGCACAGGCCGCACGCAAAGAAGCTGCACGCGAGAGCCGAGGCAATACGGGTCGTGGTGGAAACGATCGTGGAGATCGCGGTGATCGTCGTGGTGGAAACGATCGTGGAGATCGTCGTGGCGGCGGTGGTGGTGAGCAGCGCCGCAGGTCGTAAGTTACCGCTTGTTGCCTGTTAGAAATTAGTGAAAAAATACACGATGCTCGTCGAATGTGAAAAGAGACATCATTATGAGAGTATCAGGTATGTCTTGCTGCCTTTAAACATTGTTTCGGTGACACCTTGCTCGCCTGTGGAAAGAAGTCGTCGGGTCTCTATCCTCTTCGGGGAAAACGTTGATAATCGTGGGTAGGGACCCGATTGGCATCGCGTCCCGCCATTCATGGAATCGTTTTCCAGGGTTGATAAATCATGGACGCGATGCAATCGGGTCCCTACCGTTCTACATGTATTACAGGCATTGATCTTCCCTAGTGACGAAGACCTAAAAAGTCCAGGGCATTGAAAAGGAAAGGATCTTTACGATGGGACAATTTGATCAGAAAGTTGCTCTAGTGACCGGATCTGATAGCGGGATTGGTCGCGCCATTGCGCTGGCTTTTGCCCGCGAAGGTGCCAGTGTCGTTGTCAACTATGCTCATGCGCAGGATCGGGCCGAAGAAGTGCGCCAGATCATTGAGCAGCAATATCACGGACAGGTGCTGGTACTTCAGGCCGATGTCTCACAGTATCAGCAAGCAACTGGATTGATTCAGCAAACGGTTGAGCATTTCGGACGCCTGGATTTCATGGTCAACAATGCTGGTATGGAGATTCATAGCCCCTTTCTAGATGTCACCGAAGAGCAATTTGATCGCGTCGTCGGAGTTGATCTGAAGGGCGCTTTTTTCTGTGCTCAGGCGGCGGCACGTGAGATGGTGCAGCGTAAGATAGCGGGACGCATCATCAATATTTCGTCGGTCCATGAAGATCTGCCAATGCCACAAAATGTCCCCTATTGTTGCGCCAAGGGTGGCGTGCGTATGCTGATGCGTACGGCTTGCCTGGAACTGGCTCCTCATAATATCACGGTCAACAATATTGGTCCCGGTGCCGTTGATACCCCGATCGATGCCGATGTGAAGGCTGATCCAAAGAAATTCGCCGCTCTTTTAGCCGAAATACCTCTGAGTCGCATGGGCCAACCCGAAGAGATTGCCGGCCTGACACTCTACCTGGCTTCCGATGCGGCTGCATATGTAACGGGTTCCACCTTTTTCATCGATGGTGGACTGATGCGTTATAGTGGTGCATTATAGCATTCTAGTGGTGCATTGTTAAGGAAGAGGAAGTCAATGATAGAAGCGTCTCAAACGTCGAAAACGTATCTTCCAATCGAAGATTACGCCTTAATTGGCGATTTACATACAGTCGCCCTGGTCGGCAAGAACGGTTCCATTGACTGGTGTTGTCTACCACGCTTCGATGCTCCAAGCGTCTTTGGAGCATTGCTGGATGCAGGCAAAGGGGGCTTCTTTCGCATTGCACCGACTGAGCTGGCGGGAGTCAAAAATCGCCAACTGTACCTGCCCGAGACGAACATTCTGCTCACCCGTTTCCTCTCAGAGGCTGGTGTGGGCGAGATCACTGATTTTATGCCAATTAAGCCTGTTGGTACCTCCGCGCACGAGCACCATCTTATCCGCTCGGTTACGGTTATCCAGGGTTCATTATCGTTCACACTCGTCTGCCGACCAGCCTTCAACTATGCGCGTGATCCTCATCAGGTCACTCTTTGTGAGGAGGGTGCCCTCTTTCATAGCCAGCATTTTAATCTTGGCCTGGCATCGCCGATTGCGTTGCAGGTTGATGGAGAGGGTGGCGTGCAGGCAACATTTACGTTGAACGCAGGTCAAAGCATCCATTTTGTGCTGGAGAGCACCAAAGCAAGCGACAATAAACTGCAGCTACTGACGGAAAAGCGTTACCAACGTGCGTTCCAGGAAACATTGCGTTACTGGCGCAACTGGCTCTCGCAATGCCAGTATCAGGGGCGCTGGCGTGAAATGGTGCAACGTTCAGCATTGGTGTTGAAGCTATTAACGTATGCCCCAACGGGTGCTATTGTCGCAGCGGCAACTACCAGTCTTCCGGAAACTCTGGGTGGAGCACGTAACTGGGACTACCGCTACACCTGGCTGCGTGATGCATCGTTCTCGCTCTATAGTCTTCTCACGCTTGGCTTTACGCAGGAAGCCGAAGCCTTTATGGGATGGCTGAATGCTCGTTGTCACGATCTCAAAGATGGTGGAACGCTACAGCCTATGTATGGTATCGATGGAGAGCAGAAGTTGACCGAGATCACTCTCGATCATCTGGAGGGTTATCGGCAAAGCGGTCCTGTACGTATTGGCAATGGAGCGTACACGCAGAAGCAGCTTGATATCTACGGAGAGATGTTGGATGCCATCTACATCTATAATAGTTACGATGCTATTTCTTATGACCTCTGGCAAAATCTTAATCGCCTGCTGGAATGGCTGCAAAACCATTGGCAGGACGAGGATGAAGGCATCTGGGAGGTGCGTGGAGGACCAAAGCACTTTCTGCATTCACGGTTGATGAGCTGGGTCGCATTTGATCGCGCCGGACGAATTGCACGTCATCGCGGTTGGCCCGCTCCCCTCGACGATTGGCATGGTATCAGCACAGAGATCTATCAGCAAATCATGGCACAAGGTTGGAACGAGGAAAAGCAGAGCTTCGTGCAGTATTATGGTAGCGATGCCATCGATGCCAGTGCGCTGTTGCTGATGATTACCAACTTCACAGGTTCAAAAGAACCGCGTATCCTCGCGACCATCCAGCGCATTCAAAAGGAGTTGACGAACGGCGCACTGGTGCATCGCTATAATCCACAACATGCCGCCGATGACGGCCTGGGGAGCGAAGAAGGAACGTTCAGCGCGTGCAGTTTCTGGCTAGTAGAAAATCTGGCCCGCTCAGGTCAGTTGGAAGAAGCTCGTCTGATGCTAGAACGCTTGCTTTCATATAGTAATCATGTTGGTCTGTATGCGGAAGAGATCAGTCAGACGGGTGAAGCATTAGGGAATTATCCGCAGGCATTCACGCATCTTGCATTGATTACCGCGTGTACGCATCTTGACCAGGCGCTCAATGAGCAGCAGACGCGCGTGAATGAACCTTCTCGTATGTTCTATTCCTGAACTTTTGGCGGTGGGAAAGAATAAGAAAGCTCATATGCATTCTAAATGGTGGAAGCAATTGCACTGGCCCGAGTATGGTGCGGAATTTGTTGGCACTGCCTTTCTGATATTTGTAGGCTTGAGTGCGGTCACCTTCGATTTTGGCAAGGGACTTCCGCTGATGGTGCTACTTCCCAACGCCAGCCTGCGCCGCCTCATTACGGGCCTGCTCTTCGCTGGCAGTGGTTCGCTGGTGGCTATTTCGCCATTTGGGAGGTTGAGTGGTGCGCATATTAACCCCTCGGTCTCGCTCGCCTTCTGGGCACATGGGAAGATGAAGCATCGCGATTTCATTGGCTATGTTGTTGGTCAGTTTCTAGGTGCTATTTTTGGTGAAGCGTTGCTGGTGCTAGCCTGGGGCCATTACGCTATGAGCGTGAATGATGGCATGACGTTGCCGGGAGTTGAATATCCATTATGGGTTGTGTTTCTTGCTGAAATGACGTTGACCGCTCTATTGGTGTTGGCAATTTTTGTGTGTGTGAGTAGTCAACGTTTCATGCGCTGGACGCCCCTCGTTACCTGGCTGCTTGTTGCTACGATGGTCTGGTTGGAAGCGCCCGTTTCTGGAACCAGCCTTAGTCCAGCGCGTAGCTTTGGGCCTGCTCTCTTTGCTGGGATCTGGACGCAGCAGTGGCTCTATTTTGTTGCACCACCGCTTGGAGCGTTGCTTGCCGTTGTTCTTTATCGTCTGCTTGCAGCGGGTGAGCGTGATGTAGTCACAGGGAAACTCTTTCACGAGCCACGTTACCGCAGCATTTTTAAAAATGTGAGTGCGCCACATCACAACGTTTAAGCGGAAATCTTTGAGCGCTTTATTGTCATTTCATACTTCTTGCTTTATAATATATTTGATACTGTCTACAATTTTTCGTTTTCTCTAATATAAGAATACTAAAATTTATGGATAGGAGCAACACATAGTATGCGCAATATCTCTACTTTTGCCCCGCAATCTCCTCAGCAGATGGCTATTGTTCCAGATGTTGATGTGATAGGTCGTCGTATCGTTGCTACCTTGCTTGATTTTGTTCTCCTCAGCGTCCTGATTATACTTGTGGACTCCACTTTTGGCATCAACCAATATACGTCATCACTTTCATATCTTCCAGGTATCCCCTATACTTCAAGTACTGTCGTTGCATCGCCCTGGCTCTATCTGGTTATGATGACGTACTATACGGCGCAGGAAGCGCTTTTTAGTACGACAATTGGCAAGGCTCTGATGGGCTTGAGAGTTGTACTGGCAGATGGTCGGCCCATCGCTTTTCGGCATGCATTTGTGCGCAACATCGTACGTCCCATTGATGCCGTTGGGGGATGTGTCCTGGGGTGGATCCTTGCTGTGTGTTCCTCGCGCCGTCGTCGCCTGGGCGATCATCTGGCTCACACCCTGGTTGCAAGCGTAGCCTCAGTACCTGTGTTTTCATTGCGCCGTTCAGAATTCTGGTTGCGCCTGAGCAGTCTGGCAATCTTATGTGCTCTTTTTCTCGTATTTTGTCTCGGCTTTGATTACTATGGTCGACCCCCACTGATTGTTCAGAGCCTGACCAATGCGAATGCAAATGCCCCGATTTTCACTGATCGTGGTACCATTTCTGATCTGACCTTGAGCCAGCCCACATGGAAGAACAGTACCGTCACTTATGCTCTCACTTTTCATGCGTATCGTCACGAGGTAATGTCGAACTGCTCTGGCGATATTACGCTCACGTGGTCTGGCTTTATCGGTGGCTGGTCAGTAGGTTCGGGTGATACCACCTGCAATCTTGCAGCTTCTCACTTGACGTAAAAAGCACCGATCAGCTTGAAACTGATCGGTGCGTACAATGCAAATGTTATTATTACGATAGTGTATTAAGCACGTTGACGAATGCTGGCTTTTCGCTCTGGATGTGTCGCAGAACCAACCAGGAAGAAACCCACGACGGCGGCGATCAGACCCGCAATAAGGTGCAGAATATGATCGCCAGCGTTCATATGGGTAATGCCCAGGAACAGGCCGTTATCATGCCCATAGGAACCGGCTGGAAAGTAGAGCGCGGGAATCAGGCCGAGCAACGCTAACAGAATAAAGACGACGCCAAAGACCTTGTTGAATGTGCGGAACTGGCCTGTAAAAGACGAGGCAATTCCAAGCAACCCAACGATGACGTAGAAAACATTGTGGATGGTATCGGAATCAAAGATGCCGAAGATGGCCTGTACACCTGTACTGTTCTCTGCTGGTGTTACAAAACCAACCAGGCCAAGAATAAGAAAAATGATGCCGAGGACAAGCGCACACACACGATTGATGGACCAGCTACGCATAGTATAGATCTCCTTATATGTAAGGATAGAGGCGGAGACAATGGAGTCGTGGTAGAGTAAGACAGTGCTAAAGACGCTTCTCCGCAGTAGCGCCTTTTTTCATATGAGCAGCCTGTCAAAATCTTTTTTTCTACCTTGTATGTGTGATACGTTTGTTCCTCCAAAAAAGAGTCACTGTTAAGGCATGCTCTCCGTCCCATGAACGTTACAAAAGGGCTTGTGGAGGGTGTTAAGCAGTGCTATTATCTGTGTATGGAAAAAAACGATTGGTTCGATAGGGTATGTGAGTATACAGAGAGGCTGGTGCGTATTCGGAGTATCAGTCCGGGACCGGGTGAGGTCGAGGTTGCGCATGAAGTTCTGCGCCTGCTCCATGTTGATGGGATGAGCGATAGCTATACCTTGAGTGGGCTTGATCCGCTGGAAGGCGATTTTTATGGTCGCCAGAATGCGTATGCATTTCTGCGTGGGCAAAGTCCCGATACCCTTGTACTGTTGGGACATATTGATACCGTTGATACGCAGGATTATGGATCGTTAGAACCCTGGTCGCTTGATCCTTTGGAATTAGCTGGTCGGCTGGATACTCTGCCTGGTGGAAAAGCAGAAGGCGAGAGCGTTGGAGATCTGAGCGATTGGATGTTTGGGCGTGGCGTGGGCGATATGAAAAGTGGCGTGGCGATTAATATCGCGTTGATGCGGCGATTGGCCGAAGATGCACGTCAGGGGCGGCTCCCAATCTCTATTGTGATGCTGGCAACGCCCGACGAGGAGAACGAATCCGCTGGCATCTTGCAAGCTGTACCTTTCCTGCTTCATCTGCGCGAGCGCTATGGCCTCAAGTATATTGGCGCACTTAATACTGATTATGTGACAGCGCTCTATCCAGGTGATCCGCATCGCTATATCTATTCTGGCTCGATTGGCAAATTGTTACCCAACTTCCTGTGTATTGGGCGTGAATCGCATGTTGGTCTTCCATTCATCGGTCTGGACGCAAACTTAATCGCCGCCGAATTGATTCGCGATCTGAGTATGAACGATGCGCTCTGCGATGTCGTGCCCGGACAGATCGCCGCACCGCCCGTCACGTTGCATGCGAGCGATCTGAAGACCCACTACGATGTACAGATTCCATTTGCAACCTACTTCTATCTGAATGTTTTGACGCTCACTACTACGCCTGCCGAATTATTGCAGCGTTTGCAGCAACGTGCTGAAACTGTATTGACACAACTGTTGCATCATGTTGATGAGACTGAGCAGCGTTGGCGTGAAGCCAGCGGCGAACAGGGGTGGCGGGAACGTTTCCAGGCGCGTTCTGGTGTGGTACTCAGCTATGCCGAACTTTATAGGGAGATGGTGCAACAATTTGGTGAAGAGCGTGTAGCTGCTGAGGTAAGTGTTGAGTGGGAGCGCTGGCCTGCTACGTTGGATAAACGTGAGCGCAGTCTACATATTGTGCATCGCCTCTGGACGCTGAGTGGTAGACAGGGTCCTGCTGTCATCATCTACTATGCACCGCCCTATTATCCCTCGGTTGCGCCGACGCCGGGTGTGTTACAGGATGCAGTAACGGCTGTTGTGAAGACACATCCCGAAGTGCAGCTTGAACAACGGCCATACTTTCCCTATCTTTCCGACATGAGTTATTTGCGGCTCGATCCAGGCGTAGACCTGACAGTTCTAATCTCGAATATGCCTGTATGGTCAACATCGACCATCGACGCGCAACCGGGTTCGTATAGCTTACCATTAGAGGCTATTCGGCAACTTGCATTGCCGGTTATTAATTGGGGACCCTTTGGGCGCGGTGCACATCGGCGCGATGAGGGTGTCCTTATGTCATACACATTTGGTGTATTACCACAATTGTTGTATGAGATGATTGAGCGCCTGGGAGCTTGAGATTTTTTCCAAAAGCTCGTCACCTTCTCGTCAGCACTACCTCTACCAATTGACAGAAGCAATGTAACATGGTATGTCATATTTGACGCATCTTGCCAATGACCGTTGCGTTTCAGTAAGCAAGGAGAAGCTGATGGAGAGCAAAGGACGCTTTCGTTTATTCACCATTGTTATCGCTCTACTGCTGGTGGGTTGTTTTGCAGAGAGTTTTTCGTCATTACAAAACCTATACATGCCGCTTCCTATTGTCAGGTAACCTACACCGTGACAAACCAGTGGACGGGCGGATTTGGAGCAAATATTACCGTCCAGAATACCAGTGCCTCGGCCTGGACGAGTTGGAGCCTGGGATTTACCTTCCCGGTCAGTGGTCAGGCCGTGACGCAGGGTTGGAACGGCACATTTACCCAGTCGGGCCAGAAAGTCACCGTAGCGAACGCGACCTGGAATGGTAGTATTCCAGCCAATGGGTCCGCCACCCCAGGCTTCAATGGAACCTGGACGAGCAGCAATCCCATCCCGACTGGCTTTACCGTAAATGGTAATACCTGTAATGGAGGCACTGGGGTTACACCAACGCCTGGAACTACGCCAACCGCAACACCTGGTATGACACCCACTGCAACACCTGGAACCACGCCAACTGCGACGCCGGGTACTACACCGACTCCTGGCACCACGCCAACTGTGACGCCGACGCCTGTTCCCGGTTCCCATCTCGGTAATGCGACGTGGTTTTCTGGTATAGGGGGCACGTCTTATGGTGGGTGTGGTGTACCACAGGCAAACCTCGACTCACAGAACTTTGTGGCGCTCAATGTGCAGAACACACCCGGAGATTATACCACCATGTTGCCACGACCAATTCCGGCGCAATATGCCAGTGAGATTGGTCTGTTTAACAATGGACTCAATTGTGGACGCTGGGTTCAGGTCAGTGTTAGCGATTACTGCACAGGGATCAATGATGGTGCGCCCAATCAGCCATTCTGTCGCAATGGTAGTTGGGTTGCGGACAAATATAATGGTGCGACCCTCAATATGGTTGTAGCTGATAGTTGCCAGGATGGGAATGCGTGGTGTCGCGACGATCCTTATCATCTGGATCTCTCTCACCCTTCATTGAACCAGTTCGTGTTGAATGGGCAGCCGGTCGGTGATATGGACCCGGCGCACTGGAATAACCGTCATATCAACTGGCACTTCATTCCCGCGCCAAACTACACGGGCGATATTCAGATCGGATTCTTGCAGGGTGCCAACGCTTACTGGTCGGCGATCTCCGTCACGCACCTGGCGAACGGTATTCATGGTATTGATTACTACCAGAACGGTGCCTGGATCAGTGCGAAAATGGATAGCGACATGGGTGATGATTATGTAATCTTGCCGACAGTCGCGGCGGGTACTACGTATCAGATTCTGCGTGCACGATGCGTCGGATCAGCTCATTAATAGTGGGCGTATCTACAACTTCTCGTATCCGACCAGTTGTGGTTCGTCGTGTCCCGCGCCATTGCTTCCCATTACCTATACGACGAGTTAACGTGTGGGGGCGCGATCGATCGTAATACCATTAAAATAGTGAGCAAAATGGTATTACGATCGGGCGCGTGCGTACAATGTACGTCTTAGAGCATTTCGATCACGGCTGCGATGCCCTGACCGACGCCGATGCACATGCTTGCCAGTCCATAGTGTCCACCTCGGCGGCGTAATTCGTGGGTAAGTGTACCAAGAATGCGTGCTCCTGAAGCGCCTAATGGATGACCAAGGGCGATTGCGCCGCCGTTGACGTTGAGTTTGTCCTGATCGATGTCCAGTTCTTGCGCACAATAGAGCGCCTGTGCGGCAAAGGCTTCATTGATCTCGATCAGGTCCATGTTGGCGATACTTAATCCTGCCCGTGCCAGGGCTTTGCGGCTGGCTGGGATCGGCCCTGTACCCATATAAGCGGGATCAACCCCGGCGACTCCCGAGGCAACAATGCGTGCTAAGGGCTTGATACCAAGTTGATGGGCCTTCTCAGCGGAGGTAAGAACCAGGGCAGCGGCTCCATCATTGATGCCAGCCGAATTGCCAGCCGTTACCGAGCCATCTTTGCGAAACGCTGGTTTGAGCTTGCCTAATGCGGCTAACGTCGTGTCTGGACGTGGATGTTCGTCGCGTGAGACTATCGTTGTCTCACCTTTTTTTTGTGGAATGGGCACGCCGACGATCTCTTCGGCCAGGCGACCTGCCTCAATAGCGGCGACCGCCCTTTGATGGCTACGCAATGCGAAGGCATCCTGGTCGGCGCGGCTGACGCCATAGGTCGTGGCAACATTTTCCGCCGTTTCGCCCATGCTATAGGGATGGTGCATCTCTGCCAGGAGAGGATTGATGAAGCGCCAGCCGAGCGTGGTGTCTTGCAAGCTGATCGTGCCACGTGGAAAGGCGCTCTCAGCCTTGCCCATCACAAATGGTGCACGCGTCATACTCTCAACGCCGCCCGCTACGAACATATCTCCGGCACCACATGCAATGGCCTGAGCAGCCGTAATGATTGCTTGCAGGCCTGAGCCACAGAGGCGATTGACCGTCTGGCCCGCAACTGTGATGGGTAATCCGGCCAGTAACAGCGACATACGGGCAACGTCGCGGTTATCTTCGCCCGCTTGATTCGCACAACCAAGGATCACATCTTCAATCTCACTATCATCCACGCCAGCGCGTTTGATTGCAGCGCGGATGACCAATGCGCCCAGGTCATCGGGGCGAATATCTTTCAATATGCCGTTATAGCGGCCAAAGGGTGTTCTAACCGCTGAGATAATAACCGCTTCGTGTGTCATCTTGTGGCTCCTTTACATATGTGATATGGCGGCGCGTCAATTGATATGCAATGATTTACATCTGGCGTAGGGGCGTCACCTTGCGTCATTGACTCCAACAAATTGAAGGATTTGCCAAAAATAATGCATCAAAAAAACAGAAAACATGTAAAACGGTAGGGACCCGATTGTATCGCGTCCGCCATTCATGGAATGGTGACCCAGGGTTGATCAATCACGGACGCGATACAATCGGGTCCCTACCGTTTTACGCGCATTCCAGGCTCGTGTCGTGCTGGCGTCATTTTTTTTCGAAATAGTTGGAGTCAATGACGCAAGGTGACGCCCCTACGCGTATCCTATTAGCGCAAATTAACCCAGACTGTTTTCGTTTGTGTGTAGGCATCGAGTACGGCGTGGCCCATTTCGCGGCCATAGCCGCTCTGTTTATAGCCGCCGAACGGTGCTGCGGCGTCGAACTGATTGTAAGTGTTGACCCAGACAACTCCTGCCTTCAATGCAGCCGCCACTTTATGTGCCTTCTTCACGTCGCTCGTCCACACCCCGGCGGCTAATCCGTAGATGGATTTGTTGGCGCGGGCTGCTACTTCCTCTACATCCTCGAACGGCAACGCGACCACGACCGGGCCGAAGATCTCCTCGCGGGCAATAGTCATGTCGTCCTGTACGCCGTCGAAGATTGTGGGGCGCATAAAATAGCCTTGCGCGATCTCACCACCGGGTCGTTCGCCGCCTGTCACCACTTTAGCACCCTCATGCTTGCCCGTCTCGATATAGCCTGTGACGCGGTTCAATTGCTCTTGCGATACCAGCGGACCCATATCGGTGGTTGGATCAATCCCCACGCCCACTTTCATCCTGCTTGCACCCTCGCTGAGACCACTCATCACCTGATCATAGACTGAGGAATGAATAAACAGGCGGCTTCCTGCTGTACAGACTTCGCCCTGATTAAAGTAGATGGCGTTGAGTGCGCCACGAATAGCAAATTTCATGTCGGCATCTGGAAAGATGATGTTCGGCGACTTGCCACCCAGTTCCAGGGTGACCTTCTTCAAGGTGTCGGTGCACACGCGAGCAATCTTCTTGCCAACCTCGGTCGAGCCGGTGAAGGCGATCTTGTCCACATCGGGATGCGCCACCAGTGCTGCACCAGCCGTTTCACCAAAGCCGGGAATGATATTGACCACGCCATCTGGGAAACCCGCTTCACAGATCAGTTCGCCCAGGCGCAGAGCAGTGAGCGGGGTCTGTTCGGCTGGTTTGAGAATGACGGTATTGCCGCATGCGAGGGCTGGTGCCAGTTTCCAGGAGGCCATCTGCAAAGGAAAATTCCAGGGAATGATCTGTCCGACGACTCCTAGCGGCTCGCGTAGGGTGTAGGTGAACATGTTGGGGATGGAGACGGGAATGGTCTCGCCCTCGATCTTGGTGGCCCAGCCTGCAAAGTAGCGGAAATGGTCGGCGGTCAAAGGCACATCGCCACCTTTTGCGTACTTGATCGGTTTGCCGTTGTCCAGCGTCTCTAATTGTGCCAGTTCCTCGGCATTTTGCTCGATCAGATCGGCCAGTTTGAGTAGCAGGCGACCACGTTGTGAGGGGGTGAGTTTCGGCCAGGGGCCACTCTCGAACGCCTTTCGCGCCGCTATGACTGCCCGATTGACATCTTCGGTATCACCTTCAGCAACATGTGCCAGCACCTCGGCGGTTGAAGGATTCATGGTCTCGAATGTCTTGCCGCTGGCGGCTGTGACCCATTGACCTCCAATTAACATTTTGACTGGCTGTTGTTGTAAAAATACGTTCTTTATGTCAGGCGTTGCCTGTGTGGTCATGTTTTGTTCTCCCTGTCGTTATACATGCCCAACGTGGTAGGGACCCGGTTCTACCGCGTCCGCCATTCATGGGGTGTGGACAACGGATATGTGGACACCGGGTCGATAAATCGCGGACGCGGTAGAACCGGGTCCCTACCATGTTGCCTGTCCTGATCCTGTTATTCATGGGATGTGGACACCGGGTCGATAAATCGCGGACGCGGTAGAACCGGGTCCCTACCATGTTGCGTGTCCTGATCCTGTTATTGAATTACATCGCATGGGTTCAATGTGTTTCGCGTAACACGAACCTCTGGATTTTGCCCGTTGCTGTTTTGGGAAGTTCGGGTAGGAACTCGATCCAGCGTGGCGCTTTAAACAGGGCAAGGCGTTCTTTGACAAAGGTGCGTAGTTCCTGTACCAGTATATCCGAAGGTTCGTACCCTTTGTTGAGCACAACATAGGCTTTTGGTCTGGTCAGATTATCGCTATCCGCTACGCCAATCACGGCGACCTCCAGTACGGCTGGATGGGCGATGAGCGTGCCTTCTACCTCGGCTGGCGAGACCCATTGCCCACCTACTTTAAGCATATCGTCGGCGCGACCACAATACCAGAAATAGCCATCGGCATCTTGATAGTAGGTATCGCCCGTTGCGATCCAATGTCCGTTGATGATATCTTTCGTGCGCTGATGTTTGTTCCAGTAATATGCCGTCGTGCTCTCGCCGCGTATCAGCAGTGCACCCATTGCTCCCTGCGCGACTGGTTGCCCATGCTCATCAACGATTTTTGCTTCGTAGCCGGGGACGACTTTGCCCGTACTGCCTGGTCGTATCTCGCCTTCCCGATTGCTTAAAAAGATGTGGAGGATCTCAGTGCTGCCAATGCCATCCAGGATATCAACATGAAATTTCTGCTTCCAGCGCAGTTGGATGTCAGCAGGCAAGGCCTCTCCCGCCGAGACACAGACGCGCACAGAGGAGAAGTCGAAGCGGGTGTCGCCATCAGGAACGGCAAGCATGCTGGCGTAGAGGGTGGGCACACCAAAGAAGACGGTTGGTTTATAGCGCTCAACTACTTTGAATATCTCCTCCGGCACAGGACGACCGGGATAGTGCACGGCGCTGGCTCCAACGGCGAAAGGGAAATATAGCCCATTGCCCAGGCCATAGGCGAAAAAGAGCTTGGAGGAGGAGAAGAGAATATCGTTTTCCGTAATATTCAGGAAGGGCTTTGCATAATGCTCAGTACAGTAGGTCATGTCGTGTTGGAGATGGACGCAGCCCTTGGGAAAGCCAGTGCTGCCAGAGCTATAGAGCCAGAAGGCGCTATCATCTTTGGAAGTTTCAGCGGCCTCTAACAATGGCGAAGCTTTTGCGGTCCAGTTGGCGAAGTCGTGAAGAATCTTTGTCTCCTGTTCACTCGCCTCCAGACCAACCACAATAACATGGCGCAGATACTTAAATTTAGGAAGTTCTTGCCGGACCTGTTTCCACAGACTGGCATGAACCAGCAGCACCTTTGCGCGACTATCATTCAGCAAGTAGACATAGTCACGTGGAAAGAGCATGGTGTTGAGAGGAACGGGGACTGCGCCTATTTTGATCGCACCGAAGAAGGAGGCGGCGAACTGGGGCGAGTCGAGCAGGAGCAATGCCACACGCTGTTCTATTTCGATGCCAAGATCGAGCAGGCCATTGCCGACGCGATTGGCGAGTTCGGCGACCTGATTGTAGGTGTAGGTTTCGCCCTCATAATAGATGGCGGGTTTGTCGCCGCGCCCCTCCGCAAGGTTGCGCTCTAAAAAGGCGTTTGCGGCGTTGAATTGGTCTGGCAGGACAATATTGGGAATAGATGCGACGGTGGACATGAACGATACCCCCTTTTCCTCTCGTAAGAAAAACATTCGACAATGAATGACACCTGGGTGATATGGCAAATTTCAATTGGCCTCATCCCTGTTCCTACAAAGGCCATTCAAGTTTAGCGTGCTTTAAATGAGGGGGTACGTTTTTCGATATAGGCGGCAATACCTTCTTTGGCGTCTTCGCTCTGGAAGAGGAGTTGTTGCATCTCGCGCTCGATTGCCAGGCTCTCGGAGAATGAGACTTCGGAGCCAGATTGCACTGAACGCTTGATACGTCCAACGGCCCTTGCCGCTTTGTTGGGTGGGCAGAAGGAACGAGCGTAATTCATAACTTCGTCCCAATAAGTCTCCGATTCGTAGACATAGTTGATAAGGCCTAATGCTGCCGCCTCTTCAAAGCTGATGAGTTTGCCTTCGGTCATCATTTCAATCGCTTTATTTTTGGGAAGTGCGCGTGCCAGGCGTTGTGTGCCGCCCGTGCCGGGGAGTACGCCAAGATTCACTTCAGGCAAGCCAACTTTGCCTCCACCCTTACGGGCGATGCGGATATCACAGGCGAGCGCGATCTCTAAACCACCGCCGACCGTGTGCCCGTTCAGTGCGGCGATCACGATTTTGGGTGTTTGTTCCAGGCGTATCAGCGTCTCGTTCGCGTGGAGGCAAAAATAATATTTGAACTCTGGCGTGACGGAGTTCAACATGCTGATCTCCGCACCGGCACTGAAGAATTTCTCGCCTGCACCGCGCAATAGGATGACGAATACCTTCTCATCGAAGCGTGCCTGTATAATCGCATCGTCGAGTTGTCGCATCATCTCATAGCTATAGGTGTTGGCAGGCAGGTTGTTTAACTCAATGATCGCGACTCCATCGGTAACCGTATAGTTTACCAGAAGGCGCTCGCTTGTGGTGGTCATGCATTTTTCCTTTCGGGAATAACGTGTACATCGTCTTTAATGTACTCAAAGGGCGTACGACAGTTGTTGCAATAGTGCTGTTCGGTCAGCAGTTGTTGGCCGAACAGTGAAAAGAATTCGGTATTGGTTGACCTGCAATAAGGGCAAGTGACTGTTGGCGTTGTCTCAGATGGGATAGGATTGGTTTCCCAATTGGTTTCCATAATTTATTGTAACCTCCTGGTGGTGGCGTCCCAGTTTGACCAGGGAAGCTCGTGAGTTGGCTCCCAGGTTTTTTTGGTGGCATTGAAGGAGACGGAAACGCCTATCTCCAGATCGCTCAATGTGGGCATAATCTTGTAGAGATAGCGGCTGCGCAGTTCGTCGGGAGATGCATCGAGAATTCCTGCCTGGTATAAGCGTTGCATACCAGGATCGTCGTCGGGACCGAACCAGCAGAGGGTTTCATCCCAGAGGCGGGTGAGTGACGCGACGAGAGAGGTGCGTACTCCACCACCCATATGTGCTAAACGGCGCACCCAACCTTCGCCATGCACAAAATGGACGCGTTCTTCCTGTATCACTTTGCGTGCTCGCTGGCTCAATGGTTCGTAGCTGGAGTTCTGCGCCGCCTCAAAGAAGGTAGTCAGCGCGGTATCCAATAGAAAGTTTGTTGCCACGAAGTCGGACCAGCCCTGAAAATCATGGTCCAGATAGGATAGATGATAGTGGAGCGTGCGTGTAGTTGGATCGACCTGTGCTGGATCTTGCGTTGCCTGAGCAAAATCCTCTAAAAGAGGATACAGGGTACGGGCATGACCCAGTTCATCCTGTGTCATGGCGGCGGCGGCGACGGCAGCTTCCAGGGCCGGAGCGCCATTGCTCCAGTAGGCGTAGCGTCGTGCGATGGCCTGTTTGTTATCGGCAAGCGATGAGAGCAGCGCGAAAAGCGCGGCGTTGTCGATACGTGTGCCTGTTGCCATATGTACTCCCTATTTATTGCATTTCCACTTGGCCTCTGCGGGTTTGAGAGGTATACTTTCCTCGCTGAAGGAGGTTGGAGCTACCATTTCTCCTCGACCCGTTTGAGGGTACTGAAATAAAACTATGATGCGATAACGGTGACAATGGTCTCGCGTGGTATGATGACCATCTCAATCCAGCTAAATTCGTCGAATATGCTGCGTGCGTAGACTTTTGCCAGCTCAACATCATCCGCCATCACGTTCCCGACTTCATAGAGCGGCTCATCGTATTTGCGGCGTGCGTAGACCTGCCAGACATGGCTTTCGGTGCTGGCCTCGCGCCTGTTTGGTATGGTATGTGTAGGCTGGCTCATGCTGATATCCCCCAGGTGCGCATAATATCGATCCCTTCCTCGCTGAGCCGCTCTTTGCTCCAGACGGGACTCCAGACGATCTCGATCTGCACATCTTTGACGCCGGGTTCTTGCAGCAGGCGTGTACGCACATCCTCGAGAATGAAGTCTGTTGCCGGACAACCCATGGCGGTGAAGGTGAGTTTTACCTGCACGATCCCCTCGGATGCCTGTAGATCGACGATCAGGCCCATGTCGACTACACTGATCGGGATTTCGGGGTCCATTACGTCGCGCAAGGCATCCCACAAGTGTGGGCAGGATGTAGCGGTGGCGTATGGTGTTTGCAGTGATGGATATGTTGTAGTCATGCCTCTTGCTCCAATAGACGTAACATCTCGCGTCGTCCGCGCTGGACCAATCCAACAAACTCCTCGTTCATCGGTCCACGAGCTTTCCAGCGCTTCATGACATCGTTCCAGCTACAGGCTCCGTCTTCGAGCAGCCAGCGTTTCGCCTTTGCATCGAAATGGGCAGGGAATGGGCAATCAATGACGTATTTTTTCTGTTCTTCATCATAATGTGCGGGCACATTGAGGTGTAGTTCGCTGCACAGTGGAACCGCAGTGGTCATCCAGATCTGGCGTAGTTCATCGTTGCTGTGACCCTTAAAACCATAGTCGAGCTGTTCGCTATGTTTCTTCAGATCATCGGGCAAGCCAAACCATTCGACTGTAAGCATAAACATCCAATCTACCGCTCGCTGCAAAGCCTCATGACCCTCCGGCGTCTGATTGATTTTACGCATGTTCTGCTCACCGTGGCGCAGGTGGAATGTCTCTTCCTTATCAACCTTGACCAGGGCACGCTTCCAGGGGCCGAACGTTGTGCTGCGATAGATATCCCCCAGCAAGGTGTAGCCTGCGCGATCATAGAATGCATTCGCCACAATCATCTCAACCCAGCTATCCAGGGCCACATCAAATGCGTAGGGATATTTAAAGTCGCGTGGGGCACGCTCAAAGATCAGTTTATCCGTATCGACGCCCAGGTCACGGAGCAGGCGATAGGCGATATGTGCATGTCCAAGTTCGTCCTGGATAATGGAGACGGCTGACCCAAAGTTATTGAGGGTGGGTGCATAAACGGCGGCGTGATAGTAAGCGGGTGCGCTAATCAGCTCGGTATCGGCTGAAACTGTGAGGATGCGTTTAATGCCCTCAAGATAGATGGGACTCATATGTTCAAGCGACTCAACTAACTGCTGCTTACGCAGACGTTCGAGTACAGCCTCTTCGCTTTGTAACTTGACCGGGGCAAGAGAAGCCATAATTTCTCCTTTATGTCATGAAAAAACTGCATATACCCGCTATGTATCCAATACGGTAGGGACCCGATTGTATCGCGTCCGTGATTGATCGATCCAGGGTCCTATCCCATGAATGGCGGACGCGATACAATCGGGTCCCTACCGTTTTACGAACATTTGTAGATATCTAGAGCATGCAAATTGATGTTCCTATCCTGTTCTCGTCCTGCATTTATCTACGAGTTTTTGAACGCTTAGTATGTTTATACCTTATGGAAAGAGAAAAAGCAAGGGTTATCCTATTGACAAAACGCCAATTTACGATTACCATTAATTTAAACAATGGGTAGAAATCATATGGACATGATCAAATATATTTGTTGAAATGGAGCACCCAAAATCGAAGATCACAAAGATAAGGACGCGATCGTAGGGGCCACATTTATGACGCCCGCTGCATTCCCGAATAAGCCCGTCAAGCGCGAACGTATCACCCAACAGGCGATTGTGGCTGCCGCCGCCAGATTGTTTGCCCAGAAGGGATTTGGAGCAACCAGTCTTGAAGATATCGCAGATGTATTGGGGGCGACGAAGGGTGCGCTTTACTATCATGTCAAAAACAAAGAAGAGATCCTGCGCCTGATCTACCTGACGGTCTTAACGGTCAGTGAAGAGCCGTTGCGACACATCGTCGAAGCTGATACGGCTCCGCAAGAGAAGCTGCGACGAGCCATAGAGCATCAGACGACCGTAGCAGCCGATCGCTCACCAGCCATGACGGTCTTCTTCCGTGAGCAACATCATCTCACGGGTCCGTTTGCGAAAGAGATATTACTACGTAGAAAAGTCTACGAGCGCTACTTTGAACGTATCATTGAGGAAGGTCAGCGGGCGGGTGTTTTCAAGGCGGATATGGATGCGAAGATGGTTGCCTTTGGCCTGCTTGGTATGTGCAATTCGCTCTCTCAATGGTATCGGGCGGCTGGGAACTACACGCCGCAGAGCATTGCGGCTATGTTCGAGGATATTTTCGCTACGGGACTGGAACGGTAGAGGCCAGATTGATCGCGCCCACGGGTGTGTGAAACCATTCATTACATCACACACCCGTGGGCGCGATCAATCTGGCCTCTACGTGTTATGTTGTTACCTGTGCGATAATCTCCTCATCGCTCACGTCTTTTTTGACCGTTCTCTGACCAACAAAGAAGAGGATGATCCCCACGATAAGTGAGAGTATACCAATTCCACCGATCCAGAAGAGCCACTGCCCATAGGAGACTAGCGTTTCAGAGATGTGCGCCTGTTTGCTACGTATAGTGCTAATAGTACACGAAAGAGGGGCTATTTTGTAAGGCATTTGCAAGGATATATCGTCCTTTGGCACAGTTACATTCTGTTTTGCATAAACGTGCTACTTTTGAAGTCACCACTGAATGTTTGAGATACAACTTTTCTCAAGAATGTATGTTCAGGAAGCTTTGAAGGAGCAAGAAAGATGGTATCAACACCAACGACATCCACTACGCCGACATATATGACTGATG
Source organism: uncultured Chloroflexia bacterium (assembly GCA_963744875.1). Taxonomy (GTDB): domain Bacteria; phylum Chloroflexota; class Ktedonobacteria; order Ktedonobacterales; family Ktedonobacteraceae; genus JACDAE01. The sequence goes on along the minus strand of CAVUVQ010000050.1, from coordinate 136,231 downwards.
CCCGACATGATCCCCGCCGGGCCGATCGCATCAATGTCGGGCAGTTAGAACGCCTCCTCTCAGTTATTGGAGGTGGCAGCCTGGTTACGTATGGGCTGAGACGCTTTAGCGTACGTGGCATCGTGCTGGCAGCTCTTGGCGGCGAGCTGATTCGGCGCGGCATTACGGGTCAGGATTATCTCTATCGCTTTCTCGATGTGAATACTGTTTCCGATCACCCTGCAACCCTTGAGGCTCTACCTGGGAATAGTGGCATTGCGGTGCGACGAGCAATGACGATTGAGGGGACGCCTGAAGATCTCTATCGCTTCTGGCGCGATCTAGAGATGGCACCACAATATATGCAGATGGTCCAGTCCGTCCAGGTGCTTGATGATAAGACCTCTCACTGGGTTGCCCAGTTGCCTACGGGCCAAAATATCGAATGGGACTCCGAGATTACCGAGGATCTCCCCAATCAATCGCTTGCCTGGAAGGCCGTTAGTGGTGTTCCTCTCGCCGGTCAGGCGGGTCGCGTCCGCTTTGTGCCCGCGCCCGATACCAAAGGGACGACGGTCATCTCTGAAATTTACTACTATCAACCTGCTGGAGCGCCGGGTGTCAGCCTGGCAAAGTTGCTCGGTCGTATTCCTGAACAATTTGTACGCGAAAACCTGCGCCGTTTCAAACAACTGATGGAGGCAGGGGAGATCCCCACACTCTCCGAGCAGCCTGTGGGCGAGGGCCAATATCTAAGTAAACAAAAACGCAAAAAATAAATCTGCCTGGAAGGAGCTTTGTACATGAAAGCAGTCTGCTGGCGTGGTATCCATGATGTCCGTACCGAAACGGTTCCGGATCCAACGCTTAGAAATCCGCGCGATATCATCGTAAAAGTGGGAGCGACCACGATCTGTGGTTCTGACCTGCACCTCTATGATGGCTATATTCCTTCAATGGAAAAGGGCGATATTCTTGGTCACGAGTTTATGGGCGAGGTGGTCGAGGTTGGCAAAGAGATCACCAATCTCAGGATAGGAGATCGTGTCGTCGTGCCATCTGTCATCTCGTGTGGGCGTTGTTACTTCTGCCGCAACAACCTCTGGTCATTATGCGACAATTCTAACCCCAATGCTGCGATGATGGAAGCGGGATTTGGTTTTAGCACGGCGGCCATTTATGGATATTCGCATTTGTTTGGTGGCTATGCAGGGAGCCAGGCCGAATATATCCGTGTTCCCTTTGCTGATATCGGTCCGGTCAAGATCCCCGATGGGGTCACCGATGAGCAGGCATTGTTCCTATCTGATGCCTTCCCCACAGGCTATATGGGAGCAGACAACTGCTCGATCCGTCCCGGCGATGTGGTGGCCGTCTGGGGAGCAGGCGCGGTAGGCCTGTTTGCAATGCGCAGCGCCTATATGTTGGGAGCCGAGCGCGTGATTGCCATCGATCGTTTTCCCGAACGCCTGCGCATGGCGCAAACATTTGGGCATGCAGAGGTGCTGAACTATGAAGGAACTGATGTAGTCGAAGAGTTAAAGCAGATGACAGGCGGTATGGGACCAGATGCCTGTATTGATGCGGTCGGCATGGAGTCGCATGGAGCCAGCTTCATGGGAGTCTATGACAAAGTTGAGCAGTTCTTACGCCTGGAGACCGACCGTATCAATGTCGTGCGTCAGGCTATTGTGGCTTGCCGCAAAGGTGGCACGGTCTCCATCATGGGTGTCTATGGTGGTTATGTCAACAAGTTTCCGTTGGGTGTTGCGTTTAATAAGGGTTTGACCTTCAGGATGGGGCAGATGCATGCTCAACGTTACGTGGCGATGCTGGTAGAGCGGGTTGCGCGTGGAGAGATCGATCCAGCCGAAGTGGTGACGCATCGCATGGATCTGGAGCATGCCCACGAGGCATATGAAACCTTCAAACATAAAGAAGATGAGTGCCTGCGCATCGTGTTCAAACCTTGATGATTGATGCATCCGTTATGGGTAGGGCCAGGTCGATAAATCGCGGACGCGGTGAACCGGGTCCCTACCACTCTGTCAAACATCATTGGACATTTTTTGGCAAAGGCAATGGGTTTGCTGAGGCAACGGATTGTCGGGAAGGCCCGGGTTTGTTCGCTCCGCTCACTGCACCCCTACATTGGATCATCACTTCCTTTGCCAGGGCGACTCCCCATGCCAATGTAGGGGTGCAGTGAGCGGAGCGAACAAACCCGGGCTCCACCAGAAAAGGTGTCCAATGACGTTTGACTATCGCGATTTCCTTTCGTGTCGTGATTTTGTAGCAACAAATAGTGAGGAGATTATGAAGGTAGAAGGTGAACATACACAGACAGCAAAGATTGATGTCGCGTCACGCAAGACTGTGCGCTCGGCTTTCTGGACGGGCATCCTGTTAGGTGTTGGCATCATGGCATTTCTGGATGAGACGCTGCTTCATCAGTTATTGCAGTGGCATACGTTTTACTGGAATACTGATCAGCATGGACGTATTCTCAGCGATGGACTCTTTCATGCCTTCAGTACGCTTTTGTTGTTATGGGGAGCCTTACGTCTCTGGCGTGGTCGTGACACATGGATCTCACCATTCCGCGAATTGATCGTCGCGGCCATCATCATTGGAGCGGGAGGCTTTAATCTCTATGATGGTATTATTCAGCACGCCATCCTCCATCTGCACCAGGTCAACGAACTGGTGTGCCTGACGCCGGCCAGTCGCAGTGATACGATCCTTGGTTTTTGCCGCAATGATATTCCCTATGAGATCGTCTTTGATCTGCTTGCACTTGTGGTGTTAATTATCGGTATCCTTTACTGGCGGCATCAAGTAGGGACCCGGTTCGACCGCGTCCGCGATTCATCGGTTGGTGCGTTTCCCACACGGAATGATCGATAAATCGCGGACGCGGTCGAACCGAGTCCCTACCATTTCTGGCACGCATTATGGCGTGTGCCAATTTATGGAGGGGTATTCTTTGCATGACAACCAAAAAAATGTTCAAAGTCGTCGTAGCCCATTGAGTGCAAAAAGAACTCCCAGATAAAGAAATCCGACGCTTACGATAAGCACCAGTAAAGCTCCCAGGCTATCCCAACGTATTGATGTCTGCTTTCGTAAGCTTTCTAAGCTCCATAATGTTCCTAATAGGCCACCACTCAGGTAAACCAGGCTGGAGAGCAGAAAGAGTACACCTGGAAGGGGGCCACCCACGAAAAAATAGAGCCAGCTTAACAACATATTTAAGGGCATGCCAGCAAAGAACCAGATTGCGAGCAGGGGACGCAGGCGATTGATCGAGAGCACCTTTTCCTCATCAGCTATTTTATCCATTGCGATTGCTCTTTTTATCTTGCTCTGGCATAGGCTCCAACTTTGCGGGTCGGCGCGGTTTAGGCATAAAAATGAGGATAAGAGTGACAATTGCGATGGCTCCTATAGCGAGGTAGTGAGAAGCATTTGCCAGCCATGTCAGAACTGATGATTGCTGCGGTGTGAGGCTGAAGAGAGTTGGATAGAGGCCGGTGATGATGAAGCGCGGTGAGCCACCAACGTGAAAAGTGTTGATTATCTGTCGGCCTGGAAGATCGAGCATGGCAACCGTTCCATTCTCCAATGCGACAAAGCCGAATTGTCCGTCACTGGTGATCGCAATGGATTGGGGAGCCGCATCAAATGCAATTGTGCGTACGGGCTGATGGACCGGCTGCGTATTGCCAATACTTACAGGGGCAAGAACGTCGATGCGTTGTCTATCGAGGTCGGGCACATAGATCTGTCCGGTGAGCGCGTTATAATCCATTGGTCCGAAGTGGCTTCCCGTAAGCAACGGCGGCAATAAGCGATGTGATGCAAGATCTACAGCCTCGACGCTTCCCTGTTGTGTTACAACGTACACGGTCTGACCGGAAGGAATGCACAGGTAAAGCGGCTTGCCGGGTATGGGAAGTGTTGCCTGCTGATTGCCATTGCCATCGAAGATGGTTAATCCTTGCGTTCCAGCGACCCAGATCTGATTTCCATTCCCGCCAGAGATGCCACTTCCTATTGTCGCGACCGCCAATCCATACACTCCGCTTTGTGTGTGGAGTGTGCGCACAATATGGCACGTTGTTGGATCAATGCCCGTTACCGTCCCTGCGCCATTTCCTGCGACATAGAGGATGTCGGTTCCGGGGTCAAGCGTAAGTAAAGATGGATTTCCAGCGATCTGTTGTGTGCAGACGGTCTGTTTTGTCTTTGGTGCGATCACAGTGAGCCTGTTGGCTTCTGGCTGAGTGACGAAGAGAAGTCGTCCATCGATGCTGAGCAGGATCGTATCTGGTCTGCTATTGACCGGAAGGGTATCTACGATCTTTTGCTGGCTAATATCGATGGTGCTGATACCATGAGCGGTTCCAGCCACATAAGCCAGGTTGGGTGCCCCACCATCGGCCTGAACGTGTGTGTGGGAGAGGAAAAGGATCACAAGAAAGGCCGGAATTGGCAGGAGCCATCTCCAATGGTGTCTATATGTACGCTTCACGATCAATCCTTCTTTAAACGTAAGAGTAAATAGAGAGATGCTCATTATGTCTGCGAGAGGATGAGCAAACTGTTGCATACACGTAGATTGAGCGGGAAACGTTTCACAAAGGTGATAGGGGAGAGACTGCGTTGATGAGATCCATAGATAGTACATCTATCAACACAGTCCCGGATACACCTATTTTTTGTCGGTAATAGTGGAAATGGTATGAGATGCCCTGCTTCACCGATGTTTCTTCAGGAAAGACGGAAACCAGATAGAGGTGTAGGAAAACATTGCCGTATCTTCCGTGCTCCCTTCTACGTACTAAAGATATAACGACCATATCTTCAGTACTTTTCTCTTGTAAAGAACCAGAAAACACTGAAAAAGGATGATACCTATGAACACACAAAGAAAAGAACCGCTTATTCTTGTTATCAATGCCTCGCTTGATATTTTGAACCTCTTTCATGATATTCTGGACGAGCAAGGATACGATGTCGAGCTATCGAACTATGCGTTTGAAGGCATCCATACCATTGAGCGCTTACAACCTGACCTGGTTATTCTCGATTTTGAGCGCGAGGGGAGGCCCGAAGAGTGGCAACTGCTTAAAATGATCAGGCTCAGGGAAGCGATAGCGCATATTCCCCTCATTCTTTGTATGGCACCATTACATATCTTTCTTGACAAAGAAGAATATTTCAGGCGCAAAAATATTCTTCTTCTGTTTGCCCCCATGGAAAAAGATGAGATCCTACAGGCCGTATATCAGATGCTTCCACCCCCATCCTCACCTTCCGAGGGTTGACCTATATACGTTGTGTGAATTCATCTAGATGAATATGCTCTGTGAGTTCCTCTAATGTTCTTTTTCCATCTACAAAAAGTTGATGTAATAGCTGCATCTCACCAGCTATAATGCCAAGCTGGACCAGAGCGTGCAAGAGGCAGGAACGAATACTGAGTGCATCGTTTTTGTCCACTGCTCTTCTTTTCTCTGGAAGCGATCCATGTTCAATGTAACAGTCCAGTAAGGAGTTAGGTAGGATATCTAGAAGTCTATGGATCTCTTGTATCCATTGTATGTAGCCTGCCTGTAGATGAGCAAAGGTATCCATGCTAGATTTTTTTGAACATGGAAGCGTTGAGAATGATGTGCCACCGATAGGAAGCATAATCCATTCCTCAATGACTGTAATTGCTTCCAGGGCGAGCGTGAATAATGAGCATCCTTTAGGAAAAGGAGGCGGCCAATGGAGAATATATTCTGGTAAATCCTCACACTGAGCTATAATCTGGCGTCCAATTATTTCAAACTCGTCTGCGATGTAACTTGCTTCCTGTCTCATTTTTTATTCCTTATCAACCCTGAGCGAACTCAGTCTTTGTTTTTTGCCTTTCTTCGGGAAGAGCAGAAACTGATAGGTGATTTTTGATGACGGAAAGAAGATCGTCAAGCTCATCAGGAATAGGAAGACAGGTAATGCCACGTTCCTGGGCAGGTTTCTGAGTGGTAGGAAGATCGGTCGTTAAAAGTAGTATAGGGACAGAGGCGAGCAGGATATTCTGACGAAGTATGTCAGAGAGCATCAAGCCATCGCCACCAATTAAATGCTGATTGATCAGGAATAGGGCAGGACAGAGTGCTTGCGTAATATTGAGCGCGTCACCCATCGTTCGAGCGAAAATAGTCCCGATTTTCAATTCTTGTTTCAATGTTTGCTGAAGCATAGTGCTTAGTTCAGCATCGCTTTCGATGATCATTATGTAAGGAATAAAAACAGGTTTATGTTCTATCATCATATCGTCTAGATGAAAACCTGCCATGGCGTCACGCTCCTTTTGTTGAGTAGAAGAATTCCATAGATTTCCAGTTCATCATATACCTCTCTCTTCGTTTTATGCAAGCACAACTATTTTGTAGTAGATGTTATATATGGGGTTAACTATGCCTATTTCCTGCTCAAAAGGAGAATATTATGGAATTCATTGTAACCAACTTTGTATGTGGGACGTGTCATTCACTGGAAAGACCTACTGGAAATAGGACGTTTTTTAGAAAAAAGGAGGGTTATATGACCTGGACTCCCAATCGTATTCTTGCCTTAGTGCTTGGTATCGTCTTGACATTAGTCGGTATTATGGGTTTCTTTGTTTCGTCAAGTATGTCGCCGGGAAACCTGCTTGGATTTGACGTTGATGTTGTCCATAACATTATTCATCTGCTTACCGGGCTGGTGGCTCTTGCATCTGTCTATGGTGGCTGGTCACGGCGTTTCAACCAGATTTTTGGGATCATCTATCTGGTAGTGGCGCTTGCCGGACTGATTCCCGCGCTCTACTTTGATGGAAGATTGCTCGGTCTGATGCATGTAAATGCTGCTGATAATGTGTTGCACTGGGTCATCGCATTAGCTGCGATTATCGTCGGTTTCTTTGTACGTGAGTATACCGAAACACGCGCGACAGTCTAGATAGAGTACACAGCGAGAAAGCAGCCGGGTGACCTCACTGATCCGGCTGCTTTCTTTGTGTCTGTTTTAATTTTCACCTGGGTGATTTGAGAACCATGTATCATAATCAACAAATATGCCATTCTCCACGACGAAGACGGAAGGAAGCGTTACAAATGTTTTTGAGCGTTCTGTTTTAATTTTGAGTCGATAGGTTGCAAGATCCTCGTTCCCTTTTCCCGTATAGCCTACGCGTTGAGCGATGCCGCAGATACTATCCGGCTGCTTTAATGGGGCAATCTGAACTTTTCCCATGGTTTGCCTGGTTGTGATACGTTGAATAGGTGGCGTGGGAACAAATATTTGTTGTGCCAATCTTTCTATTTGCATTTGCATTTGCTGTTCCTTCCTTCTGGGAGAATATGGAAAAAGTTTATGGAAATCTGCTTTAAGTATACAAGATGCATTTTATAAAGGCAAGGATCGGTGCAAGAGGAATTCGTCAAAAATGGAGAAACGCGCGAAAAACGGTAGGGACCTGCTTGCATCGCGTCCGTGATTTATCAACCTGGGGCACGATTCCATGAATGGCGGACGCGATGCAAGCGGGTCCCTACCGTTTAATACACGGTATCTTTGAAGAGATCAAGTATCATCTTGCAGGTCTCTTCTGTGTTTTCAGTTGTGGACTGAAGACGTTCTTCGATAAGTGTGATGTAGTGTTGACAACGACGCATGAGAAAGCTTGCATCATGTTCTTTTGAGAACGTAGATTGGCGGTCTATCCGTAAGGAAGTTTTGAAACATGTATTGGCATGGGCATAACAAGTGGCGGCATAGACTGAATTTGTGGCGAAGCGTCCTAATTCTTCAGCAACTTCTCCTGCTGCCGAGAATATGATTGCTATGCTCATGGGATGATGGGGCGGCACGTTTTTATCCAGATCTGGCAGGCGAGGTAATGCCTGACTGCTGTATATTCCCCTGATTTCCGGCGCAAGAGCATCGCGTGTTAGTGAATGTAGAAGCTCAGGTTTTGTTAATGTATCGAGGATCTGCTGGCAAAGATGGGCTGCATATGCGCGGTCATGCAGGGCTGTATCGTTATACCCTTCCAGACGAGCTATGACTGCACGTTGTATATAGGTGCTGACGAGGGTAGAGAGAGCCGTATATAACACAATTTCCAGGTCAGAGGAGGACTGATTGCTAATGAGCATTGTCTCGTTCCAGACCAGAAGTACCTGGCGGCATTGCTCTCCTGCTTCATCGAGTAGGGTGGCACATTGCAAAGATCGTATAGCCTCTCCATCCTGTGCACGTTCCAATGCAGCATGGCGACGTAGTGAACAGATGCTAAGCAAAACGCTGGCGTGCAGCAGGCGAGCCTTCGCTTCGCCAGTGCGGTTACTACTGATCTGGTAGAGGGTACGGCTTTGGAGGAGGAAGGTCGCAGCCTGTTGTAGCCGACGTTCCTTTTCTTCATAAGAGACCTTTGTAGCTGTCGGGTTCTGGTAGACTGATGCATAAGTACAGTAGCCCAACCCTATATAGACCTGTGCTGCTATGTCCATATTACTGGTTGAGCGTAAAGATTGGCGTGCATGCTCATAGTGTTCAAGTGCCTCTGCGTGTCTATTGAGTGCTCGCTGGTCATCTCCACAGTGAAGCTTTATTTTTAGGAAAAGGGCAGAGGTTTTCCTATCAGTTTCATCGAGGTCTAAGAGGTGCAATGCACGTTGATGATAGCTTGATGCCGTTTGATAGCTGAAGGCGAGGGAGTAATTCGTCCCCAGGGCATCGAGAATAGCGGATTGGTTTTTTGTGGGGGAAAGGACGAGGGCGCGTTCCAGAAGAGATTGGGCATCCGCAAGATTTCCCTGTTCTTGCAAGATTAATCCTTTCATCAAGCAATAGCGAGCCTGCTTCTGAAATGGAAGGCGCATCAGTGCTTCCAGAGGAAGTGTAGATACCTTCTGTGAGAAAGAAGTATGTTGTAATTCTGAACCCTCCAGGACCATGTCCAGCAGTTCAATGCTCTCATCTAGCTCATCATCGTCCTCATTCTCAAAGGAGGAGACGAGCTGAGTCGTGTTTTGTGGAAGAGGTACAGGTTGTTCAGCAAGTTCTTGAAAGTAGTCAGCCGACTGATCGAGTTGCTCGGCAAAGAAGCGTAGAGCAGCATAAGATGGAACGATTTTCTCACGTTCAACGGCGCTAACATAGGATTTTGAGAAGTGTTCTCCACCCAATTCGGTCTGGGTCATTCCTCGTTGTCGTCGTAACTGTCGAATATATTCGCTAATTGGCGTTTGCATAAAGCCCTTTCTGACGAACAATACTTCCATTGCGCCTGTTTTGAAGTTATACTCTTAGTTACTACTATAAATCCTCCAGGTTGGGCATATGGTAGAGATAGGTAACGATATTTTGTATATTGTAGCGCACATTGGTGGAATGAGCAAGGGATTTTCGATAAAACCTTCCTTTTTACAGTAAATTCTAAGGAATTCTAAGGAAACCGTTTGTGGAAGAGTTCATGATAGGGATGACTTTTTCGGTGGGAGATGTGTCTGATGGGGAGAGTGGTGCGACGATTTGCAGGGTTCAAGCGTGTACCTGATAAGATAATTAATTATGCTGTTTCATGATGTCAGGAGGGGAGATTTTTGTGTCAGGACATGAAATCATCGTTGTAGGGGCTTCTGCGGGTGGTGTGGAAGCGCTCATACAAGTAGTACGTGAATTCCCGGTGAACTTTTCAGCCAGTGTCTTCATTGTATTACATATTCCAGCGCAGAGTCCCAGCCTATTGGCTGAAATTCTCAATCGCTCTACTTTTATAAAAGTAGAGCAACCTGTAGATTATCAGCGGATCGAGCGTGGACGTATTTATGTTGCGTCACCAGATCATCATTTGCTCATCGAGAGTGGGTTTATGCGAGTTGTGCGAGGCCCCAGGGAGAACCGTCATCGGCCAGCCATTGATCCTCTCTTCCGTTCTGCAGCCGTTGCTTATGGTTCACAGGTTATTGGTGTAGTGTTGACAGGCTCGTTGGACGATGGCACTGCCGGGTTGCTTGCTATTAAACAGCGTGGTGGAGTAGCGGTCGTGCAAGACCCAACAAATGCCCTCTATCCCGATATGCCGAAAAGTGCACTGGCTCATGTAAATGTTGATTATTGTTTACCACTTGCCCAGATAGGGTTGACCCTGGCGCAATTGGCTCGTGAGGAGATTGTGCAAGAAAATATTCCCTCAGCTTCAGAGGATATGAAGCGAGAAGTGAGAATTGCTGAAATGGAGACAAATCCATTGAGTGAGAATGAACAGGTAGGGAGTCCATCGGCGTATTCTTGTCCAGAATGTGGTGGTGTATTGTGGGAATTGCATGATGATGAGCTGACGCGCTTTCGTTGCCGTACGGGGCATGCATTCTCACCTGATAGCGCCCTTGCGGAGCAAACCGAGAAGATTGAGCAGGCGTTATGGGTTGCGTTAAAAACGCTGGACGAGAACGCCAGCCTTTCGCGTCGTATGGCAAAGCAGGCCTTACAGAACGGGCATGGATGGCTTGCGGAGCGTCTGAATGTCAGGGTACAGGAGGCAGAACAACGTGCAATTTTATTGCGCCAGGTGCTCACACGAAAAGAAATTCCTGCTTTGAAAGATGTTGATTCAGCTTCGTTAGAGCCATAGGCATTGAACGCTATTGGGTGACGCCCTACCAACGGCCTCAATGTTTGCTCCAGGCGGAACGAGGGCTCAAAAATATATTGACAGTAGTATCAAAGAAGTCTATAGTAATGGTATATGTTGAGAGCGGATCGAAGAAGATGCGGCCCGCTCACTTTTTTACGTGATGAATAGAGAAGAGAGTGGAATCCTGTGGATACTATTGAGCAAGATACTATTGAGCAAGATACTGTTCAATCGAGTGATCTGATCGTAGTTGGCTCTTCAGCAGGAGGTATTGAAGCGCTCTCCATTCTGGTGAGTACCTTGCCTGAAGACTTTCCAGCGCCCCTGGTACTGGCACAACATCTTGACCCCAATCGTCCCAGTTCACTTGATATTATATTGCGAAAACGTACCAACCTGGTCGTTGAGATTGTGCAAGAGAATACAAAATTGTATCCGGGTCGAATTTATGTCGTACCTGCAAATCGTCATGTTTCTATAAGGGATCACCATGTCTATTTGATGGAGGATCGCAAGAAGCGGCCCCGTCCCTCTGTCGATACCCTGCTCTCCTCTGCTGCTGAATCCTATGGAGAGCACCTGATTGCGGTTATTTTGACTGGTTCCGGGTCGGATGGGGCTGCGGGCGCGGTCGACGTAAAAAATGCAGGTGGAACCGTTATTGTGCAGGATCCTCAGACAGCGCGTTATCCCTCTATGCCGCTAGCACTTCCTCCCACCATCATCGATTTTGAAGTGAATATTGAACGTATTGGCCCGTTGCTGTATGAATTGCTAAATGGCGTGAATATTCCGCTGACAGAGGAGCGAACCGAGGATGTTTTGCACGATATTCTTGAGTTGGTGAGTCAACAGGCGAGTATTGATTTTCATCCCTACAAAACGTCGACTATTCTGCGTCGTGTCGGTCGACGCATGACTGTGACGCATAATAAGACTATCCAGGAATACGCAAATTATCTGAGGCTTCATCCTGAGGAGGTAGGCGAGCTAGTCAAGGCTTTTCTCATCAATGTCACGCAGTTTTTTCGTGATGCTGATGCCTTTGCCTATCTTAGAAGTGATATTTTGCCTGCTTTAATTGCGGATGGCCGCCAGCGTGATCACGTCTTGCGCTTCTGGACGGCAGGCTGTGCAACAGGGGAAGAACCTTATTCACTTGCAATGCTGCTCACAGATCTTCTGAGTGTGGAACTGCCCGAATGGAGTATCAAGATCTTTGCAACAGATCTAGATGAAGCTGCAATTACCTTCGCCCGGCGTGGGATCTATTCCGAGAATCTGCTCAAAGGAGTGCCACGTGATTATCAGGAGCGGTTCTTTGAACGGGTCGATCATGGCTATCGCATTTCAAAAACGCTGCGGCAAATGGTCATATTTGGACGGCAAGATCTTAGCCATAGTGCCCCTTTTCCGCATATAGACCTGGTGCTCTGCCGCAATGTTTTGATCTATTTTACAGCCGAACTACAGGATTATGTGCTCAATCAGTTTGCCTTTTCTCTCAATCCCAATGGATTTCTCTTTCTAGGGAAAGCGGAAACGGTACGCCCTGCGCAGTTATTTTACATGCTGGAGAATAAGCTCTGGAAAATATATCGCTGTATTGGTAATGCGCTTCCTTCAGCCAATCAACGTAGTCTTTCGGAGAAAAAAGCACCTTCGCAGGAGAGGAACGTTATGGATCGCTCACTGCGATCATCAGGAAGAACACATGCGGATCAGCAGGAGCCGTTATCTCTCTCGTTGGAGTTGGGGCAACTGCGTCGTTTCAACGAGCTTCTGCTGCGTTTTCTTCCTCTTGGTGTCATAATTATCGATCGTACCTACCATATCTTGACTGCCAACAATTCTGCTCGTCGTTTGCTTGGTCTACGTGATGTTGCTATAGATCAGGATTTTTTGCACACGGTGCATGGTATTCCTTATCATGGGACGCGTGCGGCTATCGATACGGTTTTCCGTGAGCGCAATTCTATTACTTTGCCAGAAGTAGAACTTGAAGTATCCGCGGGTGGCAATGGACGCTTTGTGAGTCTCTCTATCGCCGTAATGCAACTGGATGCCAGTTTACCGGATCTTGCAGCGATCAGTATCAGCGATGTAACTGATCAGGTCCATATCCGTCGCCAATTGGAGAGTGTCCACAGTGAACAGTTGCAGTTGATGCAAGAGCTGAGTACAGCTAACAAACGCCTGAGCGATATGAATAAAGAGCTTATGGATGCCAACGAAGAGTTGCAAGTTGCCAACGAGGAACTCATGTTAACACACGAGGAGTTACAGGCAAGTATTGAGGAGTTTGAAACGACCAACGAGGAGTTGCAAGCGACCAACGAGGAGCTGGAAACAAATAACGAGGAGTTGCAGGCCACCAATGAGGAGTTAGAGACGACCAACGATGAACTACGTGCTCGCACCAGTGAACTGCAAGAACTGACGACCTCCCTGGAGAATGAGCATGTACGCCTCTCCGAGATGGTGGAGTTCGCACCATTTTATATTCTTGTTTTGCGTGGTCCTGCTCTGGTGGTCGAAGCATACAATCCGCGCTATGCGCGTTTATTGGAAGAAGCGAGTGTCCAGGGGCACGCGTTAGAGGACGTGATCAATCTGTTCTGGGAACCGAAGGCAGGTTTTGCTTTAATGCACCTTGCGCGTGAAGTTTACGTGAAAGAATTGCCAAAAACGTTATCGCGTATTCGTACTATTATACCTGGGACACAAAGTAAGGTATCAGATGAGCAAAAGGAAGGCTATTTTTCGTATACGCTTGTCCCTTCTCATAACGCTTCAGGCCGCGTGGATGGCGTGATCATCTACGCGTCAGATGAGACGGAGCAGCATGCGCAGGAACTCCAGGAGGAACTCGCCCAGCTCAAAACGGTCTTTGCTAATACGCGAACCGTGGCATTGGCTCTTTATGATGGGCGGACTGAGGCATTACTGATGGGAAGTCCGCGTTATCTTGAACTGGTTGCCCAGGCGCATCAAGCAGCTCCAGATAGCGTCCCAGGTCATACCTGGCAGGAGATGCCATTACTGCTGCCCGACGAAGATCCTATACTGACCTGGAAAAGAGTGGTCGAGGATCGTGCTACGTTCCGTATTCCGGAGCTTACCCTTTCGTTTGCGGGAGATGGATCTGCAACGGTCTGGGATTATAACCTCACCGCCATTATCGATACAGAATTGGATGCTGTGCGCTACATGCTCGTTTCTGCTGTGGAGATCACGGAGCAGGTAAGTGCACGCAAAAACCTCGAACAGATTGAACTGATGAGAGATGATTTTCTTTCATTAGTAGCGCATGAGTTACGTTCTCCTCTAACTACTATTCAGGCAAATACCCAGCTTTTGCAGCGAACTTTAATAAGGCATACCACTTCTCTTGGTCAGGCCCAGACGCGTGAGCAGCATCTCGACCAGAGCCTTACCCAGATCGAGCGTATTCTCCACCAACTTAGCAATATGAATAGTCTTGTCACTGACATGCTGGATGTCACTCGTCTCCAGGGGGAAATCTTCGAGTTGCATAAGCAGGAAAATGTTGATTTAGTGGAGTTGGTTCGTAGCGTTGTTGATCAGCAAGCATTGCAAAAGCATCCTGTCTCTGTGCAAATTGGTGAAGAAGCCATTCTGATAACTGCGGATAAGGATCGCATAGAACAGGTTTTGAATAACCTGCTGAGCAATGCTGACAAGTATAGCCCTGCTGGAAGCCCCATTGAGGTAACGGTAGAACGACGACCTGCCAGCAACGAAGTTGTTGTAGCAGTGTGTGATGAGGGGGATGGTATTGAGGCGGAAGACCAGGTGCACCTCTTTGAACGTTTTTACCGTGTGCATGCCGATATGCAAGGGTCAGTTGATGGTCTGGGTCTGGGCCTTTATATCTCTCATAACATCGTGAAGCAGCACGGGGGTCGCATGTGGCTGGAAAGTAAACCTGGTCAGGGGAGCACCTTTTTCTTTGCGTTGCCGTTGGAATCCCAAATGTAGTGTTTTGTCAAAGTTCATAGAGCCTTTGGAGATGACAATGAAAGTTACCTGGAGAGGCGTTATTCCTGCCATCACAACCCGTTTTCACCAGGATTACAGCATTGATCACGGGTTTTTCGCCGATCATTGCCGTTTGTTAGTCGATGCGGGCTGCGTCGGGCTGATCACGCCGGGGTCGCTAGGTGAAAGTGCAACTCTGAGTTTTCAGGAGAAGGTTGCATTGCTGGAAACGGCTGTGCGTGCGGTGGGAGATCGAGTGCCAGTGCTTTGCGGCGTTGCAGCACTTTCAACCGCCGAAGCCGTCCGCCTGGCGTATACCGCTCAAGCGGCGGGATGCAGTGGCCTGATGGTTCTGCCGCCCTATGTCTACTCCACCGATTGGCGTGAGATGAAAGCACATGTAGCAACCGTCATCGCCTCCACAGCCCTTCCCACGATGCTTTACAATAATCCACCAGCGTATACAACAGATTTCTTGCCAGAGCAGATTGCCGAACTGGCACATGAGAACGCGAACCTTGAGGCCGTCAAAGAATCCAGTGCCGATGTGCGGCGTATTACCGCGCTCCGTGCGTTGCTACAGGATCATCTTGCATTGCTCGCCGGAGTTGATGATTGCATTGTGGAGAGCATCCAGGCTGGTGCAGTTGGGTGGGTGGCTGGCCTCGCGAACGTCTTTCCCAGGGAAGCGGTTGCATTATTTGAACTTGCCATGCAGGTGCGCAAGGGAGAAAAAGATGCCGCCAGCATCGATGCGCTCTACAACTGGTTTCTGCCTCTGTTACGTCTGGATACGGGTCCAAAGTTTGTACAATATATTAAGCTCGCCCAGGAGATGGCCGGGGTGGGTAGTGCCCGTGTGCGTGCTCCGCGCCTGGAGCTGGCAGGTGCAGAGCTTGAGACGACAAAGCGTATCATTCAGCATGCACTTGATACGCGTCCATCATTGCCCACGTAGTGCTCTGGCAAAGGTCATTGCGCTTTTCAGGGCTGGGTAGGGGCGTGTGCTTGCCACCGCCCGCAGAGCCGATACACGATGCTTTTCTGGCACGCGGGCGGTGGCAAGCACCATTGACTCCAACAAATTGAAAGATGCGCCTAAAACACAGAAAAGCATGAAAAACGGTAGGGACCCGATTGCATCGCGTCCGTGATTGATCACCCGTGGGCCACGATTCCATGAATGGCGGACGCGATGCAATCGGGTCCCTACCGTTTTCCGCGCATTGCAGGCATTCTGTCGTGCTTGCGTCATTTTTTTCCGAAAGAGTTGGAGTCAATGGGCAAGCACACGCCCCTACCAGGAGAGACGCGATGGTCCCTCAATTAGTCTTCCAAATAGGAGTGCAATGATGTTTGCCAGAGTAGTAGGCTATTGATCGGTTATGCCGGGTAAGGGCATGTGGTGTTCGGCCAATGCCCGCTCAATCGTATCCAGTAGCTCCCGCAAATTAAACGGTTTACGAATACTGAGCAGGTTGCGCTTACGGAGTTCCTTGAATGGGGGGTTGGCACTCATGAAGATCGTTGGCACCTGGGAGAGCGTCTCTATTGCATGCATGCGATCATAGAGATCCAGCCCATTGATGCGCGGGAGGTAGTAATCGAGTAGAAAGAGATCGGGAAACGTATCCTCGATGATCCCTAGCGCTTCCATACCATCAATAGCCAGCAGTGTGCGGTAGTGGATACCCGTATAGAAGCTCTCCTGCTGCAATGCTTCTAGAATCAGTGCGCCCAGATCTTCATCATCTTCAACGATCAGAATTGTTTTTTCCTGCTGCCCATGTCCACTCATAGCTTCTTGTACAGAGGGTTCTGTCTCCTTAGTGGGATCCAATACCTGAACTGCAGTCCCTTCAGGATAAAAAAGTGTCATAGAACACAGCTCCTTACTAGAAAACTACCTTTTTCCCTTTTCCTGTTTTCAGTATAGTCGCCACGAAAACCTCAGCTTTTTGTGGCAGGCGTATACTTTTTATGGTACATCTAGTTGCTTGTTGGAGAGAGCAACCGAGGGAGAATATCTATGGAACATCTCTTTTCTACACATGAAAAGCGCGGCAGCTTAGTGACGCAGATACGCACGCGTCTCTTCTTCAACATGGGGCTTTTGCTCGTTGTTCTGATAATCCATCTTAGCGCGAGTATTCTTACCTCTGCTCTACAACATAACGCAAGCATCGACAGCCTGACATTACGTGACGATATTAATGGCCTCCAGAGCGCGATGATCGATCAAGAAACAGGGATACGTGGTTATATCGCGACCGCTAATACGATTTTCCTCGAACCATTTTATCGTGGTCATGAGACGTATCTAACCATGTTGGGTCAAGTGCATGAACTGCTTGACACGCATAACTTTAGTAATACACGGGCAGCTTTGCCGGAGGTAGAGGTTCAGGCTGATACGTGGTACGAAAATTATGCGCAGGTTCAGCTAGCGAATATGCGCAATGGGCGGAGAACGCTTGTGCTGACCGAAAGCACTATCCAGCAAGGAAAATTGCTTTTTGATCACTATCGTCTGGTGGCAGCCCATTTACAAGATGCATCTCGTCTTGATGTGGAGCAGCAACAAAGCTGGATGGATGCGCTCAACTTAGTTGCTACCAGTATCTCACTCCTCCTCTCACTCCTTGTTATTCTACTTCTCTGGCGCATGTTTATCCGTTTTGCCGATGCGCTTTATCGTCAGCTAGCCATTCTGGAGGATACTTCCAATAGTTTAGGGGAAGGCAATTTTGCTATCCGTGTTCCTGAGTTAGAGAGCCTGGAACTCTCCCAATTGGGTAAAACCTTTAATGCGATGGCAACGGCTTTACAGCAGCAAAGTGCGGCGCAAAAAGATCGTGATGTTATGGAGAGCGTACTCCAGCTCAACACATTGCTCACCAGCACCCTTGATTTTGATACATTGGTCACCACTTTTCTGGATAAGGCGTTGACCTTGCTTCATCTGCAACTTGCGGCTCTGTACCTGTATGATGTGCGTAAAGAGCGCCTGGTACTGGTGGGTGCGCAGGGCTTTGACTTTGCGGAACTGACGCAGGAGTTTGCGATGGGTGAAGGTATGATTGGTAGCACGGCATTGAAGCGTTCACCTTTCTATATACGCGCTCCTGTACCGAGTGAAGCGGGCAATTTCATCGCTAAAACAGTGCTGGGGAAAGTTTTACCTGGCAGTATGTACCATCTGCCATTGATTCAGGGGAAAGACCTGTTGGGCGTCATGGTGTTTGGTTCGCTTTATTCAATGACTGAACAGGCACGCAACATTCTCACGGTCGTCTCCAGCAATCTCTCCACTGTCATCAGTCATACGAAAGCTTATGAACATATTCAAGCTCAGGCCGAGGAACTGATTGCTAAAAATCGTGAGCAGGAGCAGATGAACGTTTCTTTGCGCATTCAGCGGAACGAACTCCGTATGCTCAATGGAACGCTTGAAGAAGCTAATAAAGCCCGTACCCAATTTCTGTCAACGATGACGCACGAACTGCGCACTCCCTTAACAGCCATTCTAGGGTTCAGCCAGATTATCTTGCGCGATCTGGAATGTAGGCCGCACAACGAGCAACGCAACCGGGACAACATCGGGCGCATCATCAAAAACGGCAATCATCTGCTGAGCCTGATCAATGATACGCTGGATCTACTCAAGATTGAAGCTGGACGTATGAACGTGAATATCTGTACGGTGCAGTTGTCTACGCTCATCTCGGATATTATTGAAGAAATTCGTCCTCTGGCAAGCGAAAAAAAGGTATCTCTGCTGACTCACTTTGCCCAGGGTATCGACGAGATCGAGAGCGATCCAGACAAGCTCCACCAGATTTTGCTCAACTTACTCTCCAATGCCATCAAGTTCACAGAGCAAGGGGAGGTTTGTGTGGAAGTGACGCATGCGTTCCTCCCAGATAATGAAGAGAAGTGCATTGCCCTGACGGTGAAAGATACTGGCATTGGAATTGCGCCAGAAGTTCAGGAACACATTTTTGATGCGTTCTATCAGGGCGATAGTAGTATAACTCGTAAATATGGTGGCACCGGGCTGGGCCTCTCGATTGTGCACCAGTTAAGCTTCCTGTTAGGAGGCACTTTAAAGCTTGTCAGTAATCCAGGCCAGGGGAGTGCATTTACTCTCTACCTGCCGCTGGTGCCTGTTATCAATAATGCTGAACAACCAGATCTGGACGCGGAGAATGTGGGGGCACAGGTGCCCATGACCGCCGGAATGTAGGGGCCTGATTGATCGCGCCCGCGTATGTGGAACCATTCATCATGCCACACGCGGGCGCGATCAATCGGGCGGCATATCAAAGCCACGAGATGCGTAACCGATTGAGGATCTTGCGTACCGGGCCGGACTCCATTTCTTCGATATTGAGACGGCGGGCAATGATCAGAAAGACCAGAGAGCCAATACCCAGCTCGATCAGTAGCTTGATGAGGGCCAGGAAAATCCCACTCACGGAGAGCGTATGGCTGGTCGTTGTATTAATCATGCGATCGAGTATGTTACGTACAATAAAGAGCACGACGCCCATTCCAAGCGAAGCAACCAGAGCACGTCCAAGAAAACTGACAAAGGCGCGTAGATCGAACCCACCAATACGCCGATACAGCAAAATGAACAGCACGACCGCCTCAAGAAAACTGGCGACCGACGTTGAAAAGGCCAGAGCTGCAACACCCCATTGCAGACCGAAGACTGAGAGATTGATCAAAACGATACTGAGTGCGATCTTCAGGATAAATTGGATGATGCTGATAACGACAGGAGTTTTACTATCGCGCAAGGCATAGAAGGCGCGGGTAAGGATCTCGACAGCAGCCAGACCGGGTAGGCCCACTGCAAAAAAAATCAGGGGAACTGCTGTGAGCTGAGCGTTTCCTAGTGTAAAACGACCATGCTCCAGGAGCGCCTGGATGATTGGTAATGCCAGAATAATGAGGCCAACGCAGGAGGGAATGGAGAGGAAAAGGATGCTGCGTAATGTTTCCATAATGATACTACGTACGCGGTCGAAGCGTTCACGCGCTACATAGCTTGCCAGAGTTGGGAAAGCGGCTGTCGAGACAGAAGAGCCAAAGATCGAGACGGGCAATATAAGGATAGAAAAAGCCTGTAAATATTCTGTTGACAGGCCCAGCGACCGCCTGAGCACCTGCCACTGCAACTAGAAAAGAGAGGAGAAAGCGATCACAATGCGGTACTGAACGAGAGCATGGCAGCGTTAATAGCGCGTGGCACCATTTGCCGCCCGATCTGTCTAACTCCTGGATGTCGCCAATCGAAAGAGAATGTATAGTGCATCTTCACTTTGAACAGGCCAGGGATTTGTACGCTAATCTGGAGGATAGCAGCCAGCACAATACCCCACGTAGCTGAATAGATGGCGAAATCGCTGGGATTGCTACTTCGTGAATGAGATGAGAGGAAGACGCCAGGAAGAAAGCCAATAATCTGACCCACATTGTAGAGGACGGCACCGATTGAGGTACGAGTGAAATGCTGTTTGGCATTGAGGACAGAACTAACTATAACACCTGAACCAAGAACAATTGCCTGAACCAGTATGATACGTGTCAGAGTCATGCCAATTCTGGTCAGCGGGTGTAAAAACATCACTCACCGGAGCATAAATTGGCACGATTATCGGTGCAAGAATCATCGCAATGATAGAAAAGCCAACATCATAACCACAGAAATATTCAGTGCGCTACTCGCAATATGCCACGCAGTATTCTCGTCTTTCAAACCCTCTGCATAGCGCGTAAAGACTGGAATAAACGCCGAGCTAAGCGCACCTCCTGCAATAACTGTATACAGCAAATTTGGAATAATGTATGCTTGTACATACGCGTCAGAAATACCACTAACCCCAAAGACATAAGGAAAAAGGAATGTGCGCACCAGTCCAAGAACGCTGCTGAACATAAATGCGCCTGGTAATCAGGAATGCCGCGCGTGCAACCTTGACGCGTTGGATCATCCCTGTATCTTGCGCCCCTGTGGCCGCCGCCACCAATGTTCCATGCGCCTGTCCTTGTGTGGGCGGATGTGGTTCTGCCACTGCCGTCTCTGATGCTCCATATACCCCTGAACCGCTCCAGTCTCCTGGCATCCCATACACTCCCGAGTTGCTCCAATCCGCAGGTGTTCCATGCACTCCCGAGCCACTCCAGTCTCCTGGCATCCCATGTACTCCCGAGCCACTCCAGTTCTCTGGCGTTCCTGGTCTGGTTCCACGATTATTTGCCTTGCCTTTTCCAAATAAAGAGCCGATGATGTTTTTACCGGGAATGAGCGTATTATCATTTGCCAGCAAGCCTGAAGCTTTACGTTGTTGCTGAAGAGCTTCAACATCCGGGTAGCCGCGAACTGGTTTATTGCGCGTCCGTTTCTCACGCAGTTCCTTAAAGCGTCTCTCACGTATGCGAGGTATGGAATGGGTGGGCTGAGGCATACTACTGGCATGGAAGTCCATGGTCTGCCCATAGCTCAGGGAGTTGCCCATATCCATCGTCAGGTTCGGATCATAGTCATAAGGTAACGGCGCTGATGGGAATTGTTGATTATTCTCTGGTGGAGGATAGTTATTATAAGCATTAAATGGCACCGCTTGCGGTGCCTGTGGTTGATCTTGATTATATACCCATTGGGGAGATTGTGGTGGTTGCTGTTGTTTATCGTTATCCATACGCTTTTAAAAATATCCTTTTTGTTGCAATACTATTGATTTACTATAATGGATAGTTGAAAGAAACGCAAATCAACCTCTCTTTTGGGGCATTCTACCTCCCCTTAAAAAATACTTTGTTTCCTATTTATACACCTGCGAGTATAATAAATATAGGTGCACTCAAAGACGTATACAGAGGATATATTAATATAGACTTCGTGGATACGATAAGATGGTAAAAGAGAAAAATGTATGATATATTTATGTAAACGCTTTCCGCACCTGATCAATGATACAAGAGATACTCATTGCTGTTCTCTCTTGTAAGAAGAAAGGAAACTGTTGACATGAATTTAAATGAAGAGCAGGTCATAGCCTTCGAACTGAATGATAGTGATCTGAAAAACGTCGTTGGTGGGTGGAGAGGTGAGCATGATGACAATGATTGGGGTCATCATCGCTGGCGTCACAATGACCGGGATACCGGTGGATACCCCTTCTTTGGCTATGGTGGCCCATCCTGTTTCGGTGGACCGTCTTTCGAGGGTGGACCATCTTGTTTGGTGAACCATCTTTCGAGGGTGACCCATCCTGTTTCGGTGGACCGTCTTTCGAGGGTGGCCCATCCTTCGAGGGTAGACCAGGATGCAACTGGTAGGAGAATATGCTTACCATACCTTTTCTCACGAGATATCATAAGTCATCTTGATATAAATAATTTCAAGAATGACTTTCCATAATGTCTAGTGGGAAGCCCCTGCTGGACTCTTCACAAGGGTTTCCCACCAGACATCATATTTTTTCATCATCAGTAGGATAAATGGGATAAGTCTCTATCGCATCCGCTTTCAACGTCTCATGTTCACCCTCCTCATCAGCACGTGTGCTAATACAATGTTTCTCTTTTTCATCAGCCTCTCAGCACATGTTGCAAACTTTCTAATAGATTTTTACGTATGAATTTTAACTGATTTGTCCGGGGTCCAGAAAACTACCAACGTGTCCATCTACGATGGATTGAGGTGTGAACTAAGTTTAACATAGACGTAAACGAAAATATGTGGTATGAAATAAAGAGACTAATGTTTGAGAAAAAATTGAAAAGAAGGAAAAACTATGTCTGATCTTAGCATACAAGAAATAGTACCGGGAGTCAATGCTGCGCTGGGTGGTGTCTGCAATCGTGGCATCATCAGCGAGGGTGGGAACGTGCTCGTCGTGGATTCTGGTATTGCCGCCGTCGAGGCCACTCCTTTGCGTGCTGCCACGCAGGAATATCGTAAAGAGGGAGCGCTCTATCTTTTTAATACGCATCCGCATGGTGATCATGTTTATGGGAACCAGGTTTTTGCCGATTGCCCGATTATCGCACATGAGGGAGTGCGCAATGATCTTGTTGCCAATGGTGAGCAGACGCTTGCCAATTGGAAGCAGAATCCACGCATGGGTGCCTTCGTCAGTGATGTAATAATCACGCCTCCTACCGTTACATTTCAAGACAAGATGACCCTATTCATCGGTGACATCGAAGTGCAGCTTCTGTATCTGGGTATCGCCCATAGTCCGAGCGACAGTGTAGCGTGGTTGCCGCAATCACGTGTGCTGTTCACGGGCGATCTTCTCTTCAACGCAATTGTGCCAGCGACACCGCCGGGGGGAAATACAGAGCATTGGGTTCATGCCCTGGAACAATTAGAGCAATTGGAGGCGGCGTATGCTATCCCCGGCCATGGTCCGATCCAGACGCCTGCCGCGCTTGCTGATCTGCGTCATTGGTTTATTACGTTGAGAGCACAGGTCGGTGAAGCCATCGCGAGTGGTTGGGACCGTGAGACGACAATCACAAAAGTTGCTCAACAGATGCAAGAGGTCGCTCCTCGTGGTACCGAAGAACGCTTGCCCAGGGCCATCGAACAGGTCTTTGCTGAGATGAGCAAGGACGTATAATGGTCTTCTAAAAAACCTCTCGTCTGGATGACTTATGTCCTCATTTTACCCGCTTTGGAGCTTAGCAGGAGTCTTGTTTATACTGGAAAAAGCAGGCAACACAAATTGTGATATGATGCAAACAACCACACAGCGCCGTGGATTTTTGCTCTGATACTATCAGGTCACATTCGGGGCTAAAGAAGGGGAAATATGATGGAATTTTCAGGGACTCAGACGATGGAAGCATCACAAAAGGACGTATGGGCCTATTTATATGATGTCAACAAGGTAGCAGAATGTGCACCCGGTTTTCAGAGCCTGGAGGTATTGGGTGAGGAGCACTGGAAGGCGGTTATTGCCGTGGGTGTTGGACCGGTCAAGGCAAAGTTTACGCTGGACGTGACGCGTGAGATGCAGGAACCGGATGTGATGATCGTCAAAGGGCGTGGCAAAGCACCGGGTAGTGCAGTTGAATTGGCGGGCAATATGCATCTTACCGCAATCGATGCCGAAAAGACACAGATGGATTGGAGTGCCCACGTCGTAGTGAGTGGAACTATTGCCAGCGTAGGAGCGCGTCTTATGAATGGGACCGCCGAGAAGTTAACCGGACAGTTTTTTGACTGTTTAAAGGCGAAATTGCAGACATCCACGGTAGCAGAGTAACGCAACATTCCACCATTGCTGTGGTTGCCAATGCACGAAATACGTCGGTGTAGAGCCGCATTGACGACGCCCATGTGTAGACCAGTGACACATGGGCGTCATAATATTGTATAGAATACAGTTGCGTTAGCCTATTGTCTTATCCAGGTTCTTGAAGAACGTGCCAAGAGCATTTTTGGCCGCACCTTCACCGATAGGATTATTGGCGAGAGCGATTGTACCGGAGAGGTCGGCATTGGCATTGTAAGAGAGCATTGCCCCATCTGCTTCATCCGCGAGATTGATCTGGCTAATTGCATTGACCGAACCACCGCGACCATTGCGTTGTACCTGTAGTTCCAGGTAGTTCGGAGCTTGCTGATTGGCGATATTGATTACGACCCCGTATGGACCCTTCAGACCAGGCAAAGGCAGAGCCAGGTTGGCCTGGATGTGACTGTTGTCAAGATATTCGATTGAGTTGCAGCCAGGAATGCAAGACTTGAGCACTTCGGGGTTCAGTATTGCGTTAAATACCTGTGTGCTTGATGCTTTGAACTTATGTGTACCACTAAGTTTCATCTTAGAAATCCTTCCTTGTATAGCACAAAATATGCTACCCGTACACGAGTACAGGTAATATGCTTATGTTGATCACTACGATCAGAGCATCATTGTAATGGTTTCCAGCCTCGCTGGCAAGTAAGCTCGCACTAACTTCCCGAAATTCCTATAGAATTTGAATAGGGGAAAGGTGGATAGCCAAATATGCTATTCCTGGTAGTCTTGTGTCAGGGTTGTGTTATACTATGCCTGTGTGTTTCAACATGTATCGTTAGTTTATAAAAAATGTGTTATGGGAGTTGTGATGGCTTTACGTGAAGAGCGTAACGAACAAAATAGTCAGGCATGGCGTGCTCGCGTTGAACGAGAACGGCTTGATCTTTCGGCTTCGGTAGAGGCCGCACTGCTGGATAATGGTCACGTCGTTGCGTCGCAATGGGATGAGGATCTCGCTGAGCAAGAAGATGCTCAGCCTGTCACAGGTGGGACGGGACTTGTGCCGCCGCGTTTAAGCTTACAATCGAGAATGCTACCCGCAGTACAGCCTGAACGTGCTGTGACGACGATAACGGATGCCTATCAAGCAACATCTTCTTATAGTACAGGGGAGGGGGAGCAACAATCAGTGCCATCTTCCCAACCTTCTGGGATGTTAGCACGCCTGGCCCGGCGTTTCACATCATCTTTTAGCGCTGTGAAAGCAGAGATTCCTCACCAACAGACAGCATTTGTATCCTCCACACCATCATTGAACCAGGACATAATGGACGTGTATCAATCAGGGCCCGCCGGAAATCAACGTTCCGTGCCTCTGGTCTCTGCTGATCCTCCTCTCGTGCGGGTGATTGATACTGTTATGTCTTCGCCCCCTGATCCTGCCGAAAAGGAGACACATGCCCCACCTCAGAAGCGGCGCTCATTGAAGCGTAACGGAAAAGTGCTCCTGCAAACGACTGAGCAACCGGCAATAACGAAGGTCTCACAGCCTCCACGTGTGGAGGAACAGGAAACAGGCGCAACACTACTGGCAGACGTGAGGAATGCACTGAACGAACAGTCTCCTGGTATGCCAGGGCGCAATCTTCCCCTCGTGCCTGTTCCCGCCTATGGGTCTGGAGCTTTTGAGAATGAGCAAAGTGAGATAATGATCGCTAATACGCTGGTAACCGCCTCAAGCGTTGTGTTGGTAACCTTAACAACAAATCCAGGCCCGGTCGTAGTGCAGTATATTTCTTTACAGCCACAGGTAGGGTTTACTGTCCACCTGACAGCGCCGGTAACGACACGCACAGCGTTCAATTATGTTATGTTGCCGGGGGAACCATCTGTGGCAACTTCCACTTACTGACCTTTCCCAAAAACATCTGTTCATTATGCTCCTGGCCCCGATATGGGAGGTTGACAGGAGTATATCAGGAGTTGGTATCCTCGATTTCTAATAATGGGAGCGTAAAAATGAAACGGCTCCCTTCTCCTAAAATCCCTCTACTCTCGACGCGAATGCTGCCGCCGTGCAGGCGCAAAAATTCCGCGACAATGTAGAGGCCCAATCCCACTCCTCGCGTCTGACTACCGACGATATTTGGGGCACGATAGAAACGCTCAAAGAGGCGCGATTGGTCCTCCTTAGGAATGCCGATGCCCTGATCTTGTACACTTACCTCGACTACTGACGACCCCTTTCTGCTCCTAATCTGCTTTAAGGTAATGGTAATAGCCCCTTCTGGCGGGCTATACTTTATGGCATTTTGTAGCAGGTTGGCAAAGATCTGGAGCAGGCGTGCGCGATCGCCATTGACTATATAAGGGCGTTTGGCTGGCTCAACCCTATAACTGATGTCATGCAAGGCCGAAGTTGTGCTGTGGCTACTAACCGCTTCGGCGAGAATCTCTTCCAGGTCGATTATTTCCTTCGTGAGCGTGATCTGTCCACGGTTGAGGCGCGTAACTTCTAAAAAGGTGTTGACAATATTAGTTAGCTGGCGCGTCTGTGTTTCGACGCTTGTAATACTTTCGTGGAAGCGTGCGGTCGTATTTTGATCTTGTTCTGGAAGGCGATGCAGGAGGCGTGCCATCATCTGGCTATGAGCGAGAATGATGGTCAATGGTGTGCGAAACTCATGTGCGGTAATTGCCAGAAATTCATCCTTCAGTTCATTCGATTCGCGCATGGTTGCCTCGTTGGTGCGTGCAATCTTGGCCTCCTGCTGCCAGCGTGTCTGCTCGATAGCTAAACCTGCGAATTGCGCGATGCCCTCGACGACGGCGATCTCCCAGACATTAAAGGTCCGCCTGGGAGAAGTGCCGGCGATCATTGGTTGATTTTTTGTAGGTTGAGGTGAGCGGTCGAGCATCATTACGCCAAAGAGGTGGTTATTATAGATGATGGGGGCGGCAAAAATCATCGTATCTTTGAAGCGTTCGGGATGATCGGGGCTTTGCTCTTCGTTCACCAGCGTTGCATGTCCGGCCAGGATCTGGCTCCTGAAGCTTGAGCTATCCTCTGTCGCTTCTAACCAGTGTTTTTGTTCATTCAACCATCGTATGTCATCTCCATTAGCGAAGCCGAGTGCTAATAGCGGTGTAAAACTCTGAGTTTCTTGATCATAACTTTGCACGACTCCGCGTTCGCAATAGAGCGCGTTCAATGACATAACGAGGATACGATGGAGGATCTCTTTGATTTCATCTGCATTGGAGACAACCTCTGCCGCGTGTAGCAGGGCATCTAATACGTTGCGGATGCGTCGTTCAACGCGCACCTGCTCTGTAATATCGCGAAATGCACAGACGATACCAACCTGCTGCGCCTCATCATCAAAGAGCGGGACACTATTGACCTCGACGACACGCTCAGAATTATCGGTTGTGCGTTGACCCATAAAGCGTTCATTGCGAATAGGGGTTCCATTGAGTGCACGTGTAAGGGGGAAATCTTCGAGAGAGAGCAGGCGACCATCTAATGTATAAGCAGGTTGACGTTGAAAGATAGTCAGCAAGGATTCTTCACTGTTCCCGGTCAGGCCCAGGAAATGAGCTACAGTGCTATTGTTGACGATCACGCGACCATCCATATCAAGAACGATGATGCCCTCGTTCATTGCATTGAGGACCGCGTCCAACGTATGTGCACGTTCGGTTGCCAGGTGAGCTGTATGGCGAACTTTTTCCAGGATCTGGTCTTTCTCAATTGCTAACGCGCATTGTGTAGCGATATCCAGCGCAAAGGCATAGTGCCTCTGTGGTGGATGGTGGAGTGAAGGAGGATAATTGATGAAGGCAAAGCCTGCACAATGTGTTTGCGGTATCTCATTCTTATCCAGCTCTTTGCGTCGTTTGTGGTTCTGGGTGCCGATCATCAGCGGCACGATCAGCACATGTTCCAATCCGACCTGTTCATACCAGTGGCGTTCTTTACCCTCCGTCGCTTCATACGTCACGAACACACTTTTTCCCGTTAGCGCCGCATCATAGCAATGGGGAAGATCAGGTAGTGGGGTGGCTAGTTTATGCCTGGAGAGATGAGCGTGGAGGCTATTTGTGTGAGCAAGAGTTACAGTATCGTTAGTGAGGAGGGCGATGGCGGCACCTGTCGCTTCCGCCCCACTGATAAGATATCTGGTTGCGATCTCTAAAACTGTTGAAAGAGGCTTCCCTGAATTAACGCTCGTTGCCACCTGATAGGTGGATTGTGCACGCTCGATCAGGCGTTCGGCGCGATTACGTTCTTTTTGAGCTTCCTGGTAAAGTTGTGCATTATCAATGGCAACCGCTGCCTGTTGCCCGATAGCACGCACAAATTGCTGTTGCTCGGGCGAAAATGTGCGACTCTGGCCGGGAGTATCCAGTGACATCATGCCGACCGGGCGTCCTTCTCGCACGAGGGCAACCAGCAAAATTGAGCGGACCAGAAATTTGCCAGTGACCACATGAATGGATGGGCTTGCTTCGGGAGTTAGATCTTCCAGAGCCAGCATACCGTTATTTTGGAACAGGCGGTGAACCAGGGGATCGTTAAAGGGCAAAGAACTGCGTTGCCATAATTTGTCGGCGATCTGCAAATCTTTTCCATGTAAATGCTGTGAGGAGACGTGATAGGCGGAAGGGAGAAAGATATCGCGCGTTGTATCTAGCAACCAGACTGCACAACGTTCAACTTCACACACTTCGGTTGTGCGTCTCACCAGTACCTGTAGAATATGAGTGGGGTCAAGAGAGGAGGCCAGCAACTCAGAAAATTCGCGCAGCAGTTCGCTTTCACGCAGTGCCTTGAGCAATTGCTGGTGTTCTTGTTTGCTGGTATGGAAAGGACTTTCGCCAGGCATATTCGTGACCTCTTCCGGAAGTTATCTCCGATATAAGAGCAAACGGATTAGAATGCACTTTTGATACAGGTGCTTAAAGGCGACAGGGGCGTGTTTATCTAGTTGACTCAAAGTTTAACAGATCAATAGTGTCACGTCAAGGATTTATTCTCTAGTAACGCCTGCTTTGATTGTAGAAAAGTATGCCTGTACTATTCATCGTCTCGCAGGAGTCTTGTGATACAATGCTCTATATTCACGCCAGCCTTGCAGCCGTGGCTCAGGCGTAAAACTTCAGGAGACATAGATTATGACGAGTATCGGTATCGAGTATAGTTCGGACCATTGGAAGACCTGCCTGGCAGAAAATGGACACAGCCAGGAGTTTTCCACTTTTACAGATGTGCAGAGCATATTTTCTTATATAAACTCTATTTGCACCGCTCATCCCGATACACTCATTATGCTATCTTCTCCACAAGAAGTCCCTTTTTTACCTTTCCATACGGTTATTTATGAGCAAATGATGAACGAAAATGAGTATAAAGATGTACAAAATTTCTTGCATTTGATCAATGCCGCTGAATTGAAGGGGTATCAACTTCCGGCGATAAAATATCTGCCTCAAGTGCCACGCTATCGTCGTCTCAAATACCCTTCTCTAGGTGATGCGGAAAAGCTTTGTTCTGTTGCCACTTTGTTATATGGGATGCGGCAGCAGGATGCGCCGTGGTCCGAAATGCAATTTCTCTACCTGGAGATTGGTGTGGTATCGCATAGTATTACTGTGATCAAGGATGGATATATTGTTGATGGTATTGGTGACGTTTCTATTGGGTATGCAGAAGCAGTAGATGAAGAGGATAGGGCACAGGCCTTCTGGGAGCGCCTGAGACAGGATCTGGCGGGTTTAATTGCTCTCTATCAAATGCAAGATATTGTTATCAAGGATTATCATGCGGCTAATAGAGAGCAAACTGCTATTGAGCGCCTGGGAGAGAGCTATCAATTCTATCTCTTCCCGCGCGTTGAGAGCGAGCCGGAGGGCTTTGAAGGTGCGATTGGAGCTTCCATTCTTGCCTCAGGCATCTCCGGTCTCGGACGCAGCGCAGAAATTGCGGGACGCTTACTTTCCGTGGTGGCGCACCTGTAATATCTGGAAGAGGAACGCAAGCGCCGTTCCAGCGACCGCACTCAGTATTGCAGTTAATTTTCCTGAACCTTGTGCCTGTTTCTTTCGCTCTTTTGCAGCATCGCGGGCCTCATCATTACTACGAGCTGCGGAAGCAATCTGGTGTTGAACGTGCTTGTTTCTCGTTTGTACCTTTTCCTCGTGTTGAAGCTCATCCGAAACGTGCGCTTTATCCGCCGAGTCGGTTGGGCGGGTATTGACATGGGCATCAGACTCAGCTTGAGGAATGTCACGATTAAGCTTGCCACCCATCGTACTGACAAAGGTCACCAGATCATTCGGCAAGGGCTGAACCTTCTCTGAGAAGAAGGCATTGACCTCAGCACCCAGCAGCAGGATCACTGCAAAGTAGTAGAAGAAAATGAGCAGGATGATTACGAGGCCGATCTGACCTGCATAGCCACGTAGAAAGAATTTGGTATAAAATGGGAAGGCCAACAGGAATATTTCAAGCAGAGCGGCTGCTACTATTGCACCCTTCCAGCTATTACGCCAGCTTATCTTCTGGTTGGGCACTACGAAGTAGATCGACTCGAATAGAATGAATGCAACCAGTAGACCAACTAATGCACTTACAATGTCAACGAGAATTATCCCACCTACACCGCCTGTAATGGTGCCGAGAACGGGAACACTTTTCAATGTCGGATTATTGAGCAATGTTTGAGAAAATTGTAGGGATGATAGAAACAGTAACCATAATTGGGATAAGAATGACGAACAGTAACAGCATAGCTATTGCGACGATATTCTGGCGAATGACTGGTCGTGGTCGTACACGATAGAGTAGATCCAGAATTCCTTCCAGAGTCACGAATAGTCGTGAACCACCAAAAACAGCGGTAAGAATCGCAATTATCACCAGGATACCGCCATCTTTTTTAAGCTGAGCTGGCAGCCAGGGTCACGAGACTTCCTAAGCCAGCTATCTTACCCGCCTGAGCAATAATATTCTGTTCTAAAATTGGATTGCCATCTTAGAATCAGGCCAGTAATACCAAGAATGGCGATAACGATAGGAAATATTGCCAGCATCAAGTTATAGGCCATGATACCTGCAAAGTTCATCACCCAGTCGTTGTTAAATTTGTTAAGAAACTTCTGAGCTGGTTTGACATCTTTCTGTACGTCTTTGATCAGTTCTGCCTTCGGATCGGACGAAGACCCAACGTTTTGTTTTTGTGTTGTTGCAGCCATAAGTACATCCTCCTTCCAGGTGCTTTCTATCTTCCATCTCATCTTTTCTAGTACTACAATAAAATGCGCAATGATTTCGAATGATAGTATCCTGTAAGTGTGTTACGGCTCAACGAGTTGTTACGTTTCATAAGAAATGCTGAGTGTCGTTTTGAGGGAATGTTTTGTTGTGTATTGATGCGGAATAGCGTATATTTATTCTATATCACTTGTTCAATCTGCCGGGAAGAAAGAATCAATGAGCGCACGACCTCCAAAATCATTTGTTGGCATACTATGGGATATTCTGCGCGTCAGTGCGCACACAATCTGGCATAGCAATGGCAATCCTGCACGCACGGTCATTCAGCGTCAGCAGGCGTTAGCTGTGTTGGGATTGCCTCCAACGGCGACTCCCAAGCAGATCAAGCGCCGTTATCGCTCACTTGCTAAACGCTATCATCCCGACCTCGGTGGCGATCAGCGGCAGATGCAACGTATCATTGCCGCTTACGAATTTCTGATGAAGGACTACACCCGCACATAATTGTTTAGACGAGTCGGGCACCACAGTTATTACAGAAGCGCTTGCCTGGACGGGTACGTGCTCCACACTGGTCGCAAAAGAGGGCAGGTTGTCCCACGGGCGGATTTTGTGACGGTTGGGGTGGCACAGGTTGATATGTTGGAGGTTGTTGTGGCATCGACCCCGCATTGTTCTGAATTGGTTGTTGTGGCATCGGTCTGCCGTCGTTCTGGATTGGTTGATATGGCTGAGCTGCTGGTGGCTGCATTGGCTGGGCAGGAGACGGAGCATTTTGAGATGGACCAACGCCTGGATCTTTCGTTGTCTGGATCGTGTCATTAATCGTTTTTACAGCCTTTACGGCAAAGCCACCAAGCGTGCTGGCGATTTTCAATCCCTTTGCGATATCATCCATATCCTGCTTCATACGGTGCGTAGGGGGTAGCAGCGTCGAATCGGAGACTTTCGTGAAAAAGTTCTTGCCGATCTGGACCCCATCGCCATTCCAGGAGAGTTGCCCCTGCTCCTGTGTTCCATCATCAAAATTGAGGAAGAGCACTGCCTCCTGCTGCGTATAGCTGCCCTCGCGCCGGATCTCAGGCGCGGCGGCTGAAACCTGTTGTCCGTTAAGCAGCGATTGAGCCGCTCCGGTGGCGCGGCTGTGCTCTTGCAGAAGCAACGAGAAGCGCCCATTTCCCTGCACTATAAGGCGATCGATCCGGGACGTGAAGTAGTCAAGTCCGATGCCAGATCGATGCACGTATTCATATTGTCCTGTAACTGGTTTCATACTAGACCTCAGACGGTACGGGCTGCATTATGCAATTTAAAAAATACATGTGGATATCGGTTCGTCATCGCACCCCGGAATAATAAATGGCTTCCCTACAGTGATCGGTCCCTGGAACCATCGTACCGATACCCACATGTATTTTTTTAACAGCATTATGACGCCCATCGCTATAATATACATAGTCTATTATAGCGCATTTTGCTTCGTAGCTGTTTCTTGTCCTAATTTTTGTGTATCCGTACTCGTTCATGGATCTGTATGTTTACAGTGCTCCCAGAAAATCCAGCACGATCTGGTTGAACTCGACTGGCTTCTCCATAAAAGGATGATGCGCTGTCCCTGCCATAACCACCTTTTTTGCTCCTGGTATCTCTGCGACCAGTTGCTCCAGCGGATTTGGACCGTCTAATTCTCCTAGAATGACGAGCGTCGGCACTTTAATCTCCGCCAAACGGCCAATCGCTGGCGGTTCTAATGGCACTGGCGGCGTCTCAGCCTGTACCTTATCATCTGGGCGCTCCCAATTGCGCGTTGACATCTCGCGTACCCGTTCGCGCACGTTGGGAGCAGCCTGCCCTGGAAGCCGACCCGGCCCATCCGTCCACAATTCGAGCGAGATTTCAACTGCTCGTGGAACATCGTGCTTCTCAAATGCCTCGTTTAGATTCATATACATTCGCGCGACATCTGGATATTGTTTCATCATTTCTTCTGATGGATGAAATCCGCTTACGCCTGCGGTGACCGGGATTAGCGCGTCAACCATCTCAGGGTGTTCAAGCGTAAAATCGATAGCCAGCGCACCTCCTCCGGAGACACCCATGATATAAGCGCTCTCGATGCCCAGGAATTTCATCAGTTCGTAGAGATCCTGACGATCAGAATAAGACTCACCTTTTGTAACCAGTCCTGAATCCCCAAAGCCTCGCTGATCGTAGCGAATGACCTTATAGCGTTGAGCGAAGACGGAGAACTGATCGTCCCACGATCTTCTATCCAGAAGGTGTCCATGCGCCAGCACGAATGGATGCCCCGTACCAGCAACCTCATAATACAATGTTGTGCCATTTACTGCTGCAAAACCTGTCTGTACGTGCTCTGTGTTTGACATAGAGTTATTCCTTTCTTTTCATCTATCGATATGATAGCAGCGAAAGCGGGCAGGAACAATCCTGTATGGAGGGGATCTTAGAATTATCCCTGGAGCGGTAAAAGGTCCCTGACCTTCCAGGCTTCGATGACACAATGAAGTGGAATTTCAGCAATCCAGTGTCCCTGCTCTGAACTCGCCAGAAATTCCTCAGTTGGTTCCGGTTCCTCCAAAGCAGCAACGACGAGACCAGAGGCTCGCAAAGTGCGGAAATACCAGGAAAGTGGAAGGATTATTCAAGTATAGTGGTCGTATCTTCCGTCACTATAGTAGATACCAGGTCTGAAAGGTGACGGGCCTGTTCCAATTCCTGCTCGCTCTCGCTTATTTTCCCAATTATCAGGAGATGATGACCGAGACGGACATGAGCACTGATACGGGCACCGATACGATGAGTATCAGCCAGTTCCAGCGTTGCCTGCCGGAACGATTCTTCAGCAGCAGGGTTTTTGGAATTGATTGCCTCCAATATACGACCACGCATCGAATAAGCATTGGCACGTCGCAATTTGTAACTCTGTTTGCCAGCCTCTAGCGCCATTTCCACATATTGCAGGGCTGCCTCATAATGCCGTTCTTCCAACTCAATAGCGGCCAGCGAACAGGCGGCAGCCGAGATCACATTTGCCTTATCCTGCGAACGAGGTTTATCTGAGGATGCGTCCTGCGAGGAGGACCAGGTGGAAAGAACTTTTTTCAGGTGTATGCGTGCTTTATCAACCTCACCCAGCATCTTCTCAATGTGGGCAATCTCGCAGGTGACGGTGGCGGCCTGTAACTGATCACCCATGGAGTGATAGAGGAAGTAAGCTGTTTCAGCGTGTTCTAGTGACTGACGTAAGATAGCATCTCGATAATTTGCATAGCGTTCAGGATCGCTATAGAGCGTATTGGCTTTCGCATAGCCGAGTAACGCCAGACCCCAATGTGTTTCAGCAACCTGCCCGAAAGGAGTCTTCTCGTTGATCAATTGGAGTGCGAGCTGATATTGTTCCTGTGCTGCTTCCAGGCGTTGCAATTCGCGATGTGTTCCACCCAGATGCAGGTGCAGAAGCAGTAATTCCTGCTGCTGATCATCCGGCACATCTTCAGCACCTGGCAGTTCATTAAGGGCGTACATGAAGTCCTGTTGTGCCTCTAAAAATTTGCGTTGTTCAAAGTAAGCGTGACCGCGTAGTGCGGCCAGACGCCAGCGTTGTGCATAGGGGATGTGAGAAAAATGGAGGTCCTTTAAAATAGCCAGAGCGTGATGACAATCTTTATTCGCTAGATATTGAAAAACTTCTACCCGCAACTCCTCATAAGATTTATAGTGATTATCTTCGATATTTGTATTACGATGTCGTTGAGCCAGGATTTCCAGATCTTCGAGTGGGAGTTGCAGGCGTGCTGCAAGGAAACGTAAGCTCTCGGGGGAGGGATCAAGGCGATTGCGCTCTATTTGTGAGAGAAGGCTGGTGCTATAGTGTCCATCGGCAACTTCTGCAAGAGAAAGTTGAAGGCTTTCACGAGCGGCCCTGATGTGGCCTCCAAGGGTATCGGGTGAGATATATTTAGATGGGCGAGGCATAACCCTATATAATCCTTCCTACGTAAAATAAAAATAAGAATAAGCATAAACAATAAGATAGTATATAACAATTGGAGTAATTATAATCGAACGCGAGAGAAAATACAATCCCGTCTGTGAAATTGTTGTGAATGTAGCCAATGTATAGAAATCACATGCGTATGAAGTGGAAAAGTTATGATGAGAAGTGCTAGAGTAATAAGTAAACAGAACCAGGAGTGAAGACGAAGCACTTTCTTCGTTCTATCATATATACAAAAAGGGAATAACTGCTCACTTCCGTTCGTTTCTACTACCAAAAGAAGAGTAAAGGGAGAAAGGGTTGGAAGAGTGTTTGCCGAAAGCGGCTTTTTTAAAATTAGAACTTTTGGTCTATAACCGTATTGACTTTCTTCAGAGAAGGCTGTATGCTGAAAAGCAGCATAGAAAGTGTTTTGAAATGAGGTATAGAGAAGATGTCCCGTTCCTCGAAGGTTCCCCTGCCCATGCAAGATGAAGCTGCTATCGTTCAGGAACAACTTTCACTTTTTACGAATAACGCTAGTGAGAAAAGCTCTGAGCCATCGGGGGTAAAAACTGTGCCGAAGGCAAAGAAACAAACAAATATAGCCTATTCAGCCGCTGATATTCAGGTGCTGGAGGGGATTGCTGCGATTCGTCATCGTCCTGGAATGTATATTGGTTCGACATCTACCTCCGGCCTGCTTCACCTCATCTGGGAGGCGCTGGATAACGCCGTCGATGAAGCGGTGGCGGGTTTTGGGAAGGATGTCTGGGCGAGTATTGATCGTGAAGGTTGGGTCACTGTACGCGATGAGGGGCGAGGTATGCCCTTTGACCTGATGCTCTACCAGGGTGATTATCTTCCGGCGGCGACGGTAATTCTCACGGTCCCACATTCGGGTGGCAAGTTCTCCGAGGGTGCGTATAAGACAGCCGGTGGCCTGCATGGTGTTGGTTCAACTGTTATCAATGCTCTCTCAGAAAAGCTGGAATTAACCATCTGGAAGGATGGACAGCAGTTTACCCAGACGTTCAGTCGTGGCTTTGCCATGCCTCATCAGGTGGTGGCCTGTGATCCAAAGTTGCATGGTACACAGTTGCGCTGGTTGTATGATCGCTCAATCTTTGATCCTGATGCCTATTATGAGCTGGCGGCCATTGAGAGTCGCCTGAGCGCTTCTGCATTTCTCAATCGCGGCGTCTCATTCCATCTGGACGCCTGGGACGACGAGCGCGACGAGCAGGTAACGCGTCTCTTTTATTCGCGTGATGGCTTACCCGACTATGTACGTGAACTGACGGCCAGCACCAACACGCCACTTTTCAAGCATGTCATCGCCATTGCCAAAGAGAAGGACGATGTACGCGTTGAGGTGGCCCTACAGCCGACCAGTGGCTATAAAATCACGATGTATAGTTATGCCAATGCTGTACGCACGCGTGATGGTGGCGTGCATGAAACGGGCTTTAAAGCGGCCTTGACGAAAGTCGTGAATGATTACGCACTCAAGTTGAGCGTGATCAAAAGCCGTGAGAAAGAAGCCTTCAAGCCGGAAGTGATTCAGCAAGGCTTGAACGTGGTCATCTCGGTCAAGTTGACCAATCCGCAATTCCAGGGCCAGACCAAAGATCGCCTGAACAACGCACCCGTCGAGGGTATGGTGCGCTCGATCGTCGACGAAGGATTGAAGGACTGGTTTGAAAGTAATCCCGTTGCAGGCAAAGAGTGGCTTAAGAAGATCTTGCAGATGCAGAAGGCCCGCAACGAAGCGCAACTGGTCGAGGAACTGGCGCGAGCTGGCAACAAGAAAAATGGCGAGTTGATTGATACCACGCTCTCCAAAAAGTTCTTGCGTTGTAACACATCTGATGCTTCGCGAGCGGAACTCTTCATTGTTGAGGGCGACTCCGCTGGTGGAAGTGCTGGTCAGGGACGCTTCTCCGATTTTCAGGCTGTGCTCAAACTCAAGGGTAAGCCGTTGAATGTCGCGAAGGCGGATCTGAAAAGTATCGTCGAAAACGAAGAGATTCGCACGATTATCAACGTTCTGGGCACTGGCACGCGTGATGTTTTCGATATCAGCAGACTCAAATTTAATCGCGTCATCATCGCCACCGATGCCGACGTGGACGGGTTGCATATTCAATGCCTGCTCCTGACGCTCTTTCATCAAGAATTCAGCGATCTGATCGAGCGCGGCCATGTCTATATCGCCTGTCCCCCACTCTATTCGGTCAAGTATAAGGGGAAAGTGGTCTGGTTGCTGAATGATGAGAAGCGCGATCAGTTTGTGGATACACATGCTGATGCGCAGAATCTAGAGTTCAAACGCTTCAAAGGCCTGGGTGAGATGAACCCCAAAGAGCTGCGCGATACGACGCTTGATCCAGCTCGTCGTGTGTTGAAGCGTGTGACCATGGAGGATGGCGTCCTGGCGGCAAAGTTGGTGACAGAATTGATGGAAGACAAGAACGCGGAGCGCCGCCGTCTATTCCTGGCCGAGCACTCGCGCAAAATTAAGGAATTGGATGTATAGATAATGGCTCGTACACCGGAAGAAATTGTAGAAACTGGCATTGATCGCGAAGATTTTTCGGTCATCCTATCGCAGGCATTTGCGACCTATGGCCTCTCAGTTGTAACTGATCGTGCCCTGCCTGATGCTCGTGATGGTCTCAAACCTGTGCAGCGGCGTATTCTGGCTGGTATGCGTGAGGCACGCTATCTCCCCACGCGTCCAACGGTGAAGAGTGCCGAGATCGTGGGGCTGATTCTCGGTAACTATCATCCACACGGTGATACCTCCGTGTATGATGCAGCGGTGCGCATGGCTCAGCCTTTCACGATGCGCTATCCATTGATCGAGGGTCAGGGCAATATGGGCAGTGAGGATGGTGATGCGCCTGCAGCCTATCGTTATACCGAGATGCGTCTCTCGCCATTAGCTGATGCGTTGATGGCCGATATGGAAAAAGAGACCGTCCCGCTGCATCCAACCTATAAGCAGGACCCGAAGGTGGTTGAGCCGGATTATCTACCTGGGCGCATTCCACCCATCGTCAATCCATCGAGTGGCATTGCCGTAGGTCTCTCTACCAATATCCCGCCGCATAATCTGGGTGAGGTGTTACGTGCTTGCATTGCGCTATTGGATAAGCCTGACATGAGCGTTGAGCAACTGAGGGGTTATATCCAGGGACCAGATTTCTCGCAGGGTGGGCGCATTATCGGCACTGATGGCATCAAAGACTACTTTACCAATGGCAAGGGACGCATCATTGTGCGTGCTGAAGTGCGCCTGGAGGAGACGCCGCGCAATCGTTCGCTGATCATTACCCAGATCCCCCCAATTGGGAGAGACAGGATCAAAGCCTCGATCGTCAAAGCCATTAATGCGCGTAAACTCGAAGGTTTGATGCCCGATGTGCGCGACGAAAGCGATACCGAGAAGGGGATGCGCATCGTTCTGGACCTGCGTAAAGATGCCGATGCAGCCCAGATGCTCTCGCTCCTTTTTAACGAAACAGACCTGCAGATCGGTCTTTCGTTTCAGATGGTCTTTCTCTTTGGTTCGCCGATGCAGGCCGCTCGTCAGCCGAAGCAAGTTGGCCTGCTCGAATTGCTGAACTATTGGAATAACCATCAGATTGATATCCTCACCCGTAGAGCTGAGTTTGATCTGCGCAAAGCTCGTGAGCGCCTGCACGTTGTCGAAGGCCTCATCATTGGTAGTGCCAATGCCGAGCAGATCGTCAAGATATTCCAGCAAGCAGAAGATCGGGCCGCTGCTCGCAAAGAGATCGAGGCGAAGTATTCTCTTACCTCCATCCAATCTGACGTGATCGCCTCAATGACGCTGGCCCAGGTGACACGCCTGGATGCGGGCAAATATGTGAAGGAAAAAGAGGATCTGCAAGGCCGTATCGCCGAATTAGAAAGCCTGCTGTCAGATCGTAAAGCGCTGATCTCCTCGCTGAAAAAAGAGATGCAGCAACTGATCAAGCAGTTCAGCGATGAGCGTCGCACCATCATTGATGTTGAGGGTCAGCTTCACGCGCCTGTCACCGTGGTTGAGATGCTGCATGATCGTGAGCAAATAACCATTGCCGTCATGCGTTCCGGGTCAATCAAAGCCTTGCCTGCTGATACATTCAAACCGCGCGGCAAAAACGGTAATACTACTTACACTCCTGTACGTGGCGATGAGCAACTGCGCCAGATTATCGCGACCACCTCGCAGGATTACCTTCTCTGTGTTGCTTCCAGTGGACGTGTATTTCAGATCGCCACGCACCGCATTCCGGCTGGCACGCGCTCAACGAAGGGCGAACCTTTGCGCAAACTCCTGGAATTAGCGGCGGGAGAAGAGGTTGTAGCAATTCTTCCCATCGAAGCGTACGACGAGAATCGCTATCTGGTCACCTTCAGCAAACTGGGTAAGGTCAAGAAATCGCCTCTTAGCGAGTATAAGACAGCAGATGTTGACGGTTTACAGGATATGAAGCTTGCGGATGGCGATAGTATCGTAGCCGCATTAATCTCTGATGGGCAGAGCGAATACTTTGTAACGACGAATAGCGGACAGACGCTGCGCTTCAGTGACGAGACGCTACGTGCTCAAGGACGTGTTGGTCAGGGAGTCGCTGCGATGGCGCTGGGCAAGGGA
This sequence comes from uncultured Chloroflexia bacterium, assembly GCA_963744875.1. Taxonomy (GTDB): domain Bacteria; phylum Chloroflexota; class Ktedonobacteria; order Ktedonobacterales; family Ktedonobacteraceae; genus JACDAE01. Next base: position 96,361 of record CAVUVQ010000050.1, on the reverse strand, counting down.
GCGACGGTGATCAGTGCATCCGTCCTCTCCAGTCAACAAGAGGGACTGGTGAACTTCCTGGTTGTGACAGATAGCGGTCTGGTCAAGAAAGTGCCCACGAGCCAGTATCCACAAAAGGGGCGTGCAACTGCAGGTGTAGTCACAACCGAATTAACGGACCGCGAACATATCTTGCTAAGCATGCTCATCAGCGAAGAGGATACATTGCTCGTGACTGTCTACAGGTAGCAAACGGTGAGCAACAAACAACCGTCGTTAAAGCAAGGGATGTGAAGGCCTTCACCAGGGCACGCAAAGGGGTCACGCTGGTGGATGGGCGTATTGTGTCTATGCTCAAATTGTAGGTGGTGGGCAATTGTAGGTGGTGAGCGCGGGCGGGTCCGTGCGATTGATCGCCCCGCCCTGGCGCTGTAAGAAAGGTGGCGACCATATGACGCTTTATAATCTTTATCTTGAATCGGGTCCAAAACATAAAACAACAATGGTGCACGTTTTTGATCTGTTGGGATGTATTGCTGCGGGTCCAACCACTGAAAAAGCCCTGGAGAGTACGCCGGAAGCGATCCGTACGTATCTCCGTTTCCTACAGCGCCACGGAGCAGATGTTGACAGCACTCAGGATATCCAGCTACAGATCGCACAACATATTACCGAGGGAGAGTGGCTCGGCCATGGGAGTCCTTACGTCGTGTTCCAGGCTGATCTTGAGCCACTCACAGCGCAAGAACTGGAAGAACATCTTCAGCACCTGCAATGGTCACGCCTGGAGTTACTCTCTCTTATCAATGGCTTGAGCGAGGAACAATTAGCGGAAGAGCCACAGCAAAAAGGGAGATCGGTGCGCTCAATCATTGAACATGTTTTTGGGGCCGAGTACTCATATGTGCGTAACCTTGGGAAAATAGAGGGGGTACGTGGCCCTGGTTCGATTGAGCATCTGCCAAAGGACGAACTTCTCGTGCGTATGGAGCAGATGCGTAGAGCTGAGATCGAGAAGCTGCGTTCTTTCAATGCGCAAGAACTTTCAGAGATCGTCACACATGGCAAGCAGGTGCAAACTGTGCGTAGAATGGTACGCAGGATGCTTGAGCATGAATGGGAGCACCTGGTAGAGTTGAAAGAGCGGCTGGGAGGGTTAGATTAACGAATTTGGCTTTCCCTGTATCTGTGTGTAAGAAAGGACAACGTCTATGGACAAATACACAGAAGCCAATCTCGCATGGTGGAACGAAGCGGTAGATATCCATGCGCAAGGTGATACCTACCTGCTAGAAAGCTTTAAAGCAGGCATATCGAAGCTCAAAAATCTTGAACGAGAAGAGGTGGGAGATGTCGCCGGAAAGTCGTTGCTGCATTTGCAATGTCACTTTGGCATGGATACTTTGTCCTGGGCAAGGTTGGGTGCCACGGTCACGGGAGTCGATTTCTCAGAGAAAGCCATTATGTTAGCCCGGTCGTTAAGTAAAGAGACAGGCCTGGATGCTACCTTTATCCAATCCAACATCTATCAACTCCCCCAGGTTCTTTCAGGGACATTCGACATTGTATATACCTCATATGGAGTGATTGGCTGGCTTCCTGACCTGCTTCCCTGGGGCAAAATCATCGCTGATTATCTCAAGCCGGGCGGGTTCTTCTATATTGTCGAGGCCCATCCCTTTATGTGGACGCTTGATGACAAGTCGACTGATTTCCAGGTTGCCTACTCCTATTTTTCGCCTGAGCCTATTAAGAGCGAAGAAGAGGGAACATACGCTGATCGGAGCGCAAAAAAGATCCACACAGTCACGTATGGGTGGAATCATCCTCTGAGCGAAATTTTTATGTCCCTCATCTCGGCAGGTCTAAAAATAGAGTTCTTTCACGAGTTCCCTTTCTGTGGCTGGGAAAACTTTCCAGACATGGTAAAAGGTGAGGATAGATTTTTCAGGATGAAAGATCCTCAGAAAGAGAACCTGGTTCCAATGACCTTTTCATTGAAAGCAACAAAACCACTTTAGAACTCCTCTGAAGTAACAACTCATGGATCTTAAAATGCGTATCCGCCTCTCCCATTGGTGAGCAGGTAGGCGAGGCCAACGACAAGTAATCCGATGCCTGGTAGCCAGAGGGAGAGCATGAAGGGAATAAAACCTGCTGGTGTAAGGCCACGGGCCAGCAATAGTTCGACGATGCCCACGACCAGGACAAGGATCGCGGGCGATATTGCCCCCTTGCCAACGTAGCCCCTGCGCCCGACGAGAGAAATTGCCAGCAGGCCAACACCGAGTGCGAGAATGAAGAAGGCAAGCACCTGGCTCCCCGGAATAAAACGCTTGAATGTAAGAAAGACAGCAAACCCTAAAGGTGTTACCAACCATCCTGCAATCATCAGGCGCGGTGGGTAGATGAATGCGCCGATGAGTAGGCCGATGCCAAGCAAGAAAACGCCCAGTGGATATTCATAGGAGTTCAAGCGCAAAATCAAAGCGGCCAGAATAAAGACGACGCCCAATCCGAGCAATGTATATGTTTGACGTAACCTGTTCGTGTGTGCGGCGCGTGCGGCCATAGTACCTGTCATTATGCCTCCCCCGACCAATACATGTTATGCAATTGTTGAAAATAGGTGTTTGACGCGCTCAATCTGTTGCAGGTGGATCTCACCATGTTCCAGATAGATATTGAAGAGATCGTAGACCATAATTTTACCATGTTCTGGATGGTTGCTGGTAAGTTCCCAACTTGCGGCAGGAAGCGAGCGTAGTAGAGCAGTGGTAGAAGCTCGCAAACTGCTGAAGAGTGCCAATGCCAGTGCGCGTTCCTGAGAATGATAGGAGAGTTTCTGTGCCCAGGCCGCCTCATTATAAATTGGGAGAGTGGAGCCTGCTTCTGCCAACGTTTTGCGTATCCGCCAGTAGCCCATTGTCTCGCTATCGGCCAGGTGAATAACGATCTCGTGAATGCTCCATTCTCCCTCTGTCGGGATCTGTTGCATCTGCGCTTCGTCCAGTCCCTTTAGAGTAGCTATAACTAGTGAAGGGGCCATTTCATAGCGTTCAATTTGTGCAGGATGTTGCGATCGGCATGCCGAAATCACCTTTCGATGTGTGCTTAAAAATATGTGTTATTGCAATACTATTGGTAATACGAAGAGAGCACGCCCAATTTTCTCCATATATTGAGTATGGTTGAGTTGATACTCTTTTCTATTTACATTATACGCTATTAGCGTAGGTGTGGAGATGTGTGGTGGGGATTTGTTCTTGAGGGGAGATACGTGGTGGGCAAGTGGAATAAGCCCGGAGCCTGCACAAAGTAGCATGCAGACCCCGCTTTACGAATGTTCACCCACGTCTTTTAGAACGATGCAGGGTTCTCAGGAGGAGTGATGTTATCATACGTAGTTTGGATGGCATCTTTCACCGCCTCGGCAGGAGACTCTGAGCGTACGACCTCGATCGAGCATTGTGCAATCAATGCGCCAAGGACGCCGATTGCGGCCCATACTGGAGCCAGAACCACGCCTGCAACGCCGATTGTCAGAGGAATCTCCAACAATGTGCGGCCATCCTGCTTGATAATCAGGCGACGGACGTTGCCCTCGTGGATGACTTCTTTCACCTTGGAGAGTAACTGCTCGCCCATGACCTGCAACTCTTCAACGCCATAGCCTGTGCGCTGCTCAATGTTGTTAGGATCTGTCTGTGTCATAATAGTATTGTACCTTTCTCTTTCTTTTCTCTGTATTACGCTCTTATACTGTACAGTATCTTTTCCAGTAGAGAATGAGCACTATGGCTTCACTACTGGCCCAATCCTACCGAAATCGGATATAACCTCTAGCGTATGTTGTCCTATGTCGTAGCTCATCTAATATTATTACGGCTACATAAGTGTATACGGAGACAAGGGGGAGTTGGTTAGAGAAAATTGGTCACAAGTTTGTCTCAAATTTTTTTATTATGTTATTCATTATGATGATAAAATAAATTGCAATGCATCCAATAAAGTATGACGAGGAAGGTGGCGATATTATGGCGTATTTTCTAGCGAAGACGGACCCTGAGACTTACTCACTGGCGCACCTTGAGCATGACAAAGAGACGACGTGGGATGGTGTACGCAGTCCAGCGGCGCGACTTGTAATTCGCTCAATGCATACGGGCGATGATGTTTTTATTTATCATAGTATGGGTGAAGCAGCTATCGTGGGACTCGCACGTGTAATCTCAGAGCCGCGGCCCGATCCAAACGATGACAAAAGCTGGGTCGTAGATGTGGCCTTTGTGCGCCGTTTAGCACAACCCGTTACCTTGCGCGAGATTAAAGAGAGCCATCTCTTCGACGATTGGAGTCTGGTGCGCCAGAGTCGTCTTTCAACGATGAGCGTACCCACTAACGTGGTAGCGTGGTTGCAAGAAAAGAAGGTTTTCTAGTGCAAGAAAGTAAATAATAAGGTTCTCTAGTGCAAGAAAGTAAATACTTATGAGTAGAGATAACAACGCACTCTGGTATATCAATGGGCGCTGGGTCCATCCCAACGAAGCGACCATCTCCATTAACGATGTGGCCGTTTTGCGTGGCTATAGCGTCTTCGAGTCATTGCGCACATATGATCGGCGTCCCTTTCATCTAAAAGAGCACCTGCAACGCCTGTATCGTTCGGCTGCGCTAATCGAGTTGGAGATTCCTTTCGCATCAGAATTTGTAGCGCAACTCATACATGAGGCAATTGAGCGCAACACCTACCACCACGCCTCAATTCGTATCCTTGTCACAGGTGGCGAGAGCGAGGACGGTGTAATGCCTGGGGAGCAGCCTGGATTAGCGCTGCTGGTCACACCACTTGGCGAACGAGACATGGAGCGTTTTGCGCAGGGCATCAAGTTGATTACCACATCTTTGCAACGCACGACGCCCGAAGCTAAGACCTCCAACTACGAAGCGGCGATACGTGCGCTCAAGGAAGCGAAAAAGCACGATGCCAGCGATGCGCTCTTCGTCAACGAGCGGGGGCATGTTCTGGAAGGGACGCGCAGCAACTTCTTCGTCTTTCATGGCGATACGTTGATCACACCGGGGAAAGGTGTGCTGATGGGCGTCACGCGTAGCACGGTACTTGATCTTGCAAAGGGACGTTTTCCCGTTGAAGAGCGCCCGATCTTGCTCACTGAACTTCCCCAGTTTGACGAAGCCTTTATCACATCATCTTCAAAGGAGATCACGCCCGTTGTGCGCATTGATGACGTGACGATTGGCGATGGGAAGCCGGGAGCGCGAACGTATGACTTGGAGCAGCGTTTTATCGCGATGATTGAGCGTGGAGAGTTTTGACCACTCAGGATAGCGCTAAGATCTGTTGGCGAAATTGCTCATCCACGCCGAATTCCATGTCATAACGGTGGAGTCCAATGCTATAGTAGTCGGGAGTAAAGGCAGTTCTACGAAACCCTAGCTTTTCGTAGAAGCCTACTGTTTCCTGACTAGTATTGAGGGTAATAGTCTTCACCGTAGCAATCTTGCAAAGTTGAGAGAAACGCACAATGGTGAGATGCCGTCCCCATCCCTGGCTATGTTGTGTTGCATGGATCATGCCCCAGGTGAGTAATCCCTCCTCTCCCTGCTTGCGTGTGGAAATTCCTCCACAGCCAACGATTACACCTTCATGGTCTTCAAGAACACTGTAGATACCAGAAGGCGCATCGAGAAATGCCAGAAAGTCTTCACGATCTAGTGGTGCAAAGTAGCGAGGAGTATTACTTTCCAGAATATTTATGCAAGAAGAGCGATCTTTATCAATGTATTGTCGTAGCATGATATAAATCTTTCTTTGCTCATTCCATTGCTTCTTGCTTAAGAATTTATAATGGCTGATATTAAAGTGCCACCTGTATATCCATATGCAGGTGGCTATGCTAAATCAGGAAAATCTCTTATGAAACAGGAGAAGGTACTACTCCAGCCACCTCGGCAAAAGCTGCATCGAAGATGTTCATTGCCTCTTGTAGTTGTTCATTGGTAATGTCCAGAGGTACCAGCACGCGCAACACGTTATCATACATGCCAGCTTTGATGAGGACCAGCCCATGCTTGTGAGCCGCTGCCATCAGTGCGCTCGTAATCTGCGCATCAGGTGCTCGTGTAGCGCGATCCTTTACCAGCTCCATGGCGATCATACAGCCGAGACCACGCACCTCGCCGATGCAGGCGTAGCGCTCCTGTAGTTGCGCAAAATGTTCCAGAATGGTCGTGCCGATCTCCTGTGAGCGAGTAACCAGATCTTCCTTTTCATAGATGTCCAGCACCGCTAGAGCCGCCGCGCACGCAACCGGATTGCCGCTATACGTTCCACCAAGCATCCCCGGTAGAGGAGCATCCATCAACTCCGCGCGTCCGATCACGCCGCTGATAGGCATACCTGCGCCCATCGACTTGGCGACCGTTATTAAGTCTGGTTCAATACCGTCATGCTCAAAGGCAAACATTTTTCCTGTACGACCGAAGCCAGTCTGAATTTCGTCGACAATCAACAAAATACCGTGCTTATCGCAAAGTTCTCTCAGAGCACGCAAAAAGCCGGGAGGTGCGATCATAAAGCCGCCTTCGCCCTGTACAGGCTCAATGACAATCGCGGCGACCTGGTCCGGTGCGACCTCGCCAACGAACATGCGCTCAAGTTCCTGAATGCAGGCCTGTGAGGCCTCTTCAGGGGACATATTCATACGATAAGGATAGGGAAAAGGTGCGCGATAGACTTCTGGTGCATAGGGTCCAAAGCGATATTTGTAGGGTTTCACTTTAGCCGTCATGGTCATCGTCAGTAGTGTGCGCCCATGATAGGCGTTATCGAAGACGATAATCGCGGGCCGTCCGGTGGCATAGCGTGCGATCTTGACGGCGTTTTCCACGGCTTCGGCACCGCTATTGAGAAAGAGAGCTTTTTTAGGGGAAGTGCCGGGGAGCAGCTTACAGAGACGCTCGGCCAGGGCAATGTATGGCTCGTACATCATCACGGTAAAGCAGGTATGTGTGAATTTTGCGGCCTGTTCGCTGATGGCCTGTACGACTTCCGGGCGACTGTGTCCGACGTTCATAACGCCGATGCCGCCGGCGAAATCGATAAAGCGGTTACCATCTACGTCTTCAATGATAGCACCCTCAGCCTTTGCCGCAAAGACGTTCATCGTAGAGGAGACGGCGCGTGGAACGAACTCCTGACGCCGTGCCTGTAGTTCGCGTGAACATGCTCCAGGAGTATTGAGAGAAGGAATTGTGTCGGTCATAAAGTACCTCCTGCGTTGGGTAGATGGTAGGATTCGCTAGAATTAAATAGAGGGTGTTAGAAACATCCTCTATTTAATTCTATCATATTGAGTCTTTGCATTCGTCTGAGGTGGTGCTTTACTGGGAGTAACGAAGAAGCTGAGACGAACGTGTTATAAAGGGTAAGTGTTTGGTAGGAGCCGTGCCCAGGCAGTTTCTCCCCATGTTGTGTCTGAATTCTCTCATGGACAAAAAAGAGCGCCTCTTATTTCCTTATGCTTTCAGGCAAGGTTCTATGAGGTGATTGAATAAGCAGAGAACAACCAGAATTGGAAAGGATAGAAGAATATGAATAAAGGTAATGCAGCGGCCAGTGGGCAGTTCAAAATCGGCGGAGACCTGACGGTGAATCGTCTTGGCTATGGTGCTATGCGGATCACGGGCAATGGTATCTGGGGTGAGCCAGATGATCGTGAGGAAGCACTGCGCACATTGAAACGGTTGCCAGAACTGGGTGTGAATTTTATTGATACCGCCGATAGTTATGGTCCTGAGGTGAGCGAAAACTTGATTCACGAGGCGCTTTATCCCTACACAGGTATGGTTATAGCGACCAAAGGTGGCCTGACCCGTCACGGACCAAATGTCTGGCCTCCATTGGGGCGTCCTGAATATCTACGCCAATGTGTTCTGATGAGTTTGCGGCGGTTGGGTGTTGAACGTATTGACCTGTGGCAACTCCATCGCATTGATCCAAAGGTGCCGCGTGATGAGCAGTTTGATATGATCAAGCAGATGCAGCAGGAGGGTCTTATTCGCCATGCTGGCCTGAGCGAAGTCAATACCGAAGAAATTGAGGCGGCACAGAAGTTCTTTCCTGTAGTCACAGTACAGAACATGTATAATCTGGTGACGCGCCAGAGCGAAGATGTTCTTGAGTACTGTACACGCGCCAATATCGGTTTTATCCCCTGGTTCCCGCTCGCGTCGGGGAGTCTGGCGCAACCGGGTTCGCTTCTCGACGAAATTGCTAGAAAGCAAAACACAACGCCCGGTGGAGTCGCGTTGGCATGGATTCTTAAGCGTAGTCCAGTCACATTGCCGATCCCTGGCACCAGTCAAGTGAAGCACCTGGAAGAAAATGTGGATGCCGTCAATGTTTCGCTCAGCGACGAAGAATTTGCTGCGCTCGATGAGCAGGGACGTAAAGAGTTCCAGAAACAGATGGCAGGTCAACGCGCATAAAGTCGGTAATGTTGTGCCACGCGACGGATTTGTGAACCGCGCCCCTACACCATTGGGATGGAAATGAATGGTTGTTTTTGTACTGACTTCCATCGCTGGTGTAGGGGCGCGGTTCACAAATCCGTCGCTTTTTATAACTTTTACATTCCATTGCTCGTATTGAAGAAGATAGCATTCATTTTGTTTTTGTCTTACATAGAGCGAAAGGATGGTGCCATGTCTCAACAGGAAATGAACTATGGAGAGTTCCAGCACGGTACACCAGGAACTGGCTATACTGCCATGTCTTATGACTATTCTACAGGCTCACATGGACAGAAAATTTCGGATCACGCGTCCTTTAAAGCCCCCTCAACGGGTCAGCGTTTAGCGTTGGCAATCGTCTCGCTGGCTATGCTCATGGTTATGACTCTGGGCTTGATATTGCTTGGGTATGGTTTAAATGTCGGTAGTATCGGTGCTGTGGCATTCATCTTTGTACTTGTTTTGTTTTATGTCGCTGTTATAATCATCAATGTTTTGTTCAACCGCAAATAGTAAATGTAGGGGCGTCACCCTGCGTGCGTCGGGTTCCTGATAGACAATGTTCCTTGGAACCAAGCGCATGCAAGGTGACGCCCCTACGCATTTTGTACAAATTACGCGACGACGCTCAGAGAGCGCTCTGGACGCTTCTCTTTCACCAGTCGTTGAGCGGCTTCTTTCAGACGAGCTTCGCTACGGGGTCCAAAGCCGGTAAGCTGGCGAATGCGCTGCTGTTGAGCTGCGCGTAGGAGCTTCTCCGGCGAATCGATGCCTAGTTCTTCGTGCAGGCGAATCGCGGTGTAGGGTCCGACGTGTTCAACTGCCATCAATGCACGCACACCTTGCGGTAATGTCTGCATCAAAAGACCATTCTGGAAGGTTACGGTTCCCAATTGGACAAGTTCGTTAATGTGGGCACGTAAACGATCGCCCACCCCGGAGAGGGGCAGGTCTTCCCCGCGTGCCAGAATCTGAGCAACTGGTTCTGCCAGATCCAGAACGCCACGCGCGGCATTGCGATAAGCTTGAATGCGATATGGATTACTATTCTGCGCTTCGAGTAGATCGGCGATGCCTGCGAGCACCTCGGCGATCTGATGGTTTGTCACCTGTGGCGGCGTGCTCATCTCAAGCTCCAGGCCTGGCAATGTCTGCTGCACCGGGCGCTTGCGGGAACGTACCTGCGGAGATGGCATAATATGGACGGTCTGGGTGAGTTGCATAATACTCATCGCGTGACGTGCCCCCTTTCCTCTATGGGCAACCCTTCTTTATCTGTCTACCTATAAATTCTTACAAACATCCCAAAAAGCGGAAGTATCAATCCTATTAGTGTACAAATTACATTGAAATCTTGTTCTAATTATACCACAAATTGGGCGAGAGGTCAAAGAGAATATTCTTTTGTTTCCGTTTGCATCTGGCAGACATGGAGTGAGACGATCCTGGAGTCCAGAACGTGACAAGAGAGTAGTTGTTTTATAGAAGAAAGGAACAGTTTATGGCTGACCAGAATAACAATCAGCAGAACAATCAAAACACGTCTGGAATTGATAACACGGCTGACAATGCAATCAATAAAGGCATCGATAGCGCCTCTCAGCATGTGCCAGAAGGACAGAAAATTGATCAGGCGGCCAAACAGAAGGCCGATCAAGGTGCCAATAGCGAGATCAACCAGGAAGCGCAAAAGGGCGTCGGCGGCATGGAGAATGATGCCAAAAATTTAATGAACAAGAATAAGTAGTGCTTGATAGGCTTGCGGCAAGAAATCCCCTGACACGTTCATCGTGGGGATGAATTGCCGCTTTCCCATTTTTGGCCTTAGCGTCTCTTGCGTTCCTCTTCCTCCTTCGCATTATAGTAATGAACCGCCTCAGGATCATCGGCAGATGCACGACCAGCGACGACCCATGCATAGCGCAGAATCATGCCTCCTACCAGGACGAGTAGTGAGAGACCAAGATTTAAGGAGCGAGGCGTGGGCTTTTTCGTGAACTTCCAGCCAAGTCGTGTTAGCAGAGGTACGAGCAGCCCGGCACCAATCGTGCCGATGTTAAAGAATGTACCGACCTTGCCCCGAAATAATGGCTTTCCCAAAGGTCCGAGTGTGGGTGGAAGCGCAGAGATCAGCCCCAGTTCGGTCGTCATAGCGATAATTTCAGCCTGTTCCAGCCGCTCTAGCGTTTCCTGATTAGAACGCCCCAGGGAAAGTAGCACCGAGAGGCTTGCCATACCGGTCGATAAGCCCGACGTGAGGAAAAGTGGTCCTAGAATGTGCTTTGCACGTCCCCATAGTGGGACCGCTGTAGAGGAGAGTAATACGCCAGTGTATGAGGCCACAAACAGGCCAAATAGACTTCCCACTGCTTCTACCGCTTTGATGGGTATCGCTTTGAGAAGTCGTGCCAGCAGCGGAAACCAGTCTAGAAGGCCATCTTTTGCCGCCTGATGCGCTGTGGTCAGTCCACAGAACATCCCAAATGTGCTGAGACCCCAGGTGCCGAGCGACATGACGGAACGCAGTTTGAAGATGCGCAACATATGCAGAAAACGCTCAGGCCGTCCCAGGTCTAGAATCAGGAGGACGGGGCTAATCAGAATGCAGGCAAACGAAAGGTAGCGTCCTGAACGCACCAACTCTTCCTTTTTGTCTATATTGAGCAGGTCTGCCAGTGTCGCTACAAGATACGATCCACCAGCGATACCGCCTAGAAAGAAGTAGAGGATGATCTGCCACCTCCATCCGGCCTTATGGATAAGTGGTATTCCATAGTAATTACTGGGTTTGCCGAGCCATGTTTCTGCGCGTCCTGCCGTCGCCCCTCCCAATTCGGGGTTGACGACGGTAGACGTGTCTCCTAATCTGACCGGTGCGCTTTGCTCTGTTTGACTCATGAGCACACTCCTTATTTATTTTTGCTCCATAGCGAGAAGGCCGTTGCGATTGTCAAAAACGAGGCGGCAACCAGACTGGCTACAAAGCCAGGAACGATATTCTCCTCCGGCAGATGAGGCTTCTCAGGAAGATTATAGACGGAAGGTCGATCCGTGAGCAGGAAGAATGCGTTCAGATCGCCCACTGTAGTATCTTCATCGACGCCATAGAGATAGGCACCCGTTTCGCCACGTTCGTGCAAGGTCCCGACGCGTTGCTTCGCCTTTGCTTTCAGTTCATCCAGGTCGCCAAAGACAATCGAGTCGGTGGGACAGGATTTGGCACAGGCGGGTTCCATGCCGTCCTTTTGCCGATCATAGCAGAGTGTACACTTGGCAGCGATCCCGGTATCTTCGTTGCGATCTATCACGCCGAAGGGGCATGAGGGGACACAGTAGCCACAACCGTTGCAGATATCCGGCTGCACATAGACATCGCCGAACTCGTTGCGAATAAGCGCTCCTGTTGGACATGACTGAAGGCAGCCAGCATTGGTGCAGTGTTTGCACACATCGCTCAGCATCAGCCAGTTGACGGTTTTACCTGTTCCCTCCGAAGGGCGTTTGTGCTCCACGAAGGCCACGTGCCGCCAGGTTGTAGAGGAAAGGTGCGTTGTGTTGTCATAGCTATGACTCGTGAGTTTATAGCCATCAGCCGGTAACTGATTCCATTGTTTGCACGCAACCTCACAGGCCTTGCAGCCAATGCAGAGCGTCGTGTCGGTAAAAAATCCCATTTTACCCATAGTAGATGCTCCTTCCTCATTATGGTTTCTCACGCGCTACATTGCTGCCGTCCTGTCCTTGATGAGCGCGACGGCCTGGACGCATGTTGCAGCTAAATGCCTTCGCGTTATGCATACTCACATTGCGGTCAGCGATCAGCAGCAGGAGATCATTAGCGATATCACCTGTGACGACTCCTTGATAGCCCCAATGGAACGGTAGACCGATCTGGTGAAGTGTACGACCTTCGATCTGAAGCGGTTTGATACGATGAGTAACCATCGCCTTTGCTTCTATCTCACCACGTGCCGTCCAGATAGTAATCCAGTCTCCCTTGTTGATACCTTTTTCTGCCGCCAGTTCCTCGCTGATCTCGGCGAAGAGTTCTGGTTGTAGTTCTGAGAGCCAGGGAACCCAGCGCGACATCGCTCCTCCCACGTGATGTTCCGTGAGTCGATATGTCGTGATGGTATAGGGATATTTAGGATTGCCCAGGCCATTTTGAGGATTATCCGGTCGATTCCAGTATTTCACGACCGGATTAATGGGATGCTGCGGATAGAGCATATTCGTGACCGGGGACTCTGTCGGCTCATAATACGTAGGTAATGGGCCGTCTGTGAGTCCGCTGGGAGCGTAGAGCCGCGCACGCCCTTCATTCTGCATCGTAAATGGATCCGCACCGGAGTGAGCATCCAGTCCATGTCCATTGGGATCTGCTTTGGTATCTGGTGACTTTGTCTCAGGGAAGTCGGGTATATCATAGCCAACCCAACGACCCTTTGAACCGTCGCTATTCTCGTGCTCTGGGTCCCACCAGATGTATTTCTTGCGCTCAGACCATGGTTTGCCTTCTGGATCGGCTGAGGCACGATTATACAGAATGTGGCGGTTGGCAGGCCAGGTAAAGCCCCAGTCCAGGCTTACGTAGTCGTCACCGTGTCGGCTACGCGATAGATTTTTCCCTTCCTCTGGCATAATGCCGCTGAAGATCCAGACGCCGCAGGCGGTGCTACCATCAGATTTGAGTTCAGTAAACCCTTTTACAACCTTGCCATCGGCGATCGTATAGCCATTGATCTCCTTGACGATATCATCAACGACTGGTTCCTGGGATGGCCCCTCGCGCCGATAGTTCCAGGTCACATCCTGAATGGGTTTATCGCGCTCCTTTGTACTGTCCTTGATAGAGCTTTTTCATGCGTAAACACAGTTCCGTCAAGAACCAGTTCTCCGAGCGAGCATCATCTGGTGGCTCTATGGCTTGCTCACGATACTGGACGAGGCGCTGTGTATTGGTAAAGCTGCCCTCTTTCTCAACGTGGGAGGACGCGGGAAGGAAAAAGACCTCTGTTGGAATCTTCGTAGGATCAACGCCGGGCCGTTTCCAATAAGCTGCCGTCTCCGTTTCAAAGAGGTCGCGCACGACCATCCACTCCAGCTTTTGCAATGCCGCACGATGGAAACCTGCGTTGACGCCTCCTCCGGCGGGATTCTGGCCCATCGAGAAGAAGCCCTTCATCTTCCCATCCTTCATCGTGACGAACATGGCGAGGTCGGAATGGTCCTCAACGATCTTAGGAAGGTAGTTAAAGGCGAAAGTCATTCTCTTTTGTAGCGGCGTCACCATACCATGCCTTCATCAGGCTCACAAAGTATTCTGGATAGTGAACCCACCAGCCAGCTTCCTGTGCATTATGTTGCATGTAAGTATCGAAGTCGTACTCTTTCCGCAATGCGCTTGGCATGACCAGGTAGCCCGGCAGGAGATTGTACAACGTTGGAATATCGGTCGAGCCTTGAATATTGGCATGCCCTCGCAGCGCCATGACGCCACCACCGGGACGACCCATATTGCCCAGGAGGAGTTGCAAAATGCCACCAGCGCGGATCATCTGCACGCCTGTTTCATGCTGCGTCCAGCCAACCGCATATGAGAGATTGGTTGTACGTTCGCGTCCAGAGTTTTTGACCAGCGTGTCAGCAATCTTAAGGAAGATGTCTTGTGGGACGCCACAGATCTGCTCGACAACTTCTGGCGTATAGCGTGCATAGTGTCGTTTTAGAATTTGCAAGACGCAACGTGGATCTTGCATCGTATCATCGTGCTCGATCTGGCTGGGATGAGCATGTGGAAGTAGTCCCTGCCCTTCCTGACCATCAGGCATGATATGTTGTTCATTGTGTTCGTCCGTATGACCCTTATGAGGGTTGAGAAGCTTTGGATGAAGCATCATCTCGTTGCTTCTTGTGACTCCCCTTTCTCCGTCATCTTGTACTGCCAGCTTGCAGTATCATAGTGGCTTTGATCAGACTTTCAAGCCGGAGAAGACCCCTTCCAGATCCTCCGCATCCTGGAAATCATCATCAATGATGGCAGTTGCATTGGTGTATGCCTGCACATACTCTTTGAAGTAGAGTTCGTTCTGAAGAATATAGTTGATGAGACCGCCGATGAAGGCGATATCGGTCCCTACGCGAATAGGAGCATAGATGTCGGCATGTTGCGAGGTGCGTGAGAAGTGTGGATCAACATGAATGATTGTTGCACCACGTTCTTTCGCTGCCATGACCCAGCGGAATCCCACGGGGTGGCATTCAGCGAAATTGCTGCCCTGGATTAAAATGCAGTCACTATTCTGTAAGTCCTGTAGGAAGGTGGTGGCGCTACCGCGCCCAAAGCTTGCACCGAGACCCGGCACTGAAGCGCTGTGTCAAATACGGGCCTGGTTTTCGATACACACCATTCCTAAAGAGTGGAAGAGCTTGGTGATGAGATAGTTCTCTTCGTTATCAAGCGTTGCTCCACCGAGAGAGCCGATTGCAAGCGTGTTATTGATGGGATGCCCTTCATCGTCTGTCTCCTGGAAGGTTGCTTCTCGCGTCTCATAAACGAGTTGAGCGATCCGATCCATCGCCCAATCCAGAGGCTTTATCTTCCCAATCGGTAGCGTATGGCGCACGATATTTGACGGTTGTCCAGCGCCGGCTATTGATATCTAATTGGTAGCTTGCAGCACCTTTGGGGCAGAGGCAACCACCGCTGATCGGACTATCGTAGTCACCCTCGATGTCGATGACTTTACCATCTTTGACGTAGACGCGTTGACCGCAGCCAACGGCACAGTAAGGGCAGACGCTCTTGAACATCTTCGCATCATGGATACGTGGTTGCAGGTGTTTCGTTCGTTCGCTGGGTGGATTGGGGACGACTCCTACGTGAGTGCGCAATGTTTCGCCTATTGCAGCGGGAGAAACACGTTGAGCCAGTTTGCCAAAGAGGGATGCAAATACAGGCATAGACTCATCCTTTCTAAGCCATTCAGAGAATACTCATTAAAGTACATCATCACAATTCTCATATCTGTCAAGATAGAGACTTCACCTTGACAGGGACACGAACTTCAGTGCAAAAAGGTAACACAGCCCCTCTTATTGGGAATAGTTCCCGCCGCTTCCATGTTTTTATATAGGCAACTGCTATGAATGCCTCATCAAAGGCCGAGGTTCCCTTTCTTCCACTTTTCCCAGATTTTCCCTATGAAGATAGGAGGCGTATCATCTCTTCTTTTCGATAACACAAGGAACGAAATAAGCGATATAAAGGTGATTTATTTCGTTTGTACGAGGTAGCATATTTTAATTTATTCATAAAGTGTTTAGAGAGGATTTGTTATGTCGCTAATGCAAACACAATTACATAGACATTCCCGCCAGGTGCCAGTTCCTGAACAACAACATCTGGTGCAGACACTTGACGTATTGGATACAGTTTCGGATGGAATGCGATCAGATGATGACCAGAGTCATGGGCAAGAGTTGGATCGAGAAGAGGATATGGTTCTTGCTATGGGCTCTTCGAGCTCTTCTCGATCAGAAGACGCATTGCCAGAGGGAGAAGATTTTATAGAAAATGCCATTGCTCAGAACCTTAGCATTTCCCAGGAGAGGAACGACATCGATGATGCAGTTCAGATGTACTTACGAGAGATGGGACGCGTGCCTTTACTGACAGCGGAACAGGAAATCCAACTGGGCCGAAGCATAGAACGAGCAAGGATAGAACAGATGCGTGCACAAACGCGCAACGTAACTCCGAATTCGATGCTGCTTGCAGATGGTGAGAACGCACAACGGCGCTTGATTGAGGCTAACTTACGCCTCGTTGTCAGCATTGCCAGAAAATATGCTGGACACGGAATGAGTTTGCTAGACCTTATTCAGGAAGGCAATATTGGCCTGATAGCGGCGGCGGAGAAATTTGATTACACGAAGGGCAATCGTTTTGCAACTTATGCAACGTGGAGCATTCGCCATGCTATCACGCGAGCACTTGCCAATCAGGCACGAGCGATTCGTCTTCCCGTATATCTTATCGAGCATCTGCAGCAGATGAATACCGTGAGTCGAAATCTGTTGCAAGTGCTTGGGCGAGAACCGACTCCTGAAGAAATTGCCGGGCAGATGCAGATCAGCACGGAGAAGCTCAACGAATTTCGTCATGTCATGCAGGAACCACTCAGCCTGGAGATGCCTGTAGGAGAGGAGAATGAGACCTCTATGAGTGATCTCATTGAGGACCAATCGTCACTATCGGTGGGAGAGGTTCTTGATCAACAGGCGCTTAGAGAACAGATTGCCTCTCTCTGGCAGAATTTGAACGAGCGAGAACGTATGGTTATTCAATTACGCTTCGGTTTTTTAGATGGTAAAAGCCATACTCTTGAAGAAGCGGGGCAGGTTCTGCACGTAACACGTGAGCGTGTCCGCCAGATAGAAGTGAGAGCGCTCAAAAAACTGCGTGCTGCTGATCATATCAACCAGTTACAAGATTTTTTGAACTGATCTTGTGACTGGTTCCTTCGCTTCCTCTTTAAATCATTTCATGTTCTAGCGAAAATCATAGAAGTATCCTGGTGAGCAAGCTATCCGAACAGTTTGCTCATCAGGATACTGATGGTAAGAATGACCAGTTTAAAGTTGGTGTTTACACACCGATTGCGGTTCCGTTGGCAGTCCCGCTGTTTACCTGTACCCAACTGAGACGATGTTAGCCTGAACAGCATTATCCGCCGCATCCGTCGGGTAGCCAGCCGTCATGACCCCTTCGAAGAAGGAGCCGACTGATCCATTGCTGTTGTCACCGCCAGTTCCCAGGACGATGGCCCCTTCCTGGTGCATGGGGGAGTATCCTTTGGGTTCTGCTCCGTAGTACCAGGTGGTCAGGCCACCCGATTGTGCGTTGCCCCCCTTGATGGCATATCTGGTCTGTCCATTATTCTTGACCAGGGCCGTGACGAACGCACTGGAATTGCCCTTGTTATTGGTGTCGGACCCATTTGCTCCTGCAAAGAGCCCGTTTTCAAGATCTGCCTGAACCCAGGGACCCTTTCCTGAACAAGGACGAAACCAGCACTCGGTACTGAAGTTGACCGCGTCCATGTGGCCGTCACCATTGGCTCTATTGTTTGTCTCGGCGTTCCCGTAGTCGAAGCAGCACCGATTGTTGACATGTGTGCTACTCGTCACCATGTACATGCCCTCGGGCGCACCATTCTTTGCAACGCCCGATGTGGAGTTGTCCCGGTAGCCGACGCCAGCGGTCACATAGAGTCCGTAGACCCTATGACCACCAACCGTGAGTGGCAACGCGGTAGCGTTTGCACCGTGATCCTGTACGCCGTGCTGACCGGGTCCCTCGATGGTGAGGTTGTTGTGCCTTGCAGACTGGTCGTAGATAATCGTGATTATGCATGTCGTGCGTGCGCAGAACGTATCTTGCGCAGCGGCGTTGGCGTAGCCTCCCCTGGTCAGGGTTCCAATGTTGGTAGTCGCGGAATCCGACGAGCGTTTGACCTGGTAAAGCTTCCCACTGTACGAGGAGAAAAGCGCTCGCACAGTGCTATGTGCGGCGACACACGGGGTGCCAGCGGCAGCATAAATGTCGCAAGGCAGCGACCCGGCTGCCAGGGTTGGCGTGCCAGAAACAGCAAGCGCACCGATAATGATACCTACAACAGCAAGTAGTGCCAGTATGCCTCTCCATCTGTGAGAGTACAGACATTGATAGTATGAGGTAGAGCGTTTCACGTCCTTGTGTCCTTTCCAATATCTGGAAACAGTACATTCCTATAACAATAAGCAGATCAGGTATAGCATGACACTATCCATCGAGCATAGCAGGGAAGGGAATTCGACGTAACCGAAGGGTCAGTGATCCATGAGAAGAAGAATCTCACCTCCTTTGGCAAGCGTTCATACCAACTTTGTATGGAAAAGTGCCAATGAACCTTCTATGTAAGCGATTAAATAGAAGTATACTGATATGTTAGTAATTTGTCAAGAGAGTTTACAGAAATTGGCATCGCTTCCCCTTGACAGCGTCTCTATGTATCGTGTATACTCTTAACAATTTGAAACAAGTTCCCATGCAAATTTTAGTGTAGAAAAGGCACAGGTTTTGTCATGCTCAAAAAAAGGCAAGCATTTATAATACAGGTAACAGAACGGCGTTTCCTTTTTTCGCACGACGGACCTGGTATTCCCTTTAAGAAGTGTTTTCCTTCCTCACCCTATTTATCCAGGGGTGAGGAATTTTTTTTAACATGCGTGCCCACTGCCCTCCTTCAGCGTAAGAGTGGCGACGTGGCCCCTCTATCAGTTCACCCTATCTTGCGTCGTCTGGTTGATCAGGGCATTATAAAACGATGACCTGTCAAGCTGTTGTTAGTAATATTGGGAGGTTTTATGACTCAGATCATGCCCTATCTTCAACAAGATGTGAAGCCGATCAATGGCAATTATGCAGGGAAAGATGTCATTTCCCTCGAACAGTTCACCGCCGAAGATCTTCACATTCTTTTCGCACTGACGCGACAGATGAAAAAGCTGGCGGTCAATAATGAGCCTTCTCAACTACTCGCCGGGTATCTCGTTTCGCTCCTGTTTTTCGAGCCTTCCAGCCGCACATTTGGCTCGTTCGCGGCGGCGGTAAAGAGGTTGGGCGGACAGACCATTGAGATTCAAAATCCTGAGACGGTCTCCTCTGTCTATAAAGGGGAGTCGTTTGAGGATACGATTTGCGTGTTTGAGGCCTATTCTAACGCGGTGATCTTGCGTCACTATTGCGCGGGTGCGGCGAAACGTGCGGCGGAAGCGTCGTTGACCGTCCCTATAATCAACGCTGGTGACGGCAACAATGAGCATCCTACGCAAACATTGCTTGATCTCTATACACTCTATGAGCGCTTTGGGCGTCTGGATCATCTGACAGGGCTGCTGGTGGGTGATCCATTGAATAGCCGTGCACTTCATTCATTGATACGTGGACTCTCACTCTTCAAGGGGAATACCGTCTATGTGCTCTCACCGCGTCGTTTGCAGCTCAGCCGGGATGATTTCGGCTACTTAAGCTCGAAGGGCGTGACGATTGTTGAGATTAGTAGCGAGAAGGATATCCCCTGGAATTGCGACTTCTGGTATTGGACGCGTATCCAGCGCGAACGCCTGGCATCGCTGGACGAGTATCAGGATATTGCCCAAGAAAGCTTTGTTGCTACGCCTGAGTTGTTGAACCGTTATGCACGTAAAGATATGATCTTGATGGATCCTCTGCCGCGTGTTGGTTCAATGGACCCCGCCCTCGATGATGATGAGCGTTCGGTCTATCTGGGCTCACAGATTAGAAATGGCCTCTACACACGCATGGCTTTGCTGGCCCTTGTTCTTGGAAAAGCTTAATTGTAAAGGGATGATCATGTTTCGTACTATACTAGATGATGTGGAGGGGCACGAGCAATCGGCCCCTTCTACTAAATACAGTGTCATAGATGATGTTCGTGGGTACGAGAAATCAGACACCCATGCCAGTCGTTCTGTCCAGGGATATCTCATATTAGAGGATGGCACCACGTTTGCAGGGACTTCGTTTGGGTACGAAGGTGCGGTTGCGGGCGAGGTCGTCTTCAGCACGGGCATGGTTGGGTATCCCGAAGCGTTGACCGATGCGTCGTTTGCGGGCCAGATCTTGACATTGACGTATCCTCTTATCGGCAACTACGGCGTGCCAGAAGCGAAGTTGTGGGAGAGCGACCGGGTCCAGGTTGCTGGTTTGATAGTTTCCAATTATATAGATACGCCTTCGCACGAGCAGAGTACTATGACGCTGGGGACATGGTTGCAACAACAGAAGATTCCATCGCTCGAAATCAAGGATACGCGTCAACTCACGCGCCATATTCGCACACACGGGACAATGGCGGGCAAAATTATTTTTGCTGACGATATACCTTTTCGCAGACCTGACACAGAGAATCTGGTGGCACGTGTCTCTACTCCCCATGTTGTGCAGGAAGGCACTGGCGATCTGACGATTGCGTTAATTGATTGTGGGGCCAAACGGAACATTGCGCACTCTTTGTTGAAGAGAGGTGTGCGCGTCATCACCGTGCCCTGGGATTATGCGCTGTTTGATCCGGGCAATGCATTGAAATTTGATGCAATTTTGATCTCGAATGGCCCTGGTAATCCAAAGATGGCTGGTCAAACAATCCAGACGCTTCGTATAGCACTGGAGCGTAAAATTCCTATGTTGGGCATCTGCCTGGGGCACCAATTGCTAGCACTGGCAGCGGGCGGCGACACCTATAAGCTCAAATTTGGGCATCGTAGCCAGAACCAGCCATGTATCTTACAGGGCACAAAGCGTTGCTATATTACCACGCAAAATCATGGCTTTGCTGTGGGAACCTTGCCAGCGGACTTTGAACCCTGGTTTATTAATGCGAATGATGGCAGTAATGAGGGGATGCGTCATCCACACCTGCCGATACGCTCGGTTCAGTTTCATCCCGAGGCCACCCCTGGTCCCGAAGATACCGAGTGGATCTTCGATGATTTTCTAGCTATGGTGAGGAAGATAGAGAAGTGACAACATTCCATAAAGTATTGGTGCTGGGAGCGGGTGCGCTCAAGATCGGGCAGGCGGGCGAATTTGACTATTCCGGCTCGCAGGCGCTCAAAGCTCTAAGTGAAGAGGGGATTAGCACCGTCTTAGTGAATCCCAATATCGCGACGATTCAGACCTCAAAGTTGCTGGCAAACTCGGTCTACTTTTTGCCCGTCACGGCCTTTTTTGTCGAGAAGATCATTGAGAAGGAACGTCCAGATGGCATTCTGCTCTCCTTTGGTGGGCAGACGGCACTCAATTGTGGTATCGAATTATATAAACAGGGCATCTTAGAGAAATATAATGTGCAGGTATTGGGCACGCCCATCTCGGCTATTATTCTGACTGAGGATCGCCAGGAATTTGCGCAGCATCTGCATTCGATTGCTATCCCTACGCCGCAGAGCCATAGTGCCGAGACGCTCGAAGATGCGCTACACATTGCCGAGGAGATTGGTTTCCCGGTCATGGTGCGTGCTGGCTTTGCGCTGGGTGGGCAGGGATCGGGTATTGCGCAAGATCGTGCTGCGCTGGAGAAGATCGTGAGCGGGGCGCTGGCCTTTGCGCCCCAGGTGCTTATCGAGCAATATTTGCATCACTATAAAGAGGTTGAATACGAGGTTGTGCGTGATGCCTATGATAACTGCATCACGGTCTGTAACATGGAGAATATGGACCCGCTGGGTATTCATACGGGGGAGTCGATCGTTATTGCGCCCAGCCAGACGTTGACTAACGCCGAGTACCATATGTTGCGTTCGGCATCGACCCAGATCGTGAGAAGCCTGGGCATCGTCGGCGAGTGCAATGTACAGTTTGCATTAGATCCCAAAACATCGGAGTATTTTGTCATTGAGGTCAATGCGCGTCTGTCACGTAGTTCTGCGTTGGCTAGCAAAGCTACGGGATATCCATTGGCGCATGTGGCCGCGAAACTCGCGCTGGGCTATAGTTTGACGGAACTCACCAATCGCGTCACTGGAGTCACTCAGGCCTGTTTTGAGCCCAGCCTTGATTACCTGGTAGTAAAGCTACCACGCTGGGATCTGGAGAAGTTCAAGGGTGTTGACGAAACGATTGGCACGGGTATGAAATCCGTTGGTGAGGTGATGGGGATCGGGCGCACATTCGAGGAAGCTTTACAGAAGGCTATTCGTATGCTAGACCTGGATCTGGAAGGCGTGAGCTCTGAAAAAGTCTTTGCTAATACTGAGAGCATGGCCGATCTCTTCCTGCGTTACCTCTATACACCCACACCCAGGCGTGTGTTTGCTCTGGCGTTGGCGCTACGCAATAATGTTACCATCGAAGAGATAGCAACAATTACGGGCATTGATCTCTGGTTCCTGGCGCGTATCAAGCATATTGTCGATAACGAGTTGGCATTAGAGGTGGAGCAAGATCTCTCGCCATCTCACCTGTTAGCGTTAAAACAGATCGGTATCTCGGACAAACGTATCGGTGAACTGCTCGGCAAAACGGGCCTGGAGATACGGGCGATGCGCAAGCAACTGGGTATTACGCCCGGCATCTTCCAGATTGACACGCTGGCCGCTGAATTTCCATCTGACACGAATTATCTTTACATGACCTATAATGGGCAGCACTATGATGTGGAACCGACCAATGACAGCGGCGTAGTTATTCTCGGTTCAGGGCCATATCGTATTGGCTCATCGGTCGAGTTTGACTGGACCAGCGTCAGCACTGTTGAGGCGCTCAAAAAATACGGCAGGCAGTCGATCGTCATCAACTGCAATCCTGAAACCGTTTCGACTGATTATGACACCTCCGATCGCCTCTACTTTGAGGAATTGACCTTCGAGCGTATCGCCGATATCTGTGAATTTGAGCAGCCACAGGGGATTATCGTCTCGGTCGGTGGTCAGACGCCCAATAATCGTGCGAGGGCGCTGCAACAGTATGGTTTCCATTTGTTAGGAAATGATGCCACGAAGATCGATCAGGCTGAGGATCGCAACAAATTCTCGCACCTGCTGGATACTTTAGGCATTCATCAGCCAGCGTGGGATAGTTTCAGCGACCTGCCTGCATTAACCAATTTCGCCGAGCGTGTTGGCTATCCGGTGCTGGTGCGACCATCGTATGTGCTTTCCGGTAATGCTATGAACATCTGCAATACGCAGGAGGAATTGGAGCAGTACACGCAGGAAGCAGCCTCCGTTTCGCCGGAGCATCCCGTCACGGTCAGCAAATTTTTTGAGAAAGTCAAAGAGATCGAGCTGGACGCGGTCGCACAACATGGGCGAGTCAAAGCATTGATAATTGCCGAACATGTCGAGAATGCGGGTGTGCATTCGGGCGATGCCACCATTGTCTTGCCACCGCAGACGCTCAATCAGGAGACGATGGGCAAGATCGAAGCGGTTGGGCGTGCCATTGCCGAAGCTCTGGAGATCACAGGACCGTTCAATATTCAATTCCTGGCAAAGGATAACGAAGTCTACGTGATCGAAGTCAACCTGCGTGCATCGCGTACCTTTCCCTTTATCTCGAAAGTAACCGGAGTCAATTTCATCGAACTTTTCGTTGATGCGCTCTTTAGCGAACGGATACCCGAAGTTGTGTTACCACCAATGACCTATACAGCCGTCAAAGCGCCGCAGTTCTCATTCTCGCGCCTTTCGGGTGCCGATCCAGTTTTGCGTGTAGAGATGGCCTCGACGGGAGAAGTCGCCTGCTTCGGCGACGATCTGGAGGAAGCCTATCTCAAGGCCATTCTAGCGACGGGCGGTCATATTCCCCAGAAGGGTATCTTTATCAGTCTGGGTGGAGACGACAAAAAGCAGACATTTCTGGAGAGCGCGTATCTGCTCAGATCCCTGAAAATACCGCTCTACGCCACTGAGAAGACCTGGGCATTTTTGCGCGAACACGGTGTTGAAGCAACCATGCTTTACAAAATTCACGAGCAACGTTCGCCTAACGTGCTGACCTACTTCCGCGACTCCAAAATTGACCTGGCGATCAATGTTGTGGATCGTCATATCAAGAAGGAAGTCGATGACGATTATGCCATGCGTCGCTACGCCATTGACTACAACATTCCCTTGATCACCAAGATCAAGCAGGCGCGTCTGTTTATCAAAGCCATCGTAGAGAAAGATATAGAAACGCTCCCAATTAAATCGTGGAGCGAGTATCGGCCATGAATTGCGCGTGACTTTAAATGCACGTAACACCGTAGGGACCCGATTGTATCGCGTCCGTGATTTATCAACCTGGGGCAACCAACCCATGAATGGCGGACGCGATACAATCGGGTCCCTACGGTGTTACGTGCATGATAGAATTATTGATGTACAGAGAGGATGATGATGGCAGAACACATTGAAGCGCTCATAGGATCAATCGTATTACCCGATCGCGTCATCCAGGGAACGCTCTTTATAGCGGACGGCAAGATTGCACGTATAGAAGAAGGTTTTGCGGAAGGGGAGGACATACAGGATTTTCGTGGGAAGTATCTCTTACCGGGTCTCATCGAAGTGCATGGACACCTGCGTGAACCGGGTCTGGACTACAAAGAAGATATTCCGCATGGCTCACGAGCGGGCCTGGCAGGTGGCTTCACAACTATCTTCGACATGCCCAATACAAAGCCCCCTACAACCACCGTTACGCGTGTAGAAGAGCAGATTCAGCGTTATACGGGTCGTTGTTATACCGACTTTGCTATCAATATGGGCACCTCAGTTGAGGATAGCGGCGAACTCAAACGCATCGATACAGACGACATTACCAGTGTCAAAATCTTCGCTGCAGGTCATGCGACCACGCCAACGACGATCTCACGCATCAGCGATATCGCGCGTGTTTTCGAGATCCTGGGTGAGCGCAAGATCATGGCGCTGGTACATGCCGAAAATCAGGAGCTTGTCGACTACTTTACGCATCATTATCGTAATGTGCTCAAGCGTCATGATTCCGAAGCGTGGGGCGAGGCCAGGAATGGATGCGTGGTCCTGACATCGGTGCTTGAGATGATCTCTTTGGCAAAGTATTATGGCGTGAAGCTCTACCTGCTGCATCAATCTACCGCCGACGAGTTTGCAGCCATTGAGTTTGGGCGTAAGATTGGCGTCGATGTGTATGGTGAAGTGACGACCGTGCATCTTGCCTTTAGCAGTGCGGATTATCAGGAGCGGGGCAACCTTATCAACATCTCGCCAGCCCTGCGTTCACCCGATGAGCGAGAGCGTCTCTGGCAATTGCTGCGTGCTGGCACCATCGATACCGTTGTCACTGATCATGCGCCACACACGCTAGTAGAGAAGCGACGCGAGAGCGTATGGGATGTTGCATCCGGTCTACCTGGTTTCCAGGAAGCATTACCCCTGTTGATCAGCAACTGGGTCAAGCAATTTGGCAGTGAGACGCTCGAAGAAGGGTTGATACGTATTGCCCAGGTCACATCACAAAACATTGCGCGTATCTTCGGCTTTGCACAGAAGGGTGGCCTGATCGTTGGCAAAGATGCCGATATTGTTGTGGTAGATCCAGCGCAAGTATGGACCGTGAAACGCGAAGATCTTTTCACCAAAAATCAGTGGTCAGCGTGTGAAGGCATGGAACTATCTGGACGACCACTGGCAACATTTTTGCGTGGCAAGAAGGTCTATCAAGATGGAACAATTATTGGTGAGCCGCAGGGAAGACATATCAGGAGATGAAATGCGATGAATGATCCAACAATAATGCAACTATTCAGTGATGCAGGGGCGATTATCAGCAACAGTCACTTCGTCTATAGCTCTGGTCGTCATAGTTCGGTGTATGTCAATAAAGACGCATTATATTTGCACACGGGAATCGTCTCACGTCTTTGTGAGCAGATGGCGGAGTCGTATAATGCTGATGAGATTGATGTCGTTGTTGGTCCCGTGCTCGGTGGCATTGTGCTTTCCCAATGGGTTACGCATGCCCTTAACGCGCGACG
Organism: uncultured Chloroflexia bacterium; assembly: GCA_963744875.1. Lineage (GTDB taxonomy): Bacteria > Chloroflexota > Ktedonobacteria > Ktedonobacterales > Ktedonobacteraceae > JACDAE01. The sequence continues at coordinate 70,277 of CAVUVQ010000050.1, read as the reverse complement.
TACATCCGGAGAAGTTCTAGCTGTCTACGCAGAAAAAGAGAGTGATGGTCCTGACAAGACGTTTGTCTTTCAGCGCGGGTATGATAAATACATTGCAGGCAAGAACATCCTGATAGTTGAGGATATACTCACAACGGGCGGATCGGCGCGGCAAGTCATCGAAGCAGTGCGCAAGCAGGGAGGCAATGTCATCGGTTTGAGTGCATTATGCAATCGTGGTTCCGTCCAATCCACCGATGTAGGAAATGTGCCGTTGCAGCAGCTTGTAACGATCACGCTTGAAACATTCGCCGAAAACGAATGCCCCTTTTGCCAGCAAGGCATACCAATAAATACCGAATTAGGAAAAGGACGCGCATTCTTACGCAGAATCACGCTGTAACTGGTGTAGGGGCACGATTTATAAGCCCGCTTTGTCCGCGAGATAGCGATATATGTGATAGAAAGGGAAAAATCATATGAAATTCCTAGAGAAGCTCCTGGCTGCCTCTCGAAAAAACAACAGCCTGCTCTGTGTCGGGCTTGATCCGGAGCCAGTGCGTTTTCCGCCACAATATCTTTATGAACCAGCGGGACAATCAGTCGTGCGTTTCTGCCATGATATTATCGAGGCCACGGCCCCGTATGTTTGTGCGTACAAGCCTAATCTCGCCTTTTTTGAGGTATTGGGGCCGCGTGGGATGGATGTTTTCCAGGAGGTCATTGAAGCCATTCCAGACGATATTCCCATTATCGTTGATGCCAAACGGGGAGATCTTGCCAACACAGCGATCAACTATGCTGCTGCAATACTAGATGTCTATGGTTGCGATGCCGTCACCGTCAATCCCTATATGGGTTATGATAGTGTTGCTCCATTTCTCGCATATCATGATAAAGGCATCTTTCTACTGTGCAGAACATCCAATCCAGGTTCACGAGATTTTCAGAGCTTGAATGTCCAGAGTGAGGATGGACAGGTCAGACCGCTCTATCAGGTTGTAGCGCATCAGGTGCAAAGTTGGAACGCAGCAGATAATTGTTGTCTGGTTGTTGGTGCTACCTATCCAGAGGAGCTAAGTACTATTCGTGCTATGTGTCCCACGTTGCCCATCCTCATTCCTGGAGTAGGAGCGCAAGGAGGAGATCTCGATGCGTCCATCTCAGCAGGGGTAGATGCGCACGGAGAGCGTGCCATTATTTCTGTTTCGCGTGCAATTTTGTACGCCGGCGATGGAGAAAATTACGCAATCACCGCCGGAGAAGAAGCCGCATCCCTAAGAAACCGCATCAACAAATGCAGGGGCCATGTTTACAACGCCCAGGTGTAACCCAAAAATATGCAACTAAAAACCGAATTAGCGCCGCATCACAAGAGCGGACTGCAACTGAAAAACCCGGTCATGACAGCCGCTGGAACATTCGGCTATGGCAGCGAATACGCGAAGATTGCAGAGATTCAGCGGCTGGGAGCTATCATTTGTAAGGGAACGACGCTCCATGCTCGTAGTGGCAATGCCCAGCCGCGTACAATGGAAACCTCGTCGGGCCTGTTGAACACCATTGGACTACAGAATCCCGGTGTCCATACGGTCGTCAGGCGTTTTGCCCCAATGTGGTCGAAGTGGCAGACACCCGTAATCGTTAATATAGCGGGCGACACCAGCGAGGAATTTGTGGAGGTGGCCGAGTACCTGGAAGGTGTGGAGGGTGTTGCAGGCATTGAAATAAATGTATCGTGTCCCAATGTCCAGCAAGGTGGCGCTATTTTCGGTTCCAATCCCCAGATCGTTGCTCAGGTAACGGAAGCCGTACGCACTGCCACCACACTTCCTCTTATCGTTAAGCTCTCTCCCAATATGGGTGATGTACGACCCACAGCCGTGGCTGCTGCTTCATCAGGTGCAGATGCCATCTCGTTGATCAATACGATTACGGGAATGACGATCGACCTCTCTACGCGCCGACCTGCTTTTGGAAACATAACTGCAGGACTATCAGGTCCTGCAATCAAGCCAATTGCGTTACGCATGGTCTACGAAGTTGCATCTGAACTGAGAGGTTCCCATCCAACTGTGCCCATTATCGGCCTGGGTGGCATTTCTAATGCACATGATGCGTTAGAGTTTCTCATGGCAGGTGCAACCGCGATTCAGGTTGGCACGATCAACTTTGTGAATCCGCATGCAGGCATCGACATTATTGAGGGGATTGAGGCATTTTTGCAGCGAGAAGGTGTAGAGGATGTGAAGGATATTATTGGTGTGGCGCTGACATGAAACCCTCTAGTCTGCAGGATAACGCCACGCTACTTTCCCATTTTGAATATGGAGAGCAAGAATTGAGCCATCCGGCTGTTGAAGGTAAACAAGGTCATTGGTCTTGATGATATTCCAGGCGATTGACGCGGAAGATGGGTAGTGCCAGGTGAGATGACCATCATTACTGTCCCAGGCATTAATATAGCCTTCAACTTGCTTTGCATAGGTGAGGCCATTATTGACGCGAGGATTGTAGCTTTGATTACTATTTTGCATCGATTGTTGCCAGAGAATATGACCATTGTTGGTCTGTAATGCATAGATTGTAGTTACTGACTCATTCACGCCAACATAAAGAACTTCATCCTTTGCACCTGAGAGCCAGAAGATGTCGCTCCCTGTTGGCAGCTTAAATTGCCAGAGGAGGGAACCTGTTTGATCCTTCAAGATGGTTGCAGTTCCATCGACCATGGTAATAAATACCATCCCATTTTGCGCATTCAAGGTATTGATCGGTTGGTGGGCTTGATATTGCCACACCCGGCTACCATTTTGCGCGTTCAAGGTTAAAACAGTGAGATTTCCTATATTCAAATAAATGATATTATGTTGAATGATAGAGGATTGTACATCCCCCGTTGCATATTGCCAGAGAAGTTTTCCATCGTTGAGCCTGCGTGCTTGTAGGGAGTGATCATTGATATAAGCAATGCCATTTTCTATCGTTGGCGCGGGTGTGTTGCTATCAACTGGATAGTGCCAGAGCTGAGAGCCATCCTGTGAGCGTAGAAAATAGACGATCTGGTCGTAGGTGTGGATAACTGTTACGCCATCGGCTGTGCTGAGAAGAGTTTCCAGGTGCGAAGAGGCTCCATTTGTGGGATTTCCAATCGTAAAGTGCCAGAGCAATTTTCCATCGCTGGCACGTAGCGCTTGAAGCACGCCTGTCTGCGGTATCGACGTAAACAATGCCATCTTCGACCAGGAGTGGTTGGGAAGCCAGCGATCCAGTTTGGTAGGACCATTGGAGGTTGCCATCACTGGCCCGAAACGCATCAACGTGACCACCAAGACTATTTTGCGAAGTAATATAGATGGTATTGTTCGCTACAATGGGTGGTGAGAGAGGAACTGCAGTTTTTGTTTGCCAGAGAAACGTTCCATCATTTGCCTGGCGGGCGCTTAATGTTCCATCCGGCGTACTGATGTAGGCGACGCCATTGACTACGGAGAGATTATTGGGCGAAACACTTTCGATAGTGATATCGCTACCGATGGTAAATCTGATAGATGGTGTGGGTGTAGGGGCATGAATAGCTTGTATGATTGGTATGTGTAGATAGGATATGATCGAATAGATAAGCGTGAATGTGCCAAGGAAGAGTAGGAGGGTGAAGAGGGTGGTGCGTGTTCGGGAAGAGAGACGGGCCTCCACAAATTTTATTATGTGTTGAAGCCATGTTAATTTCCCCTGCTCATTGGGTGTGTCCAGGTCGCTGATCTCAATTCTGTCATTTTCTGGCAGGTCTTTGGGTTCAAAATCTTGCATAGAATAGTGTTTACCAATCTATAGAATTTGGGATGGAGAGAACAAAGCAAATGTTTGGAATGTGCATACTATGGTAGGGACCCGATTGCATCGCGTCCGCCATTGATGGAATGGTGCCCCAGGGTTCATCAATGACGGACGCGATGCAATCGGGTCCCTACCATAGTATGCACATTCCGGTATTTTGACGCATCATTTTCGGCGCATCCCTCATTAGTGAGCACCAGTGAGCAAGTATATGCCCCTATTCTATTCTATCATCCCTATTTATTTTCGTACGCGGCTTTTAAAGGTTCCACGATCTCTTTGGCCATGCGCTGCACAATTCCCTCTGGATATGGATAGCGCAGGTTGAGGATGATGTGGGTTGCTCCAGCGGCAATGTAGGGTGAAAGATCCTCGCGTGTGGCGGCGACATTGGAGGGATCGACGAGCCATTGGATAGAGCGTTCGATGGTTGCCGGATCGCGTCCGATGGCGGCACAGTGCTCATCCAGAACGGCCATTTTGTGTTGGAGGTCTTCAACTGAGCCGCCAACAAAGTTCCAGATGTCAGCATATTGGGCCACGATGCGCAAGGTGAGTTGTTCTCCACTACCTCCAATAACAAAGGGAGGGTATGGTTTCTGCACAGGTTTCGGTTCGCAATACGCATTTTTGAGCTGATAGTATTTGCCGTCGAAGTTGGCGCTGGTCTCGGTCCAGAGAAGTTTGACCACTTCACAAGCTTCACCCAGGCGACGGATGCGCTCTCCAGGTTTGTAGAGAGGAATGCCATAGGCGTTATGTTCCTGCTCGTTCCAGCCTGCACCGATCCCGAAATCGAGGCGTCCATGCGAAATAACATCGATGGTCGCCCCTATGTTCGCGAGCACTGCTGGATGGCGGTAGGTATTGCCCGTGACCATCAAGCCCAGGCGCAGGCGTTTTGTCAGAGCCGCAAAGGCTGCCAGGAGCGACCAGCCTTCCAGGCATGGGCCAGCAGGATCATAATTGCCGATTGGCATAAAATGATCAAAGAGCCAGGCATGTTCTATAACTGGTATCTCGTCAGCCTCCTGCCAGACGCGGAGCATATCTTCGTAAGTTGTATTTTGCGGAGCGGTTTTAATGCCGAAGCGTAAGTGTTTAGTAGTCATGTGTTGTTCCTTTCCAGGATAGACTTTCCATATACTGTAGGGCCAGATTGGTTTTATATGCGTTCCAGCGGCTCAAAGCCTAGAACGCGTAAAACATTGTTCATTGTCTGTGCAGTAGCTTGCACGAGCAGGGCGCGAAATGCTTTGATTGTCACATCTGTTTCTTTGACGATTGGTGGCGTGTGTTCATAAAAATCGCTGAAATGAGCAGCGAGATCGTAGGCATAAGCTGCGAGCATACTTGGAGCTGTCTTCTCGCTGGCCTCCGCTAATTGGCGCGGGTAGGCGTCAATGTGGCGCAGAAGTTCCCATTCGCTCTGTTCAAGCTGCATTGGTAGCTCTGCCAGGTGCTCGGGAATAGTGTACCCATCGTCCTGTAAACGGCGTTGGATGCTGTTTGCGCGTGCATAGGCGTATTGCAGGTAGACGCCAGTATCTCCGTTAGGGCGTAGTGCTTCGTCGATGTCAAGATTGATGATCTGCTGCAAACCGAAACGAATCATAAAGTAACGGATTGCTGATGATGCGAGGATTGCTGCGGTCTCCTGCGTGATTTCGGGCCTGCCGTCCTGGCGACGTACTTCCAGCATGCGCGTGATCGCAGCATTGATCAGGTCGTCGGCTTTAATCTCGATCCCTTTGCGCCCCGACATGGGATAGAACTCGCGGTTATCAGAGGTATCGATGCCCAGGCTGGCGGCGGTCCTGGCCGAAAGGGTAACGACCTCATAGCCCAGGTGTTTCGAGTGATCGGCCTGTTCGACATAGCCCAGGCGGCGCAGGCTTTCGTAGACGACCTGTTGCAGGTACGACTGACGCATGTCGATGACGTTAATGACGCTTTTGGCATGTCCGAAGCGTTTGGGATCTGCCTCTTCTGTTACCTGAGGGGTATCTTTGGGAGTGCGCATGGTCCAGAGTTTGCGTCCATCGCGTTGGATACCCCAGGGCACGAAATGAAAGTCGACGCCGATTTCGTCGGCCAGGCCGAACTTCCAGAGTTGATAGGAGATATCTTTCGCCGTATATGTGGCCGTTCCGTCGCTTCTGACGAGAATTTTGTCGCTGGTGCGATCCCCTTCATTGGTTTGTGTATCGCCATCGCCGAAGGGCAAGATCCAGCAACCAGCCGAGGGACCAGTCTCAGGCTTCTCCAGGAGATTGTGGGCGCGTAGCATCTCGAATGTTTTTTGCCACAATCCCGCGTGCAGAAGGGCCGATTCCCAGGGGAGGAGGTCATAAGAGATGTTGAGGCGTGCCATTGTATTGAGGTGTGCCTGCACGATCTGGTGTGAGATGTCGGAAGCCAGAAGTGGATAATCGGGGCCAGATTCGGGTTCCACGCCGTGCTCAATTGCATGCAGCACAGTTTTGCGCAGGGTCATCGCTTCCTGTCCCAGTGTGGATTCTTTGTCGTCATATACTTTGCTGACGGCCACATAGACGCGCGAACAGAAGTAGTCAAACGACTCGTCCGGCAATTGCACGTTGCCCTCAGCTAATTGCAGCTTTCCCTTCTGGAGCAAGGTGAAGCCGACGACGACATCCGCAACCTGGACGCCTGAGTCGTCGATATAGTTATCGGCCTCGACCTGAAAACCCTGTGAGCGCAGCATGCGTACGATCGTATCGCCAATGCAGGAATTGCGCAGGTGACCCACATGTGCGGCCTTGTTGCTGTTGATGTTTGTATGCTCAACAATTACCTTTGTGCCAACGCCACTCTCGCTCTGCCCGAAATCGGGGCCAGCCTCCATGACATGTTCAATGATGGTTTGACCTACAGCGGCGCGGTTCAAGCGGAAGTTAATGAAACCGCGCGTGAATGTAATCTCCTCAATAACGGGAGAGCGCATATTGCGTATGATGGTAATAAGTGAGTCCGCAATAAGTGGAAGTGGGCGTGCCAATTTATTCTTGCTGGCCCATGCCATAACAGGCATCGAATAATCACCAAAGCTACTTTGAGCAGAGAAGCGCAGATCGATTGGTAGCTGTTCAATATCAAAATGTATCTGTTCTTGCGTAAGATACATTATTGTAGCCTGTTTTATCAATGCTGTAAGATAATCATAAAAATCCCGGTGAGCAGATTCGGACATATGTTGTGCCTCGCTGGTAACGGTCATGACTTGCATTCCTCTCTTCGATCCAATGTGTTGCACCTAATATAGCGTAGCAAGAAGAGATGGTCAAGCGCCTGATCATTGTAGGTCTGCTGCATGCGGGAAATATTGGACCTTGTTTGTGTTGGAGCACGGGCTTGTTCGCTCCGCTCACCGCGCCCCTACATTACATGGTTGATCGAAGGCATTCGATAACCATGCAATGTAGGGGCGCGGTGAGCGGAGCGAACAAGCCCGTGCCTTCGCGACATAATCCGTTAAAGTCCCTGCCACGCGTATGTCGTATCGGGCTTGATGCCAGGCGAATTATAGGCCAGCGTGATCAGTTTATGTGCTACCAGAGTGATTGAATGGAAATCACCCGTATAGGGCTTGCCATCGACATACACCTGCCAGCCTGTTGTGCTATCCAACTCAGTGGGATAAGTCATTTGTGGGAAGCGTGCACTCCATTCCTGGAAGAAGGTATTGAGGGTAAACGTTCGTTCACTTGGAGCCTCGATGTGAATCACGCCGCTGGAGTCATGTGTGTGTAGCCAGTAGAAGCAGGATTGATCACTTGCGATCCCCAGATTGGTTGGCAAGGGGAAGTTTTGTCCATTCACATAGATCGTAAGATGTGCATGTACATGATAATTTAGTTGCTCATTGTTCTGACAGGGGATGCCGTCAATGGCTGGATAAGCTGGATTGTCACTGGCAATAGTGTTTGCTATCGTTCCTGTCCCCGCTGCCGCTCCTGCTCCTAATCCTCCTGATGCGAGGAGATAGATGGTGACGCCAAGAACTACTACTACAAGAGCTGAAATAATTCCAATAATGATGCGCCTGTTTTTGCCCGCCGCCTTGACAGCCTGCTGCCGCTTTTGTTCCTCGCGGCGGTCCTGGCGTCGTTGCTGCTTGGTCTGGGGACGGGTCGATGTTTTGTTCATGGTTCCTCCAAGAAAGGACAAACGTTTAAAAATGCTTATCCATACTTTTGAATATAAAGATACCATTTTTAATGGAAAGAAGGAAGGGGTTTGTCCTTCCTCGCTATGCTCTGGTGGGTTAGCTCAATGGCATAGAAAACCACGTGTGTAGTAGTATTCTAATCGAATAGTCATAAAAAAATGTCAGCGATATGTAAAGTTATTGTAAATTTACTACGTTTCGACAGGATATTTCTGTGCTTTGCTATTGCTGTTTCCGGCTAAGGCGATCTACTGCTTGTGTCAGCCATTCATCCGAAGGGTATTCGTGGGGGATAAGCAAGAAGTTATGTTATGCTATTTTTGTTACGCTAAATTCAAATATCAGAAAGAGGAAGAAAGCATATGGCCCAAACAATTCTTGTCACGGGCAGTACCAGTGGCTTTGGACGTTTGATGGTTGAAACTCTGGCACGGCGGGGATACATCGTTTTTGCGGGGATGCGTGAGGTGACCGGAAAGAATGCATTTGCAGCAGAAGAGCTGCGTGCTCAGGCGGAACGAGAACATCTTACAGTCCATGTCGTCGAAATCGATGTCACCGATGATGCGTCTGTGGAGCGGGCAATTGAGTCTATCGTGGGCATTACGGGCCACCTTGATGTTGTGGTTAATAATGCTGGAACGTCATATAGTGGCCCATTGGAGGCGTTCACCCTTGAGCAAGTTCAACAGCAATTCAACACCAACGTTTTTAGCGTGTTGCGTGTGAACCGTGCGGCCTTGCCCTATATGCGCAAGCAAGGGAGTGGCTTGCTTCTGCAAATTGGATCCATTGCCGGGCGTCTGGCTTTGCCTTTTCTGGGATTGTATGGGGCGACGAAATTTGCTTTGGAGGGGATCACCGAGTCGTATCGCTATGAACTCGCTCCCTTTGGTATTGATGCTGCAATTATTGAGCCTGGGACGTATCCAACCTCAATCTCTGCGAAGCGTCAGGTCGCGGCAGATACCGAGCGGGCGGCTCTCTACCAGGCAGCGGCAGGTGCGTTTGCGACAGGTTTTTATGCGGAGAACCGATCGGCTACGCCACCCAATCCACAGGATGTGGCTGATGCAGTGGCAAGTGTCATTGCACAACCAGTCGGTGAGCGACCATTACACACCGTTGTGGCGGCAGCTACACAGCGCCGGGCACCCATAGCAGTGAATGAGGCCGTCACACAGGCAACACGCTCCTTTTTTGAGGAGCTACATATTCCTATTGTGACTTTTACATCAAAGGGAGATTAGTAGAAGTAGATAGAGCCTGCCTAATGATTCCATTGCCATAATAAGCAGGTAGAATAAGAATAGAAACAAAAATCTGGTTGTGCCTGCTATGTAACAGGCTTTTATGATTGAGAGAAGGAGGACACCATGTTAGCTTCTGTACAGCAGGAAGGTCTTACGATGACCATCGTACCAGGATTTACCTGGGACCTTGAACAATATATTTTCAAGGGGCCGGTGTTGTATGGTGATGAGATTTTGACGCTCTGTATCACAAAAGAACGTATGCAACGTGCCATTGTGAGTTGCCTGGATGCCAATGAGAATATGGAGCCTCTGTTTAATCCTGCTCAGTGGATTGTGGAGGCCGAACATGAACACGAGCCGGATGTGTACTTTGAGGATGAGGGCGACCTTGGACCTGAGGTTATGCGTGGGTGATGGCGTAGTCAGCAACAACGCGGGGTATATACATATCCCGCGTTTATTGTTTTATATGCAATATCTCCTAACTTAAGAAATATATACGCCCGACCAATCGCCAAAGTAGAGGCCATTGCCGTTCAGGCTTACCCCGTGCACGTTTGGAGGGATGACCGCTGATAGTTCTGGATGATCCAGTGGCAACCAGCCTGCATTTTGAATGGCCAGCTTTTCGGCCTGATCGTAGAGAGCGAGGCGAGTGTTGCCTGTCGTCTGTTCGGCCTGCAATAGCGTTTGATCAAAGGTGGTATTGTTCCATTGACCATAGTTTGCGCTTGCCATTGGAAAGGAATTGGTGGTCAGGAGGGCATACGGATCGGGATAGTCCGCGTTCCAGCGGGTAAAACCAAACTGGATCAAATGTTTTTGTGCCTCATCAAAATAGGCATTTGTCTCCAGTGGCCTTAAGCCAATCGTGGTTTGCAGAGCATTCTGCCACATTTGCACCAATGCCTGGGCTTCGTTAGAGCTTATCAGGGAGGTTGGATAAGAGAAGGTGATCGAAGGACCCGTACTCGTATTCGGCGGGTAGACCGATTGGAAAAGATCCTTCGCCTTTTGCCGATCGAATTGTATCCCCATATAGTCAGGCTGGTAACCAGGCATGCCCGGCGGCAAAAGAGTAGCAGCAGGGGCGACGGAAGCTTTAAACGTACTGGCAGCCAGCATCGTTTTATCTGTGGCGTAAGCAAATGCTTGCCGTACCGTTGCGTTATTGAAGGGAGCCTGAGTTGTATCAAAGAAGAGCGTATCGGTTTGCAAGAGCGGCATCTGTATGAAGCCCTTGGAGCCGTTTGCCGCCAGCAGATCATCAGGTGCGATGTTCCACACGAATGTGAAGCGTCCGGCCCGATAGAATTGATAGGCGGTCGCAGGATCATTGACGAAGATCATATCGACTTCTGCCAGGCTACTCTTTTTTCCATAATAGTGTGGGTTAGGAATGAGGACCATCTGAACGTCATGTTCCCAGGTTTTAACCTCGAAGGGGCCTGTTCCTATGCCAGCCATGGTCGCGTATTGCGTCCAATTTTTTTGTCCGTAGCGCTCAATGACCTTTTGATTTAAGGGGAAGAAGAGCGAATTCGTCAGGGTTGCCAGGAAGTAAGGCGTGGGTTGTTGCAACGTTACCTGCAAAGTATATGTGTCTAGCGCCTTTAAGCCTTGAATGCTTCTGGCTTTGCCATTGCTGACCATAGCGGCACCTGCGATGGGAGCTTCCAGGGTGGCGGCGTTGGGAGAAGCAACCTCGGGCAACAGGGCACGCGTCCAGGTATAAATATAAGATTGTGCAGTTACGGGCGTACCATCAGAAAAAGTCACCGCGGGATTAATCTGGAAAGTATACACTTTATTATCATTTGAGATTAGCCAGGTTGCCTGATCGGGAACTACTTTCAGGTTTTGATCGCTTCTTACCAGGCCGGTATAAAGCATATTCACGGCGACGGCTGAATTGGTGTCCGGGTCTAGGGCTGGATCGAGCGTACCAACATCGTTTATGCCAACATTGGGTAAGAGCATTTTCTTGTTATTTGTAGTAGATGATGTGGTATTGCTACTGCATGCACTCAAAAGCATGAGAAACATGCTCAGAGAAAATACCACCAGAAGATGTCGTCTGGATTGAAAATGACGGTACATAATGCCTTTCTCAGAAATAGCGACACGCAGACCCTATAATAGTATAGGGAGGAAGCGCCACTTCTCCTTTCTGATATTGTTATACTATACGTTTGTTTCAATGCTTGATTTTTCGTATTGTTGTGAAAAATATGCCAGAGAGAAGTTTTCTATTTATTGTACTACGTTCTTTGCCATGATCCAAGTCTTCGTGGCAAAATGCGCTTTTTTTGCTAGTCTGATATGCGCCCTGGCGAAGCGGCCTGAAGATCGTTTTCCGACCGTTACCGACTTTGCCAAAGCTCTACAATGCTATTGTGAGTAATAAGCGGGCTTTGTTTCCTTGACGCCACCAACGAGTGCATGCTATATTTATATTCGCTGGCCTATCATCATATTTAAGACATAATATAGTTATGACATGCAAAATTCCTCAGTAGGAGTGTACGTTGAAAGAATCCTCGGACGTGACACAAGTAACCGGTCCTGTTGAGCGCGTGTTGAAACTCCTCACCTGTTTTCATGTTCACAATAAGGGCATGTCGCTGACAGAATTGGCCCGTCAGGCTGAACTTGTTCCATCTACGACATCACGTCTGCTGAAGATGCTTGAGCAGTATGGTTTTGTGCGTCGTGGGCCAGATCGTCTCTATTACCTTGGTTCTCAGGTTATCCAGTTAGGACTTATTGCTCTGCATACGATGTCGCTTTATGAGGTTGCCAGACCTCATCTGCGTGTGCTTGCTGAGGAGACCGGGGAGAGTGTGCAACTGGGCGTTCTAGAGGGAGATGATGTGCTCTATATCGACCAGGTTGCCAGTCCACGCCTTGTGCAGGCCACGCCCTGGATTGGGCGCACTGTGCCCGTTGAGAATACTGCTATTGGTGCGGCTATCCAGGGGCACTTGTCTCCCGAAGGCTATACAGCCAGTCGTCATACCGTTGAGCCAGATGTTTCTTCCATTGCAGCACCCGTGTTTGATCATCACAGGACTATTATCGGAGCCATTAATGTGATTGGTCCGACGTATCGCATCCCTGATGATGTGCTTGCGCAGATCGGTTCTCTGGTTGTAAAACACGCCCAACAGGTTTCTAGTAAGCTTGGTGCGATATCATCAATCATCTAAATGCTAAGGTTGTCTATTGGTTGCGTTAGAGCACAAGGATGGATTGGATAAGATTGACTCCGAAGTGATAGCCAATTTCGTGATAATCGTGTATTGCCCACTGTGCCAGTTCGCAGCGTTTGCCTACTTCGATGCTTCCAATCTCATCCTGTAGAGCCAGTGCTCGTGCCCCTTGGATCGTAATTGCGGTGAGAGCCTCTTCCAGCGTCATACCCATTGCAGACATGGCGAGTTCGAGCATCATCTGCATGTTCTCGCAGTAGGATGTCCCAGGATTAAAATCTGTGGCAAGCGCTACGGAGAGGCCGCGATCAAGTAAAAGGCGTGCTGATGGATAGGGTGTGCGCAAGGTATAAGAGCAACCCGGCAACAGGGTCGCTACAACGTTTGCTTCTCGTAGGGCGTCGAGGTCAGCGTTGCTGGCATGATCGAGATGATCTGCTGATACCGCGCCCAGTTCTGCCGCCAGCTTTGTTCCTCCTGATGGACTGAGTTGGTCGGCATGGATCTTCAGGCGATAGCCCAGTTCCTGAGCACGTGTCAGTATGCGGCGTGTTTCTGCCAGGGTAAATGCCTCACGCTCACAATACACGTCGCAAAAGCGTGCTAAGCCTGCAAAGGCTGGGAGCATCCGCTCAACTACCAAATCTACATACGCCCCTCGTTGCTCTTTATATTCGGGTGGGACGCTATGTGCGCCCAGGAATGTGGGGACAACGCGTATAGAGTTTTGTTTATGGGTGGAAGCTGCATCAAGAGCATTCAAGCTATTGATGATCTGTAGGCAGCGCTCTTCTGAAGCAAAATCTAATCCGTAGCCTGTTTTGACTTCCACCGTCGTTGTTCCATAGCTACGCATCGTTGCGAGACGTGCCTGAGCCAGTTCGAGCAGGGTTTCTGGTGGTGTATTACGTGTTGCCTGCATCGTTGTCAGGATGCCACGTCCCTGCTTGAGGAGTTCGCCATACGTAACACCGTTGCGACGCAAGTGAAATTCCTCCGCGCGATCGCCCGCAAAAAGCAAGTGTGTGTGGGAGTCAACCAGTCCAGGCGTGATGACCATGCCTGCTGCATCGATTACCGCTATTTCCTGGTCTGGATCAATGGATGAGTTGCGAAAGAGTTGTGCAGCTTCATCGTCGGAACCAATCCAGGTGATGTGTCCATTATGTGCGGCTATAGCTGCGTTGGAAATAATCTGTAATGGTCCGCTGGCATAAGGAAGAGGTTGTTGTGCAAGTGTAACAAGCTGGCCGATATGACGAATTATAGTGTCTGCCTCTATTCGTGTGATTGTCATGATGAACCCCATTTTATTCCAGGTTTGCAAAAACGCCTTCTCTTATAGCCTGAGTGATTTTTTCGATGTCAGGTGAAAGCACCCGGTCCTCTTCGAGTCTGGTGACGTAAGAGCGCACGAGCCTTTGGGCCTGTTGCACACCGACGCCGGGGGTGAGTGGAAGGCGGAAGTCGAGCAATTGTGCTGCGCATAAGAGTTCAATTGCCAGAATCTGCTGTGTCATTTCAATGATACGACGCACTTTATGAGCACTGGTGACTCCCATGCTGACGAAATCTTCCATGCCAGCGGAAGTAGGGATGGAATCAATACTGGCGGGATGTGCCAGCACTTTGATCTCGTTCACCAGGGCTGCCGCTACGTACTGCACAATCATAAAGCCGGAATGTAGCCCTGGGCGGGGTGTGAGGAATAATGGTGCGCCATCACTCTCCCATTCGTGGGGGCCAAGCAGACTGTAGATGCGGCGCTCAGAGAAACTCGCCAGTTGTGTCAGAGCTATTGCCAATACATCAAGTGCCAGGGCCAGGGGTTGTCCATGAAAATTGCCGCCGCTGAGTACATCTCCATCTTCAGGGAAGATCAGTGGGTTATCTGTGACCGCGCCTGCTTCACGGGTGAAGATATCAGCGCAATAGGTTGTTGCATCGCGTACTGCGCCAAAGACCTGAGGAGCGCAACGCAGCGTGTAGGGGTCCTGCACGCGTGCGCAGTCTTGATGGCTGACATTAATTGCGCTGTTCTGGACTAAACGGCGTAATCTGGCTGCGCTTGCTATCTGACCACGTTGACCACGCAGTTCGTGAATGCGGGCATCCAGCGAAATATGACTGCCCATTAATCCTTCCAGGCTCATAGCGCAGGCAACTTCAGCCGTTCGTAGAGCGCCTTCGGCATCGGAAAGCGCGAGGAGGGCAATTGCTTCCATCAGATGTGTGCCATTAATGAGCGCGAGTCCCTCTTTGGCTTGTAGGCTGAGTGGCGTTAAACCTGCCAGTTGCAATGCCTGTACGCCGCTATAGCGTTGGTTCTCATGAATGGCCTCACCCTCACCAATCAGCACCAGGGCGAGATGGGCTAATGGAGCCAGGTCTCCGCTGGCACCAACCGAGCCACGCGATGGAATGATAGGATGAACTTGAGCATTGAGTAGTGCAAGCAGCATATGTACGACGATGGGGCGTACTCCTGAATGACCACGTGCCAGACTGGCGGCGAGTAAGAGCATCATGGCACGCGTCACATCTTCGGTGAGCGGTTCTCCGACACCTGCTGCGTGGCTGCGCAACAAATTATGCTGAAGGTCTACGAACTGCTCCGATGGAATACGCACTTTACTCAGGTGTCCGAAGCCAGTTGTGACGCCATAGATTTTTTTGCCTTCATCTGCAATCCTATCGATGACCGCTCTGGCTGCCTGGATACGTTGTTCTGCATCTTTGCCAAGCGTAACGGTTGTAGAGTGACGGGCAACCGCGACGACCTCGCTGACGGTGAGCGCCTGACCCTGGATAATAATCTGCGATGGCCTGGAAAGAGTGTTTATTGCCATAAAACGATCCTTTCATTCCTGATGGTGTACGGGTGCCATTTATAAACCCGTGCGAGTCCTTAATCGATCATCGGTATCTGTACGCCAGACTCTGCGAGCATAATCGATAGCTTCGTCATAGCCTGCATCGGCATGGCGCATCACACCCATTGCTGGATCATTTGTGAGTACCCGTGTCAGGCGTTGCGCTGCCCCCTGAGTACCATCGGCCACAATCACCTGGCCTGCGTGCAACGAATACCCTATACCAACACCACCACCATGATGTAGAGAGACCCAGGTTGCACCTGATGCAGTATTGAGCAGGGCATTGAGAAGGGGCCAGTCAGCAATCGCGTCGCTGCCATCTTTCATTGCTTCTGTCTCGCGGTACGGTGAAGCGACCGAACCACTATCGAGATGGTCGCGCCCAATCACCAGTGGTGCATGAACAATCCCTTGCGCAACGAGTTCGTTGAAGGCCAGCCCTGCTTTGGCGCGTTCTCCATGCCCTAACCAGCAGATACGGGCGGGCAAGCCCTGAAACTGAATCTTCTCGCGTGCGAGGGTAAGCCAGCGACGCAACCCATCGTTCTCTGGAAAAAGGTCTAATAGTGCTTCATCAGTACGGTAAATATCTTCGGGATCGCCTGAGAGCGCGACCCAACGAAACGGTCCTTTGCCACGACAGAAGAGAGGGCGAATATAGGCCGGGACGAAGCCAGGAAAGTCGAGTGCGTGCGTCTCGCCAGCAGCCAATGCCTGACCACGCAGATTATTTCCATAATCAAAGACAATGGCACCTTGCTTTTGCATATCCAGCATCGCGCGTACCTGCTGTACCATTGATTCTTGCGAGCGTTGAATATAGGTTTGCGGGTCGTTCTGGCGCAGATCATCTGCCTCAGCTAGCGAGAGTCCGGCGGGAATGTAGCCATTGAGAGCATCATGGGCCGATGTCTGGTCGGTAACCAGGTCCGGAATGATGCCGCGCCGTACCAGTTCGGGATAAATCTGGGCTGCATTACCGATCAGTCCGATGGAGAGAGCCTGTCCCTGCTCACACGCTTCATGCACTTGATGCAATGCTTCGTCGAGCGTACTGGCGATCTCATCGCAATAGCCTGTCTCCACGCGCCGCTTAATGTGGGCTGCATCGGCCTCTACGGCGAGACAGACGCCACCATTCATTACGACAGCCAATGGTTGTGCCCCACCCATGCCTCCCAGCCCAGCGGTTAAGATAAATTTGCCTTTGAGCGAGCCGCCGAAATGTTGGCGTGCAGCCTCGCCAAAGGTCTCGTAGGTTCCTTGTACAATGCCTTGTGAACCGATATAGATCCACGAGCCAGCGGTCATCTGCCCATACATTGTCAACCCCAGTGCTTCCAGGCGGCGAAACTCATCCCAGGTGGCCCAGTGTGGAACAAGGTTGGAGTTGGCAATAAGCACGCGAGGAGCATCGGCATGGGTGCGGGTGATACCAATGGGTTTCCCTGATTGTACCAGCAATGTTTCGTCGTTCTCTAAGCTCTGGAGCGAACGGACGATGGCATCAAAGGCTGACCAGGAGCGAGCTGCACGTCCGGAACCTCCGTAGACAACCAGGTCGTCGGGGCGCTCAGCAACGTCGGGATCAAGATTGTTCATGAGCATGCGCATTGCCGCCTCTTGCTGCCAGCCTTTGCATGAAAGTATCGTTCCACGCGGTGCACGAACGGTGCGTGGGCCGGATGTCTTTGTGTTTGCTGAAGAAAAATAGTGTTGTTTGTCGGATAACATGCGTTCATTGATCCTTTCGTGATGAGCGTTGTACACATATGGGCGTCATAAACGTGGTCCCTACCGTATTATTTGTCCTTGCACCCATGTCTGGGTGATTATTCGGCTGGATGCACCGAAGAACAGGGTATCGAGAAAATTGTCTGGTGTCCATCCGGCGAGGGATGGTGCTTGCAGGTCGATAGCGATAAAGTCAGCAGCCATGCCGGGACGAATAGTGCCCGTCTGTAGTCCTAGCGCGTTGGCACCAGCCTGTGTGCCGCAGGTGAGCAAAGATGAACCGGGACTGGTGGATGCGTCTGCAATAATGATGCGTCGGCGTTGATAGCGCATGCGTGCGGAATACTCTGCCCAACGTAACTCTTCAATTGGATCAAGACGTGTATTGCTGTCTGAACCAATCGCCAGCGGAATATTGGCTGTTACGAGTTCATTATAAGGAGCAATGCCATCACCAAGATCGCCTTCGGTCGTTGGACAGACGCAGACACTTGCCCCGCTTCGTGCGAGTAATGTAATCTCTGTCTGGTTCGCGTGAGTTGCATGAATAATCGTCGTCTGAGGTCCCAGGGCAGTGCAGCGCTCAAGCAATTCTATGGGAGTGCAACCCTCCGCCAACTGACATTGCTCAATCTCGGCTATCTGCTCATCGGCATGGATGTGGAATGGGAGTTGATGGAGGCGGCTATATTCACCAATTACATGTAACCATGTCAGTAGGAACGGCGCGTACAGAATGGGGAGCAACGCCGACATGTATGCCTTTCATACGCAATGCCTCCACGCGTGAGAGATAGGCATCGACGGAGGCATCACAAAAACGACGCTGCATTCTGTCTGGTGGCTGCTGGAAATTGCTTTGCGCGTAAGCTGTGAGCAGCAAGACAACACGTATCCCTGCATCCTGTCCTGCCTGTAGAATTGCCTCGGACATAATGTTTGCGTTCTCATAGGGTTGTCCATCTGGTTGATGGTGAACATAATGAAACTCGCCGACGCTGCAATATCCGGCGGCCAGCATCTCGCGATAGGTTTGCAGGGTGTTTTGATAGAGTGAGTCGGGAGTCAGGCGTCGCGCTTCTTCATACATAGCTTGCCGCCATGTCCAGAAGGTGTCATGTGATGAGCGTGCGTGCTGAGTCTGTCCGCGCAATGCTCGTTGAAATGCGTGACTGTGGGTATTGACGAAACCGGGCAAGAGCGCCACATTGGGTAATATGTCGGTGATTGCCATATCCTCTGAGCGTTCAGTGATCGCGCTAATATAGCCGTCATTGGAGATGGAGATGACCTTATTGGCCTGCAAACCTTGCGGCGTATAAACAAAATCGGGGGCGAGATGTTTCATCTGCCAGCCTCCACAGGTCATATCCCTGCTTGCTTTAAAATTTCACTCTATGAAAAACAGTGTCACCCTATGAAAAAAGTATCATATATAAGTAAGTGTGTCAAGGAAGCTGGCTCTTACAAAGGAATGTGGAAAAGAGGAAGTGTGCAGGTGTAGCTGGCGACATCTTTGAGTCTTCAGGAATAATCTTGAGAAGCTTCTGGGTTTTAACCTGAGAGGGTAGTCACAACTTTCTTCCTTCCTTTATCCCTTCCTTTTATTTGCCAGGTATAAAGAATTTCAATAGTATGTAGTTTTGAAGAAACAATAGAGTTTTGGATCATGGGAAAAAAATGACATCAATAACAAATGAGGCACGTCGAAAGGCGCTTGCCCTCGCACTTTTGTGTACTGCACAATTTATGGTGGTGCTTGATTTCTCAATTGTGAATGTGGCTTTGCCGTCGATGCAGAGGGATCTCGGCTTTTCGACGCAGAATCTGCAGTGGGTGATAAGCGCTTATTCGCTTACGTTGGGTGGATTACTGTTACTTGGTGGGCGGTTGGGTGATCTCTATGGGCGACGCTTCCTTTTCATTCTAGGGCTGGCCCTCTTTTCAATTGCTTCCCTGGCTGGAGGGCTGGCCCCTTCGGGACTCTGGTTGATTGGTGCGCGTGCTGTGCAGGGGATTGGGTCAGCGCTGATCGCTCCTACTTCGCTCTCACTTATTTCAACAACGTTTGCCGAAGGTGCTGAACGTAATAAGGCGTTTGGGGTAGTTGGCTCTGTAGCCTCTGCCGGTTTTGCGGCGGGTGCTATTCTGGGTGGTTTTCTCACCTCGACGTTGGGGTGGCGTTGGGTGATGTTTGTGAATGTGCCAATTGGCATTCTTGCAGCCGTAGCCACGCCGTTTTTGTTACAGGAGTATCGTATACAGGATGGTCAGCGCCGTGTCGACGTGGGTGGGGCGTTCACCGTAACCGCAGGCATTATCGCATTGGTGTATGCGCTTTCGCAAGGCAATGATACTGGTTGGCTGTCGTTTCAGACGCTGGGATTACTTGCGCTTGCGGTTATCTTGTTGACGGCGTTTGTCATGATTGAGGCACGTTCAGCGGTGCCGCTTGTGCGACTCAGCATTTTTCGCCTGCGTACGGTGGCCGGAGCGAATCTGGTGGTGCTACTTGCGCCTGGGGTGTTCGGTGCGCTGGTTTTCATTCTCACTCTCTACATGCAGAAGGTGCTTGACTATTCGGCAATCTCTACTGGTTTAGCCTTTTTACCGCTGGCTGCAATCATTCTGCTTATCTCAAATATCGTGCCACGTTTTGTAACGCGTATCGGAGTTAAGCCGTTCATGGTTGGAGGATTGGCGATCCTCTTTGTCGGGATACTGCTGCTGACACAGATCTCTGCGCATAGTAACTATCTTAGTGCGCTCTTGCCCGGTCTCGTTGTCGTTTCGCTTGGCATGGGTCCAGTCTTCTCGACGATGGTTATTGCTGCAACCGATGGTGTGAGCGATGATGAACAGGGGCTGGCTTCCGGCTTGTTCAATACCTCTTTGCAGGTTGGTTCGGGCCTTGTATTGGCGATTGTCGTTGCAGTTTCCTCTGCTCGCACTCTGACCATTTTGCAGGCGGGTGGGAGTACGGGAAAAGTGGCGACTACCGCTGGTCTGCAATACGCGCTCTTTGTTTGTGCTGGCATTGCGGTACTCGCTGGGATTGTGGCTTTTTTCGCAATACGCTCAACGAAAAATAGCGTACCACCCAGAGAGATAGTTTCGGCAGAACTACCCACTTTGCAGCAAAGCAAAAGTGGTGTATAATCCCTCTTTAAGAGGTGTGAAGGGTACGCGACTACGTATATTCTATCCATATCCAATTTTTTAACTGCTTGAAACGAGGCATGTGCATGACCACGACAACTATTCCACGCGGAAAATACCATATCTGGACGGTTGGTTGCCAGATGAACCAGGCCGACTCTCAACGCATTCAGACGCTACTAGATGAAATGGGTTGGGAGGAGAGCGATATGGCACAGGCCAACCTCGTGGTTCTTAATACGTGCAGTGTCCGTCAGGCTCCAGAGGAGAAGGCGCACAATCAACTGGCTCTTCTCAAACAGGCCAAAGCGCAGCGCAGTGATCTCCTGGTCGCGATGATGGGTTGTATGATTGGCAATCAGAAGACGATTGACGCTCTCAGTAAACGTTACCCCCATATCGATCTCTTTATGAAGGTGGAGCAGGCCGACATTTTGCCGCGTTTCCTTGAGGAGCGTTGGACGCCGATCTCTGGTGCCGGCTGTCTTGATGTTGAGTTTATGCCAGATTTTGACGAACCCATGCCTTTCGAGCCTCTGCAGCCAACCTTCGCCACCTCGACGAACACACTGGGCAAACGCACTGTGTTGCCGATGGCGATTACGCCAAAGCCAGGGGACCGGATCGCGCACTATCCCACAAAGATTGAACCAGCCCAGGCCAGTCCGACGGCGTGGTTACCCATTGTTCTGGGGTGTAACAAGGTGTGTACTTACTGCATCGTTCCGTATCGCCGTGGCCGTGAGCGTAGTCGTCCCATTGAAGAACTGATGGTCGAGGCGCGTTCGCTGGTAGACAAGGGTGCCAAAGAATTGACGCTTTTGGGGCAGACTGTAGAAGCCTATGGCCTGGATCTGCCCGAGCGCGTCGATCTCGCCGACCTGATGACCAACCTGAGCGAGATCACTGGCCTGGAACGTATTCGTTTTATGACATCTTATCCACGCCACATGACCGATAGCATGATTGAGCGTATGGCCCATCTGCCAAAGGTCTGTGAGCATCTCAATATTCCGGTGCAATCGGGCGATGACGAGATGTTGAAGCGGATGAAGCGAGGCTACACGTTGGATGAATATCGTGAGCGTATCGCTAAAGTGCGTGAACTCTGGCCTGGAATAACGCTGTCCACCGATGTGATCGTCGGCTTTTGTGGCGAAACCGAGCAGGAGTTCCAGCATACCCTCGACCTGCTTGAGGAGATCCGTTTTGATGTGGTGCATGTGGCGGCCTATTCGGTTCGCCCTGGAACAGTTGCGGCGCGTTGGGATGATGATATTCCTCTGGTCGAGAAGAAACGTCGGCTGCATGTCGTTGAAGATGTGCAGGGAAGGATTGCGCTTGAATTGAATCAGGAATATATTGACAAAGAGGAGGAGGTTCTGGTTGAAGAGGTCAATACAAGTCGCAGCCGCCAGCAATGGAAGGGCCGCAATCGTTCCAACAAGCTGGTCTTTTTCCCCCAGCCCGATGATAGTAGTCTGGCAAGGATACAGCCTGGTGACCTGGTAAAGGTGCAGATTGAACGTGCAACGGCCTGGTCGCTTCAGGGTTGCGCTCGTGCGCTATAATAAGCACACTATAAAACATACCTATCTGCTGAAGATGGAGGAGGCTTCATGACTCAAATACAATCCGCTGAAGAGAAGGGTCGCTTGAAAAAGCAATGGACCGATTTAGCGGTCAAACAGGCTCAGGAAGGTTTATGGGAGGATGCTGTTGCCACCAACAGGAATATTTTGAACCTTTTCCCTTATGAGCCGGATGCTTTTAATCGTCTAGGCAAGGCTTTGAGCGAATTGGGACAATATACAGAAGCACGTCAGGCGTATACCCAGACGTTGAAGTATAGTCCAAAAAACACCATCGCGAAGAAGAATCTGGATCGTCTGTCACAGATCGAAGAGATGCCGATGCGCAATCATGGTGGGGTTGATCGCATTGATCCCAGGCTCTTTATTGAAGAGACCGGTAAGACTGGAATGACTGAGTTGATTAATTTAGCTCCCACCTCTATTCTTGCCAAGGTTGGTGTTGGCGATAGGGTTCAGATTTATATGAGTGGGCGTACGCTCTGGGTGCGTAACGCTGGTGGTGAGGATATCGGACGTATTGAACCACGGCTGGCGAATCGTCTGGCTAACTTTATGGAAGGCGGAAACCGTTATTCAGCCGGTATCCTCGCCATTGAGAATGGACAGGTACGCGTTATTATTCGCGAAGATTACCAGCATCCGGATATGGTGGGTCGGGTGAGCTTTCCCTCCCATGGAGGCGGTGATACCATTCGTGCCTATATCAAAGACTTGATGTTGCGCTATGATCGTGACGATGATGACGAACTGGGCAATGACGACGAGTATTATGATGGCGGCGATGAAACTGATGAAATGACCGAAATTGATTTTGAAGGAAATGCAGAAGCTGAAGAGTAGTTAAGATGTAGGGGCGCGGTTGACAAGCCCCTCGATTATTAGAAAGGCATTAAAACAGTATGAACAAGGCAAAACGTGTAGCATGGCATAAACATCTGGTTCGTGCGAAAAAGTTGAAAGAGAAGCAGCGTCAGGTTCAGAAAGCGGGGAGTACTCCTGTTGCAGCAACAACGCGGCGCTAAGCGCTGTGCCTCTCATTTATAATTATGACGAGCAGCTTGCCTCCCTCGGTATCATCGGCTTCTGTCCGTAATATTCTCGCATTGCTTGCTTCACGGGATGCGCAATTAGTAGCAGGCAATGGGGGACTGGACCGTCGGGTCACATGGGCATGTCGTATGCGGGCACGCCTGCCCGCATTTGAAAGTGTGCAGGGAGGGGAGCTTGCCCTCCTCACCCTTTCTCAATTGCGTCGGCTCGACGAGACGCTACCACATTTGCTCAAGACCCTGCATAAAGCAGGTGTCTCGGCGGTTGCCGTTACTGCACAGTCTACAGAGGCGTTGGGTGATGAAGCTATCACTATTGCTGACCATCTCCACCTTCCTTTAATTTTGTTGCCCACCTCTGTCATGCTTGAAGAGGTCGAGCGTGAGATGATCACCTTCGTGGTTAGTTTTCGCGGCGAGACTGAACGTAAGGCAACGGAAATTGCACATCAATTGATGCAGTTGAGCGTACAGGGAGCTGGCATCCATGGTGTTTGTGAGCACCTTGCTACGAGCCGTAATAAATGGGTTGTTGTGCAGGACTCTGATCAGCACATTCGTTTTCAAGCCTCGCCGGCCCACATCTCTATGTTGCTTCTGCCTGTCCCCCTGACCGATGAGAATCTCCGACTCCATGGCCTGACACGTGTGATGGAGCCAATTTTGATACGTCATGAAGTCGTTGGCTACCTGTCCTTGATTGGTAGTGAGAGCGACTTTGACTACCTCGAACGCATCGTTCTGGGCCAGGTCGTTCCTATTCTGGCATTAGAGTTTGCACGCGAACGTGAGCGCAACGAGGTCGAGAGCCGCTATCTCGTGGAGGCATTCACTGACGTGCTGCAGGGCCATTATCAACAACCAGAGGAGATGCTGGCGCGAGCACGTATTCTGGGCTATGACCTCACATCCGCGCAGGTTGTGATCATCTTTGAAATCTCTCCCTCAGAGTCCGATTATCCTCATGGCAATTTCCCACCTTCCCAATGGAGTAAACGTGTACGTGATGAACTTCTGCGTGACTGGCCGACCTGCTGGTTGCTCACTGAGCCACGGCGCGTGACGGCCCTGCTTCCTTTACAAGAAGTTGATGGTGCAGTACCTGATGAGCGTGAGAGCGAAAATAATATCTTCTCGCGCCTGGAGCGTGTACATGTTCGTATGTCTCAGGGGAAGGGTGGGAGTTCTGCTTTTCCATTATACTCCTGCGGAATCGGGCGCATCGTCAAATCCCTGGCTGTAATACCGCAGTCTTTTCGCGAGGCGCAACAGGCTCTAGAGATCGGGCGTCGCCTTTTTGGGGAAGGGAAACTGCATTCTTTCGCACGCCTGGGCATCTACCGCCTGCTCTTCTATCTTAATGGTCAGGATGAATTGGAAGACTTCTACCAGGAAACGCTCGGTCCTCTCTTGAGTCACGATGCCCGTAATGACGGAACACTTGTCGAAACCCTGGAAGGCTTTTTCCGCTGTAACGCTAACCTCAGCGAGACTGCTCGTGCCATGCATCTCCACCGCAACTCCCTGCTGTATCGCCTTGATCGTATTGAAGCCATTCTAGGCCACTCCCTGGAAGACCCGGAGCTACGCCTCTCCCTTCAGATTGCGTTGAAGATACATCATTTGCAAAAGCGCTAAGCATCCACACCTATATTAGATATAAATAACCTTCCCTCCCGCCGCCTTGAGTAAACGATCACGAACCGCCATACCAAGTCCCTGCATTCCAAAGCTACGGCAAAGAATAACCTGGACTTCAGCTTCTTCAAGTGTGCGCAAACCTGCAAAGAGCCGGGCCGCAACCTGTTCGAGTGCATCAGCATTTCCAAGCGAGTAGACAAATGCTCCACTATTTTGGAAGGCGAAAAGGTCTTCGTCAGCCAACAATACGCCCACCTGTTCACCTTGCTTCTGTCGCTTTTGCACCTCAGTTAGCATTGCCGGGCGTATAGACTCAATGTTTCCTTCAAATAAAAATGTTGGAACGGTAGGAGAATAATGAACAGGCATCTGACCCGGTGCTCTTTGTGCCTGTATGTCATGATCATGTATTGGAAGTGAGGAGCGTTGCATTGGAGGTTGCACCTGCGGCAAAATTGTGCGCAACGCCTCTAAACTGATGCCACCAGGACGCAGGATTGTGGGTATCTCAGCACAAAGATCGAGTATTGTAGACTCAACACCTACTGCGCACGGACCGCCATCCAGGATAAGGGGGATGCGCCCATGCAGATCAGCCAGGGCATGTTGTGCGGTAGTGGGACTGACATGCATGAAGCGATTGGCGCTCGGAGCTGCAATAGGGCTTCCCACTGCTTCGATGAGTGCCAGCGCGACAGGATGGCGTGGCATACGTACCGCAACGGTGTCTAAGCCAGCGGTGACCATCTTTGGGACACGGGCATTTGCTGGTAAGAGTAAGGTGAGTGGTCCCGGCCAGAATGCCTGAGCCAGTTGAAAGGCTTGTGATGGAACCTCGGTTACCAGCGTCTTTAACGTTTCTAGTGCTGCGATATGTACGATCAATGGGTCGCTGAATGGACGTTCTTTCGCCGCAAAGATCTGCTCTACGGCGGCTGGCTGGAGTGCATCAGCTCCCAATCCATAGACCGTTTCAGTTGGGAAGACGACGAGTTCGCCGTTACGCAGTAGTTGGGCTGCTCGTGCGATGATAGAGGGATCAGGTGCAAGTGAATTTATTGGTAAGACTTCGGTTGGTCTAGTGTCCATATGTGTGTGATATCTCCCCATGAGCTTACTATAGAAGGCATCTCTATCTTTTAGAAGAATGTGTGGTTGCTTTTCCTTGGTAAGCTACTCATTTTTGTACGAGTATAGCATCCTCGTCCACCTCTAGTTTTTTGCTAGCGCTCGACTAGCATTGCTGTTTGCATACCTTTTTGATGAATTGAACCTATTGTTTGCATCTCTTCTCGTGTGCACCCCAGTAAAATCTTAATTTCACTGTCACGTTTCAACAGATCAACTGTGAGAATAATACCGGTTCTTTAAATCCTTCCTGACCCATTGCATTGGTCTTTGTCTTTTGTTGTTAATAATATACTAAAAAAATAAAATGATTATTTCCTCTATCAACAGGGGAAATACCTTCTTCTAAATACGACTCCAGCAGAGAGAAAATGACGGTTATAAAAAGTCTTTTTTCTCTTTGCTAAAAAGAGGATTAAATGAAAGAATACTCTTCCACAAAAAGACAATTTGAGGGCGCAATACGGAGTGTTGTGTTCATCCTTGTCTGTCTTCTTATCCTGTTCACTTTTGTAGGGCAGCCAGTTTATGCTTCTACTCGTGTTTATTTGAGGAGTAAAAAGCCTCAACTTGCCCCAGGCAATACTGCTGTTCTAACTTTTCACAACGATCAGTTTCGTAGCGGACAAAATCTCAATGAAACTATTTTAACTCCCAAAAATGTGAATGCCAGGCTGTTTGGGAAACGAGTCTCGTATCCTGTTGATGGGCAGGTGTATGCGCAGCCACTTTTTGTCCCTGATGTGGTCATGCATGGTACTAAGCATAATGTTGTGTATGTTGCCACTGAAAATGACAGCGTCTACGCGTTTGATGCTGATAAAACGCGTACGGTTGCGCCCTTGTGGCGAACCAGCTTTATTCGTCGTCCTTCCGTCATACCTGTTCCTGCCCGGAAGCTGTATCTCAAGTATAAAACCCAGGATCTCTTTCCGCAAGTTGGAATTACAAGTACGCCCGTTATCGATCAAAGCAGTGGAACCATGTATGTTGTTGCCTTTACCTGGGAAAGAGGATCATATGTGCAACGCCTGCATGGGCTGGATATCGCAACTGGCAAGGAGAGGCGTGGGAGTCCAGTCGTTATTCGGGCTTCTATTAAAGGAAGAGGGTATGACAGCTACAATGGCATCATCAATTTCCGGCCTGACCGGGGTAACCAGCGTGCGGCCCTGTTACTCTATAAGGGAATTGTGTACATTTGTTGGGCGGCCTTTGGTGATACAGATTCATATCATGGTTGGATCATTGGCTATAATGCTACGACTTATCGGCAGGTGGCTACTGCTATCTACAATGACAGTCCGGATGGGGAAGAAGGTGGTATCTGGATGGGTGGTGCAGGTCCTGCGGTAGATAAGGACGGCTATATGTATCTTGCCACGGGCAATGGCGATTACAACTTGAGTGCAGGTGGAAGAAATGCTGGCGATAGCTTCATAAAACTGAGCATTCAGCGTGGACTCTCTCTGGTTGATTATTTCACGCCGTTCAATCAGGTTTGCCTGGATGGCCGTGATAGCGACCTGGGTTCTGGTGGAGTCTTGCTTTTACCTGATCAACCGGGCAAACATCCTCGTCTCCTTGATTGGGATTGGAAAGGAGGGTCGTGTCTATGTGATTGAGCGGGAACATATGAGTCATTTTGCTAATGATCCTGGATTGGTGTGTAATACTGCGCGAGAAAAAAGGACCGATATCGATAAGATTGTGCAAGAATTGCCGCCCAACACTGTTGGCAGTCTTTTTGGTGTCCCGGCCTATTGGAGTGGTGCGAGAAATAGCGGGCAATTCATCTACGTTGGTGGTTTCAGGAATAAGTTGCGTGCAATACCGCTATTACGCACGGGGGTTCTTGCTGCACATTCATCTTCAGCGGGTGTCGAAAAATTAGGTTTCTCAGGAGCGACACCATCGGTCTCGAGTAATGGTAATGTGCCGGGTACTGGTATTGTCTGGATCAACAGCCCTTCAAATTGTAACGCTACTGGCTGTGCTCCGAAAGGCCACGGAGCCTTGCGTGCATATGATGCAATGAACCTGGGTAGAGAAATCTATAATAGTGAGCAGAACGCTGCCCGTGACCGTGTCGATAGTTACGTGAAGTTCTCTGTGCCGACGGTTGCCAATGGCGAGGTTTTTGTTGGGACTGGTAGTCGGTTGGATATTTATGGTTTGCTTGCTTTGCATTGATACTTAAATAAAAGAGGGATACCACGAGCAATCCACATGAAGATTGCTTGTGGTGTCCTCTTTTAAAAAGTTCGTCAGCGCCCGCTTCTCGTCTGCGCCCTTCTCACCAGAGCATCGACAATAACCGCGAGGACGAGAACAAGACCTTCAATCATGTCCTTGACTTCCGTGCCCTGACTTTTCAGATCGAGTCCATTTTCCAGGCTACCGATGATGAGAGCGCCCAGTAGGATTGACCACACGGAGCCACGACCACCAAACAGGCTAACACCGCCGATAACTGCGGCAGCGATTGCTTGTAGGAGGAGTGTTGCACTGATCTGGCTCGCAACCGAGTTAGCGTGAGAAGCGGCCAGGATGCCACCGATAGCGGCCAGGGTTGAACATAACGTAAAGACGGCAATGCGAATGCCGGTTACATTGATGCCGGCACGACGTGATGCTTCCGCATTGCCACCGACTGCATAGATGTGGCGTCCTAGAGACGTTTTCGTGAGCATGAACCATACGATCAGGATCAGTCCGATCAGGATTGCAGCGGCATAAGGGACGCCTAGATAAGACTCAAAAAGAATAACTGTACCTTCAACGATAATTGCTGTGAGAACGATCTGTATAACAAACTGTACAAGTGGAATTGTTCTCAGACCGGACTGCTGGCGTCTGATGTGAGTCAAAACCAGATTGCCAATATAGATCAATAAGATCAGCGTTGGAAGGCCTACACCATAGATGTCAGGCAGGTAGCTAGTCGCACTTCCCGAAATAGCATTGATAAAGGGATCGTTCAGGATCAGGGTACTCTGCCCATTTAATAGATACAGGAGCAGTCCTTCATAAGCAATTGAGGCGGCCAGTGTAACGATAAATGAAGGTACGCGTATAATGGCAATAATGATGCCATTAATGAAACCGATCAACGATCCAGAAAGAATCGCTCCGATAATGGCTATTCCGGCTGGAAGGTGAGCACGTTCGGAAAGGACACCCATCACCACGCCAGCCAGCACCGATACGGACGCGAGTGAGAGGTCAATCTCTCCTAGTAGCAATACCAGTGTCACGCCTACGCTCAAAGTTGCGATTGTGCTGATCTGTACAACCAGGTTAGAGATATTGCGTGGCTCGAAAAAAACGCCCCCGGTTGTTATGCCAAAGAAGACCGCAACAACGATCAATGTGAGCAGAACGGGAAGGAAGCCCAGATCACCACCTAGCAACTGGCTAAAAGGTGAGCGAGGGGGTACTACTGCAGCCGAAGGAACCTCTACAGTGGGTGCGCTAGCTGATCTGCCAGCAAGGACTGCCGAGCCAGTTGTCTCGTCTTTGTTCATTCTATCTTCCATCGTCAAATTCCTTCTGATGTGGCATCGGTTTCTTTCATGATGCTACCAAATTCAGCTCCTGTAATTGCGGCTACGATCTGTTCTGAAGTGGTTGATTTAATGTCAAATGTGTTTACTAGCCTGCCCAGGCGTAGTACGATGACGCGATCAACGACCTCAAAGACATCAGCCAGGTTGTGTGAAATGACGATCACGGCCAGGCCTTGTTCGCGTAAGCGACGAATCAGATTGAGTACCTGCCGTGTCTGAGCAACCCCCAGGGCTGCGGTTGGTTCATCCAGGAGTACGACTTTCGCGTTACGTAAAACCGTTTTGGCGACGGCAATACTCTGGCGCTGTCCACCCGAGAGCGATGCGACCAGCGTGCGGACGGAAGGAATTTTGACATCCAGTGTTTTGAGAACCTGTAGGGTGCGCTTCTCCATCGTGATCTCATTGATGGTGCGCAAGGAAGTGCGCTCCTCTTTGCCGAGAAAGAGGTTAGCAACTACGTCGAGGTTGTCACACAGGGCTAAATCCTGGTAGACGGTCTCTATGCCCAGGCGTGTGGAGATTTGAGGGCTGGTGATTTTGACTGACTGTCCTTCCACAAAGAATTCGCCTGAGTCTGGCGGTCCTACGCCTGCGATTGCTTTGATTAATGTTGATTTACCGGCACCATTGTCACCCACCAGGCCTACGACTTCGCCTGCGTAGACTTCAAGGTTAACGTCGCTTAGTGCTTGCACTGCACCGTATGCTTTGCTAATACCTCGTAGTTGCAAGAGAGGCGTTTTCCCAGCCGTATTCGTTGAGGCGCCATTCCCTAGAGGGGTACGACTATCCGCCATGGAAATTCTCCAATCTCGTCAGATTGTGGAAGTGCAGATCGTAACAATGGTGTTATGATCTGCACCTTTTCTTACATCTTTGTAGGTTCTTTAGCAGACTCCGCCATCACCTGCTGGGAGACCAGCGCATACGGTGGCTTTATTGATGTAGTTATCTTTGACGACGGTCGAAACGATATTGGTTTTATCAACGGCAACTGGTGTCTCTAGCACGCTAGGAATACTGCCACCATCAGACGTCTGAGATGTGCCTGTTGTGGTAGGAGCTGTTCCATCGTGGAGTGCTTTCACGATATCCGCTGTCGCCTGAGCTTCGTTGAGGATAGCCTTGTAAACAGTCATTGACTGATCACCTGTCAGGATATTGTGGATACCGGCATCAGTTGCATCCTGGCCTGTGACAAGAACCTTGCCGTTCAGGTGCTGGGCTTTAAGGGCGGCAATCACCGTACTGGCCATACCATCATTCGCAACGTAAGCGATCTGGATGTTATTGGAATTTTTGGTGAGTACACCTTCCATCTCAGTCTGAGCGGTGGGGTTGTCCCAGTTGGGTGTGAATTGATCATAGACTTTATTCAAAGTCTTATTGTCGAACAGGGGCTTTAGTGTCTCTTCAACACCCTTGTTAAACAGGATGGCGTTCTGGTCGGTCTGGGCACCATTGATCAAGGAAATATTATTTTTCCCTGCGCCTTTGACAAAATCTTTGTAGTGATCAAGGATGTACTGTCCCTGCAACTGACCAACTTTTTCGTTGTCAAACGAAACATAATAGTTGAGGTCTTTTGACTGGATGATGCGGTCATACGCAATCACGGGCACGCCAGATGCTTTGGCTTTCGTGACGATGGCGGCGGCGGCGGCGCTATCATTAGGCGCTACAACCAGGATACAATCGCCCTTGGTCAAAGCCTGATCTGCCTGATTTTGCTGCGTTGCCGAGACTCCCTGAGCGTTATAATAGTCAACTGTAACACCTGATATGCGCCGTAATATCCTTTTCGAGGTATGGTCGGTCTTTGCCATCCCAGCGTGCGGATGTTGCAGTTTCGGGGAGAAGGACGCCTACTTTGGTGCATCCTTTTCCATTGGAACCTGTGGAGCTGGAACTGGAAGTGGCACCAGGAGTACTGCTACTTCCTGTACTTCCGTTATTGGCGCTTCCGCAGCCTGCCAGGATAAGTGTGAGTAAGAGAACGCCAGTCATGAGCGTAAATGATCCGCGTTGTCGGTTAAATAGCTTCATCTTTGAATCTGTCCTCTCCGCTTCAGGCCGCATATGCGGCTATTAAGCTGGAAACTAATGGGTGGTAAAAAATGGATAAAACCATAGCAGTCCATGCAGATGACAGAAAACCCATTGGGTCCTTCCCGTACAAGGAATATCTAAGTCCCGTTCTTTATGTCTCCTTTCTGGTTCCAACGAGGGTTGGAGTCTGATGTTGAATTTGAGTTGCTCGGGTGCGGCTCTCTTCTGTCTGGGCAGCGGCCTCTTCACGGGCTATCAGGATGCGTTCCCATGCTTTGAAGAATGGGTAGTACATGATGGCAGAGACGCCCAGATCAAAGAACTGCAAGAGGCTTCCACGCACATCGCCGCCAGTAGCAATGAAGCCACTGAGTCCAATTGGCACTGTGAATGGTTGCATAACCACCGGTACGTGTACCCATGAGAGTGAGAACACGATGTAGTTGATGGTTACAATCGTCACCGGCACCAGCACAAACGGAATGATCATGATTGGATTTAACATCATCGGCACGCCAAAGGTCACAGGCTCGTTGATATTAAATATCGCCGGTCCCAGGGCAACTTTTCCCACTGTACGCAATTGAGATGAGCGCGAGCGCAACATGTATATGACGAGCGGCCATGTTGCTCCAGAGCCTCCCAGGTGCGCAAAAATATGGAAGAATGGTTCGGTAACAATACCATGTGCATTGGCAACCCCAACATTGCTCGTCAGTGTCGTGATCCAGAATGGCATGGCGATTGCCGTAACGACGTTCATTCCGTGAATACCCACCGACCAGAGTAGCATCATCAAGATGATCTCCAGGAGCGCCGCCGGGTAACTATTCTGCACGAATACCAGTGGTTGAAACACGTGCATCAGCAGAATCGGTAATGTTAACTGTTGGATGTGGTGGTCTGTATTCACGAAGGTGTGAGCACTTACAAACCATTCAATTAGCCATATAACAGTTAAAAGAAACAATGTCGGCACGAGTGCTTCAAATGCCCGCTTCACATTTGATGGCACCGTTTTGGGCATCTTGATGGTAAAGCGCGAGCCACGAAACCAATGCATCACCTGTGCTGTAAGGATACCAATCAAGATGGCAACGAGCAATCCCTGTCCCCCCAGATAGGGAAGCACTTCGCCAAATGTAAGCGTATTGATGTCTCGTACCGGAACACTGGCGACTAGAAAAACGACCATTGCCAGAATCCCAGGTTGCACCGGTTCAGTACGTAAATACTGCGACAGGCTGTATGCTACCCCAAAAGCCAGGAAGAGTGCCATCAAGCCAAATGATAGCTCAAATGGCACCTGTATTGCATTGTAATAGGGCTTCAGCAGAATATTCAGGCCGAAGATGGGTGGTGGTGTCGAGATGATCAGAAACACACTGCCCGCAATGATTAAGGGCAATGTAAAAATGATGAAGGCATCGCGTATCGCTTGCAAATAAATACTACTTGCAAGTGTACTCAGTGGTGGCACGAGATAACGCTCGAACCAATCACTACCGCGTTCAATCATCTTACTCACGTCGTCGTTTACCCCTCTGCCGATCCTGATAGCATCTGCATTACCTGGTCCAGTACTGCCCGTCCATTCATCGTGGCGTAATGAAAGGGTTCGATCAGTGCTACTGGTTTGCTTGCCGATGCAGCCAGTTTCTCAATACTTTTGCGTAGATGGCGAATCTGTGGCGCGATCAGGACAATGTCGCACTCATCGATCTGACCGGCGTATTCGCCCGCGCTCAATGCCTCAACGCTGACCTCATACTTGAGCTCTTTTGCGGCTTCAAGCATACTATCTACCAATAAACTGGTAGACATTCCCCAACTACAAACAATCAATACTCGTATCATGGTTCCTCTTCCAGGCTTTCCATGCGTTTATAGTGCTGTATTGGTATTGTACTGGCACACTACAAACCTGTCTGTGGTCGACCTGGCCCTATGTATATAAGAGCAAGAACCATGCCAGCTAGTGTGCTACACAGATGACACACTTTCATCTGCCTGCCAAAAGAGATGAGAATGCATCTTTCTCTACTGTATTAGAAATGGGATGAATGTGAGCTACTTCACTTCCATAGATGTTCTTCTCAATGGGTATGGGACTGTTTGTGTTGACCGGAATAGCTGCCTTACAAGCTATCTATTTTTCGGATATAGTAAGTATGAAAGAGATATCATTCGTGTATCAAATGTGCAAGATTGTTACAACTTGTGACACTTTTATAAGGAGTTAAGATAATGGCTAAAGCAGTCAGGTTTGATCAGTATGGTGGGATCGACGTATTGCAGGTCGTAGATGTCGAGCGACCTGAGCCGGGTCGGGGGCAAGTGCTTGTCAATGTCAAGGCAACCGGTATTAATCCGGGTGAGGCATCCATCCGCAAGGGCTTGTTTGCTGATCAGTGGCCAGCTACATTTCCTTCCGGGCAGGGCAGTGACCTGGCAGGCGTCGTTGCTGCTGTTGGTGCGGGAGTGCAAGATTTTGTTGTGGGCGATGAGGTGATCGGTTTCACGAACAACAGAGCCAGCCAGGCAGAGTTTGTTGTTGTCGATGCCAGTGACCTCACACCTCGTCCGCGCAACGTTCCGTGGAAAGTCGCAGGCTCGTTGTTTGTCGTTGGGACAACTGCCTACGCGGCAATTCGCGCTGTCTCACTGAAAAGGGGAGACACCCTTGTTGTCTCAGGGGCTGCGGGTGGTGTCGGCTCAATAGTGGTTCAACTGGCAGTAAAAGAGGGTGCGAAGGTGATTGGCCTTGCCAGTCCAATGCATCATCAGTGGCTGAGCGATCACAAAGTCATTCCAGTTGCCTATGGTGAGGGCATCGAGGAACGTATTCGTGCGGCAACTGACGGCCATGTCGACGCATTTATCGATACGTTCGGTGCCGATTACGTCGAACTTGCACTTAAGCTTGGCGTTCGACCTGAACGTATCGATACAATTATCAACTTTGGGGCGGTGGCAAAGTATGGAGTGAAGGCCGAGGGAAATGCTCAGGCTGCGAGTGCTGCGGTACTGGCTGACCTTGCCCAACGTATCGATCAAGGAGAAT
Source organism: uncultured Chloroflexia bacterium (assembly GCA_963744875.1). Lineage (GTDB taxonomy): Bacteria > Chloroflexota > Ktedonobacteria > Ktedonobacterales > Ktedonobacteraceae > JACDAE01. The sequence continues at coordinate 35,934 of CAVUVQ010000050.1, read as the reverse complement.
TGGAGGTTCCAATTGCCCGTGTCTACCCGCTTGCAGCGGTTCAAGAGGCGTATCGCGAGTTGGAGCAACGCCATACTCATGGTAAGATTGTGCTCGTGCCCTGACCTCTAATATCGTCAATTCGTCAGGGTAGCATCTGATTGATCGCTACCCAGCGAATGAACCAGGCATCGTTATGCATTCACCGCGAAAATATCGACCTGCCTCAAAATACCAACAATATTGTAAGCCTCTTCATCGGGAAGAGGACGTGCGATCTGTGTACCGAGAATCTGTAAGGCGCTGTGACAGATGCTCAACTCTCGCCTATATTGACGCCCAACACGTTGGCGTACAGCCTCACTAACGAACTGGTTCTCCTGTTCGGAACCTCTTTCAAGTACGCAGGCCAGATGTAGAATTAAGCCCGCCAGTACCTCTAGCTCGAAGCTTTCCCCAACCTCAACTTCAATCAGATCGATCATATGCTCGATAAGTGGGAGTGCCCGCACAGGATTCAGGAAGAAGAGCCGTTGGCTAAGTGTGTAAGAGATCTCGCGCATCAACTCGGCCCGTCTCGTAAAGGTCGGTGCAGCAAGAGGAGATGTGACGGGTGACTTTGGCTGCAATAGTGCTGGATCGATAAGCGTCTCACCAAGCAGAGTGCGCAGGCGAGCAATACCATCCCCAAAGAGCAGTTCAGTGAGCGAGATGAAGGGATAGCTTTTCAGGCGTGGATTGATGGTGCCAACTACTGCTACGATAGGTCGATTGCCTATCTGCTGCTGTACATCAGCCTCCGCCAACGATGAAAGGTTAATATCCATGCATATAATCTCGATGTTTTGCCCTCTAAGCTCTGGAAGGTGCTCTTCAATCAACTCTGCTAACTTGATTGCACTGCCTGAGCCGGTCAGGCATACCGAAAGAATCACACGTTCCGTTTGCGGATCTGAGATCACCAGTGGCTGAAGTGCCTTGTGGTGAATTGATAGCTGTTGTACACGCTCTAATGTTGTTTTATCGGTCTCGCCGAGCAGGTTTATTTGCGCAAGGCTATTTGCTAATTGATCCAATGTGATATGGTTGGCGCGTTGTGCCTTTCGTGTTGCTTCGACAGCGAGGGGTGCACTGACGCCTGCGACGGTGCGTGTCTGTATACCGGTTCTTTGAGTAATCAGATCGCCTAGTGGTAGCAACGAGGTAAAATCAACCAGTAGAAGTACGCCGCTCCCCTGGTTGGCGTCATAGACACAGCGTTCTACCTGTACCAGAAGCTCTTCCGGCGATTGTTCCAACGAGAGTTCTAACGCCACACAGGACTTAAAGCCCACCAGTGTACTTGCCAGTTCGGTAATGCCTGTCGCGATCCCTCGTCCATGAGCTGCCACGACGATGCCTACTGCGGCCTGCTCATTGCTCAGGAGGGTATCGGCGTTTGCCAGTAAAATCGTTAAGACATCGGTTTCGCTGGCTGGTAATACCGTGTTGAGGGCGCTACTGGCACGTTGCAATGCTCTCTGGGCGACTGCATATTCGGTGGGATAGGTCTGGCGCGTAGATTGTAGCGCGACCAGCGTACGTCCCTGTGCGATGTGTTCCAGCGCACTGGTGAGGTGCAGTGCCAGGACTAGCGAGAGCTTTTCGGGAAAAGAGCGTTCGAGTTGCTTCTCGGCGAAGAGAACAATGGAATGGCTTACCGTCAAAATATGTTCATCTACAAGATGAGTTGAGATCTCTGGACGTTCCTGGCTCACTGTATCCGCGAAATGCTGAAAATAGTGCTGTATGTCTAGATTGAGCAGTTTATTAATTTCTTGTTCGGACATACCGTTGCTGCGTAAAGCCTGCAATTCACTACTGATGATATCATAAAGATTCTGTGCTGAATCGATGCTCGCGTCCAGACTCAAACCTGTTGGAGTGAAGATATGAGTGGCTTCCAGTTGGTGAAGCAAAGGTTCTAACGTTCGATGGAGTTCTATAGTACGCAGCAGACCGCGCCGTATATGTTCTGGCAACACGCCTGTATGGACGTTCATTTCCGAAAGATTGTTGGTGCGATACTCCAGATAGGCACGTGCGCAGGTTAACTGTACATCGGTACGAAGCTGTCCAATATTCCCCGGACAATCATAAAGCAGCAGCGCATGCAGAACCTGAGGTGCAACATGAATATTGGTCCCGATGCTGCTACATTCGGTAGTGAAGAAGGCACGTAAGAGTTCATAGCGTTCGGTCACCGTGCGTTCTTGCAAGCCGGGAAGCGTAATAACCATCGGGATACGCCGACGAAATGTTGGCAGTAGTGCTGTATGCGGATCTTCCGTCGTAGCGGCCAATAGCAGGAGTGAGGCCTGGCGTTCTTTCGCATCGCCCATGCGTCTGAAACGTTCGCGATCCATCAAATAGAAAAGCATCTCCTGGCCTTCAGGTGGCAGGCGGTGAACCTCATCAAGGAACAGGATACCGCGATGAGCTTGTTCCACGAGGCCGATGCGGTCGTGATCTGCGCCTGTATAGGCACCACGCACGACGCCGAAGAGGTGCGCCATCAACAATTGTGGGTTGCCTGCATAGTCGGCACAATTGAAGCTCACAAATGGAGCATCGGGAGGGAGAGACTGTTGTTCCAGGGCAAATGCGTGCATCAAACGTGCCAGCGTAGTTTTTCCTACGCCGCTGGGACCATGAAGCAGTGTATGCAGGCCGCGTGGTGGGTAGAGGATCGCGGCCTTTGCCTGTTGTATCGCAACTTTGAGGCCATCGCTACTGCCGATGAGCGTTTCAAAGCTGGTCACGACAGCTCCAATATGAATTGTTGCTGAGATTGTAGAAGACCTGCTTTGAGGCGCTATTTTTGTCGAGGTAGGGAATGTTGGGCCTATAGCATTAGTATGGACACTTCCGTTTGTTTTGCTTGTATCATCAGGTTTGACTACTTCTAGCTGTACCGCAGGTGTTTTGAGCCTGAAGAGTACGGGGCGACCGGGGATGCGTTCGATCATCCCCTCTTGCGCCAGGAGATTGAGGTCTCGGCTGGCGTTTGTACGATCAACTTCTGCGAGTTCTGCAACTTCTTCCGCGCTGAAACCAATGTGACGACGTAATACACTACTTTGCGCAGGTCGTTGTGTGCACAATGATCGCAGCGCATCAAATACTCGATCTTTGCGGTGCACGGAACGTTCCCTTCCACTATAACACGGGCAAGGGGAGGTCTTTGCCATTTCATCATAGTATACACAAGCTGTACTAAAAAAATCAATCATTGGAAGCAGCATGGGTGTAGTTCCTTTATCCATTTTCTCGAAGAAAGCGTTCATCCCCCTGGGATCGGGTGGTTACGCAAAAAAAAGAACTGCATTCTAAGAACCCTTTCCCCTTGACAACAGAATAATCGACTACTATACTATTACCGTACGCTGTTCGGAAAAGGAAGGAATACTAATATGACGAGCCCTCGTGAGAAGAGGCGAGCCAGGACGAGAGAGGCTATTCTGGAAGCGGCGATGCAAGTTGTGATGCAGCATGGCGTCGAAGCTTTATCGATGCGCGAGATAGCCGGACGCATCGATTATAGTCCATCCGGCCTCTATGAGTACTTCTCTAGCAAAGAAGAAATCATTGAAGCATTAGTGAACGAGGGTTTTGCACGCCTGACGGCACGCCTGGAAGATGGTATTCGTGGAGAAACGGCGCTGTTACGTTTACAGGAAGCTGGCAAAGCATATATGCAGTTTGCCTTACAAGAACCACAACTATACTTAATGATGTTCAATCACAGACCGCTATCCCTCTTCTCACTGGCCGGAGTTGAGCAGAACACGGCCTATTCTAAATTGCTGCAAATCTTTCAGGATGGTCTCCTATCAACAGAGATTCGTTCAGCAAGCGGGGTGCAAGAGTTAGCTTACACCAGCTGGTCTCTAATGCATGGACTATCTATGTTACGACTAACGTTGATGAGTCAGGTCATCGAAGATATAGATAGTATACACGAGAGAGCATTTCAGGCTTTTGTAGAACAGTTGAAATAACGTAAAAAAATTTTAGTGCTTACCGTACAGCGTATGGAAAACGCCCATTGTTCTAAAGAGAGATCAGAAAGGAAATCCCTATGGCGAAACTTATTAAAGAGCGTATGACCGTCGCAAACGAACAAGAATTAGTGGTGTTCCTGATTGGAATGCGTGTCAATAAAATATGGAAGGTGCAAAAATGGGTACCGGTAGCAACTGCAATGACACGTATGCTGAAAGAGTTAAACGAGCATCCTGAGATGGGCTTCCTGGGTGCAGAAACGACTCTCAACTTCCCCACGACACTCATGGTTCAGTACTGGCGCTCATTCGAAGATCTGGCCGTCTATGCAGGGAACAGAGATGCCGTTCATCTCCCCGCCTGGCGGGAATTTAATCGGCAAGTTGGAAGCAATGGCGATGTGGGGATCTGGCACGAAACGTACCGCATTCCAGTTGGACACTATGAAGCAGTTTATAATAATATGCCTGCGTTTGGGTTAGGAAAGGTTCTCCCTCTTGTGCCAGCAATCGGACGAAGAGAGAGCGCTCGTGCTCGTATGGCGGCGAAATAGAAAGAAATGCAAGGCATTCAGGTGTTGTTCCAAAGAACAATGTATATCTTGACAGCCTCATTACAGGTGAAAACGAGAGCATCGCAAAACTTGAGATCTCTACGCTAAAGAGGGGTAAGCAGACGAGATATCAGGTGCAGTATTCTCGTCTTTTATCTGCCTTCTTCGGGACATAATCAAGAAACTACCTGGAACCTATAGAGGCGTAAGAGTAATCGGATTAAATCTTTCCTCTTGACAAGATCGCTTTTATTCTTTATAATGCAATTAGGTTTATGTCGCAAAGTGATTTGTGCTTCACTTCTGAAAGAGGAAAAATGAATGACGATACACGAGCAAACCCTACAACGTCTGAGGCAATTACATAATGTGACCAGAAATTATGCTATGTTACGTGGACTACAATGTGCACCTTTCGGGCTTGTTTTCCTTGTAATAGGTATGTTTCAACTGGGCTGGTTGCATTTTCCAGAGCAGTGGCCAATTGATCTTGTGTCGATTGTCTTGTGTGGTTTCTTGCTTTCTTTAATCCTCTATCCGTTTATTAGTAACTACTATGAGCGCATCTTTGGTCATGTGAAGCCAGTCCAGCCAAATAAACTTGACTCGACAATACTGTGGCTTGTAGTCTTTGTTCTGGCGGAAGGGGCTATACGTATTGATAGCACCATGAATTTGCCTGTAAGTGCGACTGGTCTTGCACTAGCGCTCGTCCTTTTCGGTACATGGTGGCGTACCAATTCATTTCGTACCCACATTCTTGTTTTTGCACTACTGACAGGTTTGATAAGTTTGCTTCCTTTACTTGGATTTACATCATTAAGTAAGTTGTTCCTCCCCAATAGTGGGGGTTTCATGCTGGTCTTCGGTTTGCTTTTAAGTGTAGGTGGTATCTGTGATCACTTACTGCTTATTCAGGCCTTTGGAGGATTGCGACGAGGTTACCATGACGAAGCCATTTGAAGAGTTGTCAGGCCTCAACAAACTGATTCACGAGCCTGTACGGTTGGCAATTATGACCACGCTTTCTGCTTGCAATAGTGCGGAGTTCCTTTTCTTGCAGCAGATACTGGATCTAACAACAGGTAATCTTTCTAGCCATCTCTCGAAACTTGAAGAGGCAGGCATGGTGCAGATTGATAAGCAATTTGTGGGCAAGAAGCCAGTTACGATGGTGAGCCTGACAAAGATTGGTAGCGAAGCAATTAAACATCATTGGCAGTTATTGGAACAATTACAAAAAAGTGCGACCGAGATGACCTCGCAAGTGCCGAAATTCCAGTTAAAACCGGGAGGTTTACCATCATGAGTGCCACTACAGATACACCTGTTACCAGGCTGAATACAAAAACGGTCATTCGTATTATCGTGATTGTGTTGCTCTCGATAGCCGCTCTGCTTCTCTTGTACCTTCCTGGTCTGGGTGATCAGGGGCCTGCTCCCAGCCTCACGGGCAAGATTATAAGTGTTGTACCTGCTACTTCTCAGCAAAAAGCGTTAGACAGTACGACATTGGGTACTGTACTAGTGCAACGTAGTGATGGATATCAACTCCTGCTAGTCGTATATCATGCTAGCGGTAATGGCTGCCAGGGAGATTCCACTTTACATCTTTCTGATATCAAAATAGGAGAGACTACTGTCGTACGTTATTGGTTGGATAAGCCAGAAACATCTGCAAATCCTCATATGGGGCATGCTGTCTATATTGGTAATCGTTGTTAGGTGTTTTGTACCCATTTCTTACTCAGGAGGCGGCTAAAGCAGAGGCGAGCTAGCCAGGAATAGCCGTCTCCTGCGCATTCACACTCCCCACATACGCACATTCCCCATAGAGTGAACAGTGCGTACAATCAGGCCGCTGAGCATGACATACCTTGCGTCCATGTGTAATCAAATTAACATGTAGCGGATAGACCCATTCAGCGGGCACAACCTTCGCAAAAAGCTCGTGCGCTTTATCCGCAGAGACGTTTGCTCTAATGAGACCAAGCCTGACACTGGTCCTATGGACGTGCGTATCAATAGGCATCACAGGCAAGTCCAAATCAAACATAAGCACGCAGGCCGCCGTTTTAGGGCCAACACCGGGCAGACGGCGCAAGTAACGCCATCCCTCTTCAGGCGTACGTTGTACCAGTTCATCATAAAGATATTGCGCAAGCGAGCCTTTACGATCAGCCGCCTGCATCTGCTCCGTGAGCGTCTGTAGCACATCCTGTATGCGAATCGATTTTATATTCGCCAGACCCCCACTCCTGATCGCGTCAGCAACTTTGTCGGTAGGCGCATCGCGCACCTCTTCCCAGGTTGGAAATGTGCTGATCAATTGCTGATAAGCGCGACCGGAATTGATGTCGGAGGTGTGTTGGGAAAGAATGGTGCCAACCAGCCCACCAAGAGCATCGTAATCGGGCACATTCTTCGGTTCGCCATATGTGTCGATCAATAGCTCGTAGACGCGGGTCAGGTGAAGTGTTGGTATAAGAGATGTTGTCATAGTTCTTCCTGCTACATGATTTTCTGTACTACTTTATGAGACGTATGATATGTCTCAAATGGGTGAGTAGCGCTCTATGATAGGAGCGTTCAGGAGAAGGTTAGCTCAATTGCTTTTCGTAGAGGATCACTTCAAGGCCCTGATAAACATCCCTACCGACTTCGCGAAACCCGTTTTTCTCGTAGAGCTTCTGGGCTGGTACTTGCACAACTGAGGTATCGAGGTGCAGGGTCTTATAGCCTATTGCGCGGGCACGACTCTCAAGTTCGTCGTAAATGATCTGACCGAAGCCGCGTCCCTGGTAGTCGGGATGGATGCGCATGCGCTTGATTTGAGCACGTTCCGGATTTGTGCGGCGAAGGGCACCCATGCCCACGAAGATGCCATTCCATTCGCCGATCAAAAATTCTCCCTGGTTGTTGAGATACACTTCTTCAATCGCATAGATATCGTCATCCCAGGGACCACGCCCCAGGTAGGCTCCAGCTTGCTGAATGGCATAGACGTGCAAATATGCAACGGCCTCCGCATCGGCAGGCTTGTAACGGCGCAGGGTGAACATAAAATGTCTCCTCACATTCCAGAACTTCGCAAAAGTCTTTCGACTTATCATTATTTTTGTCATAGCATAGAGAAAAGCGCAATGTGTTTTATTATCATAGGAAGGGAGCAATGTGTATGTATCAACCCAGAATAGGAGATCCCCTGGACGCGCTCGATACGCCATCAATGATCGTCGATCTTTCTCTAATGGAGAACAATATCGCCAGTTTAATGGGACGTTTCAGCGGCAAAGGGATCCATGTCAGACCGCATCTGAAAACGGTCAAGAGTATTGAATTAGCACACCGCTTGCTTGCAGCGGGTGCTATTGGCGGTTGTGTTGCGAAGGTGAGCGAAGCGGAAGTTATGGCTCAGGGGGGAATCGAAGATCTTTTAATTACCACTGAAATTGTAGGCACGCCAAAACTGGCGCGGCTGGCAGCGTTGGTGCAAAAGTATCCACGCATCAAAGTCGTCGTCGATAGCCTCATTGGCGCACAGGCTCTGAACGAAACCATGCATGAGGCCCAGTTGACCATAAACGTGCTGATCGACCTTAATGTTGGGCAAAATCGTTGTGGGGTGATGCCAGGAGAGGAAGCTCTCACGCTGGCACATGCGCTCAGTGAAATGAAGCATCTCCATCTTGTTGGATTACAGGGCTATGAGGGGCATTTGCAACATGTGCATGATCAGAATGAGCGTGTCCAGCGATGTCGCCAGGCGATGGAGGCGCTTACAGCGACCGCAGTTCAGTTGAGGACTGCTGGCTTCCCCATCGAAATTGTAACAACTGGTGGGACAGGGACCGCTGAAACATGTGCCAGTTTTGCCGATGTGACGGAAGTGCAGCCGGGTTCTTTCATTTTCATGGACGTAGATTACCGCAACGCTCTTGGTCCGCTCTATGCCAATGCGTTGACCATCCTCACCACCGTAATTAGCCGACCAACCTCCACCAGAGCTGTGGTAGATGCTGGCCTCAAGTCACTATCTATTGATAGTGGCATGCCTGAGCCTAGAGGATTGCCGGGTATAACATACCAACCAGGTGGAGATGAGCATGGGATTTTAACATGGGATGAGCGTGAGGGCACTCCTCCACTGGAGGTGGGTGATCGTATTGAAATAATTCCAAGCCATATTGATACAACCGTCAATTTGCATGATTATTACTATGCATACCGCAATGGGCGGCTAGAGGCAATCTGGTCGATTGATGCCAGAGGGAAGGTGCAGTAAAAAGAGAAACCGTGTGTCCTTCTTTATATCTGCTATCATACAAGAAGAAGGATGCATCTCTTCCGTGAGATACATCGTATCAAAAAGAAAATGGAGATGCACGTAAATGGATAAGGCAGGTATTGAAGCGCTATTTGAAAAGGCCGGGCTGTCACGTGTGAAAAAGGATATCGACGCACTGGCGCGACCATCGATCCGGCTGATGCCCACAGAGGTCAATGAGTCAACATTACAATTGGGAGCCTCTAAGCTTGGTGGCTTGCCCGACTTACCCCAAGGCACCGCATGGCCTGAGAAGCAAGGTCAACCACAATCGTTTATTGCACAGATACGTCTTGAGGATGTTCACTCCTATGATGTGGACAAGGTGTTACCCGAGAAGGGAATGCTCTGGTTCTTCTACGATGCAGCTCAGGAAACCTATGGAGATGATCCAGGGGATCGCGCAGGCTGGGCGGTGCTCTTTGCCGAGAACGCGACGCTCAAACGCGCTACGGCCCCCGCGAAGTTGCCAGGTGGGAGCCAGTTTCATGCCAATGCACTCAGTTTTGTGACAGAATACACACTTCCTCAAGAGCCAAAGCTCGACATCGCCAGGTTTGATTGGAGCGACGATGAGCAGAAAAAGTATGAGCAGCTACTCAGTACATTTCCTTCTGAGGCTGATCATGCCACGCCACATAATCGTTTGCTAGGCAATCCCGATACAATTCAAGACGATATGCGTATTCAGTGTCAGCTCACCTCGCATGGCGTCACGGATGCGAATGATCCCAAAGCGGCAGAGCTGTCGAAGGGGGCAATGGACTGGCAGTTACTTTTGCAGATTGATACAAATGAGCAAGCTGGCATGCGTTGGGGTAGTAGTGGTATGCTATATTACTGGATAACATGTGCCGATCTTCACGCTCAACAATTTGCTAGCACATGGCTTGTGCTGCAATCTGAGTGAGAATATGTACACGCACGATTTCAAAAAACGAGGAGGATGAGGATGAAGCATTATTTCTATTTTCGTTCAGTGGCCTTATTGTCTATCATGGCTCTGCTGTTCTGTGGTTGCTCTAGCATCACGATAACAACTGGGGGCAATTCGAACTCGAGTGGAAGCAACTCTGGAAGTTCGAAATTCTGGAAGCACAGGTTCCGGGAACTCAAATTCTGGTTCTACCGGGGCTACACCGCATTGGGGTGTGCAGACAAAAACCTCTGGTTGCCATGTTAATGGAGCGTATCCTGACTATGCCTGTACTCCAGGAGCTATTATTGCTACCGCTACAAAAGATAAGATATGCGTATCAGGGTATTCCAGCTCTGTACGTAACGTGCCGACGAGCGAAAAGAACCAGGTGTATGCAGAGTATGGGATCTATTCGCATACCACAGGCCAGTATGAGGTCGATCACGATATAAGCCTGGAACTGGGTGGCTCAAATGATATCGCTAATCTCTGGCCCGAAGCTGCAAGTCCAAAACCAGGCTTTCACGAGAAGGATAAGGTCGAGAATTATCTGCATGATCAGGTCTGCTCTGGGGCTATGTCTCTTAAGCAAGCGCAGACAGAGATTTCGACGAACTGGCTGGCAGTCTATAAAAGCATATCAGGTAAATAGTATTTTCACATGGGCGTTGACGACGCCCATGTGGGCTACCACTTGATACCAAGCACATCGTTGATCCCTGGCGAGATAAGTTGCCAGAAAAGGTTGCCCAATTCTTCCGCTGCTGGTGAAAGATCATGATCCAACCACCAGATCACCAGAGCCAGCAGGGAACCCGCACAATGCATAGCAAGCAACCCTGCATCGACTTCGCGCGTACACTGTTCTATATGTGCCTTCAAAACACGATGCTGTATCAATGATGCCAGCCACCTGTGCATCCGTACGATAATAAAGGGCGGCCCTCCCTCTTTGAGCAAGGCCTGATAGAGTTCATGGCGCTCAGCAATGTGTTGGAACACGTGAATGCTCAGCGACTGATAGGTAGCCGGAAAACCTGGTGCCAGCTCAACGTCTTTGGTCAGATCCTCAAAAAGGCTCAGCAGGCTTTCTTCCAGTAACTGCTCCTTGTCATGATAGTGCAAATAGAAGGTTGCCCGCCCGATGTTGGCACGTTCCGTAATGTCCTGCACCGTGATAGTATCATAACCTCTCTCGGCAATTAACGCGAAGAATGCATCACTGAGCATTTGTTGTGTACGTTGTATACGGCGGTCAACGACGTGTTTCTCTTTCACGATCTCTACCTCTTCAATACTAGACAAAAAAGCCTTATTGTCTGACTTCATTGAGCATGCTCAAATTATCTTGACAGCACTATCTGCTTACCCTATACTTCTTAATAGACACAATGTCCATGAATAGACACAGAGTATTATACCATAGTGGTGTTAAAGAGTGTGTGTCTTTAGAGATTCTCTTTGCCGATGAGTAATGAAAGAACCGGAGCGGTGGCTGGAGAATCCGTTAAGGAGAATTACAATGATCGTGAAAGAGAACACGACGTTAGATAACGATAAACAGACACTTGAGGCGATCCCGCAGCCGCCCACGAAAATGCTGGTGGGGAATTTGCTGGATGTGATGGGAGGCACGCCGACGCAGGATATTGTCAAGTTAGCACGCGAATATGGACCGATCATCCAGCTAGATCTCCCTGGTCGGCAGATGGTGGTTGTTTCAGGATTTGACTTAGTTGACGAGCTTTCGGATGAGAGTCGTTTCGATAAAAAGGTCTGGACGCCGTTGCGGAAGGTGCGTACCTTCGCGGGTGATGCTCTATTTACAGCGGAGACGCAGGAGCCAAACTGGCACAAGGCGCACAATATCTTGCTCCCAAATTTCAGTATAAAAGCCATGCAGGGCTACTTCCCGATGATGCTGGACATTGCACAACAGTTGACGGAGAAGTGGGCGCGTTTGAATGTGAATGATGATATCGATGTACCGGGTGATATGACGCGCCTGACCCTGGACACGATTGGTCTATGCGGCTTTGATTATCGTTTCAACTCGTTCTATCGCGAGAATATGCATCCGTTTGTGGAGAGTATGGTGCGTGCTCTGGGCGAGTCAATGGAGAGTATGCAGCGGCTTCCGGTGCAAAATAAGCTGATGGTGCACAAACATCGCCAGTTGCAGGCCGATATGGATTTTATGAATGGCATGGTTGATCATATCATTCAAGAGCGTAAGAGAAGCACAAGCAATGAAACAAAGAATGATCTCTTACAATATATGCTCAACGGGAGAGATAAGCAGACGGGCGAGGGGCTTGATGATACTAATATCCGTTATCAGATCATTACTTTTCTTATAGCAGGGCATGAGACGACGAGCGGGCTACTTTCATTTGCGCTCTACTTTTTGCTGCATCATCCCGAAGCGTTGGCAAAGGCGTATGCGGAAGTGGATCGTGTGCTTGGTCCTGATCCATCCGTTGCCCCGACATTTGCACAGGTGAATCGCCTGAAATACGTTGGGCAGATCCTCAAAGAGTCGTTACGGCTCTGGCCTACTGCACCGTTATTCTCCGTCTATCCCTATGCAGGGGAGGCCGTGCTTGGTGGCAAATATAAAGTCACGAAGAGCCAGGATATCGCCGTGCTGATCCCGATGTTGCACCGGGATAAGAGCGTCTGGGGCGAGGATGCCGAGGAGTTCAATCCGGATCATTTCACCGTGGAAGCGGAGCAGGCGCGTCCAGCGAACGCCTATAAACCCTTTGGCAATGGACAACGTGCCTGTATTGGTCGCCAGTTCGCCATGCAGGAAGCGACCCTTGTACTAGGGATGGTTCTGCAGCGCTTCAAGCTGATCGATTCCATGAACTATCAGCTTAAGATCAAAGAAACATTGACGCTCAAACCTGATGGCTTCAGAATCAAAGTGAGAGAGAGAACGAACGCAGAGCGCACAATTGTGTTGAAGCAAGAGGTGAAGCCAGTCGCAGTGCCAATGGAAGTAGTCAAACCTGCGACAGTGAAGCAACACCATACACCTTTGCTTGTACTCTTTGGCTCGAATCTGGGAACAGCGGAAGATATCGCGCATCGCATTGCCGAGGATGGAGAGGCACGTGGGTTCAGCAGCAGCGTAGCGGCGTTAGATGACTATACCAATAACCTTCCGCACGAGGGTGCATTGGTCGTGGTCAGTGCCTCATACAATGGGACGCCTCCCGATAATGCAGGCAAATTCTGTAGCTGGATTAAAGAGACTGATCTGCCAGCCGATGCATTCAGGGATGTCAGGTACACCGTGTTTGGGTGTGGTAATAGAGAATGGGCCTCGACCTTTCAGGCTATTCCGCGCCTGATCGATGACAATCTGACGAAGCATGGAGCGAAGCGCATCTATCCGCGTGGCGAGGCTGATGCCAGCGACGACTTCGATGGACAGTTCCAGGCATGGTATCGATCTTTATGGGAGGCGTTGGCGCAGGAGTTATCAATCGACTTTGGTGAAAGCGCACATCCTAAACAAGAACCTATGTATGACATTGAAGTAATGAAGGGAACGCAGCCGCTTAACACATTTGTAGCTTCCTTCGGAGCACTCTCCATGCAAGTTGTAGGGAATCGTGAACTCAACACAACAACAGGACCTTATCCATCTGAGCGTTCGACACGCCACATCGAGATTGCACTACCGGATGGTGTGACGTATCGTGCAGGAGATCACCTGGGCGTGATTGCACGCAATAGCGATACTCTAGTGCAGAGAGTCATCACACGCTTCGGGTTTGACGCCGAGAGCAAGCTACGGCTGCATGCGACCAGCCAGAGAAGGACGCATTTGCCTGTTGAGCAACCGATAAGCGTCTCCGCCTTGTTAGCTGATTATGTTGAGCTTCAAGATGTTGCGACGCGCACGCAGATAAAAGTATTGGCGGAGCAGACGCAGTGTCCACCTGACAAAAAGAAATTGCAGGCTCTCTCGGGCGATGATGAGGTCAGTATTGGCCGTTACCGTTCTGAGGTCCTGATGAAGCGCAAGTCACTGATCGACCTGCTAGAGGAATTCCCGGCCTGTGAGTTGCCATTTAACCTGTACCTGGAACTGTTAGCGCCGATCCGTCCACGTTACTATTCCATCTCATCGTCACCATTGCAGGAAAAGAATAGATGTAGTATTACGGTAAGTGTGGTAAGAGCACCAGCAAAATCAGGGCATGGCGAATTTGCCGGATTATGTTCCAACGACCTGGCGCATAAGGAAAAGGGTGATACCATTTATGCATTTATACGTGACGCTCAGGCACCTTTGCGTTTACCTGAAGATGCTCATATACCGTTGATCATGGTTGGTCCTGGCACCGGCCTTGCTCCATATCGGGGCTTCTTGCAGGAACGAGCCGCTTTGCAGCAACAGGGAGTGCAGGTAGGAAGATCGTTACTGTTCTTTGGGTGTCGTCATCCGCAACAGGACTTCATTTATGAGCAGGAACTGAATACCTTCGTCGAGCAAGGTATCACAGAACTGGTAACAGCCTTCTCGCGTATAGATGAAAAGAAGGTTTATGTACAGGATAAAATCTGGGAGTTGAGAGGCAATGTCTGGCAAATGCTCCAGGATGGCGCGGTCATCTATGTCTGTGGTGATGCCAGTAAAATGGCTCCTGATGTCCGCAAAACCTTTGCAGCCATCTATCAAGAGCAAACAGGCAAGAGCGCTGACAGTGCGGAACAGTGGTTGAAGCAAATGACGGATGAGCAACGCTACCAGGTGGATGTCTGGGGGAATTAGCTCCCGGCACGCAGAACAATCACGGTGGAAGCCCGATTGATTACGTCCAGGTGTGTGTAGAACCATTTGTCGCATCATACACACCTGGACGCAATCAATCGGGCCCCTCGAAAGGCGACAATAATGGAAGGGCAAGAAATTGAGAAGTACTTTCAAGCTTTAGGTGACGAATTGGAGCGGCGCGAGTTCAAAAATCCGGTACGTATTATGGTTGTGGGCGGCGTCTTCATGTTGTTGATGGTCAAGAATCGTAAGGCTACGGAAGATGTGGATATTGTGCTGTTAGACTATCCAGATACGACAAATACGACCCCTGAAACGATAGCATTTAAAGCGGCAGTGAATGCGGTTGCCAGCATGCATCATCTCAAAAGGAAGTGGATGAATGATGACGTCGCCTATTTTATTATGGACATGGCACCGCATCCTCAGCCTGAATTGTGGCGTGAATTTAAGAAGTTGCATGTATATGTGCCAGTCAAAGAATATATACTTGCGCTCAAGTTAATGGTGTTTCGGCAAAAGGATCTAAATGACGTTGAAAGCTTGTTACGGGAATTGCAGGTAACGACGCGCGACCATGCACAAGCTATCGTTGACCGATTTGTGCCAGATAAGCGCTGGCAGGAGCACTATCTATTGGATGAAACACTGGACGAGTTGTTCTAGATTCTGCATTTTTCTGAGAAATTGATTGAAAGAGCGCTTAATTGCATTCTCATTTGCCTTGTGCATATGTTATACTAACTAACAGAGGCGAGGTGATGCTATGATTGAAATGCGAGAAGCGTTACAAACAATCGAAGTTTCCTTTCGCGAAATCTGTGAGGGTGAAGATCCATGGATTCCGTTAGGAAATTTTCTGAATGACTTCTTTGGCAACTACCCAGAGCGGCGTGAAGAACTGGTGAAAGATCCTATTCAGAAGCCAGAAAACCTGACGCCAGATGACAACCGCTGGGCAATATTTTGTGTTGCCACAGTTGAGCACCTTTGCCAGAAGTATGCTATCCCTTGTCCCACCTGGGTGAACGACCCCGTTTACACATTAGCGGAACCCTGGTATTACTCCCTCGGTGCTCATAAGCCCTCTGTACGCGAACGGCTCGAAAGAGAAACGCCAGAGCCATTCACGCGGCGCAACATCTACTGCGGCAATCGAATGTTTGTCAATAAGTATGAGTTAGCGCTAGAACGACGCTCCGCGTAGGATGAGTCGTAAGAACCTACAAGCTGACTGCGAGAACTGTTTCGCATTGTGCTGTGTTGTGCCTGCCTTCTCAGTTTCGGCAGACTTCGCGATCAATAAAAACGCCGAACAGTCCTGCCCTAATCTGCAACCAGACTTTCGCTGTGGCATTCACACACAACTCAGGCAGCAAGGCTTTCGAGGTTGTACCGTTTACGACTGCTTCGGTGCCGGGCAAAAGGTTTCCCAGGTCACCTTTGGCGGACAGGACTGGCGGCGAACTCCACGAAGTGCAAAGCAGATGTTCGCGGTGTTTCCAATCATGCGAGACCTCCATGAACTGCTCTGGTATCTGACCGAAGCGCTGACGCTGCAATCCGCTCGCCTGCTCCACAGCGAACTCAGCCTCGCGCTGAAGGAGACCGAACGCCTCACGAACAATAGCCCTGATGGTCTCATGAAATTAGATGTGGCTGCGCACCGACAAAGGATTAATGCTTTACTACTGCATACGAGCGAACTCGTACGAGCCGAAGTCTCTCACAAGAAGGATCACAGAGGAGCCGACCTCATCGGGGCAAAACTCAAAGGAGCCGATCTGAAAGGAGCTAACTTGAGAGGAGCATATCTCATAGGAACTGACCTGAGAGGAGCTGATCTGAGAATGGCCGACCTTATCGGGGCTGACTTGAGAGGAGCTGATCTGAGAGGAGCCGACCTCACTGAGAGTATCTTTCTCATTCAATCGCAACTAGATGCGGCGAAAGGTGATACTGAAACGAAGTTGCCGCCGCTACTTACACGTCCAACGCATTGGTACGAGGTTGAGTAGCAGCGGTACAGCAGTTAGTTACGTTTTTGCTCTAAAATGTTTTGGGTGAAAGGGAAGGGAACGATCCAGCCAGTTGCCATACAACGGCGTCT
The DNA here is from genome assembly GCA_963744875.1 of uncultured Chloroflexia bacterium. Taxonomy (GTDB): domain Bacteria; phylum Chloroflexota; class Ktedonobacteria; order Ktedonobacterales; family Ktedonobacteraceae; genus JACDAE01. The sequence goes on along the minus strand of CAVUVQ010000050.1, from coordinate 19,210 downwards.
CTATGCATTTCTATTGCCTCTAGTAACGTATCCTGCACCTGGTAGATGCCCTGGTTGCCATTGATCCGGGTCAGTTTATGCTGTATATCATAGTAATCAAGTAGCTGAATGGTCTCAGCAAAAAAGATGTCCAGGCGCTTTTGGATGGCTTCACCGGTGTCGTCTGAACGTTGTGTGAGTTCGCTACCGTCGATGTCACAAATACCGGGTACGCGTGAGGGTTTGCTGTGAATGTTGTAGACATGCTGGTGAGCCTGGCAGATATAGCGACCGGAGAGTCGATCAAGCAATTCTTCGCGTGGCACATCGATATAGACTGCGAGATCAATTTGTTGCTCAATGGTTTGTAAGCCACTATCAAGCGCTTTTGCTTGTGGAATGGTACGTGGAAAACCATCCAGCAGAACCCCTTGCGTGACAGGTAATCTCTTAATACAGTTGAGCACCATCGAGATCGTGACCTCATCGGGAACCAGTTCGCCGCGATCCATGAATGATTTTGCCCTCACACCAAGTTCGGTTTCCTCGGCCATCTCTTTCCGAAACAGATCACCGCTGGCAAGGTGAAAGAGTCTAAGTTCCTGTGCAAGTAATTCGGCCTGTGTACCCTTTCCAGACCCCTGTGCCCCGATCAGTATAATGTTCATGCCGTTTTCTCCCCATAGAGAATTGATGACGCGACGTAGCGTCCATTCCCTCAATTTACTGAAACAGGTATGTGACGCCTTCAAAGCGAGTACGCATTACATAATGCTATCATTGATGGAACAGGCTTCTCTCCTTTTGATCTGCTTCTCAATAGACCTCTGACAATTGCAGAACAGGTCTCTAACGACATCATTCCTTGTTCGTTATTCAGGACGAGAGCATGTGTCCTTGTAAGTCTCATACACCGTTCAAGCCATGAGACAACAATAACTGCACACATATGTGAAATGCATACGCTATGCGGCTTATCTCCCCGGAGGGTAAGAGATGGATGGATGGTATGCATACTAAACGGACTTTCGGATGGGATATATATACTATATGCTGTCAGCAACCCTTCTGTCAAGAACGACGTATTTCATTTTTTGATGCTACCCATAAGTTTTACCATAACTATTTAGTTATCATCTGCCAATTTTTGCCGTGGACAGAATGTGCATCCCTGACGAATTATCTCGTCATGTATAGTATCGGCTGGTGAAATCACGTTTCTTTTACAATGGCAGCCTCATAGATCACAATTCTGCTACAAATTGGCTCTCTACTATTGAGGGACAAATGCTGCAAATGGCGCATGGGCAGCACTAGATCAAGTGCTGCCCATGCGCCATTTTACAGAAAATGCATCTGGTGCGCAGCGCTTCAGGATGTAATATGCCTTTGTATAGTTATGGACAATAGGAGCATTACATGAGACCCTTGTCGAGCTCGACACACCAGGTTCAGTTGTAATACTTGCATAGTGTTTAATGCTTTGCTTCCGCTGCTGCTTCAAGTGCCGCAGAACCGGCCTGTAGCAAATGATCTAATGTGCGCCTGCGTACTCGATAGGCCTGTCTTTTGCCACGATGGGGCAGGACAATAGCCTCCAGGAGGCCAAGTGAGATCCAGCGGCGTACTGTTGTCGTGTCAACTCGCAGACGTTGCGCGACTTCACGGATTGTGAGCAAATCATCTTGTTCCATCTGTGTACCTCGTTCTTCCATTTGTTCTTGATTGTGTGAAGATGTTAATGTTTGTTGGGCCATGTTTCTCTCCCTCTTTCATTGTACATTGTAACGTGTAAATAGCAAATTTTACGTGAGAGTTCTATGCGCAAGGCATAAACTAATTTATCTCTCTACTTCTCACTATAGCACGCCACACAAGAAAAAAGGTTTCACACGGAAAAAAAGCCGTATTATGCTCTCATTAGTGGGATAAGGAAATATTTCGATAAAACAAGTCTCGTGCAGTTGCGATGTCTTCGCATTTATTTAAGTCGAGGTGGATACGATATGTTCTATTTAAATCGATACGATCATGTCCGCGTTTTCGCGCTTTCTCTATCGTGTTTTTATGCCAATGCTGAAATCAATTGATATCTGTTAATTTTCCTCGCTCATCTCATCTCCGGCCCATGCTTGCGCTCGTGCGAGAATCTCTTTGACGACTAAGGTCTTGGCATCGGCATAGTTTTGCATATACTTCCAGTTTTTGCGAGCAAGCTCTCGTTTGGTGAGCTCGTATAATTGACGATCAGATACATTATTGCGTAACCAGTTGCGAAAGAGCAGCATACGGTCTATTTCGGGGCACCCTACTGAGAAGACATGAAGGTTGAGGTCTGTGTCTGGCCCTTTAAATACGCGATGCTCGTACCATTCAGGTTCACGGATGTGTAGCACGTAGGTGTTAGCTTCCAAATCTGGAACGTAGGCTGTTTCCTCTGCTGTATTTGCTACTACGAGAAGTATGTCGATTTTTGGTTTGGCGGCAAGTCCTGGTACGGAAGTCGAGCCAACATGTTCGAGCAGGAGAATGCGGTTGCCGAGTGCAGTGCGAATGCGTGCTGCCTCACGCTCAAAAAGCTGAGGCCATGTTGGGTCGTAGTCAACGATTTCCACGGGGCCAGCCAGTAGCGTTGGCTCTCCGATGTGGACCGCCTTGATCTGCTCATCTGTTTGCTCCACTGTAGTTTTGCTTGTCTCTTCCGTCAAGTCTCTGGCTGGCTCATTAATTTCAGACATGCATCTATCTCCTGCTAAATCTTCTTTACTTCTATCATGCAATCTATTGTATCATCCATTGCCAACAACGCAAATGCCAGTCGAAGCCTTCGACGGTCAATGCACCTGCATAATCATTACCGGGTTCAAGTGCATGGAGTGACCAGTGTGTAGTTGCTTGAGCCTCTTCCCGGCTAGCCAGCAACTGTGCTGGCTCGTCAGGAACCAGGGAGACATCGAACTGATCGAGGGGGATAGATAAGCCCATGCCTTTCGCCTTGATATAGGACTCTTTGCGCGACCAGCACAGAAAAAACGCTTTTTCCTGAAGCGAGGGAGAAAGTGCCTGTAAAGCTGTATATTCAGCGGGAGAGAATTGAGAGCGAGCGAGCGAGTTCCATTCGATATTCGGGCGCATATATTCGACATCAACGCCTACTTGCCGATAATAAGTAAAGGCATACAGGGCCAGTTCAGCCGAGTGGGACAGATTGAATTGGAGACCTGTTTCCGCAAAGTGGCCTGCAAGTGCTGGTTTTCCATAGCTATTATTGACAAAGTGAAGTTCGTGCGGGTTGCTATTCAGGTAGCGAGCCAGCAGTAACCGCAATATACCATGTGCAATCGTCCAGTGACGGCGGTCTTTCTCAAAATAGAAGCGCCCGGCCCGTTCGCGTTCATCGGGTGAGAGGATCTGTTGATAGGTGGCGTATTCATGCTCAGAAGCCACAAGAGGGGCTTTCCACACATGGACATCGCTTGTGGAAAGTGTTATTTGCTGTGAGGGGATTTGCCATATCTGGTAAGGATCGGTCATAAGGGAGCCTTTCTACTGTGTTTGTAAGTTCTACTTTCTATGACTATTTTTGCTATTATAAGCCAGGAGCTTTTCAGGAAAGCAATCTATTGCGGGCGGAATAACTGAGCTGTATCCTCTTTTCAACTTTTTACAAGTAATATGAAACATGATCTATACTAGAGACGTGAGAATTGTAGACAAGCACGCAAGGATGTCAGGTGAGGATACTTCCTCAAACTGCCAGGTTGCCTGATCTATAGAAATAGGAATGGAGGATTGATCAATCATGGCCCAAACTGCCTGGAGGCAGCCAACACAAGATCTGCCACGTAGAGGACGAGGCTGGTTGCGTACATTTTTCGTTGGTGTGCTTCTTTTCGTGATTACAATCGTGGTGATGTTACTAACTGGCAACACGAATCTTTATCCAACGGTCATCTTAATTGGCAACTTTCTTGTCCCAGTGGTCTTTGTTGCGTTTCTCTATGATCATCAACATCTCAGTAGATTGACCCAGGAGACCATTGCCGCCAGCTTTATCGTTGGTGGTGTGCTGGGAGTGCTGGGTGCATCTATTCTCGAAACGCTACTGGTTCCGGTACCATCGAACCCAACGCAGGGATTATCGCTAGGAAGTGCATTTCTGGTTGGATTAATTGAAGAAGGATGCAAAATTTTAGCCGTTATGTTTCTGGCCCGCAAAATGAAGCATACCTCAGAGATGGATGGGTTGTTATTGGGTGGCGCGGTTGGCATGGGATTCGCAGCTCTCGAAAGTACCGGGTACGCATTCTCAACGTTTATACTTAGCCACGGTCTGGTTGAAGCATCGATTGCGACAACGATTGTGCGTGGCCTGTTTGCACCATTTGGGCATGGGATCTGGACAGCTCTCCTGGGCGCGATGGTATTCCGACAAAGTGGGCCACGTCACTTTCGCATCACCATTCCCGTGATCCTGACCTACCTTTTTGTCTCGGCACTCCATGGTTTTGGGATGGATCGCCTTCCACTGTGTTTTTTGTTATTCCACCTGGTATTCCTGTTTCGACAGTCACCCTGGTTCTTGGTATCATTGGCGTTGTTGTCCTCTTTATTGTGTATAGAAGTTCTATCAGAAAGCAGATGCAGGAGATCGCCACAGCCAATAATCTGCCCTCAGGTGCGCCTGATGCAAGGGTTTTTTAAAATCAGTGGGCATAATTTGCTAGCGTCGCGTGTTCAAGTAAATAGACCCACATTTTCTTAGCGTTTCAGAAAAAATCCTCAAGGAATAGTTATGCGCTTTTTATGCGCAAACTGTTTCGGAGGATTTTTGATTGGAAAACAATCATTTATAATTAAGGAGAAGTAAAAAATGTATGAAAAGAGGAGCAAAAATGTATATGGAAAATTTGAGACGGCCAGTCTGAGTGATACTGGTGGCTCTATCGCAAGTGTAAAGGGCAGCCCAGAGCGAGCACCTATCCAGGTGAGTAAATGGATTGTTTTTGCACTTGCTGCATCGAGTAGTTTTATTACAACGCTGGATGGTTCGATCGTCAATATTGGTCTGCCCGCTATTTCACAGACGTTTCATGTGGGAGTGAGTGGGGCCATTGAATGGGTAATTATTGGCTATCTGGTGATTATTGCTGCCGTTCTTCTCACCTTTGGACGCTTAGCTGATATCGTTGGACGACGGCCTATCCTCTTAACGGGCCTGGGCGTGTTCATGATCGGCTCTGCATTGTGCGGGATGGCTCCCACATTATTAACCCTTATCATTGCTCGTCTGTTTCAAGGCCTTGGTGGAGCACTCATTTTTTCGGTGAATATCGCTATGATCACCAGCACGTTTGTCGATCGTGGGCGTGGACTGGCACTGGGCTTGAATGCCGTTGTGGTCTCGTTAGGAGTGGCGGCTGGCCCGACGATTGGGGGCATTATCACACAATACCTGAGCTGGCGTTGGATTTTTTACGTCAATGTTCCGATCTGTATTATTGTCCTGCTCGCCGCATTTTTCCTGTATCGAGAACAGCGTCCGGCGCATAGTAAGGGGGAACGCTTTGATCCTCTTGGCGCAGGTTTATTAGCGGTCGCATTGGGATCGCTGACCCTGGGCCTTTCCTTTGGGCAGGAGTGGGGCTGGTTTTCGTCGGGGACGCTTGCATCTCTTGGCGTAGGCATTGTGATGTTGGGCGTGGCAATCTATGTCGAGAAGCACATCAAGCATCCCATTCTTGACCTGCATCTCGTAACGAACCATGTATTCGCATTTGCAAATATAAGTTTTATTCTCTGTATGATGGCATTGTTCGCACCAGGTTTTCTACTGCCATTCTACTTTGAGCAGTTGCGTGGCTTCTCAACCTTACAAACGGGTCTGATGTTGACGCCATTGCCACTCATGTTGGGTGTCGTTGCGCCGCTCAGTGGAACGCTGGCGGATCGTTTTGGCTCGCGCTGGCTCTCTCCCATCGGTTTGACGATCGCTTGTTTCGGATTATTCCTGCTCAGCCAGATCAATGTACATAGTTCCGCTCTGGATATCATCTGGCGCTTAGCGGTCACAGGATTTGGGCAGGGAATGTTTCAGTCACCTAACACGCGTACGATGATGAGTGCTGCCGCGCAAAATGAGCAGGGGGAGGCATCAGGATTACTTTCCACAGGGCGTGTGATTGGTCAAAGTCTGAGCGTGGCTCTGACGGGTACGGTGTTTGTGGGACTGGGGGGAGCTGCAGCGGGCACGCTTCTTGCGGCACAACGAGCGCATAATCTTGCTCAGACACACCTCGTTGCCTTACAAAATACCTTCATCAATGGTTTCCATGCGGCACTGCTTGTCTGTGCGCTCTTTGCAGCACTGGGCATCTTCACATCGGTGGCACGTGGTAAGGGTGCAGCGGTCGCCAAAAAGGTGATAATAAGATAACACAAGGGTAGGGACCATCTTTAGAGCGTCTCACAATTTATTGAGATTTTCCCTGGGAAAATCTCAATAAATTGTGAGACGCTCTAAAGATGGTCCCTACCCTTGAAAATCGGCGCTGTGGAGGGATATTTTCTTGTACCGGTTCATCTCGTTTTCAGCCATTCATCTTTGAGCAAACCAAAACGATGTTCATCCAGAAAGCTATTGCGAAAGAAGTAGCGCTCACGCAAATTCCCCTCATAGGTAAAACCCAGCTTGAGGAGCAAATTTTTAGAGCGTATATTCTCAGGATCAGTATTTGCTTCAATACGATGAAATTCAAGCTCTTTAAACCCATAGTCCAGGATGGCTGATATCGCCTCGCTCATAATGCCTTGTCGCCAATACGCACGTTGGAGTGCATAGCCAATTTCGGCATAATGAAAATGAGGGCCAAACTGAAAGTAGGTACATGTGCCAATAATGGTATCTTCACCTTTGCGTGTAATGCCCCAGAGTATGGCTTCGCGTTGATTATAATGAACCTGTGTTTCTTCTATCAACGCATGTGCGTCTTCAAGAGACTGATAAAGCTCCTCTCCAAAAAACTCCATTACCTCCGGATCAGACCTATTCGCAAAGAGTGCTTCCGCATCCGTTAGCCGAATTTCACGAAGGCATAGGTGCTTCGTCGTGAGGGTAGGAAAATTGGTAAATGCTGCATCTATGGTCATAGAAAGGTTCCTTTTTTGCTAAAACTAAATCCTCCCTATCATAGCATCTCTCCTTTCCCATTGTTTGAAATGATGCAATCCTAAATTTTTGTTGCCTTGACAAACGATGATAGCACATGGTACGCTTTGGACAAGTCATCTTACCAATTTAGGAAATGGAGAGCGTGAAAGATGCAGCCACCAGCGTTTCGCACAGTCTCCAAAAGTGCGGTTGCCGAAGATATTGTAGATCAGCTTCTATCATTGATACGTGAGAAGAAACTCCGCTCAGGCGACAAATTGCCCCCTGAGCGCGAACTTGCAGTAATGATGGATGTGAGCCGACCCTCGTTGCGCGAAGCTTTACGCGTCCTCTCAGTTATGGGGGTTGTGCAGCTACGCCACGGTTCTGGTATCTATGTGACTGCATTGGAGCCAGCCCGGCTGGTAGAGCACCTGGATTTTGTCTTCTCGCTCGACGACTCCACGTATTTACAGTTATTTGAGACGCGTAAGGCGCTAGAGCCGCCCATTTGTGCCCTTGCCGCGCATCGTATCACTGAGCAGGAACTGGCTCAATTGGAGGAATGCCTCTCGCGTTCCAGGCTGGGCCTTACCAATTATGAAGCCTATCTACAGGCTGACCTTGATTTACACGAGATTATTGCCAATGCGGCCCGCAATCCATTGCTGCAGCGCTTCATGAGTAGCCTGCGCAGCCTTGGCAAAGCCAGCCGCAAACGTACCGCCATCCTACCTGGGGTCGTAGAGCAGACCATTCAGGACCATCAAAGCATTCTCCAGGCACTTCGCGAGCACCAGCCCGAAGCCGCCCACCGAGCTATGCTGATCCACCTTGAACACGTAGAGCAACATTTAAAGCAAGAACCTGATGTGACGTGATTCCTGGCTCACCCAGGGGTTGACGTAGAAAGGAGCAATAGAGTGAGCGAAACAAAACAGATGGAGGCCCTTGTCTGGTTGGGACCCCGTGAGATGGAAATGCAGCGTGCTGCGATACCGCAACTTCGTCCTGGTGAAGTCCTCATCGCTGTACGTGCCGCTGGTATCTGTGGGTCTGAACTGAGCGGATATTTGGGGCAGAACAGTCTCCGTGTACCCCCTCTTGTGATGGGACATGAGGCCGCCGGTGAGGTTATTCAGTCTACCGGGGGAACGTTTGCCGATGGCAGCCCCGCCCGCACCGGAATACGCATCACGTTCAATCCACTCGTCATCTGTGGCGAATGTGATCGTTGCCGCGTGGGTCTTACGAATCTCTGCCGCCAACGCCAGCTTATCGGTGCGCATAGACCTGGCGCATTCGCACAATTTGTTGCCGTCCCTGCTGTACAATGTCATCCTCTACCAGACAATCTTTCAGACACCATCGCATCATTAACAGAACCTCTAGCGTGCTCGCTACGTGCCGTGAAGCTGACACAGGTACGCCCTGAAGAGAGCCTGCTGATATTGGGAGCTGGACCAATTGGCCTTTTCGCCCTGATCGCGGCAAAAGCCGAGGGGATCAAGAACGTCTATGTCAGCGACCTCTCAGAGTCGCGCCTGGCAGTTGCCCGCCAATGGGGGGCCAGCGAGACGATCAACGTGCAGAAACAAGACGTGCAGGCAACTGTCCAGAAGATCGCGCCTGGGGGGGTCGCTACAGTCATCGATGCGGTTGGCGCAAATGTGACGCGTGCGCAAGCTGTCCAGGCCGTTGTGCCCGGTGGAACTATCGTCTTTATCGGTCTACATGACGAAACATCCTCACTCGCCACAAATTATCTTGTACGCCAGGAGATCACTATTCGTGGCAGCTTCAGCTACGACCAGAGCGATTTCAAACGTGCCTTCGACTTACTCGCAGATGGCCTACTGCAACCTGGGACTGCCTGGTTGGAGGAGCGCCCACTGGCTGAAGGAGCGTCATCATTTGCGCAACTCGTCGATGGACAGGTCGCCGCGACCAAGATTGTCCTGCGTATAGACTGACATAAGAAAGAGGTAATGATGAAAATCAGTGCAATTAAACCACTTGTGCTTGGCACACCCTGGCGCAATCTGACCTATGTTATCGTCGAGACAGATGAGGGATTGCGCGGCGTTGGTGAAGTACGTATGGTCAATCATACTGACTCTCTATTGGGTTATTTGCAGGAAGCAAGCAAACATCATATTCTGGGATCGGACCCCATGAAGATCGAAGATCTCGTACAGCGTATGTTTCGCCGCGATTTTGCCCGTGCCAGCGAGATTATGATGTCGGCCATTGCGGTGATAGAGATGGCTTGCTGGGATATTATGGGCCAGGCGCTGGGCGTGCCCGTCTATCAACTGCTAGGTGGGGCTGTACGTGAGCGCATCCCTGCCTATGCGAACGGCTGGTATACAGTGGAACGTACACCGGAAGATTTTTCTGCTGCGGCACAGCGAGTGGCCGCTCGTGGCTATCGGGCTTTGAAAGTCGATCCCTTCGGCGCTGGTTTTTACGAGTTGGACCGCAAAGAGAAGAATCACTCTATCCAATTGATCGAAGCAGTGCGTGCCGCCGTTGGTCCCGACATAGATATCCTGGTTGAGATGCATGGGCGCTTCAATGCTCCTACCGCAATCTCCCTGATCAATGAACTGGCACGTTTCTCGCCTGGTTGGTTTGAAGAGCCGGTTCCCCCAGAGAATTTAGCCGTTCTCAAAAAGGTCAGCACGGCAGTTGCCCCGCTTGGTATCCCCATCGCAACTGGTGAGCGCCTGCATACAGCGTTTGAGTTTCGTGAGCTATTTGAGTTACAGGCGGCAGATATTGTACAGGCTGATATCACCCACTACGGGGGTATTCTGGCTACAAAAAAACTGGCGGCCTGGGCTGATGCCTATTATATGCTGATTGCACCCCACAACGTCTGTGGCCCAGTCGGGACGGTTGCAGCACTTCACCTTGCTGCATGTACGCCTAACTTTAAGATTCAGGAGCACTTCAATGATTTTGCGGACTCCTGGGTCAAAGGTGTTGCGGAAGGCGTGCCCGAAGTTGATGCGGCTGATGGTTGTTTTCCCATTCCTACCGCACCAGGCCTGGGTGTGAAGCTGAATGAGGACTTTATTGCCGAGCATCCACGTGAAGATGTCTTCTTTGATCTCTTTCAGCATGACTGGCAATTTCGTCAGGTGGCCCATAAGCCAAAAGCATAAGAGACAAGAGTACGCACTATTACGAAGGGCACTCGAGACTTACAAAAAAGCCTCCTAAATTTAAGGAAGAAATCGTACACATGTCAACCCAGAGGATCTATCTTATTGGCGCTGGCAGGATAGCGCATTCACATACGAATGCTATCCAGACATTGCCTGACCCGGAACAGATCAGCTTATCTGTAACTGATCCCAATCCGCAGGCATTGGCAAGTTTCAGCAGACAGTATCCACACGCACGTGTCTTCGCTAATGTACAAACCATGCTGGCAGAACCAGCACAGGATACAGATATTGTCATTGTTGCTACTCCGCCAGTTGCTCACTACGAATTGACTTGCATGGCTCTAGCAACGGGCCGCCATGTCTTATGTGAGAAGCCGCTAGCAATGGATCGAGCACAGGCACGGCAGATGCTGGCAGTGGCAAAGAAGTATAATCGCCTGCTTGGGTGTTGTAGCGTTAGATTTTTACACTGGCCCCCGGCAGAAGGCGCACGCCGACTACTTGATGAACATGCACTGGGAGAGGTCTATCATGTACGCTTCATCAGTCGAGAGCAGCGCAATCGACCGGGAATTGAGTATCAGCCTGGTACATACTGGTTTCTCGATGTCGCAAAAAGTGGTGGTGGCACCCTGATGGATCGTGCACCCTATGAATTTAGCGTGTTCAATGATCTATTCCACCCAGAACGCGTCGAGGTACTCGGTGCCTGGACCGCAAACCCGACAACGGCCCTGCACCTCCCACCCACAACCGTCTTTGATGTTGAGCAACAGGCGGGCGCAATGCTCCGCTATCACCTCCCAGGTGGCAAGATCTTTATGTTGACATACGAACGAGCATCCTGTACCCACAGCGATAACCAATCGCGTGTTGAGATAGAAGGGTTGGAGGGATCTTTACGCTGGAGCTGGTCTATGCCGCGCGTCGACATGACATTGACGCATAGCTACGATAACAATGGATTGGTTGAGAGCAAAGTAGTGTCATTTCTCCCACCGGGACCAGATGCAGTGAAATTCAGCGAGAAGCCGCTGCTCTATTTTTATCGTCGTATGATCGGTCAACCCTCGTCCGCCGTCGTGAACGAGCAGGCGCTTTTCAACTTTTCCTGTGTCCGTGGCATCTACGATTGTGCCCAATCCGGTCAGCCCCAGGTAATCACCTGGGGCGAATAAATACGTTATGTGGCGTATGGGCCGCGTTGACGCCGCCCAGGTGAATGAACAATACGAAAGGAAATAGACAATGCGTGCATCAAAAGTTGGCGTCGGCGTGATCGGCGTAGGAGGCATCAGCAGCCACGTCCATTTACCCGGCCTCAGCCTCAGTCCACACGCCGAAATCGTAGCACTTTGCGATAACGACAGCGAACGTCTGCGGCAGCGAGCTAAAGAATACAAAGTCGAGCGTACATTTTCATCCTATCAAGAGCTTTTGCAAGATCCAGCCGTCGACGCAGTCGTCATTGCCACGCCTACCCTCTTTCACGCTCCAATTGCATTGGCCGCGATTGCCGCTGGTAAACATGTGCTCGTTGAGAAGCAACTGGGCATGAATTATGGCGAGACGGTACAGATGTACGAAGCCGCGCAACAGTCGGGCGTACAACATATGACCGCCTTTACCTATCGCTTTGTGCCATCCATGCGTTATTTGAAGTATCTCGTTGGTCAGGGAACGATTGGGCAGCCGCGTCATTTACGTATCGCACGCATCCAGGATTTCCGGGAGACGGATCTGGGTTGGCGGCAGCATCGTGCTCAGGCGGGATCAGGCGAGGTTGGAGATATGGGTGCCCACCGCATCGATTTCTGTCATGATGTGATTGGCCCGATTGCCCGTGTGGTAAGTACGACGCGCACATTTGTTCCGCAGCGCCTGGATCGCGATGGCAAACCAGTATCAGCCGATGTTGAAGATTTCGCCGTATTTATTGCCGAGTTTGCGGATGGCGTTGGGGTGGAACAGGGCGTGGTTGCCTCGTTCGATCTGAGCAAAATTGCCAAGGGGCGCGAGAACGGCGGCAAGGGACTCGACGAGTTCGAGGTGTATGGCACTGAGGGAACATTAATCTATCATCTGCATCACCCCCATGAGATCCTCATCGGGCGTCCCAGTGGCGCATTAGAGACCGTACAGGTCCCACGTGAGTTCCTTACCTATCCCGGTTCTCCACGCGATCCCGCTGTAGGCGATCCCACTACGACGTTCCGTTATGACGAGGATATCGCCTTTATCCAGTCTATTGTGGATGGTGGCCATAGTGATCTACCAACTTTTTATGATGGTATGCGCTGCCAGGCTGTGATTGATGCCGTTATACAATCAGCGCAAGAGCGGCGTTGGGTTGATGTCGTGGATGTGCCTTCTGTGACCGGCCCCATCGCTGCTGCAAATGTCGTGAACAAAGCCCCGGTGAAACTGAAATAAAGAGAAAAGGAGCATCATCTCATGTCGCTTGATATATTTAAACTCAATGGTCGTGTCGCATTGGTCACTGGCGGGAACAAAGGATTGGGCTTTGTAATGGCCCAGGCGCTGGCGGAGGCGGGTGCTGATGTCGTCGTGACCAGCCGCAACAAAGAGAATGCAGAGTCAAGTGCCGCCGCGATTGCCCGCGCAACGGGACGCCGCACCCTGGGAGTCGTCGTAGATGTAACCGACGCTCAACAGGTCAATGCAATGGTGCAAACAATCCTGGCGACATTCGGGCGCATTGATATCCTGGTGAACAACGCTGGTATCAATATTCGTAAGCCCATAGAGGAGTTTGATGAGGCCAGTTGGGATAAAGTGCAGGACACAAATTTAAAAGCCCCATTCCTCTGTTGTCAGGCGGTAGGCCGTCAAATGAAGGAGCAGCGCTCAGGTCGTATCGTCAATGTTGCATCCATGTTGGGCCTGACCGCCTTGCCCGAGCGCAGTGCTTATTGTGCAAGTAAAGCTGGCCTGATCCAACTCACAAAAGTGCTGGCCTTAGAGTGGGCACCTTATAACATCATGGTAAACGCGTTATGTCCCGGCCCCTTCGCCACGGATCTCAATATTCCCGTGATGAATAATCCGCAAGCCAATCAATACTTTCTCAATCACATTCCCCTGGGACGCTGGGGCCAGCCCGAGGAACTCAAAGGTGTCATCACCTTCCTGGCATCAGATGCATCCAGCTTCATGACAGGCGCATCATTAGCCTTTGATGGCGGCTGGACAGCAGAATAACGATCGCGGTGTAGGGGTCCAATTGATCGCGCCCAGGTGTGTTGAAAGGAAAAAATAATGCGCATTGGTCTCGCAGTCTACGGCACGACGTTTAGCATGGGGCTTCACCCGGCATCAGGTCGCGCCAGGATTACCGTCCAGCAACTTATGGAGCAGGCACGCGCCTTGCATCTGAAGGGCGTGGAGGTTCCCGTTTCCCTGTTACAAGGTGAGGATATTCCTTCTGTAGCGCGTATAGCCCGAGAGCGCGAACTGTTCATAACACTAGCAACTGGTGGCTATGCGGCTGGACCGCTTATCGAGGCCATTCACCTTGGTGCACAACTGGGCGCTGAAACCGTGCGTACGGTCGTAGGCGGGGCGAAGATTGGTGGCGATCGTCGCCCTCTAGCTGGTCGCTGGCAACCCTTTCTGCAAGAGGTTTTGACGCAATTGCAAGAGGCCACCGCGCTTGCAGAAAAGGCCGGGGTAAACCTCGCCGTAGAGAATCATCAAGACCTGGCTTCGGAAGAACTCCTCTGGTTGTGCGAGTCGATTGGTTCGGCCCAGTTTGGGATCACCCTTGATACAGGCAATCCACTCGCAACGGCTGAGGAACCACTGGATTACTTCAACCGTGTTGCCCCTTATCTCAAAAATGTGCACCTCAAGGATTATAGTATCTATCTCAGTGAAGAGGGCTATCGCCTTGTGCGTTGCCCAATTGGACAAGGTGTGATCGATTTCCCAGCGCTGTTCAAAATCCTGGCGACCACGTGCCCCAATATCACAATGTCTATTGAACTGGGGGCACTGGAGGCCCGGCATATTCGTGTGCTGGCCGATGACTACTGGCCCGATTATCCACCGCGCTCAGCCGCACAACTTGCTGGATTGTTGCGTTTTGTGCAGGCCAACGCAAAACCTGTCGGTGATTGGCGCACTCCTTTTGAGTGTGGGGAGTCAGCAGCAGATATTATTGCATACGAGCAGCAGCAGTTGGCGACGAGTCTGGCGTATCTTGATTATGTACAGGCAATTAATGGTTCGCTGTAATTGGTTCTCACTCATCCACAGCGATATTTTCGCGCTGGAAATGCGTAGTGAGAATGATGCTCGTCAGCACCCGTTCCACGCCTGGCATCAGTCGAATACGGTTCAGCAGCGTCTCTAGCTGGGAGGGTGACCCGGTATGCACTTTGATCAGCATGCTCTCTTCTCCAGCGGAGCTAAAGCACTCCACCACCTCAGGGAAGTTCAGCAGCGACCGGGCCATCTCCTCGCAGGGAACGCGGCTGATATGGATGCGTATAAATGCCTGCAACGCCAGCCCCAACGCGTCCAGATCAACCTCAATTGTGTATTTGCGGATCACCCCACTCCGCTCCAACTTTTTCACGCGCTCATGAACCGCAGGTGCCGACAGGTGAACAATCTCACCAAGCTCACTATATTTCCGTTTGGTATCCTCTTTCAGCAAAGCTAATAGCATTCGGTCAGTCTGGTCTAGCATGGCCTCTTCCCCTCTTATCTACAGAATGGCTTTTGCTCTTTAATGTCATTCGTCAAAAGCCCTTGATCTTTTAATAGTATAAGGGTATCGTATCATTATACTGAATGAAATGAAAGTACTTTACAAGGTGAGAGATCACCTGGGAGGAATGTATGGATAACAATACTCTTGCTGGTTTTCACCATCTCACGGCCATCGTGGGAGACCCCCAGCAAAATGTCGACTTTTATACCCGTGTTCTGGGACAACGCCTCGTCAAGCAAACCGTCAACTTCGATGATCCCGGCACCTATCATCTCTATTATGGCGATGAGGTAGGCACGCCTGGCACCATCATCACGTTCTTTCCCTGGCCTGGTGCTCCCAGGGGACGCAGAGGGACAGGTCAGATTGTAGATATCTCTTTCTCTATCCCAGCCACGGCCATCGATTATTGGGTTGAGCGTCTGACTGGATACGGCGTTGCTATCACAGGCCCGACCGTACGTTTCAATGAGCAGGTTATCTCCTTCTTCGATCCGCATGGGCTCTCGTTGGAGCTTGTGGCCCATCATGATGCACAGCCCCATAGCCCCTGGAAGCAGGGACCCGTACCAGAAGAATACGCCATTCGCGGTTTCTTTAGCGTCACCCTCTCCGAGACGCATCAGGAGCGCACTGCGAAGATGTTGATTGACGTGCTCGGCTTTCGTCTGCTCCAACAAGAAGGCAATCGCTTCAGATACGAGGTAGGAACTGGTGGCCCTGGTGCCCGTCTCGATATATTAAACCAGCCCGATCAGCCACATGGCAGGATTGCTGTAGGGACCGTTCACCATGTAGCATGGCGCACAGAGGACGATGCGCATCAGCTCAAATGGCGTCAACACCTGCTCAGTCATGGTAGCGATGTAACTCCTGTAAGGGATCGGCAATACTTTCACTCAATCTACTTTAATGAACCGGGGGGCGTCCTTTTTGAGATCGCCACTAATCCTCCCGGCTTCTCCATCGATGAGCCTGTTGAGGATCTAGGAACACATCTCAAGCTTCCTCCCTGGTTGGAGAATGACCGTTCAGAGCTTGAAAAGGTATTGTTACCGCTTCATGTGCCGGAGGAAAATGCTGGCAAGAGCGATCTGGAGGGATAAAACATGGGGACAAATAAGATAACGGGTCCACATCAGGGCCAGCCAGTATTGACTGCTGGCGAACCACTTGAGCGTGCAAAAGCGGCGATGATCATGATTCATGGGCGTGGTGCATCGCCAGAAGATATCTTGAGTCTGGCTGGTGAGATAAATCAGCCAGGCTTTGCCTATCTTGCTCCGCAAGCAGCCGCGTATACATGGTATCCAAATAGCTTCCTCGCCCCTATTGCAAGCAACGAACCGGGAATTTCTTCAGGGCTTGCAGTTATCTCAACTCTCTTTGAACGTCTGAATGCTGCTGGCATTGGACCAGAACGCACGATCTGCTTGGTTTCTCACAGGGTGCATGCTTATCGCTTGAATATGCGTCCCGCAATGCACGCCGCTATGGTGGTGTTGCTGGATTAAGTGGTGGCCTGATTGGTCCAGATGGGACGCCGCGCGATTATCCAGGATCTCTACAGGAAACACCCATCTTTCTAGGCTGTAGCGATAGGGATATGCATATTCCCAAAGAACGTGTCCTGTTTTCAGCCGAGTTTCTTAGCAACAGGGAGGAACGGTCACGGCGCGACTCTACCCCAACATGGGGCATACCGTCAATGATGATGAATTGGAGGCGGTCAGGGCGATGATGGTTTCATTGTTGTAGACGCCATAAAGGTTGTACACGACCAGGGGAGCCCGTGCCTTCTCTGGTCTCATATATTCTAATATTTCGATGAATAGGAAAAATAACCTATCTTATTTGAAATAGTTTCTATACTATAGATATAGAATTCTGAAGATAGGGAGTATGTGGGATGGCGGAGAACCTGATCAGAGAACTGGACTTGTTGAAAGATGGGAAGTCGTGTTTGCAATGCAAAAAGATAAAACCACTGGTCGCTTTCTCACAGCGTAAGGGGAATATGGGTGAGCGACGGAAGATCTGTCTCGAATGTGAGCAACTCAAGCAATATGAACGACATTGCAGAGTGATTGCTCAGAGAGCATTATGGCAAGACCGTGCAGAGAGAAGGCGGCAATCCTGGCAAAGAAGCGTTGCTGTGCGACAGATATATGAAGAGCGCTCACGAGAACGGGAGAACTGGTATCTTCAGCAGCCCGAGCGTCGATGCCGTGCATGCCAGCAGATGCTTCCCGCATCCGAATTTGGAGGAAATACCTCCTCCACAGGTTTTGTGTTGCATGTACATTGTAGAAGTTGTCACAAAGCACTCCTCGCACAACGTATGCTTGTTTGTTGTCTGTGTAAGAAGAGAACGGTGCGTCGTGATTTTCTGACAACATTCAAAGGGTATGCAATGTGTGGCGATGGGATTGCGTTCTCTTTGTGTTGTAAGAACTGTGAAGTGGCTTTCCATGCGCTTTCAGATGCTCAGCAGAGTATGTATATTCATACATGCTGCCAGAGGACGTTTCCGAACGGGCAGATCATCTATGCTGAAGCGGACCCCTTGACGGGTGAGATACGTTACGTCGGGCGTACGGGGAAGCCCGCGCGTCGTCATGCTCAGCATCTTGAGGATCGTTCAGCGATCATAGGACAGTGGGGAGCGCAAAAAACAGCCTGGTATACGCGCAGGAATTGGGTGCAGGAGCTTGCAGAACAGGGATTGCAGCCTTCTATGCAAATTCTCCACTGTGTGGAGACCTCTCCCCTTGTACTGGAATGGGAGCAACGCTTTATCTGGCATGGTATCCAGCAAGGCTGGCGACTCCTCAACCGGGAAACCATGGATGAAGAACTGGTTGCTCACGTCAAAACAATGCAGTTTGCTTTTTTACAGGCTCCATTTGAGCTGCTTGTCCAGCAACACTTTTTGGCCGAGAATGGGCTGGTGGCCTTTCTTCATGCACACTATCAATCAAGCTAATTGAGACGTTTTCTCAGAATACATTGGAGTATTCTGAGAAACGGCGCTAAAACGATGAATGTATCCCTGAAGGCTGATAGAGAACTCACCAGGGGATGTTTCCGTTTTCGTCCTGGAATGATCCAGTTGGGCCATCTTCGTCCAGGGTCGCGAGATGTACGATAATAGCGGCAGCCTGCTCAGTGGTTCGATGACCTTTATAGGACTGTCCGCCAATTCTTTGGCAAACTCAACGGTAATAGCGTTCACTGCTGCTTTGGAAGATTGGTAAGGCAAATTATTGACCTGAAAGAACTCATAATTCCTATCGTTGGCTTGCGTAATCGAACCCAGCCCGCTGGAAACATTCACGATCCTACCAGCCTGAGACTTGCGCAGCAAAGGCAGCATTGCTTTGGTGACTGCTACCACGCCAAACACGTTTGTGTTATAGACTGATTGACAGCATGCTGTCAATTGTATACGGATTGAAACACCTTCCGTTAGCGAGATGCCTTCTAACTTTTGGGGATTAAGCGTGGAGCATAGGACTCTCATCTGTGGTAATCTATACATGTTGAAGGTTGCGCATTTCCATGGTAGAACCATCAGTGAGGGTTTTCACAGTTTGTCTGATCGAATCCCTGACACCATTTTTTTATTGCACGAAGAAATCAGCCTTATATAGACGATGTGGAATGCATCAGTTGCCGTAGGAGCCTGGTTTGCCGCGTCTGGCGATTTATCGAACGCATCCTGAGTTTACTATGAAAGGAGGAGTCGCGATGAATATTTGCACAAAAGCAATCATCATGTATGGTAATATAACATCATGCATTCGCGCCTCCTTCTCCTCAACATATACCCCCCCCAGGTAGATGAATATAGATGTGAGAATAGAGGAGCCAGGGAGATTGGGAAGCGGCGGCTCCCTACTGCTAATGTTGCTCAACTTGTTTGGAGTAGGCCTATTTATGGCGCAGATCAGGACAAGAATGGGAAGCCGAAGCCTGATAAGACGAAGCCCGATAAGACCAAAAGAGAGAATGACAAAGGATTGAAGAAGACGAAGCCGCCAAAGAGAGATGGATTAGCCTCTATTTTGTAGAAATTGCTCACATCTGGAGATCATCCTGAGATGGCTCTGTTTTATTTATACGCTCCAACAGATCAGCATATTTTTCGCGCACACGTATGGTTTC
>CAVUVQ010000049.1:0-8892 GCA_963744875.1 uncultured Chloroflexia bacterium | reverse complement strand
TGCTCCACTTCCACCAATGAAAACGGATTGTCCAGCCGATGGAAAAGCTCGGGCCGCAGTTACGTCTCCTCTTGTTTCACAGGGGCATAATACAGTCGTCTACATTGCTAATGATGCCAGAGGAAGGCTCCTGGCCTACGATGCGGTAACGGGTAAAACCAGTACTATTACAACTATTCCTCGTCCCATCGTGAACGCTCAGCTCTTCGGTGATGGACAATGGATACTTTTTGTCTCCCAACGCCCTGAACCGGTCACAGAGCGGGCCTGGATACAACTGATACGTCTCGATGGGCAGGGCTTGCAAACACTCTACTGTTCGGCTCCCGCAATATCTATTACCGATGCTCTCTTATCCCCTGCCACTGACATGAATAAAGCTCGCCTCATCTTTAATGAGAAAGACGACCCTACTAAAACGAGTATGTATATGTTAACCCTGAACAAGGGTGAACTCCAACAAAAGCTTTTCTCTCAGCAGGCCTACACACCGATCACCTGGCTCATCAACGATGATATCTTGCTCACTACTAAAACACCGGGTCAGCAAGGAGATTTGTATCATCTAAATATTGGACAAGATACCCAGGTCCAGAACCCTACCTTTCCCCTGATCGCTCCAGGAGGATTATGTCATGACTTTTCTGTCAGCCCTGATAACAAAGTAGTGTTTATCAGCCATTGTAAAGGCCTGGTAGGGTCGGATTGTGCCTGGTGCCAGCCGTCAGAGGGTCCAAGTGACATTAGCGGCATGAACATAAGCTTAGAAGGAGCCTTCGGGGGGCCGCATTCTATCTTCAAAAGTGATACTCTTGCACTTACACAGATACGTGCCATCACAGCAACCACATTGCTGTTCCTTGTAGAGAATACTGACGGGTATGCCAGAGAGAACGGATTGTGGAAATTGAATAGTGAGAGCCAGGAGAAGCAACGGCTTATAAGCGAGACAACAGATCCGATTTTCTTAAATAGTTACTCACAATATCCCTGGTCAAACATCTCATTAGATGGAACTATGTATGCGCTCAGGACAGCTTCAAGGCAAAGCCTTGGCTCCGATACGTTGCTCATTGGTCCTCTCGATGGAGGTCCACCAAAAATTATTGATCATAGTGGAAAGAATGGAACACAGCTAGAAGTTGTAGGTTGGACGATGTGATGACAAAGATAACAGATTGCTGAATGAAAGGACCATACATGACCTCATCATCTGACATCATAAGAGTTAGATTTTGTTAGACAAAACTGGACATAAATGAGGCAAGAAAGCGGCGAATCTCCTCATTTCGCCGCAATCCAGCACACAAACAAAGCCTTTTAGCATGGACATTCACAGAAAAATCTGGTATACTCTGACTTAGTGTACAGTAAACACCTTTTCTTTTTTGTCTGACCAGTTAGTGTAGTATGTACACTATTCGAAGGAGAATAAAGGCATGGCCCATAGCCAACCGTTCGATGTCGTTATCGTGGGAGGTGGGATCGCTGGCCTCTCGGTCGCCCTACGGCTGCCGGAGCACATGCACATCGCCCTCTTCACAAAGGGTCAACTGGGTGAGAGCAACACCCGCTACGCCCAGGGTGGTCTCGCGGTAGCACTGGGAGCGGATGATACCCCCCAACTCCATCTTCAGGATACTCTTGCCGCTGGCGCTGGCCTGTGCGATGAAGAGGCTGTACGCATTCTTGTTGAGCAGGCACCAGAAGCGGTGCGCTGGCTCATACAGATGGGCGTTGTGTTTGATCAAGCTCAACCTGGTGGCTCCGAACACACGACTCCCGATGGGTTATTATTGGGCCGTGAAGCTGCTCATAGTCGGTGGCGCGTTCTTCATGCTGGTGGCGATGCGACTGGCGCTGAGATTGAGCGTGCTCTGATGACTGCTTTGCGCTCACGTTCCTCAATTGCCCTGTATGAAGAAACATTTGTAAGCGAACTTCTTGTGGAGAATGGTCATTGTTCTGGTGTACGCGCTGTCGATCATGCTGGTCATACCTTCGATGTGAGCGCTACCTCAACCGTGCTGGCAAATGGTGGTGCGGGTGGCCTCTGGCTCCATACCTCAAATCCTGCTGGTGCGACCGCCGATGGGCTGGTCCTGGCATGGCAAGCGGGCGCGGCCCTGGTCGACCTGGAATTTATGCAGTTTCATCCCACCGTTCTGATCGCAAACGGTACCTCCCACCTCATTTCGGAGGCCGTGCGCGGCGAAGGTGCATATCTGCGTAATCACGCGGGCGAACGTTTTATGCCACGCTACGATCCACAGGCCGAACTGGCACCCCGTGATGTGGTCGCACGTGCAATCCTGAGCGAGATGCTAGCTGAAGGAACTGATTGCCAGTACCTCGACCTGCGCCATCTACCAGCAGAGAAAATGTATGCCCGCTTCCCTACGATCTCGGCGATCTGCCGTCAAAATGGACTTGATCTGGCACATGATCTCTTACCCGTCGCTCCCGCCGCTCACTATTGTATGGGAGGCGTGATGGTGGACTCCTCTGGTCGCACGACCCTCCCAGGCTTGTACGCCGTCGGTGAAGTCGCCTGCACAGGCGTCCATGGAGCCAATCGACTCGCCAGTAACTCATTGCTTGAAGGACTGGTCTATGGCATACGTATCGCCGACAAACTTGGTCAGGCCGTTCCACGCTATGAACATAGCACCATCCGTAAAAACACCGCCATGATCCCTTACACCTCATCTCTACGCGAGCACGTTGTGTCATCCGGTATGGTGGAGGTTCTAACGACAGAGCAAGTTCGTAGTCAGATACGCCAACTCATGTGGCAGTATGTCTCTCTCTGTCGAGATGAAGAGGGATTGCTGCAAGCAAAATCACACCTTCAAGCGCTCTATGCACAACTTGTTGCCAATCAGCATAATCAATCGGCAACGGGGACAGGCTACGCCGAGACGATGAATATGCTTCAGGTGGGCGAACTCGTGGTTGTTGCCGCACTCGCACGGCGCGAGAGTCGCGGCAGCCACTGGCGTCTGGATTATCAGACCAGTAACCCACAGCAGATCGAACAACACTACGCTTTCCAACGTCCTCCCATTGATCCATCTCAATGGTTGAACGAAACAAAGGAGATCGCCCAGCATGCTTAAACCACCCCTCGATCTCATTCGCCACGCATTGCAAGAAGATGGTGCCGAAGCTGACATAACTACATTGAGTACCGTCCCTGAGCAGCAACAGGCTCGCGGCAGCATCCTCACCCGTGAAGCTGGCGTGATTGCCGGACTTGCCATTGCCGCCGCAGCATTTCGCCTGCTTGACGAGCGCATCTCCGTCGAGCTACTAGTTCATGATGGCGCTATTGTGCAGCCAGGAGACGTGCTCGTTCGCCTGGATGGTCCGGCACGCTCTCTCCTGAGTGCCGAACGGGTTGCGCTGAACTTTCTGGGCCATCTCTCCGGTATCGCAACACTGACCGCTCGCTGTGTACGTGCGGTAGAGGGTACCCATGCTCGCATTCTTGATACACGTAAGACCACGCCGGGCCTGCGTAGCCTGGAAAAGGGAGCCGTATTACTCGGTGGTGGGCAGAACCATCGCTTCGGATTGAGCGACGGTGTCCTTATTAAAGATAACCATATCAAGGCTGCGGGAGGCATTGCCAGAGCAATTGAAGCTGCACGTCACACGGCCCCACACCTGCTTAAAATCGAGGTCGAATGCGAAACACTTGCCGAAGTCCAACAGGCTCTCAACGCACGCGCAGATGTCGTGCTGCTTGACAATATGGATATTCAAACAATGCACAATGCGGTTGAATTGATACGTAAAGATACGCCTCTGGTATTGATCGAAGCATCCGGCAACATCGGTACCAATGGTGAACGCCTCCACGCAGTCGCCTCCACTGGCGTTGATTTTATCTCGCTCGGAGCTTTAACGCATTCCGCGCCCAATTTTGATGTCTCGCTAGAATTTGCTTGATTCCATAAAGGAGAAAACATCATGGCTGTAAATACCGAGTGCGCTGAAAGCCAGGAGACCCGCGTCCTACCATTGCTCTCGCCACGTACAAGGGCAAGACACGATCTATCGAAACGCAACGACAACATCCCTCTGTTCTACGCTGAAATGTCGGGCGAAGAACTGGATCGTCGCATCGCTGCGGCACGCGAAACGCTGGGCGAACGCGTCCTCATTCTCGGCCATCATTATCAACGCGACGAGATCATCAAATATGCGGATTATCGAGGTGATTCTTTCAAACTGGCGCAACTGGCGGCGGCTCGTCCTCAGGCCGATTACATCCTCTTCTGTGGCGTCCACTTTATGGCCGAAAGCGCCGATATTCTGAGTGGTGCCCATCAAAAAGTCATCCTCCCTAATCCTGCCGCTGGCTGCTCTATGGCTGATATGGCGAATATTGCTGAAGTTGAGGAGTGCTGGCAGATGCTTGAGGAACAAATTGGGACTGATGCAGGTATCATCCCGGTGACCTATATGAACTCCGCCGCCAACCTCAAAGCCTTCTGTGGCCGCAACGGTGGCATCGTGTGCACCTCATCTAACGCTCCTGCTGTCATCAACTGGGCTTTCACACAGGGAAAACGCGTCTTGTTCTTCCCCGATGAGCACCTGGGACGTAACACTGGCCTCAAATACGGCATCCATGAAGAAAACATGGTCGTCTGGAATCCTAAAGATCCCATGGCTTCCGACGATGCCGAAGAGGCAATTGAGCGAGCACAAATCATTCTCTGGAAGGGCCACTGCTCTACCCACATGCGCTTCAGTGTTCAACAGATCGAAGAGGCACGCGCGAGCTATCCCGACATCAAGATCCTGGTGCATCCCGAATGTCGTCATGAAGTGGTTGCAGCCGCTGACCTCTATGGCTCAACCGAATACATTATTGAGCAGATCGAGCGTGCTCCCGCTGGTAGCAAGTGGGGAGTTGCGACGGAGATCAACCTGGTGCACCGTCTCGCGCAAGAGCATCCCGACCAGTTCATCTTCTGCCTTGACCCGATTGTCTGCCCTTGCTCCACGATGTACCGCATCCACCCGGCATATCTGGCCTGGGTGCTGGAAGCGCTGCTCGATGGAGAAGTCATCAACCAGGTCTCGGTCGACGCGGAAACCGCTCACTGGGCACGCGTCGCCCTTGAGCGTATGCTGGCGTTGGCATAGCTGGGAATTGAAGTGGTACACTAATAAAAGTTTGGATTTTAAGAAAACTGTTTCAAACGAGGTACTTATATGAGTGATACAGAGATTAAGGAGTCACAGCCCGCTCCTGATTTCACCCTTCCGGCTGTTGGTGCCGACGACATAACCAAAAACGGCCAGGTTCATCTTGGAGATCTCAAGGGTCATAACGTTGTTTTGTACTTTTATCCAAAAGACGATACGCCAGGCTGTACAGCCGAGGCATGCTCGTTTCGGGATGCGAACCATTTGATGCAAAAACAGGGCGTTGTTGTGTTGGGCGTGAGTGCTGATGACCTTGCGTCACATCAGAAGTTCGCCGAAAAATATGGGTTGCCTTTCCCGCTGCTGTCCGACACCGAAACCGTGGTTTCACAGCTTTATGGTGTGTGGAAAGAGAAAAATATGTACGGCAAGAAATATCTCGGCGTCAATCGTGAGACATTCCTGATTGATAAAGAGGGCATTGTGCGAAAAGTATGGCCAAAGGTTAAGGCAGATCAGCACGCTCAAGAGGTTTTGGATACTATTGAGACATTAGGACTCTAATTGTATTGGATGTGACAAGAGAAATCAGAAATACTTCTTCTCAAATTGGGTTGAAAATTCCTGATTTCTCCAGAAGAGCATGTAACATCAGTCTACTTCCTCTAATCACAACCCCCTGACTAGTGAAGTGTTAAGCCGTCGATGTCCTCAAGCTCGTGCTCTGTTCCTAATTCCTGGTTAAGGACTTTTACTAGCGCAAGAGCTTTAAATCGATGGATTGAACCACCACTCTCGTCAGCTTTCTTTGCAGTCTTATAATCAACTTCTGCCCGCTTCGCCAGGTCAGAAACTGATAAGCCTGCTTCCTCTCTGATTTCTCGCAACGTTGCCATAAGTAATATGTGCTCCTAACTATGGACAAATTTTCTGCTAGTAGTGTGTCATGAAACATCGGGAAATACAAGTTTCGCTCAGAAGAGCCTTTCCTATCCTGGCTCCTTCTTTTTATCCGGGTAAAAAACGGTTATGAGACCGGTACAATCATCTCCCAACTCTACTACGATTCTTCTAGCTCTCCTATATTAACCTTTTTGTCATACTTTTCACCCCAAAACTGTGAGGATCTCGTGAAAATTTTCCGCTTTTTTACAAAGGCTCCGTATATATAAATGGGAATACATGGAAGCGTGAAACGCTTGGATAGCTATGTTGGCACCTCTACTGTTTTTTTCATGTTTTCCCAACGCTTTTATTCTCTTAGATGTTTCGAATAGACGTCTGTGTAAAGGTGGAATAGGAATATGAATGGAACTACAGAAAACCTGACGTTGCAGGTGAAAGAAACATTACTGGCCTTATCAGATGAGATACTTTTGGATACGGTGCTGGGATGGATTGAACGGACTGATGAGATGCATCAACACCTGGGCTATAGTGATGAATTACGTGCCATCTTTGGATATCAGCTCCAATCAGGTGAGACGGAAGAGATATATTGCTCATTTGATGCGCTAGATCGCTCGGAGTCAGAGGCGGCCCTCGCCTTATGGATTGCCCCTTCAATAGAAGCACTACGCAATCTTCTCTCTAGCTTCTCGCTGCAGGATTTTCGCGAATTTGTTATTCCGCTGGCTGACGATGCTATCTCTGCGGTCAATCCTCAAAAGGATCCGGGCTGGCCGTCGACTGGCCTGGAAAGTGGTCAGCCTTTTATGCGTTGCCTCACTACTTATTTGCAGCAAAAAGCTGATCAGGAACCAGAAAACCAGCGCCATATTTTCCCCCGCCGACTTGCGCGTGCGAGAGATAGCGTGTCTACATCCTACAAAGACTCTCCCTGCTTTGAATTGTGGCTTGAGATGATGGATATATTGGGGCCATATGACGATTGATTTGTGCCGATAGAGAACAGGATTGCGGTGGGTTCATGTTCCCAATAATGCGAAAATTCCATTGTTACCACTTGCGTTGGGAGAATGTAGCCCACTCTTCCTGCTTACTCTTAAGACCCTCAGCTTCGACGGCAGGCGAACTCACGGAAATACCTACATCCTTTTTTGTGATGGCAAGATAGGTAACGGTGATTAAGATAGTTGTAAGGAAAAGTATACTTGTCACGACCGTACCCAGGCCCAATCCACCATCGCCGTGGGATTGGGTCAGGTAGTCGCCTAGTGAGGCACCGAGGGGACGAGTCAAAATGTAGGCGATCCAGAAGGCCATGACCGCATTCAGCTTGAAACGCAGGTGAGCGATGGTTACAAGCGCAATCATTGCTCCAAATATGATTGCCGAGAGCATATAACCCAAGTTCAACTTCTCTGCGACAAGATCTCCTGCTGCTGTGCCTAATGCGAAGGTAAATAAGATGGTTAGCCAGTAGAAGACTTCTCGTCGTAGCGTGTTAATTGTATGGACGGAGAGCGTCTTCTCACTCGCATACCATGACGTAAAGATCACTGCCAACGTAATGCTGAAGACGATGGTGGTGGTTTCCAGAGATACGCCAAAGTTGTCTGTGAGGTTATCGGTGATGAGTGTGCCAACCACGCTGATCAAGACGACCGCGAGCCAGTAAATGCCCGGCCTATATCTCTTCGTCGCGAACTGAAAGAAGAGCGTGACGATCAACAGGCTCCCCATGATGAAAGTGGTGCCCGTCAGGCCCAGGTGCAAATTTGAGTTCAGGAAGTCTGCGGCTGTCTCGCCCACCGTCGTGCACAAAACTTTAATGATCCAGAAGTAGATGGTAACTTCCGGGACTTTATTGAAAATCTGGCGACCTACAATGGAGGCATCGTTGCGTCGCCTATTTTTTGCTATCTTCACGAAAGGTGATCTCCCTATTCTCTAATGATGACAAGAAGCACAAGCATACCCTTCTCGGCATGCTCTACTAATTTCATTGTACTTATTCATCAAAGCAGGAAGGTTGCATGAATTGAGGAAATTCCCCGGTGATGTTACCAGGATGAGGAAATCTTTAAACACCAATTATATACTCGACCACCAATGTATGCTAAAATGAACAAAGATAGAATATTTCTTTTCGGCAGGCATAACGTGGCACATTCACATAATTTAGAGAAGATCAACATTTTCTTCTCGCTCGCGTCTGCATCCGAGGATAGAAACCTGTTCAATAAATTGCGCAATCACCTGAGCAACCTCAGACAGCTAGATATTATTGAGATATGGTACGATAGTGCGATCAGTGCCGGGTACAACGTCAAAGATACTATCAAGGCTTACATCGGTAAAGCTGATATTATTGTGCTGCTTGTGAGTGCTGATTTTTGGGGTTCCGAGCAATGTTCGAAAGTGGAAATGCCCTATGCAGCCGAACAACATCTGTATAGAAATGTGCCAATCATCCCAGTTCTCTTGCGTCCGGCAAACATGCAAAATTCTCCTCTCGAAAAATACAGCCCTCTACCTCAAAATGGTCAGGCCGTGACGGTCTGGGACAATCTCGACTCAGCCCTGCTAGAGGTCGCGCAAGGCATTCACCGCGTGGTCAAAGAAATCACAAGTCGCCTATCTGGCATCCTTCAGGCAGACGACCCCAGTTTCCTCTCAGTAATCTCACCTACAGGCCCAATCCCTTTTTCACGGACCGCGCCGATACACTGGAAGCATTACATCACTCCTTTGCTTCTGAGCATCCGCTCCAGACACATATACAAGCACTCTATGGACCAGTCGGCATTGGCAAAACAGATATTG
>CAVUVQ010000048.1:0-488887 GCA_963744875.1 uncultured Chloroflexia bacterium | reverse complement strand
TAGAGGGGATGATTATAGAAGCGAGGAAAGAATGGGGTGCATGGCTCATGCTGTCCAGACTATTACTTTGCTACTTCATAGTTACTCTCTCCTTGTCCAGTGCGTATAGAAAGAATATCACAGCTCTATATCGTATCTCTTATGCGCCGCTACAGCCTTTGCTCGCGTTTGCGCTATCTGATACAGTACATCATACTAGTAATACTCTCAAGGAGTTTGAGCATATGTCGATACCAGCCCATCATTCTATTACCGGACGCGAGGGCATTGACCTCCAATCCCTTAGTTTTGAAGAGCGTGTTCAATGCGGTGCCGAGAATGCCATCCGTTGCATGGGTGTGACGGCGCAAGATCGCGTGTTTATTCTGACCGACTTCCCACGGGAATCTATTGCTCGTCGTGTGGCTGAGATCGCGCTCTCGCTGCATGCCGATGTAACCGTACGCTTCCTTGAACATTATGGAACACGCCCCCTGACAGTCTTTTCTGATGCGCTGCGTGACGATCTTCTGCATGCTCACCCCACAGTGACCTACTATATCGCCACCGCACAACCTGGCGAGATCTCTTTCCGTATCCCTCTTCTGCCCTTCCTGGTGAACGACTTGAAGGTGCGCCATGGTCATATGATCGGTATCGATGAGAAACTCATGACTGAGGGAATGTGTGCCGATTATGACGAGGTCTTCACGCTGACGAATCAGGTCTATGAGCGTGTGCGCAACGCTAAAACCATCCATGTTACCTCCGCAAAGGGCAGCGACGTAACCGCGACGTTCCATCCCGATTGGAAATGGATCCCTTGCCATGGTCGCTATCATGAGCAAGGCAAATGGGGCAATCTCCCCGAAGGCGAAGTGTTCACTGCGCCCGCAACGGTCGATGGCACCCTGGTCTGCGAAGTCCTGGGCGATTACTTCTCTGAAAAGTATGGCGTCCTCGCACAACCTCTAACCATCACCGTTAAAGATGGATACGTGACCTCTGTGCAGAGCGAAAATGCGGCCCTCGCTCAGGAAGTGCACGATTATCTCTTCTCGGTTCCTAATGGCAATCGTGCGGGCAAGTTCGCAATTGGCACGCTCACCAGTCTGAAACAATTGAGTGGTAATCTTCTGCAAGATGAAAAGATGCCTGGCCTCCACGTCGCCTTTGGCAATCCTTATCCTCAGTTTACGGGCGCTGATTGGGATGCGCAGATACACGTGGATGTGATTCCTACCGATTGCACCATCGAGATTGATGGGCACGTTATCATGCAGCACGGCAAATTCACGCTCTAACCTACCTGGTTGACAGTATATACGTCAATTGGCTACAATTGTAGTGGTTTCAGCATGATTCAGAAACCACTACTCTCTATTATGTTTTCTATTTGTTCTCTATTCAGGAGAACTAGAGAGGAGCTTTTATCTCATCATGGGTAGGGGAACGCATCTCATTGGGAAAAAGCTTGGCTCTTGCGTATTAGAAAAGTTGCTGGGATATGGTGGTTCAAGTGCCGTATTTCTTGCCCAACAGCATGAACGCAAAGTTGCGGTGAAAGTCTTTCTCCCTCGTGCTGACATGGATGGCAAAATGCGGCGCGAGTTCTACCGCCGCTTTTTGCGCGAGGCCGAGGCGGCAAGCAAATTAGATCATCCAAATATTTTGTCGGTTTACTCCTATGGTGAACAAAATGGCATCCTCTATATTGTCATGCCTTACATGTCGGGAGGAACGCTTGCGGAATATATTGCACACAATGGGGCACTCTCTCTCGCCGAAGCACAATGGTACCTGGAACAAATCGCTTCCGCTCTGGATTATGCCCACGCCCATGGCTGTGTCCATTGCGATGTCAAACCAGCCAATATTCTCCTGGATAGCGATGGTCGCGTTATGCTCTCGGATTTTGGGATTGCACGGGTGATGCGTACCGACGATGATACCCTGCCAGCCAAAAAGCTGATACGCTGATGGGAACTCCCGATTATATTTCACCAGAACAGGCACTCGGTAAGACCGTCGATAGCCGCTCCGATGTGTATTCGCTTGGTATTACCCTGTTCTATCTGCTGGCGAATCGCCTCCCGTTTATCGCAGATACAGTGCTTGCGCTTGCTCTACAGCATGTTCACGAAGCTCCACCATCGCTTGCCTTGATACGTGCAGATATCTCTCCCGCCCTGGATCGCGTCATGCACAAAGCCCTGGCGAAGGACCCCGAGAAGCGTTTCCAGACGGCGGGCCAGTTTAGCGCAGCCTTCGCTCAGGCCATCGCCGTTTCTAGTAAAGCTCATGCCCTCACTACAAGTGGTAAACGCGCCGCTCTGGCTGCTGAAAATGCTGTCTCAACCTCCCACGCCTCACTCCCTCTGGTAGCTTCTGAACCCTTTATCGAAGTCAAACAACTGCGTTCAGCAAACTTTGTGAGACCACGCTTTGCCGCAATTGCTACCCTGTTTCTGCTGCTTCTCCTTTCCACTGGTTATATTGCCAGTCTGCTCATCGGACATCTCAACCAGGGAAGGACAATCAATAAAACGCGTACCTCCGTGGTTGCTACTCCTGCTTCCACACGCTTCGATTACCTGGCTGATCAGCATAATTGGCCTGGAAGCAAGACCTTCTTTTATGATAATCAAACACAGCGCTATCACGTTTTGAATGATTCAGCACAAGGTGTTGCCCTGGCACTTTACAATGGCGGTGAGTTGAACAAGTTTAGCCTTACCGTAACGATGGCCCAGGTCCATCACTCACGTGAGAATGCTGATTACTATGGCATTATCTTTCGCTCTGATGCTGATCAATCACATTATTATCTTTTTGAAGTTATCACAAAGGCAACCCCAGAATACGTCTTCTCACGCTTTGATAGCGGACAATGGCACACCATTGCTTCAGGGACCGCTCCATCCCTCAAATCTGGCCTTGATCAAAATAATACCGTTACAATTAATGCGGACAGTAACACCTTTACCTTCTCCATCAATCATAAAATTGTCAGGAATGCTGTGATCGATCCTATGCGCTCACCCCTACCAGCAGGAATGATTGGCCTCTACGTAGAGGATGAGGGCGCGGAAGTTGCTTTCTCCCACCTCTATATTGTTTCGCATAAATAAACTTCTCAGAGCGTATGTTCACTATTATCCTCTCATCCATATTCTCCTCTGCCAGCTAGTTATTGGCGAAATTTCCTTATTGCGAAAAATTTGCAATAATGAAATTTTCATGCTACACTTTTAGCAGGAACAGGATGATACATCGACCCTGTTCTGGCGGTTTCCCCTCAAAGGATGCCAATCCTATATTTTTTCAGGTAGTTACAATCAGCCAGGAGGCTTTATGAGTAGTAAATTTGGACTCACTGCCCTCTCCCATGTATTTAATGATAGCTCTACGAATGTTCGCGCAAAGGTGATTGGAATATATAGCTTCCTTATCATTTTCAATCTCATTGTGTGGGCCGTCACGTTGATCGGTTTCTTGCCACATCCGGCTCTTCTGGGTACCGCTGTTCTGGCCTATAGTTTTGGCTTGCGACATGCCGTTGATGCCGATCATATTTCAGCTATTGATAATGTAACGCGTAAACTTATGCAGGAAAATAAGCGGCCCGTGGCTGTGGGCTTCTTTTTCTCATTGGGCCATTCTACGATTGTCGTCGGTCTGTCCATCGGTCTGGCTATTGCGGCTACCTTTATCAAAAAAGAACTTCCCGGTTTACAGAGTATCGGTGGCGTGATTGGCACTCTTGTATCCGCTACATTTCTCTTCATCATTGCCATTATCAATTTCCTGGTGCTCTGGGAGATTGTGCAGGCGTTTCGGAAAGTTCGGCGTGGAGAAGAGTACAATGAGCAGACCCTCGATGAGTTTTTAAACCAACGTGGGCTGATGGGACGCTTCTTTCGCCCCTTGCTGCGCCTCACCACGCGCAGTTGGCACATGTATCCGATTGGCCTCCTCTTTGGCCTGGGCTTTGATACCGCAACTGAAGTAGGCATCCTGGCAATTTCGGCTACCTCTGCAACGAATGGTCTGCCAATCTACTTAATCCTGGTCTTCCCCGCACTCTTCATGGCAGGCATGATGCTTCTTGATACAACCGATAGTATTTTGATGTTAGGTGCATATGGATGGGCCTTCGTGAAACCTGTGCGTAAACTTTACTATAACATGAATATCACGTTGATGTCTGTGTTGGTGGCGCTGCTTGTAGGAGGCATAGAAGTGCTTGGAATTATTAGCAATCAGGTTGGTCTAAAGGGAGGCATCTGGAGTTTTCTAGGAAAGCTAGATTTTGGCGTCATTGGTTTTATCATCATCGGCCTTTTTCTCTTGAGCTGGGTTATTTCAACCGCCATTTACAAGGTCAAGAAATATGATGATATTGAGGTCAAAGTGGCATCGAAAGTATAGCGTAGGGGCCTGGTTATGCTTTTTTTAAATTTACGATGGATATGACCCTGGTAGGGACCCGGTTCGACCGCGTCCGCGATTTATCGACCCTCCACGGTTTTTTCGATGAATCGCGGACGCGGTCGAACCGGGTCCCTACCGGATCATGTCTGGATTAATGAATTAAACAGCATGATCAGGCCCTACATTTTGGTACGTTACAAAGAGGCTACAAAAGACATGCGCTCTGGGAAGAGAACGTTGAGCAGATAGCCCGTCTCGTCATTGACCCACACGTCGGGAAAGATGTGGCGCAGCGCCTCTATGCTGCGATATCCAAACACAACCTGCAAGAATACAAGTGCGGGAAAGCCCGCACCCGCGTTCCCTTCAAACACGGGCACAATCCATTTTTCAGCCGTCACGAGTCGCCCCTGCTCAAAGACCATGCGCAACCCCCCATGGTAGAAATCAATTTTTAGCTCGCCTGTATAGTTTGCCGCTTCAGAGTTTGCCAGACGCCTCTCCAAGACAGGAGCAATGTGTTTGAGAAACGCTGGTAGATCAGGAACACGGATATACCAGGCATACGGCACTTCTGTGGAGACCGCCATGCTCCCCAGCACCGGATAGAGTGGGGAGTTGCGGCCAAGGGAGAAGTTAATCTTGCTGAACGGCTCGGTATCCGGACGCCTTGTGGGTATCTGGCTGCCGTATACTTGCAATGCACGCAAGACCGATGGCACCATGGCCTGTACAGGAGCGCCAGGGGCCACATCGAATGCTCGCACATGGAGTTCTTGTCCCCAGCGTATAGGTGACAGGAAGACGTATCCAAACGCATCTCCGGCCTTGTCAACGATAATCTGGATGCTGGATGTCCTGCCCCAGTCCGGTTGCACTTTCCACCCTTCCAGTTCATAGCGCCAGTAAGCGTCTGATATGCGACTCCATACCATGCTATCGCCTTTACGACGATTATAAAATTGTTGCAGGAGAGGAATATCCTCAACGGTTGCTTCACGGAGGGTATATGGCTCCTGCTCACCAGCTTTGAGTTTGGGAATCTGCGCAATGTACGTCGTGTGTTTCTCATCCAGGTCTAGCAGATATTCATAGCCGAATTGACGGTAGAAGTAGGGGATGCCTGTGATGGCTGTAACAAGACGCCCTTCCTCGGCGCTACGGGCATGGACAATCTCAAAAAGAACGCGAATTAAGCCGCGATTGCGATAGTCGGGGTCCGTCGCAACGATCTCGGGCTGTGCGACCTCAAAGGTGATGTCCTCGTATTCCCAGGTGAGACGTAAATGACAGATACAGGCGACGATAGGGTTGCCTTGCTTGTGTGTATCTTCCACGACGGCGTAGTCTGTGGGTGTCATTAATGGATGATCTCCACGCATCAAGCGTAGCACGTTACGCACCATACGGATATTGATTGGCTCGTCGGCTTTGTCGCGAAAGACCATGCCCGCCAGTTGGGCAATGTTCTCGCCATCGGCGGCAGTGGACCAGCGGGCGATAAGGCCATTGCCCAGGTCACGCTGATAGGGTGAGCTTGTTTGTGTGTACATGGTAGCTAAGTCCTCTTTTCTTGTTAATACAGGAATAGCAGCAAGAAGCTGCGCCGATAAATCTCTAAAAAGGGCA
The DNA here is from genome assembly GCA_963744875.1 of uncultured Chloroflexia bacterium. GTDB lineage: Bacteria > Chloroflexota > Ktedonobacteria > Ktedonobacterales > Ktedonobacteraceae > JACDAE01. The sequence continues at coordinate 482,845 of CAVUVQ010000048.1, read as the reverse complement.
GTAAAAAAACCGTGGCCTGGGTGCCCACGGTAGAGAAAGGAAAGGGAGAATGTGATGTCGCGTCAATGGAAGTGCGAGGTAGAGTGTTTTTCCTCTCTTAAAATGGGCACACTTATCCTGTGGGCCGGGAGAGTTGGCGTGGTTGTGTCTGTGGTCCCTGAAGATACGATCCAGCGGGCGAACTCCTGCGGCAAAGTGTATACAAAAGTAAGCCTGAAAGTATCACTATGCTCCATAACAGGACGTTCTCCTTTCTGCCTGATCGTGCTATAATAAACGTAACCATTATCAACTATACAAACTTACTGAGGGGTTTGTCAAGGGTGTTTTTGGTTGCGCTGATGTAACAAAACAATTGACAGTAAGTCTACAACCCTCTATACTGAAGCCGGCGCTTGCACAGAAACCATAGTGGGATTACCCCATATGGTGTGGAAGCTTCATCACCCAAATTGTGAAAGGCAGGATAAGCGAAACAATGACCTATGTAATTACCCAGCCATGTATCGGCGTGAAAGACGCATCTTGCGTCGATGTTTGCCCGGTAGATTGCATTCATCCTTCATCAAACGAGGAGGGGTTCGAGGAGGCACAGCAGCTCTTTATCAATCCAGACGAGTGTATTGATTGTGGTGCCTGTGAGCCCGCCTGCCCCGTGACCGCCATCTTTGAGGAATCTGCCGTTCCCGAAGAATGGAAGAGCTTTATTAAAGTCAATGCAGACTTCTTTAAAGGCTAGATGAGCTGCTGTCTGCACAAAAAATGTGTCCCAGCGGCTGCTATTTTTTCGTTTTCCGTATGGAGCGAGACCTGGGGCGAGTATATATTGTTTCAAAAAACACGTATGTATACTCGCTTCCGTATTGTAGCATTCTTCCTTCTTCCGATAGGTTGTGATATACTACCTGTACTACGCTTACACTGTATCGCACGTACACTACTTCTTATGGAGCAAATCCCAATGCCAATAACAAGACGCAAACGCGCCAATCCGCCCGATCAGCCGGAGAATACGAATAATCTCGCTGAACAACCAGAAAATAGTCCGGAGCTATCTCCCGATCAGGCCACCAGTGCTTCTTCCATAGAAACGGAGCATCCAATCGATAATGCTCCTACAGCAGCACCTGCACGACCGGAGAATGTTCCCAATCAGCCTGCTCCTATGTTGCCACCCACTCAACCGGCATTGCCTCCCTCGCTTGCGCTTGCCATTAGCGAGCGAGCCGAACGCAATGAACGCGCGGAGCGAGGCGAACGCTCGGAGTATACACCCATTGAAGGTGGTCGTCGCACCGCTCGTGGTGAACTCTTTCGTCGCCCCCCACAACCTCCTCCTGTGACACCGCCTGCGGTCGCGGCCTCTAGTGCGCCAACCCTGCAACCACCGTCGCATGAGATCAAGTTGCCGCTGGGCAAGGAACAGGGCGACTCGCATGGTGATCCGCTGCACCTGGCCTACAATCCTAGCTATACTGGCTCAGAAGGTGCTCGTAGCGCTCTCCTACAACATCTGACGAATGAGAGCAAGGCTGGTGGTCGCGCCCGTTGTTGGAATTGTGGTTCGCTGGCGATTGTCTATGATCGCTGGAGCACGCGCAGTAAGACCTTTGGTGAAGTGGGCATTGCGTTCTGTGAGATCTGTGGCGTGTGGAGTGTGATGTAATACACTGCTATTGATGAACCTCCGAAAAGCCATCAATCAGGCTCAAAATATATCTCACTCCTGATGAACAAGGAATTGTGGAAAGTAGCGCGATGCGTGCTTTGTAGGTGATAAGTGCTCTAGGTTCATGCCATTGATAAACCCTAATGCATTGTCTGAAGAGTGCCCTGTATGCAACTCTCTTTTGTCTCCTGACGTATATAGTGAGTGAGGAGATGCTCTTTCATATGCACGAAGAGGCATTGCATCTCTATCGATCTGGATAGCCTGTAGAGTGCATCCATTTGCATAGTTCTTACCTGCGAGGTTCGCTTATGTATAATCCTAATAATAGATCCTTTGGTGGTAGCCCCTTTGGTGGACGGCGAGGAGGGATGTTTGGCTCTTCTCGTTATCAATATCAAACGCTTCCTTACGCTCAAAGTGAAGTGCAGTCCAGTGCATTGATAGGGAAGGTCATGAGTTTACTGGCCTTCTCGTTCATCTTTGCCTCCATTGGGGCTTTTCTAGGCTTGACCGTTATTCAACTGACGTTTGGCTCATATATATTCGTGGCATTAGCGGGCCTGGTTGTCTTGATTGCCCTGCAATTTCTGATCCAGAAACCAGGCATTAACCTGTTCCTGCTCTATCTGTTCACCTTCCTGGAGGGACTGAGCCTGTCTCCAATACTTAAAGAGTATATGAGCAATCCCGCTGATAAATTCATCCTGGCTGAGGCATTCCTGATCACGGCGATTACCTCGTTTGCCCTGGCACTCTATGCCTGGGGTACCAAACGCAACTTTTCTGGTATCCGAGACTACCTCTTCTTCGGTGTGATTCTGTTGCTCGTTGCGGGTATCATGGAGATCTTTTTCCATTCAACGCTCTTCGCTCTGATCATTTCGGTGGCTGGCATCGCCATTTTCTCCGGCTATATACTGTTCTATGTTCAACGCGCGAAGTATATGGCGGATACGTTGCCCAATGCGATTGGCCTGACCGCCTCCCTGTTCATTACGCTGTTGAACCTGTTCCTGTACATCCTGGAATTTCTCTCGATCCTGCAAGGCGGTAGGCGTAGATAGATGCTCTTTGTAAAAACGAAACGTCTATACTGGATAAAACTATGGAATAGAAAAAGCCGTGGTAGTGTTTCCTCTAATAGAACATTATCTCGTTACAGTTCTTCCATAGTGTGAACACATCGTTTGTGCGGAAGATGAAAGAGAGCTTACTTTTATGACTACAAATACAAATCTGTTTCATGTTGGTGATCAGGATTTTGAGGCAAAAGTATTGAAGGCTTCAACACCGGTGATCGTCGACTTCTGGGCCGCCTGGTGTGGTCCCTGTCGCAATATTGCTCCGGTCTTCGAGCGCTTGAGCACTGAGTACGCAGGCAAACTTGGCTTTGCTAAAATGGATATCGATGAGCATGGCGAAACCGCCAGTGGTCTGGGCGTCCAGGCAATTCCAACATTGATGATTTTTAAAGACGGTAAAGCTATTGGTCGCCTGGTTGGTCCACATCCAAGCCGCCTGAAAAGCGAGATCGACCGCGTATTGGCCGATAATGGCGTCTCCGTTGCCTAGTTGCATTGCGAATTGACCCCAATCTGGGATCAATTCGCAATATTGCCCTATTTCCCTCTCGACTCTTTCCACTTTTTGTGATATATTCTTCCCATGTTGTAGTACATAGTCTAATTTCTGATGTCTGGACATAAGGGGAACTATATATGCCTACGTTAGAACGCTCGAATCCTCTCCCATTGTATTATCAGTTGAAAGAGGTGCTTAAACAGCAAATTCATGCAGGGCACCTCGCACCGCATACCGCCATTCCTTCTGAACCAGAACTGGTGGCTCAGTATCATGTCAGCCGCGCGACTGTGCGTCAGGCATTGACTGAACTGGTGCATGAAGGCCTGCTCTATCGTCAGCATGGGCGCGGTACATTCGTCTGTGAACCACGTGTTCAACAGCGTACGTTAAGCGAACTCACCAGTTTAAGCGATGAACTACGCCAGCGCGGCAAACGCCCAGGCGGCATGCTCTTCGTAAGCGAGCTGGTACGCGGCTCTCAAACTGTGCGGGAGCAACTTCGTCTGACAGATGAAGAACAGGTTGTCCGTCTTGAACGTTTACGCACCGCTGATGATACGCCGATCGCTTATGAAATCGATTACCTGCCGTATCCACGTGCCGGTAGCGTCTATCAGCGTGCGAAAGAGACCGCCGAAGGCTCTCTCTATAGTGTCATGTCAAGCGAAGGTCTACACCCGTATATTGCTGAGCACAGTTTGAAGGGTGGCCTGCCATCTGCACGTGAGGCCGAACTGTTGCGCATATCGCCTGAGACTGCTGGTCTGCGGCTGGCAAGTACGGTCTTTGACGATACCGGCTCACCGATTGAGTATACGGAGGCTTTCTATCCTGAGAACCTGTACGATTTTCGTTTGACTTTACGTATGGCAAGGTAGAGGTGGCTATACAACTCTTTAAGGCACTTATTCTCTCTTCCACTTTACTACGCTAGGTAGAAGATGGGGTATGGGGCGTGTTATACTACGCGAGGACTCAAACTTGCTATGTATTCTTAAGCATAATACATGTACCGTATAAAGGAGAATAGAGTTACTTATGGACGAAATGCAAAACGGACAAACAACAGGGAACGATAACACCGTTCCAGTTCACTTCGTCGACCGTCATGAGCGCGACGAACAGGTATGGACGGACCGGGGGAATGCCGCCGTGCTCAAGGAAGACTACGAGGGGGCCGCTGAGGCTTTTGAACAGGCTGTGGAGATTAATCCCCACGACGCTCGTGCCCGCTATAACCTGGCGCTTGCCAGGCAATATCTGGGTGACTATGAAATGGCGGTCTCCGGCTATCGGCGTGCTATGGATCTCGATCCACAGTTGATTGATGCCTATAGCAACCTGGGCAATGTCTATGGCGAACTTGGCCTGTATAAAGAGTCTCTGGAAGTATTTCAGTTGGCTCAGGAACTGGCTCCCGATAATGATGAGATCTGCCTGAGTGTTGGTGACGCGTACCGTATCCAGAATCTCTACCAGGATGCCATTCAGGCATATCGGCAGACACTGATTCTCAATCCTGAGAATGCACTGGCGGCTGATAATTTGCGCGATGTGCGTGAGCGCGTCAACGAACAATTGCGCCGCATGATGGAGCAGGAGCGACGGGTCGATGATGATCCTTCGGACCCATCTCGCTATGCCGAACTTGCCAGCCTTTATCTCGATATGCGTCGCTATGATGATGCCCTCTCGGTCGCCAATCAGATGCTGACGCTCGATCCTGATAGCCGCTCTGGCTATGATATGCTGGCCGCAGTCTATGAGCAGATGAGCGACGAGGATCAAGCTGCCGAGACCTACGCGCGTATCGTCTCTCTGGAACCTGAGGATGCCGAAGCCTGGGAACACCTGGGAACCTGGCGCTCTTTACAGGAACGCAATGATGATGCTATCGATGCGTACGCTCGTGCAATCGAAATCGATCCGCAACGAGTCACTGCTCGCTTCAGCCTTGCGGAGTCGTATCTTGAAGCTGATCGCAACGATGAAGCGCTCGCCATCTATCAGGGGCTTGTTGAGAGTGGTGAGAGTGGCGTGCTACAGGGCGATGATCTCGCCGCTGCCTACGCTGGTCTTGCCGAAACCTACAATGCACTGGGACGCTATGATGATGCCATCCAGACCGCCAACACATTGCTGGAACGCTTTGAGGATGATGCCGAAGCATATTATCAACTTGCTACTGCCTATGATGCACAGAGCAATTATGATGAGGCGATTGCAAACTATCAGAGCGCTATCGATAGTGATCCACTCAACCCGGATTACTATAATGACCTTGCCGATACGTTGCGCGAGGTGAAACGTTACGATGAGGCGCTTGACGTTGCTCAACAAGCCATCTCAATGGATCCCTCGATGGTGCTGGCATATGAGACGCTGGCTCAAATTTATACTGAGACCAATCGACCAGACGAAGCCGCTGAAGCGATGGGCCAGGCTAATACGCTGCGTTCAATGGGTGAACTCTAAGCGGATAGTCTATAAACGCACCCTTATTGTGTCATCAATTTATTGGGATTCTCTGTATGGATGACTCTCACCAACTTACGATGTGAGTCATCCACACACCAACAGCCCGTCTATACCAAACGTTCTGTCAACTTCTTAAGCTGCTCCAATAAAATCACATACTCATCATATTCAATACCATACCTGCAACGGACCTTTTCAGGCACACCTGCCGCCCTCTCACGCAATGCCCAACCTTCCTCCGTTTTGAAGAGCAGACGTTGGCGAATATCTAAAATTCTGTGCCAACAATAGATATTATCTGTTGTTGGCACATCCCATCGTTACACGAACCTTGACTTTCCCTATCCCCATCCCTATACTTATTCTCAGCGACCGATCGGTAAAACCCCTTACCATTTCTCCCTTACATCCTCACCATTCTCCCGTTATACCCACCTTCAGGAGGCAACATTATTGTCCTACACTGTACAACAAATCCCCTCGCCCAACCATTGGAATGGGCGCGAGGGACACACACCTTTGTGGCTCATCCTGCATGGCACCGATGCGAACACCAACGATTACGATGGAGCCTATGAGACGGCTGGCTGGTTCCAGACAAACTCCGTCTCAGCCAATTATGTCGTTGGCAGGCGTGGACTTGTAGCGCAGTGCGTGCAAGAATTGGATGCACCCTATGCCAATGGCGGTGTGACTAACACCCCAACCAGAAAGCATGATCCCTGGTGGTCCTCCAACCTGAACCCCAACCTCGTGACCATCTCAATTGAACACGTCAAACATGCAGGCAACAATAACGCTGATGCCCTGACACCCGCACAACAACAGGCAGCATTCGCGTTAATCTACGACATCTGTAAACGCAACAACATTCCAATGAGGCAGGCCGACGCGCACGGTGGGATTACCGGACACTTCTCGATGGACCCACTTGAACGCGCGTATTGTCCCGGCACATATCCCTGGAACGAGCTATGGACCTACCTCAAACTCAGACAAGAACAGGAGCAATCAGCTATGGGCGAGGTCGCACACTTTAATCAGGCCGATCAGTTTCTACCAGGGCGGTCCGCCTACGAATGCGGATTTTATGCAACGTACGTAGCAAAGTCGATGGGTCAGCAGGCACCAATCCTTTCCCCACAGCAGATATCCGATCAGGCCCAGGCAGCATATGCACGTTACAATGGCTCAAACACTTCCGCAAACATGAACGGGATGAGTTTGCCACAATTGTATAGTTTGCTGAAAGAGGTGGGACTCCATTATCAGGGCACGAAGCTCGACATAGCCCATATCCAATCCTGGTTGCATGCTGGCTATCCTGTGATCGTGGCCGTTGCCGAACCCTGTATCCGCGACCTGGACCTGAATGATACCGTGCCCTATCCCTGGACGCCAACCGGCAACCATGTCATCGTGCTCACAGGCCTGGATGGCGACAACTTCTTCGCACGCGACACGGCAAATATCATTGCACCCAATACCCTGCGCCCCGGACCCAGGCGCTACGATGCGCAGGCCCTCGCGCGTGGATTGGTCTCCGCAACCGCCATAGTTCCTTCCTGGCTCCCCATCCCAACGCAGGACATCGATCCTCACAATCCGCCCGTAGCATCTAGGTGTCCCGGCTGGCTGGCATGATGATGGCACGACGCTTACAGCTAAAAACGGCATCAAGGTCGTAAAAGGCTTTCGCGCAAAGATCCTCTCCGGTAAATGGGATGCCGAAAATGTTCCCTACGAACCCGAGCACCCGATGGATGGAGAGTACGCCTCCCTGCAAATGGGAACGGAGGGCGCGGGCCAATTGTTCCGTGACTGCTACCTGCGCTGGACACCCCAACACGGCGTCTACTTTGATCGCATCGGGAACGCGCTCTCCGTCTCTATGCAGCTCAATAAAGAACTACAAGCAAAGATAGATACATTGACCGGAGAACTTGCTATAAAGCCCAAAGAAGCGCCCACACCAACCCTGTTGACCCCTGAAGTGCTCCAGATCATCGCGCAAGTAGAGAACTCTCTCAAGCCGCTTGCCGACCTCTACAACACCCTCCTCACACTGAAAGGAAACTGACACCATGCAGATCACAAACGAGCAGATCTTAGCCCTCATCTCAGCCATCGTCCCGGTAATTGTCTCCCTGGCCGCCTACCTGTATTCCGTCCTGGTCAGCAAGCTCCCCGCACAGAAACAAGCCCTTCTACAACAGGTAGTCACCCAGGCCGTCCACATGGCCGAGCAGGTCATCGGCCCCGGAAACGGCTCTCAGAAGAGGGCAATGGCCGAAGATGCGATCAACGCGAGTCTGAAAAGTCTGGGAGTGAACGCAGCCCCCTCGCTAGTAAATGCAGCCATCGAATTGGTCGTATTCGCGCTGAACCAGCAAGCACCGCATCTCGTGATCGAACCCGTAGACACGTCAGCAAATCACGGGTAACACGAAAATTCGGTAAATACGCGTACTACGGTAGGGACTCGATTATATCGCGTCCACCATTCATGGGGTCGTGCCCTCGGGTTGATCAATCACGGACGCGCATACAATACGGTAGGGATCCCTACTCATGTTTTACGTATTGCAGGCATATAATGCGTTACAATTCAAAACGTAGGGACCAGATTTATCGCGTCTAACAATTTATTGAGGTATATAGGTTTGCTCCCAGCCATCATGTCAATCAACCCGTGGGAACGCAATTTCAGGGGCCAATACATGCCAATAAACGTAATCTCTACCCACCCTTATTGCATATTGCGGAACAACATTCTTTATGTTAATGGGACAAAATTACAAACTCTGCTGGAGTATTTTTCCTCTTGTGGGACCAACCGCCATTGGGAGCGGTGTGTACTAGAAATCTCAAACCTGCTTGCAGGCTCTCCTTCATTTTTAAGAATGATCCGGAAAATGCATGCACTCTCTTCTCGCATCGTTTACCCCACCTGACAAAACTCCACCAATACCCCCACCGTCCCTAACCAGCACATAGTAGCTTAAACAAATCTGTAGTAAAATAACAAAAAGAGGAGCAATCAATGTATAAGCCCCCAACAGAGTGAGAAACAACATGCAGCACACCAAACCAATCATGGTTCTTGAGCTTTTCCCACAAGAGCGCAAGCAGTTGTTGGAGCTTTTTTCCGAACTCACAGCGGAAGAGTGGAAGAAGCCAACCATTTGTCCTGGGTGGACCGTCAAGGATATCGGACTCCATCTGTTAGGCGATGACATTGGCTACCTTTCTGGCGCAAGAGATCATTTCAGCAATCCTTTCTTTCAAAACAAGGACTTGCTTGCATGGAAGAATCTCGTAAAAAACATTAATGAAGCCAACGAACTGTGGGTACAGGCAACAGCACGTATCAGCCCAAAGCTTCTTATCGATCTCTTAGAGCTAACGGGGAAGCAATTTTACCAATATCTGCAATCTCTTGATCAAATGGCTACAGGTGGTGTGGTGAATTGGGCAGGCCCAGACCCGGCTCCTGTATGGCTGGATATTGCAAGAGAATATACCGAACGCTGGGTCCATCAACAACAGATCCGCGATGCCGTGAATAAACCTGGCCTCAAAGAGAAACGCCTTTTCCAGCCAGTCCTTGCTACTTTTGTAAGGGCGCTCCCTCACACGTATAAAGATATCCCTGTGGTTCATAACACCGTACTTAAGTTCGTCGTGACCGGAGAGGCGGGAGACACATGGTACCTGATAGGGGAAGCAAACAACTGGTCCCTCTCTCAAGGCGTCGACCTCCAACCAGTTACTGTAGTAACAATGGATCAAGAAACTTGCTGGCGACTCTTTACAAAAGGAGTGGATAAAGATCAGGCACGAGCGCAGACGATCATCGCGGGCGATCAAAAACTTGGTGAGAAACTTCTGGAAACCGTCTCAATTATTGCGTAAACTTGACTTTCCCTATCCCCATCCGTATACTTGTCCTCAGCAACCAACCAACGATGAAACGTATTCCCACCAACTTTACTCACTCCCCCGTACAACCTCCACACCATTCCCACCCAGGAGCAACACCACCCATGCAACATGACCCCCTTGACGATGATGTCTATAAGAATGCTCACCTGCTCGGCATCGATCCGCACCTTCCATTCTATGACCTCAACCTCGCTGGCTCACAGGGCGTGCCCGATCCCAGCATCATCGCCCATCCCACCATGCCTCCATCGACTAACTCACCCACATTTACAGCCCCCGCTACGGATGTTCCACAACTCGCTCCCTACGATCTGATAGCCCCCGCTATTGATCTGCACAACGCCCTTGAGACCGACCCCCTGCTACCAGATCTGTCCGCCTATACGCATCCCTATGGACTGGATATTCAGCCTCCGTTAGCAGACAGCCAGATGCAGAGCGATCCCCTCTTACCCGATCTACAACATCCCGATCTCACACAACAAACGCACATGCCTGCACGCCCCGGCGATCTCGCCGATGACGCGTTAGACACAATGCACCTGGACCTCACCTATCAACAACTTGACGCTAAAACCTATCCTGAAGTGTTCCTCGATCAGACGAACACCAACACGACTCGTTCGCGCCACATGGATCTTCTCATGCGTGGCCTCGATCAGGAGGAGCGCTAGCCATGCTGCAAGATGTTGCCATGCGCGTCGATGGACAGATCCTCGAAGGACACGCTCTGGATACCCAGGGCCACGCCGTACGCGTCACTGTTATTCAGGGCGGTCAATCGAAAAATGGCTTTACGTATGGTGAAGCCACGCTCCAGGCCATCGCTCACCTGCTCGAAGGTGCTCATGCATTTGCCGATCACGCCCGCAATGAGAGCGACCAGCAGACACGCTCGGTCAGGGACATCGTCGGCTTCTACCATGATGCCTGCTATATCCCTCCCAGTGCCTCAGTTCCTCTGGGACGCGTCGATGCTACGCTGCATATCATGGAAGGCGCGGACTGGCTCTGGTCCCTCATTCAGGAAGCCTGCACGCTGGGACGCCCCGAGTTGATCGGCCTCTCCATCGATATATTCGGACAATGGCAGCTCAACGAGGCCAATAAAGCCAAAGAAGTGACCAGCGTGGCCGCGCTCAATTCGTGCGATGTGGTCACACGTCCCAGCGCTGGCGGCTCGTTTCGCCGTATCCTCCATTCTCTTCAATCCTCTCAGGGAGATGCTCATGCTCTCCCCTCAACACAGCAAGGAGACACTTATCCCATGCCTGACAACAATTCCCACCTGACCGAAACATCTTCCACCACGCTCCCAACGTCTCCTCTACAGGATGACGCAACTACTCCCTCTCAGCAGGCTGATACCAATGAGCAGCAGTTTAATACACTGTTGCAGCAGCTCAAGTTGGAACGCGCTCAGCTTGCCCTTGAAAGACGCCTGCTCGAATTGGTCTTGCCCGAACCAGTCAAAACCACCATTCGCACACGCTATCAAGGACGCATCTTTGAGCAGAGCGAACTTGAGGCCGATCTCAAAGCACAGCAAGAGATGCTAGCCGCCCTCACAGCAACGGGCCTTATTCGCGGCAACAATTATGAAAAGCCTGCGATAGGGCAGATGATCACCGAAGCCGAAAAGATCCAGGCCGCGTTTGATCGTATGTTTGATCTGGATATCGACACCACGCGCCTGGGCACGATCCGGCCCTTCACGAGCATTCGCGAAGCCTATGCACGCGTCACTGGCGATCCCTCAATCGCGGGTTTCAGTGATCGCTCCACGCTGGGCAGTATCCGCGTCTCGGAGAATGCTCCCATCGCACGCATCACCGAGGCCGACACGACCACGGCTTCGTTCTCCTACCTGCTCGGCACCAGCATGAATAAGCGCCTGCTCAAGGACTACCAGGCATGGCCCGCCGAGTGGATGCGCTTCTGCACGATCGTGCCCATCCGCGATTTCAAACAACAGAGCCGCGTTCGCCTGGGTGCCTTTGGTTCTTTGCCAATCGTAGCCGAGGATAGCGCCTATACCGCCGTCAGCCTGACCGATTCAGCTGCGACCTACGTGCCCCAGAAGCGCGGCAATCTTGTCACGGTATCGCGTGAAGTGATCGTAAATGATGATCTCCAGGCCATCAAACAAATTCCAACCAAGTTGGCAGTATCAGCGGCGTATACACTGGCAGAGTTCGTCTATGGTTTCCTCTCGAATAATCCCACCATCTATGACGGCAGTGCGCTCTTCACAACCGGAGCACCACATACAAACCTGGGCGCGGCGGCGCTCTCTTCAGCAGCCATGCAAAGCGGCGTCACTGCCATGCGCGAACAGACCAACTATGCCGGTAAGCGCCTGGGACTACGTCCACGCTACCTGGTAGTCCCGGCAGAACTGGAATGGACCAGCATGGTGATCACCAAAAGCGCTGGCGTACCTGGCAGCAATAATAATGACATCAATCCGATGCTAGGTTATGTCACCCCAATCGTCTCCGCCCAACTCTCAAGTACCACACAATGGTTTCTCTTAGCAGACCCACGCGAGGTCGATACGATTGAGATTGGCTTCGTGGGTGGACAGGTCAATCCAGCCCTGTTCATTCAGGATTCGCCTCTCCTGGGCCTGAATTTCACGCAAGATGCGGTCACTTATAAGGTCCGGCAGGAGTACGGTGGCGCGGTTGTAGATTATCGTGGCCTCTATCGCGGCATTTAGGATAGGAAAGGCGCATTCTCCTATGTCAGGATTTACTAACGCCGATGGCTCGACGCTCGTTGGAGGTCAAAAATCTGGCACTAGCCAGGGCCAGGCTCTCCAGGTCGATAGCTCCGGAAATCTGCTGGTCAATGTCGCGATTGGCGGCGGTGGTGGCGGTGGCTCGGTCGTCAATATCGCTGATCCAACGACATCAGCCAACAAGCTAGCTGTAGATGCAACCGGGAAGATTGGTGTGAACAACTTCCCCACTACACAACCTGTCAGCGGCACGGTCAGTGTCGGCAACTTTCCCGCCACGCAAGCCACCAATCTAAGCCAGGTCAATGGGATAGCCCACTCGCTCAACAATCCGGTGATCACCGAAGATCAGCTTCGAGCGTGGATCGCCAATGGGCAAGGCTTTACAGCAACCACGGGCAAGCTTACGGCTGGTAGTGCGATCACGGGCGGACTCAGCATATTCAACCCCAATGCTAGCGGCAAGACGCTCATCATTATCAGCCTGAGCTACATTATTGGCAATAATAGCTTTAACCAGCTCAATCTGACTACAAGCGATCCTGCTCTCGGCACGCCTGTCTCGCCAATGAACAATAAGGCCGGTAGCGGGACGGCGAGTGTTACCTCTTGCTCGTCGGCCAATACCAATGTGACCCCCGCAGGCACGCTCAACATGAGTATTGGCAGTGCCAGCAACACCTTCACGCAGGCCTTTACGAACGGCAATGTGCTCTCCATTCCCCCGAATAATGGCATCGCATTTTACTCTAACCTGAGTGGCGCTAATAGCTGGGCTGTTACGTTTACGTGGGTAGAAATTTAGGGGATATAGCATTCACAATTTTTCGCGTTTTTGAAATTAGAAAGGAATTTTACCATGCTCGACATGCTTGAACTGGCTTATGGACGTTACAATGGTGGTCAGACGGTGCCCGCCGGCAGCTACCTCAATCCGCGTACATTGTGCATTTTGCAATCCACCAGCGATGTCACGTTGCCGCAGGATGGGACATTCTGTCGCGTCGATCCGAGCGGCACCCAGACGTTCGCCAATATTGCTACCAGCCTCAACGCCCTACTCGGCACCAGTTATACATCTGGCAGCTTCCACGCCTGCTCCGGTGGTGACAATATATCCTCGCCCGGTATGATGACCAACGACGCATAATGTACGGGCGTCGTCAACGCGGCCCACATGTACGAACCACGTTGACGATGCCCACGTATCACATCCAGGCACATCAAAAAGGACACCTATCATGATCATCAAACGTGGCATCCTCCAATCGTTCAACCCAACAACCTATACCGCATCGGTCTTGATGTTTGAAGCTACATCATATGCGCTAACGGGCATTCCCGTCGCCAATCACCTGGATGCCACCTCGGCTGTCCCAAACACGCTCTGTGCCGTACTCTTCTTTGATGAACATAATCCACAGGATGCCGTTGTCCTGGCAACGTTCGCTAACGGCACAAGCGGCTTTCCCACACCACCACCCGGACGCCTGACCTATGTGAGCGGCTATCGTCAGATCAACGGCGATGTCATCACATCTGGCAGCACCAATAGCTACACGCTTACAGGCGGCAGCTCCGGCATCTCGCTAAGCGCAACGGCAATTGTGTACAAAGCGTTCTTCAGTAGTCCTACAGCAGGCGCTTTTCTCCAACTCGCCCCACATGGAGCGGACATCACCGCCTATGCCACGCTCGGCAATATCCCCGTTGCAAATAACACGCTGGCTGGAATGGGCCTGCTCCCGGTCGATACAACAGGCAAAATTGACATCAAAGCCAATACAGGCACCTGCACCGTTACCCTGTATACCTATGGCTATACGATGTAAACCCATCCTGATCCTCATGTGAGACGTAACATTGCGTCAAAAAATATGAGAACGTGTGTTATGGTAGGGACCCGGTTCTACCGCGTCCGTGATTGATCAATCCCTACCACTATCCATAAATGGCGGACGCGGTAGAACCGGGTCCCTACCATAACACACGATATTGCATGCAAATTCCACATTTTACAGAACACATCGGAGACAACCATGCTTCTTTCAGATATCGAAACGGCATTGCGGCAAGACCTGTTCGATCCTCTGGGCGGTAGCAGCCAGCGCTGGCTCACGTCGGACCTGGATCGCGCCATTGATAAAGCCACCGACCGTTATTCGCAATATTATCCCAACATTGTCTATGCAGACCTCGCCTCGCAACCTTACCAGCGCACCTATCCCTATCCAACTCCCTGGAACGCCGCCTATCCCGTCTGGTGGCTCGAACGCATCCTCTATCCCCTACAAGCATACGGCTCGACTTTTGCTTCCCCCTCAACTGGCATGAATACAAGTGTTGTGACTGGCACAGGATTAAACATAGGAATTTACCAATACGCCGTTACCTTCCTGACGCAAGGTGGAGAAACGCCACCATCACCACTCGTGCAGGCAACGACCAGCAGCAGCAATCAGAAGGTCTCTCTACTCTCCATTCCTCCAGGCCCCAACACGACCACGCTACCAGGTACGGCAACTAATACGGTTATTGGGCGCAACCTGTATCGTACGCTTGTCGGCGGCTCAACGCTCTATCAGCTCATAACATTGCAGGATAACAGCAGCAGTACCTATAACGACACCACTCCAGATACGGCACTGATGGGTCGGGCACAACCGCCCACGGTCAACACGTCGGGGGTAATGCTCTGGCCTCCCTTCGAGCGCGACTTCGCGGAATACTCTAATCTGTTTGATAGCACCGCTTCTCTAGCAACGGGCGGCAATCTCGGCAACCAGGGCGCGGTCGGCACGGGTCAGAGTCCTACAGGCACTATGACGCCGAGTTTTACGCTCAAACTGTCGAGCGCGGAATTGCCGCAGGACACCTTGCAGGTCATACGCGTCTTCTATGCCACCAGACACCAGTTGGATGCCAACGGCTCAACCATCCCTGAAGTGCATCGCGATATCCTCGTCCTGGGGGCCGCAGCTTACGCGATGGAGGCCTATCAAATCCCCACGAACGATAACTTTGACTTTCAGGATGGCTCTCTGCACGATCGCGTCGATGACACAAAGATTCCTCTATCCTGGCTGGCGGCAACCAGAGCAAAGAGAGATCAATTTGAAGCCCGCTTGCAAGAAGTCAAACAGCAGCGCGATTTTGCCTACGGAGCACGCCTGCACTGGGGCGACATCCCCACCCGTTGGCCGCTCTTGTAATAACAACCCGAAAGGATGAACGTGATGGCGACGATCGGCATTGACTGTGAACTGATCCTCGATGGCACCGGCTACTTCATCAAACCGGGCACCTATCACCTGCAACAACCGCGTATCCGCAAAATGACGGTGCGGGCCGATGGTGGCCTCTCTTATGTAGATATGGGACCCGCTAAGCGCATCTGGAGCATGGTCGTACTCTGCCTGAACGATCTCTTGCGCTACGATGGCACACCAACAGGTTTGACGGGTCAGCAATACCGCGATGCCCTCCACACCTCTTACACAGGTTCTATTGGCACCACACTACAATACAGCGACCCAACTAACACAACCGCCATCGCCGTCCATTTCGATGCCTATAAAGAGGTTGTTAACGATCTACACATGCAACAGGTGCCTCTGGCAACCGGGGGCACGCCGGGGCTCTCGTATGAGGTGATGATTGAATTGGTTGAGGCGTAGGAGCATCGGGTTGGGGTACATGTTGCAGGCAATCCAGAGGGCACGGGCTTATTCCACTTCGTTCCATTGCGCCCCTACAATGGTATTTATATGCGTAATTTACCCGTGTAATACGTTATAATACCATTGTAGGGGCGCAATGGAACGAAGTGGAATAAGCCCGGTTCGCCCCGTTCCCCCGGTTCACCCCGATTCGCCCCCGTTCGCCCCCCTCCCAGATAGCTCCATCAATCGAAATATAGACTCTAGTTGACATATCCCTAGTACATTTTTGCTCTTTGCTTGACGGTAAAGGGTTTCTGCTTCTACACTAAGGCAGGCATATATATTAACTCACCACAAATAATTATGCATTTTTTGTTCTCTTCTAGATAAGAGGGGATAACGTTTGCAAGTAACGGTGCGATGCATTCTAGTTTCGAGAATGTCTTATCAAAAAACACAATAGGGGCGCATTGTGGGCTGATCGTAGACATTCTCTCAGTAAAAGTATCTATAGGCGAGGTTTCATGAAGGGATTTAGAAAATCAACCAGAATTGCAAAGTGGGTTTTACGCGCCCTGATTATCAGTTCTGCATTACTATTATTCTCTATTAGCGGCATCGTGGCATTGCAACCTGCATCTCATGCTATCAGCCTCATCATAGCAGACCCAAGCACAACAGTAGGCGCAACTTCATCACCAGCCGATATGCCGACACCAACACCTACTATAGGCATTACTCCTACGCCAATTCCTACCGTGCCCCCATCACCAACGGCACAACCGACTCAGCCACCACCACCGAAACTAACGCCCACGCCGATCCCAACAAATCCAACAAGGCCACCAGCGGCAACCGCTACACCTGTTCCACCTACGAATACACCTGTGCCTATCATTGGTGTCACTCCCACCAATGTCGCTCTCGGTCCCGTCGTTCCTCCTGGAACGCATAAAGGGACGCCAACGGTGACACCTGGTCCGACACCTTCCGGTTCTCCTACCACTAACCAGGGGAATACACCGATATCGGGTTCCTCCAATAACGGGAATACTGGCAGCCCTTCTACGCATCAGCCAGATCCTAATGGTGGAATGATGGCAACGATCAAACCGCTTATCGTACCCATCGCTGGGGTCAGTACAACTATACTGCTCGGTTCAGTGGGCCTGTTGGCGTTTATGTTCTGGCGGAAACGTACTGCGGCTCAAGGCATAATGCCATCATTCGCTCTGGCATCTGGCCTCTGGAGCGCTACACAGACACGCGGATCTGCACAGCCTACCGAACTTGCTCCCGCCCAGAACAAACCAATGTCTCCGTTCGCCATGCAAAGCATCGTGCAATATTCACCGCTTTTAGGCGCTCCCGATACTTCACATCTGGACGCTCCTGTCGCTCCGCCCGCGAGCGACTTCAGACCACTACCAATCGACTATCCGCAAATTATGGAGGTCCATACCGATAAAACGCCTGTGCTCGTAACACCTGCATCACTACAATCCCTCTCACCCGCAACCGGCCCAGAATTCCAGCCAGCACTACAACTGGCTTCTACACCGTTCTCGCCACCAGCAGCCTCAATAGAGGCAAGCCCTACGCAATCTCCTTCTATACAAACACCACGCCCACCTGCGCAACAAATGGCACCTGTTGCGTATCAATTTCCACAACAAGATCCTCTGCTGGAAAATTTAATGCAGCAAGCACAAATGGGCATCTTCGCATTGCCAGGCAAAGAGGCATAAGCTACAAAGAGGGTTGGGACTCCATTTATGGCATCTGGCAATTTATTGAAAATCGTCGCAACAATGGAGTAATAGCGGCAAAAATGGTCGGGCCAGCGCCCTTCGCACCGGGTAGAGTCCACAAACAATACCCGGTACGATGGAAGCACCCACCAGTAGCAACAGTTGAACAGGATGCACGCTCAATGGCAACCGCAGCAACAAAGTCAGCACAAAGCCGCTAAACAAACCACAGGCACTCCCTGAAATTCCACCTATTACGCTCAGCAACAGAACTTCAAAGAGGAGTTGATTACGCACATCACAACGACGTGCCCCAACAACCAGCCGCACAGCAAACTCGCGCGAACGTTCCTTCCCCAGCGTGAGCAGAACTTTCATCATTATAAGGCCACCCGCAGCAAATGAGACGCCACCAATCCCCACTAATAATAGCAACCTCTCTTGCGCATTGAAATGGATATGAAGCAAAGCGTGCGCATCATAAAGCAGCATATACGTTACCATCACGACCATTGCCGCGCTAAACACGCTCATCATAGCCCGCAGTCCCTCATTCCGATACGCAAGCAGCGATGCGATTGCACTCCTGAAACTGGCATATATCCTGCTTCCCGATCCCTGTCTGGGACGCTTTCCTAAAACCTCACGTGCAACAGCCTTTTCCGCCACAACAACTGGGGCGGCAGTAGCAATATCTGGCATGGCTATATCGCCTCCTCTCGCACCTGCGCATTAGTGGAAGTTCCCTTATCCTCCACAACTGGGGCAAGCGATGTAGTTGGTGGCAGATCATCAAGGGCGATGCGCATCCTACTCACTTGCGTATCACTGACAATACAACCTGCATGTAAAACCACATGCCGCTTTGCATACACAGCGAGATCTACGTCTTGCGTACCCATCACAATCGTCAAATTACGCTGATTCAATGTTTGTAAAACGGCCATAATTTCTCTTCCACTGCGCGTATCCATATTCCCTGTTGGATCGTCCGCGCATAAAAGGGCTAGGACTATTCACCAACGCACGCGCAATGGCAACACGCTGCTGTTGCCCCTCTGAAAGTTGCTCCGGTGTAGCAAACAGACGTGAACCCAGACCCACAAATTGTAATACCTTTTGCGCACGACGTTTTTGCTCTTCCCGTGAAAAGCCGGCATATAGAAGCGGCACAGCGACATTCTCAAGCGCACTTACATGTGGCAACAATGCAGGTTCCCGCCAGATGAAACCGATACGCTGATTACGTAACATTGCCAGTTTATCAGCCGGGAAAAGGCTGACCGTGCTCCCCCCCAGACTGTAAAATCCGGCAGAGGGTTGTAACATACAGCCAAGGATATGTAATAGCGTGCTCTTACCCGCCCCTGATGGCCCTGTCACCACAACAAACTCCCCTTGTGCCACTTCAAGTGAAAGACCTGTAAGCGCGACCTGAGCTATCCCTGCGTACTGATACGCTTTTTTCAAATTATGTACAACAATGAGCGGTACACTTTCATCCACATGGGTCTTGACAGGGATAACAGCCTTACAGGTCTGCGTTTCTTGTTCATCAATAGGGAGATGACTCGGCAAAGGAGCACATACCTGAGCAGATTGTCCAGGTTCTTGTTCTTTATCCTGCAATATCGTGTTTCCGTGCGGCTCTCGTCTCCGCAAGAACTGCTTCCAACGGGCAACAAGCGCTACCAGTCTAGTTATTACCCGTTCGCGCCCCGACAAGCACCACATCGCCGACTGAAAGACCATCTAACACCTCGTACTCGGTTCCATTCGTCATTCCTACCACAATCGGTATCACGCTAATCTTAGCGTACACATTACGTTCAAGCACAACAGCAGGCCGCGGATTCTCCTCTGAGGCGTCCTGCAACTGACTCTGCACCATCATTTTAGCTTTGGTAAGAGCTTTTTGCATTTGCGAATGTTCCACAGCGGTACGCGCAAAGGCAAGAGCACTGGCAGGAACCACGACTACCCCTGAACGTTCGCTCGTGGTAATCGTGGCATGTACCGTCATGTCAGGAAACAGATGGATAGAAGCAGGCACAGCACTTATCATAACAATCAAAACAGGATAGGTAACACGGCCTGAGATGGCCTGACCCACCGGTAAAATAGTCACCACCTTGCCCACAAAAGACTGGCCTGGATAGGCATCGACGGTAAAGTTTACAGTATCTCCAATGCTAACAGCCCCAATATGCGCTTCATCAACATTCACCTGCAATTGTAAAGATGATGTATCCACAATCTGGATGAACGTCGCAGCCGGCTCTCCACCTACAGCTCCATTGAGGGCGGCAATCGTCCCGTCATGCGGCGCTTTAAGAATTGCATTATTCAGGTTGTATTGTGCAGTCGCGACCTTCGTCTGCGCCAGCGCAAGCACCTTTTGTGCTGACTTGATCTGGCCTCGCGCCTCCGTCGCCTGCACACTATCGATGCCTCCAGGTATCAAAAGCGGCCTCGCTGGTGCAGCTATCGCTCTGGTGAGTGAGGATGGATTGCCACTCGAACCAATTTCAGGTGCACTACGACTTGTACTGGCAGAAAATCAGCATCCTCGATGACCAGCCTGAGCACTTGCACTATTAACAGATTGGATCGCGTCATAATTCGCATTCGCATTATCCAGTGCAGTTTGCGCCGCTTCAAGATTTGCCCGTGCCTCATCAACTGCATTTTGTAGAGAAGTCGGATCAAGTTTTGCTAGAATTTGATTTTTCTTAACCTGTTGCCCTATATTGACATTGATTGCCGCCAACCTCCCACTTCCCACAAAATTTACTGTATAGAGATGCGTACGCAACCGTCCGCTCGCCTTAACAGTCAAAGCAAGATCGCCCAACGTAACTCTTTGGGCCTGATAGACAGGATGAGTACGCAGCTTTAGCACCAGTACAGTTCCCACCAGCAATAACAGCAATAATGCAATCGGCAGGATAATACGTAGTAGTCGACGACGTGGACGCATCACTGGAGCATCTTCATCGAAGAGATCCTCATCATCATGAAAAACTGGCATTGGAAGCATTTCTGCTCCCGTTCGTGGTATGCGTTGCGACATGCTAACAACATCTCCTATTCTTTTAATAAATGAAAATAAATTCCTATAAACTATAGGGAAAGAAAAGCCTTTAATATCATTATAAAATTCACCTCAAAAATATATTTGCCTATTATGAAGTAGAACCGATCTGCTTTCATCCTATAAGTAATGTTTACCTGCGATAGTCTTTTTGCTCTATCAGTACCATTAGCGCCCACTCCCTGGCAATAAAAATGCGAAACTGTATTATAATAAAGGAAAGACCTTTTCAATAGAGGAAAACGAGAGCAATATAATGTTTGTGCGTATACATGGTTTTGACTGGATGACCTATAGCGAACGCGTTATGCCTGCCTTTGCAAGCTGGCTGGTCTCAGGTGACGAGAGTGCAGTCCAGCAATTGTACCAGGAGACCCGTAGCGCCAGGGGTGAGCAATATGTCCCTGATGCAGTGAAACACCTCTGTATCTGGCCACGTGCCCAGGCATTCGTAAAACAATTGCCACGCGGCCCCCAGGCACTCCACGAATACCAGAACCTGTGTGCGGCTGACCTCTTCACCGCCCTCAGTGATCGATACATACGCCAATATCCACCACGACTCTATCAGGATTCAGAAGCCCTACGCAGCGTATGGGGTGCAATCGTCGAACAATTTTGCTTGCCCTGGTTCCATCTTTCATCTCCTCAACCTGAAGAGGCTTCTCCACCTCTGGAAGAAGCCCTGAAGCCGGCTGAAGATGAATTGGAAACTGATCAGAGCGAATTGATCTCCCTTCTACAATCCGCTGGCCTTGATGATCTCGCACACAAGGTAAGCGAACAACATAGCAAAAAAAGCCCCGATACGGGTGAGGTACCAGTGCTTTCAATACAGGATATTGCGGCATTAGATGAGCTCGCGTTCCTCAATGAAGAAGTGGTGGATGATGATACTGGCGGAGGCCCACCAGGGATTATTCTTGGCCGCCAGCCAGCGACACTCCATATACGTGGCTGGCTGGCTGGCATCTCAGTACGTACTATGGTGCTTTTCGAATTCCTGGCCTGTGGACGCCGCCATATGCCCTTTGGCTATCATGCAGGCGAACCGTTTGAAGGCTATATCGGCTACCTGACACCCGATGAGATCTGGCAAATGGCTCTTCTCCTGGCCGATGTAGAACCACCAGATCCACTCAAAGCCCAGGAAGATGCACGTAATTTCCATGATCAGCTTTCCATTGAATGGGATGAGTTCCGCCTGGTCGACGAGATTCTACCAGGCCACGCCATCGAATTGCTGGAAGCCATACACAATGCAGCACATCAAGGACTGGGATTGATCTGTAGCATAGGCTAGTCCTGTACAGCAGCTTCATCATCTCCCATGAGCAACCTTTCCAGTAAAGTCGCTCTATCAACTTCATGCTCGTCCTGTACAAATTGTTGACGTATGTGAAGAATACGCAGCGATAAAGCGATATGACGATCTATAGCTTGCTCACACTCGCCCGGTCTCATGTTTTGCTTTTCTGGCGTCTCATGCAATGCATCAATACGCCCCTCCAGCAGATCCAATAACTTTTGCAACCGACACAACATATCCTGGCGGCATTCTTGCTCTTTTGAGGGATTTGCAGACATTAACCGATCCTTTCTTAACGCAGAGGAAATTTATTTGGGTAAGGACGCGTGCTCACCACCGCCCACTGCCTTAACACATACGGCTTAACGCATACGGTGTAGTGCAACACGCAAATGACTTCCACCAGGAACGATACCAACAGGTAGAACTTCGACGATCTCATATTTGGGCGCAGCCGCTACCGCACCGCTCGTCGTACTGGTCGTATCCGCAACAAAAATTGCGCCCGTAAAACTGGTAGCGAGGGGGGCAATAAGCAGAGTATCAGCACTATGGGGAAGCGCCTGACCACTGGCATCCACAATCTGGGGATCAACAACCTGGATAGGACGCATAATAACTTGCACCGCGACATAACTATAGCTGCCCCCTGCCAGGTATACAACTACGACGCTGCGCTGGCGATTAGCGAAACTACGTGCCACCACCTGCACTATATGCTGAACCTTACGCGCATCAAGTGGCATCATGTTACTCCTTCCCGGTTCCATGAATACGTCCCAGCTCTTCATGGATATCCACTTCCTCGTCGGCAAACTGGAAAAGCAGACGCATGGCGGTTTCGTCGCTGACCCATCCTTGCTGCTTCGCCGTTGTAAGAGCGGAGACCAGCAATTGCATCGAGGACGCAAGCACCTGATGATCATCAACATCGATTTCAGGAAAAATGATATCATAGCGCATATCGATATCAGCCGCGAGCCTCCGCGCTTTACAGGCCTCTCGAATCACACGATCCAGAATAGTGCGCAAGAGAAAACGCATGACATATTGACGACGCTGGAATTTCAGCAGCGTTGGAAGGCCCATCTCCGCCGCTGTAGCTCTATTCCCATTACTCCCATCGGAGAGATAATGCTCAGGCACCTGCGCACCTACTGCAATCATCAATTTCAATGCCCTGCCATCTTCGGCAGCCTCATTTGCATTAATCTCCGGCTTCACGGCAGACCATTTTTCAGCTTCGTTATGGATGATCACGCTTCCTGGCTCTGGCGGCGTCGAATACTCCATCTTTTTACGATCAATGGCCTTCCTATCAGCTCCAAGCAACTGAACATCCCATAAAAAAGCGCCTTTGTACTTATTAATGCGTACCCTATCGGTTAGCCAGTCCTTATAACGACGCAACCAGGGCAACAATGTCGCAAGGTCGCTCTTGCCACGCTTAGCATTGGAAACCTTGTTAATACAAAACTGTACCATCTCGCTACCAGATGCAAACCACTCGCCCTCGAAGTTGCTCTGCTCCAGTGATGTAGTGGGTGCAGAATCTCCCGGCTGCGTAGCACTGGGGCCAATTGGACGACGATGGAAGCGGATCACCGTCTCAATATCATCTGGATCAGTCTCAATCTGATCAATAATAGAAGGATCTACCTGGCGGATCTTAACGCTGCCATCGATGGTATTAACATAGAAGCGGATAAACTGTTCTCCGTATAGCGATAATTCGGTACATAAAGCATAGATACGTGTCTCCATATGATTATCGGGATCGTGCCAGAACTCCTGCAACACGTTCTGCACCGATGGATGCGTAGCCGCAATAGTCACGCCCTTCCCAAGCACAAAACTGGTCGTCATCTCGATAATCGCAAAGGCCAATGGATTGGCATTATACGCCTCATAACAGGCATTATGTAGCTCAAGGTAAGTCGAAGGAATTGGATCTTTCTGATACCAATTATCCGATAACCGACGCCAATAATAGTCTTCTTCGGTGCCCGTTGCGGTACGTCCCCAATAACGGTCTTCTTCGGTGGGACTGGAGGACATAGCGGCAGGATTGATCTGCTCCTGCATGCGCTTTGCAGATGAAGGGAGCCAGCGCAGAAAAGGTGGTCGTGACATGGTAGGTAACTCCTGAATAGGGAAATGAGAAGGGGAGAGGTGATACAAGAGGTAGATGATTACGCAATGTAATCTGCTCTAAGTATAGGTGGAAGCAAGCGTACTGTCAAGGAAAATGGGCAGGGCGTCACCTTGCGTACGCCCCGTTCCCAGACTTTGATCGTTTTTCCTTTAAAAGATGCGTCATACTTAACTTACAATATGCCCTTTGAGAACTCGTTCATTAGCAACCATGGCCTTTTCGACGTTCTGCGCATCCGCAACAATCTCGTAGCCACCGAACAGGAAAGGCTGAATAAAAAAGTCCTGGGCCAGGATATGATAAATCCCATGATGTGGATGACGATGATGGATATCGCAAAGAACCATAATATTCTCTTCCGAGTCGATAAAAGCCTCTAAACTGGTATGATCTTTGACCTGGGGGAAGATTATGTGCACCTTGCGCGGATCGCAGGCATTAAGAAGACTGCGTTCAATAGGATAATGATGCGTTTCTATTGCCTGGGCATGAAAGGGATTCTCACGTGGATCCGCTAAAGTCGTGTTACGTACACCACAAATGGCACAGGGAGTATCAAGCGTATAGACCAGATGGTGATGGCTACGCATATACATTGGCGTCTGCTCACGCGGAGGATGTGGAGGAGTCATCTCAATCTGTGCAACCTCGACGGTCGTAGCATGAACATGCTCAAGCGTTACCTGGACGGGCAGATCATTGCCATTCGGCTCAACCTGCTGCACATGAATATCTTCAGTAATACGCTTATGCACTTCGGTCGTTTTGAACTCTTTGCCGGTTTTAACACGTACATCCTCCTTGATATCTTTTTTCACCTTCGTCCTCTTAACACCTCGGCTGGTAGCATGCAGATTATCGGTCTCAACATGCTGATGCACCTGGGCAATAGACTGCTTTCCATTATGAGCAGACTGAGGCGTTAATTGAAGATGAGCAAGTCCAGGTACAGCCTTAAGTAAATTGTTGAAGCGTAGCGGTTTAAACATCTAGCGTCCCCTCCCACAAAACAGCAACATGCTAACAAACAGGCTTCATACAAAAACACTACTAAAAAAGCGGCTTACCAATATATTTACACTAATAGACTTCTTTATTATAGTATTTAATATGTAATTTGTCAAGATAAAAAGAAGCGTAAGTTGTTATAACGCTATCATTTCTGCAATAATCTCGTATTTTGATATGTGCATATCCTCTATTCAGGGGAGCGTTACGCTGCCTGTTATCAAGGGAACGTCAGTTTTTACAATACAAGGTACTACTACGGTAAGCATATTCTTACCCTTGACAAGTAAGCATATTCTTACGTATACTAGACACATGAAAAGAAAAGAAGAAGCCCAACAAAGCGACGTATTTCACGCCATCTCGGACCCAACCAGGCGCAGCTTGCTTGACCTGATCGCTAGAGGAAGCCAGCCCGTCAAAGTTCTGGCGCAGGAGTTCGCCATGACGCGACCAGCGATCTCGCAACACCTGCGTGTCCTGGCAGAAGCTGGCTTGATAGTTGAGAAAAAGGTTGGACGCGAACATCACTACCAGCTTCAAGCAGAGCCGCTCAGCTATGTGCATGACTGGGTACAACAATACGAACGCTTCTGGTGTGATCGTCTTGAATTGCTGGGCAAGCATCTGGACAAATTAGAATGAAGAAAGAAAAGCTCACGCAAGACGTGATATATCCGCATCCTGTACAGCGCGTCTGGACGGCACTGACCAGAAGCAACGAACTGGCACAATGGCTCCTGCCAAACGATTTTGCAGCCACAGTCGGTCACCACTTTACCTTCACCAGCAACGCAGACCATGGCTGGAGCGGCATCGTAGAATGCGAGGTCGTAGAGGTCGTGCCATACAGGCGACTATCTTATACATGGCATGCTGATCCTCGCTCACCCTCCATGCTGATTACCTTTACGTTAGAGCAGGTCGCCACAGGCACCCACCTGCACCTTGAACAAACAGCTCATAGCACAATCGGTTGGCAAGCAGAATTGATACGCGAGGCATTGCCCTCACTACACCTTTCATTGGGAGGTCCACCATCTATGTCACGCTTTTTTCGGATCCTGGTCGACGCAGAAGCACTGACCAACGCACTCTTCGAATTCGTAACCGATCCCTACGCACCATCGCGCAATGAACGACCCGTCGTGCAGGAACTCCACACCTTCGCACCCGAAATGATCGCCGTCATGGAAAACATGATTCTCGACGGCGTCAATGAACGTCACTACATCGACGAATACATACACGCGGTTTTTGGATCAATGATTGCCTGAAATATAATCACACCACATATTCCCGCTACAAAATGGTAGGGGCCCGGTTCCACCGCGCCCGCGATTTATCGACCCGTGCCCAGTACATACAACAAGGAGACAACATCATGTCAATAGAAGAGAACAAAAAAATCATCCAAGACATGTTCGACGTTTTTTTTAATCAAGGCAACCTTGCCTCGGCAGACAATTTTATCGCACCCGATATAATCTATCACCCATTTCCACCCACCTTTCCAGCCGGGCCTGATGGTTTTCGCCTCGTATTCAAAATGTTATCCACTTCGTTTCCTGATCAACATATTGCAATTGATGATATAATTGCCGAAGGCGACAAAGTTGTAGTACGCAGCACCTTTAGCGGCACTCAGACTGGACCCTTGATGGGGTTTCCTCCCACCGGGAAACACTGTACACAATCACAGATCAGCATCTTTTACCTCGCTAATGGTAAAGTAAGCGAGTACTGGTTTAATGCCGACGATCTGGGCATGATCCGTCAGCTCGGACTTCTTCCCGGTCCAACAGGCTAACACTACCTTTCGCACAAAAGTATTCACCAGATATGCCCATAGGAATCAACGTCCCCCCAAAAAATTGAACGCTCGAATCTGATACAATAGTAGCTTGTTTGTAAGCTTGTTATGAAGTATACTAACGTCATCACCTACTGCTTATGCAGAATTGCATTCCTGCCAGAGAAGGATGACGGGCAATGATGACTCCAATACACAAATTTGCAGGACAGGATCTTCTATGGACTCCATCGGCTGCTTTAAAACATCATTATGAACTTCTCGCCGGAGAGACAGTGCTTGCAACTCTGGACATGAGTAGCTGCGCTGCTCATGCCGTAACAGCTGATGGAAGTTTCATTATCAAACGCGAAGGTTTTTTCAAACAGCAGGTCATGATCCGAGCCGGCAGAGTCGCAACCAATCCTCGCTACTTACACACGTAGTTGGGGCGGTGGTATATTGCAACTTACCGATGGGCACCTCTTTAAATGGGAAAATGCTAATTTCTGGGGCACGAAAAAGGCCTGGAAGGCCCCTCCCGATACCTGCCTCGTGCATTTTCAGAATAGCCCCTGGACACGTGATCTCCTCACAAGAGTCGAAATGGAAGCTGTTCCTTTGCCCGAACATCCGCTGCTCGTTATCCTGGGTTTTTACATCTCGCTTCTCAGTAAACGTGAGGCACCAGCAAACCAGACGCACGTCAACACAATCTAACGTCTGTGCAGCATTTTTCTGATCCCTGCGTTACGAGGATGCATCGTCACCTTTACCGCTTCCAGTTCTGCTGCCTCCAACGCTTCGACCAGAGCAAACACAGAAGGATAACGCAGAGATGGATCCAACTCCAGCGCATGCAGCAAAACCTGCTCCA
Organism: uncultured Chloroflexia bacterium; assembly: GCA_963744875.1. Classification (GTDB taxonomy): domain Bacteria; phylum Chloroflexota; class Ktedonobacteria; order Ktedonobacterales; family Ktedonobacteraceae; genus JACDAE01. The sequence goes on along the minus strand of CAVUVQ010000048.1, from coordinate 454,775 downwards.
GCGTGGACGAAATACGACGATAGAGCAGATGCGGCAAAATTAACTCGAGACTCTCACTGCCACCCGCAACTGAGACGCTCTCATCTCCCCAGGCTAATTCGTGCGGTTCAGTGACAACCTGCAATCTGTGTAGCGCTGCGACAGGTGCATAGTGCGTAAGCAACAGATAAAGAAGTGCGCCCAGTGAATACACATCTGATCGTTCATCATATCTACCACGATACATTTCAGGGGCAACAAAAGCGTTCCATTGCACCACGTCGGCAATCGGAAATATCTGGCGCTGCAGACTTACTACCTCAGAAGTGGTAGTCACTGGCAGCCAGAAATGCGGTGGTGGTGGCCAGGATGGGAGTAAGATAGGTGCCCAGGGTGTTATACCAGAACTACTCACCAGGATCGTCGAGAGGTCCAGATCTCCCAACACGATACCCAGACGGTGTAAGCGTGCAACAATACGGCAAAGCTGCGCCCCCCATGTAAGAGCAATCTCGCCGTTTAGCCACTTCGGCCACTCCCGCCGACCCAGCAGAAGCTCTTCAAGCGTTACCACATCAGCGTAGGGCGCGTTCTTTTTATCATATAACTGCATAACCAGATAGTGACGCTCTCCATCAATCCAGACACGATCACCGCCCGTAGAAAGTTGTGACGACCCCAACACATTGGGAGAAACAAATTCTTCAAACGCTGCTTTCTCAATCTGTTCACGCACCAGCGGCGCTAGCGATGTAAGTACCAGTTCACGAATGGCAACCAACGGCTCCTGCTTCCCCTGCTCAACCTCTTGCTCGCCAGACACCTCGGAGGAGAGGCGATGCCCAAGATAAAGGTGGAGTCGGGGACGTTTATAAAGCAGTTGTACGATACGATAACGCCCATCCAGAATAACCTCATCTTCCGCTAATATCTTATCTTCCTCCTCACCGCTCTTTTGCTGCGGCAACATCCGTACACGGGCACGACCTATCCGACTGGTACGGGATGCCTGCTTCAATTGCTCTTGTGCTGCTACATCTAAGCCTTGTTGGCTTTCTTCATGTTCTCGTCCACGCTCGTCCATTCCACTATCTTCTACAAAAGGATCTTCTTCATACATCTTCTCCACCTTACTCATTCGCTATACAAGATTTTATCGTTTCGTTTTCTTATTATAGTGAACGAATGAGTTGCCCGATGGTTAACAAGAACTATAATTGACACCCATCAGAAAATACAGTAGGATTAAGGGAAGAAGCGCAATCATTCTATGGCAGAATAGAAGAAACGCTTCTCATCAGCTTTAAAGGAGAGTACGTTTATGATCACTCGTTCTGAACATAGGAACCGGCGCTGGCTCCGCTTACTCCTCATTCTTCCCTTCATCGCCCTGCTCATACCCGCGTTTTACAACTTTAGAAGTCCGGAGTTCATTGGTATTCCTTTTTTCTACTGGTATCAGCTCCTCTGGATTATCATCACCGCCATCATTACGGCAATTGTCTATTTCGCTGGAGCATAGCCTCACCCAGGCGTCGTAAATGCGACCCCTACACGGTTATGGATGCTGCACCCGATCCTGTTTATCGATAACAAACCTTACACAGGAAGGAGAATCCCTCAATGCGGTGGGACGCTATTGTCATCTTTGTCTTCTTTTTTCTGCTCGTCACGGTTCTTGGTTTCGCGGCTGCTCGCTGGCGCAGTGGCGATCTCGATCTTCTCCACGAATGGGGCCTGGCCGGCAGACGTTTCGGCACCCTCGTCACCTGGTTTCTGCTCGGTGGCGATCTCTATACCGCTTACACCTTTATCGCAGTGCCCGGTTCGATGTACCTGGTGGGTGCGGTGAGCGGCTTCTTCGCCGTTCCCTATACCGTCCTGATCTATCCACTTATCTTTGTGCTGATGCCCCGCTTCTGGTCTGTATGTAAACAACATGGCTATGTTACCGCCTCCGATTTCGTAAAGGATCGCTTTGGCAGTCGTGGACTGGCTCTGGCAATTGCCTTCACAGGTATTCTAGCCACCATGCCCTATATTGCGCTCCAGATGTTTGGCATTCAGATCTCAATCGCTGCATTAGGAATTCCACTCACCGTTCCCATTTTTGGCCTCAATGTAGACATTCCGTTGATCATTGCGTTTCTGATCCTTGCCGCCTATACCTACACGAGTGGCTTACGCGCCCCGGCAATGATTGCGATGGTCAAAGATCTAATGATCTTCGCGGTACTGATTGTTGCCATCATCTATATCCCGGCAAAGCTTGGTGGCTTCGGCACCATCTTCAATGCCGCCCATCAGAAAGCGCTGACAGTCAAGACGTTCAACGATCTGATCGGACCCAACCAGGGACTCAACTATGTCACATTGGCTCTGGGTTCCGCGCTGGCCCTATTCCTCTATCCACACTCGCTCACCGGCGTCTTGAGCAGTAGCAGCCAGAGAGTAGTCAAGCGCAACGCAGCACTTCTGCCGATCTATTCTCTGATGTTGGGCTTGCTTGCACTCCTGGGCTATATGGCGATTGCGGCCCATGTGAAACCGCTGACAGGCTTCAATCAAAATGGTGCAGTACCCGCACTGATCAACCTGGAGTTTCCAGGCTGGTTCGCTGGCTTTGCCTTTGCTGCTATCTCCATTGGTGCATTGGTGCCAGCGGCAATCATGTCCATCGCTGCGGCAAACCTGTTCACGCGCAACATTTACAAAGAGTATCTGCACAAAACCGCCAGCGACAAACAGGAGTCTCAGGTCGCCAAGCTCACCTCGCTGGTGGTGAAGTTTGGTGCCTTGCTCTTCATTGTGCTGATCAATCCGCAACAGGTGATCTTCTTCCAGTTGCTTGGTGGCATCTGGATCTTGCAGACGCTCCCCTCCGTCTTTCTTGGACTCTACACGCGCTGGTTCAACCGCTGGGCCTTGCTCGTGGGCTGGGCTGCTGGAATGATCCTGGGGACGACCCTCTTCATCGTAGCCGGCAACAAACCATCGTATCCAGTACTGGGCATTCCACTCTATACGGCCATCTCTGCACTGGTCTTGAACCTGATTCTAGCCCTTGTGCTCACACCAGTCTTTGAGCTGCTCGGAGCTCGCCGTGGACGCGATATCACCGCACCTTCTGACTATGACGAAGAACTGGCTCCCGTTGAACCTATAGAGGTTGGACGCGAAGCACTGGGGTGACATTTTCACACATCAAATGTTTGTAACTAAACTTCGGACGAGGCATTGCTGAAGATGCCTCGTCCTGTTCCTATTGGGAGCAAACTAGAAAGCACTCTCACATCTCATCAGCCATCAAATTCTCACACTTCTATTATACTACGATCTTCACAAAGGCGCATCGTCCCAATTGCCGATGTATTTTTGTGCCCTGTCTAGTATGCTAGAGATGAACGCTGCGCAACTTTTCCACAACGGCCATTTAACGACATACCCACCAGGAGGGATTCATGCTCACAGAACGTTACTTTCATACAGGCATTGTCACTCTCAACTATGCAGAAGGCGCGGCAACTGGCCCTCCACTCGTATTGCTGCATGGTGGCTCTGCACGCTGGCAAAGTGCTCTACCTCTCATCCCTGACTTATCTGAGCAGTGGCATGTGTATGTCCCAGATCTTCGTGGGCACGGGCAATCGGGACATGTCCCTGACAGTTATCGGCTAAAAGATTACGTTGCTGACATCGTGTCATTCCTGGAACAAGTCGTAGAGGAACCTGCGATCCTGTTTGGTCACTCATTGGGGGGACACATTGCGATCCTGGTAGCAGCGCAGTATCCACACCTTGTCAGAGGCTTACTAATCGGAGATGCGCCATTTGACTATATGAGATTACGTACAGCACTTCAACGCGATCAACAGCGGTTGTTGTACTGGAGAGATCTAGCGGAATTCTCGTCTCTCATTAGAAGAAATCAGCGAAAGGCTCAAACAAACACCTATCACCGTAGAAGGACAACTCACTCCCGTAGCAGCGAATATATTCTTTGGAGAAGAGCATCCGTGGTTTCGAGACATGGCGGAGAACTTGCGTGTGCTTGATCCTGACATGCTCAATGCAGTAATCGAATTTGACCAGATGCATGAAGGCTATGACTACGAGCGCCTCTTTCCCCTAATTACCTGTGCCATACTCATCATTCAGGGAAGCCCGGCACATGAAGGAATGCTGACCAATACAGAAATCGAGCATGCCCTTACTCTACTTGTCAGTGTAAGCGTGGCACGAATGGAGACAGTAGGTCATGCCTTACACACACTGGAAAAAGCGCCCGTGCTACTTGCTATAACAACATTTCTAAATACACTATAATATTCTGCCAGGGTTCATATAACCATATCAAGATAACCCCATTCTACGAGCAAGGGCACGGCTTCACAAGCCCGTGTCATGGTTCAAAAAAACTTGCCCTCTATGATACCATAGGCAAAAGTGATATGTAGTAACAAGGAAACAATAATAGATGAACTTTGACGATGAATTTCCTGACGAAAGCACCGAGATCGGCAGCGATGAACTCCTTGCAGACGATAATCTGCGCCTGCCGGATAGCGCGAATACACTTGTACGCCTGCATGCAATACGCGCCTGGTTGAAGCGCCGCCAGAAAGAAACAAGCATGGAGATCGGCGATACTGCACTTGCACTGCAACAGGCATCGCAGGATGAACCACAGGGGATGCATCTGCGTCGACGCGAACGTCAGGCACAGACTGAGCGTCTGCAACAGCAACAACAGGCGTTTCTAGATGCCCAACAGCGCCTGCAAGGTTATGAAGAAGCGGAAGCATTACTGGAAGAAATCGTCTCCCATACCACCAGCGGTGAGCGCGTGCTGGTCGAATATTACCTTACACTGGAAGAACTGGTCGAGAACGCCATACAAGGAAACGACGCTGAACATCTCCCACGTCTACAGGCAGTGAAAGATGTCCAGCATCGTGTCGAACATGTTGGCAGTGCCAGCGAAGAATAGCATCCCGGCAAGACCATTACTTTGCACTGAGAGGCACGATAGTACTGCTATCAAAACGGACCCTCGTGCCTTCCAACTGCACAATATTCTGCAACGGGAAATCAATAAAGCCTGCTTGACTTGCCTTCGGCATCGTGAGCGGGAATATCGCAAGCACCTGTGGCGCAACCACCTGCCCATTCGGAAGAAGCAAGCTGATGCGGTGAATAAAATCTACATCGATTGGATCCTGCCCCCCATTATGCGTCTGCAGGTAGACGCGCAGAGTATAGCGACCAGTATGCTTCCTGGCATCCGAAAAACTGCCCGCCTGCAGTGCTCTGGTGATGGTCAACTGCAAACCACTCACCGTAACGCTACGACCCACCGTAACCGAACTGACAAGGTTATTGGGGGTAGCAATCGGCGTCGTAAAATCATTAAAGGTTCCCTGAGCAGGATTCGCGGACGGGAAATGGCTATAGACCATAAATAAGGCGATCACAGTTATTATTGCAGCGACGAAGACTATCAGCGTCGTACGTGTTCCATTCCTTGCGGATGGATGCTCTCCATTCAATTGTGACATAACGTTGCATTGCTCCTGACAATATAAAGTCCTGGGATATATTATAGTCCTCAATGCCAGAATAGGAAAGCTTAAGGTGAAGATGTGCATCTCTTGCCATAGAGGCCGTAGAAGTTTCATCAGAAAGGCAAACTCTACTGTTTATAAATTCTGATGATCTGTGCTGAAAACTCCTTTCTTCTAAGGAAACTCTTCTGAGAATCTTCCTTATTTGCTCTTTTGGAAGAATTCTTCTATCTCTTTCGGAGAATGAAGCCAGATAATGTGTTTGGTTGCATATTTATTCAATGTTTTCTTAATCTTTTTCCGACCCTGAAATGGAAAAGTTAGCACCTTGCACATACGAAAAGGTTAATCTATCGGTACATCCATCCGGAAAATCATGACGAGGCTTTCACGATTTTTCCAATGGCGCTTGATTATACGCCAGAGACATAGCCAAAGGCGGGATATCCAAAAAGATAATTGTATCTGCCTCCTCCAACGTGGTTCAGATGAACGGAGATAATTTCCCTCAATAATCCATTGTTTTTCCTACTATACGATCTTTCCAAAATCTCTTTCTTGCATCCCCAGTTTTTCCTTTCCAGTCATGCTCCCAAAGATGGCGATCCAGATGAAGTACTTTTATGTTAAGTATGGTACCTAACTCTATGGCAAATGTTGTTTTGCCTGCGCCAGATGATCCAATAATAACGATTTTCTCCATCTAACAATCCCAAGCACTAAATATACAATTCCTTATGAGAAGGAACATTTAATAACAAGAATTTACGAGATGAGCTATTGCTATTCTACGTACCTACTTAGATAAAGGATTTTACGGATTAGTTGAATACCATATTATTTCTGAGCTCCTGATTGCACTGGATAGCGGTTTACATCAAATTACGATGAAATAAAGTACTCTTTATTTATCTTTTCTAAGCAAGACTTAGTCGTATTGTTCTAATCATTATCTATTCAATCATAGGATGATCTAGTCATCCGAAAATATGCTCATGTATAACTAATGCCTTATGGTAGAATAATTCAGCTCCTCATATCGCTCTATAGCACAAATAGAGGCTTGCAATATCATAGTATGTAGAAGCAGTGTGTGGGTGATTATATCCTAGATGTTGTTCGCGAATAGCTAATGCTTTTTTATAATAGATCTCGGCTTGATCATAATTCTCCTGCAAAAAGAAATTTTCGGCCTGTTACTAAGACTATATGCCGTATAAGGATGCTCCGGACCAAGCGTTTGCTCATGGATCTTAAGTAGATCTGGCAATTAGTACCTCTGCTTCTTGATACTTTCCCTTCCGCATGATAAATCTCAACCAGGCTATTGATGATGACTGCCACATGTGGATGATCCTTGCCTGAAGTTGCTCTCACGAATTTGCTAATGCACGCATATTCATTTTTTCCGCCTGCTCCAGTTTTTTCTGTCCTTGGTAGATCTTCGCCAGTACACTTAATGTAGAAGCAAGCATCCAGGATGATCATTCCCCAGGTGCCGCTCTCGAATGTGTAAGGCTTGCTTACAATGTTCTTCAGCCTGTTATATTTTCCTATGAAAGGTATAACTTCGCCAAACCGTAATAACTCTGTGCTATAAGAAGATGATCGCATTCCTAATGTTGTCTCTCGAATACGCAAAGTGCTTCTAAATAGAATGGTTCTGCTTCCTCGTAAGTTCCCTGAGCACGATATAAGCTAGCCAGATTATTACATGTTTGAGCTACGTCAAGATGCTTCCCCTTCAGCAACTCCTTTTGACGCATCGCCAACGCCTTTGTAACAAGACTCCGCTTCCTGATATCCCCCCTGATTGTGATATAGTTCTCCTAGATCATTCAAGGTACGAGCTATATCAGGATGATGAGCCCTCAACACCTGTTGACAAATTGCCAGAGCTTTAAGCAACAAAATACTCTGCCTGTTTGTATCTAGCACGTGCTATCAGTGAGAAGCAGCTTCATTGAATAATCGAGCAGCCTCCGGAATGGCGAACTTCATATTCTTCAACTATAATGTTGCACATATCTGTACATGAGGAAGATAGCGCTGACACGTCTCCAAAGTTTGAGGTTGCCAGGTATGCAACTGCCAGACCTGTGACTCAACATCAGGAAAGCACGCTATTTACTGCTCGCACAGCACGCTCCGCCCACAGACACTGCATCTCCCGATCCATACTATCCTTAAGCACAACCTGTACCAGACGATGCATACTGAGAGATTTTGCTTCCGGATTGCGTCGAATAAGCGAGTAACGTAACAATAGCTCAATAATTTCATTGACCTTGAGGGGATCATCAGGCAATAAACCAGATTCAATTACATCCAATGTGATGATTTCTTCAGGAATAGCCTCTGGATTGAGAAAAGCGAGCAAACACAAAAGATCAGCTGCACTTCTATTTTCCTGTTCTACCTGCTTAAAAGAAAGCGACCATGTAGTAGCAACAGGCTCAGGATGGTCAAGTGGGAAGCGTCCTCGTCGCAAAAGTAATTCTTTCCTCCGCGTACTATACAAATCGAGATAGCCTGCTAGCCCACAACGTGTCTCTTCAATATAAGCACCGGCCTGATCAAGTGCAAGAGATAATCCATCTAGTACGGTAACAATCTCAGTTGCCTGAGCATAATACTCTTTCGTCGCTTGATCAAGTGGTGCATCCAATGCAAGTAATTTACTTCTATGCAAAAGAAATAATACACATTCATCTATCTCCATCGTTTCAACTTCAATGCTCTGAGCAACGGTTCCTAATGCCTGCAACCTTGTTGTAATCAGCACATCCCCCATCACATTCATTGGTAGAAAACTCATGATCATCTCTAAATCATCAACATTGTCCAGAATAAGCAACCAGTTGGAATGAGCAGAAAGCCAACGCTTTACTGCTCGTATCACGATATCTTGATCCGTCTCTTGCTGCTCAAGCAAATTCAGTAGGCCCGCTAACAGCATGAACTCAGTGTTAAGAGCATCACGAGAAGAAGCATCTATCCACAAGAGGGCCTGGTAGTGATCACGATAGCGATAAGCATACTCACTTACAATCTGCGTCTTACCTATCCCACCCAGACCACTAATCGCCTGTATCTTGATCCCAGAAGGAGTCACATTACTACTTCTAAATACTGAATACAGATGTGTCAAAATTTTTTCTCGACCAGTAAAAAACGGATTCCGACGTTGTGGTATATTCCAGATAGGAGAAGAAGGAGTTGACGGGGTATCTGAAAGAACTGTTATTTCCTCATGAAGTTCTTCATCGCTTTGAGAAATAAAGCCAAGTTCCTTAATGCTTTTCGCAAAAATCTCGGCTAGCTTTTGACGATAGTATGGGCCGGGAACAGTGATACTTTTTTCCCAGCGACTCACATTAACCTGAGTGGTACCAATACGTTCAGCTAGCTCACTTTGTGTCCAGCCACGTTGCTCTCTTTCTTGTTTGAGCTTCGAAAGAGTCACTCCAGAGTTCTTTCTAAGGTTCGATGCATCTTTGGTACTCATCTCACATTTCCTGATATTCCTTAGCTTTCCTCGCACTCGCATAACATAGAACCAAAGAGGGATGCAATTGACGTTGAATATAGATGATATATGTATGATATACGTACGACATATGTATGATATCACCTTCGTCTACAATTTGTAGTCTAAGCATTTAGAAAGAAAGAGACAAGTTACTTTATGAAATCCGTAGAAAAACGTCAGAAACATTGTGGCTTTTGTGGATGAACACCTCATATTTTGATGTTGTGATCACTAGCATCAGAAAATGAAAGATTCGAAGACATTTGTCTGCATGTTTATTAGAAAATGTAGGTATTTTCGTAACATTTTGTAACTTTTAAATAAAGAAAGAGGGAAATACCTGAGATGAAAGATGATAATGCAACTGTCTTGTCCAATATCGGTCCAGATCTCTTTGAGCCTCCTCATATTCTCCCTGTATTGATGGAATTGTTCGCAGATGAGAAACATCAGGCTCCTTTACCACAACAACTTTTACTTGCCCATCTGACTACCTGTCAGTACTGTCGAACTGCAGTTGTGTTTTTGCTCGATATCGTACAAGAATATGATCGCATAAACAATAACCCTGAAACAGTCGCTCACGACTTGCTTGTACACCTCGCAAACATCCAGGCTCTCATAGATGCCCACAAGTATGAGCGACTAGGAACTTACGCCGAGGCAATCGTGGCTGAAGGACGCGATAAAGCAAGCTTCCGTTTCCCTATCATAGCTGCTCATCTAAAAATTTGTTCTGATTGTCGCTCTATGCTTGAAGCAACTATAGACTTTATCACTGAAGCAAAAGAAAAAGATTGAATGACGCGAATGCATCTGATATTGGTATGAGAAGTACAAAGGAATGTATCCTACCTTTATCTGATGCTCACGCCGTAAAAATGCAAATGGAGATACTTACAATGTATGCCCCATCTTCTCGCGTGCATATCTTTGCGCCTGGCGAACCACATAACCGACGACCGGGGCGCTACAGCCGACAGCCTTTGCTGCTTCAATATGAGTGTAGCCATCAAAAATGACCATCCTTATGATGAAACGATCTCTGATCGGAGTGGAATGTAAGGTGGCGTATTCCAAAAGAGCGGCTATCGCATCACGGAGTTCTTCACTTAACAAGAAAGTATTTTCCGCCGACCATGTTTCATCGAGAATATGGAACTCACCTTCATAATCATTCTCATTAAGCACATCACTATGGTGGACGGAAAATTGGCCTTCATTTCGCAAAGTACGATGTACATCAATAATACAACGCTCAATAACTAAGCTTAACCAGGTTTTGAGCCTGCAATGAAAGCGAAAACCTGGCAAGTATCTTACGATCTTGACCATAACCTCTTGAATAATCTCTTCTTGATGGGTAGGGATGTTTTTAGCTCTTACATACACACGCTGTTTCACAACTTTTCTACATTCTTCCCAGTGTTTCGAGTATTTATCTCGAAGCATCTCCTCAACCACTGGCCGGTCATCCATACCAGGCCAGGGACTCCCAGCATTGTCATCAGTCATGCGCTATGCTCTCCCCGTTGTTGCTGGCATCATTGACAGTATCATTCAGTATATGAATATGAGAAAAGATCTCTATCCTCATATTTTTTGAGCTATCATGGATAGCAATGGCAACCCTACGATGAATGCATTATGGGCAATCCTACAGTGAAACGGATACTCTATTCTTTACTCTTCTTTATATGTATCCTTACTTGTTTAGACGTGGTTGCCTGGTTTAATCTAAAACCTGATACTCTTTCTCTGGGTACACAATATGACTGTATCTACATTTGACGACAAAGAGGTCAAATTGTTAATACAGTTGGGGAAGAGGAGTTGGAGGTACCTTCAAATAGGTGGAAAATGGTGAGGGTTGTTACGAAATTTCATTTTGAGGCAAGAAACAACAAATAGTCCATAACGTGCAGAGGCAGGTTCTATTCCAGCCTCCACACAAAAATCCATCACCCCTTCGCCAAAAATCCCTGCGCCCCAAACACTCCACCCAATATATCCTTAGAGGATGCACCCAACCAGCGATCCAACATGGTCGCATAGATGGAACGGAAATCGGTCGTGTATTTGAGGTTACCCGCATTATCCAGGCTACTCAGACTTGGCGGCTCCCCATAGATGCCCTTGCTGACAGGATTCCCCAACACAAACATTGGAGCCGCTGTACCGTGATCAGTCCCCTGACTCCCATTTTCTTCCACGCGTCGCCCAAATTCTGACCACGTCATGACCACGACGTTATCCGCTTTACCATGCTGCACCAGATCATCGTAGAACGCAGAGAGACCATCCGCCAGGGTCTTCAATAACTGCGCGTGCGTGGCCTGCTGATTGGCGTGCGTATCAAAACCACCCAGCGTGACATATCCAACGCGCAAGCCCAGATTGGCAACGATGGCCTCGGCTAATACCTTCAATCCCTGCCCAAAAGCATCCTGCGGATACGTCACGGTCGAATGATAGTTTGCATCAGCTTCCTGCAACTGCTTCCCACCCGTCTGAGCATCAGTAGCCGTTGTATCCAGCAACGCCGCGTAGGGAGCGGTGCGTGGATACGAATTGTAAAGCTTCATCAATGCCTGCAGGCGCGTGCTTCCTCCATCTCTATCCTGCGGATCAGGCGCGAGCCGATAGCTCTTCACGCTCGCCAATGTGGGCACCTGGGCATTGAGCGACGATAACGCCTGCGCCGTCTGCGTGCCAATATCAAGCGACTTAAAAGGATGCCCATCCTTATCAACCCAACCGGAGACCAACTTCCCCAACCAGCCTTCAGTACCAACGCCATTCAGATCGAGCGTCTGCCAGATGTCCATCGCCTGAAAATGTGACAGGCTCTGATTGGGATATCCCACACCCTCGACAACGGCCAGGTGGCCCGCATCCCAGAGCTTTTTCAATGGTGCCAGATTGGGATGAAAGCCAAGCCTCCCATCCAACGTCAATACTTGCGCTTCGGGAATACCCAGCGTCGGACGCATCTTACGGTACAGTGCGTCGTTATAGGGGATTACGGTATTCAACCCATCATTGCCGCCCGCCATCTGCACGACGATTAATGTTCGCTCGCTCGCCGCCTGCGCAAAATGCACCCCCTGCTGCGATAAAGATTGGGCAGAGGCGACGCCACGACTGAAAATGGCTGGCATCGCCATACCCGCCGACACCACCAGCATCCCATCTTTTATCATTGCTCTGCGTGAAAGTTTCATAGTATTTTATTCCTCTTTATTGGCTAATTCAAATGGTATTCCGGCGCTGCCATCATCAGGTACAACATGCCACGTACACGATTAATTGGATAACTCTTGCCATTGCTCAGCGCTACCTTCCCGGCTCCATTGCCACTGGCACTGGTATTGAAGTAATCAATCAGCAACGCACGCCTATCACTTGCCAACTGCCCATCCAGCAGAAACGAGGCGAAGTGATCGACAAAACGCTCAGGCGAGTCGAGATGGTTCGCATCCACTACACTTTGTAGATCAGCAGGTGCAGATACGCCAGTCTTTGCCGCGCCAGTTCCTACCAACAACAGATCAATATAGTTCAGGCGCGTCATCCAGGTGCCGCTATTAAGCCAGTACGAGCTGACCTTATCGCCCGGCCACCCCGCGACATTGGGCGGATCAAAGAGTGGTTGCCCCATCGCGGTGACGACGGCTGGCAATCTTTTACCATCCCCCTGCACGTTCAACGCACGATACGTACCCGCTACATATTCCGCAGGCGATTTCAGGCGGCTGCGGTACGCCTTTGAGGATGAAAACTGAGGCGAGAGCAATAGAGTACGCATCACCGCCCCCATATTATGACCACTTTTCACGTAGGTATCCACCAGTGGGGCAAGATCGTCGTTGCTGGGATTCTCGTACACGAAAAAGCTAAAGAGCCTGCGACTGATAAACCAGGGCGTGGCTGGATGATTGGCAAGGATACGCACCACGTCCTTATAATCGAAGTTGCCCGTCTGGCCCAGGTAGTTTTTGACCTCGTCATTATGATCTCTGGGCACATAGCGAGCAGTCGTACTTTGACCTACAACATGCCAGCCAGTCAGTGCCGCTGCCCCCTGGTAAACATCCTGCTGCGTATAATGACCCACCCCCAGCGTGAAGAGCTCCATAAGTTCGCGAGCATAATTCTCGTTGGGCGAGTTTTTATGACTCTTCGTGAGGTCAAGGTAGACCAGCATCGCCGGGTCAGATGTGATGCCAAGCAGAAGATTATCAAAGGTATCAAAAGCATGCGTGCGCAAAAAATTGTTCTGGACAATCATGCGCATATATGCATTTTTCCCTCCCACTTTACGAAAACTGCTTGTAAACACCCCACTCCAAAAGAGCGTCATCTTTTCTACCAGTGGACGTTGCGTGAGAGCCATGCGCAGAAGCCACCATTGCTGCTGCTGTTGCGGCTTGCTCAGATCGAGATTGAGGCCGCTGAGACGGCTCTCCATCGCGTCATCGGAGACCTGCTGATAATTGAGAAGACGATCAACGGCCCCGCTAAAGCCCAACGCAGCGTACATATTCAATTCTTCTGCGGTCCCACCAAAACCTGCTCGGCGTAGCAGATGCCCAATCTGAGCTGCACTCGCCACAGGACCAGAGGGAAAGGGATTCCAGGTTCCACGCTGCACTTCTGATGCCAGCGCAAAACCACCCGCCGTCAACGCCCCGGCACCCGCCACCCCCAGGGCAGCCAGGCCAAAGAGCTTCCGTCGCGACACTTTACCCGTCGCTGTCGCCTGGGGAGGAGGAGAAAACGTCTCAGGTGGCGGAGGCGGCGGTACCCGTTTTTGCGTAATATCATTATCCCACGCTTCAGTCGGTTGATCATATAAACCCATACAATATTTTCTCCTCTATTCTCCATACCCTTTGCAATAACATGAAAAGGGTGAAAAATTGCTTACGCATGAAAATTCTTTTTATACCAATACAACGTAACCAATACGCAATAGTATCTTTAAAGAACAATCCTATTCTCTTTTCTTACCCATAGTGTAACAAACAAAACTCAAGAAACTCTCAAGGCAAACTTAGGATTTGCCCAAGATTCTGGTATGCCGATCTATCGCACCCACGTAGCGCACCCGGCAAAAGTCCTGTCTTTCCACTGCAATCTGGCGAGGTGAAAACGAAGATGTTATAGTTACTGTGAGCCTTTTTAATGATTATGCGTAGAATAGAGAGATTTTCTCTTGTTAGAAGAGAGTACTAAGGATATTATATTCGATGACTAGGAACCCAAAATCATTACAGAATAATCTCAGCCATATACCCCGACCAGTACTTATTGCTACAAGCATCGCACTGCTAGCCTTCCTGATGGGTATGGGCACATGGCTGCTTTACAATAGAGCAAACTCCAACAATCAGCAAAAAGGAATGGGTATCACTGTTACAGGCCAGAAAGCCGCGACACCGACACCAATCCAGATTCAGGTACCTCCAATACCAGCTAATACGCCCGTCTCACCACTTCTCTTCGGAACCAATATGGGCCTCTTCGATAGCAATGATCAGGTCTTGAACTCTACTGTTACACGTACTGCACTGCAACAAATACACATGCGCATCATTCGCATGCCCACCCGTTCCAGCCTCGCAGAAGCAACAGAGATCCAGGCTGCTCAAACGATCAAAAGCCTGGGAGCAGCTCCCCTGGTCATTTTGCGCGGACAACTCGATAAAACTGTATTGGCTGATGATATGCGCATTGTTAAAGATATGAATACTATTTTTGGGCAAAATATCGTCTATTATGAGTATGGCAATGAAGAAGACTTACAGGGTGTGCCCGTCAATCAATACACCGCCTCTTGGAACACTATTATTCCACAACTTAAACGCATCTCGCTGCACGCAAATTTTATTGGACCCGTCAATTTCCAATACGATCACAATTACCTGACCACCTTTTTGCAGAATGCACAACCACGCCCCGATGAGATAAGCTGGCATGAGTATACCTGTGATGACTCCTGGGCAACCAGCATCTGCATCTCCCATATTGACCACTGGACCACCCATATTGCCGACGCACGCGCCACCATGATCAGCACTGTAGGCTCTGAGTTACCTATTATGATTACCGAATGGAACTACGCTCCCAATGCCGTTCCTAATGATGGCAAAAATAATAATAGCGCTTTTATGAACGCCTGGACAACCCACGCCCTGCAAACGCTGGCTGCAAACCGCATCTTTGCTTCGATGCAATATTCATGCACCAATACCGCCATTCCCCTGGTCAGCACAGACGGAACCATCACAACCCAGGGCACAATGCTTCAATCACAATACCAGAACATCATCATCAACGGGAAACTACCAGTTCCACCAACCACCGCAAATCAAGTACCAGTAGCCACCACAACAACATCTGGTACAACAACAAACGCAACAAAAGGCTTTACCTTCGACGATGGAGGAACCGACGGCTGGAGTGCCCATAGCAGTGCTCTCACCCTCCAAAACAGTCCTGCACCCGGCCTCAATAACAAACACGCTCTGCACGTGGCTATCAGCCCCCTCGCTAACAACGATTACCCTTCTATCACCGTGGACACGACCGGACTCAGCTCATATCCCCAGGCTGGACAGACGCTCAACGCCAACGTCTACATCGCCAGTAATTCAGTGAGCATAGCCGCCAAAGTATTTGTCGCCGATAGCAACGACCAATGGCACTCTTCTTCCATGACCACTCTAACCCCTGGCACCTGGGTCCATCTGACTTATACCTTACCAGCCGACATCAACGGTCCCCCTAAACAGATTGGCATCCAGTTCAATAGCCCGGGCGGAAGCACGATCAGCAGCGATGTTTACATAGACGCCGTCAACTGGGGCTAGTAGAGGCCCGAGAACACGGGTCCAGCATGTATAAATACATGCACCACCGTGAGCACCATCTTTCATGGTTGGTGGTGCCTCGCAGGGGCATAGATACTTATTGATTGCTGGGCCCCCAACATGCGGAAATCTTGCTTCACGTAAAATTTGCCGCCTTCCACAGTGATATATAGTGACATACTAAGAGTACATTCTTCATTCCATGTCATATTATAGTAAAGCATTTCCTGGTTAAGAAAATACAACCGGAACTCGTGAACCTCAACTCGATACACGTAGAGATAAAAGAAGATAGTTTCGTCAATTACAAGAGCTTATTATGAATAATGCATGGGTTTTTAAAGCTTAAATATTTCCATAAATGTATTTTTCATATAAATAATGAAAGTAAACTAAGTTTACTGAAACTTTATACTACTTTCTTCATATTTTCACTAAATTTTGCATTATATGAAGATCAGGGGGACCATAGATAACCAGTAACACTAATACATTGACAGACATGCTGTATACTTGCTACCCTTATAACACACCCACATGCGGGGATGTACTGATAGGGAAGTGGGGAAACTCCCTCTTAGTCCTTTAGTAGAGAGGCTCGTTTATGCTTAAAAATGATAGTTACGCAGGCAAATATATTGGGGGCTATCACATCTCACTTGAACTTGCTGCCAGCGCATCAAGTCGTATCTTTCTGGGCGAGAGCATTTCTCCCGATAGGCATAGTGCCGCCATCAAACGCATCTATGCTGTCTCTATTATATCCAGGCAAGATAAGGAAAACTTTCTAAATGAAGTTAACACACTCAAACAACTTAAACATCCTCATATTTTGCCCATTTTATCCGCCTCTATCCTTAAAGGAACTCCTTATATCGTGAGCTTCTATGCACCAAACGGCTCTCTTCAGGACCGCTTGCAACGCTGGACACCCGAACCAATGCCTCAGAATGAAGCTATCGAGATCCTTTCTCAGGTGGGACAGGCTCTCCACTACGCACATGAAAAGAATAGGGTCCATGGCAATCTGAAACCACAAAATATCCTTTTTACAGGCAAGGGAGATGCCTTACTTACTGATTTCAGGCTCACTTCTCTCTCCTCTTCACCTGATAACTCTGCTATCATCTCTCCCAATGGTTTGCCATATATGTCCGTTGAACAAATAGATGGCATCATCAGCAAAGAAAATGATCAATACTCACTGGGCTGCATCGCCTATGAAATGTTCACCGGTCGTAAACCTTTTACAACCCCATCCATCAAACAGCCAGGCACTTTTTATAAAACACGAACCCTGATCGCTCCTACAAAGCTAAATCCAGCTCTACCCGGACGCATTGAGCAAGCTATTCTGAAGGCAATGGCGAAAGAACCATCCCAACGCTACAGAAACGTCCTTGAATTTATTAAGGCCTTAGGCGTTCCCGGTATCCTTATCGTGCCGGATAATCTGGCAAACGAACAAACCAATACTACCACAGCTCCTGCTCCGCAAAAGAATGCTGGTCCTCTCTTTCCTGGCCTGAAGGCTGCAACGATAGGCGCAACAACCCTTGTACAGTTCACAGCAAAGAGCGCCCCGCTTTTGCGCAATACCTTCACTTCCCTGGCACACTTTTCAACACTCCCGCTGGGAAACACGAGACCCGCCGTTTCCTCGCCCACCTCAAAAAAACGCAAGCTGCTCCGACCACTCCTGCTTATCGCAAGTATCCTGCTTATCACAATGCTCCTTATGGGCGTAGCTTTCGCATTCTCTCCATCTCATTTACAGCATGGCACTAAAGTAACGACCGGAACAGGGGCCACACAACCATCTCAATCAACACTACCACACCCTACCTCTGCTCCCACGAAAACTCTCCAACCCATTACAATACCAGCACAACCATCGCAGCCCACACCTGCGCCACGACCCATGCCAACCACACGACCCGCACCTCAACCCGCTCCAACGCATCCGACTCCACCCACAGCTACTACAATACCCAAAACGACGCTCTCAATCGCTCCAACCATCCTCAATGCCGGCAACTGTGCTCATAACAACAATAATACCTACACCTGCACAGTGACACTCTCATTAGGGGCTGCGGCTGGTGGTAGCCAAAACTGGTACACTTATAGCATTGGCGTCGGAGCAAACTTTGCTCCCTCCAATGGTACAATCGCACCAGGCCAGGCCTTCAATATTCAAATTAATGTTTTTGATAACTGTACGAAGATGGGCACGTTTGTCTTTGTTGGCTCAAAAACGAATGTCACAGCAACCTGGAAATGTTAATCGTATCCGCAATGGGCGTGCTCAATCACGCCCTACACTTTCAATGTCAACGTACGCACAACATCAAGCAAATCACGCACATGAAATGGCTTGACAATCACCTGCTGCACTCCCAGAGCTTCAGCATCCGGACTATCAGTCCCCGCCGTAATAACTACAATAGCTGGCAATGGATGCCCTGCCTCCCACTGCTGTGAAAGCTCTTTCAGGAAAGTTATACCATTCATACCAGGCATCGCAAGATCCAGCAGAATCACAGAAGGATACCGCCCCTCACGCAAGGCTCCATCTATCCAGTCCAGTGCCTCTTGCCCTTCCGATGCCTCCGCAGGCTCGTATCCATCAAGCTCAAGTGCCCAGGATACCATATCCCGAATGGCTGGATTGTCATCTACCACCAGCACAACAGGTTGACGCTCTCCGTCCGACAGTTGTGGTCGTTCCATATGCTTTCCACTACTCACCTTCTAAATAGATAGATTTCTACCCTTAAAGCAAAGAAGCCTTTATGCCCACCCTACGCAATGCATATGCACAAGGTGACTTAAAAAGATGCCAGTAAAAAATGCTGTAGTGCCGTGAAAAATTCTTCTGGTTGTTCCAGATTTGAAAGATGACCTGCCTGGGGAATAACGACGAACTGCGCTTCAGGAATATGCCCCGCATACTCCTGTGCCACGATTGGGGGGGTTAATGTATCATGCTCACCAACAAGCACAAGCGTTGGAACGGAGATCTGAGCGAGAAGCTCGTTGGCATCGCTTCTCTGCGCCATACCACGCGATACGGCTGCAACTCCGCTCCCGGTCGCAGCTTCAGCCATACGTCGCACTCGCATCTCGACCTCTGGATGATGCTGACGCGTATAATCGGAAAGTAATTTTGACATCTGCAAGTCCGCAACCGCTCCCGGCCCTTCTGCTTCTGCTAGCTGGGCGATACGCTCCCGATTCGCTTTCCCTTCCTCGGTGTCTGCATCAGGCTTTGTATCAGCAAATATCAACCCTCGTACACGCTTGGGATACTTGCGCAGAAAGGTAAAGGCAACATAGCCCCCCAGCGAAAGCCCGCAGAGAATAGCTTGCTGCATACCAAGCGCATCCATCAGCGCCGCCACATCATCGGCGAGAAGTTCCATGGTCGACAGCGTCGTCGTACCCTCGCTTTCACCAAAACCACGCCAATCGAGCGAGACAAGGCGAAAGCGTTGTTCGTTGAGCAGGGCTGCAACCTGACCTTCCCACATGCTACGATTGAGGGGGAATGCATGCAAGAAAAGTATCGGTTGCCCTACACCATGATCGTCATAAGCAATATCAGCATCGTTAATACGTATCTTCAATGTTCGTCCTACTCCCTATTCTTATTCTCTGTCTCCTCGCTCTTTGCACCATCAGCCTGCTCGTGGGCATGATACGAACTACGCACAAACGGTCCCGACTCCACATGCCGGAAGCCCATTTTCTTTCCCTCGACCTTCAGTGCCGCAAACTCCTCAAGAGGTACATACCGCTGAATTGGTAAGTGTTGAAACGATGGTCGCAAGTACTGTCCAATCGTTAGAATATCTACATCATGCGCTCGCATATCTCGCATGACCGTGATCACCTCATCCCACGTCTCACCAAGCCCTAACATGAAACCAGATTTCGTCGAGGCCGCTGGATTCATTTCTTTGGCCCACTTCAATACCTGCAATGAACGCTGATACACTGCCTGTGGACGCACCTGTCTATATAACCTGGGCACCGTCTCGACATTGTGATTGAATACATCAGGTTTTGCATCAATAACTACGCGTAACGCATCCTGGACGCCTTTGAAGTCTGGCGTTAACACTTCCACTCTACACCCCGGATTTAAACGCCGAATCCAGCGAATGGTTGCTGCGAAGACCGCTGCACCTCCATCGCTAAGCTCATCTCGGTTCACTGAGGTCACAACAGCGTGACGCAGACCCATCGTTCGCGCCGCTTCGGCAACACGCTTCGGCTCCTCCCAGTCCAGACCCTGCGGTCGCCCGGTCTCTACCGCGCAGAACCCACAGCTCCGCGTGCAGACTCGTCCCAATATCATAAAGGTTGCCGTCTTATGTCCCCAGCATTCGCCAATATTCGGGCAACGCGCCTCCTCGCAAACGGTGTGCAGCGATTGGCCGCGCATCAATTGCTTTAAGTCACTATAGTTCTCGCCTGCTGGTGCCCGCACTTTTAGCCATTCTGGACGCCGTTCCGGTATGATCGTGGTCATGCTCTTTTCCCTTATGATATGTAGACGTTACACTGGTACCCATGTTAAATTGCTGCGATCCCTGGTGCATTTCCACTTAACCTCTTCGGGCTTGAGTGGTATAGTTTCCTCGCTGGAGGCAGCTGTATTCCAATTCTTCCTCGACCCGTTTGAGGGTACTGAAACTACGCATATGGATCGATCTCCCGTGTGTAGCTTTGCAATTTTGTGCGTACAGCTTGCAAGAATCCAGCTGCACCCGCGCCATCCATAATACGATGATCAAAGGAGAGGCACAGATACATCATAGAACGTACGGCGATTGCGTCGTCTTCGATCACAACCGCTCGCTTCACAACAGCATCCATACTGAGAATTCCTGCATGCGGCTGATTAATAATTGGAACCGATATAATTGTACCAAAAACACCAGGGTTGTTGACAACAAATGTGCTGTTCTGCATATCTTGCAACGTAAGCTTGTTTGTTCGCGCACGCTGCGCCAACACATTCACCTGCCGCGCCAGGCCCGTCAGATTATATTGATCGGCATCATAGATCGTTGGCACGACCAATCCCACATCTGTGGAAACCGCAATCCCCATATGAATATGCTTCTTAATGATAATCTTATTGTCCTGCGTCCACGTGGAATTGATTAAAGGATACTTGCGGATACCTTCGCAAACCGCCTTAATGACAAAGGGTACAAAGCTGATACCATAACCCTCGCGCTGCTTAAACCCTTCTTTGTTCTTCTCCAACCACTTCGCGATATTCGTCATATCAACTTCTACTACCGTGGTCGCATGTGGAGACGTACGCTTGCTGCGTACCATATGTTCCGCAATCGCCAGTCGCATACGGCTGGGCGTGGTAACCTCTTCATCCGCAAACGTTACAGGCTCAACATATGCTTGCTGCACGACTGGAGCAGGTATAGCCGGCTGGAGTTGCTTGAACAGGTGGCGAGGAAGAGCGTGCAATATACGCCAGAATATCTTCTTTGCGCACTCGTCCACTCGTACCCGTCCCTTCAATCGTGTTGAGGTCGATCCCGTGCTCACGCGCAAGACGCTTTGCCAGAGGAGAAATACGTTGGCGCTCCTCTTCGCTGGAGACCTGCTGCGCATTGCGGCTTCCAACACCGACAGGCGTTCTTTCTTCTAGAACTGGGGTTGCGGCCTGCACCGTGTTCTCTACAGGTGCGGCATCTGGACCCGGCGCGGCATGAACTGGTGGAGATGAAGATACGTCCGCGCCCTCTTCAATCAATGCAATATCTACGCCAACACCAACGGTTTCATCGGCACTGACCAGGATCTTTGCCAGGCGGCCTGCAATGGGCGAGGGCAGTTCAGCATTGATCTTGTCGGTGATGATCTCCGCTAATGACTCGTCCTTCTCCACATAGTCACCTTCTTGTTTGAGCCACGCTCCCACAGTTCCTTCCGCGACAGATTCGCCCAGACGTGGCATTTTTACAGGCGTTGGCATACTAACACTCCTCGATCCTCGCTTTAATAGGCTGCAAGTTGTCTCGCCGCACTGACAATCTTTTCAGAATTCGGCAAATAGGCCGCTTCCAATGGTGGCGCATAGGGAAAGGGCACATCCGGGGCCGCCACACGCGTAATCGGTCCATCTAGATGTTCAAAGAGATCTTCAGCTAGCATGGCGGAAAGCTCGGCTCCGATCCCGCCCGTCAAGGTATCTTCGTGCACAATCAGCACTTTATTGGTGCGCTTGACCGATTCTTGGATCGCCTCACGATCCAACGGCGCAATGCTGCGTAGATCTAACACTTCAACCTCCAGATCGTCCTCTCGCTCCAGAATCTGGGCCGCACGCAAGCACTGATGCACCATCGCACCATAGGACAATAGGGTCATATCCTCGCCCTCGCGTCGGATAATCGCCTTGCCCAAAGGCACAATGTAATCTTCGGTTGGTAGCTCTTCGCGCAATTCTGGCAAACGATACAGCAATTTATGCTCCAGGTACAGCACCGGATTATTGTCACGTATAGCGGCCTTCAATAATCCCTTGGCGTCATAAGCGGTTGAAGGGACCACGACCTTGATACCCGGCGTGTGGAAGAACCATGCTTCCGGACTGGCTGAATGGAACGGACCACCTTTTGTGCCACCACCGGATGGGCCACGAATGACGATTGGGACGGGCATCCCCACACGCCAATACATCTTCGCCGCCATATTGATGATCTGGTCAAAGCCGCATGCAATAAAATCAATAAACTGCATTTCGGCGATCGGGCGCATCCCCATCAGGGCCGCACCTACCGCAGAACCAATTATCGCCGCCTCGGCCATCGGCGTATCAATCACACGTTCCGCGCCAAATTCTTCTAACAGGCCCGCACTGATCTTGAAAGCACCGCCATACTCACCAACATCTTCGCCCAGCAGGAAGACAGCCTCATCACGACGCATCTCTTCGCGAATGGCTTCGCCGATCGCTTCTAGATAGGTTACTTTTTTTCCATTCATCGGGGTACTACGACCTCCTGTGCCCTGCTTATGACCGTAAATGGCTGACTCGTACGGCTATCGAGTGCGTTGATGTAGTGAGGATTGTCCGCACCCCCTTCGCCAATAATCGCAATTGGCCCATCAGGTGCAAAAACATAATCAGCAACAGTTGCTTTGTCTGGCTCGGGACTCTGCTCAGCAAAACGCACAGCACCCTCAACAACCTCGCGAATTTGTGCTTCCATCTCGCTTTTCTGTACACCCGTCAGGATGTGTTCCTGCATTAGATAGTCTTCAAAATGCTGAATAGGATCTTTCTGCAACCATTCTTCGCGCAACTCGCGCGGCACGTAATCAGCCCGGTCCGCTTCAGAATGCCCCCTCACACGGAATGTCTGGCACTCAATAATGCTCGGCCCTTGCCCACTTCGTGCTCGCTCAACCGCCTGCTCGACCGCCTCAAAAACCGCCAATACATCATTGCCGTCAACACTCTGGCCCGGTATCCCATACGAGTGCGCTCGCTCGGAAAGATGGGAAACGGCAAACTGCCTGGTAGTAGGCGTCGAATATGCATAACCATTGTTCTCAATTAACACGACCAGGGGCAACCTTTGCACAGATGCCAGGTTGACTGCTTCATGGAACGCTCCTGTACTGGTCGCCCCATCACCACATGAGGCCAGCACAACGTGTGGATGTTTGCGTATCTTCATCGTTAATGCAACACCGCAAGCTACCGGCAATGATTCACCCAACAGGCTGATCATAGGCACGATTCCATGCCGCATATCCCCGATATGCAATTGTCCATCTCGTCCCAGCGTTGGAGAGTTGCCGCGTGCTAACCATTGACACATTATCGCACGCGGATCAACTCCCCGTACGAGATGCATCCCCAGATCTCGATGCTGCGGAACAATGCAGTCACCATCATGCAGCGCCATTGCCGCTCCAACGGTCGTCGCCTCATGCCCTTGTGCCGTATACACACCACCTGCGATCCGACCCTGTAAAAAGAGGGTTCGCACACGGTCCTCTATAGCACGCGTGAGGCGCATATAATAGTAGATCTGAATAAACGTCGCCGTGCTCAAAAAGCTTCCTTTCTATCCTCCACTGCTACAGACATAATATCACAATTGTCTTTTGAGGGGTAGACGCTATGTGATAAGCGCGATCAATGACTCCACTGAACATTGTATCTGGTATCAGCAACAGACGGTTCTCGTAAAACAGGTTGCTACGCTGGAAAATTCACCTGTGCAGGCCCTACAAAAACCCCACATAATTGCGCATCACCATCTGCGCATCGAATTGACGCATCGTGTCCAGCACAACTCCAACCGTGATCAACACCTTCGTCGTGCTCAATAACTGCACACCTCCCACCTGTACGAGAAAAGGCATCACGGCGGCCAGACCCAGACATAACGCACCCGCCAGCGTCAGGCGGCTCAAAATGCTCAACAGGTACTTCCGCGTCGGCTCGCCTGGCCGAAAGTTGCTAATATAGGCACCCTGCTTCTGCAACGTCTCAGGGATATTCTGCTGCTCCCACTGCATGTAGGCATACATATAGGTAAATCCCACAACCAGCACAAAGTACGCCACCCAGTAACTCCACAAGGTAGTATTGGCAAGGTACGTCACAACCCACTGCGCACCACTCGCCAGCCACTTAATAGCACTCGTGGATAGATAACGCGCAACCAGCGTTGGAAAGAGTAAAAGAGAATTAGCGAAGATGAGCGGCACCATCCCGGCACTGTTTACCTGCATCGGAATATAGGTCGTCTGAGACGAACCAATCATCATCCCACGTCCCACCTGGCGCTTCGTGGGATACTTCACGGCAATACGACGCTGCCCCTGGTACAGATAAACCATCCCCACCATCGTCAATATACCCACCACGATAAAGAGCACAATACTCACAATACCACTACTATTACCCGCACCTTTAGCCGTCACAATAAACTGCTTTATCCAACCCGGCAATGTACTGACAATACCCGCGAAGATGATCAGCGATGTGCCATTGCCCAACCCATACTCCGTTATTAACTCCCCAAACCAGACCAGGATCATCGTTCCAGCCGTGAGCGTCAATAACAACGTCAACACATTCAGCCAGTTGGAGCTTAAAAGATTGATATCACTGGCACTGAGCACGTTCGCATTCACAAAAATGGCAAGCTGCGAGAACGCCTGTAACAGCGCCAATGGGACGGCTATAAGACGTGTGATCTGCGAGAACTTACGCCGTCCTTCCTCGCCACCTTCTTTTTGCATATCGCGCAACGCTGGAATAATCTGTCCCAGCAGTTGCATCACAATTGTTGCCGTAATATAGGGATAGACGCCCAGCGCGGCAATCGAGAACGTCTGCAACGATCCTCCAGAGAAGGCATCCAACAAACCAAGCAACTGTCCCAACCCATTATCGCTATTGCTGGCGAAGAGTTGCGTAAGCTTCAATTGCTGCTCAGCGGTCAGTGGAACGGAGATACTGGCAAGCAAGCGATAAACCAGGAGCATGCACAGCGTGAAGAGAATTTTGTTGCGTAGATCCTTGACAGTCCAGATACTGCATATGCGATTCCACATAAAAAAAGAACTCCTTTTTGACTGGCTATTGATGTACTTTATGAGCACATCTTAGCCAGTCAAAAGGGGCGATAATAGGGGTGTGTTTTGTAATTACTGGAGGGGTTTTGAGCGGGAATAATCAACCAACTGGCGTGGGGTTTTCCACTGACTAGAGTGGGGAGTTCAACCGACTGGCGTGGGATACTATTGTACTGGCACAATACTCCAATAAGCCGCCAACCAATCCTTCCCCCACTGCACCTTCGTCCTATCCACACACGACAAACACATAGGGGCCGCACCCAGAATACCTTGCGCATATAACTTCTGTAAAGCCGCTTCAACTCGTGGCGCAAAACGCGACGTGAGATTGGCCTTATCCACGGAGATCATACTTGCAGCCAGGAGATCCGCCATCACCAATGGCTCTCTGTATTGCCCACTCCGCGCCTGCTGACGCCAATGTTCACTCAAATACAACGCCATGCGTAAGGCCAGTTGATCGTTCTGCGGATTGAGCTGGAAGATTTTACGGCTCACTTCCGCCAGAAACGTATGCTGATAAGTTTCGTAATCATCAATCCAGTTGCCAGGCGAGACAAGATAACCATTACTCATCCCTTTACTGGTCGCTCCCTCTATCGCTGCAATATGAAGATAAGGACTATCCACCGGCAGACGCATCACCTTGCCCTGCACAACGACGCTATGCTGTCCACGCAGATAATACTGTTGCAGAATGGCAAGATCCTGCGCAACCTGCTGCTTATGCTTCTCCTGATAGCCATCGCTGAAACGCTTGGTAGACCCGGCATAGGCTGTACGCTGGTGCTTCTGCACACCACGCCATGCAAGCACCTCGTCCGCTCGTATGACAACGCTCCCATTTTGCGAGAAGCGGGGATCATCACGCCTGCTACTCCACAAGCCAAGCACAATACGTGCCGTCATAATCGTACGCTCACTCTGCTCGGCCAGTAACGCGCTCGACTCTGCTGGTGGGTTGGCCTGGATTGCCAAAATAAACCTGCATGTGATTTGAGGCCACGTAATACACTATCTGCGTGTTCAGCCCATGCTCCCATTGCTCATTACGTGCAAAGATGGCCTCACGTACAGCCCGATCTTCCTGGTAATTAGGCACGCGCAAACTCATCGCGCTATTCGCCAGGGGAATATTTGCCAGTAGAGTCCGTAATTTCGCTCGACCAGGATCTTGTCCACTACTTACCGCTACAAGTGACTGTTTGTCATAACTGTATAGAGGCGTATCGCTATCTTCTACCCGTGTGATATTAGCAATCGGCAGGTTTACGCTAAATGAGAGCAAGGCCAGGATTGGTGAGGCAATGATGCTGAGTAGTAGTAGAAAGAGCAAGCCCAGAGACGTGCATACCCTCTGCCAGCTTAGAGTGACTGGTAGTTTGAAGGGCAACAAACGTTTCTGTTGTTCTTTCATGTAATCCTCAACCTCTGCATTTATTACCCATTATAACTTATCTTAATAAAAAATGGTAGGGCATCACGAAGGGATACCCAAAACGGGTTTATGGGTGAACGCGGGATAATGAATGGCACCCGTACACCATTGGAATCCGGGGTAAATGATGCCAAAATCATTCATCCTCAATCCCAATGGTGTACGGGTGCCATTCATTATCCCGCGTTTCCGCCTATCCCACGTTTCTATTTTGTATACCCCGTCAATTCCACATAGCCCGCACCACTCACATTCTTACCCGCCACCTGCCCGGCAATGTTCACCGCACCCTCCCAGTAGATGTTACCAGTCGATTGCGTTACCACCAACTCCTGATCCTTCAACTGCGGAATGAGCGTGAGCGTCGCCTGCAACTGACTATCCTTAATCCCCAGTCGCCAACCGGACGGATAGGTAATCCCCGTCTGCGGACTGGTCCAATGATTGAGCACCGTCGCACTGATCGCACTGGCCGGAATGAGATGATCAATGGCATTGGCATCAATATACCCCATATAAGTCGTCAACACCTTGCCATGGGCATCCCGGATGAAGTAGATCATCATTTCCGTGTCATTCTTCAATTGGACGCTGTACCAATCCCAACCACCACCACCTAGCCCCAGAAAATTGCCCCACTGATGATCCATCCACGCCTCTCCACTCACCTGCAATGGCTGATTATGGTCAATGAGCGTGCCAGCAACAGCCATACGCGTGCGCGAATAATAGTAGGAGAAACCACCGACTCCATACGTAATCAACCCGTTGCCATTGTGGAGTGTCGGCGGCTTGAGGCCTGTCAGACTGAGCATCATTGTATAATTCTTCATCCAGGCCGCAAGTTGATCATGCCCATTGAGACCCTGGATAGTCCAATCCCCGACACTGACATTGATTCCCTTCGTGGAGGTTCCATTGGGTATGATAGCGTCCGGTTCGGTCAGACCACGTTGATCATAGTGAAATTCGCCGCGTGTCACATCACTTATCGCGAAGTGTCCAACATAGACAGGCGGTAGATTGCTGCGTAATGCCTGGAAAATGACCATCTCAAAGCCGTAATGATGTGCCTTCCCACTGCTATCAGTCGCATTCAGGTGTCCAGTATAATACCACCACTCGGTCAGATCCCTGTGTGGCGCTTCATCTTGCGGCAAACGAATCGGTGGCAACTTGGCCGTCTGGGATGTCGCACTCGTCTGAGGCAATTGTGCCGAGGTGGAGACCACGCCCGGAAAGCCGCAGGAGGTCAATAAAAAGGCCAGCACGGCGAACACAACCGTCATCGCCCAGGCTCCTGATGTCAGGCGTCTACTCATTTTTTCCCTCCAATACGTATATCCTGGTCCTTCACATCCACTTCGGGCTGCGAATTTTCATGCTCCTCCACCGCGAGATATTCCGCCAGCGCGGGCGGATGACGCTGCACACCCACAAAAGGTAACCACCAGTTCCAATCACCCAGCAAACGCATCGTCGCCGGAACAAGCAAACCTCGTACCAATGACGCGTCGAGAAAGACCGCTAGCGCCATGCCCAGACCAAGCGCCTTCACCAGAATCATATCAGCAGTCGCAAAACAAGACGCCACGACAATCACGATCACCGCCGCACTTGTGATAATCCCACCACTACGCTGCAACCCTAACGCCACCGCACGTCTGTTATCGCCTGTTTGCCAGAACGCCTCCTGCACACGTGAGAGGAGAAACACCTCGTAATCCATCGAGAGTCCGAACAATGTACAGAACAGCAGAATGGGACTGGACGCCTCCACAAATCCCAGCGGCGTAAAACCCAGCAACTGGTGCAGAAATCCATCCTGGAATATCAGGACCAGCGCACCATAACTGGCAAGGATCGATAGTATATTCATCAAGATCGCTTTGAGCGGCAAAACGATCGAACGGAACAGGAAGAACAGCAGGAAGAACGTGGTCAACGAAATGACCAGCAACGCAATCGGGAAGTCGGAGTAAAGCGAGTCTACATAATCGATATTGGCCGCCGTACCACCATCAACCAACACAGTAATACCATGCCTCGGTTGCGTATTGCGGATCGTCTGCACTAATCCCTCCGAACGTGCATCAAGCATACTATATTTGCTAATAACCTGCACCATCACCGTATTGCCCGCAACCGTGGTCTTGAGCAGTGCCCCAATATAGGGATCAGCGATCAATTGCGGATTAGTGTACAGCAAGCGATATTGATCCAGATTAAAACGCGGATCGGCGCTGACGATGCTATCCACACGTTCCACCCGTGGATCGGCCTGAATGCGCCTCACATACGCATATAAATTCTGGATATTTGCATCAGTCAACGCGCTCCCCGTTGTTTGCACCGCCAGCAGGACCGGGGTCGTATCGCTGTTATTGAAACGCGTTTGTAGCAGATCATAAGCCGCACGAGATGGAACATTTTGGGGAAGAATTGAGGCGTCGGGCGCTGAAAAGCGTACTCCCAGAAAGGGAAGGCCAAAGCCAATTAGCAGTAGCAACACAGGCAAGAAGACGCGCACTGGATAGCGCATCACGAACTGTGAGAGGCGATACCAGAAGCCGTGATGTGGGTCAGTCGCTCCATTCTCTACTACCTCCAGCACGTCTGCGTAGGCGCGGAAAGCGCACAGGAAGCGCATTGACGCGCAGGCCGATAATCGCCAGCATCGCCGGAAGCAGCGTCAATGCCGCCAGCACCGCCAGCAGGACCACCAGCATTCCTCCAAGTCCAACCGAGTGCAGCATGTTAATACGGAAGAAGGTCAGACCAAAAAGACCAATCGAGACTGTCAGACCCGAAAAGGTCACAGCGCGTCCAGCCGTCGCCATGGTCACGGCAATCGCCTCTTCTATACTACGACCATGCGCAATCTCCTCGCGGAAACGGCTCACGATAAAGAGCGAATAGTCCACGCCCAGACCCAACCCAAAGAGCGTCGTAATATTCAACACAAAGATGGAGAGCGGCGTCACATGACCCAGGGCAAAGATCAATGCCAGCGCCACAACCACCGCACACCCACCAACCAGGGCGGGCAGAATAGCAGCAATAACTGAGCGAAACACAAAGAGCAGCGCAATCAAAGCAAATGGAAAGGCCAACGTCTCCGCACGCCGCAGATCATTTTCGCTCACCGTCTGAATATCTTGATAAAAGACCGCGCCTCCACCAACACTATAATGCAGGTCAGGCACCTTTTGCAGCCGCTGCTCTAGCTCAGGCAACACGCTCGATGTACTATCCGCACTTGACTTCAGAAACACATTTACATACGCCGCCTTACGATCAAGCGAGATCTGACGCGGATTCTCCGTAAATGAGATGATCTGAGACACCTCCGGCCAGTTCTGCACCTTTGCTAAGGCCTGCTGCGTCTCCTGAACAAAACGTGGATCATATGCTGTATAGCGTTGCCCTGTAAAAATCACCTGCACAACATTAAGATTAAGGTGCAGCTTGGTAACCAGCGTATTAATAGCTAATTGCGACTCCGCATCGGGACTGGTAAAACCGCCAGATTGCAGCACCTGGCTGGCCTGGGGAGCAAAAGGCAACGCAATGGCCGCGGCCACCATCCACAATCCCACAATCAACCAGCGATAGCGGGTGGCGATCTTGCCGAGATGGTAGAACATAACAAAGCCTTTCTCTTAGCAGATGGATACAATTATATAAGCATGATGCAATAAAATACTCTCTCATTGTTTCTATGACGCATGCTTGTGCACAGAGGGGTAACATTGCTTCCCCTCTCGACGAGTACGCGGAGGTGTTGTATGATGCTAACATCAAGCGACACCTACTACGACCTATCGTAGGAGTTCTTTTGTGTAGAAGTCAAGCCTGCATTCTCTATAAGAACTCACCCACCCACCTGTTCGTCCATTGAACAGGTGGCGTCCCTGCTACACCCTTGTTATAATTGTGCAGCAGATATACGTCCTTGAAGGAGTTTTTATTATGCCAAAACCAACGCCAACCGCTATCAACAATGTACCAATCAAAGTCGTTACGGTCAACCGCCAGGCCTACCACGATTATACGGTCGAACGCACCGTCGAAGCAGGCATCTCACTGGTCGGCACCGAAATTAAGTCGATCCGCGAAGGACACGTCAACTTGCGCGGTTCGTATGCGCTTGTACGCAACGGCGAGATCTGGCTGGAAAATGCCCACATCGCGACCTATGAGCACGGCAACCGCAACAACCACGAACCCATGCGCAACCGCAAATTGCTACTGCATCGTCGTGAAATCAATCTACTCATCGGGAGAGTAGCAGCCAAAGGTTTAACCTTGATCCCCCTCAAACTCTACCTCAAGGGTGGCAAGGCTAAACTGGAACTCGGCCTCTGTAAAGGTAAAAAGCTTTATGACAAGCGCGAGGCGATTGCCGAACGCGACGTGAAGCGCGATATCGAACGTATCGTACGTGGAAGGTAGTTCAATGACACAACTCGATCCACCATCAACAGATGAAATACGCCAGAACGCTTTGCAATCTGGCTACTTCCAGTTGCTAAACCTGCATATCGATACTGCACAGGATGGAGAGGGAGCCGTCAGCATTCGTGTTGACGCTCGCCTCTATCACCCCCAACAGATCGTACATGGCGGCGTGATCTTTACTCTGGCCGATACAGCAATGGCAATGGCACTTATGTCAATGCTACCATCTGGTACACGCACAAGCACCATCGAGGCCAAAATCAATTTCTTGCTCCCGGTTCGCACTGGCGAGTTGTCTGCCACCGCCACCATTGTTCACCGTGGCCGCTCGACCGCCGTTCTGGAAGCTACCGTCCACAATACAGACGGCTCTGAACGTAAAGCGGTCGCCCGTATGTTAGGCACGTTTCATATCTCTACAACCCGATCATAATCAACGTAGGGGCCGCATTTATGACGCCCGTTGCATACATATTATCGTTCTACGGCATTTGAAAGCGAAAAACAAATATGATCAATGAAATACATCACGTACAGGTGACGATCCCGCGTGGTACCGAAAAACAGGCACGCCAGTTCTATTGTCAGGTACTGGGACTACAAGAAATAGAAAAGCCATCAGTGATAAATGAGCGTGGCGGCTTCTGGTTGCAAGTGGGCAACCGACAGGTCCATGTGGGTGCGGAGGATGGTGTCGAGCGCATGGCAACCAAAGCGCATATCGCGTATCAAGTAACAGACCTGGCTGCAATGCGCAAACGCCTTGAGGATAACAGCATTGCCATTCTTGAGGATGTGCCTCTACCAGGTCTCGTCCGTTTCCAGATACGCGATCCCTTTGGAAACAAGATTGAGTTTATTCAACCGCTCTAAACCCTAATACCAGAGTTAAGACGGTGTGTCACTCGCAGTATCAATCTCTATTAATACCTGCTTTGCTCTCTCTTGTGTTTGGGCGAGAAAAAGCTTATCCAACACGACGCTTAACAATTCAGGCCTGTTTATTCGCTCGGTCTGCTGCTGAGCCAGAGATGTCAATTCAGGATAACGCGTCTCTATAAAATGGATGAGTACGGGATGCAATGCGTTCAATGCTCGTAGTTCCCCTTGCTCCATCCCCTGTTTAATCCCTTGCTCCTCCCTTGCTTAATCCCTTTCTCCATCCCCTGCTCTCGTCCTTGCTCTATCCCCTGCTCTAATCCCTTGCTCCATCCCCTGCTCTCGCCCCTTCTCAATCCCCTTTATAATCCCTTGCTCTAGACCGGTATCAATGCCCTTCTGTACCATCTCGCGATACGACCAGGAACCTTCAAGGATATCATGAAACACCTGGAACCTCCTTTTTAACCATTGTTGGTCGGTTTCCGTTTCGTACACCAGGCCAGCAAATGCATACCCCAACGCGAGCACGTCCTCTTTGTGTGCTTCTCTTAATCGGTTGATCATCGTTTCGACGATCTCATCCCTGGCTTCAGCAGCTCCCTTTGTTAAAGGTAACAATGGCAACATACCCTCTAAGCCAGCCTGCAACAATACCTCGGGCGGAACCTCCCACAGGAAAATGTTTTTGTAAGCGAACGCGTGAATCTCTTCTCCACCCGACACTCGCTTATAGATCGACTCGCCAATATACTCGTCCTCCCATAGGTAGATCACAAACGAGTGAACCGGCAAGCCCGTCAGGTAATCCGTAATACAATTATACTCCCACATGCGTCGTTGCATCGAGTAATCATGATGACGCTGAAATTCTACATGGACCACGATATTATTTTTGCCAAGCTTCGCGTTACAGAGGAAATCCGCCTCAACTGAGCGAACTTTGAGTTCGTTGGTCACATCCCCCACATACCGCGCACCATTGAAGACTAAAGAGACAAAATCTTGCGGATGAGCACGCACCAGCATCTTCATCAGGTCGTCCCAAACATTTGCCATACAAAACACCTCCCCTACACATACTTCTTCTTCCAGTATAGCACGACCCCTAAATCAACCAGACGGCTTAAATGTTGCACATACACACGAGCATCGTCAATACGGCCTCTGCGTTACATGCGATCAGGAGCTTTGAATTGCTTGTAGAACGTCACAAGCGCGATCGTACACCCGGCTAAAAGGAGCGCAACCGCCACCAGAACCATGATAAATAAAATAATACGTATCACTCCACCATCAACACTACCCGCTACCATTACTGCAAATGACATACAGGATTACCCCCTCTGCTTGCTATATATACAAATTTTCCCATCTACTCTCTCCTGATAAAACCTGTCAGCCGCCAAAAAGTAACACAGATGACCATCCCCTGGTACCAGAGAATGGTCATCTGTACGCTCAATCTTTAAGCTCCTACACATTGTGTCACTACCTGTTGCATCATTGCACCCACACGCAGCTCTTTCTCGAACACATAGTACTGACGCATGACATACATACCCGTACGCACTACCCTCGCTGACGTTCCCATAAAGTTATGCTCATCAATACTAAGGTCAAATTGCAACCGCTTGCTTTGATAAGACTCCTCTTGCTCCTCCTCTTCGCGCATGATGACACTCCAATAGTGTCGCGCCAATGCATATCCCTCCCGCTCGAAAAGATGCTTCGACCTCTCATTCAAACTACATACACAGTTGATAAGTGTTACCGGTTCGTCTACAGGCAACACACCCATCAGGTCCCGCGCTCGCTCTTCCGTCAACCAGACCAGTAACGTCCCAATACCCCGCCCCAGGTAATCAGGATGTACCCGTAATAATGAAGTAAGTTGGTACGCCCCACTCCGCCGCACGTCCGCATAACCCACAATCTGTCCCCTCTTCGTGACAATCACCCAGGCATCAGTCCTGAGCATAAAACCGGGCGCTTGCCAGCTATTCTCTATCTCCTCTTCACTGACCGCCACCACCCCCACATCCGCACGCTCACACGCAACGATCAATTCTGTTACCGCTTCTAAATCACTTAACTCAGGAGGACGGGCTGCAAGATTATGTAAACGTACAACCATGGTTCTTTCTCCTTCTTGTGAATACATTTTCATTTTTACGTCTGTATTCTTTCTCGAGAAGGTGTACCTGAAGCTCAATCGTCATCTGGGTAGGGGCGTCACCTTGCGTGCGCCCTCGTGCCAGCGGCGATCCCTATGCTTCGACATATCGCGTACTCAGTTCTTTCCCCGCACGCAATTCCTTCTCGTAGTTCTTATATTGTCGAACAACGTGCATTCCTACACGTTCGTATAAGCGTGTCGCTCCTGTCAGGCTCTGCGCATCTACCCCCAGGTAAACGTTATGGATATTCCGGCGATAGAACTCGCCAAACGCATGCTGTAAAAGTGCCTGTCCAAGTCCTCTCCGCCGCCAGGGCCGCCGTACACCCAACACATGTACCCAACCACCGGATTCTTTCTCATCTGCACATAAAGCAAAGGCGGCAATCTCTTCTCCGTCCATCGCCAGGAACCATAACGAGGGATCAAAGTCCCCTCCCTTGAGCGCCCAGTGGGCCCACTCCTCAAACTCCATTGAGATGAAGCCCCAATGATCGCGAAATGCCTCTTCGTCAGCCTCATAAACGGCTCGCTCCATTCCCGCTGTCAGCGTACGCACTTCTATTCCCTCGGGCCACTGTGCAACCGACGGCGTCTCCCGCAACTCGATACCCATGCGCCAGAAGTTCCTGATTAACGTGAAACCATTCTTTTCTAACACCCGCTGACCCGCCACATTTAGATCGCTCACTTCACCGGTCAGAACAACACGTGCGCCTTCTGGTGCCTCAGGGATGTGCTGATAAGCACGCTCCTCACCCAGTTGCAAAAGGTACGTTCCTATGCCGCGCCCCCGATAGGCTGGATGCACTTCAACCCCCTCGTACACACGAATATGCTGCCTGTTACCAACGTTCGCATACGCAACGACATCTCCATCGGGCGCAAGCACAATCCACGCATCGCTCACCAACGTGAAACTGGGCCGTTGCCACATCATGTGCATATCGCTTTCCGTCGTCTCCGCTGTGCCATACTCAGCCACTTCTACCGTATTGAGCAATTGCTTCACCGCTAACAGATCATCCAGCGTCGGACGCCGCAGCGTAAAGCCTCGTGGTAATCCTTCTATCTTCACTTCGCTATTCGTCATTTTGTCTGTTTCCTTTCCAGTAGGGGTTCATACGAACCCCTCAACACTATTGTCTCACTGTATCCGGACATCTTCCGTCCGCATACATAAGCATTTAACATCAGTCACATTTATCCGTTACGCTTCAGCTTTCCTGTACGCTTGGCATACATCTCAGCAAGCCGGAAAATGTAGATTCCAAGAGGTACACTGACAACACCTGTTACAATCAAAGGCCACGTGTCACTCCATATCTGCATCGACCAGATGACCTGGTTGTGCAGAAGGGCCGCGCGTAATCCATCTAACACATAGGTTGCAGGTGAACCATAAGCCATGATCTGCATCCACCTCGGCAAAACCGAGATCGGCGCATAGACCCCCGAGACCAGCAACAGGACCGCTCGCACTATATAAGACATCTGCGAACCACGCTCGGTGTAGAGCAACGGCAAGATCGATGCGGCAATCCCAAAGCCGATGAACGAGACGCTCCCAATCGCTAGCATAAACACAGCAGTCAGGTAGTTCGCATGACTTAGATCGAGCTTGAAGAATACACTCACCACCAGCAATTGCAGGAAGGTAAAAAGCATCCCATGCACGACCGCATACCAACAACTCCCGACCAGATGCGTGAAGCGCGAGAT
Organism: uncultured Chloroflexia bacterium; assembly: GCA_963744875.1. Lineage (GTDB taxonomy): Bacteria > Chloroflexota > Ktedonobacteria > Ktedonobacterales > Ktedonobacteraceae > JACDAE01. The sequence goes on along the minus strand of CAVUVQ010000048.1, from coordinate 418,504 downwards.
GGGGGCCATAAATGTGTGCTCAATCGTGCCCTTCCCAACGCTCAATCGTGATCAGGTCAGTTACACCTTCAAAGGTCACACTTAGATATGACCAGACGGATGTACCGATCAACACGTACAGAATCAGGTACGGCGTATTGATCTGCGTATTGGTGATAAGCGAAACGCCAGCACCCAGGTAGATGATCGATAAAGCATTGACAACGTTATAAACAAGCCAGACGATTTCCCAGGCCCAGTAGCGCTTGGTGAGATTCCAGTTGCGCTCGAAAAAGGCGTAGGTCGCTCGTCCCTGGTGCAGTAAAGATGACATCGAAAACTATTCCTTTTCTTCCTCGCGTTGAGCTTCGATGGCCTCGAAGGCCTTCTCCCAGCTCCCATAGCGCTGAATATCTTCCTCGGTAATAATTTGTGACGCGGTATAGTGCATAAAAACTTCGTTCATGCTGACCAACTCTGTACGCCCCATCAGTTGTGTGACCCCTCGCTTCAACTCATCAGTCGTTCCCAACGCGACGATACGCCCCTGGTCGATGATGGCAACACGGTCACAGAGCGCATCAGCCTCGTCCATGTCGTGCGTGGTGATGAGGATGGTCGCATCGTGCTCGTCACGTAGCTCATTGATAAAGTTCTGTACATCGACCTTTGAACGTGGATCAAGGCCCGTGGTGGGTTCGTCGAGCAGCAACACGATCGGGGCTGTGAGAAATGCTCGTGCAATGGCTACCTTTTGCTGCATTCCACGCGACATATTCTCCAACGGCGCTTTTATACGGTCCTCTTTGATACCCAGGCGCAACAAAATAGCACGTATGTTTGTACGTGCCTCTTTTGTAGACATATTGTACAGACGCGCGGCGTAGATCAGGTTCTCCATCGGGGAAAGCTTTTTGAAGAATGATGCTTCGACGCTCACACGATTGATTAGCCTCTGCACCATACGTTCGTCTTTGACGACATCGTAGCCAAAGATTTGCAATGTGCCTGTATCAGGAATGAGCAACGTTGAGAGCATACGGATGAGCGTCGACTTCCCAGAGCCGTTCGCGCCCAGAATACCGATGATCTCGCGCCGCTTGACCGTCAAAGTCACATTATCGATGGCACGTATCTCACGCTTCTCCTCATCTCCTGTCATACGTTTGCCCGGCCAGCGTACCAGAGAACGTGGCTTTTTAAAGATCTTTGAAACGCCATCGATAACTACGGCGTCTTTGCTGGTATCAATGACGATATTTTCTGTTAATTGTGTATTGATAGGAAGTTCATGGATTGCCAAAAGCTCTCTCCTTTTACTATTCCAGAGGCACGCACTCAAAACGGATAACAAAAAACCGTGGGACTGGATTTTCTTTTGCCAGTGCCCACGGTCAGGGGTGTCTTCTTTTCTTATGCCTATCTCATTCTAGAATAGGCGGACTTCCCCTGGAAATGGGCACACTGATCCCACCAATGCCAAACATAGGTGCAAGTGTATAAACATGAATATCAAAATCACAAATTACCCACTTCGGAGCGCAAGACCTGGCATGGCCGTAAGCGACAAAAAGGCCGCGCAGACGCGTTGTTGCATAAAGCAGATGGATGGTATTAGCCATACTGGTCAACTCCTTCCGTAAGTTTTCTTCATAATGTGATTCTAAACCTTTGTTGAGACGATGCGAGAGAGGGTTTGCCACTGCAAGCCCCACTTCTCCAAGTATACGTACCACTTGGCTATCTGTCAAGGGTTTATAAAGAGCAAATTAACGCTAACCCCTCATTACAGTAACGAGTAGCGTAATAAATCCACCAATACGCAGACAATCCCCAGTATGATCGATGATAGTAGCGGCTGGATCTCCTGAAGGATACCCATACTTCAACATGACCACGAAATAACCCAGACTCAATAAAAAGAATGAACCCGCCATCAGTAAGCTAAAACGCGTTTCCTTTGTCATAAAAGCTGACGCGTAATAAAGGAAAATGAAGCCACAGATTATCCCACGCGAACCACTCAACAGCGTCTTTGTAACCACAGGATTAGGAAATTCTGACGGCAGCACTGGCGCAAGCACCAATAAAGCAAGCAAAGGAATACACAATACTAGCTGCCAGACCAGCAAGGCACGCAGAGACCGCTCTTGCCGCAGAAATAAACTGAGGAGAATAAAAATAAAACTCACCGTCTGACCAATGTAGTTGAACCAGTCTACATTCAGTGACATAGAGGTCACATTATCACCCGCAAATCCTGCACCTGCCGTTAAGGCAATCATCAGCATTGAGACACCAAGGATGCAAAGTCGATAATTAAGCATTTGTCGATATAGGGCAAATGCTCTTATCGATACAAAAAGTGCCCCTAGAAAAAGCGTAATCGAAAGCGTATTTGCAATGAGATTTGGGTCCATTTCTTTTCTTTCCTCCTCTACCAAAACCTCGTACGTTTATAAATAATGTAGCAACGATTCCACAAACCTGTGCTCTTCCGGATCATACAGCTCAACATGCTTTTGCTCTATAAGCACATTGAGCATCACAATGACCTTTTGCATGGTAAAGCCTGTATCCTCACATAGCTTTTTGATCGTTTTTTGTCCATCTATAACCAGGTAAAGCTGATGAGTCGCATGATCCATGCGCGGCGCTTTGCTAAAAGGATTGGCCGTTGTAAGAAGTTCAGGATCTTCGTAACGACGCGGAATAAGATTTGCTAGCCTCGCATCAAGCTTTTTAAGAGGGGGAGGTGCTTGTATAGGACGCAGATGGGCAGGTAACAAATTCCAAATAGTCTGCACTAATAGCTCCTGCGTGAATGGCTTCGCCAGATATTGATCCGCCCCTAAACTTAACCCATAACTACGATCAAAAGGAGTATCTTTTGTACTCATAAATAAGATTGGTATGCTATGTTGAGGATCCCATGCTCGTACCTGACGACATATCGTGTATCCATTTACTCCAGGTAAAATAACATCCAGCACAAGGCAATGCGGTTTCTGTACCGCAATTTTGTGTAATGCTTCATTCCCATCCATGGCAATATCTACCTCATACCCGCCTTTTCGTAATGGGGTAGCCATGAACGTCAAAATTGCCATACTATCATCAACTAGAAGAATTTTAGGTCTGCTCATCGTTTTGCCCACCATCTTTTGTACCAACCAGATTTGCCAGATGCTCTATCACGATCAAATCCACACTTGCTTCTGGAATGGAACTGCACTCCGCAACCTTGTACCCACACTACCCTGAGAGGATTTTAGAACCAGAACTTTCCCATAAAGCTTTGTTCTTTACTCAAGACGGCAATTTACCCCGAAACTAGTAAACATTATCCCTAAACTGTATATAGTGTACATAAGATTATAGCAAAAAATGGGTGAGCAGGCAAAAAAATTGGTACTATTGTATTTCTCGCTGCACACCCTTCTCAGTCTTCTTCATTATCCTCAGGACAATAATCGTTCCTTCTCCTCTTCGCTACCCTCGCCCTCCTGACCCGACACATCCTCCTTATGTGCAACATTCTGCTCTAGTTTATCAACTGCAGCATCCTTCGCACGCTGGAACTCCTGCGGATGCGTCTCACGCCACTCCGACCAGACGGCAACCAGCAGAGCCTGAATGACTCCTGCAATCGGAGATGCAAACAATGCACCCCAGATCCCGAAGAGCTCTGCACCTGCGACTAGAGCGGCTAGAGAGACAACCGGATGCAGTCCGATCGCTTTGCCAACGATGCGCGGGCCTACAACATCGCCTTCAATAATATGTACACCCACAAAGTATGCCAGCACGATCACGGCAATCAGCCAACCCTGCGTCAAGGCCAGCAATACACAGATCGCACCAGAAACCAGCGTTCCTAAAACAGGAATAAACTCTAAGACAAACGCTACTACACCTAGTAAAAGGGCGTAAGGTACATGCAGAATGGTCATACCTACGCCAACCAGCACACCAATCAAAGAGCAGAGCAGCAATTGACCACGAATATATCCACCGACAATTCGTTGCAATGTATTGATCAAAAAACGCATTCTTCCACGCTGCGGACGGGGCGTATTCTGGCGTAACCAGCTTGTCACGCGCCCGCCATCGGCAAGCAAGTAGATACTTAGGATAGCAACCAGAATAACATCAAGGATGACATTAAAGAATTCTGTCAGGAAGGGAACAATACTAGTCGCTACATTCCCTATCTGACTGGTGAGTTGCGAACGAAACAAATCGATCTGTGTTGACGAAATGCCGAAAGACTGAAGCGTCTGCGTTAGAGGAGTCTGGCTATTCGTTTTAGAAGCGGGTGTCAGCACTTTTGTTATTAAATCCGAAAGTGACTGAACCTGACTAACAGCAGCACTTACAATAAAATACACCAGACCTGAGAGAGCTGTTAAGACGACCAGGTATACAAGCAGCGTAGCGAGAAAGCGTGGCATCCAGCGTTCCAGAAAAGAGACAGCCGGAGCGAGAGCATATGCAAGTAAAGCAGCTACGATGAGCAAGGTGATCGTTCTTGCTATATGTCCCGCACCCCAGAGTACAATAAACAAAACCCCGGTCCAGGCGATAATCGCGAGAGGGATATCACGACGACGCGCCCACTTCGCCGCATCACGTGCGAGATAATCATCTGGTATAGGACTATCCTCAAGAGCATCGAAGCCATCAGCAGGAGTCGCCGCAATGATACTTCCACTTGTACCAGGCGCTCTCCTGACCACATGCCCAACGACCTCCCAACCCTCACGCACACGACCCAACAGGTTACGATTTCTCCGCTCGTTCCTGGCACCAGCCACCTGTTCATTCGCTTGACGCCCACTATCATTTGTCACAGTCGGCAACTCATTTGTTATCTTTGCCCCCTGATCATCTCGCGCGTCACGCTCAAATGTACCGTTATCGCTCATATCGTTCACTCCAACTCTCTTTTCCTCTGCTGAAATCGGCCAGGGGCGTCACGTCGCGTGCACCCCCACGCCCAATATATTTCTTGTTCGCGAAGATATAAAAAAATGAAACCTCGCAAATGTAGTACACATATGGAACGATAACGACCGCCCTTACGTCTCAGAATAAAACCTTCGCTCTACAACAACGAGGCCGCCCTTCCTTCCCAAAGCAGCCGCTCAGCACCCTGCGGATCGTTGGCAACCTGGTATTCTTCATTGAAAAGCAATGTTGCCCTCCGCTCCTTATCATAAGCAGGCCACTCGGGCAAAACAGCTGCCGCAGGCTTGCCCGTGCACGCAAAAGCAATCCAGGCCTCGTGCATAGCCTCCGCGATCTTCTGACGCACTGGCGCATCACCCGTAAGCATGGCTACCCCCGGCTTCTCCAGATTGTTCCACACAAAAGGAACTTCGAGCGCATGACAGGCCTTTAATTGTCCGCCAAACTCCTGCGAAGGCCAGTCGAAACGATACATCCAGACACGCACCCCTCGCTCAACTGCACGCTCGGCAAGAATAATAGCCGGGAGACGAAATGTTCGATCCGTCAGAATATCGATCCACGCATCCTCTCTGGACCCCGCATCCGCTTCGTACACCGCTGCTACATGTTCAGCCTTATCACCAAACATTCTCTCAAGCAGTGGCATCTTGAAGACAGCTTCGCCTGGGTCCATTAAGGTAAACAGCCTCATCTCATCCCGGTTCGTGCCTATCAGCAACTCTATCCCATCAGCAGCTCCGTTTGCAATTGCATCAATGGGTCGCTGTGGCAGCGTCTTGCCATCAATGACAGGCTCGAAAGGTAATCCACCACCTGGCACACTTATCTTGCCCTGTATCTCAAGCAAACGCTCAAGCGGAACAGTGAGCAGATCCTTCGCCTGCTGCACATCCAACGCCGCCATCAATGCACGCGTGATCCCTGTAGCTTTCTCTGCTTCATGAATTGTATGACTCGCACCACTCTGAAGAATAGCCCGCTGATAAAGTCCCTTTGCCTGAGGCATCGCAAGCAACGTACCAATGCTCATCGCACCCGCCGACTCACCAAAAATGGTGATATTCTGGGGATCACCGCCGAATGCCGCAATATTATCATGCACCCACTCTAATGCGGCTATCTGATCCAGCAGACCACAATTACTGGAAAAACCCTCATCCGCTCCCTCTATATCCGCCAGATGCAAGAAACCCAACGCCCCCAGCCGATAATTGATCGTGACCACAACAACATCCCCATTGCTGGCAAACGCCTTTCCATCATACCAGCCCGTCGAACCCGAACCCCCCACAAACGCTCCACCATGAATCCAGAACAACACAGGCCGCCGCTTATCATCAGCACCAGGCGACCAGATATTGAGAAAAAGACAATCCTCGCTCGAGACCTCCGGTATCGCTGCAAAGAAACCCATCGTCTCATTCGATTGTGCCGCAATCGAACCGAACGAAGTAGCATCACGCACACCTGTCCAGGGCAGAGGCCTCTGAGGCGCATGAAAACGGAGTGGCCCCACTGGCGGCTGTGCAAAGGGAATCCCCTTCCAGACCCCAATAGCTCCATCACTTATACCCTGTACTCTCCCATACTGTGTCTCTACAATCATATTGCTCATTTTATTGTTACTCCAATATCTCACAACGGGTCCGATTTATCGCGCCCACGGGTCTCCCATCGCGCCAGTGTGTCGCGCCCCGATGTCTCCGTATACTAGTATCACCACTATGATATCACCTGAATGCGACCAACCTGGCACCTACATACGTTGTATAATTTCTTTATGTCAATATTCCCAGCGTTAAAAATACCCTACCTCCTGGCTCATCAAGGAGGCGAACACCTGGCTCCAACCAATACCATGGCCGCATTTGCCGTGGCGGATAGCATTGGCGTCGACTTTCTCGATATCGACGTGCATATGACCCGCGATGGTCACCTCGTCTCCATCCACGATAATACCGTGGACCGCACCACAAACGGGCATGGACGGGTAGATACATACACTCTTGCCAAACTACAAACTCTGGATGCTGGCTATCATTTTCAAGATCTGCAAGGCAGCTATAGCTATCGCGGCAAGGGGGTTCGCATTCCTGCTCTAGAAGAAGTCTTCAGCACCTACGCTGCAAAGTACCACCTGCACTTCGAAATCAAGGATGCCTATCCCAAAGGTGAACCATCCCAGATTGAAGCAAAGCTCTGGACGCTCATCCAAAAGTATGGTATGGAAAAGAAAACCATTGTGGGAGCTTTCCAACAAAAGATCGTCGACCGCTTCCAACAATTAAGCTCTGGACAGGTCGTGGTTGCCGCTGGCACCACAGAGGTGGCACAATTTGTACTCGCTCATAAATTACGCCTTCCCGCTCTGTACCGCCGCCACTCGCATGTACTGGAAATTCCGCTGCATAGCTACGGCATCAACCTCAAGGACCGCTCATTGATCGAGCAAGCACATCACCTGGACATGCAGGTCTATTATTGGACCATCGATGATCAACCCACTATGCAAGAACTGATCAAGCTAGGAGCTGACGGCATCTTCACCAATCGCCCAGACCTGCTCAAAGATGTAATCAACGCCGCACGCTCTTAATAAACCGCACCGTTACAGTACCAAGCAAACAATAGATGATAGCCATTGCGAAGAGCAACTGATAGCCAACCACAGCATGTCCAGAGCGTGTAAATGTGTCGATGAGTGGCCCTCCCAGCACTGGCGCAACCACCTGCGGCAACGAAAGCGCAATATTCCAGATCCCCATATCACGTGCATAATTTTTTTCCGATGGCAGCACATCAGCCACCAGTGCCCAGTCAACGCTCTGATACGCTCCATACCCAAGACCAAAGAGCATTCCCGCCACCATCACAATTACAAACGAGTGCGTAAAAACAAAGATGAACCCCACGAGTAACATAAAAGCTCCCGAGAGATAAACCAGCCGCTTACGGCCAAAATGATCCGACAGCCAGCCAGCAATAAAAGCGCTCACAAGGCTGGTGAGAGAGACGAGAATTAAGAAATTGGTCGTGGCCTGCTCCGGATGCGCCGCACCAATAACATCGCGCATGTAGTACTGCAAAAAGTCCTGAATAGTATAAATACCGAGCATCATCACCAGCCGCGTCACGAAAACCCAGGCAAAATCAGGATAACGCCGTGGCTGAAATTGAAACAACCTCAACACACCGATCGTAGTAACCAGTTCCAACACCACCTGCTGCACGCTGCTATTGATCTTAAAGCCCATACTCGCATTCCAGAGCTGCATTCCCCCCCAGACGATCAGGACCGCGATTGCCATTCCTAGCAAGGTCAACAACGTCGCACGCCCTACCCATGCTCGTCGCACAGGTCCCTCCCCACCCTGCTCTCGTGGAACAAAGTAGTTTAACGCATGAGCACGCTCACGTACAGAGATAATCGTCACCAACATCAAAACAAGCATCACGCCCATAATAATGCTGTACGTGAGCCAGAGTTCCTGCTGATAGACAGGCTGCGGCTTTGTGGCATCCAGAAAGCTTCCCGCCACCACCACCCCACCAACATTGCCCGCTATGGTAAGCAGTCCAATCACTCCAGAAGTCAAACCACGCTGTTCCGAAGGCACAATATCAGGCAGCAGAGCATGAAAAGGTGCCTGTGCTGCATTACTGGCAAACTGAACGAGAATATACGCAAAAGTGAGGGTGAGGATACTGTGCGCCGTCGCCATCCACAAGAGTGCCCCAATGTTCACCAACGTTCCAAACAAAATATAAGAACGCCGCCTCCCCCACATCGCCAACCGGCCCCGTGTATGATCGCTCAGCCATCCAAAAAACGGATTGGCCACCAGCGAGACGAACGCACCAGGAATTAAAACGAACGCCAGCGCAGTCCCCTTATCAAAATTGCCCGCTATCTTGAGTACCTGACTGGGCAAAATAATAATACCAAGCGCACCCCAGTGAAAATTAATGGCAAACGCAAAAATGCTGATCGCGAGAATACGCGACCAGCGAATCCTGGGACGCCCGACTATAGGCAAATCAGGTGCTACGGAAACGTCATCTCCCTGCTCCAGCGTATCCATGCACTCTCCCTCCTTCTTCTACCCAAAAAATATACCAACTCCTACCCTTGTACCACATCGATTTTGTAAAAGCAACAGGTACTACGATGCATCCCCTGGGTGATTTAACGGAAATGGGCAGGGGCGTCACCTTGCGCCATTACTCCAACATTTCGGAAAAAAATGACCCAAGCACGACACGAATGCCTGGAATGCGCGTAAAATGGTAGGAACCCGATTGTATCGCGTCCGCCATTCATGGAATTGTGGCCCACGGGTGATCAATCCCGGACGCGATACAATCGGGTCCCTACCATTTTACGTGTTTTTCTGTGTTTTTGATGGGCATAGCCTTAGCGGAACAACCGCATACGACGACGTGGACGACGCACATACGTCCCACGACGATAGTACCTCTCACGATACGGATGATAAACCCGCCGATAGGCAAAAGCGCTCCACAGAGCCACAAGCAAAGCAGCAACAAGAACAGAGGTAAAGAATGGCACACCCGCAATCAGAGGATCACCCGCAAAATGAATCCCGAAAACACCAACAATCAGGAAAATGGCGATAAAACCGAGCACCGTAGCCCCAATAATACCATCAGGCGCTCTTCGACGCGCAATCAGTTCACCAAGAAAACCAACGATCAGCGAAATGATAAGCCATACAAGCAAATTTTGAATGGTAATGTGCATGAATTTAACCTCCTCTATGAACATGGGAATAAATTATTAACAACTTCCCTCTTAACACGGATAAGCGCAGCATTTCGCTTCAAATCCATCCAATAACATCGCATTTATCATGGGTAGGGGCGTCACCTTGTGCCACTGCTTCCAACAAATGAGAGATTCGCCAAAATGATGCATCAAAAATCGTGAAACGCGCCTAACACGGTAGGGACCCGATTGCATCGCGTCCGCCATTCATGGAATGATCGCCCAACCAATTGATTATATAAACCGATGACCATTCTGCTCCAAAACCCCTTCAGCCTGCCGCAAATGCTCATCCCGCAAAAGAAGATAGTCCGTATCAAATGTTGAGAGGGCGAAAATTGGAATATTGGCCTCAGCCAGAGGAGCAGCCAGAGCCACCAAAATGCCGGTAAGAGAGAAGTCCAATGGTCCTTGCACCTTGATAGCCCGCCAGCTTCCTCTATATTGTACACTATCCGGCACCATCTCTTCTAAACAAACCAGCGAAAGTTCATCAGATGTATATGTAATCGAGAGCAATCCTCGACTTTGCAGTGCCCATTGAGGTATGTCGGTGGTGGGAGATAGGCGGCAAACCGCAAATATATCGGGTAATATCGTAAGTTTCATCCATATCCCTCTCTCTACCACACCAGGCATACGGACCCGATTATACAATTTAAAAATTGGTGTGGATATCGATATGATGGATCGATCTGGGTATCCAGATTCCATCTTAAACGGCATTATCGCGCCCAACCGCAAACAACCCTACAACCTCGGATCAACCGGCTCGCTCTCCATCGCCAGCACCCCAAAGACGCACTCATGCACACGCCGCAATGGCTCCGCGTGCACAAAACGTTCCAACGACTCAACTCCCAACGCAAACTCGCGCAACGCCAGGGAACGTTTGGTGCTCAAACCACGAAAACGCAGCCGCTCAAGGTTCTCAGGAACATCGTATTCTGGCCCATAGATGATACGCAGATATTCAGGGCCGCGACACTTTACCGCTGGCTGAATCAAACCACGCGGCCCACGCACAACAAAGTCAAGCGGCTTCACAACCATCCCTTCTCCACCCTGCGCAGTGATATGCCTCCACCAGGAAATCCCCTGCTCTATACCAGCAGGATCGTTGACATCAACGGTGATATAGGGAGTCGCCAGCAGCAATTGACTGTTAGCACGACAAATCTGGGCCAGTTTGCCCATATGCCACCCATGGTCACGATCAAAGTAGGTCTTCCCTTGCGTCGCCAGAAGATGAAATGGTGCCAGCTTGAGATCTGCAAGCGAGGAGACCGGCCAGCAGTAGAGCCGATAGGCCTCGACGTACTGAGTCGCCAACGCCTGCCGCCGCCGATACGTATCAAGCAACGCACTCGTATCCTGACCGTGCTGACGCGCCTTCTCCAATAACGCCACAGCCTCGCCCAACGCCACACGCGAAGCAGCTCCGACAGCAGCATACTGTTGCAATAACAGGTTCTGCGCTTTGACGGACCACGGCATCAATTCGCAATCCAGGCAGGCCCAATCGGTCTGAAATTGCTCCCAGAACTTCGCATCGTCCAACGCCCTGCGCAACCCAAGAAGCAACTCGTTTTCCAGCGTACTCGTCTCATCAAAGAAACGCCGACCAGTACGCGTATAGCAGATGCCAATCCCCTCATTGGTCACGCCAAAACGCGTACGCGCCACATCTTCGTCGCGACAGACGATCACCACGATACGCGACCCCATATGCTTCTGCTCACACACAACCTGCGCGATATTTTCATGCCGATAATAAGAAAATGCCTCGGCGGGATGCTCCAACAGCCCCGGTTCCTTACTCGTCTCACAGGGCGACATCGTGGGCGGCAGATAGATCAGCCATTTCGGATTGGCGGCAAAACGGCTCATGACCTCCAGAGCAGCGGTGGCGTTCTCTTCGCGAATAATAATATTTGGCAACAGCCGCGTCGAAATGATGCGTTTGCCCACCACATCGTCTATATCCAGCACATCATCATGCTGCTGCTGCGCAGTAAGAGCTGGCGTCTGCTCCTTTTCAAGCAAAAATGGTCGCGGCGCTTCACGATACGTACGCGCCGCCTGCACTGAGACCAGCTCTCTCTCCGGATAACGCAGGGCAGTCAATCTTCCACCAAAAACACAACCAGTATCAATATTAATCGTTCGATTGAGCCATTCAGGCTCCGGGATCGTCGTATGCCCATACACCACAAGGGCTTTACCTCGATAGTCGGCAGCCCAGTTATGCCGCACAGGCAAACCCAGATCATCAACCTCACCAGTTGTTTCGCCATACAAGGCAAATTCACGTACCGCACGTGAACTACGCCCCTGCATTGCCTCTTTCATACCCGCATGCGCCACCACCAGTTTCCCGTCATCAAGCACATAATGACTGATCAAGCTATCCAGAAACGCAATGATACGCCCCTTGAACTCAGGCGGCTCCTGTTCTAATTGCGCCAACGATTTCGCAATCCCATGCGTAATCCGCACATCACGCCCTTTGAGCTTGCGCAACAACTTTATATCATGATTGCCCGGCACACATAATGCAACGCCCGCCAGAGACCATATCCATAGCAAGACGCAACACCTCGGGCGTCGCCGGTCCACGATCAACCAGGTCTCCCAGAAAAACAACCTTTCGCTTCTCTGGATGTGCAACCTGAAAGTGCACCTCCGGCACCTCCTGCCGCGTGATTTCATACCCCAGCCGCGTCAGCAAGGTATGTAATTCATCAAAGCAACCATGCACATCGCCGATGATATCAAAGGGGCCATGCTCAGCCTTCAAGTTCGTCCACAATGGCTGACGCTCAATCTCGACCCCATTCACTTGCTCAGGGGATGTGAGAAATGTAGCATTATGGAAACCCTCGTCGCGCAGGTGCCGCAATGATCGACGCAACTGCACCGCCTGTTGATGCACAACATGCGGCCCAAAGTTGCGATCCGGGCGCAGACGGTTCCTCTCCTGGCAGAGATGCTCCGGCAGGTTAAAGACAATTGCTACCGCAAGGCAATGATACTCACGCGCAAGGGCCAGCAAAGGCTTACGCGCCTCCGGTTGCACATTCGTCGCATCAATGACGGTCAGCTTACCCGCTGCGAGCCGTTTCGCAGCCACAAAATTCAGCACCTCAAACGCATCATGCGTCGCGCTCTGATCATTCTCATCATCCGACACCAGCCCACGGCAGAAGTCGGACGACAGCACCTCAGTCGCTTTAAAGTATTGATGCGCAAAAGTAGATTTACCGGAACCAGAAGGACCCACCAGCACTACCAGGCACAGTTCAGGAATTGTTATTTTCATCAGCTACACCCTAAAAACCAGCGTATTAACGCACCACTTATTTTTCTAACAGTCGCTATACATGTAATTATACATATTTCACCAAATTACACTGTAAACAAGAAAAAGCAAAAGTACTACGAATTAGCTATGGGTATTGAGAAAACGGCCATTTGTGATGGCGCACCCACCACGGCATCCTCTACCCCCACCGGCAAGAAACGCACACTATAGCCAGCTTGCTCCGCAACAGCCTGCCCCCAACCCTGAAACTGCTCACGCGTCCACTCGAAACGATGATCTTTATGCCGGAAATGACCAGCCGCCAGCGTCGCAAATTTCACGTTATATTCAGCATTCGGCGTGGTAATCACAATCGTCGTGGGATGCGCGAACTCAAAAAGTACCCGTTCAAATGCCGCCAGCCGCGCTGGATCAAGATGCTCGATCACCTCCACCACAGCCGCTGCATCATAACCCTGCAAACGTTTATCTCGATACGTCAATGAACCATGCAACAATTTGATGCGCTCTTTCTGCCGCTCAGGCAAACGATCCAGGTGCAAACGACTACGCGCCATCTCTAGTGCACGATAGGAGACATCCAGACCCAGAATATACGCAAAGGATGTATTGTGCAGCAACATTTTCAGCAGCTTCCCTTCGCCACAGCCAAGATCAAGCACACGCTTCGCTCCGCTTTGTTGCAACACCTCCATCACCGCCTTCAAACGCTGCTCATGCAGGCTGGCTGTCTGTTCAGCGACCGCTTCTTCAACGGTCGTGGACACAACATCCTGTTCACGCTCTTCCTCAGCGGTCAAACGCTCAATGGCAGTGCGAGCAAGGTCTCGGCGATGCTTGAGATAACGATAGGTGATCTGCTCTCGTTCGGGATGCGTTTGCAGCCAATCCTTGCCGCGCCTGAGCAGCTTCTCCACCTCATCATCCCCAATCCAATAATGTTTATCGTTGTCTAGTACAGGAATAAGCACATATAGATGCGTCAGAAGCTCGCTCAAACAGCAGATAGCATCCAGCGTAACCGTAAAATACGGACTCTCCCCCCACGAGGGATAGGTCTCATCAAGCTGATGGGGAGTGAGCGTGACCGTATAACCGAGAGGTTCAAAAAGACGCTTGAGCCACCCCGCACCACCATTGCGACTGGGCACCATCGCCAGTTGAGCCTGCAACGGAATGGGCATCTTCACCAGATCAGGATATTTCACGCAATGCCCGTTGAGCGCCGACCCAAAAACATCCGCAATCGCCACACTCAGAAACGAGGAGGCAACATAAGGACGATCATTCACATATTGCTCTAACGCTTGCGAACGATCGCGGTTACGTACCAACCGCACAGCATCAACATCAAGCAAGAGTGCCGCCGTACAACGTTCAGATGTTGCTTCAGGATAAAAGATATGTGCCTGCCCAAAGGGAAGCGTGAAAGATTGCAAACGCCACGGATTCTTATGCAGCAGATAGCCCAGATCCGTAGCCGGCTGATAGGTCGTCGTAATCGTAAGCAACATTAGCGTTCCTGCAATTCTAAAAAAACATTTGCCCATTTCACAATATCTATAGACGCACAAAAAAATGCACGGCTCGCTAGATGTGGTGCTGCTGATTGTAACATTGTGTAACCGCGTTTGCAACAATGCTCCTGATAGATTCTACATCCATTGGAAGGAAACGTTGGGAAATGAGGGTAGGGGCGGCACTTGGCGTCATTGACTCCAACTCTTTCGGAAAAAAATGACGCAAGCACGACACGAATGCTTGGAATGCGCGGAAAACGGTAGGGACCCGATTGCATCGCGTCCGTGATTGATCAACTGTGGGCCCCGATTCCATGAATGGCGGACGCGATGCAATCGGGTCCCTACCGTTTTCCGCGTTTTTCTGCGTTTTTGATGCATCTGGGGTGCGCCCCTACCCTCATTTCCCTATCCTTGACAGCGTTGCTACAATACACTCAGCTTCAATATCGTCGTTGAAAAGTAGATCGGCAACTACATGGCACAAAAGGTGAATACGCCAGTATCTCGTAAAAAAGCTAGCAAACAGTTCTATCAACGTTTTCAACAGGCATATCACTCTTTCTACCAGACAATTCAAGGCTTTTCATCAGAAATTGAACGTCAGGCATATGCTCTGTTATTGCTCAAACGCCTGATGGTCCTCTACTTTTTACAATACAAAGGCTTGCTCGATTACGATAAAAACTATCTTTCCAATCGATTACAGCTCCTACAAAAAGAGCAGGGTAGAGATTATTTTTACCACCATTATCTCATCCCCCTCTTTCATAAATGGTTACTCCAGTCCACCCCCATAACTGATATACCTGTTGTAGGCCATATTCCACCACTGGCCCTTCCCCTTTTTCAACTACACCCTATTGAGCATAACGTCTCCCGTATCCAGATAACGGATGACGCCTTCACACAGATTTTTGCTTTTTTCGATCAGTACCAGTGGAAATTAGCTGGACGCACAGAGGAAAGTTCAGACGACGAGTTGTATCCAGAAATCCTTGGGGACATTTTTGAGCAGCAAATCAACCAGAAACAGATGGGGGCATACTACACAAAAGACGATGTGACAACATATATCGCCTCGCACACCATTCTTCCCTACCTTCTACGCACCCTTGCACATCACTCACCAGAAGAGTTCACACCCGCCTCTGCACTCTGGAAACTCCTGCAAAACAGGCCAGAACGCTATATCTTCCAGGTACTCCAGAGTGAACAGCACCTGCCAAAGGAAACACAACGCGAATACACTGAACGCTATGCTCGCTATCAACGCCTCTTAACACAACTACGAGCAGGTGAGATACATACAATTGATGACCTCATTACTTGTAACCTGGATATTACACGCTTCATGCAAGACGCCATTGCACATTGCATACAACCAGCACTGCTACTGATTCTTTATAGAGAAATGGAGCAGATGAGCATCCTTGATCCCACGTGTGGTTCGGGCGCGTTCCTCTTAGCGGCTGTGAACACCCTCGCACCACTCTACACAGATTGCCTTCAACGCCTGCAAAGCATTACAGACAACGACACTCACCCCTCATCCTCTAACACGCCACAGCACGCTTGTTTTAACAATGAGGAACAGGATAGCTATTACTCCATCCTCAAAAAGGTGGAGATGTATCCAACACGTAACCATTTCGTGCTCACAACTATCATCAGCAACAACCTCTATGGCGTCGATATTATGAAGGAGGCCACAGACCTCTGCCGGCTACGTCTCTTTCTCACCCTGGTCGCCTGTTGCGAACGTATAGAAGACGTTCCATCATCTTCGCACATGCAATGGCATATCGTCACAGGCAATACTCTCATAGGCTCGCTGCAGGGCCGCACCCCAGACACAATGCTAGATCGCGATCAAACCTCCTTTCATTGGTCCGAAAAGTTTCCAGAGATCATGCAACACGGCGGCTTTGATGTCATCATTGGTAATCCACCTTATGTCGAGTACAGTAAGGTCAAACACGAGTACCAGGCCACAGAACCTGAAAGCGTGGGGACATATGGAAATCTCTACGCCGCCGTCCTGCAACGTTCCCTCACATTATGTCGCCCTGACCAGAGTTACCTTGGCTTGATCGTGCCATTGAGCCTCTGTGGCAGTGAACGTTTCGCTTCTCTACGTCGCTCAATCATCAAGCAAACAACAGAAGTATGGCTCTCCAACTTTGAGATCTTCCCCAGCCGCCTCTTCGATGGTGCCTTTCAACGCCTCTCAATCCTCCTCGCCCACCACGGCAATAGCTCCCAATGCACAACCTACAGCACTAGAATACAGCGCTGGTACTGCTGTGGAACGTCCCTACTTAATCGATCTGATGCAGTACACCCCCGCACAACGCACGATCAAACGGATGTGTTCCCCAAACTGGCATCCCCCCTGCAAGAAACAATTCTGCACAAGCTGGTCACGCAAGCGCAGGGAAATAGCATCGCCAGCATCCTCTCTCCACATAAAACAGCACACTTTGTCTATTATCAAGAAGCGACCAACTACTGGATGAAGGCCACATGCATTGTTCCCTACTACAAAAAAAATGGCGTAATTATGGAACCCACCCACGGCAGATTCCTCTATTTTAGCGACCAGAAAATAGCACGCACAATCATGGCACTGCTGAATAGCTCCCTCTTCTATCTCTGGTTCGCCACATTCTCCGATGGCTTTCACCTCTCACACAGGCTCGTCAAGGAATTCCCACTCCACGCAGCATTATACACAAACGACCATCTGGCTCACCTCGCGCTAAAACTGGAAGAAAACATCAAAATGCATACCAGCATAAGCACCCGCAACACAAAAACGCACGCCATTGAGCTAGAAGAGTATCGCATGAGCGCATCAAAAGAACTATTCGATGAGATTGACAAAGTGCTAGCACACTATTATGGCTTAACCCTGAAGAATTAGCATTCGTACTCCACTACGATGGAAAATATCGCATGAAAGGCGAAGACTAAAATAGTAAATTAACTTGACATAACATGCATTGGCACAGGTACAATTTCCCTGTACCTGACCCCAGATGCATGAACACGATTTATCGCGCCCGTGTGCCCCATGCCATAGCATCGTACAATGTTAAGGAAAACAGAAAAAAAACATGGAGGTTACCTTGAAATTCTCATCAACGAAACGGATTTTGCAAAGCCTCGCGATCGCAGCTTTCGCCATCGCAATGTTGCTCAGCAGTTTTCACCCGACGACAAGTGTCCACGCCGCAACAACAGTTGGCACACCAGGAGATCCAAACATCAAATATATTGGTCGTTGGGACACACATTCCAGCACCGTCGCCGCCAGCTATTGGCCTGGAGCCTACCTCAAAACAGAGTTCACCGGCACAACCGTCAAAATCAAGCTGGCTACAACGGCAAGTTTCTTTGCCAATATCGACAATAAAGCCGATACTTTCTATTCCAAAGTCAGTGGAACGATCAACCTCACCCCAATACTCCTCGCCGCAGGAACCCATACCCTCCGCATAGCTGCATACTCTGAACATGACGACCTGCAATTTCAAGGCCTTCTCCTCGACTCAGGTGCAAAAACAATGATGCCCACCATCTCTCCAAAACTCATCGAATTCGTAGGCGACTCAATCACCGCCGGCGCAACCACAACGAAACATGCACTCTCCGACTATGCCTGGTTAGTAGGAGAACAACTGAAGGTAGAGCACACCCAGATCGCCCAGGGCGGCATCTGCCTCTCCGACAGCAACTATGTACCTCGACCGGCATTGGTATGAGCAGCCAATTCTTCAAAACGCAGACAATCTACTTCCCCAATTCACCCAACTGGGATTTCTCGCGCTACCAGGCTAACGTCGTAGTCATAAATCTGGGCACAAATGATAACGGCCACCACATCAGTGATGCCGCATTCCAGGCAACCTACGTCGCATTCATCCAGAAGATACGCACGAAATATCCACATGCGATTATTCTTGCACTGCGACCCTTTAAAGGCGCGAAGGCCGCCGCAACCCTAAAAACAGTGCAGGCCGTCAACGCCGCTGGCGACAGAAATGTCCATTACATCGACACCACTGGCTGGATTACCGCCGCGGACACCAATGATGGCTTACATCCTAGCGATGAAGGACACGTAAAGATCGCCAAACATCTCACACCCATTATTGCATCTTACCTGGGGTAAAAATATCCTCAAGGGAGGGAGTTAGATAGTAGCTCCCTCCCCCTCAACCATCTCTCCCCACTCTTGCAATTCCCTTTTACCTTCATGTATACTCCCTATCAGAAGTAATGTACTCATCCCATTCCATATCACTCCTCCCCCCAAAAAACATTTCGGTGTATACGGTGTAGAGTAAAAGATCCCGAATTCACAAAAACAACATCGCCCCTACCACTTTACAATACCCCCAAAGAATTTATTATGGACTCTACAACTATCCAAAACAAATACCTTACAAGATACTTCCAGGCGCACAGAAACGAATTGGCAAAGCTAGTAATGAGGTTACGTGACGAAAACCATGTTATGCTATATACAGGAAGAAGTAGAGTTGCAAGAACCGCAGATTATCTGCTCATCAGGCATCTTCGAAAATATAAAAAATAATATGTCACATTACACTGTCAAACATCATCCAGCCTTCTGCCACCAGCGTATGAGCGCGATTTATAAGCCCGCCTCTCACACCAATATCGTCTCTCACCCAAAGGATTAGCCCATGGAGAAGATATTCGACATTGAAAAGGTCACCAGACGCTTCTATGACCGCTTCCAAAAAGAACACACCATCTTTATGTCCTCCATCCAGGGGCTGGACGCACAGAACGAAACGAACATCGACACACAAGCATGGTATACATCCATTATCCTCAATCGCCTGATGTTTCTCTATTTTCTGCAAAAACAAGGCCTCCTCTCCCCCACAAACTCCAACATCCATAATGGCGATACAAATTATCTACGCACCCACTTACATATGGCACAGCAAAGCAACAACCCACAAAATACCTACTACCGTCATTTCCTGCTCCCCCTTTTTCAGCAGAGCGAACCCACACCTTCCACCCTACCCCATTTCCCCTTCATGGACGGAGAACTCGAACAACACCCAACCATCGAAATACCCAACTCAGCATTTGAGCGCATTTTTACCTTCTTTGACGAATTCCAATGGGTTCTAGAGCAACGCCCCTTACAAAATGAGCAAGAGGTTAATCCCGATATCCTGGGCTACGTCTTTGAGAAACACATCAATCAGCAACAAATGGGAGCCTACTACACACGAGACGATGTAACAACATACATCGCACGCAATACTATCCTACCAACCCTCCTCGCTGCCATTGCACACATACATCCCGCAATATTTGGCGAGCAAGGAAGCATATGGAGGTTGTTGCAGCAAGATCCCGAACGCTATATGCAAGATGCAATCTACTCCAGGACAATACCTTCCCGGCGAAACCGAGCGTGAGTACAAAGAACGTCAGAGCACATTACTCAACGCACAAAGGAACAGATTGAACAGGGCAAACTATGCACCAGCGACGATTTCATTACCTATAACCTTGCACTCGACCTGTTCCTACAGGATGTTCTACACCACATCGACGACCCCAAAATTTTAAATACATTCACCCAATGCCTCACCCAACTAACAATACTCGATCCCACCTGCGGCTCCGGCGCATTTTTGAGCGCCACACTCCACATCCTTACCCCGATATACAAAACCGTAGGGGCCCGATTTATCGCGCCCACCGGTCCCACGCCTACCGATCCCATCCCATACCACCAACCTCCCACGCATCCACAACACCCTCCACCATCCTCAAAACCATTATCAACACCAACCTCTACGGAGTAGACATCATGGAAGAGGCCGTAGAATTGTGCAAATTGCGCCTGTACTTACTACTAGCAAGTACACTCAAGCATGACGAGAACATCGCCTCACTGGCAAATGTTAACTTTCCATATTCGCGTGGGAAATGCATTGGTTGGCTTTGCCCAACACCATCCGGACCATCGTAGGGACCCGGTTCCACCGCGTCCGCGATTTATCGAATCGCCCTCCTACCCCCGCACACAACAATCAACACATATATTGGATTGGGAACTCGCACACGAGTACGGCATCGACGATAACGCGAAATTTGCACAATGGAGAGCAGAGCCACAAACCATTCCATTGGATATACGAATTTGCAGAGGTCACAGAGAAAGGCGGCTTTGACTGCATCATCGGAAACCCACCATACGTTGAATATACACCAGACAGGTTCCCCTATCAATTACAGCATTTCTCCACCCTCCCCTGCGGAAACCTCTACCCCTGCGTGATTGAACGCAGTCGCGCGTTACTGGCCCCACACGGTCGCCTGGGAATGATCGTCCCCTTGGCCGCCTTCGCCACACGCAATATGACACCTTTGATCGATGGCGTCCTGCACTGGTTCGCCGCTAGCTGGATCTCGTTTTATCACTTTCGACCCTCAATGCTTTTCTCAGGCGGCAAGGTCGCCAGCATTCCTACCGCCATCCTGCTCACACGCATTAGCGGCCAACAGCAACGCTTCAGCACATCCATCACCAGATGGGCAACCCAGAATCGCAAACTCCTGTTCCCAACCCTCAAGTATAGCCAGGTCACAGTAGCACGCGACCCCGCAAATCGTCACTACTATGCAAAGTTCGGCCACATATGCGAGAATGCGCTTATGCAGAAAGTGCTCAACCAGCGCTGCGTCGGAGATTACCTGGCGCAAGAACCAGATGAAAATACCATGTATTATCGCTCGGCTGGCGGCTTATACTGGAAGATCTTTCTCAATTTTCCCTGGCCGTACCAGACAACATCAAATAAACAATGCACGTTTGCTAAAGGCTATGAGCGCGATGTCTTCGTGGCACTGTTTAATAGCTCTTTATTCTGGTGGTACTACAGCGTTACATTCGACACATTCAATGTAAAAGATTATATGCTTTTCGCTTTTCGCTTTACGTATCCAGAAGATGAGAACGTAGTACGCGCATTAAGCCAGCACTGTAAAAGACTGATGACAGACTTTCGCACACATGCGCAACATCTGAAACGTGGCAAAACGGGGAGTTATACAATTTACGCCCGCAAGTCGAAGCAGATTTTGGATGAGATTGATGGTATACTGGCACAACACTATGGATTGAGCACTGAGGAACTAGATTTTATTCTGCATTATGACATAAAATATCGAATAGGTTCTCAGATACCAGCGGGAAAGGGCATCTATGCTCACATACCATTATCCTGAATTGCAAAACAAAATAAGTGGCATCCCTCTACAGTGTGGCTTCGCTCTGGCAATTCCGCTTTTATTGTTTTTCCTCACAGCAGGACAGGTTCCAGCACACAAACAACTGCATACAGGTATAGGAAGCAATCTTAGCCTGCAAGTTGACATGGGTTTCCAGGCCACTTACAGAGACAATTATTGGGTGCCAGTGACTACCCATATCACTAATAATGGTCCCGCGTTCAAAGGAAGATTGACGATAAAAGCTTTTACTGGCTCCCCACGCACCAGGATTGTTGGCAATATTTCACCATGGAGTTTTGAGCAACCCATCGCAGTAGCCGCACAGGCACAAGAGCAAGTCACAATCAACGCCCCATTCTACTTAAGTAATTTTATGCCGCTCGGATTTGTCGCAACCCTCCTCGATCAACAGGGAAGCATCCTTGCCACCCAGACAACTGGTACGGGCTTTGCCATCAGACCCGGCGACCTTTTTATCGGTATCCTTTCTGATCCAGGCGCAGACTTTAATGCCCTCAATAGTGTTGATCTCCCCCATCAATCCGACTCCGCTTACCCTATCAACGCTCAGCGCCAGCACCTTCCCAGATAATAGTGTGCTCCTGAAGAATTTCGATATCATCATTTTGGATGACTTTAATACCAATACCCTCAGCGCCGCACAACTGCTAACTCTACAAACCTGGGTTAACCAGGGTGGCATTCTGATTGAAGCAGGTGGGAAAAATTGGCAACAGACGGCAGGTTCTCTTCCAACAAGTCTTTTGCCTGTACAGGTAGACACGCTACAGACCTTGCCCGCACGAACTAATTTACTACCCGCCGATAGCTCATTGGTCGCTGCCACCTCAGAAACAAGCCCATCAGACGCCCTGGCACCAACATCCATCAACGTCAGTACAGGAACTCTACGCACAACCACAAGCCAGGTACTCCTGACCACAGGTACCACACCTCTGATTGTACAAAGTCAGCAGGGACAGGGCGTAGTCAGCTACGTCGCCTTTGACCTGGGACATAATCCACTTACCAATTGGTCAGGCATCAAAGCATTATGGGCAACCCTTTTCCTCCATGCACTGAGTGACAAGATACTTATCGCAACCGATACCTCTATCGACTACGAAAATGACCCCGGCCAATTGCTTACGCAAGGGGGCATAGTACGCATGCTTGTACCGGATAACCTCCTAAATCCTGCATTCGTACTTGTCTTATTGTTGCTTTATGTATTGATGCTTGGTCCGATACGCGTCCTCATCGTGCGCGGACTGAAACAGCCAAAACAATGGCCCTGGCACATCGCACTGATTACTATCCTGGTTTTCTCTCTTCTCTCCTATACAGTTGCAACATCTCAGCGCAATGCAGCCCTAACAGACAATACCATCTCTCTCATCCAACTAAACGAAGGAGGTTCGCTCGCCCATATTCTCACGTATCACGGCCTGATAACGCCTGATCAGGGCTCCATACAACTCCAGATTGCCAATAAAAGCGTGGCCTTACCACTATCATCTCCCCTGGAGGCCAAAACACCGCTACCAGGACCCAAAAGTGACATCCCCGTCAGCGTCGTTACAGCAAACAATCAAACAACCCTGTCACTACCCGGCGGCCAGCGTTGGGACTATCATCCCCTCCTCTCTGAGCGCGACACCGCACTTTCAGGCGCACTTACACCCCACCTGACAATACACAGTCACAGAATATCCGGCACGATCACAAATACTCTTGCTACCGCATTGAGCGATGTATATGTACTTCTCCCAAACTATTTTGTCCGCATAGGCCATATAGAAGCCGGCGAGACGCAACAGATCGACCAGCCCCTCCACTATGCACCCTTAAATAGACAGGTACTCGCCGATGCTCTGGCTAAAGATGGTGGATTAACGACATCCTACTTCCCCTATACTTATAACCAGCAGACACACAATGATTTTGAGCGCCATATGGCACTCCTCTCAGCCTTGAATGGCGCAGGCATGTCTATCATCCCATGTAGTGGTGCCTGCAACCGCAATGCTCTTATACAACAAAACGCGATTACATTGGCAAGTGCTCCTATTAATGATAATACCGCGAACACATCGTATGATTCATTATTACTACCAGGCGCACCCGCAACAGTTATTGGCTGGACGGATCAACAGATCGATGGCACAGATTCCCTGACCATCAACGGCTCTCATCCAGGCGGCAAACACGAAGGACTCATACAGATGCCCATCTCCTTCACCGTAGACAGCCTGGCTGATATCCCCACCGGTTTTATCACCGGCAACACCGTAGATCTTCAAAACTCACAGGCTCAGTTTTTGCTACCAGGCATTTACAGTCTCTCATCCGCCAGTGTTCTCTTTGAATTTATGCTGCCCACTACAACCAGAGCAGAACACGCCAACATAGACATCAAAATACCCGTCCAATGGGAGCAATTGAGCGGTCAGTTCCTGACTGGTAGTAGCATACAAACACACCTCTACAACTGGCACACTGACTCCTGGGATAATATTCCCCAGTTCCAGGGCATTGTCACAATCGCCAACCCGACAACCTATACAGGCATGGGAAAACAGATCCTTTTAGAGATTACTAATCCCGATAATACAGCCGGGCCGCTTATATTCGGAAAGCCTTCTCTGATCGCTATGAATGTAAATACATGAATAGCTGCAAACGCGTGCTGAAGATTTCCTAAAAGTACTATTTCTATGATAACACTCTATAAAGTTTCTCATCTGGTCCGTTTATAGACGCAGACAAATATATTGGTGCTGGAGGAAAATGACATGCGCATGTGCCAACACTGCGGGGCAGGCATCCCAAACTATGCTGGTTTTTGTGGAGAATGTGGACAGTTAGTGAGTATTGGCCAACCAGCTACGCAAGGGCGCACTGTCTGGACATCGCCCCCCATCACCTCCGCTCAAGAACCAACAACTATCATCACCGCATCCGATGATAGAAGAGATGAGACAGACTATAGCATAGAAGACGCTCAAACGCATGAGCAACCCATTGCAAACACTGTGGAAGAGGATGAAGAAGAAAAGCGGCGGCGTTACGCACTGCTCGGCTTCGGCTTGCCTCTGATCGGTGGCGCAATTGAGGGGCAGGGACAAGCAAACGTCCCCATGGTACAGGGCACTCCTCAGATAAGTGGTGCCCCAACCGTAACTGGAACTCCCCCTATTGGACATGCCATGCCTCCAACGGGAACACCACCTATTTCATACGGCATGCCCCCAATAGCAGGCGTCACCACAACACCGCTGGTATTATCAGCTCCCCCAGGTGGCTTCGCATACCCTCCACCATCTTCCCTACCCAATACCGGCCAACCTCCACTTGGCTCAAATAAACCACAACCGAACCAACCTTCTGGCTGCATGGTATGGCTTATCGTCGTTATCGTCGTCCCCCTCATCATTTTAATCAGCCTCATCGGTGCCGGGTTCACTTTCCTGGCCCCCACACTTGCCTTGAGTGGCAGCGCGGATGTCGCTGCAGGAGACCTTCTGCACCTCAACGGCGGACACTTTATTCCTGGCAACAGCGTTACCTGTGTGCTTGATGGCAGCATTGTACTTTCGCACGCCAGCCTCCCCTATCCAATCAGTGGAGCGCATCCTATGACGAATGCTCTACTCCTCGCACAGCAGAGCAATGCAACCACGCTCACCCAAACACAAGAAACAGGCACAACAATTATTGTAGGCAGCGATGGCACATTTTCTGTGACATTTGTAGTCGGACCAGACTGGAAAATCGGGCAGCATACCATCCGCGCAACAGAAGCATTCAGTCCTCGCAGCGCCACAACCACCTTTAACGTCTCTGGAAACGGGCAAACGCCAGATACCCCCACCAGCACGCCAACTGTAACCGCCACCACAACTCCAACTAGCACGCCAACCGTAACCCCCACCACAACAGCCACAAAGCCGGGACTGAGTGCCATTACGCCGAATGTAATTTCATTTGGCCCATTCAGCGAAGGTTCTACACAAACTACCAGTACCCAGGTGCTACTCAACACCGCCGGAACAGGCTTGTTGAACTGGACCGCCACCTGGGATACGGCCCAGGCTGGCTGGCTACAACTCAATGCCCTCTCTGGACAGATACAGGAACCAGGCACCCAGACGCTCATCGTCAGTGCAACCGTTGGAGCACTCAAAGCAGGTACTTATAATGCCACGATCCTCTTTAGCAGTGATGGACAAAATGGACAAAAACTCTCACTCCCTGTCTCGCTCACCGTACAGGCAGGGTGCGTAAAAGCTTCCCCCACCACGCTCAATTTCGTCGGCACAATTGGCGCAAACAATCCAGCGGCTCAGACCGTTACGTTAAACAACTGTGGCGCAGCAGGCAATTGGACGGCTGCAACCACGGGCGGCTCCTGGCTCATCGTCAGCCCAACGGGCGGCAATCTCAACACTGGCGCAACACAAAACATTCTCGTCTCAACGCTACTTGCCAATCTAAAATCGGGACCCGGCACCTATCAGGGACAAATTACGTTTACAAATGGGCCAGCCCATGCCATCGTCAACGTCGTATTCACCGTGCAACCAGCTCCTCTACCAGGCTTAGCCACCAACATAACCAGCTTCAGTATTGGCCAGCAATGTACCTTTTCACGGGGCATGTGGCGCTGTCCTTTAATCACCTTGAGCCGCACCGGGAACGCCACAAGCAATCTCGACTGGACGGCCACAAGTAATAGCACCGTCAAGATTACCATCAACCCAACCAGCGGCACTTTGCAGGTAGGGCAGACAGCAGCCATCGTGATTGATACTCCGCGTCTCGCCTGCGATGCCTCAGTAACTATCGGCACGATCACATTCACTGGCCCTGCTAATAGTATTACTGTAACGATGAGCTGTTAGATGCTATAATACATATCAAGATTACCTGCACGTGGGAGAAATATGATAGAGCGAGATCCACTGATTGGGCGGCGTCTGGGTGCATATCAGATACAACTCAAACTGGGCGAAGGCGGCATGGCACGCGTCTATAAGGCCTATCATGAGCGCCTGCGTCGTGATGTGGCGATCAAAATCATTCTGTCTCAGATCGCTGGACAGAGCGACTTTCGCGCACGTTTTGAGCGCGAAGCACAACTGGTTGCTAGCCTGGAGCATCCCAATATCGTAGCAGTCTACGATTTTGGTGAGGAAGGCACCATTCCCTACCTCGTCATGCAATATGTCGGTGGAGGTACATTACGCGACCAGCTACAAGATGAATATCCCCTCGCACCACAAAAATCCGCACATTACGCCTTACAGATGGCACGCGCACTGCATTCTGCCCACCGACGTGGCATCGTTCATCGCGACGTAAAACCACAAAATATGCTCGTATCAGCTCAGAATCGCGATCAGTTGCTGCTCTCAGACTTCGGTATCGCCAAGCTTTTTGATAGCACCCAGGATTATACCCTTCCAGATACGGCAGCAGCAGGCAACGCCACTTATAACAGAGGACAGACCAGCGCCGATCAGATTCTAGGCACGCTGGAATACATGGCTCCCGAACAGATTAACCGCACAGAGGTCGACGCACGCACCGATGTCTACGCCCTGGGAGTGGTGCTCTTCCAGATGCTCACCGGGCGCGTCCCCTTTCTCTCGACAACAACGACTGGCCTGATGTATCAACACGTCCATACTCCACCACCCATGGTAAGCGAGTTAAACCCAACCGTGCCAGCTATATTGGTACAGATCACAGCCAGAGCATTGGCAAAAACACCCGAAGCGCGTTTCCAGTCAGCCGAAGCAATGGCACAGGCATTAGAAAGTGCCTTGCATGGTGGAAATATTGAGTACAAAACGGGTGAACCGGAGCAACTCATCCCCCGCCCCGGATACGATAGAATGTCGGGCAACTATGCCAGTCAACCGTTTGGATACGGAAGCGATATGCAAACAGCCCCGCGCATAAGTTCATATCAGGCTCCAGCCATCCCAGAAACGACGTATGGACAACAACGCCCAACGCAAGGACAGAATATTGGACCAGGTACAAGACCCTTTGAGCGTGCAACAACAGCAAATGGGCAACAAAATATCATCCCGGCAGCCCCCAGTGCCCATGCCAAAAAGCCCAT
This sequence comes from uncultured Chloroflexia bacterium, assembly GCA_963744875.1. Classification (GTDB taxonomy): domain Bacteria; phylum Chloroflexota; class Ktedonobacteria; order Ktedonobacterales; family Ktedonobacteraceae; genus JACDAE01. The sequence goes on along the minus strand of CAVUVQ010000048.1, from coordinate 390,491 downwards.
CTCCATGCAAATGATCGTGGGAATAGTCGTGCTGATTGTGGCGTTGGCGCTCCTGGTGATGCGTTTCCAATCCATCAGCGGCCCAGGAACTCCATCTACCGTACAATCAACACACCCAGCTACAGCATTTACCGAAACCTTTGCAAACAACAACGCTGGCTGGATAGAAGGAAACATTAATGGATTGACGGCCAGCGTGTCTGCCGGCCACTACACGCTCAGTACAGGTCCCCAAAACACGTTCTTTCCCTATCCAACAAAAATAGGTATGCTTCCCAAACAATTCACCCTCACAGCACAGATCAGGCAAGATCAAGGCAACACCACCGTATTTTATGGCATTACATTCTATATGACTGCTCAGGATGGACAAACAAAAACAGCGTACGCGCTTGTCATCACCAGCAATGGCTTCTACGATGTACTCAGATATGATACGAACAACACCAGCTCTACCCTGTGGACAGGCCAATCACCAAGCATTCACACCATTCATCAGAACAATACGTTACAGGCAATTGTACGCAACGGCACATTTTCCTTTAAGATTAATGGGCAGACTATGATATTAAAAAATGGATCATCCACGAAGGACATAACATATACAACCGGACAGTTGGGACTGGTAGTCACGGGACCAAATGCCCAGTTTACAGCCACAAAGGTACAATTAACAATCCCATGATCAATCTACAAGAACAGCTTGACGATGCCGTTGAGTTCATACAGCAAGCACATCGCATCGTTGCCTTAACGGGTGCTGGTATCAGTACCGAGTCCGGTATTCCCGATTTTCGCAGCCCGAATTCACTGTGGCGCGAGAACCCACCCGTAAGCTATCGCGATTTTTTGCAGAGCGCAGAGGCGCGTCAGAAGTATTGGCAGACGCGCAAAGAGTTATCAGGTCAGGTAGCAGAGGCAAGACCCAATGCAGCTCACAAAGCACTGGCAGAACTGGCGCGACGCAACGTCTTACTGGGCATCATCACGCAAAACTTCGACGGACTACACCAGGACGCAGGACATAACGCAGAACAGGTGGTAGAGCTGCACGGCACATCACGTCAGGCCGCATGTACCCTCTGTGGAGCACGCTCCAACATGCAAGCCTTGCAGCAACGGATCGACGACGGCGAGAACGATCCGCGCTGTTCATTATGCGGAGGCTTCCTCAAGGCCGCAACGATACTCTTTGGGCAACGCATCCCTGAAGCAGAACTAACACGAGCTAAAGAGATGGCACAGAGTTGTGACCTCTTCCTGGTTATCGGCTCATCACTCAAAGTCGTCCCTGCTTCAACCCTACCCCGCCTCGCACTACAATGCAATATCCCACTCATCATCATTAACCTGCAACCAACGACGCTCGATGCCTACGCAGATGTCACTATCCACGAAAAAGCCGGAAGCATCCTTCCCAAACTAATAACAAGGCTCTCGTAGGGGTCCTGATTTATCGCGCCCACGGGTGTCCGACCCCTGGTGTAAGAAGCCGATTTATCCCACCCACATGTCTCTAGCATAATCAACTTTCCAAACTAATTGGCAACAACTCTTCCGCGTCCTCGATGATATAGCGATATCCCTGCTCGGTCAAGAACAATTGCCGATTAGCCGAGAATTCCTGATCCCGCGTGTCCCTCGTAACAACCGAGTAGAAGTATGCCAGACCACCATCACTTTTCGGGCGCAGAATTCTTCCCAGGCGTTGCGCCTCTTCCTGGCGCGAACCAAACGTTCCAGACACCTGGATCGCGACATTAGCATCCGGCAGATCAATCGCAAAATTCGCCACTTTGCTGACCACCAGGCGCTTAATCTCGCCACGGCGAAACTGCTCGTAGAGCTTCTCTCTCTGCCCATTAGGTGTGCGGCCAGTCAAGAGCGGAGCATCTAATTCTTCGGCAAGCGCCTTTAACTGCTCAATGTATTGCCCGATAATTAAGATCTGGTCATCGCGGTGTCGGTCTACAAGATGGCGTGTTACACGTAACTTGGCCGGAGTTTCGGCAGCAATGCGGTACTTCTCACGCACTTCGGCCATTGCATACGTCATCTGCTCTTCCTCATTCAAACCCACACGAATCTCATGACACTCGGCTGTTGCGATCCAGCCCTGCTGCTCCAATTCTCGCCATGGCACATCATATTTTTTAGGCCCGATGAGACTAAAAACATCCGCCTCACGCCCATCTTCACGCACAAGCGTGGCCGTTAAACCCAGACGCCGTCGAGCTTGAATCTCTGCAGTGACACGAAATACAGGTGCCGGCAACAGATGTACTTCGTCGTAGATGATAAGTCCCCAGTCATAGCTGGTAAAGAGCGAAAAGTGCGGAAAGAATTCTTGCTCATTCTCATCTTTGCTGTCTTTATTGCTCCGTCGATAGGTGAGGATCTGATACGTGCTCACCGTAATCGGCGCAATATCTTTGCGCTCACCCGTATATTCGCCCACCATCTCAGGCGGAATATCGGTTTTATCAATAATTTCCTGAATCCATTGGCGTACAGCAACGGTATTGGGAGTAAGAATCAACGTCGCCCGCTGCACATCTACTATCGTTGAGAGGCCAACAATTGTTTTGCCAGCCCCACAAGGAAGCACGACAACACCACTCCCACCACTCAGGGCTCCACCAGCATAGAATGCCGCCGAAGCGGCTGTCTGATACGCACGAGGCTCAAAATGCTTGCCCAACAAGGTCTCATGACGCAGCTTAATCGGTAAAGCAGAACCATCCGTATAACCAGCCAGGTCTTCAGCCGGAAAGCCAATATGAATGAGAGCCTGCTTGATATGCCCGCGCCGTGCGGAATCAACGCGGATCGTATGCCGATCAACTTGACCCAGCAGGAAAGGTTGTGTACGTTTATGATGTAGCACTTCAGCAATTAAAGCAACATCATCAGACTTGAGCAATAATTCGTCACCATCGCGCACAAGTTTAATGCGTCCATAGCGATTAATATATTCACGAATGTCGGTGACAATGTTGGATGGAATGGCGTATTTACTGTACTCCGTCAACATTTCCACAATTTGTTGCGCGTTCATACCACCAGCAGCCGCATTCCAGAGCGACAACGGCGAGAGACGATAGGTGTGGATATGCTCCGGCGATTTCTCTAGTTCGGCGAATTGTGCAAGTGCGTCACGTGCTTCTGCATGCTGAGGGTGATCAACTTCCAGGAGAATGGTGCGATCGCTTTGTACAATAATTGGGTTATCAGGCTTCATCAACTACACTCCGGGCATGTTTGCCCATGCATTTATATACTTCATAATCGCACTAATTGCCGCCTCTTCATAGCCACGCATGAGATGGCGTGCTCCAATAATTACTTTAATGCCCTTCGGGCCCTTTTGTTGCTCAACGAATGGCTCCAATTTATATAAAGGACAGATCTCATCAAATTCTCCAGTCACAAACAACTTCGTACGCTCAAAAGGACGCGGGAAACCACTCGCCGTCCGGAAAAGAGGCAGGCTGATCGCGACAAGAGTCCGTATACGCTGATCAAAAGGCGCATAAAGAAGCGCTACATAGGCTCCAAAACCATGCCCGATCACACAAAGCTTGCTTGCATTCGCCTGTGGATGTGCCAGGACAGCATCCACAGCCCCCGATAAATCCAATGGCTCCAACCTTCCATCCGTCTGCTGCCCTTGACTCTTACCCACCCCACGAAAGTTGAAGCGCAATGCAATTATACCCGCACCTGCTAAACTTCTTGCTAATTCCACAGTCAAGGCATCATTCATATCGCTACTTGCTGGTTGCGGATGACACAGGACAACAACAGGTGCGCGTTCTGCTCTGCTCGGTTCATGCACTATTCCTTCCAACATAAAAGCAGGCTGCCCTTTACTTGGAAATGTGATCGGTCGCTCTGTCTGTCCTGTTGAGGCCATCTTTTGCCCCTCCGCTCCCCTAAAATTGTATCTGTTCCCTGTATCTTATCTCACCATATGTCAGGAGTCAACTTTCCTGCTGAAGTAGTGGCCGAGTACTTATCAAACATTGGCCTGAAAGTAATGGTGTGTGAGAAATTAATTAATTTTGACGAATTATAAAGATTTCCATTGACAAAACCTTTGCATATGACCAGAAGAATGTTATACTGAAGATAACATTTGTATTTTAATTTGTAGCACGCGATGTCTTGTAACCATAAAGGATGACCTTTTCTGTTTTATCTCTGCCCCTGTTGGGAGATTGGCTGCCTTTCTTTAAACAGGGCATCTGAAAAGGACCAGGAAACAGATGAGTGAGGCAACCTGTACACCTTTATTTTTCTACATGCCTCATCCTGAATTCTGGCGTAGCTCTTCGGGGGAAAAGCTTCGTCAACGATTTATACACATAACACATCGCGTTCTACAGAGACGTTGTCGCCAATTACCTTGCTACCTTACTCTACATGAAACAACTATACCCTATGCTGCATTGCGTTTTCTCTGCTGTTTTTTTCGTTTCGCAAAGAGACTTGCGTAATAGCGCTGTACGTTGTACTGTTGTATCAGGATGAAGGATAGAGGGGAACTAATATAGCTATCTCAAAAATTTCTTGCTCTTGTGCTATGTGGTTCTCAATAAGGTATGATGGCAAATAGTCGTATGTAGAGGCAGGAGTACACATGTCCAGCATTTTAGTCGTCGAAGGTGAGGAGTCTATCTCCAGATTACTCAATGAAGAGTTAGCAAATGAAGAATACCGTACTGTCGGCGTTCTCAATGGCGATGATGCTGTACAATTTGCCTTGCGCGAAGTCCCCCTCTTGATTATCTTTAATCTGACATTTTCGATAGTGGATGTCTACGAAGCCGTTCGTCGCTTGCACTCACATCCCAAAAGTATGCATATCCCCATCATTGTACTCAGTTCGTCCTGCTCAGTCTCTCAGAAAGTTCGTGCCCTCGAAGCAGGCGTCGACAATTATATTTTTAATCCTGCCCCCGCCGGTTGTCTTCCGCCAGAAGTTACATGCGAGCTATTGGCTTGCGTTCGTTCTCAACTACGTCGCGCTCAATTATGCTCTCTTTCACCCTTAACGCTTTTGCCAGGCGGCCTGCAACTTGAACGCGCCATCGACTACAAGCTGAATAGCACGGAACCCTGGAGCATTCTTTATCTCGACCTGGACAATTTCAAGGCCTTTAATGATGTCTATGGCTTCCTCGCAGGCAATAACATGATTTTGTTGGTCGGACATATCTGTCAACGCGTGGTCTACGAAGAGGGCAATGCCGACGATTTTGTTGGTCACGTCGGCGGCGACGATTTTGTGATTGTCACCACTCCCGATCGCGCTCATACCCTTTGCCGCAATATCCTCGCCGCTTATAGGCAAGAAAGCACCCTGCTCTATCGCTCAGATGATCTGGAACGTGGCACCATTAGTGGCGTTGACCGCAAGGGACGCCCCTATCAGTTCCCTCTCGTTTCCCTCTCAATCGGCGTGGTCAGCAGCCAGGAACGTCGTCTGCATAGCGCCGATGAGGTCGGTACACTGGTCGCTGATGCCAAGCGACATGCAAAACAATCTCCCGGCAATGTTTTTTTCCTTTCCTCTCAGCAACGCAATAAGAATAATCAGAGCCGCACACAGCTCTCTCTCCCCTCTACATCACCCGCACAACGACAACTCGAACCTACCATTTTCCGTTTAATGAAGGAGGATGCTCTCGCTGAATTTAAGTAAAGTAGCATTTCCTTTTCATCTGTGTTATGCTACTTATAGAAGTTCGAAAGAAATAAACACTACGGACGATGATCGTAATCAGGGTAGGTAACACCTCTACCTTGATTTCCCCAGACTCTAACGACAAACTAACGACAAACTTAGGAATAACATGCGATGTCATTAGATAGAGAAACCTCTGCCCAGGAACGTAAAGAACTCCGTGACAACGCGAAACGCGTGCTACGCGAGAGCGGCCTCGCAGATATGCTCCAGAGTATCAATAAAAATCTGCTCAAAGGACGTGGACGCTTTGAAGAATATGATTCCATGATCTTGTTTAAATGGGGCACAGGCTATACCTTGCGCCATATCTGGATCGAGATCAAGGACGATACCATTCGCTTCCGCCTTGCTCCCCATCTCAAATGCTCTCGTCCAGCTCCGCTCTGCGATGGCGAATATCATACCCTGACCAACACAATGTGGCTCGATCATGCGTTTCTACAGTCTGAACTAAAGAAATATTATGATAAACCCGTTGCTGAAACATCGTCTGACTGATTTTTCACAATGGCTCTAATGGTAGAACACGTATTGTGCCCGTCGTACCCACAAAACGATTGATGTCCTGGTAGTTCTGGTCAGCATAGAACTGTTCGCGCTCACGTTCGCTGGCCCAACTGAAAAGATTCAAAAGGATCGACCCCTGATGATAAGGCATTTCCTCCCCACTATCAGGCGTCGGAGTGGCAAAGGGGCCACCTGAAGAGCCCTCTTCCTGCACGCCACGTGCTAAAAAAGCAAATGCAAGCGGTTCTTGTACAGTCTTTTGCCGTAATCCTTCGATCCAGCCCAGTTGGGCATATTCCGCCTGCTCTTTGCGGATACGCGCAAGATGGGCCGCCGCCAGCACTGGACTGGCTTGTGGGCGACTGTACCCCCATAGATAGCGCATCAACCACTGCTCCGGCTGCGCGATAAGTAGTCCCGCCGCTGACTTCAATAAAAGCTGCCTCGGATTATGACGCTCCTGAGCCCTGCGCCAGCTTTCATCGTCTTCCCACGTTGTGAGCATGAGATAATACGCATCATTGCCTCGACTACGATAAAAACGTGAGGTTACCAACCCCGGTGCATTGCGTACTGTGTCTGCTATCAAGCGAATACGTGTAAGAACATCCGCGTCTCTACCCGTCATCATATATGCTAACGTCACAACTAATAATTCAGCCATTGGTATTATGTAGCCTTTTCTATCTCTTTCTAAAACTAGCATAGCATAAGCACTTATATACCACAATATATTAGAGGCACCACTCTGCGCTTCTCTCTCGACTCTTCACCCACATTTCCAACGGCTCTCCCCGAAAACCTGAACCTACAATGTTACTTACGTTGACAAATGTACACGTTAATAGTACACTTTGGAAAGACCAGGAAAACGATTTTCTGAGGTTTTTCTCTTAAAGAGAGACTTTAATAGCACTTCCTACAGACTGTGCAATATTAAAGTTTAGCATTATACTACTTCTGCACATCCGCAGATTAGTATGGCGTGGCTCCCCTACAATCAAGGAGGATTAAAATCTATGTCCATCCGTTCACGTTGGTTCATCATCGCAAGCATTTTTGCCCTGGTTGCCATACTTTTTACGTCCTATACCTCGCTTCAGGTAGCACACGGAGCAACAACTTCGCTCTATACCATGAGTTCGTTTAGCAACACCAGCCAGACCTTATACATCTATCAGTCCCATGATGGATTGAACTTCAAAATGCTCGGATCAGGTACAGTCTATATTCCACCCGTTGGTCGTCTCCGTGACCCCAGCATAACACATAATCCCTATGATGGGCTCTATTATGTAGCTTATACCACCAGTTCGCCCAATGCCATTGGCCTTACCTCTAGCGCCGATCTCGTGCACTGGAAGTTCGTACAGAACATCGTATTTGCCTCAACAGTCAAAACGGCCTGGGCACCAGAATGGTTTAAGGATACAGATGGTAGCGTCAACCTTATCGTCCACCTGCGCTATAGCCCCGCTACCAGTCCCACCCCTTATAAGATCACAGCGCTCAATCATACACTGACCTCGTGGACTACACCTGTTGCCCTGACTGGACTGACACCCGATTATATTGATAGCTTTGTGGTCAAAGTGGGCACAACCTATCATATCTTCGCGAAGAATGATCAGGCCAATTCTAAATATATCGAGCATGCGACGGCTACGAAGCTTACTGGCCCATATACCTTTGTAGGCACTGGCGACTGGGCTGGCTGGGGACCAAAGCTGGAAGGACCATCTCTTTATCAACTCGATAATGGTACATGGCGCATTCTGCTCGATGGTTATGCATCCAAACAGTACTACTATAGCGATAGCACCGATGGCTTCAAACACTGGACCGCCAAGAAACCATTACCCGATGGCCTCTCCGGCTTCGTACGCCATTTAACAGTTCTGAAGGAAGCTATCTAGAAAGTCTCCATCCCCGCGCGGGAAGCGGACGCAAATGGGTAGAGACCACTACCCATTTGCCATCTCCTCCTGGACGAGAGATCCATACATTTCTCCTGGTCGTGTTTTTCATTGGTGTGTTGTATACTGTGTGAGCACCTTGAAAACAATCCAACCTTAAAACGACAAGAAACACCATCACCAGGAGGCAGCGCGATGCTAATGACCGATGTGACCCATAGCGCCGTAGAGTGGCGGCCTGCTCAGTCCGAAGACGCTGAACTCTGGGTCTCAGTGACGCGAAGAAGCGCGGATCAACTCCACTTTGAACCAGAAGATGCTCAAATTGCTCGTTATAAAGAGGAAAATGCGACCATGCAGGCACAACGCTATCTCCTCTGGCGTGATAATGCTCCCATCGGACGCCTGCGCTTCTCTTCACATGCCAATACCGCTACCCTGGATGGCCTGGTGCTTCTTCCCGAAGCCGGTGGGAGTGTCGCCGCACAGGTCGTTGGCGAAGCTCTGGTACGCTCTGCTGCCCTGGAGATGCGCCACCTCGAAGCAACCTACCCGGCAGCTTATATTGCCTCGTTCGCTGCCGCTGGTTTTCAAGAACGTCGCCGCCGTACAGGCATGACTGCAGCTACTAATCTGTTCATGCCACATTATCCCTTACCCTCCTCGCTTCGTGTACGTCAGATCCTTCCCGATGAGGGCGAACAGGTCGGTCTCTTGCTACAACGCTCTTATGCTGGTGGCCCCGATAATCTTTATTCGGATGTCGCAAGCTGGCGTAGTGAGGTGCGTGCTCTGCAGGAAGGCCGTTTCGGACCTTTCATTCCTGAAAGTTGCTTTGTGGTCGAACATAGCCTGGATCATTATCATCTCGCCGGTGCTATCCTCGTTCATCTTGAACGTGGTATTCCTTGTATTCGCCACATGGCCGTCGCACCATCGTTCCGTCATGTTGGCCTGGGTCAACTCCTGGCCCTCAAAGCAATACGTCGACTGCAAGAACTGGATTATCCAACCGTTCTTCTCTATGTGACGCTGGGTATTCCTGCGGTCAATCTCTATCATCGCCTCGGCTTCCTTGAGGCTGGCCCCACCTATATTGAGGCGGAACGACTCCTGTAAGGTAACTCATTAGTATGGATGGTTCATCATCTGCCGAATTTGAACTGATCGCTCATCTTACCAGAGGTCTACCCACACGCCCGGATGTAGCCCTGGGCGTGGGCGATGATTGCGCTATCCTTGATCTCAATAGCGATACGCTTCTGCTAGCAACCAGCGATAGCCAGGTGGAGGGCGTCCATTTCACGCGCCAGTTCTCTTCTCCCGAACAGATCGGACGTAAGGCTCTGGCCGTCAACTTGAGCGATATTGCTGCGATGGGCGGCGAACCTCGTTATGCCCTGGTCTCATTGATCCTGCCTGTAGATCTCTCACGCTCGTATATAGATACCCTCTACACAGGTATACGCCATGAGGCCTCCCACTACGCAACGGCGATCATCGGAGGCAATATTGCTTCATCTGGCAAAGCAGTTACTCTGATTATTGATATTACTCTGCTTGGTATCATTGAGCGTGGACACGCTATTACACGTAGTGGTGCTCACAGTGGCGACACACTAATGGTGACAGGTAATCTGGGCGACTCGGCGGCTGGCCTCTACACATTGCTCCATCCCGCCGCTCGCTACCCCCGTAATGCTCAGGAAGTGTTGCGAACCGTCCACCGTACTCCACAACCACGTATTCGTGTCGGACGTATCCTGAGCCAGCTTGGACCAACGATCGTCACTGCGATGCTCGATGTCAGTGATGGACTCAGTGGCGACCTCACTCACCTTTGCACACGCAGCAATATTGGTGCACGTGTCGAACTGGCACATCTTCCTCTCTCCTCATCCCTACGCGCCATCGCTAACAGTATTAGCTATGATCCATTCTCCTGGGCACTGCATGGCGGTGAAGACTACGAACTCCTCTTCACCGTCTCTCCCGGCCACGAACAAGAGGTAAGCGAGGCTGTTCACACCGCAACGGGTATCTCTGTGACTCGTATTGGTACAATGCAGCCTACTGATGCGGGCATGAAAGTGGTTTATCCTGATGGGCATGAAGATATATTAGAAGTGCAGAGCTGGAATCACCTGAAGCGTAACTATAACTCGTTCAACGCCAGTATCACACAATTGCCCCCATCAACGCCATGAAATCCGCATAAAAGGATCTGGCAATGCTCTCTTAATCACCGTTGCGAAAAACTCCGCAATGCATACGTCACCTGCTGCTCCAACGTCAACGCCTGCTCCTGTGGAATCTTCGCAATAGCTGCCTGCGCCTCCGCATTGGAGAAACCAAGACCGATCAATGCCTCCAACACCTCCGCCTGAATGCGCCCACCAGGGGCCGTGGCGACTCCACCACTCCCACCTGGAACAATCGTTGGAAGCTTGCCCTTCAATTCGAGAATCAAACGTGCTGCCAGCCGCTTTCCCACGCCAGGAGCCAGGCCCAACCGCGTCTGATCTTCGTCAGCAATTGCTTTATAGAACGTTGGCGCATCCATAACAGAGAGCAGTGCCAGCCCGACTTTCGGCCCAACACCGCTGACCTCTATCAAACGCTCAAATGCATTGCGGTCCTCGTCGGTCGAAAAACCATAGAGCGCCATGCCATCTTCCCGTACATGAAAATGCGTATAAAGGGAAACCTCGGCCCCGGCCTCACCAAGACGATTGAGCGTAGAGGATGGCGCTAAAACCCGTATGCTGAAGCCTCCTGCCCGAATAATCGCACAATCCGCACGAATGGCTTCCAGTACGCCATGGATACCTGTAATCATTGTTTTAGACCATTCCTCTTCTCATACATTCATCTCTGCTATTCTCTCACTACATCGGGATAGGGGCGTCACCTTGTATCATTATTGCCCCAAATATGGTAGGGACCCGGTTGCACCGCGTCCGCGATTTATCGACCTATTCCATCCATCACCATCCAATGAATTGCGGACGCGGTGCAACCGGGTCCCTACCATGTGAAACACCTAGCGATTAGACAGAATTGTGGAATATGTCATGGTGTTAAGGTGGCAGATGGCAACAGCAGCGGCATCTGCAGCATCATCGGGACGTGGTACCGCGCTCAACTTGAGCAGAATACGTACCATCTCTCCCACCTGATCCTTGCCCGCAGCTCCGTATCCTGTCACTGCCTGCTTTACCTGCTTGGGCGTGTATTCAGCCACAGAAAGGCCACCATTTGCCAGCGCTAGCATCGCAACACCACGTGCATGACCTACCGTCATCGCCGTGCGTGCATTCTTGGCGAAGAATAGCTCTTCCATCGCCGCTTCACGCGGCTTATACCTGGCAATAATGGCGCTCAGCCCACTGTAAATAAGCTGTAACCGCTCGGCCAGCACCATCTTCGCTGGAGTCGTGATCACATCACACACAAGCATTTGCAGATCACTACCCTGGGCCATGACGACCGCATATCCCACGATTGCTGTCCCTGGATCTATTCCCAGCGCGATGCGCGAACCCGGAGATGGTGGGAGTTCGAGTACGTTATCCTCCATCAGTTTCCGCTAATCCTGGTACGACGCCGCGAACGACTCGGGGAAGTCGGCGTTGGTGTACACATTCTGTACGTCATCCAGATCCTCAAGCTTTTCAATCAAGCGAATAGCCTGGTGCGCGACCTTCTCATCGGTCAGTTCGGTTTTCGTTTTCGGCACCAGTGTCGTTTCAGCCTTAACGATGGTGTATTTATGCTTCTCCAACTCCTGACGCACCTTTTCCATCTCGGACGGATCGGTATAGATTGTTAATGTGGTATCGTCCGCTCCAACTGGCTCAACGTCGTCCGCTCCCATATCGATGGCTTCCAACGAAAGTTCATCGGGATCATGACCCTCTAGCTCGACCTCAATCACACCTTTATTCTCAAACAACCAGTCAACGCAGCCATTTTCACCCATATTGCCTGCATTGCGATTGAAGGCGTTACGTACGTCGGCCACAGTGCGGTTGCGGTTATCGGTAAGCGTCTGCACCACGATCGCCGTACCACCTGGACCGTATCCCTCGTAGGTAATCTCTTCGAGATTAAGGTCTTCAGCGCCGCCACTGGCACGTTTGATTGTGCGCTCAATATTGTCCATGGGCATGTTTGCATCACGTGCACGCTGCACCGCCATACGCAGGCGGAAATTCATGTCTGGATCACCACCACCACCTTCACGTACTGCAACCACAATCTCACGCCCCAGGCGTGTAAATAACTGCCCACGGCGCGAATCATTGACGCCCTTTGAACGCCGTATCTGCGCCCATTTTGAATGTCCTGACATATCTCTACTCCCCTGATACTATCTTTCTGAGCCGCATATAACAGTATGCATGCTGGCATACTTGTACGTATGTGCTAAATATAGAAGCTTTTGGGGTATTGTAACACGAACTCGGGCTGAGCGTCGAGAGGGAGACGCTACAACAATTAAATCGATGCCAGCCAATCCGAGATTGCCATGTTTACACTCTCGGCCTGCTCTCGCATCACATAGTGGCCCGCAGCAGGGAAAAATTGTAACGCTGCCCCTTGCTTCACTCCTGTGAGCTTCTCCGCCAGGAATTGGCTGTACTTTGGTGGCGTCAACTTATCCTCATGACCACATAGAATGAGCGTTGGTACTGTGATTTCGGAGAGCCTTGCTGTTATATCAAACATGTTACAGGCCTGGAGATCACGGTAAAGAATCCCCGCTTTTGGGATGCCCTGGTCTGCTAAAATAGACTCTGTAACCGTGGGGATATGCCTGGGTATTACAGCGGATTCCACAAGATGTCGTTGTGCCCGATCCGGCTGCTCTAAAGCCTCTGTAAGAAGGGTCGGGTGGACGCGCAACCGTGCTCCCGTTCCTATCAAAATCAGTCCACCCAGTTCAGCGCTATGTTCTAACGCCATCATCAATGCAATTGCCCCACCCAACGAATGCCCCACGATTACAGGGCGCTCCAGCTTCAATTCATCCTTTATGATCTTATACACTGCATGTGCATAATCCTGAACCAGCACCTCGGTGGGTAATGTATCAACTCGCTCGCCATGGCCCGGCAGATCAAGCGCAAGCGCCTGATCCTTCCCAAACCGCTCAATCTGTAAACGCCAGATATGTTGGTTATCGCCCGAGCCATGCATAAAAACGAGCTTCATTTTGCTGGTCCTAGCTTTTTCGTCGCCTGTTTGTAATCGCTTGCACTCCCTGTATGGAAGACAAGTCCACTGCCCGGCCCCGTTGCACCTGGCGCGTTTAAGGTCAATGTATCACCAGCATTATTGATATTACCTGTCAATGTACTTGCCTGTCCATTGAGCGTAACAACCACGTAGATGATGTGATTATCCTTGCTATACAGACCCGTTGTCGGTGCCGTCGCTGACTGTAGAGTACCATTAGAAAATGTTGCTAACTGCAATTGACCCTGAAGCGCTCCATTCTGATTTGTCCAGTGAAGATAGTACAGGACTTTTCCGCCAGTACTAGTTGCGCTCGCCGCAGATGTATAACTTGCGATCCAGTCAGTCGGTGGATCTTTGGGACGGGTGACAACCACCAGTAGTGTAGCCAGTAGAGCAACTATGACTACTGCACATCCCACCGCAATGAGCACTCCTCTGCGTATAAACACTCCTGGGCGCGCTGGAGACGCACCTTCCAACTCGAAATCTTCGTCATCATCTTCATCGAAAGCTTCACTTCCATCTTGATCAAAAGAAGATACCGGTTGAGGCTCTGTTCCCTCTACAAGTGGCTCAGAAGTCGATGCAAAGGATGCAGGAACAGTATCTCCAATGAGGTCCCCATGCTGCTCCTCCTCTGCTGACGGATCAGAAACCAATGTGGGCTGTGTAGAAACATCTTCGGTAACAGGGTCTACATGCTGCCCCTCCTCAGAGGGTACTTCAGTAGTAGCCGCTGACGGCTGAAGAGTTTCTTCCGCAGCCTGGGGATGTTGCTCCTCTTCCTCCGACGATGATGACTGGGAAGGTAAATCCATAAAAATTCGTCCTTTCATCTTGAAAGAATACCATCGCTTCTATAACCCTAAAGCGTGTTACAGGTACTCGTTGCTTGAGAATGTATGCTCTTCAATAAATGAAGCAATGTGTCTGTTATCTACAGTACATAATTCAATATACGTATCTTAACAGAGATTACAACCACTGTCCATCAATACCAGGTCAGCGAAGATATATTTCATAATTGCATCATGAGAACATTTTTCAATGAACGCAGGGAAATTTTCTCTGTTTTTTCACCAAATTATATGAAATAATCATTGGAAATTCATTGACATTATTAAAATATTATGTTACCTTTTCATTGAAATATGTTATGTGTTGCAACTACTTCTGGAGGGATACCGAAGTTGGCGGGATCAGTAACGGTAAAGGATGTGGCACGCGAGGCTCAGGTCTCCATTGGTACCGTCTCACGTGTATTAAACAATCGTGCAAATGTAACTGAAGATGTGCGACAGCGCGTGGTGAAGGCCGCTGCCCAACTAGGATATTTTAGAGCTGCGGGCCAGGAACCACGTTCCTCCGAAAATAATCGCGCAGTGAAAGAGATCGGCTTCCTCTTTTGCTCCTCTATTACCACCTACAGCGCATTGGGTACGAATCCTTTCTGGTCCTACACGTTGCATGGAGTAGAAGGTGAAGCAAGCAAGGTCAATGTGAAACTTACCTATCGCTCCATCAGCGAGATCCAACATTCCCCAGATATGCTGCTTACCACTATCTACGATATGAAGCTTGGTGGTATTCTGCTGGTTGGGCCAGCTGAAGTTGAAACGATACGTATCATCCAAAGTACGCAGACGCCCCTGGTCCTTGTTGATAACTATGCGCCCAACGTCGATGCAGTGCTGTGCAGAAATTTTGAAGGCGCAAAAACGGCGCTTCAATATCTCATTCGTATGGGTCATACGCGTATCGCTCTTATCAATGGTCCTGCTCGCGAGGAGCAACCCTTGGTGAACAAGGTTTATACCCTTGAGGAAAGAGCTAGAGGCTACCGCGTGGCCTTGTGGGAAGCTGGCTTGCCTACCCTCTCTGAACTACAAGTGGCGGGCGACCTCTCGATCGAGGGAGGTTATGCGTCCTGTAAACATCTGCTACAACAAAATATTCCTTTTAGCGCTGTATTCTGTGCGAATGATGAGACAGCAATCGGTGCACTAAAGGCACTACGCGAAGCTGGATATCGGGTCCCTGAAGATGTTTCACTGGTTGGTTTTGATGACATAGATATGGTGGAGCACCTGACACCTGCGTTGACAACCGTTCGCGTAAATAAGGAAGCACTTGGCATTGTTGCATTTAAACGCCTGCTTTCTATCGTGAATAGCATTGATCCTGTCAGTGTGTTGAGTCTGTTGGAAGTAGAACTCATAGTACGAGATTCAGTAAGCAGATGCTCATCAGAGACATTGTAGTCATTTAATGAACGATAGCCGCTCGTCCAGAGGAGCGGCTGTCCTATTGCATAAGGAGGTGTAAACGGATGCGCTATTTTTTGCGGCGTTCAGGTTTCTATCTCTTCACCCTATGGGGTGCCATCACGCTCAATTTCTTCATGCCACGCTTGATACCAGGAAATCCTGCTGAAGCTTTTTTGGTGCGCATGCAAGGACAGGTACAGGACCCACGTATCTTGAAAGCTCTGATGATTGATTTTGGCGTCAATACCACTGAGCCACTCTGGCAGCAGTATCTGGATTATCTGAATAATCTCCTGCATGGCAATATGGGCCTCTCGATTAGCCATTTTCCTACGCCCGTTGTAGAGGTCATTGCACAGTGTTTGCCCTGGACAATTGCCCTGGTGGGAGTAAGCACGATCATCAGCTTTATCCTTGGCATCACATTGGGAATTGTTTTTGCCTGGAAGCGGGGTTCCTGGTTAGATCAAGGATTGATGCCTACGTTGCTTTTCTTTGCAGCATTGCCCTCTTTCTGGGTCGCTCTGGTGATCCTCTATTTCCTGGCTTTTCAGCTTGGCTGGTTCCCTTTACAGGGTGGTTACGATACCAACCTTACCATAGGGCTGTCCTGGGATTTTTTCACAAGCACCATCTATTACTCATTCTTACCTGCGATCTCTATTGTGCTCTTTTCGTATGCAGGTTGGGTGCTCGGCATGCGTAATTTAATGATCTTGAACTTAAAAGAGGACTATATCGTGATGGCTGAAGCGAAAGGTTTGCCACAGAGGCAGGTAATGTTCTCCTATGCTGCGCGTAATGCAATGCTACCTACGGTCACAGGTCTGGCCCTGGCGCTCGGCAGCGTGGTGGGAGGATCAGTCCTGGTGGAAAATATTTTCTCTTATCCAGGGATGGGAGCAGAGTTTCGTGAAGGCGATAGGCAACCTGGATTATGCGTCGATACAAAGCTTTTCCATGTTTATCATTTTAGCGACGCTCATAGCTAATTTTATCGTTGATCTTCTCTATATACTGCTCGACCCTCGTGTTCGACGTGCATGAAAGGAGCCAACAGATGTCTTTGCAAGAGCATGATGCAGGGCAAGCGCAAAACGGCGTCCCACAGGGGCAGGAGATACCTCTGACTGGCTCAACGCTTGTGCCATTTGAGGATACTACCATCTCAACACCGCTGATGCTGGAAGATGATATTGCTGAAGATACACGACGTAGTGTATGGGATCAATGCAAAAGCATGTGGAGTCAGCTCACCACAAATAGATTAGCCATTCTCGGTTTATGTATTGTCGGGTTTTTTATTGTCGTAGCAGTTATCGGTCCGTTTCTCAACCCTTATAATCCCACCACATTCTCTAATGATCAGTTACAGCCACCATCCGCTCGTCACTGGCTTGGCACCACAAAAGTGGGGCAGGATGTGCTTTCGCAGATCATCACTGGCACGAGGATCTCTTTAATTGTCGGTTTCGTCACTGCGTCTGCAACGACGCTCATTTCAATTGCTATTGGGGTTTCCGCTGGATATTTTGGTGGTCTTTGGGATGAGATCGCCTCATTGATCACCAATCTTTTTCTTGTCATCCCTTCGCTTGTGTTGACCGTGCTGATTGCCAGTTATTTTCCGTTTAAGGGACTTTTCCCGATAGCGCTGGCAATCACGCTCACCAGTTGGGCCGGAGGTGCTCGCGGCCTACGTGCGCAAACGATGTCAATGCGGGGACGGGAATTTATTCAGGCCGCACGAGATACTGGAGAAAGTCCGTTTCGCCTGATCTTCTTTGAGATTTTGCCCAATGAAATTCCTCTGGTCATTCCCAGTTTTATTGCAACCGCCATTGGTGCAATCCTCACCGAATCGGCGCTAGAGTTCCTGGGCCTGGGCGATCCCAATGTTGTGAGTTGGGGCAGTATTCTCTTCTGGGCACAGGTGAGTCAGGCATTGCTGGTTGGTGCGTGGTGGTGGATCGTTGCCCCTGGAGTATGCCTGGCGCTGTTAGGTGCTGGCTTCGCCTGCATCAACTTTGGAATGGACGTGATTGCCAATCCACGGTTACAAGTAATGCGTTTGTCTGAGAAACAACGGAGGAAAGCGGCCAGACAAGAAAAGGAGGTAACAGCACTTTCATGAATGCAAACATAGCTTCCGGGCTGACAAATACATTATTGGAAGTCAAAAATCTTAGTGTCGAGTACCTGACACCAACGAGCGCAGTACATGCCGCAAATGATATCAGTTTTACACTGGAGCGTGGTCAGATCCTGGGCGTGGTTGGCGAGAGCGGCAGTGGAAAATCGACCATGGCCTACGCTATAGCACGTCTGCATCAACCGCCAGCAATGATTACCAGTGGCGAGATTCTCTATTATGGTCGTTCCAACACCGAAAATACAGATCCCATTGATGTGCTCAAACTAACCCCCAGACAATTGCGAGCGTTCCGCTGGAGCGAGTTGGCCGTCGTCTTTCAGAGTGCAATGAACGCGCTCAATCCCGTCATGACCATTGAAAAGCAGATCACCGACGTGATCAAAGTTCACCGACCAGGAATAGGGAAAGACACATTGCACCATCAGGCGATAGAACTGCTACGCCTGGTAGGTATTAGCAAGGATCGTTTGCGCAGCTACCCACATGAATTGAGCGGTGGCATGCGACAGCGCACAACAATTGCGATAGCACTGGCGCTCAATCCCGATTTGATCATCATGGATGAGCCAACTACAGCTCTGGATGTCGTTGTCCAGCGCGATATTCTGAAACAAGTCATGGCGTTACGTAAAGAATTTGGCTTCTCAGTGATCTTCATTACCCATGATCTCTCATTATTACTGGAGATGGCTGATAGCCTGATCATTATGTATGCTGGTCGCATCGTGGAGACGGCACAACGGCGCGAACTCTATTCCCATCCATTGCATCCTTATACCTATGGTTTGCTCAATTCGTTCCCTTCGCTGCGTGGGACTCAGCGCACAATGCGTGGTATCCCCGGTTCACCACCAGATTTGCGGAGGATTCCATCTGGTTGCGCTTTTCGCACACGTTGTACGTTTGCTTTCCCTGCCTGTAAAGAACAGGTACCGCCTTTCTATACACCACGTGCAGATCACCACCAACACAATGTCGCCTGCTTCCTGTATGATCAGGCACTTCATCCAGGCGGACCTCCGGAGCATTTTGAGAAAGTGGGGACCAGCAAAGGCATAGCACAGTCAGGGGTTGTTACAGGACAGCCCGGTTCTCAACCGTTGAAGGAGGGCAAGTCATTATGAGCGTTTCGCCACACAATGAAGTTCAGGCACCCGTCCTGGAAGCTGTCCACGTGCGCAAGTATTTCCCGGTACGTGCCACAAACATTTTTAGCGCTCCTAAAACCGTCCAGGCCGTTGATAATTTCTCGCTGGCACTTTATCCCGGACGGGCCACGGCCCTGGTCGGTGAAAGCGGGAGCGGCAAAACCACGGTCGCCCGTCTTTTTTCTGGTATGTATCGGCCTACCAGCGGCAGCATCCGTTTCAAGGGAGAAACAGTAACGGGCAAGGGCGCGGTGCTGCGTGCATATCGGCGCTCAGTACAGTTGATCTTTCAGGATCCCTTTGCCTCGCTTAATCCAGTGCATGATATCTATTACCATCTTAGCCGTCCTCTGCTAATACACAAGCATGCACGAGGAGGAGATAGCGTGGATCAGCAGGTCAGAGAGCTTCTGGAACGCGTAAGTCTGACACCTGCAAGGCAATATATGTATAAGTATCCGCACCAATTGAGTGGTGGGCAGCGTCAGCGTATCGCAATTGCACGAGCATTAGCAATCCAACCCGCCGTGCTATTGGCAGACGAGCCGGTCTCCATGCTCGATGTCTCGATCCGTCTGGACATTCTTAATTTGTTACGGCGTTTGAAGGACGAAGAGCACCTGGCGCTACTCTTTATTACGCACGATATTGCCAGTGCACGCTATTTTGCGGAGGATACGCTGGTCATGTATGCGGGCCAGATGGTTGAAGGAGGAACGAGTAATGAAGTCATCCAGCAACCAAAGCATCCTTATACACAATTACTCCTGTCGGCTGCGCCCGATCCTGATCGTATGCAGGAGCTGGCCGGGCAAGAGGAGGTGGGAGAGAACGGATGGGATGCAGAGGTATTGGAGGTACGTGGAGAACCACCCAGCCTGGTTGATCCACCACGTGGTTGTCGTTTTCATCCACGTTGCCCCCATGTGATGCCCATCTGTAGAGAGCGTTTCCCAGAACGTACCAACATCGGAGAGAACCATTGGACATACTGCCACCTGTATGATGGGCAAGCCCCTGCCTCCGTAAAGAGCGGTCAGGCTGTATCCGTAGTGCAACAACCTGTAGCAGAGAATTGATGATCATTGATTGTTATGTAGTATCCAACGTGGGAGGTTTACATGCATTCTGAACCCTATCCAACCTTAGCGTATTTGCGCCAACGTCAGCGCCGTATCCTATCACTAAGCACACTTTGCTCGTGCTTTATGATTGTTGTCGTGCTGGTATCTGCCTGTGGCGGACCCTCAAAAAATTCATCCGGTTCCAAAACTGGGGGAATGGTTACCGTCCTGAACGGCGGTGCGCAACTTTTCACGGATAACTTTAATCCCTGGCTCTACACGCATAATATTGGCACACAGGGTCTCATCTACGAGACGCTATTCCACTGGAATCGTCAAGATGGCTCAATTACCCCACTCCTGGCAACAAACGAGCAGTTTACTGATAACAATACAGGTATTACCATCACCACACGTCAGGGCGTAAAGTGGTCGGATGGTCAGCCATTCAGCGCTGATGATGTCCTCTTCACATTTCATCTCACGAGTACCTTTCCGGGCGCGGATACCAGTGGTCTTGGAGAGGAAATAAAGTCGATAACTGAGCCCGATAGCAACACGATTCATATCACACTAAAAAAAGCATCGAGCACGGTCTTATGGGATCTTGCTGGAACATTCATCGTACCCAAACATATCTGGCAAAACTACAAGGGTGATCCCCAGCAGGATACGAACAAGAATCCGATTGGCACAGGACCATTCATTCTAAAGTCGTTTGCACCAGAGAAGGTAGCGTATGCTCGCAATCCCAATTATTGGCAGAAGGGGAAGCCCTACGTTGATGGCATTCAGTTTCCGGCCTATATAGGCAATGATGCATCCACCCTGGCACTTACGCAGGGAGGTGTTGATTGGTCGGGTCTCTTTGTGCCAGATATCCAGCATACCTATGTAGCCCGTGATCCTCAACACAATCACTACTGGTTTTCAGCGGCCAATACCGTTATGTTGTACTTGAATCTCACCAAATGGCCTTTCAACCAGTTGCCTGTGCGTCAGGCTATCAGTGCAGCAATTGATCGCAATGAACTTGTGAAAACGGCTGAGGAGGGTTATGACCAGGTAGCAAGTCCTACAGGTATCTTGCCGCAGCAGCAGAAAGATTGGCTTGATCCACAGTATAGCACCACACAATTTGGTGGACCCGATCCCCAAAAAGCCAGTTCAATTCTGACCGCCGCCGGCTTTAAGAAGGGCAGCGATGGTATCTACGTTGGCTCCAATGGGCAGCGCCTGTCCTTTGACATGAGCGTCATCAATGGTTGGACCGACTTTATGCTCGCCGTTCAGATTATGTCGGCGAATTTGAAAGCTGCTGGCATCGATGCAAAGGTCAATGTCATTCAGCAATCGACCTTCATTGACTACCTGAGCCGTGGCAAATTCGATACAGCGATCTTTAACCAGGGTGGTGGCCCGACTCCTTACTGGTACTTTGATGCCTCGCTTGATTATGGATTAAGTGCACCTGTTGGGCAACTCACCAATAACAATACTGATCAGGAACGCTGGAACGACGCTCAGACCTTGCAGTTGCTCCAACAGTATCGTTCAAATATCGATCCAACGCTGGAGAAACAAGCTATCTACGGGTTACAGAAGATCATGGTTGAGAAGATGCCATTGATCCCACTGTTTTATGGCACGGAGGGGTATGAATACAGCACCAAACGTTTCACAGGCTGGCCCGATGCTCAGCATGCATACGCCGAACCAGCCCCCTGGGAAGCTGGTCCAGATATGGAGGCGGTCGCGCTAACTATCCGTCCAGTCTAAGCTCTCTCCCGTTTTCTTTAGCGAAAACGCGTAAAAACTGTAGGGACCATCTTTAGGGCGTCTGGCAATTCATTGAGGAATAGTGCGACTGCGTTGGGCTTCATAGGCATTCATCCCTTGTTGCACAAACAACAGGCATTGATGCCGGCATTATCCCTCAATGAATTGCCAGACGCTCTAAAGATGGTCCCTACCCCTTTTGCTCGATACATCCCCAGTGTTCTCATAGCTAAAACCAGAAGTCCCACTATGGCGTATATTCTCCCTTTTGTGCTATACTTCCCATGGAGTAAGCAGCGATGCGAGCGATGTAAATAGTTGACGGTACGATCTTCACCACCTGATGGAGGAATGAAAGCAAAGAGACATCTAGATTCAGAAAAAACTGTTCGGATGCATTCGCTGATCAGAAGAACTATTGAGCATATACGCTCAAGCTGCGCTATGACATACAGAGTCAGGGAACGATTCTGGAAGTTATAGAGGTCAAATAGACCAACGCAAGGAAAGGAAAGCAAGGAAAGCTATGTCAGAACATTCCCCTATGCACAAAAGCTTCTGGAAACAGAAGCACTTCGCCATGTTAGCCGTATTAGTGCTCCTGGTATCAGCCTTTGTAGGAGGCCTGACGAGTATTCCCAGAGCACACTCGGCTTCGTATCAAAGTTCCAGGATCAAGTCTCCTGCCGTGGCATTCCCAGGCGCGGTTGGCTTCGGTAGCAATGCAACTGGTGGTGGAAACAGTGCAGTCTATCACGTCACTAACCTCAACGACTCCGGTACTGGCTCGTTCCGTGACGCAGTGAGCAAGAGCAACCGGGTCATCGAATTCAGCATAAGCGGATATATCAAGCTGTCTTCCGCAGTGAGTGTGACCAGCAATCTGACAATTAATGGGCAGACCGCGCCGGGCACGGGCATCGGCATTATGGGCCGCGAGGTCTCCTTCGACGGAGCATCGAACGACATCGTACGCAACATTCGGTTCCGGCAAGGCGATCTTGATACAGCAAAGAGCAAAAGTACGCTCAATCTGCACAATGCCAGCAATCTGATCTTCGACCATGTGTCCATCGAGTTCGGAAAATGGAATGACATCGACAGCGTGGGCGCGAAGAACATCACGGTGCAGGACTCGATCATCGCCGATCCGATTGGTCAACAGTTCGGCGCACACACCGAGACTGGCCCCTATACATGGTACCATGACGTGTTCGCCAACTCTCACAACCGCAATCCGCTGGCAAAGGACAACACCCAGTTCATCAACAATGTGGTGTACGACTTCCAGGCTGGGTACACAGCAGGCAACTCCAGCGGCCATTTCTCCCACGACATAATCGGCAATTACTTCATCGCAGGACCAGCGACGACAAATTCCTCGAACGCGTACTTCCAGATGGGCAACCAATCGGTGTTCAGTAGCGGCAACTACCTGGACAGCAATAAGAACGGGGTGATTGACGGGAAATCACTCGCTATCGGCGGCGGTGCCACCGCATTATCGGCACCGTGGTCATCCACGACGAGTAGTATTCCAACCAGTAGCGCGACGGATGCATACAGCTACGTGGTCGCTAACGCGGGTGCGCAACCGCGTGATCAGGTAGACAGTCTGGTAATCGGCAACGTCACCTCTTTGGGCAAGACCGGAAGCTTATGGACAACTCAAAAAGCGACGTTGCTGGGCAATGATGGCTACGGCGACGCATAAGAAGCGTTCACAGTGCTTCACAGTGAAAGAGGTGTAAGAAATGCTTACGCCTCTTTCGCCGTGAAGGTAATAGTGACAAGAACCTTATTCTGTGCAATCGCGATATTTGCCAGATTCGGTGGTTGAATTCCAAAATCTGTCATGAAGATGGTGCTGGTCGCTTTTCCCGTTACCGTTTTATCCGCAACCATACCTTGCACATCAAAGACTTCTTTGTTCGTTTTACCATGCATGGTCATATTGCCGATAAGCTGAAAATGTATGCTCTGTCCATCATTATAGCTTGTCGGTAAGCCCTGGGTGCTCACAGAAACGAAGGTCGCATCGGGATAGGTGGATGTTTCCAGAGTATGTTGTTGCACATAGTTGTCGCGCATCTGCGAATCGGTTTGCAATGTCGTCAAATCGACTTTTATGTTCATGCCCGTAACGAGGGGCGCTGCGCTAGTCTGGATGCGAAAACTACCCTGCACTGAATGAGTTGTACCAACCGCATCATTATTCGGCTTGTTTTGGAAGATCAGGTTTTCGTACACGCTATAGGATGCTGTAGTCTGAGCGGGTACGATCTGAAACGTCTGGAGATTGGCCGCTGCTGTAGTGGATGTTCCAGTTGCAGCCCCGGTCGCAGTGGGGGATAGGATGATAGCTCCTGGCGCAGTATGGGCCTGGGTGACGGTGTTAGCGAAGTGTGACGCATACACAAATGATCCTGTAGCGATAATGATGATGACGATGGCAATTGCAATTAGCCAGACATAACGTCTTTTCATAGGGTTCCTCCTATTTCCATTTCTATGGAGCAGATGAGTTAAGATGAGTGCAGGTTGGATAATGGGTAGCGTTACTCTTATCAATAAAACTCAGGAGTATCTGGTTTGTTGCGCAAGGGATTACCCGAATGCTGCAGGTGATCAAGACCTCTCGGCAATTTCATCTGCGCTGCGGTTCCATCACGATTTAACAGACTAATGGTAGAGGGCTATGATGCACCAACCCTGCCAGGACGACCATGCCTCATATCATTATGATTATATACGTTCGCGGGTTTCACCTCTTGCACATACAATGAACCATTGCTGAGGATAATTACATCTTCCTGTCTATTTGTTACGCACAATATATTTGGGGAGCACCGGGCTTATTTCACTTCGTTCCATTGCGCCCCTACACTTATTGCTTTCTTTGCATCTTATGTCGTAGTAGGGGCGCAATGGAACGAAGTGAAATAAGCCCGAGTGACCACTATGTGCACACTGGAATGCTACAGGTTAGCGACCTGCTCCAGCAATTTGGCAACTACAGCGGTCCAACCCGTCTGATGACTGGCACCCAGCCCTTCACCCGTATCGCCATGGAAGTATTCGTAGAACAGCGGATAATCGCGCCAATGGGGGTCGTTCTGGAAAGTCTCATTTGCGCCGAAGACCGGGCGATATCCATCCGCGTTGCGTAAAAAGATGCCTGTGAGGCGTGATGAGATCTGCGTGGCGATCTGCTCAAGCGTGAGATACTGACCAGAACCGGTCGGGCATTCCACCAGAAAGTCGTCACCGTAATAGTAGTGAAATTTCTGCAAGGTTTCAACCAACAGGAAATTGAGCGGGAACCAGACTGGCCCACGCCAGTTAGAATTTCCACCGAAAAGGCCCGTACTTGATACACCGGGTTCATAGTCAACACTGTATTCTGTACCCATCATATCATAGGTATACGGATGCTCTTCATGATATTTGCTAATAGCACGAATACCATGATCGCTCAAGAACTCGGTGGGATCGAGCATCCGCTTGAGCAAACACTTCATGCGGTGCCCACGTACCAGAGCCAGCAGGCGACGCTCACCCATTCCGGGGGCTTGAAAGTGTGAGATCAGACCAGCAAGAAGCGGGCGATGCTTCAAAAACCATTCCATGCGTGCTTTAAATGCAGGCATCTTGTCCAATAATTCCGGATCAATCGTTTCCACCGCCAGCAGAGGAATAAATCCGACCATCGAACGCACCTTCAAAGGGACATTTGAACCATCGGGCATATGCAGCACGTCATAAAAGAACTCATCCGTATCATCCCACAAGGAGATACCTTCCCCAGCAATATCATTGAGCGCTTCGGCAATATACAGAAAATGCTCGAAAAACTTGGTTGCAATATCCTCATAAACCTGATTCTCACGTGCCAGTTCAAGGGCAATCATCAGCATATTCAAACAGAACATACCCATCCAGGCGGTCCCATCCGATTGTTCTAACGTCTCTCCCGTTGGTAAAGTGGCGTTGCGATCAAAGACGCCAATATTGTCGAGACCCAGAAATCCTCCCTGGAAAATGTTACGCCCCTCGCTATCTTTGCGATTGACCCACCAGGTAAAATTGAGCAGCAGTTTGTGAAAAACACGCTCTAGAAAATCCCGATCTGTTTTGCCCGTTGTGCGTTTCTCGATTTTGTAGACGCGCAGAGCGGCCCATGCATGGACAGGGGGATTCACATCGCTAAAGGCCCATTCATAAGCAGGCAACTGTCCATTGGGATGCATGTACCACTCGCGCAGCAGCAAGATAAGCTGCTTCTTCGCGAAGTCCGCATCGATCAGGGCCATGGTGATGCAATGGAAACCTAGATCCCAGGCGGCGTACCAGGGGTATTCCCAGGTATCGGGCATCAAGATCACTTCGTCATTGTTGAGATGCCGCCAATCATGGTTGCGCCCGGTTTTACGCACGGCTGGTGGTGGTGGACCAACCGGATCGCCATCCAGCCACTGCTGGACATTATAATGGTAGAATTGCTTGCTCCATAGCAGGCCAGCAAACGCCAGGCGCTGCACCAGACGCGCATCCTCGGACATATTTTCCGCCCCATAGGATGCGTAGAAGCGATCGGCTTCCGCCTGTCGCGTCTTAAAAATCTCTTCGGCATCCACAAAGGGGATAGCATGTTGCGTTGAGGAGAGGCGTAACAAAGCGGTCTCCGTGGCCCCTGGCGCAATGAGCATAGAATAATGAACGGCTGCTTTGGTTCCGACGCCAGCGGGATTGACCGTCCCTGTAGTCTTATGGACGATTGCGTCATTGATCCCATCTTTCACGAAGGGCGTGCGATTGGCTACCCCCCAGAGACGCTGAAAATTGCTCTCATTCTCGGTGAAGAGGAGCTGCGGCTCTTTCTCAAGCTGCTCATAGGCCAGCCAATATTCGCCAGTACTTGTGTGATTGGCATGCACAAAACTCTGTTTCGTGGTTGTCGAGTCTGACGGAGTGTACTCAATGGCTCGTAGTTCTGGCCGAGAGCCACCATTGCCCCAGGACCAGGTATTGCGGTACCAGAGCGTGGGCAGCAGGTGTAAAGGCGCGGCGTCTGGTCCATGATTGGTGGCGCTAATGCGAATCAGAATATCCTGGGGATCTACTTTAGCGTACTCAACCATGACATCAAAATAGCGATTATCTGCAAAGATGCCCGTATCGATCAGTTCATATTCAGGTTTGCTGCGGCCACGGCTACGATTCTCATCCACCAGATCGGCATAGGGGAAGGCATGCTGCGGGTATTTATAGAGCGCCTTCATGTACGAATGCGTCGGGGTATTATCCAGGAAAAAATAGTATTCTTTCACATCCTCACCGTGATTGCCCTCGGGGCCCGTCAGGCCAAAGAGGCGTTCTTTAAGGATTGGATCGGCCTCATTCCAGAGGGCGAGTGCAAAGCAGAGGCGACTCGTTTCGTCGCTGATCCCCAGCAGGCCATCCTCGCCCCAACGATACGTACGTGAACGGGCATGATCATGTGGAAAAAAATTCCAGGCATCGCCGTTGGGCGAGTAATCCTCGCGCACGCTGCCCCATTGCCGTTCAGAGAGGTAGGGGCCCCAGTGGTACCAGGGTTGTGTGTTGGCATGTGCCTGCGCCAGGCGTTCCTGTTCGGGGTTGGTAGCCTCGCTATTGATCATGTAAATGGTCTCTTTCTTATCGGTTCAAACTGCTTGCTTCAAAGATAACATTGGTCATCATATCCTGCAAGCTGATCAGGCCAGAGTACTATATCCTGGACGGCTTTGATCCACCGTTTCTGACTTGATGTCTGGTCAAAGTTTCTATACTCAAAAGAGAAGGTAATGTTCAGGCAACATCGTCTCCCATCTATACAATTGGCCTCTATTGGACGAAGGTCTATACTGGAATGAAAAGTTCGAGGCACAAAGAAAATCAAAAGTCAGGCAGCTTGCTAAGGAGATGTTTGATAATGTGCTCTGTACAAACTAATGATATCTTTCATACCATTTTTGACCAGATGCCCATTGGAGTGGCCTACGTGAGTTTGGATGGCAAATGGCTGCTTGTTAATCCCCGGCTGTGCGAAGTTTTGCAGTATTCTCAGCAAGAACTTGAACATTACTCCTATCTGGATCTTACCTTTCCAGAAGATCGTGAACAGGATCGCTCCTATGTCCAACGTTTCCTGGCAAGGGAGATCACCAATGCCTCCTTTGAAAAACGTTTTCGACGCAAGGATGGCATAATTATCTGGGCCTGTATGAGCGTTTCGTTGGTTCCTGATCCAATGGGATCCCCAGCTTATTTTGCCGCGATCATTGATGATATCGAAACACGCAAGCAAAAAGAGGTGCATCAGATCGCCCTGTATACTCATGAAGCTCAGGCACGTGAGCAGGCTGAGGACCGCAACGAGCAATTGCAGATACTACAAACTATCACGGATCATGCTCTGGCACATCTTTCACTCGATGACCTCTTTCGAGCTGTGCTCAGGCGCATACGGGAGATCATGGCCGCCGATAATATCGCGATCTTGTTGTTGAATGAAGATCATACTTACTTAACCATACGGGCCGTTGATGGCCTCGAAGAGATGGCTGCCCTCTACCGTTCGCATCCCTCTAGGGAAGGGCTTTGCGGGAACCGTTGCAGCCCGTCGTCAGCCTATTATTGCCGGAAAACAAGGGTCGGTAGAAATTCTTACGCCGATCCTGCGTGAACAACTTTATACATTGTTAGGGGTTCCTCTGGTGGTAGATGGGCGCGTCCTGGGGGTGATCCATATCGGGACGAAGCAACAACGCACGTTTTCTCAGGACATGATCGACCTCTTTGAGCGCGTTGCGGATCGCCTGGCATTGGCGATTGAACGCTCCTTACTCCTTGAGCAGGCTATCCTGGCACGGAAACAAGCGGAGAGAATGAATCTGCAACTGCAAATTCTGCAAACGATCACCGATACCGCGTTGAGTCATTTGAGCCTTAACGATCTCTTCCGCGAGATATTGCGCCGCATGAACGAGATTCTGACGGTCGATACAATTGCCATCTTGCTGCTGACGGAAGATGGGAAGTATCTCACGGTTCGGGCTGCCAAAGGGTTGGAAGAAGAGATGAACCAGGATGTGCACGTCCCCATTGGGCAGGGCTTTGCGGGCCGAATTGCGGCTCAATGTCGACCACTAGTTGTTCCTGATATCTCTCAGATTGAGGTCGTGAGTCAGATCTTGCGTGAGAATGTCCGTTCATTGCTAGGGGTTCCTTTGCTTGTTGATGATAAGGTTATTGGTGTTCTGCATATTGGTACAAAACAGCCACGTATCTTTACAGACAGTGATGTCGAACTCTTGCAGCGTGTTGCGGATCGCATCGCGCGGGCCATTGACTATGCATCGCTCTATCAGGCGGAACAGGAGGCGCGTGCTCAAGCAGTCGCACATGCACAACAGCTTGAAGCTATCAATAAACAATTAGAGCAAGCCAGTACCATGCAGCGCACGTTTGTATCGATCATTGGTCATGAGCTGCGTACACCGCTTACAACCATCCAGGGGTTTAGTGAGTTGCTGGGCGAAGGGGAATGGAGCATGGCGGAGATCAAAGAGTTTGCCGCCGATATGGCTCAGGATGCCCAAAGGCTCAATCGGATCATCAGCGAATTGTTGGACCTGGAACGTATGAAATCTGGTCGTATGAGCCTGAATATGGATACGATGCAGTTGAATGCACTATTGAAAGAGGTCGTTGCTCGTACACGACCAGGCACACACAATCATACATTCACCATGCAGCTAGATGAGCGTATTTCTCAAGTCCAGGCTGATGAGGATAAATTGACGCAAGTGATGACAAATCTGCTCTCGAACGCGATCAAATATTCTCCCGCTGGAGGAGAGATTCTGGTCACAAGCCAATTAGAAGGTGAACATGTTCATATACAGGTACAGGATCATGGAATGGGGATTCCGGCTGATGCGCTGGAAAAACTATTTACGCCGTTTTACCGCGTGGAGACTACCACGACACGTTATATCCAGGGCACCGGTCTGGGTTTACCGATTGTCAAAGAGATTATGGAAATGCACCAGGGAAACGTGTGGGCAGAGAGTACTCTGGGGGCGGGTTCTACGTTCCACCTTTCATTTCCTCATAATTCCACCAGTTCATAAGCAATCTGGCGCATACCCCACGTGATCTCACCTTCGCTCGTGGACGTTTCTGACAGTTCTTGTAGATCCTGTTCCATTTGATCGATCATATAGGCTGTGTACCGTTGCTGGATGAAGGGCTGGTTTTTCCAGGATTGAAGCATGAAAATCTCATTCTTCTGTCACGTCGCTTTACGAAAAGTGCCAAAACCTGCAAGCGCTAAGTTGCCTCTAATCATTAGGGAGGAGATTGCTTCTACTGTATAGATAAAGTTT
The DNA here is from genome assembly GCA_963744875.1 of uncultured Chloroflexia bacterium. Lineage (GTDB taxonomy): Bacteria > Chloroflexota > Ktedonobacteria > Ktedonobacterales > Ktedonobacteraceae > JACDAE01. The sequence goes on along the minus strand of CAVUVQ010000048.1, from coordinate 360,245 downwards.
AGCATGCTTTAGTAGTCCTGACCAGAGATTGTACTGAGGGAGCTATTGCAAAGATTGATCCTTTTGTTTATCAAGGAGAGATCTCAAATAATCGTGTGCAATTTTTTTCTGCTCAATCGCAAGCCTGAGCGAATAGACTGACCCACAAAAGCCGCAGAGAATAAGGAAGGATGCCAGGATATAGAAAAAGAGTGTAGGAGGCACGATTCTGTTGAACATAAGTATGATAAGCATCTCTGCAATAATCAAGCAGAGTCCACCACCGCTTCCAAAGAGTGGATAGCGCTTATACCAGAGGACATTTTTTCCTGCTGCTCGTTCACGGCGCTGATTTTTAATGTCAAAAAGGATAGAGAAAATCATTATCAGTGCTGCAAGCCCGAAGCATACAAGGTCTGCAATCATAAGGATGGATGAAGGGCTGATGAATGTGGAAGAAAATATAGTAAGGTACAATTTGATGTGTTCCTCCTTTCTTCACGTTATATGTATAAGATAGTATAGGCACGTTTTAGAGGCGTATTTAGATGTAATGTTTTATGGGATTTCCCCTGATATTCCGATAAATTCTGCTCATATGGGGGTGAAGTGAAGCGTTCCACACACGATGTGGTCAGAGATGTTTCTGAAATGGGATAGATTTTGACGAATTCGGGATCTTTTGGGGTACACGGTATACACGGTAGTGAGAGAGGATGGAGATGTGTGGTTAGGGAAATCTACTATCCAGCTTTATTGTATATCTATTTGCAATAGTATACGATAAAGTGGTGAAATTGCAAGCTCAGCAAATGAGTGAGGGCATAAGGGGATTTTTATTGTTTTTCGCGTAAAATGGTTTTGGGAGAGCCGGGCTTATTCCGCTTCGCTCCATCGCGCCCCTACATCGTTCCATTCTACAATAGAAAACGACTCAAGCCGCTTGTATCCTGGCTTGAGCCGTTTCTTGAAAACAGTAGAATAGCGCATACGGGATTCGAACCCGTGATCTCCGCCTTGAGAGGGCGATGTCCTAGGCCGCTAGACGAATGCGCCTCAACTCATCCTCACATGTTGTGGGGACTTATCACGGGGTCTATCATAACGCGACACGCCCCTCTTGTCAAGAGGCTTGTGGTGGAGATTTTATCCTGTTCCTCTCCCCACCACGTTGTCTCTTACTTCTTGAGATCGATAGAGATCAACTCGCCCTTGTGCCGGATCTTGAAAGCCAGGCGCGTCCAATCGTGCGGCCAGGACGGATTGGTCGTATACCCATCAGCCGTTACCTTCAAACCTGCGAACCCAAACACCGTTGCCTGCCAGACAGCTCCCGAACAGGCGGTGTGGATGCCGTCCGGCGTGTTGCCACGCAGATTCTCCAGATCGACCAGCCCACCCAACACAAATTGCTTGTAGGCAGCATCGCCCAGTCCCAACTCACAGGCCAGAATCACATGGAACGCCGGCGTCAGCGAGGAACCATAGTCGTGGTCGGTAATGGGATAATAATAATCCCAGTTGGCACGTTTGGTCTCCAGATCGAAGTTCTGGTTCAGGACCGTCAGCAACATCAGTACGTCCGCTTGCTTGACTATACGATACTTCTGGACGGCATGAATACCCATAATGCCCTGGTATGAGTCTTTGCGCCCCTTGAACTGTTCCTGATCGAGTTCCTCCAGTTGGAAGAAACCGTCAAACTGTTCAAAGACCTTCGTTTGCGGATCTTGCGGGATGCGCAGCTTCTCTACCACGTCTTGCCAATGTTGCAGACGCTCGTCCGTCAGATGGAGCTGTTGCACCAGTTCGCGCGCTCTGGCGGGCGCAGTGGTCTGCAACCAGTGCAGATCTTTGATGGCGTCCAGAATATTTTGACGGGCCATGTAATTGGTGAAGGCATTATTGTTGACGTGCTCGTGCCATTCGTCGGGACCAATCACATTGGTGATCTCATAAGCACCATTTGCATCCTTCTCTACGCGACTGCCCCAGAAGGTTGCGGTGCTCAGAACGATCTCCGCGCCATAATCTTGCATGAACGCGTCATCGCCCGTGACCTCCCAGTAGGACTGCACGGCATGCGCAACGCTGGCACTGATATGGTATTCGATGAAGCCGTTCAAGACTGGAATCACCTCGCCCGTCTCCGGGTGGATGATCGAACTGGGCGTGGTCTCCTCGCCGTCCAGGGTGCTCTCCCAGGGATATTGTGCCCCTTCATAGCCGTTGCTGGCCGCCTTCTTGCGTGCCGCAGGCAAGAGATGATAGCGATAGAGCAACAGATTGCGTGCAAAATCGGGAAGGACATACGTGAAGAAGGGCAACATAAAGATTTCGGTGTCATGGAAGATATGTCCACGATAGCCGAAGCCCGTCAGACCCTTGGCGGCGATGCTATAGCGATCATCATGCGCGGAGGCGTTGATACGCAACTGGTAGATATTGTAGCGTATCGCCAGTTGTGATTTTTCGTCGCCTTCGATAATGACATCCGCTTCCTGCCAGAACTGTTGCCACGCTTCTTTATGTTTTACCAGCAACCGTTCATAGACCTGCCCCTTTGCGATCCAGTTCCAGGATCAAGCAACTTACGGTGATGTCCAAGAGCGGTGGGTACTGGCTCAACACCATCGCGGGTGGTATACATGACGACAAACTTTTCCGCCTCCATGGTTTCACCGGGCGCAAGCTTACCATAAATACGAATGCTGGGGGCGATGTAAGACGAGATGTATTCGGTGCGGCACTCTGGCAGCGTGGTGGTGAAGGTCATCGTCTGTGCCAGTTGGACCTTTGTTTTCTTCGTCTCGCTCTGCAACCACATCACTTCACCCTCAAAGCCCTGATCAACCGTTTCCCAGTGCATAAGGTCGTAGTTTCCCACCGCCGTATTGAAGTTTGTCCAGAGCGCTATGTCAAGAGGTGAGTTGCTATCGTCGTTGGTGACGCGATAACGCACCATGCCCACATGTTCGTCCGCCAGACTGGCGACGCGCTCGCTACTGATCTTTATGCGTACACCCATTGGTGTTTCCCAATGGATTGTCCGTCGTAAGATGCCCTCTTGCATGTCGAGCGTGCGCTTGTAATCGAGGATCTTCCCTTTATCGAGACGGAAGCGTTCACCGTTAATGGTGAGTCCGAGCGGCGTCCAGTCTGGCGCGTTCGCCAGTTCTTCTTTCGCGATGGCGACGGCATCAAAAACGCCGAAGAGGAGCGTTGCTGGTGTTGCCCTGGAATACCCTTCTTCAAAGGTTCCACGCGTGCAGAAATAGCCGTTGCCAATGCTGTAAACGGTTTCCTGACTACGCATATGCTTCGTTTCTGGATTGAATGTGTCTTCGCTAATTTGCCAAAGGTTCACAACTTCATCCTCCCTAATATTAACCAGAATATAGCTCTATTCTCTTTAGTCGAGCATGTCTTGTAAGCGTTTATTTACCATATCCGGTATGACTTTGTCAGCATTGTGAAAACGTTCAGCCGGGCCAATGGCAAGGGCCTGCATGCCCGCAGCTTTGATTGCCTCGATGCCAGCCGCAGCATCCTCAACGCCCAGGCACGCCGATGTTGGTACATTGACCAGTCCTGCGGCGTAGACGAAAATATCTGGGGCGGGTTTGCTGTTACCAACGCTATATCCGTCCGCAATGCCATCAAAATAATGCACGATATTCAGTCGCTCAAGCACAATACGACAGTTTTTGCTTGCAGATGCCGTAGCAATTTTGATGCCAGCCTTGTGGATCTCATCCAATAACGCGCCCCCACCCTCAACCAGTTCTTTGGGCGTCATCTGCTTAATCAGGTCGTTGTAGTAGTTATTTTTGCGCGTCATCATCTCCTGAATCTGGTCTTCGCTGTACTGACGCCCTCTAATAATATATCCCAGCGACTCGCGTCTTCCCACGCCGCGCAAATGGGCATCGTTCTCTTCATGGGTAAAAGGAATGCCTTCGTCATCTGCCAGATGCTTCCATGCCTGGTAATGATATTCTGACGTGTCCGTTAAGACCCCATCCAGGTCAAAGAGAATCGCCTGTGGTTTTTGTAACATAAAAAATCGCTCCAGGTTTTAAGTATCACTATTCTCTAAAAGTAGGGGAGAATCAAATCCTGTCTGATTCTCGCTAAAGAAATGCTCAGCCTGCTTTATGCGTGGCAGATGAGCTTGACTAGCGTAGTATCTACTTGCTTACTACTCCTCTAATATACTAGATTAGGAGAAGAGATACAATGGACTAAAATACGTATGGTAATATTATGATACCGTCTCACGCTTCAATGCGGGACCAGCCAGGAACGATGCGGTGATTGCGACACAACCAAAGAGCAGGATCGATCCGAATGCCAGTAGGAAATTGCCTGTACGATCGAGTAGAAATCCGATCAATGGCGGGCCGATAAGCACCGTTGGAGTAGAGATGACGCTGACTAGCGCCTGTGCAACCCCTTTCCCAACGTTGCGCAGGTTCGCAGCAGAATTGAAGACTGATGTGTAGGGCATTGTGCTGCCAATTCCAATCAGGACTAACCCTAAAATTGCGAATGGCACAAAGCGTATTGGTATGGCAAGTAATCCTACTCCTACGGCCCCCATTATTGTCCCTATCCGTAAAAGAGGTATTGCCCCAATCACGTTTCGCGCCAGCAAAATTCCTCCCAGAGGTCGAAAGATCACTCCCCCCAGGATCACGATAGATCCAATTGTTGCTGCCAGTGTCAGAGGCAAGCCATATTGTACAATGAGATAGACGGTGATCCACGCCGCAATGGCGTTTCCTAGCCCGAAGGTGCCCAGGTGTGAGAGACCAAGCGTCCACACAGAAGGCGAGCGCACAGCCACTTTTAAGTTGACGGGAACCGGTGTATGCGTCTCCTGCCCGTCATTGACAAAGAGCCAGAGCAGGACCGCAGTTGAGCTGAGTATGCCCCAGAAGAGAAAGCTCCCACGCCAGCCGAACAGCGGTAAAAGGTGTGGTGTAATCAATAGTCCCAGCCCTGACCCTGCCTGGGTCGCACCTCCATATAATCCCTGTCCCAACGATGCATGTTTGCCCAATCTTGATGCGATACCCGCTCCCGTTATGAATGCTCCACCTGATCCCACTCCTACCAAAATGCGGCATAACAGCATCCAGGTCAGATTAGGGAAGAGGGGCAAGAGGATACCACTGAGTCCCATCAGGGCGCAGGACACGATCAATACAGGTCGTGCTCCAAAGCGATCGCCCAGTATTCCCGCCGGAATATAGGCCGCCGCCAGCCCTAAGAAGAGGAGCGTCGAGAAGAGTCCTACCTGGCCGCTACTGGCATGCAACTCGCTGCGAATGATAGCGATCAAGGGGCTATAGTTCGTGTAGTGAACGGCAACCGCAAGCGCCGTAAAGCAGGTTGCAAAAATGCGTAAGGGAACGCTGCTTGGCTGTCTTCGTCGTAAATGCGCTACCGATGGGGAGGTAAGGGGTAAGGAAGAAGGTGGCTGGGACAAAAAATAACTCCTTTGTGATAACGTCTGCTCAGATGCTTACTGGCCCGTCTTCTCCTTATCGTACCACATGCAGATGCGTCCTTAGCTGTCTGTATGCCATATTTGTGGGTGTCCATGTTCTAGTCTTGTGGCGTCCACCGCCAATTCTCGCGCTATTTTTGTGCTTAATTGTGTGCTCATTTCGTTATTATCTAATGCAGGAGGTAGAGATATGTATAGTGGACGGTGGAAACATGGCCCGTAGCATGAAGAATTCACACAATTCGTATATATTCAAGGGAATGATACGTATCTTACATGTAAGACATTTTGTAAAAGAAAAATAAACGTCTGAAAGGCACGTGGTAATATGAATTTTCCTATCCAGTTCGGGCTACCACAAATTATCCTGCTGCTTGTAGGGGTGATTGGTCTGGGCCTGCTTATCCATTCAGCAATGAGCATTACCAGCGGACAGCGTGAAATCTTTGAGGATAAGGATGGTAATCGCTTTTATGGTAGAAGACGACGCTTGCGCTGGAAACGGGGCGTTGGGGGTATCCTTCTTGTGTTAATTGCGGTCTCTCTCTTATGGGCGACATTCCTGGTACAGTCCTATCTTGGGCTGACCAGTGATATCAAGGCTGCCCAGGTGCATGCGACCACGGTATCCAATTTGCCACATATGATGAGCGTTGAATTGACGCTTTATGATAATAACGGCAAGGCAACCTCCGATAGCACCTACTTTGTGCAGGGTGATCGCTGGATGGTGCAAGGGGATATCATTAAATTTCCTTCCTGGTTGAACATCCTCGGCCTGCATTCCGGCTATAAGCTGACACGTTTAGAGGGGCAATATGACGATCCGAACGATGAAAGCACGATGAAGCATACGGTGGTGACCCTCAACGGTGGCGATGGAGCGTTCTTCAAGACCGTCTACAAGCAGGCATGGTCGTCGCCTTTTGTGGATGCCGCTTATGGAAATGCGGTGATTATTCCTGCTGATGGGCATACCTATAATGTGCTTGTCTCGCAGACGGGACTGTACGCAAAACCTGCGTAAAAGAATAGACACCAAGAAATGCGTAGGTGCGTAGCCTTGCGTCATTGACTCCAACGAATAAAAGATTCACCGAAAATGATGCGCCTACGCATTTCTATCCATTAGCCCCATACCTCCCTGGCGACGCGTGCCACAAGTTCTAGCTTCTGGCGCTGGTCTTCTTGAGTGAGATGATTTCCCTCCATGGTCGATGCGAATCCACATTGTGGGCTGAGTGCGAGGCGTTCTAGTGGGAAGAAACGAGAGGCTTCCTCAATGCGGCGACGCAGATCGGCAACCATTTCCAATTGTGGTTTCTTAGTAGTGACGAGACCGAGGACGACAAAACGATCTTCGGATACATGCCTCAGTGGCTCAAATCCTCCCGAGCGGGCATCGTCATATTCGAGCAGGAATCGCTGAAAATGGGTCCGAGTAAACAGGCGCGAAATTGGTTCATAGTTACCGCTGGCGTAGAAGCTGCTCTGGTTGTTTCCACGACAAATGTGAATACCAAAGGTAATGCCTGGATGGTTATCAATGATGGCGTTGTCCATTTCAATACAGGTATCGATGATTTTGTCGGGGTCGTTGCCACGCTGCAGATAGCCTGCACGCATCTGTGGATCGAGGAGAGCTGCATACTGAGGTGCGTCGATCTGGATATAGGTGCAACCGAGGCGTATCAGTTCCTCCACCTCACGGCGCGAGAAATCCACGACATCAGCCAGATAGGCATCGCGGGACGAATACGCTGATTTCGATTTTTCAGGATCGTAGTAGGCTGCGGCCTGTTGAGCGCTAATCATGGTTACTTTTCCGGGGTAGGATGTGCGTGAACGCAGGTAGACCCACTCCTCGGCACACATACTCCTTTTCCATTGGAGCTTTTCTACCACAACGGGGCGTTTGAGGAGAAGTTCTTTTCCCGTTTCATCACGAAAGGGAATTGCCCAACCACCGTACTTATCGAAGCCAGCTAATGAGTCAATAAGATGTCCATAGAAGGCATAACGGCGCATCTCTCCGTCAGTGAGAACGTCAATGTTGGCGGCTTCTTGTAAGGCGATGGCTTCATTGACCGCACGATCTTCTATGGCCTTGAATGCAGCCGCGTTCATTTGACCACTTTCGAATTGTTTTCTTGCTTCTAGCAGGTAGGTCGGCCTGAGCAGACTTCCCACCACTTCGCTGTGCAGGGACATTTCAATTTCCTCCTTCTAGCTAGAAAAAATATCAAAGATGGTGCAGCAATCTTTTGATTTCTTCAACCGTTCTGTTCCACGCGGTCGAGGCTGGATCGATGACCACAAAATGATTTCCACCCACTAATTTGATTAATTTGACTGTATCTCCCAGTTGCCTGGCCCGATCAGCATATTCCTGACTTACGACCAGGGGTACGCTGTCATCCTCGGTTCCATGGATCAACACTTGCTCAATCCCTAACGGCAAATGCTCACATGGGGAAGCCATTGTATAGCGTTCCGGTACATCGTCGGGGCTGCCATCAAGCAACTCTACTACGGCATCATTGCCCAATCCAAGTTGCCAGACCTGCTCCAGATCCATCGCTCCCGCCAGACTCACAACACCGCTCAATGTCAATGGTGCATCACCAGGTGCCAATCCCCAATCCTGCGCCTGCTTTTCACGCGTCGCCAGCCACAACGCCAGATGCCCGCCAGCAGAGTGTCCGAGCGCGACCACCTGGTGCGGATCTAAGTCATAATGATCAGCGATTCTCATGACATGATCGGTCGCCTGTGCAACATCTAAAAACGTTCCCGGCCAGCCTCCTCCACTGTTTCCTACACGGCGATATTCGATATTCCATGCTGCGATCCCTCTGGCCGCCAGATCCTGCGCCAGTTTCGTCATTAGCGACAGATCATACGTCGCTCGCCAGAAGCCACCGTGAATGAGGATGACGACTGGATGGCGCTTTTCATCTGCTGGCACGTAGAGATCTCCAAATTGAAATGGCTCGTCTCCATATTTCAGGCGTATCCCCTCTTGGACTACTACCATCATAGACTCCTCTATTACTACGTTTCAATTTTCAAATATATTATACTCTTTAGTGGGGCATTCAAGTAGCAGAAAATGAGTGTTCATGACCTATAAGGGAGGATTGCATGTCTGATTACCTCGACCTCTATGATTATCGTCGTCGCGTCGTTGCCCTCTATCGTGCTCGCAACCAGGCTACCCTGGCCGGAGAAGAGCATAGTGTGATTCTACAACACTTTCGAGAGGAGCGGGATCAACTGTTTGCGCACCATCCACAATCCGCACTTGATCAAGAGCAACAGGCTTCATTCAGTGGACTCCACTATTTTCCCTACCAGCCAGCCTTGCGCATCGAGACGACTATTGATACGCATGTACCGCCCACGCGCATGGAGATCACCATGAATGCCAGCGAAACAATGACGATGACAGTGGTGGGACAGATGCGCTTCAACGTTGAAAATGAGGCAGTGACGCTCTCAATATACTGGCTCGATATCTATGGTGGAGGTCTCTTCCTGCCCTTTCGCGATACGACCTGCCCGCATGAAAGTTATGGAGGCGGGCGTTATCTCTTTGATACGATAAAGGGAAGCGATTTTCAGTCAGTTCTTCATGAAGACGGTCAGGCGAGGATTGTTCTCGATTTTAACTACGCTTATAATCCCTCGTGTGCTTATAATAGTCGATGGGTCTGCCCTCTTGCGCCACCTGAAAATCGTCTTTCGGTGGCTATTCGTGCGGGTGAAATGCAGTATACGAGGTTCTGAATCGGGCAAGAGGCACCCTTGACTGCTTGACATTGATAGAACAGGGTGATACCTTGAGCACTAGAATAACAATGCAAAATCTAGCGTTTGATCGCATCGATTTCTTTTAGATAGTATAGCACGAGGATCAAAAAACGAGAGATGCAAGAAAACGCTATGAAGCGCGAGGAAACGCCAGGCTATGGAAACCAGTTTTGATACCAATTTATAAGGATGCAGAGGATAGCATGTCTGATAATAACTATATCGAGGTTACAGGTGATGATTTTGCTGAAAAGGTATTAAGCCCATCTCAGACGGTCGTGGTCATGTTTTCGGCGACGCAAAGTAGCGCATGCCAGATACAGGAACCCGAAGTTGTGGCTATCAGCAAAGAATATCAGGGGCGTGTAAGCTTTGCCCGCTTCAATGTCGAGGGGCAGCAGGCTTTCATTGAACAGTGGCATATTGATGGAGTTCCAACGCTTATTTTTTTCAAGGATGGGCAGGAGATTCACCGTATTAAAGGGATTGTGATGCGCGACAAATTGCGTCGTCAGCTTGAAGGGGTTCTACTGGCGAACTAACATGATTGCTTTTTTTGTACTGGTATACTAAAAATACCAGTACAATTTCATTTTGGAGGATGTAGAAATGACAATGCAATATTTGTATCCAATGAAACTGGCTGCATCGCTACATGAAACAATCTGGGGAGGCAGGCGCTTAGAGCGTGATGGTTGGAAACAACTTCCTCCAGGTAAGGTTCTCGTGGGCGAGGCATGGGAGACAGAAGCGAGCAATCTTATAGAGAATGGCATCTATGCGGGCAAGACACTGGGCACAGTTGTGCAAGAAATGGGTACTTCGCTGCTGGGTGAGCGTGCAGTGCAGCTCTTTGGACAACGTTTTCCTCTGCTTGCGAAATTTATTGATGCCAATGCGCAACTCTCAGTACAGGTTCACCCCAACGACATCTACGCGACTGAGCATGAAGGCGGCAAATTAGGGAAGACAGAATTCTGGTATATCCTGGATACCGAGCCAGGTGCAACAATTGTGTATGGATTTAAAGAGAAGACATCCCATGCGCAAGTTGAGCAAGCCATTCAGGATGTCACCCTGGATGCTCTACTGCATCAAGAAGAAGTGCAGCCCGGTGATGTTATTTTTGTTCCAGCAGGAACGGTGCACGCTATTGGGAGTGGAATTCTGCTCTACGAGTTGCAAGAATATTCTGATGTCACCTATCGCATGTACGACTACGGACGCCTGACAGCGGAGGGCAAACCGCGCGAGTTGCATGTTGAGCGCTCCCTTGATGTTGCATCATATGACGTAGCAACCCGTGTCAAAAAAACGCCGATTCAACTGGCAGGTGGGCCGGGCTATGAAGAACGTTGTCTCGTTGCCTGTCATTATTTTGTCACGCGTGAGATCCATTTTAATGAAAGAGGGGTATTGAATAGATCTACAGGTGAGAGCTGCATCATTCTTTCATCTCTTCTGCAATATTCCGATATGGACCAAAAGAAACGTACCGAGTCTGATAACACAGTAGTGGATGCAGATGTGCCGGATCGATCTACAGGATTAGCCGCAAAAAACCAGATAGCGGTATACTACGGTGAGAATCTCAGGCAGAGCGAGATGCTCTTGCCTGGGCAGACCATGCTTCTACCAGCCGAGCTTGGAGCGTATCGTATTGAAGGCAAAGGAACGTTGTTATACTCGTATGTACCGACATCATCCGACGAAGCATGGCGGGCGTGGCGTGAGAAAAACGAGGCATAGTTACTCGCTTTGCCTGCGTTTGCGTCGTTCCTCATCCAGATCAGTAATCGTGCCTTCGACCACATTCTCTTCGGGGGCACTATCGTTAAAAGGATAGAGTGAACTACGAGCGGAAAAGTTTTTTTGGATGGAGTTTACATCTGAAAGAACGCGCGAGACCGTCGTGCCGACATTCAGGAAGAAAGTAACTCCATACAGAGCTGCCCAGATGACGAGTCCGACCAGCAATGTCACAATGCCCGCAACAATAGCCGCCGGCACCCCGCCAATCCAATTGAGAACCACCTCAATAATAACCATGGCAATAATAGGTAACCAGAAGAAGTTTACCAATAACCTGAGGAACCAGAACATAAACCAGAATACGGCTTTGACTGGATCGGAAGGCATCTGCCAGGGTGGTATCAGATTGAGTTTGCGTCTCTTTTTAATCACATTAGACCTTCTTTGAGACCTGTTACTTTGTATGTATTGTAACAGCCTACTTCTATTTACGCTAGAGGGTACACCGGGGTTTTATATAAATTTAGCAGGGTATCAAACAGACGAAGAGAAGACCGACAGAGACAGGTACTCTTGTCAGCCAGAATACCTATTTTTGTGCTTTACGCCGACTGATCCGTTTTTACTTCTATGCAGAAACTGCTATAATCTTACCATGTATTGGATAGATGCAACAGAGAAAATATATTGAGCGTAAAGTATTAGTAATGGTAATTGCTAACGGAATTTGTATGTGTTAGATAACGCTATTACGTTTCTATTGATAGGAACGAAAATAATATTCCGCCTGGTTGTCCACAAGGAGGTCCTATGAACTTTGGATCGATAATGATCAAAACGCTGGTCGTTCTCATTGTATTATTTCTTTTATCGCTGACCGGAGCGCTCACGTTCCCCATTGCCACGGCACTTTCTAACGGCACCAGTAGTGGCCTCACCAGTATTCTGCTCTTTATTATTGCCATCCTTTTGCTCTCCGTCATTGGCAATCTACTCGCACGAGGCATCAAGAGCGTTAAAAAAAGTGGCGAAGGAATTTTGTTGGGATTTGTTGGCGCTCTTGCCATGGGTGGTATCCTTGCCATTTTCACGCAGTTGAACGTTCCCTATACGATCACGGTGAATCTCGCCTGGTTGGGAACAAACTGGTATAGCCCTTTCCTATCCATTTTGTTTATCGGGCTGCCGCTGATGTTTGTCTTTTTGATTGGAGATTAATAAAGATATAATTCGGAGATTGCGCGTACGAAAATAGCGATTGACAGACGATAGATGAGTTTGTTACAATGGGAGTATGAGTATCAGGGTAGAATGTGTGATAGATAAGGAGTGAAGTGATACATGATGGCAACTAATCCTCATCAACAACTCCCTACGGGTGGATCTATGTCAGTGCAAGAATTTCATCAGCTTGAGAAACATATGACAGATGCAAAATACGAATATCTGGATGGTGTTGCTCGCTTGATGTCGGGTGGATCAGGCGAACACGACCAGATTGCCTATAATGTGCGTGCGACTCTCAGTCAGCATTTCCAGTCTGGCCCATGTTTTGTACGAGGGTCAGATATGCAGGTACTCATTGGCGCTCAGTCAAGTGGAAAAGAAAACTATGTGTATCCCGATGTTACGGTTTCCTGTGATGTTGCTGACCGTCGTCGTGGTAATACTCTCATACGATCTCCCCGTATGGTGGTCGAAGTTCTTTCCCCCTCGACAGAAAAGATTGATCGTGGGAGAAAGTTAGAAGCATACAAGCTTACTCCCACTGTACAAGAAATTGTGCTCATCAACCAGTTTGTGCAAGCGGTTGAGGTCTATCGACGCAACGAGCAAGATAACGAAAGCTGGCATTCTGTATTTTATGGTCCTGGTTCGGAGGTTGAGCTGAAAAGTATTGATGTACATGTCGGGTTACATGAAATTTATCAAGGGATTGATTTTGAAGAACCGCTTGTTGGGGAATAGATAGATAAAAAGCATCAAGATTTTATAAAATCAGAGCGCACATAGAACCGTAGGGGCGTCACCTTGCGTCATTGACTCCAACAAATTGAGGGCTTCGCCAAAAAAATGCATCAAAAACACAGAAAAACGCGGAAAACGGTAGGGACCCGATTGCATCGCGTCCGCCATTCATAGAATCGTGGCCCAGGGTTGATCAATCACGGACGCGATGCAATCGGGTCCCTACCGTTTTCCGCGCATTGCAGGCATTCGTGTCGTGCTTGCGTCATTTTTTTCCGAAATAGTTGGAGTCAATGCACCTTGCGTGCGCCCGCGTACCAGCAACATTCATTGTTCATCGGCACGCGGGCGCACGCAGGGTGACGCCCCTACAGTTTCGGATCGGATTAAACATTGACGGAGGCAATACATCAACTCAAAACGCTTCTCACTGCCTCAATCGTTGGCTCAATCACAATCCCGCTTGCTTCTTGAGGAATACCGGTCTTGCTATCTTTGAGTAGAGTACCGGTCAGAACACCAACCACGAAGTCATCGTGTTTGATGACGCCACTGGCGACCAGTTTGCGTACACCGGCCAGAGTTGCGGCAGAGGCAGGTTCACAGCCAATACCGGAGCGGTCAATCACAGCTTTCGCGGCCAGAATCTCATCGTCGCTGACCTCTTCCACGATGCCATTAGACTCTTCAATGACGCGACGAGCGCGAGTATAGCTGACCGGGTTACCGATCTTGATGGCGGTTGCCACAGTGTCGGCCTGAACGGACTCGCGGCGTGCGAACCCTTGCTTGAAGCTGCGATAGAAGGGATTGGCTCCAGCGGCCTGAATTGAGGCGATGCGCGGCATGTGACTGATCAACGAGAGTTCGTACGCCTGGCGGAATGCTTTGCCGATAGCAGAGGTGTTGCCCAGATTGCCAGCCGGTAGCACGAGCCAATCGGGTGCCTGCCAATCAAGTTGCTGCAAGAGTTCGAAGCCAATCGCTTTCTGGCCCTCCACGCGGAAAGGATTGAGCGAATTGAGCAGATAGATGCCCAGTTCATTGCAAACCTGTTCGACCAGGCGCATGGCGTCGTCGAAATCGCCCGCAATCTGAATAGTTTGAGCGCCATAGGCCAGAGATTGTGCTAATTTACCACCCGCAACATGACCCGCAGGAAGAAAGACGATGCCACGCATACCAGCCTGGGCAGCATAGGATGCCAGGGAAGCTGAGGTGTTGCCAGTCGAGGCGCAAGCTACAGCCTTCGCACCCAGCATACGCGCCATCGTTACGCCTACCGTCATGCCACGATCTTTGAAGCTCCCAGTCGGATTTTCGCCTTCGTGCTTCAGGAAGAAGCGTTCGAGGCCAGCGTACAGCCCTATCTGCCGATGGCCGGCACGGCCTGGACCACAATTTTCTCTGCCGACGGGATAGAGGCATGTGTTGCCTTCGGGACGACTCACTACGTAGGCCTCAGGGGCTGGCAGGATCAGTTCCCGATAGCGCCAGACGCCACTGGTATCGAGCAGTTCCCTGTCGCTGCTGATGGACCAGATGGGAGGAGTAGTCGCGCGTTCATCGAAAAGCTGTCGCCATCCGGAACCAGGAGGCGAAGTATCTTCGGATGAGCGTGAACCAGGGAGATTGAACGGCATCTCAACGTCCAGCACGCCACCGCAGACGCAGCGGTAACGTGGAAGAGGAGATGCCTGTCCAGGCTCCAGAGCGGGGTAGAGCGTCGAGCACTCCACACAACGCAACGAGACTGCGGATAATGCAGTAGTAACATCAGAAGAGATAGGCAGAGCAGAAGAATTATTCTGCTCTCCTGCCCCCTGGCCTGGCTGGAGACCAGTAGAATTGATCGCCATAACGAGCGCTAACTTCCTTTCGTATGCGGCCACGCGACGTTTTGAGCACGCGTGCTCCACTTTGATCTGCTCGCAAAATCCTCCCGGTGCCTTCAATATGGGCAGCGCGAGCAGTTTCTTGCATTGCTTGCAGCACTTCATTCAAATGTGAGTCGGCTAAAGCAATGAGGGAAGAACCTCCACCAGAAAGGCTAGCACCATACGCTCCTGCTGTAATAGCTGCCTGGATAATCTCAGGCATAGCGGGGAAAAGCACCTGCCGATAGGGTTGATGCAGACGATCCTGCATAGCCTCCCCTATGACTTCGTAGCGCCCCATCTGCAGAG
Source organism: uncultured Chloroflexia bacterium (assembly GCA_963744875.1). Classification (GTDB taxonomy): domain Bacteria; phylum Chloroflexota; class Ktedonobacteria; order Ktedonobacterales; family Ktedonobacteraceae; genus JACDAE01. The sequence goes on along the minus strand of CAVUVQ010000048.1, from coordinate 345,032 downwards.
CAGTCAACAGCAAGGCAACACGCCCGGTATTAAACGTCACATCAGCTTTTGGATAACTGGCGGGCAGCAGTTTGCGTCCGGCCACCGTATCCATTGGGAATGAAGGAGTAAAAACGACGGCTTTGAGGGCATCAGGGAAAGGCGTTTTGATGGCGTGAATTTTTCCATCAAGGTTTGTTGTAGCCACTAACCCCCCCAGAAGGGCGGGCGCAACATTATCGGGATGATTTCCCGCTTCAGCCTCTACAGCCAGCTCCAGGAGATCTTCTGTCGGTAAAGAGAGATTCTGAGGACGCACCCACTCGTTAGCGGCAACCAGCCCTCCCACAACAGCAGTCGCGCTACTGCCCAGGCCACAGCCCGGCGGGACGTTGATCGTCATAAAAATGCGTACTGAAGGTAATGGAATCTCTAAACGCTCGAAGAGTAGAGCAAAAGAGCGGAAAAACAAATTGTCGGGTCCAGTCGATAAATCCTTGCCCAACGCTCCCTTTACGGTGATAAGGGGATGCGAAGGATCATCACCATGCTCTACAACCTCAAAGCGATTATAGAGTTGCAACGCCAATCCCAGGCTATCAAAACCGGGTCCCAGGTTAGCTGACGTTGCGGGCGTTAAGACCGTTACGGACGCAGGTAATACCAGTGCCATCGCCGGCTGCCTGCCTTTCTGATGAAGAGTGCATTCTTCTTCCTTTCCTAAATTGCTTCATTACAAGTATTCTAGCATATTTTGTGTCAATTCCAATTCATGAGGACTAATGTCGCATTGCGCGATAAGCCCTACCCTATCCTATTAACGATACCGTATCTCCGCCATTTAAGCAAGGTTGTCTTTGCACACACATGGCAGACAGAAGTATGCAGGATGTACGCATGGGTAGGGCTCGATTGATCAAATGGCGGCGGGGGTATCCATGCCGCTCTCAACGATATAGATCAGATCGGAATCGCTCACAATTTTCTTCTGATCGGCCAGAGCAACAAAGCGTCGGTATGCGCTTTTGAGCTGTTCGGCGTCCAGTTTATGACCAAGTTCGCGCAGGCGTGCATCAAGACCATGGCGACCGGAGTGCTTGCCAAGGATCAGGTGCGTGTCGCCCCAACCAACCGATTGCGGCGTCATAATTTCGTAGGTGAGGCGGTTCTTCAACATGCCATCCTGATGAATACCAGCCTCATGTGCAAAGGCGTTGGCACCCACGACAGCTTTATTTGGCTGAACAGGAATACTGGTCACGCGACTCACGAGCTGGCTGGTGGCCAATAATTCCTGAGTGTGGATGCGTGTATCGACGTTGCCGAACGACTCAGGGCGGGTGTGCAGAGCCATGACCACTTCTTCTATCGCAGTATTGCCCGCACGCTCACCCAGTCCGTTGATTGTCACCTCGACCTGACGAGCACCTGCCTTGATGGCTGCCAGCGTATTGGCTGTTGCCATGCCCAGGTCATCGTGGCAGTGAGCGCTCAAGGTCACATTCTCGATACCAGGAACACGCTCGCGTAGATAGTAGAAGAGCGCCTCATACTCATGCGGGAGCGTATAACCAACGGTATCAGGAATATTGATCGTCGTTGCGCCTGCTTTGATGGCAGCTTCAACGATGCGACAGAGATAGTCGCGGTCGCTGCGTGTGGCGTCCTCGGCTGAGAATTCGACAATGGGACAGAATTGACGAGCGTACGCCACCATCGCTTTGACCTGTTGTAGAGCCTCTTCGCTACTCATCTTTAGCTTATATCGTCAGGTGAATATCAGAGGTCGCAAGAAACACATGGATGACCGGCTGTTCAGCCTCGCGTAAAGCTTCCCACGCCGACTCAATATCGGTGGGATTGGCGCGCGCAAGGCCAGCGACCGCAACGCCACGGAGCCGCTGCGCAATTTCTTTCACGGACGCAAGATCACCGGGCGAGGCAGCAGGGAAGCCAGCTTCGATGATATCGACATTGAGACGCACTAACTGATCTGCCACCTGTAATTTCTCTGCAAGGGTCATGGTCGCGCCGGGTGACTGCTCGCCATCACGTAACGTCGTATCAAAAATTTTTACTACCTCAGGGTCTCCCATGGTTGTGTCTCCTCTTTTATTCTTCGCTGGCACCTCGCGCCATCGCTACACGACCTGAACGAGCTATTTCACGAATACCATAAACCCGTAACAGAGCCAGGAGTTTCTCGATCTTCTCCTCGCTACCTGTTACTTCAACGGTAACTGTTTCCGGTGCCATATCAACGACATGTGCCCCAAAAAGGTGAGCCTGTTCAACAATCTCATGCACGTTATCATAGGTACTATTCAGCTTAATTAAGGCAATTTCGCGTGCAACTGTCTGGCTAGAGACAAGCTTCGTAACCTGTTGCACATCGATTATCTTACGCATCTGCTCGACAAGATGCTCCAGAGCCACTTCAGAGTCGTTCACCATCGACCGTAATGCGTACAATCTCAGGCTGCTCGGCTGCGACCAAGGACAAATGTCTGCATATTGGCGCGGCGGCGGCGCAACAAGCCCATCACGCGATCAACTGCACCAGGGCGATCCTCAACCTTGATAATCAGGGTATGGGCCTGTTCAGCTCCCTGGGGCAGATTTGACTGCCCCGAACGCTCAGCAGGTTAATAGTATGCGTCGTCATCTTACGAATTCTCCTTCGCCGTCTCTTCAATCATACTGGTGATCGGCGAACCGGGAGGAACCATAGGATAAACGTTAGCTCCAGCTGCGATCACAAAATCGATAATCACTGTACCCTCAGTCTCCATTGCTTCCTTGATGGCAGCCGCAACATCCTCGCGTCGTGTCACGCGAATACCTTTTAAGCCATACGCATCCGCGAGCTTGACATAGTCAGGGCCGGTCATAGGTGTCTCGGAATAGTTGCGGGAGTGGAAAAACTCTTGCCACTGGCGCACCATGCCAAGGTAGCCATTGTTCATAATCGCAATCTTGAGCGGAATATGTTCCTGCTGCAGCGTTGCCAGTTCCTGAATATTCATCTGGATACCACCATCGCCAGCCACAGCCCAGACGGAGGCATCCGGCACACCGGTCTTGACGCCCATCGCAGCGGGAAGAGCAAAGCCCATCGTACCCAGGCCACCAGAGGTGATATGGCTATTCGGGCGCGTCCAGGTATAGTGACGAGCCGTCCACATCTGGTTCTGACCGACATCGGAGACGATAATCGCCTCACCGTTGGTCGCTGCGCGGATCGCTGCAAGGATACCGATAGGATCAGGAAGCATGGTATCTTGTGGGATCTGCTGCTGCCGTGCCTCATCCTGCGCCTGCCAGGAGCGGACCTCATTGAGCCAGGCGTCTTTGGTAGAAAACGCTGAGGTCTCAGCCAGGGCAGCAAGGGCAAGCTTTGCATCGGAGACGATGGGAAGCGCCGCCACTTTCACTTTATGCATTTCAGAAGGATCGATATCGATATGAATAAAGCGTGCGTTGGGGGCAAAACCATCGACCTTACCAGTCACACGATCATCGAAGCGCAGGCCAACACCAATAATGAGATCAGATAGACCAATCGCCTTATTCACGTGAGCAGGTCCATGCATACCGGGCATACCAAGATAAAGTGGATGCGTCTCTGAGAAGCCACTCAGGCCAAGCAACGTCGTAATTACCGGAATATTTGTCTTTTCAGCGAATGCCTGCAATTCAACATATGCATTGGCAAGGATGATCCCGTGACCAGCCATGATCAGTGGGCGCTCCGCCTGAGCAATCATCTGAGCTGCCTGCGCCAGAGCTTCCGGTGTAGGACGAGGCACATCGGCGGATGCCGCGTTCAGGTATTCCTCGGAGGTCATATGGGCCGAAGGATTGTACTTTGTTTTGAGTTGCTGGACATCCTTTGGCACATCGATCAGAACAGGACCAGGACGACCACTACGCGCGATGCGGAACGCTTCGTGCACGACAGCGGCGAGTTCGTCGGTGTTGCGCACCAGGAAATTATGCTTGGTGATGGGTTGGGTGACACCGAGCACGTCGGTCTCTTGAAATGCATCGCGCCCGATAGCCGGACGAGCGACCTGACCGGTAATAGCAACGAGTGGAATCGAATCCATAAAAGCTGTTGCCAGGCCAGTCACAAGATTTGTAGCACCGGGTCCGCTGGTTGCTACACAGACGCCAACTTTACCAGTTGCGCGTGAATAGCCATCGGCGGCATGGGCTGCGCCCTGTTCGTGTCTCGTCAGCACGTGATGAAGGGTAGGATAGGACGTGAGTGCATCATAAAAGGGCATAATCGCGCCACCGGGATACCCATAGAGCACCTCTACGCCTTCGCGTACGAGAGCTTCGCATAGAATATGACTACCTGCGAGTTCGCGTATATCCTCGTCATGATTTGCCTGGATTGCTGGTTGAATACTTTTTGCTGCGATTGCCATAATTCCTCCTGGATAATAAACGAATAAAAAGGGGACCTCCCAGACGTGGGAGGTCCCTATGCGGTTACCTTCTTTGGATTGGGTTGCGCCGTTGCTCCCCTTAATCTCCCTGTGTCATGTGTATGTGTGGTGTGCCTGCCACCCTTACTACTGAATGCCCTACCAGACTCGCAAGGCTTAGGAGTCCAGTAAGGCCGGTAAGGAGGAGGCTAAGAATTGCCACAAGGCCGAGGAGAAGGGAGCATACGAGATGTACCACAAATAAAAAAACCGACGCTAGTACGTCGGTCCCGATGATAGTGGTGCTGTTAGCCGAAGTAGCAGCAGCGGCCATACCCATACACGTTGCATGCATAGGCTGAGAAGCAGGCATACGCTCGGCATGGTCGTTTTCCCATGCAGAAGGTGTATTGTAGGGTGCGTATGACAGTGCCAACATTATAACTACTCCAACCAAAGTGTTTTCCAGGTGTGATTTCGTGATACCTGTTACAATAAGCGCTACAACGGCGACCCTGCCGGAGCACTTTGTAATGACGTATCTAATGAAACAGAGGATACACCACATTGCGAACTCTTGTCAACCCTGAGCAAGAATTTCGGCGTAATTTGGAGAAAGCATACAGGTTTTTGGGCTTTGTTATGGATGATTGTTACATATGAGTCACAAAAGTAGAGAGAGACGTATGTAGAATTATGCTTCATTATAAGCCTTCAGAAACTCACTTTTCGGAATATTAGCCTGTGTACAAATGCTCCTCAGAGTTGATCCTTTTATTAAAAGATGGTTAGGCAAGGTTAGAGGAGTTCTCGTTCCATCGGCGTTCTCACGCACCATTGCAATATGCTCACGCTCTCGTACAACACGAAATTCCAGAGACTCAAAAGTCCTGAGAACTTTTGCTTTAGGTGCATCTACTGGAAATCTAGGCATTAAATAGCCAGGTCCGCTTCAGTAATATATGCATCAAGAACTGGCGACTCCACATCCAAAACCTCACTACCAAAAGTCTCGATATGGAAACGGATAGCTGACTCAACATCGGCCAGAGCATCCTCATAAGAATCACCTTCACCAACAACCACTCCTTTCAAACCAAGAGGATAGGCTATATAGCCATCAGGATGCTTCTCCACGATTACCTTTATTCGTTTCATAGCCATTCCTAACTCATTAGATTTGCTATAAAAAACAATAACTTTCGTTTCACTACGCAGAAGTGTAGCAGTTACTTCCTGCCAGGTCAAGGCTCATACATTCACACTCATGAAATATTGTGACATATATGTTTTCAGATAGATCCACTGTGCATCCAGAAGAAACTTCTAAGAATAAGACCTGCTCACAGGTAGCCTCATCTTTGACTGCCTCCACACCATCAACCCTACAAAACTCATGATCAGAAACGTGAGATAGACGACACTGGTCAGATACAAATGACCGAATGCATACATTGGGACATAAATGATGTCGGCAATGATCCAGACATACCAGTTTTCAAGCAACTTCTTGTTCAACATGTATTGGGCCACAAGGCTCAGGACTGTAGTAATTGCATCCCATAACGGCGCGGCATCCTGAATTTTTTGCAGGTAGAGCATTGTAATGCAGATAGCAATAAATGTAATTCCAACAAGGATACATAATTCTTTGCTGGCGATGTTTGATATGTGCAATACGATTTTATTTTTTCTTCTACGCGACCAGAGTGACCAGCCTTGCAGGCTCAGGATGATGTAGATAACTTGCAAGCTCATAGCGGCGAATAGGCCGGCGTGTAAAAATAAGACGAAAAAGAACAGGTTATTGGCGATACCGACCGGAAAGGTCCAGATATTTTCAAGAACAGTTAGCCAGACGGTTAATGCTCCAGTAATAAAACCTAGATCTTCGGTGATGGAAAAAGGAATAATATGTAGCCAGGAGCCTGTCAATAAAGCTATTGAGCCAACAGTAAACAGGACGATCCCCGCTATTTTCACCTTTTTTTGATGCAAGAACATGTGCATAATCCTTTGCGCAAATGTCTTTGTCAATAAAAAATCATGTAAATATTTCCTATTTACATGAAATCAGTAATATATCCGTAATCGCTGTAGTTGATTATGGTAGCAGTATATCACATATACCTGGGTCCAGTTGTAATTTTGCAAAACAGGATTTCAGATACAACTTATCAGTTCAGATAACCGTATCTTGAGAGAGATACTTTTAGAAGCCGATAGAAGTAAATTTTTCATGTGATACAGAGGAGTAATAGCAAAACCCAAACAGAGAGAAGGCAAAAGAATGTCACACGCAATCAGTGGTACACAGACACGCATTATGTCACAGGCAAGATCGCTCCAGGTGCTGTATACGTTGCGCCTGACCCTGGGCTACACTGTCTTGCTGGGATCGATCCTCTTTCTCCTGGGCACGAGTTGGGATATTCAATGGCATAGTCTCATTGGACGTGATCGAACGTTAATTCCACCGCATATTATAATGTTGAGTGGCGTTGCGATCAGCGGTATTGCGTCATTGGTAGCTGTCTGCATCGAAACGGTCTTCGTACGTCGTTATCCTTTTATTGCACAGAACAGTACTCGCTTCGGCAATACATTTTATAGCTCCTTAGGCACCTATATCGCGGGCTATGCGGCCCTCAATGCTGCGATTGCTTTTCCGCTGGACTCCTATTGGCATGCTCTCTACGGGATTGATGTAGCCATCTGGGCACCTTTTCATATTATGTTTGTTATGGGTATGGCTATTGTTGCGCTCGGTGCAGCCTTTATGCTGGTATCAGCCGCGCATCTGGCGGGCGATAACGGATCTTACAAAGCAAAACGTATTGGCTCGCTCGGCGGTATCATCGCTTTCGGCACCATGCTAGGCCTCCTCACAATCCTGCTGTTCGATGCACTTGGTGAGAAGGGACTACTCAACTTCGGTGGGATCACCATCAATGTCTTCTTTTTTCTGTCAGGACTCGCCGTCACGTGGACCCTTGTCGCGGCTGCCGTTGCTATCCCTGGACGCTGGACTGCGACCTGTGTCGCCGTAGTCTATCTCCTCGCGGCTCTTGTGATTGCCCTGTTCGTTCCTCCCGCTACCACTGCCCTTGTTGCGGCTGAGCACCTGACTTTCAGGGCGAATAATCCTGGTGTTGCGCTTGTAGCTTTTGAGTGGCCCCTTGCTCCCATTCTGGGTGCACTTGCAATCGATATCCTTTTTCGGATCGCGCAACGGAAAAACTGGCCCTTCAGAAAACGCCTGCTCAGCATCACACCAGTTGCGTTGATCGGTAGCATCCCAACCGCCATCTACCTGCCCACTTTCATTGTGATCCTGTTCAACTACCTGGGGGTTGCAGGTTTGCTTGTTTCGTTACTTCTAGGGTTACTGGGATCGCTACTGGGGACATGGCTAGGTCTGCGTATGGGAAGTTCCATGCAACAGATAGAAAGAGTATCATAATGCAAAAAGTGTTTCAGAATATCCTGATTGCAATAGGGATACTCGCATTTATTGCACTGGCAATAGAGATCGCGCTCTCAGTAGGTGCGACGATGCATGGTAACACGCCTGTAAAGGTAGTGCATGTACATGCCGGTCCTTACCCCGTTACTGTTAATCTCTATAAAGATCCGGCGAATGCTGGTTTCGCGTTGCCTTTCTCTATTGTGCCTCAACAGGCAACACACGAGAAGCTCACCTTTGACGTGTCATCTATACCCACAGGAGATATATCAGCCACCCAGGTGCATAGCAGTTTCTCGCAGGATACGAGCACAGGGGGCGTCCAGGGCAATGCCGAGATTACGGTACAGGGACCCTGGATTCTACATATCACCGTTAGTGGTCCGGCTGGTCAGGGCATGGCTGATGTTCCCATTACCGCAACTGCACCACCGGCAATTCCTGATTGGCTGGGCTGGCTTATCGGCTTCGTTCCTCTGTATGGATTGCTGATCTTTCTGGTAATGCTGCGTGGTAAGAAAAAGGTCAAAGAGACTGTGGGGGAGACGCAACTCACTATATAGATAGCATGCGTTGGACGCACGGGCTTATTCCATTGCGCCCCTACTCATTCATGTAGCAGGCATAAATATACACAAAAACCAAATAAATTAATAGTAGGGGCGCAATGAAATAAGCCCGGTTGCTCAAATTGAAAGGGTATTAGCGACACATATGAAACTCTATCCCAATGGATACGCCTGTAAACACGTATATTCAGCTCCGGAACGCGACAGCTCACTCTTCATCACGTTTATGGAGTTTACTGGATATTCGTTTGAAGAAATGAAGTGTTTCTCCGTAAGGATGCTTTGCAGGCGTTCCAGTTCTTCGGGGGAGAGAGCATTTTTGACGCGAGCCAGTGTCAGATGGGGCGAAAAAGGGCGACTCTCGGTCACAAAATCACGCTGCGCAAGCTCTTGATTAAGAATGCGATGCAAACGTGAAAGGGATGCAGATTTCTCTTCGATGCCCATCCACACGACACGTGGTTGACGGGGAGAGCCAAAGATACCGATGCGCGTGAGATGATAAGAGAATGGCTTTACCTGTTGGGCAGCGGCAACCGTGGCCTGTCGGGCCTGTTCCAGGCTGGCGGCATCCAATTCGCCGAGGAAAGCCAGTGTAAGATGAATGCCTGCAGGGTTGACCCAGTGCAGGCGAGGTAATGCCTGGGCCACCTGGCGGATAACTCCGGCCAGGTGGCTTTGCAGGTGTTCATTCATCTCAAGAGCAATAAAGGTTCTGGTCATAGCCATTCCATTACGCGACGAACAACATGGCATCCAGTTCGCTGCCATCGATCGTTTCAACCTGAATCAGATGTTCAGATATAGCGATGAGCCGATCTTTCTTCTCACGCAGAATAGTGAGAGCCGTTGTATATGCCTGTTCGATCAACGTGGATACCTCGGCATCAATTCGGGCAGCAGTTTCGGCGCTGATGGCTGTATTGCCTTCGGGATCGGGCTTGATGGCGATCTGGCCGAGCGCGGTCATACCAAACTCGCAGACCATGCGACGCGCAACACTCGTTACATATTCGAAATCTTGACTGGCACCCGTCGTCACATCACCAAAGATAATCTCTTCAGCGGCACGACCACCCATAGCTCCGGCCATTTTCGCGAGCAGTTCTGAACGACGCATCAAGTAGCGATCCTCGGCTGGCGTCTGTACGGTAATGCCCAGGGCCATGCCGCGAGCAATTGCGGAAACCTTCTGTACAGGATCAGCGCCGGGAACGGAACGCATCACAATCGCGTGGCCGACCTCGTGATAGGCGATGATAGCTTTCTCGGCCTCAGTAATGACGCGGCTCTTCAGTTCGGGGCCAGCCATTACACGTAGAATAGACTCTTCCAGTTGCTTTGTAGCAATGACCGTCTGCCCACAACGAGCGGCCAATAATGCAGCCTCATTTAAGACGTTCGCTAAATCAGCGCCAGAGAAACCAGCCGTCTGACGGGCCAGATCGTGCATGTCTACGCCTTCGGCAAAGGGTTTATCTTTCGCATGAACTTCAAGAATAGCCAGGCGACCACGAATGTCGGGTTTATCGAGCATGACACGACGATCAAAACGACCGGGGCGTAGCAGCGCGGGATCAAGCACATCCGGGCGATTGGTAGCGGCGATTACCACAACATTCGCCTGCTTATCAAAGCCATCCATCTCGACGAGGAGCTGGTTGAGCGTCTGTTCACGCTCATCGTTCCCACCACTCGCAGAGTTGGTACGTTGACGACCAACAGCATCAATTTCATCGATAAAGAGGATACAGGGAGAGTTCTCTTTGGCCGCTTTAAAGAGATCGCGCACACGAGCTGCACCGACACCCACAAACATCTCCACAAATTCGGAGCCACTCACACTATAGAAAGCTACTCCTGCTTCACCAGCCACGGCACGCGAGATTAACGTTTTGCCTGTACCGGGCGCACCCACCAGCAACACCCCTTTGGGAGTACGAGCCCCTATCGCCGTAAAGCGTTCGGGAAACTTCAAAAATTCAACGATCTCCTGTAGCTCCATCTTGGCTTCTTCGACGCCCGCTACATCTTTAAACAGTACGGAAGGGTGCGATTCATTGAAGCGTTTGGCCTTAGAACGTGAGAAAGGCATCGCCTGCCCACCCATGCCGCCACTACGCCGTAACAGAAAATATGCTCCTCCGAGGATCAGAAGAACCATCAGTAGTTCAAGGGCACCCTGTCCCCACTGGCTACTCTGGCCGCTATCGATATTGACAGCAACACCATCATGCCTGAATATCTCAGTTACAGACTGTCCATCTTCTTTCACGGCATGATATTTTTGGCCGCTCTTGTTCGTGGCAAACACGTCACTTCCACTTAAGGTTACCGACTTTAACACGTGACGATCGGCCATATTGAGAACATCACTAATTGGACGCTCTTGCGCTGCGACCCCTGCTGTGTTGATGCTCGTCAGCCGAAAAACAGCAAAAGCAATCAACACTATCCCTACCAGAATCAATGCGCCGGGTAAAGCATAGCGCGTCAAGAGAGCGCGTCTTTTTGTTTTCTGAGAGGAACTTTGCGAGTTTGGCTTTCGCGTTCCTTTATTTTTTGGAGACATTTCCATGCAGTACCGTCAGACCCTTCTCTATGCTTCAGTTTTACATTCTACTATGCCAGTTTGTATATACTGCATCATTGCGTATCTTTGTAACTCATGGCACCTCGTCAGAAGTATAACGCATAAGATTTTGTTTAGCAAGATGAGAATGAGCTTAGAAAGCTTAGAATTATTAGGAAATAGTACTAATGTATGAATTTTCTAATATTCAATCTGAAGCATTGAAGTAATTTCTCTTGAATAAGAGGCTGCTTATAGGTATACTTACCTGAGGATTTGCATGAGAGGAAACATGCTCTTTTGTAGTTTTTCAAACTCTTCAATAATCTTTGCATCGATCAGCATTATTCAAAGAGGAATATTTCATGAATGATTTATTTATTCATTTATCCCCCAGCCAGTGCAGACTGCGGTCTCACAAGCCTTACAGATTGGTTCTCATATACAACCATTTAGCAAAGAGAGTACGGAGAAAGCTCCACGTATTCGTGACGCAAAGAAAGTACATAGCGTCTGCCCCTACTGTGCGGTCGGTTGTAGCCTGAATGTCTATGTGAAAGATGGACGCGTGATTGATATCGAAGGCGACTCCGAAAGTCCCATCAATCATGGAACGTTATGTCCCAAAGGCTCCGCTACGTTTCAATATACCGTCAATTCCAGTCGCCTGACACAGGTTCTCTATCGTGCACCTTATAGCGAGGCCTGGGAAGTGAAGCCACTGGATTGGGCCGTGGAGCAGATCGCGCAACGGGTGAAGAAGACGCGTGACGAAACATTTGTGGAACGCCTGGACGACGGGCGTGAGGTCAATCATACCCTGGGCATTGCTTCTCTGGGCGGCGCAACGCTGGATATCGAAGAAAATTATTTAATGAAGAAGCTGCTCAATGGAGGTCTGGGGATCGTCTCGATTGAGAACCAGGCTCGTATTTGACACAGTTCCACTGTACCCGGTCTGGGTACCACATTAGGCCGTGGCGGGGCTACCACCTTCCCGCAAGACCTTATTAATAGCGACTGCATTTTGATCATGGGCAGCAATATGGCTGAGGCCCATCCGGTCGCGTTTGCCAATGTGGTCAAGGCAAAAGAGCGCGGCGCACAGGTCATTCATATTGATCCACACTTTTCGCGTACGTCTGCACTGGCAAATCTCTTTATTCCGACACGCGCGGGCAGCGATATCGTCTTTTTAGGCGCGATTATTCGCTATCTACTGGAAAACAACGCCTACTTCTCCGATTATGTCGTGCATTATACCAACGCGCCGATGCTTATTCGTGCAGACTATCAAGACACCGAAGAACTGGAAGGCATCTTCTCCGGCTATGACTCTGATACCGCGACGTACAGCGATCAGAGCAGTTGGGACTATCAGCGCGACGAGCAAGGGCAGCCGCTGATGGATGCTACCTTGCAAGATCCACACTGCGTCTTTCAGATTATGCGTCATCACTTTGCACGGTATACGCCTGAAATGGTTGAGAACGTATGTGGCGTATCACAAGAACAGTGGATGCAGGTTGTGCAGGCGCTCGTGACGAACTCAGGGCGAGAACGCACAACTGCATTATGTTATGCAGTAGGATGGACACAACAAACCAAGGGTGTGCAGATCATCCGAGCCGCAGCTATTATGCAGCTTTTGTTAGGCAACATTGGGCGTCCTGGTGGTGGGATTCTCGCTCTGCGTGGGCATGCTTCGATCCAGGGATCAACCGATGTTCCTACACTCTACGATCTCCTGTCCGGATATATGCCGCAACCGAGCGCTCCCCTTGAGAAGAGACCAGATACGGAATCCTCGCAGAGCGCGACTACGTGGGGCAAAAGGGTCGATGAGAAGACCAATACACTCTCGCAACAAACCTTACAGGAATATATAGATACAGCAGGGCAGAAGCTTGGCTGGTGGTCTAATATCCCTTCATACATCGTCAGTTTGCTTACAGCATGGTATGGCGATGTAACGGACGAGAAAGACTATGGATACCACTGGCTCCCCAAAATCATCGGCGATCACTCACACCTGCTGACCAGTTATGAAATGTTGGATGGGAAAGTGAAGGGGTACTTCGTCTTCGGGCAGAATCCAGCGGCAGGTAGCACGAACGCACGCATGCAGAGAAAAGCATTGGAACAGCTTGACTGGATGGTTGTCTGTGACCTATATGAGGTAGAGACGGCGGCATTCTGGTATAAGGGACCGGAGCCAGTAGACTCAAGCAAGATCAAAACGGAAGTTTTCTTGATGCCAGCAGCGGCCTCTACGGAGAAAGAGGGCAGCTTTACCAATACACAACGCCTGATCCAGTGGCGCGACAAGGCTGTTGATCCACCGGGCGATGCACGTTCAGATCTATGGTTTGTCTTCCAACTGGGCAAGCGCCTCAAAGAACTCTATGTAGACAGCAAGGCACCAGGGGATCGTCCCATCCAGGCATTAACCTGGGATTATGAAATGAAGGAGCAAGAACCCGGCTTCCATATCCAGGGTGAACCAGATGCGTTGCTGGTGCTCAAAGAGATCAATGGGTATTATGTACACCCACCTGCACAGGAAAAGAGTAATGGAGAGGATGCGACAAACAAAAGCAAGGGGTTATCATTACGAGACGCACCACATGTGCCGGGTTTCGCCGCATTGAAGAATGATGGAAGTACCGCATGTGGTTCGTGGATCTACAGTGGTGTGTATCCTGAACCAGGAAAGAATCGGGCGGCCTCGCGTATAACCGATGGCTATGTAAACCTGGAATGGGGCTATGCGTGGCCTGCGAATCGGCGCATACTCTACAACCGTGCGGCGGCAGATCCAGAGGGAAAGCCATGGTCGGAGCGCAAGAAATATATCTGGTGGGACGAGGAACAGAGCAAGTGGACCGGGTACGACATACCAGATTTTCCGGTCAATAAAGCGCCTGGTTATACACCACCGCCGGGATCAAGTGGAATGGACGCAATCTCCGGCAGTGATCCATTTATCATGAAGCCCGATGGACGCGGCTGGCTCTTTGTCCCAAAAGGACTCAAAGATGGCCCATTGCCAACGCACTATGAACCTGCTGAGTCGCCTGTACATAATGCACTTTATAAACAGCAGAGCAATCCAGCGGCGATGTTCTTTAAGAAGCGGAAAGACAATGTCCTGGCCGAGATAGGTGATGAGCACTATCCTATAATCGTCACCACCTATCGACTGACCGAACACCATGTCAGCGGGCCGATGACGCGTTGGCTGCCCTGGTTGAACGCGCTACAGCCAGCTCTCTTCGCCGAACTCAGTCCCGAACTGGCAGCCGAGCGCAAGATTCAGCATGGGGAGTGGATGATTATCTCAACACCGCGTGGCGAGATCGAGGCAAGAGCGATGGTCACACGCCGTCTCCGACCTTTGCAAATTGCAGGCAAGCAGGTCCATCAGATCGGGCTACCCTTCCACTGGGGCTTCCAGGGAAAGAGCAAGGGCAGCATCACCAACGATCTAACGCATATGGTGTTGGAGCCAAACGTCAGCATCGAGGAGGCTAAAGCCTTCACCTGCAATGTTCGCCCCGGAAGAATTGAGCACGAAACGAAGGAGTAAAATCATGGCGATCGCATCGAGCCAGCCACTACAAGCTGGCGTCGCCTTTTTGAAGGGGACGTTGTCGTCGCTCCATAAAGAGCCACCATTGCCGCCACAGCCTGCAATGGGATTTTTCACCGATACAAGTATCTGTATCGGGTGCAAAGCCTGCGAGGTCGCGTGCAAGCAATGGAACCAGTTGCCTGCCCGCGACCCATCCTGGAGCGGCTCCAGTTATGATAACACGGAACAATTGAGCGCTATCACGTGGCGGCACGTGCAATTTATCGAGCAGATCGGGAACCGCAAAGCCGAACGAACGGCGCTACCTGCACCTGAATTGCCTCTTTTCGTCGGACAGGTGAGTGAGACGAAAAGCAATGCGCCAGCGACACCACCGGGAACGGCACTACCTTTCTTCAACAGTGATCGTTGGTTGATGCAAAGCGATGTATGCAAGCACTGCGCGAATGCTCCCTGTCATGAAGCGTGTCCGACGGGCGCGATTATTCGCACTGAATTTGACACCGTGTATGTGCAACAGGATATCTGTAACGGGTGTGGTTATTGTATCGTCGCCTGTCCTTTTGGGGTTATAGCACGTGACGATCAGGGAGATCACCATGCACACAAATGCACGCTCTGCTATGATCGGCTCAAAGACGGATTGGAGCCAGCCTGCGCCAAAGCCTGCCCAACGGATTCGATCGTCTTTGGCGAGGTTGCTCAGCTCAAATCACAGGCACGGGAACGCGTGGGATTATTACAAGAGCGTGGTGTCAGCGAGGCAAGATTATATGGAGTAGATGATAAAATTCTCGATGGAGGACTGAACTCCTTCTTTCTCCTATTGGACGAGCCAGAGGTATACAATCTGCCAGTTAATCCAGCGCGACCGTCAAACAATGTTGCCCCGGCATCGTTCTGGACCATTGTCGCGGCGGCCATATTGGGGCTGATGGGAATTCTATTTTTTCGCGAGTAATCCCGTTCAAGTAGCAAGAAAATTATTGGAGCGTGCCTCTTGCGGCATTATTATGATATTTATGTTATAGGGAATAAGAAAGAATTTTAGCATGCAAAAGACACCCATAAATGTAGCAGTTGAACCATTCATAGCGCCAGTACGAGAAATGGTCAGACGTATTGGACCGGGTGAGGCGCTATTTGAACACATGGCAGTGCTTACAACAGGCTATCAACCAGATCCAGAACACGAGTTGAAAGAAATAAGTTATTACGATTATCCAGTGCTCAAGCAACCATTCTGGCGTTGGGAGATCATCTGGTATTTCTTCTTTGGTGGGCTGGCCGCTGGCTGTTATGTCATTGCAACGATTGCCTCACTTTTTGGCAGCAAAGAAGATCGCGTGGTGGTTCGCACGGGCTATTACCTCTCGTTACTCATGTTGCTGCCCTGTCCAGTCTTATTGATCAAAGACCTGGGCAGGCCGGAACGTTTCCTGAACATGATGAGAATGTTCAAAGTCAAATCACCAATGAGCATCGGAAAATACATTTGGGGCTTCACAAATATCTCCACCTTCAGACTTCAATTCTTTCTCCTCATGGGCAGAAGCATCTGACATACTCGATGCCCTTATTGCGCGTATCCGTTTGCTCTTTGCCAGTTAGGAGGAGAAGCAAAAAACTGGAAAGCAGGAAAAGAACTATTTTCCTGCTGTTTATTTCTACTCGTAACGATAGCGCTGTTTATTTCTAAAGAGTGATCATTTGGAAACATATATTGCCCGCTGTGCTATGATTGATTGGACGATAGTGACCCCTGTTATTATGGGACCTTTACTTTTTCAGTAGAGACCAGGCAATGGAGCAGTTATAATGGCAAAGCTGGATATACAACCTGGCAGGCAACGCTTGCCGGAAAAGCGGATCACGTCCAATACTCTTATCGAACAACTTGCTGTGTGGAGTACCGGCTACACCCATGATCCCGATAAGGAACTGAAAGAGCCGAGCTATTATGATTATCCCGTGCTTAAAGCTCCGATCTGGAAATGGGAGATTGTCTGGTATTTCTTCTTTGGTGGCCTGGCTGCCGGTTGTTATGTTATCGCTAGCATTGCCTTGCTTTTTGGTTCGTCAGAAGATCATGCGGTTGTACGCGTGGGCTATTATGCCTCTCTGTTAGCACTCCTGCCCTGTCCACCACTGCTTATTAAAGATTTGGGCAGACCTGAACGCTTCTTAAACATGTTACGCATTTTTAAGACGAAATCAACAATGTCAATGGGTGTGTACGGACTACTCTCCTTCTCGTTTTTTAGTGGAACCACTGCGGTCATTCAGGGGGCGAGAGATGGTCTGTTTGGTAGGTGGTGGTGGGCAAAATTGCTGGCGAAATTGCCGCAGAAATTGCTGGCTGTACCAGGGATATTTTTTGCGTTTTTCCTGGGCGGCTATACAGGCGTATTATTAGCTGCAACCAGTGTCCCGCTCTGGTCGCGCAGCAAGCTCCTGGGTGGTATCTTCCTCACCTCGGCAGTCTCGACTAGTTCGGCCTTGATTAGCCTCGTTCTGCGCATCTTCCGCGCGCCAGCCAGCACCTTGCATAAGCTGGAACGTATGGAATGGAGCGCGATCCTGCTGGAGATGCTGGGCCTGCTGGCCTTCCTGCGTGGCTCTGGGAGAGCCGCTCGCCCGTTGGTCGGCACGAACGCGGGCGAGAAGGGACAGACCTTCTGGAGCTTTGTAGCCGGAAGCGGCCTGGCTCTGCCCTGGCTGTTGCAAAGCGTTAACCTGATACAGAAAAGCCAGAAGAAACATGCCAGCAGC
Source organism: uncultured Chloroflexia bacterium (assembly GCA_963744875.1). GTDB lineage: Bacteria > Chloroflexota > Ktedonobacteria > Ktedonobacterales > Ktedonobacteraceae > JACDAE01. Next base: position 327,643 of record CAVUVQ010000048.1, on the reverse strand, counting down.
CTGCTCATCTCCCTGCTTGTCCTGGTTGGCGGCTACTTTTTGCGCAAAACGCTGATCGAGGCTGGGCATACTTCCAGCAAGGATGCACGAAGTACCTTATGGAATGCAAAAAGGTAGTCAGACAAAATAGCCAGTAGGGGACGTTCGATAGGAATACGTACTCTACTGGCTATATTTTTTATGGCTCTTTATCCCTTTTGCGCCAATATCGCCACTGGCTTGTCGTCCATATATGGCGTGTACCAACACGGGTTGAGCCACAGATGCGTTGGGTCAGGTGACTGTTGCTGAGTGGTGAACAGGAAGCTCGACACCAGCGTTCTATCCTGGCCATGCAGTTCCTGCCGTGCCCATTCGCGCAGCTTGTCGCGTCGCCGCTCGCCTTCAAAGGTCGTGAAGGTGATGGTGATTGAGTTTACCCCATAGCGCGTCTTGTGCCAGCCAGACGTGATCATGGCGCTGTAGGCGTGGATTTTCTGGCATATCACCTCTTCTGATTCTGTACCCTTATCATGCTCGATAAGAATTGGCGTGCGGCGTTGCCTGCCATCTTGGAGTGCTTCACGGAAATCGAGGAACAAGTCTGGCACTGTCCCATACGGCTTATCACGCCACAAGGCATTGAACGGCTCATGGGCAAGATCACGCGACAGTAAGAAGTGTTCCAGGTTATACTCTGGTGCTTGCCGTTTGAGTATAGCTGCCGAGATGAGTACATCATTGACGCCTAAATGGTGGAGTAAGTGCAGGTAATTCTGCCCTATTTCCTTACTTGGCTGGTATGAACTGCTTACTGTCATCCCTAAGCTCCGAGCCTGTTCGATGGCCCTGTTACTTAGCACATAGTAATACGGCGAACGATACTCGGCGGTCGGCCTTTCATCGAACGATACATAGTCGTGGTCGGCCAGTGTCCTCAACCTCTTTTTCGTGAGCTTCTCCGACTTACCAGCATGGTGCAGCCGTGTAAGCTGCGCAGCACTGGCTTTGTACAGATGATATAACCCGATAGGCATTGCTGGCGAGCCATATAATAGCCGTGCATACACCGGCGTGAGGAAAAGTAGATCATCAGATTTTGCGACTGCCATTAGATCACCTCCGAAGCATCTTAATAGGCAGCTTCATGAAGATAAACTGTTCGTTTCGCTTCACAATGTCGTCTTTGATCAGATCCGCAATAATGGCATTCATGGGATGCTTTTGATCGTCGGCTCGCCGTGTGATATAATCCCCCAAGCCTTCTGATATCCAGACATTTAATTGTTTTGTTCTCATAACACGAGACCTCCAAATTCTAGGATGAAGGAAGAGAACTGGTGGCCAAATACCCCTTCCCGAGAATACGATGGAGAGACAGAGCCTTCTAGTTCACAATCATGACAGACAAAAGAGCAGCGTTTATGATTATTGCCCTCTCGACATGAAAGAGCGATTTTTTTTCTCAACGTCATTGGATATTCCTTTCTTGTCCAAATGGTTGCACTTTTTGTACTGAACTCGAAGATAAGGTGAGAATATATCCTTCTTGAAAGGAGCAGAGTTGCAATTCTAATGCAACAATACGAGCGTTAATGTTACTAATATGCTTTACGAGAAGTCTACGGGAAGCCCTGTTTCAGATTCTAATTTGCGATGAGATCGATAGGAAAGAAGCGCGATTTCATCTGAAAAAAGAACATTTGAAGAGATGGATTCAGAGAACACACGCATAATGCGATATTGTGTTGGTGAGAGGCTCAGTTTATATCCATTCACTTCAATACGGTGCTATGCATCGTCCCATATCATTCCCACATACGTTCTTTGGTTCATCATAACACCTCTCTCTTCTTTCCTTCTCTTTTTCACGACAATGGACGATCTTAGAGGACTCGGCGTAGGAGTAGATACGCTCGATAGAACCGCGTTTTCACCAAACTGGTTTGGCAGCAGGATACCAGCTGACCAATTTGATCAAAGGAGAGGTGCTGATTGACGACTGTCAAGGTCGGTCCATTGCGATCATACTTGCCCGACTTGCAGCCTCCAATCCCTGTAAATTGATCCTTGCCGATGATCCCACGATAGGTAGGGACCTTCCTGCCTCGAATGATATTGATGCCTGCACGATCATTGTCGGCAAGGTAGTAGGTGCCATGGTTCACGATGGCCGTGTCGTAGCATCAATTGGAGGTGGGTGGAGATCGTTGCAGGGGCTCAAGGGGCTGCTGCACCGGGCGTTTTGGACCCAGGGCAGCCTGGGCCTGAAATGACATGATGAAAAAGACGAATGCAATACCAAACAGGCATATGCACATACCAGGGACCGCATGTTCGTATCCAAATCGAGAATCCATAGAAACCTCCTGAACCAGATCAAGCAAGATAGCGTATCCTGCCTGTGTCCATCTTTTCCTGTGAAGCAGAGAAGGAGTGGGAGCATCGAATACCATCTCCATCGTGGGTATTCGATCCACCGATGAATGAGCTGTTCGTCCTCTCCCATCACCGTGAACCTCTGTCTTTTCAAGCATACTAGAAAACAAGACAAAAAAGCGGGATGTGAGCGAATGTTTCGGAAGTTTGTGAACAAACCTGGATTCGAGCGAACAAATCTTCACTGGGATGAACATCGAGAAGCGAAGAGAGATTGACAGCAACGGCTCTCTGAAACTTCGCTGTGCACCACCGAATTTGCTCCGGCCCTTGAGGTTCAATCTGTCCCAACTGATGAGCCTGAACCAGCGGAAGCACCTACGCCTCCGGTCAGCTATGGACCTCCTCAATGGGCTCGTCCTTCGTTTACAGGAGGTTTTCCTGGTTCCGCTTTTACTCCGCAGCACGACGGCACACTGCTTTGCCCTGCCAACCATCCTCTCTATCCTCAAGAGCGGCGTACCGAGCGCAATGGCTCCCTACGGGTACTGTACGCCGCTCGTATCGGCCATTGCCGCACGTGTCCCTTGTGTGCACAGTGTCAAGAAAGCAGCACGACGATCAAGCCACGACAAGTCAGTGCAGTGTTCTGGCCGCTTGAACCTTCACCTCCAGATCTCTCCTCTGCTCACTCCGATGCGCCTGTTGTACCGCCTCGTGCTCCAGTTCTCTGGAAAGACTGGCCCCGATGCGCTCTCCGGCGAAGATGGTTGAAAGTGATCCGCAGCGAAACGGTAAGCTTAACGGAAAGCGTCGCCATGCCTATGCGCTCATCCACCACGATGTCCTCTGGGGTGGTCTTAACCCGTGCAGAGCGTCGCATTGGCGTCTGTCCTGGGAGAACGCTCTGGCGCGCAATGCTCGTCATCAAATTCTCCCGACTTTTCATCACGCTTCACGGACTGCCTGCCACTTTTGCCTCCTCCTTTGGCTTTGATCTCCTCGCCACCGCCTAACCCATCGCCACAGGCTTTATTTCTTGCCTCGATGTCGTCTGGCTTGACCGCCTTTTTTGCATTGTTCCAATTCGATTATCAGTGCTCTTCTCGACTTTTGTTCTGAGGCAAGGCCGATGAGGGTTTCTGCCTTCATCTTTCTTTAGTTACCTCGTTGCGCACCCCGTGGGCCATTTCCCATCACGAAGATCAACAGAGTAGTCGTTGCAGGGATACCTCAAATTGAGAAACTACTCACACCGACAGAGTGTGGATAACATGTGGATAACGCATGGATAAATCAGTCAGGAAGAACGTGCGTTCTGATTTTCTCTTCTTTCCACGAGATTGCAGGACATCATCTGATGGGCATTTTCGCTCGTTCGAACGGGCCAGTGGTGACATTCATTTCACCAATTTTCGTGGGAGCGGCAAATTTGTACACTACAGACACTCATGTACATTTTTGCCAGGACCTTCGTCATCCCTCAGTTAAAGTGCAACTCACTTCAGCCGATAAGATACCCATGTATAGATTGTGCTTTGACCATCGACTTGGAAGAATTGAGACGTTCTTATGAAACTGAAACGCACCCACCTCGTCAGTATCATTACCAATCTTATGGGACTTATGGCGCTCCTGTGCCTGGTCGTCTTTTCGATCTGGGCAACCCTCTGTGTTCGACAGGCGGTGAGTGCCGTGGAAACATCGACCTCTGAGAGCAGCACCTACCAACAGATGCTTTACGTCCTTGCCCAAGAGGAAACACTTCAATATCAATACGAACTGACACCCAGTATCGCTCTGCGTCAAGAACATCACGCGAATGCAACCACCCTTTCAGCGCTTATTCAAATACTGCAGCAGGATTCGATATCGGTGATGACAGTATTAGCCAGCACGTCCTGGCAGAGCAAGCAGGCTATTTGTCCTCCACGAAGCAGTTATTTGCCGCGATTGATGCCCGAGAGGTCACACGTGCACGCGTCATCAGTTCTACCGAAGTCACCCCTGTCTTCAATCAAATCGAGCGGGAACTCACTCAAGAGACGAAAAGACAGCAGGCCATCTCCGAACAGCAATTGGTACAGCTCAACTGGATCCAACAAATGATCCTGCTGGGAGTCCCCATCACGCTCGTCATTGGCCTGCTGCTCATCTGGATCACCTTCTCTGTGCAGAGGAGTTATTGCAAGAAATTTGATGAGGCGGCCCTGGCCGAAATCGCTCGATACGAGCGCATCGCGTTCACCGACACCCTTACTGGCTTGAGCAATCATTCTGCTTTTCAGGAACACCTTGCTCGTACCCTGGAAGAGGCTCAGCGCAACGGTGAACCGCTCACGCTCGCCATGCTTGATATCGACAAGTTCACGGTCATCAATGATGAACAGGGACATCTGCGCGGCGATGAAATCCTGTGTGCTCTCGCCACCTTGCTCCGCGAGGCCAACTTCTCCGACATGCTTTTTCGTTTGAGTGCTGACGACTTCGTGGTGATCGTGCCCCAAACTGAGCTTGCCCCGTTTTCGTAGAGTCTCCTAGACGGTTGGAGCTGAGGACGAATGGAAAACGTTTCTACGTCATGTAACGTTAACGTTTTTATTATAATAGAAGAAACGTTTTACGTCAAACGTTTCTTTCAACCTTTGCTTTCCCATCTGCTCATAGACAAGTGGACTCACGTATCCAAGCGTCGAATGCCGTCGAATGCGATTGTAGTACACTTCCAGGTACGTGAAATAGCGCCTGCTTGGCCTGCTCATGAGAGGAGTAGACCTGGTTGCCTACACATTCCTCTTTGAGAGAGCCGAAGAACGACTCCATCGCAGCATTATCCCAACAATTGCCTTTACGTGACATACTGACGATCGCTCCCAACTGCTCAAGCTGGTGGCGATACGCTCGGCTGGTGTATTGGCAGCCTCGATCACTGTGATGCAACAGTCCCGCTCTGAGGACGGCGACGAGCCAGCGCCATCTGCAAAGCGTTTTCCGCCAGTTCTCATCGCAGCAGGCCGACATGGACCATCCCACCACCGCTCGCGAATACAGATCCAGGATCACCGCCAAGTAGAGCCATCCTTGTCGTCGTGGGAATATAGGTGATATCGCGTCACCCATTTTTTGTTCGGTTCTGTTGCCGTAAATTCCCGATTTAAGATATTGGGAGCGACCGGATGGGTAGCGTCTCGTCTGGTGGTCAGCACCCGCCGCCGTTTGCGCTTGGCATACAGCTCTGCCTCACGCATCAGCCTGGCCACCCGTTTGCGGGAGATGCTTCGCCCCTGATCCTTGCAGACTCACGATGGATGCGTGGGCTGCCATATCTGCCTCGATGGGTGGCAAATACCTGCTCGAATCTCCTGGGTGAGTTGAGCATCTTCTCGTTTGCGCCGACAGGCAGGACGCTTGCGCCAGGCATACAAGCCACTTTCCGAGACTCCAAGCACGTGGCACATGACCACGATAGGAAATTCCTGCTTGTGTTGTTCGATAAACTGATATTTCATTTGGATTCCCGTGAAAAGATGCTCACTACTTTTTTTAGTATATCGCGCTCCTGCTGCACTCTTTCCAGTTCGCGTTTGAGGCGGCGATTTTCCTCCTCTAACGGCGTTTGGTGTCCTCTGCCTGGAAACGCTTCTTTGCCGTGCTCTGCCAATTCCTTGCGCCATTGGTGAATGGAGGTATCTGAGATGCCCAGCTCTCGGGCAACCTGTGCGATGGGCTTGCCACTGTTTGGGCCAGTCGCACGGCTTCCTCTTTGAATTCTCGCGTGTAGACTTTTTGAACCTTTGCCATAGTGATCCCTTTCCTGATTTGATCGAGTATATCTCAGCTTTGGGGACTCTATCAAATCGGGTGAGGCTCAGTTTTCATGTTCATGACATTGATTTCCCACGGGATGCGCAACGAGTGTCAGACCATTTCTTTTCCCTGGCGCCAAGGCACATGGCTACAAACTGAGGAGGATGCCTTGCGCGACTTTCTTTGTCCCTTCATAGAATTCGAGCGTATCACCGGGGTGAAGGTGGTGAGCATATCTATCTGGAAACGTCAAATGTAAAACGACCTCATACTCCTGATTGAAGGCAAACATGTGTATCAATTCATCAAACAGGGAAAAGAGAACAAGAGGTATATTCTCCATGGATATGAACTGCTGGGTGATATCCAGGGAATGGCGGAGAGAAACGTCCCTGGTGCTCAGGCCCCAGAAACTTCAGACGAGCAATCATCCTGTCCTCTTTCATTTTCAGTTAGGCATTGTATGCCGTATATGTCCCAGTCATGACTTCTCCTCACAAGGAGAAGCATACCATAAGCCTATGAAGCACGCAACGAGCCTGTTGAAGCTCTCATCGCCGAGTGAGGAGCTTTCGTCTCCTCAGAACGGAAGCGTATGCTCAGAAGAAGGAGGAAGAATAGAAAAAGTACCTAGCAGCGACAGATCGCGTGTTAAGCTGTCAAGAGCCGAGCAAAGCTGCAAAACCTTCTGGCACCCCGAACAGCGTGATCGTGCACCGAGCAGCCGTTGAGGCACAGGCATTGCAGGCCATCGCTCAGCCCACGAGAGCCGTAGGGGCTCGCTGCGCACGGGAAAGCATCGGGGGGAGACGCGGCTTTCTGGTGCGGGGGGTCTGTCTCCAGGTGCACGTCAACCCGTTGACCATGTAAGAACTGCATGCATGCCCGTCGATGCTGCCTACGACTCCAATCCCGCCAGAGCAGCGGAGCAGTTCCGACACCCAGTGGGATGCAGCAGCACGCTGACCTGGCGCGGCTTGGCGGTGGCGCTGCCCTGCCATTGACATTGTTCGCGCAGCGGACAGGGACGGCAACTGCGGATGCTGGCTCCATACACGACGCGCAGGCTTCCATCGGCTTCTCTGCGCTGCTCATGGGGGATAGTTTCTGGTCAGCGGGACAACGCAGTGTCCCATCGGGCTGGAGAGCAAAGTCCTGGCCAGAGAAGCGACCGACTTTCCAGGACAAGCCCACGTGAGGGGGAGCATAGCCCGAGGCGGGAGCCGTGTGCGGTGAAGGAGGTGGGAGCGCAGGAGCAAACTCGGTGATGCGCACGGGATCAGGCTGCAACTGATGCCCCAGTTCTAGGCGCAGGTTCCAGACCCATTGCGACACCACCTGCCAGCACTCTTGCCCCCAGGCCGAGTGAGAGCACCAGCGGTCCGGGTCATGCTCCTGGTCTTCATCTGAGAGCGCAGGCTCAAAGGCACCGCGATGGAGATACAGCTCGACGACATCGGAGGCCGTGAACGTCTGTTGCGGCAGGGCGGTGAAGAAGAGTTCGTAGACGATGTCCCCTCGCGTGACCCCAACCGGGCTCTTCTTCTTGCCGGCAGGATGGGTAGCTACCATCACACGGCACGCATCCCCTGGGTCCCACCGGCACTCAGGGCAATCGTAGAGGCTGCGCACCGTCTGGCTTTCTGGGCGTTGCTGGAACTGATCGGGGGGCAGGTGCAAGCGTGCCTGCACGAGCGGATGATCGAGCACTGTGTATTCTTTGCCACGCGTCACAAAGACGAAGCCAGCCAGATCGGAGAGCACGGCCCCAGTGCCATATTCTCCGTCAAGCCGCAGCAGGGCGCGCTCCGAGGAAGCTGGTGCGCCGTGAGGTATCGCGTGATGGCGGCGAGCGCCGGCCGCAGTTCCTCTCGGTAGCGTCCGTTGCCTCGGTTGCCAAAACTGCCGAGCCACTGGAAGCTGTGGGCCTGACTGACGACGGTGCGAGTACGCACCACTTGCCCGCGCTTGCGCCCCCGTAGCCAGGAGCACAGACGTCATCCAACCGGCGAAAAGGAGGGGGCAGTTCTTCCGTCTGGGGTAAGGCACGCTGACGGGCCGCCTCACGTGTGCCATCAATGTCAAAGACCATCCAGGCATTTCCTGCTCGATCCACCAGATCCCCGGTTTGCTTCTCCGGCACGAGCGGACGACTCAGCAAATCGTCGAGAAAGAGCGTGCGCAGGGCTTCAACAGGCGCCTCGGTCAGCGCCGCCAAAAAGCGTGAGAGGGCCGAGCGGGAGGGGAACTGGTCACGCTCAAACAAGGCCATGAAAGGAACGGCAAAGGGCTGGAGCCGCTCGTAAAACGCTTCCAGGGTCCGTTCGCCGCTGATGGCGTAGCCGAAGAGGACCGCGAGAAAATCGATCACCTCGTAGTGTCCGAAACGCCGCCGCGCAAAGCGCACACGCTCACTGATCTTGGTCAGGACATCGTGCTTGCGAAGATACCTGACGAGCAGCGTCACCTCGCCAAACCAGGAAGGCGTCGAGGGAACGGACTTCCGAAGAGGTCTGGATGATCACTGCTCCATCGGCGATACTGGTCATATGTGCCTCCTTGATGGGAATCCTTGGTTCTTCCCCTCAAAGAGGCACATTTTTATGCTGGCTCGCTACTTTTTGCGGCTCGTTGCGCAACTCGTGGGAATTGCGGCCTTTCAGCTTTCGCGTCTCAGCGTGCCGTGTATCCGCCATCGACAGCGAGCGCGTGGCCGATCACGAAGCTTGCAAAAGGACTGCACAGCCAAAGAACGGCAGCCGCGATCTCCTCCGGTCGGCCAAGCCGCCCCATCGGCTGGTCTCTCTGAAAGTCTTCCATCGTGAGCGATTCCTTGGCGATCATGTCAGCAATCATGGGCGTCTCGATGGTTCCCGGACATACGGCATTGATGCGAATGCCTCTGGAGGCATATTCGAGCGCCGCACTCTTCGTCAGACCGATCACTCCATGCTTGGATGCATGGTAGATGGCACGGCCAGGGAGGCCGATCAGGCCACCAATGGAAGAGCAGTTGACGATGGCACCGCTTCCCTGCTCGCGCATCTGGCGTAGCTCATACTTCATGCAGTTCCAGACCCCGCGCAGATTGATCGCGTTCACGCGCTCAAATTCTTCGCCGCTGGCATCAGCGGTTTCAACGGCAGGAGACTGCACGCCAGCGTTGTTGTACGCCGCATCCAGGCGACCGAAGGTAGAGACCGTTTGCTCGATCATGGCTGCCACGTCAGCCTCCTCAGCGACATTGCAGCGGACAGCCATCGCTTTCTGTCCAGCGGAGACCAGTTCTTCTGCGGCCTTGCGAACCGCCTGCTCGTCGATATCTGCCAGCACCACTGCGGCTCCCGCCTCCGCGAAGGCTTTGGCTGTTGCCAGACCCATGCCAGAGCCCGCACCGGTCACGAGTGCAACCTTGTTCTCAAATGATATGTTCATCAACGATTCCTTCCTACGGGCGCAACAGCGTCTTGATGGCGCGGCGTTCATCCATTGCACGGTAGCCCTCCGCCGCCTGCGCCAGCGGCAGTTCCAGGTCGAACACCTTGCCGGGATTGATCTGCCGTTCCAGATCCGATCAATAAGGTCAGGCAGGAAGCGGCGCACCGGGGCTGGTCCGCCATGTAGGTGAACGAGGGAGAAGAACAACTCCTCGCCGTCGAGCTGCACCCCGTGGGAGACGCCGACGTAGCCGACGGAGCCACCAGGCGGGTGGAGTGGATGGCCTGGAGCATTGACTCCTGGGTGCCGACTGCCTCGATGGCCGAGTGCGCTCCGAGTCCATTGGTCAGCTCCTTGATCTTCTCTACGCCCGCCTCTCCGCGCTCGGTCACGATATCGGTCGCGCCGAACTCGCGCGCAAGCTGCTGGCGTTTCGCGTGACGGCTCATGGCGATGATCCGCTCGGCACCCAACTGCTTGGCCGCGAGCACGCCGAGGAGGCCAACTGCGCCGTCGCCGATGACCACGACCGTCTTGCCCGGCCCCACCTTGGCCGCGACGGCCGCGAACCAGCCGGTCCCCAGCACATCCGATGCGGCCAGCAGCTTGGGATCAGGTCATCGGGCATGCCGGGGTCGCCACCAGCGTGCCGTCCGCCAGCGGCACGCGGGCCGCTTCCGCCTGCGTTCCAGGTGCCTGAGCACACGGTGGATGCACGCGCTCTGGTAGCCGGCCTGGCAGTTCGGGCAGGTGTTGTCGGAGGCCAAGAACGACCCGACAACGAACTGTCCAGGCTTGATGTTCCTGACCGCGCTGCCGACCTCCTCCACAATGCCGACATACTCGTGGCCCATTGGCGTCGGCTGGCCAAGCGCCTCAATGCCACGGTAAGGCCACAGGTCGGACCCACACACGCAGGCCGCCGCGATGCGGATGATGGCGTCCGTCGGCTCGAGGATCGTCGGGTCGGGGCGCTCCTCGAAGCGCACGTCCCGGGGGCCGTAAAGCATGGTTCCTCGCATAGTTGATCTCCTCTCCTATTACACCGTTTGGCCGCCGTCAACGACCATGGCGTGCCCGGTGACGAAGGAAGCCGCGTCCGAACACAGCCATAGGACGGCTGCGGCGATCTCCTCTGGCTTTCCCATCCGTCCGACTGGTTCTGCCGCACCGCGCTCACGAGTTCCCTCTCCTTGCCCTCAGGAGTGCCTCCGCTGAAGCGCTGCATCATCGGGGTATCGATGATGCCGGGACACACGGCATTGACGCGGATATTTGCCTGCGCATAGTCGAGGGCCGCCGACTTGGTGAGGCCAATCACGCCGTGTTTCGCGGCGCCGTACGCCGCTCCACCTGCGAAGCCCTTGACCCCGGCACCCGAGGAGGTGTTCACGATTGCGCCGCCCCCTTGCTTGAGCAGCAGCGGAATCTCGTACTTCATGCACAGGAACACGCCGCGAAGATCGATGCTGATGACCCGGTCCCACTCCTCCTCCGTGAGATCGGCCATCGCCTTTTTCGCCTGTTCGACACCGGCGTTGTTGAAGGCGAAGTCCAGCCGCCCGAAGGTTTCGACCGTCTTGTCCAGAGCCGCCTTCACGTCCTCGGCTCGCGTCACATCGCACCTGACGGCAAGTGCCCGCCCGCCGCCTCTTCGATCATGCGCGCCGTTTCCTGGTTGCCCTGTTCCGAAACGTCGGCGACCACCACGCTGGCACCCTCGCGCGCGAACGCCAGCGCCGTAGCACGGCCGATACCGCTCGCTGCTCCGGTGACAAACGCAACCTTGCCCGTAAAGCTTCTATTCTGTTCGGCTGTCATATTCTTCTCCTTTCTCCGTTGCTCATCCGCGGAAATGGTCTGACGCAACATGACGCGCAGCCCCATCGATGGTGTTTCCAGAGGCCTCAGCTCCCGCAACAGTCATGATCGAGCGATCTTACTTGCGGTACTGCTCGTCGCTGACCTTCCATCCAGTTAACCACCTTGCCATCGAGTCGCTCCTGGATGGCGATGTGGGTCATAGCGGTGGTGGGTGTGGCTCCGTGCCAATGTTTCTCTCCGGCGGGAACCAGATCACGTCTCCCGGACGAATGTCTTCAATCGGGCCTCCCCAGCGCTGTGCCCAACCATAGCCAGCCGTCACAATCAAGGTCTGGCCGAGCGGATGGGTATGCCAGGCGGTACGAGCGCCAGGCTCAAAGGTGACACTGGCACCAGCCACGCGTGCCGGGTCGGGTGCCTCGAAGAGAGGATCAATGCGAACCATGCCGGTAAAATACTCGGCTGGTCCTTTGCCTGACGGTTGTGAGCCATTTCGTTTGATGTCCATATGCACTGCTCTCTTTCTCCATGTGAGTCATTGGTCGTCCCTCTCACCTCTCACGATCCTTCCCGAGAAAAAGGAACACGTACTGACGTATTCCGCGACGTGAGAGCCGACGAGGACTGGACAGCACATTCGTGTAGGCCGCATCGTCTCTTCTTGAAGAAAATTTCAGCTTTTTTGACCAGAGCGAGAGAATATGTTCTCCCGCTCATGCGTATTATAGACAGCGTGGAGCCAAAGGTGATAGAATAATTCTCGAAAATGATTGGCTGATTCTCCAAATGTTCTCTCCGTGCAGAGGAACAACAGAAAAGAGGGTGCAATGACAACCATAGTGAACCGACAGGAAGCACGCGAGGCAACACTCCAGCAAGCTTATCGTGAGGAATTGGTGGAGCGGATCGGGCGAGCGATCACCTCCGATGGGTCCGTCCAACCACTTCCTGGGCTCCATTTGTACCGCCACTCCACGCCGATGGCGCGGGTGTACAGCGTGGTTGATCCCTCAGTGTGTGTGGTGGCACAGGGCAGCAAAGAGTTCTTCCTCGGCGAGAGCCACTATCGCTATGACCCCTTCCACTATTTGTTGGTGACGGTCGATCTGCCCAGCATTGGTCAGGTTCTTGAAGCCTCAAAAGAGCGGCCATTCCTCAGTCTCCGCCTCTCCCTTGATCCCAGCATTGTCCGTTCGGTTCTGCTTGAAGCAGGTCATGCCTCTGCAAGAACACCTCTAGGAGTCAGGGCCATTGATGTCAGTCTTCTGGACACCAACCTGCTGGAAGCGGCGGTGCGCCTCACCCGGTTTCTGGACGCTCCAGCCGAAGCTCCCATGCTTCTGCCGCTGATCATGCGAGAGATCGTCTATCGGCTTCTGATGGGAGAACAAGGAGTCCGACTCCGGCACCTGGCGGCGTTTGGAGATGGGTCTTCTCTCATTGCAAAGGCCGTCGAGCGGCTCCGTCAAGACTTCAACCGCCCCCTGCGTGTCGAGCAACTGGCACACGAACTGGGCATGAGCGTGTCAGGATTTCACCAACACTTCAAGGCTGTCACCGAACTGAGTCCCCTGCAATTTCAGAAGCGGCTGCGACTGCAAGAGGCGCGGCGTCTGATGCTTTCAGAAGGTCTCGATGCAGCGAGTGCAGCCTATCGCGTTGGCTACCAGGATGCTTCCCACTTCAATCGCGAGTACAAAGACCTCTTCGGCGTTCCCCCAATGCGCGACGTACAACGGCTACGGAAAGAGGTTCTCCACCTATCCTGACCACTGAGCCAGAATGCCGTCTGATACACAACATCGTCTCTCTTATCATGACAGGCAATTCTCTCTTGTAAGAGCACCTGCCAGGAGAAAATATAACAAATTGCTTTGTGATGGACTTTGGTAACTATTCAGAAGGGCGATGCAGTTGCAGAACGAGAGCCGATCTGCTAGAGTAGCCGCATGACGAATGAGGAAAAACTGCAACAGCTCCGAGCCGAGAAGATGATCCTGCGCGAAGTGGTGCAAAGAAAAGACGAAGAATTCCAACGGTCACATACCCCAACCAAAATCTCCGAGAGGGACTGAAGCAAGCAATCATTGCCATCGAATCTCTTGCGAGAACAAGTATAAACGATCGAAGGGCAAATCGACTGTTTTTAAGAGCTCTAAAGACGAGGGAAGGACAATAGGCCAAGGATAGTCACAGTAGTAGCCTGCCTCCCTCCTCAGATCGCTTCGTTCGTTTTCCTAAGAGTCTACCACAAAAGAGTGGGAAGAAGCCTGGTGGACAAAGGGCCATCGTGGGCCTCATCTGCGACAGGCAGAGACGCCCGATGAGGTGCACGTTTATGCAGTCACCCATGTGAGACTGCCAGCATGATCTGCACGCTCGTCCGGCAACTCTTTCAGAACAGCATCAAGTGATGGACTTGCCTGTGAAGCGGCTCTGGATTACAGAGCATAGGGTCGAAGAGAAACAGTGTCCCCAGTGCTTTCATCTGACACGGGCCTCTTTCCCCCCAAGCGTTTCCGCCCCAGCACAGTACGGAAGTGCTATCAAGACTCTGGCGACCTATCTGGTAGAAGGCCAAGCCGTCCCTTACGCTCGGGCGAGCCAACTGTTGCAGGAACTGTTGGGAGTCCAGCTCTCCTTTCAACAGTAGGTTTTTTCACGGGCTGGCCTTGCAGGCGGGTTGGTGCCCCTGAGCTTTGACGTTCATCTTTCGGGCAGCCGGAGGGACGCAAGGCCAAGGCTCAGGCACAAAGCGGCCCAAGAGCAAGCCTTCCCCTCGAATGAGGGTGCCAACAATGAGCAGGAGTCCTCGGGCAAAGCAACTGATCATACGCGGCTGGGAACGTCCGGTCGCTTTGCGGCGAGCGATATGGGAGTCGGGCAACGCCTCAAGGCTACTGACAGGCAAGGTCGCATCCGCCTGGCCTCCCACGCTGACGACCCACAACGTGGCGACCGCAATCGCCAGCCAGAGCCGTTCTGCACCCTTTGGGTCCGTCATCTTGGTTTGATGCCATTGCCATCCTCCCCGCTTGGTATCTTTAAATCCGCATTCGATCCAACTACGCATTCCATACCATGCAGCCTCTGCTTGTTCCGGAGTCAGATCGGTCACGATGAGCCAGACCTCTTTGTATCCTTTGTCCCATCGTGCAAGCAAGGTACATCGCAGTCGGCTGTCTCGCTCACTGAAACACTCGACCTCGCCACTCCAACAGGTGCCTTCCTTGGGTGCCAGTGAAACGAGACCTCGAAAGTTCTCTTCACCCACAGGACGAACATTGCCTTGCTGATTGATCCGCATAAACGGATGCCATCCACAGGTGACAATATGCGTAAACAGCCACGGAGCGTACACGCCCCGATCGGTGAGCACCAGAACCGTCCAATTCGTCGGCACGCTTTCCTGGACCTGCGAGAGCAACACGATCCAAATGGGCCGCCAGGATCCTTTTTCCTCGGCTCCCACAATTCTCCATGCCACGGGAATCGCGCATCCTCGATAGAGCACACTGACACATAAGACCGTAAATCGTTTCCCCAGCGTACTTGCATCCACAGCGATCACCAGACGCATTTCATTGGCTGGCCACCACTCCAAGATCCAGCGCAAGAGAGGGGCAAAACAGGTACTCACGTCGAGGTCTTGTCGTTTCGCACCTCGCTTGTTTTTGCTGGCATAACACCATTCTCGTAACCGCTGCACGAGGTTCGCTTCCGATGTCCCCAATTGCAAGGCCAACGCCGCGCACACGAGCGTGATGCCACACGATTTGGCCATCACCATTCCGTAGCTCCAGAGGGCCAGAACAGTAGCCTGTGGTCGACTCAAGGCGGGAAATGCTCTTGACACGGTTTCTCTCCACTCCGATAATGGGTCTGGATATGACATGATCTTCCTCCTGATACGACTTCAGTAGTTTTACATTCTTTCGTATCAAGATCGTCGATCTTGTCATTTTCCTTCCTTCCCAAAAACCTACTATTGAAAGGCTCGGGGAGCCCGGGGGCCTGAGCGGAAGGAGCCTTTCTCGGTGGAGGGGGTTGGCGGCGCAGGCGCGGACTGTGTGGAAGGGATGGGCTCGTCGCACATCCGGGAGTCCTGGGCCTGCACCGAACCAAGGGTGCCCCAGCGCTGTGGTTTCAGGTCTCCAGTGGTGGGGTTATTGGGCACCGTCCGAGCCGCCAGCGTCGTGGCGATCGAGCGCTGCTCGGATCTGGCTGAGCCACCCTGCGCCCAGTTGGCGCCCGTTCGGGAGTTGGTCGTCTCGATCCCAGCGCCACGTTGCGATCATCGCGAGCACGAGGATCCGACAATCGCGAAGCAGGTCTTGATTGGCTGCCGGGTAGTACTCACTGACTTCTTGGGGCGCATGCGCGATGTCGAACTCGACAGGTCCGCGGCAGCATGTCTCGAGGTCTACAAAGAGCAGCCCTCTCTTCGTCCTGAGCAAGTTGCCCGGATGCGGCTCGCCGTGCAGCAACTGCTCACCGGCGCCACGCCCTTCGACGGCGCGCCTCAGGTTTCGCAACGTCTTGCTGAGAAGCTCTCGCTCTGTGTCAGGAAGCTCCGGAGTGTGGGCGCGGTTGCCAACCAGCGACTGGGCCTGGGCGATTCGATCCGTGAAGTGTGGCGCAGTCACATCGATCTGCCGCATGTTGGCATGCAGCCGCTCCAGAACCTGCGCATACTCGGATGGTGCGATGTCACGAGACGGTACAGGCTCGTAGTATTTCCACAGCGTGACCGCGAAGCCGCCACGCACGTAGACCCGCGGCTCCACGCGAGGCTCAGGCTCAGCCACCGGACTATCGGTTTGGGCGAGCCGCCGAGCGACCTCAACCTCGAACTTGGCGCCCGCCTGATGCGCTCCATAGGCTACCCGAGCAAGAACGTCACAAGGCAGGAGGCGCACAGCGATGCGATTCGAGTCGTGAACAACAACTGCGTCATCGACCCTCAGGCCAAGCGCTGATGCCATGGACATACCCGCCGCCACCGCACGCGGAACTTCTGAAGTCTTCATCGTTGCTCTCCGTTACCACTAGTGGTGTAAATATTAAGATGCGATGAGGGACCTTTTTGGGAACTATCTGAGGGAATCTCCTTGTGGGAAAAGAGTCTGAAGGGCCTGTGAAGCGGTTTTTCTTGAGAAAAGATTCCCTCAGATACTTGTCGAAATTCCCTCACAGAATTTCCATATTTACACCATGAGCATCCCTGCCGATCTCTCGATGAGGTACGCAATTTACACGCTTGAGAAACAGTATACCCGATGTGAAGCGGTTTGCCCAAGTAGTTTTATGCCAGTGCTCATATGGGAGGGCAAGTGCTAACGTCGGAGGGCAAAACCTGCTCACTTCGGATGTCATTTACCACATATCATGCGTCGTTTTTGTGCCAGCCAGCGTTCATGAAAGCGGGTGACATGCTTGCACATCCCGTTCCCGTGTCGTTCCTGCCTGCTTCCCAGGTGTGTACCGCCCCTGAGCAGGCCAAGCAATGGGCACTATTTCTTCACAAGGGGTAACAAGCATGGTTGCTACCTCTTGTGATGCGTGAAAGGGCTTGTCAGTGAGGGTGAGAAGCGCATGCAGAAGGTCTGTGATTTGGTGGTTAATGGGTTTTTTTGCATATCCCCCCGAAACGGTGTACAGGTTTCGGGGGGATATGCAAAAAACCCCAGCATGTCACACTGCGCTTTTTTCTGGCGACATACTAAGCGAAAGTATCATGATCATGATATCTGTTTTTCTCAAGCTTGAGTTCGATAGGAAATGGTATGCAGTCAAAAAAGCATCTTGTTCCGTCCAATCATACGCTGGTCGCTCAACTCTATCAGCGCTACGCGTCGGCCATTTTGATGTCCCTATGCCGGCAGGTCCCGACCAGGGAAGATGCGGAGGATGTCCTGCTAGAAGTTTTTCAGGCGGCCATCGAGAGCGAGATCCTGCCCAAACTGGACGAAGACAAGCAGCGCGCCTGGCTGTGGCGTACGGCCCACAACAAAGCCACCGATCATTACCGGCGTAGACATCGCCGCCCGAGCTCTTCTATGGAAATGGCAGAGATAACGGAGCTGTTGTCCGACGACGATTCCTCTGCCCCAGAGGTCGTGGCGTTGCGCCAGGAGGTGTATGCTGAACTGCGCACACATGTCGCGTCCCTGCCAGAACTCCAACAGGAGATTCTGCACTTACGTTTCGCGTACGGCCTCAATTGCAGTGAAATCGCCGTGCGGCTTGGCAAAAGCCATGCGGCGATTCGCACAATGCTCTCTCGTTCACTCAATCTCTTGCGTGCCATCTACAGGCAACAAAGGGAGGATCAAACACATGGATAAGCACATCCCGGAGTTTACTCCAGAGCAGGTAGATGCGCAGGTAGACTGGCTTTTAACCCGCCAAGCGCCCGCTTCACCAGACGAACAGATCATCAGCGGCCTGCACCAGATGTACCAGGACGATGAGCGCTCGCTTAACAACGTCTGGCAGCGCCTGGGATTAGAGCAAGATCAAGCCAGCAACCGAGAGACACAGCAGCTCCCGTGGGAAGAAACGCCCACCGCGCAGCTGGCCCGCCGGCGCGAACGTTCTCGATCTAAAAAGGAAACGTTCTATGCGTCAATTGATAGAAACAACGCACGCCACACACCAGTCCGCTCAACGCACGCCCGCGCGGGTCTTCGCGCTGCTTGCGGCAGTCTGCGTCGCGGTCCTGCTTGTCGGCAGCCTGCTCTTTGTCCTCCGCCTGGCCCACCAGAGCCAGGGCCAAAACCCGCCGCAAACCGGTTCCGGTGGCCCGCAGGGCATCTATGCCAGCGATTCTACCAGCGTGTTCAAACTTGATCCCCAGACGCACCAGGCACTCTGGCAGCGCGAGATCAAAAGCGCCAGCAAAATCATCTCCGCCGGGAAAACGGTCTATGTGCTGCAAAGCGCCATGGATGCTGGAAATACAACCAATGTTGTATTGGAGCTTGATGCCAGCAATGGCCAAACGCTCTGGACACATGTATTCCCACCTCCCACACACAACAACCAGCAGTTTGTCAGAGATATGCTTCTTGCTCAGGGGCGACTCTACGTTGGCTGGCAGCGGTACGTCAATAGCGGTGACCCGGGCAAAGGGCGGCAGGGCATGGCTCAGATTTACGTGTTCAATGCCTCCAACGGCAGCCAGATTACCAGTTATACAGTGACCTCGAGCCTGTGGCTTATGAACGCCGGCAATGGCGTGCTCGCAGCGAGCGTGGAGTCCGGCTTGCGGGTCTATGACCTTGCAACCGGCAAACAGCTCTGGACAAAAACGTTCCTGGCCAGCACCACTGCCCCGGTTCTATCACTTACCATCGTCAATGGCCTGGTCTACGCGGTAGTGGTCGCCGATAATGGGAGGAGTCCGGATACCAGCACGATACGGGTTTACCGGGCAAGCAGTGGCGAACAGGTCTGGCAGGGCCCCGCGTTTGGCAGCGATCAGCTCTCCACCCTGAGAGTAGATGGAAATATCGTCTACTTTGGCGTCACGCTGAGTCCGAAGCCTCCTCAGGACGCGCCATTCACCGCGAAGGATAAGAAGCCCACGACTGGGCACGTCTACGCCTACGATATTCAGAGCAATAAACAACTCTGGAAGACGCCGGTTGCGGGTGCCACGCTGCACTCGCTTGTCTTGAGCAATAACATGCTCTACCTCGCCGTTGACAGCGGCGTGGTTGATAACCCCGATCCGCAACCAGCGCAAGTCGTGGCCATCGACGCCGCGACAGGCCGGATCAAATGGCAGCAAACGCTCGCCGCAAACTATATCGGCGGCTTCTGCCTGAGCAAGGGAACCATCTATGCCAGCACCTACAACCTCGCGAAGAGCGCAATAGCCTGGAACCAGACATACGCGCTCGCCGCCTCCAATGGCAATACACAATGGAAAGATAGCCAGCACAGCTTCTTCATCATCGTTCCCGGGTAAAGAAACACAACGGAGGCAAATTCCGTAGCTACAGAGCAGGTAGTGAGCAGCGTGTCTGCTCTGTAGCTATGGAACTTGCCTCCTGGTTGTTTCGCCCAGCCTGCACCATTGGGGTCACGAGATTAGCAGGGACAAATATCGTGTGAAGAAGCCTTCGTGTGGGTTTTGCCCCTGCTAATCTCGTGACCCCAATTCGCCTGCAGCGGGAAACAGCCCTTCTCTCCCGATGTTCCATCTGTATAGAGGTCATATGACCCATGTTTTCTCGGCATTGTACGCTATTATTGTCTTGCGAGCGGTTACTTCTTGAAAGAGAAGAGCGGAAAAAACTCTTGCAACCTCTCTCTCTTTGTGTTTCTTTAAAAGGTAAATGTACAAAAGAAAGGACTCACATTCTATGGCTTATGTACGCCACATTACACGTTTTATGATTTTCCCTCTTCTGACACTAGTATTGTTGTTAGGTGCATTTTCAGGTGTGGCCTCGGTTCATGCAAACCATACCAATACGTTTGCTAAAACATACCTGGCATTAGGAGACAGCCTGGCATTTGGCTACCAGGGATATAAGGACGGGCATCTGCAACAGCCTCCTCAGCCCTTCGATCCCAATGCCTTTACGACCGGTTATGATCGTGATTTCCTGGCTATGGTGCAGCAGGTCCAACCAACCATCCAGGAAGTGAATTATGCTTGTCCTGGTGAAACAACTTCTACCTTTATTCATGGGGATTGCCTCTATCATACTACCTTGAACCCTTTTCCACTGCACAATAATTACCCAATCACAGAGTCACAGTTGCAAGTGGCAGTGGCGTTTTTATTCAAACATCGTGATCAGGTTTCTCCAATTACCTTTAATCTGGGTAGCAATGATGAAAATGTTCTGATCGATCAATGCAAAGTCCAGGCTGATCCCGCTACCTGTATCGCTCAAGGATTTCCCGCTGTCTTGCAGACGGCCAAAGCCAATTTCACGACTATTCTGAGGGCCTTGCGCTTTGCTGCTCCCCACAGCAAAATCCTGGTCATTCAAACACCTCAAGCGATGCAGCTTATCCCAGGCGTAGAGGCTCTTGCTGATCAGATGAATGCAACGATTTAAGCGGCGGCTCAATCGATCCACGCGACTGTGGTTGATGCTCACAGCGGTTTTACCCAGGCCAGTCTCTGCCAACTTACGCTTTATTGCATCACCAATGGCGCAGACTTCCATCCTAGCGATGCTGGTTATACGTACATCGCCACGCAAGTGTGGAACGCCTTAGCTCTGTAATTACTTTGTACGTGATTTGTATAAGATATAAGACGAAATTTTCAAATACCGTATGGGCACAACGAGTTGTGCCCATACGGTATTTGAAATAATAACAGCATGTGATGTGAATGAGTGGTTTATAAGCATGCCTTTGACGCAAGGTGACGCCTCTACCTGATTCTTCCCTGCAAGTATCATGTTTCTGTGGACTGTGAACTTGCTCCTGTAAAATGGGGTTTTTTGCATATCCCAGTACACCGTTTCGGGGGGATATGCAAAAACCCCCTATTTATGTTGAGGAGACAATAGAGTACGTGTTAGGTGGTCTTCACTTTGAGGTGGCGCAGCAGTTCCGCAAAGCGCTGCTGATAGATCGCATCATCTTGCCAGTTCGTGAAGTTGCCGATGTGTCGGCTCTCACGTAACCTCATTGCCCAATCGTTCTTAGCTTGCATGACTGCCTCATCCAACCGTAGAGGGAAGAGGACAATACGATCCTGAACAATTTCTCTAGCGAGGGCAGTCTGTACTTCGTGCTTTACCCACGGGCTTGTCATAGCATCTTGAGAGAGCAAAAGCAAGACCTTCTCATTGGAATGAATAGCTTCATCGATACGGCTATAATGATAATCTCCTGGTCGCAAATCCTGGGATGCTATCCAGCAGCGTACGCCTTTGTCTTGCAAATCTTTATAGAGGCGTTGGGCCAGAGGTTCGTCCTGGTGAGCATAGCTAATGAAGCAGGATGCGTATTGGGGCAATGAGGGTAGGTACTCGATAAAGGGGTCAGAGAACCCAACACCTCGGAGAAAGAGTTTACGTGTTTCGCCTTCAGGAAACCGCACTGTTTTGACATCAACGTAAGAAGGTCCCTCATGGATTATCGTATCGAGTCCCTCAACGGTGCATAGATCTATCGCTGCAAGGATCGTGCGAGATAGCCTTGTTTCATGAACGTTGGCATTATTGAGGTTGGCTCCGATGAGGGTGGCCCCGTTCAGGTCGGCAGAGCTCAGGTCGGAAGCTCAGATTGGCTCCCATGAGGGTGGCTCCCATGAGGGTGGCTCCCATGAGGGTGGCTCCGATGAGGGTGGCTCCGCTGAGGGTGGCTCCGCTGAGGGTGGCTCCCATGAGGGTGGCTCCACTGAGAGTGGCTCCGCTGAGGGTGGCTCCGCTGAGGGTGGCTCCCAGGAAGGGGAAACTTTTAGAGAGGGCTTCAATAACCAGGAAACCGGCGGTGCGCCTTGAATTGATTAAACTTGTTATGCCAGTACCGCTGAGGTCGACATTCCTGAAGTGGGATTCTTTAGAGAGGGTTTCAATGTCCAGGGAACCTGCAGTTTCCCTCACATTCATTAAACTCCTTATGCCGGCAACAGCGATCTTGACAGCGTGGTAGGTTGCATCGTCGAGGTTAGCCCGACTGAGGTTAGCCCCACTGAGGGTGGCTCCCATGAGGGTGGCATCGCTGAGGTCGGCCCCACTGAGGTTGGCCCCGCCGAGGTCAGTGTGGTCGAGATTGACCTAGTTGAGGTCGAGCAGTATGTTTGGATATTCTTCCCGCCATTGATTCCATTCCTCAACACTATGTTTGAGTCGTTCTACTTGTTCTTGGTTAGCCATCGTTCACACCTTCCTCGCTGCTAGCAGGCTCTTCTATTTATCAACAGAATGCTCTTCCGTAATCCCCCAGATAAACTGTTTAAGTGGATCAGGAACGGAGCGATGGAAATCCACCCAGACGAACGTGGCAAGAAATGGTGGTAGCTTTGGCTTCGAGGAAGCGCTTTTGAGTAACACAGGAATGACTGGGCACTCACGCTCAATAAACTGGTTCAAGAAGGCATATATTTGCAGTCTTGCCATTGTTTTATCGCATATTGTCCCACAAAAATAGCGGCTGCTGGAATGTTTTCGATGAGATGTTCTTGCTGCTTTCCTTTGAACCTTCCAGGCTTCCCAAGAAAGTCAAACCAAGGAAGGATACCACCAGCCTTGAGGGCTTCTCCGATGGAAAATACCTTGGCCTCATCTTCTTCGTTATAGCAGATATACACATCATAGGCTGAAGGTCTTCATCTTCTGTTCAAGGATCGTCGCAACGGATGAAACAATGGGAGCCGTTGATGCAACTGGGACAACAGAGGAAATGGGTGACTGTCCCGCCTGTTGCACCTTGCTGAGCAAGTCAAAGATTTCACAACCATCTCTGCTTGCACATCCTTTTGCATCTGATCGAGGGTCGGTTTGAGTATATCAGTCGCTTTAGTAAAGATAAGTGGCGCGACGTAGACGGCAATCGACCTACGTTCTTGGGCAGGAATCTCCCAGATCGGCAGGTGCTGAGCGATTGCCTGAATGAGGGTTTGTTTCACTATAGCCTCCGTAGGCAGGCCCTGGACCTGTTTCAACTGGGTCGCCATCGTATCCATGATCTTCGGTAAGTGATATTTGATGCTGGAACACACGGTTTGCCAGGATTGAGCGTCTCGCGTCCAGCTCGGAGCAGACAGTTCGAGCTGCTCTTCCTTCTTTTGCATCAGGAAGGTATTCAAGGTTTCAGACGAGGCAATCGCCGCAGGAAGAGCAGTTGCACCAGCAACCCAGGGAATACCTGCGGCACTACCAATAGCAGCAATCGTCGTCAGCGAGATATTCATAAAGGCTTTGCTGATATTGAAGTTCGCTGTTTTCCCGGTTCAGCCATGTTTTTGCTCCCTTCTTATTTCAAACCATCGATTCTCGGTAGGAAGATACACAGGCCAGAAATAGTCACATTTACGTCGTTTTGGTTCGTAGGGGTCGAAGGTGTCCTGTCGCAGGGATGTGTTTGAAGTTCCATTGGTAGTCTCCAGTGAGATTAATGTGTTCCCACCCTAATGGGGAGAGATGTTGGAGATACTCTTCTTTCACTCTAACGCCTTGCTTCTGAGCGTCTCGATGGCCTCTGCAAGATAGAGTGTATTCCAAAGAATAATGGCTGCAACCATCAAATTGAGGCCACTGGCCCGATGGCGCTGATCTTCATAGGATCGATCACACAGTTCACCCAAGCGATTAAAAAAGATGGCTCGTGCTAATGCATTGCGGGCTTCTCCTTTATTGAGTCCCACCTGTAATTCGCCTTTGGAAGTTCCTGGGCTTTGCAGCCACTGCAAGGCAAACAGACTTTTCTCAATGCGTCCGACTTCTCGTAACGCCCAGGCTAAGCCGTTTTGTCTGGGATAGGAGGCCAATTTTCCTAAGATAAGCGATGCGGTTACTCGAACCCTTGCGGATTGAGCACGTCAAGCGGAGCAGATCGTCCCAGTGCCCTTCAATTTGCTTGACGTTGATGATTTCGCCCAGCAGTGGTGCTAGAGCTTGGTATAGGTTTCTGGTTTCTCAAAACTGTAGATACGCTTGTCTCCCAGGTCACGAATACGCGGAGCAAAGCGAAAGCTCAACAAATGCGTCATCCCGAACACTTGATCGGTATATCCCCAGGTATCAGTGTAATGTTCATGAATGGGCAGGTCCGTCTCATGGTAGAGCAAGCCATCCACCATATGTGGTGCATCACGAACCGAGGAACTAATTACTTTGACATTGTAAGGGCCGTACTGATCCGAAAGGTGGGTGTAAAAGGTCACGCCAGGCTCCGTTCCATACCGCAGATTAACCTGGGCAGTGGCTTCTGGTCGTCCTGCCTTAAAGCGTTGTCCATCTGATGAGGAGGTCGTGCCATCTCCCCAATAGGCAGCGAAAGGCACACGATGATGGTAGTTAATGACTTCCGCCAGCGCTTTGGTGTACGTTTCATCACGCACATTCCAGTCAGCAATCCAGGCCAACCGATTGAAGGTCATTCCTTCAGAGGTCCCTGCCATCTGCGAGAGACCCAAATTAATGGCATCCGCCAGCAGCGTGGCAAATAGCGCGGTTCGGTCTTTGGGGACTTCTCCCGTGTGCAAATGCGTGAAGTGACGATCTAACCCTGTCCAGGCACTGACTTCCAGAAACAATTCTGGCAGCTTGATGCGTGGAAGCAACGCATACGCTTGGCGAGTCAGGGCTTCCACGTCATCTGGAACGGCTTTCGCGAGCGGCGTAATCACCAACGCTCCCTTGACGAGGCGCACATCGGGCAATTTCTCTTCGGTCAGCAGTTTCTCAACCGTGGTGAGTTTCCCACTCAACGTCTCCCTGCGTTCAGTGAGATAGTTTGAGACATCCTCAGCAACCTCCATACCAGTATCTTTGGTGTGTTTGAGCCATTGCCACTGGCCTGGAGACATCAGATACTCTTCAAACGCTTTGTATGGCCTGACTTCCTTGTATCCAGACATCTCCCGATCGCAACCCACTTCGCAATTCTGAGAGGGGGGTGTAGAGTTCTCGTAGGCATGACGCTCGATCGTCTCGTCCAGTAGCACATGTTTTTCCCAACGACCTTTGACAAACGATGTTGGGGCATGTTCTGGCACCGTACGCCGACCTTTTTCATTGAGATCTTTCAGAACCTCAAGTGCTCCAATGACGGACGCATTGGCCATTGTTCCTTGAAACTCTGAAGGTGGAAAGCAATTCCTTCGTATACTTGCGCAATTGGCCATAGCGGCTGATCAATACTTCCGCCGAGTCCACCTCATTCGTGGTGGAAAGCTGTTCTGCTTCTTCTACGGTACCCACGTATTGTTCCCAGGCAATAACCGCTTCAATGGCTTGATAGGCGTCCTGAGTCTCGGCTTTAGCCGCAATCAAGGCTTTTCCCACCCGCGCATACAGGCGAACTTTTTCGTTAATGGCCTTCCGGCTCTTCTTAATCTGATCTTCTTGCTTGCGTTCTCCTTTTTCTGAATTGCTGGCCGATAAGTTTGTCGTGCATTTCAGCGCCTGATCGACCAATTCCTCTGCTGTAGAGAGCAAAAAGGCAACCAGGGTCGCGTCTCGGCGACCATCATTATTGAATTGCAGTTGCTGTGCAGTCATACGCGTTCCTTCACGTGCAAGCTGCTGAAGGCGGTTTTGGTGAACGAGTAAGGCGACCTGCTGATCCAGGCCGAAGATCACGTATTGAACGCAACCGATCGATCACTTTCTGAAAATTGGAGGGAGAAGCGGCTCCTGGAGGCTGTCGCAGCCAGGCCAAGATGGTTTGCCGTGAGGAGGTTGGAACCACTAACACGCCCTGGAGTTGTATCCGCTGCACGTCCGTCAAACGCTCTGTTAAGAGATGAAACGTCTTGCGCTCTGCACGACGACGAACTTCCCACCCCAAGCCCTCAACGGTTGTAATGCCTGGGATAAGAATCATCCGACTGCGCATTTCCTCGATGAGCGCTCGCACGAGAGCAACTCCCGAGTCAGTCGCAAGCGCTTGTGGAAGAAGCCACACGGCAAGTTCTTTATCAGGACATTAGGCAATTCTAGTTGCTCCCCCATCTGGAGTGGGACGAGAAGAGACATTCACCATAAACACGAGCAATCGCCCATCTGGCAAGTGAGGCTGAGTTTGATTGACCCGGTGGCAGAGAGCGTGCAGATCCCGGTTTAACTGGCGATCGTTGAATGGATGCAGTTCCACAGTGAGAGTATGTGGGAGCGAGACGACTCTTCCAGTGAGTTGGAAAAAAGGAGCCAGTCGCTTCCAGATGGCACGCGCGCATAAAGCGGAGGAAAATAGGAATTGCTCATCCACATCACCACATTAGCAAGTGCGAGCTTGCAGACAGTCATAATCTGATCTTTCCGATTATTGTAATGTATATATTACTTGCTCATGTTTCTTCAGATTTTCTAATGCTCGCATAATATCGCACTGCTCGTGAGCGTACCGCTCACGAGCAGTGCGATATTCTTTGTTGCTCGTGTCTAAAACCTGGTACACTTGTTGCCACAGCGGAGCGAGTTCGGCCTCGGCTTGCGTCTGCAATCGTTTGCTTTCCGCTCGTAGTTGATAGACCGCCCCCTGCCCGAAGCCTCCAAATCCCACAACTGTTGATTCAGGGCACGATACAATTGTTCCCCATGCTGTTTGGTCTGCTTCCAGAGTTGATTGTAGAGTTTCGATGTGCGCTGTGCCCGCGTCTCTGCTGAAACCGCCCAGCGCTGGATATTGCTCAACCGTTTCTCCAGGGCGACCCGCTCTTGCTTACTTCCCAGCTTCCTACTTCTGTCTTGCCATAACCATGGTTGGTATCTAATCCCAGCGGGAGTAAGAAATCACGCATGATATTTTCCTGTGCAGCCCACCGCTGCGTGTACGTGGTTGCAAGTTCAATGGCATCAACGCAGGTAGACGCTGTGGTCACAATGGGGATGAGCTTAGCCTGGGTTGGAGGTGCTGGGGTGGGCTCTGCCTTCCAACCATCGCGCCACCAGCCTCGCTTGTGAGCATTCCTCTCCTCTTGCGCATCTTCCTCTTCGGGGGTAATGATCTGGCGACGCCAATCTCGGATCAAGGCAACTTGCAACGGAAGTGTTTGCCTAGAGGACTCAGGTAAGGAAAGCGCAAAACCGGCTTTAGCCACTTCACGCAGAACCTGCCCATCTCGATCAGAGGTGAGCGGCACGAATGCTCCTACCTCGGTGAACGAGTCGATCCCTGTATACTGGTCTGTCTTGAGAACGGTGACCACGGTGTATCCAGCTAGCGTCAAGTCCCTGAGAAAGCAAGCCCCCATTCCTTCGCGATCTACGATTAACTGCGACCGTTCGACGACCGCCCCACTGGCCTCATAACGTGCCAAGATTGCTGGTACACCAACGGTCAAATGGTGATCGCCTCGGTGGGTTGTTGCCAGGAGAGGATGCCCTTGCTCGTCATGCAAGAGGACGAGAGCGCGAGCGCCGAGCACTTTACCCGTGTTTCCCAATCGTTCCCCGTGGAATCAGCTTGTCAGCATAGACCGGCTTGCGATGGCCATCGATGTAGAAACAAGGAGTAGAGACGGGAGAAGGAGATGACCAGAGCGAGGCAGTCCATTTCCCCAGAGCGGTCGTCAATGAGTCGGCTCCTCCTGCCTTAGCGATCGTGGTGAGGACGCGTTCCAGATGAAAGTAGCCGTAGGCACGCTTGCGCCCGGTTAGCCGTCCTAACGCCGCTCCAGTGTATCCTCGCAAATCCCTGGTCCGATGCAGACCCACAGCCCCTAACAACAGCAGGGTCAGCAGCAGAGGCGTACGTGATCGAGCTGCGGGAAGCCATCCGGAAAGGTGTGTTAAACCCAGAGCAACAGGCAGGGCTTCAGCCAGGCACGAGAGCAATCCTGTCTCATTGGCTGCGGCCACGAGTAACAGCCCTCCTGCTCCCTCTTGCCACGGGGGCTTAGATGAGGGAGTCTGGGCCGAGAAGTTTTTTCTCTGGCATGGATTGCCAAACCTCTAGCTTTGCGGAGACGATTGAGGTGAGTGATACTGATCACCTGTCCGAACTGCTCATGTACCTCCCTCTGGATCGTACTACTCTTGGTCTGTGGTGCCTGGCTCCATCCGGATTTTAAGGAAATTCAGGACAGGTTCACGCGCTTTGAAGGGATGTCCGTGTCTTCCATCCATCAGTGCGACCTCGCCTTGTCTGCGATACGCTTGCCACCAGCGGTAGGCTGTGGAGCGACTGGTCTCGGACACCAGCATGGTGAAGCCGGGCTCCTGCCGTGACCGCCCGACTTGCATCAGTTCCATCATCTGCTTTTTTGCGCTTCTCCGTTGCTCGTCATCCATGCTTGGCTCCTGGCTCATCAGTGACAGTAGTGAGGTCAAATGGTTCGAAATGGTGATCTCGCATGTGAGGAACCGTTTCATACGCGTTTAAGTGTGCAGCGTGCTGGACATCCACCCCAAATCCTTTCTCACGGAGCTCTCGACCACTTCCGCACTCCCAGAGCATGGCGTGCAGCTCATCTCGAACATGGACAAATGCTCCTTCGCACACACGAGCTTCTGGTGACTTCTCCTGGGGCAGATAGGACAGGATGGCTCCTGCTCCCAAGTAATCTTCAGAGCCACCGGTAGTTCTCCGTCTTCTGATGGAGTCTTTCATCGTTCCCCGCAGGCAATCACCGTGACAGAGAGGGCCTTTTGCTCAAGGAGAGACGAGACAACTGTGGCCACCGCTTTCGCATTAACCAACGCCCCGGCAAACAGGAAAGGAACCTGACTTGCATAGCGACTACAGGTTGCCCCATTGGGCGAATCGAGGACGACTTGCGTGCCAGGTTCGAGGTGAAGATAGGTTGCAGGGGAGAGCGAAAAGCGCCCTTGTTGGGGCACATCATAGCGAGAGACGGCCGCCTCACCTCCGATGTGCTGGGCAAGTGCTGCGGCATCTTCCTCAAGGGAGCAGGGATAAATGGAGCCTCCAGCATGCACAGCGGTGATGGTTGCCGTGGAAAAGCTCAGAACATCGACAATGACGAGGATATCTCCTCTCTGCAGCATCACGTACTCCGTGTCGTCCCCAATCGAACCGACAGCGGTAAGGATGTTGCGTGTACAATGCTTTCTCCCATCTCTGTGTTGGCCTAATACCTCGATTTGCGCTGTTGTGCCAGCACGTTTTACACTACTTTTGACTGCGACACATGAGAAAAGAAGCGGAAGACCAACTACCATCGTCTTGCAGAGAGAATGAAAAAGATATCGCTCAGTTGGTGGAGCGTCACCTCAAAATGAAGAGAGGCCAATGTCTCTTGGAGGGTCATGACATCGTAGAAGACCTTCACAATGGTAAAGGTCTTTCCGTCGTGGAGTGAACGGTGCGCATAAAGACTGCCTCCCTCCCCTTCTGTCATGATCTCTCGGTCCTTTGAGGTTGGAGCATACTGATCAATCATCGCCAGATGCCCCCCTCGGCGAACGGCACGAGAGACCTTGAGCAGAAAGGCGTCGAGGTCTTTGGGCAGAACATGAGACAACCAGTTGGCGAAAAGACCAGATCGTACTCTTGCTTCGGCTCCCATTGAAACACATCGGTCTGTTGGTAAGAGATGTGTGCATTTCCCAGCTTCTGCTGCGCTATGGCAAGCATCTCAGACGCTGCATCAATGGCCGTGATGTGGTGCGCTATGGCAAGCAAGACCCGCGTCCAGGTCCCTGTTCCGCATGCCAACTCCAACACCTGCTCGCATGGACCGATCTGTTGGAGAAGGTCTCTTGCATGAGCAGACGCCTCTTTGAGTTCTTCGGTTTTTCCTGTCGATTTATCATATTCTTGCGCTCGTGCTCGATAGTAAGCAATCTGTTCGTTCAGAATGTCGTTATTCATCCCCTGCTCCTTCTGTTCGATTGATCGCCTCGTATTCTACATCCTCTCGAGTTTATTGGCAAGGAACTCTGGATTAGGAGAGGAGGTGCTCTTACCAAGCGAGCAGCACTAGATTTGCTGGAGAGCCAAAAGTTTGGCCACGTTGTTGCGGATTGACCTGCTACGTCTGGCGATCCCTCTTTGCAAGTTCAATTCACGCCAAGCTGAGAGGATTTGCCAGCAGTATCGCTCGGAGAGCTATCCCCTATCAAGCACGAACGATTTGGCCTGGCTGTATCGTCGTTGTTTTCCTGATAGCTCTCAACATTGCATATCCCAACCAGATCACACCGAGCGCTCCCCCCACTTCCGCGGTACGAACAACGACATCGGGCAAGAGGAAAGACAGGCTGTAGAGCGTAAATCCAAGCAGGTAGAACAGTATTGCCAGACGCGGGAAGACTCGTGCGCGCAATGAGGCGATACTGAAGAGGATAACTCCTGCCAGAAAGAAGATGGCGCAGCTTAAGAAGACGAGCTTCGTTGGCCCGGCCAACAGTGCCTGGAGTTCGCTCTTGCTGAGATAAGGAAGAATATAGAGCTTTGCGTAGTCTACGCCCGAAACAAGAGCCAGGCCGAACCAATTAACCAGATAGCCGATCAGTCCTAACCTGCCGATTGCTTCTCTCTGATACACATAGACTCCTGTCAGGGTAAACAGACCTAGTAGGAGCCCAAAGCTTCCTACCGCGTTGGTTACCGGGTTAAGCGGGAGTAGCAACTCGACAACCAATTTTTTGCAAATGATCAACAAACCGCTCATGATTGCCGCCCAGGCGCTCAGGCGGTACAGATTTGTAGGGAACATGTTCGTTTTTTCCTCTCGTATTGACAAAAATGCAATCAAAAAGCGTCTGATAGCGCTTGAACAAAGAGGTTAATGTTGGCTCTTTTCATCTATGCCTTCGGAACGCTTTGTACATCTTAAAGATAAGCGAAATTGTCTTCCTGCGCATGTGCCTTGTGAGCGATTTTTGCTATCCGAGTGGACAATGTTTACCAAGGCACAAATAGCGAGAAGTCACGTGACTTTTGATGGGCCAGCTCAATCGATCGGCATATTGTGGGTGGCCTTCCTGCTATGCTATGATTGATGTGAATGCAACAGAAGCATTGAGGAGTTGGAGGAAACAGAAAGCCATAAATCTTGCAGAGCCACCAATCCAATTGAAAATCGCCCCTGCTCCCAGACTTTTTCTTTGGGTTGCTTCGCTTCTCTACATAGGAGTGCTTGTCACCGGTGTGTATTACAGCGTGGTTGCGTCTGCTGCGTTGTGGAGGATCATGGCCTTCATGAGCCTGATGCTGGTCTTGTTGGCTCTGGAACAGTGGGCACATCGGTATCCTGCTACACACGCGACCAGGTACGCGACAATCGGCCTTCTCGTGGCCCGGATGGGATTGCTTGAGGTTGTGGCAACCGTGGATAGCTCCGGCTTATCCAGGGCACTCTATCCGCTGGTGCCATTCTCGGCCTATTTTTCCTTGGGCAAGGGGGTCAGTTATGGTCTGGCTCTCTTGTATGTGGGGACGTTTGTAGCCAAACTCTCCTCGTTCATTCCGTTGTGGTATACCAATAAAGAGGCTCTCTCTGAACTGTTCATGTTCTTCATTGGCCTGGTGTTCGCCATTTCGATGGCCAGTGTTGCCTGTGAGGCGGAGGCAAATCGCAAGCGGGCTGAGCAACTCCTTGGTGATCTGGCTGTTTCCCATCAGAAGCTCAAGACATATACTGAACAAGCGAGGGAGCTGGCTGCGGCGGAAGAACGGAATCGCCTGGCGCGGGATATTCACGATGGTCTGGGTCATTATCTGGTGACAATCAACGTGCTTCTGGAAAAAATCATTGCTTTCCGCCAGCGTAATCCTCAGGAGGCAGAGATTGCAGCGCTGGATGCCAGGCGCTTGACACGCGAAGCCTTACAGGATGTGCGCCAATCAGTGGGGACCTTGCGCCTCACAGACTTGGTCTTCTCGCTTTCGGCGGCTCTGACCAATCTGGTCAAAAACGTGGACAATGAACGCCTCGTTATCAGTCTGAAGATCACAGGCGATGAAATCGGTTTCCCAAAA
Source organism: uncultured Chloroflexia bacterium (assembly GCA_963744875.1). Lineage (GTDB taxonomy): Bacteria > Chloroflexota > Ktedonobacteria > Ktedonobacterales > Ktedonobacteraceae > JACDAE01. The sequence continues at coordinate 295,624 of CAVUVQ010000048.1, read as the reverse complement.
CCAGCCCTGCAGTCGCTCTATCGTGCTGCACAGGAAGCTCTGACCAATATCCAGAAGCACGCCAGGGCCAGACACGTGAGCCTTTGCGTTCTGCTGAACAAGCACGAAGTGTGCCTCTGCGTCGATGACGATGGGCAGGGATTTGACATTTCGCTTCTGGATCGGCTTCCACCAGATCGGAACGACCGCTTTGGTTTGCAGGGAGTGCGCGAGCGTCTGGAGGTGGTCGGGGGTGTCCTGAAGGTAGAAAGCCATCCTGCTTCGGGCACGCATATTTGTGTGAACATCCCGAAAAGACAGCCGGAGTTGGATCAAACAGAGATCACGGGGAGAAGCGATGCAGTACGATAGAAGGGAGGAAGATCCGGGAAGTGGGATACGGGTGCTGGTTGCGGAAGATCAGCGGCTGATCCGAGAAGGAATCGCCTCCCTGCTGCGCATTCAAGATGGTATCCATGTGGTAGGCACTGCTACAAATGGACAGGAGGCCGTTGAGAAGGTAGTAACTCTCTCACCTGAAGTCGTGCTCATGGATGTGCGGATGCCGGTGATGGATGGAGTACAGGCAACGGCTCTGATTTGCAGCCAGTTTTCCACCTGTCAAGTGCTTATGCTGACAACCTTTGATGATGAGGAATACATTGTCAAAGCACTCCAGGCAGGAGCAAAGGGGTATTTGCTGAAAGACATCCCTCCAGGTGATCTAGCTCAGGCCATCCGGCTGGCTCATGCGGGAATCTACCAGCTCGATTCCGCCGTAGCGGGTAAGTTGGTTGGCGCACTCACTCGCACCGAGAAGACAGCCGCTTCTTCCAGAGCAGAGCCAAATACCACAGCTTCGTCGCACGCTCCTCTCACTGACCGCGAAGTCGAAGTGGTGCGCTTCATTGCCTTGGGCGCGACCAATCGCGAGATTGCTGTCCAACTGATGGTCAGCGAGGGCACGATCAAGAATCATATCTCCAATATCCTTAACCGCTTAGACTTGCGAGACCGCACCCAGGCCGCTCTTTACGCTCGTGATCATCACCTCATATGATCGGGTGAGTCACCGAGTGATGAAGATAACACTTTTCATCTCTCGAAGAGATGCCAAATACACCTTTTCAACGCACAAACATTCTTCGATCTGCAACAATGTGGCCAAACTTTCAGTAGGAAGCGGCCAAGCTTTTGGGTAATCCGCAGCATTTCATTGTTTGAGATGGAGAACGGGCAGACTTCGACACATAACTTTTCTCAATGCCTATGAATTGTTGTTTTCGAACGATTGTTCCTCAGTTTTCCCACCCATTCTTCAAGAGAACGAAAAGATATCTGACACAAACGAAAAGATATGGGGTGGAAACTTGTCGCTTCTCACTCTCTCTGGTATACTGGCCACAGGCTTGGGCCTCCAGTGACACGGTGGGCGCGTCTCGCGCGACTACACCACAGGAGAGCCTGCGGTCACGTTCATTGCCATGCTGCTGCTCGCCTTTGGTAAATGGCACACTGGACAACAACTGGTGAACGAGGTTTTGCTGACTGAAGGTCGCGTGACTCTAGTGGATGCCTATCTTGCTGGCACTCAATGCGCTCTTTGGCTGGTGGTGGGCTGATCCTCTTGCTTCGCTCGTCATCATTTACTACAGCAGTCAGGAAGCTCTTCATGCCTTGCGCGAGAGTGCAGAGATTGTGGAGCAAACTTCCGCTCAGGAAAAGGACAGATAATGCTCTCACTCTTGCTTGCTATTGGGCTGCTGCTCATCGGGACGGTATTGCTCATCATTGGTGCTGATTGGTTTCTTGATGGAGCAGGAGATCTTGGCCACGATCTTGGCGTCAGTGCTCTCGTCTTGGGGGTTCTGCTGGCAGGGCTGGAAGCAGAGGAGATGCTCACTGCTGCCATCGCTTCGGCGTGCGGCGCTCCAACTTTGGCCGTAGGAAACGTCATTGGCACGAATGTCACTATTGTCACGGCGGCATTGGGCCTCTCCGCACTCATCTTTCCAATGGTCATCGGTCGGATCGTGCGACGGCAAGCTATGATCGCGACCCTGGTGTCCATTCTCCCCGTGGCCCTGCTTTTTCTGGGAGTGGTCACCCAACTGGAGGGGATTCTCCTGCTGGTTGTCTTTATCGGCTACACCATTTTCTTGTTTCGGACAGACCGGGAGACCGTCAAACGTCTCCACGAGTCTGAAGCAGACGACGATGATGATGACAATGATGACGACCAGGAAAAGCATTCACGTCCTCGCTTTCATTGGAAACCGATCGGGCAGACCTTTGGTGGTCTGGCGGCCATGGCGGTGGGAGGTCCGGCTATCGTGGAAAGGGCTCTTCGGTTCGCTCAGGTCATTGGGTTAAGCCAGGGAGCGGTTGGGGCAACCATTGTCTCCCTGGGAACCGGAGCAGAAATGATTGCTTTGGGGGTAAGTGCGGCTCGTAAGAAACGATCTGATATTCTGGTGGGTGGTATTCTTGGCTCGTTTGCCTACAATTTACTCGTCACACTTGGACTTGCAGCGACTATTCACGCTCTTCCAGTGGACCCCATGTCACCTTTATCGCCTTACCAGTGATGATCGTGGTTCACCTGATTCTCCTGGCTTTGGTCTGGTATGGGAAGATTCCCCGTGTGATGGGTGGTCTTCTTGTGGCGGCCTACATTGTCTACCTCATCGCTATTGTGCGAGCTTAGAGTGGAAATGGAGCCTCCTCTCATGCGCTGTTTTGAAGCAGGACGCGAGACGGGTGAAAATCACGCCGTCTTCCCGGATATTAGGAGGCTCGTAGCGTGGATATGCTTATGCTATCACTTGAGCAAAGGCAAGAACGATCAATTCATACTCATGAAAGGAAACATTATGGACCCTAATCCAAATGCAAGCGCATCAGAAGATACGGCTCAACGCGAGTCTGCAAGCCAGGTCACTCAGAATCACCGCCCTCCAAAACAGCCTATCTCCTTACTGGTGGCCTGGATTCTCCTCCTCCTTCTCGGAGCGTTCTTTCTCTTTGCGTCCATCTCTGATCTTGCTGCCGATGGAAGATCCGGTTTGCCCTCTGACCACCTGGAGGTATTTCACACGATTGCAGGGGTGACTTGGGAAGTCGCGAAGCTTTCATCGCCTCAGATCACGCAGTACGTAACATTGCTAGAGATAACATACGCCGTTCATGAACTCGTCTTTGGGCTGCTTTTTCTCATCATTGTTGTCATCCCGTTTCGGCGACGCGCTCGCTGGGCTTGGTGGGCTTGCTGGGTTCCCATGCTCGCGAACCTCACCTACACATTCGCCATTGCCCACTACAGCACCACGACCCTCGTTTACAGCTTGATTGCTGATATTGCCCTCCCGGTGCTACTCCTGCTGCATGTGCCAGCTTTCTTCGGGAAGTCAACTCGCTCCTCCGTTTTACCCAGGCATGAGAGCGAAGCTCGCTAGCTTTTGCGCATTCACAAGGGATTGTCCTCAAAAGGTCACGAATTTTCACTGTGCATGCTTCGCTAAATGGAGCAGAAGAGCTGTCTGTTTCTCTTCCGCTCTCTGTAAATGCGAAAAGATATGTGTCAATTTTCATAGGTTGAAGCAGGAACAGCGGTATGTTCTCTGTTTTGAAACGTGTATTGCTATCTGGAAAATTTATGTGACAGAACCACTCTCCCTTTCATATTCCTCCTCTGGCTTCTCTGGCTCCTTTACAGCAATGGAACGAAAAGATATTCGTCTGAAAAAAAGAATTTTTATTTGTCAATCAACAAAGGGACCTATGTTTGAGAACTACCTGTTCAAAAAAAGGTCTCGCCAATATATGTGTCAGTCACCATTGATTGTCTTTCTAGGTTTTAAGCGGATTGAGGAAGGTTTTGTGCCATTTTATCTGTCAGAAATCCGCCATTAATCGAAACTTACGCAACCTTGCTGATCCCAGTTGTGGTACGCTGAGAGTTTGCGTTGTTTTTCATGCTCTTCGGTTTCTTCAGATGAACCACCTGTTGTGCCTGATGTTTCTTGTTCTTTCTGTCCCGATTCTTTTTGCTCTGGTAGAGCACTCGAAACTTGAGAAGATCGAATTCAGCGCGACCATACATGCTTCTTTTAATGAGTTTAAGCCGATTCACATTGCCCTCTAAAGGACCGTTGCTCCAAGGCAATGTTAACCCTGCGAGAACGGCATCTTTATCTTGTAGGACACCAGTCACAAAGGGCTGAAATGCATTGAGATGACTCGCTTGGACTGCTCCTAGCCAAGTATCAAGCTGTTCTCCTGTGCGTTCGCGCACCATCTGCAGAAAGGTGTTCACCAGTTGGTACGTCGCTTCAACTGGTGGGCTGGCCTGCCTCAACAATCGAAGATACGCCAATTCTTCCTCCTTTAAATCCTCTTGCTTGCGGAAAAAGAGCCAGGTCGCTTGTGATGCTGAGAGGGTCAAAAGTGGATTGGGCTCTTTGGGAGAAGTACTCTGTTCCAGAGCCACAGCAGGACGGTGTTCGCGAACAGAGAAGTCAGGTGGTTCTAACGTCTCCAGGTAGCGATAGATCGCACGCCCAGATCCTTTGTAGCCTTTTGCTCTCAGTTCTCTTTCGAGTTGTAAGCCATTGTGGCAGCCCTGGTGCCAACGCGAAAGCAGATAGGTTTTGTAGGGATCAATGAGGCGAGGCCGTTCATGTCGCGGATGAGAATAGGGAATACCTCGGTCAGAGAGCCAATGTCGAATGGTACGTTCAGGCATTCCTACCTGAACCGCAATATCCGAGGATTTCATCCCTTGTTTGGAGAGCGCGACGATGTGCTCGTAGCGAGCGCTTCGCTCAGACTGACGAGCCTGTTGCGTCTGTCGCTCGGCCTGTGTCCTTAGACGGCTGCGGTGGTGTACCTGTTGCTCTTCTTCGGGGATTGTGATGGTAGCCCGCTCTGCATGACGAATCTCCGTGAGACAGTGGGTCAGCACGACCGAAACACACCCTGCAAGATTTTTTGTCAGATGCCAGCGATCACTCACCTGCCTAGCTTGTGGAGCACCATACTTTCCCGCTGAGGCATATTCCTGTGAGCCGTCGCGACTGACAATTTTGATCTTGGGATGCTTCTGCAACCATGCTGAGACCGTCGAGACGGTGCGGTCGGGTAACAGGTCAATGGGCACACCTTGTTCTAGATCACAGATCAGGGTTCCATAGCGCAACCCGCGTTTCCACGCCCAGTCGTCCAGACCAATGATGTGTGGCTCTTGTTGGGCAGGTGGTTCTGATTTTCGAACCAGACGCAAAATCGTATCGCGACTCCCACTCATGCCAAGCTCACTTCCACAATCTGCTCCGGCTTGGCCTCCTATTTTGAGCCCAAGCCCACAGAGAGCGTGTTGCAACCGTTTTGTGCGTTGTGCATGGGGATAACAGAGATCTGAAAGTCGCTCAACAAAGATTTTTTGAGCGCAGGTGTGGTTTTTACAGAAAAAACGACGTACTGCATAATGAGACGGATTGGATGCCCGATAGAAGGAAGGTCGCGCAGTGTCCTTGTATAGCGACTTTGGATGTGCGAAGATGCAGCCCCACACGAGGGGCAAAGTGCTGTTGGGGATATTGTACGCAGGATGAGGGTAATCTCCTCAGCTTCCTCTACTCTTTCTACTTCAACGGCGGGAAGATCTGGAAAAATGATGATCATGGGGTGTCTTTAGGTCCTCGAAAAAGCGTTACAAAAGCGAAAAAATGTTCAACTTCCCAGTATACCACATTTGGAATCAGCAGAGTTGCGTAACAACCATTAATCCTGTCATTCGACAGCAAAAACGGCAACATTGGAAGAGATGGGTATTTTTCACGCTTCTCTTCCAATCCTAGAAGTCATTTGAATGGAGGAAAAGTATCTTTCCAACGACGTTTTTTGGACTTGACAAACGGGTCCACTATACGCAAGCAATTGTTGACGCTCAAACACCTGGCCGAACGGTAGTCCAAGGTGGCTTCAAAGGAGTACATTCCCAACGATTGCGCGCAATAATCCGCGCTGCGAGAGGCTTTTCAGAGCGTGTTTGAAAAGGAGGCAACCAGTCAGTCAGATGAGATAGACTGGGAATAAGAAAACAAACCAGATCTACCCAACCGACCTGACTGACGCTCAATGGAATTGTATCAAAGAGTTGATCCCAGCGGCCAAGCCAGGAGGGCGCCCACGAACGCTGTGCATGAGAGCCGTCATCAATGCGATCTTGTATCTGACAGTGACCGGATGCCAATGGCGAATGCTACCCAAGGACTATCCTTGCTGGCAAAGCGTGTATACGTACTTCCAACAGTTTCGCGATGACGGGACATGGCAATGCATTCATGACACCCTGCGTGCTCAGGTTCGCCGCCGAGCTGGTCGCCACAAGCATCCAACGGCTGGAGCGCTGGACAGCCAGAGTGTGAAGACCACGCAGGGGCCTGGAGTGCGCGGCTATGACGCTGGCAAACAGGTCACAGGCCGCAAGCGCCACCTGCTGGTTGATACGCTGGGTCTGCTGTTGGCGGTTGTCGTGACTTCGGCATCTGTGTCCGACCCGGCAGGGGCCAAAAACTCTTCAAGCGTTTGCCAGGCGCTTGCAAAAAGCTGCGGCGCATCTGGGTGGACGGCACGTATCGTAGTCGATTGCTCGAATGGGCCCTGCTGCATTGTCAGTTCCGCTTGCAGCCGATCCTGCGTCGCGATGATCAGAAAGGCTTTGTCGTCCTGCCCAGACGCTGGGTGGTGGAACGCACCTTTGCTTGGATTACCCAATGTCGCCGTTTAGGCAAGGACTATGAAACGCTTCCTGAGAGTAGCGAGGCCATGATCTACCTGGCGATGACTCGCTTAATGATCCGGCGCTTGGCTAAAGGCTAACCTTTCCAGCATGCTCGCGGCTCTTGCAGGCTAATAGCTGCTCTCCCAGGTATAGCTTGCCACAGGTTTGAATTGTTTCAGCAGCATTTGTGGTGGAGTGAGCGCCAGAAGACAATCACGCAGCCAGCAGGCCAGGGGATGCTCCCACTGCGCGACCGAGCCTATCCGGTGCGAGCTCATGACGACCATGTTGGCGCGCGCCAGGCGCTTCTGTTGATACACATCTAATGCATTCTCAAGAGAATGCGCGTGGCGCAGGGTCCGGGCCAGGATCAGGGCATCTTCGAGCGCCTGGCAGGCTCCCTGACCCATATTCGGCGTCATCGCGTGCGCCGCGTCCCCCAGCAGGGTTACGCGCCCCTTACTCCAGTGGGTCAGCGGCTGGAGATCAAAGATATCGTTGCGCAGAATCGCCGAGTCTTCTGTCGCATTGATAAGCGTGCTGGCAACAGGATGCCAGCCCTTGAACAGATCCAGCAATTCTTTTTGGCGCCCCTCCGGCCTCTCTGCCGCGTTTTCCTGGGTATTGCAGGTCGCGTACCAGTAGATGCGCTCCTCCGACAGGGGAACAATGCCGAAGCGCTTGCCACGCCCCCACAACTCGCCCATCAGCTGTGGCGTTACACCCGTGGCGATACCTCGCCAGACAGTGTACCCAACGTAGCGCAGCTGACTCTGAGGAAAGAGCAGGTGACGGACCTGCGAATGGATGCCATCGGCTCCGATCAGCAGGCTGCCGCGTACCCGCTCGCTCCGCGCGAAACAGGCTGTCACGCCCGTGGTGTCTTGCTCAAAATCGATAAGCTGCCTGTCCAGGACAAGTGTGCCCGGCGCGAGCCGCTCCCGTAGCGCAGCCTGCAATTCCGCGCGGTGGATCGCGATGGTTGGTCCCCCACACTGTTCCTCAACTGCTTGTGGCGGGAGCTGGACCAGTTGTTTTCCTCGCATTGTGTAGAAACCAGCCCGCGTGGGTTCAGGCTGCCGGGCCAGTTGTTGCACCAGGTCGGCCAGACCAAGTTCCTGTAGCACCCGGACCGCGTTCGCCCAGAGGGTCAGCCCAGACCCGGACTCGCGGATCTCCTTTGTCCGTTCAAAGATTTGTACGGCGAAGCCAGCTTGCTGGAGGGCCAGAGCCGTGGCCAGTCCTCCAATACCTGCTCCGATAATCAGGATAGGGAAATCTTGCTCCTGGGTTGTCATAGTTCTCCTCCTGGTTCTCTAGACTGCATGCCCTGGATTTGCAAGGCAAAAGCCCGATGTAGCGCCTGTCCCTGAGCCTCTTCAAACGAAAGAAAACCGCTCAACCACAGGCCGAGAGTGGATACGTAGAGGGCGAAAAAATTGCTGCTCGCCTGGTCTAAAGGGATGTTGGGAGCAATTGCACCTTTTTGCTGGAACTGCGCCAATAAATCAGCCAGACGCAACTGGAAATCTCTGACTTGCTGGAGCGTTTGAGGACCATACATCTGCCCCTGTGCCGGCATGAAGACAGCCTTAATATAAGCGCGAGCATTCTCAGGATGCTGCTGGTAGAACTGAAAGAATTGCTGGAAGAGATGGACCAAGGTCTCAAGCAGTTCTCCTTCGGCTGGCAGGTTGCGAAAGGCTTGCTCAATTGTTTCGGCGAGAACCTCGTAATAGACTAGTTGCAACAGATCCAGCTTATCTTTGGCGTACAGAAAAAGCGTTCCACTGCCCACCTGCGCCAGTTCTGCCACTTCCCGCATAGTGGTTGCAGCAAAGCCTTTCTGGGTAAACAATTGCCACGCGGCGCGCTGGATACGCTGGCGTTTCTCTTGCTTGTTGCGTTCCCGCAAACCTGACTTTTCTTGTGACATAGCGCTTCTTCCTCCCTCTTGGTAAAATGAACCTGGTCATATATGACCAGGTTCATTTTACCAAGAGGGAAGACGGATGTCAATGACAGAAAGAAAATTGGCCTTTGCGGATGTCCTAAAGAAGCTTAATGGTATCCAACGCTTCAGTGATATGCTTCTGGGCATGGAACATATCGTTGAAAACATGTCTGACAATGCCCTGTTTATCGATGATATGGGCTGACTGACTGACTCCTTTTCAAACACGCTCTTAGTATTGATGGTCTCCATAACACTCACTAGAAACTCCGACCTAGCTACCAGTGATGTGGTAGCCATATATACCATGTTTTCTGCATTATTTCCAGCACTAGCATATGCCATCATAAGTATCCTTTCCAGTCATGAAACCTTAATGAAAACATCAGAATTTATGAAAGTGAACACGCACTAAGAGTTACTAGTGTGGCTGTTATACACGTTTTAGTATGACTTTCACCTTTTAAATGAAAGACTACACGTCTACATTACATCGCTGTACAAATTAGTGTAAAAGGGGGTCGAGTATGAACGGACCGGGAAACCACGCTAAGCCCCCAATGTCGCTAGTAAGAACGGCTTATTCTATGAAAAAGCGTAAAAGAAGCGGCTACATGAGAGATCGCCCTCCTCTTCGTTTTGTAGGCCCTCGTTATCAGTTGGCTTGAGAGGCAACTTTATAGCTTAGCGTGGTTTCCCGGTCCGTTCATACTCGACCCCCTAAACGCCATTTAGGTGTATGTAATGCTCGCTGCTGCTCCTAATATCGGAACGCGCAGTGCGCAGCACAATCTCTTCTTTGGTTGTACTTTCGTTCGCCTGCATGTACAGCCTGCTATACGCATCGACCCAGGTGCAACACACAGTTCGCTGCACTCTTTACATATGCCACATTCGGTTGTATTACTAGTAATGCCATTACGGGCAGCAGGTTTTCAAGGCTAAAACCTCCGCTGTAGTGCCCGTAGTGCAAACGTTGGGCACAGTTCGTGCATCGGGCAGTGCATCGGATCGTGCATCTGCGGGTACATTTACGACATGTTCGCATGACGCATGTGCGCACGACGATCGGCCACTGGGCCGATTGCGTGGACACGATTGCATAGAAGGGACGCAGTACTCATGCATACAAAAGAGGGCGGCGGCAGGGACGACGATGCGAACCCCAAGGTGCCAGCGCTTACGACAGAGACCGTCATCGACGCATCATTTGCAGCACAACTGCGGTACTACCGCATAAGTGCGTGCCTCGGACAAGGGGCCTTCCAGGGAGGGAAGTACGACACGATTTACCGCAACAGGATCGGGGAGTACGAACGGGGAAGCGACGAGCCACACGAGCATGACCTCGAGCTCATCATCGCGAAACTCGAGCCCCACGGGCTGCTGGTAGGGGAGCGCATCGACTGCTTCCGTCGTGCCTGGCAAACGAGTGTCAACGCACGGAAGGAGAGAAAGGCTCTCGAAGCTGCGAGCACAAGTGAGGCGGCGGCGCGTCGGCAGCACGGCCCCACGAGCAGTGCCGCCGCCGATCCTGCGCTACAGGAGACCGAGGATGATCCGGAAGAAAATGCCTCCCACGACCATGGCACGTCACGCCTCCGCCACGCCCGCAATGGCTCCCGATCTCACTAATCCTCACCGCGGTTGTGGTCGTCGCAGCAGGTGCCCTCGCTGCTGCCCTGTACTTTCGGAATTCATCAGCACCGCCGCCGCTCTCCACGCCTGACGAGCTGTACCACATGGTGACCGGCAGCAAGCCTGCGCTCACAGACGCTCTCACAGGTCATGACGCGAACAGCTGGCAAGAGGACACCATTCTCGAGGGCGGCTGCAAATACCAGGGAGGGGCGTACCACTCCTACGTCTTTATCAAGACGGTGCACGAATGCCTTGCCAACGCCGCACCGTCGTTTCGGTGCTCCACGACGTTTGCCGTTCAAGTCGACCGGCGCGTGGGTATATCGTTGATTACGATAAAGACAGCGAGAATTATCAGCGATTTGTCCTCTATAAGCCCTGGCAGCACCCATTATGCACTTGTTTGAGCGTTTCTATGCGTTAGGCGGCAATCTCTCGACGCTATGCCGCGAAGTAGAAGAGATGCCCTTCATCTTTCCCGAATATGAGTCATGGGTAGACAAACGTAATATCAGGGATCAGAGATGGAAGAAGGTTCCTGGCGGCTATCACATTTCACGCCGAGGGATCGTCTCCATTCTTACCAACCCTTTTTACATCGGCTGGCTGATTGTTGCTGGCGATGTTATCACCACCGAGAACCACGAGCCACTTATTCCAAAGGACAAGCAATACCTTTTCTGGTTCGCATTTGAATGCCTTGCAGATTTTACTATAGACGGCGAGCGAAACACAAAGCGTACGCTGGGATCTCCACGGTTTACGCATCGCATCAATAAAGAAGGTATCGGCCTCTTAAAAGACCGCGTGCAAACGCCTGAAGGCAACCCCATCTATGTGCATATCAGCGAAAGCAAACGACATCATGGTTATCGCATCCCTAAACAAAATACTAAGGTGTTCGCCAAGTTTGAGAGCGAAATGGATATCGACCTCATTGATGGCGAATTCTCGAAGTTGCTGTTTTTACACCTCCAGCACACCCATGATTTTGACGGCTTCCGGCAGTGGGTAACGGAAGTGCTAACAAGGAAAGCGAATCTACAGCAGATCATTCTGGCACAACTTGAAGAGGTTAAAATGCAGCAGGAAGCTATCCTTGACGAACGGCTCGGCACACGCACGCAGATCAATCAGCAGATACGTACCGCTCTGGCGGAGGATGAGAACCTTGACGTTGAGAAAATGAAAGCATATCTTGAATCTCAATTTGCAAAAGACTTTGACCGCTTGTATGCTCGCTCTCAGAAGCTCGATGCACGCGAGCTTGAGCTAAAAGCGAAGCTGCCCGATAAAGCCGAAGATCAGCAAACCCGTGTTGCCCGCACGTTTGCAGATTTTCAAACTGAGTTGGAAAATCTTGCCGAGGTATGGAACAAAAAACCTGGGAAGGAGAAGAAAGAATTTGTTAATTTATTAGTCACAAAAGTGGAGCTATCCACGGTTGCAACCCATTGGATAAAGTGTACCGTTTACTGGACGCATCCAGCGTGGCCGGTAGAAACCCTCTACATTTACAAGCGCCGAGGAGGGATTAATGCTTGGACTGTCGAGGAGCACGAGTTAGTCAAACTCCACTACCCAGACAAGCCCAAGCATGAACTGCTCGCCCTTTTGCCGAATAAAAGCTGGATGGCTATTGAGATACAGGCTTACAAGCTCCGTGTTAAACGAAAGCAGAAGCCGAACCCACTCAATATTGATGGGTATACAACATGGTCCGACTACTTATTTTGTCAGCAGTTAGGTATAGTATGGGAGACAAAAGAGACGACGTACGTACAAGTTGGTTCAAGCGCCAAATGCGTACCCCTATCAGTATGGGAGTATGGGGATTGCTTGGCTTCTCAGCATTTAGCGGAACGACCGCTGTTATAGAGGCTGCAAAAAATGGTTTACTGGGACGCTGGTGGGGTGCAAGATTGCTGGCGGCACTCCCCCAAAAGCTGATCTCCATGCCTGGCAGTTTGTTTGGCGTATTTCTCGGTGGCTATACAGGTGTACTATTAACAGCAACCAGCGTGCCCTTATGGTCACGCAGCAAACTGCTGGGAGGAATATTTGTTTCGTCGGCGATCTCGACCAGCACGGCATTGATCTCGGTGGTCTTGAGATTGACGGGTGCACCTCATAAAGTGCTGCGCAAACTAGAAAATATGGAGTGGATGGCAATGCTGGTTGAAGGGGCAGGCTTGCTTGTCTTCTTGCGCCAGTCCGGACGAGCCGCCCGTCCCCTGGTGGGAACGGGGCCGAACGAGCATGGAATGACGTTCTGGCGTTTTATGTTTGGCGGTGGATTAGCATTGCCGTGGGTACTACAGACGCTCATGTTGTTTGGACGTGGGAAGGGAAAAGGGAGAGCCGGTGGTGTGATTACTTCGATGATGGTATTGATCGGCGGATATTTTTTGCGGCGCACGATGATTGAGGCAGGACATACTTCTAGTAGGGATGCACGAACAACATTGTGGAATGCGAGGAGATAGTAGGTAGGTATTGCATATTATATATTTTATGATTATCGATTATCTTTAACTTTTGTCCTTCCGCTGAATGTGTACAATCACCGTATACAACTTCTGCATCCAGAAGAACAAAGCACTGATAGCAAGGAGCAGCACAACACCTCCAAGCACATACTGCCAGAGGGACAAAGACGCAAAAATATTCGTGGACTCCTGCTCCACCCTCTGAGAAGCAAGTGTAGCAAGAGACCTACCAGCTTTTTTAACCTGAAAGGGAAACACGGCCTCTAGCTTACCTTTGGTAGATTTCCCATAAGTCAACACAATTTTTACTTTATAATTACCTGTATGAAGCGCTTTTTTCAAGATGTTAAGCGGATACTGAATGGATGTATGCGGCAAAAACGTACTCATATTCAATTGTGTACTTTGTACTGAACGCCCCCGACTATCAGTGATGATAGCACTGCCTTTGGGGCTAATCATTACATTGCCGACGTTCGAAAGCTTGATCAATACTCTTTGAAACGGATCAGCGCTATCAAATTGTACTCCAGAAGTGAGCAACTCTTCTTTGATAGGGCCAGGTATATTCACCACGAGAGGAACGACATAAAGGTTTTTCAGAGTAAGTTTTACGTTGATGCTGCCTTTCCTGCCACGAGAAACAGAGTTTTGGAGAGAGATGCTTTCAGCCACAATACCACCGACATGTTGCCCTGAAGTAGCATTACGAGGAACAGTTAGCATAAAGGAGACATCCTGACTTTTCCCCGCATCCAATGTTAAGCGCAACTTTGAGAGAGTCACCCAGATGCCTACATCATGACGCTGAGCAGTATGTTCCAGGTACGTAATGCCTCCATTCGTACTTGTTGTCGCATCCACAGCATAGATGTTAACAGTACCACGCGCTGTACCAGTATTAACCACATGAACACGACTAGAAACATGCATAGAAGGGTTAGAGTTGAAGATAAAATATGATTTCGTCAGTGGGTTTTTAGAATCGAAAATACCTGGTTGAATGCTAAAACTAGCAGTGCCACCAGCGGCAGAAATGGGGCTACGCACTGAAATTTTCATACATGTTGCAATAAGGAGTAGCAAAAGCATGTAAGTTATCCGAAAGATAACTTTGCGAGGCAAGAAATATGGGTGCAATTGCATCAAATGATCCTTTTCCAACCACCCTATTGAGAAGAGGGAGAGGGATTGGTTATATACCTTCCCTCTTCTCAATAGCCTGAAGGCTCAAGCAAATTCCAGCTAACGATTTTTATGTCAAAGACGGAGCGGCAGTCACAGTAATAGTCCCGCTAGCAGAACCACCTATTGTCGTTGCTCCCAATGAGGCTGTGCCATTGGTAGTAACAGTCGTTGAACCATAGTCCCCACCACTTAGTGCGGTTACCGTTGCATAATCTAATCCAGGAGTAGTACTTGGGATCAGACCAGTCCCCGCAGTCATATGTCCTGCACCAGAGCAACTGGAAGTAACCGCACAACCTGCAGTCACACCAGTAATCGTGAAAGGATCAATGGCAGTGGTGCCAGGTACCTGTACGGTAAGACCGGGAGAAGTTGCAGTCAGAACCCAGCCATCAGTGCCAGTCGTATCAATGACGCCTGATGGAAAGGAGAAACTAACAGTTTGAGTTCCTGAACCATCCAGTGTGCCTGGAGGAGTCACAGTACCATCACTTATATTAACAGCCAGGGCACCTGAAAGTGAGGTAGAAATGCCTGAAGTGCCTGCTGTACAACTAGACGTTATAGCTGCACCACAGGCAGCATTAGGAACTACTCCAGTATTGGGCCTCACCCCAGGAGTATTGCGCGGAGATAACGTCGACCCCCTCGGTGATGCTGCCGACACAACTGCTTGACTGGCAACTGTTGCCATGAGTGCAAATACGCCTATCATTGCAAGGCTGAGACACAACCTCACAAGAGTCTTTTTACATGCTGGCATGAATGATATTCCTTTCTTGTATACTTCCTTGCGTAACAGATAGACATCTTGAAAGCCTTCGAGGCACATAACAAATTAACGAAAGCCATTCTGGTTAGATAGCTTCCTCTTAAGGGAAGGAAGGCTCCAGAACTTTTCAAACAACTCATTACACAGGAGGCACTACAGGGAAAATCTTCTGTAGTTACTATAGTTAACCCTCAAACAGAGGAGTATCAATTTAATGGAACATAAAATCGGGGAGCTCACTCTCAAAATGAACGATGTTGGCACAGTAGTTCAACTTTTCCCTTCCCGATGCGTACATGTGATAAGCTACTACAGGAGAAAAACAACGCATTTCTGTAGGGAAAGAGGCATGCTATGGAGGAGTCTCGTCACGTGGCTAACACAGGTAGCGACGATCAAAATACAGTTATCACAGCCCAGCTCTCAGCCAACGAGCCGGTGAGTAATACAGAACAAGCAACCACAGGAAATGGGAATAGTAAGACAACACAAACAGAAAATCCTCAGCCGGTCGATAATGTCCAACTAACCGTTATTGAAGGATTTCAGGTTGGGCGTGGCGTCGCTCGCATTGATCCCGATGATATCGCACGCCTGGGATGTCAACCGGGCGATATTGTGATGGTTCGTGGAGCACGCACGACGGCTGCAAAGGTCGTCCCGGCTGCGCTGGCAGACCGTGGGCGAGAGACGATTCAGATGGACAGCCAGGTGCGCCAGAATAGTGCATCCGGTCTGGGAGAACGCATCACCGTCCGCAAAGCAAAAGTGCGCTCAGCCGAGAAGATTACACTCCTTCCCTTGAGCGGTGGAGCGCCAATTCAAGAGACAGACTTGCAGTATATCGCACGCTATCTGGTGGGACTACCAGTCGTCATTGGTGACCTGCTGCGTGTAGGAACGCCCGGAACAGCGCCGCGCGAGTTTCTTATTATTGGCACCACACCGACCACACCAAGCTATATTGTACATAAGCGCACAACCGGCGAACTTCCGATTGCGCTGCCACCCGAGCCTGATACCGATACCGAGGCAGTACTGGTACAGCCGGGTACACTGGTACGTGCACAAGCGAGGGGAGCCGCCAGTAGCACACCGGGCCGGGTAGGCTACGAAGACATCGGTGGATTGGGCAAAGAACTACAACGTATCCGTGAGATGATCGAGCTGCCGCTGAAATATCCAGCCGTGTTTGATCGTCTGGGCGTTGAGCCACCCAAAGGAGTTCTCCTCTATGGACCGCCGGGAACGGGTAAAACGCTCATTGCACGCGTCGTAGCGGCAGAAACCAATGCGGCCTTTTTCGTCATCAACGGACCAGAAATCATCAATAAGTTTTATGGTGAAAGCGAGTCACGGCTGCGTGGCATCTTCCAGGAAGCACAAAAACGCGCACCCAGCATTATCTTCATTGACGAACTGGATGCCCTGGCCCCCAAACGTGCTGACAGCGGGGGTGAAGTCGAGCGACGGATCGTAGGCCAACTCCTGGCATTGATGGATGGACTGGCCTCACGTGGGCAGATCGTCCTGATTGGTGCAACGAACCAACCCAATGCGCTCGATACAGCGATCCGCCGCCCCGGACGTTTTGATCGTGAGATCTCCTTGCGCGTACCAGATGTACGTGGACGAACAGAGATCCTGCGCATCCATAGTAGGGATGCAGCACTGGCAAACGATATCGACTTTGCACGCCTGGCACAATTAACCCCTGGCTTTGTGGGAGCAGACCTGGAGGCTCTATGCCGGGAAGCTGCGATGATCGCTTTGCGGCGCGTCTTGCCGCACATAGATTATCAGCGAGGTTATATTCCCTACGAGACCCTGGTGAACCTCAGTATTACCATGGCCGACTTCCAGGCTGCGCTACGAGAGATCGAGCCATCGACCACGCGCGAAGTTTATGTAGAAGTCAGCGAGACCTCATGGGACGATATCGGAGGATTAGCGGACGTTAAAAATACGCTTACAGAAGGTGTTGAGTGGCCTTTGCGCTATCCCGAAGTGTACGCCAACGCCAAAGTAGAGGCACCACGCGGCGTCCTGCTTGCTGGCCCTCCGGGTTCTGGTAAAACGTTGATTGCACGGGCCCTGGCAAATCAGTGTGAGGCAAGCTTCATCTCGATCAAGGGACCGGAACTGCTCTCCAAGTGGGTTGGAGAGTCGGAAAAAGGTGTGCGCGAGATCTTCAGACATGCCAAGCAGGCTGCGCCATGTATCGTCTTCTTCGACGAACTAGACTCGATGGCACCCAGGCGTGGTGGTGGCAACGACGGCAACGTTGGCGATAGAGTCATTGCCCAATTGCTCACCGAGATGGACGGGATTGAAGGGCGCGAGGGCGTCATCGTGCTGGCTGCTACAAACCGACCTGAATTGATTGATCCAGCCTTGTTGCGTCCTGGTCGCTTCGACCTGATCGTCGAATTACGGCATCCTGACGAAGAAGAGAGACGCGCCATCTTCAACGTCCATCTGCGTGAAAAACCAATTGCGCCGGAAGTGACTGCCGAGGAACTGGCAAAAGTGACGCCGGGACGCAGTGGAGCAGATATCGAAGCCATCTGCCGTCGGGCATCGTTACTGGCATTGAGAGATTGGATTGGACCCAGGCTCAACATAGGGCAAGTGCAGGTGAGTGAGGCGCGGGACGAAATAGAAACGTCCTCAGCAGGCCGACCAAAGGGAACAACCACGCCTTTGCCAGATCCCGACGCTCAACCACAGACGCCGCCAGCTCGTTTCCAGATACGCGCCGATCATTTTGCGCATGCCATCGAAGAGCAACGTGAGCGCTATAGCACGCAGGAAGCAGCCGAGGAAGAAAGAAGCAAACAGGATCGTGGAAGGCAGCGTATGATCGATATGGCTGCAGATTATGACCAGCAGCAGAAGGAAAAACCGGCGTTACGTGGTTTCCGTTTGTGGTTAGCTCGTCTTTTCGGGCTTGCATAATACAAAAATATTAGACGGAGTAGGGGCCAGAGTTTGGGTGACAACATTGATCACTTACACATCAATAACAATGTGAGTACTATCTACTTACAATATATAGGCAACTATGCTATAATACATGATGGAGAGTGTATCAAGAGCCGAAGGGAGAAACCAATGTCACCCATACATGACGACTCCTCTTCCGTCTCCCGTGAGCAAGTTACAGAGGCGTACCTGAAAGCCATACGGTTGATCGATGAGCGAGTAGCACCCTTACTGGGCAAAGCGACGACGCGGGTCCTGGTAGAAAGTGCTGCCAGAAGAGTGAAAAGCCAATATCCTTTTCTGCAGTTCCTTGTCATACGGCCTTATACAGAAATTGTCCCATCAGTTATTCAAGAACAACTTTCAGGAGTCACCTCTACAGAACTGGCGGACGGACTCAACGCCTTATTAGATGAATGTTTCGTGGGATTGCGAGAGCTAACGGGTGAACTTATCGCGCCCCCACTACACGACGAAGTTACTCATCAGTTGAGACAAATACAATAAAGGATGGTCATGGAGAGCAACGTGCCATCAGAGTTCCAGGTTGTGGAGAGAGAGAAAAGCACGGATAGCATGTACCGCTCTTCCCCTGTAGCGAGTGATGAGCGTTTAACCGCTATTCGCAAGGAGTTAGAATACCTTAACACAATGGGAAAACGCTTTGTTGCAGCGTTTGACCGCTTTCAGGTACACCGCGCTCTTCTGGCGGCGTTACGCGACCTCTATAGTTTTTCAGCTTGCTGTATCCTCCTCAAAGGAGATCCCCTGGAACTCTTCATTATTCCGAGTTATCCCCTGAGTGCTTCCTTTCTGGAGGCCATGATCCAACGCATTGTCAATGCCGCAAATGTCATTGATTTTCCACATATAGAAGCCGAACAACTGGCAAGGTCAGCCTATCTTGACGCTCCTGACGAACTCGCACTCCCACAAATGCAGGAAGGTTGGGGAGGAGGCGAGATCGGTTCCAGCCTGCATATCCCACTTACCGTTGAGAACCGCATCATGGGTATGCTGAGCCTGTTCGACGAACGCCCTGACACATTTAATACAAACCTGCTGCAATTGACCACGATGATCGCGGATTACGCTGCAGTGGCCCTGGAGAATGTACGCCTGCGCGAACGTGAGAACGCATTATGGCGGCAGACCGAATTTGAACGTCAGCGGCTGGAACTCATTATTGGCAGTATGGCCGAAGGTCTGCTTATTACCGATGCACAAGGTGCAATCACCTCACTTAACCAATCGGCACAACATCTGTTAGCGCAGGCAAACATTGATTTTCAGACGGAAGTGCCCTTGCAAAAGCTCATCAGCACAAGTGAGGCAGATTGGCTTCCTCGCCTGGCCGAAATTGTGGACCAGGCGCTCAAAAACAAAGTCGTCACGAACCAGGAACTGACGATTGGAGAGGGAAGCGAGACCGTCCCGATTACGCTGAACATCAGTGCAGCACCTTTACATGATGCAAGTGGCATTGCAAAGCGTCCGATCGGTGTTGTAGCGGTACTCAACGACGTGACCTCTATCAAACAGGTTGAGCGTCTCAAGGACGATTTTGTGTCTGTAGTATCACATGAATTGCGTACGCCGCTCACGGCTATCAAAGGGTATACCCAACACCTGGTGCGCCGAATGGAAAGACGCCTGCGTAAAGCGCGTACGACATCTGAGAATACGGCTCAGTTGAATGAATTACCGGAGAGCTACGATCTCCGTAGTTTGAACATCGTACAGAGCCAGACCGAGCACCTTGAACGCCTGGTGAACGATTTGCTTGATCTTTCACAGGTACAATGGGGCAAATTGAATTTACACTATGAAACGTTCTATCTGGCCGATGTGCTGGCTGAAAGCGTACGTCTGGCCCAGGCCAGCGCGGAACTCCATACGATCTATCTGGACATTCAGACACAAGGGACGACCATTATGGCCGACCGTATGCGTATAGAGCAGGTTGTTGGCAATATACTCGACAATGCGATCAAGTACTCGCCGCATGGAGGCAAAGTCACTGTGCGCCTGGAGAACCGGGAGAAGGAGTATCTGGTAAATATCATCGACGAGGGCATAGGGGTCAGCGCCGAGCAGTTTGATCACATCTTCGAACGTTTCTATCGTGTACACAACACCAGCATCCAGCAATACTCAGGCATCGGCCTGGGATTGTATGTAGCAAAAGCGATTATCAATGGTCATGGTGGACAGATCTGGTTCACGAATAATCAGAGCAATGGCAGTACATTCCACTTCACCTTACCATATAGGCCACCCACCGTCCCACTTACGTGATCAATAGTTACAATGCATGCCATAGATCGGTCGGACTGGAGCCAAAGTGATCGTTGAGGTAAGAATAGCCGAAAGGCGTAAAGTGAACACTGGCCCAGGTTGCGCGGAGCCATTGAATACTACGCAGAATACGAGCTTCGCCCCAGAGTGGATGGCGTAGATCCTGGAAAACTTTGAAGATATCCCCTATAATCGACAAAAGAATCCCACTTCCAATAACTAGCACCTGCATGATGAAAGTATGGGAAAGAGTGACCGGGCTGAGAGACGTAAAAAGGCCGACATAGAGCACACTTCCTGATACAATAGCGGGGCAGAGCACACTTAACCAGATAAACAGAATGGATGGCTCATGGGCGAACATGATAGTGATGCCAAGAGGCCCAATAGCCCAACCAACCAGGGGATCATGACGCAGTAACGTAACCAGCAAGCGTACCCCTTTGAAAAGGAGGATCCAGAGCAACAGGAGAAGGATTAAACCTGGAACATTAACTCCATGAACGCCGTGTAACATACGTAGCATGCCCAAACTCCTTACCAGAAACACTGCAAGGACCCTTTCAGTTTCAAAACATGGTCACGCAATTCCTGATGTTTCTATTATACGTCAACAGCACGTTTTCGTGCAATCAGGAATAACTAAAAGTCACGGCACCGACTGTATTGTGATTGTTATATTGGAGACAGCGAGTGACGTTGGCACCCATACCTTGAGGATGTTTTGATGGAGAGAGAGAAGAAAGAGATGGGCGCTACTGGTATCGAACCAGTGACCTCTTCGGTGTGAACGAAGCGCTCTACCGCTGAGCTAAGCGCCCTTAAAAATAACTGAGGCAAATATAGCATTCATCATCTCGATTGTCAAGCATTTTTCTCTACGCCGAAATTGACACCCACTGCCACCCATTTTCGTACTATATATAGTGATAGAAAAAGCATTAGCAGAAAGGCAACGCTACCATGGCAAAAAAAACAATGCGGAAAACAGTCACAAAATGGGTGGTCGGCGGCATAATTTTACCCGCCGTAGTTCTGGCAGTACGCAAACGCATTTTCCAGTATATCGATGACAATTTCTAATGAGGAACAGCCATGATATGATATACTGAGAAGTAGATTTTACGAACTTCTCAGGAGATTTATAATGGATGATCAAACTGTCAGTACCGCTGCGACCACAGCCAGCAGTATTACTGAGCAGCCCTCAAAAAACGAACTGGAGCCTGTCGCGAGTCCTGTGGAAGAACACAGACAGGCTTACGGAACAGCAAAGACTGAAAATTTGCGCGACTCAGAAGTCTGGCGCTACCTGTTACCAGCCTTCGTTGTTGTATGCTGCCTCGCCCTCCTGGCTATTCCACTCATTATTTTAGTTCCTTTGCTCGCTACATCGCTTGATCCACATTCTGCAAGCAACCTGTCAGGTAACAACCTTGTATGGGTCTGGATCACGCTCATCGTTATTGCATTAAGCATTGCAGCGGTTGTCATACGCGGACTCTATAAGATCTTTCTCACACAGGCTGGAAATTACAAAGGATAAAAATATGCTTCCCCACCAGATGAAATTTCCAGCGTAGGGACCCACTTTAGAGCGTCTACCAATTTATTGAAGTGTCTCATCGGCGATGAGCACCTTCAATAAATTGGTAGACGCTCTAAAGTGGGTCCCTACGCTGGTGCATCAGCAGGATGTTCTTACGGATTTTCCTAACAAATAGACATAGGACCGAAAAGATTTCTACTTACAAAGCAAGCGCTCTTACAAGTCTGAGAGAAATGACAATTTGTACTACTGGAAAATATTGACCAAAAAGATCCTTGACTTTTGAAACAGCAACGAGTACACTTATAATCAATTCGCAAACGTACTATTTGATTGGTTTCTAAAGAAGATGGTTATACAGAGATCGCTGGAAGGTGAGTTCTCTGCAACAAGTTCTAGTAGCAATACAGCGCCTTGTAGCAAGCAACGGAAGCTCATTCATTCCATCACAACAGAAGCGTAACTACGAGTACTTCTACGGCTAGCGTCATTGCAGATCGCACAGATCGCCATGGCATCTTTAGCCTCCCCTCTCCTCAATGTGCATCGCAAATCCTCAAAATGAAATGGTTCAGACTTCACATATAGAGAAAGTAATATGAAGTACCTGTTTACGATATTCAATATCACCTCAGCGGGCGCGATAAATCTGGCCTCTACCCCGATGCATAGGCATAAGAATGAGGAGCCGGGGAGAGGAGGTGAGAGCATGAGAGGCAAGCTACGAGATAAACGTGCCACAGGCAAGCGCGATGTCTTCAAGCGTGAAGTGATCGAGCGTCGTCGTACGACGAAGCGCGACAATCGTCCACTCATACAGGTAGATCAGTTCGATGATGAAAATTACGAACTTGAGACAGACGAAGTGGCAGAAGAGCAGCCCGCCCCTGACAAAAAGTAGGGACGCATTCGCATCCCTACCAGAAAACACTATAACTCTATTTTAGGGGATATTTATTGCAGGGAACAGGCGACGGGCAATCACCAGGCGCTGGATCTGAGCTGTGCCTTCGAAGATATCGAAGACCTTGGCATCGCGGAACCACTTCTGCACCAGTTGTCGCAGCTCAGAACTCTTCCCTGGGGATGTGATACGTACAGCAACGGCGGTTGCCTTCATCACCAGGCCGCCCGCGTACGCTTTGCATATCGACGCTTCTTTTGAATTGGGGATACGGCAATCAGCCATCCAGGCGGCTCGCCAGACCAGCAAACGCGCCATCTGGATCTCTTGCCACAATTCCTCCAATTCGGTTTCGATGTTCTGCCGCTTCTGCAATGGATATCCCACTGGCAATTCCTCTTTAACCCATTGGCAGGTCGCTTCATAAGCTGCACGCGCAATACCCACAGCGATAATCCCAACCATAGGGCGGGTTGCATCGAGCGTTCCCATTGCGGCCTTGAAGCCAGCTTTCTTGCTCTGCTCACGACCAGCCAGCAGATGATCCTGGGGAACACGACAATTCTCGAAGATCAACTCGGCGGTCTGAGACGCACGCAAGCCCATCTTCTGCTCAATGCGCCCTACGCTCAGACCTGGTGTGCCCTTAGGCACCACAAAAGGACGAATGCCCTCACGGCCAAGGCTTTTGTCAATTGTTGCAAACGTGATAATCAGGTCCGCGCGTGCACCATTCGTGATATAGTGCTTCTGTCCGTTGATCACCCAATCGTCACCATCCAGCACGGCGGTAGTTGACATGCCTGCGACATCGGAGCCAATGCCGGGTTCGGTCAGGGCCAATGCCCCCCAATGCAATTGATCATCTGCATAGACTGCAAAGAACTTCGCTTGCTGCTCTGGCGTCCCTTGCGCAAGCAGTGGAGGCGCGGCAAGACCGGGACCGGGCAGTGCCGTTGAGAGGGCCGCGTCGCCCCAGGCCAGTTCTTCATTCAACAGCATTGAGAGAACCTGCGGCTGTCTTTCCGTGACCTTGGGCAGAGAAGCGAGGCGGTTCTTTATCGCCCAGAAGAACGCCTCCGGAATGCGTTCGTTGCGATCACATTCCAACGAGATGGGCCGCATTTCGCTCAGAGCAATCTGATGGACGTAATCGCGAAAGGCCTCCTGGGATTTGCTCAGCGTAAAATTTATCATCTATTACTCCATCGCGGCTGCGTCGCGCATCCACATCTCAATGGGGTGATCCTGCATAAAGCCAGCGCCCCCCATGACCTGCACTGCATCTATCGTCGCCGCTTTTGCAAGCGTGAGCGCTTGCTGCTGTGCCGCCTCTGCCGTACGTATCAGAGTCTGGGGATCAACATCGTTATCCCAATTCACGGCTGCATTCCAGAGCAAGAGGCGAACGGCGTCCAACTTCATCGCCATTTCAGCCAGAATAAAGGCGATGCCCTGATAGGAAACGATAGGACGCCCAAAGGCTATTCGTTCCTGCGCATAATTGCTGGCGTATTCAAAAGCAGCACGGGCAGTTCCGCAGGCGATGCCAGCGCGTAAAAGCATATAGAGTGTAGCCGACACGTATTACTCCACTATGACCCGGTTGACCCAGCAGAGCACTGGCAGGCACGATGGTATTCGCGAAGGTATAGGATGCGCTGGGAGCGGCAATCAAACCGAGCTTTTCGGTATCTGGGGTAATTTGCAAACCGTCGAGGTTAGCAGGAAGTACGAAGGCACACAGACCGGATGGTCCTTCTACATCAGCAAGATGGAACAGGGCGATACGGGGGTTAGACTGTGCACCATGTATGACATTGCGCTTGCTGCCATTGAGTATATAGGTGTTTCCATCTAGACGGGCGGTGGCACTAATATCTACCAGAGAGTAGCCACCTGTGGGTTCGGCAAAGGCAAAGCTACCACGCTGAGTATGGCCATCACTTGCTGAACAGAAGGGTGAGATGTAGCGTTCTTGTTGCTCGGAATTTCCAGCCAGGGCAATGGTCAGGGGTCCCATAAGGGAACCGATGCAATTCATTGCCAGGCTGCTATCACCGTAACCAAGTTCTTCAGCAATAAGAACATACGTGACAGCTTCGATAGGTCCTGAGCCGCCATATGCTTCGGGAAAAGGTGTGATCAGGCCGGTCTGGGTGAGTATCTGCATAAGCGATGGAGAGATGTCTGCGTTTTTTTCAGACATGCGTGCCTGGGTGCGCATGTGTTCGCTGGCGATGCTGTGTGCCAGGTGGCGTATCTCTTCCTGCTCTTCGGTTGGTGAAAAATGGAGCATGAAACTACATCCTTTGCAATCAACGTGCCAGACGTACATCAGCAGGGAAACCCGCAAATGTAGCATGGATAACCTCGACGCCATCCTGATTAAGAAACGTAGCACTGGCCCTGATCGTACGATGGACGCTGTCTTTCTCGTGCATAGTCACAGTACAGGTGATGGTATCACCGATATAGACAGCAACTGGGAACTGAAAAGACATTTCGGTAGCCAGGAAGCCTATCATACCACCAATATGTGTAACCATACTCGCAGTGAGTAGGCCGGGAATGATACGACGACCAAACCAGCTCGTTTCCACAAATTGCTGATCAATATGATAAGGATTGTAATCACCTGTGACACCACAAAAAAGAGCTACATCCCCTTCCGTAAAAGTACGACGAAAAGTAAACATCTGGCCCTGCTGAATTGCATCAAATGCAGTTCTCAGTTGCTGTTTAAACTCTGGGCGTTGCATCTGGCATGAGTATAGACCACTTCTTTCGAGATACGCTATATCTGGCACCCGCACCACTGACCGTTACAAGATCGCAAGGCGTGGTTGCACTCCCATTCTATAGCATGATGTTATACGGTTGCAAACCTGGCTAAAGGGTGCACAGTAGCGACAACAAAGCAAGCAAAATGTCTAAAATAATGCATATACATATTTTTACTTTACATATATTTTATATCTTATATTTTAACACCTTATTAATACACTTATCGCAACAAACATGTTATACTCAAAAAGTAGCTGCTATTCTTCTCACACACAACATAACGAAATATTGTGTAAAGTTTCTATGAATAGGGCTGCGAAAAAACTGTAGTTTAAAAGCGTTCAGGTGAAGCATGTAGGGAGGCAAACGTGGAGAACGGAAAAAGCAGTGCACATACCTCTATGAGCAGGATAATGGGCAATCATCAATTGGTAATTATCACGCGACTATTGGAAGTGGTGGAGATGATGCAAAGCATGGATGAGCTGTTCGCCTGGCTGGCGGACACGATGATGCAACGGATGGATCTTCAGGTGGTGCAGTTTTGGGCCATGCAGAATTACAATAGTGGGCGTGTGAGCTATGAATTACGTACAACAGCTCAACAAGGTATATCATTACCGCAACACATTGTGCTCAATCAGCCTTTAGCAGATATGGTAGAGCATTTACTCAAAAAACGGCAAAGTGTTGGGCCTAAGTCAGTAAACACTCTATTCCCGCCATATTTTGGCAATCTACTTATGCGCTACAATCTCAATTACTGGGCATGCCAATTTATGGGTAATAGCATCTTACTGGCACCGGCAAACAATGACTTTTCACACGAAAAAGTAGCTACCCCTCTTACCATGGCGGTTACTACTTTCTCGCAGAACGCCCCTTCCCCGCGCTTATTGCCTACAATAAGCCATATTCTGGAGCACGCACTTGCAATAGCCAGGAGTCATGGGTTATTGACAATAAGCCCGCATGTGGAACGAGGATTAGCGTTAAAGAGTCGTCAAGAAAATCATGTGTCAGAATTTATCCCATGTCGCACCCAGACCAGTACTGCGACAAAGAGGAACACACTGACCGAGAGCGAAACTCTTATTCAAGACAAAAATGCACGTCGCCTCTACCTCGAAATCGACGAGAAGAAAAGTATCGGTGAACTTGTGTATACGACCCAATTGAACATACAAGAATTCTACGCGGCACTCTGCCTGCTGCTGGCGCAAAAACGTATTCAGCTCTTTGAGGTGAGAGGATATCCAGGGCAAAAGCTCATCGACTCTTTCATTTCCCCACCTGCAACAAACTGAACAACTGAAGAAAGGAATTTTATATTCCGGGCCGAGAGTCGTCAGTTTAAATAGAGAATACCCGTAAGAATCATCGACTGGCGTTTTTAAGCGTTTGCGTACACTGACAAGAGAAGTACATAAAGGATTGGCAGATTGTATATGCATACCCAGAGAACGAAAGCCGTTATTGCACGACAGCTCTCACAGCAGGAACTCTACAACTACTTTTTCCCACGTCCTTATCCCCCCTGGGCGTGGGCCCTGGTTGTTGTTGGTCTCATACTCATAGGTGCCGGTCTGTTTTCTTCCATCTGGCTCATTAGCGGCTTCGGTCTGGTCCTGTTTCTCGGTGCCTTGCTTTTCCTCTTAAGTATCAAGCGGGCCAATCCAGACGATAGGCTCTATGATGCCTGGGTAGAAAACCAGGGCCAGCTCCTTGCCAGAAAGGGCTTACATATACTGGATATCAATCGCTCCCAACTGAGCGATCGTATGCTCAACATGCGCAGCTATGTGCTGCCCGGTTCATTTGACGCCGATGAGTACGATCCCGATGCTGTCCATATGAAGCGTGGCAAAGATGGATACTGGCGCTTTAGCATCAACGCCTATACCTATATCTATCCATTGAAAGACTCACTCGCCATTTTCAAGGGTGACATCAATGCTCTTGATCCGGCGTTTCACAATGATCGTGATGAAATCTACGGCTATCGTCATATCGTAGGTGCAAACGCGATCAGCCAACCGGGAAACAAGGTTCTCATGAAAGGGCAAAAATTCCCTTACCATATAGAGTATTTTTGCCTGAAACTCAGTAACGGAGAAGCAATCAAGTTGAGCGCGGCAGTCAAAGCGAAGCCTCCGGGCAGCATGGCAGGTGTTCCTATGGTAACAATACCCGATACAGGTTTTAACAGGACACTCAACATCTTGCGCAAACTGCTTCTCTCCAGATGATAAGAAGGGCGAGATGATGCACATTTATCATCTGTATAAGATAGTGTACAAATGTTAAACAGAGATGTACAAATGTTTACATATCTTTTAACAATGTTGCAACATTTCTTGCATTTTTGGAGAAAGTAGTTTATACTAGCAGTATGCGGTACTCGTTAAGGAGACAGGGCAGCTCAGAGATGCGACCTCTGGGCTGCCCTGTCTTATTTACCATAGGGGCGTCACCTGATGAAGAGCCATGCAATATTAGTCATTGACAATAAAGTTGTGACTGACGTATGCTACAAAGCACCGACAACAATGTAGAGATACTTCGGTGCTTCGTCTTAAGCTGGCGTACTGTATTTCTGAATAACTCATAGTTGAGTTGAAGCAGAAAGGACTTCTAGCATGACAAATAAAATGGCGCTTCCTGAACTGTTCCGTCTTCCACTAGATATTCCCGATGTTCCCTACGATAAATTAATCCGCATGGCTGCCGAACGTACGCCGGAGCGAGCGGCGATTATTTATCATGACCTTACGCTCACATACCGTGAGGTCGTATCCATGATCAATGGTATCGCCAATGGCCTGTACGATCTCGGTCTACGTAAGGGCGATTGCATCTGCATCTACACCACGAATAGGCCAGAATACACGCTAACATTTATTGCTGCGGCATCTATTGGCGTCGTCGTCAGCCCGATGAATCCCGTCTATAAAGAGCGAGAAGTAGGCTATCAACTTGAGAATTCTGACGCCAAAGCGATCCTGATCCAGCGCGAACTCGTGCCCATTTTGCAACTTGCCCGGCAAAATAAGGCGTTGCCCAACCTGAAACATATCCTGGTGACTGGTGAGAAAGTACTGGAAGAGATGCCGGAGGCTTTACCATTAGCGGCATTGATACGGCGTTCATCTCCCAAACATCCACCACACGTCGATATTCATGGTGACGATCTCCTGGCCCTACCCTACTCTTCAGGCACGACCGGTCTGCCAAAGGGAACCATGCTTACGCATCGCAACCTTGTCTCAAATAACCTGCAATTCACGAGTGCTCTGAAAACTGATCTTACGGATGTTGCGCTTCTCTTTCTGCCGTTCTATCACATCTATGGCGTTATGCTCACTGGAAGCTTCCTGGTCTGCGGTGGCACACAGATTATGATGGAGCGCTTTGACCTGCTGCAATCATTAGAGTTATGTGAAAAGCATAAAGCCACCTATTACTTTGCCGTTCCACCTATCATTCTGGCTCTAGCAAATGCACCAATCGATCTCAGTAAAATGAAAAGTGTTAAATATATCTTCTCCGGTGCGGCCCCGCTCCCAATGGAGCCTGCACGCAAACTACAGGAGAAGACCGGCATCACCGTTGTGCAGGGCTATGGCTTGACCGAGGCGTCCCCACTCACACATTCACAGCCCAACGATCCTGCATTGGTCCGTTTAGAGAGCGTCGGCATGCCAACGCACAATACCGAACAGAAGTTTGTGGACATTGAGACAGGCGAACGCGAACTCCCCCCAGGTGAGGATGGCGAGCTTATTATTCGCGGCCCTCAGATTATGAAAGGCTACTGGAAAGCGTCCGAGGAGACCGCCCGTGCCCTGCGCAATGGCTGGCTCTATACCGGCGATATCGGACATGTCGATGCGGATGGCTACACATACATCGTCGATCGTAAAAAAGAGATGATCAAGTACAAAGGTTTCGGCGTGGCACCCGCTGAGATCGAAGCGTTGCTGCTTGAACATCCAGCTATAGCGGATTCGGCGGTTATCGGTGTCAGCGACGATGAAGCTGGTGAACTGATCAAGGGACTGGTCGTTTTACGCAAGGGACACAATGCCACGCCGGAAGAGATTATCGCGTTCGCCAACGGGAAACTTGCAGGCTACAAGAAAGTCCATTTTATAGAGTTCATTGAGGTCATTCCCAAAACAGCGTCGGGCAAGATCTTGCGGCGTGATTTGAAGGAACGCGAAAAAGAGTTGCGCGGCAGGTAAATAATCCGCAATACGCGTTTTTCGCATAAATTACCTGTAAAATGCGTAGGGGCGTCACCTTGCGTGCGCCCGTGTTCCGGCGACGTTGTTTCTCGGAACACGGGCGCACGCAAGGTGACGCCCCTACGCATTTCATCCTTATTTGTTTTATTTGCCGGAAATCTACAAACCCATCAAGAACAATCCACGTGCCATCGCTTCACCAGCCAGCGTACAGACAACCACCAGGTAGAGCATACCCGTTGCGGATTGGAACGAACGATCACGGATCAGTTTCCAGGCCAGAGCAGTCAATACAAGTGGAAGGATAAAACCGACCAGGATGTGTATCCAGCCAATCGCCCCGGTACTGAGCGGTGTGACGACAGGCGCATTCGCTGGTTTAACACTGGTACTGGGAACAGGTGTTGCAGTTGCAGGAGCCGTCACCGAGACATGCCCGGTAGGCTGATTGACCTGAGCGGTGGTGGGACCTGCGGTAAAGGTAAAGAGCACCTGGGCCAGGATAGCGACCAGGACCAGCGTTGTCGCAAATTGTAAAGGTTTCTCCGATAGGGCAGGCGTGACCAGGTACCAGTGACCGAGCCACATAGCGGTCAGCACACCACCAAGAGCGAACGCCGAGGCAAAGAAGCCAGCCACGGTAATGGCTCCGCCCAGATTGACGGCGGCCAGGGGGCGGAAGATCATCGCCATCACCAGAAGCATGGTGAGGCCAGCGGCGACGGTCGCGATCCCGCTGAGCAGGCGTAAAATACGTACGATTGAGATGCGGCGCGATTGCCCCTGCGCCTCAGCTTTGACCTGCTCGACTTTGCCATCCACGCCCGCTCTGCCATCGATCCATAGGAACAGGTTGTAGGGGATCAATAGCAGGAAGAAGAGTAGCAATGGGAGTGTAAGGTAACCCGTCCAGGCTTTGTCCAACTGCGGATAGGTATTGAGTAGTGCGGGATAGGCAAATCCTTGCTGGAACGCATAGGTGAGGCCAGTCAGGGCTAGATAGATAAGGGCATAGGAGATGAGGAAGCCACGCTTGACTTCGTTACGCCAATCGAGAAACACGAGCACGCTGACGGAGCCAATCGAGACTTCCGTCATGACGATAAATAGGACGAGCGGCAATATCTGCAACATATGATTCTGTTATCCTTCGAGAATTGCTAGCAATGTATAAATTGAGGGGATGACCCGCTTTTGTGACGTAACAGATTATACATCTGTTTGGGGGATGTAACAACTCGGTGAAATAAAGAAGAATAGAGAATCTCGTTAAGCTTGAGAAGAATTTTTAGAGGGATGTGACATCAGTACCAGATTCAGCAACCTGTTTCAAATACCTGTTCCTGATAAGCAATAATCCCTTCATGTAGTGGGTAAGAACCAACATCTCAGCCACCCTTCCAAGGATGCCCAATGGGGCGCGGAACGTAAACAGATCAACCATGAGCGTGCCAGATGACTGAGGGCTAAACTCATGGATATGTACTATTTCCTGAAAAGCTCCTTTAACCATTTCGTCCGTAAAACGATATGGCCGCTCATAGGTAGTAATCTTTGAGGTCAAATGTTGTTTGATACCAAAATGCACTGCCTCCCAGGTCACGATATCGTCGAGCTTCATCGCACCTGAAGTCACTCCTGCCACTGGGCGCTCGTGGGTATGGACGACAGAGTTACGATGCAAGTCAACATTGAGCGATAGATCGAAACAGCGCTCAATTGAAGCATTAATGAACGTTTCTAAACGAATGGTGGGCATACTTCTTTCTCTTTCTGCTTGTGGCTCTCTCCTCAAAGGCTGCAAAGTCACTTATCATGAAAAAGTCCCCCTCAAGAACATTGTAGAAGCTTTGGAACGGCTTATGCAATGTGATAGAAGGATTGTTACCGATTGACCAGAAAGAATCAAGAGGTGAGGCATATCAGGAGTAATGCGGACCCCCCTCGAATTCCAGTCGCCAGGATGCAGATCCAATTGGGGTCTTTCCTTGACAACACCAACATCTCTCTCATATCATACAAACACATTTAACAGTCCATTAACCAAAATTTAACACCATCACAACACAACTATTCCCTACGGGGGAGAGCGGGGTTCCATCCACATGTCAAAGAGCTATGTCGGCCATCTACCAACGCACGATCCACTCCATCACTACCTGCAGTATGATATACTACCACAATTGGGACTCAATAATTATAAACCTCGCTTCCGCGTCTTTCGCCTGGGTGGGAGCAATGAAGTGTATCTGTACGAAGAAAAACATAGCCATGCACAGGTAATCGGCAAGTTCTTTGCAGGCAATGGTCGGGGCGGCCCCAATATACCTGCAAAAGATCAACGCATGGAACAAGAATTTCATAACCTGCACCTGATGCGCAGCTATGGTTTGACCGGCTATCCACACGATGTCGTACGACCACTTGGCTATAACGGTTGGCTGAATAGCCTGCTCGTTGAGGAGTATCGCGGCGGGCAACCGTTGAGCAATGTCATTACTGATACTATCTCTTATCGACAACATGATAAGCTCTACGAAAAACTTACCGCACTGGCATACTTTCTCGCAACCTTCCATAATCGCACGGCCAATGGGTACGCAGTGAATTTCCATGACGATTGTGCCTACCTCGATCGGCTCGTACGCAAGCTTTTCAAAAAACAATTCATTGGTTGGGATGATGTGCAGGAATTCTCCTGGTTGCGCGACCGCTGGCGTGAACAGCCACGCATGTGGGAAGATCAGCAGGTGCTCGTACATGGTGACGCGACCCCCTCGAATTTTCTCTTTGGGGGAGGATTGAGCGTAGTTGGCATCGATCTGGAACGCATGAAGAGGGCCGATCGCGTCTTCGATATTGGACGCATCACCGGCGAACTGCAACACTTTTTCCTGCAAATTACGGGCAACAAATATGCCGCCGAACCCTTTATCGGCCACTTCATGTGGGAATACTCCTGCCACTTCCCTAATCGCGAGAGCGCATTTCACTCCATCAGCGGACGCGTACCGTTCCAGATGGGGCTGACACTCTTGCGCATCGCCCGCAACTCCTGGATCAGCCACGACTATCGGCAACAACTCATCCAGGAAGCAAAAATCACACTGAGGACGTTTTAATGGATATTCGTGCGCTACTCTTTGATGTCAATGGAACGCTGATCGATATTGAAACGGATGAGGGGTTGGAAGAGATTTACCGGGCGATTGGTCACTTTCTTATGTATCAGGGGATCTCGCTGCACCGTTGGGAGGTGCGCGACCTGTATTTCCAGATTATGCAACGACAACGTACGGAGAGCAGACGAAGATTTGCCAGAGTGGGATGCCGTCGAACTCTGGCGCGAACTTTTACAGAGCAAGGCGAGCAATTATACACGCTCATTACCCCAGGAAAAGCTAGAGCAACTTCCACTCTTCCTGGCAGAACTGCACCGTGGAATTGCGCGTAAGCGGCTGCGTCCATATCCACAGGTGCACGAGACACTCACACAATTGAAACCACATTATTACATGGGCGTCGTTTCCGATGCGCAAAGTGCATACGCGGTGCCCGAATTGCGTGCGGTCGGGCTATTGGATTACTTCAATCCTGTTATCGTCTCCGGCGACTATGGATATCGCAAACCTGATCCGCGCCTCTTTCGGAAAGCGTTGGATGCATTGCAGGTAAAACCAGAACAGGCACTTTTCGTGGGCAACGACTTATACCATGATATCTCAGGTGCTCAGCAGGTGGGAATGAAAGCGATTCTGGTCTCTTTCGATCAGGGTCCCACGTCGAACCAGTCGATCACACCCGATTATACAATCTTTCGTTTCGCCGATTTGCCCCAGGCGATCAATCATTTTGCAGAAGGATAGATCGCTCATCTTCTCCTTTTATACACCACCTCAGACTCTTGCAGCGTCGGGAGAGGAACGGCTTCACTTCTCCGCTGCCCGATAATCCCCGTGAAATAGCCAGCGCCAGCACACGCCAGGCCAGCCAGAATTGCACCAGAGTGAGCAATGCCACGCAAATTACGTTGCACAATGGTATCGCGCAACCCCAGGAATATACCAGATGGAAGTGTGCGCATCGTATAGCTACGTTCAGAAGAGAGGCCATCGCCCGTGCCAACAAGTTGCGCAACCTTCGCCTTTGAACGCCCCTCAAAGAAACAACGGGTGAGGAAATAGCGCAAATCTTTACGACTCTCCGCAATGATATGCTGCACCTGCGCCGCTGGCTCATAGAGCAGTATCCCATTAGACCAGTAGCGTTGTACACGGATACATAACTCGGTTTCCTCGCATCCGACGGGATGAGCACCCACGCGGCCCAGTTCACTATTAAAACCGCTGACCGCCATCAATGCTTCACGACGAAAAGACATATTACAACCAATGAAGTTGCGTACCGACGCAGTCTGAGATGGGAGGCCCCGATAACTACAGCCAACAACCCACGCGAACTCTGTGGGAAACCAGACAGGAGGTCCGCCGGGCCACATAGCCGTCACATGCCCACCCACTCCCACCACACGTTCATCGCTATAACATGCAGCCATCAGGGAGAGCCAGTGGGTATCCGCGATGGCATCGTCATCGATAAAAGCAACAATCTCTCCGGAGGAGTGGACGATTCCCACGTTGCGTGCGTGGCTGAGACCGCGCGGACCAGTGTTCTCAACCACCTGGATACTGGAGAATTGAGCACGAATACGTACGGCCAGTTCCGGATTATTGTCGACGACTTGAATAATCTCGTATGGAGGTAAGCTCTGTTGCTGTACAGAGGTAATGGTTGCGACAAGGGTATCCCAACGTTTCGCATTATAGGCACAGATGATGACAGATATATTCATACCATGGTCTCCTCCTGTTTGTCAGGATGCATCCATGCTCAAAAAGCGTTATTACTGCTTTGCAATACTGGCTGCTTTTCGTTATCGGCTGCACTGAATGCAAGGTAAAGCCTTGCAGATGGGGTAAGGCGCTCACGCACAATTGTTTTTAAGATGCGCCCTCCATCGTATATGGCCTTCAATTTACTTTCACCAAACAGGCGCGGTGCCTCGAAACTGGGCACTTCTTTAATTCTGAGCTTTGCTTTACAGGCGCGAATATTCATCAGCGTCTCGACTTCAAAGCCCGGACAATCAATATAAAGGTCAGGGATACAATAACGCCAGAAGGCATTGTAGCCATAGCAGAGGTCGGTAAACTGCACCTGGAAGCAAGCATTGGCGAGCAAGATTGATCACACAATTGCCAAACCAGCGTATCCAGGTAAAGTCCGTACTGCCACCATCGCCGATATAGCGCGACCCCTTCGCGAAATCGGCATCATTCATCAGGGCATCGACAAAAAGGAGGATCTCCTGTGGATCGTTGGAATTATCTGCATCCATCATGACGATAATATCGCCCGTGGTGGCTTCAAAGCCTTCCGTCAATGCATTGCCCTTGCCTCGGCCTGTTTGTCTGATAATGCGTATATCAGGTCGTACTTCTTTTGCCACTTCAATCGTATTATCTTTCGAGCCACCATCCACGAGCACAACTTCAGTCACGATATCTGGCAACCGAGGCAGGACATGGGGAAGATTCTTCGCCTCGTTCAACGTGGGAATAACAACGCTCACGGTTGGAACTTTTTGCGTTGCGTCCATGATTTTTTCCTCCTACTAGTTCTATCAAGCTTCTCTGAGCAACCTCGTTGAACGTCTCCTAAGAGATTCTTCAAGAGATGGTAATGGACAGGTGAACTCGCGCATCGGCACAGACACGGGTTCCACAACTGTTTCTGGCTCGAAAAGGGTATAGATTGTTGGAGTGTCATCAGTTTCATTCTCCGCTGATTTGATACCTGCAAGCATCGTATCAAAAGCGCGGATACACACACCTCTGAACTCCTCGGCAGTAATACCCTTCTTTTCACGCTTGAGGCTGTTTTTTTGCGTCGTTATTGCCGCCTGGAGCATTATCTCATCTGCCAGCACAACATCCTTAATAGCCAGCAGCTTGTTTAATCTTTTCACTACAGCATGAGCCTGCTCAAGGTTGGTATCAGGCATAAGAACAAGCAAATAACCCGAAGGGATGCGCAAAACAATATCGGTGTTGCGTAGATTTTTTGCGATGACATGGGAGGATGTGCGTGTCTTTTCACGTATCGCAGCCATGGTTAGATGTGAACCATAGCGCAACGAACGTGACAACTCGTACTCTATAATACGCGTGCGCGTTCTTTCTTGCTCTTTCGTGTCCACACTACCAATTACCGGACTCATCCATTTGAGCATTGACCAGAAGCGTTCAACCACTAAAGCGGTAAAGGGTAACATAATAAGAACAGGTAACTGCACCGTAAAGTGAAAAAAGAAGACAACGCATCCATAAAGTAGCATAACCGGGATCAGTACAAGTACAAAACAGATGCCGTAGTGAATTGTTCTCATTGCAATCACTCCTGCATTCTAATTATTAAAACTATCTACATAAGCTATCCTGTCTTGAAATAAAGAAGGATAGGAGAGAAAAATGGCCTCGTAAATCCTGACGAGGTTTCATATAAAGCCGTACTTTTACTATACTGAAGACTCCAAATCGCCACATACCTATGTATTCTCCAGGCACCATTGATGTGTTTGTATAGTGTAGTAGCTTAGAAGTATGCATACATTGTTTTACTTTGGGATATGAAAAAGGTAGAGGATAGTTGCTCACGCATAATTTTAACGTATCGATGTTTCAAGATAGTGAGAGGAAATTAACTAATGCGTCAAAGAATACTTTCATTGCTCTTGTTTCTTCTTGTACTCCCGCTAGGGGTAATAACTGTTGCGGCAGCACCCATCCATAATTGTACCCAGCGCCAGATCACGCAATCGCTGCTCAGGCCTGGTACGCTCGAAATATGGTATACCGGTTCGGTAAGTGTGCCAACGAACGCACAGTTTAATCCTCATCATTATCCTGCAACTATCCCCCATGGAAAACCCATCTTCACCGGTGCTGATCTAGATCCCAAAGGTCTGAACATGGGGCAAGATCCATTCACGTCCTACTACTTTATCAACTTCACGATGAAAGGGGCTGCTGCATCAAGGCTTGCCAGCTTCACAGCCCATCATTTAGGCGGCTATATTACCATTACGCTGAATAAATTTGTTGTTTCGTCTCCGAGAATTGCATACTCGCTTCCAGGTAAAGGACAGTTTCAGATGTCGCCCCGTTCGCTTGAACTGTTGGGGATAAAGTGCGCAAAAACATAGTCAACATGATGCTCTTCGGTGATCCTTGCGTTCATCTGCTGCTCTATCGCCTTGTTACAAAGGAGAATGACCATGAAATCAGTACGTCCATTGTTGTTTCTTTTTACTGTGACCATCATGTCTCTCTTTAGTGGTTTTGTGACAGCACAGATCACCGCGCGAGCGGTTACACCCGACCGCTTAGAGATCATACGCACAGTAGGGCACAGTAGCCATACCCCTGCACACGAAATGGTCACACAACTGCGCCCGGTGCAGGATCTTTATCGCGACATGCTTTCGCTCCCTGTTGCGCCAGCCGACCAGATATGTCCCCAGTATATTCTTGCTAATTATCAACTCACATTTTTTGCGCATAATGTTATCGTACAGAAAGCGAATGCTTTGAAAGGCATGTGTCAACCCGTCACTCTTGGCCGCAATGACATACGTGTTGCAAATGCAAAATTCTGGGGGCTGATGAATAAAGCGTTTGCTGTTGGAAAACCCTTCTCCACGCCGACCAGTAGCACACCCACGCCTACTCCGGCAAGTGGTACGCCTGGCCCTACTCCTACCAGAACACCCATCTTTACGCCGGTTGGCAGGAATGCGCCCACCCCAACCGGGCTATAACTAGTTTCAGTACCCTCAAGCGGGTCGAGAGAGATTAGGAACTCCAGCCGCCTCCTGTGGGGGAAAGTATGCCTCTCAAATCCGAAGAGGTCAAGTGGAAATGCACCAGGGGTAATCACATGGAAGCAGAACAGCACTCTACCGACGAAACCAGAATCCGGTTTCTCTGTGGCCCGCTGGCAGAAAGAACGATTTCTATCCAGAAACCAGTAACAACTCTTGGCCGTGATGCTAAAAATGATATTGTCATCTTAGATCCAGGCATTTCTAGAGACCATGCATGCCTTTCCTGGCAAAATGGCATATGGACCATTAAAAACCTCTCGCAAAACAACTACATCACGATCAATAAACAGCGCACTCAAGAGGGCATACTTCAACATAACTCCGTGGTGGGACTTGGACGCGATACCACGTTTATTTTTATTGTCCAGCATTCTATCGCCCATCTCCTTGCAGGCGGAGTGCAAGCGCCTGTTACGTCGCCTGCACTTCCCCAGATACTGGGGCGACTGCTCACTGAAAAAATGTCTCTCGATGCGTTCCCTTCCAACAAAATGCCTGATTCTCAAGTAGAAAATGATCCTCCCCCAGAAAATAATCTTCCCTCATTGACGATTAGCAGCAATAGCCATAGTAACCGACAGGTCCATCCGTTGAACCAGCAGGAGCTTAGTATTGGACGTGATGCCTGCAATGATATTGTCATCGCCGATCCTATCATCTCTGCCCAACATGCACAGATTATACATGAGGGGGAACACTGGTTCTTTATTCACCCGCATCTCGCACGCGATAAAACGCTCAATGGACTCTGGTACCAGGGGCAGCATATTCGTGGCGATGAGTCATTTCGTAAGCAGTTGACTAATGGCGATATTTTCCGTATCGGTGACGAGCATGGCACGCTCATCACTCTTACCTATAGCGATGGTTCGGCTATTTCTTCCGAAACACCTCTCCAGATGCGACCCATCCCTTTGAATGCTGAGAGGCTGACAATTGGACGCACAATCGATAATACAGTGGTCCTTAACCATCCCCAGATCTCAGGCCATCATGCCGTATTGGAAAAAGTTGACGAAGGCTATCGCATCATCGACACCAACAGCACCAATCATGTATATGTAAATGGGCAACCCGTTAAGAACCAGTTGCTCCATACAGGCGATGAGTTACGCATCGGGCCCTATCGCCTCATCTATACTGGAACCGAGCTAAAAGAATACGACGAGAGTTCTCATATTTGTATTCATGCTTTGCACCTCTATAAAGTGGACAATAATCATAATACCCTGCTTCACGATATCTCGCTGGTCATTCCTCCACGTGCCTTCGTCGCACTCG
The DNA here is from genome assembly GCA_963744875.1 of uncultured Chloroflexia bacterium. Lineage (GTDB taxonomy): Bacteria > Chloroflexota > Ktedonobacteria > Ktedonobacterales > Ktedonobacteraceae > JACDAE01. The sequence goes on along the minus strand of CAVUVQ010000048.1, from coordinate 256,821 downwards.
TTGGCGGGTCAGGCACCGGCAAATCTACTCTGATGGATGCTCTGAATGGTCTGCACCCCGCTCAGAAGGGAACCGTTCTCTATAACAATGTTGATTACTATCACGCATCAACCGCTTTCAGCACACAGCTTGGCTATGTCCCACAGGACGACATCGTTCACCGCAACCTTACCGTCGAACGAGCTCTCTACTACGCCGCCCGGCTACGCCTGCCCAGCGATTTCACGAAAGAACAAATTCGCTGGCGCATCGACGAGGTACTCGAAGACGTGGAAATGACCGAACGCCGCAAAGTGCTGGTTAGCAAGCTCTCCGGTGGGCAACGGAAACGCGTCTCCATCGCCCTCGAATTGTTGGCTAATCCCGGCATCTTCTTTCTAGATGAACCCACTTCAGGCCTGGACCCAGGTCTGGATCGCAAAATGATGATGTTGCTACGACACCTCGCTGATAGGGGGCACACAATCATCCTGGTCACACATGCCACGAATAATATCAATACCTGCGACTCCGTCTGCTTTCTAGCAAATGGGGGACGCCTTGCCTACTTTGGCCCACCGAATGATGCAAAAGCATTTTTTGAGAAGGTCGACTTCGCAGAGATTTATAGCACCCTCGAACCAACCAGAGAACAGCCTGATATCCCTGTGCAGGCCGAAGCACGCTTCCAGGCCTCGCCCGACTACCAGCGCTATATTGCTATTCCATTAGAAAATGGAGGAAATTTACATGATAATACGCAAATAAAGATGAGCGCCAAATTGTTTTTAAGGCATATAAAGAAATACCTCCACCTTCGCAAATCCTGGTCTCAGTTCTTATTACTTTCAATCCGCTACCTGGAACTCCTTAAAAATGATGTGGGCAATCTGCTCGTTCTTCTCTTGCAAGCACCTGCGATCGCTATTATGCTGGTATTGATGGTTCGCTTCGAGATAGGTATGGGTGTTTTTGATTCCAATCAGTTGGTACAATGCCGTACACAACTTCTCACCACATCTGGTCCCCTGATACTCCCTCAAGCTCAAAAAATGGAGTCTATCGATTGCCGATATGTACTTTCCTTCTTGCGCAAAGACATGCGTGGGCAGGCCTTCGCCCAGCGGCAAGGTGGAACGCAACAGGCGCTACAGGCTTTTCTTTTGCCAGGACCAGGGACCGACGCCCAGAAAGTATTATTCATTATGGCATTCGCGACAGTATTGTTTGGCTGCATTAACGGGGCACGCGAAATCGTCAAAGAAGCGGCTATTTACAAACGTGAACGGGCCGTCAACCTTGCGATCCTCCCTTACATGTTCTCTAAGATCGTTGTCCTGGGGATGCTATGTCTGCTGCAAAGCGCAATTCTCACACTTGTGATTGAACTGGGAGAGCCGCTGCGCCAGGGGATCTTTCTATCTCCCATTCTGGAGACCTATATCACCCTCTCGCTGACGGCATTAACGGGTCTGATGATTGGCCTGGCTATCTCAGCCATCGCACCCAACAATGACCGTGCAGTGAGCATCGTACCAATCATTCTTATTCCCCAGGTCATCTTTTCGGGCGCGATTATCCCGCTCAAAGACTGGTTGACGCAGATTCTCGCCATTATCTTTCCCACCCGTTGGGCAATGGTCGCGCTGGGTTCTTCCATTGGTCTGCATGCCGATAGGATTGGTGGTGATCGCCTGTTTGGGGACGATGCAACCTATCATAGCCTGCTCTACTCTGTCTATAGCCGGACCGAAGCCATCCATCGTCTCGTCTTCTCGTGGCTGGTTCTCGGTGCGATCATCTTTACTCTTACAATCGCCATTGGCATTTTTCTGAAAGGGAAAGACATAAAACGCTAGATGCTGCGTTTACCATGCCTGGTTACATGATTGGTACAGTGTGTATTATAAGAAGAGATGGAGGAAAGCTATGCTCCATCTTCATCGTGACACAAACAAGTAATATGGAAGAGCATTGAGGTTCTTGTATGGGAACTAGTCCAAAACATCTGGGAAAATATGAGTTGCTAACGCGTCTGGGTCAGGGAGGGATGGCAGAAGTCTGGAAAGCCTTTGATCCCCAATTGCAACGCATGGTTGCTATTAAATTTATGCACGCAAATCTCCGTTCTGACCCTGATTTTGTGAACCGTTTTGTGCGTGAAGGGCAGGCTATCGCGACATTGCATCATCCCAATATTGTGCAGGTCTATGATTTTCAGGTATCGTCGCCTGAGGATGAGAATCCGATGGCCTATATGGTGATGGCCTATATTGAAGGAGAAACGTTAGCCGACTATCTGCAACGTACATCCTATGCTGGCAACATTCCCCCTGCCGATGAGATCGTGCGCCTCTTTACATCTCTGGGTCTGGCCATAGATTATGCACACCAACACCGCATCATTCACCGCGACATTAAGCCTGCCAATATTCTGCTCGATTCACTCAATACGCTACACAATTCGATGGGGGAGCCTATTCTGACGGACTTCGGTATTGTAAAGATGCTGGGAGCAGCGGCCATTACAAGTACGGGTATCTCTATGGGAACGCCGCTCTATATCTCCCCTGAACAGGTCCATGGTCAACCGGGCAATGAAAAGAGCGATATCTACGCACTCGGTGTGATGCTTTACGAGATGTGTACGGGCGAACCTCCCTATAAAGGCGATAACCCCTACGTCATTCTGGCACAACGTGTTACTGGCCCTCCCGATCCACCCAGTCAACGCAATCCACAAATTTCGCCTGAGTTAGACGAAGTTATTCTGCGCTGCCTGGCAATGGACCCTGCAAACCGTTTTCATAGCGCCTCCATGCTGACCGCCGCCCTTGCTGAAGCATTCAATATCTCTATACCTGATGTAATTCGTCACGTTCTTTTATCCTCCCAACAGTTAGTTCAATCGCCGCCTTTCTCTCTGTCCGATCCCACTCCCACGGTCATTGAGAACCCTCCAATTGTTTTACCTCTGCCACGTAAGGTGCCGAATGTCAGAAAAGCAAAGTTATCGCGCAGGAAAAATGATACCATCTTCCCTGATATCGATACAGGTGCAACTATCGTCTCAGATGCTGAAAGTATCAATCTCACTAATTCGCCACCTATGGGAAACAAGACGCTCCTCTCTAACACTGGCCCGACTATCGTCTCAGCCGCTGAGAACAACTCAGAGCCAATAAAAGATGAAACGCCTCCCTCTAATACTGGTGCTGTGATTGTTCCATCTACCGAGAGGAAGGAACCAACCAGAGCGGTAGTATCTAACGCTTCTGCACCCTTACCTTCTTCGGATGCTGAAATGTCCTCAGCAACACTGCCTGTTGTACCTGATTCTCACTCAGTGCCGCCCACGCATCGCCGCAGACCCAGGCTCATCTTTATGAGTAGTATCCTGTTGATAGTGCTGCTGAGTGCGGGGATCATCAGTACATCTATCTTATGGAGCAAGAATCGTGGCACTCCGGCAATCAATGCGGCAAGTGTTGGCACCATCACCTTTTTGAATAGCGGTCGGCTTGATGCTCAAAATACACCTTTTATGGATGATGGCCTACAGATTCATCTCTCACACGTTCCTGATCCCGCGCCAGGCCAGCGTTATTACGCCTGGGCACAGGATAGTACTACGCATGCTACCTTTCTTGGCGCATTACAGAACCAGCACGCGAACGCTCTACTTTCCTATACGGATAGCCTGCATCGTAATTTGCTTGCCCAGGTGAACAATTTCCTGATTACGGAACAGCCGCTCAGTAATGCACCAACATATCCCGCACAAAAGAAAACGCAATGGCGCTATACTGCCACACTTCCACAAGCACCTTCTTCCATAGATCACCTGAGTTACCTGGATCACCTGCGCCGTTTGCTTGTCTCGGATCCAATCCTTGAACACCTCCAGTTACACCATGGCATCGACTTCTGGTTGCTGAACAATACGCAGGAACTCTATGCAAAAATGATAGGTATCAACCCTTCCAGTAGTCCTCAGCAGATACGCCCGGTGTTGCTAGATCTGCTCTCTTATCTGAATGGCCCTTGCACTTATGGAGAACCGGGCAACACTTCTTCTGGAAGCACTATGCCCGAAAATACCATAATCACGCCTAATGTCAACGTCTCCTTGCTTGATTGTATGCACGGTACAAAGACACCAGGATATCTGACACGTATTATGCATAACCTCAATAGGATGGCTCACGCACCCGGAGTTTCGAGCCAACAAACGCAACGGATTATCCAGATAAACCATGATCTCAATACGCTTCGGGGCTGGTTGCAGCAAATGCACATGGATGCGCTGCAACTCGTGCAAATGGATGATATGCATCTGAAGCAAGCACTGGTAATACGCAATGATCTGACAAACCTGGGAAGCAATGTAATCAGTGGTTACTTCGACCCATTAACGCAGACGTTCCAGCCAGGTGTCAGGGAGATCTGCGCTGAGATTACCTTTCTGGCGCATGTTGATGTCTCACCTTATAAAGGCACGTGACACAATCTCTCAACTCATGCTTGACTTAAAAGAGCCAACACCTTTGTCGCCGGATCGAAGGGAAAAGTGATAGAAAAGAAGGAGAAACCTGATGAACGTACGGTCTACATTCGTACTTCTATGTGTACTTACTATCGCATTGTGCTGCGCAAACGCGTTGCCTTCCCCTGCCAGTGCGGCTGCAAAAGAACAACCAAATATGCTAGAGATTGTCGGTACCACTGGCAATGGAGGAGAGCAAGCCAATGTCGCACAGCCTCAACTGGTACGCTCTATCTATCATGCCATTCTCTCTCTACCCGAGCAGGAAGCCGAGAAAATCTGTCCCTTTTACGTTACAGCTCAATACCAGCTTACATTTTTACATGGTGCTTCATCCGTGTTAAGGGCGAATGTAAAACAAGGCGGTTGCATGACTGTCACTCTGAGTCAGGATGATATTCGTTCTGCCGATCCTCATTTCTTAGCGCTGCTTGGAAGAACGCACGCGCTCAAGAAGGCCCATTCATCACCGCGTGCGCCAGATGGCTTTGGGCCAGGCGATCTCCAGAATGCATACGCATTACCCTCGGCAACTGCCGGGAAGAGGCAGACAGTCGCCATAGTAGATGCCAATGATGATCCAGGTGCTGAAGCTGATCTGGGCATCTATCGCTCAACATTTCATCTCACACCCTGTACGACCGCTAACCACTGCTTCCGCAAAGTGAATCAGCGTGGGAGTGCGAAGCCTCCCGCCGCCGACGCGAACTGGGCCGCCGAGATCGCGCTTGACCTGGATATGGTGAGTGCAATCTGCCCTAATTGTCACATCTTACTGGTCGAAGCCGATAGTCCGTCTTTCGATAACCTGGGAAGCGCCGTTAATACCGCCGTACGTCTGGGTGCGACCGTGGTGAGCAATAGTTATGGAAGTCGCGAGAAACTTGCAGATGCGACCACGATGGCCCATTACTATAACCATCCTGGGGTGGTCCTCACTGCCAGTTCAGGCGACAATGGATATGGCGTCCAATTACCAGCCGCATTCAAAGGCATCATTGCGGTTGGTGGAACGACGCTGAGCCGTGCAAATAATGCCCGTGGCTGGAACGAAAGTGCCTGGGGTGGTTCTGGAAGCGGCTGTAGTCAGTACATCAGCAAACCTGCATGGCAGCAGGATACGTTATGCCAGTACAAAACGGTGGCCGATGTCTCAGCCGTGGCCGACCCTGACACGGGAGTCGCCATCTACAATTCTTATCAGAGTTATGGTGATAACTGGTCTGTTAGTGGTGGCACCAGCGCCTCATCCCCTATTATTGCCAGCACCTACGCACTCGCCGGCAACGCATCTAAGATCGATGGCGCATACCTGTACCAGCACGCCGCAAGCTTGAACGATATCACAAGTGGCAACAATGGCTCCTGCCTGCTCGCGTCGCTCTGCACCTCGGGTAAAGGCTACGATGGCCCTACAGGCCTTGGGACGCCAAAAGGGATAGCTGCCTTCTAATGCATCCTATTCCACCGTACTACGCGAATTGGGCGCTGAGATGGTCAATTCCCAGCCCGTCTCAGCATTAAAGCGCTGCTGTGCCGCCAGAATCTCTTCCCGAGAAGCTGACCCTTTGCATTTAATGATAACCATTTGCTCGTTATGGTAAATAGAGGGAGAGCTGATAGGAGTCAGGCCAACGGGCAGGACTGCACCAGCCATTTGTGCTAATGCTCCCTGGTTCGTTCCTTCCTGGACCTGTACATGCCAGCCCGTCTGGGCCTCGATCTGGCTAAAAAGATCCGCGTAGCGCTGGCGAGCGACCTCCGGAAAATGGAACCGCGCATGCAAGAAATAACGCCCTGGTTCCGCACCAACTTTGACATAGCCCGGTTGATTATACAAAAGACGATGGGCACTCTGAATAGCACGATTCTGATCGATGCGCACCTGAGTCTGGATTGGCGTCGCTATAGGTTGTGATGCAATTGGTTTACTGGTGGGTTGTCTTGCCAGTTCAAGAGACCAGCCAGTCCGTGCTTGAAAGTCTTCTTGCGCCTTCTTGATCGCTTCTGGCGTAGCCTCGCCCTGACACTTGATCTGAATGACCTGATTGTCATGATAGATGGAGGGTGTGCCATATTCGCTAAGTCCAGCAGGCAGAAGAACACGTGCGATACGCACAAGTTCGCCCTGATGAGGTTGTGGTGCGATGTTGACCTGTACGCCCGTTTCCTCCGCAAGAGTGGCGATCTCCGTGCGGTAACGTTCCTCAGCAATGGCCGGAAAGTGGAAAGCCAGCGTAATATCGCCGCTATCGGGATCGATGCTGCGTCGGTAGAGATCGTCGGCGTGTCCCAGGTGATAGGTTATCATCTCCTGGAGCCAGTTCTGGTCGGGCGGGAGTAGTTCTTCAGGTTGTGCAAGCATCTCGCTCCATTCCGGTGCCAGGCTATAGAGCGCCAGCCCTTCGCCCTCCATCAGGGTACGCTGAGGCTGAAAGATGAGCGGGTTTTTATAGAGAACTTTGCCTACAGCCAGGCGATCTTCTAACGCGGTCGCGGAGACGCCTGCAAACTGGCAGAGATCACCCAGAGTATATGTTGCACCCTCCTGGCATGCACCGGCCAGATCATGGGCAAAGATGCGTCGCCGCACACGACGGGCGGCCCGTGTAAGATCCTCCAATCCCTCAGATGCGCCAAAGCGTCCGCTGAGCATCTCCTCTGTTGGTTCTCCCAGTATATCAATGATGGAGGAAAAGGGGTAACGTGAACGCACAAAATCAACGTTCCTGGGATGCTGCACACGGATGCGTGCCCCCGGCTCAATCCCTACACAGAGCACCGGCTTGCTACTATGAGGTGCAATCTCAATCAGTAGTACCTTGCCCACCAGATCGCTCAGAAAATCACCGGGCGCTTCCTCGGATTGGCCGCGCACACGATATGCTTCTTCCAGGGCATGCTGACGAATAAAATAGCGTTGCTCACTATCACTACTCAATACCATCAGAACTTCGGCGGTGTTGGTTTCGGTAGCATCCCCATACCACATTGAGGCAAGCTCGCGGGCCGTCATAATACGCAGTGAAGGGATACTGGTCACCGTCTGCCAGAGTTCGGGCAGATGCTCCAGGCTCAGCTCGCGACCTTGCCCAATGCTTGTAGGTAGCGCCTCTATAACCTGGGCTTGCTTCTCTGCAACGCGCTTACGACTCTGTGCAGTAATACTCGCTCCATTATCTGGCAGCAACACCTCTGTATGGGTCAAGAGATCGCGCAAGGCTAAGCGTGCCTCTCCATCGCCATGCACCAGCGCAACCCGGCGTGGCTTGAGCGCCGCCGCATAGGCCGCCAACTCACCACCATCGGCATGAGCGCTCAGACTATATTTCGCGACATGGCAGAGTACAGGCAAGGTAGTTCCATTCAGATCAAGGGTACTATTTTTTTGCTCTGCCAGATCCAACAATCGCTTGCCAGGTGCTTCTTCGTCCTGGTAGCCAGTGATCAAAATCGAAGCCTGCTCCTGTGAAACGAGGCGTTGAGCATACCAGACGCTTGGTCCCCCGGTTAACATACCTGAACTACTCAAGAGACAGGCTGGTGGTCCTGCCAGAATACGCTCGCGTTCGCGCTCGTCACGTACAAACGTCACATTGCGCCCGGTAAAGGGGAGATAGCCTTTACGAATCTGTCGTTGCAGGGTAGGAGGCAACGCTTCGGGCAAAAGGAGATAGGTATTACAGACACGCCTGACCAGTCCATCCACATAAATGGGGAAATCAGGGATCTGGCCCTTTTCCTGAGCCGCCTGTAGGATCAGAAGCAGTTCCTGCCCACGACCCAGGCCGAAGCAAGGGATCAAGCAATGGCCACCACGTGCAATGCTCTCAGCGACCGCAAGGGAGAGGCGCTGCTCTTCACCCTGACGATTTGGATGCAGGCGTGAACCATACGTTGACTCAAGGATGAGCAGGTCGCAATGTTCAACCGGAGGCGGCATCGCACCCAATACCGTGCGTTGCGGCGTACTGCTGATATCGCCCGAGATTACCACAGTTCCATCGGCAGCGCTAAATGCAAAGCTCACTGCGCCAGTAATATGTCCAGCTCGACTCGCATGGATCGTCACGCCGGGAAGATGAGGCAGCGTGAGGTTCTCACCAACCGCAAGGGGACGTACCTTGTTGAGCATGCTGCTGACCAGTTCAGGCGGATAGAGCGGGATCTCCATCTCTTCTTGAGCTCGTCGACTCATAATTCTAAGCGCATCGGAGAGCATCACCTCCATCAGCAGACCCGTTGCACGCGAGGCAAAGATGGGTACAGTGGGAAAGGCTCGATGTAGAATTGGCAAGGCACCAATATGATCGGCATGCGCGTGGGTGACGAAGATAGCTTTGATCTCCTTCCCTTCCAGCAGAGCCAGATCAGGCAACGGGTCGGCCTTCCGATCCACCCGCACGCCCGCATCAACCACGATCCACTGATCGGCAATCTCAATTGCAACACATGAAGCTCCGATGCCGTTGGCACCCCCCACAAAGATAACCTGCACTGTATTTCCCCTTTCCAGGATATGTTCATCGAGCCTATTCTAAGGAAAAACATATCTTTTTGCAAGGGGGACCCTGTTTATGTCATGCTTCCACGATTTTTTTAGCAACACGAGGAGCCTGCTTGCCTGGGAGAGGAAATACCTCGCTTCCTGCATGTGTGGAAGGAAAGGATGCGTTCGATGGAGCAGGCGGGATTAATACGAATGGCTCTTTACGCAAACCATGACCCGCAAGGGCTTTTCCGGGCATAGAAGCAATGATCTTCTTATACACCTTTGTGTACTTCTGCGCCATGATGGAAGAGGTGAAATGCTGCTCGACATGAGCGCGTACGATTTCACGATCAAGCTCGTCAATATGGGCAATCGAACTTACCATCTCATCGACATCGTCAACCAGAAAGCCACTTTTCCCAGCAATGACAATTTCGGGCACCGCCCCACGACGAAATGCAATGACAGGGCAACCCACAGCCATCGCCTCGATCATCACCATCCCGAATGGCTCCTCCCACTGAATTGGATTGAGTAAACCACGAGCACGGCTGAGCAGGTCAATCTTCTGTTTCATGTTTACTGGACCAATATAGGTGATCTGCTCATCATCAATATGAGGTTTGATTTCCTGCTCAAAGTAATCGACAGACGCCTGCACATGACGATCAACCGTTCCTGCCAGGACGAGCGGGACGCCCGCTTTCTTCGCCGCCTCAATAGCAAGATGAGGACCTTTCGCAGGCACAAAATGCCCTAACCAGACAAAAAAAGACTCTGGTTGCTTCACCATAGATCGAAACTGCGCCATCGGCAACCCATGATGCACGACGCCAGCAATGGTAAGCGGAAAAACGTTCTTAGCACGAGCCTGCTCACTGATAACAACCATCGGGACGGACGATGCCCACTCCATATAGAAGTCGTCAGCATCTCCCTTCCACGGATAGATACGGTCGAAGGGAAAGTGGCTGTGAAGCGTCATCACATGTGGGGTCGCCAGATGAGCCATAAGCGGAAAAAGGTACATCTCCGCGCTAGATGAAAGATGGGTATGCACGATATCAAAATCATGGCTTTTGATATATTCTACGGCTTGATGAAGATGATAATACGCCTTGAGATGTCCTTGCCAGGGCACGCCATCGCCAATGAGTGAGTGCGGGAAAAACGAAATGAGCCGTGCCGACGTTTTTGCATCACCTGGCGCGAACAACGTTACATCATGTCCCTGGGCCACCTGTTCCTCAACGAGGTTGTACAACACAACCTCCGTTCCACCGTAATTCTCAGGGGGAATAGCAATCCACGGCGGGGCGATATGTGCGATTTTCATGAACAGTCCTTCTAAAACCTTCTTGAGAGGAGCGGGAAAAACAATGAATTGAAAGAGAAACCGCAAAGATGTACGTGCAGAACAAAGTAAGCCATCAGGCCTGTACTATGTTGCCTCATCTATTTTCAGAAAAGGTTCCGCTTTAAGTATACTCCATCTTCAATATAAATACAAAACCAATTGATCTATTAAACACAGAGCATCGCAATTTATACAAATATCAATTCATTTATACAAATCAACCAATCATAAAAATACGTTATTGCTCGTCACCTTACTTTTCGTCAAATATTGCATTCATATAAAAAATAGCGTATACTTAGAGGGATCACACCATTTTGTGTGATCATGCTCCTTTATCCAGGTCCCATAAATCCCTGTTTCTCCTTTTTAACAAACATTGCTGATTGTATAACAAGAAGCGTGGCAGTTTCCTCATCAGGAGAGGCAGTTCTTATTCAATATCTCTCCGCGCAATCTCTATACCCATGAGAAAAGAGAAAAGGACGTACATAGCATGGCAAATCAGATGCAACTCAATCTTCTTTTAGCAGGAAAAAACTCTTGGGATAAGTGGCGTCGTGCTTATCCCGATGTACAGGCGTCCGAGCCTGATCTTCATAATGCGGATCTACACGATGCCGATCTTCACAATGCAGACCTTCATGAAGCCGACCTTACCGAGGCCAATTTGCAGGGCGCAGATCTTCACGATGCGGACTTGCATGGAGTGGACCTGCGCAACGCTAACTTACGTGGTGCTAATCTGAGTGGTGCTAACCTCTTCCAGGCACATCTGCACAGAGCTGACTTGCGGGGCTGCAATCTTTCCCATACAAACTTGACAGAAGCAGATCTCAGCAACGCTGATTTGCGGGGCGCGAACCTGGATGGTGCCATACTCAAAAAAGCTATCTTTTCTCCGCCCGAAAGCTCTCACTAAATACCCTTTTTGCGGCGTTTGTCGCCCCCGGTCTGTCGCCAGTTGGTGATAAAGTGGACTCGTTCTTCTCCAACAAGTTTACAGTCGCGTGCATCGTTTTCTGCCGTTGTATATTTGGTATAAAAGGGTGCAAGGCGGCCTGCAAGACGTGCAATCTCACCAATAAGCTCTAGATCATGGGTCTCATGCGCCTGTATTCCTTGTGCATGCCCCTCATTCCACCCCTCTGCATAAAGGTTCTGGCAGTCGTCTGCCTTGAGATAGAGAACGTGAGGTTCAAGATCTTCCTTTGTCCTTTTCAGCAATCGTGTATCGCCAAGCATGTTAGGATCACACAAGGTTGCCACATCATATTCCAGATGGTATGTTGCCATTCCAGTTTGCAATTCTGAATAGGCACTGAAGAAGCCTAACAAGAGTCCGATATCTCTCATCTTCTGTTTGTCCAGATCGGCACGTTTTTCATTATTTATCATCTAGCTCTTCCTTACCTTTCAGTCAGTCTTTCTTTTATTATAAAACGTTGATTTAATATTTGTCAAATGCATAAAAAATAGTATATAATTACTCAACATTACCGAGCAAAAATAGACGAACGTCGCTAATGTGGAGATGTAGAAGCTTGCCGGCAAGTAATGGCCTCCTATCCCTACGACCGCCAGCAGCAATCCCACCCAGGTAATTGCGAGGCTAAGTATAACTGATAATACGATGGAAGTGAGTGGACGAGAAGTGAAACGTGCCGCACTCGCTGCTGGTGCAATCAACAAAGCAAACACCAGCAACGCTCCAACGACCTGGATCGCTATGGCTATCGTGACGGCCAGCAAGAGCAGAAAAAGGATGGAGAGTAGACGCACAGGTATGCCACGCGCCAGAGCTACCTCCGGGTCAACAGAAGCAAACAATAAGGGGCGAAACACAATGGTTAGCATGGCAAGAATGAGCACCGCGGCGAGAAACGTTGTGAGCACATCACTCCGATTTACGCTCAAAATTGAACCGAAGAGCGCACTGACGGTCGCAGTCGCATTCTTCCCAGAAGCGTAAAGGCCCGTAAATAAAACGCCCAGGCCAAGCGCAAAAGCTAATACCATGCCTGTCTCAATATCACGTCCGCGCACCCGCTCACCCAACGCTCCCATACCCAACGCACTGAGCACCGTTAGAATGAGCATCCCCACCAGAGAACTGATCCCGAATAAAGGACCTCCCGTCGCTCCCGCAAAACCAATATGCGATAACGAATCACTGGCAAATGCCAGGGCACGCAATACAACAAAATAACCAATTACCCCCGTCACCAAGGCAACGAGCGTCCCCGCAAAAAAAGCATTCTGGATAAACTCCTGTTGAAACAATGTGAACATTTTTACGCCCCTTCACCTGCAAAAAGATGTGTTTTCACCCTCATGGTAACATAGATCATTGTCTTCTGCAAATGAGACTGCATCTCATTGACATCCTTAAAACCTTATGGTATGCTCTCAAAAGAGACAATGTATCAGTATGGAACATGCAATATTGGTCTTTTCTTTTTGACTATTCACCCTTAATCATCGAGAGGGGATTATATGTTACAGCACAAAAAGGCACTTGCCACATGCTTGCCTTTTGTTCTTATCTTCTTATTTATGGTAAGCTCCTGTGGCGGGTCGGGGAATGGAACGACATCTCCTGGCGCTTCGGCATCTTCTAAACTAATCAATGTCGTAGCGGCAGAAAATTTTTATGGCGATATCGTGAAGCAACTGGGAGGAAATCACGTCAATGTGACCAGCATCCTCTCAGACCCCAATGTTGATCCACATGAATACACATCCAGCGTGCAGACTGCCCTGAAAGTAAGCCAGGCCGACCTGGTGCTTGAAAATGGGCTGGGCTACGATGATTGGATGGACAAACTACTCGCCAGCTCGCCCAACTCCAATCGGATCGTCCTGACGGGAGGGCAGGCCGCCAATCATCCATTGCTCGACAACCCACATGTCTGGTATGGTATAAACAATATGTCCGCCATTGCGCAAGCTATCACCGCTGCACTCAAAAAACTAGATAGCTCCGATGCCCCGACCTTTGATCACAAACTCGTAACTTTTAAACAATCGCTCATCTCTCTTCAGCATAAAATCGATGAGATCAACCTGAAGTACAAAGGAACGCCGATTGCCTTAACAGAGACCATCTATCTCTATCAGACAAATTCAGAGGGACTCAAGGTGCTCACGCCTTTTGCATTTATGAAGGCAAACGCTGAGGGGACTGATCCCCCCGCTAACACAGTGACCGCGATCAATGACGAGATTAACCTGAAACAGGCAAAGATTTTGATTTATAATATACAGACCGTAACACCCATCACAACACATGTGGAGAATGCGGCAACAAAGCAACATATTCCGATTGTTCCTGTCTCAGAGACTATGCCTCCTGGCAAAACCTATCAGACCTGGATGATGGATCAACTCAATGGCCTGGAAACAGCCTTACAACAGGGCACGGGAAGATAAAGGAGCGACCTTGTGACCACACTATCAGTTGTCGAGTTAGAGCAGGCACGTATTCGCCTGGGCGGTCGTATCATCCTGGATGATGTAACACTGACAATAAACCAGGGAGAATTCATCGCCATCCTGGGGCCTAATGGTGCAGGCAAGTCAACCTTGCTCAAAACATTGCTTGGCCTTATTAAAACTGATGCGGGCAGCATACGCATATTGGGGACACGCACCGCGTCGTGGCAACAAAGACATTGGCTATGCCCCTCAGCATCGCACTTTAGAAGCGGACCTGGCATTACGTGCTCGTGATATCGTTGGTTTCGGCCTGGATGGCAACCATTGGGGCATCGGCCTGCCCAGTCGTAAACGCACAGCACTCATTGACAAAGTATTACGTGAAGTTGATGCGCTCGATCTCGCGAACGCTCCCGTCGGTCAGCTTTCCGGTGGCGAACAACAACGACTGCTCATTGCCCAGGCATTATTAAGCAATCCACGCCTGTTATTGCTTGATGAGCCACTGGCAAACCTGGATATCAGTCGCGAGGGAGAGATCGTCTCTTTAATCGCCAGAGTATGTCATGAACGAAACGTTGCCGTTATGCTTGTGACCCATGACATCAATCCACTCTTGCCCGTCATAGATCGCGTTCTTTATATGGCAAATGGGCGCAGTGCTATTGGTCGCGCAGACGAAGTCATAACGAGCCAGGCGTTGTCCCAGTTGTATGGTTCTCCCGTCGAGGTCGTCCAGGCGCTCAATCGCCTCTTCGTTGTCGGGGCAGAAATATAAATTATTATGTTTGATTTATTTCAACTCCCGTTTATTCAGCACGCTTTGCTCACTGGCACCTGTGTCGCGATCGTATCGGCGGTCGTCGGTTATTTTCTCGTGTCACGCGGCCTGACCTTTGCAGGACATGCCCTGTCACATATTGGCTTTGCTGGTGCGGCGGGTGCTGTCCTGTTGGGGCTGAGTCCTCTGGCTGGCCTGCTGGTATTTACCATTGGAGCTAGTGTGGGCATCAGCCTCATGAGCAAGAAAGCACGCGAACGAGACCTGGCAATCGGTATTATGCTGACCTTTGCACTTGGCCTGGGTATTCTCTTTCTCTCGCTCTATGCCGGCTTTGCCGAACGCGTCTACGCCATTCTGTTTGGCGATATCCTGGGCATCAGCCAGACTGATGTGATCGTGACCGCCATTTTTAGCCTGCTGACCATCTTTATACTACTCGCGCTCTTTCGCCCACTCCTATTCAGCTCATTCGATCCCGAAGTCGCTGAAGCACGGGGCGTCCCTGTACGTACCCTCAGCATCGCTTTTCTCATCCTGGTAGCAATTACTGTCTCGATGTCAGTACAGGTTATAGGCGTCCTGCTGGTATTTACGCTCCTTGTGGGGCCTGCAGCTACCGCGATGCATATTGTGAAACACCCGTTGCTGGCTATCGGGTTGGCAATGGTGCTGGGGGTCCTCTACATCTGGTCGGGAATGTTTCTGGCGATCAATGTGGCTGGCGGAACCTGGCCGCCCAGTTTCTTTATTTCGACGCTCTCGTTCGCTGTCTATCTCCCTGTACGTCTGCTCTCTCCATTATGGAGCAAACGGCGCAAACAAGAAATGATTGGTAGCAAGTTTGCCACCAGTCAGATGTAGGCAGGAAAAGTCGGTCCAGAACAGTTTTTTCAGTGATGCCAGGCTTCTTTGTGTTTATAAAACCGTCACACGCTCAAGGATAAGATCAGGACTCATTACGACGGCGATAGCGCAACTTGAGAATAAACAGATTCCAGCGCGTCTTAATATTGCCAAAGAAGCTGCGTCGCAATGGTGTTACTGTCGTATTGCCAAAACGAACTGAGCGCGGGCTGCGAGGACGAAACAGGTAGTATGAGAGGGCTACCAGAATCAGACAGACCAGGCTTATTGCAACCAGGATAGGTGTGAAAATACCCCCCGGCCCAGGTGAATTGAGCGTGAACTCATAGCCTCCTGCGACCAGTGCTGCCAGGATAGCGATGATAAGTAACCAATCTGTTGTCGAAAAGCTCAAAGAGATGCCCTTGCGTTGACGCACACGTGGACTCTGGTTCGGACTTCGTCGGACACGCTCACTGGAGCGTTGCCCACGAATCGACTTCGGCTCCGTATGCTCCAAATTGCGCAGTATCTCTTCTATTTCACGTTCATATCTATTAGGCATGGCCACCCTGCTTCCTTGAACTTTTCAGGACAATACGCCCCAGTTACAACCAGAGATGAATTGGAACAACTGATTGATAGCGTGAGGACACTGCTAAGAAAAGCGCCTCCAACATTTATTTTAACCACTTGCAAGTCAACAGTCAATAAAAATACAAAATTTGATAGGATCAGCACCATCGAAGGCATTCTCGTCCTCATTCTTGAAGAAATTGCCTTCACGCGCTCATACATAGGAGACATCACGCTGGCATCTCCCACTATTTTCATTAATCAATTATAGCATTTTACATTACAATAGCCCATGCCAATTTTCCGATGATATTGTCAATATTAGGAACCCAGGTAGGATCGTCACCTGAAAGAATCCAGGGCTATACATAATCTCTTTTAACGCATTTGCAGGAGCGCCTGCACCTGCTGCAACAGATCCAGGGGATGAAATGGCTTGGTCATGTGCACTGCCGCCCCAAGATCCGTACTGATACGTTGATAGATCCCCTCGACGTGACCAGTAATGATCATGATTGGTATATGCTGTGTCAGTGGATCGTTACGTAGACGCCGACAGAGTTGATATCCATCTACTCCTGGCATCATGACGTCTAAAATGATAAGATCGGGTAAATGCGTTTGCCCGGCCACCAACAGTTGCTGCAATTGTTGCCCATTAGCGGCATTTATCACCTCTATGCCGTGACAATTCAGCACAAAGGTAACGATCTCTTGCACATCTTTATCGTCATCAACCACCATCACACATTTTGACATACACCCCTGCCTTTCTCACCACTATCTTCCTGACAACCCTTACTATTATTACGTTCCAGGATATAGATTTTTGACAACAAAAACAACTCTCTCTCTTCATTGTTTTTACATTCCGCTTCTTTTGCAAAAGGCTTGCTCCTTCACGGTTGACGCAAACATAGTACCTCTGTTATGATATGTTCCGAAGCTTGAATTCTTCGGGTCCCATTAGTTGAAAATGAGGTGGCTTGCTATGGTTACCCATCCTCCTACCTGGTCAATAGTCTTACAAGGTATTTTAAAGTCATCCGCAGAACGCCAGCGGCTCTCTTCCGCTCTCGGCGTGACTACGATGACTCTTTCACGTTGGGCCAGCGGCGAGTCTAAACCACAACGCAATCATTTGATCCATCTTCTTCAAGTTGTGCTCCCTCATCAACGACAGGAATTACTCGATGCACTGGAGAAACAATTCCCCGAGATCTCAGCATGGTTGGCCGAGGATAGCACGGAACAGATACCGGCTGAATTCTTCGCCCATGTGCTGAATATTCGTACGACGACAACCGAAAGCCTCCGCTTCTGGCGTATTAGCGAAATGATTCTCAAACAAGCTCTGGCACAATTGGACCCGCATAACCTGGGAATGGCTATTAAATTGATACAATGCATGCCTCCTTCTTCAGATGGTAAGATCCGTAGCCTGCGTGAACGCGCTGGAAAAGGTACCTCTCCCTGGACCGCCGATCTCGAACATGATGTGCTCTTTCTGGGCCTGGAATCCATGTCGGGCTATGCTACAGAGGTACGGCACATCGTAAGTGATAGTGATCTACGCAAAAGCAAGACGTTCCCCGCCTTTCAGGACGAGTATGAACTGAGTGCCGCCGCATATCCTATCCGTTTTGAAGGCCGCATCGCTGGCTGCCTTCTGGCATCCAGTACCCAGACCGATTATTTTTCACAGCAACGCTTGAATCTCCTCATGATGTTTAGCGATCTGATCGCTCTCGCGTTCGATAAACGCGACTTTTACCCTCCCAGTCTGGTGGAATTGCGCGTGATGCCTAAACCTTCCATTCAACGACCTGTGCTTGCAACATTCCGCCAACGCGTCACAGCACGCTTTCAAACAGCGATGCACGAGCAACAACAGTTGAGCAACGCCGAAATAGAACTGCAGGTATGGCAAGAACTGGAAGCTGAACTTCTTACCATGCGCGACGATGAACCGGATAATGAGAGCGATGTATATCGGACATACGAATAACGTGCAGCTCTGATCCCTACGAGCAATGGTCTGGCTCACACAACAACAACTGCTATAGCTTGCTCCCTTACTCTATCCCATGCTTACGCATAAGGTAGCGCAATTGATCGACCTTTGTAAAGCCAAGTAGTTCCGCTGCCCTCATGCGATTATGCTGCGCCATCTCTAACGCCCAACGGATTGCATACTGTTCCAACCGCCCACTCAGTTCCTCAAGTACCAGTGGACCCGGTGGGCGTGCGCTTAACCATTCCTCCCATGGATCATGCAAAGTTCCATCCCCACGTTCAAATGTCCCCACGATCTCATAAGGTAGATGAGCTGGTAACAATTCCTCACCATTGCTGAGTATGATCGCTCGCTCAATAACATTTTTTAATTCTCGTATATTACCTGGCCAGCTATACCCCAGCAACAGGCGCTGAGCTTCAGGTGCAATACTACGTATATTGCGCCCCAATGACTTATTAAACTCCTCGATGAAACGAGCTGCAAAAAGCAGTATATCCCCCGGACGCTCACGCAATGGCGGCAATAATATTTTGAGCACAGCGAGACGAAAGAAAAGATCCGCGCGAAATGATCCATCTTTCCTGCTTTGCTCAAGATCTCGATTGGTCGCTGCCAGTATACGCACATCAATTTTGACTTCTTTATTTCCCCCCAGGCGAAAAAACGAGTGCGTCTCCAGGACACGAAGGAGCTTGGCCTGCATATCTAACGGCATTTCACCAATCTCATCGAGAAAGAGCGTCCCACCATCGGCCAGTTCCAGTAAACCACGCTTCTGCTTTTTTGCATCAGTAAAAGCGTATTGTTCAAAACCAAACAATTCACTCTCTAACAATTGATGGGCTATCGCGGCACAATTCAAGGGGTGGAACGGCCCATGAGCACGCCCACTTTGCTCGTGAATGGCACGCGCAATAACTTCTTTGCCAGTACCACTCTCACCCATAATCAATACAGAAGCATCACTACACGCAACACGCGCAACCAGATTAAAAATCTCACTCATGCGTTCACTATGCCCGACAAGGTAGTCAAAGTGATAGTGAGCACTCCGCTCTTTCCGTAACTGGCGCAGTTCTCGTGACATAGCGCTCTTCTCTAAAGCTCTTTGTATTACCAATAACAACTCTTCCAGATCAAATCCTTTTAAAAGGTAATCAGCGGCCCCTAACTTCATTGCCGCCACTGCCGTCTGCACATCACCGTAGGCCGTGAGAATGACAACAGGCACCTCCTCATCTAGCTTGCGAATCTCTGCAAGCACCTCCAGACCACCCACTCTAGGCAAACGCAAATCAAGTAGCACCAGGTCAACCGTGTTGTTGCGTACTTCTCGTAAACCTGCCTCTCCATCAGGGGCCAGCAAAATCTCGTACGTATGCTTGCGCAAGAAACGCGCCAGTTGATGCGGTAAGTGAGGTTCATCATCAATAATTAAAATTGCCAGGCTCATCTTTTACTCATTTTCCTCTTCTCCATCATCATCATCAGGCAGCAAGGGAAAACCCACGGAGAATGTTGCCCCATACCCAAATTGCCCTCCCGCCCGTATATATCCACCATGATCCTCCACCAGACGACGGGTGATGGATAAACCAAGCCCAATGCCATGCGCCTTAGTTGTAAAAAAAGGCTGGAAAATCCGCTCCACGTGGTCAGGCGCAATGCCCGGTCCAGTATCGCTTACCGTCAGTTCCAACCACTGGACCTCATCTCTCATTGACATATGCATACCAGTTACACATGCATCTCTTACAGAGAAATCAGATGCCTCCGCTCTCCTGGCCTCATGCAATACCTGTCCTCGTGTAAGCAAATGGCAAGCAACAGTGAGGCTTCCCCCATCCGGCATCACTTGCAGAGCGTTCATATAAAGGTTTAAAAGTACCTGCTCCATCTGTGCTATGTCTATGCGTACCAGAGGAACAGGAGCATACACGCGCCGAACAACGATGTTTGCCTCGCTACACTGCCTCTGGAGAAGCTGCAAGACCCGATCACTGAGTTCCGCGATGTTACAGCAACTGCGATGCAACTGGCGCGGCCTGGCAAACTGAAGTAGCTCGCGTACAATCATATCCAGACGCTCAACTTCCTTGAGGACAACGTCAATTGACTCAAGCGCACCCGCCTGCATATCATATACGCCAGATTGCCCCTCATACACGTCAGAATACAGCACCTGACCAGTAGTTGAAGAAGTATGGGCAGGTTGAAGCACCTGGCTGCTTACCAGCTCATCTCCAAGCATCTGCATAGCGGTTTTGATAGATGCAAGCGGATTGCGTACTTCATGAGCGACGTTGGCCGCCATCTCTCCCAGTGCTGCCAGGCGATCTAGACGACGTTTCTCCTCTTCAAGCCGATACACCGATGCCATAGCCTCTACCACTTCCGCCATCAACTGGATATTTTTGAGAACGGCACTGGCTTGATTTAAAAACACCTGCAGTAAAACAATCTCCTCGCGCCGCAACTTCCATGTATGATGATATGCCCCTACGATAATACCCAACACCTCCGGGACAACTTTCTGTACAACACCGATCTCCCCGCTTGCAGTCTCTTGACTACTTACTAAAGGGAAGGCAAAGAAGGTTTTGACATCAACCGGCAAGGAGCGCAAGCATGCAGCAATCAGCGGAGCATTGCCATCCCCTGGGCGTTCAATTATCAATGGTGTTTGCTGTTCACGAAAATGGTGCAGCAACAACTGACACAAAGCAGGCGTCACCCATGAGTCTGTTCTGGCGGACTGCACTGGTTCAATCAATGTGCAGAGATCCGCTAACGAGATCTCCTTTGTACGCTGTACAATAATGTTCTGCAAGCGCTCTCGCTCATACAATGCACCGTTCATCTGGTTACTGATACTGTTGAGCAGCGACAGTTCATGAATACGCTCCCGATCGCGCTCGAGAAGGCGCGTATTTTCGAGCAGCAGAGCGACGACATCCGCAATGACATCCATGCTACGCGTTTCATCTGGCGTCCACGTCGCTACATCGCTCCCACACTCACTATCATTCATGCGTAAGGCGACCATGACCCCTATCCCACGATGCCGATACATCAATGGCAAAGCAACCAGAGTTGGCTGCTCACCCGGCTCCATAACCATGCGCCGCTCACGCCACGCATACGCTTCCGGCCCGGCTCCACTTAAGCTGATTGGATTGATATGCGCTACCGCCAGCAGCGATGCCGACCACCCCGGTTCGTCGGCAAAAGATCCCGCCACAAGCTGCAATGTCTCACCCATCCTCTGATAGAGTAAAACACAACGACACTTGAGTAATGTCGCCAGCGAGCGCGGCAAACTATCGCGCAATACACGATATTCAGTGCTGGCCCCAAACTCGTTGAGCAAGGCCCTCACTATCTCTGCCGCCTGTGTCTGTTGTTGCCATTGTTGCTCCACATCCTTCATCTACGATCCCCCCAGACCAATCGAAGTTGCACATTACGTTCTCTCTCTACTATAGCAGACCGCTCCACTATACCAGATAGCACTCCATTTTGCACGCAATAGTATGCTCTATGAAATTACTGTCATTCTACCATAAATCATATTCATTTATAAAGAGATAAACACGAATGTACAATTATACAATAAGATGAATAGACTCTTCCTTTATTCATCTTTCTCATGCGCTTTCATCCTTGTGAAGAAAACAACCCCGATAGTATTGCCTGTATAGGTTGTAATAGTATTGATGCATGCATTAAAATAGGGTTAGACCAAAACATTCTCTTGTGACGGAATATATATGAAACAGATTGACGAGACCCAACAGGCAGGACCACCAGCAAAGCCTGTTTCAGTAGCTCCTATGGCATCCCGCTGGGCAGCTATACTTGGCCTGATCGCTTTTGGAATACTCTATGCCGCTTTACCAGATCGTGTAACGATTGGTCCAAACTGGCTACCACTACCATTTGAAGCGCTCATAGTCATTCCCTTACTTATATCAAGCGTGACAAAACGCCCTTTACGTGAAGAGATTACACGCGTGCTGATCATCCTCTTGCTTACAATCATCACTATTGCACTCGTGGGAGGTATTATTCTCTACGTTGTTACCCTCCCAGGTAAAGGGACAGGAGACGCGAAAGTTCTGCTTCGTACAGCGGCCTTGCTCTGGGCCGCAAACGTGCTCGTCTTTGGTCTCTGGTATTGGGAGATTGATGGTGGTGGACCTCGCAAACGTCATGAGCATGGGCATCAAGCGGCAGACTTTCTGTTCCCACAGCAGGCAAATGGGAACGATGGCAGATGGGCACCGCACTTCATCGATTACCTTTTTGTTGGCTTTACGGGAGCCACGGCGCTCAGCCCTGCCGATACGTATCCTCTGACACGACGCGTGAAAGCACTGATGATGATTGAAGCGTTGAACGCAATGATTATCCTCGGTATTATCGTTGGACGGGTCGTGAATATTCTGTAAATGTACACGGGCTTGTTCACTTCGTTCACCGCGCCCCTACACCACCAGATATACACCTACGCTATAAATGTTACCTTTTGTCCTTCATCATCTGAGCTTCTTTTGATAATACTGTGGGCCGGTTGGGTCGTCGCTACCTCACGACCATCTTTGAAGACATGCAGGCGTGCAGGCAACAGGCGTAAGGCTTCAAAGGCTGAGGGTGCATCAAGCACCAGGAAACTGGCGGGCTTCCCCTCTTCAATACCATAACGATCCTCTATACGTAACACTCGCGCCCCATTACCTGTAATCAGATCGAGTACATCTTGAATCTCATCATACCCACTCATGTGACACAAAAATAGGGCCAGTTGGGCCGCCGCAAGCATATCACCACGCCCAAGGGGAAACCAGGGATCCATAATAGAGTCGTGCCCCAATGCAACATTAACGCCGGTCGCCAGCAGTTCTTTCACCCGTGTAATACCACGCCTCTTTGGATAAGTATCGAAGCGTCCCTGTAGAACGACGTTATCAAATGGATTGGCAACGACATTGACCTGAGCACTGGCAAGCAGACGCATCAGCTTGAAGGCATAGGCATTATCATATGAATGCATCGCTGTACAGTGGCTTGCCGTCACCCGCCCCTGCCAGCCTTGCTGCAAGGTATCTGCCGCCATCACTTCTGTGAAGCGCGACAAGGGATCATCCGTCTCATCGCAATGACAATCGATATCGCGATTAAACTCTTTTGCCAGCGCGAAAGCATAATGCACATCCTCGACACCCATGTCACGCGTCCACTCATAATGCGGAATGCCACCCACAAGATCGCAGCCCAGTTCCATGGCCTGCCGCATCAATTCACGCCCATTGGGAAACGAGAGAATGCCATCCTGCGGAAATGCGACTAGTTGCAGATCGCAGATATCGCGCACCTCTTCGCGTACCTCCAATAATGCTCGTAAGGCTGTAAGATGGGGATCACACACATCGACGTGACTACGAATGAAAAGCGTGCCCTGCGCAACCTCCCAGCGAATCTCTTCCAGGGCGCGACGTTTGACATCCTCATGCGTCAGGTCTGGCTTGCGCTCACTCCAGATCTGAATACCCTCCAATAAGGTTCCTGTACTGTTATAACGCGGCTTGCCCACCGTCAATACCGCGTCGAGATGCACGTGCGCATCGATAAAGGGTGGCACCACCAATCGACCTGCAACATCGATCTCACGCGTTGCGGTGGCATCTGAAAGATCGGAACCAATACGCACAAAATGCCCATCCTGAATTGCAATATCGATAGGCTGCACCTGACGATGCAATTGAGCATTACGAACAATAAGATCATAGACCATACGGAATTTCCTCCTCATACAAAGCCATTATACACAAAGGGGATGACAAAGCACCACACCTTCCTATATTATCTTGAAGCAGGTAAGCTTTTGACAACCCAGATGCGGTTGAGCTCCGCAGCAAGTGCTCCCAACTCTGACCCATAGTTATAGCGGCACTTGCTATTCTTGATGCAATCGTGCAGAGCGCAGCGTTCGTGCTTAATCTAAGCTAAGAGAGGAGGAAACCTATGTCATCAACACTCCATATACCTGCCATCTGGCTTGTGATGAGTGTCATAACAGCAGCCTTTGTCATTGTCTATCCCCTCTGTTTGGGGGTAATTGCCCATAAAAAGCTCGCTATAGGCTGGAAATACTTCTGGTTTGGTGCGTTGGTCTTTCTGGTATTCCAGTTACTCACGCGCATTCCCCTTATGTTCGCGCTTCAGGAGACTGTACTGGCATCCTTGCTGCGTACCTCGACCACATTCACCTGGATCTGGGTAGCCATCGGAGCTGTAACCGCTGGACTCTTCGAGGAGGTCGGGCGGTATGTCGGATATCGTCTCTTCATGGGACGGGAACCAAAGACCTGGTCGAAAGCAGTGATGTTTGGCCTGGGACACGAAGGACTGGAATCGATGGTACTCGTAGGAGGACAGATCGTGCTCACACTTCTCAGCATTGCCATCCTCTCCGTCATCGATCTTAATGGCTTACCAGCCACCCAGAGACAGGCCGCCATCCAGCAGATTGCAGCCATCAACGCACAACCGATCTGGCTTCTCTTGCTGCAAGCTGCCTGGGGGCGCTTCTGGAGTTTCCCGCTGCAAGTAGCGCTTTCGGTGATGGTTCTGCAAGTGTTTCGTCGACGCCAGATGTACTGGTTATTCCTGGCCATCTTGCTCCATGCGCTGATCGACTTTCTGAACTCCGCTCTTCCACGCGCGTTTGGTCAGAGCATCCCTGTCGAGTTGCTTGTCAGTGGGATGTTGTGTGTATTCGGACTCCTGGGGATATGGATCATCTGGCACCTGCGCGAGCCAGATGACCAGGGCTAGCAGGAGAGGAACATATTTTTTCTGCAACTATGAGCCATCCCGAACGTTTGAGGGACAGGAAACGCCTTTCAAATGTTCAGGATGACTTATAGCCTCTTTCCCAGTCACCAGACTACGAAATCAGCCTTTCGCACTAACGCTTATTGGCATTCAACTCCACACGTCGTAGGATGAGGTAGGAGATTGCAGCCAGAACAACACCCAGCTCAAAACCGATATCCATGCCATAACCAGGATTGATGAGATTTGCAAGAGGGCCAACCGCCGGAATCACGTTCTTGCCAACCACAATTACCTGAGCGGCTCCAAGGAAGGCTCCGAAGAGACCAATAACCATCGATACAATAGCTGCCCACCCGACTGGTAGCCTGCTCGGAGTGTTCCAATCTTCAAGATTGTAGCGACCATGACGGAAGACGAAATGCTCCAGGATGAGAATGATCGACCAGGGACCCAACCAGTAAGCAACCAACAAAAGGAAGCTATCCAGCGTCGAGTCGAAGTTTCCAAGCAGCACCAGAGCCAGAATGACATAGATTACCGCACCAACCAATGTCCACACGGCCCGGTGAACACGCTGGAACGCCTTCCCCAACACCTGCATGGAGAGACCAAGGCTGTAATCATTAGGAATGTTATTCGCAATCACACTCAGAGCCAGTAGCAGCAACAAGAATGTGCCAAAACCGCCCAGAGGTTGTACGACAGCACCCAACAGATCACCACCGCTCTTGCCCTTATACGCGACGACCGTCGTTAGAGCCAGGCCAAGTATTTCCAGCAGGATACAAGGGATCGTAACTCCCAGAAAGGTGAGCCAGAAGATGCGGCTGGCCGGTGTCTCCTCGGGCTGATTCACATTGTAATCGGCAGCATACGAACTCCAGCCAGTCGCAAAGCCATAGACAGCTCCGCCAAAGGAGATGAACGAGGCGAACGAAGCGATACCAAAGGCTGGTGTCGGTACTGCTGTGAAATGAGGCCCGGCGATAACAAGCAAGATCACAAAAATGATTGCCATCGGTATCCATGCATAGCGTTCATAGCGATGCACGTACCTATACCCGAAAAGGCTTACAAACGTGGTCAGAATAGCAATGATCAATATGCCCGCCCACGCTGGAACCGCACCATGGCTCAAGTTTGCCACGATTTGACCACCAACAATCACGTTGACGGTCGACCAGCCAATACACGCCAGCACGTTAAAGATGGCCATGATGATCGCGCCCACCCATCCAAAAGAGAAGCGTGAGATCGTCATCTGGCGCAGCCCGAGTTTGGGGCCCAGTGTAGAGAAGAAAGCAACGGGGAGAACTCCAATGATGTTAAACAAAATGATGACGGCTACACTATCCCAAAATCCAAGGCTGAAGACGGGAACTGCCAGCGCACCAAGCGCGACCGTTGAAATAACCAGATTTGCGGAGAGCCACATCGTGAAGTTATCGAAGATGCGGACGTGCGAACAAGTCTCTGGTGCAACGCGTTCGATACCATGTGTCTCGATACCCTTTTCAAGTTCAGGAATAACGACAGTATCTGAGGCCATGTGCAGAAACCTCCTTTGAGGGTACAAAAAAAGGCGCTGTATTGCTAAAGGCATACAGCGCTGTACACGGAACAACCGAACACTTCAATTGTATCACATTGTTAAGGCATTGTGCATTGTCGTAAAATGTAAACACCTGTGAAAATTTAGTGAATATATTCCATTTGGATTACCAGATTCTATTCATCCTCAAAGTTCAGTCACCAGAACACTGGACTATGCAAGATAAAATGGGTACAATACAAATATATAATTATGTACGGAGTATCCATACGACCGGGCGACCAATGATGTGAACCCCATGGATGGCACATCATTGGTCGCTGTCTCATATCTATGGCACTTGCATGGACGCAAGATCTTCCTGTACCACCGTTCCAACGGCGGCTCTTTTGGTGGCAGGCATCCGTCAATCGTATCTTGTTTCAGAAGATCAGGAGGTTGTGCATGTCTTCCAAGGTCAGTACCAATCATCAGCTTCCTCCTGGCGAAGTTGAAACGGTGGAACACGCCACCGAACAATTACGCCAGGAGAACTTTACACTACAGAATGAGATCGAGTTGCGTAGCCAGGAGAATGCGCTGCTCAATGAGGTGATCTCAACCGTTGGCTCAACGTTGAGGCTTGATGAAGTGTTACGTCATTTGGTGGACACCGTCGTCCGCGCTACTTCCTGCGATGTTGCGTTCATCTATCTCTATGATAAAGATAAAGAACGCCTCGTCCTCGCCAGCGCCAATGAGCAATATCGCCGCCTCGTAGGCAAGCTCTCGATGGCCCTCGGTGAAGGGATCGCGGGATGGGTCGCTTTGCATCGCAAGCCCGTCTTCTTGAAAGAAGAGGCTCTGGAAGATCCACGCTTTTTCTACTTCCCCGAACTGGAAGAAGAAAAGTTTCAGTCCATTATGACCGTGCCTATCATTACAAAAGATCGTCGCCTCGTAGGTGTGATCACTCTTCAAGCAGTAGCACCACATGAATTTACGGATCAGCATCGTACCTTCATCAGCAACACCTGCGCCCTGGTAGGTGGCGCGATCGAGAATGCGCAACTCTACGAGAATACGCAGCGCAAACTTAGTATTCTGACCTCGCTCTCCGTCTTGAGCCAGACCATCAGTTCCGGCCTCTACCTTGACGATATGCTGCGCTCGCTGGCTACGTTGACGGTCCAGATCATGGAGGTCGATCTCTGCGTCATTATGTTGATGGAACAGACGCGCGAACGTGAGCTTAAATCAACACGGCAGTTCAGACGCATGACGGTCCACGCCACATCACCCAACCTGAACGATCGCGCCAGCTTCCGCCCCATTGAGGTTGACCGCAACGCGCTTGAACGCCTGCGCGAGATGAACGAAGCATCCCTGCGCACCGTCTCCTCCACGGGTCACCTGATCTCCAGTGACGAAACGCTTGAACGCTTTAATCCGATTAAAGACTCGCAGTATAAAACGCTGCTCTCGGCCCCTTTAATCGCTGGCACCGAACAGCTAGGACTGATCAATTGCTACTGCAACAAAACGCGGCGCTTTACTATCGAGGACCAGACGCTGTTGACCACGATTGCCAATCAGGCCGCAATCGCTATCAAAAATAGTTATCTCGTCAATCAACTGGCACAAAAGAATCTCGTCAAGGGCTTCTTTGATGACCTGATGAATGGAACGACGGATTCAGAGGACTCTCTGCGCCAACGTGCCCATTTCCTTGGCTGCGATCTGACACGCCCAAATAGCATCGTGATGATCGAAATTACACAGATGGAAGAACGCAAAAGCGAACCTTCCTCGACCAGCAAAACAGCACGTGATATCCGTCCACAACCTGTTCCACCTGTACAAAGTACGCTTGATGAGAACGGTTACACACAGGCGACACTCTTGCAGACAGCCTATAAGCGCATCAGTGGCATTATCCGGCGTCGCATTCAGGATAACTACTCTGGCGCGGTCTTCTATGAGCATGAAAATCTGCTGACAGGCATCGTCTCTTTACTCAAAGATCTGAATGGAACGCGTCTGAAAACATGGCTACAAGACCTATCTCAGCAGATGCGTCTGGAGTATAACGTCTGCCTCTCCATCGGAATCGGCAACGCCTGCCAGAATATCGCGGATTATCGCCGTGGTTTTGCCGAGGCAGAGGAAGCTCTGCAAATGGGACAAAACATTCAGCAGGATCGCGGCACTGACACGCGCATACAACCCACCGTTACGCACTTTAATGATCTGGGCGTGTATCGCTACCTGTATAAGATCGCCCGCATGGATGATCTACGCGACGTTTACCAGGATCAGATCTCACACATCGATAGCTACGATCGACGCAAAAACACCGATCTCCTGGCAACGCTTGAGACGTACCTGGAGTGTGCTGGCAACCTTGACGAAGACATCTGAACGTCTCTTTGTCCATCGTAATACGCTTATTCAACGCCTGGATCGCCTGCAATCGCTCTGCGACATCGATCTGCAAGAACGCGGCAACTGGCTCACTCTTGCAGGTCGCGATCAAGGTATACAAGTTGCGTACAGGGAATGTTTAAGGCCAGTACCCAAATCAATAAATGCATGTAATATGGTAGGGACCCGGTTCTACCGCGTCCGCGATTCATCGAACTGGGTTCTCATATTTGGGGCCACGGATCAATAAATTGCGGACGCGGTAGAACCGGGTCCCTACCCTATCTGGCGTATTTTATGCATCAGCATAGTTAACCGTGAACAGGTTAATTATGCACATGGTCATGCTCACATTGCGCCTCTTTTGGAACTTCCATGCGACAATACAATCCCTCGCAACAGGCATTTTGCCGAACGGTGCTACACTCAAATTGAATGGTTGTATGACCGATCTGATACCTGTCCTTGAGCAGCGCCGTTAGCGAATTTAATATCGGCGAACTGGCGGTTGGAGGAAGATTGTCAATCATCACGTGGCAGGAGAGCGCATTCATATCACTAGTTATGCTCCAGACGTGCAGATCGTGTACATCCTTGACGCCATCGACATGCTTCATATCCTGCACAAGATCAGTCATGCGAATGCCACGTGGCGTTGACTCAAGCAGAATATCCATCGTCTCACGCAGTAAGCGCCACGCGCTAAAGGCTACCAGAATAGCGATGGCAACTGAGAGAAGCGGGTCGACAATCGTCCAGCCCGTCAGCAGAATGATGATGCCTGCAACGACAACGCCAATCGATGCTCCGATATCACCAATCACATGCAAGGATGCAGCACGTACATTGAGGTTATGTTCTTCTTTTTGCAAACCAAAGGCGATGAAGAGATTGACGCCAATCGCAATTGTGGCTGATACAAACATAATCAGTGGCTGCACCACTTCGGGATGCTGCACACGCTGAACGGCCTCGTAACAGATGAAGATCGCGATCCCAATCAGCAAGACGGCATTGAGGAAAGCCACCAGGATACCAACGCGGTGATACCCAAAGGTTCTTCGCTCGTCGGAAGGGCGTTCCGCCTGAGCTGCGGCAAACCATGCCAGACCCAACGCAAACAGATCGGTAACGATATGGCCTGCATCGGAGAGCAACGCCAACGAATTCGCCAGGATGCCACCCGTCAAGCCTGCAGCCAGAATAATCAGTGTCAGGAAAAAAGCCAGGCGCAACGTCTTTTTTGCCATCCCATGCGCGTGATTATGATTATGAACATGATGCTCATGTGGTACGACAGCACTCATGCTGATACCTCCGTTTCCTGCCCAAAAGCTGCAGGTGCATCCGGCATCACAGAAGCTACGCTTACAGTACTGAATACCTCGCGTATATGGGCCATACCCATGGTCAATAGCTGGCGAATATGCTCATCCACGAGCCGATAGTAGACAACACGCCCAACCTTGCGCATAGAGACGACATGTTGATTGCGTAAAACGCGCAACTGATGAGAGATTGTGGTGTCGTCACGTCCAAGGCTATAAGCAATATCACAGACGCATAATTCGCCTGCCGGTGCCGTCAAAAGCGCATGCACCACTTGCAAACGGGTAGGGTCACTTAACACCGAAAAGAGCGCAGCGATATGGGCCGCATCATTGCTGGAAAGCACATTACGCTGTACCTCCCGCACATGTTCGGCATGAATGAAACGCTCCTCGCACACATCCTCTGTGGCAATAGTATGAGCAACTATACTCTTCACAAGCTCTCTTCCTTTACTGAATACCTGCACAACTATGCAACTATTATCTATGATCATTATAGCACAAAGAAAGGTTTTTTTCCAGGCCGACACGTAAAGAGATCACCTTGCAAAAAGGTTTCGTAACGTGTTAAACTGGATCGTGGCTACATCATTTGCAAATAAAAACGACGCCTGGTGGTATCGGATACGACCCCGGCTCATAATATTTTATATCGTCGCCGCTCTATGCCTTCTTACATTGAGCGCACTGGGTCACCAACGTCTCCTCAACGAGATCGGTCGCACCTTTGGCGGCTTCTTCTGGGCCGTCAATACCGATGCGGGTGGAAACGTTGTTGTTACCTCTATCCCTCCACAATTACCTCCCTTTGAGGTAAAAGCTAATTCGTTGACCAGTACCACGGAGATCGTTGCCATCAATAAACTTAAGGGAGCCGACAGTTTCTCTAAAGTCTATCAGAAATCGCGTGCTGGCGTCCCTGTCTCTTACACTATTGTACAGAATGGTCGTCCATCTTCTTCGTTCATGCGTCCGACCGCTACGTTTACGCTGGATATGTGGTTCCAGAACTATGGCCTGAGCTCTCTAGCTGGCATTAGCTGGCTGATCGTTGGCGCTTTTCTACTGATGACGGCAACGGAATGGACTGGAGCGGTTGAAGGTTTAACGCTTCTACCTCCCGCTATGCTCCTTCTCCTCTACAGTCATTGGGGGAATGTTCAGACAGCTTATCGGCCCGATGCAGTTTTTCAGTTACTCTGGGTACCATCTTTTGCTCTTCTGGGCGCATCTTTTATTCACCTTAGTCTCACCTATCGTCCATCGATGTTGAATACACCACGGACACCACGCATGACGGTAGATATGCTCCCCTATCTGCCATTGATCGCGCTCCTTGCCTATGAATGGGGCTCTTACCTGCTCTCAGGTCACGTCTCGACGCGCATTAATCTACTCGTTAGCCTGGGCTATGCGGCAATCGGGGGGCTGATTAGTCTCTGCGTGGGACTCACTTCACTTATACAGATCGGTCGCTTCTTACCAATGCGCTCCAGACGGGGCCAGGAAGTTATTTCATCTCGTGTCCGTCAGCGTATTGGCGACCTGCTGACACTCTGGATTGGTGGCGTGGGCCTGGGCTTCTGTCTGGGCGTCCTGCCTATCCTGCTAGTTGGGCAGACGCTCCTGCCACTCCCCATGTTTTACATATTGGTCGGCATCTATCCTTTGCTTCTCCTCTATGCAATCCGTTCGTTACGCCTGATTGATAAGCTACATATTACATTGGAGCAGCGCGAGGAAGCCTTACGCGAACAACAAAAAACTGCCAACGAGCTGCGTACAAGCAATTTTGAGCTTGAGCAGGCGACTTCACTTTTATTACACGCGGATGCCCATCTGCGTTCCATCCTCTCTCAACGCATTCATGATCAGCCCAAGCAACAGGCACTGCGCATTCGTTCACTGCTGGGCCACTGGCAACATAAATTGCGCGTGGAGGCCGAACGTGATGCAGAGGGCAAAGTGGGCGTACAGCCTATTGTTGAGGCACTCGGCAAGGTGCGCAAAATCAGCGAGGAGTTAGAGGGCGATCTGCGTGGCCTACAATTATTGGTTGAAGATGTGTATCAACGCCGTAGCCTGGGCCTTAAACTGCACCTGGAAAAGCTGATCCGCGAAGACCTGCCCGGACTTCATCCCGAATCGTCACTCAAAGTGCAGACCGATCTCTGGGCACTTGATGCCCTCACCCTTGACCTGGAACAAAGCGAGGAGGGTGAAAAAATTGCGGAAGCGATCTCTTATACTGTGACGCAGGCGCTCCTCAACGTCTATAACCACGCAGGGGCAACCTACGCAACGGTACGCACGATTGAAACGCACGACGCGCTGGAAGTCTATATTAGCGACGACGGACGCGGCTTCGATCCTGAACACATCCCCCTGGAAAAAACAAGCCTCTTTAAAGCAAAACTTAAAGCTCGTGAAGCTGGTGGCATGGTTGCTATTAAGTCTGCCCCACGACCACAACCTGATCATGGCACCATTGTCATTTTACATATCCCACTTCCTGTTCCTGAGAAATCTACACCCTCGGGGATTCTGCTGGAACAGCGTAACGCTGAGCCATTTGCCTGATTCATCCAACATTTTGCCTTTATATGGGAACTACATAATCAAGAACGGCGTCTCACCAGTGGATGATACTTTCAATTCCTGTCCAATATTTCTTTCGGGGAGTGTCTATGTACAAAATCTTGTCTTACCTCTGTTTCTCTCTTTTCTGCTTCATCATGATAGGATGTGGCAGTCAACAAGTTGGTGATCAGGGATCATCTCTCACCTATTCGGCCTTCGTACAAAAGCTACAACAAAAAGGCATATCGACAACTACAACAAAGGCACTCAATGCTGATCTTTTTTCTGGCACGGCTCATGGACTGATGATACAAAATGAGCATGTCTCAGTTTTTGAATATGCGACAAATACTGCGCTGCAAGCTGAGGCCAGTAACATCTCATCAGATGGTAGCACAATACATAATCAGAACGGAGGTACAGCGGCTGTTGATTGGATTGCACCTCCCCATTTCTATAAAGCGGGTCTCATCCTTGTGCTCTATATTGGAAAGAGTCAACATATTACTTCCCTCCTCCAATCCATCCTTGGGCCACAATTCGCAGGAGGATAAATTACATAGAAACATATCAATACTATAATTTTCATAGGACCAATTGCACAATTTAGCGAGATATGGTACTATATTTTCCGTATAAACAGTTATAGAACAGGATTGTGTTTCTTATCTATCCTTTAATGGTATGTGGCAATAAAAGGCTGTCATGGGGGGGATAATAATGGTAATCGAGCGTATAGGACAACAATTCGGTAGTTATCGTTTAATGCGTTTTCTTGGTCAGGGGGGATTTGCAGAGGTCTATCTAGGTGAACATATTCATCTCAAAACACAGGTCGCGGTGAAAGTGTTGCATACGCGCCTGATCGCTCATCAGCAGGAACAATTTCTGCGCGAAGCACATACTATCGCCTCCCTTGGTCATCCTGGTATTATCCGTATGCTGGACTGCGGTGTGGAACATGGAATTCCTTTTTTGATTATGACGTACGCGCCACATGGCTCCTTGCGCCAGCTCTATCCAGAAGGTACGCGCCTCTCTAGCGCCGATATCCTTTCTTATGTGCGCCCTATTGCTTCGGCACTTACTTATGCTCATGAGCATAAATTGATTCACCGTGATATCAAGCCCGAGAATATCCTGTTAGGTGCCAGAAAAGAAGTGCTCCTCAGCGATTTTGGGATTGCGGTGGTTTCTTCGTCTTCTTCGATCTCTCCGGATACTAAGGAAATGGCTGGCACCATCGCCTACATGGCCCCTGAGCAGATTATGGGCAAACCACGCCAGGCGAGCGACCAATACGCGCTGGGCGTGGTCGTCTATGAATGGCTGTGCGGAGAACTTCCCTTCACTGGCACGTTCCTTGAAACATGCACACAACACCTCTATGCTCCTCCACCATCTTTGCGCGAAAAAAATCCAGACATTTCACCTGCCCTGGAAAAAGTCGTCTTCAAAGCTCTTGCCAAGGAGCCAGAGCAGCGCTTTGCCAGTATCCAGGACTTTGCGGATGCGTTAGAGGAGTGCATCAGGCCATCGGTGCCTCATTATTACTCGACGATCCACATGCCACACTCATCACTGTTCACACCTTCTACACCAGCTTTTTTTCATAGAGAGACCATTAAAAGATTATTAGCAACACGCCGTCGTCTGCTCTGGCTCTACATCATTGGCATCTGTCTCATTATCGGCACACTACCAGTCTTTGCCCCTGCGCTTATGCAGCGTCTCTCTACCAGAACGCCTTCTCTTATATCCCTTGAAGCCCATCCATATCAGCTCCCATTGATCAGATCACAGGTTGCCACGCCCGTCCGATCACGAACACCTCATCGTGTACAGGCTACCACCTTACCAACCTCATCACCAACGACACATGTTACACCAGCCATCACACCAACTGGTACCCCCACCTCACCTCAGGCGAAGGCTACACCCGAAGGTAGTACGAGCAAGTTGATCATTCCTAGCCCTGTTCCTACGACGGCACCGCCCATTGCACCATCTCCTACCCCTGGTTCTTCCCTGCAACTCCAGGTTACTCCAGGCTCGCTGGCCCCACAGGTATGTTCTGAGAGGCCTGGCTACTGGGAATGCAGTGTCACACTTAGTGCCGCCGGTTCAGACTCTGGCAGGCTCAGATGGTCAATGGCTTTAGCAGGAAATGTTGGAGACACTACGACCACTATCTTACGTGGCCGGTTGATGGCTGGTGAAAGTCGTCCAGTTATGATCTATATCCCTAAAGATCCATTTGAGGGTAGTTGTACCGGTACATCTTTGATCTTCAGCAGTTCAGCAAATACGGTAACCGTTCCCTGGAATTGTTCGTAATGTGACTTTGTTTGTAACGCGGGCTTTGTTTGTAAATCGGGCTTATTTCATTGCGCCCCTACTATTCCAGGAGGGGTTCTTTACGTAGGCCCGCGTAAGCTTCATATGCGTAGGCTAGCAGAACGCGGCGACCGGGATCGCTGGGGGCACCTTCAATGGAAAAGAAATTGTAGAGTTCGCTGACGAGGTTTTCCAATGGTCCGATATTTGGCCCGCCCTTTGCATTCAAAAAGCCCATGCGCAATGCGATATCATCATTGCTGAACCCTTGCGCAATGAAGGCCGCACATTCCTCTTGCCGGGGCGTCAGGCGTTGCCCACGTAAGCGCTTGAGCAAATAGTCAAGGACTTCAAGATCGATAAAGGTCTCACGCCTCTGAACTACGGTAGTGGCGATATGCTCAAGATAGGCTGGCTCCATGTTTTTGAAGAGCGCATATCCATGCAATCCAGATGCTTTTCCGGCACGACGACGCGTACTACGTGGAGTACCACGGCGCGTATACTCATGGCGAAAGACTTCGGCTGCCAGCGTCCAACTGGGGTCCTGTGTATAAATCACGACCCGTAGACCTGGAGACGCTTCCAGGAGCGTACGTCCCAACTCCACACCATTGCCATCTCCCAGCCGTAAATCTGAAAGTACCAACCAGTTCAGCAGATCAGATGAATGCTCCTGGGTAAGCGCTTCTACGAGTTTGATGGCACCAGCAGCGTTTCCTGCCTGCCCCGCAAGGTGCAGCAGGGCTGTTTCCTCAACAAACTCGCATACTCCGCGCCGTTTAATAGGCGTATCATCAATAACAATGACCGGAATTCGTGTAACCATATATTGTAGTATAGCATAAGTTAACCAGCAAAAACTTTACGCCTGCGAACCGCAAAATCAAATAGGCAGCCATTGTAAGGCTGTACGCTTAAATGCACGCTTTGATAACCTCGCGGGATGCGGTCGGCGGTTCAAAATGTGGGATGACTGTACCAACGAGGACCGCGTCACTTCCAAGGCGGGCAGGTAGAATTTCTACTCTGCGCGAACGAGACTGACCCTCAAGCGCGTTTCTTACCTGCAAAAGCAAGCGATCGCTTGTGTAGAATGTACCACCGCCCAGGATCAACACATCTGGCTCGCAGAGAGCGATGTACTTTATAATAGCTGTACCAAGCCAGCGACCAATCTCACTGTAGATCTGCAATGCCACACGATCACCACGTTCAGCTTCCTCTACCAATAGCTGCGGACTGAAATACTCGCGGTTGAGCAGGCGTTGCGTCAGGCCAGTCTCCACGCCACGACGCAATGCACGCTGCACCATTTTCTGCATCGCATCGGTGGAAACCAGTGTATTAATACATCCATGCTTGCCACAACTACAACGAGGTCCATTGGCGGCAAGCAGTAAGTGGCAGACATGACCGGCATAATTGCCTCCCGGTGACTCCAATTGTCCATCCACCACTAGAGACGCGCCCACGACCGCATTCACCGTCAAGAAAAGTAAACGTTGATATCCCTTGCCTGCACCAAAGCGATGCTCACCCAGCACCGCAGCATCAACGTCAACAAGCAACTGCGTTGGCAGACGATAACGTGTTTCAAGCAATTCACAAAGAGGAAAACCATTGAGCGATGGCAGCAGGGGAACCTGCTGGGGACGGCGTCCCGCAATATCTAATATGCCTGGAATGCTGACCCCCAGACCACACACAGAGAGATCATCCGCACAGGCAGTAGCCAGGAGCGTATCAATCGCTCGCATGTACGGTTCAAGGGTAGCTGGCGCTGGTCGTCCGCGCAAGGTTCGGGCAAAAACGCGCTGCAATATGCGACCATGACGGTCAATGAGCGCAACAGTCGCCTTCTCGCCCCCGATCTCTACCCCAACGGCTACGCGCCTATCTCTATGCATTGGCTGGCACCTGCAATCCCAGATTCTAGCATTTATCTAGAACATGTGTTCCTACTACAGCAGTTCTACAGCAATAGATACGAGGACAGTAACACAGTTTATGCAATCAGAGTATAGCTGGCGTAGAGAACATTTGTCAAGATCATATGTTCAGAATATTTGTACCAGGGGGAGATATAGAGGTGCTATGATACACGTGGGCGCGATCAATCAGGCCCCTACCATTTACCTTTCCCACGTGATACATTGTAAATACCTATATATGTCACCGCACATCAACATAATTTAGTGAAACGGAGAAGATGACCGTGTCTGGAGCTTACCGACCTGAAAATACACGAGGACAAAAACCCGCAAAAGCCCCTATCCTTGGCGAGGGTCATAGCCTGAGTGATGAGGAAGGGCAGATGATTCAACAAATGATCCGTGAAGAGCAACACTCTGCGCGTGCACTTTCTATCCCTAAAGAAGATTTAGCAACCGAAGCTACGACGAAACTATCACCGGAGGCGGCCAGCGTGATCAATGCCAGTCGCGTGCGTGAGATATTAAACTTATTCAACCGCGACTATCTCTATGGACAGGGACGCTTTGACGAGTATAAAGATGGATTGCTCCTCAAATGGGGCGATGGCTATTCGCGCAAACATATCTGGATGACGGTCGAGAATGGCAACCTCGTCTTTGAAACAAGCCATTTCAAGAAGTGCGATAAACCCTATTGCAATGGCACCCATCACGTCCTGACGCCCGATCTCTACACCAATATCGATATCATCAACCAGGAAC
This sequence comes from uncultured Chloroflexia bacterium, assembly GCA_963744875.1. Taxonomy (GTDB): domain Bacteria; phylum Chloroflexota; class Ktedonobacteria; order Ktedonobacterales; family Ktedonobacteraceae; genus JACDAE01. The sequence goes on along the minus strand of CAVUVQ010000048.1, from coordinate 219,044 downwards.
TGGGCGACCAATTCCGCCGCCCCGTTTATGAACGTTCCGAGGATTAGGATCATACTACATTGAGCATATCTGTTCTTGCCTTAGAGAAGGATCTTTTCTTCTCCGTGAAGATGCGTGACACGTTGCGCCATCATGATATAGAGGTTACAACTACACGTAACCTTGCCGCCTTCGAGCAACGCCTGGCTACGGACGATGTCAAGCTGGTAATCGTGAATACAGCTACAGTTGGTATCGATTGGGAGGCAGCCATCCGCGCTGCAAGGACTCTCAAGCTGCCGGTGCTGGCCTTTGGCTCCCATATGGATCTGGAGGCACGCGCAAAAGCATTGCAGGCTGGGGCACAACGCGTCGTCGCTAATTCTAAATTCACAAGCGATATGCCTGGATTGGTGAAGCGTATGTTGGATGGAACGGCGAATAACATGGATGACCTGGAAGAGTAGAGTAGCACAGAAACAAGACTTTCGTCGCGTTGGATTCACTCCTCAAGACGCATCTCTCTTTTCTTAAAACAACGTAAACTTTCATCAAGAGTTATCGATAAAAAAGCAGACAATTATGCAAAAGATCTATAATCTCAAAGAACGCCTGACTAACAACGAGACAATTATTATGGATGGTGCTATGGGCACGGAGATCCTGAACCGGGGTTTTCCCACTACATTGCCCCTCTGGTCAGCAGAAGCGCTCTTAGAGCATCCGGAAATTGTGCAGCGCATCCATGAAGACTATATTCAGGCGGGAGCCGAGATTATTATCACTGATACATTTCGTACCACCCGACGCGCGTTCGCAGCCAGGGGGATTGCCGATAAAGCTACCGAGATGACGCTGCTTGCCTGCAATATCGCGCAAAAAGCGGTTGAGAACACACAACCTGACCGCGAAGTATATATTGCGGGTTCCGTTGCGCCGTTGGAAGATTGCTATTCCCCACAATTGACTCCAACCCAGGAAGAGTTAGCTGTAGAACATCAGGAATTGCTCTCAGACCTTAAAAACGGTGGCGTTGATTTCATTCTCTTTGAAACAATGATTACGTTGCGCGAGACACTTTCGGGCATACAGACAGCTCAACGACTCGCTCTTCCCTTCGCCGTCAGCTTTTGCTGCAATGAGCAGGGTGAACTATTGAGTGGAGAGGCGTTGAGCGATGTTATTCCGCAGATCGAACGCTACGATCCACTTTTCATAAGTGTTAATTGTGTTTCAGTGGCAAATGCGAGCAGGCTGGTGAAGCAGCTTCGTGCCATCACTGACCTTCCAATTGGAGTGTATGCCCAGGGGGATGGGATCGCTGATGATGAGCAGGGCTGGCAATTTGATAAAAAGGAAAATGATGAGGCGACCTATCTCCTGGATGCAAAGCAGTGGCGGGAGGATGGAGCGCAGGTTATTGGTGGGTGTTGTGGAACAACGCCGTCTTATGTTCAACAATTGTCTACGCTTTTTCGTTAGGAGAGGGATGCATTGACGAGCATTTTCCCAAGAAGACCAAAGAGTGAGCGCACGGGCTTATTTCACTCCGTTCCATTGCGCCCCTACTATGGTATGCAGTAGATGCAAATATGATCATAAAGAGGATAGATGAATAGTAGGGGCGCAATGGAACGGAGTGAAATAAGCCCGTGCCTCCCAATACGAACGCGCCCCTACACCAGATGCACGCTAATCTGCCGCAGCAGCAGCATTATCCTCCACCGCAGGATCATCTAGCTGCAAGGAGATAACGACATCTTCATTCCGTTTCTCAAGATGGCCCCAGATGAAGAAAACGGTGGCAAGCAGGAAGATGAACAATAATGGTATAAACTGGCTCAACTCGTACGTCAGGCGCGAAATTCCTGTATAGCCGCTCACAGTCGCATCGGTAGGAATGAGAATAAAGTAACTGGCAACAACAGCATAGATAAGGGGAAGGATAGTCACGATCCATGCACCCACCATGCCACCAGGAACTTTATATGGACGACGCACATTAGGATACTTGTAGCGCAAAATGATGTAGGCTGGGAAGATGAACAGGTAGGACAGCGTGGTTGTCGAGATCGTGAAACCCAGCACTAATGTGAAAAGGGTTGCGATATTAGGATCACTCGAAAAGGAGTTGATTGAGATCGCAGCAGCCATAGCGATCGTAGCAACAATGCCGGACATAGCATTGACGGCGATCGGTGTACCAAATCTGCCGCTGAAACGTCCTAAGAGTACAGGAGCACAACGATCAAGCGCGGCCATAGCATATGTTCGATCAGCGCCAATAATCCAGGTCCCACCACTTGAGGCCAGAGCGATAATCACTCCCAGGGCGATGATTACTCCCAGGCCTATCGCCAGCGGTCCTGGCAAGATATTACTGACCACCTGGAAAGCTTTTAAGAAACCACCAGCATTACTGACCTGGCTCTTTGGGAGGGCAAAGATGATCACAGTGATCGGAACAGCGTAGGCGACGACAGCAATGATGCCCGAACGAATCAACGATTTAGGCACGTCACGCTGTGGATCGTGCATCTCTTCTCCGGCCCCATTTTGCAGCTCAAAGCCGACCCAGTTAAAGATGAGCACGGGCAAGATACCACTGACAATCAGACCCCAGTTCGAGGGAACCAGATCGACCAGGGTAAAGTGTGCTCCACTGCCATGTCCACCAAAGAAGAAGATCAGCGCCAGGACAACAAAGACACTAAAGAGCGCCAACTTTACATAGGAGCCAAAGACTGAGAGCCATTTGCCAAAGCGCAGCGACATAATCGCGCACCAGGTCGTGCCCCAGATAAACAGAAGAGCGATGAGCATCTCGACAATGGCATCAGTGACTTTGTTGCCACCAATAAGGAAGTTGGGATTGAGAAACCAGAAGGTCTTGATGGCAGCAATGGCTGTGACCGAGAGCGTTCCGCCGACCCACAGGGGATTAGAGATCCAGTAGAGAATAGCCCCCAGCGAGCCAAAGAAGCGTCCACCAGCAAGTTTACACCACTCGTAAACGCCTCCCTCTTGCGTAAAAGTGCTGCCCAGTTCAGCGGTAAGTAGGCCATAAGGGAGAAGAAAGGTGACGGCGGAAATAAGAAGCCAGGTAAGTGCCTGTGCTCCATTGGAAGAGACAGCACCCAGCGTGTCGATGCCGATAATAGCGGCGATGGTATAAAAAATCATGTCGAAGAGGCGAAATTCTTTACGAAGCTTTTTCTTCTCTGCTATCGTCGCCTCTGTCGTGACTGTACGAATACTTGTATCCATGTCGAGTGACCTCCTTGGTATCGTAAACTACCTGTAGTACACACATAGTAGTGACGATAACAAAATAAATAGAAGGGATAAGTACATGAAATGAAACTGGCACCATTGAGAGATTTTGTTGCGAGCTTGTTCTCCTTTTATTTGGGAATTTAGAATGACCGGATTAAGGGAAACCGGGGATATCACAATTATGTCCATTAAATCCGCTTTTGTCAATATAATGTCTTCCATTTTCTTCCAACAAAATGAGAAAACAGAGGAGAAGAAAGAAACCCTATGTATAATTTATCTATCTCTGCAAAATTGCATTAAAAGGGAGAAGTAACATCATTATGAGAGAAGTTGCTAGAGTGGGAAACGGAAGAGATAGGCACGGAGGGAGTGCAATCTGGTATGAAGTTAGATGCACTTCCCTATTTCACAACAAGGATGACGGGTTTAAAGTTGCGGCATTATGTTATTGTGTAATGCATAATAGCCAAAGGGTAGTAATGAGAGGCGATAGCCGAGTGTGTGCTTTTCGTAGGAGAGAGATTGGCGACGATAGGACCAACGTGGGTAAAAAAAGGTTTGGCGTGTCGATTGTGAGAGAAAACCACCCTGACGCGTGTGGCGATAGTGTGGTCGATGGGCAATACGTCCGCTCATGCATGCTCCTTCTTCTAAAAGAAAAAAACACAAAAAGAGGTTTCCCTTGACACAATATATTACGTCAGGAGAAACCTTTTTCTCACGCACAGACTCAGAACCATCGTTCTAGTCTTCAGAAGGCTTAATGGCCACAACCGCAACTGCGTGCCTGGCCGCCATCATCGGCAGTCTTGAAGGAATGCCCACAGCCGCAGCTTGAAACTGCATTTGGATTATTGACGGTGAAACCGGCACCCATCAGGCTATCGACATAATCGACTTCGCTACCGGAGATATACCCGTAGCTCATCTCGTCGACAAGGACTTTGAAGCCTTCCATCTGTACGCTGGTATCACCTTCTTGCTCTTCGTCAAGTGTCATACCGTACTGAAGCCCTGAGCAACCTCCACCAGCGACGAAGATACGCAGACCAAGACTGGGGTCATTCTCCTGCGCCAGGAGTTCGCGTACTTTGTCTGCTGCTGAGGCAGTCATGGTTACTGTCGTTGTCTCAATTGCTGATTGCTGGCTCTGCTCGATCATTATTTGTACTCACCTCTCTAAAGGAGCGCCTGTGCCACCCCTCTAGTATTGTTCTAAAGGTAGATAGATAGAAATCTGGATATTTTCCAGTGTCCCATTTGTAAAACAGTATATCCTACAGAATGGGTTGCGTCAAGGTAGGGACCAGATTGACACCTTTACCCTCACAAACCATAACGTTGCTGCACGCGAATAATATTCCCAAGCAGGGTTGGTGCATCGGGAGTACTCCCGAACAGGCGCTCGCTGCGCCGTTCCTGGCTGCCGGCAGCTAATCTGATAACGATATTGGAGGCTGACCAGCCCTGTGCCATAAGATGTGCCCCCAATGCGCTGACGATGGGGGTGGCAAATGATGAACCACGCCAATCGGCCCAGCCAGAAGCATTCTGCTCACCTGAAGGAAAAAGTGGCGAGAGGTACAGGCCACGAACAGCATCCGGTCGCTCGTCAGGGGTGGTTGCGTGATAGCTCTCGCCACCAAAGGTTGCTACCCCTGAATCGAATGGTGGGATATTTGCAGCATTAGCAAACTTCGATGGTGCAAAATTGCTATTGAGCGAAGACACGCTGAGCGTTGATTCGTAACGAGCCGGTGCACGGGGTGGACGAGGTGGCAGACCTTTCTCAAATGCGCTGCTGGAATCATTTCCAGCGGCAGCTACAATGAGTGCTCCATGGCTATGCAAGCTTTCAAATAGGAGACGCAGACCCTCTTCAACATGATTGAGCACACGCATCACACCATTCAGTTGCGTCGTGGGCCACTGGCGATGATCAAACCAGATATAGGGCAGGCGACGGATATCTGGCATGATTGTCAGACTGAGGTTGATCACGAGACGCCGGATAGAGCCAGAGACCATTTCACGTTCAAGGTCGGTGAGTGCAGCAAACAAACTATACAGGTCACCGCCGCCATAGTCGTTGAGGACGCGTACCAGGCGAATACGTGCTCGGGGAGCGACATCGCGAATTAACCCGGCAACCGACATACCATGATCTGGCATAAGATAGTAACTCGCATCGCCCGCGTCGTCGCGTCCCGTACAGACTTCGTTGCTCTGCGGATAGCGGTCATACTCCACGGCAAAAGAGCCATCTTCATTGCGCAGATCGGTCGCCAGGCGTTGCAAAAGCCAGTTGCGGCGCAATTCGGGCCGTGTCGCCGCGCTACGTAAACGATCTGGATGTGGTGAAGTATCCAGAACCACGACCTGCACATCCTCGGCACCTTTTGAATCTAAGGGAATTCCTGCGTCCATCAATCTGATACGCCAACCAGATAATGCATTTGCGGGCGCAGGTGTGGGCAACGTTGGAGAGGGATGAGGAGGAAGAGCAGGGCCACCATCAGCATAAAAAAAAGGCGCAGCAGTTACCAGCCAGTTTGGCATTGCTGAGACAACATGTAGTCCCACCTGCGCAAGATGCTCAAGATGCCCCTGTAGATAGGATAGGGCCATTGGTACGGGATCCCGTACCGTCGGGTCTACGTGCCGGGTATGAAAAAAAATAGCGATGAGCGGTTGTTTGCGATGTAAACCAAAAATAAATGCCCGGCGGCGTATCGGTGGTAAGGTTGGTGTTTCACTCCAGCGCCCATACGTGCCATACGCTTCCAGCACAAGACTATATTGTGCCAGAAACTCATTGAGCTGCACGCGTATCTGCTCAATCAATACTTCTTGAGTATCCTCGCCAGGAATACGCGGTAAACGAACAACAACGACCATTTCACCGGGGATCCAGTGAAATAGCTCATCTGGAATACCCATAACCTCTGTCGAACTACGAGACATGCACGAAAAATTCCCCTCTCCCAAAATGGTGATCGAGCAGATGCGCCACTGCCTCCCTCTCTGGAGGCAGCAAAACTGAAGTGAATTAAGCTTCCCGGCGCTTCATTATACCTTAAAGATATTGATCAGGGTAGAGGCCAGATTTTTCGGATATTCTTGCCATCAACGCAGCTTCTCCCTGATATAATAAGGATAGGAGGACTCGCTATGGATCTGGAGCATCTTACTAACACCTTAATCGATATCATACGCATCCCCAGCACATCGGGCCATGAAGAATTGGTGAGTACATATTTACAACAACAACTCGCGCATATGCAACTCCCCTTCACCGTAGACGAAGCTGGAAACCTTATCGCGACGCTGGCAGGACAGGGAAAGCCGCTACTGCTCAATGCGCATATGGATCGCGTCCCTCCTGGCCTGGGGCATGAGCCGATTTTGCGCAATGGCATTCTTTATAGTGATGGCAACACAAATCTGGGGGCCGATGATGCAGCCGGCATCGTCATTATTCTGGAAACGCTCAGGCGTGTGCTCGAACATAATCTTCCTTATCCGCCCCTGGTGATCGTCTTTACGGTACAGGAAGAAGCTGGCCTCTGTGGCGCAAATGGCTTCGATGCCTCCGCCTGGGACGTTCACGATGGGATCGTCTTTGATAACGCGTTTGCAGCAGGTGTCGTGGTCTCCCAGGGATCATCATATGAAGCATTTGACGTAACAATTACTGGTCGGACAGGTCATCCTGGCAAAGATCTCTCCTCTACCATCAATGCCATCGATATCTTTCGCGCCACCGAGTATCCTCACGGCTTACTGGCAAACGATCAGACGCGCATCAATATTGGACGTATCAGTGGAGGGAGTGCTCGTAATGCTGTCCCAGATAGAGTAACACTTGAGGGTGAGATGCGCAGCTTCGAGTCTGAAGCCATACGACAGAAGTACAAAGATACTATTCGTACCACATTCGAAGAGACCGCACAACGCTTTGGAGGGCACGCGGAAGTCACCTTCAAAACGCATTCCAATGGCTATAAGATTAATGCGGACGAGCCGCTTTTGCAGGCGTATCAGCGCGTGCTTGCGCAACGGGGTAAAGAGCTTGAATTGCAACCAACATTTATTGGTAGCGATACAAGCGGCTTTCGTCCAGCGATGAACGTATTCACCGTATCTACGGGCGTAATGAATGAGCATTCGGTGGAGGAATATGTGGAGTTAGAGCCGTTGGAGCAACTGGTGCAGGATACATTGCAACTTTTCAAAGTGTGGTGATATTCATATCTCAGTATCACACATAACCTTTATTAGGAGGACTAAATTATGACAACTATTACCGATGAGATGATGCGGCAGATGATGACCACGACCCGGAATTATTGTATCGTTATCCTGAAGGCTGGACCAAATAAGCAGATGGAGGGCGTTGAAAAGATCATCTGGGAGCACGGACGCCGCAATTTTGAGTTGCGAGCTGAGGGCGTGTTGTCTATTGTTTGCCCGGTCTCTGACGGTGGTGATGTCTCAGGCATTGGCATTTTTAATGCTTCGGTGGAGGAAGTGAAAAAGATTATGGATGAAGATCCTGGTGTGAAAGTGGGTGTGTTTGTGTATGAGGTGCATGCGTGTCGGAGTTTTCCAGGGGATAGTTTGCCATAACACCTTTTTATGACTTGCGTAAAGAAGTACAGCAGGACACAAATATTACGCAACATTGAACTCTCCCTTGCGACATGCTATACTTGCCTTAATTAAAACGAAAGGAGGGATGCACCAATGATAAATACAACCAATACCACTACGGGCATGGGCATCATCTCCTTTTAAGGCTAAAGCCCCTTTTTCACCAATAGAATCTCTCTACGCATAAACGGCATTGATCCTCGATTTTGATGATGCTTCATACCCAACAATTCCACACTTTCCATTGCAAAACGCGCTAGCAAACAATTACTGGCAGCATTTAAGGAGCATCATCATGTCATTTACAGCAAAGACTGGCTTTCTCGGACCCGAAGGCGCACGACTCTACTACGAAGTCGCAGGTACGGGGCAACCGTTATTACTCATCCACGCAGGCGTCGCAGATAACAGAATGTGGGACGATCAATTTGCGCTATTCGCGCAACAATATCGCGTTATTCGCTATGATCTGCGCGGCTTCGGTCAATCGGAAGTTCCGGCAGGACAATTTTCAAATAGTGAAGACATCGTCGACCTGCTACACTTCTTGCAGGTACAGAAAACAGCTATCATTGGCGTCTCTTTTGGCAGCAAGATCGCGCTCGATTTTACGCTCTCTCATCCTGAGATGGTTGATGCACTGGTTCTGGGTGCTCCCAGCGTGGGAGGCTATCCAGCATCAGAAGATGTACAACGCTTTAGTGAGGAAGAGGAAGCGGCCTTCACTAGTGGTGATCTTGTAGCGGCAACCGAAATCAACCTGCGAATGTGGGTGGATGGTCCGAGACGTACACCTGAACAGGTGAACCCGGATGTGCGTGAGCGTGTACGTATTATGCAACATCATGCTTTCACAGTCCCGTATCCCGAAAGTGCGGAAGAAATTTCCCTCACGCCACCTGCAATCACACGCTTGACAGAGATTCATATTCCAACATTAGTTATTGTCGGTGATCACGATATTCCTTCCAAACTTATCCTGACAGAACATCTTGCGACGACGATTCTCTGGTGCGCAGAAGGTCGTTATTCCTGGCGTTGCACACATGGTTAACATGGAGCAACCCGAGGTGTTCAATCGCACTGTGCTTGCTTTCTTAGCCGTCCACTAAGTTTGGAGAACGATGAACCATCGGAGTTCGGGTGCTCATCACATTTTTGCAAAAATGTGATGAGCACATTGGACTTTTGGGCTTCTCTCCCCTTGACAAAACAGAAACTGGCAGCTATACTTTCACTATTACCCTAGCTATTTAACTACACCACTAAAGGAAAAAATATATGAGTACAGAGGAACGCGATATCGAGTTTTACCTCGATAGCCGTTCAGGTGTGGCTCCCTATTTACAACTCGTTCATCAGGTGAAGCAAGCGTTGCGACTGGGATTTCTCAAACCGGGAGACCAGTTACCAACCATGCGCGAGGTAGTGGGGAAACTGGCGATCAACCCCAATACCGTGTTTAAGGCGTATCGTACCCTTGAACTTGAAGGACTGGTAGGAAGCCGTCCTGGCCTGGGAACTTTTGTACAACAGACCCTGGCTGATCCCTCTTTGATAAACCACGATGCTCTGCGCCAAGGGCTCGAACGCTGGTTGCAGGATGCCTACACAGCAGGACTGAAAGAAGAGAGTATCCAGGCATTGTTTATTCGTACCATGCAAGAATTTAAAAAAAAGTATGAGGAAGGAATAGCATGATTTAAGCATTGGAAACCGTTCATCTAAGTAAGCGATATGGTCGCAAGTGGGCTCTCTACGACTGCACCTTGCAGATCCCTCTCGGCTGTATTGCGGGGCTGGTTGGTCCGAATGGCGCGGGGAAAACAACCCTGCTTCATCTGGCGACCGGTCTGTTGGCACCATCTCGCGGCACCATCTCGGTTCTTGGTCAAACCCCTGGTAAGGACGCACAACACCTGCTGCCACGTCTCGGCTTTGTTTCTCAAGATCACCCTATATATAAAAATTTTACCGTTAAAGAGATGCTCACCCTCGGACAAAAGCTGAATCTTCACTGGAATCAAGAACTGGCCTTGAAGCGCCTGGACCGCCTGCGTATCCCACTCTCTCAACGAACCGGGAAGCTTTCAGGCGGGCAACAGGCACAGGTTGCCCTCGTTCTCGCGCTTGCCAAGCAGCCGGAGTTCTTACTTCTTGATGAACCAGTCGCCAGTCTCGATCCCGTCGCACGCCGCGAGTTTCAACAAGTCCTGTTGGATGCCGTCGCTGAACATGCAATGACGGTGCTCATTTCCTCGCATAATATTGCAGACCTTGAACGCTTCTGCGATTACCTTGTCATCTTGTCGACCTCTCAGGTCCAGGTGACAAGCAGGGTCGACGACCTTTTGCAGTCCCACAAATTGCTCATCGGGCCTCGTGAGCGTCTCGAGTCGGTTGGCCGAACCCACACTATTCTGAGCGTAAGTGGGGGAGGACGACAGTGTGCCCTCCTCGTACGAACGCATGGCCCTGTTCTCGATCCTGCCTGGGAAGTCCGCCCCGTCTCATTGGAAGATATCATTATGGCCTACCTCGTCCAATCTCCTTCCGCTGTGGTAGGCCAGGATAAGAAACACCTGGAGGTTGCACAATGATCTGGTTCACCTGGCGTCAATATCGTACTGAAGCCCTTATCGCCATCATCATCCTTATCCTGGTTACGAGCATTTTGCTCATCACAAGGGCGCCTATTGCCTCTTTCGCTCATCAGCTCGGCATTACCAATACAAGCTGTGCAACGGAGGCATGTAATATTGCTCATAACAAGCTAGCAGCATACATTGAGGGGGAAGCCTTTGGCGGCGTGATATTCTACAACCTCTTCCAGACAATACTTCGTGCATTGCCTGTACTTCTGGGGATGTTTGTGGGAGTCCAGGTCATCGCACGAGAACTAGAACAAGGCACCTATCGGCTCATCTGGACACAAAGCATGCCATGGTCCCGCTGGTTACGCATCAAAATAAGCGCTCTCCTGCTTTGCTTCCTGGGTGGAATGGGTCTTCTCCTGGGCGTTTTTCTCTGGTGGAAAATACCGGCCATCTCTTTCTCCATCGACACGTGGGGGTATGAAAATTATGAAGTCTGGAGCCTGGCTGCGATTGCCTATACCCTGTTCGCGCTCGCACTTGGCATCTGCGTAGGAACGGTTCTCAAGAAAACGGTTCCCGCGATGGCGGTGACGCTGGTCATTTTTGTGGTCGTGCGTCTACTGATCGCCGTCTACTTGCGTCCGTACTTCTTACCCCCAGTGGTGGAACTGTTCCCCTGGTCTAGTGAACAGTCCGTTCCGGCACAGGCCTTCTTGCTTAAAGGAGGAGGGGAAACTGTAGATCGACAAGGAAACCCGTTCGACACCGGCAACGGGGTATGCAAAGAACCTCCTTCTAGTGGTGGTTCACTGAAACCCACTCCATCCAGGGAGAACATGACCATGTCTCTTATGAACATCACCTTGCCGAAGAGAGGAACGGGTGGCCCCAATGGATCGCAAACAGGACCGACAAATGATCCATTGACAAATGCATTCAATCAATGCATGACGGCGCACGGTATTCAGACGAGATACATCTATCAGCCTGCCGACCGCTTCTGGCTCTTTCAGGAAATCGAGAGTGGCATCTACGTTGTTCTCTCTGCTCTGCTGCTGGCATTTACGTTCTGGTGGACGCGCTCTCGAATTATCGGCAATCAGCGATAATGCGGATCACAGTGGACACGTCGATGGGTATAGTATCGATACATCTCTCTAGGACTTTTACCGGAAAGCGCAACCCTCTAGCACCTTTTTGCGTTCTCTACAACAGTGGGGTAAAATGCGTTTGCATAAAATATAACGAGAGTAAGGAGCGAGGATGACGACAGATCGCATAGGCCAGCAACTGGGTAATTATACAATTACTCAGCTTCTGGGCCAGGGAGGCTTCGCTGATGTCTATCTCGGTGAACACATCTACCTCAAATCACAGGCGGCAGTGAAAGTATTGCAGGCTCGTCTATCCGGCGAGGATGATATGGATAGCTTCTTAAAAGAGGCTCAGACCATTGCGCGGCTCTTCCACCCACATATTATTCGCATCCTGGACTTTGGTGTCGCAGCGGAAACTCCGTACCTGGTTATGGATTATGCTCCTAAGGGAACGCTACGGCAAAAACACCCGCGCGGTACACCTGTGCCACTCGCGACGGTGGTTTCCTATGTCAAACAGATCGCCGACGCTCTGCAATATGCGCATGATGAACTGCGCCTGATTCATCGCGATATCAAACCGGAAAATATGCTGGTTGGTCGCCGCGATGAGATCCTGCTGAGCGATTTCGGTATCGCCCTCGTTGCCCAGAGTTCGCGCTACCAGGGCATACAGGATGTCATCGGAACAGTAGCATATATGGCTCCCGAACAGATCCAGGGCAAGCCACGAGCGGCGAGCGATCAGTATTCATTGGCGGTCGTGGTCTATGAATGGCTGACGGGCGATCGACCCTTCCACGGCTCCTTCACGGAGATGTGCACGCAACATATTTTCGCGTCGCCACCCTCATTACGTGAAAAAGCTCCATCTTTACCACATCATATTGATCTCGTCGTACTGCAGGCACTCGCGAAAGATCCCCAGCAGCGCTTTGAGAATATCCAGGCTTTTGCAAATGCCCTTGAACGAGTTAGCCTGTCTCAGGGAGAACGCACGGAACAGATATCGCCAATGTTCCATTCACTCCTGACGCAGAACCAGACAAACAATATCGCTAACGCAGGATATTCTACTACCGTGATCCCTTCGCCACCAACCAATACACCATCATTACCATTACAAAGTGAAGCTTCAGGTCAGCCATTTACCTTACCCGCACAATCTGGACAAGCCGCTCAGCCATCACAACAAAAGGTTGTGCTCCCGCCCCAACCAGCCTATAGCCCGCAGTATCCTGGTAGAGGCAACCCACCACAACATCCATCGCAGTTCGCGCCTCAAGCTCCGCCTTATCGACCCGGTCCTCAACAAACACAGTATCCACCACGCCCAGATGCTATGCGACAGGCGCAGCAGTTTTCACCATCTTATCCAGCCAGGACACCTCAACAAGCAGCAAGGCCAGAAGCACCACAAGCCATGGCCCCGCAACAGCGCCCTACACCAACGGCACGCCCTGATGTCTCTCCCACTCATTCTGGCTCGGAGCCACAAGCAGGTGGAGATGAGGGACTGGGTATGCTTGCCCCCCTGGTACGACCACTTATCGCTACGGTAGTGGGTATTGCTCTGTTTTATATTGCAATTTTGTTTCATCCCTCTCTTCTTGGTCGCCCAATACTTTTTACCATAGCCATTCCCCTGATCGCCGGAGTCGCCTTCGGCCCTATCGTTGGCCTGCTCGTCGGGCTGGGTGGAGTTGTTTTTCTTAATCTAATTGGACTGCCCTACTTTTTCTCTTTCTACCCCGATTATGCTTTCTTGCGCGAACATTTTATTTCGCTGCATACTACACGTTATTGGTGGAATCCTCTGCTTATTAACGGATTGATCGGCTTTATGGCTGGCCTCTCGATGCTACGCAAGAGACGCTTTCCTACGATTGGTTCCGTCACGCGGGGCATCATTCTTGGCGCAATTGGGCTGCTTGGTGGAACCGGGTTTATTCTTTATAGTCAGCTCGGCTTCTCCGTTCTTTTACGCTCGCTCCTCAACCTTGGCCTTCTGAGCGTCGCAAATATACTTGTTGCCTTTGCCCTACTCGTTGTCTATAGCATTGTGGGAAGGTTGCTTGATCCTGGGGTGTAATGTAGGGAATAGGCTCGTGTTATCATTAGTAGAGAAAATATTTTTCATCTACCCTTATGCACCATTGGAGACAGGCATAAAAATGTGCTCAGCCGTGTTATAGTAAGCAGAACATATTAAAAGTCATCACAAAGCGAGGAAGCACTACAATGTCAAAAATTTATGGGGTTATTATTATTGGTTCGGGACCTGCAGGCTATACCGCTGCCATCTATGCGGCACGCTCTAATCTATCGGTTCTGATGTTTCAGGGCTATCAGGTCGGCGGGCAGTTAATGCAGACAAGCGATGTAGAGAACTTCCCTGGCTTTGAAGCAGGCATCCTGGGGCCTGAGATGATGGACAAATTTGAGCAGCAAGCACGCCGCTTCGGCGCTGAGATGCTCCCCGAAGATGTGACCGCAATTGATTTCAGCAAACGGCCATTTACGGTTCAGACGGATTCCGGCACCTATCAGTCCGAGGCCATCATTATCGCGACCGGGGCCAGCGCAAAATGGTTGGGTCTACATAATGAACGACGCTTACAGGGACAGGGCGTAACCGCCTGCGCAACCTGTGACGGCTTCTTCTTTAAAAATAAAGATGTGGTGGTCATTGGTGGCGGCGATACCGCGATGGAAGAGGCAACATTCCTGACCCGTTATGCAAAGACAGTGACGATTATCCACCGCCGCGAAGCGTTCCGTGCCAGCAAGATCATGCAGGATCGCGCTCAGAAAAATCCGAAGATCCGCTTCCTGATGGAGAGCGAGGTCATCGATGTGCTGGGAGATAATGCTGTAACGGGTATACATGTACGCAATGTACGTACGGGTGAAGTCACGTTGTTGGAAACACAGGGTCTCTTCCTGGCTATTGGTCACCAACCAAACACGGCTTTGTTTAAAGGCATCATCGATATGGATGAGGTTGGATATATCGTACCAGTTGAGAACACTATGACCAATATTCCTGGTGTCTTCGCTGCCGGGGATGTCACCGATCATCGCTATCGCCAGGCAATTACCGCTGCCGGTGATGGCTGCCGCGCCGCAATTGATCTGGAACGCTGGCTGGAAGATAGCCAGAATGAAAAGGTCGGCGTCGAAAACTGGAATTGATTTGGATGGACCACGCTTACGCCGCCCATCCGTTAGGGGTCGCGTTTACGCCGCCTGTGTAATGTGACACACAGGCGGCGTAAACGCGACCCCTACGTCTTCACACCAAATTCACTCCCATTTGCTTGCATTCGTGCCACCTCGTCATTATAATTAGCTCAAGCAATTCTCACACAAAAAGTACTCTCAGGACTCAACGCAGAGGGAAGGTACAACCAATGGAGATTACCGATAAATCAGACGGCATCAATGAGGCAACTGGTGCTACTATACGGCCTCTCTCCCTACGCGACCAGGTCAATCTGAACGTGTTCTGGTTCGCCAATCAATTTCATTGGCAATCTCTGCTCGCCGTTGTCATCCCTAGCATGGTTGCGAAGTTTTTAGATCCAGCCAACAAAAGCATTAACCTGGCTCTGGTCGTGATCTGGGGCACATTGATCGCTGTTTTTGTGAACCCGCTTGTGGGGGCGATCTCCGACTATGCTACTTTTCGTATGGGTCGCCGCCGCCCCTTTATGATCATCGGCACCATACTCAATATTATTGTGCTTGTCATCTTCGCTTTTTCGCCTTCATGGTTTCCTAATAGCGTACTCCTGCTCGTCTTTGCCACACTCTTTCTCTTGCTGCAATTCAGCAACAACCTGGCAAACTCACCGTGGAGCGCGATTATTGCGGATAACGTTCCTCAGCACCAACGTGGACTCTCCTCAGGCTTCAACGGACTCTTTAATCTGCTCGGCACCGCTACTGGCTCAATCGTCGCTGGACTTATTGTAAATAAGAATGATTCTTTACCACTGTATCGCCATGAGATCGTGCAGATTTTTCTTCTCGTTGCACTTATACAAACAATTTTTGTGATCTACACTGTTGTGACCGTTAAGGAAACGCCGCTGCCCGTAGAAAAACATATTTCATTTCAATTGAAACCATTTTTGCATAAATTCTTTTTCAAACCGTCTACCTACCCCAACCTTTCCTGGGTTTTACTGGCACGCTTTCTGATCATGATGGGCATATGGAGCGTCTATTACTTTCTGCAATACTATTTCGATGATGTGCTGGGTGGTCCAGGTGTTAAAGTCATTTTCTTCCATTCGCCATTCTCAGGCGAATTTTTTAATGGTGCACTCTTTCAACCTGCTCTCCTGCTGATCGCATTACCCACCTCTATTCTGGCGGGGTGGGCCTCCGATCACTGGGGACGCAAAAAACTGGTCTATCTCTCAGGCATTATGATGACGCTCGTCTGTTGCATCTTTATTCTATTTCAGAATCAGTATGCGGCATTTATCGCGGGTGCTTTCTTCGGGATTGGCTATGGTGCCTATACAAGCGTTGACTGGGCATTAACAACGGATGCATTGCCACCAACCGATGAAGCGGGAAAGTTTATGGGCATCTGGTCTGCGATGGGCATCCTGCCACAAGTGAGTCGGGATTACTGTCGGAGGGGTTATCCTGCAACTTCTGCGTAGCATGCCCAATCACTTTGGCTATACTTCATTATTTATACTAACGATCGTCTATTTAGTACTGGGAACGCTTGTTATCAGACAGGTGAAGGGTGTAAAATAACACCCATTCTAGAGAAAGGAGGTCAGCATAGCTATAGAAACTTCGTCAGTAGCTGTTCGTAATATATTGTAGATATAGCAACATTATGACGTGTTCTATATAATAATTCTATTGCGAGGTCGCAATACACAAAGGTGAGGGCCAATAACGCCTGCACCCAGGTTTACCTATTGATCTTTCTATATATCGCATGTCTGATCACCGTTGATCAGAATAGGAGTTGACCCAATGAATGAAAAGAAGCGGGATACAGCCCACATTCGCCATCAGAAGAACGATTCGATGCATGCATCTACTTCACCGGTGACGATGCTATCCAGGTTTCTTCGTGACTTACCTTCCCTGGTGTTTGCCAGAGCGACAATGGTGAGTCGAACAGTCCTTTTTTCAACGTCTGTATTGCCCAGATCTACTACTGCCAATACTACGGTGGACAATTTAACCGTTCTACCTGTTGACAATACATCAGTGGAAGCTACTGCACAGGCACGAATGATACCTTCTGCTTCCTACCTTAGCATTCAGGAAGAGGCAGATACCCTTCAGATCGCTGAGTTGATTGGCGATGAGACAGCTATCCATTCTCAGACAATTCTGAAACAAGACGCTGAAACAGAACTTGTCGGCTGGTTGCAGAGTTCAGCTCATTTGCGGCATTTGAAATTTATAGCCGCCTCGCTAGGGGCGGAAGATGAACTCAAAAACGCTGCTTCCAGGTTATGGCTACAGGAAGACATCGTTCCGTATGTTACAAGCAAACAGAACTGCGATTATCGGTCAGATTCTGAAGAGATGGTCCGTATGATTGCCTCCAATTTTAACAAGGACAATATTGTCTATACAAAATTGAGTGAGACAAATGAAGTAGAGGTTGCGGAACTTGTCACGCGTGAAGATTACGAAAAAATAGCCACGCCAGAAGATGTTGCATTGCTCACACGCCTGGTTCGTGATTTCCAGGGTAAACGGCTGGTATTCATTAATGCAACCCCGCAGGGCGGTGGTGTTGCCTTGATGCGACATGCCCTTATTCGTCTTCTGCGTCTATACGATGTTGACGTACACTGGCACGTCCTCTATCCTAAAAAAGAAGTATTCGACATCACGAAAGCCAAATTTCATAATGTTTTGCAGGCTGTCGCCCCTGAAGATACAGTGCTTACTGCAAGCGACAAGGCCCTTTATGACTCCTGGATCGCTGACAACGCGCTCGCCTTCACGGACGTTTTTCAGCAGGCTGACGTGATCGTGATCGATGATCCACAACCGGCTGGCCTGATCCCACATATTCGACGGATCAATCCTGACGCGAAGATCCTCTACCGCTCACATATTCAGATCGTAGCCAGCCTCGCCAGCCAGGAAGGGACATCACAACGTAATACCTGGAGCTTCATCTGGAATAACGCTAAAGAGGCAGATTGCTTCATTAGCCATCCGATGGAGATGTTTATTCCCGATGATGTTCCCGCCGAGAAAATATTCTATATGCCTGCCACCACCGATCCTCTGGATGGCCTGAACAAACCTCTGACAGAGGAGCAGATGGACTACTACCTGCAATTATTCAACACGATGCTCATCAATGAAGAACAGAAACCTCTGGACGAGACACGACCCTACATTATTCAGGTCGCTCGCTTCGATCCTTCCAAGGGAATTCCTGATCTGCTTGATTCTTATAGAAAGCTACGCGCTATTCTCGAACAGAATAATGAGGTCATTCCACAGCTTGTCATTACTGGCAACGGCTCTATTGATGATCCGGATGGCGTTCCCATTTATAACCAGATCATGACAATCTTGCATTCGCCGGAGTACATCTCCTTTATCGATGATATAAAGGTGATGAGGCTACCACACATCGATCAACTCCTGAACACATTGCTGAGAAGGAGCGCCATCGTCCTCCAACTCTCAACGAAAGAGGGCTTTGAAGTCAAGGTCACGGAAGCTCTGATGAAAGGCAAACCCGTGATCGCCTACAGGACTGGCGGTATTCCCTTGCAGATCGAGGATACGGTGAATGGCTACCTGGTTGATGTTGGGCACACCAGCCGGGTCGCAGAGCACCTTCATCACCTGCTCCACGATGCAGAGCACTATCAGCGCATGTGCCAGGCCGCAATAGAACTGGCAGGCAAGGATTACCTGACCATTCCCAATGCCATTTGCTGGCTCTACATGTCGATGAAGCTTCTCAACGAGGAGAAGATCGAAGGCAATTACCAGTGGGTGAAAGCTCTGGCACAGGAAGCACAAGAGGCGTAAATTCTGAAACGATCATTGGGTCTCTGGGGCGCACGGGCTTATTCGCTCCGCTCATTGCGCCCCTACCATTGGTTTTTCCGCTTTTACATCTCGTAACCGCTCTATTAGGGCGCAATGAGCGGAGCGAATAAGCCCGTGCGCCCCCACTCCGGTTCTCACTAATGATCCGCAACAGCAACCGTGACCGCAGTGCCATAACAGAGCACCTCGCTTACCCCCTGGGTAATCTCCGTTGCGTCGTAGCGCACACCGATGATCGCATTGGCACCCATCTGCTGCGCATGCTGGATCATCAATTCGTATGCCTCATTACGAGCCTGTTCACATAACTCCGTATAGATGGTAATATTCCCACCAAAGATTTGCTGAAAGCCAGCTCCAATATTGCCCACAACACTGCGCGAACGTACAATAATGCCGCGCACTAATCCAAAGTTTCTCACGATACGATACCCGTTGATCTCAAAACCGGTCGTCACAAAGTTATGAATATTTGGCCCCTGTGGGCCGTTTGGCATTCCTGGCCCTTGTGGGCCTGGTCCCTGCGGATTCTGATACATGTAAAACCTCCAATTTTTAAAATAAGCTCAAGAAACTGCTAACGATCAGCTTTCTGCCAGGAGAGATTGTACCATTATCCGGCCTGTATTGAATAGACCATATCCAGGGCATTTCTCTTCACGCCATCCTATGATAGAATTGCAACGTATCTATTTCCATCTTTCTATACTAGCAAGTTTTGTGTGAAGAGTATGTACAGAAAAACACCTGAACCGCTTGAACCAGCGCTTCTCATTAACGCTTATGCCCAGGGCATCTTCCCTATGGCAGACAAACAGGGGCAGATCCGCTGGTATGCCCCTGATCCCCGTGCTATTCTGGAGCATTCCAATTTGCACATCTCGCGCTCGCTACGGGCAACGATTCGCAAAGGTATCTATGAAGTACGTATAGATACAGCCTTTGAGAATGTGATGCGTAGTTGCGCCAATCGAGCGGAAACATGGATCAACGAGGAATTTATTAAGACCTACACCTACCTGCACCTTGCTGATGTAGCGCATAGCGTTGAAGCATGGAAAGATGGTCGCCTGGTAGGTGGATTATATGGAGTTGCCCTTGGTGCCGCCTTTATGGGCGAAAGCATGTTCTCCTCCGCAACCGATGCCTCTAAGGTCTGCCTGGTCGCTCTCGTTGAGCATTTACAGGCACGTGGATATGTCCTGCATGATACACAATTTACGACACCTCATCTGGTGACATTAGGTGTTACGGAAATACCGCGCAGGATCTACGAAAAGCGCCTCAAAGAAGCATTGCGGCGGCGCTGTACGTGGAGATGACATCTCACGAGGAAGCAAAGTTAACCTTGCAGGTGCCCATGCAACTCGCCGCCCTCATGATCCAATTCTTCCTCATCCTCATCCTCTTCGTACTCCTCATATGCGGTTTCCTGACGACGTTGATCGGCAATTCTCGTCTGGTCCTCAATCTGATTGAGCCAGCGGAAGAACAGTGGCGTCATCACCACCAGATCAACCAGCCCTGGAATAAGTAAGAGCGCACCTGCGACCGTCTGATCGGCAAAAGGAGTCAGGTTCAATTGTGACGGAATAACATAATGTGTATACAATGCAACGCCGGTAAAGACCAGCACAAATGCAAAGATATCAACCGGCTGCCCGTCAAAGAAAGCATACAGCATTTTCATAGGATAACTCATATGGTGCTGCTCGCGTTGCGCACCGATCAAAGGACCCCAGTTCAGCAGTGAGGTGAGAAAAATACTGAGCATCTCTACCTGATAAAGCGTTGGATTGCGTTGCGCGATAGTGTAGAAACGCGGTATATGCCAGAACAAAAATGCGCTATTGAAGAGGATTGAAGCGACTAAGGGAAGCGTTAACGCCCCTAAAATCTCACGTATGACGGGCAAGAGGGTCAGTGGTCGTAACAAGATTTCAGGGCAGCCGTAGAGCAACAACGGGGTACACAGTGTCGTTAAGATAACAATCTGCGCCATATGCACTGAGAACAATTGTGTGCGCCCGATTACGTCTACAGGCGTCAGGAGCATGACTGCGGCAAGCAAAATAGCCAGGAAAAAGGCCACAATATGGGAAACGCGCAACGAAGTATCTTGAGGATAACGTACCCTCACCCGGCGCACTGCAAGTAGATAGAGCAGACTAAAGATCAGTAAGAGAGCAAGCGTACCTGGATGCCATGCCCACACGAACGAGAGACCATCCAACATAATAAAAGACTCCATAGTATTGAGGGACGGAGCAAGGGTATTTCATTTAGCCATCTTGCTAACCAATACTTTGTAAATAATTGTTGTTCAATACTTTTTACTGCCAATATTATAGCGCGGAAACTCAATAGAGGGTATATATGATTACCATCAGCGCACATCTTGCGATTGAGGCTGACCATCTGGTGATGGTAAAGGGAGTATCTCTGGTGATTTGTGCGTCGTTTTAGCTTTTACTTTCGTCCTTATGACACATGGCAAAGTAAAACGGAAGCAACTTCCTTCCCCGGCAATACCAGTACTCTCCACCCAGATACGACCACCCATTGCTTCCACCAGTTGCTTACTCACATAGAGGCCGAGGCCTGTGCCACGCACATTCCCCGATACATCGCGCTTCAAACGTACAAACTGACCGAACAGGCGTGGAATATCCTCAGGGGGGATGCCCGGCCCTGCATCTTTGACGCTGATACATACTTCGGGTGAGGGATGATTGGCCTGCACGACATCTCCATAGAGAGATGCTTCAATACTAACGACCGTATCGGAGGGCACATATTTAAACGCATTGGAGAGCAGATTACGAAGCACCTGGCGAAAATATTGTCCATTGGCACGTACGACGAGATGCGCAGGTATATGGATCTCAACTGGAAATTCACGCTGATTGCGAGGATCAAAATGCTCAACTACCTCATAGATGACATCAATCACCGGAAGATCTTCCAGATAGATCGAATCTTTCTCATTGCCAACCTGGATGGTATCCAGCACATTACTCACCAATAGCTGCAACTCTTCGCAGCTATACATGGCGTTTTTGAGAAATGTGGCCTGTGTTGCACTATCAAGCTGTCCGCTATATTCCAGCAGCAACTCCAGATACCCGTAGACTGCCGTAAGAGGTGTCCTTAGCTCGTGATTGACGTTGAGAATAAATTGATCTCGAATCTGACTCAACTGCTGTTGTTGCTCAAGCAGATCCGCGACATGCTCGCTGGCTTCATCTGAAAGCAGGACTTGCTCACGTAACGAGCCAATCAATAAGCCTTCTACAAACAAGGAAATTGCAGTCACTAGAGAAGAGGTTGTAGAGGCGGATAACCAGCTCATATCGCTACTTATAATGATATTAAACAGGACGACAATCAGGCTAATAATGCCAATGTAGATAAAAAATTCGCGTCGAGGGAACAGCCATGCAACCAGCGCAATGGGAATAATAAAAAAGCTGGCACTATAGTAGTTATTGTGATGATACATGTACAAAATCAGACAAAGCATCACCACTGATGCAACGATGATTGTGCGCACAGCATATGATAAATTCAGCATGTGCCGTAGAAAATCATTTGAGTAACGCAAAGTCCTCGCCTCCTTCTCTTCCTGAGACTTCAGCGTCTAAAAACGTCTCACATTTAACGTTTAAAGAATTAATGATATGCAAAGTTGACTGTCGGACGAGATGCGTGCAGTTAAAGAAAGCTGATTTTAACTGAGCGCTATTTTATCATGAATAATAGCCCATTGGCAATTTTTTCTCCTTTTGCTTAAGATAATGGGGATGGGCTATTACTTATGGATAGTACATCTTTTCCTAAATGAGTGCAATCAATTCGAGACTTACCACACACGGACACCATAAATGAGGTGGGATCTGGTGTTATAATGGAAGCGCAACGTTGGATCTCATCTGAAAGGCTCCCGTATCATGCGTATCGTTATTGCTCCACAATCACTTAAAGGAAGCCTCACGGCGGCTGAAGCCGGGCAGGCTATTGCTCGCGGAGTGCGGAGCGTCTATCCCCATGCTGAAATCACGATTGTCCCCATCGCCGATGGCGGTGAAGGAACCGTTCAGGCGCTGATAGATGCGACGGGGGGAAGATTTGTGCACCGTGAGGTAACCGGCCCCCTGGGCGAGCGTGTCGAAGCTTTCTTTGGCATATTGGGGGATGGTCAGACGGCAGCTATCGAGATGGCGGCATGTGCGGGCTTACCATTGGTGCCACCTGAACGGCGCAATCCACTCATAGCAACAACCTATGGAGTTGGCGAACTCATCCAGGCCGCGTTAGAAGAGCATTGCACACGCTTGCTAATTGGTATTGGTGGTAGCGCAACCAACGATGGCGGCGCGGGCATGGCTCAGGCACTGGGTGCACACCTTATCACTACTGAAGGAAACGAGATTGTGCCAGGCGGGGCGGCGCTCGCTACACTTGCACACATCATTCCCGATACGTTCGATGAACGCTTACAAGCATGTAAGGTTGAGGTGGCCTGCGATGTCACAAATCCTCTTTGTGGTCCCACTGGTGCCTCAGCGGTCTATGGTCCCCAAAAGGGGCCACGCCGGAAATGGTCGTGACACTGGATGCCGCCCTGGCCCATTACGCCTCTATAATCGAACAGGATCTGCAACGGGCGGTTAAAGATATTCCCGGTGCAGGTGCGGCGGGCGGTCTGGGAGCTGGCTTGCTTGCATTCTTGAATGCAGAATTACGACCTGGTGCGCAGATTGTGTTAGAAGCTGTTGGTCTTGAAAAATATTTGCGCTCGGCAGACCTGGTGATTACAGCTGAGGGTCAGATAGACGAACAGACAGCTTATGGCAAAAGTGTAGGAGCTGTTGCGGGCCTGGCTAAACGCTACCAACTTCCGGTACTGGCACTTGCCGGAAGCCTGGGCATGAATTATCAAGCGGTCTACAAACTGGGGATCGACGCTGTAATTGCTCTCCCTTCGCGCCCCCTGACACTAGCATATGCAATGGAACATGCCGCCGAACTTGTGAGCGATGCCACTGAACGCGCACTGAGACTGCTTCGGGTCGGAGATAGCTTGCAGAGTAGCTAGATTGACGAAGTGGACGAAATAGTAAATTTGTGCTATTATATAGTCAGAGGTCGTCCTCCCCGGTACCCCCAGATGGGTTGCCACTACTAACTGCATAGTACATTTTATCGCGCCTACATTACTTTTCCAACTGCTCAAAGCCCTCTCCCATTGCTGCGAAATCGCTTTGCAAGCACCCTGAATTGCCATTGTTCACCGATCACAGTTTTTGTAATAAGGAATTTGTTGTATCCAGTCAAGGAGTTCAGACGTATACCTTATCAAGTAGACCAATCAAGGTCTCAAACGTGCTTATACCTGTAGTCCGTTCTTTTTCGCTAAGGGGGGTTTTACTACAATGACAGAACATCCATCTACAACAAATGGTGGCACAGACTTGCAGCGTCTACTAGCAGCGGGTTTCACTGAAAGCGAAGCCGAACATCTTATGCATATGAAAGATCATATGACGGAGCAGGGCGAATACCGTGAAATGGTTGAAGAAAGTCGGCGTCTGGATTTCATTCGCTGGCTTATCGATCACGATCGCATGAGCAGATAGAATATTCTCTATTCTGCTGTTTCAGTCCGCTACTGGTCTATGCAAATATAGAAAAAGCTCAGGGATATTTCACCCTGAGCTTTTTCATTGTGTGCGATGGAGTTGAGGAAGCCGTAAGCCGAATTCTGTACCCGGAGTTTCTCTCGCCACTCCGGGCGGCAATCATCTATCTAGGACGCCAGTTACCCGACGCCTCAAGCAACCAACCCGAAGGTTAACGGACGAGCAGCCCGCTAGTCTACTGGCGGAACCAGCAGACTATTCCCTCTGTTTGGTCTTGCTCCAAATGGGGTTTACCCAGCCAGACGGTCGCCCGCCTGCTGGTGAGCTCTTACCTCACCATTTCGCCCTTACCGGAGCCTGGTGTCTATTGACCCCGGCGGTATTGTTTCTGTTGCACTTTCCTTGAAGTCACCTTCACTGGCCATTAGCCAGCATTCTGCTCTGTGGAGTCCGGACTTTCCTCGGGCCTCACGACCCGCGATTGCCTGTCTTCCTCAAATCCATCTCACCTAGAGTATCATATCTCGCTCTGATCGTCTAGCGACACAGGCAGAAAAGGTGGAGGACCGTTGCAGTCCAACGAAAAACGCGCTACAATGTCGACGGTACAGGAGAACAGGTATTTATTCAAGGATTGCTCTTATGACAACAAATTCCAAAGTTCGTCTCACATCACTTGCCAGTTGCGCCGGATGCGCTGCAAAAATGGGCCCCGGCACCCTCACGCAGGTTCTGCGCCCACTGACAGGTCAGATTGCTTTACCTGATTTATTGGTCGGGCTGCAAAATATTGATGATGCAGCAGTTTATCGTGTCAACGAACAGCAGGCAATTATCAGTACAGCAGACTTCTTTCCGCCAGTGGTCGATGATCCCTATACATTTGGAAGCATTGCCGCCGCCAATGCTGTTAGCGATATCTATGCCATGGGTGGACAGGTCTTGATGGCGATTAATCTTGTTGCGTGGCCGGGAGATCTGGATACCGAGCTATTGAGTGAGATCTTGCGAGGCGGACGTGATATCGTCGCTCAGGCCGGAGGTGCCGTCGCAGGCGGTCATACCGTGATCGATACCGAACCCAAATATGGTCTGGCCGTGACCGGCATCGTGCACCCTGAACATATTCTCACCAAAGGGGGCGCTCAACCCGGCGATCTCCTGGTCCTGAGCAAGCCGCTAGGCACAGGTGTTATCACCACAGCGCATAAGCGCGAAACGGTTGCTGAGGACGATTTTCAGGCTGCACTTCACTCAATGCAACGCCTCAACCGCCGTGCAAGTGAGATATTAGTGCAGGCCGGGGCCGCTGTACACGCCGTCACCGATATCACTGGTTTTGGTATTCTGGGTCATTCCTGGGAGATGGCTGCGCAAAGTAAGACGGGCATGCGCTTCGACTTCACACGCCTGCCCTTGCTTCCAGGCGTCTTCCATTATATAGAAGAGGGCTGTACAACCGGCGGAGCACGGCGCAACGAAACGTACCTTGCACCACACATCACCATTACGGAACAACTCAGTGCCATCGAGCGCGAGATCCTGTGGGACCCACAGACATCTGGAGGCCTGTTCGCCGCCATTGATCCCGCACTCTGGCCGTCGTTACAAACATTAGCACCCGATGTCACTTTCTGGCAGATCGGTGAGGTTACAGAAAAAGTCGCAGACGAGGCTCATGTGCGGTTAGAGGTATATTGATGCACGAACAGTTAGAAACGGTTCTGGGGATACACTTCCGGAACCCCCAACTCCTGACGCTTGCTTTGACACATCGTTCCTATATCTATGAAACTGCTGGCGAAGGCCAGATTTCCAATGAACGCCTGGAATTCCTGGGCGATTCTATTCTTGCCCTGGTGAGTGCGGAGTTTCCTCTATCGAACCTTCCCTGACCTTGCAGAAGGCGAGCTGACCGACGCACGCGCAATTCTCGTACGCACTGAGACGTTGGCAAGCTTCGCACGCGAGATTAATCTATGGACATTTCTCCTGATGGGTAAGGGAGAACAGAACAGCGGAGGCGGCCAACGTGTGCTCGCCTCCACCTTCGAAGCCCTATTGGGCGCGATCTACCTGGATCAAGGGCTGCTGGCCGTCCAGAACTTTCTACTCCCACGCCTGACACCTCTCGCACAAACAATAATTAGTAAACGACTCTTTAAAGATAATAAATCACTCTTCCAGGAACTGGCACAGGCTCACGACGGTATTACTCCCTCTTATCGCCTGCTTAGCCAGGAAGGACCATCCCATAATCGCGAATTTACCGTCGAAGTCATGCTGGGAGAACACATCGCTGGGAAAGGTCAGGGACGCAACAAACAAACCGCTGAGCAAGAAGCCGCACGGGTCGCGCTGGAAAGCCGGGGATGGATCTAAGTTAATGCATGCTCGAACGGGCTGATGACTTGATTTTGGATACCCTCTGAGGTAACATGGACTGATAGAGGTGAAGGGAGGATTGATGCATGAGGTTAGAACCAACTCCAAGACCAGAACAAACATTGCGTGTCAGTGCAAGGCTGATCACTTCAAGTACAATTTTACATCTATCCGCAGATGAACTAGAACATGCCATTAATCAAGAACAAATAGAGAATCCCTCCCTTGACATAACCGAGCAACGGGTTTGCCTCTTTTGTGGTAATCGGATCTACAGCAATGTATGCACCGCCTGCGGATACTTTGCGCCGCAGGAACATTTTACACAGCCACTTGTACCTGAACATGAGGCTACTCCCCTCTACGAACAAAATAATGACGCATGGGCATCTCAGCCGCAGGCTCCCTATGATATGGATAACTACGGCTTCGTGGAGATCGATGGAGACGATGCATACGATCCTATGGCCCGTATCCCAACCCATGAAACGTTAAGCGAGACGCTTTTGCAACATCTGGAAGCTCTTATTCCTCCTGATGACGCTCTCATCGCAGAACAACTGGTTGGCAACTTGAATGAGCGTGGTTATCTAGAGATCAGTACACAGCAGATTGCTGAACATCTTAACGTTCCTCATGAGCGCGTTGAATATGTGTTGAGCCAGTTGCATACATTAGAACCGCTGGGCATTGGCGCACGTAATCCACGCGAATGCCTCCTCATCCAACTCCAGGCTATCAGTGAACAAAGCACGCCTCATCCACTGGCTGCAATCTTGATTGATCGCTACCTGGATCAATTGGGAAAGAGTCAATTTCACGAAATCGCACGTCAGCTCAAACAGCCCGAACAGGAAATACGACAGGCTTACCAGTATATTCGCAGCATGCTCCATCCCTTCCCGGCTCTTGCTTATCAAGATGGTAATGGCACTCAATCCCTCTCCAACGGTACAACCTATATACGGCCAGATGTGATTATTCGCAAAGGCGAAATGGGGTTTGAGATTGAACTCATTGAGGAAAAGCGCTATAAATTTCGTGGCGCTACGCGCTCCTACAACTCAAATGAAGAGCCTGCCCTTGCACCCACGGGTGGTGAGATGCAACGTTACCTGCATCAGAATAATGATCGCGCACGTTTCTTCGTCGAATGCATACAGCGGCGCTGGCGTACCCTGCGTCGCGTCGCAGAACTGGTCGTCGATTATCAGCATGAATTTCTAGAGAAGGGCATACGTTATCTGCGCCCCCTCACACGAGCTGAAGTTGCCACCCGCCTCAATCTGGATGAAGGTACAGTCAGTCGCGCCACCGCCAACAAATACGCCATGCTCCCCAACGGACGCCTGATCCCTTTCTCCGATTTCTTCGATGGCTCTCTGGGCGTGAAAGATGTTCTGCGCGAACTGATCCACTCTGAGACGCCGCGCCATCGCCTGAGCGACGACGAACTGGCCCGCCTGCTGAATAGTCGTGGCATCCCAATGGCCCGCCGAACCGTGACGAAGTATCGCGAGGAGATGGGGATTGGTTCGTCGCGGGAACGCTAAATCTTTCTGCTTACGATACACTACTATGTTTTAATAACAAGCATATCTATACATAATTTTATTGGTTAGGGCTGTATACAACTTTCCATGCAGCACCATCCCAATGAAGGATGAGCGTTGAATAGTTAGTATTTACACCATGATATCCACCTACAGCCCAGACATCGTTCGCAGACACAGACGTAACTGCGTACAATTCATTTGCAGATGAAGCATTGGGGCTTGGTACTCCTTCCCATTGAGTTCCATTCCAATAGTCAGTTATTGTTGTTTCAACGTTATTTACGTTGGCTGTGTTGCCTACTGCCCATAATTTAGTAGTAGCAGGAACACTAGCGATCGCTTCAAGGAATTCATTGCCAGGAGTATTAACGGTACTCCAAACAGCACCATCCCAATGCTCAATAAGATTCTGGTTTGTAGCACTACTTGATGCCGATCCCAGACTCCAGATGTTGTCATTGGAGATAACGGCTATCCCAAACATACTGTTGCTGCTTGTTCCAGTAATTGGACTGGTAACAACTTCCCAGGAACTCCCATTCCAGTATTCAGCAAGTGATTTGGAATTCGTTCCCCCTGCTGTGGTACTATAACTTCCTAATGCCCAGACACTGTTAGCAGAAATTGCTTTCACTGACCCCAGATCACTCCTGGTTATACCAGGATTAGGGCCTCCTACAATACTCCAACTTGTACCATCCCAATGTTCTATCAAACTACTCACGTTGTTCTGGATTCCTACCGCCCAGACATTGTTACTACTGATAGCTGTAACATCATTAAGGTAATTAAGGTTTGTTCCACCATTTGGAGATGGTACAACATTCCAGACAGTCCCGGTCCAATGCTCAATCAATGTCTGTCCATACGCGGTGGCTGTCGGATAATAATTTCCATCGGCCCACCATCTGTCGTAGAAATAGCTGCTACCCCATATAAATCAGCGCTCACTCCTGCCGTACCAGCAGGAACAGCACTCCAAAGTTGACCATCCCAATGCTCAATGAGTGCCTTATCAGGTCCGGTCGTATCACTCACTCCCACAGCCCAGGCGCTAGTATTTGAGGTAGCAGCTACTGCATATAAATAGTCATCAGGCGTAGCACTGGCCGAGCGGATTACGGCATGAGGCTTATGCTGACACTTTATACATCCGAATTTACCAGGGCCGAGATTTGTGCCCTGTGTTGTAGTGCCATAAGGGGCAATGGCACTAATGCGTGAATAAATCATGACAGTGGTCACTAGCAAAAAAAAGAGCAGGAATACAATAACAGGCTTCCATGCTTTCTTCATCGAAAAATCTCCTTGTCTATACAATATATTTACAAGGACCATTATAACGAAAAATACGTTTATTTACAAGATCAATTTTTCACTCCATAATAGTTATCACACCACCTGTGCTGTAACAGTTTGTGAATACACTAATTTCCCATTTCCATCAACACAGTTCGCTTGAAATACAGCCCGAGGATCTATCATTTTTTTAAACTGGCCATAAGGAATCGACCAGGACTGCCAGTTTACCGTCGCATTTCCACTACTATCCGTCGCATTCCCATTTATATTTGCATGCCTGTCATTCTGAGTCTGGTTACGTCGGTCTACATAGTAGAATTCAACAGTAACAGTAAAAGACATATTTCCAGAATTAGTCATCACTGTATAGGTACATCAGAGCCTTGCGTGATAGAAGATGGCACACTGATCTGGACCGTCAATGGCACCGTTTGCGGTGCACCTGAAGAAGCAGTCGCCACAGGCGTCACTCCTGAAGAACTACCAGAACTGCCAGGGGTACTGGTCGCCGCTGGATTACTACTGGATGAAGATGAGGGA
This sequence comes from uncultured Chloroflexia bacterium, assembly GCA_963744875.1. Classification (GTDB taxonomy): domain Bacteria; phylum Chloroflexota; class Ktedonobacteria; order Ktedonobacterales; family Ktedonobacteraceae; genus JACDAE01. The sequence continues at coordinate 188,943 of CAVUVQ010000048.1, read as the reverse complement.
GAAGGCGTCGAGGTTCCCGTGGCCCCACTCTTTCCTACCGTCACTGGATTTGTCGTATCGCTCTTCCCAATCCCATTATTATTTACGCTGACGAAGTCGTCCCCTCCGTACCAGGCGTACTGCTATTGCCACTGCTCCCGGCTACCTGACGCTTAGAAGGTGCTCCTGGAGGCAGCGCTGCCGAACTTCCTTGCGCGATCTGCGCCACCTGAGAGATTATTCCGCTCCCACTAGAACTCAAACGCCAGATGCCCACTCCACCCAAAACTACTCCTATCCCTGCTATCCCCGCCAATGCGGCTCTTCTGGAGATACGCGATCCATTCTGTGATGAGGCCGTTGCAGCGTCGGCAACACCATTCGCAACGAATGTACTCTCATTTGCAATGTCCTGAGACGATGTATTTACTTCCAGAGAAGCTGAGAGCGATGGAGCTTGCAAAGACGAATAATGAGAAGGCCACAACACTTCCCCACCTCTCAGAGGCGTTTCACGTTGATCAGAATCCGGCAATAACTTTATCACCTCGCCGCTTACTGCCTCTTGCTGCGACTCCCCAGGCTCAACAGAGAACAACGCTGAAGATGCATATTGAACATCGTCTATTAATGGCACAGGATCATCTGTTATGGGTAGCCCCTTGCATGCCTCTGCAAATGCTGCTGCCAACTCACGTACAGTGGCAAAACGCTGCTTCGGATCTTTCTCTAACGCTTTTAATACGACCGCTTCTATTTCAGAAGAAAGGGTCGGGACATGCTCTCGTAAAGGCTCTGGTGGCTCGTGGAGATGCTGTACGACAATGCTAATATCTGGGCCATCGAATGGCAGGCATCCACACAGCCACTCATACATAACAACGCCCAATGCATATTGGTCGCTTGCGGCGCAGGGCTTCCCTTTCAGTTGTTCGGGGGCCATGTAGAGCGTGGTTCCTGCGCTATCGGTCGAATGGACGCTATGATAGGTGCTACGTTCCCGCAACGCCAGGCCAAAATCACTTAGTAGCACCGTGTTGTTCGCATCCAGAAGCATGTTCTCTGGCTTTATGTCGCGGTGGATAATTTTGCGCTCGTGAGCATACTGTAATGCTTCTGCAACCTGCTGGATGTGAGGTAAAATAATGGTCGGAGGGAGCGCGTTGCCCCTGCGATAGCGTCGCCGTAATGTTCCATGAGATGCATATGGCATCACAAGAAATGGATGCTGCTCCTCAATCCCAAATTCCAGTACGCCGACAATATGAGGATGTGTCAGGCCAGCAATAATTCTTGCCTCTTGAAGAAATTTTTCCAGAGCTTCATCGTCTGATTGTTTGTGTAAAACTTTAATAGCGGCTTGAGTATTGAGATAAATATGTTTTCCTAAATAAACCTCAGCAAAACCACCCTGTCCCAGGAAACGCACTAACTGATAATTTCCCAGCTTCTGTCCAGCCTGATAGACCATGTGAGTATTCCCTCCCTGGACGTTTTTTTTCTTAAAGATAAGCTTTTGTTATTCTTCCTCCACCTGTTACTATCTATTCAACGATTATAGGTAACGCGTGTAACAACTCATGCATACAATCAGAAGAGTCCATGCTTCACTCATCATCGAAACAAGACGTGAGACGGGGTACAATCAAGCCTTTAGATGGGTGTCGAACGCCCCTTATGAGGTTATACTTGCAGTATCACTCCCGTAGCCTTCCCTGGGAAAGAAAAGAGAACGAAAACATAATATTTCTCGAAAGGTATTATCATGAAACGTCGCTCAGATGAGAGTGTACCGGAAGATACGACTCGACGTGAACCTGGACAGGCAACCCAAATTAATTTCCTTGTCAGGCAGCCACGTGGCCTATTGATAGCCTGGATACTCCTCTTGCTCCTTGGAGCACTATTCCTCTTTGCTGCCTGCTCCGACCTGATAGCTGATGCTAGAATGGGCCTCCCCTCAGACCATATGGAGGCATTTCACGCACTTGCAGGCATGACCTGGACCAATGCAAAGCTTACCTCACCCACAATCACACAGTATGTGACTCGGCTTGAAGTGATCTATGCAGTTCATGAATTGGTCTTCGGGCTTCTCTTTCTTACTATCGTTGCAATTCCGTTTCGGCACCGCGCTCGCTGGGCATGGTGGGCTTGCTGGATTCCCATGCTTGCAAACCTCGCCTACACGTTCACCATTGCCCACTACAGCACGACTACTCTGGCATACAGCCTGGGTGCGGATATCACCTTACCAGTGCTGCTGCTACTGCATATACCAGCTTTCTTTAAGGCGAAAACATGATACATAACGTTATCCAGTTGCGATCTAGCTACTTATTTTGACAGTAAGGGTAATGCGGCATCTGGCTCAGCGTAGAGCGTACGTTCCCGCTCATAGATGACCATACCGGGGCCACCACCCTTCATATGGCGCACATAGCGTTGCTGCGTATGGTCGACTGCTACGCTGGTGCTACCACGTGCCTGACTATAATATGCGGCCAGACGTGCCGCCTGCTCAAGGGTACGTTGTGGGACTTCGCGTCCGGCTGCTTTGATGATGACGTGAGCGCCAGGAACTCCCCGTGCATGCAGCCAGATATCGTTCGCCGTTGCTTGATGGAATGTGACATCCTCGTTCTGTCGACTATTCTTGCCAATGAGAATCACAAAGCCATCATCGCTCTGCACGTGCAACGGAACACCTCCACCAGGGGGCACAGCTTTGCCTTTTGTCTGTTTACCTCCCTTACCCTTCGCCTTCTTTGCGGCTTTGAGCGCCTTCTTATCTTCCATCTTCCCCCGTATATAGCCCGCCGTCTGCACTTCAGCCTTGACCAGTCCTACTTCAGGCGGCGTCTCAGCCAGAGTAAGATCCGCTAATAATTGCTCGATTGTTGCCAACTCAGCCGCATTTTGCTCGATCTGGGCAGGCACCAGTTCAAGGCCGCGCCGCAATTTGTGGTATTTATTGAACATGCGATTGGCGTTCCCGACCGCATCGAAACGCGGATCAAGCGGTACTGTGACCATGGCGTTCTCATCACCATCAAAGAAATTCTGCACCACCGCGCTGCTCTGTCCCTGCTGAATCTCATGTTGATGTGCGAGCAACAATTCTCCTTGTAAGCGATAACGCGATGCCTCCTCCGCTGCCGCCATCTCTTTTTGCAAAACTTCAGCCTTACGTTTGCAGCGATCGCGCTGCGTCTGTAATATCTTGCGTAGAGGAGAACGCACGCCTTCCATCGCATCGCGCCACTCGGTACGCGCATAATAATCATCTAGCAGAACATTGAGAGAGGGTGAATGGCGTACACGTACGTCGGACACATCAGCATATTGCTCCAGAACGTACGGCGCAAATGCAATAGGAACCACTCCCTTGCCTTTTTCAGGATCTACCTGCTCAACAAGCTGTGGCTGCCAGCGATGCGTATCAAATGCGGAGGTGAGATCGCGTATATTCCAGGCCAACTCTTCCCATACTGCATCATCGACATTTTCTAGTGGCGTCTCGCTATTTTCCGTCGTGCGATAGACAACTTCACGCGCGAGCAATGGACTGAATCCCATCAGGTGCCGGGTGAGCAATTGCCAGAGCAGCGCCAGTTCTGTGCCGCGTTTCCCCTTCTTTACTTCAGGAGGTTTTTCTTCGCTAGCGGCACGCTCTGCTGTATAGGCAATGGAGAGCTGAGCAGCAGTTATGCTCGTGGGTTCCAGGCGCGGCAAGCTCCGACCCGCAAGAGTGCGCTGCTGCATAGGTGGTGGCACATAGGGAATCCCTGCGGCAATGACCCGATAACGGTTGATGTCCGCACCAATGCGTTTGAGGCTACCCAGAATCATTCCTGCCTCGTCACAGAGGATGATATTGCTGAGGCGACCCATGACCTCGATAATTAAGCGGAAGCGTGTAAATTCGCTGCCCTCCGGCCCGTTACGATACCCAATAATAATCTCAAGTACGCGCTCCCAACGTGGCTGCTCAATGACTTCAATGCGTGCACCTTCCAGATGTTTACGCAGAAGCATCACAAAAGGAGGCGGCTCACTGGCAATCTTCGGTGGCTTGAGCGCCGTCAGGTGTGCACGGGCCATCTGCGGATGAGCAGAGAGATAAAGCCAGCGATTCTGTCCCCCCTGCCCCTGGCGGGCAGGCACATAACATTGAAGGGCCAATGCGTACTCGCTTGGTTGGATAATCGTATCAATACGCGCTCCAGCCAGCAATATCCCCCATTCATCGGCAACCGCTGCCAGCGTCATAGCATCAACATGCATATACTTCTCCTATCTATTCTCTCTCTATAAGCGCGTTTTCCCCAGACTTTCTCCCGTGCTTTACGCCGCATAGAAATGATGTTGTACAATACCATTATGAGCAAATATTCACACAAACCCATAGCATTCGGGTCCGATTCATCGCACCCATTGTAGGGCCAGATTTATCGCACCCACCTGTCCAATAATATTGTAGGGGCCAGATTTATCGCGCCCGTCCGATTTATCGCGCCCACCTCTCTTTTCGTTTAAGTAACACCAGGAAGAAGAACATGCAACTGGAGACACAGCCAACTTTACCTCAAAAGGATAACACATTGCAGCAATCCCCTAAACAGGGCCTTCTTTTCGTGCTTTCGGCCCCATCAGGAACCGGTAAGGATACTGTGATTGCAGCCCTCAAAGAGCAAGGTATGGACTTTCACGTCGTCGCGTCCGTCACTACACGCGCCCCACGCCCTGGTGAAAAAGATGGACATCCCTACTATTTTGTCGACCAGGAAAAATTTGATGACATGGTCGCCCATGATGAACTTCTTGAGTACGCCTGTGTGCATGGCAACTGGTATGGGCAGCCACGTCAACAGATCAAAGATCATTTGCAGGCCGGGCATGATGTCATGCTCAAAATAGATGTACAGGGCGCGGCAACTGTCCGCAAAAAACTGGCCGGCGCTATTTTTATTTTTCTGATCCCCGGCTCCGTAGAAGAATTGGTTGAGCGCCTTACGGCTCGTCAGACCGAGACAGAACAGGAACGACAACAGCGTCTACTTGATGCTCAGAACGAACTGGCACAACAGCGTCACTACGACTACGTGGTTGAAAACCGACAAGGGCAGTTGGAGGAAGCTGTGGAGCGGCTGCGTGCGATTATACTGGCAGAACACTGCCGCACGCAACCACATTATGCCCACATGTAAAATACCCCTATTGTAAGGAGGATACATGCAACAAGAAGATGGTTTTGAGCACTCGCGCACGAAAGAACGTAACCTGGCAATGGAACTGGTGCGCGTTACCGAGGCTGCAACACTGAGTGCAGGACGTTGGATGGGAAAAGGCAATAAGGAGATGGTCGACCAATCCGCCGTTGACGCGATGCGCCCGGCCCTTGATGGCGTCGACATGGATGGGATTGTGGTCATCGGGGAAGGCGAGAAGGACGAAGCGCCCATGCTCTACATTGGTGAACGTGTGGGCAATGGCAACCCTCCCGAAGTTGATGTCGCCGTTGATCCCGTTGATGGCACACGCTTGCTGGCACTGGGACTTCCCGGTGCAATGGCCGTAGTTGCAACGGCTGAACGCGGCACGATGTATTCGGCCCCACCAGGGGTTTATTACATGGAAAAGATTGCCGTCGGACCCGCCATGAAGCATGTGATCGATATTAATGCGCCGATCGCTGTGAATTTGGATCGCATTGCACGGGTGCGCGAAGCTCATATCGATGATCTAACAGTTGTGACGCTCGATCGTCCGCGCCATGCAGAACTTATCAAACAGGTGCGGGCAGTGGGAGCACGTATTCGCTTGATTACCGATGGTGATGTGGCTGCCGCCATTCAAGCCGCCATGGAGGATTATACCGGTATCGATGTTATGATCGGCATCGGCGGTGCGCCAGAGGCTGTCCTGGCTGCTGCGGCAATCAAGTGCATCGGCGGCGAAATTCAGTGCAAAGTCTGGCCGCGCAATGAGCAAGAACGCGCAAAGCTTAAAAGCGATGGGATCGACCTTGAACAGGTCTTTCGCACAGATGATCTGGTACGAGGCAATGATGTCTCATTTGCCGCAACCGGCATCACCAGTGGTGAGTTGATCGATGGTGTGCAATATTTTGGTTGGGGCGCACGCACTTCATCTATTATGATGCGCTCACGCTCAGGTACGGTCCGTTATATTCAGGCTCGTCATAAGTGGCGCAAAGGTGGCAGCGTCGGCGTACCTAGAATTGGTTAGCCCATTTTAAAGATGTTGTAATTTCTCAATAACGGCATCGGCAACCTGGGATGTACCGACAGCGGTTGGATCATCAGCTCGCGGCTTCAAATCATACGTGACGCTTTTCCCTTCGGCAATGACCTTCGTCAACGCCTTCTCCAACCGCTGTGCCGCCTCCCGCTCACCGAGATGGCGCAACATCATCACACCCGAAAACATCATCGCCATCGGATTCACTTTATTCTGACCCGCATACTTGGGCGCACTCCCATGCACCGGCTCAAAAACCGCACAATGCCCCCCAATATTCGCCCCTGGCGCAACACCTAATCCACCAATCAAGCCCGCCGATAGATCAGAAATAATATCACCATAGAGATTTGGCAACACAAGCACATCATACTGCTCAGGTTTTTGTACCAGTTGCATACACATATTATCTACAATACGATCTTCATACTGGATGTCATGATATTCTTTTGCAACCTCGTGAGCCGTAGACAGAAATAAGCCATCAGAAAGTTTCATAATATTGGCCTTATGGACCGCAGTGACTTTACGCCGCTTATTAGCTCGCGCATATTCAAACGCAAACTTTACAATACGGCGCGTGGCGGCGACAGAGATATACTTTATAGTCATCGCAGAATCAGAGTCGAGATGATGACCCGTCGTGCGCGTAATGGTTTCCAACATCTCCTCGTACTCAGGCGTCCCTCTCTGAAACTCAATACCAGAATAGAGATCTTCGGTGTTTTCACGCACGATCACCAGATCGATATTTTCATAACGAGAACGTAGCCCCTGATAGGTTTTCGCAGGCCGCAGATTAGCATAAAGATCAAGCTTCTTGCGCAACGTGACGTTTGCGCTCCGTTGGCCCTTGCCAGCAGGTGTCGTGATTGGCCCCTTCAACCCCACCCGCGTCTGCTTAATTGACTCAAGCACATCATCAGGCAACACCGTCCCATACTTCTCCATCATCTCCGCCCCCGCCTGGCGCATAACCCACTCAAATTGTACCCCCGTCGCCTCCAACACCCGGCGCGTAGCCTCCGTAATTTCTGGCCCCGTCCCATCACCAGGGATCAGCGTCACTGCATGCAGCATAGAAACCTCCAATAATTGTTGCATTTCCCCTCAATTGGGAAAATCATTCAATTAAGATGAAATTATACCACACCCATTCTCATCCTAAATATTTGCTCTGCTTTCTCTCCATACCCATAAAAAAGCCTGTACAGCTACTACAAAGCAAACAATCCCTAAGTATCTTCCCATCATGTAAAAGAAGTACCTCATAGCTTTTCATACAAATTATTTTCTACTCAAATCACCGTGTTTCTCCATAATATAGCCAATAACAAAGTATATCAGATGTTACTAATGCACATGTCACATAATATATAGCGGTAAACCAATAGCGCATCCAGGAACGAAGGTACATCTATCAAGTACAGGCATGGATACTTTGTTACGTCCGTCCCCATACGTCCAAAACCTCTCTTGTTTTCCCTATCCTTGCACTGGCACTTTACAAAATATATATATTGTTATACAATATGACATAAAGTTAGTGTATCGCTTCCTCTTGAAACATTTGCTTAATCTACTTAAGGAGAAAGCACAGTTTATAGAGAAAGCTACACACACAAACGTCGATTTTCTAACAAGGAGTAAAAACAAATGAGCGATCTTATGACCATTTCAGAAGTTGCGCAGCTTCTGCGCGTTGACGGCACAACCGTACGACGTTGGGTCCAACAAGGGGCACTTGAGGCTATCGTCCTACCGCACATGAACAAAAGACAGGCTTATCGCATCAAACGCGAAACGGTAAGCAAAATTCTCGGGGAAGGTCAGCCACAACAATAACACTTTCCCTCATCTAAAAAAAGAAGAAAGATTGTAGTAATACAGTCTTTCTTCTCAAAGTAATGTGCCTATTATTAAAACAGCCTCTACGTCTTTTTTGTGATCTTCTTCGCCGTCGCAGATGTTTGTATGCTTGCTTTAGCAGTCGTTGCGGCTCCTACACGCTTTGCAGTAGTACGTGTAGTCGTCTTTTTCGTTGCCTTCTCTTTTCCTGCACTAGAAGTACTATCTGCTGCACTGACTTTTTTACGCGTTGCAGCACTACGCGTCGCTTTAGCCGTAGTGGATTTAGCCTTCTCATCTTCTGCACGTGCGGTTCGCTTACGTGTTGGCTTTTGTTCGCCATCCTGCAACGGCTTCTCCTCGGCACTACGCTGGGGCACTATCACCTCTTGATAACAGACCGGGTCCTGTCCCGGTCGCGTCACTACCATCAATCCTCCACATTTTGGGCAAGGCTCGGGTACTGGCTTATCCCAGATAGCGAAGTTACAGGTTGGATAGTTGCCACATCCATAGAAAACACGCTTCTTCTGGCGCGTCTTACGCTCTACCAGATCTCCTTGACAGAGCGGACAAATTGCGCCCGTTTTGTTCACCACAGAACGTCGATAGCTGCACTCTGGAAAACCTGAACAGGAGATGAAACGCCCGAACCGTCCAGTACGAATGACAAGATTACGACCACAGTCAGGACACGTCTCCTCCATCTCCTCCAAAGGCTTCTGCACACGATTCATCTCGGTCTCAGCCTTCTTCATGGTTTCTTTAAAATCACCATAGAAGCCGTGCAGAAACTCGGTCCAGGAACGCCGTCCCTCCTCAACATCGTCCAGCTCACGCTCCATGCCAGCCGTGAAACCGGTATCGACGATATTGGGGAAATGTTTGTTCATGACTTCGTTGACGGTCGCTCCCAACCACGTTGGCACAAAGCGCCGCTGATCCTGCTCCACATACCCGCGATCCTGAATGGTGCTGATAATTGGCACATAGGTACTTGGACGACCGATCCCCTGCTCCTCAAGCTCTTTAATCAGGCTGGCTTCCGTAAACCTGGGAGGGGGTTGCGTAAAATGCTGTTCCGGCTTTAACGCATGCAAATCAAGCGCTTCACCAACTTGCATCTTTGGCAACAGCTTTTCGTCCTCTTCACGCGGCCATACTGCATAAAAACCTGGAAACTTCAGATTGGAGCCTGTCGCGCGGAAGACATACTGCTTCGCCACAATATCGGCCCGTACGGTATCAAACACGGCTGGTGCCATAAAGCTGGCGACGAAACGCCGCCATATCAGATTATAGAGCTTGAACTGATCGGGTGAGAGATGTGTTTTCACGCTCTGTGGCGTCAATGTGACATCGGTAGGGCGAATAGCTTCGTGCGCATCCTGTGTCGTGGCTTTGACCTTGCCTGTACGCCCCGGACCAACATACGGTTGCCCAAATTCATCGTTGATATACTGCTTGACGCTTGCCTGCGCCTCATCAGAGATACGCGTTGAATCGGTACGCATATAGGTGATCAGGCCCTGGTGACCACGCTCGCCCAACTCAATTCCTTCATACAACTGCTGTGCCAGACTCATGGTTTTCTTCGGCTTAAAGTAGAGCCGCACTGACGCATCCTGCTGCATTGTACTCGTCGTATATGGCAGGTAAGGCTGACGCCTCTGCTCACGCTCTTCATATTTCAGAATGCTGTACGCAGCGCCCTGCAATTCGGCGAGAATGGCATCAGACTCCTCTTTAGAAGTGATTTTTATACGCCCCTTCTCCGCCTTCGCCCCTTTGCCAGTCCCATTCAATCCCTCGCCAGTCGCCGCCTCTCCATTTTCGCCAGCATTATCTTCAGTAGCCAGGGATGCAATATCCTTCAATCTGCTGATCAACTGGGCTTCAAAACGCTCCGTCTGCTTCTGTTTGCTGAGTGTGGCTGTGATGCTCCAGTACTCTTCTGGCACAAATGCCTGGATGATTGCCTCGCGATCACAGATCAGACGCAACGCAACCGACTGCACACGCCCGGCACTGGTGCCCGATTGAATACGTCTCCATAACAACGGGCTGATCTTATACCCCACCAGGCGATCAAGAACGCGCCGCGCCTGCTGAGCATTAAAGAGGTCTTCATCAATTTCACGTGGCTTCTTGATCGCCTCTTGTACCGCCCGTTTGGTAATCTCGTTAAAGACTGCCCGATGCGGATTCTGGAGTCCCAGGATGTTCTTTAGCGACCAGGCAATAAATTCGCCTTCACGGTCGGGGTCAGGTGCCAGGTATACTTCATCAACACGTTTGGCCGCAGCCTTCAGCTCATCTATCAGGCGATCTTTCTTTTCAATCACCTCATATTGTGGCGCGAAATCCTTGCGTGTATTAACGCCCAGACCCTTCTTAGGCAGGTCGATAATATGGCCCATCGAAGCCATGACCGTGTAATCACGACCCAGAAATTTCTCTATCGTCTTGGCTTTAGCTGGCGACTCTACAATCACTAGTTTCTTTGTCATTCTTTACTCGACCTTTTTTATTGCTTGGTGCGCATAATATTTTGTTTGACACAGCTTACTTTTCCACCTGGAAATTTCATACTGCAATGTCGGACGTATTTTATCACAAGTATGCAAGCTATAGTGCTAGTGGATTCCGCTACCCGCAATACTCGCCGACAAATATCTGTTCTATAGAACCTTTTGTCATCCTATATCTTGACCAGCAAGGACATGCATGCTATTCTTCCAATACTATAGTGGAAAAATATAGGAGCGCCAACTTGGAGGGACCGCATTCATGCCAAAGGAAAGACTACCTGTCTCGCAGGATACACCATTAGAAGAGGAAAATGAAGGGAATACGCCCCCACCCGTTCCTCGTCGTGCCAGGCAAAAGAGAAGACAACCTTCTTTGCGGGCAGGTCTGGCAGTCGTCGCTGGTCGCACAGCAGGCGCTCTCAGTCGTCGCTTCCACGTTGGCGGCGGCACCAGTATCGTAGGGGTTGTCGCTCAACGCGTCTATCCCGATATCGTTGAACATCTGGCAACCCAGTTGGAATTTGGCAGCGTCCTTGTCACTGGCACAAACGGTAAAACTACGACGAGCAGTTTCATCTCCGCTATCCTGCGCGATGGTGGCCTACGTGTCTGGCGCAACAGGGAAGGCTCGAATCTCATGCGCGGCATAGCCAGCTCGCTTGTCATTCGCGCTCAACCCAGCGGCCACTTACGACGTTCTGGACACGCCATCTCGATCATGGAGATCGATGAAGCTGCCCTCCCTCATCTTATCCATGCACTCTCGGCACGCATTCTCGTCTTTACCAATCTCTTCCGTGATCAACTCGACCGTTATGGCGAAGTCGATAGCGTTGCAACCATCTGGCGTCAAGCGATCAGCCAACTCCCGGAGACAACAACGCTCATTCTTAATGCTGATGATCCCGGGATAGCCTTTCTGGGTGAGTCATTCCCAGGCAAAAAACTCTATTACGGTATTGATGATCTCTCATTAAATCAACTGACACAGCCCGATATTCAGCTCCGTTATCAGATACAAGATACGCGTTCTTGCCCCCGTTGCGGCGGCGAATTCGTCTATGAAGCACGCTTCTATAGCCATATGGGCCATTACCATTGTTCTAATTGCGACCTCCAACGGCCCCAACCCGATATTCGCGCTCTTCATGTCGTTCAAGAAAGTTTTGATCGCCAGAACATACAGGTCGCAACCCCCACCCAGGAACATGAGGTAGTTATCCCTCTGCCCGGCTTATATAATATTTATAATGCACTTGGCGCAATTGCAGCTTCCCTGGCATTGGAGATGGCCTGGGACCCGATCGTAAGTGGTATTGAACAATCAAAACCCGTCTTCGGTCGCGGCGAACGTATCCAGGCTGAAGGACGCACCATCCGCCTGCTCCTGGCCAAAAATCCAACTAGCTTCAACGAGGTGCTACGTACTCTTTTCAATCAGGACATTCCACGCCACGTTCTATTCGTCCTCAATGATAACACTGCCGATGGTCGGGATATTTCCTGGATCTGGGATGTAGATTTTGAACGCGCCGTCAATCTGACGCAAACTCTGGTCGTGGCTGGCACCCGTGCCCTTGACCTGGCTCTCTGCCTGAAATACGCAGGTTTTGCGGAAGACGCGATGACGATTGTCCCTCCTCTGGCCTTGCGGGCAGAACGTGCCGAACCACTGCACCCTTCTCGTTCCCGCCGTGGCACCAGACAGAAAGCTCAGGTACCGGAAATTAAACCCTCTATCAGAAGGAATTATGGATTGAGGAAAGCACTGGATAGTGCGCTTGAGCAAACTCCTCCCGGTGAAACTTTGTTTATCGTACCCACGTATACTGGCTTATTAGAAGTTCATCATGAGTTAGAGCAGCGTGGACTGACACCACACTACTGGGAAGGACGTGATATATAATGACCAGTCCGGCTACTCCACTCACATTGACCCTGGGACATCTGTACCCGGATCAACTAAACTTGTATGGAGATCGTGGTAATATTGTCACCTTGCGCCGTCGTTGCCAACAACGCGGCATTGAGTTACGTGTAGTTGGCCTGGGTATCGGCGATGCCCTGGCCCCAGATGAATACGATATGTTGTTTATCGGTGGTGGACAGGATCGAGAGCAGGCTCCCGTCTCCCTGGATCTCTACGAGATTAAGGGTATCGGTTTATGGGCTTCCATTGAAGATGATATGCCAGTCCTGGCAGTCTGCGGCGGTTTTCAACTGCTGGCAAACTATTATCGTCCAGCCAATGGACCCGATATGCGCGGACTGGGTGTGTTTGATGCCTGGACGATTAGTAAAGGCCCTCAGCAGCCCCGCTGCATTGGCGATATCGCGATCAGTTGGAATGGTATGACGCTCGTCGGATTTGAGAACCACGGCGGACGTACCTATCTGGGCACAGCTAAACCGCTGGGGAAGGTCTTGAAGGGCTATGGCAATAACGCTGAAGATTCCAATGAAGGTGCGATCTACCGCAATACCTACGGAACCTACCTGCACGGTTCGCTTTTACCTAAAAATCCACACTTTGCCGATCATTTAATAGAATTAGCCTTACAACGCAAGTATGGAGTCGGTGACAACCTGCTCCCAACTCAAGAAGAACTTCCCGTCCTCAATGGCAAAACTCATATCGGGACCACCGACGTTACCGATCTGCAAGTTGCCATAGCTACACCGGAAGTCTCAACGCGACTCACACCATTGGACGACTCTCTGGAATGGGAAGCTCACGCCTCCCAGCTCGAACGTTTAGGATTACATACGGAAGCAGTCGCTGCATTGCGTATACAGAAGAAAGGCTGATTTGCTGGTTCAACTAAAAGGATGGCTTTATGAGTTTTGATTGGTCATTGGCTCGCTGCTCGTTCTGCGCTCGCACCTCTTCAGAGGTACGACGTATGGTAGCGGGACCAGGGGCGGCATACATCTGCGACGATTGTTTACAACTGTGTAATGAAATTCTTCATGATGCAACTCCTTTTTCGCCGCAAGCACTGGAGTTGGCTTCTCGTTCCCCTGTGGTCGTTGCAGCTCCTCAATTTCGGACTCAGGAACGCTCATCGTCTCCCACACGCAATGAACCCCTGCGCAGAGTCACCTTGGAGATGGAACAGAAGCAACAGGGCATGACACTGATATTACACCAGTTGCACTACTACCAGACACACTTCGAACTCCATTATCTCTGGATTAGAACTCCCCTTAGTGCTGGCTTTGCTTTCGTACCACGGATCATTTTTTCCTTACAAGACGACCTCGGTACTCAATGGACAGGTGAACGAGGCGGCGTCCTTCTCGCACGTCCAGAACTCGCTGGTAGCTCAACTAATGCTGTCTATCAGGGAAACGCTCGCTTCCGCCCCCTCCCATCAACGGAAGCACGGCTACTCACCATTCGTGCGATTGATCCTCTCGCTCAATTTGAGCATGAGGCTCCACAACCCTGGCAATTTGAAATTGGTCTGTCTTAAAAGAAAAATGCAGGATGCCCATAATGGGTATCCTGCTCCCCTCAAGGGATCATCTATCCTACTGAAGGCACCAACAACCCATAACCACCACCATCCAACCGATACATCACATTGACGCCATTCATCTCAGCATTAAAGAAGGCAAAAAACGCAACTCCCGTCTTCTCCATCTCCGCAATCACCTCCTGGTCATCCATCGGGCGGGCGGGCAAACGCCGAATCTCCGTTATGCGCGACCACATCTCCTCATTGCGCTCGTCATTTACCGCGACCTCTACAAATTCCTCCTCCTCTTCTGGCTCCTCATCAAATGAGGAAAGCTGACCTGAGCGCGAAAGAGAGAGCACACGAGCCGTTGGATGTCTCTTCAACGTGCTCTTACGCTGCTTATACCGACCAAGCTGCGCCACAATTTTATCCAATGCAAGATCAAGTGCAGTACTGGCATTTAACGCGCTCACCTCACTGCGCACAGGATGCGTTGCACCAGCAAGGGCAAGCTGTACAGAAAAGCGATCTCGTGCACTGCGCGTCTGCTCTTCCGATACCGTTACCTCAACACGCACATCCTCATCCACCAGACGAGAAAGGCGCTGCACCTTGCGCTCAATGCGCTGCCGCAATTGCGGCGTCACTTGCATTTTTCTACCTTTGATAATAATCTGCATAATTCGCTTCCTTTTTCCAGACCTACAACACAAATCCTCAACCCACCCGAACACGTTCCGCAGAAAAGAATGGGTAGCGACTTTCATTATACCATCAGAAACATATCCGTAGAGATTGTTTACCAATGTCTACGCTCTCAAATACATCACAAGAAATATGTAAATATCGCTATTATCAAACGTTCTTTTAAGTAGCACAAGAAAAAGAGTTGTTAACAGGGTAGGGGCGGCACCTTGCGTGCGCCCACGTGTCAGAAAATCGCATCGGAGGTCACTGGAGCGCACGCAAGGTGCCGCCCCTACCCTGCTACTTTAAGAGAACACACAAACAAGCTATGATTTGATATTCGCACGCACCGCGTATTTATCCATGGAAATGCATTATATGAAAATGCTGTTATCAGGAGAAACGTTCTTAGACAATTCCTTGCAATATTATGAACTTTGTTTCATATTTGGCAGGGACAAATTCATACAATGTTCATGAAATGATGGTATGATATTGTTGGTGTCTACGTAGAGGTTCAAGTTTTTAGATTTGTGGAAGGGTAAGTGGTTCATGACAGTTATACCAAGTGATCAGCACATCACCTATCAGTTGCAATACCGTAAATGTGGCAAGGCTTCTTGCAGTACCTGCCGTAATGGTCAGGGGCATGGGCCTTATTGGTACGCATATTGGAGGGAGGGATCACGCCTACGTTCAGGCTACATAGGGAAAGTACATCCTCAACTGCAAGAGCAAGCGACACCGCTGGCCAGTAGCGACCCGACACTTGCGGGTCCTTCACAGCCGGGGCAAAATGAGCAGAAACAGGCTGCTGGCATTCTCCATAATCAGGAAAACCGCAGCTCTACTCGAGGGCTTGTGGAGTCTGCCCGGCGTTAGGCCAGCACCGCTTCATGCTCTCAACAATGCGCATATCATCTGGGAAACCAGTAGGGATTGAGCGGTCCCAACAAAACCGCTCTTCATAAGGCTACAGCAAGCCAGTGTGCCTTCGGTGAGAGCCTCTCTTTCCTCATACCACTCAACATCAAGGATTTCTGTGCTAAAATGGCTATGTTCTTCACATGCCCTCAACGTAAAGGCTTGCCAGGAACAACACCTGACCACCGACCTTTTTCGCTGTCCACCATTCTCTAGCACATTTGCACTAGATATCTTCGGGCTGGAGGTGGCTGGTGCTACCTGACTTTCTCGACCCGCTTGAGGATACTGAATTGAGGATACCAAATTGAGGGTATTGAAAGAAATGAGGATACTGAAAAATGAAATGTCCATTTTGTGGCGGCACTGAATCACGCGTGAAAGACTCACGCGATATCGGTGACGCCATCCATCGACGACGCGAATGCGAACAGTGTAAAGGACGCTTCAGCACCTACGAACGCGTCGAGAAATTTCACCTTATGATCATTAAAAGTGATCAGCGACGCGAGTCCTTCGATCGCCAGAAACTCTCGATGGGCATTCGTAAAGCTTGCGAGAAACGTCCCCTACCCGCCGGCGAAATCGAAAATGCCGTAGAAGAGATCGAACAGGAACTTTACCGCTTCGGTAAACAGGAACTCCCCAGTAGCGTCATCGGCGAACTGGTGATGGACCGCTTACGCTCTATGGATAAAATTGCTTACATCCGTTTCGCCAGCGTCTACCGTTCTTTCGGCGATGTCGAAACGATGTTTGAAGAAATACAAAAACTGGTGCAGCGCGAAAAGCCCGATACCAACTCTCACCCTCATTCCTCTGCCGATGAACTCTAACGCTTAATACAAGATTTCAGCAGAGGAAGTTGAGGAAAAAGGCGGCACTTCTCCAATCTCGCTGTGGTACAATCACCATTCTCTGCGGCGCGTCTCCACCTTACGCAAACGACGACTGAGCGCAGCCAGCAGCTTCAACGCCATATCGGGATGCTGGCGCAACACGCCACGGAAATCCCACACTGGCAACACCAAAACATCAACTTCGTCCACTGCTATTGCCGTCGCTGAACGGGGCAGGTCATCTAATAACGCCATCTCGCCCATCACTTCTCCCGCTCCTATCACGCCAATCTCTACTTCCGCCCGGTCGGGATCATTTGACTGCATCAAGCGAATCTTCCCGCTCTTTAATACGTAAAGTCCTACCCCGGCATCTCCTTGCGTAAAAATAGTTGCGCCAGCCCCATAGGTACGCTCCTGACAACTCTTGTCCAACACCTGCAATTCCTTCTTGTCCAGCGTTGAGAAAAGATCTACATGCGCGAGTGTCTCTTCATTCATCTGCTCTGCACCTTTCAAATAAATCGCTTGCTTCTCCAGCCTCTTATAAAGCCTGATGCATTTCCGTCTGACCTCTTCGGGTTTGAGAGGGATACTTTCCTCGTCGGAGGCGACTGGAGCTACCATTTCTTCTCGACCCGCTTGAGGGTACTAAAATGCCATAAAGTCTCTGCTATTATAGCATTAGATGACAGTTCCCAAAAACAGAGCATTTTGTAGCGAAAGCAAGCGTTCTATAGGCAGCTTGCTTTCGCTACAAAATGCTTGCCCTTAGCTTCGTGAGGGAAACGATAATCCTCATTGGATGGACTGCCGGCGATCTGACACTCTCCAGCATGAATGCGCAAGAATAGATGCCCCAGGTCAATCAATCGCAGACGCGGTCGAACCGATTCCCTACTTTGACTTTCCCTGCCACACGCACTACAATGAATATAGCAATAGAATACTGGTTGAGGTTCTCGTTTACGCATTGAAGGATTTTATGGTATGACGATAGATGCAAACGATCAGGGAAAAAAAGAAAAAGAGCGCCTGGCCGGCGAACGCCGCTTTCAGGATGGTCTTGATGCATATAATGACGGTAAGTTAGAGAAAGCCACCGAAGCCCTCGGTGATGCTGAAATACACTTTCGCTTGCTTGGCGATTTCAAACGTGCAGGCGATAGTCGTACGCTTATTGCAGAAGTACAACGCGAAAATAATTCCCTTGAAATGGCTATTAATAGCTACCGCCGCGCTCAAAATCTCTATCGAGACGCAGGTCAACCATTGCTTGAGGCAGGTAGTTCGCTCGCAATCGGGCATGCGGAACGCCAGATGGTGCACCTGGATCGCGCTCAGGATGCCTATCAGGCCGCACAACAGATCTATCGTGCCCAGAATAATGCGCCGGGATTGGGAGCCGTCGAACTGGCCCTGGGACATGTCGAACTACAACGCGGAAATACGCTCTATGCGACTGAACATTATCAGGATGCCATTCGCTCTTTCCATGCAGCACACGATACGATTAATGAGGCGGACGCCAGCCGTAGCCTCGCTGATATACAACGCATGAGCCGCCACTTCGACGAAGCTCTGTCAGCTTATCAGCAGGCCCTGGACATCTATAACGCCGCGCAGGATAATTTTGGCGTTGTCGATGCCATGCTCGGCCTGGGCCGCATCTATCTCGATCAGGAACACCTTGATCAGGCTGCCGACGCGTTTGCCGAAGCACTTAGCCTTGCAAGTAGACTTGAATATGATTTGGGACAGGCGGATGCTAACCTGGGGCTGGCTGAGATATCCTTTCTACAGGAACGCATTGATCAGGCGCTTGTCGGTGCGCAAGCAGCATTACAACGCTATACCGACCAGCGTAATGCACTCGGGGTGGCGCAGGCCAGCCGCCTCCTGGGCGAGATCAATCTACGGCGCGGTCAACTCGCCTATGCAAATTCTCTGATGGAACGTGCCTTGCGCACCTATCAGGCGATTGCCTTTCGTCTGGGACTGGCCGAGACGACTGCTGGACTGGGAGAGATCCAGTTCCGTCGTGGCTTTCTGGACCGCGCTCGCAAAACGCTCTTCGATGCTCGTCAACAGGCACGTACGCTTAAAAATATCCAGGTAGAGAGCAGAGTATTGCTGACCCTCGGTGATATTAACCTGCAAGCAGGCCAGCCCGGTCAGGCCAGAAGTAGCTATGACGAGGCCAGGATACAAAGCCTCACATTGGGTGAGTCTGTATCTGCACGCACGGTTGCTCTTGCTGAGTTTCGTCTCGCACGTCTCGCGATCCATAGTGGAGATTTTAAAGATGCCACTTCCCATCTTGCCCAGGCCGACGCAGCTATGACAAAAAATACGCTTACCGCACCTCTCAGCATCCAGAGTGCTTTTATCCAGGGCCAGCTCTCTCTCATACAAGGCGCTTTTGCCCAGGCAGAAAAGTACTACAATGACGCTCACCAACAGGCCAACGCGCAACAAGAGCCGCAATTGGCCGCCGACGCTCTCCTGGGTATGGCTCAGGCACGCCTGGCACGCGAAGATCTGGATGCAGCTCTCGAAACCTTCCTGGCCGCTGGTCGCGCCTTTCAACTTGTTGAGAGTACAAATGGCGATGGTTCCGCTGTCCTTGGCGTTGCACAGGTGCATATGGGGCAGAAACAATGGGATGAGGCGCTGGAAAATTGTGATGCAGCTCTCACGCGCTTTAACCAGGCCAGCGACTCCCTGGGTGAAGCTGATGCTCTCCTCACACGAGGGCTGGCACATCGTGGCAAAGACGAAAACGATGAAGCACTGGCGGATTTCGAGCACGCGCTGAAACTTTACCAGCAGCAGCATCGTCCCCTGGGCATCGCTGATGCGCGTTACGCACGAGCCAGTATTTTTCTGCAACGCAGCGAGTTGGAACGTGCTATAGATGAACAGATCACAGCTATCACCCAGGTCGAGCAGGTGATGAATACTATCAGCACACCACAACAATGGAGCATGTTCTTGCGTCAATATAGTGATCTCTATGCGCAAACCATTGTAACCGACATACGCATCAATCAGGATGCAGAGGCACGTACGGTTGCGCAAAGATTTACGCGCATTGCAGGGTCAAAAGAACTTTCGCAGAATCTGCAAGTGTACGAACGCGATCTGGCTAGCGAGAACGAAGATCTGAGCGAGGAGGAAGTACTTGCAAATCAGGATCTACTCAAACGCATTCGACAAATAAATAGAGTGTTGTAATACGTCGCCAATCGTGCGAAAATACCATGCAATGAGTACTGTTTTACGATATACTAATTTAACTGGCTGAAAATGTTCCGGACAATGGACTGCATTTTGACGATGCCTCATTGTCTCAGATACTGAAGGGAAACTCTTTATTATGGGTATGCAATTTTTACGTGGTAGTGCACAGGCACCGAAAGGGCATGCCATTTTTGTTGCACGCAGCACCGGGAACTCGCGCACCGTCTATTGTACGTACTGTGTCGTGCCACCAATACCCATGTCACTCACCAAGTATCTTCCCCCTCTCTTCGCAGCACAAATTCCGGCGGAAGAACTACGTGAAAGTCAGAGCGTCGTCAATGGTATGCCTATTCCCCCTATGCTCGAAGAAGCTAGCAGCATGGAATACCTGCAACGCCTGGTTGAACTGCGCAATGACGACTTCTGCGATCTCGGCGTAGTAAGTCCGGGCGATGAGGGCGCACGTGTCCAGATGGCGATTCTGGCTTGCCAGGAATACGGTGAACTCTATTCAACCTACATCGCTGCGGCTGGACAAATCACGCAATCCCCTTCTACGTCTTCGGAAGCAAGCTTAGAAGCGCCTGCAATCAATGATCTGGACGCCGATGATTTGCTAATTCAGGCCATGTCGGATCGCCAAAAATTGACTGAGCTGGGCAAACTCATAGGCATGGTTCGCTATGCCGTCGAAGGGCACGACACGCCTCTCGTACAAGATACTAAACGTAAGATGCAACGTATTACCAGTAAATTGGCTGAAAAATATCGCGGAGCAGATCTTGTTACCAGTGCCGTTGATCCTCGTCCACGTGGCGCACAATTGGCGGAACTATACCTGAGCCGCGCTTTTAAGTTACTCGATGAGGAGTATGCAGATATTCCAGCTATCGAGCGCTCTATTCGTGAACTACAAGATGGTTCTCGTTAAAATCATTTTCTATTTTTAGGAGTTCATTTTTATGGCTGCTGTTGAATTAAGGCTCGACCTCTCAGCATTAATTAATGCCCTGGTCGCCAATGATAAAGCAAATATTCTCTCTATCGCACGTACCTATCTACAACATGGTGACGATCCCTCGGTCATTCTAGGCCGCGTAGGCATTGTTGCAGCACCAGGCGATGCAGATGGGCATCCCATCATCACCCTCGCCGCAGCCGCAATGTTGTCTCGTCTCCTGCATACTCTTCCCGAACCACTCGATCCACAGGTTCAGGCACAGGACCAGCGCCTGCCCCTTTTTGTGGAGCCACTACTGGCCGCTATACCCGCTGTACAGGCCGGTCATAATATATCACCAACCTATCCCGAGCCATTCTTCCCCAGCGGCATCCCTGAAGGACACACCGTCAACGAAGCTGTACATAATGCTGTGTACAATAACGATCCTGTCATGACTGAACGCCTTCTCTTTGGCCTGCATGGCACTGGCGCAGATTATCGCGCTCTAGAAGCTCGTGCATACGAAGGAATCTCAACATCCTTCCAGAATGCCGGTCACCCTCTGATGTTTGCGGTACGCGGCTTCCAGTTGCTTGATGCGGTGGAGTGGAGCGAGGCCACTTCCGCCATCATCCATTGGCTGGCTCCGCACCTGCCCTTACAGCCAGGCAACAAGCCGCCTGAATGGGTCGCCACTGTCTATAACTATGCTTTAGATCCCGCTCACAGTATGACCAGCATCCGGACCCGTCTCGCCGCACCAAAAGACGAGAACGCGCTCCCCCTGCACAAGCTTATCCTCAGTGATGCTGATACGACACAGGTCTGCCAGGGCGTCTATGATGCCATTATCAAAGAATGGTGCCTCGCCACGTGGCGTTGGTGCTATTATTGCGCTGGCCGCCGCTGATGTGATGAATAGAGTGGGTGATGGTGATCGTGACCTCTTCGTTCATGTCGCTCATGGCCTGCTCTTCTCATCCGCCATCCACACTGTCTTCCATCAGATCCAGGACGTGGAGGTTTTGCCTCTGCTCTTCACTTCTGCGGCTTATATTAATGCATTGCAAAAAGAGATCGAGACACAACCAGAAGCTTCCCAGCGAACATCAGATGTTGCCAGCGCATCCTCATCCACTATTGGAGGAGGCCTGATTGCTGCATCCCAGTTAGAAGCGCTCACGGCTCAGTTGAAGGTACGCGATCTTGTGGGAGCTATCGCAACTACACGTCGTTATCTAACCCTTGGTCATGATCCACGCGCACTCCTCGGCACAATTGGACTGGCTGCCGCCTGGGCTGATGCAACTGCCGATCAGGGCCATACCCTCCAGATTGTCCACGCAGCCGCCGAAGAATTCTTGAACTGGCCTGCCACGCTCACTTCTACCAGCCACGAAATTCTCTTGCAGGTTGCCCTACGCGCCGCCGCTTTTGGCAAACGCGATCCCTTGATGGAAAATTCGTAGGGATCAGATTGATCGCACCCGCGTTTACGACGCCCGCAGGTCACCACCTCTATATCCGGTGACCCACGGGCGCGATCAATCTGGCTCCTACATGCAACGATTCTCGTTCAATTCGCATTTATCCTATTGCACACTAATGTATCCTATTGGTATAAAGGATTTTTTAAAAACATCAAAGGAGACGTATTTATGTTTCTTTCCAATAAGAAGAGATATACTACAAAGTTTCTACCAATCACATTCTGCCTCCTTGGTTTCCTATTGACCAGTTGCAATTTATTTGGAGGCAACGTCGTTAAACAAAAAACGCTGGTCAAAGCACCAGTAAAAAACCAGATCTATACTATTCCAGAAACCGGTATTACCGATTTTAGCACGCTCGATCCCGCGCTGGTGCATGATGCTACATCTACTACCGCCATTCAAATGATGTACACAGGCCTGGTACAACTAAATGATCAATTGCAGGTCGTGTCGCAGATCGCGCAATCCTGGAGCCAGGGAAGTGATGGCATGACCTGGACATTCCACCTGCGCCCCAATCTCAAATTCAACGATGGCACAAACCTGACCTCGGCTGATGTGGCATATAGCATTGACCGCGCATTGCAACCCTCCACCCGCTCGACGGTTGCACCATTGTATCTGGGCCTGATTCGCGATGCTGATCAGTTGCTGGCTGGCAGAGTGCAAACACTGATCGGAGATAGTATTCAGACGCCCAATGCAAACACTGTCATCATCACAACGCGCAAGAAAGCGGCTTATTTCCTCTCTATGTTGACCATGCCCTGCTCCTATGTGGTTGAGAAAAGCTTGATTACACAGTATGGCACAGGCTTTACCGATCACCTGGCACAAGGAGGTGGAGCCGGACCATTTAAAGTTGCAGAATACATCCACGGCCAAAAACTCTCTTTTGTGCCCAACCCATACTATTATGGTGCAAAGCCGCAATTTCAGCATGTCACATTCGCCTTTTATCCATCGGACGATGCGGCGTACCAGGCCTATCTAACCAATCACGTTGATACAACAGGCGTCCCTCTTTCTATCTATGCAACCGATAAGAAACGCAAAGATTTCTATCAAATACCACAGTTGTGGACCAACTATTACACAATGAATTACCTGGTCAAGCCGTTCGATAATATCCACATCCGGCAGGCATTTGAACTTGCCATCGACAAAAAAACGATCGCCACCACTGTCTGGAAAAATACCGTGTTGCCAACCAACCATATCGTGCCACAAGGGATGCCTGGCTATAATCCCTCCCTGGCAGGTCCCGACGGCACACAAAATCTGACAGGCAATGCCACATTAGCGCAGAGCCTGTTACAACAAGGGCTTAAAGAAGAGGGTTGGGCCAGCGTCTCGCAGATGCCTGCAATCACGCTGACCTATGCCTCAGGCATCTCCAGCTTTGATCAAGAGGTTGCGGCGCTTGTTCAGATGTGGCAAAAAGTGCTTAACGTGCGTGTTTCCACAAATACGCTCGACTATAATACCTTGCTCGACAAAATTACGGCCTCAACTGGTAGCCAGGATGGACTGCAATTCTGGGGTCTCGCCTGGGTCGATGAATATCCTGATCCGCAGGACTGGCTCTCCCTACAATTTGGACAGGGTGTAGTTAACAATAACATGAACTACGGTCAGAATGTGGGTGCGGATGCAGCGCGGCAGCAGGCGACGCAGCAGAGTCTCGCCAACGCCGATACGAATTTTCACAGCGACGCACGCATGCAAGCCTATCAGCAAGCAGAACAACAACTGGTCAAAGACGTTGCCTGGCTACCGATGGAACAGATCACGGCAAACTTCTTGCGCTCACCCAACATTGTTGGCGTCGTAGATAATGCCCAGGGTATTACGCCACCGGATGATTGGGCGAAGATTTATCGCCTGCAATTGCAATAAATTGAATCCCTAGATCAAGGAGCATTCTATGCAACCCGGTAAGAAAGGCTGGTTAGCCAGCCTTTCACTACTGCTTGTGCTGCTCCTGGCCGCCTGTGATAGCAATACTGCACCACCACAGCAAGGGCCAGGGGCTCCATCAAAGGCAACACAGGATAAACAGGTCCTGGTGCAGCCTTATACCGATATCGCCGATCTAAGTACGCTTGATCCTGCACTTGTACAGGATGCCAACGCCAACCAGGCCGTTACGATGCTTTATAACGGCCTGGTCCAGATCGGCGACCAGGGCACTATCATCAATGCGCTGGCATCATCATACCAGGTTGCACCCGATGGCCTCACCTGGACGTTCACCTTACGCAATAAATTGATGTTTAGTGATGGTACGCCCCTGACCTCCACTGATGTTGCGTACAGCCTTGACCGTGCCTTACGCGTGGGGGCAAAATCGGCCTACGCTTCTTATGCCCTTGGCTTGATCAAAAATGCCGATCAATTGGCAGCGGGAAAGCTGAAAACACTGATTGGCAGTAGCATTCAGGCACCCGGCCCCCAGACCGTCGTGATCGTTACCAGTAAAAAAGCGGCCTATTTCCTCTCCATGTTGACCTATCCAGCGGCTTATGTGGTAGAAAAGAGCCTGGTCGTACGCTACGGCAATCATTTTACCGATCACCTCGCTGAGGGCGGTGGTTCCGGTCCCTGGATCGTCTCCAGTTACATTCACAATCAAGAGATCGACTTCACGCCCAATTCCAACTACTTCGGGGCAAAGCCACAGTTACGCTTGCTTGCGCGTCCATTCTATAAAGTTGAGGAAACGGCATATCGTGCCTATACAACAGGCACGCTCAGTTACGCGCCCGTTCCAGAGGATCAGATTCCCCAGGCGAAGGCACTCTCGAACGACCAGTATCACCAGGAGCCGACGCTGGTCACGGCCTATTATACGATGAACTACCTGGTCAAGCCCTTTGACAATATCAAGGTGCGCCAGGCCTTCGCGCTGGCATTAAATAAAAATCAGATCGCCGCGAATGCCTATAATGGTTCCGTCATCGCCACCAATCATATCGTTCCGCAGGGTATACCAGCCTACAATGCAAAGCTCACCGGACCCGGCGGCGTCACAGGCACAGGAGGGAATCCAACCCTGGCAAAGAAACTCTTCGACGAGGGATTACAGGAGGACGGCCTGACTTTATCCAGTCTGCCTGCAATCACGCTCACCGTTTCCACGGGTGGCCTGCCCGACGCACAGCAAGAGGTCACACTTGAGACGCAGATGTGGCAAAGCGCACTGGGCATCACCATTAACGTAAATGATATAGACTATACGAAACTTCTAAGTGAGAGTCAGGCGGCCACAGGCAACAAAAAAGGCTTAATGTTCTGGGGACTGGGCTGGATTGGCTATTATCCTGATCCGCAGGACTGGCTCTCCGTCCAATTCGGGCAGGGGATGGCGAACAACAACATGAACTACGGGCAAAATCACGCGCTGGATGCTTCTCAACAGCAGACGGTGCAAAAGCTGCTTGACCAGGCCGATAGTAACCTGAACGCGACTCAGCGCCTGCAACAATACACGCTTGCGGAGCAACAACTGGTCAACGATGTAGCATGGTTGCCCATCTATCAGCAAACCCTGACCTACGTAGAGAAGCCATGTGTAGTGGGAATGATTGGGCAATGCATTTACGGTTACGCCGCCTGATGATTGGAGTAAGGTGTATATTTCGACGGATACGCCGTGTGCGGATACGGCGAAGTATAAATAACATACTTGATGGCTAAAGGCGTGGCTGGTAATAGTATTTTGGTAAAGATTTCTCTTAAATAAAAAATGGGTAAAAGTCTCACATAGAAAAGAAGATGAAGTTCTCCTTTTTGGGAAGATCTCACCTTCTTTTCTATCAAAAAACATCAGCTATCTATATATTATCCGCTCGCCAATATTTATATGTGGGAGCTGTAAAGGTTAAATAGCCATTGTCTTGAACGATATTGCACCCACTATCGAGATAATATTCCTGATAAGTGAAAGTATCTGCATGAATATAATCACCATATCGGACTGATTTGTGAGGACCAACTGGAATAGCAGTGGATTCTCCTCTCGCGATAGTAACGGTTACTTGGACAGTGATGCCCAGTGATTCTTTTTCTGAAATCAGTACTTGAGTTTCGCTGACATCTTGAGTGTAAGATACGCTAGCCGAAACTGACACGGTTGTAGTAGTAGAGACAGTGCGCGTGATTGTCTGATTTGTGTTATTGACGATGGTCTCAGGCGTACCATCGGGGATATCTACAGTACTAGTCAATGTATAACCGCTTGTTCTCCAGCCTGGAGTACAAGCTAGCTTATGTGGCTGTATCGCTGCCCGAACAGTAGGGGCATTTGTAAAAGCCGTAGTAGTAAAGAACATCACGAACAAGGCCAGTACAATCCCAAACGATAAAAAGTTTTTTCTCACAATACATCTCCTTCAGACAATTTAAACAATTTTTGGAATTAAGGTATATTGTGGCTAAATACATTCATGAATATTGATTCATTTTTGTTAAACAAATCTTGCTATGGTGCTACATCATGAATTTACTTTAGCATGGATATACAATACATCCCTTTCATGCAATAAAACTCAGCTTGTTTATCACACAACCATATGATATAGTATTCGATGCACAGTATTGCTGTGCATTCTGCACAGTACATATCCAAATAATTATGATAGGTAGTTAAATATGTCCTTCATAGAAGTATAATTTTAGCGAGTTACTTAGACAATTCCGAGTACGCGAACATTTAAGCCAGCACGAACTGGCAAAGCATATGGGAGTTCACCGTAATACTATAGTCGCCTGGGAACAGGGTTCATACTTACCAAAGACGCGGTCTCGTGTGCTAGAACTGGCTCAAGCCTTATATCTAAACGAGCAAGACACAGAACATCTTCTCCGCGCCAGTCTTCTTAGCACATTTGAAGAACAACAGACATCTGCCACTATCACACCTTCTCAACCTGCCCAACTTTGGAATGTACCTTATCGACGCAATCCATATTTTACAGGGCGCGACGAACTCCTTCACCTTATTGAGCAACACCTCTCAGCAACGGAACAGGAGGAATTGACGACCACCCGCCTTGCAGCATTGACCCAACCACAGGCCATTAAGGGGCTGGGAGGTATCGGTAAGACGCAGATTGCGGTCGAATATGCTTACCGTGCTCGTGAGCAGGATCAGTATACCCATACTCTCTGGATGAATGCCGCGAGTAAAGAAGCACTGATGACCAGTTTTACCGCACTCGCAGAATTGCTTCCTGAGTTTCCCGCCAAAAACGAGACAGACCAAAAGAAGCTTGTGGCAGCGATCAAACGCTGGCTAGAGCAATGCCAACAACGCTGGCTCTTGATCTTTGACAATGCGGATGACCTTTCACTGGTTCAGGAGTACTTTCCCAAACATGGCAATGGAAGCATCCTCCTCACCACGCGTGCGAATGCCGTCGGATCGCTTGCTACATCTATCGAAGTGGAAAAGATGGGCTTCGTCGAGGGAACACACCTTCTGTTGCGTCGAGCACAACGCTTTGCGGAGGCTCCTGACGAAGAGGCCAATGAGGCCGGAAATATTGTCGTGGCGCTCGATCATTTTCCGCTCGCCCTTGAACAAGCTGGAGCGTATATCGAAGAGACTGGATGCAGTTTTGGGAACTATCTCCAACTCTATCAAACCCAACGCAAGGCATTGCTCAACAGGCGTGGAACGCAAACCACGAACTATCCCGACTCGGTGTCAACAACCTGGTCTCTCTCATTTCAGAAGGTCGAACAGGCTAATCCTGCCGCCGCCGAACTGTTGCGCTTGTGTGCGTTTCTGGCTCCCGATCATATCCCTGAAGAACTAATCACCGATGGTGCTCAACATTGGCCTTCATTGCTTCAGCAGACTGCTGCTAACCCTTTCACATTTGATCAGATGATTGAGTCACTGCTCGCGTTTTCCCTGGTGAAGCGTCTTGCAGAAAACCACCTCCTCAGTATCCATCGTCTCGTGCAGGCCGTGCAAATGGATATGACAGACACCGAGGAGCAGTGCCAATGGGCAGAACGCGTGGTCACTGCGATGAATGCAGTGTTTCCTCGTGATCCAAAACACGAGATTGCCTCGTGGCCACAGTGCCTTCGGTACCTTGAGCAAGTTCAAGCATGTGATACACTGATTCAGCAATGGCAACTGACCCTTATCGAGGGTGCAGATTTGCTCTACCGAACAGGAACATACCTGCTTCAACATGCCTCCTATTCTTTAGCCGAACCTCTCTTTCAACGTGCCAAAATGATCAGAGAGCAGGAGTTAGGACCAATACATCCCTTGGTCGCAGAGACGCTCATTGGATTAGCTAACCTCTATAGTGACCAAGGCAACTATGCTGAGGCCAAACCGCTCTTTCAGCAGGCTCTATACATTAGAGAGCAAGAGTTAGGAACAGACCATCCTCTAGTCGCAGAACCGCTCACCGGATTGGCTAACCTCCAATTGCGACAAGGCAAATATACCGAGGCCGAGCCTCTCTACCTGCGAGCTCTACATATCAGAGAACAGAGCCTGGAACCTGAGCATCCACTGATAGCGGTGCCGCTCTTTGGATTGGCCAACCTGTACTCTCAGCAAGGCAACTATACCCAAGCTGAGCCTCTCTACCACCGAACTATACGAATCAGAGAGCAGAGCCTGGAACCTGAGCATCCACTGATAGCGGAATTGCTTCTGGGATTGGCTAACCTCTATAGTGACCAAGGCAACTATGCTGAGGCCGAACCTCTCTTCCTGCGTACTCTACACATCTGGGAACAGAGCTTAGGATCAGAGCATCCCAAGGTGACCTATCCGCTCAACAACCTGGCAGACCTCTATCGAGAACAGGGCAAATATACTGAAGCCGAACCTCTCTACCACCGTGCCATACACATCCGAGAGCGGGGCTTAGGGCCAGATCATCCCCAGGTAGCCTATCCACTCAATGGATTGGCAGATCTCTATCGGGAACAGGGCAAATATACTAAGGCTGAACCTCTCTACCACCGAGCTCTACACATTTGGGAAAAGAAGCTGAGACCTGAGCATCCCTTGTTTGCCTACCCACTCAGTGGATTGGCAATCATCCATCTAAAGCGAGGCAACTATGCCGAAGCCGAACCTCTCTTTGAACACGTCCTCTCTATCCGCGAACATGCTTTAGAATCTGAACATCCTGACATTGCTGAAACCCTCCATAACCTCGCTACCCTTCGAGAAGCCCAGGGCAATATCAAGGAAGCGACATCCTTATATTATCGCGCCCTCACGATCCGTGAGAAGGTATATGGTCAACAACATCCAAAAACTATCGATACGCGTGAGCACTTGGATGCTGCATCCGTTGCCTTGAATTGGACAGAGGAAACCAAAGCACTGAACACGATACAAAACCTGCCCTAAGAAAAGTGCTTGGTAATCATGTAGCACAATTTTTGAAGAGAGGGTAATGGTCTAGACGATCTTAGTGAGTGACACAGGAAGAGCCATTTCATCTCTCCCAATTTTTTTCATCTGACGTTATTTATTATGTGTGAGATTTCGTAACGAATTGACGTAATTAAGTATGTGCCACCGTTGCAGCGGTCTATCTGCATTCTTTGCCTTTATGGACATGCCGCCACGGTATTTAAGAACCTGGATATTTTCACGGACAGGTTTTTACCTATTCGAAAAAGCGGGTGCAATGCGTTATTAGCTTGTGCCAGCATACATCAAAGGAGGTATGCTTCTATAAGTGTAACTAGAACACTTCTCTACTTTACCAAAGAGAATTCTATCTCTTACTATTTTCGTCCTACTATCCTAGAATAAGGAGTAACCAGCAGTGTACTCTAAAATAAATCTCACCAAAAATGTTCTGTTGCCAACACTCTTCGTAGTAAGTTTGTTGGTCGCCGCTTGTGGCGGCGGTGGCTCAGGCACAACATCCACCCAGGCACATGCAAAGGCCGCTGCTAACAAGCAAGTATTTGTTAGTACGCTAGTCGGAGCGGCTGTCTCGGATATTCTTACGTTTGATCCTGCAAAAGCCCCGGATGCCAACTCTAACTCCGCTATCCAGACAGTCTTCACAGGATTGGTATCATTAGACAAAAATCTTAACGTTCAGCCTCAACTTGCTGCTTCGTGGAGTCAATCCCCAGACAAACTATCCTGGACCTTCACACTTAAACCAAGTCTGAAGTTCAGTGACGGAACTCCACTTACGTCAAAAGATGTGGCTTATAGCATTGATCGCGCATTCCAGCCAGCCACAAAATCTACCACTGCCCCCTACTATCTGAAATACATCAAAGACTCAGATAAACTTAACGCTGGTAAAATTAAGACTCTTATCGGCGATAGCTTGCTCACTCCTGACGACAACACTATCACTATTGTAACCTCGAAAGTAGTTCCATTTTTTCTGGACACACTGACATTCGATACTTCTTATGTGGTAGAGAAAAGCCTGATCGATAAATACCCCACCAGTTGGACTGATCACTTGCAAGAGGGCGGCGGCGCAGGCCCATTTAAAGTTCTGCACTACATCCACAATAAAGAGATAGACCTTGTCCCTAATCCTAACTACTATGGCCCCAAGCCACAGTTGAAGGAACTCGTCTTCCCCTTCTACAAAGAAGCAGATACAACCCGCAAAGACTATCTCGTCAATCGTCTAGATGACGCTTCAATTCCCCTGGCTGACTATGCTCAGGACAAAACACGCTCTGACTTCCACAAACATCTTACCTTGGCGATCAACTATTACACAATGAATTACAACCAGAAGCCATTTGACAACGTCCATATGCGTCAGGCATTTGCACTGGCGATCAATAAGGACATCCTGGCTAACAACATCTGGAAAGGTTCATTCCTGGCTACCAATCACATCGTGCCACAAGGTCAGTATGGCTACAATGCAAACCTGACAGGTCCAGCCGGCGTGAAGAGCACCACTGGTGATCCAGCAATGGCTAAAACATTGTTCCAACAGGGAATGCAAGAAGAGGGTTATACCAGCGTATCACAAATTCCTCCTATTACATTGACCTACTCCAGCGGTGGCGTCCAGGCTTCTCGCGATGAAGTTGCTGCCATGCAACAGATGTGGCAGACTGCATTGGGCATATCCGTTAAAACAAATGACATTGATATCAATACCCTGTTCACTGACGAGGGTCTGGGTGCCAACAATCCTCTGTCGTTCTACACTGGTCCTGCCTGGATCGCTGACTACCCCGATCCCCAGGACTGGACAACACTTCAGTTCGCACCTGGCGCTTCCCAGAACGGAATGAACTACGGTCAGAATAAAGGCTCCGGTGCTGCTGAACAACAAGCAGTACAGAAGGAACTGATACAGGCCGATACCATGACCGATCCCACAGCTCGCCTGGCTGCATATAATGATGCTGAACAGAAGCTGGTCAATGATGTTGCCTGGTTCCCAACGGAACAGCAGTACGGATTTGGCTTGCGTAAACCATGCGTCCAGGGCTTCGGAACAAATGCTCAAGGCCTTTTCAACCCAGATCAGTGGGCTGATGTCTACATCTCAACGGATACTCCTTGCGCCAACGTAACCGTTGGCTCCTGATACACTTTCTCAGTACAAAGAGCATTCGTTCTAAGATCAATTCATGGGGGCAACAATAATCATTGTTGTCCCCATGTTGGTAAATACAACACAATCCAGTTCCAACAAGTTCGCTTGCTATTTACCTTGACAACCAGAAAAGCGTCACTTAGAATAATGAACAACACCCTTGTAAGAGTAGTCAACAATATTTCTTGTATACCTGCGAGAAAAGGTGCCATTTCGTAGCTACTATTCTCTGCCAGGGGTGAAATTTTTGATCTTTATACCACGTCTTTAGAGAGGAATTCCTGCTCTTGTAGGATTTCTCTATCATTTGTAGCCTCGTACTTGAGCATAAGGGGGCATAGTTTAACATGGTACAATTTTTAATTAAACGCTTCATTGGTCTCCTGTTCGTCGTCATTGGAGTCACCTTCATTACCTTCATCCTGGGCTTGAATGCCCCTGGAGATCCTATCCGCAATCTCTTAGGGCAACACTTTGACCCTAGGCTTTATCTACAACTCAAGCATACATATGGATTGGATCTCCCCTGGTATCAGCAGTATTACAACTACCTGATCCACTTGCTCCATTTTGACTTTGGATACTCTTATAAATATCCAGATCAAACTGTATGGAGTATTCTCTCAGGCGGCGTACCTATTTCGACAGAGCTGGGCTTCTGGGCACTTATCATTGAAATTTTGCTCGGCGTGCCACTCGGCATCCTTTCTGCGCTCAAGGCCAATACCTGGATCGATACAACCAATATGAGCGTTATGCTTGTATTTTTTGCGATACCCGTCTTTGTCATCTCTGTATTTGCTCAGGTGCTCATTGTGTGGATCGATCAACATACGGGAGGTGCCTGGCCAGTATCAGGCTGGGGTAATCCCTGGCAATACACCTTGAATGACTTGCAGCTCAAACTTGTCCCCATCCTTGTCTATGCATTTACAGGCATGGCATATCTTGCACGCCTTTCACGAACAAGTATGTTGGAAGTCTTACGTCAGGACTATGTGCGTACAGCACGTGCAAAAGGCCTGGGCGAACGCGTCGTGGTCTACCGTCATGCTCTACGCAATGCACTGATTCCATTAGTCACCGTCCTTGGTTTCTCAATCGGCTTGTTAGTTACCGGTGCGTTCTTCATTGAGCAGATCTTCAATATTCCTGGTATTGCCCAGATCACCCTTACCTCTGTTAACTCACGTGACTATCCTGTAATCCAGGCAACCACCGTCTTGCTCGCCGTCGCCGTAGTGATAGGAAATTTGATATCCGATATCCTCTACACCGTCGTCGACCCGCGCATTAAAGTCGCATAGGAGGTAAAGCAACACACATGGATACTAGAGATAGAAATACAGATCCTGGCGCTCAAGAAGCAATGCTTCCTAATGCCTCACTATCATCAGATCCGTTGCTCACAGATATAACTCAAGGCACAATTCCTTCACTATCTGAACAAACAGCAACCACACCAGATCAACCAAATCAAAAATCTCCAACACCCTTGCAGGAGTCTCTTGGACGCCTTCGGCGCGACAAGCGTGCAATGGTAAGCCTTAGCATCATTGTATTTTTTGTACTGCTCGCCATTTTTGGTCCACCCATCTACCAACACATTGGTGGGTCCTACCAAAGCGCCATCAATGGTGTTGTCGGCCCTTCGCTTTATCACAACCCTTTCCATCAGGAACTCGATAATCAAGATAATTTTATATCTGCTCAGAACTGGCTCGGCACCGACTCCATTGGACGAGATCTGCTCGCACGCCTCATGCAAGGTCTCCTCATCTCTATCAGCGTAGCCGTACTGGTCGAAATAATAGATATCGTGTTAGGCATCACTGTAGGCGTCCTGGCAGGCTATTTCGGCGGCTGGATCGACCAATTCCTGGCCCGTTTTACTGATATTATGTTCGCCTTCCCAGGTCTACTCTTTGTCATTCTGTTGGCTGGCATTTTCGGTACCGCTGCTGATACCGCATTCAGTAACGTTCCTATCATTGGCCCGAATGGCAATGCGCGTTTGATCCTCGTTTCGTTGGCTTTAGCTCTCACCTCATGGCCGCTCATGGCACGGTATGTGCGTGGTCAAACGTTGCAGATCAAAGAACAACAGTTTGTTGAAGCCGCACGCACTTCAGGCACCTCCAACTTTCAAATCATAATACGCCATATTGTGCCTAACTTGCTCAGTATCGTAATTATCGCCTCCACACTCAACATTGCTGGTACTATCGTCAATGAGGCTGGTATTAGCTTGCTTGGTTTAGGTGTTCAGTCACCCGGTTCCAGTCTCGGTCTTATGATCTCAGATGGCACCGCTCTGATTGACTCCAATCCCTGGGAAGTGCTGCTTCCCTCTTTTGTGCTGGCCATTATCGTGCTCTGCTTCTCGTTCCTTGGCGATGGCCTGCGCGACGCCTTCGACCCACGCTCAAAAGACTAGTCATGGAGAAAATATAAATTATGGCAACCAATTTACTTGAGGTCAATAACCTCAAAACCTACTTCTTTACACGTGGGGGCGTGGTCAAAGCCGTTAATGATGTCTCATTCACCATGAAAGCTGGTCAGACCCTCGGCGTGGTTGGCGAAAGCGGCTGCGGCAAAAGCGTCACCGCCCTCTCGATTATGCGCCTCGTCGCCAATCCGCCCGGTAAGATCGTTGGCGGCGAAATCATTTTTGATGGCGAGAATATTATGGAGAAAAGCCAGGACGAACTGACCGACCTGCGCGGCAGCAAGATCTCCATGATCTTCCAGGACCCCATGACCTCGCTTAATCCGGTCTTCACCGTTGGCTACCAGATCGCCGAGACCGTCAAACGTCACCGCAAAGATGTCAATAACGATCAGGCATGGAAACGTGCAGTCGAAATGCTGGACCTTGTGCGCATTTCGGACGCCAAAAGACGTGCTAAAAACTATCCACACGAATTTAGCGGCGGCATGCGTCAGCGCGTGATGATTGCAATCGCCCTGGCCTGCAACCCTCGCTTACTGATCGCCGACGAACCTACAACCGCCCTCGATGTCACCATCCAGGCCCAGGTTCTTGACCTGATGAAGGGTCTCTCACAAGAATTTGGCACCGCTGTTATGCTGATTACACACGATCTTGGCGTCGTCGCGGGCACCTGTCAGCATGTGAATGTCATGTACGCCGGCCACGTGGTGGAGTCAGCACCAGTGAAACAGATCTTTGACACACCCGCTCATCCTTACACAACTGGCCTGCTTCAGTCCATTCCACGTCTTAACGAAGAACGTGGCGCTCGACTCACACCAATTGCCGGGCAACCACCTGATCTGTCAAACCCGCCCGTCGGATGCCCATATGCTCCAGATGCCCCAAAGTTCAGGCCGTTGCCGCCAGGAACGTCCAGAACTGATGCCCGTCGATCGCGGCGAACAGGTCGCCGCATGCTTCTATCCAAACTAACGAGGAGTGTGAAATATGGTACAAGAAGTTGAAACGCCTAAACAGGCCGGTACAACCCTGATCGACGTAAAGGGCTTGAAAGTTCACTTTCCCATCAAGGGCGGTATCCTTGGTCGCACCGTCGCAAATGTGAAAGCCGTCGATGGGGTAGACCTCTTTGTGCGCCATGGCGAGACGCTGGGTCTGGTAGGCGAAAGCGGCTGCGGAAAATCCACGACAGGTCGCGCTATTCTGCAATTGATTAAGCCAACCGAAGGAAGCGTAAAACTGGATGGCGTCGAACTGACAACGCTCTCAGCCAATGAGCTACGCAAAAAACGGGCGCAAATGCAGATGGTTTTCCAGGACCCCTACGGCTCTCTCGACCCACGCTATACCGTCGGACAAATCGTCTCGGAACCCCTGGAGAACTTTAAACGCGGCAACGGCAAAGAGGTTCGCGATGAAGTAGCTAATCTCTTAGAGACCGTGGGTCTCAATCCATATTATGTAAATCGCTTTGCCCACGAGTTTAGTGGTGGCCAGCGCCAACGCATCGGCATCGCCCGCGCACTCGCCCTGCACCCATCCCTGATCGTTGCAGACGAGCCGGTCTCCGCGCTCGATGTCTCGATCCAGGCCCAGGTGCTCAACCTGCTCCAGGATCTACAGGGCAAATTTGGCCTCACCTATCTCTTCGTCGCCCACAATCTCTCCGTGGTAAAGCATATCAGCGAACGCATCGCTGTCATGTACCTCGGTCGGGTCGTAGAATTGACGAAAAGCGAAGAGCTTTACAAGATGCCACTGCATCCTTACACTCAGGCATTGCTATCCGCGATTCCGGTACCCGATCCCGATATCGAGGCCAAACGCAAGCGCATCATTCTCGAAGGCGATGTTCCAAGCCCGGTAAATCCTCCCAGCGGCTGCAATTTCCACCCCCGCTGCTGGAAAGCGCAGGCCATCTGCCGCGAGGTCATTCCACCTCTGGAAGAGAAGCAGCCAAACCATTATGCGGCCTGCCATTTCCCTGGCTAAAACGATAGGGCTGCGTTAGCGACGCCCGGGTAAATCCATTTCTGTGGGATTCGCCCGGGCGTCATCATATTGAGGTGTAGGGCTTATTCCATTGCATTCCATTGCGCCCCTACCATTGCATTCCACGTTTTGACGCATTTCATTTCGTACATGACGTTGTAGGGGCGCAATGGAATAAGCCCGTCTCGCCTACAACATTCCACCACGCTAATTTTTTAGCATATACTATTTTCATTTTATATGTTATAATTTCTTCATAGTCGTTAACACAAAAAGGAAAAACTATGAGCAACATCCCAATCCCCAACGACCTTAACACTATCCCTATCCTGCCCGATACGAGCCCCCATCGTCATGCCCGACCTACCCCCTAAACGCATCCTTACAACTATGCAGGAATTTAAGGCCGTTAGCGATGAAACGCGCTCACGCATCCTGGGCCTTATTCAGCAACAACCTGCCAGCGCCAAACAGGTTGCGGATCGCCTTGGCTCTACATCCGGTGCCATTGGACACCACCTGCACCTGCTAGAGGCCGCTGGCCTCGTCCAGGTTGTCGCCCGCCGCTTTATCCGGGGAACGGTCGCCAACTACTATACACGCACAGCCCGCACCTTCGTCTTCGATTTTCCACGCGAAATCAAGGGCGACGATGCCATCGATTCGATTAGCCTGCGTAAGGTGAACCACCTCCACGACGAACTGCTTCACGCACGTACGAGCAACAAGGAAGATCCATACTTACAAAGCGCGTTCCTCCACCTGCGCCTCACACCCGAACGAGCCAATATCTATCACCAACGCTTACGGTCA
This sequence comes from uncultured Chloroflexia bacterium, assembly GCA_963744875.1. GTDB lineage: Bacteria > Chloroflexota > Ktedonobacteria > Ktedonobacterales > Ktedonobacteraceae > JACDAE01. The sequence goes on along the minus strand of CAVUVQ010000048.1, from coordinate 151,869 downwards.
CTTGTAGATGAGATGATCCTCGCCGATCCTGATGCTTCCGGGCAGGTCTATAGCATATTTATGACGATGTTTACATCCCCCGACTACCTGCAAGTGACGCAACCTGTTACTGATGCAGAAACGCAAGCAAACGATGGAGGTGATCCATGCAACCAGTAGAAATAAAACAAGATCAGGTCCAACCCCCTCGATCGCTCTGGCACAATCGTGACTATATGCTCTTATGGAGCGGCCAGCTCGTCTCTTCGGTTGGCAGCCAGGTTTCACAGCTCGCCTTTCCTTTGTTGATCCTGGCACTCACACATTCTCCCGCACAGGCTGGTCTCGCGGGCGCATTACGCGCTCTGCCCTATCTCATCTTTAGCTTGCCTGCGGGCGCGTTGATTGATCGCTGGGACCGCAAACGCGTCATGATTCTTAGCGATATCGTGCGCGGCCTGGCTCTCGGTAGCATCCCACTGGCATTCGCGCTCGGACATTTGACGATCATCCAGCTCTATATTGTGTCAACGCTTGAAGGAACTTTCTTTGTCTTCTTCAATATCGCGGAGGCCGCCTGCTTGCCACGCGTCGTCCCTAAAGTTCAGTTGCCAGCCGCCACGGCACAAAATCAGGCGACCGATGGTATCACTGCACTCGCTGGCCCCTCGCTCGGTGGCGTTCTCTATGCATTTGGTAGCGCCATCCCATTTCTGACGGATGCAATCTCATATATCGCGTCGGTCGTCTCACTTTTCTTCATCAAAACGCGTTTTCAGGAAATACGCACCGCCGCACGACGTAACCTGTGGGTTGAGATCTGGGAGGGATTGCGCTGGCTCTGGCAACAACCTCTGATCCGCTTCATTGCTATCCTTACTGGAGCCTGGAACCTGGTCTCTTCAGGCTACACGCTCATCGTCATTGTGCTGGCTCAGAGCATGCATGCGTCATCGCTCCTTATCGGCATCATTTTTGCTATCAGCGGTCTGGGCGCTATTCTGGGTGCCATCGTCGCGCCCTATTTCCAGCGCCGTTTCACCTTTGGGCAGGTAATTATCGCCTCAACCTGGTTTGGCGCGCTGGGTATAGCTCTGTTCCTCATTGCTCCCAACCTGCTCATGCTGGGAATAGTTGCTTTCTTTAGCTTTATCTCAGGTCCCATCTACAACGTGGTGCAGTTCAGTTATCGTAGCGCCCTCATACCCGATACGCTGCAAGGGCGCGTCAATAGCGTCTTTCGCCTGATCGCATTCGGTGGGCAGCCAATAGGATATGCGTTGATAGGCTGGCTCCTCCAGAGCACTGGTGTGTTCAAGACGATCCTCTATTGCTCGATCTTCCTTGTCCTATTCGCTATATTGGCAACGATTAATACCCACGTTCGGCACGCGCAACCGCTGGATAATCTCACATAGATAGAATTGCTAATACGGCTGGTACAACTCGATACGGTTCCCCTCGGGATCGGTGATCCAGGTGAACGAGCCGTTTTGCTTATCCTCCTCAACGGGTTCAGCGTTCACGCCGCTCGCCTTCAATTGCTCGATGAAGGCTTGCAGGTCATCTACTTTGTAGTTGATCGTATATTCACCACGCTGGGAACCCAGTCTGGTCTTCGCTGGCATGATAGCAAAAACCGTGCTCGTTCTTTTCGATGGGTCGTTGTCGTCACCAGAGTAAAAGAGCATCCAGAAGTTCTCCCCTTTCTCATCAGATCCAAATTCAATGCCGAAATGGCTGGCATACCATTCCGCCAACAACTTTGGATCATTGGCATGAATGAAAACGCCGCCTATACCATACACGTGAGCCATGATTTTCTCCTTCTCTATTGTAAAGTCATTCCTACTCTAGAGCCATTCCTTTGCAAAGGCAATTTTGTGGAAATCTTCCCTCTTACATACCACATTATGTGAGATACTCCCTTTTTTCTTGCAACATTTATAGTACTCCACCCAAATTACTACCCAAAATTCCTGCAACATGCAGTTTTTTTGGTCACATAGTACCCTCTCTTTTGCTACCATGCCGAGCTAGTATAAGACATTGCAGCCTCAACACATAAATTACGAACCAGTTTTGAGCGTGAAACACAGCAAAACAGCTCTTGCAGGTACAGGTTTTCGTAGTTTCATGCAATCCTGGCCTTTTTCTATCAACATCGAAGTACTGGCATAGTACTTTTCTGTCAATGTTGCAGAGAAACATGAAGGTTTGCGAAAAATCTTATACCATCACCAGTGTATCGATACGCATTAGTACAAGACACAGGCATCGAGATGTCGCCCATGACAAAACACTTTCGGGTGAAACAAAGTCCGGTTCGGGCACTACCTCTCGCACAGGCAGAAGTTGACCTGTTGCGACTTAGAGCGAGCTAGTACCCAACCGGCACAAGATGAACTAATTGGATGAATGGAGATGGAGCGTGTTGGGCTGGTTGCAGAACACGCTCCGTGTGAACCAGATACTCGAAGGAAGAAACGAGCAACTGGCTACCACTAGTATATTTTCGGGGTCAAGGGTCATTACATCAGGGATCGCTGAGAGAAGAAAAGAGGTCCGCCAGATCAGTGTTGAGGCCAGTAGAGCCGCACAAACATCACTATCTGACGTGTCAGGCATGAGGGACACACGTCCATCTCACCCTGCAAAGACTTCTCCGGCGCAGAGAGGAATTATCCCTTGCAGAGTTTCCTGCACACACTATCGCAGCACACTCTGCTCTATGAGCCTGGCACCGAGTGAGTTGAAAGGGAGATACACCATGTCTATGCGTTTCATTCGTTGGATTCTGCCACTCCTCGTCGTCCTGACTATCGCGATTGTCTTCGCCGTTATGTTCGTGTCTGGTGCTCATGCTGCTGGGCTAACACCTATTTATCTATGGCATGGTTAGACTATAGATGAACTAATGGCATGTGACCTTACAAATGTTTATATTTTCTAACAGGTCATGCCATAAGAAATAGTAAATATACTATTTACGCCAAAGAAGAGTTCATAGTGGATATATATCCACTATGACTCTCTCTTTGAAGCTATTTATGGCTTATCAGCTAATATATTTAACCAAGATCTTACTTCCTGAGCATTACGATGTCCTATAGCTTCAAGGACAGCTCACACTTGCTTCTCCAAGTTTCTGAGCTTCTACAATATCACCTTCTGGCAGCAGCAACACGTGCTAAACCATATTGCGCTAGTGCAAATAATTCCTGGTCACCTTCAGGAATAGATGCAAGCATCTTATTAAAGGCAGCTTCAGCCCTTCAGGTAATAACTGCTGTTGAAGATAAAGATTGCCATATTCATAAAGACAGACACAAATCATGCGCGGTCTACTAATTTCTCGCGCAAGCTTTAAGCTTTCAAGCAAATACTACGGTTGCTTGTGCATAATTTCCCTGCTTTTGAGTAAGTTTACCCATATTTATAAGTAAAATACTGTCCATTCGCGATTTCCAATCTTGCGAGCAAGAGCATAGAGCTTCTGAATAGTAAACCTCTGCACGCGTGTAATTTCTCTTGATCAACAGCCATCTCTCCCATATTGAGCAGCAGTACAATCAGTCCATTCCTGATGCCTGATCTGACGGGCAATTGTCAATCCTTCCAGTAGATAGTCTTCCGCCTGCTCATCATGTCCCTGTTCTGCACACTGTAACGCCCAGATTAAGTAGCAAAGGCCACAGATCTGTTCGCGGTCCCCACTCTGGCGGGCAAGATCTAATCCTTCTTCCATATAGGCTATTGACTGCGGATAATTTCCTTTGCTAGCCATCAATGAACCCAGAACATTCAATAAAGCACTGGTACGCTCAAGATATCCATGTCGGCGGGCAATAGTCAATCCTTCTTGCAAATAGGTTTCGGCCTGTACATAATTGCCCTGTTTCCATGTCATCCAGCCCAGATCCTTCAAGAGAGCACTGATTTGACTCTGGAGCATCGATCTGCTTGCGCAATAGACAGACCTTCTTTAAAAGAGGTTTCGGCCTGCGAATAATTGCCACGACGCGAAGCAATTTCTCCTTTGTATAATAAAGCATTGGTAATACTATGGCGATCTCCTTGTATCGTAGCCGCCTCATAGGCTCGTTGCACATGCTGCTCTGCCAGTTCATAGTTTCCACGCAATAACAGGAAAGATGCAAAGGCGCTCACACCACGTACCAGTTCAGCATACTTTTTCATTTTATAAGCCGCTTCTAACGCTGCAAGGATAATGCCACTTTCCTGGTCGAGCAATTCGTAGTCCGTTTTGTGCGTTTCGACAAACGTATTCGCATACTCAATCAGCCGTTCGGTTGGCGCGGTTTCGGTCAGTTGCAGACGCGCGTAATCAGCGATCGTCTGATGCAGGGTATAGCGACCGGAGCCACTACTTTCCAGCAAACCTGCATCGGCCAAATCATCCAGCGTCTCTGCTTCGCAGGCTGCTACAGCGAGGGCGGCTTCCTCAGAGAAACTATTGGGTTTGGCCGGAAAGACTGATAGCGCATATAAAGCACTCCGCACCTGCTCATCCAACTGCTGATCAGTGACCGCGATAATAGATTTCAAAGAAAGGGAGGCACCGGCAGGCAGGCTGGGGTGACGCTCACCAGGCGCACGCGGTTCAACCAGTTGCAGGCGTGCCGCCGTATCGGTGAGTTGTTTAAGGGCCGATTGAATGCGCCGTGGTTGTCCACTATATGCTTGCAGACGGAGATAATTGCCCATCAATGTCAGGGCAAGTGGCAGACCACCCACCGCCTGTACGAGATCGTGCGCCTTATTCACCTCTAACTCTACTACCTTGGGCGCGATCTGGCGCAACAATTTCATGCTTTCTTCCGCGCTCAGCTCCGAGACGGTCGTGATATTATCGGCTCCCATCGACATGCCGATAGCGGGATAGCGCGTCGTCACGAGGTGAGCGCAATTGGGACCACCAACTTTGAAGGCCAGGCTCTCTTCGACCTGCCACGCGTCGTCAATAATCAACAGCATCTGCCGTGTGCCAATGGCCGTGCGCAACGTGGTAGCCCAGGCTTCGCTACTATTTAGCTCGGCCATCGCATCATTCGACAAGCCTAGTAGCCTGCCCCAACGCCGTAGCTGGCCCTGAATATTAGGATCTGGTCCAAGGCCAGCCCACAATACACCATCATGAAAATGCGCTCGCAACTCCTCGTCATGCGCCAGGGCAATTGCTAATGTGGTTTTACCAACGCCTGGCAAGCCATTGAGCGCGGTAAGTACAGCATTGCCTCCCACCAGCAGGCAGCGCCGGGCCTCCACAAGTTGCTGTTCGCGCCCAACCAGGGCAACGGGCGGCACCGGAGGAATGCCTGGATCATAGATGGCATCGGGCACATCTGAAACTATCTCAGGACTCACTGCTGGGAAGCCCAGTTCTTCTGGAGACATCCCGAAAATGGCACACAGCTTCTGCACAAAGGGCTGCCCTGGAGATGCATCGCCGCGTTCCCAACGCCCAATATTGAGTTTGCTGGCTCCGATCATCTCGGCCAGTTGTTCCCGTGAGAGATGCCTGCCCTCGCGTGCTGCACGCAATTGATCATTAGGTGCAAGCTTCATCATCAAAGAAACCCTCCTTTAGATACTTCCTGTTCTGGTAGATTATATCCTGGGGACTTCCCTCTGCAATTCACCAATTCTTTATTATATCGCGTTTACTTGTTTGTGATTATCTTATTACCTTTTGCGGCATAGCATTCTTTAACCTGAAGGCGTTTTTGATATACCAAGTATAACGTGTAACAACGTATGAGCACAAGGGTGTTTTTTGTCTTATACCAACATACCCACCGAACGCACCGGGCACACCGAACATATCGAACGCACCGGGCATATTGGACGCATCGGGGTAGGGACCATCTTTAGAGCGTCTCACAATTTATTGACGATGCATGCACCTCCAAAGCATCTTCAATAAATTGTGAGACGCTCTAAAGATGGTCCCTACCCACAATTCAAATTCATGTACACATTACCCAATCGCCTCTGCCTATCTTTCGATAGAAGCCAACCATTGTCTCACTTCCTGAGCATTGCGATGGCCCATCGTTTCCAACGTCCTTAGACTTTCCGCCCCCAATTTCTGAGCTTCAACACGATTGCCTTGAGCCATTGCAGTACGTGCCAGACCATATTGTGCTCAAGCAATTCAGATCTTGCTCTCCTTCAGGAATAACTAGCAAACATCTCATTAAATGCTTTTCGAGCTTCTTCTATTTTATTTTGAGCAAGATATACACTTCCACATTCATAAAGTGCATTAGCTATCATCTGTGGCCTATCTACCTGCCGTGCTAATTCTAAGCTTTCTTGAAGATATAGCCTCTGCATCAACATATTTGCCTTGCTTTCTTATTGTTAATCCCAAATTGATAAGCAGTCCACTGATCCATTCTCGATGTCCAATTTGACGGGCTAACAATAACCCTTCCTGAAAATATGCTTCTGCTTGCACATATTTTTCTAATTCACTCGCTATATCACCTAAATTACCAAGCAATACAGCCATCCATTCACGCTGCCCAATCTGACGAGCTAGTACTAATCCTTCCTGAAAATATGCTTCTGCACGTCCATAACTACCCTGCTCCCCTACTGCAGCTCCCAAATTCACAAGCAACATACATATTTGTTCACGGTCTCCTATTTGACGGGCAATAGTCAGTCCTTCCAGCATATAAGCTTCCGATTGCTGATAATTTCCTCGACTGATCAGCGACAGTACCTAATACACGTAAAAGAGCTCCAATACGTTCTCGATGTCCAATCCGGCGTGCAATAGTCAATCCCTCTTGTAAATATGCCTCTGCTTTTACATACTCACCACGCTTTAGCATCACCCTCCAAGATCGGCAAGTATAGCACTGATACGTTCATCATCATCATTTTGTCGCGCAAGGCTCAACCCTTCCTGCAAATACGTCTCCGCTTGATCATAATTCCCCTTTTTCTGCTCAGTCTGCCCCAGATACAACAAAGCATCAATACGCGTAGGCGCATTAACCTGACGGGCAAGCGTCAACCCCTCCTGCAAATAACTTTCCGCCTGATCGTAGTTGCCATGCTTCTGATCAATCAATCCCCTATACAAAAGCGTATTAGCAATTCCATATTTATCATCTAAGTCCACCGCGGCAGCCTGCGCACGTTCGACATGACGCTCGGCAAGCGAATAGTTGCCGCGCATCAACAGGAAGGGCGCGAACTCGCAGACGTTTCTGACCAGCTCCTCTTTCTTATCCAGCGCGTATGCAACCTCAAGGGCGGCGATGATCACACCGCTCTCCATGTCCAGTTGCTCGTAATCTGTACGATGCTCCTCGACGAAATCGTGCGCGTATTGGATCAGCCGCTCACGTGGCTCGTCTCCTTCCTGGTGCAGGCGCGCGTAATCGGCGATGGTCTGGTGGAGCATGTAACGCCCCTCGCTACTGCTCTCCAACATACCAGTGTCGATCAGTTCGTCAATGGCGTCGAGGCTGCAATCCGTCACGGCAACAGCTGCTTCCTCGGAGAAGTTATCGGGCTTGCTGGGGAGTGCGGAGAGCGCATAGAGCGCTTTGCGTGCCTCGACGCTCAATTGCTGATCGGTGACGGCGATGATCGATTGCAGGGAGAGTGTTTTGTCGGTTGGCATGCTGGGATGGCGCTCAATAGGCCCACGCGGCTCCGCGATCTGCATACGACCAGCGGCATCATTGAGGCGTTGCAGGGCAGATTGGATACGCCTGGCCTGCCCACTATAAGCTTGCAGACGCAGATAGTTACCCATCAATGTAAGAGCAAGCGGAAGCCCACCCACTGCCTGGATGAGGGCCAGCGCTTTTTGCTCTTCCTTCTCGATAACCTGGGGAGCGAGCAGGCGCAGCAGTGCCATGCTCTCGTCTGTGTTCAGTTCCTGCAGGCGCGTAGCTCCATCGCCTGCGACATGTGAGGCAATCGCCATATAGCGCGTGGTGACAAGGTGTGCGCAATTGGGACCGCCGACTTTAAAGGTCAGGGCATCATTGACATCCCACGCGTCATCGATCACCAGCAGCATCGAACGGGAGCCAATCGCACTGCGCAGGGATAAGGCCCATTCCTCCCGATCTTTGATATTGCCGATCTCGCCAGGAGAAAGTCCCAACAGTGTACCCCAGCGGATCAGGCGACGGTCAACGTTAGGATCAGGACCCAGGCCAGCCCATAGCACGCCATGCCGGAAATGAGCACGAACCTCGGGATCATGCGCCAGAGCAATTGCCAGCGTCGTCTTACCCACGCCAGGCAAGCCATTGAGCGCCGTCAACGCAACACTACTACCAGCAAAGAGGCGCTGCTTAATCGCGGCAATCTCCTCCTCACGCCCAATAAGCGGAGTCGAAGACGGCAGAGGAATGATCGGATCATAAATCGCCGGCGTAGGGGCCAGATTTATCGCGCCCACCGTAGGGGCCGCGTTTACGCCGCCCATGCTTACGCCACCCACGTTTGCACCATCTACGTTTGCGCCATCCAAGTTTGCGCCGCCCGTGGCATCAACATCCACCGTTTCCACGGGAGGTTGGAAGAGGAGGTCCAGATCCTCCTCACTTTTATCGAAAAGTTTGCTCAGTTTGCGGCGAAAATAAGGGCTTGGGCGGGTGATGCCGCGTTCCCAGCGACTGACATTGACGTGAGTTGTACCAATGCGGTCAGCAACTTCCTGCTGCGACCAGTGCTGGCTGATGCGAGCATCGACCAGACGGTGACGAGGTCGAGGTGTGGTGGTCGTTGTATCTTCCATCAGCGCGTTTCCCCTCTATGGTTAGCAAGCTCTCGTTTGATCAATTTTGTATAACCCGTACGGTAGGGACCCGGTTCCACCGCGTCCGCGATTTATCGACCCACCCCGGACCCCAATTTGTATCAACGAATGATCCTAAACGCGATCCGCACATGTGTTTGTATTTATCATTTTAATGCTAAAAATAACGCGAGTCCAGGTTCTATTAATCAAGAATTGAATGAAAATGATAAAGGATGATAAAGAATTTACATTGATGATATTTGTTCATTGTATCTTGTTTCAAGATAATAAGTTTGGATACAGATTTGAAAATGATAAAGATGTTCAATGGAATGATAACATATGTCGTTTTAGAAGTACAAGGTTTACAGGCATAATTAGAGTGTAAAGAACGACGGTGCTCCTCTCCCGAATGAGAGGAAGGCAAGGGAACAAAACGGAACGCATAGAAGGACGCAAGTCAGATGAGACAATCGGAAGCAAGAGACTTGAGATCATTTCTACAAGAACCTGTGGAGGAAATTGTGGTGGAGGGTGTAAAGGAGCGTTCAATAGATCTGCAACAAGACCAATTGGAAGATGCACATGTAGGGGCGCAGTTTACAAGCCCGTGGGCATCAAACAACTCAAGCCCGTGGGGGCAAATTAATTCAAGCCCATGGGATATGTTGCAGGATACAGGCGCACCAATACAGGAAGCCGGGGTAAAATTCATAAGTGGCATACACGCACCACTGCCGGGCACAGGCGTGCGGTTTACCACCCCATGGGAAGGCACAGGTGGACAATTACACGAGGTAGGGGCGCGGTTTACAAGCCCGTTGGGATCATCCCCATCGACAAACCCGTTGGAATCAACCCCATTGGGAACAAACCTGCGCACAACAGATGATTTCACGTTACAGCAGACGATGCCGATAGCAAGCATACCGAATAACAATGTAGGGGCGCGGTTCACAAGCCCGTCAGGATCATCCCCACAAACGGGATCATTCCTGAAACCCTATCGGTTGCAGCGCTATCAGTCACGCGGAGTACCGGTATCACTATCACGTTCAACAAGCGGAACGCTCAGGTTGCGTCCCACTGGCGAACGAAGAGTGACCGCCGACCTGGCACCAGCGCCACACAAAATCGTACCGGGCGAACCCTCGCCTGCTCTACAGAGTTGGGAGAGAAGACGGCACGCACTCTATACGTGGCTTGTTCTACTCTTGCTATTCCTCCTGGTGGTCCTGGGAGGGATAGGCCTTGACTCATTGATTGCTAGTTATCGTTAAGTAGTATTGAAAACGAGCCGTGGCTAAGCAAAGGAAACACACAATGCAAAGATTATCATTACGTGAAGCAAAAACATCTGCCCCCTATCTAAAGCAAGATAGTGAAAATATTATGCATTTCTCATTGATGGAGGCGCTGCCATCAGGCGACACGTTGGCACTCAATCGTAGCCTGGGTACGCTTTCCTATATCTCATGTGACGAGGGTCGACCAAAGCTAGTCCAGCAGCAGCAATTTACGGATGGGGAGATGCGCGTCCTGCTGCCTTTAATAGAACAGTTTCCTTATTATTGCCCTTATGAGGTTATGTTCGCGAGTTTCTACAACGGCAACGTGCATGAGAGAACAGTGGCCCGCTGCCGAGAGCGCTTACAAGAAGCAATGGAAGAAGGGATCTGGGATCAGGAGATGCGTCCAGTACGCAACGTTCTATCACGCACACGTCTAAAAATGCGCTCATTCGGCTTCGATATCTCCTCTATTCTAGAGACCGGATACATTCTGATGTACGAATCAAGATTAAGGGCAAGCGAATAACGATTACACCATGATGTAGGGGTGCCATTTATTAACCCGTGTCGCCCCATCGAACCCGGTCCCGTGATGTAGGGGTGCCATTTATTAACCCGTGTCACCCCATCAAACCCGGTCCCAATGGTATGGGATGTCTATTCACCTGCATATACCCAGGAATCCGGTAGATACCATATGCATTCCACCTATCCCCAAAGATAGGTATAGGCGCACATGGTGAAATAAAGGAACTTTAGCGGATCGCATATGGAGGGAGCGCGATCTAGAATTCATTGAAATCCCTCCACACAAATAAAAAAAGCGAGGAAAAAAAACATGAAAGAACTGACGAACGCAATCGCCACAGAACGAGACAACATTGTAAACGCGTATTCCACCATCGAGCCATCGGGGGCAATAATGAGACTGCAACAAGTCATCGTGGCCCATGCGGACGATGATCCAGATGAAGATGATGGCTACTGGCACCCATAAATTCCACACTCTCTTTCTCCTGGACGGATCGGACCGGGCAATGCACGTTATCCCCATCGCGTGCGTTGGCCGATCCGGTCTTTTTGGGAGGAGGGCACGACCCTCTCCTCAAGGAGCGCACGGGCTTATTCCACTCCGTTTCATTGCGCCCCTACTATTGTTTTCTCGCATATTATATTTATTAGCGTCTTTTACACGGTACTGGTAGGGGCGCAATGAAACGGAGTGGAATAAGCCCGTGTAGTCGTGTACTTTCACTGCTTTCCGAAAAGAGAAAGATAAAAACCTGTAGCTGCAAATATGAAGAAAATGATTGAGGCAATACTTCCAAGTAGAAGTGAAATACCAGATGTTCTCGATAAAAGTACATTAAGAATATTTGCTACAGATAGAGCAAGTAAAAAAGACGATATTATGAATAAGCGCTTTTTTGAAGTGTTATTTCTCATATATCGTCCTTTCTTTTTTTAAATACTCTAATAATAGTAAAACACATCTGAGAAGAAGCATTATCCATCACATTCTATGCCTCCTTACTTCCTAATCATCGTGAGGTTTGTAACGTACTGAGAGGACACCGAATGAGACCATCAAAATACCTAATCCAAGCATTATATAGCCGCCAACATCACCAAAAGGGATCTGCACTCCGGTCACATTCACACTCTCCACTATGATAAGCCCTATACCAAGGAGGAGCCAATACATGCCTCTTGTCAATTTGAAGCGTTTGTACCATATAGTTTGCTTATCTTGTAACTTTGATTGGTAGAGCATCTTTGTACCCCTATACATCCAGATTATTCCAACTATAAGAAGTACAAGAGATGAAATTTGACCGAGACTCATGTTTTACTTCCCTCCTTATCATAATTATGTATATAAAATTCGCGTTCTATAGAAAATATCGGGTGTTTATCTATTTCGATGAGAAAAACGAAACTTTCCATTTCTATTTCTGTGGTGGAGCAATACTTTTGGGCGTTGATGATTTTTTGTCGTTTTGAAAGGTAGAGGTAAGGGTAATAATGCCCAACATAAAGATGCATACGGCAACGATCAGTGCTATCCATAATCCATCTACGTTATGTCTGACATACAAAATCAATGCCAGTGTAATAGCGATAAGACCTGCAATAATCAAAACGATCGCTAAGATCATCTTGAATGTGCGAATCTCCATCACGTATTTTTCTCCTCTTCCATAAATTCACTTCGGATTATGTAGTAATGAATTACGTGCAGTGGTTTACTATATACTCTATGTGGCTGGCTTGTCGTCTCTAAAATCCTCCGGATTCACAAAGAACTGAACGTATCCACACTGAGTGCATACGACAGGAACTGCTTCTGACAATTTCGGATTGGAACCCACCCAAAAGCTTTGCCTTTCCTCAGATATAATCATAATATGTCCAGAACCATATGCCCCTAGAGGTGTTTTACTCCATTTGCGTTTCTCTGGTCCTGCTCCACAGATGGAACATGGAGGTAATTGGGGATGCGGCGCGTTCTCTTTATCCATTGTGACTTGTTCTCCTTAGTACTAAGTACTTTACTTACTTGCTTGATAAAAAGAGAAAGCAACCACAAAAAGACCAATGCTAATAATAGTTAGAAATACACCATAAACTGATGTAAGCCCAAAAATAGAAAATGCTGTTACCTCGAAGAAACATGCCAGAAAGGCATAGACCCATACTAACCTCTTTTTACTACGATTGCTTAATACAATAACTGGTCTTCTCTCGCTGCTATTATGATTACTCATAAGTACTTCACCCTCTCTTTTGCTGTTGAAAAGAACGCCATGCTAAAAAGACACAAAAAATGAACAATGCACCAGATAGCAGCACTCCCAATGTATTATGTCCATTCCCTGCTATGAGATAGATAAGCGCTACTATAAGAAAAAGGAGAGCGCTGATCAAAGGGCCGATAGTTCTCATCATCATGATCTTTTCCTTCGCAAGCATAAATCTTTCTTATTTCAATAGTTCTTAGAAGCCTCTCTCTCATCAGAGAGTTTCTCATAACTTACTATCTCTCTACGAGTTGCGCAGGTAGTAGTACGTCCCCGTTGACGTGCCTCACTCACCAACTTGCCAGTGTTATCTCGAGTGTACTACGTGTTTGCACCCCCATTCGATGCACTGCCGGACCTGAGCGAACCATAGGGGTAGTAAGTGCTATTGACCGTCACTCGATCTATTATTTATTCAGCCCTGTCTTTCGGCCCAGCAGGCTCAAGCTAAGGAACGTAATGCAGAGCACAACAAGTAGAACAAGAAGGCCAATGGCCCAGGGTCCTATAGTGTGACCAAAAGTTCCCCAGGTGTCAAACAATTCTACGGCAAAGCCTGCCAATATGAAGCCAAAGGCAAGGCCGAAAACCCATATTCTCGGATTTAATCGCATCGTGTTCATCTCCTTTTCAGCAAAAATTAGGAATTAAGTACATCTCTACCTGTTCCACTACCAAAGGTTCTCCTGGCTAAGTGACAGTGGAGTATTAGAACTCTTGTAAAGCAATGGAGAGCATTCCTTCAAGTAATCTCATTCATTTAGAGATACGAAAGTACGCATATAAAATTGTAATCGCATATATTGTTAAAGAGACATCAACACAAAGTATCCCAAACAAGCTAATTTTATTTCTATTCTTTCTATCTCTAAAAACGTTAACTGACAGGATCAAAACGACGATCCAACAGAATAATATTAATTCTCGAAGCAACGACATATGTTTTCTCCTTGATCCCGCTTCATTATTTTATGCCTGTCTTTGAGCGACGCATCATTATTAAGCGCAGAAAGACAAACAACATCAACAGAAAACCCACTCCTCCAATAGGTAAACCCACCGCATCTGGCAAATTGTTATTCATAAAGCTATTTACGAGTATTGCAAGACATAGAATAGCCATAGAGAGGAAAAGCAGCGCTACTAATATATAATGTTCCCTTTGCCATGATATATGCGTTTGCAGCATTTCATTTCTATTCGCAGTTAAACTTAGCAAGCTAGCAGTTAATAAGGCAGGAAAAGGAATTGCATAGATGATGCTTCCGATCAGGTCACCATGTTTAGTGCTATGGGTATATTCCAGAAAAAGAATAAGCGCGAACAATGCGAAACCAAGAAGAATGATTGCAAATCTTCTCGGAGTGCCGAGTTGTTTAATCTGACGAGATAAAGAGCTGTTTGCCATGTCCCTTCCTCCTATATAAAGTTATTTGCATGTCCATATTAGCACGCAATCGCGCTTATGGGCGACTCATCATCAAGAGCTTGTAATATATAGATTCCTTATGGCCTTCTTGTATGCCGAACGAAGTAGGCCAGAATAGCATACCCTACCATGCCGATCAGCCAGGCAATGATCACCCCAAGTTCTACCCCAACAACTTCCATGAAGGTTCCCCTGTTGAGGATAGAAATAACACCTACAAGGATAAAAGCAAAAAGGGCGATCATAGAAAAGAATTTCCAGGCAAGTGACATATCAAATAGGTTCATCTCGTTCGTCTCCACTTTTTCTCAATATGTAGCGATTCCATCGGTAGAGGTTTTATTCATCTTGATCACTTCACTTTTGGAAGTATCTCCCATCAGAAGCGTTAACGTTATGTCCTGCTTGCCCGATAGACACTAATCTGCTCATCGGGAAGGCCAACACCGTGCAAAAAGTGGAGCGCCTGTCCATCGTCGGGAAGACGGATGCTCTGTAGTTCGACGATGCAGGGACCCCGATGACGGATCTGGGCGAGTCCGTGGGTTGAGCGAAGATCGATCTGGGCCAAAACAGTCTCTAAGAGAAAGTAATCTCTTGATGTTCTCTTACTGACCAGATGATTTAACGATGAGCTTTTCTGGTTCGGTTGCATACCAACTCATATATCCGCAATTGGTACAGACGAGCGCTACTGTTTCAGAGGATGGCTTAAAGAACTTATTAGATTGTTCAGGTGTTAATTGAAAAGCGTAAGGACCCGCTTGTGCCCTCACTCGCTCGCCGCCACATTCCGGACAAAGCTTTGAGCTTGGTGTCTGGCTCTGCTCATTCATGATCTTCCCTCTTCTTTCAATAAGAGATCGTTTCCTTATCCACTCTTTAAAAAGAAATTCCAGTAAAATTGACCGTAAGAACAATCAATTTTTGTATACGTTTTAACTCTATCTCAGATCTCTTCACTAGGGTATTTACTTGGAAGTAGGTGAATTTCTTGATTGGTACCATACAAAAAAGTACGTTCCCAAAGTGACAATCCCTATGACTATGTCCATGATATATCGAAGAGAAGTTGAATACCGAAATTTTTCAATAACGATGGTGATGATTATTATAAGCATGAACGCAATGGCGGCAGCAATAAAAGGGGTGTACTTAGATCGAGACATGGATACCTCCAAACTTTCTTTCGTTATAACTAGTTGTAGTAGGCTGGAAAAGAGAAGCTATTGAGAGTATAACTCACACAAGCTTCTCAACGGCTAACCTGAGTAGTAGGGATAAACCTTATTGCTCAAGTTAGCCATGTTGTTTATCTGATACTTGATCTTGAAATTATCAGCCTCAGCTATGAGCAATCTGCGTAATATAGTCACCGACTACGAGTGTTAAGCACCCGGTTACAAGTGATCCTATTGCTGCTCCATAAGTTAGAGCTGCTACCGCTGCTAATCCTCCTGTAAAAACGGTTGTAATTGCTAGTACAGCAATGCCTGGAGCTGCGCCACCAACACATAAAAAAAGCATTGGTTTGCACTGAATTTTTCCACTAGGATCGGTCTGCATCACCGGCACATTATCAGCATAGACATACGCGTTCCCCGATCCCACCTGTCCAACACTCCCACCCACGGGATCCTGCTGTGTCCAGCGTCCCAACGTCGGCGAATAATACCGTGTCCCGAACTTGTACAACCCGGTCGTAGCATCGTAGAAGCCACCAGCGAACTGCTAGGGATTGCTTACAGCCTCTATCTTGCAGGTACTGTTTACTGCATATTCTATGTAGGTGACTTGTCGTCTCGAAAATCCCCAGGGTTCACAAAGAACTGGACGTATCCACACTGAGTACAGACGACAGGAGACGCTTGTGAGAATTTTGGCCTGGAACCTGACCAGAAACTCTGGTGTTCTGAGGCTACCAGCAAAATACTTCCTGCATTATAACCACCTGAGAATGTCTGACTCCATTTACGTTTCTCCGGTCCTGCTCCACAAATGGAACAGGGAGGCAAAATGGGATGAGATGTGGTGTTATCTTTATTCACAGCGATATTTTCCTCGTTTTGTTCTCAACTAGCGCATTATCAGCGCACACATACGCGTTCCCCGATCCCACCTTGCCAATATTCCCACCCACTGGATCCTGCTGCGTCCACCTGCCCAACGTCGGCGAGTAGTAGCGCCTACCGAACTTGTACAACCCGGTGGCGGCATCGAGGTAGCCACTGGCTACCTGCCAGGGATTGCTCACTGCCTCCGTCGAACTAATCAGATTTCCATACAAGTGGTACTGATATATGTTTACTATGTGGTATGCTTTTATGGCAAAGCTCATGACAAAACAACATATTGAGGATGAGAACCAACATAACCTTAGATTAAAGTAACATTCTTCTGCACACATAGGACAGAAGCTATTGGTCAGGAATAAGATTTTTGGTTGCGTTGCATATAATACTGTATATCCACATTGCGTACAGACCAATGCTTGAGAAGATGATGTATTTGACTTTTTATTTTTACCAAACAGAGAAATAGAACGACGTGCTTGATTGAAGATGATGTTTCCAGATAATCCAGATCTTCCACGCACATCTGTAGAAACAAAGACACGTTCTCCACTACATTCAGGGCAAACTTTCATTTCTAATTACATCCTTTCTATATAAGTCCTTCCAAAATTTGTTTAAGGATCTCTATTTATTTTCCTGAGATCGTTAAACAAGAAACTCGTTCTAGCTCACAAAAAATAGTTAGTTTACATCTTTCTTTGTCGTCTATAAGAGACAAGCGCATACAATAGTGGAATAGCAATATATACGCTCAACAACATCATTATTATAACTTTCAATATCAAAAAATCTCTTATTGATATCAAAAAATAGATAGGTAGTAGAAAAGCACATATAAGCCCAAAAATAGCAAATATCATATTGTAGTACATGAACCACTCACCACCCCCATCTTTCTTCATTTTTTCTTTCCCGAGGAAGTAATTAGTAATAGATATAAAAAATAAAAGCGAAGGAAGAAATGTAGAAAAGGTAAGAATAGGATAAAATTGTATGCCCCAGGCAAGTCCTCCAATTATTATAAATGCAAAGACACTGGACCATAGTTTTCTTGTCCGAGAAAATCTTTCCATTATTTAACACTCTCTTTCATCTGCCATTGTTGAAACACAGTCGCATCTGTTTTTATATAGTGGAAATCCTTAAAAGTATAGCTACCTAAACCGGTTGTCTTCTTGCTTCTATCACTTTGTAACAATCAACACAATATCACTTTTGCCTTTGTCAAAACTTGAAAAGGCCTCTTTTAAACCTCCTTTTTGTGTCTTCCTCTTAATTAAGAAAGGAAGACACAAAAACAGTTGTAAATATTCTGTGCACTCCGTGCATCCTAAGGCAAGCCTTTATAAGAATAACGTCTCAAGCGATAGAACTACACTTTCGAAGCTTGATGGTTATCAGCTACAATTACTTTTAATGAGCTGGTAATCAAAGTATAGAGTGCCTTCCACAGCCCAAACGTTAAAAGCTATCAGTGCAACTGCTCCTGTAATTGAAAGGATAATACCAACTATAGGTATTGCATCTAACAATTCAATACCAGCTGCAGCAATAGGATCAAACCACACCAGTGTACCAATGACAGAAATGACATCAGCAATAGAAACTATCCACGAGAAGAAACAACCAACTGCATCTCTCCCACTGGGATCAGTCATCATCACCGGCGCATCATCGAGCATACACATATGCGTCGCCCGATCCCACCTTGCCCACGCTCCCCCCCACCGGATCCTGCTGCGTCCAGCGTCCCAACGTCGGCGAGTAATACCGTGTCCCGAACTTGTACAACCCCGTCGTGGCATCGTAGAAGCCACCAGCAAACTGCCAGGGATTGCTCACGGCCTCCGTCTTGCCCAGACTGTTGCCCCACGGATCGTACGCATAGGTGTTCTTCACATTCCCACTACTATCGGTCAGCACACTCACCGATCCCAGACTGTTGAGCGAATAGTAGTACGTCCCCGTTGATGTACGCTCACTCACCAATCGCCGTTGTTATCTCGAGTGTAATACGTGTTTGCACTCCCATTCGATGCACTGCCTAACCCGAGAGCACCATAGGTGTAGTTGCTGCTATTGACCGTCACCCGATCCGTCTGATCGGCTCCCGTGTAATTGTAGGTATCGGTGTTGATGGCCGTGGTCTGGTTCTGCGCGTTGTAGGTGAAGCTGAGTCCTCCCCCACTGGTCAGATTGCCGTTGCCATCGTAGGTATAGTTCGTCATTGTGCTGCCCAACAGGCTGCTGGTCAGTTCGTTGGCCGCGTTGTAGCTAAAGGTCGTGATGACTCCATTGACGTTGGCCGACGTGCGGTTGCCTGCGGCATCGTAGGCATATTTGTAGTCCCCAATCTGCGTGCCTCCGCTGTTCTTGACCAGCGCTTCGCTGAGCCGGTTCAAGGCATCGTAGGTGTAGGTGGTCGGATTGTTGTTGGCATCGGTCGCGCTGGCCTTGAGAGCGCCATTGTAGGTATACGTGAAGCTCATCACCGTGGTCGTTCCCTTGAGCGCTTTGATCGAGGTCACGTGATTGGCCTTGTCGTAGCCATACGTGGTGGTCACGCCATTGGGATACGCCATGGTCAGTTCACGGTTGCCGTTGTCATACGTATACGTCGTTTTGGCTCCACTGGGATCGGTGAGCGTCGCCAGCAGATTGACGGGCGTGTAGGTGTAGGTGACCGTTCCCCCGGCATCAGTGTAGGTGCTCAGGTTGCCCACCTTGTCGTAGGTATAGCTGATCGTTGCTCCTCCCGGCAACGTTTTGCTCGTCATGCGATTGAGCGCGTCATACGTGAAGCTGGTCGTGCCCGTGTGATCGATCTGGCTGACCAGATTGTTGTCCTGGTCATAGCTGTACGTGATCGTGGAACCATCGGCGTAGGTGATCGTCTCAATCTGGTTGAGATTGGTATACCCGTAGGAAGTCTTCTGGTTCTTGCCATCGGTCACGCTGGTGACACGACTGAGCACATCATGCGTCAGCGTTTCGGCTCCCAATGGACTCGGTTGGGTAATTCCTGTCAGGTTGCCTTTACTATCATAGCTATTCGCGTCCTTGACCAAAGGGAAACCAGGTCACGTGATGGGCAACCGACACCGTGGCTGGTCTCTCCGACGCGCTTGATAGAAACCGATCCATTCCTCAGCTACACCAACCCCACGTAAAAAGTGCAGAGCACTCTCATCGTGGGGCAACTGAATGCTATGCAACTCAACGATCGAACGGCCCCGATGCTTGATCTGGTCCAATCCCTGCACTGTACAGAGATCCAACTCAGCCAAAATAGTGCTCCTCAGGATTACCTCTTGCACGATCGTCCCACTGAGCCTGGCTGCACTCAGGGTCGCCTCCACGAGTACGCTATGGCTCAAATCAGCTCCACTCAGATCTGCGTGCTTCAAGATGACATGACTCAGATTGCCCCACACCAGCGAAGCTCCACACAGACGCGCTCCCGTGAGATTGACCCCGGTGAGGTCGGCTGCAGTGAGATTGGCGGCGGTCAGATCGGCCTCGCTCAGGTTCGCTCCCGCCAGATTCGCGACATTGAGGTTCGCTCCGGTCAGGTTCGCTCCACTGAGATTGCTTCCACTGAGATCGGCCCCTGCCAGGTTCGCTCCACTGAGATTGGCTCCATGAAGATTAACTCCTCTAAGGGTCGCTCCGTTGAGGGTGGGTTGGATTTCGGAGTGCGCTCGTCTCCACTGCTCCCATTTGGTGACGCTTTGTTTGAGGACGCGCACCTGTTGCCAGTTCGCCATCAATTGTTTCCTCCTTGATCAATACCTTCTGCTCTCTCTTGTGATCGAATGATCGAAAATCTGAGAGAGGGACTTTTCGAAGGGGTGAATGCTTCCTCCCTGAATGATTATGCTGAATACTGCCATCCATCGGATCCTTTTGTGTCTATCTCCTCACATGGGCAAATAGTACCGGATGTCAAAAGCGTACAACTCACTAGTTCGTAGAAACCACTGGCAAACCTCCCAGGGATTGCTCACTATTGCCCCACAGATCGTCGCTATACGTGTTCTTCATAGTGCCATAAGCCGTTCTGCATATTTTATATGTATCGTATTACACACAATCAATTCGTTATGAGAATAGGAATCCCAGGTTTGCCGCTATCGATAGTATCGTTCAACGCGGCAAACTTTCCTGTTTCCGTTATAGTTCGGAATATCTCATAACTTCCGGCTTTTATATCTACTATAGAAGAACTGAATTGAAATGCAGACAATAAAGACGAGAAATATAATAATTACGGCTCGTCCTGGACCACTTGTCGGTTTGTTCATAACAAATCCAAATAGGATTGTTATAACGAGCCAAATAAGTAAAATAAATGCTATGACTATTCTTCCCCGTTGTTGTGATGGCTCTCTTCTCATTTGTATATCTCCTTTCCACATGAACGAAAGAATGCACGTGCAGGACTTCCAGATATGGAAAATACGGAAGCATCGGCGAGCAGAAAACAATCAACTGATGTTCCTGCCAAAATTCCGGCAGGAACAGCCTATAGATGCATTGCTCTCCCACTAAGCTTCATCTCCATCACTGACGCATTATTGGCATAAACTATAAGAAAAGTCATTCTTAGTGAAGAAATGAGTTCAATGATTTCTAGGTAGAACCACACCATCCGGCGAACGATAGTGAAAAACCATGGAGATTTTGTTTATTTCACCGCATAATGTTGTTCTTCTGAAAAGAGGTGAGAAATCAAAACGATCCATATTTGGGCAACTTTCTATCGTAGGAAGCCAGTATTCAATCAAGGAAAATGGGTTAAAACTTCATTTCATTTTCTTACTAGACCTATATAAATAGACAGAAAAAATAAAGAAGATCACCCCAACAAATGCAAATGCAAGTCCTATTTGCAGTGATAACACGTTAGGAAAGCGAAAATATTCGATAATAGCAAAAATTTCCATCACACAACATACACAAAAAAGGATAGTTGCACTCAAAGTTTTCGTATTCATCCTAATACTCCTCTATAAATAATTGTATGCTAAAAATTTAATTTTTAGCATGTCAAGGAAATAAAGAATTACCTCTAAATCAGGTAAAATCCTCGATAACCATACATACCTCAAGGCAATTCAATAAGAATACTTGACATAGATAAAGAAATCCTTTAACCAGAAAGGTTTTTGTTCTGAAGATAATAAACATTTGGTACTTCTTTCTGATTTGTAATATCTTTATCTACGTCAAGTATGCATACGCTTATAAAGCTACTTCTCCTACTAGTTGAAGAGAAATGGACATTTCTCTGCTACAGCAACTAAAAGGATTCCAGCGTTAATAATAGTCTCAACTATTAAGGCTATAATTACTACTGGCGTTAGCAACCCAAGACTACCCAATTCTAAAGCACCATCTATAGCTAAATCAGAACCGATTGCAACCCCGGCAGCAGCAATCACAGATCCTGCACAATCCGCAATCTGTTGATTTGTTACTGTGGCTCTCCCACTGGGATCCGTCAGCATCACCGGCGCATTATTAGCGTACACATACCGATTCTCTGATCCCACCTGTCCAACACTGCCACCCACCGGATCTTGCTGCGTCCATCGCCCTAACGAAGGCGAATAATACCGTGTCCCAAACTTGTACAACCCGGTCGTGGCATCGTAGAACCCACCAGCAAACTGCCAGGGATTGCTCACGGCCTCCGTCTTCCCCAGGCTGTTAAGCGAATAGTAGTACGTTCCCGTCGATGTACGCTCACTCACCCATCATCCTTTATTATTACATATAATTATTCTGCTCATGGTTTCATATATCTTGCTCAACTCTACCTTATTTAGCATTCCTAACAGCAAAAAAGCTGCACAATAATCCGATCAGTAAACTGAAGATTGCTGCACAAGTAAAAAAGATCACTTCTCTAGTGTTATGAATATTTACAACCATTACAGCAATGAAACCTATAAAACATAAGTAAAACAAGAGAGATAAACCCTTAAAATGTTGGCTTTGAAATCCTCTTCTCATCAAATTCTCCTTTATAAGTAATGAAGCTTTCATGACTCATACTTATAACTAAACTTCCATCATTGTGGTGAAGGAAAATACTTTAATCAATGACGATTACTTGCACAACAGAACTATGCAATCAGACTTGATCTGTAGAAGTAGAGCAAATGTTCTGCTTCTACAGATCATTTACGTAATAGCACCACTAAGAAATTTTCATAGCAATTAATCTATAGCACGATTAATTGTTCTTTCCAGTGTACTATTTACTTAGTAGTATTAAACACCTTGATTCATCAGCCAATCATTCACCATTCCTTCTATATCAAGTGCGCCTGCTATACATCCAAGTGCACCGCCACCTGCAACATCTAACACAAACGGTATTAGTTCGAATTGTCCTACTAGCCCAATTATAGTGGCTACGATCACACCGATAATCAAGCCTACAACAGCACCGGAGATACATTGTGAAATTGCATCTCTTCCACTAGGATCCGTCAGCATCACCGGCGCATTATCGGCATACACATACGCATTCCCCGATCCCACCTGCCCAACACTTCCTCCAACCGGATCCTGCTGCGTCCAGCGTCCCAACGTCGGCGAGTAGTACCGTGTCCCAAACTTGTACAACCCGGTCGTAGCATCGTAGAACCCACCAGCAAACTGCCAGGGATTGCTCACCGCCTCCGTCTTGCCCAGGCTGTTGCCCCACGGATCGTACGCGTAGGTGTTCTTCACCGCACCCGTACTATCAGTCACCACACTCACCGATCCCAGACTATTGAGCGAATAGTAGTACGTCCCCGTTGATGTCCTTTCACTCACCAACTTGCCGTTATTATCTCGAGTGTAATACGTGTTTGCGCTCCCATTCGATGCACTACCTAACCCGAGGGAACCATAGGTGTAGTTAGTACTATTCACCTTGACCCGATCCGTCTGGTCGGCTCCCGTGTAGTTGTACATGTCCGTATTGATGGCGGTCGTCTGGTTCTGCGCGTTGTAGGTGAAGCTGAGTCCTCCCCCACTGGTCAGGTTGCCGTTGCCATCGTAGTTGTACGTCGTGTTCGTGCTGCCCTGTAAACTGGAGGTTAATTCGTTGGCCGCATTGTAGCTATACGTCGTGATCGTTCCGTTGACGTTGGCCGACGTGCGGTTGCCGGCGGCATCGTAGGCATACTTGTAGTCCCCAATCTGCGTGCCTCCACTATTCTTGACCAGCGCTTCACTGAGCCGATTCAAGGCATCATAGGTGTAGGTCGTCGGATTGTTGTTGGCATCGGTGGCGCTGGCCTTGAGATTGCCGTTGTAGGTATACGTGAAGCTCATCACTGTGGTCGTTCCCTTGAGCGCTTTGATTGAGGTCACGTGATTGGCCTTATCATACCCGTATGTGGTGGTCACGCCATTGGGATACGCCATGGTCAGTTCGCGATTGCCGTTGTCATACGTATATGTCGTCTTGGCTCCACTGGGATCGGTGAGCGTCGCCAGCAGATTGACGGGCGTATAGGTGTAGGTGACCGTTCCCCCGGCATCAGTATACGTGCTCAGGTTGCCCACCTTGTCGTAGGTGTAGCTGATCGTTGCTCCTCCCGGCAGCGTTTTGCTCGTCATGCGATTGAGCGCGTCATACGTGAAGCTGGTCGTGCCCGTGTGATCGATCTGGCTGATCAGGTTGTTGTCCTGATCATAGCTATAATTGATCGTGGAGCCATCAGCGTAGGTGATCGTCTCAATCTGGTTGAGATTGGTATAGCCATACGTGGTCTTCTGGTTCTTGCCATCGGTCACGCTGGTCACGCGACTGAGCACATCATGCGTCAGCGTTTCGGCTCCCAATGGACTCGGTTGGGTAATTCCTGTCAGGTTGCCTTTACTATCATAGCTATAGCTGGTGATGTGTCCGTTGGCATCGGTGACAGAATTGATCGTGCCGTTGGTGTTGTAGCTGTAGTTCTCCGTATTCTGGCTTGCCAGTCCATCCTTGACCTGTGTCAGATTGGCATTGCCATTGTAGGAGTAGCTCAGCTTGTTGCCCTGCTCATCCGTTGCGGAGTCGGGATAGTAGGTCAGACCAGGGCTGGCATAGGTTGCTGTGCTCTTTTTCCCGTTGCCATCCGTGACACTGGTCAGATTGTTGTTAACATCAAACTGGAAGATGTTGGTATTGGTCAACGCATCGGTCGTTTGCGTGACGTTGTAATTGGTGGCGTCAAAGGTGGTTGAGGATGTATGTCCATTGGCATCCTTGACGCTCGTCACCTTGTACTGCGCATCGTAGGTATAAGTGGTTGCGTGCCCATTGGCATCGGTGACAACGGTTGTGCCGCTATTATAGGTGAAGCTCGTCACACCATTGAGCGGATCCTTGATCGAGGTGACACGATGACTGCCATCATAGGCAATCGTTGTGATATTGTCCCGCCCATCGGTCACTGAGGTCAGATCGTTATTGTTATAGCCGTACTGAGTACTGTGCCCTTTCTGATCGGTGGTATTGGTCAGGCGATGGCTACTGTCATAACTGTAGGTCACGACCTTTCCGTTAGGATCGGCGATCTTGACGACCTCACCACCCGGATCGGTAAAGCCGGCAACCGTCTGAGAATTGACCGACGTGGTACGACCCTTGCGTATCAGTATAGGAGACGACATTGTAGGATCCGTCATAGGCAATCGAGATCTTGTTGCCATTTTTGTCCTGCAAATATAGCAAGTGTCCGCTCCCACCGAAATGAAGCTTCTCGCTCGATTGGTGAAAGGTCATATCCGAGCTGCCATCAGCATTCTTGACCAGCGTTGCGTTCAGGCCAGGAACATCTTTGAAGGTGCCATTGCTATTTTTGGCGAAATAGGCCGAATAGCCGCTGGGACCATGATAGATAATCCCCCCAAGCGGATCGCTGAAGTCCAGGCGGACATCATTGCCAACGCTGAAGTTCCAGTTATTGCCCAGGTCGCGCGAGGAGTTTGCCAGACTGTTGTAGAAGCTCTCAACGCTCAGGTCAATGCCTGTTCCGCGTACCTGCTCTTCAACGCTGTGCAGCAAGAGATTGCCATCGGCAACGTTGACATACAACGTCTTGCCGCCACAGGTGCAGGACGAACTGGTCAGCGGGTGCTTGATGAAGGTGTAAAAGGGAAGCTGCCCCAGACCATCATACGGCGCTGTTGAGGAAACGGTATGGACCGCTGCCAGTTGGGTAGCGGATCTACTCAAGAACGACGATGAAGATGTGAGTTGCTGCGCCGTTGTCGAAGACATGTTGTGTTGTGGCTGATCCTGCCTGGCAACCTGCAATGATGCGGCAGACGCCGTTGTTTTCAAGCTTGCGGCAGCGGCTGGTGGAACCAGGAGGCTCCAACTTGCCAGGACCGAGCCTGTCAACAATACGAAAGTCAGAATGAGCCGTAAAAGCGATGGAAACGTGAGACGAGTATACAAACTACGAAGACGATGCAAAGAAAGAACCGATCGCTGTGAAGGGATATCCATGCTGTCCTTGCCTGGTTGCATGTTTCAATTACTCCATTCGGTGTTGACACGAACAAAAAAGGAAGATGGGACCAACGTGGTAGAAAATCTCTTTTCGCATGCCCCAAGAGATATTACCCATGTAGTAGTGTAGCAACCATCCAGGCAAAAGTCCCCCCCTAAATGGGGGGTTTTGGTTGAAAACAACAAAAATCGCAAAAAAGGTTGTAGTGTGAGAGATGTCATAGGTTCAAAGCTCTCGCGCGTGCAATGGCCTGTGAACGCGTATGAACATGTAGTTTGTTATAAAGATTCTTGAAGTGCCATTTAATCGTCTCTGGCGAGAGCACAAGTTGTTGCGCAATCTCTTTATTCGAGAAGCCAGCGACCAGATATTGCAACGTCTCTTGTTCGCGCTTTGTCAGCGGCTCTTCAAGAGGAGCAAAAAGCAAATGATTATTATCATGTGTTGTTGAAGGAAATGGATACAGCGTTTCTACATCCATATATGCATGTTTTCCTTTCCGTCCATCTGTATCTAACGTCTGCTCTTCATTCGTCTGAGAAGTCCTTTCTCGTTCAAGGCTTTGAGATATTTCGGAAGCTATCTCTGCTGAAGTAAATGTTTTCTCTGAATTGCAACGTTTATAAAGCTCAGCAACAGCATTCCGAAGGCGCATAGAAGTTAACACTTCAGATCTTCCCAGGTAGATTTTGTGCAATTTCTTGCGACAGCTACAGTATGCATACCAGTAGTATTTATTCTCTCTCTTCTCAAGGCGTGCGGTACATTTGAACCAATTATCACCAAAATGAAATATTCTTCCCCTTTCACGCAGCCATACTTGCCAATCCTGGCTTTCAATAGAAAGTGTATACCATTGTGTTCCAATACGATAAGTGAGAATACTGTCTTCAATGTATGGCGTTGCGAATGCCATTCTTCCTCCTTTCTCAACGCACAGAAAGACATAACGAAATTTATATTTTTTAAAGTATGATTGTGATAGACAGGGCAAATTTGCATGTAGCAGATGTACTGCCTTAAAGCAAACAGTAATTTGTATCATTTTAAGTGTAACAAATTACACAAGTGGGGTGTCAAGAGAAAAAGGGGGGGATTGGTGAGGTATTGTTATTTTATAATAAGAAATTAATATTATAACACAGCCATAGTTGGTTTATAGAAAGAAAAAAATAGCACTATTTTTACTAGAACTGCTGCAATTACAAAACATGCCCGTAAATCTGTTCCTTTGTTGGACAATTTACGGGCATAGAGAAGCAGGTTAAATGGCGGGTGTAGGTTGTACTTTCAGCAGGATTGCATTACTCCATGGATCATTAATGCGTATAAGATCCGGCTGCTCCTCTGTGAATGATACATTGTGAGCAACCAGACGCGCCTTTACTTCCTGTAAGGCTTCACGGGTAGGAATAGCAATGACATAAGTCTGCAAACCAGCATGAGTAGCGGGAGTAGGTTTCGCATTGGCCGAATGCCAGATGTTCATACCAATCTGGTGATGATAGCCACCGGCACTGATGAAAAGTGCTGTTGGCATCTCAGCGGTGATATCAAAGCCAAGAATTTCTGTATAAAAATGTTTCGCCTGTGGGATATCCCCCACTTGCAGGTGAATATGCCCGACGCGCGTTCCCGCTGGCAAGACATCCCACGGCTCTGCCTGCTGCCCATCTGCAGCAAGACTACGCAGATCAACGGGATCAGTAGCCATCACCACGCTGCCTTTTCTCCACTGCCACATGCTACGCGGACGATCCTGATAGAGTTCGAGGCCATTTTCATCGGGATCTGAGACGTATAACGCCTCACTAACCAGGTGGTCACCCTGGCCGATCTGCCAACTGGCCTGCGCAAGACGCAAAAAGACACGTCCAAGATCGCGGCGCGTAGGCAAAAGAATAGCAACATGATAGAGACCAGTTGCCCGGCGCGGCTGAGGTGCAGCTCCCGGCACTTCCAGCAGTTCCAAAAGCGGCTGCTTATCCTGACCCCCCAGGAGCACTCTTCCAGGCATCTGTTCGATTGGTTGGAAAGCAAGTATGCCCTGATAAAAGAGCAACGAACGCTCGATTTGAGAGACGCGTAACGTGACCAATCCGATATTTGTGCCTGGATGGATCGACGTTGATGTAAGAGATGATTGTTGTTCTATGGACATAAAATGCCTCCGTTATTCTGGTGTGCAATGGTTAATAGAAAGGACCACAGTCCAATTTTATCTGCTGGCAAATACGATTACAAGGCAATTCCATTGCACCGTTCACTAATTATCTATTAGTATACTACAAAATATAAGTAACATTTATTCCTCCTCCTGAGGGGCACACCCACGCCACGGGCTTATTCGCTCCGCTCATTGCGCCCCTACCAGAGCGGGTACGAGATGCAAAAGATGAGGGAACAATTGTAGGGGCGCAATGAGCGGAGCGAATAAGCCCGTGGCGTAGGTGTGCCTTTGGTGTATACCGTGTACCCCAAAAGATCCCGAATTCGCAATCTCATCTCCTCACAATTTCTCTCGTCTGAGTGGACACGCTTCACACACCTTGCAATTCCTAATTCGATCAGGTATTCTTTCTCTAGAAAGATCTTCTCCGGCACCATCCCCTCTATCAAACTTCGATCAACGGTGAAAATCCCATCAACGTAGGAACCCATCAGTGCAAAGCACTACCCCCGATCTCCCCCGCATAACACGATGATCCTTACCATCAGGATGTGTTATAATTTGCACAAGAGCTACTATATTTCAGAAATAAAGATGAGGAGTTCTTTTTTATGCTGGAACCTATTGTTGTCTGCGATAACCTGGTCAAAATTTATAAGGTTGCGGACCTGGAAGTGGTGGCATTGCAGGGACTGGATCTGGAAGTAAAGCAAGGCGAGATGCTGGCAATTGTGGGTGCATCCGGCTCTGGCAAAAGTACCTTGCTGAATATATTGAGTGGCCTGGATGTGCCAAGTGCTGGTAGTTGTGTTGTCGACGGAAACGATCTCACACGCCTGGCACCAACGCAACGCATCAATTACCGCCGTCACATTGTCGGGCAGATCTGGCAGCAGAGCGGTCGCAATTTGCTACCAGAATTGAGCGCAGAAGCCAATGTCGCGTTGCCGCAAATGCTTAGTGGAACAAAAAGTGGGCAGAGGTCGCGGCGTGCTCAGGAATTACTCGAACTGGTCGGATTGCGCGGCATGGAGACAAAGCGGCCAGATCGACTTTCTGGCGGGGAGCAGCAGCGGGTTGCCATTGCCGTAGCGCTTGCCAATGAACCAAAAGTACTGCTCGCCGACGAACCCACAGGTGAACTGGACTCGGTTACAGCCGAAGAAATATTTGCGCTTCTACGCCACTTAAATGAACAGTTGGGATTGACGATTATCACCGTCACGCACGATGCCGCCATTGCAGCCGCCGTCGATCGCACCATTGCCATTCGCGATGGACGAACCAGTACGGAGACAATTCGGCGCGAGGCAACGCTAGAGAACGTCGCAGACAACATGCTGGCGTCCAGCGCCGTAATTGGACTACCGACAGAGACTCATCGCGAGTCTATTCTGATTGATCGCACCGGTCGTTTGCAGTTGCCGAAAGAGGCCATCGAAAATCTGCCATTTTACGGACGTGCCGAAGTACGTATCACCGCAGACCATGTGGAGCTATGGCCGTTCCAGGAGAGTGCAAACGGCAATGGCACAAGGCAAAAGCAAATGTCAGGTCAGTCTAAGCAAGAGGGAGAGCATGCATGACAGAGCAAGCAGTAGCAGTAGCAACAATTGTAAGGGCCGAGGGAGTGAAGCGTAATTATGCCTCAGGAGGTGGGGTAGTGCATGCGTTACGGGGCATTGACATGGCGATACGACCAGGCGAGTTTGTGGCATTGCGTGGCCGTTCCGGTTCCGGCAAAACCACATTGCTCAACATCCTCATTGGCCTGGACAATCCTACCGAGGGCCGTGTATTCATTCTGGAACGGGATCTCGCGACGTTGAACGAGACGGAACGTGCCCAATTGCGCCGCGAGAGTATCGGCATGATGTTCCAGAACGCACACCTCTTTCCTTCGCTCACAGCGCAAGAGAATGTCGAGATCCCGTTGCGCCTGGCCCGTACTCCATCTCAACAAAGAACGAAGCAGGCCAGAGAAGCATTGGAACAGGTAGGCTTGCTCAAACGCGCACAGCACCGGGGCATGGAGCTATCCGGTGGTGAGCAACAACGTGTTGCTCTGGCCCGTGCACTCGTGCACCAACCAAAGTTTATCGTAGCCGACGAACCCACCGGCAACCTCGACTCGCTCACCGGGCGCGACATCACCAAACTCCTATACGACACAGCCCATAACAAACAAATAGGCCTACTAATCGCAACCCACGACCCCGTACTCGTCAGCGCCGCCGACCGCATACTCCAAATTCAGGATGGTTTTCTAGCATAGGAGCGCGTGCGGTGCCCATACATCAAATCACCGCACCAACAACGGCTTCACAACTGAACGCGTAAAGGTGCGCAGATCGGATCCCACAAAATAATCATTGTTAGCAGTTCCGGCGATATGCCATAAAGGATTCATAGGAGAATCGCCTCCACCGTACCAGCGATACTTTTTTGAACTGAGATCATTGTAGCGCGGATCGATCAGGAAAAAGACCAGTTCCGGCTGACTCGCGACCAGGATATGGACTCCCGGCTGAGCCTGAAGCCTTGCCAGAGCCTGATTGCTCATAATATAAGGAAAAGCCAGGTGGGCATGAGCATCCTGTGGAGATATAACGCCAAAGGATGAGAAGCGTAAGCGTTTGTAAGCTCCATCATAGACAAAATCGAAGAGCCCCACACGTACGCCTGTCGCGCTACGGGCCGAAGCTATCCAATGATCAAGATCATAATAGGCTATCCCGGTATGCGCATTGAGAGGATGCACGAGTGCAGGCGTATCCAATGCTGAGTAACCAGCGCTTTTCTGCAACATCGCATACTCCGGATTACTCATCATCACACGTGCGATCTCGTCTGGTTGTTCCGATGTGACGGGAAGCCAGCCAGGATCGATCCGACACGATGCTTGTCCCTGTTGACCACACCATCCTTTGGGATGATTCAATGATCCAGGCCCAGACAAATGTGAAGCTGGCGGACTGGCCATGCTTTTACCAACCGCGCATACCAGGAATAAGGCACACAATAGAACAATGCCCACCGCAAATCCACTCTGAATAGGAAAAGGCGTTGCAGATTGCTGATAAGCATTTCTAGTATAGTACCCTGTCTTTTGTGTTCTCTTCATGATAATATCCCTACACACGAGCGCGATCAATCGGGCCCCTACATAATATTATGTGATACCAGGTGCCCATTCTGATCCAGGGCCATATTAAAATCAACCGCAGAGACAGCATCTTGCTCAATCGTTATATAGGAACCGATCCAGTGATGCGAGACGGCATGAGGGAACGGCGGCACATAATAATTGCTGGTCAACGGCGGCTTTGTTGGATCTGGATCATTGCCATAATTCGTCGTATATGGCTCACCCCATAGACGTGGATTAGTGGTCCAATCGTAAAGCGACCAGACCTGATTCTGGAACTGGTTATACTGAATGCCATGAATACGCGGCTGATTGTCACGGTTCAACCAGGGATCCCAGGTATCAACGGCGGCAATCGTCGTATTCCCAACCGAGGGATCACTGCTCGCCCACACACCATCGACCACAAACGAGTGCCCGCCCCGATCGACGGTGACGCTAATCGGATCATTGTGGGAGACCGTATTCTGCCCAAAATCGGTGCTGAAATCATATGTCGCCGTTGTGCTATCAGTGCTATAGATCCAATTGTGGAACTGGTATGACTGGCTGCTATTCGTCCCACTATCAGGAGGAGTTTCATACCACAGGCCAAAGGCAAGCGCACGCGGATCGGTTCCCGTATCATGACTGATGTCAGCTTTGACATACCCACCCCCATAGCCCCACGGGCTGACCGAAGTGTGAGTATCATTCAAACGAGCATAAATCGCCTCTTGAGAATTATCCAGTGTCGGGACCGTCCCATTATAGGAAAGCCAATCATAGGTTTGAATGGCATGAATGTTGGCGATACCACACCAGAAATCCCGATGCTGATACCAATCGCTCGTTGCGGTAAGCATCCAGGGCCGATACGAACCATAGAAGGCGGGCTGGCAGGATGCAGTATCACAGGCTGGAATGGGTGAATCGGCCTCGGCACGTGGCAATTGAAGCCAGGTCTGTGCATTGAGCAACGGCATTATGAGTAGCGCGAAGGCGCACATTATAAGTAAAGAAGAAACGCGTGGTTTCCAGAAATGTATGATCTCCATATATTCTTTATACAGGAGGGATACAAATTTCTCAGAGAACAAACACCATCAAATCACGGCCCATACTGATCACACCCTCATACCCTCTCTGCCGGGCGAGCATTTGCAAATGAGAAGCGTCTATTTCGCGATAGAGGTGCGAGCACACGATATGTTTTGCATGCGAGGAGTGGGCAAGTGCCACAATATCGTCATCTTCAATGTGACCAGAATCGATGACGGCCAGATCAACATCTTTAAGGAAGGCGATCTCCTCGAGATGAAAGTAAGAATCGCCAGTGAGAGCATAGGTTTTGCCATGCCACGTAAAACGCAAGCCATGGTTGCCAGCAGGCGGCAGGCTGCTAAAAGCGAAACGCTGTGAGCCAATGTCGAAATGCTCTTCGACCACCTCATGCACAATCACAGCGTAGGAGGGCTGCTGAAAACTATTCGCGCCAAAGACATCCATCAGGCCAGCAATGATGCGCTTAACACCTGCTGGTCCATAGATGTGAATATCGGAGGTACGAGGATTGTGCCGCGACCACGCACCAGCCTGCAGAAATGGAACCAGGTCCGAGACATGATCGGGATGAAAGTGTGAAAGCACAATATGGTTGACCTGGTTATGCTGCACACCAGCCTCCAGCAAACGTTGCAGCACACCATGCCCACAGTCAAACAACACATAGGTATCTGCCAGTTCAAGCAAGACACTAGATGCGCGGCGTTCGTGCTCAACCTGACAGGTTCCTGTCCCCAGAAGGGTCAAGCTATCCATAATGAAGTACACTCACAGTTTATATTCAAGCGGGTTTCTTGCCCCATGCAGTACACAAAAACGACGTACCGCTAAACTCGGGCTGGCGAACCTCAGCCAGCATACGATTATAGAGGATATCGTAATCCTCCTCACTAATCAGGCCATCCTTTATCATCAAAGGTTTTGCCTGCATATAGATAAGTTTTGCGTTTTGATATGCATCGGCATAATTCGGAGTTCCAAAGAAAAATCGAAGATGTGAGCCTTGCTCTGAACATCTTCACAGCCCAGCGTGCGCAAGAAGGGTCCCAGCATAGGGATGATACCAATGTGATACCCATCGGGAGAAAAGGTGCGTCCCATACGATACATGGAGGTGGCAAACAGGCGTGATATCTGCTCATATGCAGGACTGTTTGTAAGAGGGATCTCCCATTCGGTCAGACGGATAGTTCCTCCTGGTCGGGTGATACGCAAGCATTCTTGCAGGAGAGGAGACCACTGCTCAGGCGGCACGACGGCGAAAAGCATGCGAGCATTGACGACATCGAAAGCATCATCAGGAAATGCTAATGGTTGCAGCGCATTCATAATCGTAAAGTGAGCATTCGACAACTTCTGTGAACGGGCGCTGGCCCGTGCATACTCAATCAACACGCGACTTGTGTCAATGCCCTCAACCTGAATATGGGGATGCTCATATGCCACATCGAGGACCCAACCACCTGAGCCGCAAGCAATATCCAGGATATCGTGCATACTACTAAAATCAGCTCGCTCACGTTCTGAGAAGGGCCCACCCATTCCGCGCGTCATCTGCCGATCCTGCACCATAAGGCGCGTCGTTTCTGACACACTTTCGGCATCAAAAACATACGTATTCTCATCCGGCAACGGAGAATTATTTGTCATTAGAGGTATCCTTAGCTGATACTATCCAACTTACAAGAGTGTACTTATCTATTTAAAGAAACAACTCATGGCATGTCAATTTTACAGGATGAGATGGGAATAATGCAACTATCGAATCCCATTAGAACTATCACCTACTAGTCAAAGATGGTAGAGGGGGTGTATGATGAGAGGAGGCTATTTTATACCTGCAAAGGCAAAGATATCCAGAAAGGAAACTCAAATGAAAAAGCGAAAAGGGGCATCATTACCCAAAGCACTCCGTCAACAATCCACATCCTACTCTTCACCAGCGGTTATTCGCCGCGCACGCGAATTTCCCCTGCTGGAATGTTGGATCAGCGCCGATTGGAGAAATGCTGAACCAGGGTTGGTACAAATCATCATCGCCCGTCAGCAGCACGACGATAATATCTGTTTCGGCGTATACCTTGTAGATAAGCTCTGTCTTGGACTCAAAAACACTTTTGCCAGAGCCAATTTTACTCCTGATCGTTATCAACGAGAAGTCGATATCATGTTCGCTAGTATAGAGCCAACAAAATGCCCACCCGAACTGGCATACCAGATGATTTATGAATCAATCGATTATGCAGCACAATTTGGCTTCGAGCCACACAAAGATTTTGAACTGACACAAAATATGCTGGCACCACGCGGCGAATTTATGGCAAAATACGAATTGAAATTTGGTCAAAAAAATGGGAAGCCCCTGTTCATTCTAGGCCCTCATGATAATGCAACTGAGATCCTCAAGCAATTAGAGAAGACTGCTGGCCCAGGCAACTATGACTACATGGTCATGGCGCCACCTGATATGTTCTAGGCAACACATGTTAAGAAGATTTGACCAGGCATGTGAACATCGCGCACAAGATCAAAGGAGAATCAGATGCGTACACACGCTGCCGTACTCTATGAACGCGAAAAATCCCAGCCATACGCCCAATCTTTACCATTGATAATCGAAGAGGTTGAGTTAGAACCTCCGGGAGCAGGCGAGGTGCTGGTAGAGATGGTAGGAGCCGGCCTCTGCCATTCAGATCTCTCGACGTTGAACGGAACATTGCCACGACCGTTGCCTATGATTCTGGGCCATGAAGCGAGTGGCATCGTACGCGAGGTGGGAGCAGGCGTAAATGACATAAAAGTTGATGATCATGTCGTATTTTCGTTTGTGCCGGGGTGTGGACACTGCCAGTTTTGTGCAGTAGGCAGGCCAGCCCTGTGCGAAAACGGCGCAAAGACGAATATGGCCGGCACGCTGCTCAATGGGAGTGTCCGTTTTCGTAATGCCAGCGGACAGCCTGTCATGCACTACCTGGGAGTGGCCGCATTCGCACAATACACAGTCGCGGCACAAGAATCATTAATCAAAATCGAGAAGGATGTGCCATTAGACAAAGCAGCGCTGTTCGGTTGCGCCGTTTTGACGGGCGTGGGTGCGGTGATGAATACAGCCAGAGTCGCACCAGGAGAAGGTGTCGCCATCTTTGGGCTGGGCGGCGTAGGATTAAGCGCGGTGATGGGAGCAAAATTGGCGGGCGCATGGCCGATTATAGCCGTTGATCTCATCGCAAGCAGGCTTGAGCTGGCAAAACAGTTGGGAGCGGATTTCGCTGTTCATGCCGGCGAGGTGAATCCGATCGCAGCAGTGCGAGATCTGACCCAGGGTGGTGTAGAGTATGCATTTGAAGCGGTTGGCAATACGAAGGTGCTGGCACAGGCATTCGGAGCCACACGTACAGGCGGCAAGACGATAGCGATTGGACTACCCCATGCAAGCCAGCAGGTATCCATTTCCGGACTGGCACTGGTGGGATTGGAGAAAACAGTAATGGGGTCTTTCATGGGATCAGCGATCCCGCGCAGAGATATACCACGCCTGATCTCCCTCTACCAGGCTGGCAGATTGCCTCTGGATATGTTGCTCAGTCCTTCGCTGCCCCTGGCAGATATTAATGAAGGGTTTGATAAGCTGGCACAGGGAACCGCCGTACGTCAACTTGTGCGTTTCAATGGATGAATAGCATTCACGTTTTTGCAGAGAGGAAAGATATTCCAATGGCAGAAGTATTT
Organism: uncultured Chloroflexia bacterium; assembly: GCA_963744875.1. Taxonomy (GTDB): domain Bacteria; phylum Chloroflexota; class Ktedonobacteria; order Ktedonobacterales; family Ktedonobacteraceae; genus JACDAE01. The sequence goes on along the minus strand of CAVUVQ010000048.1, from coordinate 115,893 downwards.
CGTGCATTCGTTGTCGCTAAAACCGGAGAAGAATTTAGCGCTGGTTTTAAAGAACTAACACGCGAGCAGCTACCTGCGGGCGAAGTTCTGATTCGCGTGGCATATTCAAGCGTCAATTATAAAGATGGATTAGCATCGATCGCAGAGGGCAAAGTCGTACGCAACTACCCACTCGTGCCCGGTATTGACATGGCGGGCGTAGTAGCGGAGTCCAGCGACCCCCGTTTCAAAGAAGGCGATCCCGTAATCGCGACGAGCTATGAACTGGGCATGTCCCATTCCGGCGGCTATAGCGAATATGCCCGTGTGCGAGCAGATTGGGTCGTGCCGCTACCTGCTGGCTTAAGTTTAAAAGAGGCGATGATTATAGGAACGGCTGGTCTGACCGTCGGGCTATCTCTGCATCAGATGGAGAAACTGGGATTGAAGCCAGAGAACGGGCCTGTGCTGGTCACCGGTGCAACGGGAGGAGTCGGCAGTGTTGGCATAAGTGTACTGAAAAAACGCGGCTACACGGTTGCAGCCAGTACAGGCAAAGCAACGGAACATGCCTATCTTAAAGAGTTAGGAGCCGATGAGCTTCTAAGCCGAGAAGAAACAGCGGCTGAGAGTAGACGCCCAATGGAGAAAGAGCGCTGGGCTGGCAGCCTGGATTCTGTAGGAGGAAGCACGCTGGCTTATCTTATCCGCACGACGAAGTACGGCGGTTCCATTGCAGCATTTGGGAATACAGGCGGTGGGAACGTGGCAACCACCATTTACCCATTTATTTTACGTGGTATCAATCTGTTGGGAATAGAATCAGCCAATTGCCCAATGGAATTGCGGCGAGAGATCTGGCAACACCTGGCAAGCGATTATAAACCAGACATTGAAACAATCGGGCACGAAATAGCATTCGAGGAACTACCCCAGGTGCTGGCGACCATTCTGAAGGGCGGTACGCGGGGACGTGTTGTAGTGAGGGTAGAATAGAGCCGTTTCCTACATTTGAATGGTTTGAGGTTATGGATACCCTTGACAATCCTTACCTTTCCGAGTTACAATCTAACCAGTTAGTTAAATAACCAACTGGTTAGATTGCAAGAAAGAGAATAGAGAAAGAATGTCTGAACCTGGAAGTAGACGAGGGCGTGCTCACGATGCTGAGGGCACGCGCGAGGCCATTTTGAACGCGGCGGAAGAAGTCTTTGCGGAACATGGCTTTGATGGGGCAAGAATTGATGCGATTGCGGAGGCGTCTGGTTACAATAAAAGCCTGATCTTTCACTATTATGGCGATAAATTGGGACTCTATACAGCCGTGCTCCAGCGCATTGATCAACAAGGAAGCGAATTGCAGGCCGGGATCATCGGGCCATTATTAACCGACTCAGATCTGACTTCCGATGCTGACAAGTTCAGAATATTTCTAGGAACCGTTATTCGCTTGATTTTTGATTTTCTGGTTGAGAATCCTCGTATGATGCGCATGTTAGCCTGGGAAGCTGCTGAGGGGTGGCACACATATAGAAAAGTCGCCTCTCAGTTCAATACGGAAGACTCAAAACTGCTCAGAGAATTATTGAACAAGGCAAGCGACGCAGGATTGATACGTGCGGGAATAGACACGGTGATAGTCTTTAGCATCGCCTATACAACCTGCATGGCTTATCTGAACTCTATCCCGATGATAGAGATGACATTCAATACTGAAGATCTCTCATCACAAGAAGCACTGATACGAGCACGCGAAATAATCGTCGACTTTGTTATTCATGGGATTATGGTCAATCCATAGCCGTGCCAGGCATTTTGCATCAAAAAAATCAGAAACGCATGTAACTGCATAACATGAGGACCTGTCGTTATATCAACAGGGTTCTGTTCTGGTAATCAACGAAAGGAAACAGAAAATCATGACACAAAAGATCACTGTCAGCGATCTGCTTCAGCAAGAAACGTTACGCAATCCCTCTGTATTCTATGCACACCTGCGAGCACAAGAGCCACTTGTTTATATCGATGATTTTCTTGGTAAAGGGAATGCCTGGATCGTTACCAATTATGATGACGCGCTCGCCATTCTGAAGGATCCGCGTTTTACGAAAGACATACGCAAAGTCTTACCACCGGGAGATGAGCAAACTTCCTTCCAGGGCAGCCCCTTTCTCATCTTGATGCAGAACATGATTACCGTAGATGCGCCCGACCATACACGTCTGCGTGGCCTGGTCTCAAAAGCATTCACGCCACGCATGATTGAGCAGTTGCGCCCACGCATTCAGCAAATTACGGACGAATTATTGGATTCTGTGCAGGCTAATGGGAAGATGGATCTTATCAACGACTTTGCCTATCCGCTGCCGATCACTGTCATTTCAGAAATGTTGGGCATCCCTGCTACAGACCGCCAACGGTTTCGCATCTGGACACAGGCGATGGTAAATACCGGTGATCAGCCTCAATTGGAGGCAATCCTGGCCTCATCAATAGGCGAGTTTATTCAATACATCAAAAATTTCATAGACGAAAAACGCACACATCCTGGCAACGACCTGACCAGCAATTTAGTACAGGCAGAAGAGAATGGGGATATGCTGAGCGAGAATGAACTCATTTCAATGATCTTCCTGCTCATCGTTGCCGGACATGAGACCACCGTGAATCTGATCGGTAACGGAATGCTGGCATTATTACAACATCCCGATCAGATGCAGCGGCTTCAGCATGATCCGTCCTTGATCACTACAGCCATTGAGGAACTCTTGCGTTACGAGGCTCCGGTGAGTCTCTCTGACGAGCGCTGGGCCAGTGAAGACATCTCTATACATGGTCAAGTGATCCACAAAGGTGAAATAGTGTATGCTTCTTTGATCGGGGCCAATACCGATCCACAGCAATTCCGGCATCCTGAAATGCTGGACGTTACCAGACAAGAGAACCCGCACCTTGCCTTTGGCAAAGGCATCCATTATTGTCTGGGAGCGCCCCTGGCACGCCTGGAAGGTCAGATCGCCATTGCAACATTGATCAAACGGCTGCCGGATCTACGTCTGGCAACTGATTCAGCTCAATTGACCTGGAACAACAATCCCATGTTACGCGGCCTCAAGAGTTTGCCAGTGACATTCTAACGATGTAAATTCTAGGGCGGTGGCTAGCACACGCCCTACGGTGGAAATAGGTGGGTGTAGCATGCACCTTGCACTATGAGCAGTTTCGTCAAGCTAATTTTCCGCGCAACACAAACATCAATATCCCCCAATCGCCAGCCAGATTAACAGAATAAAAGGGACCAGGCTGAGAGGATACGCGCCAGGGGAAACAATCAATAGGAGAAAGATAGCCAGGATAAACAAGGTGCCCAGCACTGGAATGACGCCGTGGCGCACAAAATGAAATTGGGTGTAGCGCTTACGTAGGAAGAACCTGATGCTGGCAATACACACCAGTCCATAAATCACAAGCACGAAGAGCGCATCGAGCGTACCCAGGAATGCAAAGGCATTAATTGGGGTCATTACGAAACCCAGGATAAGACCAACAACCAGGCCAAAGATACAAAGAGCGGTGATCGAACCAATCGGAGTGCGACGCGTAGGATGGAGTAGTGCCGTCCATGAGGGCAAGAGGCCATCACGACCAACCGTGTAGATAACGCGTGCACCACCATTGATGATAGCCAATGCGGCACTGAAAAAGGAGAGCACGCCAACCAGATCGATCAGGACGACAAGGAAAGAATTACCATAGTGGCGCGTAATCGTATCGAAGGGCGCGGGATCATTCGCAAAGCCCGTTGTCATGTGATTGATACCGTACCCAACGGTGCCAACATAAGCCATAATAATGTAGAAAATGCCGACCACGATCATCGATCCGAAGACCGCCCGTGGAATGTTCCGATGCGGATTTTGTGTTTCTTCACCGAGGGTAGCAGCGGTCTCGAAGCCAATGAAGCTGAGCACTGCGAATATAATGCCACCCACAAGATTGCCACTCGCAGGAACGACCGTATGGAGTGAACGGAGCGGCTGAGAGTCCACCCTGCTGGCCCACGCGCAGGAGCACAATGGCGGCCAGAATCAGACAGATGCCAATCTCAACGGCCAGGAAGGTGAGATCTACGTTCATGGACTGGCGGACCCCGAGATAGCAGAAGGCAAAGGCGATGCCCAGCGCCAGGACGAACCAGAAACTCCAATGCAGATTGAAGTTAAACCAGCGCATCATCAGCGTCTGTAAGTTTGCTGCCAGCAAAACAAATGAATAAGGAACACCGATAGCAATCGCCATCAAGCCAACCCAGCCCGTTAAGAAACCCATTCGTGGACCAAGACCCTGAGTGACGTAAGTATAGGCTGAACCGCTAGATGGAAGCTCGCGCGAGAACTCGCTATACTGATTAGCGACCACGAGCGCGATAATGAAGCCGACGACAAAACAGAGCGGGATCGCAGCACCAACAAAACCTGCTTGCGGAATAGTATTAAAAAAAACGGAGGCAGCAGGTGACATCACGGCGACCGAAATAACGATCGCGTGGCGCAGGCCAAGTGTATTTTTACGCAGTGCAGGAACAGAAAGATCAGGTACTGCGTCGCTCACATCACTCATACAATTTCCTCTCTGATAGATGACTCTGAAGCAGGCATCTTAACATCAAATAATGCGCGTAGATAGCTATTAAGGAATAGACCCTGCGGATCGAGATTTGCCCGGATGCGCAAGAAGTCGTGCCAATGCGGGTAGAGTTCAGCCAGTTCAGAGGCTGTACGCGTGTGCATCTTACCCCAATGGGGGCGTCCCTGATAACGTTTGAAGATCTCCTCGATAGCAGCGAAATATGGCTCGTAAGGCATGCCCCTGTACATGTGGACCGCGATATAGGCTGAGGCACGCTGATAGGCTGGGCTAAGCCAGATATCATCCGCCTGCACGAAGCGGCACTCGATGGGGAAGTGGACGGCGAACTGCTCCTGCTCAATACACGCTTGAATTTCTTGAATGACGGTCTGCATATGCTCGGCTGGAATGTTGTACTCCATCTCTTGAAAACGGACGAGGCGCGGCGTAGTAAAAAGGCGATGGCTGTAGTTGATCTCGCTCACATTGGCAATACTGCGAGCGGAGATATGACAGGCGCTCTGGCAAAATGTAGGGAATGAGGCGACACGCCTCAGAGATCAGCCAATAGACGCCATTTTCGAGCACAATCTTATTAAAAGTACTCCACAGATTGCCTTTACTGACTGGAGCGGTAGTCTCATTAATAAACTTGGTCTGCACCCATTCGGTATAGGGGAACCAGTAAAACTCAAAGTGCGCGTTTTCCTGTCGATATTGCTCAAGATTAGTCAGGCAAGCAGCCAATGATTTACGCTGTCCCTGGTACTGCATGCGCCGGGCGGGTACAACGCGTAGTTGTACTTTCGCAATCACGCCCAGCGTTCCCAGAGAGACCTGCGCAGCTTTAAAGATATCAGGATTATGGTCGGGCGAACATTCCAGGATCGCACCGTTCGCCGTAACCAGGGTGAGGCCGACTACCTGGGTAGACAGGGTACCGAACTGGATGCCAGTGCCATGCGTGCCCGTGCTAATCGCGCCCGCAATGCTCTGCACATCGATATCGCCGAGGTTTTCCTGAGCCAATCCTAGCTTGAAGAGGAGATCACCCAACGTCTTTAACTGTGTACCACCCAGCACAGTTACCGTTCCAGCGTCGGGGTCGCTAGACTCTAGACCCTGCATATGCCCTAAAGAGATGAGAATATCATCGGTCTGGACGAGCGGAGTAAACGAGTGGCCTGCACCGACGACGCGTACGTGGCGACCACTGCGTCCATGGATACCAATAACACGTGCAAGTTCATCAACAGTAGAGGGAGTAATGACCTGACGAGGCGTACATTGTACTGATCCCGACCAGTTACTCCAACGCTCACTCTGCGTAATTGCCATAAAACCCGTTCCTTTATAGTATAGAAATATAGAGAGCTAGATAAAACACTGACCATCGCCACGGTAGGTTGCAACCTCATCAACGATTGTGCCATGAGAGACTAACAGGAGGTGGGTGAAGCGTTCGCATAGCTCACCCGCTTTACTGTGTCGTAAAAAGATTGGATCACCTAATTGCAGATGAACAGAACCCTTATATCTAATGGGCGTCTGCACCTCGCCGGCACCTTCAAGAGGATCGAGGGCAGCGCCAGAGGGGAGATAAGGATGTGGCAATTTCTCACGTCCAGGGGCACCCGACGCGATATAACCACCACCGGAGCAGGTATAGATCGCTGGTTGAGGATGGCGTACGATCTCAATAGCAAAGCCTGCGGCAGGCTGATAGTGAAAGTCTTGATAATAATCGAACAACATAGGTGCGTAGAAGCCTGAGCCAACGGTAATCTCTGTTACATCATCTTCTTGCGCGGTTGTCGCAATGCTACCTGTTCCACCACCATTGATGAAACGTAATGTCTCACCATAGGTCTTAACCAGGGCTGCGAAGGCTGTGCGGCGTTCGGCAACATCCTGACGAGAACGGCGCTTCAACATCCTCACAAGCATATTTTTCACCTTCTGACCAGGAATATTATCTCCTACACCAGCAATCTGGGCCTCGTAGCCCATCAGTCCATCAAGGCGAACAGAGTGTGAGGCGAGAATGCGCTCGATAAGCGGACGAGTCTGCTCAGGTGTATGCAGCGCAGAACGCCAGACGCCGAAATGCAGACCGGGAATGTTCAGCGACATATCAATTTCCAGGCAGACGGGTAAGCGCACACCTTGACGTTGCGCCTGGGCTTCAATGCGTTCAACATGCTCAATGCTATCAATCATCAAAGTGATGCTCGCGCCATCGCGGGTTGCCTGTGCGATGGCGGTGATATCCTGCTCATTCCAGGTGGGATAGCCAATCAAGAGGTCAGTGAAACCTTTAGCAGCAAGGTAAAGAGCCTCGGATGCACTATAGCACATGATGCCTTGAAAACTGCTATCGGAGGCAAGGATGCGTTGTAGAATGGCGGTGCTGCGCAACGATTTGGAGGCGAGGCGAATGCGTTTGCCCTGTGCCCGCTTCAGTATCTGGCGTATGTTCTGCTCAAGGAGATCCAGATCGACGTATGCGAAAGGCATAGGATGTCCGGCAAAGATTTTTTTGTAGTAATTGTACGTATATTGTTGTTCAGTTGAAGGCGAAAGCAAAGCAGGGGTGTGCTCACTCGTCTTTGTAGGATCCAGGGCTTGTCGCTCTTCTGAACGCTGAGCTTCTTGCATAACTCCTCCTTTATAGATAGCCCACACGGGCGATGGCAAGCACCATTGACTCCAACTTTTCGGAAAAAAATGACGCAAGCATGACACGAATGCCTGCAATGCACGTAAAACGGTAGGGACCCGATTGTATCGCGTCCGTGATTGATCACCCGTGGGCCACGACTCCATGAATAGCGGACGCGATACAATCGGGTCCCTACCGTTTTACGCGTTTTTCTGCGTTTTTGATGCATCATTTTTGGCGAAGCCCTCAATTTGTTGGAGTCAATGTGGCAAGCACACGCCCCTACTACGCCAGTATTCTCGTATCGGGTAAGTCTGGTCCTTCTACGAGTGAAATGGTTGTTGAAATGAGGTGATCAAGGCTTCTACGGGCACGAGCAACATTGGGATCACTAATATACTGTAAAATGAGGCCATCGATGCCGCCAATAACGAAGCGAGCCACCTCTGCAAGTGGAAGGGCGCTTGTTTTACCAGCGGCTTCCAGGTAGCGTTGAAACAGGGATTCGATGACGGAGCAATAGCCATCGTACTGTTCGCGGGCCAGCCAGGCCGATTGCGGATGACGGAGTGCATACATTGTAAGTTCATATTGAATCACCTGTAAGCCCGGTGCCTCTTCGACATATGCCCAGAAGGCTTTGAGGCCCATAGCAATAGCGGTATGAAGATTTTCATCTTCAGGTAGGCTTGTTTGCACAATCTGACGCGTGACGTGCATCATCTCCTGGAGGACGGCAAAGAGGAGGTCATCCTTGGCCCCAAAATAGTAGCGCAACGTCGCCTGATTGACGTTGGCCTCAGCAGCAATTTTGCGCGTTGTGGTGTCGGCGAGGCCATCACGGGTCAGGACGCGGATGGTTGCAGCAATAATCGACGCACGTTGTTCGGCTACATTATTGACTTTGGGCACCCTTGTTTGTTCTCCCTTTTCCACTTAGTAAAAAGTTATTCAAGCGATTGAATAAAATGTAACTGGAAAAGGGTAAGTTTGTCAAGGATGGAGCCAACAATGGGAAGAAGTATTTTGCAGAAGTAAGATTTTAGAGGCTCGTCCATCCCGCTAGCAACAACTGAGTTCCCGGAATATTAGCAAACTTGTAGGGAGTTCCACCGCTCATTGAGCCATAGTACATATGATATACAATTTTGCCTGGATCAACATTCGGGATAATCTCTTGCAGCGCATACATACTTCCATCGCGTGAGACGTTGGACCAGGCATATTGCGAGAACTGGCAGAGCGATTGTGCATTTTGTTTGTCACTAGTCAATTGCATCAGCCCGGTGCCATCGGTATTCATTTCCCATAAACCGTTCTGACTTGTATCACCACTGCCGTTCTCGACGAGTAGAAGCAACGTTGTTGGAGTAACAGCACGCAGCATCGTCACAGCATGATTCAAATTTGTTATCGACTGAGCAGGACCACCCGTTACGGCTTCGCTAGTGATTGTTGTAGGACCAGCGGGCATACTCAGGCCACCTCCGGCTGGAGGAGCAAGTTGGCAAGTGCTTACCAGGAGTTGCCGCGAATCATAGCTGCTATCAAAGCTGCCACATGGTTGGAGGCCGGGCACGATCTTCTGCAGGTTACCATCATGCTGATTGGGGCCTTTACTGATATCGAGGATATAGAGATCCTGCACGCCAGCATCTGAATTGGGAACGAAACTGGTTAGATAGATATGGGTATTATCCAGCCAGGTGCGTGGAGCATAGGCCAGTGTAGATTGTGGGACCAGTTCAGCCTGTACGTTTCCGGTAGTGACATCCAGGAGGTACATTGTGGGTACACCAACGCTCGAAGCTGCATTAAAGACAATCGTTCTTTGATCAAATGACCACTGGCTACTCCTGATCGTTGCATTGGCCGGGGCACAATAGAGCGTCTGCAAGCCCTGACCATCGACACGCACCATGCGCAACTCGCTCTGGCCGTTTGTATTAGCAACGAAAAGTACCCACTGACCATCCTTTGAAACCTGGGCTTCCGTGATAGATGTATTAGCCATTTTACTGATTTCAACGCCTTGTGTGATGGTGGGATCGGCCTCACGACGTTTGATAGTACCAAAGGTTGGGTTAGCAGATGTGCCCTCATTGACGATATAGACAACGTTGGGATGAGTTCCCAGCATCAATGGAGCGGTGATTGCAGCACGTGCCTGCCCGGCTATGGGGCAATCTGTCAGCGTTGGTGGGACTGGCTGCGTATTACCGATTGCAGGTGGTGTGCTCCCTTTATTTACCGGGGTGATGTCGGCTGTAGGTCTACCAGGATGAGGTGTGGCGGTTGGCGCAACGGGAAATAAAATATGTCTCTGGGTATATAAAACGCCTCCCAGACTCACAGTCAGTACAAGAATGATCAGCACAAGTGCACTCACAAGTGGTCGACTTGAGCCTGAATGTTTTTTCGTTACCGAAGGAGTTAGAGGTGTATACGCAATGGGCGGAGCGTAAGGAGATGAAGCCGGCAGCATATTCATTGGAGGAGAGACATTTGTCGCGGGGTGAGCATCGGACTGCGTCGATGAAGATGGTGTTACGGGCATAGATTGGGGAGTATGCAGATGTACAGGAGGAGGTTGTGGGTTCGCGTGCTTACGCTCTAGAACTGGCATTGAAGGAAATGATGTGGGAGGGACAGAGGGCATGATTGTTGTTGACTCAGGGTTTCTGTTTATCGTTGGAGCTGTATTTTCCCTGAGGGCCTGGAGCAATGCCTGCTGCATGTCTGCTGGATGTTGGTAACGCCGAGTTGGTTCTTTATAGAGAGCTTGCATTACGACAGCTTCCAGTGCAGGGGAGACCCGAGGATTGACATCGCGTAGTGGGCGGGGTTGCTCATACATATGCTTCACGAGTACACCGATATAGTTCTCGGCTTCAAAGAGATGACTGCCGGTCAGCATTTCATAGAGCACAACGCCGATGGCATAGATATCGCTGGCGGGAACGACCTTGCCCTGGATCTGCTCTGGAGCCATATAATCGGGAGTGCCCGTAAGTTCATGGGTAGTAATGCTAGCAGCATCGTTAAAGAGAGATGCAGTTCCGCTCTCTCCTACAAGCACCTTGACCAGGCCAAAATCGGAAAGCATCAATGTACCATCGGCCTTGAAGAGCATGTTACCTGGCTTGATATCACGATGAATAAGATTGCGCTCGTGGGCATATTGCAATGCACTGAGCATCTGACTGAGCAGGCGTATAGTTTCCGGAGCAGGTATAGCACCGCGCCCACGCAACCAATCGCGCAACGATCCACCGGCCATATGCGGCATAACCAGAAATGCCATGGTCCCTTCTTCGCCATATTCGTATACAGGTAAAATATTGGGGTGATCGAGTTGAGCCAGAACGCGAGCTTCGCGTGCGAAGCGACGCAAGAAATCTTGCGCATCATTTTCTCCGGGTTGAAAGACTTTTAGAGCGACATCCCGTTGTAGATGGATGTCTTGTGCCAGAAAGACTATTGCCGTACCGCCCTGACCCAGGGGACGTAGAATGCGATAATGGTCCAACGTTTGACCGACCATCTCTTCAGGTAGCATAGTGTTATCTCCCATAAATTAGAGAATGAATATGCATAACATATTTGATAAAGTCATTATCTGGTAGTGTTTAGAATAGTTCCATAGACATAAACGTATAAGCAAAGGTAAACGTAGCAACACTCATTTTGTATGGGAGTAGCCCCAGGTATAGACATCACCAACATGGACATGGTCGATACGGGCTTAACATGTAACGTATTCAATATTGTCAACACAGGCGCAATGAATCTGATCCCTACGTATGATGTGTGGCATCATTTGCGGCATGTTGGGCTGAATTTGTTGGCTCCAGGTTAATGACGATAGGCTCCTGGGAATTGCGTACAATTACCCATTGAGAAGGTGTATCGCCTGGATTAATTTCCTGGTGCGGCACATAGGGCGGTACATAGATGAAGTCACCTGGCTCAACGCTTTCCTCAAATTCCAGAGCATCACCCCAACGAATTTTCCCACACCCGGATACTACGTAAATTACTGTCTCAAGTTCACCATGATGATGTTTGCTGCTGGCGATATGGGGAGCTACGACTGTCACGCCAGCCCAGATCCCCTGAGATCCTGCCAGTTCGCGCGAGATGGCGGCGACCCGTTGCATACCTGGTGTTTGTGGAGTATGCGCATCGAACTGTGCAGGCTTAACGACACGTACGGGTTGCCATACAGGCTGTGTTGGTTCTTGCGGATTCATAAGGGACTCCCATTGCAAGAATGATAGAGGTAACAACATTCTGTGGTATTTTCAATTATAACCTATTTTTACATTGATACTATCACAGTGTTGTCCAACCTACAATATCGGGATTGTTACCAACATCAGTCATATCAACCACTGTCGTACGTCCCCCATTCAATGAACCATAAAGCACTGTTGTCTGACCCTTATCATTATTTGCAGTGGAGTCATAATTGACAACTGCATACATGCGCTCATCGCGCGAGATAGTTGACCATAAGGTATGCTGATCACTTAAGATTTTGCCATCACTGGTAAGGTGTGTAAGGCCGCTGCCGTCCAGATTGATCTTCCATAGGCCATTGCGCGTTCCGGATGCGAATCTACCTCCGAGTACAAAGAGCAGAGTTTTCGTTGAGATGGCACATATCTGCGTGACAGCATAGATGTGGCTGGCATAAATCACCTGTAGCTTGCCGCCAGATGCAGGTTGCCCACTGATAAGACTGGGAGGCTGGGGCTGTCCCTGAGGTGGAAGGGCAGCACCTTGACCGAGAAGAAGATGTTTGCCGTCGGGAGTTAGACTTAGATCCCAGTCATATCCTGCGATTGACGCGATACGCTGGACACTCTTCTTTGAGAGATTGAGAACATATACGTCGTGTGGAGGAACGGTATCGGAAGCATCCAGAGCATATCCCTGCATGTAGACCAGATCATGAGTAGGCCAGACACGGGGAATATAGCCTGTCTTGTCAGATGGAGCCAGGACGGTTTGCAACGAACCATGGGTCAGATTTAGCAGTTTCAGAGAGGGAGCTGCTTTTGCGCCTGTGGGATCTGATACTCTAAAGAGAAGCTGCTGCTGATCGGGTGACCATAATAGATCATCAATAAAATTGATTGGTTCAGTATTGTTGGGAACACAGTAGAGAGTTTGCAAGCTCTGACCATCTACGCGCACCATTTGAAGAGCGAGTTGGCTACTCACCTGGGTAACAAAGAGGATAAATTGCCCATCAGGTGAAATTCGAGCATCGCTAATGGTCGCATTGTTAATATTCAGCACGGTCGTTTTTTTGCCGCTCCGAATGTCATAGCGTATTAAAAAGCCATTGCTACTGGTATTATATGTATAAAGAAGATTTTGTCGCTTGCCTTCTTTTAGAGGTACCCGTACGGCGGCTCGTGCGGAAGATGGGCAGGTTGTTTGTGTGATAGGGAGATGTGGATGGGATATATTTTTACGAGGAGATTTGTCTATGAGAGTCAATTGGGCGGCATAGAGGGTAGATGGAATGTGCAATGGAGCGAGGCTGAAAAAACTGGCGATAGTCAGGACAATTCCGAGCAGTAACAGGCGCTTTTCCCACACAATATACATTTTTTCTCCATTTCTTGCTAGCAGATAAAAATATAGATATTTGTCTTCTATACTTCATTATACTCGTTGTCTGAAATGAGCAAGTCTGAGAGGTTTATAGTAAAAACAGTAGGGACCATCTTTAGAGCGTCTGGCAATTCATTGAGGAATATTATGGCCTCAATGAATTGCCAGACGCTCTAAAGATGGTCCCTACTGTTTTTAATCGAGAAACAGGTAACGCCTCTACGCCCATTCTCGGATGAATAGGAGCCTCAAAATTTACGCTTTGTGTGCTACCAGGCGTCTATTTACAAGGATACCAGAGGTGGTAAGCAGGCCAAGAATCATGATAGCAAGGGGCCAGAGAGACCACCATTGTGGAGCTTCTGGATCGGGCGCATTAGGATCACTGCCTGTTCCAGGCATGCCTGGCACTGCATTGGCATTAGCCGATACAAACTCCAGCTTGGGAGATCCGCTGGACTCTCCAATAGCGAAGACACTGGTGATAGTATTCTGATTCAAAGTAGTAGAAAATGGAATGGAACTTTTACTTTGCGCGGTAGAGATGTTGAAGTTGTATGCACCAGACTGGAGAGGAATATAATCGCTGACATCCTGATAAGACATCTCTCCACATACCTGATTATTGTTAGTTGTTATACTTTGGAGAGATGTATCAGGCGAAAGATCATAGACGCGCATCTTCGCCATACCCGACGTAACCTGGTTATCATCGTTAAAAACATCTAATTTGAAGCCGAGAGCCTTGGTGCCAAGAGCCGCTACAGTATATACATCGCCTGAATTCACAATAATGTTCTGATTAATCGCGGCTGCCCCTGGCCCACGTCCGATCAGCGCAACCTGTACATAGTGTTGGCCTGGTGAGAGGGTTACATAAGGCGTCACCGTTCCAAATTCAAAATTACTCAAGAGATGTTGTCCATCAACAAAGACATCCGCCGAACCCACGTCTGGGGATGCGTGGATGATACGTACAAATGATGGGCTAGCCGCACGAGCCTTATGCATCTGAAGTGTAAATGGAAGAAGAGCGAATATCGCCCCACAAGCGAAAAATAACACTAGCTTGTTCACTGATAGAAGCGACCTATGTTTCATAATTATATAATCCTCCCTTACGAATGATTTACTAACCTTCTATACCTACACGAATTGTGTCAGTAGATAGACTCATAGAGATTATACAATATTTATTGTTTTCTGTCTCGCTTTTAGTATTACGTCTGGACTACAATGTACATCAGCTTGTATAAAAGAGGTTAATAGACTATAATGGTTATGTTGATCAACATATGGTGAGGGAATACGCGTGTTAAAAGAACAGATGACATTGCCACGAGGTTTTACGATACGAGACCCGGCTGGCACTCGCTACGTGATAGAAGGTATCCTTGGGAAAGGAGGCTCCAGCGCGGTCTATCGAGTTAGAGAACGTAGTGGTAGTGGACAGGCGTTTGCGCTCAAAGAGGTCATTGACCCCGATAGACGCCAACGAGAACACTTTATTTTTGAGTGGGAAGTATTGAAAAGGCTCGATCATCCGGCGCTTCCCAGGGTCTACTCCGTCTTTGAGCATCAAAAACTCCGGCGCGTCTATATTTTGATGAGCTATATCAAAGGTTTTGATCTGGAGCGATTACGGACATGGCAACCAAATAAGCGCTTTTCGTTGTCTATGGCGCTGGCTTTAATGAGTCCGATTGTGGCGGCGGTGAGCTACCTTCATCATCAGGAACCACCTGTTGTGCATCGTGATATCAAGCCATCAAACATTATCGTGCCTGCTGGTGGGGATGAAGCGGTACTGGTAGATTTCAGTATTGCTAAAGAGTATGTACCCAATGGTACTACTACCGCAGTCCGTCATGGTTCGCCCGGCTATGCTGCTCCTGAGCAATATGGAACTGGCACGACCCCTCTCACCGATATTTATGGACTGGGTGCGACACTCTATACGCTCTTAACGGGGGCAATCCCTACAGATGCATTAACGCGCCTGACAGAGGGCAAAACCGATCCATTACGACCAGTAAAGGAATTCATACCGACTATTTCCGCAGAAGTCTCCGCAGTTATTGAACGCGCAATGAAATTGAATCGTGAAGAGCGCTTTGCCGATGTAGAAGAGTTCTGGGAAGCATTTTGTGATGCCGCTGGCGAGAAAAAGGCATCGTCAACTGAAGTTACACAGTTAAGTACAGGAGAATTACCGGATATTCAGGTGCGCCCAATCGAAGATATCACGACTATCTTCAAAGGGAAAGAGAATGACATCCCCGTTGTCAAAAGAAGTAAGGTACCCCGCGTTTTACTGGCATTATTTCTGCTGGCTGTTATTGCAAGTGGTACTCTCTACTTTAGCATCTATATGAAACGTGTTGCTCCTCTTCATGGAACCACTCCTACTGCTGCTATCAGGGCAACTCATTCCCAACTGTCTCCTACACCGTATCGGACGTTGCCGTCTTATCCAATTCTGGCAACGGATTATATCGGTCAGACAAGCTATCTAAAATCTGCCTCACCGGGTACTACGGTGATTAGTCCAACGCAGCGGCTTGAATTTATTATTACGCAGCAAACAAATGGCAAGATCAAGGGCAATTTTAGTGGTCTTGGTCAGATAAGCAATTTCATTGGTACAGTTACTAAAGATAGCGTGGTAACTTTTACAGCATCCATCTATAGTAACAACGGAAGTGTTGTATTTACTGGACATATCCAGTTGTATGACGGCTCACTAAGTGGAAATTATACCATCTACTCGAACGGACAAAAAACAGGAGATTATGGATCTTGGGATGTAACTCCTGCCCGATAATAATCTTTGCTACCTTTTAGGGATCCTGAAATCCTTCATTAACTCACATTAATCAATAAAACTAGCTAATGATTCTTGCCGTGTTCCTTCCATCCATGCAGCCTTAAATTCCTCACTTCCCAACTGTTCACGAGCCATCGCCACAGCCTCTTCATACCGAATACGTTCAATAGGAGGCATGGGTGCAACAAGATCAGCTCGTATTAGAGCGGCTTTGCCCCATAACGCGACAGCAGATCGCGCCTCATCTTGCGCCAACAACACCTCGCCAGCTCCTTCTAGGCAACTGGCAGCGAGTTCCAATGCTCCAATAGTTTGCGATAGTTCCCAACATTCTCTGTAAGCTGCCAGTGCTATTGCCATATCTCCTTGCACTTCGGCTACCTGTCCAGCTACGAGGAATGCCAGGGTGGTGCCGAAGCGATCATCCACTTTTTTGAAGATATTCATGGCTTCCTCAAGTTGTGTACGAGCAATAGCGATATTAGATTGAGCGAGATGAATTTGCGCCAGAAGGCTCAGAGTATAGGCTGCAAGGCGACCATTTCTCACCTGCTGGAAGCTTGCCAGGCTCTCCTCGGCAAGAGATTGGGCTTGCTGAATATCGTCGCGTGAGAGAAAAAGGATGCGTGCAAGGTGATACAGTGGATATGCGGCATGATGCTGTTCGCCCCAGGCTCTATACTGAGCGAGATTCTCTTCCATAAGAGAGCGTGCGCGAGCGAAGTTACATTGTGAAATGGCAATTGAGGTTAGATCCTGGCGAGCACGCACAACTCCTCGCTCGTTTCCGACTTCCTGGTAGATGGTCAAGGCTTCCTCAAGCAAGCGGCGAGCAAGGCGATAGTTATTCTTTACGAAAGCAAGGTTGCCTTGCAGGCGTAGAATATTAGCCATGCCAGCCTTATCTCCACTTTCGCGAAACAGAACCTGACTTTCATGGAGAAGAGCCTGGGCACGTTGCGTTTCATCCATAATGAGGGCTAGAAAGCCTGCCATATAGAGTGCTTCAGCCCTTAATGGGACGCTGGCTCCTTCAGCGGTTGCTAGAGCACGTTCCAGAAAGGCTGCTCCCTCACGAAAATAGCCGCGTGTCTCCCAGAAACCTGCAAGTGCTACACAAAATTGCAGTGCCTGTTCGCTGGCTTTTTTATCTGTAGAAGCCTGCTCTAACAGCCATTCCAACGCAGTATGCAGGTTTTCGTACTCCAGTTCCAGGCGATCCAACCATTCAGCCTGTTCTGCTCCCTTGAGAAAGGATACGGCATTCTGTAGCCAGGACAGATAATATGCGGCATGTGCAGAGCGTATTGCCTCCACTTCTCCCGTTGCGATTAACTGTTCCCAACCGTACTCACGCAGCGTCTGTAGCAACCAGAAACGCGTCTCGCCCTCGGCCTGTCCTCGCTGTCGTAGTAAGCTTTTATCGATCAGCATTTCCAGTATTGCAGCAATACTATCTGACAAAGCGCCTGTGGAGCTGCATATCTGCCTGGCTGCTTGCAATGTGCAGCCATTGCTGCAGGCAGACAAGCGGCGAAATACCTGTTGTTCATCATCGGTAAGTAGTTCATAGCTCCAGGCAATGGCACCACGCAGCGTCTGCTGGCGCTCTGGTATGTCATGGATACGTTGGCTCAGAACGCCCAATCCTTGCTCCAATTGTGTTAATAGCATCTGAGGCGAGAAATACCTGCTCCTGGCTGCCGCCAACTCAATTGCCAGGGGGATGCCATCGAGGCGCGTACAGATAGTTATGATTGCGGCGGCGTTCGCATCGGTGAGTTGGAAATCTGGTTGAACCGCCTGGGCACGTTGAACGAAGAGTGCAATAGCTGCATAATGAAGAAGGTCAGTGAGAGGAGGGTGATACCTGGTATCAGGCAAGGTTAAAGGCTGTACATCAAATAGACGTTCCGCTCGAATGTGTAACATGCTACGACTGGTCACCAGAAATTTTAGGTCTGGACAGTTTGCCAGCAGATGTGCTAAGACTGTACTTGCGGCAAGAACCTGCTCGAAATTATCCAATATGAATAAAGCGTGGATCTCCTGGAGGGTGGTCTTGACACGCTCAAGTAAAGGCTGCTCCATCTCTTCACGCAGGTTGAGCACCTGGGCAATAGCAGCAATAAAGCCATCGGAGTCGCGTACCGAAGCCAGATCGATAAAGGAGATGCCAGATGGAAAGGCATCGCGCAGTTTGCTGGCTACCTGTAATGCGAGACGCGTCTTCCCGACACCAGCGGTTCCCGTCAGAGTGAGTAGGTGCACATCGGAATGGCATAAAAGGCGGCTTATGGCGTCGATTTCCTCAGCACGCCCAATAAACGTTGTCGGGGGAACAGGCAAAGAAGCGAAGAGGCGTTTTCCGGCTGTTCTGAGCGGAGGAAAGTCAGCGGGCAAGCCCGAAATCACGAGTTGGAAGATACGGCTCAGGCCTTCGATATCTTTCAGGGAGTATTCTCCCAGGTCGCGCAACTGGATGTCGGCAGTCAGGTCATCGATGATGAGATCGCGTGTGCTTTGAGAAAGTAACACCTGCCCACCATGCCCGGCATTCATAATGCGAGAGGCACGATGAACGTCCAGACCAACATATCCTTCCTCCGTTGCCTCTGGTTCGCCCGTATGCAGACCAACACGCACGCGCACCGTGATATCATCCGGCCAGCAATGGGTAGCGAGTGTACGTTGCAATGTTACAGCCGCCGAGACCGCATCTGCTACATGCGCAAAGACGACGAAGAAGGCATCGCCTTGCGTGTCGACTTCATAGCCATGCCACTGCGCAAAAGCCGCACGTAACAGTGTTCGACACTCGTTTAACACCTCACCATAACGGCTACCGAGTTGTTGGAGCAAACGTGTGGAACCCTCTATATCAGTGAAGAGGAGGGTGATGATGCCACCTGGAAGTTGGCGCACGGGAACTCCTTTTGTGACAGTTGAATGTTATTGTTGGCTGTATTATATACGATCAGGGGAGATGGGGGTAGAGAGGGATTGCTTAATAAAGCCTATTTATCAATAAGTTAATACTGCTTTAGAACCACCCACTGCCCAAAAATTGGCGCAGCAATCCGATACTCCCCATCATCACAACGTAACAGGTCACGCCCGACCAGTTTCGCCAGATGCAGGGCCACTGTTGCCTCGTCCAATCCACAATAACGCTGGATCGTGTCAGCGCTACATGAGCCGGATGAGGCACACACCATCCGCAAGCAAAGTTGCTGCTCTGGCTCCGTACGCTCCCATAAATCCTTGAAATAACTATCGCTCCACTTCTCGAAAATCTCTGCAATAGCTATGGTAAGATCATCCAATTGTGCCTGTTGACGCGAACAACTATTCAGACGTGTGATCAGAGCCGAACACAAAGCCTGGATGAGGAAGGGATGCCCACCTGTAAGGCGCAAAATCTCCTCGGTGACTTCTACACCAAAGATATGCTCTCCTGGGAAGTCTGGCACAGGCTGCTTGATGAGCCGACGCACCTCCTCTGGCTCAAGAAAACTTACTTTCAGCATCTCCACATTGACGAAATAGCCAGCCCAGCGCGTTCCCATCTCCGTAATACTTTTTACGCCACTGAAAAGCAATGCCAGATGAGACTGATGCTGAATGACACTGCGAAACCAGCCAAAGAGTAGGGGAAGATCAAGATAGCCCTTCTGCTCTGCCTCAGCCAGTTTTTCGAATTCGTCAAAGGTCAAAAGTAGAACACGATCTTCTTGTGCCAATGCATGATCCACCTCTTTCAACCAGCGACTGAAGCGATGATAGGCGACAGCTTCGTTCTCGCGTAGATCGTCTCTCAGGTGCTCATATTCAAGCTTACGGACAAGCATACCTCGCTTGAGCAGCGTCTCATGTACTTCCTCAGCTACCGTTGCAAGCAAGGCGGCGATGCTGGAGGTGATACCGGTGCTTTGTAGATCATAGAAGATAGGCAGATAATGCGATCCGAGCAAAGCAGGCAGTTGCTTGAGAATACTGCTTTTGCCCATTCTTCGCTCGCCTGTCAGAAAAAAGGTGGGAGGATGATTGCTGCTCAATGCGGAGGCTAGTTGGCGGGCCAGTTCAGCACGACCGACGAAGAGCGGATCGCGCTGTTCAAGCACAAGACCGGGTACATAGGGATTTTCAATGCGCCCAATTCCTGCGGATGAACGTTTCAGCGAAAGCGCCTCCAGTTCACGCTCGGCCACTTCTTGCCATCTACGTATCACTTTTTCGAGATGCAGATTGAGTAAAGCATCATTAAAAACGTACTGTGCGGATACATTTTGTAGGTTCGTAAGCATATTCGTCAAGGCTTGTGAACGTCCTTGCCAGGAAATATGCGTATAGTAGTTAGTGGCATCCTGACTGGCACCCTCCAGACGTTGAATGACGGAAGCGATGCGAGGATGGACCTGGCGGATCTCCTGAGTCACGATCGTCATGAGTTGCCGCTGCGCCCCGGATATGTCACGCAACGTCTCACGCCAACTCAAATCATTGAGGGCAATCTTCAATGCTACAATCTGAGCGGCACTCCGTTGCTGAGAACGTTCCTGGAGAATAAAATAAATTTCGCTCAGAGCCTCATCTTTATTCTGGTCAGTTGCAATCAATAACATACGCTTCAGGTGGGGAAGTGGGAGAAAAACGCACTCATCCCAATACAAAGAGCTGCGATGCAAGTAGTGAAATACGTAGTCTGGATTCTTGACACTGCCAGAATAAGCACGCAACATAGCCAGAGCGCTGATAGGATAGAGAGGGATACGAAAATAACCTGGCACATAACACAGCAAAAATGCCATCCAGGCTACAAATGCCGGCAAACCACCTATCGCAACCACATCAAAAACACTTTTATCGCCCTGTAAACCAAAATTTCCGGTCAGAAGTCCTATGGTAGCCCCTAATGCTCCAGCAACGGCAATACCGACACGCGTAATAACGTCGACCAGATCTCTCTGTGTGGTAGTATTTCCTTTAGCAATCGTGCCCACGAGTTTCATCACCAAACAGCCCGTGATGACGCCTGCAAGAATGCCCACAATGTTCCCTTGCACCCCCCCACTATTGTGCGGGTGCAAGTGGCTGAAGTGTTCACCCAGAAAAAGGAGGGCACTACCCGCCGCAAAGCCAGAAAATATTCCTGTGATAAACCCGATTATACTTCCAGCAAGAATACCATACATAATACCTAGCGAGGTAGTTTTCAGACCACCGCGTTTTATGACTCCAGTGCTATTGAAGGTCAGGCCCAGAAGAAGACCGGCAGCTACACCACAAAGCAGCATAATCAAGAGAGAGTTGCTCATATGAATTATGATACCGTTCACGATACCATCGGTTAACCCAAATACAACGCCATACTCGACCCCGAACAAGCTACCGAACAAGCTGCCCGCGCTACAACTGAGGATAGTTGCCCAGGTGGCATCAACTAGAAAGAACGTCATATCAAAATGGAGATTGCCAGCAGATAAGATGAAATAGTGATGGTACAAATGAGGAGAAAGGGAAAAAAAACCGAGGCGTATAAGCAATGAAAGAGGATACGTGCAAAGAAACATGGGGAGAAACAGACGCAGCATCATCTGCATACGCCTGAGAAGTGGTATCTGGGCAAAGTCTTTCTGAAAGCGTGCAGGTTGAAAAAAAGAATAGAAGAGCCAGCGCAAGGGTTCGATCATCAAATAGTATCCTGGTCGTTTGAACGCCTCCATCTTACCTGCCCACCTTATACTCTAATTGCCAGTTATTGATATATCCAGGTATATACGATAGCAGATCATAGGTATTTTAGCAAATAGTTCTGCATAGTAGAATCTCTCCTGTTCTTTTGGACAGCCATAAGCTGTTCTCTTGTACGAGGTAGTGGTTCTGGTTCTCCTCTATAGTAGCACTATCAAATCTTTGCATAAAAAACGAGGAGATAGCACAATGACAGCCTCTAACAATCGAACGGCTTTGATTACTGGTGCCTCACGTGGCCTTGGTCTGGCCCTGGCACGCCAATTAGCCCAACAGCAATGGACGCTTATTCTTGATGCACGCGGTCCAGAAGCACTGGAAGAAGCACGCAGTGAACTTGTCAGGCACACAACGGTGATTGCATTGGTAGGTGATATCAACGATAAAACACACAGGCAAGCTCTTGTGAGGGCTGCGAGAGATGTAAACGGACTCGATGCAGTGGTCAATAATGCAAGCATGCTGGGTCCCAGCCCACAACCAGAATTGCTTGCTTATCCTCTTGATATATTAGAACAGGTCTATCGCACAAATGTGATTGCGCCCCTGGCCTTGCTACAAGAAGTACGTTCACTATTAAAGCCAGCGGCACACATTCTCAACATCACCAGTGATGCGGGAGTAGAGGCGTATCCTGGCTGGGGTGGTTACGGTTCAAGCAAAGCAGCACTGGATCAGCTCTCCGCAATTCTCGCGGCTGAAAATCCCACACTGCATGTTTATTGGGTCGATCCAGGAGATATGCGTACACAGATGCATCAGGAAGCTTTCCCTGGAGAGGACATCAGCGATCGTCCCTTACCAGAAGAGAGCGTTCCTGGTCTCCTCGAACTCCTCACTGGTGAACGCCCCAGTGGACGGTACGCGGCACGTGCACTTATAACTGCCAGGTGAATATGATGAATTTCAGCACAAAAAATAGATAAACACATCTATGAACGCTCAGGTTTGCAGCTTGCTACACTCGACTTCACGCTTCCACCAGAGCTCGAAGCCAGCGAGCCGCCAGAAGCGCGTGGCATGGAACGTGACGAAGTGCGTTTGATGGTCTCTTACCGAACGGATAATCGCGTGCTACATACGCAGTTCAGCAACCTGGGACAGTTTCTTTCAGCGGGCGACCTGCTGGTAATCAATACCAGTGGGACGATGAATGCAGCCCTCCCTGCTACTCGCGTGGATGGCACCCAATTAGAACTCCACCTCTCCACTCATTTACCCGCCGATCTCTGGACCGTGGAAGTACGTGAAGTGAGCACAAAAGCAACACACCCTTTCTACGAGATGCAAGCAGAAGAACGCCTTCATTTACCGAATGGAGCAACCGTTACACTACACGTTCCCTATCAACCAGAACAAAGACATATATCAGATGGCTATGCGAAACATATTCGTTTATGGATCGCAACGCTGGATCTGCCCTGTCCATATGCCGACTACCTGGCACAGTATGGTTTTCCGATTCGTTACGCTTACGTCAAGCAACAATGGCCTGGCAGCTACTATCAGACGGTCTACGCCACAGAGGTGGGCAGCGCGGAGATGCCCTCAGCGGGTCGCGCCTTCACTCCTAGATTGATCACCGGGTTAATCGCACAAGGAGTACAGATCGCACCTCTGTTATTGCATACCGGCGTTGCCAGCCTGGAGGAGCACGAACTTCCTTATGAGGAATATTATCGCGTTCCAGTGGAGACGGCGCGACTGGTCAATACAACGAGGCAGGCGGGTAAGCGGGTAATTGCTATCGGCACCACGGTCGTAAGAGCGCTAGAAACGGTCACGGATAGTAATGGAACAACACATCCAGGTGAGGGTTGGACACGTGAAATTATTACGCCACAACGCGGTATTCGTGCTGTGCAGGGTCTGCTTACTGGACTACATGAGCCACAGGCCACCCATCTAGCCATGCTTGCAGCGCTTGCCAGTCAGGAACACTTGCAGATGACATACGCTGAAGCCTTACGTAAGGGATATCTGTGGCATGAGTTTGGTGACCTTCATTTGCTTCTCCCCTAAACAATAACGTCTATCGCGTAACCTGCTTCCTGGCGTATACTGACATAGGGTGCTAGTATGTCACCTCAAAACTATTTAATACGCTATAAGGAGAGCACGTATGCGCGTAGGATTACAGGTTCCCAATTTCACCTGGTCAGCAGATCAAAGCATGCTTGGTGATACATTCGGACTTATCGCCGAACGGGCGGAGCGAGCAGGTTTCTATAGCCTGTGGGTGATGGATCACTTCTTCCAGATTCGTATGGTGGGTCCGGCGGAACGCGAAATGCTTGAGGGATGGAGTGCATTGGCGTTTGCAGCCGGTCGCACCAATCGCATCAAACTGGGCACAATGGTAACGGGTGTTACCTATCGTTATCCAAGTATTCTGGTAAAGACCGCGACAACGCTTGATGTCCTTTCACATGGTCGTGCTTATCTCGGTATCGGAGCGGCCTGGAACGAGGAAGAGCATCAGGGATTAGGCGTTCCTTTCCCACCAATGGCGGAACGCTTTGAACGCCTGGAGGAAACGTTACAGATTGCCCATCAAATGTGGGCTGGCGATGAGAAGCCATTTGAGGGGAAGCATTATCAACTAGCACGTCCACTCAATTCGCCGCAAGCGGTGCACAAGCCTCATCCACCTATTTTGATTGGTGGTACTGGCGAGCGTAAAACATTGCGTATGGTTGCTCAATATGGTGATGGCTGCAATCTCTTCGCACGCCTGGGAGACGACGAATTAAAGCGGAAGCTTGATGTCTTGCGCGGTCATTGTCAGACGCTGAGTCGTCCCTATGAGGAGATTGAGAAAACGACGCTCGACAATATGACAATTACACGTGATGGACGCAATGGTACGTTGACGCCATCTGCCGTCATTGACCAGATGGGCCACCTCGCGGAGATGGGCATTGACCAGGCCATTTTCAGTCTGAACAATGTAGCTGAATTGGAGCCATTCGATCTACTGGCAACGGAGATCATTCCTGCGGTAGAAAAGATACCAGTAGCGGGTCGCTAAGCAGAAACTATTTTACCATGAAAGGAGGGCATTTCGCGCGAAATGCCCTCCTTTCATGGTAAAATAAGGAAGAGAGTACCGGGAAGGACGCCCCGTTGGAAAGGATTGCTCTGATGGCACAGCGCTCAACACTGACAGAGGCGGAAATGACATTTGTACGTGGGCAAAGAGTTGCCCGCCTGGGCACTGCGGACGAGCATGGAACGCCGCATCTTGTTCCCGTCTGCTATTCCTTTGATGGTCAATGCTTCTATACACCGCTCGATGAGAAGCCCAAACGTGTCGCGGGCAAAAAGTTGCGGCGTGTACGTAATATTGAGGCGCGACACGAAGCCTCATTGTTAATAGATCAGTACAGCGACGACTGGACACAACTGGGCTATGTGCTGGTGCATGGTCGCGCTGAATTGCTCGATCCCAAAGACGAGACGCATGCGCATGCCGTCAAGTTATTGAGGATGCGCTATGCGCAATATAGAACGATGGCTCTGGAGCACTATCCGGTGATTGCTATCACACCTGATCGCGTGACATCCTGGGGACCAGCGCTCTCTTCGTCATAGGGATTACTTCTTCGCCTGGAAGTTCAGGGCAGCGGAATTGATGCAAAAGCGCTGACCGGTTGTCTCGCGGGGACCATCATCGAAAACGTGGCCCAGATGCGATTTTCCGAACAAATTGCTTACAGATCAAGTGTTTGATGCTATTATAAACCAAGTTATCTGTCCAAATGGAATGACTATAGCATACCCAATGGCCTTTTTTTCCTGTTCCGCTTCAAAATGTAGATGTGTTTTGCTGGTTTCCATTGATGCCTTTCGGTATGAAGGGCATGATGATCGTCTGATCCTCTCTACTAACATCGCATCGACCGTCTCACGGGTTATCCCCCTGATCATCGCTCCTGCATTCCTGTAGAGCTTTCCGTAAACCGTTAGGTACAGGTGACAGTTGAACAGTTGTCGATAGACTCGTTGTATTGGCAAGCCTTTCTTGCCACATTCTCGGAGAAGTCCCAGGTACGTTTCGGTGGTTTGCATTACGCATGCCTCCGCGTGTATAAACTTCTTGATACCTTCCTTGCGCACCTGTATCAAGGGTACGCTCTGGCTCTTTTTCAAGAGTTGCCCCTACCCTCAAACACACACACACTTTTGTTGTCCCTTTTTCTTTAGTACTATGGGGGTTCCGTCGCCATGAGGATCTCCTCTGGTAGGTGATCCCGTATTTACCCTCTATCAACGGTAGAACGGGTAGGTGCCCTTCTGTTCCTTCTCAGTTTCCTTAGCTGCTACTCACCGGAGAGCCTTCCAGAGATGGTAGCCTTCTGGTATCTTTTCACATTTCACCATACCAAATGTGTGTCCGGTGTCGCCACCTTTTGCGTGGAGTGACGGGTCGGGGTTTGACCATGCGAAACTCTGGTTCGACAGTCCCAATCTCACCATACGCTCAGGACTTGCGGAACGCGAACATACACGCCTTCTGTTTTCTTCCACTTTCACAGCATGCTCTTGTCCTCTTTGAGTTTCCTCGCCAAGTAATCTGGTGTCCTGGAGGACGTTTTGCTCTCTTGCTCCCCCGCATTCTGCGGGAATTGATAATGGGCCGAAACGGCGCACATGGTGGTCCCCAAAGTCAAGATCGAAATGGGCCAATATTATTTAAGGATTCGGCAATATGAGGATGATTGCCTATCTGCTCTCTAATGGCTAGAGCCTGCTGAAAATAAATCACAGCTTCTTCTAACGCTCCATAAGAATAATAAACGGATCCAATACTGTTGAGACAGCCAGCAATAAAGATAGGATTGCCAATTTGCTCTAAGAGGTTTAAAGTTTGCTCATAAGAACTCAAAGCCTGTTCAAACTTTCCTAGAGAGCGGTATATTATACCGATATTATTAAGGCAAGTAGCGATATCTACTAGGCCTCCTACTTGCTCTAAGAGATCCAGAGCCCGCTTATCGTAATCTAAGGCCTGCTCTGCTTTTCCCTGAGAGAAGATGATAGTGCCAATGTTATTGAGTGATTGGGCAATATCATTAAGATTGCCAATTTGTTCTCTAAAAGCTAGAGATCGCTGGTAATTGCTTAAAGCTTCATCCAACTTATCCTGATGATAGAGGATACCACCTATATTGTTGAGAGTCTGTGCAATGTCAGCGGGATTGTTTAGCGGCTCAAGATACACCAAAGCATGCTCATATGAGCTCAGAGCCAAATTAAAATCTCCTTGATCCTCATAAATGCTACCAACACCATTAAGCGATTGGACTATGTCGGATGAATCACCGCAGTTCTTTAAGAGAATTACAGCTCTTTTGTAGTATTCTAATGCGTGCTCTAAATCTCCCCGCCGTTGATACTCAGCAGCAGAATTGTTGAGTGATCGCGCTTCACCACTAGCATTACCTTCTTGTCCAAAAATCTGCTTGTTGTCATTAGAAGAGTACGTTGTATCGTCCATCTCTTGCTCATCTCCTATTCGATGAGGTCGAAATCTACATCCAGGTTTTTCTAAAAAAAATCTGATAGAGCTTGATCTCGCTAGAAAGAATAACCGCATAGAAGTATTATACGACACATCCCATCATTAAGACAGCAAGTCGTTAAAATCTCAGGGTTTTTCAATTCTAATAAACAGAACATTGGCCTGTAAGAACCAGATCAAGGGTATGGTTGTACTCAACGTCAAAATAGCCCATCTATCAAGAGACATTACGAACCCCAATGAGATTCATGAGACTCAAGACGGTACTGTTGAGTTGAGCGAGCAGACTGGGGGAGAGCCTGTGCGTGTTTGACAGGCATCTTCTCCCAGCATCACATCCCGTCGCCAATGCAACCCAATTTCAATGGTATAATTACAAACGACAAATTTTGCTTGAGCCGAATGAGATGTCTGCCGAAGAAGTCAGCATGAAGGGGCTTCCCACAGGAGGTATAATATCCTCCTATGGTAACTGAGGATAAATGTTGCCCAAAGGCAGAATCCATGAAAAAACGACAGTGGAGCAGGTGGTCAAACACAATCAACCGACCCTCTACGAAGATTTGTCCCTCTTTTTTCGCGAACCACCTGCCGACTGCCTCGATTGGGGCAGCGCAAGCACCAGCAACAAAGGACATGGGCGTCTGGAAAATCGTGTCCTGTGGGCCTCAACGGACCTCCATGACTTTTTAGCACGTGATTGGTATGGAGTTGAGCAAGTCTTTTGCTTACGCCAACGTGTGGAACATCCCCTCAAATGCACCCAGGAGATGGTCTATGGGATCACCAGCCTCACCCCCAAAGAGGCGGATCCCTCTCGTCTGCTGGATTTGAAACGGGAACACTGGTCCATCGAAAATCGTCTGCATTACCGTCGCGATGGCGCTCTGGCCGAAGATGCTTGCCAAGTTCGCAAGGGGTCAGCTCCTCACGTGCTCGCGGTTCTCAATTCTTTTGTGCTGGCTCTTTTCGATTTTTGTCAGGTTTCCAATGCCAAACAGCACATGCGATACGTAGATGCCTTCCCTCTTCAGGCGGCCCATCTCTTACTCACGTCTCTGGGGAAAATTAAATAGCCCTGGATCGTATCTGTACTAAGTTGACAAAACCTCTATAATTATAATACTATCTGTATGATACAATCTAAGCGACCCCTAGAAAAGAGAGCAGATAGGCACTGTTATGTGCCATCTAGAAGTTAGTTCTCATGTATGTAAGAGAAGGAATTTGAGATGACTATTTCTCTGAAGATGATGGAAACGCATCTACATCCAGAAATTCAATATTTGCTGCAACACCCTTTCCTTATGGCTATAACAGACGCTACGCTGAGCGAGAAGCAACTTTACCAATTCGCCATTCAGTACGGCTTTTACCAGGCCACTTTCCCACGCTGCTTAGCTGCAACGGCTTCGAAGATTCCCAGTGAGGAGACACGGATGCCTATAGTCAAATACCTGTGGGAGGAGCATGGTAAGGGTGATCTTTCTAAATCCCGGCAAGCTCTCTACACACAGTTTCTCCAGCATCTCAGCCAAAATCAGGAAACAACAGTTCCCGAGCAGCTAGCCCCCACAGCGAAATATATAAATTCTTTGATTGAAGTGTACTTCAATGCAGATTTTCTTGAGGCTTTAGGAGCCTTGGGACTGGGTTCGGAGTTTTTTATCGGGCAGGAAAGTTCTCTGATTCTCTCAGGCTTGCAGAAGTATGGGCTACCAGAAGATGCTCTTACTTACTGGAGAACCCTGGAGTCATTAGCCAATAAACACTATACTGCTATTTATGCAGCCCTCGAACCTTGGGCTGAGTCAGATAAGAATCGAGGATTGATCTTGCCAGCGGCAAGACATTCTGTGCAGACAGAGGATTTTCTGGGAAGAACTTGCCAAAGCAATATCACCCGACGATACAGCTTTCATTTATGAAATAGATCAGGGAAGCGAATTGGATAGTTAAAAATCTTAAGGTTTCTAGTAAAGATGAGTGCGAATATGGACAATAAATTGCCAAATGTTGATCCCCGTTTGCTAGAGGATCTTACTCCTGAACAATATGCAGTTACGGAGATGAAACAAACGGAATGGCCATTCTCAGGGAAATACCTCTACCAAAAGGATCAGGGGACTTATTGTTGTATCGTATGCAAAAGTCCCTTGTTCTCCTCTAAAACAAAGTTTAATACGCATTGCGGCTGGCCGAATTTTTGGGATGTCATTGATATCAAATTCCGTTGATACGAAGCCAGATTATAGTCATGGTATGTATCGAATAGAAGTTTCTTGCCACCGCTGTGGTGCGCATTTGGGACACGTCTTTGAAGACTGGCCTTATGAAGAAACTGGTATGCGTTACTGTGTTAACTCTGTTGCTCTTCATTTTCAACCACGTGAGGATTCTGCACAGTAAAAAACAGTGCTATTCACTTACTAAGGATCATTGACCTTGACCCATTAAAGGCTCTTCGTCATCTTCCGTGCAAGAAAATGTGGTATAAAGCAACCCAAAATGTCAGTACACAAAAATCGGGGCGTTAAGGTGTACCCTCCTTTCCTGACTTGATAAAGTAGAGATGAGATAGGATCCGGTTCCTAGGTGAAGAAAAACAGCCCTAGAATATTCCGAGGGATATCTAATTTCACATCAATTTGCTTCCTCGCAGAGGTTTGTCACATCAGTTGGCTCGCTTCTCACTCATCGGTCCCAGTGCAATACTAACTTCAACGACATACGGGCCGCTGGTTTGAAATCCATTACCAGCGTATAAGTTACTGGAATAAATCCCGTCTGCATCAACCTACTCATAAGGGATGCCGAGCAGTTCTGTTGCTTCTTGCTTGAAGAAAAGCAGAATGTTGCCACTCGCAAGGGTTGAGCACGTGGAGGAAGATTGTTCGTTTCACCGCACCTCACGTCGATTAACACGCAAGTGAGGGTAAGAGCAAGAGCAGAAGAAATATGGTATCAGTCCTTTATGAACGGCGTGCGGACGCTCGATGCGCATATAAAGACCGTCGTAACAATGATCACGATCACTCAAACCGATGGAAGTGTTCAAGAGCAAACGCACACCGCCTCCACGATGACCGCTGGCCCTGAATAATTGGTTAAACAGCCACAATTGGAGAGGGCCAATATCAAACTGGCCTCGGTGGCGGCGGATGCGCCAAGCAAAAGTGGATGAAGTATGCTCGATGCTTTACTTAAAAGTCGAAGAGGATCCCGAGATCCTGGCGGAGTTGTCTGAGGCCGATTGCGAATCAAGTTATTGGAGTTGCGCCAAGCTCTGCTCTTGTTGGGCGTGTGCGTCCTCATCATCAGGTGTTGCTCACCCGCATTCTTGCTCATATTAATTTTCTGGAAGAGTTGCTGATCCAGTTACAAAAGGAAATGGAGCAGTACCTGGACTCCTTTGAGGAAGCGATGGCGCTGGTGCAAAGCGTAGTGGGGATCAAAGAGATGGCGGCCACGAGTATCATCGCGAAGATTGGCACGAATATGACGCGTTTTGCATCCGATAAGCATCTTGTGTCATGGGCAGGTGTTTGTCTGGGAAATAAACAGAGCAGGGGCAAACGGCCCAGTGGCAAGACGACCAAAGGCCATCCTTATCTGCGAGCGATCTTGTTCGGGTTGTAGTATAATTAGGATGCGCCACAAGAGACAAAGATGGAGGCATATTAATAACAAGTAAGGAGTGGTTTCATGGACAATGAAGCAACTGAACAGTCAATTCAGCAGAAAGGGCAAAAAAACGTATGGGGTGACCCTCTAACTACAGAGCGTCAAACTTATCTACAGAGTTTGCTTGATAAGTGGATAGTATCAGGATCGAAACTCTCGTATGAAGAAAGGGGCATTTGATGGCATCCAGCTTACTGGCGCTGATGTCTTTTGGCTCGCCTCACATTCAGGACGAGATCCAATTGGTTCAGTACCTAACCTACATTTAGAAGGAGCTGACCTTCGAAGGGCACATTTGGAAGGAGCTACTCTACGCAGGGCACATTTTGATGGTGCCAATTTAGATGGTGCATTTTTAGATGGTGCTACTGTCAATTTAGCACACTTAGAAAAAGCTACTCTCCGTCAAACCCTTTTGCAAAAAATTCGTCTACGCCAAGTATATCTGCAAAATGTTGATCTTAGTGGAGCTCATCTGGAGGGTGCTAATCTTAGTGGAGCTCATCTGGAGGGTGCTGATCTTAGTGGAACCTATATAAGTAATGCAAATCTTAATGATGCTCACCTGGAAGGAAATAATCTCAGGGTCTCCCATCTTGAGGGGACATGTCTAGTAGGAGTATGGTTCGACCATAAAACTGTGCTTATCGATGCGCTATTTGATTCATATACCGAACTAGGAGATATTCAATGGGGCGTGTAGGTGCCGTGAATTCAACACGTCTTAATTTGGATCAGGTTACTACAATAGGTGACGAAAGGCGTGCTAAACAACATGCTAAGGATGCAGAATATGAATCAGTAGTGAGGGCATATCGTCAGCTTTCCACACATCTTCTCTCTCAAGAGATGAGTGAAGTAGCTGATACCTTCAGTTACAGAGCCCAAGTCGTACAACAAAAGTTTATTTTTCATCAAAGGCAATTGGGACGATGATTCAGAATATGGTTACTTGTGTGATATCAGGACACGGTTTTAAGCCTATTAGAAGCTTGGCTTCATACCTACTCGCAATCATTCTATTTGCATTTATTTACTTTTTCCTAGGAGAACGGTATGGAACCACGTTGTCATCGTATGAGTCATTAATCGTAAGTATAACCACTTTTCATGGTCGAGGTTTCTTCACTAACACATTCCAACCAGGAGATCCACAAGCAGCAGTTGCAGCAATTGAAGCATTAATTGGCTTACTCATCGAAATTACCGTCATTGCAACTTTTACTCAACGGTTTTTCGCACGATCAGCCACAAATAATTGAAATGATAACTCGGAAGTAGATCTTAATGAAATGTGTCGATAAGATAGCACGTAAACGAAACAGCGATGGCTTGCATATAGCATTTACATGTACATTTGATTTGATGCAATTTATTAGGATACTAGTCAATCTAATATTGATTGGAGCAATTCCAATTTTGGAAATTCCTCGTAGAATTAGGATGGCTTTAAAACGAATGCTAATTAATAATAACTTCCATCACAGAAGTACTTACAAAGGTTTTGTTATAATCCTTGGAGCAGCTTTTATTTGGGGGATCGGCACTTTTGTAGTAGGATTAACTGCTCGCAAGTATCGTAATACATATTCTCTTCTTCCTTCTATAGATATCGCTTTAGCCAATATCGTTGGAGGTGTAATAGATCTCTGGATAGCATATTTGTTTACGATGTTTAATGGAGCATCAACGATAAGGCTAAATCATCTACCTACTCAAACCACACAGAAGAAGCTCGAACAATCTAAAGCTAGTTCTAGCTGAATGTTTATAGGAATCCATTCTTGCTGAATTGTGTTTTCTGCATCTTATGTAGCAGCAACTCAGTCATTGATATTTGAAAGCACTTATGTGTTGATTTCTCTAGTTATTTCTATTATTTTTACAGGGTTAAATGTAAAATTATATAAATCAATTTGGAGCATTCTAATGATTTTTTCTGGAGTCCACATCTTAATTTCAGCTCAATCCTTTCAAAACGCAATGAGTCATCAACTATGGATGGGCTTAGCGTTTGGTATTGGAGCATCTATTAGCTATGCAGTATTTCTACTATTTTGGTCAAGAATAAGTGTATCACTAGAAAAATTGAGTAAACAAATATTATCTGCTGCCAGTATGCTAAGTGCTGCAATTTTATCGACCATTTTTATATCAGAGATATCAGTTCTCTTTTTATTAAGGCATGTTTGGGTTCCATTCATTCATCTTACATTTTATGATGTTATCATACAGTTAATCAATGGTATATGTGTAATTGGTGTTGTTTATTTATTACTTACTATTGGTCTCTCTCAGTTGAAAGATTTAAATGAGAAGGCCAATATCATCGCCGCGATAGGGTTATCTTTCTCCATCCCACTTACGCTATTACCAGAGACTTTATTCGTTCACTTCTTGCCAACTCCTTTGCAACTTATAGGAATAGTAGTTTTCATGATAGGGTTCGTGCTAATATATAACGAGGCAAGAAGCGGCTAAAGAGGCAAAAGATCTCGTTCAAGATCACCTTCGTCGGAGTGATCACGCACCACAAGAGCTACTTTGGAAAGCTGCTCTCATAATTTAGGCAGCATTGTCTATTGTCAAATGAGGACACCATCCCATATTATGTGTAAAGATGGAGGGACGGTAAACAAGCAAGCAGAGAGGGGATCAAGACCCTTCCTCAACACGATGTGGCAGAACAGAAACATGCAGTGGAGATATTCAAACGTCGTTGGGAAAAAGCGTTTTGAGAGGCATTTGTTACACAGGTGAAACAGCAACGAACATCTCCCCTTGGCCCACCCATTGCGGCTGGTTGCTTTGAAGCTCGATGCCTATGATGGTTCAGCTTTTAGCCGATGGGAATCCTTGGCAAATGAATATCCTGCATAACGGCCCACACAATCGTGAGACACGATGTTTCTGTTGTAAAGGTATCTATCTGATCCGTTCGTTGTCGTACATTGCTAAAAAAACTTTCAATGGCATTCGTGGTGCGAATGTAGCGGTGCATCACTTGTGGAAAATCATAATAGGTCAGAAGATGTTCTTCGTCTTCACAGAGGCTACGGATGGCTTCAGGATACCGTTTCTGGTACTTGGCCTTGAACGCGGCTAAATTGAGCAGTGCATCTTCTTTCTTCTCTTGTTTGAAGATCCCTGAAAGTTCGGCACTCACCTCTTTGCGTTCACGATGGGCAATGGCGTTCATGACATTGCGCTGTTTATGCACGACACAGCGTTGCCTGGGAGTAGCCGGAAAGAGCGCCGCCACCGCTGCGAGGATCCCCTCATGCCCATCGGTGACAATCAGATCGATTTGTATTGCCCCTCGTTGGCGTATGTCTTGCAGGAGACAACTCCAGCCGTCTTTGCTTTCTTCTGCACAGGCACGCAACGCTAACACTTCTTTGTTGCCTTCTAGATCCACGCCCAGTGCGGTTAAAAGAACGGTCGAATCGGTTTGGTCTCCGTGGCGTGCTGTGAAGTAGACCCCATCCAGGTACACGATGCGCCAGTGTCCTTGCAGAGGGCGTTCACGCCAGGTTTCAAATTGTTGCGTCAACGTCTGATTAAGGCGACTCACCGCGCTGGCGCTGGGAGCAACTCCCATCAGCGTTTGGGCCACTTCTCCCACCTTTTGAGTACTCACCCCGGCAACAAACATCTCGGTGAGTCCTTCCGCCACCTGGGCTTCATAGCGGTTGTAACGGTCAAAAACCTGGGTATGGAAGTTCCCCTCTCGATCTCTGGGAACTTCGAGATCTTTGATCGAACCTGATGACGTCGCTAGATCGCGCGTGTAGGTTCCATTGCGGTATCCTTTACGCTCTGCAGTACACTCTCCCCATGCGGCTCCCAAGACTGCTCAAGCTCCTCGCGCATCACTTCTTCAATGACCGATCGCATCGCGTGACTGCCAGGCTCCGCAGATGGTGGCGAAATTCCTGCGCATCTGGCATCGTGTGGTCCGATGACTCCACAGTTGTTGCTTCAGAGGTCGATGTGGTACGTTTTTTCGGTACAGGCATAATTTCCTCCTTGTTTGGATAGAAGAATGTGACAGATACATTCTATGCCTGTAGTATCTTCTCAAATCACCCTTTTAAGAAAGCTCTACCGGTACACAACTCTCGGCATGGTGTCCAAATGAGCGTTTACCATCACAAGCGAGGTAAATGTTCAATGGTAAGAAAGACTCTCAGACATATGAAATCATTCGAGGAGAAAGAATGAAGAATGGTACTCGTATTGGGAAGTAGAGTCGATTTTAGAAGCTTGATAGTCTCCCTTACGGGCATATTCGACGATGCTCCAATATAGCTATCCAATTGCTCGACATTCTCACGCAGAGGCATCAGTTGGCCTTCTTCCACCACGAGGTCACAAGCGTGCGCATCCTTACCGACGCATATTAGCGGCCTTCACGTTGTAGATCCAGCAGCTTGGCATCAGAAAGAGAACAAGCACCATCTTAGATCTGTTGAAGCATGGTGAAGCTGACTGGTGCAGGAGCTTGGAAGATACGAAAGTAATAGTCAAGTACCGGAACAACCAACGATACGTATCTTTCACGCCCTACATCAGTTTGGGGAATATGTCATCACAGAGGACTGTCAGCTTGTTCTTGCGCTGAGTACCCTCTCAGATCAATTCATATCATCGGCGGATCAA
This sequence comes from uncultured Chloroflexia bacterium, assembly GCA_963744875.1. Classification (GTDB taxonomy): domain Bacteria; phylum Chloroflexota; class Ktedonobacteria; order Ktedonobacterales; family Ktedonobacteraceae; genus JACDAE01. Next base: position 80,544 of record CAVUVQ010000048.1, on the reverse strand, counting down.
TCTCTGAGCCGGGCTGCCGTCAAGACTTAGCTGAGAGTTTCCACCTCGACCTACGCGACGGCCTGTAGGCTAGGATAGCGTTTGAGAACCACCACAGCGGTGAGTCGCGTGGGATAGGCAAAATCTGCGCAAACTCGGGAACAGAATCACCAACAGAGCGTGGATCTCACTTTTGTAGCGCAACATCATCGCTGAGTTGGTACTGTAAGCGCATTAGTTCGAGATAGATGGCACCTGCTCACTCCGCACGTAGCCGAAACGTCCCTTACTCGCTGAGCAGCACCCACACGATCGTGATTGCATCGAACCGATCCATTTTCGCACGCACTCGCCTTGTTGAACAAAGGACATGCATCTGAGCAGGATGTCGCCGTCCAGTTCGATAACCACATGTGAGCAAAGTCTGCAACAGCTTCTCCCCATAGCGCGAGGTAGCTTCCCGCCCTAATAATATATCTTGAGGCGCGATCACAACCCCTCAATCTGCCCCAAAAGCCTGTTGAAATCGGCAAGTGTATTGGCAAACAAGGTCGATTTGATGACTTGATACTTGTGTCCATCGTCAAGCAGGCCGTCGTACACGACTCTATGCCGATACTGATCCCTACCACATACGTCCTCACAACCTGCTCGGGCATCGGGAGGAAGATCCTAACATACCATCCGGTGCTCTTTCTCATCACCCCATCCTCCTGCTCATACAGGAGAACCTACAGGGACACGCCCCAACGCAAGACCGCCAACTGGAACTCATCAACGTGGGTCGACAATCCTTCCAGCCTGTACCGTGTGCTGCAACAAGTCCGTGGTCGCTTGCAGTCTTAATGTACCAGGGGTCAGTTTACTCACAGCAGATGCCGTCTGTCACACGCCGCATGTTACTACAAACGCTCTCCCGATGTTTCCAACAGTATCATGGGTGACCGATGCCCTCTCCCATCTACCAATTAGTATGTGAATTGCTAATTTATTATCATCACAAATAAGAGATTAACTTTCCTTTTCTACGAATGTCTAGAGTAAAACAATGGAACCCCCCACCAAATAGACGGCGATGGCGGTGTCTAACTGGGACAACTGTAAAACCTAGAGTCTCAAGCATTGTAGTGAGCGATGAATATCGCTCATTCACTATAATTGTTTCCTCATTAACAGATAATATGTTCATATCTCAATATATACTTGATATAGATAGTTGATTGTCTCCATGGAAATATACCGGATATTGCTCTACATCTGGCTGTGGAGCTATTATGTAGTCCCATTTTTGGAGAGCTTCAGGAAGACTATCAAGAACATCCTTATAGCGAAGCAACAATAAACCTGGCCGCAATGGAATTACCATACTGTCAATATGACTATCTGCTATCCCTTCTAGCCTATGAAATGTATATGTATCACCAAAAAAAGCTTGCAACCACTTGAAACCGAGCTCATCATTCATATTCGCAACGTTTACGTGTATATCTTGACCAATGCGCATACGCTGAGATCCATCAAAAACCATTTCATAGCTCATTTCGTCTAGCCTTTGTCATCCAGCGTATCTTCAAGTCCTTCATTATCCATTGTATCACGTGAGAAAAATACCTGTATCAAGCGTTCCTGTACTAACAGATGGACGAGGCATTCTTACCCAACGAGCGCCATTATTCATATATTCATAAAATAGAGGCTTAAGATAGTCATTTTCGAACAGCCTCCCTCTGATATGAGGTGAGGTTTCTACTATAGTCGATCCTAAAATGATCGCGTTATCGCGGACGTTTAAAGGGGTAAATTGATAACTGTTCCAAAATGGAGTTTAAAATCTGGTCATTGCCTACTACGGGGACTAGTCGCATGACCTTAACACGCAACTTTTCTAAAGTTTCAACATGTACATGAATATCCTTTTTCAATTCTTCGATAATTTGTTCGTTTATCTGTATCTTTGGCCAGGATATGCTCCTTTTGTTTCCCTTAAAAAATTTGTTAGCTCTAACATACGATTGGATGTTACTCCAATTATCAGTATAGGTCAAAATATTTGTTTAATATAATAGCCTGAACAACCATCATACAACGATTTCTCATGCATCAATTTTTCAGCCTGACCTCTTCACCAAGCGTATCACAGAGAGTTCATTAGTGTTCATAGCCACTCCTAGCATTCATTAATGACTTTCCTACACTCATAGGATTCCACAAGATTTACTAAAGGTACATTATAGACCTTATCCATATCTGGCCATCAAAAAAGTGCGTATAATTTCGACCATATCAGGTTTGGCAGGCAACAGGTAAGAAAAGAGCCACAGACCAAAGCGTGCTGGCGAATGTGGGCAATGCTTTGGTACATGAGGCACCTTAACAAATGGGCAGAGTCTCACCTGCCAGTAAAGCATGGGCAAACCGCGCGACTAAGGAAAACAGCCCCAACAAAGCAGGCGGAGTATGTAGAATAGCCTAATTCGATCATTGACGTTGCGTCAGGACACATAGGTGTGCACGTACTTCGTGAAAGGTCACTTCCATCTTTCAGTACAAGACAAAACGGACAATAATTTGGGCTGGCGCGATGGCCGCATCTGTACAAAGCAAGCCTTGTGGAACAAATTGCTCTTGTGGGTCAGTTTGCGTTGCACAACCGATGGCAACAGGGGCATGCCTTTGTGATACCACGCCCCAATTCTCGTTGCTTAGTCTACAGTGTGAATTTTCCCTCCATACCATGGGACCATGAGGATTTGAACTGGCTTAGCGAATTTCCCTCCAGTACGAGGGTTCGGTACATAACTTGCATAATCATTATGCAGGATTTTTGAAATGTGATATTATATTTTTATCCGAACAAACTTAAAGAGAGGTGAAAAATGACAAACTTAAAGTGGCTGATAGGCGAAATTGAAATATTCCAAATCGTCGAAATAGAAGCTGGAGAAGTTATCCAGAATATTATCCCCAATGCAATACCAAGCACTTCTCGAAAAATGTCGGGGCTTACTCCGGATTTCTCAGATGGGAATGGAAAACTGAATGCTGTAGTTCAATGCTTTTTAGTCAAGTTGAAAGGAAAGAACATACTAATTGACACATGCAACGGAAATTTAAAACGACGCCCTGACGTACCCGAGTGGGGAAGCGTTCGAACCGGTTTTCTCGAACGCTTCCGAGATACTGGTATTGAAGTAAATCAAGTTGATATTGTAATTTTACATCATTTACCGGTTATCATGTCGTTTGGCATACAATCTTGCAAGATGTAAGTTGCCAACTCTTCCCCGAGCAAGTATCTCTTTGTCCAAAGAATTCTATTATGGTCACAAGAGCCAAGGCTCAAATTGTAAGTGCTTCGGAAGCATTTAGAGATTCGGTTATGCCAATTGTAGATGCTACCATGGCGACAATTCTAGATCCAAATTACATACTAAATGAGAATATTCATTTTATAGCGACTCAAGGCCATACAACGCCACGCATCTTTGTGTAAACATAGCATCGCAGGGGAAACGAGCTATTGTCACAGGGTACGCAATGTATCATACAATTCGACGATCTTCAATACATCGCGGTTTACCGTACGCATGCAGATCCTGCTAAATCATTCAAAGTCCGAGAAAGGATTTTCGAATGAGGTTGCTGACACAAACACTATTCTCCTCGGGGCACATTTTCCGAAGCCCGTAGCTATAAGCATAATTCGATCCCAAATGGATTCAATTTCAGGAAGATCTAACCGCATAGTTCCTAGGTAGGTACATCTACTAGAGCATGTCCACGAATTCTTGTGGTAGCGGATCGAAGGGCAGGGCTTCTCAAGAGAGAGCAAAATGATAAAAATGATAAAATAAAGAGAGAAAGGGGAATAAAGGGTATCTACCCAAGAAAGCTAAGGGATGCAATGGAGCTCTATCCTTCCGATCTCACGGACGTCGAGTGGGCTATCCTCAAACCACTGATGCCGACCTGAGTAGCTATGTAAACGATCACGACAAGTCGATATGCATGCCAGATCCTCAATGGGATCTTTTATGCGCTGCGAACTGGCTGTGCTTTACGTATGCTCCCGCATAACTATCCGCCAAAATCCACCGTGTATGCCTATTTTGCTCGCTTTCGCGATGAAGGGGTCTAGGAACAAATCATGAACGTGTTGCGGGAACGCTGCCGTGTGCAGGCCAGTCGTGAGCCACTCCTTCAGCGGGCATCATTGATAGCCAATCGGTGAAAACGACCGACCGTGAAGGGCCACACGGCTATGATGGCGGCAAGAAGCTCTCGGGCAGGAAGAGGCACATTTTCGTTGATACCACGGGTCTCCTTCTTAAATTGTTCTTCCATGAGACTGCACATCCAAGATCCGCAATGTGTCCCGTTCCTTCTTAGAGCCAGTCAATGCGCTGTTTACCCGGATGCAAAAAGTGTGGGTGGATCAGGGATATACCGGCAAAGGGCGGGAATGGATCGTAGAACAGATGGGATGGGAAGTGGCGATCGTCCGCCATATTTGCCCGTGTGGAGAGTAGGTACCTCATGGGGATCTCTCATGATTTGAGTACGGTCTGGTTCAGCTATGAACGGATCAAAGCAGAACCCAAGAAATTACGAGGAGTCCTGCCGCGTCGCTGGGTTTTGGAAAGAACATTTGCTTGGATAGCGCGATATCGCCGCATGAGTCAGGATTATCAGTATTTAATGAGCAGTAGCGGAAGTCTGGTGTGCCTGACGATGATTCGTTTGATGCTCAGGCGGCTGACAGATGTTTCTCTAAACGGCCAGGGAGAATGCTCATCGTCGTCACGCCGCTGACAGACTTACCGGAAACGCTCTAGTCGTAGATATTGTTCCTTCCCAATTCTCCCTCATATATCATGAGGAAATAATAGAAAGGTCAATTATTCAATCGGACTGCTTCCCAGCATCACATTCAAGAAAGCAGAATCACTTACGTCTTTCATCAGACAGGAATGAGGATTGTTTAAATCAGAGAACATATCTCACGCTCGTTTTTTGAGATGATGCCACCTATAGACGATTTATATACTAGGCTTGGTGCCCATCAGACAATGCTGATGGATATAACTAGATGTCAAGCTTACCAGCAAGCTATCGATCAATTTGTCCAGCCAAATGATATAGGACGTGATGTTGGTCCTGGTACTGGTATATTATCTCTATTTGCAGCACAAGCGGGAGCGAAACGTGTGTATACGCTCAAATCATCCTCAATTGCTTCAATAACTCAAAAGTTAATACAACAGAATGGCTTACAAAATCAAATCGTACTTATTCATGGCCGTGCAAGTGAAATCAGTATCCCAGACAAGGTTGATGTAATAGTATAAGAAACTGCTGAAGGATGAGGAGTTGAGTAAAATATTTTGATGATCATTAACGACGTGCGTTATCGCTTTGGCAAGGAGTCCACCAAGATTATACCTGAGAATATGAAATTGTATCTTGTGCTTATAGAAAACAAAGAGTTTTATGAGATGATTGAGTTTTGGCGAACAAAAATATATGGCTTCGATTATTCATATGTCGCAAACCTTGCCGCTAATAATATCTATGTACGCATTCCCATCACTCCTCAACAGTTTCTTGCCAAACCTGCATTAGTAGCCAATCTGACGATTGGTAATTATTATGAAAACAAACAACAATTCCAAAAGACTTCAAGGTTAGTAGGACTGGCTTATATCACGGTATGGCTGGATGGTTTAGAATGAAACTTGGGCCTCAAATCTTACTCTCTACCGACCCAAGAGATAAAATCTTGCACTGCAAGCAATGTGTCTTTCCAACGTTGGAACCAATCCAAATCACAGAAGAGGACAAAGTACTCATAGAAGTAGTAACCCATGTAATCAAGGACCATGTCCAATTTGATTGGGAAACATCCTTTATCAGAAAAGGTGATCGGCATGTATTCGCTCATCACTATCAATCAACCGACAAGTTTGATAACATGTCGATTTCATGAGGCATTATCTTGACCACTTAGAACGTGATAATGGACCCAAGAATGTGCGACACGAAGTCGCTTGCAATGAGTGCTAAAAATCATCTCAGCCCAGTGTCCAGGGCTGTCCTCAATCCCTCTCTGCATCGCTGGTAACGGTGGGGTGGAAAGCGAGGGGTAATGTCCAAGGAAGCTTCTAGCCGAAAGAGGCAACCGGGCTAGAGGAAGACGGAGAGATGAAACAACTGAACCCTCGATGAGGTTGCGTTAGACCAGGTCATCGGAACGGCTCAGTCGATGATGCCCAGAGCAAGGAACCCGTAGCATTTTTATGCGGATAGGGACACCCAGCTCTCGCTGCAGAGAGGGCATCCTCCTTCGTTGTATCTCAAGCATATGGAACGTGGAAACCCCAATGAGGTCTGGGTGATGGTCGCTTCCCTGAGTCAGCTTACTGCAAGGAAAACTAAACTCCTCAGTGGGATAGGAAGGATCAAGAAGCAAAGGCTGCTGGCCGAAAGGCAACAAGAAACAATAACTGAGCCGATAGGGCAGAAGAGCGTACCATACCCACGTTGAAAGGACCAGGGTTACGTGATCCTGGTGCATCACCTAAAGAACGAGGTGAAAAGTTACTTATTGAGGGAAAAATTAAATGCAAGTGAAACAAAAACACTTACCAAACGGAACCGAAACGCAGAGCACCAATTGGAATAATCTTCACCCGTTTTTGTGGTTCTCCGTCATCTTCTGTGCAAAAATCTTTCTCAACAGCATTTTGAAAAACCTTGATCTACTCCGGAAGCGGACAGCAAAAAGAGAAGTTTTCTAATAAGCTCATCCTGCACGGGAGATGACGGAGAACCCGAAAGCGGGTTCAAGTGAATCGAGAATAAATGGCAAATGCGTGGCGACCGGGATCCCATCTGGTTGCTGCGTCACCAGGACGGCAAAGTTGTAGTCTTGCATCAATGTGTGTAATCTTGTAATATCATCTTCACGAAACGCTTTGGGGATATACACAATAAAACCTCGCTTACCTTAATCAGGGAAACAATCGGATACAAAGATATGTATACAGGTAGATTTTAGCAGAAAAACATGTGTGACACTAGAGCTATCCTTGATCACTTTTCCTCTATTAATGAGAAAAAGTGATCTCCATCATACGTATGATATACTAGTCACGAATTAGCAGACACGAAAGGTTAAAATGGTATGGCAAAGACAAAACGCAGAAACGCACAAACACCACGTCGTTCTGCTCAGACTACTGCTGGATCTCAGCAGAGAAGGCAAATGCAAGAAACACCGACAGCCGAAATAAGCAAGTCGGGCAAAGTTATTCCAACTTCTGAGCAGGAGGGGGCAGGCACACAGCGCTATGAGCGCTCACAGCGGCCTGAAACTTCGCGGGCGGCGGCTCGTGCGCAGACGCGCAATACCCATCAGAGGTATCAGAAGAAGCGGACCAATCCCTGGCTAATAGTAGGTGCTGCGGTCTTAGTCATAGGTGTGATTATTGGTATTTTTGTCTATCTCTCCAATCAAAGTGGGAGCACGAATGCAACTGGACAAAAACCTACCGACCCGGTCGTTCTAAAAGCTATCAGCAATGTTGATCCAGCCGTTCTAGAGGCCGTGAATACAGGGGGACTCAAGAACCCGATCACAGCGACAAAGGGACAGCCACCACTTCTAAAGGGACCAACGGGCAAACCTGAAGTTTTCTATGATGGTGCAGAATACTGTCCCTATTGTGCAGCAGAACGCTGGGCTATGGCGGTGGCACTCAGTCGTTTTGGAAATTTCACGAAACTTCCAGAAACATCGTCGGCCAGTGGGGATGTTTACCCTAACACATCCACATTATCGTTTTACGGCAGTGCCTACAGCAGCACCTATATCGATTTTGTCTCTGTTGAAGAGACGACGAACCAGCCAGATCCTAGTAGAACGCCACCCTACACGCCTCTCCAAACACCAACAGATGACGAGGCGAAGATTACAAACACTTACAATGCACCACCCTACACCAGTCAGTCAGGTATTCCTTTCATCAGCATCGGCAATCAATACCTGGAGTTAGGACCGGCCTACACGCCGGCCAATCTGGCTGGCCTTTCGCAACAGGATATTGCCGCGACATTCTCTAATTCAAGTTCCGCAGTTGCCAAAGATGTGCTGGGCGGCGCGAACTATATGACGGCGGCCATTTGTGCCATCACGAATAATCAGCCTGCCTCAGTCTGTACAACGGGCGTTATTCCATCAATCGTACAATCGTTGCCAAAAGCGCAGGCATCGACGCAGACGCCGGGTGCACGGACTGCGATTGCGACGGAGCCACGCGCATTGATTGGAAGGCGAGAGAATTAGCCTTCCAGGCACACAAACGTCAGCATCTATTCGGCATGCGGCGGGTTGATCAATGGGTAGAAGTTGATTGACCAGCCCATGCCGAAGAACTGCGGAACCAGCACACGTGCTGTATCCTTGTTCCAGAACGTTTCGCGCAAGCGCTCAATGGTTGGTCGGCGAAAATTGTAAGGGATGCCGAAGAGTGTTCCATGCCACGTTCGCTCCTCTGGCGGCATTTGCAATTGTTCGCGAATAGCTAACCCCATCAATGTCGCAATCCCGATGACCACCAGCGCGTCGCCCGGTGTGGGTTGCTTTTTCTGACGCTTTGCCATGTTCTTTTTCTCCTTTGCTCTATCAGACAGCCATTATCAAGCTGTCGCCATTTTCTCATGTGGTGTGGATCTGCAATTACCAGCCTCCGGAAAGGCCATAAGAGACATAACAATCTTTGGCTTTGATAACATAAATGACAGTTACCTTCCCTTGCCCATCACCGTAATTTGCTTGCGATACCATGATGGGATATGGAGAGCCAGGTGGCATCGTGAAAATGGAGCCAGCTTGCACGAGCGGCCACTCACCATTTTTTTGTAGATCCTGCTTATGATGACAGAGTGGAGGGCTTACACCATCTACAAATGCACTGGGATTGCCGTCTTTACACCAATCAGCACCTGCGCATGTAATGGGACTGATAAAATCACGGTTCAGATAGCTGATGCGGAAGGGCAAGCCGTTATCGCCAGGTAGTGCAAAACCAAAATGATTCGCGAACTCAGGCAGACCACCAATAGCATTGAAACCAAAAGCGAGCACAGCAACGAGCAAAAAAGCCAGAAGCAAGTAAACTAATACATCTTTCAAGCTAAGATGTTTACGTCTCATTTCTTTCGACTGCACAAGAAAGCTTCCTCCATTAAAATTTTGACGCGACATTTATTCTTTATATCCATGAAATACCTATTTATTACTATTATTCTACATTGATAGAAGCTCTTGCGCAATACTATAAACGGAGACGTGATATACTGAAGAATATTTTGCAGAAGTAGGGGAAAAGCATGCAAACAATACGTGGCGTTCTTCTCGATATCGATGGTGTACTCCATGTAAGTATGCAACCAATCGTAGGAGCGGCTGAGACTCTACAAGCATTGGAGCAACAGGGATATTCCACGTGCCTTGTCACCAACACCACTACCATGTCACGTGCACATCTGGCGCAACGCTTGCAGGGTATAGGTTTGCCAGTTGAAGAAAGACGGATTGTGACCGCACCAGTGGCAACCGCGCATTATATACGGCAGCATTTCGCAGAGAAACGCTGCTGGCTCCTCACAAAAGGCGATACCGGGACAGATTTTGCCGATATTGATCTGGTGAATGGTCTACAAGATCCAGCGGACGTAGTAGTTATTGGTGGAGCTGAGGAACTACTGACGTACGAAGCAATGAACCAGGCATTCCGTTCGGTGATGAATGGTGCGGCGCTACTGGCGATGCACACAAATATGTACTGGCGCACAAAAGATGGGTTGCAACTGGATAGCGGACCTTTTGTACGTGCATTGGAGATTGCAACGGGCAAGCAGGCCGTGGTACTGGGAAAGCCGTCAGGGGATTTCTTTGCCCAGGCATTGACTACACTAGGAGTAGAGGCGCACGAAGCGGTGATGGTGGGTGATGATATTGAAAATGACATTAGTGGTGCGCAGCAAGCAGGTATACACGGGATCCTGGTCTTGACTGGTAAACATCGTACAGATTCGCCTCTGTTAACACGTATTAAACCGGACGCGATACTGGACTCAGTTGTGAATCTGCCTGCATGGTTAGAGCAAGAAGACGCTAAGCGCAATTCGAGGTGATAGGATAATTGTCAAGGAGAGGCCCATTGAGAAGGAACTGGCCCTCTACCATATCTAATTTGAACAATCCTCCTTTATTACAGACAATTGTAACAGCTTTATCGATAGGATTACCATTCCCATCAAAGGCAAGCTGGCCTGTTACCCCTTGCAACGCATGGGATCCTTTTAGTTGCGTTAAAGCCCGCTGGATACCATTTCCGGTCAGGGGATACCCGTTTTTTAACGAAACATTGCTCGCTTGTAATAAGGTGAATGTTGCATCATAGGCCAGCATGGTACCACTATCAGCGCGAGTGAAGCCGTAAGGAGATTTTCCAGGTTTAGCAGGTCCAAACGCAGCAGCGTAGTTCATGAAAAATGGTGGTTTTTGGGCAGATAATCGTAATATATTCCACTCGTCAGGATAAGCGAGAGCGGTAAAGCGCAGATGGCTCAAGCCAGAGAGGGATACATGGTTATAGGCACCCAGCTCATATAAGGCGTTTCCACCCATCACTGGTGGATCTACAGGCTGCATATGCTTTAGCAGAACGCTAACATCTGCTGGATAGCCGCCAAAGTAGATTACATTGGGATGATGACGCAAGGCATCTTGTAATTCCATGACCAGATGCGTTGATCTTTTTGCTACGTCCCCCACTGTATACAGCTCAGTTGCAACAATTGTGTTACCATGCGCCACAAAGTTCGCTTTAAAATCGTCGGACTGGCTGCGGCTATAATCGTTTGTAGTATCAAGAAAGATGGCGGCGCTTTTCGCCTTGAGCGTATGTATAGCATACTGCGAGGCAACGGTGGCCTGCATATCAGCGGGGCCGCAACGCGAAAGAAATATTTTGAGATCCCTGTAAGATTATCGCCACCAGCCGTTGAAACCATCGGGATTTGAGCTTGACTGATTTGTGGAATTGCAGCGAATGTAGGAGCACTTACACTCCATCCCATGAGTCCGACAATTGTCCTATCTTTCTGAGCCAGTCGGGCGATCTGCTGAACGACAGGAGAGACATAACTTGTCTGGCTTCCTGTATTTGCGATCAGCAAACGAACTTTTATCCCGCCATGTTGGTCTGCGGTAGCATTGTATTCTCTTTGTGCGATATAAGCACCTTGAAGGTTTTCGTGACCTACAGCAATAGAGGCTGCATTTCCCGTCAACGTGGTGCCGATGCATAAGTGTAATATATTTCGAATTGACGGCGCGTAGATTCTCCTGGTAGATGAGCGCCTCAGCATCACCAGTGTCAAGGTTATGCGCCTCACTTAATAATGAGAAAGCACTACCAGTATCGCCTTGGCGTAGCTTTTGTGCGGATTGTTCTTTGATATCTGCATCGGGACCTGCTAGTATCAAAGATATATGTGCCATCACTGATACCAATCAGTTCTCCATCAGGAGCTTTCGCGATGCCAATAGTGGAAGGGAACATCGGTACTGGCATAGATAGGGCTGTAGTAAACGATACAGCTTTAGGAGGAAAAGGCCTGGCGGCATAGATCACAAAAGAAAAGAGCACGATCAACACACTCGCCAGCAGGAGCAATACTTTTCTTTTTTTCAGAACACGAGGGCGCGGTGGTAGATCGTCGCTACCAGGGCCTGCAACAGATTTTTGAGTGAGATATGTAAAAAAGGGTAGCACCTTTGTGGTGCGTTGTGATGGAGGAATTTCGCCAATTGGAAGTGGTTTAACAAAAGGATAACGTTTTTTTGAACCAGCATTTTCCAGGGCCAGTGCAAAGGACTGAATAGTATCATAGCGTTGTGATGGATCTTTTGCCAGGGCTTTCATGATTACATCTTCAACGGCCTGTGGGATAGATGCATTCTTGTTTCGAAGTGGTGGTGGGGCTGAAGTGAAATGACATAGCATAACTTCGGCATCTACGCCATTAAACGGGAGTTGACCACAGAGCCATTCATAGGTGACGATAGCCAGAGAATATTGATCACTGGCAAATACTGGTTTCCCTCGAAGTTGCTCGGGAGCAGTATAGGGAAGTGTACCTGCCATTTCTTGCTGGCTCAGGAAGCCGGGTCTGGGCGAAAACAAGGCCAACCCAAAATCACTGAGCATGATTTCTTGACGCTCATTTAATAGAAGATTTTCAGGTTTAATATCACGATGAATAACATGCCGATCATGTGCATATTGAAGAGCATCCGCCACTTGCTTAATATAAACAATGACAGTCTCAAGGGGAAAACGCGTTCCGGGGGTATAAGTGGCGCGTAAACTGCCACTAGCAACATAGTCCATCACAAGAAACGGGATATTTTCGATAATCACGCTGTTCTGTGTAACAGTCCGCCTTTTGGCAATGTCAAACTCAAGGACGCGTACAATATGAGGATGGGAGAGGCTAGCGAGCAACTTGGCCTCTTTAAGGAAACGCGTCTTTTCTGGATCATCAAGTACTGTTCGCAGTACCTTGATCGCAGCCAGCCGTTTGAGATACTGATGCTCTCCTAAATAGACCGAGGCAAACCCTCCATGCCCCAGTAAACGGATAAGACGATAGTTACCAAGGTAAGAACTGGGCCAACTGATCCCAGTATCACTATTAATATTGCTTATCAACGTATATTTCTCCCCGCCCATGTTTGTCACCAGGTCAAAATAGGCTCCGGCGTGTTTGGAGCGCCTTCAGTTGTGGGCACTGAAGGTTTCATTCCAATGATCCCCTTGTTTTAACGTTCTCTTATGGTAGAATTTACATGAGGTACTTTATTCCACATTCGTGCCCTCATGACTGCAGCATTTCGCCGGAAAGCATTACAGGACCTCACAAAGAGAATTCGTATATGACCCTATTATTGCTAAATTACTTGCTCGTTCAACAGAGGTTTGTTATACTGCAAGCAACTTCTGGAAATGCGTCCTTTAGCGATTGGTATAAAAATTTTTATGGTCACAGAAAATACAAAAGTAAATCAAGAAAATGCCGATGGCACGGCAAGTCCAACCGGTCTGGGACGTGCGAGGCTGGCCTTTGCCATCTCTGCCGGAAAATTAGCGGGCGCGTCCGGACGCCTCTTCCATATTGGTGGTGGAACGAGTTTGCCGGGCATGATTGCACGCCGTATTGATCCCAATGTTTTAAAATCAGTTGTTGGTGCCAGTAAAGCTAAAAAGATTGTTATCACGGGCAGCAATGGAAAAACAACGACCGCACGTATGACAGCGGCTATCGCAGATGCCAGTGGACGGCGCGTATCACAGAACCGCACTGGCTCTAACCTGCTTCAGGGTGTCACCTCCGTCGCCGTTAATTTCGCCGACCTGTTCGGACGCCTGGATAGTGATGTGTTGCTCTTTGAGATCGACGAGGCCACTATTCCGCTGGCCGTACCTGAAATTCAGCCCGATGTTGTGGTAATCACAAATATCTTCCGCGATCAACTGGACCGCTATGGCGAATTATACGCCGTTGCCAGGGCATTGAATAAGATGCTGGAGGAGCTACCGGAGACCGCTACGATTCTCCTCAATGGAAACGATCCGCAGGTGGCAAGCTTTGGTGCGAACGCAAAGGCAAAGCGCATCTTCTTTGGCCTGGAGACGAAAGAGGTCGGCACCCCTGTCCCTGAGCAGTCAGCCGATATCGTACGCTGTATTCACTGCAACTCAGATTTCGTCTATGAAGTAGCTTACATGTCGCACCTGGGCATTTATCGCTGCCCCAGTTGTGGCTACACGCTTCCTCCCCTGGATATAGCGGCAACGTCGGTCAAGTTGGCAACCGATGGCGAGGGTGCCAGCAATGTCACGTTGCGCACACCGCAGGGCGAGATTAAGCTAGAGATACCGCTGCCCGGCCTGCACAATGTGTATAATGCAGAGGCCGCGATTGGAGCAGCGATGGCTGCTGGCTTTGAGCTGGACAAACTGCAATCCGCTATGAGCAATGTGCGCCCGGCCTTTGGACGCCTGGAGAAAGTACAGGCAGACGATAAAACCATCTATCTGACCTTCGTCAAAAATCCGACCTCATTCAACCTGATGCTCCGTCTCATCGCTCAACATCCTGGCAATAAACATCTCTTGCTGGCAATGAGCCACACGGTTGTTGACGGGGAAGATTTCGCATGGCTCTGGGACGTTGAATTTGAGGAGATGGCTGAGCGGATTAGCGATGCCGTCTGTAGCGGTAATAAGCCTGAAGAACTGGCGATGCGCCTGAAATATGCAGAGATTCCTACCGATAAAGTCTCGATCATATACGATCGCGAGGCGGCTCTGGATGCTGCACTAAAGAACGTTGAACCCGGCGGAACTTTATATATTATGAGTGGCTACACACCAACCCACGAACTGCGACGCATCATGCAGAAGCGCGGCTGGGTCAAGCACTTCTGGGAGGAATAGTAAATGAGCGAGCAGACCAAAGACACGGGCATGGTCCTGAAAATAGGTCATCTCTACCCAACGCTCATGAGCGTTGCAGCGGATCGGGGCAATCTTTTCTCGATTGAGCGGCGTTGCCGATGGCGCGGCATCGGCGTAGAGGTCGAGCCAATCTACGTCAAGCAGACACCGGACTTCACCAAATATGACCTCATCCTGCTGCATGGTGCAGCCGATCGTGAAATGGAGGTCGCGTCAAAAGACATTCAGCAGAAAGCATCCTCTTTACACGAGGCGGCAGAAGCAGGCACAGTCTTCTTGAGCGTGTGTGCTGGCTATCAGTTGTTGGGCCACTACTACAAACCATTCGATGGACCTGAACTGAAAGGGATCGGCCTGCTCGACTTGTATACAGATGGCGGCGGGACGCGTTTTATGACGCATATGGCGCTTGAATGCACCTTTGATCAAAAGGGCACGAAAACGCTGGTTGGTTATGAGAATCACAGTGGACGCACCTATCTTGGCTCAAAGGCGCAGCCGCTGGGCAAAGTATTAGCAGGGTGGGGCAATAATGGGAAAGATAGCGGTGAAGGGGCCATCTACAAAAACATTTTTGGCACCTACATGCATGGACCTGTCCTGCCAAAGAATCCCTGGTTCACCGATTTCTTGATTCAGCGTGGCCTTGAGAGACGTTATGGCAAGTTCGAGCTTGAACCATTGGATGACACAACGGAAAATGCCGCACACGAAGCAGCACTCAGGCTGGCAATGGAATTTAAAGGTACAATGTCGGCGATAGAAGCAACACCCTGGAAACGCTAGACCAGGTTCAAAGGAATTTTGCATGCCAGCGAAACATGTTCGCACATTCTGTCTCTTGCTCTGTCTCCTGGTTAGCTCTTTACTGGCCTGTAGCGTATTGCCGGATGTGACGAACAATGGCACACCTGTCGTTTCATCGTCACCTGGCATCTCACCGAATGCTCCGGCGCTGAAGGTATGGTATCCGTCAGCGCCGGGCGTTGATGTGCGCTACGAGGATTGGAAAACACCCGCACAGCACGAAGATACAGTCACGATCGTACGCCTGAATTTGCAGAAGGTGCATATCAGCGTCGGCTATCAGCCCGATACGCCTCTCTCAATGAATGCATGGATGCGCAAAACAGGTGCAGTCGCTATGATCAATGGTGGCTACTTCGATGCAACAAACAAACCTGAGGGCCTATTGGTCGCCGATGGACAGGCTTCCGGCACCTCCTATGTAGGATTTGGCGGCATGCTCTCGGTCGATACGCAGGGCAACGTGAAACTGCGCTCATTACGTGACCAGCCATATGATAGCGGTGAGCAATTGCAACAGGCAACACAATCTTCGCCCATGTTGATGATTAATGGGCAACGTACACAGTTCACCGCCAACAGCGAGTTCCAGCGCCGCAGTGTTGTCGCAACTGACAAGCAGGGAAACCTGTTGTTGATCGTCAGCCCTGCACAGGAATTCACACTCGATGAGATGGCCGATCTGCTGACAAACTCGGACCTTTCCATCCTGAATGCACTGAACCTGGATGGAGGATCATCCACTGGATTGTATGTAACCGGAAAGCAGGCAGTGAGCATTGATCCTTTGTTACAAATTCCTATTGTGATTGAAGTGAAATAATAACATGACAACCCTACAACTTGGATTTCTCGCCTCACATGGTGGGAGTGGCATGCAAGCGATCACGCACGCAATTGCCGATGGACGACTCGATGCGCAAGCACGGGTCGTCATCAGCAACAATAGCCAATCGCAAGCTCTAGCCTTTGCACGAGAAAAGAAGATACCTGCCTACCACCTGAGCGAGAAGACCGCACAAACAGCCGCGAAGCTCGATGTTACCATCTGTGAGACCTTGCTCAAGCATGATGTTCAACTGGTTATCCTCAGCGGATATATGAAAAAGCTTGGTCATCAAACGTTGAGTGCGTATAAAAACCGGATTATCAATATCCACCCCTCTCTTCTGCCCAAATATGGCGGTCAAAGCATGTTTGGCACCCATGTCCATGAAGCGGTTTTAGCTGCTGGTGATGATAAGACAGGTGTCACCATTCATCTCGTTGATGAATTCTATGATCACGGCCAAATTCTTGATCAATGTGAGGTGCCCGTTCTCCCAGGCGATACCGTTGAGAGCCTGAGGGCGCGTGTCCTGGCGCGGGAAGCTAGCTTTTATGTGGAGGTTCTACAACGCCTTTCTTACGGAGATTTCTCCCTTCTAGAGCGAACACCCTAGATCAGGAATTGCTAAAGGAGGATTAAAATGATTAATGCGATCATCTTCGATCAAGCAGTTTTCTTTTGACGAAGCCGATCTGCGACTTAACTCGCTTGCAGAGTTGCCATTAGATGATCTGCTCAAGAATCTCTAGTATTGAGAGTTTCTTTACTCTTTCCGCACAAAAACCATAATTTTGTATGGCACAATTGGGAGGAAAGAGGAGGTACAGGCTCATGGCTTATCAATTACAGGCAAGTGTCCAGGCAACACAAAAAGGTAAAAGCATAAGTAGAAGCGTAATAAGAATACTACTCATCCTTGTTTTCAGCCCATTTTTGTTTGAACCGCCGCCATAATCTAACAATCCACGTTTACGACGCCCACGAAATCATTTAGCAAAAACGTACACATTGAAATCGCAAACGGGCCTGTACCCTATCTTTTGATAGATACTATTTGAAGTAGGATTAGCCAGATCAGTGAACAGGCTACAATATTGCCAGCCTTGATCTAGCAATAACTGGCTAAGAGCGGCTACACAGTTTGATGCATAACCATGTCCACGCTCTTCTGGCGGTGTATAGACTGGACCAATACTAATACTATTCACGAGAGGGCGAGATTTATTAGCCATTGAAACAATACATTTATCCGGCGTCTCCCAGATGTACATACTACGGTTCCGCACGTCTAATTCGGCCCTTTGCCATGCTACCTCTCGATTACCTGAATGTGCGGCTTCCTGGTCGAAGGCAAACATCCAATCCTTGATAAGAGGCAGGTCGTCTTCAGTGGCCATACGCAATTCACCTGCGGCACGTTCAGGCGGAATTACCTGATTCAGGGCAAATAGACGCTCAAGGAGTTCAACTTTATACTGCTGGCCCGTCTGCTTTGTCCAGGTCTGCGCAAATTTTTCGGAGATCTGGGCCGGTCCTACCACTCCTGGGACAGGCCAGTTCCCGCCTCGGAGGTCCTGTATTAGCAAGGTAAATGCTTCGGCACTCTCGCCTTCCCAACCCGAAAGAATGAGATTATGAGGTGGAGTCATGCACGCTACTGCTAGCAAACCATTTTCATCTTCGACGGTCGCCAGGTAAAAGCTTGTGTAGAGCGGTGATGTTTTTATGCTGGCGGCAATGCCCAGGAGCAAGCTATTCCTGACTTCATCCTTTTCCAGCGTGGTACGTGTTTTCAGAAGAAATTGGTCTGGGTCTTGATAGGTGGTGATGAACATGATGTGCCTCCTTTGGACGTCGTCAACGCAACCCCTACGTTGGTGTTTTTATCTCTTCCGTCTGGCGCACAATAATCTTTGCGACATGATCGGCAAATGATGTCTCAAAATAGGTACTGAGGCGCGTCCAATAGTTTCCTAGATTCTGGCGGCGTGCGAAATATTCCAGGTCGCGCGTCCATGAGATAAAGGTATCTTCTTCTATCAACTTCTTCGTCCATTGGTGGTAGATATTCTCATGTAATGCTAACCACCAGTTAAGCAAGCTGAAATAGCGCTCTTTGTCGATATCATCCAGATCGTCTAGATGTTGGGCACCCTGTAACCACAAAGAGGCTAACTCGCGACTTTGCGCGATTTGCAGGTTGAAAGGTGAAGATAATTCTACCAGTTTCTGCGTATTCGATGTCCTTATAAGTTTGGTGTTCTCTTTTAATTGATACCACACCAGGATGACGGAGACAACAAGGAAGATGCCTTGCACAATAATGGCAATGCTTGCCAGATCGTTAAGTGACATACGAATTGCTCCTGCTGCAAAATTATACTATTTTATGTAGTATATTCGCCATTAATGCGCACATACTCATACGAAAGATCACAGCCCCAGACAGTCGCCTGAGCAGCACCAAGGCCGAGCGAGACGGAGACGAGCACATCTGGATTGTGCAGATACGCTTCGAGTTTATCCAGATTATCATCTCCAAGCGGATGACCCTGATAGACGAGCAGGTCGCCAAAGGAGATGGAGATTTTTTCGGGGACGATATCCGTCTGCTCCTCGCACTTACCAATTGCCATCGCGATACGGCCCCAGTTAGGATCAGCACCGAAGATGGCAGTTTTGACCAGGGGGGAATTGACAATCGACTTGGCAACGCGTTTGGCCTGCGCAAAAGTGGTCGCCTCACTCACTGTTACCTCTATCAATTTGGTTGCACCCTCGCCGTCGCGGGCGATCTCTTTGGCAAGCTCGATCGTCATCGTCTGGAGCGCATGGCGAAACTCATCAAGATCGACTTCACCAGCCATGCCATTTGCCATAATAGCAACGGTATCGCTGGTGCTGGTGTCGGTATCGACGCTAACCATATTATAAGAGTGCTCAACAGCTTTTTTCAAGCACTGTTTTAATACATCAGGCGCGATTTTTGCATCGGTTACGAAGTAACTGAGCATGGTTGCCATATTTGGCTCGATCATGCCCACGCCTTTAGCCATCCCGACCAGCGCCGCATTGCCGATCTTGCAGGAGCGCATCTTGGGACGCGTGTCGGTGGTCATTATTGCCAATGCGGCCTGCTCCAACTGACCGCGTTGCATTTCGTGACCGATGCCCCGAATGCCTGTCCGAATTTTCTCCATGGGGAGCTGGCGACCAATCACGCCCGTTGATGAAACGAGCACATCTTCGGGAAGGATATCCAGTTCGGAGGCGATGAGTTGCGCCGTTTCATACACGTTCGCCATCCCTTGCTCACCGGTTGCTACGTTGGCATTCTTACTATTAATAACAAAGGCTTGCAGGCGACCATTGGCAACATGTTCGCGATCAACAATGATGGTTGGGCCACAGAAGCGGCTCTGCGTAAACATCGCGGCTGCCGAAGCGGGCACATCCGAAACGATCACTGTAAAATCGAGTGTCTGGTCTCGGATACCAATATTTTTTGCGCAAGAACGAAAACCTTGCGGCTGAAAAGGTAAGTTTTGCATAAAAAAGATTCTCCGGGTGTGATAAATCAGGGCGCGATAAATCGGGCCCCTACAGTGATCAAGCACTTTTGCTTTCGAGCAATGTGAGGGTAAAAAAGGCACCCTCACGCAGTTCCTCCCAACCATGAGAGGCATAAAAACCGCGTCGATATGACTCGCGATCACGCCGATTCATCAGGATCAGGCGTGCACAACCTCGACTGGACGCATGCTCTTTGATTGTATCGAGCAAAAGCGTGCCGATGCCTTCACCAGATACGGAAGGGTGGACGAATAATTCCGACACGTAGCCGTCGATACCACGCGAGAGCGCTGGAAACCAGTGTACCGCGCTATAGCCGGCTATGGTGCCATCGGCAAGCTCTGCCACCAGGATCGTATGTGTGCCTTCATGTTGACATTGCTCCAGGCGCTGCATCACCTGACTTTGCGTATACGTCGGTGTTTCTTTATTGATGCGCTCGTACCAACCGATCGCACGGAGAATTGTATCAATACCCCTGGCATCTTCCAGGGTTGCTTCTCGAATAATTACTTCTAAATGCAAGGGTGCCTCCTTCCAGAACCGCCCCCCAATAAGATTCCAAACAACAGCCAGATTTAGAGTGATTTTAGCGCACGTAACCAGGATTGTGCGATCAATGCATGCCCTTCAAATGTTGGATGAACGCCATCACTCGCCCAGAATGCTGGTTCACGCTGCGTAGCCGCCTGGGCAAAAATAGCATCCAGCGGCACCAGAATAGCCGAGAACTCGCGTGCCAGGCGTCTGACCGACTCCAATTTTGGGGTCCAGGTCTTCACGCCATGCAACACGCTCCTCAGATGTTGGCAACACAAAAGGCTCGCACAGGATCAACCGCGCATTCAGACGATCGCGCGTCTGCTCCAAAATAGTGCGATAGGCGGCTTCATACTCCTGTACCGACGTAGGATCATGCTGATCATAGCGCCGCCATGTATCATTAATGCCGATCATAATCGAAATCCAGCTTGGGCGCAGATCCAGGCTATCTTCTTGCCAGCGCTCACAGAGACTTACAGCACGATTTCCACTGATGCCGCGATTGAGAAAGCGCACAGATTTCTCTGGATAGAGCGCGGAAAACCAGGCTGAGGCCATCATTGCATAGCCAAAACCTAGATGATCGCTTTCGTAGCGATCACGGCCAGCATCAGTAATACTATCTCCCTGAAAAAGGACCACAGCTCCATCTTCAATCAGTGATGACATGAATCTCTCCTTTAATACAACCCTGGGTAGGGGCGTCACCTGGCGTGCGCCCGGTTACGATATTAGACAATAGCTATGCTAGACAATTATGTTCTAGCAGAATTGCCCTGATCAGGATCAAAGAATTTCCTCTTGTTAATTCAGTTGAGGATGCTGAAACAGCTGTATCTCCTTATGAATGACAGATACGGCCTCACCCAGAGGCACGATGCGACTCTCTTTTTGGGCACGCATCTTTAATTCGATGCCGCCATTCTTCAGTGAACGTTTGCTGACGACAGCGCGTAACGGCAAACCAATCAAGTCAGCGTCGTTAAATTTTATACCGGCACTTTCGCGACGATCATCAAAGAGTACCTCGACGCCAGCGGCGAGCAATTCGGCATAGAGTTGCTCAGCAACCGGCTGAATCTCGGATCGCTCCAGATCGAGACCTAGCAAAGCCAGATGATAGGGCGCAACACTGAAGGGCCAGAGAATGCCCTTTTCATCATGGCATTGTTCTACGATAATACCCAGCAGGCGACTGATACCGATGCCATAACAGCCCATCAACATTGGTCGGGCCATGCCCTCAGCATCGAGGAAGGTGGCATCAAACAGCTCGCTATATTTTGTACCGAGCTTGAAGATATGCCCCATCTCGCTTCCACGTTGTGTAGAAAGTGTGCCACCGCAGCGTATACAAGTAGCTCCATCGTAAGCAGAAGCAATATCTTCCCAGATATCCACGCGAAAATCACGCGGATAGTTGACATTCTTTATGTGATAATCAATACGATTCGCACCCGCCACAAAGTTATGGCCCTGCCGAAGCGACGGATCAGCGATAATAAGTATCGTCGCGCTTTTGCCCTGCGGCGAGGTAAAGCCAGCCACAATATCAGCGGCACGCAATTCTTCATCGGTCGCAAGGTGCAGATCAGCAGCGTTGATGCCAGCCCGGTAGAGCGTGTTGGTCAATTTGACCTCGTTGACCTCCAGATCACCACGCAACGCTACCAGAATAACACGCCCCTGAGCAACATAACAGACCGATTTGAGCGTTTTAGCTTCCGGTATGTTGAGGAAAGCAGCCAGATCATTAATGGATTTGCAATGAGGAGTATAGACCTCTTCCAATGCCGCTTCTGCCTCATCTGGCAAGGGTATACGTACAAATTCGGCCTTCTCGCGATTGGCTGCATAAGCGCACGTATCACATTGCATAGCATCATCTTCGCCCGCATCTGTTATGGCAATGAACTCGTGTGAGTCCTTGCCCCCAATTGCACCACTATCGGCTTCGATGGTGAGAAAGCGCAGGCCACAACGCGTGAAGATGGCATTGTATGCCGCCCGCATTTTGTCATAACTGGTGGCAAGTCCTTCCTCGTTGGCATCGAAGCTATAGAGATCCATCATCAAAAATTCACGTGTGCGCAAGAGGCCGCCGCGTGGACGTGGCTCATCACGCAATTTGACCTGGATCTGATAGATGAGCTGTGGGAGGTCACGATAACTGCGTACAAAGTCTTTTGCAAGCAACGTCACAACCTCTTCATGCGTCGGACCAAGCACCATCTCGCGTTCTTTACGATCCGTAAGACTAAACAAGACAGGGCCATAGCCTTCCACACGCGTCGGTCCTCCATTGGCGGGACGCTTTTCCCAGAGCTCTTTCGGCTGGAGGACAGGCATTGTAACCTCCTGCCCGCCAGCGCGATCCATCTCCTCACGCACAATACGCGCGATTTTCTGGATGACACGATTGCCCAACGGCAAGAAGCTATAGACGCCAGAGGTTAACTGGCGCACAAAGCCTGCACGCGTCAGCAGTTCTGCATTCCCACCTTCAGAATCGCGTGGAGCTTCACGCAACGTGGTCGTCAATTGTTGCGAGACACGCATATGGCCCTCTCTCTCTTTCCCTGGCACATTTTCTCTTGACCTCTTCGGGTTTGAATGGTATCCTTTCCTCGCTGGAGGCGGCAGGGTCCCATTCTTTCTCGACCCTCTTGAGGGTACTGAAATTAGTATGAACGCGCAAAGATTGCTTCACAGGTTGCTGGCTTCCCGGTATAGAAGCAGTTTCCCTGGACGCCGCCCTCGGGCTGATCAAAGGGAATCACGCGCAAGGTGGCCTTTGTCTCCTCTTTGATCGCCAGTTCGGCGGCGCTATCTTCGGCCCACTTCACGCGCACAAAGCCACGTTTCTCGGCGATGATCTCTTTGAATGCAGCATACGTCTCGGCGTAGTGCATATTCTGCTCACGGAACTCCAAAGCACGCTGGAAGAGCGCTTTCTGCACTTCCTCTAAGAGAACTGGCAAACGCGTCTCCAATGCATCTACAGAGACTACTTCTTTGGCACGTGTATCGCGCCGTACCAGCACCACGCTATTGTTCTGCACGTCGCGCGGCCCAATCTCCATACGCACAGGCACGCCACGCATCTCCCACTCGTTGAACTTCCAGCCTGGCGTGTTCTCGCTCACATCGACTTTGAGGCGCACTTTTCTCTTGAGCAGCTTCTCTACACGTTCAAGCAGACCGCTTACTTTTGACTTATCGGCATCATTACGCCAGATCGGTACGATTACGACCTGGTGCGGTGCCAGGCGCGGCGGCATAATCAGGCCAGCTTTATCACCATGCACCATAATCAAACCACCAATCATACGTGTGCTCATGCCCCAACTGGTCGTAGCACAATATTTGCGCTGCCCATCAGAATCAAGGTACTGGATATCGAAGCTTTTCGCAAAGTTATGGCCCAGATTGTGGCTGGTACCAGCCTGTAAGGCTTTCCCATCACCCATTAATGCCTCAATAGAATATGTGCGTAGAGCGCCGGCGAACTTCTCGTTCTCGCTCTTACGGCCGGCCAGAACTGGAATCGCGGCATCTTCCTCGGCAAAAGAGCGGTAGACTTCCAGCATCAAGCGGGTGCGCTCTTCGGCATCATCAAGCGTGCGATGAGCGGTATGACCTTCCTGCCAGAGAAATTCGGAGGTGCGCAAGAAGAGGGCCGTGCGTTTCTCCCAGCGCATCACGTTATTCCACTGGTTGATCAACAGAGGTAGATCGCGATAGCTCTGAATCCAGCGCGAATAGCTATGGCCAACGATCGTCTCGCTGGTAGGGCGGATCGCCAGCGGCTCTTCGAGTTCCTCGCCGCCACCACGCGTCACCCAGGCGACTTCTGGTGCAAAGCCCTCGACATGTTCGGCCTCGCGCTCTAGAAAGCTGCGCGGGATGAGGAGGGGAAAGTATGCATTGACAACATCGGTTTCTTTGAAACGCTGATCCAGGTGTTGCTGGATGTTCTCCCAGATGGCATAGCCGTAGGGACGAATAATCATACAGCCGCGCACTGGTGCATGGTCAGCCAGTTCCGCTTTAAGTATTACCTGGTTGTACCATTTTGAAAAATTGTCTTCCTGGTCGATGATTTCCTCGACGTACTTTTCATCATTAGCCATAGCTACCCCTTTTTGTGTGTTCCATATAGGCTGGAAAATGAGCATAAAAAAACTCGTCCCCAGTAAGGACGAGAGTATAAACCCCGTGGTACCACCTCATTTGAACTCTACATCGCTGCACAGTTCCACTTACGCGGTCAAAAAACAACCGCTCCTCAGAGATAACGGTGAGGTCTCCGGTCAGTTTGTCACTGACGCTCCCAGGTGGGTTTGACGTGGTATCATCGACCGACTTGCACTCTCTCGGCTCGCTGTTTGATTGTCCCGACGTGTACTGATCCTGGTCTGTGCGTTCACACTATTTTGTTCTTTGCGCCAAGGATACACGATAGCACGGGATGTGTCAAGTGTTGCAGAAAATTGAAAAATTTCGTTATGTTATAATGCGGTTATATTTTGCAACTTTTTCAATACTTACATCTTACAAATAACTCTATTTTTCTATATCAAGGAGAAAAAATATGTCGCTAGAGGGAACCATTCTGGGACATTACAGGCTCTTACGACCTATTGGGAGTGGTGGCATGGGCGAGGTTTATGTAGCGGAAGATACACGCATTGCCCGCCAGGTGGCCGTGAAAGTTGTACGGAGCGAACTTGATCCTTATCCCAATGCGCCCGGCACGCAAGAAGCTACGCGCCTCTTCCAGCGCGAGATGAAAGCCATTGCCTCACTTGACCATCCCAATATTTTGCCGTTGATCGACTTCGGTGAACAGACGGTCAATCGAGGAACGTACACCTACCTGGTTATGCCATATCGCCCGGATGGCTCACTGGTTGACTGGTTGCAAACGCATGGTAGTGGCTTGCTTCCTCTGGAAGGGGTTATTTCCCTGGTTCTGCAGGCGGCTGACGCATTACAATATGCTCACGACCATCAAATTGTACACCTGGATGTGAAAGGCTCGAATTTCCTTGTGCGCATACGTCAAGGCCGAGAACCGGATCTTTTGCTCACAGATTTCGGCATCGCCCGTTTCAGTACAGCAACATCGACGGCCAGCCAGAATATACGAGGCACCCCGGCTGCCATGGCTCCAGAGCAGTGGGCCGGAAAGCCAGTTGCAGCCAGCGATCAATACGCCCTGGCTGTGATGAGCTATCAATTGCTTACCGGGACGGTCCCGTTTCAAGGGAATATGCAACAGATGATGTACAAGCATATTCACGAGATGCCACAACCACCCAGCATACATAACTCTCGCATCCCATCTACTGTAGATGCGGTTCTTTTACGGGCATTAGCAAAAAAGCCGGAAGAGCGCTTTCCTACGGTGCAGGCATTTGCACAAGCTTTGCAGAATGCCCAGGGAAATAATGCTCCTACGGTGCAGAATACTCCCGCCTCACTCTCTCAAAGCGGAGCGGAATATTATATCCCAACCGAACCAATGACCCCTGTGGCACCATTCCAGGCGGAAGAGAATATTCCTACAACCCGTATTGCATCACCACCTCCTCCCCCGCCGCCTCAGGCTCCATTCGTTCAAGCAGGAGTTCAGCCGTCTTTGCCGCAACGTTCTTCGGCAGGCAATAAGCTTTCTCGCACAATTATTCCAGTCCTGGTGGTAATCATCCTTCTTCTTGGAGGAACGGTCGCATTTGCATTTACGCACTTCCAGGGTTCTACTACACCAGCGGGGAATGGGAGCCTGCTTGCAAACAACAATACGCCTGCTACAACGTCAGTGCCAACGGCGACCACTCCTGCGACAAAAGTTCCGACGGTCCCCTCCACACCAACAACGGGTCCAGCCAACGCTATTAACTATGGAAAACTACTTTACACAACATCGACTCCGAGCGGGCAATGCGACAAGGGAGGAGGACAGTGGGCTGACTATAACACCCCTGGACTACAATGTTCAGTTGTGGGCACGACGATCAGCAATCCCAATTCCGTCTCTCCCAACCTCGTCGGGACTCTTTTGACGGCCACACCAAACGGCACCTACCCGAATGACTATGTGATAGAGGCGCAGATGCAACAGGCCAATACCTCCTCTGATTTTGGCATCTACTTCCGCAATCAGCCGGGGAATCAGCAAGGCGTCTATACCTTTTTCATTCATCCCAACGGCACATGGGGAGCGTACGTTTATGACAACGCCAGTGGAGTACAAACGCAGATTGCGTCGGGGACAACATCCATTGATGTCCACGGCTCATTACGTGTGACGGTCGTCGTTATGGGAGCGAACTTCACTTTTTATGTCAATGGACAACGGGTGGGTACTGCCTATGATAGGACATATGGGAGTGGAACGGCGGGAATTGCTGTTGATGCGGGAGGAACCGTAGTGGTCAAGAGTTTTAGCCTGTATGCGGTTGCATAATCATTAAAAAGCTGAGACGAGAGCGGAATATTTACCGCTCTCTATTTGTTGGCGTTAGTAGTGAGGCAAGTTATTGCTCATGCCTGCGGAACAAATCGCGCTTTCCAAGTGTGAAACATATAGAAGTGAGAATGCTATACAAATTACACTACACAAAGCCTTACTTCGTTTTTTGTTTCATAATTATTGGAGAAACAAAAAGAATCACTGATCTTTTAACAGTATGGTAGAGCTGTTTTGTACATTTTCACTAAGGAGTTACTACTAATGCGTCCTCTAATTGGTATTACTACGCGTGCGGGTACACGCTCGGCACATAATCATGAACGTCCGATCGATTATAGCAACACAAGTTATATCCAGGCTGTCGAAGATGCTGGTGGAATGCCTATCCTCATCCCTATTCTACAAGATATAAATGGATTACAAACGCTCCTTCCGCACCTGGATGGACTTTTACTACCTGGCGGCCTCGATATTGATCCACGCAATTATCATCAGCAACCACATCCGCTTTTAGGCAACACAAACCCTGCCCTTGATGCACTAGAACTGGCACTGGCACATTGGGCTTTACGGGAGAATATTCCAACACTCGGCATCTGTCGCGGTATGCAGTTACTGAACGTGGCACTGGGTGGCGACCTGTATCAAGATCTGGGTGAGCAATATCCAGATAGTTTAGCACATGCCAGTTGGGATCTACCGCGCAATGAGTTTGCCCATAATGTACAGGTTGAAGCGGGTAGCCATATGGAAAAGATCTTTGGGCAGAAGGTTCTGGAGAGCAATAGTCTGCATCACCAGGGAATCAGGAAACCAGGAAACAGGGTGATCATCAGCGGACGTTCTGGAGATGGTGTTGCTGAACTCATGGAAGTTATGGATCATCCTTTTATGCTAGCTGCACAATGTCATCCTGAAGAACTTTATCAGTTCAACCCCGGTTGGGCAAAGCTCTTCTCGGCGTTTGTGATCGCGTGCATACAAAGAAAGACACAGCAGGTAGAAACGTTGAATAGCGAGGATTATGCAGCTTAACGGGGCATCCTTCCATTGCTAAGTTACAGGTACGCAATGCCCTGACCCCAGGCAATGAATGATCAACTTTCGTGTACTTTACTCCTATGATACCTGAACGCCAACTGGATCAATTCTTCCTCTACCTGCTGCCATACTACGCGCTCGGCAGTTGTTCTATCCAGGGGCGTATTCTCACTCATCGCGCTACGCATAAGTTGAAGAATGCGCTGTGGAACTTGTAAGAGCAGGGGACCTTGTACCCAGGGATGAGGCAACATATGTAAAACAATTTCTTTGCGAGCATAGAATTCCTCAGGTGCAAACGCTAACGTCATTAAAACAGCACATTTCTGAAGCAATTGCAGATGAGGAAGGCTGAAGGCACCGGGTCGTGTACTGCAAACGTAGAGTATAGCAGCGCTTTTATCCATATGCACAATGGGGGCGGCCATCTCGCTTGCAATACGGCGTATCTGGGCATCATGGGGAGCACGACGCTCGTTCTCATGATTAAATGCGAAAAACTGGTAGCCTGGAACTGAGTATTTGCTATGAGGCCACAGACCAACATATTTCTCTGCGTTCTCAATAAGAGCAGGATATCCAGAAAGAAGTACCTGTCCCGCGAATGATTCTGCGCCAAGCATAATAGTTTGAGTTTCCATGTTGCCATGCCAGGGAGGTGTACCCATACCCATTACACTTCGTAGACTACGCACAACATGCTGAGAGGGCGTTTGACATTTCAAAAGCAAGATAGCCACGTGTTGTAAATCAGGGTCGAGTTGTGTCAGGAGATATTGAAGAATCATCTTGCCTAGTGACCAGAAGCGCACATGAGCAGTTGTAGTCACATACGCCTTAAAAACACTGGCATAGAAATCGGATGTAACCTCATAGACAGGTTCGGCAACCTCTACATGAAGCGCAATATCAGGAAAATCGCGTACAAGCAGGCTAAAGAGGAGGTCCCTCTGTTCAGGTACAACATCAAGCAGGCGGCGAAGACTATCTAGACGAGGTATGCTTTCATTATTAATCCAACGTGCAATGGTAATACGATTGACATTGAGTTCTTGCACAATCCGCTCTCGCTCCTGAGGGTTGCTCATGATCTCTGCCAGCAATTCGCGCCATGTCTCTGATCCTTCCATATCCCTCCTCTTCTTTACAATTCCCTATACACGATAAATATAATACAGTGGAGTACTAACTGCTGTCAACATTCTGAATCTATCAGACAATGACTCATGCATGAATAGAGTAGCCATTTCGTTTAGCTTGAAGCGTATCGGCTTTCACCATCGTATAGATAAAGAGTATCTGCTCTTGAGGGAGACTCGTGTTGCTTCCCATATGCAGGACAATCATTTTTTTACATTAGAACATAAGCAAAAGGAGAACATGATATGGCGGATATAGCATACTGCGTGAAGTGCAAAGAAAAGCGGGAAATGAAAGATCCACACCACATTACCATGAAAAACGGCAAACCGGCACTACAGGGGCAATGTCCCGTTTGTGGCACACGCTTGAACCGTATTCTGCCCGCTGAAAAGAAAGCATAAGCGTCTTTAGAGATACCAGGTGGAAGATACGAGGTGGAAGTATAGGATGGGACACGGGATAGATACGGGCTTATTCCACTTCGTTCCATTGCGCCCCTACGGTAAAATGTGCGTTAAGTGGCAAAGAGCAAAAAAGGGTCAATACCCTTGTAGGGGCGCAATGGAACGAAGTGGAATAAGCCCGTATCCCGTAATCCCCTATCCCTGTCCCCTATCCCACCCCAGTATTATGAGCACGCGAGGTTATATTTATGCAAACAAGAATTATTCGTACGCGGAAAAAAGATGAGGTTGTAGATATTACGGAGACGGTGGAAGAGGCTCTACGGCAGATGAACGCATCGGACGGCATCTGCGTTGTCTTCGCCGCCCACACAACCTGTGCATTGACTACAGCCGATCTTGATCCAGGTACCGATCAAGATCTTTTAGATGCGCTACGTCGCCTGTTACCAAAGATGTCTTATCGGCACCCCCATGATCCTGCGCATACGCCTGACCATATTCTCTCATCAATTCTTGGGCCATCACTCATGGTTCCCTATCTGAATGGTCAGCTACAACTTGGCACGTGGCAACGGATTATCCTGGTCGAGTTGGATGGGCCACGACAGCGTACAGTGCATATCTCCAGCCTCAATTCAGATACGCAATGATAGTTATAGCTTTTCCGTCATGAATTGAACCGGCCAGGGCGCTACAGCTTCCCAGGTGCCATCCTCGCATACGAGCACGCCGGGTAGGGAATGAGAGCGTAGAAAGTTTGCACCTCGCCTCTTACCAAGAATAAATGCAACTTTGGCTGCTACCTCGGCCTGCTCACAGCGTGCAGCGGCTACGGTCACTGACCAGAGGCCACTCTGTGCCGAGGTACCTGTACGTGGGTCAACCAGGTGATGACGCTGTTGACCGCCCTGCAGCCAATGGCGACGGGCAATCCCAGAGGTTGCCATGGCTCCCTGGCGCAAAGGAATGTTCCAGGATTGCTCTTTGCCGGGAACTGCTATCGGCCATTGCTCCGTCTCCAGCGGAAAACCCAATACAGCAAGGTCTCCTCCCGCATTGACAAGCGCTGTTTCAATACCCGCTTCGCGCAAACTATTCAGTGCAGCATCAACGGCCATACCCTTTGCAATGCCCCCAAAGTCCAGGCCGATACCCGGAGGGAGGGTGACGCAACGCTCGTCCGCATCTAAGCGAATCTGCCGCCAGCCACCGCCAGGAGAGATGGTTACCGAAGCGGCAGGCTGCACAGAAGAGAGTTCATCAAACGTACGATCATAGCCTACCTGCACCATCTGCCGCCAGAGCGTTGGATCATACACGCCCTGCGTGGTCTGCGCCGCGCCAAGCGCCGTTTCGAGCACAGAGTAAAGCAGATTACTTACGACAACTGGCTTGCCACTCAGCGCATTCAGGCGCGACAATTCGCTCTCAGGCAAAAAACGACTCAGTGTTTGCTCCCATAAAGAGAAAAGGTCCTGCACGATCTGCGTTCCCAGTTGAGACTGCCCCTCGGGAAGTAGTAGAGAGATAGCGGTCCCCATCGCCCGAAATTGTGTTCGGCTCATCCCAACTGGTAAAGACCAGACCGTTTCAGGAGGTATGGGAGCCTGAGTATGGCCCTGAGTTATTGTCTTGTCCAAAACCGTATCCTCCTTGTCCTTGATCTTGCCTGTCATGATTGAAAAAGCCTCCAGAGTCGGACGGTGCTCTTTGATAAACTGGCCCCGAGGGATCCTGTTGCATGGCAGGAGGCCCCTGGAACTTCCCTGGCAATGAAACTGTATTTGTAGACACTATCTGACTTGCCACCAGGCCAGCTAACGTCCCAAACCCCAACAATGTAGCCACGACAATGTAGCCCTTTAACGTCTGCACACGCTCCAGCACCTCTTGCTTAGATAAGCGTTTGACCGCTGGCATAGGCCTGATCTTCTCTTGCTGGTAAGAAGGGGTTAACGGATATGAAGAGGCCGCTTCATACGGACGCACATTTTCCGTTGGCTGGCTATAGAAGTTCGTCCATTCCAGCGAAGTATCATATGGATTATTATTGTCCATTGCTTCTCCTATCTCAAGCGACATGCTTTATCTTCGCAGAACAGCAATACATAAAATATAGTCTTGCGGATCACTATCTAGATCATAATCAATAGTGATAAGAGAATCAGCAGGATTTTGTAAAAGGTTTGTAAATAGTTGGATCTGATGGGAAATGAGATATGAGGAGAAGAGCATAATTTTATAATAAGGGCATAATATTATAGGTGGAGAACGGGATTATAAATCGCGCCCCTACATCAGTACATCCTCTATTTGATTGCTTTTCAACATCACATTGCAGAAGGGGGCGATATCAAGTGCTTTTCCAGCATTGCTCGCAATTACACAACGTTCTATTTTACCCTCCCCTCCATGAGATATCAGGATACCGCTTTGTTTACCAGCATGTATCTTGCTATATTGAATACATGGATTTCCACCATTCATGATCGTCACATTTGCGAAACGATTCGCGCTAATATCACTATACTCAATAGTTCCTTTTCCGTTATCGGTAACCATAATGCCACATTGCTCACTATCATGAATAGTGCAGAGGTAAAAATATGGGGTACTTTCTGTACCTATTCTCACATTATCAGAAGTATTGGAGTAGATAGCACAATCCTGATAAGAACCCTTCCCATCCTGGTAAATCTCTATACCATAGTGCTGATTATGATGAAGCTGACAACGGAGAAGAAGGGGATTGCTCTGAGTAATTGCTGCACCGGAACGACCATTCTTATATAATTCGCAATCTTCAAATGTACCCTGGCCGTTAGCGAAAATGAAGAGGGCATGACCTTGATTATGATGTATTGTGCAATGTCGAACGGTAACATTGCCCCCGACCGAGACTGTAATTCCCGCATCGCTATTCTGCAAAATATCACAATATTCAAGCGTTCCTTGAGCATTATTAAAGATGGTGATGCCATGTGAAGCACCATCATGGATAGTGCAGTAGCGGATGGTCGCTTTTGTCGTGGCGTTTTGTATAGCGATACAGGCCAATGAATTGGAGGTAATATCGCAATCTTCGATAAACAATTGACCCTGGGGAATTGCAAGAGCTGAGTAATGATTGTTCTCTCGGCTGGCCTGACAACGGAGCGTAAGGCCTCGTAATGTAGCAGAATTCGTTTGCATTAAAACACAATGACTATCCGTGCTCTCAAAAATAATTCGCTCTTTCGGGCCACTACCGACGATTGTGATATCTCTATCCAGCAGCAAACTCTCTCTATATACCCCCTCTTGAACCAGGAGAAATGCATTAGCAGGAGCATTGCGTATCGCTTCGCCAAGCGTTGTATACTGACCACTCCCATTCTGAGCCACAATCAGGCTAAGCTGTTGATCTGAAGGAAGCAACATGGGTTGAACATTAACAACGGGTTGGACAGCAATAACAGGTACGTCTGATGGCGGTTGAAGCTGATGCATTTTCTGTATACGTTGCAATTCTTGCCTGACAACGGCGGTATCCGCTGGCCTTTTATTCTCTTTCATCTCAAGCATTTGCATAATAAGCACCTCTAACTCAGAGTTTCCAGGGAGTAGAGGATCGAGATCGAGAGGAAGGAAGAGAAATGGGGTTAAACCGGGATTGGTACCGGAGAGGAGATGATAAAGGGTTGCACCCAGGCTATAGATATCTGAGCGGATCGTTGTCTGCATGCGCCCATATTGTTCAGGGGCGGCATAGCCAGGCGTGCCCAGATTTACGGTATCTCTGGCTTGACCTGGCTTAAAGAAACGCGCGATACCGAAATCGATCAGGTAGAGATGATTGTCATCAGTCATCATCACATTGTCAGGCTTCAGATCACGAAAGATAATTGGCGGCTGGTGGCTATGAAGATATGCTAACACGGTGCAAAGTTGCAGAGCAATTGTGATGACCTCTGCAACAGGAAGCTTTCCACCTGGAGCCTTCTCCAGACGCTTCTCCAACGTCTCTCCATCAATATAATCCATGACGAGATACCAGCGTCCATATTCCTCAAAGTGATCATAAATACGCGGCAGATTAGGGTGAGAGAGATTGGCAAGCAGAAGAGCTTCATTTCTAAAAGCTTCAATGGCCCCCTGTGTCTCCTGCGCGTTCATGCCATGCATGCTCATCTCTTTGACTGCACGGATAGCATTATTAAAAAGCGCATCTTCCGCTTTATAAATAGCACCAAAACCACCCTGACCCAGCTTTTCTATAACAGCATAGCGCTGCTTGAGTTGATAAGATACTCCTAACAGACCTGTAGCAGTTGTAGGTATATTGCCATAAACAATTTGAGGCCGCCCACATGCATAACAAAACTTTGCATCCGAACGATTGGTAGCACCGCAGTTATCACAAAATTTAACAGGAGAACTCATAAAATATTTATTACCTCTTGAGAGCACAATTCTCTTTCAGAATATCTCTAAAATAGCAGGTTGAAACAGATTATGTCAATTATAATGTTCCATGATTGTCCCAGACAATGTAGCAATTGAAACATTGACAAAAAAGAACGGATATGGTACTGTCACTATAGAGAGGAAAACGTTTACTATTCAACCATATGAGGAGAAAGACAGCTCATTTACAAGTATTTTCTTCTGTATATAGGGTACGTACGCGATATCTTGCCCACCTTATAGTTGAGCGGCAGATAGATTTCAAATAGGAGTGTAACGATGCGCACTATCGGCATTATTATGAATGGAGTCACCGGACGCATGGGCACGAATCAGCATCTCGTGCGGTCTATCGTCGCTATCCGCAAGCAAGGTGGTATTCAGTTGCCTAATGGGGAGACATTGCAGGTCGATCCTATTCTGGTGGGACGCAACGAGCAAAAGTTGCGCCAACTGGCAGAAACACATGGCATTGAACGTTGGAGTACAAACCTGCAAGAATGCCTTGCCAACCCTTCTGATGAAATCTACTTTGACGCACAGAGCACCCCTTTACGGAGCGAGGGTTTACGGGCCGCGATTCGTGCCGGAAAGCATATTTATTGCGAAAAGCCAATTGCATCGGATCTGCCCACAGCAATTGAACTGGTACGCCTGGCGCAACAGGCTGGTATCAAACATGGTGTAGTGCAAGATAAACTCTTTCTCCCTGGCCTGCTCAAGCTCAAACGCGTCATCGATAGTGGCTTTCTGGGCAAGATGCTCTCGGTGCGAGGTGAGTTTGGCTATTGGATCTTTGAAGGTGACTGGCAAACGGCGCAACGTCCTTCCTGGAACTATCTCAAGGAAGATGGCGGGGGTATCATCATCGATATGTTCTGTCACTGGCGTTACGTGCTGGACCAGATCTTTGGTGAGGTACGTGCGGTCTCCTGCCTGGGCACCACTCATATTCCTGAGCGCGTCAACGAAAAAGGCAAACGCTATACGGTCACGACGGATGATGCCGCTTACGGCACCTTTGAACTGGACGGTGGTGTTATAGCCCAGATCAACTCTTCGTGGAGCGTGCGCGTCTATCGAGATGAACTGCTGAGCCTACAGGTGGATGGCACTCTGGGTAGCGCAGTAGCCGGACTACACTCCTGCAAAGTACAGAGCCGGGTCAACACGCCACGAGCGATCTGGAATCCCGACGTACCCAATACGCACGACTTCCGCGCCGATTGGATGGATGTGCCCGATAATCAAACGTTTGACAATGGCTTCAAAGTCCAATGGGAACTCTTTCTGCGCTATATTGTGTGCGATGAACCCTTCCCCTGGACATTGCTCGAAGGCGCAAAAGGTGTTCAACTGGCTGAATTGGGTCTACAATCCTGGCAGGAGCGACGCTGGCTAGATGTTCCCTCTTTAGAGCAAGAGGTGGAGTGAGATCATGCACCTTACAATACGCCTTCCTCATGCAAATGGAACACTAAACGATTATATACTGCGCGAACCAGGCTCTTTTCCCCATCCAACGACTGCCCCTCAGAGCCGGGTAGCCTACGCGGCGGCGCACATGGTCTGCAATCCTCTGCTGACAACCAGCCATACGCAACCTGCATGTATCGACTGGGAAGCTACCCTGGCTTACCGTAGACATCTCTGGTCCTATGGCCTGGGCGTTGCCGAGGCAATGGATACAGCTCAACGCGGCATGGGCCTGGATTGGCCCACCGCGCAAGAATTAATACGCCGCTCCCTTGCGGAGGCGCAGACTATTCCAGGCGCACTTATCGCTTGCGGAGCGGGCACTGATCAACTCGCGCCCGCCCCTAACATAACGCTGGACGATGTAGAGGCAGCCTATGAGGAACAATGCGCTTTCGTCGAGAAGCATGGTGGGCAGATTATTCTCATGGCGAGCCGGGCCCTTGCCGCCTGTGCAAAAACTCCTGACGATTACGTACGCGTCTATAACACTGTACTAAGACAGGTAAAGCGGCCAGTGATCCTGCACTGGCTTGGTGATATGTTTGATCCAGCATTACGTGGTTATTGGGGATCGCAAAACATTGATCGTGCCATGAATGTATGCCTGGATGTGATTCGCGAACATACTTCTGCCGTTGACGGAATTAAAATATCGTTGCTTGACGAGGAACGCGAACGAAAAATGCGGCAATTGCTGCCAACAAGCGTGCGCATGTATACGGGAGACGACTTCAACTATCCGGCATTGATTCGGGGCGATGAGCATGGCTATAGTCATGCGTTGCTCGGCATCTTTGATGCCATTGCTCCCGCTGCCTCCGCTGCTCTTCATGCTCTCGACGAAGGTGATAACGAGCGGTACGATGCCATCTTTGCACCAACGATCCCGCTATCAAGGCATATCTTCCAGGCACCAACGGTCTATTATAAAACGGGCGTCGTTTTCATGGCCTATCTCAATGGTCACCAATCGCATTTTCGGATGGTTGGTGGTCTAGAAAATGGACGTTCGCTGCTCCATCTTAGCGAACTTTTTGTGCTCGCCGATAAAGCTGGTCTCTTATGCAATCCTGAATTGGCTGTAGCGCGTATGAAAATGGTATTAGCACTTTCAGGATTGTAGGAGGGGCCGATGGAAGCACTTCATGATATAGCACGCTTAAGCCTGAATCAGATCACGACCAATAGCTGGAGTGTACGCGAGGCTGTAGAGGGTTGCGTACGCGTCGGTATTCCATCGATAGGTTTATGGCGCGATAAAGTCAGTGCATATGGTCTCTCCAATAGCAAACGCGTGGTGGAGGATGCGGGTTTGACCGTTTCGAGTCTTTGCCGTGGTGGCTGGTTTCCGGCAGCGACACAGGCTGAACGGCAGGCACGCATCGATGATAACCGACGGGCGATTGAAGAGGCCGCCGAACTGGGAACATCAACGCTTGTACTTGTTTGCGGGCCCGCGCCTGATCGCGACATTGCAACCGCACGTTTGATGGTTGAAGAGGCCATCTCCATCCTGCTTCCTGACGCCCTTGCCAGTGGTGTGAAGCTAGGCATAGAGCCACTGCATCCTATGTTCGCCGGAGATCGCTCAGTGATCGTTACGCTGGCGGAGGCCAATCGACTCGTCGAGCACTTTCAATCCCCCGCGCTTGGTGTTGTAATTGATGTTTATCATGTCTGGTGGGATCCCGACATTATTGCACAAATTCAGCGAGCGGCGGGACATATCCTCGGCTTTCACGTCTCAGACTGGCCCATCCCGCTTCCAGATACATTGCTAGGGCGAGACATGATGGGAGATGGTATAATTGATCTACGTAGCCTACGCACCCAGGTTGATGCCACAGGCTATACAGGTCCCATCGAGGTCGAAATCTTCAACCGCAAGATATGGGACAGTCCAGGCGACGAAGTTCTCTCACGCATGATAGAACGCTACCTGGCACACGTGTAGGGGCCGATTGATCGCGCCTGTGTTTTAAACAGAGAAGGGACCTCAAAATCCATGAAATTTGCCTATTCTTCCCTTGCCTGCCCACAATGGACCATCGAAGAAGCGATAGAAGCTGCAGTACGTTATGG
The DNA here is from genome assembly GCA_963744875.1 of uncultured Chloroflexia bacterium. Lineage (GTDB taxonomy): Bacteria > Chloroflexota > Ktedonobacteria > Ktedonobacterales > Ktedonobacteraceae > JACDAE01. The sequence goes on along the minus strand of CAVUVQ010000048.1, from coordinate 43,146 downwards.
CTACGATGCCATTGAATGGCGTATGGCTGATGGAGAAATCATCACATCAGAAACGTCAGAAGCGGTGCGGCGTAGATTGCGCGAGGTACCTGCCGCCCATCATATCGCCATTGCATGCCTGGATACATCGTGCCGCATGGTCCAACCGTCGGCACAAGAGCGTGCGAAGGTGATAGAAGAGGCACAGCATATGATCGACCTGGCGGCTGAACTGGGCGCACCCTTTATACGCGTCTTCGGTGGAGCATTACCGGAAAACACAACACGCGCGGCAATCATTGAGCCAACCGCCGACGTACTGCGTACCATCGGTGCTTATGGAGCCGAGCATAATGTCACAGTCACCCTGGAAACACATGATGCCTGGTCTAGCAGTACAGATGTGTTGCAACTACTGCGGGCTGTAGACTTACCAGCAGTCAAGGTTTTGTGGGATATCCACCATACCTATCGTATGGGTGAAGCGCCAACGCAGAGTGTTGCCACGCTGGGGTCCGCGATTGCTTATGTTCATGCCAAGGATGGTCGTCCGGCTGAGACAGCGGAAGGATGGGAACTCTGCCTGCTCAACGAAGGTGTAGTACCACTACGTGAAGCATTTTCTGCACTCAAACACAGTGGTTATGATAGCTACATTTCTCTGGAATGGGAAAAGAAGTGGCATCCTGAAATCGCAGAGCCAGAGATTGCCCTCCCGCAGGCCATTCCGTGGCTTCATGATTACTGGACATAGAGGTCGCATTCACAATGTCCAGAAAAAATAGCAATTGACAAGACAAGCATGTTTCTGCTACAGTCATTGAGAAGATTACTATTATCAATGACAGGTAGCAAGATTAATGGCAGAACAAATACCCTCAATTGTTGATGTAGCCCAACGCGCTGGCGTTTCTATCGCCACAGCCAGCCGCGTGATAAGTCGCTCTACATATCCGGTAAGCGAAGCGACGCGGCAGAAGGTGCTCCTGGCTGCAGAGCAACTCAAGTATACGCCGAATTCATTGGCACGCAGTTTACGTACGCAACGCAGCAACCTGATCGCCGTCCTCGTAGGCGATAACACTGACCCCTATTTTGCTGAAATTGCCCGTGGCGTCGAAGAGATCGCCAATGAACATAACTACCTGACAATTATCTGCAATGCTGAGCGCGATCCTAAAAAAGAAATCCATTATTTGCGCTCACTCAAAGACTATCGCATCGGAGGGGTTATCTTTGCTGGGGGTGGACTCACCATCCCTGGACATATAGATCTGCTTGAAGCGACAGTGCAAGAGATGAAGCAGCGTGGAGCCGCTATCATTACTCTTGCACAACATACATTGCATGTTCCCTCCATCCAGGTCGATAATTTCGAGGGCGCTAAAAATATGACGGCTCGTCTGATTGCAGCGGGACATAAGCGGATTGCCTTTGTTTCCGGTCCCTCCGATCTCCTGGTAGCCAATGTACGGCTGCAAGGCTATATGACAGCACTGGTAGAGCATGGTTACGCGATCGATCCTACATTGATTTTTCCTGGCAATTTTACGCGTCAGGGAGGCGAGCAGGCTGTTTCCAGAATTGCGTATATTGAAGCGAAGCAACGACCTACAGCCATTTTTGGTGCTAATGATGAAACAGCATTCGGCATATTATTGGGGATACGCAAACAGGGTTGGCGTGTACCCGATGATATAGAGGTGTGCGGTTTTGGCGACCTGCCTTTTGCCCAACTCGTAGCCCCCGCACTGACCACCGTTCACATTCCGTTACGCGAACTTGGTCGCACGGGAGCACGGGATCTGCTCGAACTTCTCAACAATAAGGAGATTGCACCTTTGAAGGTACTCCCTACTGAGATTGTTGAGAGAGAGACAACGATGCCTCTCTCGTCACATGCGTAGAGGCATGTGCTCGGCACTGCCCATTTCCCAGCGGGTTCCCCCAGAAATAGAGAGATCTGCGATCCAGTGTGGTGTTAATTATTCTCAATAAATTCTGGAATACCACTTAAAATACCACGCAAATTGGTCATAGGGGGACCAACAGTGATACCGTAGCGGGTGATCTCCCATTTGCGCAATGCCCTTTCAAAATCCGTCATGCGTTTCTTCAGCACACCCACCGTTCGTTGTATCTCTCCCTGCATCTCCAGATAGCGCAAGAAGACAATGTTATCAGCCATATAACTAATACCAACCTCAGTGGCACGAAATGGTCCAGTGATAGTTTCTACATCGTTGATGAGCATAACGGTCTGACCATTCATTTGAAGGTATTGACACAAAGCATGCAAGTGGGGCACCATGTCTTCTCCACGCATCGACAGGCGATACCCCGAAATACTATCGAACATGACCATAGCAGTCGGCTCCTGCTCTATTTCCTTGCGCACACTATAGGCAAACTCATCAGGGGTAAAATGTAATGGTTCGACCCGTTTAATAAGCAGTTTGCCTTGCTTGATCATCGAATGAACTGGCATATTGATACCTTCGCAACGATGCAAGAGTGTTTCCTCTGCCTCATCAAAGATATAGACAAGTGAACGTTCGCCCCGTGTCGCCGCTTCTTTCATAAATTGGATGCCCATAGTTGTCTTCCCAACACCACTGGGGCCAGTAATAATACTGACCGTCCTACGTTCCAGGCCTCCATACAGTAACGCATCCAATTCTGGCACACCCGAGGAGAGCGTTTCCACTTCATAGCTCTCCGGTTGGAGAACTTTTTTAGAGAAGAGATGGGGGAAAACCTGCATTCCTTTCTCAGATAAGCGCATCGTATGCTCACCCCGACGGAAGTTTGAGCCACGATATTTATCGACGCGGACTGTTTGCCTCTCGGAAGAACTGCTCAAAGTCATAATTCCATCACAGATAGCCTGGAGATCTTCGTCAGTCGCTGTATCAACACGTTCCGACGTTATAACAACTGTCGAGCCCTGGGATGCAAAAAAATGCAAAAAGGCGAGGAGTTGGCGACGATACTGGAGGGCGTTAGGAGTCAGATGACGGAGTTGCGATATGCTATCTAAAAAAACCCGTTGTGGATGTAAGCGTCTGACCTCTTGAATAATCGTATAAATAATCGTTTCGCGCACCTCCGCACCCGATGGAGAGATGTGAGAGTGATATTGCTGCTCATCGTTGAGAAATTCTGCACTCATACTCATGTCGAGAAAGAGAACATCTGAAAGATCCAGGTTTTGTGCTGCCGCATCTCTACGAAGTTGTGCTTCGAACTCTCCAATGCTAATAAAGAGAGATGTTTCTTCTTTCTTTGTCCCTGCGGTGAGAAAGTGAAAACCCAGAGTTGTTTTGCCCGAGCCCGGATTGCCACGCACGAGATAGGTTCGATAGGGGAGTAGCCCTCCATCGAGGACCTCATCAAGTTCGGTAATGCCTATGGATAGACGCTCGTCAAACGAAATCTTACTTATTTCAGTAGCATTGGCTAATGGAGAGTTCTCCTGAGTATTGGATGTATCTTTGACATTCATATATAATAAATCCTTTCCTCCCTATTACAAAATAATTCTCTTATTATTTATTATACATGATAAGCAAATTTTTATTACACAATAGAGATCATCTCTCTTTGTCGGTTTGCATTATAATGAAAACGTAAAGAGAAGAGGTCTATTATATCTTCGACCAGCCTGTTCAAGACTGAGTTTTTCAAAAAAAATTTGGAGCAAAAAGCGCAGAATACTGGAAGCAAAACTGTTTCAGAAAGAAAGATTATGAAACATAATAAACGAACAGTTACATTATCACCCGCTTGTGATACCATCGGTACAAATGAATTTCTCACTGGTATCCTTGAAGCTTCTACTGAACATTGTATTCTCGCCATTGATCTCGAAGGAATGGTTCTCTCGTGGAATGAAGGTGCACATCGTATGTACGGCTATGAAGCACGAGAAATGATCGGTCAAAAGAAGATAGATGTGCTTTTCCCTCTACGAGAACGCACACCTGGAAAATTGCTTGAACTCAATGCCATGGTACGATACGAGAAGTGGGAAGGAGTGTTCAATCAGCAACGCCAGAACGGCCAGGTCTTTCCTGCTCGCGTTACTATCACCCCAAGACACGATAGAAAAGAAACAATGGTAGGGTTATTAATCATAGCAAATGATGTTTCCCATGATATAGTTCTGGAAGATCTCCAGTTTGAGGAGCTCAAGATTGCACAGTTCTACACGCGTTCTCTCATAGAAGCCAATATCGATATCCTTATTGTAACTGATACAAAAGGCACCATCACTGACGTTAATCGTCAGATGTGCGAAGTGACGGGACAGGATCGAGAAGAGATTATTGGTTCTCTGTTCATGGCATATTTTACGAATCCTCAACATGCCCAGAAAGAGATCTACAATGCTCTCACGCAAAAGACGATTATCGATGAAGAGCTCACATTACAGTCACGGCAGGGAAAACAGATCGTAGTTTCTTGTAATGCGACGACGGTTCAGGGAGCGCAGGGGCAAGTCATCAGAATACTTGTCACTGCTCGTGATGTCACTGAACGCAAAGCAGCGGAGGAAGAACGCGCCCTATTGCTCGAACATGAGCAGCAGGCACGAGTAGCCCAGGTAGAGGCAAATGAGCAACTACAGCATCTGAACGAATTTCAGAAAAGCTTTCTCGCAACCGTGAGCCATGAGTTTCGCACTACATTGACAAGTATTATAGGATTCAGCGAACTGCTCCAGGGAGAACAGGAGTGGAGTCCTACAGAAGTCAAGGATTATGCTTCTGATATCAATACCGATGCGCAACGCCTCAAGCGTATGATTACTGACTTGCTTGACCTGGGACAGATCCAATCAGGGAAAATGGTGCTCCATCTCGAACAGGTAGAGATCAATGCGTTGCTCAAAGAGGTCGTCGAACGTATGAGCGTTGCAGTACAACAAACCATCCTTCTCCGCCTGGATGCTTCACTTCTGTTCATAGAGGGAGATAGTGACAAGCTAATTCAGGTCATGACGAACCTGCTCTCTAACGCAGTTAAATATTCACCCGAAGGGGGTGATATTTTGGTGACAAGCCAGAGGGAAGGTCACGACGTGCATGTATGTATAAAGGATCAGGGAATAGGAATCCCCTCGGAGGCATTAGAGCGCATTTTTGTTCCCTACAACCGTATCGTTTCAGACAAAACGCGCTATATTCAAGGCACGGGGTTGGGGCTGGCGATCGTCCATGAAACGATTATGCTCCACGAAGGACGCATATGGGCTGAGAGTATATTGGGGCAAGGATCCCAGTTCCATTTTATACTTCCACTGCTGAATACGACCATCTAGACATAAACCAGATGGTCGTATCGCTTCCTCATACGTTATTACTTGAGATCGGATGCCAACGGCTGAATGTTTTGAGATTTAATTGCGTTGGTAACCAGACCGGCCACTTCAATTGCGCCACTGACTTGAAAGTGTGTATTGTCCTTCACACCATTGGGATAGTCAGGAGATACACCAGCCTTCAGGAAGAAGAAGACCGACTGAGTTCCCGTAGGTCCCAACTTCTGGAAGTATGCCATGCTCAGCGCAGTCAAATCGATCAGTTGTACGTTATCTGCCGCTGCCAGTTGGCGCATAGCGACTGGATAATTTCCATGGGTATCGACGATGTTACCCTTGCTATCGAAACTTCTCCTTGCGACAGGCGTCACCAGCACCGGGATCGCATGATGAGCACGAGCCCCATCGATATATTTCTGTAAGGCAGCTTTGTAGGTCGTAAAGGGAGAACTGCCTGAACCGGCATGCTCATCATTATGGCCAAACTGAATGAATAAGTAATCGTTCGGCTTGATCACCTTCAGAATGGCATCTAAACGCCCTTCATTGATGAAGCTGATAGAGGAACGTCCTGAGCCTGCATAATTGGCAATCGCTACGCCTGGTTTGAAGTAGGAAGTGAGCATCTGCCCCCAGCCACCATAGCTAATATAGGGATCAGACATGGGTTGCTGATCGCAGACTGTTGAGTCACCTGCCAGGAAGATTGTGGTTGCAGCAGGCGCTTTATCAATTTCAACGGCCTCGACTTTTGGTGCCGTCCAGGCAAATTGCAGGTTTAGTTGCGCATCTGCGACATTGACCGTAAAGGTCTGACTGCTAAACTGACCTTTGACGGTTGTCAGTTTATTGAGCACTACACGTCCACACTGAGATTTCACCGTATTTGCAGATGTTGCAGCGTTATCTCCCATAAGAACGGTGACATTATAATCACCATTTGGAACATCTACATTAAAGATAAACGACTTGCTGCTGGTAATAAAGTGCCTGTGTAAGGCATCGGGTGCACCACGATCGACGGAAACCAGGTTTGCAGTATCGGCAAAACCATACCCACGTGAAGCACTATAGGCGGTAGTTGCCAATACAGGCGTATAGCCAGCCGCAACAGGTCCACTTCCGAAGGCAAATTTAGCCGGAAAACTGACGGGATGCACGGGAGTCGCTCCTGCTGTGATTAGCTGACAGTTCAGAGGGTTAGTACTGGCAGCAGGAGTTGATGCTCTTCCTGCCGCTGCTTTCACACCCTGACCAGGATTGAGAAGTACGAAGACGGTTCCCACGATCACAAGCATGATCGTAAAGGAAATAGCAATACGCTTTTTTGCTTCCATTTTTTATGAAATCCTTTTCTTTTACACCATTGAGTACTCAGCCAACTTCTAATTTGACTGTATCATACATGGCCCCACCACCGCTACTTACGGTTGTTGCGTGGAACGTTACGCTATTAGCGCCCACTTTTAAGCGTGATGCCGGGAAACTTAGGAGTATCAGGTGATAGGTACCGCTCTGATTGGCACTCCGATAAATGGCCTGATCATTGGCATACGTCGGAAATGATCCAATGGAAGTACCATTGACTCCCACGGTAACTTTCGCAGTTCTGGTTGCTCCTGCAAGTGCCACCGTTAAATGGCCTGTACCGCTATACGTATGGTTGAGGGTAAAATTCACCGTCCAGGTTCCCACCTTCGTCTGTGCATAATACCAGTTATTGGCGGGCGTGCTCTGTCCGATGGTGTAGGTCAGGTTAGCAGGTACCAGGTCGTTTAGCCCATAGTGGCGCGGTAGATTTCCAACCTTGAACTCATCCGCCTTGTGATCAGCGGTACCAATCTGCCAGAGTGTATTGGCATATACCGGAGGAGACCAGATCAACGTACCCAGGTCTTTTGCAGAGCCGCTGATGATGACGTTGTCATGCTCATACTGATTCGTGACATCACCAATGCTTCCTCCCATAGCATATGCATAGAGGCTATAGGTATTCGGACGCACATTCGGGATCGTGAAATGACCATTTGCATCGGCACGAGCATAGAAGATGTAGTCAGTTCCTTGCGTATAGATGTCACCACCAGGTTTTGCTAGAGTGACCATGGCACCTGAGGCTGGTCGTCCATCGGCGAGCCGTAACGTACCAGTCACGCCTGTACGGGCAAGGGGATAATGCGAATTGGATAACCATGTATAGGGCCACTGTGCCTCTTCTTTAGCCGCCTGAGCCAATGCGTCGCTACTGCTCCCGTTATTGAAGTAGACCAACCAGGGGCCATAGATCTTACCACTGGGGATCGTTACGCTGGGGGTTCCAAAGTGAGCGCCGACCAGCATATTGAGGAGTGTGCCATCACCCGTGAGGCTCTCAATATGAACCATTAATTCCTGCTTCATCGGACCGCCCTCGATATACTCGTGGCTGGGCGAAATCATCCAGGCACCATAGCCGCCACCATAGATACCATGAACTTTGTCGTCCGCAACATATGAGGCCCAGTCGTATTTGCTATAGATGCTCCCATTAGGAAGCTGGAAGGTCTGATCCTGCACCACCTTCGATTGCTGAATCTCACTCAGGGTAGGAAACACGCCTGAACGTTCAGAGTTATAGCCGTTACGGAAGATGCTACCATCAAGGCGATATACGGTGCGGAACTCGCCGACATTCCCAATGCCAGTCGCCACAAAGTAGGTGTAAAGCCCACTAACACCACTGCGCACAACGTAGTGCAGTTCGCCCCAGCTACTAATGTAAGCAATATCAGCCATCGTCGTCGTGTTCGTTATGACGCGTAACTGCGTAGGATTAAAATACGTATCCCCATTAATCGAACAATAAATTCCAAAGCCAGGCCCAACGAGTTCTTTCCCATTAATAACAAGGGAATAGCCCAATCCGGCACTATTGAACTTAATGGTATAGAGGCCATTGGAGATCGTCGCATTCATACCTGATACGCTCAACTGAACCGGGCTGGCTGCCGCCTTATGCGCGGGACTTGCAAGCGCGTGGAGCGTGTGTGACGTAGACAGTGATATTCCTGAAACAAACAATCCGAGGATGAAGATGAGCGAGGCCCACATCCGTGCGGTGCGTTTTCGCTTTGGTGACATATTTTTTCCTCCTTGAATAGGGACAGCCAGGCCAGCACTCATTGCAGGCGAGACAGTTGGGTAGGACGATGGCTTCGCCCTCTTTCTGACTACAATCTCTACCACATCAATGTGGCAGATTTAAAGATACCTGAAGGAACAGCTTTCGATCCTGATGATGCGAGGCTTGTTCGCTACATACCCTCTGTAGCAAAGAAATAGCAAAAAGAAATGTGGATGAGAGGAACATACATAGCGTAGTGCACCAACTTTCTGCATCCATGCATTTCGTGCATCATCTTCTATCCGGCGTCCTACGCACAATAACATATTTACACATCTTATGTAATATACTGCGATTCTTTGCTGCTTTCACCTTTTTTACACTTTAATTACTATTAAATAAAGCACAAAAGGAAAGATGTCAACAATTTGTCGCGTCAATGTGCGCTACTACTAGTATAAAATATAAACAACAAATTGTCAATTTACAGATTAAAGGTTTTCTTCAATGAAACACAAAAAGCATTCATTGAAAAGCGTTGATAATATAGAGCAGTAATTGTAAAGTTAATCAAACAACTTCATCTGCATAGTTGGTCTACGACCACCTAACAAGATGTAGGGGGCTGATTGTTCGGGGGCGCGAATATTTAGTTGGCGCAGGTGGGCAAGGTCGGTGAGGTGACCGAGGCGACGCGCACGTATAATGGCATCTGCCCCTTTGGGGCCAATACCGGGTACACGTAACAATTGATCGCGTCTTGCAGTCATGATTTCAAGGGGAGCGTTGCGCAGATGGAGTTCTGCCCAGGTCTTCTTGGGATCAGATTCAAGTTCCATATTTCCGTTATTCAGTAATGGCAGATCTTCCACGGACCAACCATAATCACGCAACAAAAAACTGGCCTGATAGAGGCGATGTTCACGTAATGGATCAGTCGGAGTGAGATTCTCAAAGGGTGTCTGGATGATTGGGCTGAAGCCTGAATAATAGGCGCGTGTGAGGCCTGCATTCCTATAAAGGTCATGACTGAGGGAGAGCAATTCAGCATCGGTATCGCCGACTGCACCGACGACGAACTGGGTTACCGTACCGGCCAGTCTCTGTTCTGGATGTTCGCGCCAAATCTTCTCGGCCAGATGTAACATGCTAAGCAATTCGGAGATAAAATCCTTCTTCGGTGCCAGGGCGTTTAAACGTTCCTGCGTCGGTCCCTCCAGATTCACGGAGACTCTATCGGCCAGTTGCATCAGGCGATACAATTGCGCATATTGGATACCTGGCATCACTTTAAGGTGAAGATAACCGCGATATTTGTAACGGTTGCGCACAATTTCGGCGGTATCGATGATTTTATCCTGTGTCGTGATGCTCCCTTTAATGATACCTGAAGAGAGAAACATGCCCTGTACTTTCCCTGCACGCTGCAAAGTATCAAGACTGCCTGCCAGTTCGTCGGGAGTAAACGTGAGACGTTTCATTTTGCTGCGGCCAGCGCGAAATGGGCAATAGTGGCAGTTACGTTCGCAAGCTGTTGTTATCATCGTCTTGAGAATAGGTTTAGCGCCCTTCGGTGTGGCAACATTGGTAATACATTCAGCAAGACTCTGTGATTGGTAGGATGCATGACGGCGTTCCTGCTGAGGTTGGTCACCAGCAGGTTCATAGAGCGTCTCATTACTCACCTGAATGAGTCTGGTCATGGTGTCCGGAAGCATTTGTACTAGCATACTCACCATTATAAGGAACCGATGTTCTATTCGTCAAGAGGCATCTACCCTCAACTACAATAGTCGATCTTTCAAATGTTGTGGCAGGTTCACCACGACGATACCGGGACGGAAGAGCAGTGCGGCCTTCAGGCGGAAGGCCGTCTGATTGTGCAGGAAGGATTCCCACCAGTGCGCAACGACAAATTCGGCCAATACAACGGTCAATGTATCCTGGGGATGTCGTTCATGGATGGTATCGATGTAGGCGAGCAAGGGGCGGTTCAATGAGCGATAGGGAGAGTCAATGACGAGGAGGTGCGTATCTTCGTTGGCACCAATGTGGTGCTGCCAGCGATCCCAATCCTCGCGCAGGGTATCCGCTTTATCTACATCGATCACCACATGCACGGCGGTCACGTGCGAAGAGATGGAGCGTGCGTAGGCCAGGCTCTGGATAGAGCCACGATCCAGGCGGTCGATAGGAACGATCAGGCGATGATGAATATCCTGTGGACGCATGGGGATGTCGAAGGTGCGCTCACGCTCGAAGCGCTGGTAATGACGGTTGATAGCCAGGAAGAGCAGGACCATGATAGGGATCAGCAGTACCACAATCCAGGCTCCCTCAAGAAACTTCGTTGCCGCAATGACCAGAGCAACTATCCCCGTCGTCACAGCACCAACCCCATTGATAACCATACTGCGTTGCCAATGCTGTGAGCGCAGATGCCACCAGTGCATCACCATGCCAGCCTGTGAGAGTGTGAATGCGATAAAGACACCGACGGCGAACAGATTGATGAGTGCATCGGTACTACCACCAAAGATGATCAACAGGAGACTGGCAAGCACGGCAAGCACGATGATGCCGACTGAGAAAGCAAGACGATCACCGCGAAACGAAAACTGATTAGGGAGGAAGCGATCACGAGCCAGCAGCGAAGCCAGGCGTGGGAAATCGGCATAACTGGTTTCGGCGGAGAGCGTCAGGATACCGAGCACCGAAAGCAGGAAGATGGGCACCATAAAGGCTAAGGGGCCTGAAAATACATGGGTGGCAATCTTTGCAATCACCGTGGGCGTACCTGATGGCTCAGCCTGCACGGCGTAGGTCATCGCCAGCAGCGTGATGCCCAGGAAGAGCGTTCCCAGGATGACGGCCATCCATGTCAGGGTAATTGCAGCATTGCGCGTCTCTGGCTTGCGAAAGACGGGGACGCCATTGGAGATCGCCTCAACACCGGTCATCGCGGTACAACCGGTCGCAAACGAGCGCAGGATCACAAAAATAGATAATGGTTCCAGGGACTGTACGGTCGGTGTAAACTGTCCAATCAGCGGCTGATGCAGGAAGACATAAGCTTTGATGAGTCCGACAACAATCAGTAAAGAGGCGCTGGCGACAAAGAAATAGGTGGGGAAGGCGAAGATGGTGCCAGATTCGCGCACGCCACGCAGATTAAGCAAGGTGACAATGATCACCAGGGCAATATCAATTGGCACGATATAGGGGCTCAGGGACGGAATAGCCGAGACGATATTATGCACACCAGCGGCGACACAGACGGCAACGTTGAGCACATAATCAATCATGAGAGCGGCAGCGGCGACAAGTCCTGGTAGGATACCCAGATTCTCGCGTGCCACTGTATATGATCCACCGCCGTTAGGATACGCGGGTATCGTCTGGCGGTAGGAGATGGCGACGATCGCCAGTAGGACGATAATCACAAGGCTAATTGGTAATGTCAGGCCAAGATGGACAGAGCCAGCGGCTACGAGGTTGATGAGAATGGCTTCAGATGCAAATGCGACCGAGGAAATGGCGTCGGAGGAGAGCATTGCCAGGGCTTTAAATTTTGAGAGGCGTTCATTTTCGGCCATTGCGGTTGCGATGGGAACCCCAATAAAAAAGCGTTTGGCGAGATAGGTTGCGCGTTGCAGGCCACGTTTCGGAACATCTACGACTTGTGTTGCTTCCAGTTCGCCGGCTGCTACACGCCGGAACTCCAGATTACGTGGACGCACGATCCGCACGCGCATATTCCCCAGAGAGCTGCCGCGCCGTTCCTCGACAATACCGGGCAACGACAGATCAAAATCGTCCTCGCCAAGCAGTCTGGGTTTGTTCTCCCTGTTCTCCTGACCAGTATTGCCAGTGGTTGGCGGCTTCTCTGGTGGTTCCATAGCTTTACTCTCCTCTAATCTGAATGGTCTTATACTATGGAAGGTGCCAGTTCTCTGTCAAGGTCTTTCGTCCTTTATTCTATCAGTTTTCTCAGCAAAAACCATCTCATTGAGCGGTTCTTGAGCATCCGTTAAGAAACCCTGAGCCTCTTTTGAGACGCTCATAGAAGTTGCTCTTTTTCGCTGTTCTTGTTATATTATAAACAGAATGAAAGGGAGCTTACATTTACAGTTATGTTAGAGCAGGGAAGTCAAGAAAAAACGCATAATCAGTTGCGGCAGATGCGTAAAGAGCGCGGCTGGACACAATTAGAAGTTGCTGATGCAATTGGAGTCATGAAGTTAGCGGTTGGACGCTGGGAACGTGGGGAACGTATGCCGCAACGCTTCTATCGAGAAAAGCTCTGCGAGTTATTCGGCAAAAACGCTGTAGAGTTAGGTTTGTTGCCTGATCCCACGATAAAAAATCCAGAGCAAGATACCTCTACGCCAGCGCTGCCAGCATTATGGAATGTCCCCTATCCACGCAATCCCCTCTTTACTGGTCGGGAGGATATTCTCTATACGCTATACACTCTATTTAATGATGAACAGATAATGCCTTCCAGCCGATCCTGCACGCTGAGCGGATTGAGCGGGAGTGGAAAAACACAGGTCGCCATCGAATATGCTTATCGTTATGCTCAAGATTATGCAGCGGTCTTCTGGATCAATGCCGAGACCGACGAAAGCATAGCAACCAGCATCATTGCCATTGCGAATTTGCTCAACTTACCGGGTGAGCAAGGTCAAGAGGCAAGAAAGGCTGCGCTTATGCGCTGGCTCACCAATCAGAGCAACTGGCTTGTGATCTTCGATCATGTGGAAGATCCAGCTCTGGTCAAAGGAATGGTGCCCTCGACTCACCGGGGTTCCTTGCTCTTTACGTCATGTAGACAGGCTCCTGGATTCGCTACCCAGACAATAGATTTAGAGCGTATGACGAATGAGGATGGGATGCATTTCTTGCTTCGTCGCGCGAGATTACTTTCCACGATGGGTAGTATTGATGATTTTCCTTCCACTGACAAGGTCATTGCGCAAGAGATTGTTACGGCAATGGATGGACTGCCATTGGCCCTTGAGCAAGCAGGAACTTATATTGAAGCTACGCAATGTAGCCTGGCTGATTATCGTCGACTCTTCCATTATTCTCCATTGCGCCTCCTTGCAGAGCGTGATGAACATGCTGACTATCCCTTATCTGTCTCCAGGACCTTTCTCCAGGCATTTGAGCAAATCGAACAGAGCAATCCATTGGCGAGAGAGTTGCTCACCGTCTGTGCGATCGTGGCACCAGAAGCTATTCCGGAAATGATATTTCTCGAAGGTGCCCGTCAACTGGGGTCATCCTTTGAGGCTCTTCTCTCCGATCCGTTCGCGTTCAATGCAGCGATCAAAATAGTGTTGAATTATTCGTTGGTGCAACGCGATGCAAGGACCCACACGTTGAGCATTCATCGATTGGTACAGATCGTGCTCAAGGGAAGGATGTCTGAAGGAGATCAGAGGCGATGGACGACGCGGGTGATCGCAGCTATCAGCAGACTTTTCCCGGTGGATCAGGAACAAAGCAATTATCAGCAGATGTGTGAGCAGTTACTGCCCCATGCGCTGGTGTGTATCGCTTCAGGTGAGCAATGGAATGAGGATGAAGTGACACGCATCAGATTGGTGAAGCATGTCGCGGCTTACCTCATGTATAGTGGACGTTCTAGTGAAGCGAAGGAACTACTATCACTTTGTAAATTAGAAGATAACGAGCAGTTTCGTCTCTTGCAATGATATTCCGTGTTCTCCTTTCACTACAATGTCTCCTGTTAAAACACTATCAAGTTGCTCAATTTGCCTTCCATATGTCGAAATAGTAAGAACGATAAAAGGATAGAATGTTGGAGGAATATCCGTTTCGACTGAGACACCATAAGCAGCATCTTTGTTAATGATCGTACGATACGTCCTGCCTGCTGCACTGTAGACCGTATCTCCCACCTTGATGGTTTGCCATGCTCTTCCTCTCACGAGCCATTGGTCAGCTGAAATTTGGGAAGCTTCTACTACCTCGAATACATCAAGCATGCTATGCCCCTTCCACTTTATTTGTTAAACACATTGTGCCCATCTATAATCCAATAGCGTGCATTTTCAGGAATTTTGAGTGTAAAATCATGGTATGCTCCCAACCACCCATTGGGAACATAGATCTCAAATCTGATCATCTCTGGATATTGAGAAAATAATTGTTTTTGATCGAAGTCTACGAGCAAACAGGGGGCAAAATCGAGTAAGTCTTCTTCTTTATTGCTCTTTTTTCGTGCTAGTAGCATATAAGACAATGCTTCAGATGACACACGCCTAGCTACTATATGAGATAAAAAATGCTCAATAGTATCTGTATCTAAAACAGCAATGTCAAACCTACTAGAGTAATCCCCTACTGTAGGATCTTTAAAACCACTTTCTAATAAGGCGCGATCATACTTTGTATAATCCAAATACCAATACTCTTTATCGGTGATATACCATGCAAAGGTATTCTGGAAGATAATGCTTATAATAATGTTTTGAGCATATTCAGGTTCGGGAAATGGCATGATTTTATTCCTACTTTTAATCTTGAAGGGCCAATCTACGAGAGTGCAGTAGATAGTAAACTACCCTTAATAGAGAAAGCATTGGGATTTCGTTGTACTCGACACTTTCTCTGAAGCTTCTTTGACCTCTCGTACTTACAAGGAAATGAGCACGCTGGTCCTGTTCCTTCTCCCGCGAGGCATCCAGCCTTCAATGAAGGATGGCAGGTCGTGACGTGACACGTTCTGTTCAATAATTGTGTCTACCAATCGTCGATCCACAATTATTGCAATCGTTGTCGTTGCTGATAATGGAACACGAGCGACTCGTACATCATCAACGCTACAAGAGTTACGGCCACCTAGTACATGCGTAGCAATTCTCCCTTTTGTTGGATCACTTACTGGTTGCCCATATTTCTGCAAGAAGCCATTGGCAACAGAATGGGGAACAACAGCTTCTTGCATAGAGTCTCCCTCAAAGACCAGGACAGAGTTTGTCCCTACAGAACAGATCTCTACGCCCTCTTGAGGCGTATACTGCCAGGTTGTGCAAAGCAGGCCAACATCCTTTGGATCATTGATAGCGGCTGCGGTATCAACGAGAACCTGTGATGTTGGTAGTTGATCATCAACCGAAGGTAAACCAATGGTGTAAACTACCTTGTATACAAACTCCATTGAAGTCCTTCGGCTGTCCATATAATCCCCATCATGCCTTCCAAACATTGTACAAGCAAGAATCCCACAACCACCAATGCTGAGTGCTACCCAGGGACGGGGACGTGTTTCCACAATCATCTTTTCGACAAGTTCTCTTGGTGGAGGCAGAGGTGTCATCTTTCCACTCTTTCAATAGGTTGCTCCAAAGACAAATAAGTTCATTCGTTCTCCCATAAACGAAATTTCTCCTCAAATTCCCATATATGACCATCCAGCTTATCAATACTAGCAAACAATACACCAGGTAATTGTCCTTCCTTCATTAACTGCTCTGACACAGATCCAAAAGTCCAATATAAGGGTTCATCTCCAAATTTAAATAAAGGACCTAAAGTATCAGTTGGAACTATCTGCAATCGCTTTTTTTCTATTGCTTCTTTTGCTATAACCATAGCCTGTTCTATCGAGATACGAGGCCGATAATAATGAGTAGAAAAGTAATATCCTTCTGCACCCGCACGTTTGAAGCGTTCAAGAAGGCGTTTTATAAGATCCTCCGAAAGCTCTAATCCTAATACTCCTGGTGAACATGATTTCTCCAAGACTCTGCTCTGAAAAGTTATGTCAGCAAGCAAGGAAATTTCTTGCTTCATGTCGCTTAATTCAGGTAATATATCACAACTAGTACCTAAATAAATATCGTACATGCCAATACGTCCTCCAAAAAGCAAGTATACATTAACACTTTTGATATCATCTGTTATTATATCAGAAGTAAAGGATAGCTAACACAATGACAAATGATATACCGAAGCCACTAGAGGCAAGGAATTTATCAAGTAAGCTACTTCACTATCATAACTTAGTGAAGTAGCCCAACCCCCATGAAGAGTGTTATGGAATTAATGCTCCGAAGCTCCATTGAGCTTGAAAAACTGCTTCTGACACTGCATATGCAGATCCTAATGGGTCTCTGATATAAACCATACCATTTTCTATTGCATCGACAACAACAGCATGGCCTCCAAACATAGTGCTAATTCCTGCAATCGCTGAACTTCCCTTACCAACAGCAGCTACTAGAGAACCATACTGTTGAGAGTTGATGAATTGATATGGGATTTTACTTCCAAGCTGCTGAAGCCCTTGCAACGCATTTTTAAGCGTTGAGCCTGTTTCTGCTGTCGGAATTTCTGCAAGAGCTTCTTTATTGCTTACATTAATGCCTTGATCGTTAAGAACCATTCGACAACTTGTAGCAACGCATGTTGGATTATCTCCTTGGCTGAGAATCTTTCCTGTTGGTTGATATGGATCTCTTACTGCTTGTGAAAAACCTCCGGGAGAGTTTTTTGCTCCTGCTCCTAATTCTGTCGTATCAGTTGAAGCTGTAGCATCCGAGGCCGCCGTCGAGGTCACCGATCCGGCATCCGAGGTTGCCGCCGCTGTGCTTGCTCCCGTATCCGATGCGACCGCAGCCCCCGTATCGGTCGCCGCCGTCACCGCACCCGTATCAGTTGCCGCCGCCGCTGTAACCGCACTATCAGTTGCCGCCGCCGTCGCTCCTGCATCCGCGACCGTCGTGGTAGCCGCCACCGTGGCATCCGCGGCTCCGAAGAGGCCCACCGCCGTTCCTGCTAACCCCAGCGTGCCCCCAACAATCGCTCCCCCTAGCGCCGACATTCCTACCTGTCCCCAGTTGACATCACCCCACGGATTGGAACTCCCGCTCTGGTAGTTGTTGTAGACCTGTACCCCATAGTCAATTGCCGCTCCAGCAACGGCTCCAACCACTGCTCCAATAAGACACCACGGACACTGGCCCGTTGGATCGTTGAGCGTCTCGGGATTTCCTCCGACATAATTATAGGGATCAGATCCTTGCAGATTGCCCTGCACACTGTCGGCTGAGATGAAGCGCCCTACCACCGGATCGTAGTAGCGCGACCCGTAGTAATCTAATCCGCTGTTGCTATCGTTGTACTGGCCCGTGAAGCCTTTGCTGGTGCCCAGGGTCCCGGAGTGATAGCGTCGGTTGCCGTAGGGTCCGTACGCCTGATTACCGTTGAGGACGGCGCTTCCTCCGACATTGGTGAAACTGGAGACGATCGTGCCCAGTTCGTCGGTCAAGAACAATTTGGTGGTCTGCGCGGAACCAACCACAGAAAGCTCGCCGAGCGTTCTGCCACCCACACTATAGTAGTAGTTGTCGCCCTTGATCCGTGCCGCTACTGCCATAGGTGTGCTCTTCCAGTCCGAAGGGATACGTGACAAGGGTCGTACCGCTACTGTTAATGTAACGGCGTAGCACCCGATTGCCCGTCCCATCGTACATGTACCACTCTTCGTTGTTGGTGCTGCCGAAACTGGCATTCCAACGCATCAGGTGATCTAGCCCATCGAAGGAGAGTGCCCCGGTACTGCCAGAAGTGGTGCGCGAGGACATATTCCCCCAGTTGTCGTAGCTCGCCTGGTAATCTGGCGTCCCCATATTACTACAGGTAGGTGGCGAACCGGAATCAGGCGCGAGGGCGGTGACTTGATGCGGCTGGCTGCTATTACAGTAGAGATACTGCTCTTGCGTGCCATTGCCGTTCAGTGGTGCTTCCCACACCTGGCCCAGGTGTGTATAGCTATAGCTATTAGCATAGGCACCACCCAGGGTGCTCTGAAAGTTCAGATTGCCACAGGTACCATTGCCGGCAGCAGGAACCGTGCCGCTATTGCTTGCCCAGACGAGACGATTCTGCTCATCATAACAGAAGTTCTGCGCCTCGGTTCCCCCGGAGTTGCTTTGACCGGGCACCGCCGCCTGTTGCATAACCTGGCTGAGCACGTTGCTGGTCGCATCGTAGCTGGTCCCCTCGGAGAAGATCGTGCCAGATTGTCCACTGCCACTTTGCCATGTCGCGCTGGCATTGGTTGGGCGCAGATTGCCATCATACGTATATGCAACCTGGGCCAGATTTGTGCCCGTCGTCGATTTGAGGAGCAGAGTAGAGAGCTGATCCTGTGCATTGTAGCTCAACGCCGCCAGGCTCTGATTCCCGGTTGAGGTATTGCTCAATCCGTTGAGAACGCCGGAGGTACTGTCGTAGGATTGCGTGAACGTATATCCTGTACTGCCTCCAACCGTAGTCTGTGTCATCGTTGCCTGATCGGCATCGTTATAGGAAAGCGCCTCTTGATATTGAGGGAACGTTGGAAAAACCAGTGTGCCACCCGTGGCGGTGATGTTGAGCCGTTGAGTGATCTGGCGTCCACGCTGGTCGTACTGGAAATTCTCAGTTACCTTGCCCTGAGTATTGTCTGGACTGGAGAAGTAGTTGATCGCATAGCTCTGCGTAAGATGGCCTACTGCATAGTTGGTACCACCCCAGGTGACGCCACCAGGATCTGCATCATAGGTGTTAATGACAAAGTGATTGGTACCGCTAGTACAGCCCCCATGAGCGTCAATCGTTACCTGGGCATCCTGGATACAACCCACGCGACCCAGTAGATCATAGCTGGTCCCAATCGTGCGTGTGCCAGAGACATCCTTCACGATATTCCCGTTGGCATCATAGGTATAGGTATGCGTGCCCTTGTCAGGATCATTCATGACCGTAACGCGCCCCAGGTCATCGTACTGAAGCGTCGTCGTAACGCTGGTCACACTCTGTCCTGATAAAGGCGCTTCGTCCGTAACGACCATCGATGTGGGCTTGTTTAGTACATTGTACTGCACCGTCTTGAGCGCGTTGACGGTCAGCGTTCCACCGTACCTGCCACTTTCAGATTGATAGTAACGGGTGCGACCCAACGCATCATCATACGTTACATCGACATGACCGTTAGCATCAACATTCGTGGTGGTGTCATAGACGTTCGTGTCACTACCACCAACGCTACCTAATCCGTGCAGCGTACAGGTCGTAGCATTGCTTCCCAAAGAGGGACAGGAGATACCCGTTGATTGTCCTGCATTGAAAATGGCATCTTTTACCGCAATCGTACGCCCTAGCGCATCGAGATACGTTGCCGTTCCACCAGGCGCATTCCCATTCATATCGGTCGCGCCATTGGGATCAAGCCAGGTCGTACGTGCGTTTACCACAAACGGCTGACTCTGGAACATCGAATGCTGTTGCTCATTGTAAAATGTAAACGCAACTGTTGTGTGTGTTGCATCGGGACCTGGCTTCAATGTTTCAACGCTACGCCCTTGCCCATCGTAGAAGGTTCGCGTAATAGCGCTGCCATATTGCGATGTGTTGCTATCCATCTCGAAGCAGGGTGTTACCGCAGCCGTGGGTAAGCTTGCGGCACAGGTCGAGTTGCTCGTCGATTGTGTAGTATAGCTACCTGTCTCGCCCGGTTCGCTCACCTGTACGATAGCTTTTGCATTTGTGCTGCTATTGACATCGTAGCTATAGGCGTTGCTAATATGCTGACCGTTGGCATCAGTAGACTGAGTTGGGCGTGCATCTTGCGTATAATCGTAGGTCTTGCTGCTCGTCTGCCCAAAAGCATTGGTACTACTAGCAACCTGAGCATTGTAGGCATCATAAACGGTGCAGGCTGTATAGCGTCCAGAGGTCCAGCTACTACTCTTGTACACTGGAGCCGTTGTGAGTGTACAGCCATTGCTTGTATAGAGGGAACTATTGGCCGTGGCAACGCCATCCACTGCCGCTACTGCATTCCCCAACTTGTCGTAGCCTGCATAGGTCGTGATCGCTGTGCCGCTTTTGTTGGTACAATCGCTGTAGGATTTGCTTGTCGTCAGCCAACCCGCTGTCGGTTGGTGCGCCGCCCCCTCATCATAGGTCATATCCTGGCATTGCCAGACATGTCCGCTACTATCATCGATCTCACTATGGCTGAGCGCATTGACCTTGTAATACGTTGTTCCACTAATGGTTGCATCATAGGTCACATATTGCGACTTATTCGAGTAAAGGGGATGAGTTGTATCTGGTCCAGCATTTGAGCTGAGCACATCTTCCTGCGTCAGATTGTGATAGCCAGCAAGCAAGCCAGCCGTACTCGAGTAGTCATCATAACTGTAGTTATGTTCCACCCAGGGAGCATTACTATTGGTCGTTCCCTCATAGAAAGTCGTCTTGCTCCAGACCATAATCACTTCGCAAGGATTATAGACAGGATTCAACTTGCCATTGCAGGAATTTTGATAGCCGCTGTTGCCCGTGTACTGATTGACGGTCTCCTCCAGCAAGGGACCTGTTTCGCTATTGCCGCTATAGACATCCTCTTTCCACAGATGGCCCGAGTTGTAGTTGCCCGAATTAGAATTGGGCGTCTTCCAACCTTCTGTACTGTTATACGAGGCCACTGTGAGATTTCCGGAAGGGCTGGTGATGTAGACCTGGCTAAAACCATGGAATTCGCCGTGATAGAAATCCTGCCAGTCGGCATCTTGCGTTCCGTTGCTGGCTGGAATCCAGGTATCGCCAACGCAATCTTTCTGACCTGGGACCGTCTGGCTGGCGGGATAACAGAAATTGCCACTGGTATAAGTACCTGTCGCGGCAAGCTTATAAGCATAGCTTGTAACGGCAGGCTGTAAAGCTGTGGCCGTGCTATCCACACCCCAGGTTTTGATCTGAGTTACGACCTGGACGGACCACGTTTGATCATCGGGATGGTGCAGGCTAAAGGTGGAGCAGCGCTTCGTGGTATCGGTGTCGTTCGCATGCTTCGTACAATAGAGCGGATCATGCCGATCATCGATCACATTGCCCGAACCATCAGTAACGTAGGGCGTACCTTCCGTATTACTGTAGGCTGTCTGGTAGCTAATCTGACCGCCAATTCCGGTGTTGCTATCGAAATAGTTCGTCAGATATTGCCAGTAGGTCTGCACATTATAGAAAGTAGTGTTGCCTTGCTGTGTATGATTCTCATCGGTGTAGAAATTTTCCAGCGTTCCGCTGTATCCGAAGAGCACAGGCTTGAGCTGATGCGAGGTGCCTTTCAGGTAAACTTTGGGCACGATCTGTTTGAGTAGATGTTCGCCCGCACAGCTTTGTTGAACCAACGTGTAAGGATCGTAGCAAGGAAAGGTAAAAACATTATCCTGGTAGCTGAAATCGTATTCGTAGGCTGCATGCGTTGTGGCACTATCATCACCAACATAGCTGATGACGTTCTGTAAAGAGAGCGTGCTCATCACCTTGGGTGCCGCGACGGATGAGCCTGCCTGTTGAACCGGATCGTCGCAACGGAGTGTTGTGCTGCCACCGGGCACTGTTCCGGTACAGTTGTAATTGGTGCCATATGCAACCGCCCAGGCACCATCATTGGAAGGTGCACGATAGTGGAAATCTACAGTTCCATCAACTGAGCTTATCGCATTTGTTGTGGTGCCAGAACCGTATGTAACCTGTTTGATTGCGGCATCGCGGACGCTTCCATCGGATGCTTTATCTTGCTCGTAAGAGACCATCGTCAATTTGTATGTTGAACCCGGTCCCTGATTAGGCGCAATGATGCGGTTGACATCCCAGCGATAGTTGGTACTGCCACTGGTCGTATTATAATATTGCAGCGAGTCGGCTGTGCAGCCGATCTGGTAGTAGGTTCCGTCTTTATCCCAGACATTAAAGCAGGGTTTATTGGTTACGGAACTGGTCACAAGCTGGATCTTCAGGCGGCTGATGTGCTCTGTCTGGAAGAAACCTGCTGTCGTATCTGGTACGAGGCGGTCACTGGCACCCGCAATCCCACTGAGGAAAAACCAAGAGCCGGGTGAGGCGCTCGTTGAAGGATAGACCTCCGTAGAGATCGATCCAAGCGATAATCCCCAGCCATCACCCAGTCCACCAGCTGGGGAAGTTCGATCATGACGACCATTAGGATCGCTGGAGGAATAGGCCAGCGCTAGATTGGGAGCAAATCCAGCCGGACCAGGAGGTACTTGAAGTGGATAGGCATAGCCTGACTGACCAGCATTCCCTCCCATAGAGGCAAGATGGGGAGTAGGAGGACTTTGAATTAATGGATCACCAGCGAAATCAGCGGGTCCAGTAGGCATAACCTGGAGTTGAGCCGTCAATGTATGAGCAGTTGGATCATTGGTCAAAGGGACAGTATACTTTGCAACCTGCTGTGCCACTAAGCGTGCATCAGCCGTCTTTTGAGCATTTTGTACTGCTGCAATCATATCAGGCAAAGAAAGTACCATATGAGCAGCATCCAGGTTCAGCGAGGTAAGTTCGACAGGTTGATAGTGGTAGACCAGGGAGATCGGTTGTTTCAGTAGAATCCCTGTTACTGCATGTTGTTGACTATCAAATATCTGGAGTTGATAGGAACCCAGAACATTCATCATACCAACACTGTGGCCTGCAAGTTGCTTTATCGTTATCGTGAAAGGGCCATGAGGTACAGATGTCTTACTCGTTCCGATTGCTATAACTGCATGTGTAAGATCAAAAGAGCTAGCAGGAAGATGAACCTCAAAGCTTTTATGGCTATCAACCAGAGTAACATCCTTGCCACCTACAACAGATGTCAACACATCATTCGACAATGACTGCGTAATGGGTTGCATATGCGCGGGTTGATGGCTGGGCAAAAGCGGAGAGTTCACTTTCGCAGCGTGCGTATCTGCTGGTGGATTCTCTGGCTGGCTGTTCCAGACAAGAGGCCCATGATAAGCATTATCGGGACGCCCCTGTTTGAGGTATTGCTGTAAATTCAGGTGGCTCTGCGTTGGTTGTGGTAGTGAAGCAGCCTGTGCACGAGGAAGAGAACTTCCCACATTCACGAAAGTATCCGTGAATACTAAAATAATGAGCAAGAATGTAACAATAAAGCGTGCGAGGGTAAAACCGGGTTGCTTTTGTAACTGTGTCAGTAGAGGTGGATGTTTTTGAGAATGACGCCAGTTGGGATGGAGTTGTGGCACGAAATATTCTCCTTGTCCAATTAGATAGAAGCTCTGATCCAGCAAGCCTGAGTATATCCACACAGCAATCTGTCTTTGTTCAACACAAATATTTGAAAGCAATAGGAAGGCCTGGATTTTGCCTGATCAGACATGCTTCTAAAAAATACTACTATCATGCAAGATATGCACTGGTGGTTGTTATTGCACACATTTTTAAGTATGCTTCTAAAGAAGAGAAAAAAGAATATCCAGAGGGTATCCATACAACTATCCATTTGTTTGATGACCTGGATCACACTATAAGAAATTGTCCTACACTATCCTGATTTCCAGCTCATTGAGCACTTCTTGAGCATCCATCAAGAAACCATGAGCCTCTCTTGATAAACTAGTGGCTATCATATGCTTAACGACTTGTTATAAAAGAGGAACATGAGAGGTGTCTTATGATGCAAGGAATTGAACGCATACCAACACTTGAAGGTGCGGCCAGGATTCAATGGCGGCGCGTCTTCGTAGAAATAGTGCTCGCCGTAGGCAGTGCATTGCTCATTACATGGCTGATTGATATCTATCAGCTCTATCCACGCATTCCCAACATTTCCATTGTCTATCTCTTACCAGTGCTGCTGCTGGCGGTGACCTTTGGACGACTGGGTGCTATTGTGACCGCAATCGCAGCGTTTCTGGCGTTCGATTTCTTCCTGGTGCCTCCATTCTACACTTTCACCATTGATCGGCCAGAAGACTGGATCGCACTCGTCATCTTCCTCATCACGGCATTGTTGACCAGCCAGCTTGCGGAAGTGATGCGTCAAAGGAGCGAGGAAGCACGGCTCCGTGCACGCGAGGCTCGCATCTTATATGAAGTAATTCGCATCGTTAATCTACAAGAGCAGATTGAGGACCAGTTGGCAGTGATTGCGCTGGCAGTGCGCCGCGTTTTTGCTCCCTGGGGAATTGATGAGTGTGCATTGCTTCTCCCCGATGAGCAGGGAAATCTGTCTGTACACATTGATTCGTCGATGGATGTTGACGATATGAAGCTTTCACCAGAAGAACTGGCTACCGCGCTCGCTGTTCTCAAACAGGGTGACATGAGAGAGATGCGTAGTGCACCCGCATCCGATGAGTCCGACACGGGCGTCACCTACTACAAACAGATAGGTACAGTGACAACGACACGCTTTCTTCCACTCAAGATTGGTGAACATGTCGCGGCAGTGCTCTGTCTGCACTTGAACCATCCCATCTCCTGGTTTGCGAGTATTGCCAGTATGCAAGAGGAGGAGCAGCATTCCAATAACCACCTGGAATTTTTCCAGACGTTCCTTGAAGAGGCCACATCATTGATTGAGCGAGCACATTTGCGTTCTCTGGTGCAAGCGAAACGGCAGTAAAATCGTATCCATCAATTTTCGCGTAATCGTAAATAGGACTGCCTAGAGTGTTATAATACTTTTAATACGTGTATCATAATAAAAAAGAGTAGGGACCACATTTATGGCGTCTGCCAATTTATTGAGAAGTACCTTCTCAATAAATTGGCAGACGCCATAAATGTGATCCCTTTTGATTAAGCGTTCGCGTCACGTTGCTGGCGAAGTTGATCGAAGATACGTTTATTTTTACGGAAGTAGTGGATGCTCCAATGGGCGGCGGGTATAACCAACAGGAAGCCCATGAAAGGTGCCAGTGCCAGCATAAGTGAGATAGGCAGATTGAAGACCAGGACCGTGAGCAGGGCGAGTTGAGCAATCGTAACACAACCCCAGACGATGGTTAAGGTGCGGAAGAAAGAACGAAACTGGGGGAATGACCAGTCCGCGTTAAAGCTAGCAATACGTTGTGCATCATGCTGCGTCGAGATCGAACGCACGATATAGAATAAGATTGGGCGCGAAAAGAGCAGCGAGACCAGCATAGCGACACCGAACAGACCACTCACAGCAGAACTTTGCAGCAGCAAGAGGCGCGGACTATTGAATAGCAAGGCAAAGACAGCCGTAAGCAGAAGACCCGCAACAACGAGCAAGCCTATAGCATCAATGTGCTTTTTCCAGATAAAGTTGCCCAGAGTAAACAGGGCGGGAACGGAACTTGCTAACAGGAGTGCATTGATAATAGGCATATATGGCCGTGCGAGAAAGTTAATCAGCAGAGGCACAGCGGCATTAAGCAGCAGAGTTGGAAGCATATTACGAAACGACATTGAGCGGCTATTCTTGTTCTCGCTAACGGCGAGTTGCTGCATATCAAGTTGTGAAGAAGTGTTGGCGATCATTTTTTTACCTTCCTTTTATATGGTAGAATACCCTTTAAGCTCTTGCTTTCATGAGTGTTTAGCGGGCGCGATCAATTGTGCCCTTACAAAGATGCGATCAAGATTGATTGACGACTACCTTATGAGTGAATTGTAGCGGATAAAGGGCAAAACTCCATCCACACCAGGGTTGACTGCGGGTTGATATTTGTGAGCGCTTATTCTCAACCTGAAGGTTGACGATGACGAGGAAGCGATAGATTATAATACAGAAATAAAATTGACGCACTTCTATCCAGAGGGTGGGGAAACAGAGATGCATAGGCTGGCTGAACTCTATAAGCTCTATATATTTGAGATGATACCCAGAGAGCGCCGTACATTAGAAGGTGTAAACTGGTGGGAAAGTGTACAGCGGGGAAAACAAATTCCATATGCGTTCGCACGAGGCTTCCAAATTACAACAGATGTGGCGCTGCTAAGTATCCTGATAGTGGTTGGTCTAACGACGCATACAACTGGCATCATAATAGCTGGTATGGAACTTCTTCTTATTGTTGCCTACACACTACTGTTATTAGCAAGGATAGCGAGACAATTTTTGCCCGCTATGGCAGTTTATCTCCTTGTTATCGGGCTGGGGAGTATCCTCAACCTCTTTTTTACTGGCATGTGGGGCAGCGTTGTACTCTATGCATGCTGCGTCATCGTGCTCTATCGCTTTCCCCCTCAATGGTCGCTACCATTAGCAGTCACGTGCATACTCGCGCTGATCATAACTAATGGAGCATTAAGCCTTCTACTCCTCCAGCATCCAGGAAATCCACAGACACTGATGCTCAACCTGGCTGTTATTGTTGGTCTGGGCTGGTTTAGCTGGACACGACGTACACAGTATCTACTTGTAGTAAGGCTGCATGAGACAGAGGAGCAATTGAGAGAGCAGATGGTACAGAGCGCAGAACTGGCGACCGAACGGGAACGCACGCGCATCGCACGCGACATTCACGATGTTCTTTCGCACTCGCTGGCCGTCCTTTCCATTCAAGTGCAAGCAGCACGACACCTGGTAAATCGTGATCCCGAACGACTCACGAAGAAATTGGACGACATGGCGTTACTCATCCGCGAAAGTATTACTGAGAGTCGTCATGTTGTCGGCCTGCTGCGGGAGAAGCCAACACCTTTCGCAGAGGATAATCTGGGGGCAAGTCTGCGCTCAATTGCAAGCACATTTAATGAACGCACAGGCATTCATTGCCTCATTGAAGAAAGTGGGACACCGCACAAAGTAGGCCAACAGCAGAGGGAGACGCTACAACTGGCTTTACGCGAGATGCTGACCAATGCACATCGTCATGGTGCAGCTCAAACAGTGTGGATCACATGGCGATGGTGCGAGGCAAGCATCAACTTAGAGGTGCACGACGATGGAAAGAGTGCAGACCTGGAGCCTGGATATGCATTGACGATGGAAAGAATTAATGAAGCCGATGGGCATCATGGACTCCAGGGGATACGTGAACGAGTAGCTGCACTCAATGGCTCTGTTGAAGCGGGGCCAGCGGAAACAGGTGGATTTATAGTAACTCTGAAATTGCCATTTGAGGAGTTCAGCAATACAGCTACACAAAAGAGGTAAAAATAGGATGAGTGAGCAGAAGACACGTGTTCTTATCGTTGATGATCAGCGCTTGATGCGGGAAGGGTTGCGCATCATCCTTGAGGATACAACGGATATCGAGGTGGTTGGAGAGGCTGAGAATGGACTTAGCGCAACGCAGAACGCGGCAAATCTACATCCGGACGTAGTCTTAATGGATATTCGTATGCCTCTTCTGGATGGTATCGAAGCAACCGCACGCATTTGCAAGCAAGAGGCACCGATACCACGTATTCTGCTCTTAACAACATTTGATACACCCGAGTTAGTTATCGAAGGGATGCGAGCGGGTGCTGCCGGGTATCTTCTGAAAGATTGCAGTGCAGAGGAGTTATGCACTGCTGTACGAGCTGTGGCGCGTGGGCAGGTTCTGCTACAGGCATCCAGCATAGCACAGCTTCTGGCTAGCATTCCCACCCACGAGTCATTGGCATCCAGAGACACGGCAGCAGTAGCCGAGGCGGAGAAGATAGGACTGACGGTACGGGAATTGGAGGTTGTGCGACTGATTGCACAGGGGCATAGCAATACCGAGATCGCGGCAGAACTATTTGTGAGTGACGCAACCGTTAAAACGCATATCAATCATATCTTCTCCAAATTGGGCGCTCGCGATCGGTCGCAAGTCATCGTAAAGGCACGCCAATTGGGGCTGGCATGAATGTATTTTCATTGCCGTGCGTTCTCTCATTCTCGTGATTGCTTATTAAGGCCAGTTCGGCTTGGGAAATTCCGGTGTTGCCAGTGCAGATGAGGTGGGATACACAGGCATGAACGTTCCCTTTTGCCACTGAAACAGGTATGCCTGGGCCATAGTATTCTGCCCTGTGGCGTCAAACTTCACTGGTCCCTGGACGCTCTGAAAGGTGTCGCCGGAATGTAGTTCTGCAATCAGCTTTGCGTTATCAATGCTCTTGATTTTTGTGATGGCCTGGAAAGCCACCTGCCCCACAGAGTATGCCTCTGCGGAGTCTGCACTGATATCATCAGGAATGCCCTTATACTTGCGAAGATAGTTTTTGACCAGTTCGTTATTCCCAGGGGTTTTCAGTTGAGGGTACCAGCCATTGGGAAATAAGATACCCTCGGCAGGGGCGGCTCCCCCAATGGCCTTGAGAAATGCGTCTCCCTGATCAGGGCCAGCGGTTGCAATGAGCATTTTAGGACTGTAATGCAACAGCCGAAAATGCTGCATAATGGGGGTAAAATCAGTTGATGACTGCGTTCCACACACGACAATCTGCGCATTAGAGATAACGATAGGATCCGCGAGCAGACTAAAGTCAGTGGTGGTCGCTGGATACACCTGATAGGAGAGCGTCTTCACACCACCTTGCTCCAACATCATCCGCGCCTGATCGACCTGGGGTTGGGTAAAAGGATTATCCTCTGTGATATATGCTGCGGTCATGGGACGCTTCGTGATGGGAAGAGACAGAATATAGTGTGCGAAGCTTACCAGATTGCTGGCGACCGGAAGTGAAACATCAAATACATTATGCAAACCCCTATTGAAAACAGAGGGACCTCCACCAGCCCCCTCGATCAGTGCGTATCCATACTGACTGGCAACGAGAGATGCAGGTTTCGTGAGTAGTGTAGAAAATGGGCCAAAGACCAGATCCACTTTATCCACGGTTATCAGCTTCTGATAGCTAATCTGAACCTGGTTGGGATCACTAGCATCGTCGACAATAGCGAGTGTAACCTTACGCCCCAGCAAGCCACCATGTACATTCACATAATCAGCCCAAAGTTGATACCCTCGCTCAAGCGCTTTACCATCATCAGAGAAGCTTCCTGAGAGCGAGAGCGCTATACCAATTTTGATGGGTTGCCCTCCTGCTCCTCTCGCACCAGACGATCCTCCAGTTACCCCACAGCCTGCAGAGAAGGCTGCTATCAGACTACAAACAGCGAAAACAGAGAAGCATTTGCTTAAACTCGTTGTACATTGCCCAATCATGATTCTATTCCCTTCCTGGCAAAACGAACATCCCTGGTCCTGTTCATACTACGCATATGCAGAGATTCCGCGCTGCATTCCTTCTCAGTATAGGTATGATCACAAGAACAGGCACTCGCCAAAATAAAATAAACATAAATAGATTCAAGAAAAAGGGGGGGATGCCGATAGCTAGAGCAAAGAGTATTGCCTGTGATCAATTAAGAAGGATCACCGGATGGATTTGAGGCAGAGCAACTGTTCCTGCATCCTGAGTCGGTCATGGATATGCGAAAGAGAGACTGAGACTTATGAGGTTTGCTCGTAATAAATCATTCTTATCCAAATCAGATGTGTCTCTGGCACCACTTCATAAGAAGCGCTTCATGCACACGTCTGGAAAAGCACCTCTGACAAGAGGTGCATGCCACGCCCATCACCGCACTAATCCGCTCTTGAATATCTCCATTGGACAACGATTAACCATGGGGTTTCTCATTCCGGCTCTTATCGCAACTCTTGCGTTGAGTAGTGTAAGTATGCAAAGCCAGCAGCGGCTCTCGCAGGAAGCAACTTTTTATCAGCACCTGCTCACGACATACACATCTCTTACCACAGCATCTGGCAACCTGGCTGATATGCATACTCACCTTTTACAGACAATTGCGTATGCAGCCCAGCCGCACGCGTTACCAATCGTCCTGAATGACTATCGGCAGAATATACGTGCATCCACCGTGCATTACAATGCAGTGCTCTCGACCTATCTTCAGCAGGATTTGATTGCGCTTGATCCTGATCTGGTCGTGCTCTTTACGGAAGCCGGTCATGCGGCCCAGATCGAAGAGCAACAAATTTACTCAAAGAGCGTTCAAATAGCGTGGCAAGCCTACAGTATGAAACAGGAACAGGCGCTCCATATGATCACGACAGGAAATAGCACCCAGGTGGAGGCGCTTGCAGTCGCGCAGGTCAATGAGACATTTATAGATATAGAAAGAGACCTTCAGACCCTGATCACTTTTAGTGGAAGCCTCGCACCTTCCCTGGGCGATGCAGCCAACGTCGAGATACAGAAACTGGTGATCACCACGATTCTCGCCGGGCTGGGACTACTGCTCGGTATTGGTGTCGTGGGATGGCTCATTTCCAAAACCCTGGTACGACGCTTGCAGCGGCTACGTTCTGTTGTACAGGCAATTGCCAATGGACAGGTCAACGCACGTTTAGAGGTTGAAGGGCGCGACGAAATCGCTGATGTCTCCAGTGCAACGAATAGTATGGTCGATACCCTGGTGGGGTTGCTTGAAGAAACCAGACGACAACACGACGAACTGGCGAAGGGGGAGGAACTGAAATGTTTACATCATGCTCTTCAGCAAGAGCACGAAGCCCTCAATGAGGCCAATGAACGTCTGGCTACTCTCGCAACAAGAGATCCCCTAACCGGCCTTCCCAATCATCGCACGGTGATCACTCGTGTCGAAGAAGAGCTATCATTCTGTCAACGTGCCCAGAGTTCCTGCGCGTTCGTGTTCCTTGACATCGATCATTTTAAGCACATCAACGACACCTGGGGACATCGTGCTGGTGACGAGATTCTGTGTGAGGTTGGCAGGCGTCTGGTGAACACGTTACGCCAGGAAGATTTTGTGGGCCGTTATGGGGGAGAAGAGTTCGCGATTGTTTTAGCCAACACCGAACTGGAGGGAGCCACGCAGGCCGCTGAACGTTTGTGTAAGGCACTGGCAACAGATCCCTGCCTCTGGGAGCCAGGCGAAACACAGGCCACAGTCTCCATTCAAATCACTGGCAGTTTCGGCATCGCGGTCTATCAACTCCATGGCACGACGCGCGAGACATTGATCGAAGCTGCAGACAGTGCTATGTATCAAGCCAAGCATTCCGGGCGCAATTGTGTCTGTGTAGCGGGCAACGAATTTTCGACGCTTGAGAAGCAGCCGGACACGGTTCTAGATCAACAGGCACAGGAGGAGCAGGTGATCCAGGCTCTGCTCGCCGCTGCCAATGCGCACGATCTGGAGACGAGTGAGCATGCAATACGCATGATGCAGATGGTCGAAGCCACAGCTCAGCAGTTGGGTTGTTCCGCAGAAGAGATTTATATAATTTGTGTTGCCGCACTGCTACATGATATCGGGAAAATCGGCGTACCCGATCAGATCTTACATAAGCCTGGCCCGTTAACAGAGGAGGAATGGGCGGTAATGCGTCGCCATCCGAAGATTGGGCACCAGATTCTGGCACAGGTGGGAGAAAAATTCGAACTGGTATCCCATATTGTTGTTGCACATCATGAACGCTGGGATGGGCATGGTTACCCCTATGGACTCTCAGAGGAGATGATCCCATTGGGTGCACGTATCCTCACAGTCGCCGATTCCTATGACGCTATGACTTCCGATCGACCATACCGTACCGCATTGCCTCCCTCAGAGGCTCTGGCCGAACTCCGCTGCTGCTCTGGCTACCAATTCGATCCACGGGTAGTAAAGGCATTTATTCAAGTTCTGGAGAAACAAAAGAGCAACTTGCACCTTCTGTCCCTCCAGTCTGTGTGAAACATACAAGGAATATTACACCGGTTGTGCTGAGTTTTGTGATTGCTGTACATCATCCGTTGACTGCTGTTGGGTGACACCCTGTCGTGATGCTCGAGGCCAACAGGCAAGAGCCATGACTATAAGCAAAAGCCCCGAATTGAAATCGGTCGCCATACCAGTGAAGATCATGCCAAAGGCCTGAGCTATCCACCAGATTATGAGGCTCACAACCATTGATGCGACGAGAACAGGACGAAGCTGGTTTTCCTTGACAAAAACCAGGGCAAAGCCCAGCGCGAGACATACAACGATGAGGGCAATATTCAATGCAATCTCACTATGGGCGGTCAGGTCTGAGATGCGCTGCAAAAGAGGGTCAATGAGGACACCATTGAGGCCACCTTGACCAACCATGCCACCGATCGCCTGAGAGATTTGTCCGTCCTGCCACCATGATGGTTGAAGCTGGAGCAAAGCGGAGAAGAACCAGAAGCCTGCAAAGATGTAGCGAAAGGTTGAGCGAGGCAGTAAACCCTGTTCAGGATCTTCTTTGCGGGGATAGAGGAGCAGACCAAGAAGGGGATAGAGGAGAACTGCACCGGGCGCTCCAGTTAGAATGCCTGCCTGCCCGGTGAGCAGCATACTCATTCCTTCGCCTCCATACCAGACAATCAATGCCCACACGATAGAAGCAATAATAGTCCATCGCACCCACAGGCCAGAGATCAATAGGACACCAATCACAATCTGAACAACAGCAATAAGCAAATTCACAAGAATGAGATTATGTGTCGTTACAGAAATAATCCATTGCAGACTGGCGGCGACTGGAGCAGGCTGATCTTGTACGGTCGGGACCATAACTCCATTCACCATATTCATAGTAAACATCTGGGGCTGCAATTGCAATAATCCATCAATAAGCCATAATATACCCAGGAGCTGGCGTAAGCGTTTTTGCGTAAGGAGCATGAAATTTCCCTTATCCTTTCATGAGAAAACAAGGTCGTTCTCTTTATAAGTAAGTATAGGAGAGATCAAAGGCCATGTCTATTAGGATAAATCTCTATTTTTTTCTTGCTTACCCCTAGGGTAAAACAGAAAAGTCTGAACATATCTTATATTGTAGGGTAAGAGGATCGATTTATGGGTGACAGACTTGTTCTCACAGAAAAAGCTCTCTATAATATAAAATAATGAAGGAGCAATTGGAAATGATGCAACTAAATAATTTCGCTGCAAAAGTTGGCAAGCTGATGTTTCTCTCAGCCTGCCTGGGTTTCCTTCTCGTCGCCTGTGGCACAGGTGGAAGCACAACAACATCGGCTGGAAGTACGCCCACAACCGCGTTTCACACGAGCGCGAAAACGTCGGATGGAATGTTTTCACTACAATTTAGCGTAACTCCAAACAGTTTTGGCACCAACGCTTTTGCTGTTAGCGTGGAAAATGCAAATAATAAGAAACCTGTTACTGGCCTCACTGTTCAACTTACTACAACTATGACTGATATGAATATGGGGACGGATAGTGTCCCTCTTCAATCTAATGGGAATGGACAGTATAGTGCTCAAGGTCAGTTAGCAATGAGCGGGAATTGGGAGATTGGGATACAAATCAGGACGCCGGACAAGGCCCTGCACGAAACCAGGGTAAAGTTGTATACACCGGGATAATTGCACATTGTAGAGGCCCGATTGATCGCAATCCTGCTCACCCACCCCTTACCCCTACTGTTGCCTCGCACATTCTTTTTAATTGAATAGTATTGCGATCAATCGGGCCTCTGCAATGGTTTATAGAACATTACTGCGCATACGTTCCATAACTCGTCAAACTCACCTGTCCCAATCCACCTGTTTGCGCACCCAGTCCCCAGACGGCAATGGCAACCGTGTTGGTTCCATTGGTGTTCAGGATACCAGCAGGCAACGAGAAGGTTGTTTGTGGCCCCACTGTGTTCCAATAACGACCCATCAACCAGCCATTGACATAGATCAGTGCCTGGTAGTTATAGGTCGCATCGCTAATATGCAGTCCGATTGGTACATCCATATTCGCGGGCAGATTGAGCGTGAAACTGGTGCGATACCAGCCAACACCAGCCGGGACGCCAGAAGCAGACCAGCGATTTGGCAACGTCACTGCTTTCCAGCTTGCAGCATTATATGATGGCAGGTACCACCCGTTACGTTCACCATAGAGTCCGCCTGTATTGAATGGACCACGCGCAACACTGGCGATATTTTCGCCACCTTTGTCGCCCTGGATCTTCCAGCTTATCGCAGCCGTCGAGCCCTGTAGGGACGCTGTCGTCAGGCCTCGTGGCGATTTATGCGAGTCACTCGATGAAAAGTCCTCGTCATGGCCCATATTCCCAATCAGCACCGAAACTTCCGCTGCCGTATTCGCCTTTAAGGTTCCTGCTGGAATGCTGATCGTATGCGAACCGGTGTTATACGTGCCTAAAAATGCTCCGTTGAGCCAGACAGAGTATACACCATGTGCACCTGTCTCTCCATCAATAGTGATACCCGTTTCGCTTCCTGTCGCCGTAAAGTGTCCCCGGTACCAGACAAAGCCATAATGGAAGCCATAATAATCCATTGGCAATTGACTGGCATTTGTCTGTGTCCAGCTTGTGTCATTAAAACCCGGCTGGCTCTCAGGCGATTCGGCATGGAACACCCAATTCGTGAGCGTTGGCAATGTGACTGCTTGTGGACCAGGCAATGTACTTTGAGCAGGATTGCCAGTAGTTACAATTGAACGACCATTCCAATTGATCTGCCCCAATGAGCTGGGTGCAAATACAACGAGATTAGTCTTGCTATCTGTATCGCCAATCAGATTAAGTACTCCATTGGAACTTGTAGCTGACCGCACCAGATATGGGCCATAGGAGAGAACCGGACCCGCAGCCGTCTGATCCAACCAGACATGGGAGGCGACATCATCATTCCCCAACAGCAGGAGCAGATCGCGTGTACCACCATGAATGAGCACCTGTGTTAAGCCAGCCCCATGCACATAATTCAGACGCAGGTTTCCATTTGCATAGGTCGATGTTACTGAGCCGGAAAGTACGGTTACCTGCGGCTGTGTTGCATAATGCAGGACTGTCTCGCCATCCTCACCATTACGTCCATAGAGCATCGCAACATCCTGGTTGTTGATTGTGGTCTGCGTCAACAGTTCGGAGGTAGAATAGACCAGGTGCTGTGCTCCAAAATTGTAGTCTGCAAGCAGAATTTTGCTATCACGGCCATTCAAACGCAAGGTTGTACCGCTCTGTTGCGGCACAGTATAGGTTCCATCGGGAGTCGTGAAGGTTGCCTGAAATGTGTCATTACTTGTCGCGGTCGCATCATTGTGACGGAGAAACAAGAAATGCGTCTGTGTAGTAGAATTGACGCGCTGCTGCACATTGATGACGCTATTGCTCACGGTTGCACCAGAAGTGAGGTCCGTAGTGGTGATTGGATCAACGGCCTGAAGCATGTACCCGATACGCTTCATGGCATAGTATTTTGGCGTCAATTGGCGTGCTTCGTCGATTGCCGCACCGTAATCGTAGGAGCTATAGACGCTTGGTTCAGGTAGCCATCCCCAGCTTGTGCCCCCATAGGTCATATAGGAGTTGAGCATCGTCACACCCTCAGATAGGAGCGTTTTATAGAAGACGTTGACAAAATCCGCTCCCGTGAGTTGCTGACACTTTGCATAACCTGGACCGCCCCATGGGTCAAACGAGCCACCCTGGAACTCCGCAATGAAGATCGGTGTATTCGGAGAAGCTTTACGCGCGTTCGCCTCAAATTGTGGGACACCAGACCAACTTGTAGGATTTGAGCAATTGAAGCCCTGAGGATAGCTATCAAAGCCATACAGATCAACCGCGCCCGTACCTGTACCTGGTGCCCAATTGCTCCGCAAGCTGGCATCATTATGGTCGAGCGGCACCGTAATGCCATCTGCGCGTACCTTATTTTCAAGCTGCTGCATGTAGGTAGCATCAAGAGTACCATAGGTATACTCATTTTCCACCTGATAGAGAATGATATTGCCACCATTTGTAATTTGATGTTGCGCCAGGATAGGATCGATGTGGCTCAGCCACTCCATATATGCAGCAGTATAATCGGATGCACTTGAACGTGCTCGTCCTTTTTGTGTAATGAGCCAGCCAGGAAAACCGCCAGCATCCGTCTCGGCATTGATATAAGGGCCGGGACGTGCAATAACATAAAGGCCAGCATCCTGTGCAAGGGTTAGCAGCTTACTCACATCACGAATGCCTGTGAAATCGTAGACGCCCGCTTTAGGTGAATGATAGGCCCAATCAAAATAGATGGAGATGGTATTGAAACCTGCGGCCTTGATCTTCTGTAACACATCGCTCCACAGGGCCGGACTGGGCAAACGCCAATAGTGGAACTCGCCAGACCAGACCATCAAACGCTTACCATCCAGTTTCAGCGAGTAGCGATCCCAGGTCACCGTATGGGTTGGTGTAGCAGCAGAAGATGTAGATGGACTTGCCGCTACCTGGGCTCCCTGTACGAGGGGAGAACAACTAAAGGTAAAAAAAGAAGCACACATGGCAAAAAGCATTATAAATGCCAGGCCGCGTCGCCAATAATGCCTCTTACTGCGCAAGAGAGACTCTACAAAGAGATTTCGTGGCATCATGCCCTCCTCATTAAGAACTTCAAATACAACAATGTAATTACACTGACGAAAGTGAACATACCCTGAATATGTATGCCTATTTGCTGTCGTAACATTCTCCGGTAAACACGATTATAACACACGAAAATTTTACAGTACGCACAGCAATGCGGGATAATGAATGCCATCCCATATCAACAATGGTGTAGGGGTGCCATTTATTATCCCGTGTTGCCGCAAATTATACGTACTTCATTTTGGTATACCGTGCACGCAATGCATTGACCGACGCCTTCACATTTTTACCGCGCACACCATCGTGCAACAATTGCGCCAGTTCGCCCATTGCACGTTCGTCCATACCGAAGCGCGTCATTTCGGGAACGCCGATGCGTAGGCCGGAGGGATTGCGCGGATCACTATCGCCAGGAAGCATATTATAGTTCAAGATAATATCGTTTGCTTCCAGTTGTTTAGCGATCTCGACGCCACCGCCCCATTGCGCGACATTGACGGCAATCATGTGACTGCGCGTATAGCCAAACTCGCGAGCCTCTACAGGCGTACCAAGTTCGTCGAGGCTACTCCCAAGAGCCTGAGCGTTGCGTACAATCTGCGCGGTATACTCGCGTCCATATTGGGCCATTTCGCGTGTAGCGACCAGTAGAGCTGGGAGTGTATTCAGATGGTGGTTGCTGGACGAGCCTGGAAAGACGCCGCGATCAGCAGCAGGCCAGTATTTCTTCTCATCTTCAGGGTCCAGATTGCCCAGAATCACTCCGCGCTGTGGGCCAGGGAAGGTTTTGTGGGTGCTACCAGTCATCCAGGTTGCACCTTCATGCAAGGGATCTTGAAATTGTCCGCCAGCGATCAAGCCTAATACGTGGGCACCATCATAGAGCAAGGGGATCTGCTTTGTTTTACAGTAAGCAGCTACCTCAGAAACGGGTTCGGGAAAGAGGAAGAGACTCTTGCCCATAATGACCAGTTGTGGAGAAAGCTGATCGATCAGTTCAATCGTTTTCTGCGCATCTACATGATAATGGTCTTCCGTCAGAGGAAGATGATGGAGGTTAATGGCGTTCTTTCCACCCATTTTGAGCGACTGGCCCCGATTCTGGATGCGGCGTCCAAAAACACCAACTGCCCCATGGCTGATGTGTCCGCCAGCATCGGTCGAGTTGGCAATAACGGTATCGCCGCCACGCAGATAGGCCAGGGCCAGCGCAGTATTCGCAGCGTTGCCGCTGATAGGACGTACATCGGCCTGTTGCGCATGGAACAAAGCCACGATTTCGTCGTGTGCCATCTGCTCGATCTGGTCAATATAACGTGTCCCCTGATAATAGCGGTTGACGTGGCCGTTCTCGTTGGGGTGTCCTTCTGCATAACGGCCCATAAAATCGGAGTTCTGGACGCGCCGTACAGCATCGCTCGGTGTATTCTCGCTGGCAATCAAATTGATCGCCTGCGTCTGTCGCCACGTCTCCTCTTCCGCTAGAATTCGCTCGATATCGCTTATGTCTACATTCATAAAATCAGCTCCCTTTATCGTCTAAAAGCGTCAGCAATCACAACCCATCATCCACAACAAGCGGGCACGGCAAAGACGCTCTCTTACTAAATACGTTCCAAGTATAACAGGGACAAGAAGAGGGAACAATAGTCATGCACGAACTCACGACCTTGTGAACCCGCAACCTCTATATTTGAAGAGGTTATATCGCTGTTACAAAGTTAATACTATAAGAAATTCCCTGATCACAATGAACGATGTACACAAAAACAACCATTATGTATTCAGGCTCTTTTTAATATATTTCGCAATTTTTGACAATTTTGCATGCATTCTTTACCGCTAAACACTTGACAGAGAGCATTTTCTTTTCTATACTCAATACATGTTTCCTGATTTTTTAGAGGAACAAGATGAGCAAGAGCGTCAGTAACGTGCTTTTTCTCATTCAGGATACACAAAGCCTGGAAGCTTTCCCTATGAACAAGGAGGAGAAATAGGTTATGGCTCAACGCAAAATGTTGTCGCGAGAGCGTTTGATGCTTTTCGCGCTTCTCGCGATCACATTGCTAGGATTACGCGTCTTTCTAGCCCACACCCCCGCACACGCCGCAACTCAGACCACATTGTATGCATCCCCCACGGGCAATGGTAGCACATGTTCGCTGGCGGCTCCGTGTTCGCTAGCGGGGGCGCAGGCAAAAGTACGTACACTGACCAGTAATATGAGTGGTGATATTGTTGTGAATTTGCGTGGAGGAACTTACACGCTGAGCAGTAGTTTTATTTTACGTGAAAAACCCACAATCCATGATTCAGGTACAAATGGGTACAACGTTATTTATCAGGCGTATTCTGGCGAGAAGCCGCTCATCAGCGGTGGCCGACAGATTACTGGCTGGTCACTCTATAACAGTTCAAAAAATATCTACCGCGCCTCTGTTGGAACATCGCTTAATACGCTGCAACTCTACGTCAATGGTATACGAGCAAATCTGACGAGAAGCACCACAAACCCGGCAGGTTTTACCAAGACATCAACAGGTTGGCGCACAACCAATACATCCATGCAGACCTGGCGCAATCCAACTGACATTCAAATAGTTGCATTTGGGGCATGGAAATACCTGCAGTGCAATATCTCCAGTATCAGTGGAACCACTATTACGATGAAGACTCCATGCTGGAATAACGCCGCGACATCGCCCAATCCTGGTCCCCCTTATAATGGGCAAGGTATTGTACAAATGGACTCGGTGAGTTGGATTTCAGAATGCTTACGAACTCCTGCAGCATGCAGGTGATTGGTATCTAGATCGCAGTGGTGGCTACATCTACTATATTCCACGCTCCGGCGAGAATATGGCGACCGCTCAGGTGTTTGCTCCAACCGTGGAAAAATTGATTGATGGAAGTGGGACCAGTCTCACGCAACCATTACATAATATTGTCCTTTCAGGAATCACGTTTTCCTATGCAACCTGGTTGCAGCCAGCCGGCAATCAAGGATACGCAGATAATCAATCGGGTATTGTGTGGATCAGCAGGCCTGCGGTATCTGCGAAGACGTTGGGAAACATCTCCTTCCAGTATTCTCATAACATCACGTTATCGCATGATACATTTACGCATCTTGGTGGTGTGGCCATCGATTTTGGACATGGTGCGCAAAATAATACCATTGAGAACAACACCATTACGGATGTCTCCTCGGGCGGGATTACTGTTGGAGAGGTGAATGATTTTGCGACGACCGATCCCAATCAGATGACCAATGGGAATACCATTCAAGGCAACCTCATTTACAAAGTTGGTCAGGAATATGAGGATGCCAGTGGGATCTGGATTGGTTATAGTAAGAATACGGTGATTCAGCATAATACGCTCGATAACATCCCATATGATGGAATCTCATCGGGCTGGGGCTGGGGCACCAATTCTTACGCACAGAACAATCGGATGAGCTACAACCTGATCTACAACACGATGCAGGCATTCTACGACGGTGGAGGCATTTACACATTGAGCAGCCAACCTGGTTCCTCAGAAGATCATAACTACATTCATGATATCGGGGGAGGAGGTAGAGCGCTCTATCACGATGAGGGTTCACAGCATTTCACCGATACCTATAATGTCATCGCCAAAGTGGGGCATTGGCTCTCGATGTGGCAGACCAACATAAGATACAACACAATTGAATACAACTACGTTGATGTCGATGCCCCCTATTGTAATGGTGGCTCAAGTACTGAAGCGAAATGTAACGTCAATAATGATATTGTAAAATACAACACCTTCACCAATGGCAACTGGCCTGCTGCAGCACAGACCATTATGAATGGTGCGGGCGGCTCCGGTGCTTAGAGGATGATTTGAAGATCAGATCGGGTAGGGACCATACATAAAGTAGTGCCTCTACCCGTTTCTTTTTTTACCCAAGAATCAATAGAAGATAGTTACGACCGTGCAGTATGAGCCTGGCGCATAATTTCACGCATTTGCTCAAGGTGAGAGTCTTCATGGAGAAGTCCCATCAAAAAGCGGGAGGCGGCGTTGAATTTACCGAATGAAAGCTCTTGAATAATGTCCAGGTGAGGCTCATCGGGCCATGTCTCCAGGAATGCGAGACGTATACGCCGGCTCTCTTCCAGACGGTGATGAAGCTGGGCGACCGTTGTTACATCCCGCCAGGGTGTCTCGTAGCGTGAGCGCCCCTCTACGGCCAAACCACGGGCAAGAGAAGAGGAGAGGGCGGCACTTTCTTCCGAAGAAGCGGTCACGTGCACAACGACATGACCAAGGGTCCAGGCCAGATCCTGCTCCTCAGGCTTGCCGAAAGTATCTTTGGCCTGAGGATCAACAGGCACAAAAACAACATCGGCATCCGTCGCATGAGCGATAATGTCGCGTTCTGTGTCAATCATTTCGTTGGTATATTTCTGCAAATCGGCTTTCGTCAGGCCTTGTGAAAACTCCGCAATCGTTTGTGAGTGGTCTCTGATCGGTGTAAGATCGAGCATACATTTTCTCCCAGAAAAAATAGTTAAAATCCGTACAGGTTACATATTTTCAATGTACTCCCGGCATTCATTAGTAACACCAGAACATGTTAAGATTATTTCCCACCTGGTAATTCACACCAAGATTGGGAAGAAATTG
This sequence comes from uncultured Chloroflexia bacterium, assembly GCA_963744875.1. Lineage (GTDB taxonomy): Bacteria > Chloroflexota > Ktedonobacteria > Ktedonobacterales > Ktedonobacteraceae > JACDAE01. The sequence goes on along the minus strand of CAVUVQ010000048.1, from coordinate 1,886 downwards.
AGCAAGAGATGTGTCTGGCTTCCTAACCTTGGCGTGAAAAAATTTACCCCAAGGTTAGAAGGAATTGGAATTTTTGGTATGGATTGTTTAGCCTCCCTGCTCTTGTTGAGGTATCACTACGAAAACTGCCACCAGCCGCAAAGTAGTGGGCATGACGGGCATAATACAAGCATTTAGGAAATTCCGCAAATTTTTCTAGAGAGGAGAATTTACTTCTAACCGCCTGGATGATCAAGAGATTTCTATGCTTGCTCTGGCGTGAGCTGACAAGCCAAATGGGAGCAATTCCACCAGGCGCTACCCTGATTTCTAAAATGCCAGTCAAGCAACAGTGGTGACAAGTGAAAAGCTAGCAACCACGACGCTCAAGACGCGCTGGGTCATCTCTCCTGCTGAGACCGTTTGATCTCCCCGGCTCCATTGCGCTGCGGGTCCCAAGATCGCCCAACTGATGACCTGCGCCGTGGTTTCTCCTACCTCTTCTTGCAAAGGAACCTCCGATGGAACCTGCTTGAGCCATCTCAAAAGGAGGGCGTAAAGTTCTTGTTGAAGTACGTTCTCGAAGAGCGGCTCGTACTGCCTATCGGCTGGTTTGAGATAGGAACGAAAGAGCGCAAGCAAGTCAAACACAGATCGAATGAGTTGACGCAAGGTACTCAACTGCAAGGTGGAGGAGGCAGAAAATTGGCTGGCGAGTATCTGGTGGTGCTTCTGGTGCATCCAGCACTGTAACAATGCATATTTGTCTTCAAAGTGGTCATAGAAGGTTGCTCGGTTCACCGTGGCACGTTCCGCAACCTCTTGCACCGAAATCGAGTGAAGATTGTGCCGTTCTTCTACTAAGGCGATGAACGCTTGCAGCAACAGTTGACGGGTCCGCTTGACCCGTGGATCACTCGGATTAACAGATGTTGTCATAGTGATTTCTTCCCTCAACATGCTCTCATATTCCCTACATGTAAGCAACAGTTTCCCATTCGTGTTGTTTACACGACGCGTCTGTCTGTTTGCTGGTTGTTCTGCACTCAGACACATGGTACTCTTCCTACAGTGTAGCATACACGACACCGTTGTTGAAAGAATAGTGGTAGCGAAGTAAGATGCTTCTCTTCTTTGGAAAGAGGCTGTATGCGAAGCTACACGTCCCGTTAACTTCGTTCGATTGATAGGAGAAGAAAACATGAGCACCAATCACGAAGAATTGGCTCGGCTAGCCAAGACTCTCCATCAGCAGATGATAGGAGAAGAAAACATGAGTACCAATCACGAAGAGTTGGCCCAGCTAACCAAGATGCTCAATGAGCAGATCATTGACGAGTTTCGCGCAAATGGAGGCAAGGTTGGAAATTTCCCAGGCGCAAAGTTTCTCTTGCTTCACACACGCGGAGCCAGGAGCAATCAACCACGTACCACTCCATTGCGTTACGTCGAAGATGGCGACAAGTATGTCCTCATTGCAGCAAAAGGTGGCGCACCCAGCAATCCCGATTGGTACTATAATATTCTCGCTCGGCCAAATGATGTTACGATTGAAGTTGGGACCGAGCAATTGAAAGTCTATGCGACCGTTGCAGCACCTACTGAACGTGACCATCTCTTCGCAGAAGTCGTAAGACAGGCACCCGACTTCGCTGAGGCTCAAAAAAGAACGTCTCGTATCATGCCAATCGTTATCTTGGAACGTGTTACGGAGAGATACTAGAATCCTTTCAATATGGGGTAGAACTATGTAAGTTCCCACCGGCCGCCTTGAGTACCTCATCTGTTACTTTGCGGCTGGTGGGAGCTTACATAGTTCTACCTCTTTTGATGGTGAATTCCTCTTGTCAAGAGATAAGCTCTACTTTCCTAACCTTCTGTAAAATTCTTCCTAACCTTGGTGTGAA
>CAVUVQ010000047.1:0-5967 GCA_963744875.1 uncultured Chloroflexia bacterium | reverse complement strand
TCACGCTACCAGCCGCTACTGTAGCACACCGCTATGGCAAAATACTTGTCGAAGGCGCATCGACGGAGCGAGATTCTTTATACCCATGGACTGGATAACCTGTTTGCCGTCTCACTACCAGCCCAGAAGTTCATCAGCTCTTTCGCCATTATATTCTGTCGTTGCCTCAGCAGACACGACCCACCACAGCCGCTTATATGAAGTTAGACGATTTCTTCACAAATCCCCAGGTCGCAGAAGCACAGACGCTTTTGGAGAATAACGGGAGTGGGCTAAAAACAGTCCTTTATAAATCTTTCGGTGCAGAAACAACTAACTTCGACACGCTCGCAGCACAGGTAGTGCAATCTAACGCTCAGGTAGTTGTACTTGGTACGGAAGATGTGCCGAGTGTAGCAGGCTTTTTAAAATATTTCCGCACGCACCATTACAATCCAGAAGCCATCGTTGCCTCATCTGGTCCTGATGCCGGAGCAACTTTCCTACAAGCCATCGGCAATGGGAATAACAGGAACTGCCTTTCAAAATCGTATGGCAGAAGGGTATTCGTCCCCAATGATGGTTGGTATAAAAATATTAAGACCTACCAGAACGATGTCTTCCAGCAACTGTGGCAAGCGGCAAATCCTGGTCAGCCCCTTGATGGTGTCAGTTCAGACGACGTGCAGGCTTTTTCTTCCGCCCAGGTATTGCAACAGGCAGTCGAAGCCACAAAAAGTATCGACAACTCTGTGCTAAAGACTTACCTGCATGCGGGGCATACATTCAACTCCCTACAAGGACCTGTACAGTTCGATCCTTAAGGGGCTAACATCGTCTCTGTGCCATTCCTGTTTCAATGGCAGGATGGACACTATCTACCAGTGTATCCTGCAAGTAATGCACAAACTAACCCGAAATTGCGAAGAAACCGTGGCCGTAAGTCTATACGCATAAGCACGTATTAAACCCCTGTAGAGAGGTTCATCTCTCTACAGGGGTTTGTCCCTACACGAGACAAGAGAGGAAATATCGTGAAACTCCTTATCGAAGCAATCATTCTGGGCCTATTGAGCGCTGGTATCTATGCATTAATGGCCTCTGGTCTGACGCTGATCTTTGGCGTCATGGATATTATCAATGTCGCTGCAGGCATCTTCGTTATTCTGGGCGCATATTTAAGCCTGGTGTGAACAACGTCTTCATATCGATCTCTTTGTCGGTCTGACTGACGATGCCCATCATGTTTCTCTTTGGCATCGCCATCGAATGGGCCTTCATCCGGCGCATCAAAAGCAATCGTGTGGCGCTCTCTCTCCTTATGACTTTCGCCATCGCTCAGGTTGTTGAAAGAATTTTGCCTTCTTTTTCTCTACAGACCTTAAACAGCTTTACGCACCTTATCTGCAAGCAACATTTCCAATTGCTGGCATCTACATAAGCAATTTTGAAGTGGCTGCTTTTCTCTTAAGTGTCCTGCTCTTAGGAGCGCTTTATGTACTTGTTTACCGACAACTTTTGGTTTTAGCCTACGCGCATCAATGCAAAATTGTACAGCCGCGACACTGATCGGCATCGATATCGATCGTGTAGCCATGATCACATTCGGCATCGGCACAGCCCTTACCGCCGTTGGTGGTATGGCATACGGTGCGACTCAACTATTCAATCCGGCCAGTTCTTATGATCTGATTTCCCGCTTGATCGTTATCATCGTCCTGGGGGGTCTGGGCAGCCTAAGGGGTGGGCTCATCGGCTCTATAGCACTACTGGTTATTGCTAGCGTTGTAGCCGTAGTCTGGTCTGACACCTGTCCAGTACCGTCTTCTTTGTATTGCTCGTGGCCTTACTAGTATTTCGTCCACAAGGATTGTTTGGACGAGTAGAAGCGAGAAAACATGAGGTATAGCAAAATCACTGCATTGCTACTCCTGCCCATCGTCGCAATCGTACTACCTTTTGTCTCACCTGACGCAACTATAACCTCTATAGGGTTCTTTGCATTGCTCTACACAGGCGCTGCGATAGCCTGGAATCTTCTTTCAGGATACACAGGGTATATCTCCCTGGGACATGCAACATTTTACGGTCTGGGAACATATACATTAGCGATTATATGTGAGCGTTGGAACGTTCCAGGCGGATACATGCCGTTTCTCCTGCTCCCATTGGCCGGGTTGGTTGCAGCAATATTCGCGGTGCCCCTGGGATGGATCGCACTGCGTACATCGCAAGTCGGTTTTGCTGTTGTCACGCTTTCCTATGTCTTCATCTTCCAATTACTGGCCTACCCTGACTGGCATCACCCATGGTTCACCGGGAATATTTTTCCCTTTCCCTTCGTGGAGTGGTGACAGATACAATTTCCCCTTCTACTTCGTCGCTCTTCTCCTGGTATTACTCACGCTGGCTGTTTCGTGGCGAGTACGTAACTCTACATACGGACTCGGGCTACTGGCAATTCGTGATGACGAAGATCGTGCATTGGGGCTTGGCGTCAAATCTGGACGAGACAAACTGGTTGCATATGTCATCTCAGCCTTCTTTGTTGGTATGCTTGGTGGGCTGGAGCCATTTCCAGGGCTCGATCTCCCCATCATTTGCGTTTAGCCCGGCATTCGATATCACAGTCGCATTAATGGTATTGTTTGGAGGAGCCGGAACGCTGGCAGGGCCAGTTCTGGGAGCGCTGATGCTTGAACCGCTTCAGCAATATGTGACGCTAGAAAACAATATCCGCGGCCTCAATCTTGTCATCTTTGGTGGACTCCTTCGGTCGTCCTCCTCTTGCTTCCTGATGGGTCATCCCGGCTGGTCGCAATCGCTGGCACATATGGCGTAATGCACGCAAGGCTAAGGCAACACTCTCTATTACCTCGCCTCAGGATGAGTCCCTGGTGGCAAAAAGTGGAGGAAAAGGATAAGCAGCATGAACCTCCTGGAAACACATTCTATCTCGAAAGCGTATGGCGGCGTCCACGCCCTTTACAGTTGCTCTATCTCCGTAGAGCAAGGCCGCATCACTGGCCTGATCGGCCCCAATGGCTCGGGTAAAACAACCCTCTTTAATGTGATGACGGGCTACGAACGACCCGATGCTGGAAACGTTTTCTTCAAAGGCCAACCCATTGAGCGCCAGACTCCCGATAAAGATCCAGCCAGGGCATAGGACGCACCTTCCAACTCACACGCGTTTTTCCACATCTCACGGTCATGGAGAACATGTTCGTTGCCGTACAACGCAAAGGCACAAGAGGCTTGTTTGGACGCTGGATTTCCCCACCGAACAGAAAAAAGCACTCGAACCGCTCGATTTGGTCGGCATCCGCCAACATAAAGATCTGCTCGCCGGCAACCTGTCTTATGGACAAAGAAAATTGCTGGAGTTTGCGTTTATCTTGATCGCAGAACCACAGGTCGTTCTGTTAGATGAACCCGCTGGCGGCGTCAATCCTATATCTCCACTACCTGGCAGATCGTATTCGCCACCTCAATCAACGTGGCATAACGTTTCTTATCGTTGAACATAACATGGAATTTGTGATGAGTCTTTGCCATACCATCATGGTTTTACACCATGGCACAAAAATTGCTGAAGGCCCGCCTGCTACGGTACGAGAAAATCCCGCCGTGCTCGATGCCTACCTGGGAGAATAACGATGATCACTTTGAAAATGCAACAGGTTGTTGCAGGCTATGACGGTAGTGATATCCTCAAAGGGGTTGACCTCTTTGTCGAAGAAGGGTCGGTTACGTGTATTATCGGACCAAATGGTGCTGGCAAGTCTACACTCCTGCGCGTTATTAGTGGCCTGGTGAGGCCGCGTCTGGGCACAGTGACTTTTCTCGATCGCTCACTCGTCGGCAAAAAACCACGTGAAATTCTTGCCGTGGCGTCGTCCAGGTCCACAAAACCATAGCCTGTTCCCAGAGATGACGGGCGCGAAAACGTGCGCCTGGGAGGCTACATGTTACATGATCGTGCGCGTACCCAGCGCCGCTTGAGTGAAATCGAGGAACTATTTCCTCTTGTGAAAGAACGTGCCAACGACAAAGCTGGCAGCCTTTCTGGTGGTCAACAACGCCTCGTCGAGTTCGCACGCAGCTTGATGCCGACCCGACCCTGATCCTTCTTGACGAGCCTTCTATGGGCCCTCACCCCAAAACACTGAACAAGTCCTCGATACCGTGAAGGTCATCCATGATCTGAAAAAAACAATTATCCTGGTTGAACAAAATGTACGCACTGCATTGAAAATCTCAACCTATGGCATAGTTATGGAAAGTGGAAAGGTGCTATTCGAGGGATCGTCTGACCAAGATATTGAATAATCCGCAGATCAGCCACCTGTACCTGGGTGGTTCGCTCTCAGCCATGTAGGGATAATAACTGCGGGATTATAAATGGCACTCTTACACTATAGCGGTACGGGTGCCATTTATAAGCTGTCTCTTACCCACATCTTTCTATTCGAGTGAGAGTTGAGAGGCCAGGTGGACCCCTTCAAGGAGAGTTTGGATGTGTAACCATCCTTTCCAGAGGGTTTTCCATCCTGGTTCTCCGTCCCCCTTGCGCCCCAGATATCCACCAAGGTGGGCAATGGCATGCCAACACCCTTGCGTGGTCAGCTGGTCGGCAGGAACCTTGGCCAAAAGCGCAACAACCTGAACGATCTGGCGGGTGAACACCTCCTGAGCAGGCCGCAGTGGCTCTTGGCGAGCCTGCGCCCGCAAGTGCAAGAGCCGCAACGCTAACGGAGCCAGAAATCCCAGGAACCGACGGTGTCCTTCATACGTTTGCAATTGCCGCTCTTCAATGAGGCATCCTGTCTTGAGACACTGATGATAATCTTCCACGATCCAGCGCATCCGATACCACTGGACCCGCTCCCACGCTTGCTCTTCCTCTTGGGTGGACACTGAGGTCATCAGGAGCCATTCCAAGGCTTGCACTCCTTCCGGTGGCTCGGGTTCCCAGGTTCTGACCACGGTGACCACCATCGGTCGTTCTCCTTTGCCTGCTTCGCCATCGGGGGGCCACAGTCGCACGGTTCCCCAACTGATGCAGAGCTTGGCCTGGCGCCCTTGGCGTTTCTGATTCCCATCCAGATCCAACGGGCGCTGACCCATTGAGGGCCACCCCCTGACTTCTTCAAAGAGATGCAGGATCGGCTCCTGGCTCGCTGAGCGCTGGGTGCCATGACGGCGTGCTCCTCCCGATATCGCTGCCTCGGCTTGATCAACCCGTAGATCGATTCGGCGATTGTGTTGCACCCGCACGAGAAAGCCACATCCTTGCTGCTGGCACTCACGCAGGAAAAAAAACATATCGCTGCCTCGATCACCAACATGAATGACTTCACATCCTTGGGGGGCTGGCCCAATCTGCTGCACCTGCCGTTGCCACACCAGGGATTTTTCTCCTTGCGTTTGCTTCGCTGATGACTCGTTTCTCCCACCGGCGCACGCTGGCGCAAAAAAGGCTCTTGAGCCGCGATGCCCCAGACCTGTTGGCTGCTTGGGTCCACGGCTATCACCGTTTGCAGCAAATACCCCTGGTGGGTTCCTTTGCCCACTTGACTCAACCCGCTCGTCTTGGGATGATATGAAAATCCACTTCGGTAGTATCTTGGATCAGCAAGACCCGGCTTTGGTGCTCCATGACCTGCCTGGTTGATCCACATGCGGACGCATCAGCCGTTCATAACTCACCGGGGAACTCTGCAAAAACCGATAGGCGGCTTTCGTGTCCGCATGGCTTCCCATCTGCTCTGGCAGCAATGCATTCGGCTTGCGGGCCAGTGCCGTTGCCATCGTCACCGCCCGTTGTGTGCGTCGTTGATCCCCAAGAGCACCGACCCGTAGGTCATCCTGCCCATGCCGGTGCACTCCCAATAGGAACCTGTTCCATCATTTTTTTCTTTCTTCTCTTTCTTTTTCTCCATTCTAGCATCTTTTGACAAGAAAGATGTGGGTAAGAGACAGATT
>CAVUVQ010000046.1:0-9714 GCA_963744875.1 uncultured Chloroflexia bacterium | reverse complement strand
GTGAGGTACATCCCGAGGCCGAGCCAGAAAATGCACTAGAGATAGCGGAGCCGACATTTTCTGACCTACCTGAGCCTCTCACCTCTGTGGAAGAGCCTGAGATAAATGATGCTGATGTTTCACAGACAAAACCTGATGATGCTGCGGAAGAGGCTAAAGCAAACAATGCCCACGTTTCACAGACGGAACCTGATGAGGCTCATGAAGAGGTAGTTGATAAAGATGTCGGCCCACCTTCGCGCAAGCATCTACTGACTGCAATTGCTTTCTGGGGCGTCATCCTGCTTGGAGCCATTTTGCGCTTCTGGGGTCTAGGCGATAAACCTTTGCACCATGATGAAAGTATGCATGCGTACTACTCGTTACAACTGTTATATACGAACATTGAGAAATGGGCATCATGTGCTAACGGAACTATCACTTGTTATACCTATAGCCCGGTATTGCATGGCCCATTCCAATTTCATGCAATTGCATTCGTTTATCTGATTGCACAATGGTTGGGAGCGCCCGATCACGGCGTGAATAGTTTTACGGCGCGTATCGCGGTAGCTACTCTGGGCACTGCTATGGTCGCTTTGCCCTATTTTCTACGCGATTACCTGAGCAAGCTGGGAGCCTGGCTCGCCTCATTTCTGATTGCTATCTCTCCAGCCTCGTCTATTTCTCACGTTTTACACGCGAAGCTCTCTACATGGCCTTTTTTACTTTGCTGCTCGTTGTAGCTACGGGTCGCTATGTGCGAGATCGCAAGATGCGCTGGCTGGTCCTGGGTGCCGCTGCTCTCTCCCTGGCTTATGCAACCGCCGAAGCTACCTTCCTGACAATCGCTATTTTTGGCAGCTTCCTGGGTGCGCTGGTGGCCTGGGAACTCGGCAAACGTCGGACACTGCGTGCTCACGTGGGCACTGAAGCTTCATGGAGGAAGTATCTGCCAGAGACGGGTGGGCCTGTCGCGATCGTGCTCTACTTTCTCATCTTTCTGCCCATTGCCAAAGTTGGATTGGGGCTATTGAATACACTTTCTGTTTATATTACCAATCCGACGCATACCCCGAATGCTGATCTGTTTGTGCAAAATCTCAAAAATGATACAGTCACGATAGTGCCCTGGATTGGAATTGTGCTAGGCCTCTATGTGCTGAGCGTTCTAATACGCGAGATGATGGGGAAATTGCCTGTAGCAGCGGGACGGCGTGGGCTGGCAACGCGCGTAGACCCGCAACGACAGCCTCTGCTTGATACCATTGTGACGATGCCCTGGACGCATTGGTTCTTCGCCTTGATATGTGCCTGGGTAATCTTCCTGGTTCTGTTCACGGCTCTCTTCACTAATATTCGTGGTGGTATCGGTGATGGCATCTGGCAAGGACTCTATTACTGGTTACAGCAACAGAAATTTGCACGTGGCGGGCAGCCCTGGTACTACTACTTGATGCTAATCCCGCTCTATGAGCAGATCGGTGTCGTTTTTGGCATTGTCGGAATTATTCGCAGCCTCCGACGCCCAACACCATTCCGGCTTTTCCTGGTCTACTGGTGTGTTGGTACTCTATTCATCTACTCATGGGCCGCCGAAAAGATGCCCTGGCTGATGATTCATGTCACAATGCCGCTGATGTTGCTGGCTGCTATTGGTCTGGAACCCGGTTTGTTGACACTATGGAGTTGGATCAAGGACTGGATGCAGCGCGGACAGGCATCTTCTGCTACTATCAGGCCGACCACCCCATCTCTGGCAAGACCCACACGCCGCCGTTTAATCGCTGCTTATGCTTCTATGCTGAGCGTCGTATTAGCTGTTCTGCTTTTGCTCCCAACAATTCATAATATGTATGAGGTAAATTACGTTCATGCTGCTGATGGTCCCCATGAGATGATGGTCTATGTGCAGACTACCACTGATGTGGACGTGGTGATGGCAAAGATTAGTGCGCTTGACCAGAAAATAGATAAAGGTCAACATCAGCTTGCCATTGGTGTGATGGACAACGCAGGATGGCCCTTTTATTGGTATCTGCGCGATTACACCAATGTCTGCTACAGTTTCCCTACAGGTTGTTCACAGAGCAGACCTGTGGTAATCATTGGTACTCAGGATGATAATACATCTGCATACTACGATCAGTACCTTTCGCATCAGTACAAGATGCGTTCCTGGTGGGATGAAGGCTATAAGCCTGCTCCCTGTGTTCCCACAACTGCCAATCATAAGTGTGCCGGTCAGGAGGTAGGAGGGGGTGTTGGTCTTGGAATCTGGCTCAGTTATGGAGATAATCCTCCGGCGGGGGCAACATTCAATCCGGGTCTGGCCGTCAAAAATGTCTGGAACTGGTGGTGGTATCGAAAAGCATTTGGTGCCACTGATGGAGCCTATTACATGACGATGTTTGTCCAGAAGGGGCTGGGCGTGGAGCCATGATAAGGAATATGAATAGTGGGTTCCATCCATTTCCATACATCCTCGTTTCCGTGGTAATGTATTGCTAGATAACAATCTGGCTTTACTTATTACGGTAAGCAGGAGAGATATACCATGGCGAATATTTACAAGCCCCCATGTGACGAGGCTGTTATTCTGACTGGACCTTTGCCCCATAAGTCGTCAGTACGCGATGTGGGGATATGGGTTCTTGCGGCAACTATTCTGGGATCAAGCATGGCCTTTATCGATGGCTCGGTCGTGAATGTTGCGCTGCCAGCTTTGCAACGAACTTTCAACGCAACCTCTGGCGATGTGCAATGGGTGGTGGAAGCGTATTCCCTCTTCCTGGCCTCGTTAATTCTGGTGGGTGGCTCGCTTGGTGATACATTCGGGAGACGGCGTATTTTTGCAACTGGAGTGATACTTTTCTCGCTTGCTTCGATCCTGTGTGGGCTATCACCAGCTATTCTGTTTCTAATTATTGCACGTTGCCTCCAGGGAATCGGTGGCGCATTGTTAGTGCCGGGTAGTCTGGCGATTATCAGCGCTTCCTTTAGTGAGGATAAACGTGGCGCGGCGATTGGCACATGGTCTGGTTTTACCTCGATCACGTCGGCGATCGGACCTGTTTTAGGTGGATGGTTGGTCGAACATGCTTCCTGGCATTGGATCTTTTTCATTAATGCTCCGTTAGGAATCGCTGTTCTCTTCTTGCTCTTTTTGCGTGTTCCAGAGAGCCGCAATCAGGAGAGCGATGGGCACCTGGATTGGATTGGTTCGTTACTGGTGGTAGTAGGATTGGGTGGCCTCGTCTATGGTTTAATCCAGGCCGGGAGCGATGGGTTCGGTTCGCCAGTGGTGATAGGAACGCTTCTGGTAGGAATTGTTGCGTTACTGGCTTTTGTCTTTTATGAAGCTCGCACACCTCACCCTATGTTACCGCTTACACTCTTCCGCTCACGCTCATTTAGTGGTGCTAATCTCCTGACACTGTTCCTCTATGCAGCGCTAAGTGGTGCTTTATATTTCTTTCCCTTCAATCTTATCCAGGTGCAAAATTATTCTGCCACGGCAGCGGGTGGAGCATTGCTGCCTTTCATTGTGCTAATGTTCTCGCTCTCACGTTGGTCTGGGGGATTAGTGAGGCGTTATGGCGCAAAGCTCCCACTAGTTGTAGGGCCAGTGATTGTGTCAATTGGTTACCTGCTCTTTGCGCTTCCGGGTATTGGTAGTAGTTACTGGGTAACTTTTTTCCCCGCCGCTATCGTCCTTGGCTTAGGGATGACGATCAGCGTATCCCCATTGACGACGACGGTGATGGGTTCGGTCAGTCAAGACCGGGCCGGTGTCGCGTCGGGAGTTAACAATGCTGTATCACGTGCCGCTGGTTTGCTCTCTATCGCAGTGATGGGCATTATATTGACAAGCGTATTCAACAGGAGCCTGGATGGTCGTCTTGCTGCGCTCCATCTCTCACCAGAATTGCTTAATACAATCAATTCTCAGCGCTTCAAGCTTGTTGCTATTACGTTGCCCCCAGGGATCAGTGAACAGGTACACACGACGGTGACGCAAGCCATCAAGCTCTCGTTTATTGATGGATTTCGCACCGTCATGCTTACCTCTGTGACGCTGGCACTGCTCAGTGCATTGGTGGCGGGGCTGATGATTGCAGGGAAACCGACGGCGATTGTAGAGAAGAGTGAGGCGGAAAAACATAACTGAGTATAACCTCTAAAGTTTTTTCACTAAAGCAGATGGAAGCTCCGTTCATATGATGGCGAAGCTTCCATAAAAGGATAAGTGAATAAGAACGTTTCTTTACGAGCACTTTACTTTCTTTATGAAAGGAACGTATCATGCCTGATCGAGATAACTTTCCACTTATTTTTGCACGCCTGAAAGCTATTCTGGAACCATTTACTCCTCCGCTGATGGTTGAGGCGGATACCTCGGAACAATATTCGCTGCAGACATCCCCATCTTCAGCTTATCCAAAGGGCTTCTTCTTTGGGGCTGTGCGTATAGGAAAAAACTACGTGAGCTACCATCTCATGCCAATCTACGTATTTCCTGACCTGCGCGACCAGATTTCGGAGCGCCTCAAGAAACGTATGCAGGGCAAATCATGCTTCAACTTCAGCACATATGATGAGACAATGGTGGAAGAACTGGCTCGCCTGACTGCTGCTGGTATCGAACGATTTCGTCAGCAGCAGATGGAGAAGCAATAGGCTTTTTAATATCCATACCCACCAGCACTGGAGCTTCCTTTAAGCACGGCCAGATCATCTGTAGCAACAAACCATTTGTTGCCGACACCTTCTCCATTGGTCTGACCTGGAGCTGTATCGCTTGCATAGGTGTAAAGGGGATGCCCATTATAGGTTACCTGGCTGCCATTTGCATTTGTCTGAAGGGCCAATGCGCCGGAAAGCGTTCCTTTTGCAGGCGTGACATTGGAAAGGTAGGGAGGCCAGATCGAAGTACATCCACCAGTACAGGCCGAGGTTGTTGCCGTATCAGGTTGGAAGTAATAGAGGGTCATGCCCTTCGCGTCCGTGAGTAAGGTAACAGTCTTTCCGTTGACTGTAGTTGATGCTGTATGAATAACGGCTCCTGTAGTGCTGGCTACGGTGGGCGTACTCGCTGCCGTGTTTGTAGTAGCGATGGGAGTGGGCGCATTACTGTTTGTATTCCCATAACTACTACCGCTGGTTGCTGAAGAACTCCCACATGCGGCTAATAGGGAGACAAGGATGATAGAAAAGAAAAAAAGGTGTAAGCGTTTCATAAAATGATACCTCCTGATATATGGCGAGTTCGTTGTCTGAAAAAGAAGTGAAAATATTTCGTTATGAAAATGTAGGGAAGCCGAAATATTTTCACTTCTTTTCGGGATCGCTATCTGTACATACGCTCAGGGGTTACGCTCACCGGATTCTGCGTTGATTAAACACTTCATACAACATCACGCTGGTTGCAATAGCCAGGTTGAGCGAATCACTCTTTCCAACCATTGGAATCTGCACCATATGATCACAGAGCGCCTGTAATTCGTTTGGCAAACCTTTGCGTTCTTCGCCCATCAATAGGACTGTGGGGGAGTGATACGTTATGGCGTGATAATCTTCTTTGGCAGAGGGTGATGGGCCGACGAGCCATGACAGGAGCTACCTTGACAAGAAGGGGATTGCCAGCTATCCTTTTGAGGAACGCTCGCTTCTTTCCATGCGAAGAACGCTGAAACGGAAAAAGGAGTTTTCATCGTAAGAATTCTGAATTTAGAATTTCTGAATCTAAGGAAGGAAATGGAAAACGATGAAGTCCCAAAAACTGACTTTCAAGCCCTTATGGCTGTTTATGGCAATGGTTGCCCTCCTGCTTGCTCTCACCTGGAATGCATTTGTTCCCAATCAGCTCACCCATAAAGCCCTGGCGGCGGGGTCGCTCCCTTGCGATATTTATGCTGCTGCAGGCACCCCGTGTGTCGCCGCACATAGCACCGTGCGCGCACTTTTTTCTGCGTACAACGGAAGGCTTTACCAGGTCAAGCGTGCTTCGGATTCCGCGACCACCGACATCAAAACCCTCTCTGTCGGCAGCTACGCCAACGCCGCCGCGCAAGATTCGTTCTGCGCTGGCACATCATGCACGATCACGATCATCTATGACCAGTCTAGCAAGGGCAACAACCTCACCATCGAGGGACCGGGTCAGCATGGCATACAGGATGTCGGTGCCAACGCTACTGCTCTCCCACTCATGATCGGTGGTCATAAAGTCTACGGCGTGTATGTGAACGCCGGCGTCGGCTACCGCGACGACTCTACATCAGGAGTTGCAAAGAATGGTGCACCAGAGGGCATGTACATGGTGACCAGCAGCACGCATGTCAACAATAAGTGCTGCTTCGACTACGGCAATGCCGAAACGAACAACCACGCGAACGGGGACGGCCATATGGACGCCGTCAACTTCAGTACCGAATGCTGGTTCAAGCCGTGTTCAGGATCTGGTCCCTGGGTTCAGGCAGATCTGGAAAATGGACTCTTTGCCGGAGGAAATGGGTCCGACACCAATAACAAGGGCAATTCCAGTGCGTTCGTCACCGCCCTCGTCAAGAACAACGGGCAGAATACCTATGCCATCAAGGGAGGCAACGCACAATCCGGCGGCCTGACCACCTGGTACAGCGGAGCGGAACCCACCGGATATTCGCCGATGCACCAGGAAGGAGCCATCGTCCTGGGAACCGGCGGTGATAACAGCAATGCATCGGTCGGCTCTTTCTTCGAAGGAGTCATGACAGCTGGCTACCCGACGGATGCAGCGGATAATGCTGTTCAGGCCAACATCGTCTCCGTTGGGTATAGCACCAGCGTCAGTGGTGGTGGCAGCTTTACTCCTGTTCCTGGTGCCCATTACGAGATTGTGAACCGTAACAGCGGCCAATTGCTCGACATCGCTGCAAGTTCAACCGCTAATGGCGGCCTTGCCGATCAATGGACGAATAATAATGGAGCCAACCAGCAATGGAGTTTTGTCGCGGTCAATGGCGGCTATAAGCTCATCAACGTCCATAGTAGCCTGCTGCTTGACGATCCAGGCGGCTCGAAGACCACTGGCACCCGGTTAGATCAATGGAGCGACGCCAATGGATCGAATCAGTGGTGGAACATCGTCTCGGCTGGCAGTGGCTACTACTCTCTAGTCAACCAGGGTGATGGACTCTATGCAGATGTCACTGGTGCCTCAACCGCTGCTGGCGCGGCAGTTATCCAGTGGACTAGCGATGGTGGCAAAAACCAGCAATGGAGCTTCGTTCAAGTTTAAGAGCAAAAGCGTTGGTTGAGCGTACTCCCGAGACCCTGATAATCGGTGTCTCGGGAGTTTTTGCATGCTCTCAGAAGGTTCCGTTTTCGTCCCCCCGATTGCGTAGGGTGCCCCTCTTGCAGGGGCCTGTTTGCCGCTCCTCGACCGTTCTGGCAGGTGGCGTTGGCCCCTCCTATGTATGGGCGCAAAAAGATGACGCACACCCATTCTTGTGTCCTCCATTTCTCTTGTAAAAATTAGCTCGTAAGGATACAATCAAAGTCAGCAAGCTTGCATAGCAAAAATAACCCGTCAATATTTCTATTGAGGTACAAAACACAGATCTTTCTGCTACGCAAAAAGAGAAAAGAGTAGTATTTGATGACACAAATGACAGAGCATCGTTCCCTTGGAACAACCGGGCTTATCGTCTCCCCTCTAGGCGTCGGTACGAATAGATGGGGAGGCGGACGGAACCAGAATAATGAGGGGGTCTTTGAGGCATTCCAGTCCTCTCTGGATGCTGGCATTAACTTTTTTGATACTGCGGAAGTGTATGGTAGAGGAAACTCTGAACGCACGCTTGGCGAGTGCATGAAACGTGCCAGGCGTGTGGCGATTGTTGCCAGCAAATTTGCCCCATTGCCCAATCGTATTTCACCGCATACGTTGATGGACGCCCTGGATGCCAGTCTGAGTCGTCTGGGAGTGGAGACGCTTGATCTTTATTATGTTCACTTCCCCTTTACATTTCTAAATCTTGATGCTTTGATGGATATGATGGCGCTTGCAGTTCATACAGGCAAAATCCGTGCGGTTGGTGTAAGCAATTATAATGCGCAGCAGATGCGACGTGCTGCCACTCGTCTTGCCCGTTATGGGATACCACTGGCCGCCAATGAGGTTCATTATAGCTTGCTGCATCGCAAACCGGAGACGAACGGCGTTCTGGATGCGTGTCGCGAACTTAACGTTGCGCTGGTTGCCTGGCAGCCTTTGGAGAGTGGAAAGTTGCGTGCCGCACCTGCTCCTGGTACAACTCCCGTTCCTGCCAGGCGTGATCTCTCAACCTTTATACCGCCTGCTTTGCGTAAGGCCGAGATTGCACGGTTGGCTGCTATCCAGGAGACGCTCAATACAATCGCGCAACGCTATGGTATGACTACGAGCCAGGTTGCACTCAAATGGCTTTTGCAGCGCGATGAGCATATCATTCCCATTCCAGGTGCCACCAGTGCCCACCATGCCAGCGAAAATGCAGATGCACTCAAATGGTTCTTGAGTGATGAAGAGTTCGCCGCCATCGATAGCGTTACTCATCCTAAGAAGGGCCGTGGAGAGCTTCCCAGTCCCTTGCGCATTGAGCACTAATACCCTTTCGCTGGATCATACTGGTTACGTAATGGCTGGCCTGCACGGTAGCGTTGTAGATTTTCGGCGAACAGGTCGGCCACACGTACATTGTAATAGTCGCTTGCACCTGAGATGTGCGGCGTCAAGATGAGGTTGGGAGCGTCAAACAAGGGACTCTCCGGTGGTAAAGGCTCCTCGACTGCTACGTCAAGGCCTGCGCCAGCTATTTCACCCTCTTGAAGTGCATAGATCAGTGCCGCCTCATCGATCACGCGACCACGTGCAATATTGATCAGATATGCATGGCGCGGCATCACATGAAGCTCGGCGGCACCGATCAACTTCTCTGTTCGTTCCGTTAATGGTACGGCCAGGACTACATAATCGCTCTGACTGAGCAGTTCGTGTAGCTGTTCCATTGTGTAAAGAGTGTCGACATCGGGATCAGTTTCGCCAGGTTGGGCGGAAAAGCGTGAGGCAATTACCTTCATCCCGAAGGCATGGCCCAGGTGCGCGACACCACGCCCGATATTACCTAATCCCACGATGCCGAGCGTACGACCTGCCAGTTCGCGTTGTGCCAGGTGATTATCACTGGAATGGCGCGGCCATATATGGCGTTGTTGCAGGCTGAACATTTCGGGCCATGAGCGGTTAAATACGAGCATGCTTGCAAAAACGTACTCGCTGATCTGTGTGATGTGCACGCCTGATGCTCTGGTGACAATAATTTTGCTATCAGGATCAAGGAGCCCGGTTGCCTGTAATCTATCGAGTCCGGCGCTCGTAGACTGAAACCAGCGCAGGTGAGGGGCAACTTCGCGCACATTGTTAGGTATGTTAAAGCCGCAGACGATTTCAGCATCATGGTATGCTTGCAGAAACTTCTGCCGATCGGTAATCACTTCTATATCGGTCTGAGCGGCCTCTCGCAACTTCTGCAATGATGCAGGGTCAAAATCAACTTCGGTTATAATTTTGGGTGTATCAGCCATAGGATCGTTGTGAGTTCCTTCCTGATAAGTAAATGCGGATAAATAGAGCCTCTATAAGACTTCCATATCTATCTTATGCCTCTCGCGGTATATTTTCAAGCTCTCATCAAACCTGCACACATCTGA
>CAVUVQ010000045.1:0-8563 GCA_963744875.1 uncultured Chloroflexia bacterium | reverse complement strand
ATGCTGAGTTTTGGTATGTTATGGAGAGGCGTAGGAGCGTCACCTTGTGTCATTAATTCCAACAAATGAGAAATTCTTTCAGATTGATGCATGAAAACGTCGAAAATGCGCGTAGAACGGTAGGGACCCGATTGTATCGCGTCCGGGATTTATCCACCTCGGACGACGGTCAATGAATTGCGGACGCGATACAATCGGGTCCCTACCGTTCTACGCGCATCTATGGATAATTGGTGCGTCAATTTTGGAATACCCTCAATTAGTCGGTGCAGGTACACCTACCCCTCTTCATAACATTAATGGGTACAGGGTAGATATCAACCTGCATCATTCTCCCCATAATTTGCCAGTGCCTCTTGAATAAAAGTCACCATCTCCGAGCGCCCGGCATCCTGATAGATCGGTAAAGCTTCACGATAATACGCCCCAATCTGTTCTATTAAACGCAGCGGATGATCATTTGGTAGGATCGCCAAAGCAGTAGCAAGATCGCATAAGAGAGCAGCTTCAAACAGAGCAGAAGTATCAGCCGTGAGACGATCTAACAGCGTTTGCATGATCCCGATGGACTCTACCAGAGACTCTTCTTGCTGCTGTGAACGCAAGGTCGCGATCTGCTTTACGGTATCTTCATATTGGGCAGATATAGTAATGTTATCTCCCATACACATATAAGCTATAAAGAACCATCCAGCTTCAGCCCCCCAGATGCGACAATAACGTAGCTGCGCACGTAACGGCTCAACAACATACGAAGCATCCACATCTGCTTCCATTTTCTCAAGCATTTTTGCTAAAGGCGCAAATAACTGTTCGACAGCCTCACTCAAAAGCAAATCTTTATATTCCTCCAACATCTGCCCACACGTATCCCAATCCGCTGACCAGAAAGAAAGTAATATCTGTAACGATTCCCACGTTTCAGCACTCAACGCAACTTTCCCCTCAGGCCCATCGGTAGAGAATTCCAGACGTAACTGCATCTCCATCAGATCCTGTTCTGCATATTTTGCCCATTCCTGATCCTGAACGTGCTTGAATAGCTCGGCAGCTTTTTGCATATCGCTTATGCCTTGTTGGTAGTTGCCAGACTCAAATCGTGCACGACCAAGATAAAGTAATGCACCGGCTTCTCCTAGAGGATCACGTTCGGCTCTATACAATGGTAGTGCTTGTTCACAATAATTCTGTGCTTGTGGCCAGTTTTGTTGGCCCACAAATATAATTGCAATACGTTGATAAACATTGGCTTCTCCGAGGCGGTCGCGTTCGAGACGAAAGAGAGGTAAAGCGGCATCGTAGTGAGCATGAGCCTGATCAATATCGCCCAGGTGGCGTTCGAGATCGCCGAGACTTTTGAGGAGATTGGCTTCTCCGAGGCGGGCGCGTTCGAGACGAAAGAGAGGTAAGGCGGCATGAGCTTGACCCAGTTTGATAGAGTTCCCAAAGCTGAGTTATACTAAATCAAGCTTAGGAAAAGGATCAAAGATGGGAAAAATTTAAAAAGTTTACACCAAAGAATTCAAAGAGGAAGCCGTGCGGCTGGCCGAAACCAGCGGGAAGCCGATCGCCCAGATTGCCCGCGAGCTGGGCATCTCCGATAGCGCAATTCATGGGTGGCGCAAGGAATTGGCAGAACATGGAGAAGAAGCCTTTCCAGGGAAAGGGAGACAAACAGTCTTAGAGGAAGAAAATCGGCACCTGAAACGAGAATTAGAAAGAGTTCAACAAGAGCGTGATATCCTAAAAAAAGTGGTGAGCATCTTCTCACGGGATCAACGATGAAATATCAATTTATCGAGCAGCACAAGCAAGATTTTTCTATAGTAGTGATGTGCGGCGTGCTTGGAGTCTCGGAAAGTGGCTTTTATGCTTGGCGTAAGCGTCCAACCTGTCGCCACAAGCGAGAAGATGCTCATATTGCACAAAAGATTCGACAGGTGTTTGAAAGGCATCAAGGGAGATATGGCTCACCGCGTATTCAGAGCGATTTGCACGATGAAGGAGTTGCCTGTTCACGGAAACGCGTTGCCAGGCTGATGCGAGAGGAAGAGTTGTCAGCTCTGCGCAAACGGCGCCGGGTGGTA
Organism: uncultured Chloroflexia bacterium; assembly: GCA_963744875.1. GTDB lineage: Bacteria > Chloroflexota > Ktedonobacteria > Ktedonobacterales > Ktedonobacteraceae > JACDAE01. Next base: position 6,476 of record CAVUVQ010000045.1, on the reverse strand, counting down.
ACCACCAAATCCGACAAGACGCATCCAGTTGCGCTGAACCTTTTAAATCGGGAATTTTCTGCGGAAGCTCCAAATAAGAAATGGGTAACTGATATTACCTATGCTCCGACGACACAAGGATGGCTCTATTTAGCAATTGTTTTAGATCTCTATTCACGAATGGTCGTAGGATGGTCTATGTCGGGCAATTGCGATGAAGAGTTAGTGGAACGAGCGCTCGACCAAGCTATCGCCCGCCGCCGTCCCGATTTCGGGATTATTGCACCACAGTGATAGGGGATGTCAATACACATCAAGAGCGTATCAGGCACGCATGGAACAGGCTGGAATGCTCGTGAGTATGTCAAGAAAAGGAAATTGTTGGGATAATGCTGTGATGGAGTCTTTTTTTGGCTCTCTGAAAGATGAGTGCATAGGAGCCGCTATCTATACATCTCGTGATGAAGCTCGATCGGCAATCTTTACCTATGTGGAGATGTATTATAATCGAATTCGTCGCCATTTGACGCTCGGATACGTTAGCCCGTTCATTTATGAGCAAATTCCAGAGAAAGAGGACGTAAAAGATAATTTGACATTTGACGTTTGATTTGTTATAATAGTCATGTCAACATTATTTTGCGTAGAAACGTTTTTCTACGTCCTCAGCTCGAACCTCTGGAGACTCTACGAAAACGGGGCAAGCTCAGCATCGTAGTGAGTACGGGCTTGATCCATATTGCCGAAGCGACTTTCGAGATCGCCGAGACTCTGGAGGAGATTGGCTTCGCCGAGGCGGTCGCGTTCGAGACGAAAGAGAGGTAAGGCGGCATCGTAGTGAGTCCGAGCCTGATCAACGTTGCCCAGGCGGCTTTCGAGATAGCCGAGACTCCTGAGGAGATTGGCTTCGCCGAGGCGGTCGCGTTCGAGACGAAAGAGAGGTAAGGCGGCATCGTAGTGAGTCCGAGCCTGATCAACGTTGCCCAGGCGACGTTCGAGATCTCCAAGGCTCTGGCGGAGATATGCTTCGCCAAGTTGGTCACGTTCGAGACGAAAGAGAGGTAAGGCGACATCGTAGTGAGTCCGAGCCTGATCAATGTTACCCAGGCGGCTTTCGAGATAGCCGAGACTCCTGAGGAGATTGGCTTCGCCGAGGCGGTCGCGTTCGAGACGAAAGAGAGGTAAAGCGGCATCGTAGTGAGTCCGAGCCTGATCAACGTTGCCCAGGCGGCTTTCGAGATAGCCGAGACTCCTGAGGAGATTGGCCTGGCGTATTCGATTGTTGGCGGATGCTTCAACCGCCTCAGGTAGATAGGACTCAAGCAATGGAGAGTATCCACGTACAAGAAGGAACTGAAATGCCGCTGACAATAAGCGAGCCTGTAAAAGAGGTTCATTGATCATTGTCCATTGAAGGGCGACCAGGATATTGGGGATATGTTCATCCAGCAATGAATAGTCTGCGACTTCAGTGCTCACAACTAATTCCGTGTAGCAGTAAGCATGTGTCCAGCACGTGCTGATAAGTTCATCAGTTTTATCCAGCAGAGCGCGTGCATATGCACGTAGCAATCCGTGTTGCTGATAGCCGAAATCACCAGTACTCGCCGTTTGCGTCAACAGTGCCAGATCCTCTAACTCGAATAGCGCTTTTTTAACGACCTCCAGATCCTCTATGTTCCACATCGCACCTGCTAACTCGGGTGTAATGATAGTTCCAATCTCAAATACACCCAGCATTCTGAAGCGGCTTTTTTGCTCGTTGCTCATCATATCATAGCTCAGGGCCAGCGACTTCTCTAAATTGGTCTCACGCTCTTCACCCTCTCCTAGCTTCAATGTAACCAGTGCTCCACGGCCAATCTCTTGTTGTAACATGTTCAGAATCGTCTGTATGCGTGCAGGCTTTTTAATAATGGCAGCGGCGATATCCAGTGCCAGGGCATGCCCTTCAAGCAATGTTACTAGCTGTTCAAGGGAGGGCAGATAAGAGGAATCATCCAGGTTTCCCAGGCGATTCAGTAGGAGAGCAAGACCATCCTCATGTGACAATTTCTCCAGGGAGACAGTTTTCCCGCCCGAAACCTGAGCTACATCGGCGTTACGTGTAGTAATCAGCCTGAGTGCACGTGACGGCAATGCCCGTTCCATAATGTCCAGGGCACCCAGATGCCATATATCATCAAGCACAACCAGTAGCTGTCCAGGAGGAGCCATTTCATCAAGCCAGGAGGCTATGATTTCAGGTTGCAATTGACCAGCAGCAGTAACAGGTGGTAGGCCACCAAATACATATTTTGCCAGTTCGCCTAATGTATTCTGGGCGCTAAACAAGTCTCGTACATTTGGTCCTAGTGTGATCCAGACAATGCGTCCGGAAAACCGATCCTGTAGTTCTACCGTCAGTTTCTGCGCCAGATACGTTTTGCCGATGCCCCCCATTCCTTGTAGCGCGACAGTACCCGTAATTGCTACGCTTTCGCCCTCGTTAAGATATTGAAGAAGGTCGTCAAGTTCTTGCTGACGGCCAACAAAGGTCTTATGTTCCTTAAATCCCTGTACAACTGGTTCCTGCCATTGTTTATGTGGCTCATAGTGTTCTAGATTAAAAATATTGACTGTACCAGCATTATCGTTAATTGCTGCTGCGCCTCTATCAGCTTTTATGCTGACCTGCCCATCTTCTTCCAGGAGAGATAACCCCTTGGAAGGCTGACGTGCTGGTTGTTGGAGATGCTGCAAACGTTCTACTTCGTGCAAACGGAGACGCAACGCTTTTGCTACTGCTGGTTGTCCTCCCTGCTCCGTTTCATCTGCGAGCAAAGCAAGATCCTGGAGTATTTCTTCTTGTAGCAAGTCAGGATATTGTGCTACTGTCTGCCTGACCTGTATTGGGTTGGAAGCGTTTAGCAATGCATTGGCAAGGCTGTAATGAGGTGGTTCCAGTAACTCTGCATAAGCGCTGTCAATAGAGCCAGTACGCGCCTCTTCCAGGATAGTTCGATGCTGCTCTAATGCTCGTGTTAACTTCTCATTCTCATGATTAGACAAAATAAGTACATTCAAAGTATCAAGCGCTTCATCACTCAACAAACTCTCTGCGTTGGATTTGAGCATTTCATAAGATTTAGCCCATGTCTGCGTGTTGATCCATTCCTGCAAAAGATTGACCAGTTCTGCGGGAAGCTCCTCTGTACTCTCTTCAGGCTCATTCAATTGCTTAAGTGCTTCATAACGCTCCTGTAGAGCCTCAGCAGTTTCTCTTGCTGAGTCTGTTGTAACTCTTGGATGACATTTTCGATCGCCGCCATAGCTTCTTCTTTAAGGAGAAGAGGTCGTTGCTCAACTAGCTCAACTAACTCTTGCGAATTGGTTACGTTTAAAAGCAGCTACGATCGCATCACCGATTTCAGCAGGAGCTTCTGAAGGAAGCTAAAAGGTGAAGGTTTGAGCAATTCAGCATAAGCATCATCAATTGAACTCTGACGCGCCTCCTCCAGAATTGCCCGATGTCGTATCAGGTCTTGTTGTATTGCTTGCCTGCTCTCATCATCCATTTCTATGGCTGTTTGTGGGTGCTCTTCATCTTCTTCTGTCATTCCCAGAAGTCTCATGAGCCTCATGCTCACCATTGACTATAATCAGCTTTGTACACCAACTCATCGAGTAGCTTGATTGCTTCATCGCTCAAAAGTTGCGTGGTATGCTCCTTGAGGAACGTATAGGACTCCTGCCAGGTGTCGGTGCTTAGCCATGCCGCAAACAGATCTGCTATTTCCCCTTGCACAGACTCAGGTGCAATATCCTCCATAAACACATTACCTCATCTATTATTCGTCTTCTTGCTCATTATCTCCCGTGTAATTATGGTTATGCTGATTAATCGTGCCACTATTGTTGTAAACCGCAATGCCACCGTTTTTCGCTCGTACATCTATCTTGCGAGCAGGTTTTTGCTTCGGCTGAGCAGTTGTTTGACGCCGACTCTTGCGAAAGGTACTTGTCAGCAGGCGCTGAACGTCTTCCTGTACATAAGTGGCGAGTTGTTCAGGCGTGCTGAAGCGACGAACGGTGAGGCCAGCAGGATCGGTAACACCCTGAATGCCGTTGAGGAAGGTCGCTAATTCGGGGCTGCGTCGTTCCGTCTCGACGTGTTTTTCGTAGACCAGGCAAGGCTTTTTTAACTGGCGGGCATAGTTATATTCTTCAATCGTGTAGGGACCGTAGCCAAGCCAGAACAGCCCGATATAGATATCGCAGTTCTCAACTTCCTCCAGATACGTGCTGCGGATCGGCTCAGGACGCGCACCCGCATCGTCTTCCCAGAGCCAGCCCTTCATAAGAAATGTCGAGAGTGCTTTTTGGATCGCCCGTCGTTCCGGGGCGAGTTCTTGCATCTTGCTACTGATGAAAAGCGAAAGTGTTTGCGTCGTCGTCATGCTCCATATCCTCACTTCTTGCTGCATAATATCTCACATAAGCCGGGTATGGTTCCAAAGAGTATGATCGCGAAATGGCAAATGATAATGCGGTTATATTTACCTATACGTTCGTTATTTGTAGAAGTTGCACTGGGAATATATGTAGATGGTGAGGATGATAATCTCTCTCCCCGATAGAAATGTTGTTTTGAGGGGGGAGGGAGTAGTGATGAGCGACCGGGCTTATTGCATTGCGCCCCTACAATAGGCATATACCTGTTTTACTTGTATTATACTTTTGTATGTCATAGTAGGGGCGCAATGCAATAAGCCCGGTCGCTCCCTAACGAGCTTGATGTATCTTTTACCTCGCCCGCGCCGTCTGCTTCGCCACAATATGAATTGGACGCCCCTCCACAGTCAGCACCGCTTCCCGGATACCCTCACTCAAGGTCGGGTGCGGATGAATTGTTTCGCTGATCTCCTCAACGGTCAACTCGCTGCGCATGGCGAGCGAGAATTCGCTGATCAGGTTGGTCGCATCGGGTCCAATGATGTGTGCACCCAGGATCTCACCATATTTGCCCATAATAACTTTGGTGAAGCCCTCGGTCTCTCCCATCGCCACCGCTTTCCCAATTGCCGCCCAGGGGAAACGCTCCGTCCGCGCCTCCGGATACTTCTCTTTGGCCTGCGCCTCCGTCAATCCCACGAAGGCAACTTCGGGGAATGTGTAGATTGGATTGGGCACAACGTTATAGTCCATGTGCGCTTCCTGCCCCATCGCATTGTCGGCAGCCATCTCACCCTCAGTCGAGGCAACGTGCGCAAGGCCCGCACCATGAATCAGGTCACCAATCGCATAGATACCTGGCAGGTTGGTCTCCATTTTATCGTTGACGCGCACACGCCCACGATCGTTGTCCAGTCCCTGCTCCATCAATTGCTCCAGGCCACTGGTATTGGGGCGTCGACTGACCGCCATCAACACATATTCGCCCTGGAAATTCTGCTCACCCTTATCCGTTTGCGCGACAACCTTTTTCAGATTGCCCTCGTCTGAGACCGACTCAACGCGTGCATTTGTAACAATCTCGATGCCACGTTTCCCAAGAATACGCACTAACAGGCGGCGTACCTCTTCATCCACAGGAGCCAGAACGTTGGGCAGCATCTCTAGAATGGTTACTTTCGTGCCCAAAGCATTGAACATGCAGGCCAGCTCGACGCCGATCACACCACCACCGACACAGATCACGCTCTCAGGCGTCTTCGGCAGGTTCCAGCAGGTGTCGCTGTTCATGATACGCTCACCATCAATGCCCGGCATGTTTGGAATAAAGGGCACTGAACCAGTCGCCAGAATGATCTTGTCCGCTGTAAATTCCTGTACCGCACTCCCATCGCGTGTGACGGTGACTTTGCGCGAAGCATCAACGGTACCCAGACCGTCAAATACATCGATGTTGTTTCCCTTCATCAAGGTGCTGACGCCGCTGGTCATACGCTTAACGACCTTATCTTTAAATGCAACTGCTTGCGTCATCTCAAAGGTTGGGGGCGCTGATAAGTGAATGCCCAGTTCGTCCAGCGATGCCAGCTCATGAAACGTTTCTGCCACATGCAACATGGCCTTAGAAGGGATGCAGCCAACATTGAGGCAGGTGCCTCCCATATATTGTTTCTCGACAATTGCGGTTCGTGCTCCAAGTTGAGCCGCGCGAATGGCGGCGACATATCCGCCTGGTCCCGCTCCGATGATCGCAACATCATAGTGATTACTTGCCATAAAACTATCCTCCGGTTGCTCTTACTGATTACCTGTCAGTATATCACCTTTGGTGGTGTAGAACTATTGAACGTATGTGGCGTGATGTTCATTTATGCTGCCATGCCAGGGTAGAGCACCCGGGCAGCCATGCCAGGGTAGAGCACCCGGGCGGCCATGCCAGGGTAGAGCACCCGGGCAGCCATGCTGGGGTAGAGCATCCGGGCTTATTTCATTGCGCCCCTACTATGATCACATGCATTTTATGATTTATTTACATTTTTCGCAAGTCATAGTAGGGGCGCAAT
>CAVUVQ010000044.1:0-60872 GCA_963744875.1 uncultured Chloroflexia bacterium | reverse complement strand
GCTTGACCTATTCATATGTTATACTTAGCCAGAAGACATGGACATTCGTCATGTTCTTTCGTCCTTTTTTACACAAAACAATAAAGGAGAGCTTCATGGCAGAGAGCTTCGGCATCCCTCAACTAAAAGAATACCTTATGAGAATGGGCATAAAGATTGCACAAACGAAGGTAGAGCAGCAGGTAATCGAGCTGGCCTTCCATGGAAATTATGGGCAATGGCGCATGATCCTGGGTATTCAGCAGGGGGGAGAAGTAAAGAAGCTAATGTTGATAGCTCCGCATATCGGCTCGGTGAAGGCGAAAAAACGCCTGGAGTGCCTTGAAGCATTGATGGCGGTCAATTATCGGATTGCAATCGGCAAATTTGGGCTGGACCTCGAAGACGGGGAAGTGCGCCTGGAGGAGACGATTCCCCTGGCCAATAATCATCTTACCTTTGAACAATTTCAACTCGCCCTGGGCGCGATTATGCAAACTGTAGTTATCTATCAGAATTTATTGCCTCGGATTGTGCAGCAAAATTTCACGGTACAGGAGGCGCTCAAGACTTGTGAGCAAGAGTTTTTTCAGAGCGCCCAGCAAAACGAGCCAGTTGAAGTAGAGACTGGACCATTAACCAATGGAGAAACGAGCGAGACGTTCTCAACGTTTAGCGTAGATGATGTGTTGGCAGAGGTAGAACGTTTGCTGGAACGAGGGAAAGAATAGGCGAGGAGAGAATACTCTTCTCTCCAGTATGCCACCTAAAGTTTTTTACTCTCAGAGTAATGACCATTTTGCTGAGAGCGTGGAGGAGAAGTGTCATCTTGTGTGGTGCTCTCGGTTTCTATTTCTGAAGCAGCCTCAAGGGGTGTCCAGGTACGTATAACGCGTGCATCAATCTTTTTGCGTTTGTAGAAGCGCCGACCCATTTCCACTACGGCCCATACGAGAATGAGTGCAGCAACAAAAAGGCCGATATATGTTATCACAGTAGGGTTCATGCAGGCCTCCCTTATACTCCCCGAACATGAAGAGAAAATAAACCTCGTGAGAAGAGCTGTTGTTCCGCCAGAACAGCTACCTTTTTTCTGTCGATCTTCTGTACAGGTGTGCCCCCATTGTAGTCTGTTCAGGCAAAAAGCGTCAAGCTTGCCAAAAAGCTGGCCTGAATGAGAGAAAAAAGAATGTGCCGCAGCAAAGGCGGCACATTTTCAGATACTTCTATCACACCATGGTAACAGTGCCATCAGGATTCACACTTACCTTTACCGATGCAACCGGCGTGGGGGCTGGTCCCAGAAGCACCTTTGCATTCTGCGCGGGATCGAAGATGGCACCATGAGCGGGGCACACCATGTGTTTCGTAACTGGATCATAGTTGATCGGCACGCCTTGATGGGTGCAGGAACGATTATAGGCCACAAAATTTCCGTTCGCCAGACGAATGAGAAGATCCTGGTTGTTATTAAAGACAACGGCGGTATTAGGAGCCATTGCACTTGAACTAATAACAGTCCCAACATGATTTGCCTTTGGTTGTTTCGGGGTAGTTGGTGGCGTGTTCCCCTTCGCCTTTACAGGCTGTTTAGCCGCTGTAGTATTCGTCGTCGGGTGAGTTGTTGTTGTATTGGCTGCTACCTGGGTGACCGTCGCAGTGGCTGGCGTGTGAGTGCCCAGATTCAGCTTTGCACCAACCACCAAACCAGCAGCCACGACTCCTCCAGTAGCTAACAACGCAATAACCTTGCGGCGTCCTATGGGATTACTACGTGCGGAATTGTTGCGCATAGCATTGTTGCGCATAGAATTATTACGTGTATTCCGTCTCCCGGAGGTGCGAGAACGCTGGGAAGGCACGGGTTGAGACCAGGCCGACGCACCACCCCACTGATCAGCATCTGAACTGGTCAGAACAAGTGGTGATTGAGCAGATTGTTCCCACCACTCCTGTTTCTTTTCTTCTGGACGATTTTCTCGTGCAGGCGGCAAAACAGGCTCGGGTTCTACATACGAAGCTGCAACCGTCCGTACGACTGGTTCCGCTGGTGGCGGCACAAGAGTGGGAGGCGCAGAGGCTCGTGGCTTAACGGGAGGCGCAAATCTGGGCGTCTCCAGGGGAGTTGTACGCGGGATTTCTGTGCGCACAGGTGTTTCTGGTGCCTCCAAATGTCCTGTGACAACGGGAGGAACGAACTGCCATCCATCAGTATTCTCTGTCGACTGGGCAGGAGACGGAGCAGATTTATGCGGAGGAAAATTCACAGATGCGACCTTCCCTGTCACAATCGGGGGCATGAGTTGCCAGTTACCCGTGGCATAGCCGTGCGCAGGTGTTTCCGGCAAAGCACCTTTTTTCGTAGAAGTGCTCTGTGATGGCTGATCAATACGTTGCACTCTTCCACTTGCACCTATAGCAGCCTGGGCAAACGCCTCGGCGAGTTCGCTGGCCGACTGGAAACGACGGGCAGGATCTCGATCCAGAGCCTGATTCAGGACAGAGACCACTGCCATTGGAATATCCGGATAAAGCATGCGTAACGATGGAATAGACTGCTCTACATGCATCTTCGCAACATCCAGGGGCTTTGATCCAGTGAACGGCGGCTTGCCGCTCAGTAACTCAAAGAGAATAATACCCAGCGCATAGATATCTGAACGTTTATCAATGGATTGTCCCTGCACTATTTCAGGGGCAATATACTCAGGCGCAGCCAGGAACGTATCAGCAATGCTGAGCAGATGGCCGTACGAGCGATTATCTTGCTCAACGCCGCGCATTTGCAGCATGTGCATTAAACCGAAGCCCGCGACCAACATATTTTGATCGTCACCCAGAACGATATTGGAAGGCTTCAGCGTACCATGAATGATCCCTTTGCGATGCGCATATTCCAGGGCTGCAACCATTTGCTCCAGAATATCCAGCACATCATTATAATCACAGCGACCCTGGCGCTTTATGATATCAGCAAGAGAGCCATTCGTCATATAAGGGGTAACCAGATAAGGATAGCCCTGGTGCTCGCCATACTCATGAACGGGTAAAACGTGTGGATGTTGGAGCGAAGTAAGTGCTGCGGCCTCTTTGCGAAAACGCTGTATAAAGCGGGCATGTGCATCTTGTGAGAAGTGTTCTGGCACCAGGAAAAGGGTCAGAGCACCATTTAAGCCCGTCAGCGTATTTTGAGCAAAATACACTGCACTTAAACGTCCCTGCCCCATCAAGCGCTCAACACGATAACTGCCTGGCGTCTGCCCTACAAGCCGATCTACTAATAATGTTTGCATACGACATCTCTCCCAATTTACAAGCTACACAACGATATTTCTCATCTTCAATCTATGGGATCAGAAGAGACGCTGCACACGCCAGCAGAGATGCAAGCACGAAACAAAAGACATAATGTTTCTCTCCCCCATTCTCTTAACAGATACATTTATTAACACGCACGGGAGTACGGATTTTTTTTGTGGAACGTTGTCCTTACAAAAGGAGTCTACTCTTTGTGTCAAAACACGTCAATGTAAACCGCTCAGAGGTAGGACTTTTAGACTTTTACCAGGAGCAGTTTCATGGCTTCTTTCCAGGCGTATCCTTCATTGGCCCCAGCGGTCGGGGTGGGGAGAGAGGGGGAACCCGACCGCTGCAAAGAAGAAAAAAAGAGGAAGCATTGGGGTTTGGGAGAGCTATTTAGTTTTGAACCTTTGTTCTACTTGCACATACTACCATAGCAGTCATGGATTGTCAAGACGAATTAGAACAAATTTTCAAATTATCTAACGGGGTGACGAGGGTGAGTGGGGATGGTACAATAGGCATGAGATATTCTTTTTTTCGTTGCAAGGTGACGCTATCCAGGTCTGCGCACAGGTGCAGATTTTTTTATGTTCTTATTGATTGATTGGAGTTCTTAGAGTATGGCAGAAGTTCGACCACTACGTGCACTACGCTACGCACCCGAGAGGGTTGACCTGGCGCAGGTGATCACGCCCCCTTACGATGTTATCAATCCACAGGGACAGGCAAGATACTATGAGCGTAGTCCATATAATATCATTCGGCTGGAACTGGGCAAAGAGGAGGGGGGAGATAACACGCTCAACACCGTCTATACGCGAGCTGCGGCGACGCTGGCCGAGTGGCGTCTGCAGGGTATTCTGCAACAGGACGAGACAGCGAGCTACTATCTTTACCAGCAGAAGTTTAGCCAGAACGGACAACACTTTACACGCACGAGTCTGCTGGCACGAGTACGGTTGGAGCCATGGAGCGCACGTGTAGTTTTGCCCCATGAAAATACGCTGGCGAAGGCGAAAGATGACCGTTTAAAGCTGTACCGTGCGTGCGCAACCAACCTCAGTCCTATTATGTGCCTGTACGAGGACCCCCAGGGACGTATGCGTCGTTTGCTCAGCAGTTACACACCAGAGACACAGATCGTCGATGAAGTGGGTGAGGAACATCTCCTGCATCCTATTACGGATACGCAACAGATCGCCCTTATCCAGGACTTCTTTGCGCAGCGTCAACTCTATATCGCCGATGGACATCACCGTTATGAAACGGCGCTCGCGTATCAAAGAGAGATGGCGGAGCAGCGACGAGGGCTCCATCCAGAAGATGCAGTGAACTTCACGCTGATGGCTCTGATAGATGTAGACGATCCGGGCATGCTGGTACTACCGACGCATCGTATACTCTTTAATTGGGAACCAGAGGGGTTAGCCGCTCTGTTAGCAAATGATCGCCTCAGCACCTTCTTCACCGTCCAGGCTTTGCAAGACGTGGATACAAGTGAAGGCATACAGAGTCGCCTGCTTCAGGCGGGGCAACAGGAAACGGCATTCGTTCTCAAAACAAAAGAACAGACCTTACTCCTCACTCCGAATGAGCAGGGAAGAATGCGCATGCAAAGCAGTGGGCATAGCGCTGCCTGGAACATCCTGGATGTCGCCATCGCACAAAAGTTGCTATTGGAAGAGGTGTTGGGACTGGATGCCGAAATGATGACAGCCGGAACCCATGTTCGCTATACCCACGACGCGCAACAGGCACTCGAAGCACTACACAACGGGAATGCGCAAGCCGTGTTGTTTCTGAATGGGACGCCCTTACAGCAGGTATGCGACGTTGCGAAGGCGGATGATCGCATGCCACAAAAGTCGACGTATCTGTATCCAAAGCTCATTACAGGATTGGTTATGAATCCTTTATGGTGATTATTTCAGTACCCTCAAGTGGGTCGAGAAAGATTGGTTGCTCCAGCCGCCTCCAGCGGGGAAAGTATACCTCTCGGACCCGAAAAGATCAAGTGAAGATGCACTAGGAGTAGCATATGATTATTATTGTAGGAGCAGGCCTGGCGGGACTGACATGCGCAAAAGAGTTGAGTGAAGCGGGGCGGCAAGTGATGGTGTTGGAGGCGACGGACCAGATTGGGGGGCGGGTGCGCACAGATTATCACGAGGATGGGTATCGCCTGGATCGGGGCTTTCAGGTGTTGTTTACGGCCTACCCGGCGGCTGCCCGTCACCTCAACTATGAGGGACTCAAGCAGCGCAAATTCGAGCCGGGGGCGATCTTGATCAAAAACGGGAAACGCTATCCGATCGCCGATCCATTACGTGATCCCCAACATATGTTCTCTGGCCTGTTCAATCCACTTATCCCAACACTAGATAAAGCGCGTGTACTGCGTTTAGTGGCACAACTTGGCAAGCGCTCAACGGCAGATATCTTTAAGGGGCAGGGGCAACCAGACGAGCGCGATGAAACAACAGAAGCGTATCTGCGCCGTCACGGCTTCTCAAATAAGTTTATCGACAACTTTATGCGGCCTTTTTATGGCGGTATCTTCCTGGATCGCTCACTATCCACCAGTGCACGCATGTTTCAGTTTACCTTCAAGATGTTGGCGGCTGGCGATATTATTCTGCCTGCGGAAGGCATACAGAGCATTCCCGAACATTTGATGCGAGCTTTGCCCCAGGGAACAGTGCACTGCAACGCGCGTGTAAGCGAGCTACTCGTCGAAGATCAGCAGGTACGTGGAGTACGCATGACAAACGGAGAGACAATCGAAGCTGAGCAGGTTATCATTGCCACATCCAGTCCGGTTGCACAAAAGTTTGTCAAAAAAGCACTTCCCACGCAGGGAGTAAGCACAGTTTGCCTGTACTTTGCCGGAGATGAACGTCTCTATGCAGAGCGCAAGATTTTGCTCAATACGGAACCGGATGCATATATCAATAACGCGGTCCTGCTCACGAATATCGCGCCAACGTATGGACCCCCGCGCAAACATCTCCTCTCAGTCACGATAGCAGGTATTCCGGAAGGCGATGATGAACTGATTGCCGAACGCTGCCGTGCGGAACTGGCGCACTGGTTTCCTGAACATAATCTGTTACGCTGGCAATTATTGGGCATCTATCGCATTCCATTTGCCCAATTCGCGCAACCAGCAGGGATCTTTGATGAGTTGCCAGATAATCGCACAGACATCGAAGGACTCTATATTGCGGGTGAATATACAAAGTCGAGCAGCATTCAGGGAGCGATGCATAGTGGAGAGTATGCGGCAAAAGAGGTATTGAAGGGGCCACGCGTACGCCATCCCGTGTAGGGACCGCATTGACGACGCCCACTGTGTCGGTGACACCTGGACGCAATCAATCGGACCCGTACGAAGGGGCGTCAGTCGCTATGAGTGAAGAGATCTATCGGCATGGAGCTGAAGTCGCCTGTGCCGAGCGACTCAACCATCATACGCAATGGTCCCTGCTCAATTGAGATGCGCATGAGCGTGCGCGGAAAGTTCTGTTCTATCACTGGTATATGCGAATCTGGATGCAGGACGGTGGCGGTTGCGCTGAGCAAGGCTACATCGCTATCGCGTCCAGCAAAGCGCAGCAGAGCGGCCTGGCGACGCAGGCGGGCCTCATAAAGAAGACGCCAGCGATCATCGATCAGATCTGTCAGCGCCTCAGTAATAAGCGCTTCCAACATCACCTTCTGATCCTCCTCTTTCTGCTTTGTTTTCCGGCCACCCCTGCTCCGTGGGCGCTTCCCACCAGGAGAGGTTTCAAGAAGATTGTGTGCAGCCCAGTAGCGGCTCATGTAAGGCTCAATGCGTTCTGGCGGCTCATAGATCCAGGAGAGGAACTCCGTCATCTGATAAATCTCATCGCCACGTTTTGCCAGTGCCAGCATTTCATCATCAAGGGCATGTGGCTCAAGGATCGTCAGGAAATCCTTTTTAGCAGGCTGCTCCGGGCTCTCAATGAGAGGACGCCAGATGGAATAGGCGATAGGCAACTTATGACGTGTGCGTTTACTGATGGTATAGGCCTCTGCAACAAGCGCCTGACCATAAGAGAAGGGAACCTCAAAACTACCAAAGCCCTGCTCATCCAGGTCAGTGACAAGGTCATTCCAACGCTGCATATCGATTTCATCAACGCCGTAGCAATCTTTCACGCCCCACTCATCCTGAAAGAGGACGTTGACCCCTTTGAGGCGACCATCGGGCCGTTTCCACGAGAGCATAATCAATTGAGCACCAGAGCCATCGATAAAGCTGACGCGTGCCTCGTGACAGGGCAACTGCTGGCGACGCGCCCCGGCCATCGCCACATCTTCTACACCGGGCATTGATTGCATCGTCAGACGACCCAGAGCAGCTCGTGCATGCTGTTTCAGAGCGCGATTAGAACTATTCGCAATCACATAATTGAAGGCTGGAATGGTTTGTTGAGCTGCGATGGGGCCAAGCTGCTCAAGAGCATCAATGACCGCCGTAACGATCTTGCCAGTCTGGTTCTCCAGCAGAGGAATAAGCAAGTTGGTCGCACGGGGATCATTGCTGCTTCCCAACCAGGCAACAAAGGAAAGGCGGCGCTCAAGAGGCATCGAAACGACATCTTCCAGTACCGATTCCACGCCCATTTCGCTCTGGCCCACCATTTCGAGCAGGCGCATCTGCATCTGTTGCATAGCTGTTGCCGGATCATTCAAGTATTCGATGATCCCATCATCCGCCATCTCCGAGCCCAATTCTTTCAGGATGGGAGAGAGAGAGAGCTTTGCCATATCGCTCACGGTTGGATCAGTTACAAAATCTTCCAGTTCTTCCAGGTCGAAATCGGTAGCAAGTTCAGAGAGAATCAAGATAGCCGCGGCATGGGCAGATGAATTGCTACTGCGCAGCAGGTGCATTACCTTTTCGCGAGCGCCTTCGGTCCATTCTTCGTCCAGGCGATCAAAATAGTGCGAAAGAGTATCAGGATCAATATCGTCACGGCGACTGATAGCAAGTAAAATACTATCAATACTATCCTGTGGAGGTCCTTTGCGTCCTCGAGGCATTGTTTTTCTCCTTATGAGAGTAGGAGTAGTGAGTAATAGTACAGGCGGCCCACAGGGGAAACACCAATGGACGCCATTGTACCACGTTGCTACCGTGGCGTCGAGATGATTTTTCGTCAATTTTTCGCGATTTCGCTCTTAAATAGAGAAAAAGAGCCAACACAATCATACTACACCTAAAAATACCCTTCATCTCCGTAAAATCTCACAGGATGTATAAGCGTAGAAGTGGCCGGATTTGTGAAAGCCCTTAATGCTTCGGACAATAAGGCCACGCTACAGAGAAAGTCATCGTGCCCATCAGCAGGATCAACGTAGAAATTCAAGAGATCTGGTCCCGGCAGACTATAGCGGGCTGAACGTAATTGTTGCCAACATTCGGCGGAAATATGTCGAGGGGCACCATCCATATTATAGAGCTTGAGGCGATTATTATTCAGAAGGGCAAGCAACTGGTATGCCAGGTGAGATTTACTGGTGCGTGAGAAGACGAAGGGGATGATCCGTTCAGCACCAAAGCGATCAAGCAGCAGAGAGGCCAGGCCCGCGCCCAGTCCAGTCGCATCAATGGCGAGTGAGCGAATACCCCACAGATCCAGCAAGGCAAGCGTACGTGCATATTGCTGCATATAAGGCATCCCGGTCCACCATTCCTGATGCACAACTTCGATGATGGGGAGATTAAATTCATTGTAACGCACATGGCCGATGCTCAGAACGGTACTATCACGGCGAGAATTTGAGTAGTGCTTTTGCGTCATAAGGGAAAGTTCTGGATTGGCACGCTCTTCGCCTGCAACGTCCATACCCGCAATATAGCATTCCGCATCTACTGGTATCTCTTGCCAGGAATGTGTACCCTGCAGGAGTGTATGTTGCAAAGAATTCAAAAGGTAGCCAGCGCCACTAATGGGGTGCAAGAGATACTGCGTTTGAATGGCCGGGTGATCTTCACCGAGGCGTGCAATTTCCTGCTCAACGAAAGAGCGATAGGCGGGGTTAATAGCCGCCAGCCGTTGCCAATCGTATTCGAAGTGCTGGCGCTGGCCTGTGAGGCGCTCCAGTTCAAGGTTCGCGGCGCGTTGTTGTGCTAATAGGGTCATATCGGACCAGGCGGTACCATAGAGCACCGTTGTGGCGTTGCGAGTCGAAGCCATCGGACGAAAATCGCGCTCGTACTTCGCGCGTGCAACGTCTTGAGCTTCGTCGATCTCTAACAGAATATCGGCGGTCGCACCAACTACATTACTTTCGGGACCAGCCGAGAAGAACATAACGCGTGGTCCAACATGGTTACGCACCATCGTGGGGCCAGAACGAGGAGCGAGACCGATAATATGCCCCTCGCTCTGCCAGATGCAATCCCGCGTAGAGGGAACATTCAACAGGGAAAGCAGGCGCAGGCGGCTATTCATAATCTGCGGATTGAGCGTTGGGGCCGCCTTAACGATGGTCCCTTGCTCCATAAAGGTCAATAGAAAGGCTTCAAGCACCGCCGAAAGCTGATTTTTGCCCGACTGTCGTGCCATCATCACGGTAAAGATGCGCCCCTGACCAGAAAGAACCGAGGCGAGAATAGCATTTGCAACCTCCACCTGATAGGGATAGAGGGGCTTACCCAGAACATCGGAAGCGAAGCGTGAGACGAGGAGAGGTGAAAATTTCATGGTATAGAGGAAGAGGGGGAAGAACGTCGAACAGGACAACAATCTCTAACTAGGAGCTAGTGTACCATGGGGAAAAAGGAAAAGCAAACGGGCGTCACATAGAGGTATGGGCGTCGTAAGCCCATTCATACGCCCCTACGTCAACAAATTGCAGAACGGTCGCCAATTCTGGTAGGGACCCGGTTCGACCGCGTCCGTGATTCATCGAACAAACCGGGCCGATGAATCGCGGACGCGGTCGAACCGGGTCCCTACGGTGTTGTATGTATTACCATGAATTGTTTCATTTTTTGTTAATAGACGTGAATATGACAAGTCTATGCCCCTACGCCAGACGGGATTACGACAACGCGGTCGCTTTAAACGCTGAGATTGAGAGCGTCGAGCCACCCAGAATCTGCATACGAACACCAGCATAACCAGATGCGAACGTGCTATCGGATGTTAGAACCATCCAGCCGCTCGGCTCCGTAGTTCCTGCAAGCCAGACATTAACACCTAGCGCGGCACCCGATACGCGAAAATTGATTATATAGGAGGTAGCAGGTTTGGCTGCAAATGCACGTTGGCCCAGTATAGTTGTTGTGCCATTCACCTTCTTTTGGATGATGAGGTTCGCCCCATCGATATAGGCTTTATACCAGTTGTTGCTATCGGTCCAACGGAGCACCGCCCCAAAGTTATTGCCTGAAAAACTACTGATGGAACCGGTGAATACAACGTCAGTATTAACCCCCACGGAACCTAGCACCGCACTATAGCTAGTGCTGCCGTTCGCGACCAGGCCCTGATTACCAGAGATAGAAAAGACATTTGTGGTATTTGCATCACCAGCCCAGGTATGTCCATCAGATGCCTTGCCCCACAAACTCTGGTTAGCACGATGGAAAGTGTCTTGCCCTAAAATGGTGCCAGGAATTGGTGTTGCAGTAGGTTTCACCGTCGCAGTAGCCTTCACCGTCGCGGTAGGCGTGGGTGTACTGCCACCAGTCCCTGATAGGGTTGTATGACCAAGTTTATTCGCAAACTCCTCAGTAAACCACAGGTTATTGGAGGCATCGATATTGAGGCCATCATGAGGGTGGCTATTGGATGTCGGCGTATTATAAAGCGAGAAAGCTGCGGAGGCTGGATTAAACGTGCCAAGGATACTTTGCAACGAGTCAGTGAACCAGACTGCGCCGCTCTTATCAACAGCAATACCCGAAGTATGTGTACCACAACTGGCACATGTAGGCTTATAGAGATATTCGGTTACCCCAGCAGTCGTACCAGGAGCTGCAGCCGCAATAACCAGCTTGCCAATCGCCCCAGGCCAGCCTTCGGACCACCAGACATTACCATTGTGATCCGTAGTAATCAAGTGAGGGGTCAATCCATTGGTCGAACCGGTGCGGATCTTGTACTCGTGCAGGCTATGTTGAGCCGTGTACTCACCAATCTCTGCAACCGCAGAGTTATTCTCCGTGAACCAGACGTTATTAGAAGAATCAACCGTAATACCGTACGGCTGTGAGTTGGTCTGCGAGGTCGCAATTTCGGTGAAAGCATGGGTCGTTGGATTGAAAGAACCAATCTTATTGGCGTAATGCTCAGTAAACCAGACAAGGCCATTCGCGTCAATCGCAACACCCCAGGGTCCCGCACCAGCAGTAGGCACAGGCCATTGATTGAAGGTATTTGTCGAGGGATCGAACATACCCAGAGAATTACTCATGGGCATAGGAAACCAGGCACGTCCAGACTTATCAAATGCCACGAAAAGTGCTTGCCCAAACCCGGATGGGAATTTATATGCTACCGGCCAGGCCCCGAATTGGGGATTATAGACGTTGATTTGGCCTGGAGTCGTACTGCCGCATTGAGGAGAAGGATCACAACTAGGCATCGCAACCCAGACCCGGCCTGTACTATCAAAGGCGGTTCCCCAGGGGTCCCAACCTCCACCCTGAGTATACATATCAGTCAAGGTTGGAGCCGTTGATTGAGCAGAAGTGCGATGCAAAGGCCCGGAAAAAGCCAGTGCAATGCTAGCCAGAAGTAGTGTTATAGCCAACAGGCTAAATAAAATTCTCTTATGCGTCATGCTTACGATCTCCACAATAAGTTATTTTAAACAATGATACAAACCCACTCCTCATTGAGGAGAGCCTGAAAGGGTAGAATGTGTGAAATCAAGTTGACAGATACCCGTTTTTCTCATAATTTGCTAGATGAACAGAAGGCAGCTTTATTATCCTCTTATTGATTTAACGAGGCAAGACACAAAAGTATCAGAAAAATGGCTCTATTGGTTCTCTCTATTTTTCACTCTACATGTTCTATAATTTCTCGTTAGTCTATGCTAGTAGACAGAAAAGAAAGAGGCAATAATGAAGAAAGAAAAAACAAGCCAATTCTTAATACTTTTTTTATGTGAAAAAACCAATTATAGCTAATGAACCGGACTGTGAAGCCATTTTTGAAGCAAGCAAGAGCTAGATTGGTATGTAAAGAGCAAAAAAAACATAAAAAAAACATAAAAAACCCGGGTTTTCTAGCTGTGATTGAGAGGAGTAAAGGGCTAAAACTGGATTGGCAACTTGACAGAATAGGAAATTCTGGTAGATTATTCCACAAGACACGTATATTACTGTACACTTCTCTAGACGCTTAGTATCTATCCAGGAGAGGTGCGTTCGTTTATTCGACTCTCGCGTTTCTCAGGAGTGTCCGGGGAAACACTTTAGAGAAAGTTAAGAAATGCCTCCTGACTTGAGAAGGGATTAATATTTCTATGTTCAAATTCTTGAACAACATGCCGATTTTCCGTCGCCTCTTCATCATCTTTGGGTTGGCGACGATTATCCCCGTAGTTGTTATCTTGGTACTGGGAAACTTTTATTTAAGTTCGTTGAACCAACGTAGCCAGGCAGTTGCGACCAGTTCATTGGCGCAAAGTATTGCCTCGAATGAGCAAAACGGTCTTCTGAGCATGAATGCTCTGATGGAAGATCTTAATAATAATACCTTCGCAAAAGCTAGCAACGTAGTGCAAGACCCTTCGCTTGGTGCTTCAGGATCGACTATTGCCAGCCAGATCACGGCACGAGAAATACATTTCCAGGAAACGCTCCAAAGTTACGGTGCCAACTATGAAATTGGTACTTCTCCTAACATGGGCTACCATTCGTACATTATTCAACATGATGCTCAATCCAATCCACGCACTGTTATCCAGGATCAGGCAAATGCATTAGATAATGTTATTGAGACTGACTGGCCAACAGTATCAGAAGTTGCAGGATCATGTCCTTGCTCTGATCGCTGACGTACAAAAACATCCTCCTACAACATCCGCTGCTGTTAATGCAGCCTATGAACAATATTTATCCCACTCTCTATCAGGCAAACCTGGAGTTTATACCCTCAGAAATGACTGGCAAGCGGTCGTTGATGATGCAACAACAACCGAGACAAACGTTGTCACGCGTCGGGCAATCTCAGACGCAACCAGTCTTTTTTGCCACCGCTATCGCTATTGTTTCTATCCTGCTGATTATCTTTATCACCTTCCTGGTCGTGAACCTCACTATTACGCAACGACTGGGCCGCCTGGCGTCTCTCACACGCAAATTTACCACGGGTGATACCTCTGTACGTGCGGATATTGCCGGGCATGATGAAATCCAACTGGTTGCAACGTCCATGAACTCTGATGTTAGAGAATATCGTCACCCTGATCCGTGCAGCGGAACGCCAGCGTGATGAGTTGCAGACGCAGGTAGAGAAATTGCTGGGAGAGGTCAGTGGTGTTGGTGAAGGTGACTTGAGCGTACAGGCACAGGTTACAGCAGGAACATTAGGAGCGCTGGCCGATTCGTTCAATTATATGATTGAAGAGCTAAGCAACCTGGTGGTACGTGTTAAAATGGTTGCAGGAGAGGTCGAGAATGGTACAGCGCTGACCTTAGAGCGCATGACACAACTGGTCTCCTCTGCTGATACACAAATTAGCCAGATCCGGCAGGCAACCAACGAAGTTGAACAAATGGCTCGTTCAAGTAGTCAGGTCGCTGAAAGAGCGCAAAACCTCTACAATAGTGCACTTGAGGCACGTCAGACTGCCCAGGCCGGGCGCCAATCGGTACAACTCTCAGTTGAGGGTATCGGGCGTATTCAGGACTATGTGCAGGACACATCCAGCAAGGTGCAGGTCCTGGGAGATCGCTCCCGTACCATTAATAATGTCGTCGACGTAATTGCCAATATTGCGCATCAGACCAATCGGCTCTCGCTCGATGCCGCCATCCAGGCTGCGATGGCTGGCGAAAGCGGTAAAGGCTTTCGCGCCGTCGCAGATGACATCCGTCGCCTTGCGGAAGATGCCAAAACGCAGACAAGTTCGATTATGCAACTTGTGAGAAGCGTACGTGAGGATATTGGCGCGTTGGCAATCTCGATGAAAGATACCGAACGTGAGACGCTGGCTGGTACAAGCCTGGCTCAGCAAACAGGTCTTTCACTGGATGCCATCTTTAACGCCGTTGAACAGCAGGCCCAGGAAATTGCAACGATCAACCAGGCTGCAAGACAACAGTCGCAGTCATCAAATACCGTTGTGCAAATCATGCAAAGTGTTTCTGCATCTACGCTACAAAATACATCCAGTACGCACGCTGTGGAGCAGAGCATGGAGCGTCTCGCTCGCCTTGCACAACAACTGCAAGCATCCGTTGGAGCCTTCAGATTACGTGAAGCTAAAACGAATACGATGGGAGGAAGAAATGTAGAGGGATCATTACAAAATGGGAATGGTCAGCGCCGCTCACCCAACAGTCGTCCTCTCTCTCCATTGGCTGAAACAGCACAACCGGCTGGAATAGGAAGACCCTTTCGCACAACAGGTCCAACAACGGGACCAATGGGAGGAAACGGTAGCTTCACTCCTTATCCTTCACCAGCTCAAACACAACGACGTGATAATGGACAACGTTCTTATCCAGCGCCAAATCAAAATACTACAGTGTAGTAAATAGCAAGAAAAGAGATCCTCTAGGGATATCTGAAAGATGTGTATAAGAAGTATCAAAGAGCGCAACGTCGCTGCTCTTTCGATAGTATCACTATCTCAGTTTAGCGGAAAGATACCTTGAAAGGTGGATATTTATGTCAGGACAACGTCCTAGTAAAACGATGCGTAGCAGGTATTTCTTTATCGTCGTCCCTTTATTGCTTGCAATCCTTAGCGCCTGTGGTGGGCAGAACTCCGGCAACAATGGAGGCAACTCTGTAAACAACACCACACCCATCAAAATTGGCATCTCGGTACCAAAGTCAGGAGACTTTTCGGGCAGACGGGCCACTGCTCCAGGAAGGCTATCAACTCTGGGCAAAAATAGTCAATGCGCATGGAGGTTTGCTTGGTCGTCAGGTTCAACTGATCGGTAAAGATGATGCATCCAAGCCAGAGCAGGTCACCACCGACTACACCAGTTTCTCAGTCAGGACCACGTGGATCTGCTCTTAGCTCCCATTGCGGAAAATCTCACGCTACCAGCCGCTACTGTAGCACACCGCTATGGCAAAATACTTGTCGAGGGCGCATCGACGGAGCAAGATCTTTATACCCATCAACTGGATAACCTGTTTGCCGTCTCACTACCAGCCCAGAAATACATCAGCTCTTTCGCCAACTATATTCTGTCGTTGCCTCAGAAACAACGACCAACGACAGCCGCTTATCTGACGTTAGACGATTTCTTCACAAATCCACAGGTCGCAGAAGCACAGACGCTTTTGGAAAATAACGGGAGTGGGCTAAAAACAGTCCTTTATAAGCTCTTTCGGTGCAGAAACAACTAACTTCGACACGCTCGCAGCACAAATAGTGCAATCTAACGCTCAGGTAGTTGTACTTGGTACGGAAGATGTGCCGAGTGTAGCAGGCTTTTTAAAATATTTCCGCACGCATCATTACAATCCAGAAGCCATCGTTGCTTCATCTGGTCCTGATGCCGGAGCAACTTTCCTACAAGCCATCGGCAATGGGAATAACAAGGACACTGCCTTTCAAAATCGTATGGCAGAAGGGATATTCGTCCCCAATGATGGTTGGTATAAAAATATTAAGACCTATCAGAACGATGTCTTCCAGCAACTGTGGCAAGCGGCAAATCCTGGTCAGCCCCTTGATGGTGTCAGTTCAGACGACGTACAGGCTTTTTCTTCCGCCCAGGTATTGCAACAGGCAGTCGAAGCCACAAAAAGTATCGACAACTCTGTGCTAAAGACTTATCTGCATTCGAGCATACATTTAACTCCCTACAAGGACCTGTACAGTTCGATGCTCAGGGGCTAACATCGTCTCTGTGCCATTCCTGTTTCAATGGCAGGATGGACACTATCTACCAGTGTATCCTGCAAGTAATGCACAAACTAACCCGGAATTTCCGAAGAAACCGTGGCCGTAAGTCTATACGCATAAAGCACGTATTAAACCCCTGTAGAGAGGTTCATCTCTCTACAGGGGTTTGTCCCTACACGAGACAAGAAAGGAAATCTCGTGAAACTCCTTATCGAAGCAATCATTCTGGGCCTATTGAGCGCTGGTATCTATGCATTAATGGCCTCTGGTCTGACGCTGATCTTTGGCGTCATGGATATTATCAATGTCGCGCATGGCATCTTTGTGATTCTGGGCGCATATTTAAGCCTGGTATTGGAACAACGTCTCCATATCGATCTCTTTGTCGGTCTGCTACTGACGACGCCCATCATGTTTCTCTTTGGCATGGGCATTGAATGGGCCTTCATCCGCCGCATCAAAAGCAATCGTGTGGCGCTCTCTCTCCTGACAATGTTTCGCCATTGCTCAGGTTGTTGAAGGGATTTTGACCTTCTTTTTTTCTACCGACTTTAAACAGCTTTACGCACCTTATCTGCAAGTAACATTTCCAATTGCTGGCATCTACATAAGCAATTTTGAAGTGGCTGCTTTTCTCTTAAGTGTTCTGCTCTTAGGAGTGCTTTATGTGCTTGTTTACCGAACAACTTTTGGTTTTAGCCTACGCGCATCAATGCAAAATCGTACAGCCGCGACGCTGATCGGCATCGATGTCAATCGTGTAGCCATGATCACCTTCGGCATCGGCACCGCCCTAACCGCCATTGGTGGCATGGCATTTGGTGCAACTCAACTATTCAATCCGGCCAGTTCCTATGATCTGATCTCCCGCTTGATCGTTATCATCGTACTGGGGGGTCTGGGCAGCCTGAGCGGTGCTCTCGTTGGCTCTATAGCACTACTGGTTATTTCTAGCGTTGTAGCCGTCGTCTGGTCTGACACCTGGTCAAGTACCGTCTTCTTTGTATTGCTCGTGGCCTTACTAGTATTTCGTCCACAAGGATTCTTTGGACGAGTGGAAGCGAGAAAACAATGAAGTATAGCAAAATCACTGCATTGCTACTCCTGCTCATCGTCGCAATCGTACTACCTTTCGTCTCACCTGACGCAACTATACCTCTATAGGGTTCTTTGCATTGCTCTACACAGGCGCTGCGATAGCCTGGAATCTCTTTTCAGGCTACACAGGGTATATCTCCCTGGGACATGCAACATTTTATGGTCTGGGAACATATACATTAGCGATTATATGTGAGCGTTGGAACGTTCCAGGCGGATACATGCCGTTTTTCCTGCTCCCATTGGCCGGGTTGGTTGCAGCAATATTCGCAGTGCCCCTGGGATGGATCGCACTACGTACATCGCAAGTCGGCTTTGCTGTTGTCACGCTTTCCTTTGTCTTCATCTTCCAATTACTGGCCTACAATCTGACTGGCATCACCCATGGTTCACCGGGAATATTTTTCCCTTTCCCTTCGTGGAGTGGTGACAGTTACAATTTTCCCTTCTACTTCGTCGCTCTTCTCCTGGCATTACTCATGCTGGCTGTTTCGTGGCGGGTACGTAACTCTAAATACGGACTCGGGCTACTGGCAATTCGTGATGACGAAGATCGTGCATTGGGGCTTGGCGTCAAATCTGGACGCGACAAACTGGTTGCATATGTCATCTCAGGCTTCTTTGTTGGTATGGTTGGTGGGCTGGTAGCTATTTCCAGGGCTCCACCTCCCCATCATTTGCGTTTAGCCCGGCATTCGATATCACAGTCGCATTAATGGTATTGTTTGGAGGAGCCGGAACGCTGGCAGGGCCAGTTCTGGGAGCGCTGATGCTTGAACCGCTTCAGCAATATGTGACGCTAGAAAACAATATCCGCGGCCTCGATCTTGTCATCTTTGGTGGACTCCTTCTGGTCGTCCTCCTCTTGCTTCCTGATGGGGTCATCCCGGCTGGTCGCAATCGCTGGCACATATGGCGTAATGCACGCAAGGCTAAGGCAACACTCTCTATTACCGATACCTCGCCTCAGGATGAGTCCCTGGTGGCAAAAAGTGGAGGAAAAGGATAAGCAGCATGAACCTCCTGGAAACACATTCTATCTCGAAAGCGTATGGCGGCGTCCACGCCCTTGACAGTTGCTCTATCTCCGTAGAGCAAGGCAGCATCACTGGCCTGATCGGCCCCAATGGCTCGGGTAAAACAACCCTCTTTAATGTGATGACGGGCTACGAACGACCCGATGCTGGAAACGTTTTCTTCAAAGGCCAACCCATTGAGCGCCAGACTCCCGATAAAGTATTCAGCCAGGGCATAGGACGCACCTTCCAACT
This sequence comes from uncultured Chloroflexia bacterium, assembly GCA_963744875.1. Lineage (GTDB taxonomy): Bacteria > Chloroflexota > Ktedonobacteria > Ktedonobacterales > Ktedonobacteraceae > JACDAE01. The sequence continues at coordinate 42,138 of CAVUVQ010000044.1, read as the reverse complement.
CACACGCGTTTTTCCACATCTCACGGTCATGGAGAACATGTTCGTTGCCGTACAACGCAAAGGCACAAGAGGCTTGTTTGGACGCTGGAGTTCTCCACACGAACAGAAAAAAGCACTCGAACTGCTCGATTTCGTCGGCATCCGCCAACATAAAGATCTGCTCGCCGGCAACCTGTCTTATGGACAAAGAAAATTGCTGGAGTTTGCGTTTATCTTGATCGCAGAACCACAGGTCGTTCTGTTAGATGAACCCGCTGGCGGCGTCAATCCTACCATGATCAACTACCTGGCAGATCGTATTCGCCACCTCAATCAACGTGGCATAACGTTTCTTATCGTTGAACATAACATGGAATTTGTGATGAGTCTTTGCCATACCATCATGGTTTTACACCATGGCACAAAAATTGCTGAAGGCCCGCCTGCTACGGTACGAGAAAATCCCGCCGTGCTCGATGCCTACCTGGGAGAATAACGATGATCACTTTGAAAATGCAACAGGTTGTTGCAGGCTATGACGGTAGTGATATCCTCAAAGGGGTTGACCTCTTTGTCGAAGAAGGGTCGGTTACGTGTATTATCGGACCAAATGGTGCTGGCAAGTCTACACTCCTGCGCGTTATTAGTGGCCTGGTGAGGCCGCGTCTGGGCACAGTGACTTTTCTCGATCGCTCACTCGTCGGCAAAAAACCACGTGAGATTCTCGCCAGTGGCGTCGTCCAGGTTCCACAAAACCATAGCCTGTTCCCAGAGATGACGGTGCGCGAAAACGTGCGCCTGGGTGGCTACATGTTACATGATCGTGCGCGTACCCAGCGCCGCTTGAGTGAAGTCGAGGAACTATTTCCTCTTGTGAAGGAACGTGCCAACGACAAAGCTGGCAGCCTTTCTGGTGGTCAACAACGCCTCGTCGAGTTCGCACGCAGCTTGATGCTCGACCCGACCCTGATCCTTCTTGACGAGCCTTCTATGGGCCTGGACCCCAAAACACTGAAACAAGTCCTCGATACCGTGAAGGTCATCCATGATCTGAAAAAAACAATTCTCCTGGTTGAACAAAATGTACGCACTGCATTGAAAATCTCAACCTATGGCATCGTTATGGAAAGTGGAAAGGTGCTCTTCGAGGGATCGTCTGACCAGATATTGAATAATCCGCAGATCAGCCACCTGTACCTGGGTGGTTCGCTCTCAGCCATGTAGGGATAATAACTGCGGGATTATAAATGGCACTCTTACACTATAGCGGTACGGGTGCCATTTATAATAATCTTCCACGATCCAGCGCATCCGATACCACTGGACCCGCTCCCACGCTTGCTCTTCCTCTTGCGTGGACACTGAGGTCATCAGGAGCCATTCCTAGCGTGACTCCTTATGGTGCTAGGGGTGCCATGTTATAACCACGGTGACCACCATCGGTCGTTCTCCTTTGCCTGCTTCGCCATCTCGTAGCCACAATTGCACAGTTCCCCAACTGATGCTGAGCTTGGCCTGGCGCCCTTGCCGTTTCTAATTCCCATCCAGATCCAACAGGCGCTGACCCATTGAGAGCCACCCCCTGACTTCTTCAAATAGATGCAATATCATCTCCTATCTCGCTTATCGCTTTTTTCCATGACTTCTTTCTCCTCCCTATATCTCTTCCTCATCTTTATCTACCCGTAGATCTATTCTTCTTTTTTGTTTCACCCTCACTAGAAAGCCACATCCTTTCTTCTTTCACTCTCTCAATAAAAAAAACATATCTCTTCCTCTATCACCTACATTTATTACTTCACATCCTTTTTTTTCTTTCCCTATTTTCTGCACCTGCCGTTTCCACACCATATATTCTTTCTCCTTTCTTTTTCTTCTCTTATTACTCTTTTCTCCCACCATCTCACTCTATCTCAAAAAAAACTCTTTAACCTCAATAAATCCCGCGCATCCCCCATCATCCTCTATCATCCCTATTTTCCCGCTTTATTGAAATTACATCCCACACTGAATGAAGCGCATAGGATAGCGATGAAGCGACTCCACACCTGTTTTCGTAACACGTAACATATGACCGACCTGCACGCCCATCTTTTCATCCTCGGTAACGACGTTAGGCTGGATGACAATCGTCATATTTTCCCGATAGATGTAGGGCGGTGCCTGACGCGGACTTGTTCTGCGTGTACGCAAAATAGGCGGCAGATAACCGCCACCAAGGCTATGCACCAGGTCATCATAGATAGTGTATCCTTCATTGTGAATATACTCAGCCGTATCTAGAACTTCCTCGGTGCTGGTCCCGGCTTTGATCACGTTCGAGAGGCGATTAAAGGCCTCAACGGCGACATCATACATACGCTGATATGTCGCTGTCGGCGGCGTCCCAATGGCAAACGGGCGCAGAATCTGACCGGGATATCCCTCAACAAAATGGGCACTCAGCTCTGTAAGCAGCACATCACCTTTCTGAAGCACACGCGACGTTTGATATTGAGACGGCGCACAGGCACTGGGATTATCCATCGGCGTCGTAGCTATATAGTGGATTGTATTTCTACCGCCCAGCCGTAGATAGGAATCCTGCACGATCGCAACCAGATCATATTCGGTAATTCCTGGGCGTGCCTCACGCTCAAGTGCCTCAGTCGCGAGGTCGCCGAACTCAGCTCCCTTACGGATAACCTCGATCTCCTCGTCGCTCTTCACCAGTCTAATTTCAAGCATCTGCGCATTAAAATCAACAAATGTTGCCTTGGGTAGCCCCTTCCTCAACGTCTCATAATGTCGAGCAGGTAGTGCGCCTACCAGTCCGATACGACCCTCCGCAAGCCCTCGCTCCTTTACATCCGCAACCGTAGTCTCGGCTGTATCCAATCCTCCCCAGCGTACATCGGACAGACGCGAGATCCATTGCGCGTTATGGACGTGGTTACGCATCTGCATAAATAAAGTAGGTTCAGGTTCGTCTTTATCTGGGAAAACAAGGAATGCCTCCCACGTGCTCGGATAGTTAGAGAGGTACTGCAAATCGCTGTTCATCATGCGGAAATGCGCCATACACCAGCAACACTGGCAGATCAGCTTCCTGCATAGCAGAACGCACCACCGCATAACGACGGGAGAATTCAGTATCCGAAAAGCGAGGGTAGAAACCTGTTGTGTCCATACGACTCCTTACAACTATTGTGAGTGACAAAAAAAGATCAGATCATCATCGATCCATCTTTCACACATACAGAAGTAAGTATACATAATTAATGGGAGGAATTGGAAGGATAGTGCGCGTATTTCCTGTTCATAAGAATATATTCATACAACTTAGCGCCCCAGATGCCCAAAACTCATCCAACCCAATCCAACCCCCGTCATCATCAGCACTATACACAAACCTATACCCAGTAACACTGCACCGCCAAGCCAACAGAGGAATTCCAGGCGATTTGGATAAAGAAGCCACCAGCGCATATAATCCACGGGATCCTGGATAAAAGCTGGCTTCCCCTCCTGAGAACCCTTGCGCTGCAACAACTCTCTGGCACGTATGGTGAGTGCAACATCCACCGCATCCTCAAGCTGAGTTGGATATATGTCAATATCGTTGGGAAGGGAGGGCACAATGATTAACGTATCATCCATCACCGTATCGGCCTCAACTACTGCATCGATGTAGGATGGCTCGTCAGGTAGCGCCAGAACTGCATGAGGCTGAAACGGCACGGGAGGAGGATTTGTTACCTGCTCACAAATATCTGCACGTTCCTCGACCACTCGCGTCCCATGGGCATGATACGCCTGGCTCCTCTGCTCATCAAGCAAAATAACGGGGAACAATGGGCGCTCAATAGAAACATTATCCCCTTGAGACGGCTCGGCTATCTCTATCGGAAACTGGACATTGGCCGTCCTCTCTTGCACCTGCCTGGCTATCTCTATCGGAAACTGGATAGCACTCGTCCTCTGTTGTACTCCTTTCACGTTTGTGGCACGCGCATGGGGCACCTCATCATGCAAACGTTCCAGGGTGGGTGGCAACGTATCCAATTCATCAATCGATGGTGAAGACGGGAGAAATGGAGAATACTCGCGTACCCCAACAGGCGCAATATGGCGCTCGATCTCATAGACATCCGCTTCATCTTGCCAGATAGCAGACGGCGGAACGGTCGGAAGGCGTGTGATATCATCTTGCACATCTGTGGAAGAGCTATTATACCTGGAACGCACACGCATCGCGCTTGCAGGAGACGCAGAAGCTCGACGAGGAATAGGCGTCACCGGAGTAGGAGGACGAGACACTCTCGCCTTTCCCGCTTCAATACGCTTCCCACGTTCTCTTGCCTCATCATACTCAAATAATCTAGCCATATCAACTACCCCCAACTGCATATTGTAGAGACTGGCAGCCCTGCGGATTTTTCCATTATGCAGGTTGCCACAAGCCCATTACCATCCATCTCACCGTGCATATCCTTGTCGCATCATGCATCCAACCACTCTCGCCAGCCCTAAAAAGCCGCCATTCACTCCCTGAGAAGCGCGTCTAGTGCAAATAAACGAAACATAACACCCTTTTTGTCGGCATAACAACTCGTATTTCCTCCCCATACAAAGTGCAACTGTGGAAATATCCATAGTACCTGTAAATTTTTTCCTGGTACTAATAGATATTTTTACATAGAATACTGTCAATCGTGCAGAAATATTAAGCACGTTTCCGCAGAAATAGCAACGTATAAAAGCTCATATCTCTACACCTCTATATTGGCACATATATTGCTGTTAAAACTGTAGGGGGAAATCGGAGCATCTTTACATGCTCGTTCCCATAAAATGTGCTCCTCTTCTTTTAGCGGAGTACATTGTAAATAACTATTCCCGGTTACCAAAGAGTGGATTGGGATTTGAGGTATAAGGAGAGAAGGTTTATGGTAGCCATGATAAAAGCGACCAGAGGAATTGGGGCAGGTTGTTCTTCTCATGAGAAAATGCAGCATTTAGAACAATTTTCTGGTAAGGCAAAACAGGCCGTGACAAATAACGGGAAAAAGCGTGGAAAAAATCTTACCAATGATCTTATAGGATCTCTATCAAATATGGACGACGAAGAAATGCATTTTGCACCAGGAGCGAAACAAGGGCGTGCCTCCGGCAAGCGCCATACCAGAGGCAATGCACCATCATCAACGTTTGATGAGGAACAGGAGGTATACCTTGATGACGATGAGGAACAGGAGCAGGAGCAGGACCATGAAAAGGAGGCCGATAATGCGATTCGCCAATACCTCGCGGAGGTTGGCCGTTACCCATTGTTGACCGCCGAACAAGAAATGATCCTGGCACAACGCACAGCAAACGGCGACCTGCAGGCTCAGCAACGCCTGGTTGAGGCCAATCTGCGCCTTGTTGTCAGCTTCGCCAAGCGCTACACAACTCACGGTATCGCGTTACTCGACCTGATCCAGGAGGGCAATCTCGGCCTGATCCGTGCCGCACAAAAGTTTGATCCTCAGCGCGGTTTTCGTTTCAGCACCTACGCCACATGGTGGATTCGTCAGGCCATGAGCAGAGCCGTGGCAGAACATACGCGCACCATTCATGTACCGGTTCATGTAGTGGAACTGATCTACAAAATGAAACGCGTCACACGCCAACTTTATCAGGATCTAGGACGTGATCCCGAACCAGAAGAGATTGGCCAGGCAATTAACCTGACTAAAGAGCGCGTGATCGAATTGCAAGGGATCGCAGAAACGCCCGTCTCGCTCGACGCCCCCTTAATGGATGACGAGCAATACAACCTGTCCGACATGTTGGAAGATCCTCATGCAGCCGCACCCGCCGATGTCGTAGCCCTGCAAGCTCTACGCGATCAGATCACGCAAGCACTCGCAACATTAAATCAACGCGACCGCCTGGTGATCGAACTACGCTACGGGCTACACGATGGCTATTGCCACACCCTGGAAGAATTGAGCGAACAATTCAAGCTGACACGCGAACGCATTCGCCAGATTGAGGTAAAAGCTTTGCGCACATTACGTCAACCAATCCAGATTCATCAACTGCGCGAATACGCATAGAACGCGCTTCAGGGATATCCATGGGGTGGGCAAGCAGGATATTCATGGAGGTGGAACCAGGCCCCTACCACAGTTGTCTTTCATATAGTGATTTTGTATGAACAAAGGCGTTGTCAAGGCTGCCCCTACACATTTGTGGGGCCAGCCTTGACAACGCCTCTATATTTCTATCTTTTCTCTATCGCGTCGGCAAATTCTTCTAGATCGCCCAATTGCTGCTGGATATGGTCATAAAGCAGGTCGCGATTGAGTGCGCCAGGATCGTGTACGAGCGCGTCACGCAGATTGGTAAGCACCTCTAAGCGATATGCTAATGGGCGCGGGATGATCTGCTGGCTTGCTATGATGCTGAGAAGTTCGTGGAAGGCTTCAGGACGCCGTAGTCCGAATGAGGCGACGAGGATGCTGCACAGATGCAAACACGCTTCTATAGCGAGTTGTAAGTAGCGCTCCGCCAGCCCATAGACTCGGTAATCGCTGGTAAACTCTTCACGTTGGGTTTTGCCCAGATCACGCAGAATAGTGACTGCATCTCGTAGCTGTTTGAGTTGCCCCTGCACAACTTCTTTGTCTAAGGGCAACCGCTGCCCATATAGGCGACGACTCAGAGCTTGATTCTGAATCTCATCAAATTTTTTGAAATCCAGGTAATCCATAACAGCCTTTGTCTCAAATGAGATACGCTGCTTCTCATCGCGGCTGAAGAGGATCTGCCCGGACTTAATGACTTGCAGCTTGAGCAAGAGCGAAGCCTGATTTAGAATGACGACATCAATGGTATCGGTTTCCAAGCGCTTCGCCAACTCGCTGAAGAAGTAGAGTTGGTAATCAAGAAACTGGTCCCCTTTAATCTGATCCATCAACAAAATGGCAATGTCGACATCGGTGAGTTGACCAAAGGAGGTACGGTTAGAAAGGGTGCCTGCGAGGTAGGCAGCATTAACGGGACTCTGTGTAAAGAGTTGATTGAGCCGAGACTGTTTTGCGAATAAGTCCATCAACGACCTCCGAGAAAACCCTGGACCTGCCCAGGCCGTTGGAGTGTACAAACAGGCTTCTCACAAAAAGTATGGAAGTCCTGGTATTACTATACCATAAAAATCCTCTGAATGCGTCCTTTTCCCACACTATTCAGCATGTTTCAGCAGTGCCCGAAGCGATCCCGCTTTAGCCCTCTACCCATTCTTCTCCATCAGTGGCGACCTCTTTTTTCCAGATGGGGACCGTGCTTTTAAGGGTGTCAATAATGTAGCGACACGCCTCAAATGCCTCGCCTCGATGAGGAGTGGCAACGACGATAATCACGCTTGCTTCCCCTATCTCCAGACGCCCAAAACGATGTGCCACGGCAACGCGCTCAACTCCCCAACGCTTCTGGGCCTCTTCAATGATGGTGCGTATCTGTTGTGCGGCCATTTCTGCATAGACATCATATTCAAGGTAGCGCACCTGTTTGCCGCGTGCCTGGTTGCGTACAACTCCCTCGAAGACGACGACGCCTCCTACACTGGGATGACTCACGGCTTCCACCAGAGCTGCGCGGTTCAATGGTTCGTGTGTCAATTGGATAAGTGGCTCCATCATGTTCTCCCCGTCGCTTCCTCCACCCATGGGAGGAATAAACACAAGTTCATCGCCGTCGTGTAGCGTCGTCTCTGCATCAACATATTGGCGATTGACCGCACCGATGCAGCGTTGTAATACTGGTTGCAGGTCAGGGTAACGTACTATCAGTTCTCCGCGTACGGTGACGACGCTTGCTCCCTCGGGTAGCTCTAGCGTCTCTTCTCCCCGCTCTGTAATTTCGCGCAATGAGGCAAAGTAACGAATGTTGATTTTCATACAGGAGAGTATAGCACACTGTAGATGGATTTTCAGCAGGTGACACTTTTGTGCTTTGTAAACCGTGATAAGGATGAGTACAAATATATGTGTTTGAGGGTGTGAAATGAGAAGTTCGCAGGAAAGGGATGCCCCAATCACCCATCTCGATGGTTGTCTTCTCGAAGGATGCAGAGCCTTTGTGCATTTATCCTTGGGTTCCTTCTCCTTGTGACAACGAGTTGCCAGTTGACGCAATCAGCGTTTGCCAAAACTACGAACAACGCTGGTGCAGCTCTGGCAGCGGCTTCACTTACGTTTAGCGATATGCATCAGGGAAAAGTGACCAGTGCCTACGCTCGTGCTGCTTTCGCCAATTATCAGAGCGAACTGAGTGGCCTGGATCAGCAGTTGCTTTCACAAAATGGTGCTCCTACTGCAATGTCTGTACAACAATTGTTAAGCGTGTATAAACCTGCTATGCAGGTGATCGATCAACCATGTCTGGCAGCATCCTGTGCATGGCACTTGCAACTGGTAGCGCTTAATCGGGCGCGTGATGCATTTCTGAAGGCAGGTGGGTCGTGAAAAAGTGGTTTTCGATTACGCTTGGTATTGTAACGGCGACTGGCGGTTTTCTGGATGCCGGAACGATTGCTACCGCTGGTGAGTCTGGCGCGAAGTTTGGATTGGGCCTGATCTGGGCTATCCTGATCAGCACCCTGGCCGTTATTCTACTGGTGGAGATGGTTGGACGTTTTGCCGCCGTCTCGAAGAAGCCTTACGCCGCCGCTATCCGCGAAGAGTTCGGTTTTCGCTTCTACCTGTTGCCGCTGATGAGTGAAGTAATCGCTGAAAGTCTCCTGCTGGCAGCCGAACTGGGGGGGATGGCTATTGCGCTTTCGCTTTTCACGGGCATTTCCTGGCACCTGTTATTTCCTATAGTAACGGTATTTGTGGGCATAATGACATGGCGTGCTCCCTTTGATTGGATTGAGAACGGACCAGCCCTGTTTGGTCTCTTGATGTTATCGTTTATTATCGGTATTATCGCTTTAGGGGGACCTTCTCATGCGTCGCTGACTACCTTATGGAGGCCAGAGATCAAGCAGGGAGAACTCGGCGATTATCTCTATCTCGTCGCCGCTACGCTTGGCGCAACTATCAGCCCTTACATGTTGTACTTCTATTCATCGGGTGTTCGTGAGGAGGGCTGGTCTGGTAGTTCGCTCTTCCTTAATCGGGTCACGGCGTTTGCTGGGATGGGTTTTGGCAGTATCGGTTCTATTGCAATTGTTATTCTGGGGAGCATTGTCTTACAACCTCTCAATATGCAGGCCAGCACCCTGGGCGAAATTGGGCTGGCGATGGCGAAGCCCTTTGGCGTGATTGGCTCACTGCTCTTCGCCGCAGTCCTGTTTGTAACCTGTCTCGGAGCCTCTTTTGAATGTAGCCTGGCGCTTTCCTATAATATTGCGCAAGGTTTTGGTTGGGAATGGGGTGAAAACAAGAAACCTGTTGATGCCGCTCGCTTTAATATTGTGATCGTCGTTTTCTTGCTGATCGCGTTTATCATCGGTTCTATGGGTTTTGATCCTCTGCAACTGGCCCTCTTTGCCTCAACCGTGATCGCGCTGTTTTTACCCATTTCGTTATTGCCGTTCTTGATTATTATGAATGATCCACAATACCTGGGGGATAAGACAAATGGCCGCTGGACAAATATTGCAGTCCTGGCTGTCTTGTTGATTGCTTTTGTTGTGGCGGTCGTTTCTATTCCGCTTACATTGCTCACGGGAGGAGGGTAAGTTATATGTCAGCAAGGGGAGATGATATCTTTTCGATTGCGGACATTCTGGATTCGCAATTGGAGACCCATGACAAGAAGAATATTGGGCGTGTGGCAGATATTGAGGTTATGTGGAATGACGATGGTACATTGACCCTCACAGACCTTGTTACAGGCCCACAGGTGCTTGCTGGACGCGTTGCGAGGCCATTGCGTACCCTTTTTCAACGTGTGTTGCGCGATCGCTTTGAGCAGCGTATTCCTCTCAGTGAAGTTGAGGATTTTGGGCCAACTTTGCGCTTACATAAAAAGGCAACAGAATATTCAGTAGGGCAATCGGAGCGCTGGCTGGCTGATCACATTCTACGCTGGATTCCTGGGAGCGGACATTTATGAGGCAAGCGATGTCAAAATTCTTGATTAGCGATCTTTTAGGGGCCAGGATTGTGACTGCCGATGGCAAAACGCTCGGTCATGTACGTGATATTCAACTATCGACTGGTCCAGAATATAAAGTGACCGCGCTTATGTATGGACGTGGAGGCCTCTTTCACCGCCTGCATCTACTCAATCCATTGCGGCGCGGAAAGCCCTCAATTGCTAAGCCTGATACGGTATCCTGGGATGCTGTTGCGTCCTTTGAGCGTCCAGTGGTAAAGCTAAAATCGAGCTTCGAGGTAAGAAAATAGAGCGTCCTCATTGGGAAGATGTGGAACCAATTAAGGCTATTGGTAAAACCTTTTTCTCTTATAGAGCGTGTTTACAAAAGGGTAAACGGTTGGGAGTAACTGGAAAAAGGAACGTGTGTGCAAAAAAAACGAATATATAATACGGATGATATTACTCCCGGTATGAAGGTGGAGGCGACAGCAGGCGATCTGGGTGAGGAAGATGTGAGCCTGGCGGAGGTGACTGATGTCGTGAAGGATGAGCAAGGGCATGTTATTTCTATAAAAGTAAGCAAGGGAACCATTTTTCGTAAGCAGTTTGAAGTTCCTGTCGAGCGTATTCAAGGGATTGAGCAGGCAGATAGAGTAAATGGTACAGATGGGCGTGTAAAGATTGATGCCAGTGAGGAGGAGATCCAATCGCTGGCTGCTACTGGCCCTGAAACGCTTGCTACGAAGAGTCAGGATAGCGTGCTTGACCAGATAGAGCAGCAGATTCCAACTGTGGAGGGAATGCGCGAGATCGAGGACAACATTCCCTCAAAACTTTCACGGAGACCCCCGTTGTTGCGTATCCTGGGACCAGGCCTGTTGGCAGGTATGTCGGGCAATGACTCGTCAGCCGTTACCGCCTATGCAGCCGATGGAGCAAGGGTGGGATATGGACATCTCTGGTTGTTGCTGCTTGCTACACCATTGTATCAGGCTGTCCAGTTCGCCTGTGCCAAAATTGGACGCGTGAGCCACAAGGGATTATCCGCTCTGTTGCGCGAGTATTATGGGCGTCCCGTCTCATTTGTCGCGTCGTTTTTGCTCATCATCACCAATGTTACACTGATTGCTGCCGACCTTGCCGCCATTGGGAGCGGTTTTGAACTGGTGACGGGCTTGAGTTGGTTCTGGTTTGTGGTGCCTTCGGGGGCCGCTTTGTGGTACCTGACGGTCTATCGCAATTTTGAGGCCTTTAAGAAGCTCTTTCTAGGCATGAGTTTTGTTTTTGTTGCCTATATTATCACCGCTTTCTTTACTCATGTTGATTGGGGGGCTGTGCTGGTGCATACGTTTGTGCCGCAGATTGATCTGAAATTTGATAGTGTGAGTAGTGCTGTTGCGCTGCTCGGCGCTACCATCTCGCCTTATTCGATGTTCTGGCAGGTGCAAGGTGAGACGGAACAGCAGAGAAGCGGTACTCATACGCAGCAGTTGCGCGAAGCTGAGGCGGACGTTGCCAGCGGTTCTATCAGTGGACAACTGGTTGCCTACTTCATTATCCTTTGTACCGCTTCAACCCTTTTTGTCAATCATAGGACGATGACTACCGCCGCTGATGCTGCGCGTGCCCTTGAACCATTTGCTGGTCCATTTGCACGCTATCTCTTTGCGGTTGGCTTGATTGGTTCGGGCGTCGTTGCTATCCCCGTATTGCTTGCCAGCACATCCTATGCGGTTGCAGGAGCCTTTGGGTGGCCGTCTGGACTCTCGAAACGTCCCTGGCAAAATGAGGGCTTTTACTTGATTCTAACGGTTGCTATCATTGTTGGCACAATCATTTCTCTATTGGGTATTCAACCTCTCCAATTAATTTTTATCGCAAACATCCTCGCTGGCGTGCTTGCGCCCCTACTCGTGTTGACGATCTTATTGGTCGGGAATAACCGCAGGATTATGCAGAAGCAGCGCCTGAGCCTGCTTAATAATGTTGGCCTGGTGCTGATTACAGCTATTCTCATTAGTGCCGTTGCCCTGCTATTTTATGGGCTGGCGACGGGGCAGGCGGGATGAGGTGCGCGTGTGGGTCATTGCATGCCACAATGACCCACGCGAGCGGCATAAAGGCAGCCCCTATTGCTCTGTCAAACGTCATTGGACCCCTTTTCTGGTGGAGCCATAGGAGGGAGGAACAAACCCGGGCCTTCCCGACAATCCGTTGCCTCAGCAAACCCATTGCCTTTGCCAAAAAGGGTCCAATGACGTTTGACAGAGCACTACGAATGTGGACCGTTATCGGGCCAGGCGTAGAGCCAGTTCGGTTAATGTACGGACACCAACTCCGGTGCCGCCCTTTTCCTGATAAGATTTCTTGCTATCGTTGTAGCTGGTGCCTGCGATATCCAGGTGCGCCCACTTCGCATCCTGCACGAAATTTTCTAGAATTTTGGCTGCGGTTACTGAAGACGCGGTGCGACCGCCTGTCTGTTTGATGTCTGCAACATCGCTTCTAATCTGTTCGCCATACTCCTCGTCTAGCGGCATTGGCCAGTACTTTTCGCCTGCAGCACGACCAGCAGCAATGATCTCATCCGTCAGAAGCTCATCATTGCTGAATAATCCAGTCATCGTATAACCGAGCGCGACCACAATACCTCCGGTCAGCGTGGCGAGGTCGATAATAGGTGAGAGGCCTTCTTTGCTGGCATAAGAGAGCGCATCGGCGAGGATAAGGCGTCCCTCGGCGTCCGTGTTGACGATCTCGATGGTTTTGCCGTTCATGATGCGCAGGATATCGCCGGGACGAAATGCTGTTCCGCTAGGCATATTTTCACAGGTTGGCACCAGGGCAGTGACATTGAGTGCGGGTTTTAAGCCTGCGATTGCTTGCATTGCGCCAAGTACGGCGGCGGCTCCACCCATATCACCCTTCATTTCATCCATGCCAGCGGCTGGCTTGATCGAGATGCCGCCGCTATCGAAGGTGATCCCTTTTCCTACCAGTGCCATCCCTTTATCCATGCTCTGTGATGCACCCCGATAGCGCAAAATAATGAACTTTGGCGGCTCGTTACTGCCCTGTGTGACTCCGAGCAAGCCACCCATTTGCAGTTCCTCAATTTTCTCTTTTTCGAAGACCTCCCATTCCAGGCCGGATTGCTTCGCCATTGCGACGGCGCGATTTGCCAGTTCGCTGGGGGTCAGGACATTGGGCGGCTCATTGATAAGATCACGTGCAAAGTTGGTGGCATCGGCCAGTATCTGGGCTTTATGGATGGCCTGTGCGATCTCTGTTTTAGCATTCTCCTCCGCGAGAACGCGCAGTTGCGTGATTGCTTTGCTATGCGTCGTTGTCTGATACTTTTTAAAGGTGTATTGCCCCAACAAAGCGCCTTCTATCAGAGCCTGTGTTGTTTGCGCAAGATCCATATGCGCAGCGTTCCCTGGTGCCAGGGCAATTTGCTGTGCGCCAGTGTTCTGCGCATGACGGATAGCGGTCGCGCTGGCACGCTGAAGGGATTGCACGGTGATTGCTTCCGGTTTCCCCAGGCCAACTACAAGCACGCGCTTCGCCGCCAGTTTTCCCCTGGGGTGGATCGTGAGCAATTCTCCTACGGACCCTTTAAATTCTCCGTCGGTACTGCGTTCAGTAATGATGCCATCCAGTAATTCATCGATGGCGTGAACTGCTGGAGACAATGTTATGCGTGCTTCTCCAACGTTGCGGGTCACTGCTACCAGTAAAACGTCACAAGCCACATCATGTGCCGCCTGCGTTGTTATTTGAATGTCCACGTAAAAACTCCTGTGATCGGATATATTCACATTAATCGTAGGTATTCCCTCGCTGCTCCTCTGGATTGTATAGAAATAAGCAGATGCGAGAATGTGCTCCTGGATTTCACGGGGGAAAGGGAATGGATCGGCACCAATTGGCCGGCCAATAAAAGCGCTTCTTTAACAGTGAATAAGCCAGAAAACCCCACGCTTGATGGCTAGGGGAGTCGTCACTCTTATTATGGTATACGCTGTCAAGAAGCGGATGGGAGACTTTCATTTTTTTTAGAAAAAAACAACATCCGCACCTCCTGAAAAGGGCGGATGTTGTCGACCAGGAAAGAGCCTGGGTGCGCCTAAAAATTGTTTGTTGCTTTATAGATTGAGAATACTATTGCTGGACTGCTTCTTTGAGAATCTTGTTTACAGTTTCGCGTTTGATACGATAAGCTTGACGCTCGTTCATATGTGGCAAAATGACTGCTTCGAGGGCACCCTGTTTTACCCAGCGTCGTACAGTTGTGCCATCAACACGAAGAATCTGGGCAACTTCTGAGACGGTTAAAAGATCACTCATCTGTTTCTCTCCTCTCTAGAATCTTGTGTTATACGTCCTCTTTCCTCTATAAACTATGCTATCCCTTCGCATATTAAGCGTACGTTTTAGAGGAGAGCGCCATATACTAACTTTGTATATGCATTGTATAACAATATGTACGTTCCGTAAAGTGGTAGTGCAAGATTGGCTACTCCCCCACTTCAAAGCTACGGCATTCCAGATCAGTAATGGCCTTCTCGTCCGCTTCATCGAGAGTTGCCTTGATTGGTTGTCTGGTAGAACTGATGCCGAAAAACTTGTTTTCACTATATGGTATTTATAATAACATATTAAGCTTTAAAAGTCTATACTTGGAAATAAGTATTTTATTTTATGTCTTTGCATCATTTATAAGTAAGGTGGAGAGGAGAAACTTCCCGTTCTATTGTTGTAATGGGGGAGAATGGTTGATGAGAGTATTAAAACCAATAGTCCTGTTTGTATGATCAAAAACAAGTAATAACCCATCTAAAAAGCGAAAGATCGAGTGATCCCCCAATCTCTGAAGGGCAACTCGATATTTCGCCTTATGCTGAAACTATTGTTTGTTGAGTAAGCGTGCAACGACTTCTAATAATTGGCGTGGTTTAAATGGTTTTGTCAGATATTCGGTACAACCGATCTGTCTGGCCGCTTCTCCTTCGTCATTCAATGCGAATGCCGTAACCGCAACGATGGGTACGTTTGCCAGTCCTGGGCGTGCACGCATAAGTTGTGTTGCTTTGTATCCGTCAAGGACGGGCATCGATAGATCGGTGAGAATGAGATCGACCTTTTCGCGGTCAAGGATGTCGAGTGCCTCGCGTCCATTAGATGCGCTCAGGCAGCGATACCCGCGTGTGGATAGAACGCGCTCAATGAGTATACGGTTCGATGTTTCGTTCTCAACGACAAGAATGGTTGCCAATTCTGTTTCATATAGTGGTGTGCTCATCTACTATCTCTCTTTATATTGTGGTGAGAAGATCCCCTACGGGTGGGCGCGATAAATCGGGCCCCTACGGTTTAACTGGTAATGTGAATGAGAAGGTTGAACCTTGCCCTGGTACGCTTTCCACGGCTACCTCACCTCCTTGTAGTTCGATGAGTTTGCGAGCTATTGTCAAGCCGAGGCCGGTGCCTCCAAAGCGACGGGTTGTACTTCCATCGGCCTGGCGGAAAGCTTCAAAGATGTACTCAAGGGCTGAAGGCGAGATGCCTATTCCTGTATCACTGACGGCTATCTGAGTCATCTTGCGCGAGTTCACCAGCGTGCAACGGATAGTGACCCCGCCTTTTTCTGTAAACTTCAGTGCGTTGGAGGCCAGATTGATCGCGACCTGGCGCAGGCGATAGCTGTCGGCCAGGACGACCTTGACCCCTTCTCCCATCTCTAAGTCCAGATACAGATCTTTTTATTTGCCAATGGTTTGAGCTGATTGACTACCTCCATTAAACAATCGTATAGTTCGACCTCCTCGATTTTTACTTCGATGTGATCGGCTTCTATTTTAGAAAGGTCGAGCATATCATCAACGAGATGCGAGAGGTCTTCGGCTCTATTGACCATAAATTGGATATGTTCCTCTTGTTCTCCCGTCAGTTCCCCTTCAACAAATCCATCTACAATAAACGATCCGTAACTGATAATACTGTGTAATGGTGTGCGCAATTCATGGGTCACGTTAGCAAGAAACTGTGATTTCAAATGACTGGCTCGTTCAAGGGCTGCATTCTTTTCTTTCACTTCCACAAATAGCAGGGCATTCTGAATGGCAACCGAGGCTTGTACTGCGGCTGTGCTGAGCAGAAATGTATCTCTACTGCTTATCTGGCGTGGTTTATCGCTATAGATGATGAATGCACCTATCGCCTGATCATGAAAAAGCAGTGGTACTGCGATTGTCGATTGATAATTGGCTTGCAGTGCCATTTTTGCCCAATTTTCTCTGCGTTCTTGATAAATGGTCTTGATATCTTCTCCATAGACGATTTTGTGGCGTTGCATGACCATACGTGCCAGGATCATGTCGAGATCGCGCAGTGCCGAGCGAGGAATACGCGGACGGCGTAGCCCATATGGTTGTGTGCCTGATCCAGGCTTTTCTCCGTGCACCGTTTTCTGTTTCTCGCTCATCTGATTTGAAATTGCCGCCATTTTAGAGGTGATGGCCATCGTAATATCCCCATCCAGGTCTGCGTGTACCGTGACGGCTCCCTGTTGTTGTAACGAATGGGTGAACGATGAGGTGGGCGTACTGTACGAAGCTACTACCTGGCCCACCATTTCTGTCCATTGGGCGACGACCGAGGGCGATAGCATCTCGCGTCCGTAGAGCAGGAGCGTGACATTTCTGGCCCGCATGATATTTCCCAGGCGCGATACGATCTCGCCCAGCAGTTGTTCCAGGTTAAGCGTTGAAATAAATGCATCGCTCATAATCAGAAGATCACTCATCTGCTCCGTCATAACCTGCCCTTCGTTTTCAATGCAATCCGCTAACAGGCTGTAAGATTGAGCCAATCCGACCAGCTCGTCTTCGTTTGGCGGCACGGTCTCGCCCGCAGTACTGGCGACGAGCGACTGGACATGGTTTTGTAACAGATGCAACGGCTGGATAAAAACTTTGCGTATTATGAATGTGTAGATCATGACGCAGAGTCCAAAGATGAAGATACCTACGCCCGCTATGATGGGGAATAAGCGCTTATCGGTAATGGCGATGGTGGATAACGGTTCGCTTGCTACAAGGATAAGTGATGGTGACTGTGGAGACTGGTTAGCTGCCTTGCCTGTTCCAGCCAGGGTCAGATAGCGCTGGCTCCCATTCCATGTATTCGATGCACCTGCTGTACAGAATTTCTGGTTGTTTTGAGCTTGAAATCCCTGGGGTGGAAGATTAGCTTTTCCCTGTACCTGTCCCTCTACACAGAGGAATAGGCCCATGCCCGTTTTCTGCGTCAGTGTCTGGGCAAAGGTATCGTCAATATCCTGTAAGCCTAGAAGTGCTCCCAGCACCTGACCGTGGCTATCGCGTAGAGGGACGGCGCTGCTGAATAACCATTGATCCGCTGTTCCCTTGCTATTAACAAAATATTTTTGCAATGCCGAGACGCTTTGCCCTCGTAATGCCTTATCAGCCAGAGGTGTGAGTGGAGAGGCGATGTTCTGGCTGGATATATTGAGCGTGTTCAATTGAGCCAGGATCCGATGATTGCTGTCTATGAGGACAAGCATGGAAAGATGGTTGGCGGTAAATGGTTGTACAAGTTGATTCTGAAGATGATCTTGTAGTGCTTGAGATGAAGGGGACTGCATAGCAGCGGTAGCGTTTATAAGGGTTGTGTTGGCACTGGTCTTCTGCAATGCGGAGTGTAAATTTGTTGTGTAGAGCTGGTATTCTTGTTTAACCTGGAAGAGTTGATTTTGGGCTGTTGTGCGGGCTTCATGCTCAGAATAGATTGTAATCAGGTACCATGAAAGTATCCCGAACAGAAGCATACCGAGTAAGAGTATGAACGTCGCGACGACGATGAGTTTGCCCCAAAGCGACCGCACTATAAATCCCATGGAACCCTTCCCGCTTGTAAAAGTAAGGAGAGAACGGGGTGCCAGCTCGTCCTCCCCCTACCACGCGTGTGCATAATAGCAACGCGAAGCTCCAGGAGGTGCGCGTGCTAACCCCATGGGGAAAAGGTTGCACGAATTATTCAGATGCATGCTACAAGCTGCTCGTCGAGGTGGATATGCTTGCTCACATACATCCCGCCTTCCATCCCAGGCTTATGTATTATAACGTATAAGTGAGCAAATGGTTAGTGCTTTTAGGGTCAATTTTGGATGCTTAAAAGAAACTCGTAGCGTGTTCCTGTCAAAATCGTACTTTCCCCATTAGTAAAATACTTGTTCTCATCCTAACATGTGAAGTGTGATATTTCAAATGTTATGGGCCTTTTATCCTACATTTCTCTCGTGAGAAGAAATTTGTTGTGGTCAGGGAATTTGTGTCCAGCGAAGAGGACTTTGCAGTATTTCTTTGTTCAGTTGCTGCGACGTTCCATGTTGGATATCAACCGTGTAGAGACCTTGTTGTCCATCGGCCAGTGCCAGTATGAGCTGAGTCGGGGAGGTGGCGGACCAGATAAAGGCCGTTGCTTTGCCTTGCAGCTTGAGTGTCTGCAATGTTCCTGGTGTGTTCAAGTCAAAAATCACGGTATGTGTACCCGCACTATAGACCATGTGCAGGCTATCAGTGGACCAGAGAGGTGCGGGTTCGGTCGCGACGCCTGTTGCGAGCAGGATATCTGTTCCAGTGATGATATTGAGCATATGCAACGTTCCTGTGCCATGTGAAATCAGTCCGAAGTAACCGACAGCGTTTCCATCAGGTGACCATTGTGCACTGGACGTTTGTTTTCCTGCAATAAGCTTTTCTACGAAGCCAACAGTGTCAACGCTGCTGATATCACCTCCAACACCTGCATTGTTCGCGATGAGCAGCCAGCTTCCAATACCGTTATGTCCTGCTGGATTGTAATCAGCCTGGATGTAGTTGCCGTTTATCAGCAGGGTTGGTTTTATATTGCCTGCGATGCCGACGCGCTGCATCCAGATGTTGTGCACCTGGTTGACGAGACCGGTACTCCAGGTGAGAGCAGGGGCGTTGGGGTTGGGTGACCACCTGAGTGTGAGGACTGTATCGCCAGCATTTGTCTGTGTGTTGATGCCACTTTGCAGCGTCAGGACGCCCTGAGTTTGTGTATTATAGTCCAGCACTGTGCTATTGCCGTTGCCTGTAATTGTAAAAGCAATACGTACGCTATCAGGCGACCA
This sequence comes from uncultured Chloroflexia bacterium, assembly GCA_963744875.1. Classification (GTDB taxonomy): domain Bacteria; phylum Chloroflexota; class Ktedonobacteria; order Ktedonobacterales; family Ktedonobacteraceae; genus JACDAE01. The sequence goes on along the minus strand of CAVUVQ010000044.1, from coordinate 22,901 downwards.
GACCAGGTGTGAAACGCTGCCCGTGGTGGGGAGTGTAACGTTGTGCAGGGTATTGCTGCTCATGCTGTAAATGTAGAGTCCAGGTTGAGCGGCCCCGGTAGGATCGGCAACGAAGGCCAGCATATTCCCGTCGTTTGACCAGGTCAGGCTGCTAAGAATAGTTGCACCCGTGTTAGTATTCCATAGCGTTGCGGGTTGTGTCCCAGGTTTGAGCAAAGGTTGCTGAATAATGGTGTCGTTTTGCCCATCGCTACGAATGAGGTGAACCATGCCCTGTTGCAGGTCAATATAGGCGACCATATTTCCGGCGCTCCGTCCCGTTTGTGCGGGCCTTATCGCCCACTGCGCTGCGACCGTCGTATGTGCTGGCGTGAGGCGAAGAACAGGCGCATTCTGCGTGGTTGGAGCGCTCCAGAGTGCCCCGTTACGCAGGAAGAGGAAACGGAGACCCGCCGGGATTGGCCCCTGTTGCAGACCTGCTGGCGGTGTTATCGCTGTCTGATTGCTTGCTAGCATATTTTGGCGTTGCCAGAGCGTCCAGGTGATCAGACCGCCAACGCCAAGTGCGAGCAAGACTGTTGCGGCGATGGCACCTTGCAGAATACGTTGTCCGCGCCGAGCTTGTCGGGGGCGGTTTTTCCTCGTCATCTCAGTGTTTGTAAATGTATCTCTGGATGGTGCAGAGGATGAACGCTGCTCCTGGCGACCACCGGGCAGGGCTACTAATTGCGGATAGTGATTTTGCCTGTCTGTATCAATGCGCACGCTTCGGGAAGGGGTAGTCTGTGCAGAGAGCTTCGTTTTTGGCACAGAGGTACCTGTCAGCTCCAGGTAGTCCGGTGAGGAAAAGATTTTTTTGCGCAAATCAACGCCTGGGCTGACACGCGGAAGCTGGCGGAGGAGTGTGTCAAAGCGACGGAAATCCGCAAGCATAGCATTACATTCTGAACAGGTTTCAAGATGGGTTGCTATTGTGCGTTTTTCTTCCGGAGCGAGCGCGTCGTCAAGGTAAGCACTGAGTAATTCCTTGACTTGCTCGCAGTTCATCTGACACTTCCTCCTTGTTCTAACGCTTTGTAATGTTCTCTAAATGATTGTCGTGCTCGCGAAAGATACATTTTGACACCGCTCTCAGCAATGTTCAAGGTGCGGGCAATTTCACTGTAGGAAAAGCCCTCTTGCGTGTACAGAAGCAATGCAGCTCTGTATTGCTGAGGCATACGACGGAGCGCGGCTCGCACCAGCTCTGTCGTGCCATAGATCTCCTGTGGATCTGCACTCTCCACATCAGCTGGCTCATGATCAAGATCTTGCCATGGAAGCCATGCGATCAGCTTGCGACGGCGCAGTGCATCATACGCCGTATTGGTTGCAATACGATAAAGCCATGCCGATAATTTAAGATTAGCATCCATCTTTGGTAGAGCACGGAACGCCTTCAAGAAGGTGTCCTGCGTCAGGTCGTCGGCCTGCTCGCGGTCACCTACCAGATGATAGACATAATTATAAATAGGTGTTTTGTATTCGTCGTAAATTTCTTCAAAGGACCAGGAACTTTCCCTGATTTCCACCCGGGCCATGCGCTACAATCCCTTCGATAGCTACAATTATCATCTTGTCCGTTCCTCAAGTGACAATAGTAACCATTCCAGGTCTCGTAGCCTCTGTCGTAGCAAGACAGTGATCCTACGGATGTGGAAAGGCTTTCTTCCTTCTGTGTAGTGGAACGGACAACCAACGCGATCAGTAACATACCTGACGAGCTATGCCTACTTGCAGTAGCGTGATGTATCGTCTATCATGGTAGCATACTTATGGTGATTTCTCGCTAAGAGTGGCCTATGAGTTAGTACTATTGGGCATGTATGCTCAAGGTGTTGCGCTCTTTCGTTACAAAAAGGGGTGTTGTGCCTGTTCGTCTTTTTGAGAAAGGATCCTTAGAAATGCCTTCTGATGAAGGAGCGATGAGTACCAGTGATGAGCAATATACCCTGCGGACTGTGTGGTGGGAAGAAGATACGCAACAAGCCGCCGTCTGTATGCTCGACCAGTCCCTATTACCGCAACAGGTCATCGTTCTTCATCTGACGCATGAGCAGCAGGTGGCTGATGCCATTGCCACGCTAAAAGTCAGGGGTGCCCCGGCTATTGGTGTGACTGCCGCTCTGGGTATGCTCCTGGCTCTGCGGCGCTTTTTATATGAGTGGCCCTCTACCGACGAGTGGCCTTCTGTGGCTGCATTGCAAAAGCATCTTATTTGGGTTGGACAACTCTTGCGCAGTACACGCCCGACAGCCGTCAATCTCTCCTGGGCTGTGGAACGTATGCTGCACTGTGTCGATAAGACGCTGGCTGAAAATGCTGATCCCCAGGGCTTGCTGCACAAACTTCGTCTGGAAGCGCTGGCTATTGCGGCTGAAGATGTTGACTCCTCTTTGAGAATGGGACGCTACGGCGCTGAACTCATCCCCGCTGGTGCTACCCTCCTCACACATTGCAACGCTGGCATACTTGCTACAAGCGCTGGCCTGGGTACTGCATTAGCGCCCATCTATGTAGCTCATCAAGAGGGCAAGGGCATTCATGTGTTTGTGGATGAGACGCGTCCTGTTTTGCAAGGTGCGCGTCTGACGGCGTGGGAATTGCAACAGGCGGGCGTGCCTCTTACGCTAATCACCGATAGCATGGCGGGTCATTTTATGCGGCAGGGAAAGATTACGGCTGTCTTTGTCGGGGCTGACCGCATCGCTGCAAATGGTGATGTGGCAAATAAGATTGGAACGTATAGCCTGGCGGTCCTGGCTCAGGCGCACTCTCTGCCTTTCTATGTGGTTGCGCCCTGCTCTACGATTGATCTTTCAGTAGCTTCCGGGGATCTTATTCCTATTGAGCAGCGCAATCCAGTCGAGGTAACGAGTGTGCGGGGCGTGCAGATCGCGCCAGCGGGTGTTCAGGTCGCCAATCCAGCTTTCGATGTGACACCCCATACCCTGATCACGGCTATCATCACCGAGCAGGGCATTGCGCGTTTTCCTTATGATGCGTCCTTACGCCACTTGTGTGGGCGACTATAATTTGGGAAGGTATATATTTTCGTATGGATACAGAAGTTGTACACTCTGTTGCTCACTATACGGAGGAGGTGTTGGGGCAGGAGGGGTTTCGTTATGTCAGTGCGGTGGTCGCGAATTGCAAAATGCTCTCTCTACAATTGGAAGCTCAGGATGACACCACTACGCTTGATAGCGATGCATTGACGATCGCGGCCTATCTGCATGATATTTCAACTGCGCAACACGGCTTCCAGGATCATCAAGTGCAGTCAGCCGCTATGGCGGTCGAGTTCTTACAAAAGCTTGCTCTTCCTGCTGCACTGATCGAGAAAGTGGAGCAGATTATCCTGACGCATGCAGAGGCGGTCCCTTCTGAGCGGCAGCAGGAGGTTCCTCTGGAAGGATTGATCCTGTATGATGCGGATAAACTGGGTCGCTTGAGTGGCCTGGCCGTGGTCACATCACTGATCGAGTTTGGGGCACGCTATCCCAATCGCGCCGTGACTGGTGACGTGCTCGCCGCGATCCTGCGTCACATCGAAGAACGCTTTATCGAACTGTATCAGTCGTTACATATCGCCCCGGCACGCGAGCTGGCCCATGAAAAATTCAATACGGCAATCGCGTTTCTGGATGGTGTAATTGAGCATCTCAGTGATGCCACACCTGTCTAATATTTAACATATTTATTGTGGAGGATGAAGTTGCCCATTCTAGTCGTTGGTTCTGTTGCGCTCGATACCGTCGAGACGCCTTTTGCACGCCAGGAAAACATTCTTGGTGGTGCTGCATCCTTTTTTTCGACTGCTACCTCGCTTTACGATCAGGTGAACCTGGTTGCGATCGTCGGGAGCGATTTTCCACGTGAGCATCTGGATTTCTGGCGTAGTCGACGCGTTGATCTTACTGGCTTGCAAATTGAGGAGGGAAAAACCTTTCATTGGGAAGGTCTTTACCATATGGACATGAATACGCGTGACACCCTTGATACGCAACTGGGGGTCTACGCGAATTTTCATCCCATTGTTCCCGCTGCTTATTGTGCCAGTCAACTGGTCTTTCTCGCCAACATTCAGCCGGAACTGCAGCTTGAAGTGCTGGATCAGGTTCCCTCTGCCCGCCTGACGGTGCTTGATACGATGGAACTGTGGATCACCACCGCTCGTCCTCAATTGACCGAGGTGATCAAACGGGTAGATGTGCTTTTGATGAGCGAGGAAGAAGTGCGCCAATATACCGGCCTATCCAGCATTCTTGCCGGGGTGCGTCAACTTTTCACCCTTGGCTTGAAGTATATTATTGTGAAACTGGGCAGCTATGGCGCTCTGCTTTTCGGGGCTGACGGCACATATTTTAGTGCACCATCCTATCCCCTCGAAGAGGTCGTTGATCCCACCGGAGCTGGCGATGCCTTCGCTGGTGGCTTCCTGGGTTATCTTTCAACGGTGGAACCACTTGCCAATGGTGCGTATGATCCTGCTGATCTCAAACGCGCCGTGGTGCATGGAAACATTACCGGTTCGTTTGCCTGCGCCGATTTTAGCATTGGCGGGTTGCGCAATCTGACGATGGATGATATTGCCACACGCTACAAAGAGCTTGTCGCCTATTCGCATTTTGATCCTAATTGGCAACTATCACGACGCTAAGAATGTTGTAGAATAGGGCAGCTAACCATTGCCGTAGGGGCGTCACCTTGCGTCATTTATTCGTACGACACAAGGTAGGGACCTGGTTCGACCGCGTCCGCGATTTATCGAATTGTGCCCTTTATGTTGATGGTGGATCAAATGGTATAGTTATTCATTGGGTCACACGGGTCGATTAATTGCGGACGCGGTCGAACCGGGTCCCTACCTTTGATGATGATGCCCTCGTACGGGTTCAACAATATACCATCACAATTTGAGGAAGGAACAATAAACGTTATGACAATTTCAACACACGGAGATGTGCGCGACATCGCGTTGGCACCCCGTGGTAAAGACCGCATCGAGTGGGCTGCGAAGGAGATGCCTGTTTTGCGTCTCATCCGTGAGCGGTTTGCGAAAGATTTGCCTTTAAAGGGCATTCGTATGTCTGGCTGTTTGCATATTACAACGGAGACCGCCAATCTGGCAATTACGCTCAAAGCGGGTGGTGCTGATCTGGTGTTGTGCGCCTCCAATCCGCTCTCGACGCAGGATGATGTAGCGGCTGCCCTGGTGAGCGAATATGGTATCCCAACCTTTGCTATCAAGGGTGAAGATGAGCAGACCTACTATCGCCACATTAACGCCGTGCTTGATCATAAGCCGCAGATGACGATGGATGATGGTTGTGATCTCGTCTCGACGATTCATACGAAGCGTACCGAGTTGATACCAGATATCATTGGTGGCATGGAAGAGACGACGACAGGAGTGATCCGCCTGCACAGCATGGAGAAGGCTGGCGTGCTCAAGTTTCCCGTGCTGGCGGTCAACGATTCTGATACCAAGCACCTGTTTGATAATCGTTATGGAACGGGCCAGAGTTCGATTGATGCCATCATTCGTTCCACAAATATCCTGCTCGCTGGCCGCACATTCGTTGTCTTCGGCTATGGTTGGTGTGGACGTGGTGTCGCTTCCCGTGCGCATGGCCTGGGTGCGAACGTCATTGTAACCGAGGTTGATCCTACACGCGCCCTGGAAGCCGTCATGGATGGGTATCGTGTGATGCCCGGCGTGGAAGCTGCGGCGCTTGGCGATATCTTTGTCACGGTGACTGGCGATATTAACGTCATTGATCGTGCTCACCTGGAGAACATGAAGGACGGAGCAATCATTGCCAACTCCGGTCACTTCAACGATGAGATCAACATTCCGGCCCTTGAGCAGATCGCGACTGCTAAACGGCGCGTGCGTGATTTTGTCGATGAATATACCTATCCGGATGGTCGTCACGTTCATCTGCTGGCCGAGGGACGCCTCGTGAACCTCTCCGCCGCCGAGGGACATCCTGCCAGTGTCATGGATATGAGCTTTGCCAATCAGGCACTCGCCTCCGAGTATATCTTGAATACGGCCAAAGAGTTGCAGCCGCATGTCTATACGTTGCCTGCTGCGCTGGATAAAGAGATTGCGCGTCTCAAACTCAATGCAATGGGTGTGCGTATTGATACATTGACCCCCGAACAGGACAAATATCTGAACTCGTGGGAGTCAGGTACCTAGGCATTAAAAATACCAGATACGCGTAAAATGGTATGGAAGTAGTCGCATCAGGCCTATACCATTTTATGCGTACCTCCTGTTAAAGTGAGCAAAACCACGACCGACATCAGAAGTATGATTACTTCCCCTCTTCTTTGTCATGTATATTGACAGCCTTCTCTCTAAATGGTATACATGATGAAGAACTTTTCGATAAGATTTTTTATCCATTTCCATTTATTTCCTCGAAAAGGAAATGTAGTGGAAGGAAAGCAGAATCTATCTTTAAGTCATGTAGGCACAATGATAGTGTCTAATAATAAAAGGAGGATGAACATGACGTTTCATCATCGCAGGATGCAACTCTTCTGTATGCTTAGTGTGCTGCTCTTTGTGATAGCGCTTGTTGGTATCCAGGTCGTACATACCTCAACGGCCCACGCAGCGACGAACCAGTTTCATGGGGTGAACTGGGCAAATCCGAACGACAACTTCGTTACCGGCGATCTGGTTCCGGTGGGTCTGTCGACAGCGGACAGTTATGCGACCACCTACACGAAGGCGACCGCAATCCTCAAGGGGTTCCAGAACCTGGGGGCGAACACGGTGCGGTTGCCATTCAACGCAGCGACCACATCGGGATCGTGGTGGGGTAGCTACACGGCAGCCTGGGATGCGGCTTCGGCTCTGGGCATGAAAGTCGTCGTCGCGCCGTGGCTGCAAGGCGGCACGGTCAGCGACACCACATCCTTCTACAAGATGTGGGATACCGTGATCAACAAATACAGTGGAAACGGCAATTTTTATTTCGACATCATGAACGAGCCCTACGCCTATAGCGCCACGAATTTGACCAACTTCGAGGCCGCCTGGCTGGCACGCTACCCTAATGTGCCGCGAGGGCGGGTGATCGTTCCGGGGTTGTACGCTGACCAGAACCTGTGTGCGGTGGGTGCCGACTCGCGTCTGAGCGGGACTCTGCTGTCGATCCACATCTACGGCATGTTCGGCGACTCGCATACGACTGAGGCGGCCTGGGTGACCGACTTCGAGAACAGCCTGTGCGGCTATGCCAGCCGTGCCGTGCTGACCGAGTTTGGCGTTCCGATGAACACCGGAGCCAATTACGACGGCCCCAAGGACGGCAACAACGATCTGTCGTATATGTATGGGATCACCGACACGGTGCGTAGCCTGGGTATGGGTTCGATTTTGTGGACTGGCATCAAGCAAGCCACTCAGACGGTAGGTCCTGGCCCATGCGAGAATGCATCGTGCGCAATCACGTCGCTGAATGGCAGTGGGACCAATCTCTCACTGAGCATCACCAACCAGTCTGGCCTTGATCGGCTGCAGTATGGCTGGGGCCTGACCAACAACGGTGGTGGTGGTGGTGGTGGTGGTGGTTACGACCGCAGTGCTGCGGGGTGTGGGCTCGAATCGCTGCCTGGACGTGCCAGGGGCGGCTACAGCCAATGGGACGCTGCTGAGCATCTACGACTGCAATGGCGGCGCGAACCAGCAGTGGACCTCCCTATCCAATGGCGAGTTGCAGGTCTACGGCAACAAGTGCCTTGACGTGCCAGGTCATGCCACGACGGCGGGTACCAGGGTGGAGATCTGGGACTGCAACGGCGGTGCCAATCAGCAGTGGACCCTCAACTCCAACGGTACTGTCGTTGGGCGCGAGTCTGGCCTTTGCCTCGATGTGACCGGCGCTGGCACTGCTAATGGCACTGCGGTGGAGATCTGGACCTGCAGCGGCGGCAGCAATCAGAAGTGGGCGAGGCAATAAAAACTACTTTGTCAAACGTCATTGCATCAGCTACGCCGATGCAATGACGCACATCCTTCCTGTCATTAGCAATTTGACAATGGGTACGCCTTTAACGTAAGATATACACAAAGGGAAATGCAGCACATCGGCATTTCTTGCAGCACACCGACAACAGAATTCGCGAGGAGAAATCGCTCTCATCAAGAGAGGTGGAGGGAAACGGCCCTATGAAGCCCGGCAACCCGCCCGTGTATAACGGGAAGGGTGCCAATTCCGGCGGAGCATTCCGCAAGATGAGGGGAATGTGCAGAATTGCCAGACCCCTGAAATGCAGGGGTTTTTTTGTGCCCTTTATCCAGTATCACTCTTTACCACTTCCCACAGCAGTGAGCGATAACGATAGACCTCCCATTCTATGAAGGTTCAATTGGCATCTATTTAAGAGTGCAGTTGACAGTGTATGTGCACATTTTTTACACCATACCATAAAGGAGAAGGAGTTTTTGCATGAGCAATTTTATGAGTAGCGCGAAGTCGTTTTTTACCAGCGAATCGGTAACGGAGGGGCACCCGGATAAGCTGTGTGACCAGATCTCGGACGCCGTTCTTGATGGCATTATTGCGCAAGATCCTGGTGCGCGTGTGGCCTGTGAAACGGCGACTACGACAGGCCTGGTCCTGGTCGCGGGCGAAATCACGACTTCGGCGTGGGTCGATATTCCTGCGATTGTACGCAAAACAGTCGAGCAGGTGGGCTATATCAATGCCGATTATGGCTTTGACTATCGTACCTGTGGTGTTGTGACCTCGATTGGGAAGCAGTCGCCAGATATCGATATGGGAGTTAGCCAGTCGATAGAGGCAAAAGATGGCCCGATTCAACTGACTGATGATGAGTTGGAGCGTGTTGGGGCGGGCGATCAGGGCATGATGATTGGCTTTGCTTGCAACGAAACTCCTGAATATATGCCAATGCCGATTAGCCTTGCGCATAAGCTCACACGCCAGCTTTCACAGGTGCGTCGTCGCTCCTGGGGTGGTGCTGGTCCGATGGCCTACCTGCGGCCCGATGGCAAGAGCCAGGTGACTATCCAATACGAATTTGGTCGCCCGGTCCACGTTGATACCGTTGTGGTCTCCACCCAACACGCCGATTATATCGATCGTGAGCAGATTTGGCAGGATGTCATCGAGAACATTATCAAGCCAGTCATTCCGGCTGACCTGTTTGATGCTACGACGAAGGTCTTTGTGAACCCCACTGGTCGCTTCGTTCTGGGCGGCCCGATGGGTGATGCGGGCCTGACGGGTCGTAAGATTATTGTCGACACCTATGGTGGTATGGCGCGGCATGGTGGTGGAGCTTTCAGCGGCAAAGATCCGACAAAGGTTGACCGTTCGGCGGCGTATGCGGTCCGGCACATTGCGAAAAACCTTGTTGCGGCTGGCCTTGCTGATCGTCTGGAACTACAGGTCTCGTATGCGATTGGTGTTGCGCGTCCGCTCTCGCTGTTCGTCGAAACCTTTGGCACGGGCAAAGTCTCGGATGAAGAGTTCATTCGCCTGATCAACGAGCATTTTGATCTGCGTCCTGCGGGTATCATCCAATCTTTGAACCTGCGCCGTCCAATCTACCAGCCGACCGCTGCCTTTGGTCATTTTGGGCGCACCGACATTGATCTTCCCTGGGAAGAACTGAACAAGGTTCCCATGTTGCGGCGGGGCGTTGGTGCCCATGTGGAGAGTAGCGAGACGCTTTCGTAGGAAATATATTCCAACAAAAACGGGGATAACCCAATGGGCTATCCCCGTTTCAATTAAGAGCCGATCTCGCGATTAGCTCACGGTCACATCATCATAGAGAGTATAAGTGGGGTCGCCGGGATAGTTGTCATCGTGGCTGACCAGTTTCAAGGTGTACGAATGGCCTGCCGTGATGCTCGTTGATACTTTGACCCATGTCCCGTTGGTGTTGCAAGTTTTAGCCAGCGGAGTTTTGGTTGTTCCACTGGTGTTGTCTTTCAACGTTGCCGTTGCCCAGTCATAGGTCAGTGTGTCTGGACATTGCACACGATACCAGAAGCTCAGCGTCGTTGTGCCTGTTGGAGCAGTGAACGTCTGGCTGATGCTGCTATCGCCGCTGGTCGGACCTGTTCCACCTGCCTGACCAGAATGCGTGCCAGAATGTGCTGTGCTGCTGATTGAGGTTGTCCCTGCTACCGTCCAACCGGAGAAGCTCCCAGTTTCAAAGCCACCATTTGTCACGCCACCGCCGCTGCCCGTCGAAGAAACGATCACCGAGACGGTTGTGCTATGGGTGGCACTGCCCTCAGTACCTTTCACGGTCACTGTATAGCTGCCTGTCGCAACCGACGAGCCAACTGTGATTGTCAGGGTTGCGGAACTGCCAGCCGTTACGCTGGTTGGAGAAAGCGCAGCCGTAGGACCAGCAGGCGAGACCGTGGCCGCGAGGGTTACGCTGGCCGCAGAACCGCTGGCAACTGATGTGCTAATCGTCGAAGTGGTGCTGCTTCCTGGAGCAAGTGATACGGTAGCAGGATTTGCACTGAGCGAGAAATCATTTGTGCCTGTGCCGCCGCCGATAATTGTATGCGAGAGATCACAGCGGTTAGTATCGTTCGACCAGGTTGACTGCTCTGTATAAGTGCCGTTGCCCATGGTAACGTTGCCAGCTCCACCCTGCGTACCAGGATTGATCCAGGCGCACTCGTCGGCGTTTTCCTGGCCACTGGAAGCTGTTTGTCCAACCACCGGCAGGATTCTGGTCAGTAATAGTCTCGGAATATTCATGGCCTTCAACCATCGTATAGCCATCGAGTGTTCCAGCCGAACCGGAGTTGACGAAGTTCTGTCCGCAACTGCTGCCCTGATCCATTACATAAGGCATATTGGTGAATGCGATGTCACCATAAGGCGAATTGGCTGAGCCACCGCTCAGTGTCGTGTCGCCGTTATAGTCGTGCCATGCGCAGAAGCCGCCGGTCTGATAATTGTCAGGGTTGGTTCCGGTAGGCGACAGAATAACATACTGCGAGTAGCGGTTGGAGGAGGCTGAGGTATTGCCAAAGTGACCAGCGGCCTTAATAGCCTCGTTTGCCAATTGATTACCACTGGCAGCGGATGGTTCCGCACCGGAATTGTCATACCAGACGCCAGAGTAAGCACCGCCCGTTGGATATCCAACATGTGCAGCACTCGCTGAACAACTGGTTGCACCTGCGGATACACCTGAACCGTCACAGTACTGGGTCATGACGCCTGACCACAGCTCATTACCTGTGCCCAGCCCCTTGAACATGTTCTGCAAACGTGGCGCTCCACCCGCCGAGTCATTAGAGAAGGTTAGATTACCATTGCTATCAGTGCTCTGCGTCCCCCATTGCGTGCCCCAGAACACCAGGTAGACCTTCTCATGACCGCTTGTCACACCGATGCCGTCGATGCCACCGCCGTAAGAAAGTGTATTAGCCGCCGCTGGTGCCTGCGGGGTCGCGTGGGACTGCTGATAGGCCTTCATTTTGTTGGCCTGTACAATTGTCGGTACGACACCATGTCGATAACTATGTTGATAAGCAGGTGAATAGGGATTAACAGCCGCCGCGCTGCCCGTAGATGTGTGCACTGTTGACGCTGCAAATACATAGGGGGTGAATGCAGCCAACATGAGGACAGAAGCCAGAAGTGTAAATAACTGAATCAATCGTTTCGGCACAAATAAACTCCTTTTAAAATTAAGAAGAAACCGATCTCTGATGATGGATATGGAACGCAACGTAGGAATGCCGATCATTCCCTTCCCACCATCATTAGAAATAAGTATAGTATGATTAACTTAACGCTCACTTCATCAGAAATTACATAACCGTCCTCACCAGAGAAAATATTGCTATTTTTGGTCCTGTACGCATAAGATTTTGCCTGACTGGTAACGCCATAGTATCCGTTAAGTAATGTATCACTCTAAAAATCGGAAGATACATGGCAATATAGGTACTGTAAACAGCACTATGTATCTTGTTTATAACATCCATATTACATAAGACACTATGATGTCGCACCTCACGGGCTGGTGGAGTCGGGTGGGAATGGCTTGCTTCAATCTCGTATAATAGTGCCAGAGATGCTATTTATCATACCAGACCAGTCGTGTTATACAGAAGAAAGAGGCATTGTTTATGGATTTCACCCTCAATGAAGAGCAGGCGGCCATTCGTGATACATGCAGAGAGTTTGCTGAGCAGGAAATAAAGCCTCTGGCGGAGGAGATGGATGCGACTGGCGCATTTCCTTATGCACTTATACATAAAATGGGTGAGCTTGGTTTATTAGGTTTGCCTTTTCCAGAAGAGTATGGTGGTGCGGGAGCCGATTTCCTTTCCTATTGTCTGGCGATTGAGGAGATTTCACGTGGTGATGTCTCGGTCGGGATCACCATGGAGGCGCATATCTCTCTGGGGGCGACCCCTTTCTACCTGTTCGGCAATAAAGAACAAAAAGAGCGCTTTCTGCAGCCTCTCGCACGGGGTGAGCAGCTCTGGGCCTTTGGTCTTACTGAACCTGAAGCAGGCTCCGATTCCGGTGGCACGCAGACCCGTGCAACCCTGCTTGATGGACGCTGGCATATCAATGGGTCGAAATGCTTTATCACAAATGCGGGCACCGATATGACCACTGGCGTCACTATCACTGCTGTAACTGGTACGCGTTCGGATGGTCGTAAGGAGATCACCAATATCATTGTTCCGCGCACTACTCCTGGTTATGTCATCGGCAAGCCTTACAAAAAAATGGGTTGGAAGGCGTCAGATACGCGTCCCCTGGCCTTTGAGGAGTGCGTGGTGCCGGGGGAGAATATCCTGGGCCAGCCCGGCGATGGCTTCAAGCAGTTTATGCAGATCCTCGATGGGGGGCGTATTGCGATTGCCGCACTTTCCGTTGGCCTGGCGCAGGCGTGCCTGGATGAAGCGTTGAGTTATGCGAAAGAGCGTAAACAGTTCGGACAGCCGATCAGCAAGTTCCAGGCCATCCAGTTCAAGCTGGCGGATATGGCGACCGAGATTGAACTGGCACGCCTGATGTATTATAAAGCCGCCTGGCTGCATATGCAGGGCAAGCCCTATACGCGTGAGGCCTCAATGGCGAAGCTCTTTGCCTCCGAAACCGCCAAACGTGCTGCCGATCAGGCTGTGCAGATACATGGCGGCTATGGCTTTATGGATGAATATCCCGTTTCGCGCTACTGGCGAAGTGTGAAGGTGAATGAGATTGGTGAGGGTACGAGTGAAGTCCAACGCATGCTGATTGCTAAAATGCTTGGTTGCTAGAACGCTTGTGGGAACGTGGATGCACGGGTTGAGCACGGGTTGAGCACGGGTTGAGCACGGGCTTATTCCACTCCGTTGCATCGCGCCCCTACAATTGCCTGGTGAGGCCACTCGTACTGGCGGGCCAGGGTATGCCGCAGCGTCGCTAAGGCGAAAAGAACAGCAATAGCAGAAACGGATCACCACGCTCAGACTTTCTACCGCTTTATTGCTGTTGATTAGGACCCTCTATGAAAACGGCTCAAGCTCAATTTCCTCATTTGACACGTTGAAAGCCTCTCTGGCCAATGGAAAGGAGAGATGAAAGGTAGAGCCATGTCCTGGGGTACTTTCTACCCAGATTGTGCCGTCATGCTGGTGGATGATTTCAGACACCAGGGATAACCCTAAACCCGTGCCTTGAATATAGCGCGTCGAGCTGGAATTCACACGATGATAGGGCGTAAAAATGTTTTTAATGGCCTCAGGTGCAATACCGATGCCATGATCCTGGATGCTCACGTGAACCTCGTTTCCCTTTTTGCTGCTTGTAATGAGAATATCACCTCCCATGGGAGCATATTTGATGGCATTGGAGAGCAAGTTCATGATGGCTTGCCGAAGCTTCTCAGGGTCTCCTTCGAGTTGAGAGAGCTTCTCATCCAATGAAAGACGCAAGGTATGACGTGTCGAGACCGGTTCCAGGTGCTTTACGATCGTGGTCAAGAGCGTATTGAGATCAACCCATTCTCTGTGCAACGGCATTTTGTCCTGTTTCATCTGTTCCACGTCCAATAAATTTGTGACCATCTGATGCAGACGAATGGCATCGATGTAAATATCATTGGCGTAATCCTTCACTTCTTCCGCAGAGAAGTCCTCGCTACGCAGAAGGGTACTAAAGCCCTCAATGCTGGTAAGAGAGGTCCGAAACTCATGACTGACCACTGAGATAAAGTCCCCTTGCATTTTATTCGCCTGTTCCAGTTGCTCATTGAGCAAAATCTTCGCTGCCGAGAGCTGATCTTGCTCAGTGGTTTGCTGTTCATATTGAAGAACCAATGCACACAGCTTGCTGATGGTTGAGATCAATGAAAGACCTCCCAGATTCCGCAGAGAGGTCTTCTCAGGAAACATAATCCCGAACAAACCGATAAGATGATGAGTGACATAGATTGGCACCAGGTAAAAATTCGAGGAAGAACTCAGTGGGGAGAGATACGGTAACAGCGGTGAATTGGTAATGGTAAAAGGCACACTTTCTTGCTTCTCTAGAAGAGCTACATTGCCAGGATCATTGATGAGCAGGCTCAGGTGAGCTCCCGTGAGACCTGTTCTCAAGTGTTGCTCCTGTTCCGAGGAGAAACCTGCCAGTGCCAAAGGAGATAATACCTGAATGCTGGGGTGGATGCCAATGATGATGGCATGAGAGCAGCCGAGAAGACGCCGGGCTAAGGCTAAGATGGAGCTCTCTATCTGTTGTGTGATCTGCGCAGAGGTCTCCAATGGGACTGCCTGTTTTTTTGGAGCAGAAGATTTGACGAGGAGTTCCACCATCTGAAGAAACATGTCGAGAATCTCGGTACGCTGCTCCATCTGTTTTCGTATGGTCACATCACGAAGTACACAGACGGCTCCATAGAGATGACCCTGTTGATTATATAAAGGAGCTCCCGTGACACTGAGTTGGATATCTCGATCATCAAGGGTGTGCAGGTACACCGTGACTGCTTGCTGTGCCCCCAGCCTTTTTCCATCGAATAAACACTTCAGTGGGAGGTGTTCAGATGAACATAAATCCCCATGCTCATCCCTTAGTTGCTGCACCGCTCGATTCGAGCGAAGAATATGCCCTTGTGTATCATACACAATCACCGCATCTGTGATCGCATTGAAAATTGTTTCGAGCTCGTTCATCTGTTCAAATGTCTGGATACGGACCTGCTGTTGCTGTTCCATCAGTTTAAGTGCCACCCGCTGTTGTGCGTCCACCAGTTTTGCCGCGGTATGCAGTTGTGCGTCCACCAATTCTCCTGCGGTATGCAGTTGTGCGTCCACCAATTCTTCCGCTGCGTGCAGTTGTGCTCTCACCAATTCTCCTGCGGTATGCAGTTGTGTCCCCACCAGTTCTCCTGCGGTATGCAGTTGTGTCCCCACTAGTTCTCCCGCCATCCGCTGTTGTACCTCCATCAGTTCTCCTGCGATAGGTAGTTGTGCGTCCACCAATTCTCCTGCGGTATGCAGTTGTGCTCTCACCAATTCTGCCGCTGCGTGCAGTTGTGCTCTCACCAATTCTGTCGCTGCATGCAGTTGTACCTCTAGCAGTTCTTCTACTGGAGGCAGTTGTGCTTCTACCAATTCTTCCGCTGCATGCAGTTGTACCTCTAGTAGTTCCCCTGCTGCGTGCTGTTGTGCCTCTGCCAGTTCTGTCGCTGCATGCAGTTGTACCTCTACCAGTTCTACTGCTGGAGGCAGTTGTACCTCCATCAGTTCTTCCGCCGCATGCAGTTGTACCTCTAGTAGTTCCCCTGCTGCGTGCTGTTGTGCCTCTACCAGTTCTGTCGCCACCCGCTGTTGTACCTCTACCAGTTCTACTGCTGGAGGCTGTTGTACCCTCACCAGTTCTACCGCTTCATGCAGTTGAGTCCTCACCAGTTCTACCGCTTCATGCAGTTGAGTCCTCACCAGTTCTATTGCCACCCGCTGTTGTGCCTCTACCAGTTCTGTCGCCACCCGCTGTTGTGCCTCTACCAGTTCTGTCGCCACCCGCTGTTGTGCCTCTACCAGTTCTACAACAGCACAGAGTTGTGCCTCGATCAGTTCTTCAACTGCATGTTGTTCTCCAGATAGCAGGAGGGTCCGCTCAAAGGCTTGCGCAAGGGAATCAGCAACATACTGCAATAAGGCAACATCAGAAGCAGTAAAGAGATACTTACGCTTCATTCCAGCGTGAAGGACCCCGATGACCTGCTTGTGTACAATCAAGGGTACACCCAGGAGCGAGCTGAGTTCATCACGAAGCACATCGGTAAGAATTTCAATCGTCGAGGTATCATGGACAATGAGAGGAAACCCTTGCATGGCGATTTTCCCGGCGAAGCCACGGCCAAGAGGAACATGGACATCACGTGCTACAATTTCTTCTAATCCAAGAACCGTATGGATATGTAAGGCGGTATGATCTTCCGTCAGAAGTAAAATGGCGAGATTATCTGTTTTCATCCTCTCACAAAGACACTGTAAAACGGCATAAGAGAGATGCTCCGCCTCAAGAGGGGTAAGGGCAGGATCAGCCAGGGCTTGTAGAATAGCTGCAAGCGTCTGTCTTTTTAAAGAAAGGGGTTCTGCACTTTGATGTGGCATGCGTTCCATCCTTTCACGTCTCTCTTTTCCTCACGGTCTTCTAAATACCCATGAGGGCTAGTGAACTATCGTTACTAAGAGCGAAACAAGGGAAGAATTTTTGAAAAGTCCTTTCTTTACTATACCCTATCACCCAAATGGGAAATTGTGGAATTGTGGATCTGGCTTACCTGTGGTGTTTCAAACGCATCAGCAGAAAATCTTCAAAACGTTCATTTAGAGCATGTTCGGCAAAGAGGCAGAATTTACAAAACATCTATTTAAACTCTTCTGCCAATCTGGACAACTCTATGAAATTGACCCATATCTTGTCCGATGGGAACAAACTGGTTGGCAAACCATACTCTCTCTTTATGGGGTAATGGGTGCCCGGCCCGGCCAATTAAATGTACCGAATGTTACTGTGTTTGTTGGCCCTTGCGTACTCGCGCTCGTATTACTTGTTGGATTGGCTGTCCAGACGGTCGTATCTCCATTTACTGAGAGCAATGTTGCATTGTTTGAAAGCGGATTGAGACCAACCGGAACAATCTCCTTTGTAACAGCATCATACATGCCAATGCTTCTGGTGCTATTTTGCCAGAGGAGGAAGCGCGAACCCGCTTGCGGAGCCTGTACCACCTCGTTAATAGAAAGTTGCATGGCGCTATCATCAAGGGCTGAAAACGCCTGCAATGTGCCCTGAAGTGCTTCATCCGGTAGAGGAGTGTAGAATGCTGTGTTGATCCTACCGGGAGTTGTGACCGGAGTTTGCGTGCTGGCAGTCACAGTTGGTGTCGCATTCGTTGTTGTATCCACCGTCGTCACGTCTGGTAGCGCGGTCTTCTTTACAGTGAGCAAGAAGAGCATATCATTGACAACCTGTGGGTGGAATGAAGCTTTATCGGCCAGGAACAGATAGGTGTCCGTACTTGCTTGATGGCCCCATTTACCGGAGAGAGGTAACGGTGCTGCACTCATCTTCTGCGCCCAGATATCGCTATGCAGTGTATTATCGCTATTTGCCCATTCCTCAGACCAGTAGATGCTGGTGCCGTTGCTCGTCGCGGTTGGCGATGTAAGGATATGCCCGTTAGTAGCCGTCGCGAGTTCCGTAGCAAGGGGACTTTTCTCCGCATCTAACGTGTAACGGATGAGATGAGATGTACCTTGCGTATCCAATGTTGTCGCCAGCAACATGTTGTCGCCAGACCAGACACCCTCGATTGGCGTATGGATCCAGGAAGGAGCGCTGGTGGCATCAAATATCCCCTTCTGCAGAGTGATTGGATGCGCGGTCGTCAACGTGCTGGCGGGATCGTTGCCCAGATAAGTGGCTTCGAGGCTCCAGGCGCGTCCCTCATAACTACTGATCACTTTATGCGTATGCGCGTTTTTTATGATTATCTGCTGTGGAAGATCAAAGCGCAGCCAGATCAGCCAGTTATTAGAGGAACTTAAGACGATCAAAGGGTCTGTGCTTGCTTGAGGAAGGAGCGGCGTACTGACCTTTGTCTGGTTATCCAGTGCCGCCAACGTCCATGCGCTGTTATTCTTTCCATAAGCTGTATAGTAGATAGTATCTCGATTGCCTATAGCGCTGGCGATCTGCGTATAACTGGTTGTTGTGGTGTAGTTTGTCTGAGTAAGCTGAGAGGTCTGACCTACCGTCTCTTGTCTGATTGCTGGCACGCCACGATTGCCCAAAATAACTAGCGAAGTCAAACCACCCACCATGATGGTCATCAGAAATGCTGCTGCCAGCCCAACGACGGCAAAAGGGCTCATCTTCAAGGAACGATGGGTGCTTTTGCGCTTGCGTGACATCTGGATAACGGGTAATGGACCTGTATCTGCCGTCGAAAAGGCGGCGATATGATCTGGGATCTCCTGTCCTTGTTCCTTCAAATAAGGAGCCAGGAACACAGGTACAGGGATAGATTGTTTGGAAGCGGGAGATTGGTGAATGAAACGTGCATGCTCGACTGCCAGCGCCTTCATTAATTTTGTATGCGCATCCGCAGGAAGCTCAATCTCTGGCAACGCACGAAGTCGTCCACCAATAAAATTCCCCTGAGCACGAAACGCTTTACATTCTGCGCAACCACTCAAGTGCCTCTCCAACGCAACCGCATCAACCTGGCTGTTTTTGATTTCTCGATATGCGGCGAGCATTGCCCGCGCCTGACTACAGTTCAATCTTCACCGACCTCTTTTTGGTACAATCCGATAAACCGCTCCCTTGCTCTCATCAGGCGCATCTTGACCGCTGACGCGCTGATGTTGAGTACCGATGCGATCTCTGCACAGGAAAGTCCGTCATTTTCGTAAAGCCATAGACAGACGGCATACTTAGGTGGCAGTTGCTTGAAAACATGCTCCACGATCTCGCGATCGGCAACATGGCTCTCGAAGCGCCCACCGTCGTAGCCATTGCGCTCATACAGGGCACTGACTGAACTGGCTCGTGCGTCGTTGCCGCTGTTCTCGTCACTATTGTTCGTGAAACCATCGGCAGAGCCACCGGAGTCGGATAGAACGCCCGCACCTATGCCGCGATCTTCATTAAATAGCGAGAGCGGTAGCCATGCAATAAGACGCCGTCTGCGTAAGGTGTCTGTCGTGGTATTGGATGCTATGCGATAGAGCCACGCCGACAGCGCCCCCGGTTGGACGACGGTCCCCGCCAGTAATGCCTTGTATGCTTTAACGAATACATCTTGTGCAAGGTCACATGCCTGCTCTCGATTGCCGATGAGGTGATAGATGAAGTTGGTGATTGGGGTCTGGAAGCGCTGAAAAATTGCTTCAAAGTCCTCAACCTTCACTTTCTCTTCCTGCTGGACTTGCTCTGGCTGTGCCGTAGTAAGCGTCGATGGTCGAGAGGTCTCTCGTTCCTCTTCCACCTCTTCCCCTACTGCACTCCCATTCTCATCCTCGGACAAGCGATTGCGGGAACGGCCTGCTTGTTCATCATTGTGTGACAAACGTAAACTACCATTCGTATTGTAGAAACGGATAGAGGTATCCATCGGTTACATCTACCTTATAATCAAAAAGCGGAAGCTTAATAATAACATATCTTGGAAAACGATCTTCTCTTTAGCTAGCATAACATACACAACCACAAAACGCTGTGAGTTAGTAGACAGGACAAAGGATGTCTGGCAAATTACTCCCATTTAGTTATACGACTACTGTGTCATCAGGTTTCAAAAATTGCTTTGCTAGCAATTAATAAATAGGATAGCTTCTATGGTTGTTGTAATTGTTGTGAATGCGAATACTCATGCGTGTGAGTATAACATAGATACTCTATAAATCGTGCTTTTGTAGCCGAATTGGGGCACGGGCGAGATGCGTCCCATGCGCCCTGTTGACGATTCCCCTCAATTTCTGCTACCATGGCAGCCATGAATACGCAACAGACTCAAGCGCCGGGATGGGGGATCGTCGGGCACGAGCACTCCATCGATATACTACGCCGCACGATTGCCGCGCAGCAGGTCCGTCACGCCTATCTCTTTACTGGACCTCCTCGTATCGGTAAAGGCTTGCTCGCTCAGCGTTTCGCCCAGACGCTGCTATGTACGGGTAATCCCGATCCTCTCGTCGTTCCCACCGAGCCTTGTAATGCTTGCCTCGCGTGCCGTAAGGTGATGCATGGTAATCATCCAGACGTACATATTGTGACGAAAGCGCCGGACAAGCAGTTCATTCTCATTGAGCAAATTCGCGTTTTACAGAGCGATTCGGCCCGTCGCACGCTGGAAGGACGCCGCAACATTTTCATTATTCAGGATGCACATGCGATGAATATGCAGGCCGCTAATTGTCTTTTGAAGACGTTGGAGGAACCTGAACCCGATGTCGTGCTACTGCTCACCGTGCCGGATGCTGGCCTCCTCTTGCCGACCATTCTCTCGCGTGTGCAGCAGATACCCATGCAATTGCTCACCACTCCGCGCATCAAAACGGCTTTGGAGCAGCAGTGGGAGGTAGAGCCACAGGAGGCCGAGTTAATCGCAGCTCTGGCCGCTGGTCGCATGGGATGGGCTATCCAGGCGGTGGAAGATGATGAGATGCTCGATGAGCGCAAATCCCAATTAGAGGTGCTTGCAAAATTGCCCTCTCACAGCAGAATTCAACGCTTCGATATGGCCCAACGCCTCAGTTCCGATTCCGAGAAGGTCGATGGCCTGCTGGATCTCTGGTTGCTCTGGTGGCGCGATCTGGTTCTGGCCTCAAATGATTGCCTGGACCTCACCGTGAACGTCGACATGCGCGACCTCTTAAAAAAGCAGGCGGCAAAGGTTGGTTCAGCCGAAGCCGAACGCATGATTCGTGCTATACTGTCAACGAGAGAGGCTATCGAACAGAACGTCAACGCCCGTGTCGCGTTCGAGGTGCTGATGCTCGATATGCCGAAAATCCCGTAATGCTCAACGAAGAGGAGTGTAACCAATGCGCAACGATTTCCAGCATCTGCTCGTCCGGCAAGGAGAAGGTTTTGTCATTCTCACCATGAACCGACCCGAAGTCCTCAATGCCTTCAACGATCTCATGTTACATGAATTGACCGAGGCCACCGCGTCAGCCGCGCAGGATGAGAGCATCCGTTGCGTTGTGATTAATGGTGCGGGTAAAGCTTTCGGCGCGGGTCAGGATCTTAACGGTTTCGCCACGGCCCATGCGGATGGAGAGCCGATCAAGGTCAGCGAACACCTTGCAAAATATCATCGCCTGATCCAGCTTTTTCAGGAGATGCCCAAGCCTGTCATCGCTGCTGTCCATGGCGTCGCCGCTGGTATTTCCTGCAATATTGCCCTCGCCTGCGACCTGCGTATCGCCACGGATAACGCACGCTTTGTGGAGGCCTTTGCGCGTATTGGCCTGGTTCCCGATGGCGGTGGTGCCTTCTTTCTTCCACGCCTGATTGGCCTGGGGAAAGCTCTGGAGATGGCGCTATTGGCCGATGAAATCAGTGGTTCGGAGGCTGAACGCATTGGCCTGGTCAATAAATGTGTGCCCGCCTATGAGTTCGAGGAATTTATTGTCACCCTGGCTCAACGCCTGGCGCAAGGTCCAACGCGTTCTTATGGCCTGATCAAAGAACTGATGTACCGTTCGCTTGATAGTGATCTCAAGACCTCTCTGCGGCTTGAGGGCGAAATGCAGGATATGGCTATGAATACCGCCGATCATCGTGAGGGTGTTCGCGCCTTCCTTGAGAAACGGCCCGCCAACTATACAGGTCGCTAACTTTCTCTGACGATCTCAAACTTGAATAAAAAGAAATGTGTTGTGGTATGTCGCGCATCGATAATTTACTGTACAGCAACGTGCAAATGCAAGGCGTGCAACGGCGGCAATGGCTGCAACAGAACTCTCCACAACATTTGCAGCAAGCAGCCGCACGGGTTGTTCATGCCTTGCGTCTGCGCGAAGCAGCCACATCACGTAGTACCCTTGTGCTTGGGGCGGGAGCCTGTACCGAGGTTCCGCTTGTCGATCTCGCTCGTGCCAGCGATGAGGTCGTCCTCGCCGATCTTGATCTTGCCTCAATGCAACAGGCCAGGGATGAACTCACCTCTTCAGCTTTACGTAAACAGATACATCTGCTGAAATGTGATATCAGCGGAGGTGTCAGCCATGATCTTGCGCGGCTTATTGCACAACAGAACTGGTCGCAACTCGCCTCTCAAGGTGCGCGCGCCGTCTTTGATGCCGCCGCCCTTTGCCTGGAGCAGTGTCCGGTCCCTGATCCTCCTCAGTTTCAGGAACTTTCTCCCGGTAATTTTGGCCTGGTGGTAAGTTCGCTGGTCATGACGCAACTATTCAGTTATCCCATCCTCGATGTGCTCGATGGTATCCAACGTGTCGCGCCCTCACTTCTCAATGAGCAGGAGCGCCATCGTCGTTATCAGGATGCCGCGCAAGATTTTCGCATCCGTATCATCAACGCCCACCTGCACCTGTTGCGTACATTTCTGGATGCAGGCGGTGTTGCGGTGCTGCTCAGCGATATCCGTGGCTTCGTCTTCAATGTGCATGGCACGGATCATGATGCAACCCACCGCCGCGCCATCCCGCTCGTTCCACGCATCTTTCCCGATCTTGTCCACGACACCTTTACGATAACGGAAGAGGTGCAATGGGAATGGTTGACCGATCTACCCACGAAAGAGCGCCCCGGTCGTGGCTACGAAGTTGTTGGCTATGTGCTGAA
>CAVUVQ010000043.1:0-106599 GCA_963744875.1 uncultured Chloroflexia bacterium | reverse complement strand
CCGCGCCTTCCTCGATACGCTCACCGGGTCGGCCCATCTGCCCATAGGCAACACGGGACTGATCGTGCTACTGGTGATACTCGCCGTGAGTCGTGTGGCGTTGTGGCTTACCGCTGGCTTTGTCGAAATCATCTTGCGGTTCACAATGAGCGGACTGGTGCGCCGCAATCTGCTGCAGTACATCTTGAAGCGACCAGGTGCCCAGACTCTACCTTACTCCATAGGTGAGACCATCAGCCGCTTTCGCGACGATGCCTATCAGGCAGAGGACACCATAGATTGGTCTGACGAGATTACAGGTCAGGGTCTACTAGCCGTCGGGGCATTCCTGGTGCTCCTTCATATCAACGTCCGCATAACCCTGGTCGCCATCCTACCTCTCGTAGTTGTGGTGGCAATAGTACAGAAGGCAAGTGCTGCACTGGGACGTTATCGTGCGGCCAGCAGCCAGGCTACCAGCCAGGTCACCGGAGCCATCGGCGATATCCTGGCGGCGGTGCAGACGATACAGGCTGCAGGTGCAGAAGAGCGCATCGTAGCACGCTTCCAACAACTCAATGAGCAGCGGCGTACAACCATGCTGACCGATCGCCTGGCAACGCAAGCTCTGGACGCCATCACGACCAACACGGTGAGCGTAGGTACGGGTCTCATCATGCTGCTGGCTGCAAACCTCCTACGTACCAGCGACATAACAGTGGGCGACTTTGCCTTGTTTGTCTCATATCTGGGCTTCATCGCCGACTTTACCACCGGACTCGGCCAGTTCCTGGCAGCCTACCAGCAGGCTGGGATCGCCTTTGCACGTATGAGTGGCCTGCTGGGTAATGCTCCACCTGCTGCGCTAGTGGAACCCACTCCGTTAC
This sequence comes from uncultured Chloroflexia bacterium, assembly GCA_963744875.1. Lineage (GTDB taxonomy): Bacteria > Chloroflexota > Ktedonobacteria > Ktedonobacterales > Ktedonobacteraceae > JACDAE01. The sequence goes on along the minus strand of CAVUVQ010000043.1, from coordinate 105,733 downwards.
ATCTGCACGGACTCCTACCCACCATACCGCCACCAGTAGACAACACGGCTGATCGGTTAATCCTCTTGGAGACACGAGGACTGACCTATCACCACTCACAATCAGGACCCGGTATCAACGGAATAGATTTGAGCTTGCCACGCGGCACCCTGACGGTGATAACAGGACGGACAGGTGCAGGTAAAACAACACTTCTACAGACCCTCCTGGGCTTACTGCCCCGGCAAACGGGCGAGATCAAGTGGAACAACTACATTGTAGACGACGCCGCTTCTTTCTTTGTGCCACCTCGCACGGCGTACACAGCCCAGGTTCCCTGTCTGTTCAGTGAGACGCTCAAACAGAACATCCTCCTGGGACTACCCGACGATGCTGACGCCCTGACCATCGCGGTGCAAAGCGCCGTTCTAGAGCATGATGTGCAGGCATTGGAGGAAGGACTGGAAACACCAGTGGGCACACGTGGTGTCAAGCTCTCGGGTGGGCAGGTGCAACGCACAGCAACGGCACGCATGTTGGTACGCAGAGCCGATCTGCTGGTGATCGATGATCTTTCCAGCGCTCTGGATGTTGAGACTGAACAAACTCTCTGGGAACGCATCTTTGAACATAAAAATATGACATGCCTGGTCGTCACACACCGACGTGCCGTCCTGCAACGTGCCGATCACATCATAATTCTCAAAGATGGCAAGATCGATGCGGAAGGAACGCTAAATGAGTTGCTAACAACCAGTGAAGAGATGAGAAAGTTGTGGCAAGGCAATGACAAGATAAATAACGAGCAATAACAGTGATTAATAACGATTATCGTTACGCCTCACTAGCAGCTATACGTCGAAGCCTGGCCAGCAATCTGTTTTTTTAGAAAACGCATAATAATCCAATAAAGCACAATGAGTAGTATTAACAACGCCAGTACCGGAACCGTATAGCTCTGGATGAGATGCAGCGCCAATCCCCAACGGCGACCAAGCGACCAACCTAGATAGAGCATCGTCGTGCACCAGATAAGCGATCCAAGCGTGACGCTAATGAAGAAACGCGTAAAATTGGTATGCGAGAAGCCTGCTGGAAAACATGTAAAGGGCCGAATATAGGGGATGATGCGCGAGGCAAACACCATCCAGATCCCATACCGCTGAAACCAACGCTCAAACATGTTTATCTTATGCTGATCAAGGTGGAAGAAGAGCGCGAACCGTAGCAGCGTCTGCTGACCACCACGGGCACCTATCGCATATGCGCAACAGGCACCACTAATACTCCCTATGATGGCGGAAAACGCCAGGACACCAACATTAAAGTGACCGGATGAGGCCAGAGCGCCAGTGAAAAGCAACAGGGTGCTATTGACAATGGGGATACCCGAACTCTCAAGGGCCAGGGCTAACGCGACTATAAGATAGATCAAGAGTGGGTTGGTATGTAGTACAAGATGCATGAGCGTGTACATTTTCCCTATCCTTTCTCTCTTAACCTATATAAATGAAAGTAATTTCAGTATTTTCTCTACCATTGTATAGGACGAACGAGGTAGTGAGATAGTTGCGTCGGTGACCTATCCGGTTGCAGAGCCGTTGTAATCTCTGCAACCATTGGTGCAAAAATTCGTATCCACAGTTGAATACAATAATATTAAAGCAAGCAGACCAGGATAGTTTACCACTGCTTCGTGAAGCATACACATGACTGTGACTCATAATAAGAACGAAAGGAACAGGCTATTTCCGCATGTCAACAGTAACACCTTCTTCGTCTAACCAGAAGAGCACCCGGCTGCAACCCAAAAGAAGCCAGGCGCGTTCCATATTCACCATATTAATGATCATAAACATACTTAACTATGCAGATCGTTCGGTACTTTCAGCAATCCAGACAAAAATTCAGATCGACTTCGGCCTGACCAATACAGAATTGGGCCTGCTTGGCTCATCATTTCTCTTCATCTATGCCATTGCGACGCTTCCCCTGGGCGTCTGGGCTGATCGAAGTATTCGGAAGAACATTGTCGCCGCCTGTGTAGGGATATGGAGCGTAGCATCGCTGCTCTCCGGCTTTACCCGTAACTTTATACAAATCTTTATTACGCGCTCATTCCTGGGCATAGGTGAAGCGGGTTACGCTCCTGCTTCGCTCTCGATGATTGGTGATCTCTTTCCCAGGGAACAACGTGGGCGCATCCTTTCACTCTGGTCAATCGGAAATCTGATCGGTACCGCACTTGGGCTGATCCTTGGAGGCATTATCGCCGATAAATTTGGGTGGCGCTGGGCCTTCTATATCGTCGGTATACCGGGTCTGATCGCTGCATTCTTCATCTGGCGTGCGGCAGAGCCTCACCGTGGTGCCTTCGATCGTGGAGAGGGAGCGGATGACGACATCGCACAGGTACATGGGAGTATTGGCAAAGATTTTGGCGATGCGGCAAAAAAAATTCTCCGCATCCCTACTTATTGGGTGCTGCTGGGTGCCTTTGTCTTTAGCTTCTTCACAATTGGGAGCGCTCAGACATGGATAACAACCTACCTTGTACGTGCCTTTCACCTCTCAGTAGCAACTGCAGGAACATATTCAGGTCTTACACTGCTCGTCGGCAGCCTGGTGGGCACATTAATTGGCGGATGGATGGCGGACTTTTTGCAACGTCGTTTCCCCCAGGGGCGTATGGCTGTTGCAACATTCGCATTTCTTGTTGGCGCACCGATAACGCTGGTTGCATTAACTATGCATAGCCTGGGACCATTTCTCGGCTTTTTTATCGCGGCCATCCTCTGCCTTAGCCTTGCCCTCGGTCCCCTCAATGCCATTCTACAAGACGTTATTGCACCAGAGATCCGCTCGACCGCGACCGGGCTGGTTTTGTTGCTGGCCCACCTGCTAGGAGACGCCTCAGCACCCCTGCTGATTGGTGTGCTTGCCGACCGCATCTCGCTGGGCACCGCGCTCCTTGTCACCGCACCAACCTGTCTCTTTATAGCCGGCATTGTTTGCCTGTTTGGATTAAGGACGGTTGCGAATGATATGAATGCACTACAAAAGCAGATGAGCCAGAACTAAAAGAAGAGAGGGAACAAAAGAAAGCGCCTCTTACTTTGAAGAAGAGGCGCTTTCATATGGAGCGGGTTACGGGATTCGAACCCGTGGTCTCAACTTTGGGAAAGTTGCATGTTACCACTACACCAAACCCGCATAGAAGCTCTAACGATGAGGATTATAGCCGATGGATGGCAGATTGTCAAGTGCTATACTTCAGGGTTTTTTGAAAATCTGAATATATGATATGATACTGCCAGCACTATAACAACAGATACTCCCAAAGAAACGTACATGTGGTAAGAATATAAACGTACTTATTGAGGAGGGACACATATGGGCATTTTCTCTCGCATCGCCACATTTTTTGGTATTCGCGTTAATGCTGCCCTGGATAAAGCCGAAAATCCTGGCCAGGTCATGGACTACTCTTATAGTAAACAACTTGAGCAACTACAACAATTGCGCCGTTCGATCGCGGATGTCGTCACGAACGAAAAACGCCTGGAGCTGCTACAACAACAGCTCATTGGGAAGGTTAATACATTGACGACTCAGGCACGCCAGGCGGTAGAGGCCGGACGAGATGATCTGGCTGTTCTGGCACTCCAAAAGAAGGAGACGTTACTGCCCCAGCTCAATAGTTATGAGCAACAACTGGCGCAGCTCCATGCCCAGGAAGAAAAACTGGTCAGTATGGAGCGTGGTGTCTCGGCACGGGTGGAGGCATTCCGTACGCAGAAGGAGATGGTTAAAGCTCAATATAATGCAGCCCAGGCCCAGGTGAAGATCAATGAAACGTTGACTGGTATCTCTGATGAGATGGGCGAAATGAATCAGGCCATGCAACGCGCCCAGGATAAAGTTCTAACTATGCAGGCACGCGCAAATGCAATGGAGACGTTAATTGAGCAGGGCACATTGGGCGAACAGGGATTATTGACCTCTGGTGGGGATTCACTTGATCGTGAGTTGCAGCAACTCTCGGCACAACAAAATGTCGAAGCACAACTCCAGGCACTTAAACAACAAGCACAGCTCGGTGGGCCAAACGCACAACAGCGTCAGATAGGTGGACCAGAAGATAGCAGCACATAGTGCTAAATATAGGAGAGTCGTATGGGTGAGATCTGGGTCACCCCTATACGACTCTCCTGTACAAAAAAAAGAAAGGCCAGACCACAATGGCTAGCCCTTTTTCTTTGTTCTATCCTTCTGCGCCTTATAGTACGACTTCGGTTTCGGATGACGTTCAGTATCTACGTATGCAGCAGGGGCAGCATCTTCACGAGCTGAAACCTCCGCTTCCTCTCGCTCACTGATCAGCTCTTGCAGATCATTATAGATGCTGTAGTTATCAATCACCTCGGGCATGCGTAGCATATGGCGTAGTACTTGTACCTGGGTAATGCCTGTTTTATCATTTTTCGCAGGTTCAGCTTTGGTTAAAAGCTTCTCCACGAGGTCCATGCTATCATCATGTGCCCCAATCCCTTCGAGACGATCTCGCACTGTCAGCAATTGCTCGTACAGGTTCATCACATCTCCTTTTTGAACGCAGATATTTGTTTCTGCTAGCAGTATGGTAACATAGAGTACGTATCCCGTCAAATTATTTTTGCCTATCCCATCACTTTAATCTGAATGCTTCATCAGGCAAAAAATCAATCTATCCTCTTGCACCTAGAAAGAGTTTTGACGTAAAATACGTCAAAAAAAGAGATCCTTCTCGTAATTCTTTTTATAGTGCAAAAATATAGAGAAACCACGCAGCATGGCGTAGTATTTGCCAGCCGCGTGGTTTCCCCAATGTAAGAGACGTTACTACAATTGGTATTTCCTTTGCACATACTCCCCGTGGAACTTTTTTAGTAAGATCTGGTGCTTTTCCAACCAGGTAAATAGGAGCGCACGTTGCATCGCAGCGTGTAACGAAACCCTTGCATACCTCCTCTGCTCACTATCTGTTTGTGCTTCCTGACAATGCCATTCGGCAAGACGAAATGCGAGATCAGCCTTGTTCAGTGCTGCAATCTGTATGGCAATTTCACTTGTACCCATTTCTACCTCTCACCTCAGAAGGAAAGGGGATGGTCATATACATCCTTCTCACCTCTTTTTATTGATATAGAATAGATACTGTTAAGTATAAAAAAACGATAGCCACTATGTCAATCATAATCAATTATGAGTTGAGGAAATCACCCTAACTCGATGCAGTCCCACCCGCAGAAGTGACATACCATACCCCATAACCACCAGCAGCATTATCACATGCGCCATTGCTATAACTGCAATAACTGCCTGACATGCTTCCACCAGAGGAGGTTACCTGTCCATAGAAGTAAAGGGGAAGGTGTCCGCCTGTGCCATTCACTAAAAATGAGATACTTCCATTCGCCGTTACTGTCCCGGTGAAAGTATTACTACCCTGTAGTGAAGATGAAATGGTTGCATAACCACTGATAGTGGTATTGCTCTGCCTGAGTGGCGAAAGCATTAGAGTTGCACTGGTCGATGAGCCGCCTATCTGATCAGTCACTGTACCATTGTATGATCCTGCCAGAGCCGGAATACCGCCAGAAACTGGGGGAACTGGCGTTGGTGGTACTGGTGTTGGGTTGGGGGTATTAATGTTGGCATCGGCGTCGCAGTCGGGCGCGGTGTGGGCCTCGGCGTCGCCGTAGGGCGCGACGCTCCTGGTGTAGCTTTCTTGCCAGCCGCCACTGTCGTTGCCGTCGGGGGTTGAGCATGAGTACCAGAGGTTGCAAAGAAGCTTTTGCCCATTACCAACCCACCTACCAGCGCAAGAAGGAGGAGTGATGTGAACAAAAGAAAAATTGCTCCACGTCGCCTGGAGTTGCTCACTGGCCTCGTAACTACAGTCACAGGTTCTTGCCCAATTGCTGCAAGTGCCGCCTGGTGAGGCTCACCAGTGGATGGACCAGGCGAGGCAACAGGGGGGATTGCAACTACAGATCTATTGCTCTGATAAGGACTCAATGCTCCCCAAAACTCCTCCACACTGGCAAAACGATCAACGCTATTGATTGCCATTGCCTTCTGAATAGCAGCAGAGATAGGATGTGGAATTGATGGAACCACTTGCTCTACCGGCTCCAGAGGATCATGTTTTCTGCCACCAATCTGTGCCATACGAAAAAAAGCATCGGTGGGAATAACCCCTGTCAGAAGTACATAAAGTGTTGCAGCAAGACCATAAATGTCGGTACGTGGATTGGTTCCCGTGTCGTATTGTTCTGGCGCTCCATATCCTGGTGAGCAGCGACGTACCGCCGTTGTTGTGGCATCGATATTATATTCTTTCGCAATACCCAGATCGACCAACACCGCTTCATCATTGGTTGTGGGGACGATAATATTGGCTGGCTTCACATCTCGATGGATAATAGGGGGGTCCTGCTTGTGCAAATAGCCCACCACAACAAAGATCGGTGCCAAAATATCCAGAGCCTTCTCCACTGGAAAGCGCTTCTCCGGCTGCTGGAGACGCAACATCTCTAAATTTGGCCCCTCAATATAGTCCATAAGCATATAGGCTCGCGAGGTCTTCTCATCCTCAAATACCCGATACACACGCGGCAAGGCATGATGATCCAAGCGCTTGAGCACCTCGCATTCAAAAGCGAAACGCTCACGCTCCTGCCTGCTGGTATCAGTGATCTCTTTGAGCGCGAATAAATTACCTCGTGTACGCTGATCGCGCACCAGATAGACCGCGCCAAAGCCACCGCGACCCAGCATTTTCTCTATAATATAACGCCCCTGAACTATTGTTCCATCGGGAAGGACTGCCTTTAGGTCTTGCACTTCTTACCTCATTTAATTTTATTAGCAATTCATAAAAAAATAACTACATTTTATAATCTGAAAAATAAGGATAATTCCATAAAATATATCCTCTATATAGTACGATGCACCCCTGGCCTGTGTAGACAACACTCCATAACAAGACGACCGGCAACAAGCTAAAGTCTCACCTTTGAGTAGGGAGTCAACAAGCAGAAAATATTATAACAGCCTGTCTCTAGCCTCGCTTCTGCGCCTCTCAAATAAAAGAGCCGAGAAGTGCATCCTTGCACTTGAAGGAGAGGCAGGAATAGTTATCGCTTGCTGTTCACTTGCAGGCGTGATTTTCCAGGTTCCAAAGCCCCCAATAGATTGATTGCATTGCCCATTTTGCTGACTACAATACGTCCCCGAAAGTGTGCCATTCTGCTGTACCACTCCCTGGAAAAAGAGAGGTGCAATCAAGCCATCGCCGGGTACCAGGAATTGAACTTTGCGCTCAATAGTCACACTACCATTGAAATTACCACTCCCTATCAAACCCTGACCCACTGAAAAATAGCCACTAATGGCGGAGCCGCGTTGCTGAAGAGAACTCAATGCCATTGTACTCTCGGTTGCCGGGGTGGTGAACTGATCGCTAATCCCTCCACTATAGCTTATCACGAGACGCGGGTAGGTCGTAGCAGGAATAGGCGAAGGCACCGCTGTGGGAATGGGCGTCGGAGCAGACGCAGGTGGTGTCGCTTCTGGCAGTGCGGTTGGTAGCGGTGATGATGATTTTAGAGACGATGATGCCTTTGAAGCAGGAGCAGAAACCCCTTCAGAAGGCAACCAGCCACTAAGTCCGAAAATTACTCCTGCGCATAATCCCACGAGAATCAAGATGGCTAACACCCATATAAATGGAACGGGACGCCGGGTACGATGAACACGCACCTGTGGTGTCTCGTTGTGCAACAGTTCCTCTGAATCAGGGAGCACAGGAGGAGTAAGAGTCGCCGGGCTGTGCTCATCAACCAGTGGCTCAACGAGCAACGAAGGCATGGGATCTTCTTCTATAATAGAATCTGGCTCCAATGCTTGCCAGAACTCCTCTACGGTCGCGAAACGATCATTGCTATTAATAGACATAGCACGCTCGATAGCATCTGCAATATGTTGTGGTATCTCTGTTATAACGTTGTTAACTGGCTCCAGAGGATCTTCATGCTTGCTACCAAGTTGGGTCATTCGGTAAAGCGCATCAACGGGCACACTACCCGTCAAGAGGGTATAAAAGGTTGCCGCAAGGCCATAAATATCGGTTCGCGTATTTGTGCCACGTGCATAATGTTCTGGCGCACCATAACCAGGCGAGCAGTGACGGACCGCTGTCGTTGTAGAATCCTGGTCATATTCTTTAGCAATCCCGAAATCAACGAGCACCGCGCCATCCCCATCGCCGGCAAGTGGAACGATAATATTGGCTGGTTTAATATCACGATGAATAATAGGGGGCTGCTGACGATGTAAATAACTCATAGCTTCAACAATAGGGGCAAGAATTTTCATCACGCGTGGCAACGAGAAACGCTTCTCAGGCTGTTGTAAACGCAGACGTTCCAGATTTGGTCCCTCAATATAATCCATTAGCATATAAACGCGGCTGTTACGTTCGTCATCGAATACTCGATAGACACGAGGAAGGCCTGGATGATCCAGCCGCTTGAGCAATTCGCACTCAAAGGCGAGACGATAGCGTTCATGACCGGTTGGATCAATCACTTCTTTCAGAGCAAACACATTACTTCTGACGCGTCGATCTCGTACCCGATAAACAGCACCAAAGCCACCTTTGCCGAGCATCTCTTCGACGATGTAACGTTCGCGTACCACTTTTCCACGGGGGAAATTGACCTGTACTTCACGCATCCTCACTTCACCTCATTTTAAAAATAAGCCATTTTCTTTCCTATTATCGCACAACAATAGAGGATGAGTTGCTATTCCCTTTTTCTAGTACTACGACTCTAAAAATGCGAGAACAGAAATTTCTTCTGGCCGCAGTCCATTAAGCGCTTCCACAATAGCCTCTTCATCATGCGCTTTCAAGGCACAAAGAAGGGATCCATGTAGATAGCCATCTATCACTTCCGGATGGACATAACTTTTACGGCAGATGGTTGGCGTATTTCCCAGGTGTTGAGCCGCAGTTTCGATAGCCCGTACGACATTTTTCTTTGCTTGTGTCTCTGACTCATATTCACCCAGATCCTGCAAAGCGCAGGTAGCAGTAACGGTACCAGCCCAGGTACGAAAATCTTTGGCCGTAAAATCCTGGCCCGTCACCTCTTGCAGATACGCGTTCACATCTCCAGACTCAACGGTGCGCGGCTGTCCATTCTCATCAATATATTGAAATAATTCCTGTCCCGGCAAATCACGACAGCGCTTCATAATTTTCGCCAATTGGCGATCCTTCACATCAATACTATGATCTTTGCCACTCTTTCCACGAAACTGGAAGCGTACAGTCGCACCTTTAATTTCTACATGTTCATCGCGTAGGGTCGTCAGTCCAAATGACCCATTTTCACGTGCATACTCCTCATTGCCAATACGTACTGAAGTCGTATCGAGCAAGCGCACAATTGTTGCCAGCACCTTTTCCCGAGGTAGACCTGAAAGAGCAAGATCATGGGAGACCCGTTCCCGGATAGTGGGGAGCGCTTTGCCGAAAGTTACCATACGATCATATTTGTTCTCATCACGTATCTTACGCCAGAGGGGATGGTAGCGGTACTGCTTGCGCCCTTTCGCATCACGCCCGGTAGCCTGAATATGACCACGCGGATTAGGGCATATCCATACATTCTTCCAGGCTGGCGGAATTCCCAGTGAACGAATACGTTGTATTACCTCTTCGTCATGAATTGGTTTCCCATCAAGTCCAACATAGCTAAAATGTTTCCCCGCACGCTTGCGAATAATGCCTGCATGGGTATCTGTTACATAACGTAAACCGGCGGCTCGTGCCGATGCAACGGAAGAAGCAATTGAATCAGCCTGTACATTCTTTTGAACAACTTGACTCATAGAAGTCGTTTGTGTACTCATCCTCACACACCTCCAGAAAATCATCTATAACAATACGGATTCATTTCAAAATACCGACAGGTGTCCTTTATCAATATCACGTTGGACAGCCTATTATTGTAGATAGTCATCCCATACAATGTACCCTGATGCGCTTTTCTTCCTGCGTGTATTTACAATAGCTGTCTTCTTCCTGGCAAGATAATACGTACCATAAGAAAGGTGATGACTACATGCAGATACCAATCATTCTCATACCGCTTGATTTCAAGTTTTATGGTAGATATATGAACACACGTACCCTGCCATCAAAGCTACTCAAATTCTTTCTATGGATGTGCAAGATGATTACAAAAATATTGGCCTTGCTCATTGGACGCGAGATACTTAAATACAAACGCGCGAAGGCACGGACGCAGAAGCTTGCCCGGCAAGAGGCGCAACGCCGCATGAATGAATTTGTCAGCATAGCCAGCCATGAACTCAAAACACCACTGACAAGCATCAAAGGCAACATTCAACTCATGGGACGCAGACTCAAGTCCAATGCGGATGAAATTCACTCAGTTGAAACACAACAATTACTTACAGAGGCTCGTGAACTGCTAGAGCGTACTGATCAACAAGTTGGACGCCTCACCCAGTTGGTCAATAGCCTGCTTGAAACATCACGCATCAATGCGAATACAATGGATCTACTTTTTGAAGTCTGTGATCTAAATGGATTGCTACACGAAGTAGTTCAGGATCCACGCTATGTCCCGGTAAAACGTACCGTCCATGTGACTATTCCTGACGATAAAAATATTATCGTCATGGCAGATAGCGGGCGCATCAAACAGGTTATCATCCATTATCTCTCGAATGCACACAAATACTCAGCTATTGAGCGGCCTATCAGAATACACTTACGTGAAGAGGGATCGACAGCCTATATCTCCGTGAGCGACGAAGGGCCAGGCATTCCAGCAAGTGAACATAAACACATATGGGAACGTTTCTACCGTGTTCCCTCCATTGAAGTACTTAATAGTAGCGAAGTAGGGCTAGGGTTGGGCCTGCACATCAGTCGCACCATCGTTGAACAGCATCATGGACGGGTTGGGATCCAAAGCATTCCAGGGCGCGGCACCACGTTCTGGTTTACACTACCACTTTTGCAGGGAAAATAGCTTGCATAGCTAAGAGAGATAGATGCCTGGAGCATCGCCAATCTGGACGGCAAGTTGCTCAAACTGGTCATAGGTGATATCCTGATCCGTGCTCCACAATTTTTCGCTGACGGTCTGAGCAGCAGGTTTGACCCTGGCGTACACATCTGCATCGCTGACAACGGTTCCCAATTTATCATTCCATTCGGCAAACATTGCTCCCAGCACGTGATGGTCGTCCGTGCGCAAATTGAGTTGCGGATTAGTAAGATCGAAGATATTGGGTTCCCATTTTTCATACAGAAGCCTGGTATCCAGATAATCATGGTAATAACCAGCTTTGGGAACGATATAGAGAAGGTTATCGTTCGAGTTAATAATAGAAAATCCCTGCTTCGCCATCTCTACCGGATTGGCCCAGACATTATCCCAGACATCTACTACGACATTGGTATTCACCTGAACAGAACTTTTCATCTCGCTCAAACTGCCCCATATGCGTACACTCCTCCCTTGCTGCTTCATATAGGTATCATAGGTGTTAATATACTGCCTATATCTTTCTGGGTCACTCAGAAGGTATTCGTCGGCCCCTATATCTACCTGCCGCGTATCGAACCAGGGCAAGAACTCATGCCAGAGGGAGTTCATAAATGCATAGGTTTGAGGGTTAGTAAGATCGAGAAATTCTTTATTCTGCTTGTTAGCAAGCGCGGGTCGATACTGGGTAAAGGCCAGGGCGTGGGCGGGAGTATCAATCTCCGGTGTAATAATCACCGCATGTTGTCTCGCCACATCTTGTAACTCGCGCATATCCTGCCAGGTATACGAGCCATCTCTGGCCGCCAATCCTTTAAAACGTGGGCTATCGAGGCGAAACGCGGCGTAGCTGTGCGCCCAGTCTGGACCAACACCACCACCAATTGCATTATCATTTAAGTGCAATTGAAAGTCATTCATCTTATACCACGACATAAGCTTTACATAATTTTCAAGTTCAGTCAAAGAAAAAAACTTGCGGCCAGCATCTAACAGGAAACCGCGCTCTTTATATTGCGGATAATCACGTGCCATGCCCTTGACGATATGACTACGAGCGGGATCTTGCAAGAGGATTTGCAACGCTGTGCGCGTCCCATAGAAAACGCCCTGAGTTGTATTTGCGCGGATCGTGACCGCATCATTGCTGTCGAAGAGATACCCTTCAGTGCCAATGCCTGCATCATCGGCATGAAGGGTAAGAAAAATATCGCCGGGATGGGTTGTATCCGTATTTATGATAGGAAGGAGATGCCCACTTACCGAGAACAGATCGCTACGGAAAACATGGGCTGTGTCCTGCAACACAGAGGCATAGAGAGGAGCCACGTCAATATGGGAATTGGCTGTGAGCGTAAAGGAGCCAATACTACCTTGCCATTCACGAAGACTGGGAATAACCTCTGGCTTCTCATTAACGAGCACACTATTGGCTCCGTTGAAATGCAGCAGGATTAAAAAAGAGAAAGTGACCACCAACCCCAACAGCAGAATAACATACAATGGAAAGATGCGTTTCCTCAAAGAGAAACTCTCCTTTTCGCATATAGTGTGTAATGACGGCACTTTCTATTTTTCAAACTGATAGAAGGCCTGTACTATGTAATTCGTACATTCAGTCTTATTGTCGCAGCTTTTTTACCCGGTACGCAACAGCAATAGGACTTTTTCTCCTGGCCCCGGTTGCATGCGAAAACTAGAATATAAACTCTTCTATAAAAAGATCTCCCGGTCGCCCTGGCAACACATGTGTTATGATGAAATCGAGTTATGTAATTATCGTCTGTTTGTTGTATTTCTTGTGTTTCTGTTGTACGCTAATACTCGGTAGAAAACGTACACAATAATTTGTATGGCTGGTTGAATGGATAGCAAGAAGGGAGTTTTGCGCACAGTGAAGTTCGCATTATTTGAGGTAGGAAGTCGCATACGTGTGACCAGTTATTGTCCTTTTCGGGGTCTTACTGGGACGGTAAAAACGGTAGATGTCATCGCCCAGGGCAGTCAACCTTATGGGTTGGGACCCCAATGTTTCTACTTGATAGATCTAGAAGGAGCATTTATCAAAGAACCAGTCTGGTTCGAAAACGAAGAGGTCGAGTCGGTCTCGGTCAAAGAAGGTACAATGATCCACAGCGCATAATCATCAGGCAGGGAGTATCTAGTCGATACTCCCTGAACGTTTGCGGCGACAAGCGGATTGGTAACGCCTACCAACTCAAATAGACAGTCTCCTCACGTTTAAAATCATAGAGTGCAACAATCTTGCGTTGTGCATTCTGACTGAGCAAAATGGCCTCACGTCTGGCATCTTCCAGACAGGAATAAATAGCAGTAATGTCAAGATAGCAATTCCCTGTACTGGGGTTAATCCAGGTTCCCAACCAGCAATCGGGCTCCTTTAAACAGGCTTCGTTCAAAGAAATAAACGTGGTTATCTGATGTGGTAGGTCAGTTCCGGGAAGAAGAATTACTGTTTTATCGGGATATTTGGGGATACCCCATGCTTCGCTTGAAGAAAAAAACTGATGCGTATCAATCTTAGAGGTTACACCACCCCGCTCCATCGTCGCAATACACACTTCCAACACATATTTTTCGAAATATAATCTTTCCAGGCGCGTATGAGAGGCCGCGACACACTTATGCATCGCGGCCTCCTCTGGCGACCAGATCGATGGCGTAGCAATTAGCGTCATCGATACTCCCTCCCTCTATTTGTGAGCACATTTCTTCTTACCACGTTTTAGAGGGCCACTTATTTACAAGCAAGTGGTCTCTATTATAATGGATTTTAACATATTTTAAAGAATGTGGCTAAACTAAGAATTGGGAGTCCTGCAAAGAGGCCAAGAAAGCTGCAGGCCCTTCTTTCTGCGTTGCTCTCAGCACCTGAAACAACAAAAGGTGTATGCCTCACTTGATCTCAAAACGCAGTGCATCATACTGCGCATTATTAAACGCCGTTGTCGAGCCATCATTGAGACGGAGGGCGAGCGTATTAGTGCCCGCTGTGAGCAACGATGAAGCTGAGAATTGGAGATAATCGAGGTGATAATCACCAGAGCTACCACTGCGATAAGACGCCGAGTCAGTAGCATCTACTGGAAAAACCCAGGCAGGAAGTTTGATGCCATTGACAATCACAGTCAGGCTTCCCGGCGTGGGAGTCGTCCCAACGGGCAGTCCTGGTATGTCAAGCGACCAGCCAGCAAGGGCGATAGTGAGGGTTGCAATGCTGCCTGCCACTGGTGCATGAGTCATGGTGAACTGTAGTTTCCAATCAGGCAGTCTTGTTCCGTTATATACCTGATATTGGGTATAGTTCCAGTTTGTTGCAGCATGACTCTGACCGATCACATAATCAACTCCGCCAGGAAATTGCTGTGGGAACAGAAGATAGTTTCCATAATTACGGAAGTTTGCACCGTTCATAAATTCAGCCGAACTACGATCTGGTACACCAATCTGCCAGATCTGTTGCCCGAACGTCGGAGGAGTCCATACCTGAGCCGGGAGTGTGTAGGAAGTTCCCGCAGGTACGATGACGTTGTCCATCTGGAAATCTCCAAAGTAGCGTGGTCGATAGACTGAGAGCCGATAGGTGCCTGCATGGACATCGGGAATACTAAATGTCCCGTTTGCGTTTACCGAGACCCAATACTGATAGCCTTGCCACGTACGTGTGAAATCTGTTTTGTTGTCAGAGAGCACAACAGTAGACCCGGACATTGTATTCCCATCAGAGAGCGTCACTTTTCCGCTCACTGTGCTTCTTTGTTTGCTGGTAGCATACCCTGAAATGCCCAGAGTATCGTAGAATGCCTGATCCCACGTCGGGCTGGTATACTTGAGCGCATCATTGTGTAATGTCGTGCCACTTGTGCCGGTATTGAGATAGAGGAGGTAGGGTCCATACGTTTTGCTCCAATGGCCTGTGGCGACAATCGGTGGCCCACCAAAGTGGGTTGACTGCTCCATATTCAACATGACTGGTGTCGTGTTTGTTTGATGCACGGTCAGATCCTGATGTGTAGGACCGCCATTGAAGGCCTCGTTATGCTCCATGGTCATCCAGGCTCCATAGCCATTGCCATAGAAACCGTGTAGTACATGGTCGCGGTAGTAGACTGACCAGTCATATTTGGTATAGTAACGTTTGGCATAGGCCGAGTTCAGCCCTTGCAAATCATAGGTTGCATCCTGCGCCTGGGGGGCCTGGGCAATTTGCTGTGGAGTGGGAAAGGTAGAAGCTTGCTGACGCCAGGCGGGTCCAATAGGATCATCCTCTACGGAGGCATTAGTGAAGATGGTGGGATCGCCGCGCATCACAAAACGAAACTGGTAGAGAGTATCGCTGGCCAATGTACTACTATGGCTCATAACGGTAAAGAGATGGATGGCTGGTACACCCGGTTGTAAGATGTAGTGTTGTGTAATACTCATCGGTTCCGCACTCGATCCCTGATGCGTGATCACAACATCGATGAAGCTTCCATTCGCGGGACATATCACGGTATACTTCGTATTCGCCGCATCACTGGAACCGAGAGTAAAAACTCCGAAGGCACTATCATTCATATCCCAATAGCCCCCTCCACCATTCCCAAGCAATTCATGATTATTGAGTTGCAGTGAGGTAATAGAACCGGAAGTTTTGCTGAGCGTGAATGCGACAAGGCCATTGGTGGCGGTAATAGCCGTCGTCGTATTAGTAGTGCAGGCCGTCGCGGTCGTAGCAGCCTTCGCTGAGCCAACAAACGAACCTGATAGACCAATCAGTAGCCCAAAATAAAGAAGCGCAATGAGGCGTCTCATGAACATTTTCATCTCCTTCCATGGAGAAATGCTTCAGTCCTTCTGCATATCAATACCTGTTCAAATACGGAAAAGGCAGAAGGAAACAACATCCTTGCTTTCGTGGCTGCATAGCAAATATAGCTCAAAATGCTTGTACTAAAAGAGCATGGGAAACAGGCTATCGCCTCCATAAAATAATGCAAGCGTTTTCTTGTCCTATACGAAAAGTACCACAATGCATTCTTATATGTCAATGTTTATTGTGTTGACAAATTATGAAACCATATGATACCCTTTGTTAAGTAAACCTTTTCTACTCTCATCTTTTCCCAATCTGGCTTCTTTCTGGTCCTTTATGGCACAAGATTGATGACTTCGCGAAAAATACTTTATAGTTCTCTGGAAGGAGACAAGGATGTCAATAAAACGGCTCATTATTGTACTCTGTATGAGTGTACTTGCTGGTCTAACTGGCTCTTTTGCGCCTCTGGTAGTACAGCCAAAAACGGCCTTTGCCGCCTGTGCTACGGAAACTGCGACAACTATTACCGCAACCAATGGTCTTGTTGCGTTCACGCTTAGCAAAACTTCCGGTTCTATTACCTCACTGCAACTCAATAATCATGAATTGCTCGGGAATGGTGGATCAGCTTACTGGGACATGAATGATAGTGCCTTTGGGTACTTTGTCCTTGGTGTCAGTGATAAAGCAAACACGACCTACGCGGTGCAATGTCCCGCAGATGGAAACTCCATCGACGTATCGATCACGCATACGGGATCGAGTGCAGAGCCGATGGGCGTCACCCAACATTATATTTTGCAGTCCGGAGTGGCTGGCATCCATCAGTTCACCATTATGAGCCACAGTAGTACTCTGGCTCCCGACACTATTGCGCAGTTTCGTTTCGTGATGCGCGGCGATCCTACCATCTTCACTAATGCCTCCGTAGAGAATGATCCTATTGGACCCGCCTGGCGTCAACAAGCTTCTACCTTTCCTACTCCACAGGAACTCGTGAAGGCTCCAGCCGTTCAGGATGCAACGAGTGATTTACAGGGGCTGAATTCACTCTACCCCAAACGGTATTACACTAAGTATGATTGGGCGACCTACAGTCGCGACCATGTGCTACATGGCTTTTATGGCAACGGCTACGGAGCCTGGATGACTATGGAACACAACGAGGCCTTCAATGGCGGTCCTACCCACCAGGAATTGACCGTGCATCAAACGACGAGTGCGCCGGCTCTCCTCAATATGGAGCAAGGAGCACACTTTGGGGGTCCCTCGATTGTTGCCACTGGCGATTGGGCGAAGACATATGGGCCCTATCTCCTCTATCTCAATACCGGTACCAATGGTACGGCATTGCGCAAGGATGCTCTTGATTACGCTCGCTTATCCTGGGACCAGGCATTCTACGATTTACTGAGCATTCCTGGGTATGTTACCAGTGAGCAACGAAGCACCGTGAGCGGGAAAATCAAACTCTCGACTGAAAAGTCAATGGCGAATAGCACGATTGTGCTCTCTGACAATGGGACGGATTTCCAGGAGACCTGGCAAGGCTATCAGTACTGGACATCGCCTGATAAGGACGGTGAATTTCGTATTACGGGCGTGCGGCCTGGAACGTATCGGCTCTCGGTCTATCGTCCAGGATACTTTGGTGATTTCCACGTGGATAACGTCACTGTAGGCACCGACACAACTGTTCATCTGCCCACTATGCTGTGGACCCCCACTACATTTGGTCATCGGCTCTGGCAGATTGGAACCCCTGATCGCAACTCCACGGAATTCAGGAATGGGCTGAACTTCCGCAATTATGGCAACCAACTCCTTTTCCCTCAGCAATTCCCTAACGGAGTTAACTACATCATCGGTCAGAGTCACGCGTCTACTGACTGGAACTACGTCCAATACCAGCAACTCAATGGCGTTCCGCAACCCGATTGGAACATACAATTCAACCTGGGGAAAGCGCCTAAAGTGGGCCGCATTGCTACCTTAACTGTGGCTCTGGCCGGTTGGTCACTGCAAACGCCTACACCACCTGTACAACCAGGGAGCCTGACAGTAATTGTCAATGGCACCAAACTTCCCGCCTGGAACTTCCCGACAGATGCGACTGATGCAGCATCCTATCGAAGCGGTAGTTCTGGCGCGTATCATCTCAAATACTTTCAATTTCCTGAGGCGGCGTTACTCCATGCTGGTACAAACACGATTTCCTTCCGTATCAACGATGGTTCGACAACCGCTGTCAATAACGTTCAGTATGATGCACTTCGCCTGGAAATTCAATGAATATCATCAGTGCTGGTTATTCAATATTCAGCACTGATGTGTCTCACACAAACGTGATGTTGTGCGTCTTTGTCACCATGATCGTATGACGTTGCTCATCGCCAGCTTCTGGTAAGTCAGAGGCTGGCGATTTGCAAATAACAAATACAAATCTTCCAACTTCCCATTGCCAATTGCCCCTTAGAGGGTGAACTGATATCCAGTTTTTATTCAAGAGAGATTGACAAAAAGCTTTTAAAATGTTATATATTTTATTAGTTTCAATGATATTTCATTGAAACTAATAAAATATACACATGAAGAAACGCAGGATCCCAGGAAGAAGATCCTGTGGTTCATAGTAAAAGTCTTTTGTAGTTTGCTGAATAAGCCACAAAGAATTCGTGTGATATTTTTCCCCATTGTACAAAGAACAAGAGGTCGCATGAAAAGCAAAGGACGCTTTTACTCACTCATCCTTCTCTTGCTAGCGCTTGTTCTAAGTTCTCTAATATGGTAGTCGAACAGGGATGCAATATGGTCGCACGGACGTGACTCTGCATGGACGCGCCCCGGTCGCTTCACTTTATTTAAAGGAGGCTACAGTTGCATCCACCCGAAGGAGGGTAGAATGCACCATCTCTCACATGGAAAACTACGGAGTTTCTTCTTAAACAGATTGAGAACCCTAGTGATACTCACGAGTATGTTGATCTTAGTAATCAGCAGCTTCTTCGTGAGTAATGCCGTCACTCATGCAGCCTCGTACTGCCAGGTGACCTACGCGGTAACAAACCAGTGGTCAGGAGGTTTTGGAGCAAGTATCACCGTCCAGAACACCAGTGGCTCGTCATGGTCGAACTGGAAGCTAGGCTTCACATTCCCAGCAAGCGGTCAGGCCGTTACTCAGGGATGGAATGCGACATTTGCCCAGTCGGGCCAGAACGTGACAGTGACGAACGAGAGCTACAATGCCACGGTTGCCGCCAATGCATCTGTCAACCCTGGCTTCAACGGTACCTGGACCTCAAGTAATCCAGTCCCAACAACCTTTACCGTCAATGGGAATACCTGTAATGGTGGCGGTGGCAACCCAACACCTGTACCCACAACCGGCACCACTCCTATTCCTACAATCGGCACTACTCCAACAGCCGTTCCCACCTCTACCCCCAGCAGCACTTGCGGTGTAGCACCGGTGGACCCCAAGGCTACGCGTCAGGCTCGCAATCTTCTCTGCTACCTGTACAGCGTCTATGGTAACCACATCCTTTCCGGCCAACAGGAATCACCCTGGAACCAGAATGGGACGATGGAGATGAACTACATCTTCTCTCTCACCGGCAAGTACCCAGCCATTCGAGGTCTGGACTACGGCGACTCCCAGAACTGGTCAACACGTGCTATCCCCTGGTGGCAAGCAGGCGGCATTGACATGGTCAGTTACCACATGGGTGCGCCGGGTCAGCCGATAGATGGATGGACTGGTGCTCAGCTTACTGCTGACATCAATGCGGTCCTCACCCCTGGCACTGCTCAATACCAATCGTTTATCTCGCGGCTAGATGGATCAGCCTCCGAACTGGCGAAAGCACAGGCGGCAGGGGTACCTATCATCTGGCGTCCTTTCCACGAAGCCGGGGGCACCTGGTTCTGGTGGAGCAAGGAAGGCGGCAGTCAGTACGTACGCCTCTGGAAGTTCATGTTTAATTACTATACGAACGTGAAGGGTCTGCACAATCTCATCTGGCTGCTCCCCTTCGATGGTCAACCTAATGCATCCTTCTGGCCGGGCAAAGCCTACGTGGATATAGCCGGAGCTGATACCTATGGTAGTGACCATAATCCCCAGACAAGTCTGTACAACGCCACCCGTAGTATTGTAGGGAGTTCGATTCCCATAGCCTTACATGAGAATGGTCCGATCCCAGATCCTAGCCTGTTGCAGTCTTCAGGGACGAAGTGGGTATTCTTCAACACCTGGCACAGCAACTGGATCATGGACACCAGCGTCAACGACCAGAACTTCATACGTAAGGTCTACAGTAGTCCCTACGTCATCACGCGTGACCGTGTCCCTAACCTGAACTAACACCGCAATCTCATGGCAACTGGGCCGACCGTCTCTTTCCTGGGGTCGGCCCTTCTTGCAACAGTAATAATGAAAGGATCTTTTCATTTATTAAGAAAAGGAGTAAGAACAGGGAGCAGGAGATCAGCCCGGAAATTGATGTTGTAATGGGTGGCACCAGGCAGGATAGCGAGTTGTGATGGTACGAGATGTTCACCATTCCAGCCAGCATCCTTTAAGCCACCACCCAGGAGCGTGAAAAACGCTACCGCATGGCTCGGAGGAAGACCATCAGCATCGCCAGCGATAATCAGCGTGGGAGTTTTCAAAGCGGAAACCTGCTCGGTCCAATCATAGTCCTGACTGAGGGCTTCCCTCATATTGGCAACCAATCGAGGGAAATCTTCTGGTTTTGGTGCAACACGCAGGTAACCATCATAGATGGGAGTATTCATAAAGAACTCTGGGGCGAAGGCTACCATGCCTGCTTGCATTTCAGGATGCCAGCCAGTCCGTTTGAAAGGGGTAGAGATCAGCACAAGGTTGTTGACCCGCTCTGGATGACGAATGGCAGTTTGCAGAGCCACGGTACCACCAAGAGAGAAGCCAAGCACGTCGGCCTTTTCGAGTCCGAGATACTCGATCAGGCCAGCGATATCGTCAGCCATGTGCTCAAAGCGCAAGGGGCGATCCGTGAGGGCGGTGCGTCCGTGACCATATAGATCGACACCAATGACCTGATGGTCCAGAGCGAGCGAAGGAGAAAGAGCGGTGAACATCTCAAAGCCCCCAAAGCCACCGTGCAGCATGATCAAGGGCTTGCCAGTCCCATGAACCTCATAGTACAGGATGATTTCATTGACAGCAGCGTAGTTTCCTTCCACATGGTTCGTCGCGTGTGTCATAAACAACTCCTCTTCCTTGCATTCCTTACAAAACAAAATGCATTGCGATAAAACCAGGCGCTATTTCCTGGCATCCACTCTTCGATCCTGCTCTTACGAGGGAGTCAAAAAAGCCTCTAACACGGGCGCGAGAACTTCCGGCTTAACCATATGCGTCTGACCTTCCAGGGTGCGGTAGCTCGCATTGGGCAGAGTCCGCGCGAGTGCTTGCATCGCATGACGCATCCATGTCGGACTTTTCCCACCATCCATTACCAATATAGGGACGTTGATGGAGGATCCTAACGTAGTTGGTAATGGTTTGCCTGCTCCATAATCGACTATCGTACTGATATCGTACGGCAGAGTGTGTGCTACGGCTTTCAATTTGGACCACATTGGCATGAGTGGCATGATGGCAACCATGAAGCCGGGCGTGCCGACTTGCTTCATGAACTGCTTGACCGCCTCCGTGCGCCGATTCTGGGCCACCAGTTCTTTGAGGCGTGCAAGGAACGCATGTGTCACAGGTTTACCCGTATCATCAACGACAAATGGAGCCTCATATAATGCCAATTTCGTAATGCCTGGGAGGCGGTTCGCGGCTTCGATCGCCAGCGCGGAACCAGAGGATTGCCCAGAGACAAAGGCCGTTCCGCCAACAGCTTCAATGAGAGCTTCTAGATCTTCAATTTCCCGCTCGACTGCATATGGTTGGGTATCACCACTTTCGCCACGGCCACGACGATCGTAGGTAATGACGGTAAAGTGAGGCGCAAGCAGCTCTGCCAGCGCTTTGCCTGGCCCAAATGCTCGATAACACAACGCACCATCTACCAGGATGAGGGCCGGTCCCCGGCCAACCTGGGAGTATGCGATAATGGTACCGTCTTTGGAAGTAATGGTGCTCTGTGCGAGTGCTGTGGACATCGTATTCTCCTTTACTGTGCTTGTAATTCTTGCACATACTCGATCAGATGATCCCAGGTCATGTTCATTCCTTGCAACATACCCATGTCGACAGCGACCTTTAGAGCGGCTGCATTGGTGAACTGGACATGAGCAGCCACCCTCGTTTTCCCGGCCTCTTCTGTGAAGATCACCGTGGTCAGGTGCTCTGGTATCCCCTCGAGGGGGTTGGCATGCTCGTCGGCGAAGGTCGAGGTATAGACAAGCTTCTCAGGCGGCACGATCTCGCGATACACACTGCGTGCCCAGTGATCTTGGCCCTCCGGTGAACGCATGCAGTAGTGCCAGATGCCCCCTGGCCGCAAGTCGATGGTACAGACGGGAACAGTGAATGGCCGTGGTGCCCACCAGCGCTTGAGATGCTCCGGCTGGGTGAAAACCTGAAACATCAGCGTGCGCGATGCGCTGAACTGCCGTTCCACAACAAATTCCTGTTCCCCAACATGGGGGGTTAGAGATTGGTGATCAAACATGATTATCCTCAATTCGTTTGCTAGTATGTTGCTCGGGAGCCTGCAATTCCAACAGGTAGTCGTCCAGACGATCAAAGCGTTCTTCCCAGAGGAGGCGAAACGATTGCAGCCAGGACTCCAACTCCTGGAATGGCTCACGCCTCAACTGATAAATCCTCCGATTCGCCTGTGGCTGGACCTCCACAATGTCGGCCTCGCTCAGAACTTTGAGGTGCTTCGACACCTGCGGCTGCTGTAATCCCAGCCGCTCGGTGATTTCACCTACCGTCAAAGGGCCATCGCGCAACAGTTCGACAATGTGCAAGCGATTTGGCTCCATCAGGGCCGTCCATAGTGTTTTCATACTCACATTATACCTCAATAGGAATATTCCTGTCAAGGCATATTTCTGTCAATTTCTTTGAGTCACAGAAGAATTGAGGAGGATATTGAAACGATACTATTCACATTTTTCCATTAATTGATCTATTACCTAATAGTTACTAAAAAAGGTCTATACTTAAGAAAATCTCCTGATTTTGCCACGACGAGTCTTCTTTTCATTCCTTGCCTCCGGAGGCAAGGCGAGCTACGAAAAGCTCAGAAAGGATTTGCTATGCCACGATTACATGGACGACGCCAGGGTCTTCTATACAATATAGCTGGCTGCGCCGCTTTACTATTGCTGGTCGCAGGAGGCATTTTCGCCCTCTTCCCCTCTAAAAACACTGCCAGAGCTGCCAGCAGTTTTGTGACGCGCTGCGGCATCCATTTCTGCCTGGATGGCAAGCTGTTTTACTATGCCGGAGCCAATAGCTACGATCTATTTACCTTTGGCGATGGCAGTAATAACAGCACGCCCAGCGATATCGAGACCAAATTTATGGATAAAGCGTCAATTGATGCCGTTTTCGCAAATGCACAGAGTGACCAGGTCAAGGTCATGCGTACATGGATGTTTGATCACGAGACCTGGCATGGCTTTGAAACCGCTAAAGGTGTTTATAACGAGGCTGAATTTGATGAGTTCGACTACATCATTCAATCGGCTAAAGCACATGGGATTATGCTCATTCCTGTGTTTGAGAACTACTGGGAAGGCTATGGTGGTATCGATACGCGCCTACAGTGGGAAGGATTACCCACCGGAGAATCTAACCGCTGGCGCTTCTTCAATAAGCAGCAGTGTCCGGGTTGCTTCACGCAATATGAGAATTATGTGAGTCATGCGCTCAATCATGTCAACCATTATTCGGGCGTGGCCTACAAGAACGAACCCTCGATCTTTGCGTGGGAACTGATGAACGAGCCTCGTTACGAGAACGCAACTCCCGATGAGAGCACCACTGGCACGACACTACGTGCCTGGGTTGATACGATGGGAGCCTATGTAAAGAGCATTGATCCCAACCACATGCTAGGGACAGGCATGGAGGGACAGGGAACAACTTATGGCTATGGTGGCAATTCAGGCAATCCCTTCGTGTATATTCAGGAGTCGCCCTATATTGATTTCACCTCAGCCCATTTCTATCCCACGGAAAGCTGGGCCAACCTCACCACAACACAGGCTCAGGCGGTGATCAAAGCCTGGATCAACGATGCACACAACACGGTTGGTAAACCATTTATTCTAGGCGAGTTCAATAGTCGCTCGGATGCTTCTGCTAATCGCACAACATGGTGGACGGCCCTCTATAGTGCCCTCGAACAGTACGGAGCCGATGGCGATAACTTCTGGATGTATGTCGCCCGCAATCCCGATAGCATCTACGGTGTTTCGCACGGAGCACCTGAACTCTCAGTCTTTATGCAGCATTCACAGTATATGCAACAGAAGTCGGGCATAGGAGTTACTCCGGTTCCACCAACGAACACACCCACGACCGGACCGACTATGACACCAACAACCGGGCCAACCGCTACACCCACAACTGGACCGACGGCAACTCCTACGACTGGGCCGACGGCAACACCAACAACCGGGCCAACCGCTACACCCACAACTACACCGACCAGCGGGTGCCGCGTAAGCTATGCAGCAAATCAGTGGCCGGGCGGTTTCACGGGGAATCTTACCATTACCAATACTGGTAGCTCGGCTATTAATGGTTGGAGCCTGGTCTTTACCTTCCCTGGTAGTCAGCAGGTAACGCAGGGATGGAACGGTGTGTTCACGCAAAGTGGGAGTAAAGTCACAGTCACCAATGCCAGTTGGAACAGCATCCTTGCAGCCAATAGTTCTGTCAATCCAGGATTCAATGCTTCCTGGAGTGGCAGCAATCCGGCTCCGACGAGTTTCCAGCTCAATGGGATAACATGTAGCGTACAATAAATACATCAATCATTGGCAGGCAACGGGCTTGTGAACCGCGCCCCTACACCAGCGTTGGGAAGAGGTGTAACATCCAATAACCATCGTTACATTCCCAATGGTGTAGGGGCGCGGTTCACAAGCCCGTTGTTTGCTTCACTTCGCCAACGCCTTCTCGATCACGACATCAATTCCAGCAATATTCCCGAGCAGTTCCGGTGGGATAGAGTAGCGAATACCCAGATAGGCAACGCTGGTAGAACTTACCCAGACCTGCTCATCTTCGCTCTGCCAGATAAGCGCTTTGAGTGGAAGGTCAAGCGCGAGGAGCGGCGAAGCAATCATCAGTGGAGTGCCGCCTTTCGGATTGCCAAAGATCAGCACATGCGCTTCTTGCATCTTGAGACCGACACGTTTTGCTTCTCCGCTATGATCGATATGAGCAAAGAGGTTCAGGTTGAGACGGTGTATGACCTCTTGCAGGCGCTCCAATGTCTGCTCTACAGAAAACGGGCTGGATCGGGTTACAATACCCTCTACCGAAGGTGGGGTTCCAGATTTCGTTGGATCACTCATATTTCTCACACAACTCCTGATACATAAAAACTAGCCTTTCTCCCTTCATCCCTATCGCCACATGGTGATTATTATATCCCCCGATGATGCCCCAGAACCATTAAATGCTTTGCCGGGCAATTATGCTGGCTCGAAAGCAATCAGGGGTATGATCATTG
Source organism: uncultured Chloroflexia bacterium (assembly GCA_963744875.1). Lineage (GTDB taxonomy): Bacteria > Chloroflexota > Ktedonobacteria > Ktedonobacterales > Ktedonobacteraceae > JACDAE01. Next base: position 80,102 of record CAVUVQ010000043.1, on the reverse strand, counting down.
AGCATACCTACAGCTTGCATAAACGCGTAGCAGATCGTCGCACCAACAAATCTGAAGCCGCGCTTCTTCAAGTCTTTGCTCATTAGCTCGCTCTTAGCAACGGCGTTCTGTTCCTTTGCATCGGTCAATGGATTCCCGCCCACAAACTGCCAGATGTATGTATCGAAACTTCCAAACTCGCGCTGAACTGCAAGAAAGGCTTGCGCATTTTCAATCACGGCACTTATCTTCAGGCGATTGCGCACGATGCCCGCGTCTTTCAACAGGGCTTCTTTTTTTGCGGCGTCGTAGTGTACGATTTTCTCAGCATCGAAATGATCAAATACTTCGCGGTAGTGTTCGCGTTTCTTGAGGATAGTTAACCAACTTAAACCTGCCTGCGCTCCCTCAAGATTGAGCATCTCAAAAAGCAAACGGTCATTGTGAACCGGGACACCCCATTCCTCATCGTGGTATGGTATAAACAATTCGTGAGATTGCGCCCATTGGCAACGTACTTTTTCCATCGTATCATCTCCCCTATTCCGTTCCTGGTGTTTCAGAATAATCCATCCTGGAGCGATAGTCAATATGAAACTTGACAAGGGCAAAGAGTTTGCCGCACGTGATAGAATTAGCTTTGCAGGTCTTTCCAGAGGTGGCAAAAGACGGGAACAATGGACTCAAGAAAGCGAACAACGAGGTTTTGAAAGGGGGAATAAGGACCCATGACAGAGACCTACACCCACATCTCGCTTGACTATAGTTTCCAGGGTCGTATCGCGACGATTATGATGCGCCGACCAGAGGTACATAACGCTTTTAATACGCTTATGATTTAAGAATTAATGGCAGCATTTACACTCCTGAGTGCAGATGAACACTTGCATGCAGTGGTCCTCACAGGCGAAGGACGCTCTTTTAGTGCAGGTGCCGACATCAAAATGATGCAGGAAACGATCACCTTTACGGAAGAGGAGAATGTGACTGACGCGCTACAACTGGCCGACCTGATGTACTTTATCAATGCATTCCCTTGCCCGGTCATAGCACGCGTGAACGGAACTGCGCTGGGCGGAGGCGTTGGGCTGATTGCCACCAGCGATATTGCGATAGCTATAGAAGGTGCTCGTTTTTCTTTCAGTGAAGTGAAACTGGGTCTCGCTCCCGCCGTGATTTCACCTTATATCGTACGTAAAATAGGCGAAACACATGCACGAGGATTATTTATGACAGGCGAACGTTTCAGTGCCGACCGTGCACAGAGAATCGGACTTGTCCACGGAGTGGTGCCACAGGAGTATCTAGATGACGCAATCCAGAAAGCGTTGAGCGAACTTTTGAAGGGCGCTCCCCAGGCAATGCGTGCCGCTAAGACGCTCGCGTTAAACGTAAGCCAGATGACATACGAGCAGGCACGACACTATACCGCACAGATGATCGCTCACCTGCGCGTTGGAGCCGAGGGACAGGAAGGATTACACGCATTTCTGGAGAAACGTACACCGACCTGGCAAATTCCATCTCAAGAGCGTGAAGCGTAGAAAACGTTAATGGTATATATATGTTTAAAAAAGTTCTTATCGCCAATCGGGGCGAGATCGCTGTTCGCATTATGGCAACCTGTCGCGAGATGGGCATTCGTACCGTCGCGGTCTATTCTGAGGCTGATCATAGGGCACGGCATGTACGCGAGGCCGATGAAGCATATTTGATCGGTCCAGCACCAGCCACCCAGAGTTATCTGAGTATAGAAGCTATTCTTGCGGTGGCACGAAAAAGCGGCGCAGAGGCCATTCATCCCGGCTACGGCTTCCTTTCCGAGAATGCAGATTTTGCCAATGTCTGTGAGGAAGCTGGCATTATTTTCATCGGGCCACCATCTGCTGTCATGCGCCTGATGGGATCAAAAATTGCTGCCAAGCACCTGACACAGGCAGTGGGGGCACCGACAGTTCCCGGCTATAATGGTGCGAGTCAGGACAACGAGATTTTACTGAAAGAAGCTGCGCGTATCGGTTTTCCTCTGCTCATCAAAGCATCAGCGGGTGGCGGAGGTAAGGGAATGCGCGAGGTTTCTGCACAGGATGAATTTCTAGCGCAACTGGCAGGAGCACGTCGAGAAGCTCAGGCCGCCTTCGGGGACGCAACGATCTTTCTTGAGCGCCTGCTGCACCATCCGCGTCATATTGAGATACAGATTCTCGCAGACCAGTATGGCAATGTTGTGCACCTGGGAGAGCGCGAATGCTCTATCCAGCGCCGCCATCAGAAAATTCTGGAGGAGAGCCCCTCGATCGCCTTAACGCCTGACCTGCGTGCCGAAATGGGTACCGTCGCGGTACGTATCGCAAAGGAAGCAGGCTATATTAATGCGGGCACGTTAGAGTTCATGCTTGACGAGCAGCAGCGCTTCTATTTTCTCGAAATGAACACGCGTTTACAGGTCGAGCATCCTGTTACAGAATTGGTGACAGGATTAGACCTGGTGCGCCACCAGTTACGCATTGCAACCGGTGAACGCCTTGGCATAACGCAAGAACAAATTACTCAGCGTGGACATGCCATCGAAGTACGTATCTATGCAGAAGATCCAGCCCATAATTTTCTGCCTTCAACCGGCTCAATCCAGCTTTTCAAGATACCCGAAGGGCCGGGTGTGCGCGTTGATAGCGGGATTGAAAAAGGGGATGAGATCAGTCAATTTTACGATCCGATGATCGCCAAACTGATCGTCTACGGTGAAGATCGTCCCGCCGCAATTGCTCGCCTACAACAAACGCTGGCTCGTAGCGCAATCTCTGGCGTCATCACCAATAGCTCATTATTGCAGACGATCAGCAACCACCCTGCATTCCAAGCTGGACACACCCATACCAACTTTCTAGCAGAATATGCGATCCTACAAACTCCTGATACAGAAGAAGTCCTCCCTTCCAAAGCACTATTAGCAGCAGCGTGGAGCGATGTACAACGAGAAATACAGGTAGCGAGATCAAACCACGAACACGATTCTAGCACGAATAGCACCAATAGCTACAATCCCTGGCAGACGCTGGGTCCGTGGCGTATGATAGGGGCAACAATTGTGTGCACCTATCGCTTTCGCAATCGAGACTATAAGATATTCATCAAAAAGAGTTCAATGAACGCGCAGAATATGTGGAGAATGCAGATCAATGATGGGGCAGAGGAGGAGGTTACGTTCATTGCTGGTGAAGACGATCTGGTCTTGCTCAGCGATGGCGTGAGGCTGGAACGGGCATATGTGCAACGACAAAAAGACGAGACGCTGGTAATAGTACGTGGGCACACCTATGCGCTGCAACGACGGCAGGCACCAGATGTTGAAAGCGCTGCTCATGGCGGGAGTACGGTCTCCACACAACGTGCGTTGAAGGCTCCGATGGCCGGAACCATTGTAAAAGTACAGGTGCGCGATGGCGATAGAGTGCAGGCACACCAGGTTCTTGTTATTGTAAGCGCGATGAAGATGGAACATACCATTAGCGCTCCCTACGAGGGTAGGGTTGGACATGTCTATTACCAGGAAGGGGCTGTCGTATCTGGCGGCGCAACAATTATTGAAATGGAAGAATTGGACACAAAGGCATCATAAATACAGCCCTGTGATGCTACAGGAAAAGGAGAAAAAAATGCAAATTGGCTTTCATTGGAATTGGCGTTATGGGTCGTCCTATGACCTTGAATCTTTTAAAAGCTGGACATAACGTTACTATTTACGCACGCCATCCCGAAAAGGCTGAGGTTCAGGAAGTCATCGATGCGGGGGCAAAGCTTGCGCCTTCGGCTCGGGCAGTCGCGATGGCATCGGAGATCGTCATCACCATGGTCCCAAATTCACCCCAGGTTGAAGAAGTTGTCAATGGGCCACAGGGAATACTGGAAGGCGCACGCAAAGGACTGATTATTGTAGATATGAGCACGATTGCTCCTGCTGTGAGCCGTAAGTTGGCCGAGGAAGCCGCAACGAAGGGCGTTCATTTTCTGGATGCCCCAGTCAGTGGTGGCTCACAAGGAGCAATCAACGGCACCTTGACGATTATGGTTGGCGGCGAACAGGAAATTTGCGAACAGGTGCGACCCGTATTTGAGGCGATGGGCAAGAAGGAGAATATTTTCTACGTTGGAGAACATGGCGCTGGTGAGGTCGTCAAGCTCGTCAATAACACGCTGGCCGGAGCTATTGCGGCGGCCACAGCGGAGGCACTGGTTCTGGGCGTCAAAGCAGGAGCCAATGTAGATATGATGGCAAAAATTATCGGGGTGAGCACAGGCGCAAGCTGGCAACTGAGCAACCAGTTTCCATTACGTGCATTTAATGGCAGTTTCAAGCCAGGCTTTATGACCGATTTACTGCACAAAGATCTGGGATTGACACTGGATCTGGCGGCTGAGATGCAAACGCCTATGCCCATAACAGGCCTGACGCGTCAGATGTACGAGATGGCACGAGCATCCGGATATGGTAGGGAAGATTATTCCTCTCTTCTGAAGGTACTGGAAAAAATAGCAGAAGTTGAGGTCAGAAATTGAAGCGATGATTTCACGTGTATCACCTTTGGGTTCACTTGTTGGGGGAGAAGGGCACAATAACTTCTCCCACATCTCACCTTAAAATGGACCTATTTTCAGGCCATGTAGAATCATCTCAAGAGCGCTCACAGCAATCACAGGCAAGAAGATGAAACGCAACACTTTATTGCTCAAATGGGGAAGCAGGCGTGTTCCGACAAGTGCACCTACGAGAATACCAAGTGCGACAGGGGCTGCAAGCAGGGGGGGAATATCGCCACGGGAGAAGTAGATGCCGGCACTGGCTGCTGCCGTGACACCAATCATAAAGTTGCTGGTTGTCGTAGAAACTTTTAGAGGCAAACGCATCAAGGAGTCAAGCGCTAACACCTTAAATGTTCCACTGCCAATACCCAACAAGCCTGAAATAGCTCCTGCCACGTACATCATGAGCAGGCCATAGGGAGTACGGGTGACCTGATAAGAGACCTCACGTCCCAGATGCTGGTCTGGATATGAGTCGGCAAGTTGTAGCCAGTTCGCCCAACGATCATTTTTGACACCCTGGGGTAACTCTTCGCCGATTTTGAAGAGTACAGGTGCAACCGAAATCAAGAGTACAAGGCCGAAAACGACCGACAGCAGACTGGCCGATAGCAATCCCGCCAACAAAGCTCCACTGATAGCGCCGATAGTGGTTGCCAGTTCGAGAAACATTCCCACACGCATATTCGTTATGTGATCACGCACATACGCTGCAGCAGCCCCACTGGAAGTCGCAATCACAGAGATAATACTGGCACCAATTGCAAAGGAGATGGGAAAACCAAACGCCAGCGTCAATAGGGGCACAATCAGGACTCCACCGCCCAGGCCGACCAATGAACCCAGCACTCCTGCAACTAACGACCCCCCAAAAATGAGCAGAACGATCAACAATGAGAAGTGTACCCCTTGCATATTCAACGGCAATTGAGTCGTCGTCCTACTACCAAGAAAGAAAATGCTGAATAGAAGAATAGCTAGAACGATAATAGTGATGACAATATATTTGTGATCTCGCTCTAGAGCAAAGGCGAGAATTGAAATCGCGACACGCACCACTGGAGTTGCAATAAGTACCAGTAAGCCAAGAGCAATAAAAGCCTGAGCATGCCAGGTAAAAAGACCGCCTCTTACCTCATTCAACGTTTGCGGAAAATTGAGCAAGCGGGTGATAGATAACCCTCCTGCACGTGTCGGTAACAGAAGAAGCCCGAGGAGGATAAGAACCGCGCTAATGAGCACACCCCCTTGCAGTACCCAACCGATAATATTCGTAACAAGAGCCTTCGTATCCTTCTGCACCAGTTTCTGTGTTTGCATCAATTTATGATGAGTATCATATGTTTTCATAAGAACCTCGTGAAGAGTTGTAGATAACTGATCTATACGCGTTTTTATTCATCATCATAAGTATAATTTATTTCTTCTCGTTATTCCAATACATAGTATCTATATGCTTTATAATTTTTATTAATGAATGAATACAATAACTGAGAGAAATGAATGGTGGGTTTGCATTGGGAGAAATGCATGTAATATGGTAGGGACCGGATTCTATCACAACTATAATTTATCATTATGGATTACCATTCAATAAATTGCAGACGTGATAAAATCCGGTCCCTACCATATTATGCACGGTTTATAACTAACACATTCACGGGGCTCTGTTTTCCTAAATGCCAGCCATAAATCCACGCGACAGCGTCATGCCCAACACAAGCACTGCTGCCAAACCAAAGTAGAGAACACCAAGCGAGATGCGTGTGGCGAGTGGCACATCGTAGTAGGCTCTCCCCTCGGGAGTGTCGGTTCCCTTGTTACGTGCAAAAAGCTGCGTGGCCGCTAACACGACAAAAAGCAACAACCAGGCCGAGAATTGCCCATGCACCCATTGCCAGATGCCGAAAGCCAGCAGTCCAAGAAAGCCCAGTACCCAGATGCGACGATCAATAGCTGCCAGCACACGTCCACCATCAAACGGCACGATCGGCACCAGATTGAACAGGTTGATGAAAAACCCAAAGTAGGCCAGCGGTGCCCAGATCCCCAATGCTCCCGACTGATGAGCCAGAAGCAGACAGGCTGAGGCCGCAATAGCTCCAGCAATTGGGCCAGCAATGCCAACTTCCGCCTCATCGCGTGCATTGCGCGGCATCTGGCGCATAATAACGGCGGCACCGAACAGGGGAATAAAGATCAGTCCCTTCACCGGAATACCCTTGATCTTCATCACCAACGCATGTCCCATTTCATGAATGAAGAGCTGCGCCACCAATCCGATTGCGAACGGCCAACCAAAAAGAAATGAATAAGCGATCACCGAAACGAAAGCCGAGGCACCAGCCACTCCAAATTTGAGTAAAAAAGCCAGTGAGGGGATCTTCATCAAAAAGGCACTGATCGCAGCAATGATGCCACCGATACCAGCTAAGCCTTTCTTGCTGGGCTTCCCTTCAGATGTATTCTCTCGCTCAGCGGCTTCGCGTTGTGCGGCACCTGGGTCGGCAACATAGCCTTCCATGCTCTGTGGGCCGCGATACTCCTGCATAGCTTCATCTTCATAATATGGGAGAGGGGTGTCGGTATACTCTGTATATGTACTCTCATGATCAAGCGGCTGTACAGGTTGCGCTGGCTCCTTAACAGACGGCTGATAATAATCGGGATGAGCGTAATCTGTCTCGTGCGCTTGATTGCTATATTCTCGATATGCAAAACCTTCATTGGTATTTTGATACACAAAAGCCTCAATTCTGGAAGGGACAACTATTTCCCTCTCGTCTCATATGCCATACGTTATTAGAACACGTGAGAAGAGCACTCTATTCCACCTCTATCCTTTTAAACGGGAATGCCGAAGATTGCGTTGAGCAGAAACAGAAACACCAGGGCAGAGATCAGTATTACTGTAGCCCATGCAATGATGTTAAAGGTAAGCCCATTCACATGTCTGCCCATTAAACGACGATTATTGACCAGCAGAATGATAAAAATAAGCAAAATAGGCAACATTGCCGCATTGAGATCCTGTAAGATCACCAGTACCTGGATAATTGGCAACCCTGGAATGAGGGTAATGAGCACACCAAGAATGATGAGACCGGTAAAAATACTTTGAAAGGCGGGTGCTTCGCTAAAACTGCGGGAGACGCCACGTTCAAAACCAAATGCCTCACAGATACCATATGCCGTCGATAACGGTAACACGGCAGCCGCGAGAAGAGACGCGCCAAAGAGGCCCACACCAAATAACAACGAGGAAAAAGGGCCGGCAAATTGTTGCAACGCTTTGGCAGCATCAATAGCAGTGTTGACTGGATGATTGGGAAAAAGCGTCGCTCCGGTCGTAATGATCACAAAACCCGCAATAAGTACTGCAAAGATAGTACCACTATAAACATCCACCTGTGTATACACATATTCATCAGTCTGAACACCTTTATCGGCCACCGACGACTGCACAAAAAACTGCATATAGGGACTGATGGTTGTACCCACTAGAGCAACGACCATGAGCAAGTATCCATTCATGTAGGCACTACTTCCGGTCACCTGAGGCAAAAATAACTGGTGTACAACATGACCCCAATTGGGCCGGGAAGCAAAGGCTGCTGGAACATACGCCAGAAAACCGAGCGACATGAGCAAGAAGATCTTCTCCACGCGTCGATATGAGCCTTTGGTGACTAACCACCAGATCACAAGCCCCGACAACGGCACAACAATATACACCAGCGGCGTATTGATATCACCAGAAAGCACCTGGACGCTTGCTCGTATGCCGAGAAATTCGGAGACCGTCACACCTGTATTAGCAATTAATAATGCAAGCATCGCGAGAACAGTCCAACGTACACCAAATTGCTCGCGAATAAGATCGGCCAATCCCTTGTTTGTGACGACACCCATGCGGGCACACATCTCCTGCACGATTGCCAGACAAAAGCCCGCAACGACCAGTGCCCATAACAAATTATAGCCATAGCCGGCTCCTGATGTGGAAAAGGTAGCAATTCCACCTGCATCGTTGCCCGCGTTGGCTGCAATTAATCCTGGCCCTAAAACAACCAGCAGTTTGAATAGCGGATAAGAGCGCCAGCTACGAAAGCGAGAGCGGAAGCGTCGGCGATGCCCACGACGATCCTTTGCACGCGCCTTTTTCCCTTCTGGGAGTATAGTATCTTTTTCCATAAGCGTACGTCAGGAAGAAAAGCTTTACAACTGTTCTTAGCCTGCCTTTTCCATTGTTATTTTTCTGCTTTAAATCATATCATGATTTGCCCACCTGAGCACGATACAATGGGCAATAATTGCAGACGGGCGTAGGATTACGCATGCCAGGAAACGCCTCAGCAGGTTGAGTGCAGTATAGCACGGAAAGGCGCTTATTGTCGCTCCGATTCATACGTCTACCAGCACTATCTGTGCTAAGGTTCCCTTGTGGTCCTTCCACTGCAATATAGACAGTACCCACTGGCTTTCCCTCCAGAGGATCGGGACCAGCAACACCAGTGATACCCAGGCCAACATCCACGCCCAGACGCTCACGTACAGCATGCGCCATAGCAAGCGCCGTCTCTTTGCTCACAACACCATACTGCTGCAATACTTCACGTGGCACACCCATCTGCACCTTAAGATCCGGGCTATAGGTGACCAGACCACCTGCGAAATAGGCTGAACTGCCGCTTACATCCGTAATGGCACTCGCCAGCAAACCACCAGTCAGTGATTCCATAACGCCTAATGTCTGATGCCGTGCCTGCAAAAGGCTTCCCACGACACTTGCCAGTGTATCACGATCTACCCCAAAAATGTAACTCCCAAGCAACTTACGAGCATTGGCCTCCATCGCTGCCACCAGATGTTCAGCTTCTGTAACACTATCAGCTTTCGCAGTGATACGTACATCGATCGCATCATCCTTCGCATACGTCGCGATAGTAGGATTGGTGCTATGCAGCAGCGAACCGACACGCTCCTCTACCGTTGACTCACCCAGACCCGTTACGCGTAGAATGCGTGTGAAGATACTGCCTCCCAGGAGGGGCTGTAGCCTGGGAATGGCCTGCTCCTGCCACATACGATACATTTCTCTGGGAACGCCCGGCATGGCAACAATGATGCGTCCATCCTTCGCCACCCACCAGCCTGGAGCACTACCAATTGGATTAAGCAATACCTGGGCTGAAGGGATCAACGTGGCTTGCTTCATGTTGCTCTCAGGCATCTGCACGCCCATCTGCGCAAACTTTGCCCGTAAATCGGTTGCCAGATCGGGATCAACCTGCATCGTCTCACCGAAGAAGTGCGCTAATCGACTCGCGAGCCAGGTCATCCTCAGTTGGTCCCAGGCCGCCCGTCATAATAATCAGCTCTGAGCGTTCCCAGGCTCGTCTCAGCGTGCCCACGATACGCTCTTGATTATCGCCCACCTGCGAAACAAAATAGAGATCGATCCCCAGAGGTGCCAGGCTCTGGGCCAGATAGGTGGCATTGGTATCGGTAATATGACCAAGCAATAATTCGGTACCACAAGAAAGTATTTCAGCTCGCATGCTTACATCTCCAAAGTAATAGCCTCCACGGACTTGTAAACGGTGCCCCTACACCACGATTCGTCGGTCATGATCCTCGCACCATCCATTGTAGGGGCACCGTTTACAAGCCCGTGGGGAGGGTGCTTAACAAAGCAATACTATCATATCATATAAACAGCACCATCAATATATTGTGTCCTCAAAGATTAGAATATCAACATCTTGTGCCAAAGGTCTTGTAATTGGCAATCTTTCCGAGTATACTGAGTTGCGGAGGCTCCAATACGAAGATTATTTCAGGCAGGGTCCGCACCCTTCAACGGCCGTAGGGGGTGTAGGACGCTGTAACGATAGGCAAAAAAAGAGGAGTATTTATCGGATGTTAGAGCAAGACAAGCGCCCTTCTGACAATGTACAAAAAGCTGATGAGCAGATGACAAAGCTAGATGGTATTCGCCAGAAGGTATTTATGGATCGTTATTCGCTGAAAGATGCTTCTGGCAACCCGCTAGAATTTTATCCTGAGCATCTGTGGGCACGGGTGGCACGCGGCATCGCCGCCATTGAGACGACGGAAGAGAAACGTGTGGAATGGGAAAAGAAGTTTTTTGATGCCCTGACAGATTTTCAGTTTGTGCCCGGTGGGCGTATTCTGGCTGGTGCGGGTTCGGGGCATCAGGTGACATATTATAACTGTTTTGTGATACCTAGCCCGGAAGACAGCAGACAAGGCATTCTAGACAATTTGAAGGTTATGACCGAAATAATGGCTCGTGGCGGTGGTGTTGGTATTAATCTCTCTACATTGCGTCCACGTGGTTCTTATATTAAAACCGTCAATGGTACGGCGTCTGGTCCTTGTTCGTGGGCACAGTTGTATTCGGTGGCGACTGGAGATGTAATTCAGCAGGGCGGAAGTCGAAGGGGCGCATTAATGATCATGCTCGACGACACCCATCCCGACATCGAAGAGTTCATCACCGTCAAGCGCACAGCAGGCAAGATTGAGCATGCCAACCTCTCCGTCTGCATCTCCGACGCGTTTATGGATGCCGTCAAGAATGATACCGATTGGAATCTGGTCTGGAATGGCGAGGTCAAAAAGACTATTCGCGCCAAACAGTTGTGGGACCTGATCTGCACCTCAGCGTGGGAGTCAGCGGAACCAGGGATGGTGTTTATCGATCGGTACAATAAAGAGTCGAACACGTGGTATTACGAGAACATACGATGTGTCAATCCGTGCGTCACTGGTGATACGCTCATCTATACTGATCGAGGCTTGTTTCCTGCTCGCGAACTTGCAGAACGTGGAACATCCGTTACGGTTGCTTCAGTTGATGACAATGGTGTAACCATGCGACAAGCCAGTCACGTCTTCCCAACAGGAGTGAAACCTGTCTACAAGCTTCAGACAACAGAAGGATACACAGTCCGACTGACCAATGATCACCAGGTACTCACAAATAATGGGTGGAAAGCGGCTGGCGATCTACTGGCTGGTGAGAAGCTTCACTTGCTCAATGGCGAAGGTGGCTTCGGCACTTCAGGTAGCAGCGATCTGGGAATGGTGCTAGGCTGGCTTGTTGGTGATGGCTTTATCAATAAACAACAGCAGATTGCGATAACGCTTTCGTTCTTTGGCGAGAAACGTAGCATTGCATCCCAGTTTGCTGAAGCCGCTAACAGATTGGTTGCCACTCCGACAGGACAGAGGCAATATACCATAGGAGTACAGGATATACGTGAGCGAGATGAGTCACGCGTCGAATCAGTACGACTGACACGTCTGGTAGACACGGAACTCTTTGAAGAGAAACTGCAAGTACCATCATCAGTCCTCCATGGCTCTCAAGAGATGCAAAAAGGTTTCCTATCAGCCCTGTTCACTGCCGATGGTTCTGTACAAGGAAGCATCAATAAAGGTGCCTCTGTACGTCTTACCTCGATAAGCCAATCTTTGCTTGAAGGAGTACAACGCTTACTGCTCAATTTTGGCATTGCTTCATACATCTATAAGAATCGCCGCGAGCAAGGCATGCGAGACTTGCCAGATGGTAAAGGTGGTATAGCCTCATATGATTGCCAGACGTATCATGAACTTGCTATCTCACGCAGTAATCTCGTCACATTTGCCCACCAGATCGGCTTTCTGACGCTCGACAAACAAAACAAGCTGGAAGAAATTCTTGCTGACTATAGACGAGGACCATACCGCGAAGATTTCCTCGCAACGTTCGAGAGTCTGGTAGCCGATGGCGAAGAGATGGTCTACGACCTGACCGAACCAGTCTCTCACCGCTTCGTAGGCAACGGACTTACTTTACATAATTGCGGAGAGCAAGGTCTGCCGCCTTTTGGCGTTTGCAACCTTGGTGCACTTAATCTCTCCTCTTTCGTCAAAAACAGCGAGATGGATTGGGAGCGTTTAGCCGAGGTCAGTAGGATCTCAATGCGCTTCCTGGATAATGTCGTCGATGCCAACGAGTACTTCATCAAGGAGAACCAGGACGCTCAGTTAGGCACGCGGCGTACCGGTCTGGGCACGATGGGGTTAGCGGACGCGCTGATCAAGATGCAGATCGCCTATGGAAGCGACGAATCTCTGCCAGTTATTGAGCGCATCTACACAACGATCCGCGATGCCGCTTATGATGCTTCGGCGGACAATGCGGCTGAAAAGGGCATCTTCCCACACTTTGAGCGCGATAAGTATATGCAAGGGAAGTTTATCAAGCGGCTCCCCAAAAATATCCAGGACAAAATCAAGAAGCAGGGCATTCGTAACGCTGTTCTGTTAACGCAGGCACCCACGGGCACAACAAGCCTGTTGTCGGGCGTCAGTTCGGGCATTGAGCCGGTCTATGACTTCGCAATGATTCGGCGTGACCGCACCGGCGAGCATATTATGTATCATCCGTTATTGGAAGAGTGGCGCAATAAGCATCCCAACGAGCCAACGCCGGGCTACTTTGTCGCCTCGAAGGATCTGACACCAGAAGAGCATGTGCGCGTGCAGGCGATGGTGCAGAAGTATACCGACTCCAGCATCAGCAAGACGGTGAATGCTCCCAATGATCATACCGTTGAGCAGGTGCAGAAGTTGTATCGCCTCGCATACGAATTGGGCTGCAAAGGCATTACCTATTATCGTGATGGCTCACGCGATGCCGTTTTGACACGCGTTGAGGACGAGAAGAAGGCGGCAGAGAAAGCGCAAGAGGCGAAGACGCCTGTCATAGAGCCAATCACGTCTATTCAGCAAGGTCTCAAACCACGTCCGGCTGTTGTACACGGCTACACGCGTAACGTGAAGGCTCCAGAGGGTACGATCAATATTACCATCAATAGTGACGAGCATGGACCCATCGAGGTGTTCGTCAACGTTGGCAAAGCTGGTAGTGATATCGCTGCATTGGCCGAAGCGCTTGGTCGCCTGATCTCGTTCAATTTGCGCATCCTCAGTCCGCTCTCACAGACAGATCGTGCGCAAGAGATCGCCGACCAGTTGCGTGGTATCGGTGGAAGTCGCTCGGTCGGCTTTGGTATGCAGCAGGTGCGCTCGTTGCCCGATGCGGTGGCGCGTGCATTGGAATTGCACATGGAATCAATCAAGACGACGCAAGAAGAGGTTGCCGCCCCAAATAGCAATGGGCATTCTAACGGCCATGACCACGAGGAACCGGCTGGTACGGCCAATCCTCTCAATTTGAGCGAATTGACGGTAACGGGCAATCTTTGTCCAGAGTGTGGCAACGCGATGGTATACGAAGAGGGATGCCGGAAGTGCTATAGCTGCGGACATAGCGAGTGTTAAGTTCGGACTAAGTTTCGGGAGGAAACGAGTGTCCCATTATCCCTCTGGGCTTGTTCACTTCGTTCACTGCACCTCTACTATAGTGTTAGTAGAGGTGCAGTGAACGAAGTGAACAAGCCCAGAGCCTTATTTTGTATCATCCATACAAATGCAGCGCCTTCGTCAAAAACGTGATCAGTTCATGATCATATACCTGCGGATTCGTGTTCCAGGCTTCGGTATGTTCCGCATGAGGTATACGCTGATAGGTCACAAAGGTGGAGTGAGCGTGGGCAAAAGCATCGCTGACCGCAATTGGCGTCGTCGTATCATTTGTGCCATGAAAGAGCAAAATGGGTATAGCTGGCTGTGGCTGGTTGACCTGGTCGAGAGCAGAAAAATTGAGGCCACTCCGAATAGTCGTAATACCCTCGGCAACCGTAGCAATGAACGCTGGTGCTGAAAGTCGCTGGGCTTGAAACGCGAGCGTTGCTGGCAGATCCAGGATCGGTGCATCGAGCACAAGTGCCTGGACATAATGAGCATAAGAGGAACGATGTTGAAAAGCCTCGACCACCGCTCCTCCTTGCGACCACCCATAAATGACCAGATGCTGTGCCCCATGTAGAAGGGCATACTTGACTCCAGCTTCCAGATCCTGCCACTCAGTATCACCAAAGTGGTCGAAGCCATCAGGGCTGGCTGGAGCACCTATATCGTTGCGATAGGAAATGGCAAGCAGAGGCAGACCAAGACTGGAAAGTGGCTGAAAGGAGCGCAAGGCTTCTTCTCGCGTTACGCCACGACCATGGACCAGGATAGCCCAGGTAGTGCGTTTCCCTGGTACAAACCATGCTGGCATAACACCTAAAGGATCAGGCACCTGCACATCGTTGATCGTCAGCCCCAGGCGATCTTTGAGCATACCTGCATAGACGAGCCTGGTCCAGAAGGTCAACGTGCCCCGCGAGAGGGGCTTGGTTGTCTGAAGGAGTTGGCGTGTGACTGTGTGAGCGTCCACTGAGAGAATTAGACCAACGATAGCCTGACCAGTGGGCCACTCAATCTCAAACTCGCCTGGAGTCAGCGTATCGGTGGTCCGTTGAAGAGTCACTGTCTTCGCACTCACATCAGTTACAGCAAGAGTATAGATGGGTTTATAGTGGATCACGGCAAGGATTGCATTGGAGAAGTAGAATCCTATGCCTCCAATTACTGTCGCTATGAGCAGCAGCAGGACAAGGAGGATTATCAACAGTGACCTGATCATACGCTGGTTTTTCCGTACAGACGAGGCCGCAGATAAAGTACGTTCATTTCTTGCGCTCAAATAATGCACCCATACGCCTTTCTCGTCGGCCAATATGCTATACTGATAATCAATCATAGCATCCGTTATAGAGCGGTTGCAAATGTATCGGTTGTAGCAATCACGATGAAACACATCAGTCCATAGTAGTGCTGATGCTTCTGGAGGTTATCCGATGGAAACACCACTGTCCCCCCTCGAATTTCTACGCCGCGCCCGGCGCTTGTATCCTGACTATGAAGCTGTTGTTGATGAAGGACAGCGCCTGACGTACTGCAGAGTTTGGCAGGCGCTGTGATCGCTGGTCTGCCGCACTTCAACAGCTGGGCGTCAGTAAGGGCGACCGCGTCGCCTACATTGCTCCCAACACACATGCCCAACTTGAATCCTTTTACGCCGTACCCCAGATTGGGGCGGTGCTCGTCCCGATCAACTATCGTCTCATTGCCGACGATTTCGCCTACATCATCGGAGCATAGTGGAGCAACAGTGGTTTGTGTCCATAGCGACTATTTAGAAGCTGTTGAGCGTATTCGCCAGGAGTTGCCAGAAGTCAAGCACGTTGTGGCACTCGAAGGTCTGACCGACTCCTTTACGTGAAGCGGGCTGGCTTGACTACGAGACCATTACTAGCGAATGCTCCAGAAACCTTCACCCGCCCACCGATTGCCGAGAATGATCTGCTGACCATCAACTATACCAGCGGCACCACCTCACGTCCCAAAGGTGTGATGATTACCCATCGCAATGCTTATATGAACGTCGTAGGCACGCTGATCCATATTTCAATGTCGCCTGCCGATCGCTACCTGTGGACGCTGCCGATGTTCCATGCCAATGGATGGACCTTCGTCTGGACTGTCACCGCCGTCGGTGGAACCCATGTGTGCTTGCGTAAGGTGGAACCGCGGGCGATCTTCACATTGATCCGCGATGAAGGGATAACGCTGCTGTGTGCAGCACCGACTGTACTTATTGGCATCGCTAATGCATCTGAAGATGTGCGACGCATCTTGCTCCCTGCTGAAGCGGGTCAACCCCATCCACGAAGACAACAGAGCACCGCAAGGTGCGTGTACTGACAGCAGGTGCGCCACCTGCCGCTGCAACCATCGAGCGGATCGAGGGCGAACTGGGATGGGAGATCACACAGGTATATGGCCTGACCGAGACGGCACCTTTCATCACCATCTGCGAGCCACGACCAGAGCATACCATGCTATCTCCACAGGCACGCGCAACCATCAAAGCTCGCCAGGGAGTAGAGCTGATCACTTCCGGTGAATTGCTGGTAATCGATGAACAGGGCAATGAAGTTCCACACGATGGGACGACGCTCGGCGAAATTGTGGCACGCGGCAATGTCGTCATGAAGGGCTATTACAACGATCCCGAAGCTACGGCGCGTGCCTTTGAGGGCGGCTGGTTTCATACAGGAGACGCGGCGGTCGTCCATCCTGATGGCTATGTCGAAATCCGTGATCGCCTCAAAGATGTGATTATCAGTGGGGGTGAGAATATCTCCTCAGTCGAGGTTGAGGGTATGCTCCTGCGTCACCCGGCGGTGCAGGAGGTTGCGGTTGTGGGTCTGCCCGATGTGCAATGGGGCGAGGCACCCCATGCATTTGTCGTACTCAAAGCTGGTCAAAGCACCACGGAGGAAGAGCTACGTACCTTTGTTCGCGACAATATGGCACACTTCAAAGTGCCGAAGTCGTTCACCTTTGTTCCTGAATTGCCCAAGACTGCCACCGGCAAGATCCAGAAATATGTGCTGCGTGGCGGCAAAGCGGCAATCGCAGCACAATAATCTGCTTATGGATGTGAAAACGTACCTTCGTGAAGGTCTTTAAAGGTGAATAAAGAGCAAGATGCTTCCCTTGATAATGAACGAGATACTAGTCGACTAGAGGCATTTAGCGACGGAGTCATTGCCGTCGCTATTACCTTGCTCATTTTAGATATCCACGTACCGCCATTCGATGCAAAGACCTCACTATTACAAGCACTACTTAACCATGGGGTCACTTATCTCGGATATGTCATCAGTTTCACCATCATCGGGCTGTTCTGGGCCAACCATCACTACATGTTCAAATATATTCGTCAGACGGACCATTTTCTCCTTTTGCTTAACACAATGGCGTTGATGTGCCTCGTCTTTATCCCTTTCACCACAGCACTATTGGGAGCACACTTTGACGATGGGTATGCTACAGCAGTTGCAATGATCTACAGTGCTTCATTATTACTGACTTCGATACTCTATAATGCAGTCTGGTGGTATGCATCGACTCACCAACGCCTGCTCGCTAGCAACCTCAGTTCACGGGTGAGACAGCAAATGACGAGAAGGTACTTCGTTTCCATTCCGCTCTACCTGGTCACGTTGCTTGTCTCAGCCTTTAGTGTCAAGGCCAGCTTTTGTACTCTATATAGCCATCGCTCTGATCTATGCCTTACCGGTCAACCGCTTTCCCTTTGGGAAGCAGCAATCCTCCCTATCTACTGAAAACGACAAGGAAAGGGCAAAAGGAAACCACTCACCGAACTTATCCTCAAAGGGGCAAAGCAAACCAGAAAGTTGAACCTCCACCGAAACGACTTTCGACGCCAACCTGACCTTTATGTTGCTCTATAATGATTTTTGAGATGTATAAACCTAATCCCAACCCGGATCTTTCGATGGCTCCATGCTCGGGGATGTTTGTTTGATAAAAACGTTCCCAGATACGTTGCTGCTGGATAGGAGTTATCCCTGGTCCCTGGTCACGTACATACACACGCACATTGGTTTCCTCCACAATTACGCCAACCTCTATCTTCTGGTCCGTCGGCGAATATTTGAGAGCATTGGTGAGGTAATTGACGAGCACCTCACCAATACGATCTTCATCGGCGAGAACAGGGATCAGCTCTTGTGATAGTGGTAACAAATCAATTCGAGCGTTGCCTGCTATGTGCTGTTGAATAGTGACTACATTTTGTACTATCTTGCTGAGGTTACACTTTTTTAACGAGAGTTCAAAGGTATGCTTTTCCATTTTGGACACGTCTAGCAATTCCTCAACCAGGCGCGTCTGTATACCTGACTGGTGCTCCGCCTCCGCCACAAATAGCTTTACTTTGTCGATCAGGGTATCCATCTCTGAGGAGAGGCCTACCGGAAGAGCATCAAGATAGATTTGCGCCAATTCAAGAAAGCCGACGATACCCGTGAGAGGCGTCCGTAGTTCATGGCTGACCATGCTGAGAAATTCCTGTTTGCGTTGCTCAACTTCCTTGCGGTCAGAGATATCAAGGATGACGGCTAATGCAAGACCCTGTTCCTGGTCGATCAACGTTCCTCCCACTAATGTAGGAAGCAGCGTCCCATCCTTGCGCAAATATTCCTTTTCCCATGGTAAGACTGTTCCAGCGGCGAATAACGTGGCAATAGCCTCTGCTTCTTTCTGACGATATTGCGGTGGAGTGAGTTGTTGCCAGGAGATAGCCGAGAGCAAATCCTTTCTGTCGTAACCAAGCATGTGCACAAAGCAATCGTTGACTTCATGAATACGTCCATGCACATCAATTACTATCACGCCAATGATGTTAGACTCAACCAGGCTACGAAATTCCCGTTCGCTACGCTGCAGTCGTCGTTCCAGTTCGCGACGCCGGGTTACATCACGCAAAACCACCACTCCACCCACAATCTTGCCTGATGCTTCATAGATGGGTGCTCCTCTCATGTCAAAAGACCACATACGTCCATCTTGATTACGAAAGAATATATCTTCGGTATTTTTGCTCGTCAGACGCTCTCCTCGTAGCACCCGGACAAGCGGCCATTGCTCTTGTGGGAGCAGGGTTCCCTTGTTATCGAGGGGTTGCAAATGAGCTGGATAATCCGACAAGGTTGCAAATGAAAGTTCATCGTCTGGTTGAAGGCCAGTGCTACTATAAAAGGCTGAATTGGCGTGTATCAGGCGTCCTTGCTTATCGCACACAATCACGATATCAGTAATCGCCTCAAAGATTGCCGAAAGCTGACTGGCCCGGTGATCTGCCTCATGTTCTGCCACCCGATAGCGTTCCTCACTCTGCCGCAAGCGTTCTTCCGCCAGTTTGCGTTCCGTGATGTCTCGATAATTACCTACCAGAGATTTGATCAGCGGATCATGTAGCAAATTAGTAATAGTGCCGTCTATCCAGCGCCAGGAACCATCTTTATGGCGCAATCGATGCACAATAGAAACAAAATCCTCGTGATGATCAAGCATATGCTTGACATCAAAAGCTACTTTCGGCTGATCGTCAGGGTGGATAAAACTCACACAATTCATTCCGACTAACTCCTCAGGAGTATAGCCAATAATACGTTCAGCCGAAGGGCTGGCATACGTCATAATCCCGTCATACCTCATCAGCACAATCCCATCGGCACTATGTTCGATAAGAGCACGGAACCACTGTTCATGGTGTTTAAATACTTCTGTAGTCATGCCCCCATCCTTTCTCACCGTGTTTTGCTAACCACCTGGCAAAGACGCAGCATAAATATTTCAGACCGACAAAAGCGTTAAAGAGTAACGCACCTCTTGCAAGATGACAGCATATAGGTATGCATAAAACTGGTGGAGACGGAACAACCTCATCCATCAAAACAACCATCAAGATCGTCAATCGTTTTGGGATCACCTGTGTGGAAGGCCTTCACACACTGGATGATCTACATATGTTGGTAGACGTGGAGATGCGGGACGTTCCCGTACTGTTTCATCAACCTGCCATATTTTCTATTAACAGTTACAAAATCACTATCCAAACTATATGGTTGTGAATATACAAAAATCAAGTGATTTACAATGCAACAGCAACGAAAGCAAGTCGTTAAGTTCCTTAATACTAGCACGGTATATACACGAGAGTCAATCGCGTTATCTATTTACCTGACTCTCATTATTGTTCGGATTTCCTTTCTGTACCTAAGGGCTCTTTTTCCTGACTCAAACATCAACTTTGATCCAACTTACACCTTTTTTCAATCACCCATATTGGCTATCCTTCTAACACAAAAAAGGCTTTTTTTCTGGCTTACTCTAAGTTTTTGTTCATCAATAAGGAATAGCATTCAGCGGGAAAAGGGCGTGCACGAGATGATGCCTCTACTCTATTCTCCCTGCTAAATAGAAGCTTCAGCCTCTTTTCAACTTGACAATGAGGTCTAGTATAAAGTATTGTTTTATAAATGATATTGAACACTAAGTTTAGGTATTGATCCCTAGTATAGAAAGAAAAGGATATTCATATTTTTGGAATGAATACGACTCCATACCATTCCCAAAATAGGCCACTTCCACTCTCCTTTGAACCGCAACAAGTAGTGCAGGCTGAACTGCAGCAATTGCTGGTCAAGTGGAACGATACGAAAGCGGCTTATCCCAAAGAACAATCTATTCCGCAACTATTTGAAATACAGGTGGAGCGTACACCAGAGAAGGTCGCGCTCGTATTCGATGGACAGGAATTAAGCTATCGCGAACTTAATGCGCAAGCAAACCAACTCGCACATCACTTGCGCACCCTGGGCATTGGGCCAGAAGTACTTGTAGGCGTCTGTATGGAACGTTCCCTGAAGATGATTGTGGGGATGCTGGGTATACTGAAGGCAGGGGGAGCGTATGTCCCTCTCGACCCCACCTATCCCCAGGAACGATTGGAATTTATGATACAGGACAGTCAGATCGCTGTCCTACTAACACAGCAACGCTTAGTTGCACAATTACCTCAACATAAAGCTCACGTCGTCTGCCTGGATACTGACTGGCCAATTATTACACAAAAACAGGCTACAAATCTGAGTAGTGACATAACATCTGAAAACCTCGCGTATGTTATCTATACCTCGGGATCAACGGGCAAACCAAAGGGTGTTCTTGGTACTCATAGAGCCAGTGTAAATCGTTTTAACTGGATGTGGAAGCTGTATCCTTTTGTATCGGACGAGGTCTGCTGCCAGAAAACTACACTGAGTTTTGTAGATGCTGTCTGGGAGATCTTTGGCCCCCTCCTGCAAGGTATCAGGCTAGTCATTATTCCTGATCTCGTCGTAAAAGATGCAGTACTGTTTCTGCACACCCTGGCTCAGCACAACGTAACACGCATAGTACTGGTTCCCTCGCTTTTACGCGTATTACTGGAAAGTGGAAATCTAGCAATACAAACACAACTCCCGGCGCTGAAATACTGGGTCAGTAGTGGAGAAGCTCTCTCCCCGGAACTAGTCAGGCGCTTTCAACAGTGTCTGCCTGAAGCAACACTTATCAATCTCTATGGCTCTTCTGAAGTAGCAGCGGATACAACATATTACGAAATCAAGCCAGATGAGCACTATACCGATGTCCCGATTGGCAAACCAATTGCTAATTCTCAGGCTTATCTTCTAGATGAAGATCGGCAGATAGTCCCTATTGGCATGACCGGTGAGCTATATATCGGCGGTGATGGATTAGCACGCGGCTATCTCAATCGCCCAGACCTCACTAATGAGCGCTTCATCCCTGATCCTTTCAACCAGACCCCTGGTGCTCGCCTGTATAAAACGGGTGACCTGGCTCGCTATCAGCCTGATGGAACACTCCTTTTTATGGGACGCACCGACCACCAGGTGAAGATTCGCGGTATGCGTGTTGAGTTGGGCGAAATTGAGACGGTACTGCGCCAGCATCCCACCGTACAAGATGTAGTAGTCGTGGCACGTGAAATTACTCTCGACGAGAAACGACTTGTCGCGTACGTAGTCCTGCATAGGGGACAAAAGGCCACTATGAAAGATCTACTGCAGCACATGCGTTCTACGTTGCCCCTCTATATGATACCTTCCGCATTTGTATGGCTTGAAGCCTTGCCGCTCACACCCAACGGGAAGGTCGACCGCCTGGCGTTGCCAGCACCTGATCCGGTCAGGCAAGAAGGGGAGGAACCCTTTGTCGCTCCAACAACAGCGCTTCACTATCAACTTCAGCAGATCTGGGAGGACTTGCTAGATGTAAGACCTATTGGCATATACGATAACTTCTTTTATATAGGTGGTCATTCCTTGCTCGCACCACAACTTATCGAACGCATAGAGCAGATGTCTGGTCGCAAGCTCTCGCTCGCCACGCTCTTTGCAAAACCAACTATAGAAGCGCTCGCAGATACGTTGCTAACTGAAGAAGAAAGAAGTACCCGAACCCCTATTGTGGCAATACAGGCACAAGGTTCCAGGCGGCCATTCTTCTATTTACACGGAGCATGGAACAATGGAGCGTTCTATTGCTTCCAGTTGGCACAGTGTTTGGGACCAGACCAACCCTTTTATGCACTCGCTCCATACAACTTCGAGGGATTAGAAAGCATACCAACAGTGGAAGAGATGGCAACAGCTCATATTCAAACGATGCGTGCTATTCAACCAGAAGGTCCTTATCTACTGGGGGGATTTTGCAATGGAGGGCTGGTTGCTTACGAGATGGCGCGACAGTTGCATGCTCAGGGGCAACAAATTGATCTCCTGGCATTGATCGAACCGGCTTCCCCTCCACCCCTGCATGCCCTGGCAATAAGTTTCATTCAACGTACAAACAGATTGCTTCGAAGAAGCAAGGACCAGCAAATGGAAAGCTTTCTCCGTATTCGGCATCTTTATAAATACCTGCGACGCGAGAGGAAGGTGGAAGACCTTAACGCTTTTCCCGATATTGATCCTGGCATCTTCACTCTTACACCAACCTTTGATGCCTTGCGACAGGATGACCACGCTCTGATAGATTGGATTATCACAGGCTATACCTATAAGCCATATGCAGGCAACATTACAGTGATCTGGCCACAGGAAGAGCCTTTTCAGGGCGTATGGAAACGGAAAACAACCCTGGAACATGGAAGAGAACTGGTATTCGTTCCTGGCACACACATAGGTTGCCGAACCGATCATATCCTGTCATTGGCTGAAGCATTGAGAAGAGCTATCCAGCAAGCCCAACCAACACTCGCGGAAGAAATACACGACAATGGTGAGCGAATTGCTATATAAGTGGCTGAAAACAAACGGCGTTATGCTCTTTAATGCTGCTTCATTGGTCGCTACCTTCTGCGTCAAAGCTGGCCTTGGCTTTGCTTATTGGTGGGTAGCGGCCCGGCAGTTTTCGCCCAGTGCAGTAGGTTTTGCCTCCGCCGCCATCTCAGCTCTGACACTGCTGGGAACTCTTTGCATGTTGGGATTTGGCACCTTGCTGATTTGCGAATTACCGAAACAACGTGGGCAAGAAGTCGTGCTTATCAGTACAGCACTGATCCTGGTCGCCCTGGCTGGCGGATGCGTTGGACTGCTCTTCGCACTCGGCATGCCTTTCTTCTCAGTGGACTTACAACCCCTGCGAGGAAGCTTTCAGGCTATAGCGCTTTTCGCCATTGGTGCAAGTCTGACTGCGGTTAATCTAGTGCTGGATCAGGCCTTAATCGGGTTTCTGCGTGGTGACCTCCAACTCTGGCGCAACATCCTATTTGCGAGCGCAAAACTGGGCGCACTTACATTGGTGAGCTTCTGGTTTGCCCAACATACAGGACTGTCGATCTTTATTACCTGGGCCATAGGGGATGCTTTTTCTTTGCTTGTTTTAGGTGGCTATGCGTTGATCAAAAGAAAATGGAATGGGCGTATACCCTTTCCACACTGGAATTTGCTGCGCAGGATGGGGCCACTGGCGATGCAACATCATCTCCTCAACCTTCTACTGATCGGACCAAATTACGCATTACCACTGCTTGTTACAGCACTACTCTCAACAACCATGAATGCCTGGTTCTACATTGCCTTTTTGATTGCAGATATTGTGTACGTTGTTCCACAGGCTCTTGTGACTGCTCTCTATGCGGTGAGCTCTTCCCAACCTGACGTTTTAATGCGTAAAATCCGCTTGAGTATGGGTCTTGCCTTGCTCACCTGTGTACTGGCAATTAGCGTCCTACTCCTTGGCTCTAAACAACTTTTGGAAGTATTTGGCGCTAGCTACGCGGAACAGGGAGTATGGAGTATGCGCATCCTGGGGTTAGGCGCAATCCCGTTCCTCATTAAGGATCACTATGTAACTATCTACCGCGTTCAAGATCGGATCGCAAAGACGCTCCTTCCCTTAACGTATGGAGCTGTTCTTGAGGTAGGATTAGCTATTCTAGGGGCACATCTCGGCTCTATATCTGGCTTAAGCCTGGGCTGGGTTATTGCGGTATGTATTGAAGCTGTGTTTATGTCTCCTACCCTGTACAGAACGGCGTGGCCTCGACAGCAGGAAATTCCAGAACCTGTCGATGATGTCACAAGCGTTCTTAAGTCCGTTCCTTTCCTTCCTTGTGGTCATAAGGCGGATGACAGAAAAAGTGCTACACGCTTTTGTAGTATCTGTGGAGCATCAGTGCAAAGAGAAGACCAGGAGCCCACCCGAATATGAACTTGCAAGACAAGCCCCAGTTCTTTCGCCTTCAACGCCGCTTGTGTACGATCACGCACGCCCAGCTTGCTGAGAATATTGCTCATATGGTTCTTGACTGTTCCTTCTGTGAGATAAAGTTTCTCAGCAATCTGGCGATTGGAAGTTCCTTGTACAAGCAATTTAAGTATCTCGCGTTCACGCTCAGTAAGCTGCTCAACCTGCGTTATAGCATCATTATTTATAGGGATTGAGGAAGCATCCGTGGGAGGGACAAACGCGAGGAGTTGATCAGCTTTCCCATGATATTTCTGGGCGGCTCATACTTCAATGTCAATGGTGCGGGTTGGAATGCTATTCAGACTGGCATGCTAGTGATGGCAGCCTGGATTGTGGCATCTCTCCTGGTCGTGTGGCATGGCTTCAGATGGTTGTAAAATCCTGATACCTATACTCCGCGGATTGAGAAGCCTGTCGTTATTGACAGGCTTCTCGCAAAGTCAATCTTAATCCAGTTCTGGAGATGACTGGAAGGAAGTGCCGCTTACCTCCGCTTTTTGTTCAGCCACAACGTCACGGTTCCGTTTCTCTCTTTGTCCCCATATGTAGAAGAAAATTGTCAATCCCACAATCACAATCAATGGCACCCATTGCGTCAACTCGTACGTCATTCGGCTTACACCACTCTTGCTGACATAGGAAGCAGTGGGAATCAGGATGAAGTAGGCGGCGATGGCTGCATAGGCGAATGGCAAGAGCGTCACAATCCACGCTCCGAGCATGCCACCAGGAACACGATATGTGCGTGGAACATCTGGATAACGATAGCGCAACAACAAGAATGCAGGGAAGATTAGCAGGTACGCAAGAGTGTTCGTGGAGAGCGTAAAGCCCAGCACCAGCGCAAAAAGTGTACTGATATTGCCACTACCAAAGGCGGTAATCAGAATCGCCGCTGCCATGGCGATCGTCGCCATGGTACCAGACATAATATTGACTGCGATAGGGGTGCCATATTTTTTGCTAAAACGGCCAAAGATGCTGGGTGCGGTGCGATCAAGTGCACCGATAGCATATGTTCGATCAGCACCCATCAGCCATGTTCCGCCACTGGAGGCCAGCGCTACGACAAAGCCAAGTGCAACCAGCCAGCCCAGGCCCACTGCAATTGGATGCGGCAATACATTAGCAACAGACTGATATGCGTTGAGGAAGCTTCCGACGCCAGTAAGTTGATTCTTAGGAAGCGCAAAAAGGATAACCACGAGGAACAAAACATAAGTGATCACGGCAATTGCACCAGCTCGAATCAACGAACGAGGCACATCGCGTTGCGGGTCGTGCATTTCTTCTGCGGCACCACTCTGTACTTCAAAGCCGACCCATTGAAAGATAAGTACGGGGAAAATAGCGCTAACAACCAGACCCCAATCGCTAGGAAGCAGGTCAGCAGTCCCAAAATGAGCACCTTTAGAGTAACCACCGACAATAAAAACAATACCTAACACGATAAAGACACCCAACAAACCCAATTTGATGTAGGAACCAAAGACAGACAACCACTTGCCAACGCGCAAAGACATAATTGCGCACCAGGTTGTGCCCCAGATGAAAAAGAGCGCAATCGCCATCTCGATAAGCGCATCGCTGAGTTTGGTGCCCCCAAATTGATAGCTGGTATTGCCAAACCAGAAGGTTTTAATGGCTGCAATGGAGCTAACTGCCAGCGTACCACCGATCCATAGTGGATTGGAGATCCAATAAAGCATCGCGGTCAGAGCGGCATAAAAGCGCCCTCCCGCCAATTTACACCACTCGTAAACTCCACCTTCTTTAGTAAAAGTGCTTCCCAGTTCTGCTGTAAGCAGTCCATAAGGCATGAGAAAGGTGATTGCCGAGAAGAGAAGCCACGTAAGCGCCTGTGATCCGTTTGCAGAAAAAGCGCCAAGCGTATCAAGACCAATCAGAGCCGCAGAGGTAAAGAAAATCATGTCCAGGTAGCCGAGTCCTTTTTGGAGCTTTTGTTTCTCTTCAAGTGCGGCGGCTGTTGTCACTTCAGGAAGGCCAATTTGCATAAACGCACCTCTTTCTTGCCGTAGAGAGCAGACGATCGCCGTAAAACCTTTGCGATGGTATCACCACCTTAAGCAAGTATACCATAGGGATGGGTCCATATTCGTTGTTATCCATCTCATTTCGTTGCTATTCCTCGAAATACGCATTAGTGCATCTGTGAGCTAACGCCGATTAACAAAAGAGAGCGATGATAAACTTCTTCCATCGCTCTCTTTTTTGTTATAGTAAATTCATCACAATAATTCGAGAAATAGATCCAGACTTATCCTCGCTCAATTTCGATCTCCCTCACCATCCCACCCTCACCTATCACTAAATCATCATCTACAGGCTCGAGGTAAAGCATTACAGCCTCTTCGATGTTAGAGAGCACTTCCTCTACTGTCTCGCCCTCACTGATACACCCTGGCAGAGATGGCACATAGACTGTATAACCACCTTCTTCAGATGGCTCAAGAACCACTTTAAACCGCATAGCTATTTCACCTTGAAATACTTCCTACACTACGCTAAGCATGCTTCTTCAAAAAGCGCTCTATACGCACCAGAGACTCTTCCAGCTTATCATATGCAGTACAATATGCAGCGCGAACATAGCCAATACCAGCGACACCAAATGAACTACCGGGAACCACAGCGACTTTTTCCTCAAAGAGCAGTTTCTCAGCAAACTCTTCATCGGTCATACCAGTGGCACCTACATAGGGAAAGGCGTAGAAAGCACCGCGGGGTGCACTGGTGGGAAGACCGATGCGATTGAGGCCAGCTACAAACATGGTGCCGCGACGGGCGTAATCGGCGTGCATGCGTTCTACATCCTCTTCGCCATGGCGTAATGCCTCAAGGGCTGCCTCCTGGGCAGAGGTTCCCGCGCACATGATGGCATACTGATGCACTTTGAGCATCGCTTCCAGAATATGAGTGGGGGCTGCAACATAACCGACCCGCCAGCCAGTCATCGCATAGGCTTTAGAGAAACCATCAAGCAAGACGGTGCGCTCCTGCATACCGGGCAAGGTTGCGATCGAGACATGTTCGGTTCCGTAAACAAGGCGACTATAGACTTCATCGCTGGCAACGACCAGATCGTGCTCGACGGCCAACTTCGCGATATCTTCAAGTTCGGCACGAGGTATGACAGCACCGGTAGGATTATTGGGATTACCAAGTAAAATCATCTTTGTGCGCGGCGTAATAGCAGCGGCAATCTCAGCAGCACGCACTCCAAAGCCATATTCTGCATAGGTGGGAACGGGAACAGGAACGCCGCCAGCCAGCACAATATCAGCCTCATAGGCTACATAGCCGGGGTCAGGCGAGATCACTTCATCACCAGGATCAATGAGCGTACGCATCGCCAGATCGACCCCTTCGCTTACACCAACCGTCACCAGGATCTGATTGACCGGATTATAGGTAAGATCATAACGACGTTGCAACATAGCAGCGATTTCCTGGCGTAACTCTAGCGTTCCATAATTGGATGTATAGCGCGTGTGCCCCTGCACGATCGAGTTGATACCAGCCTGGCGAATGTGTTCTGGCGTCACAAAATCTGGTTCGCCGACGCCCAATGAGATAACATCTGGCATGGTATTGATAATATCAAAAAATTTGCGAATGCCGGAAGGTTTGACTTTAAGTACCCGTTGCGCCAGCACTTCGCGTTTGACCGAATCCATAACATTTCCTTTAGCAGTGAGAAGTTCTTATGGGTCTCCGTCCATTAAAGAGATTGAACGATATCGCTTGACCCTACAATAGCAGCAACTGTACCACAAAAAGAGGCCAGGAACAACAAGCCATCGGCAAAGCTCCCAGCTATGTACCTACAAGCCAAGTCCTCTGATTTTCTCGACGATGGAAGGAAGATGAGTGAGAATGGCATCAACATCCGCCTGAGTATTTGATTTTCCCAATGTCAGGCGTAAGCTACCACGCAACCACGCGGCAGGCATGCCCATTGCGATCAGAACATGCGAAGGATCAACGGAACCAGAGGTACAGGCTGAACCGCTTGATGCCGCAATCCCAAGCAAGTCTAGACTAAGTAGCAGCGATTCACCTTCAACACCTTCAAAGCAGAAGCTGGCATTATTGGGCAAGCGCTCGCCAGGATGGCCTGTCAAGACGGCTTCCAGGAATTGTCAGAACGCCCTCGATCAAGCGATCACGCAGAGCTTTGATACGAGGTGCTACCTCGGCCATCTCTTCCTGTGCCAGCGTGAGAGCGGTAGCTGTTCCAACGATACCCGCGACATCCTCGGTTCCAGCGCGGCGACCACGTTCCTGAGAGCCACCCTGTAGTTGAGGGAGAATGCGCATACCCTGACGCACATAGAGAATACCCATGCCCTTGGGTCCATAGAATTTGTGTGCCGAGAGCGAGAGCAGATCAACATTGAGCGCGGCAACATCGATGGGTAAAGCACCACCAGCCTGTACCGCATCAACGTGAAAAGGAATTTTACGGGCACGACAGATGCGCCCAATCTCAGCAATTGGCTCGATCGTTCCGACCTCGTTGTTCGCGTACATCACCGAAACGAGGATCGTCTGATCGGTAATCGCACGTGCCACCTCATCAGGGTCAACACGGCCATATGCATCGACGGGCAGATATGTTGTCTTGAAACCGGAGCGCTCCAGATACTGACAGGTATGCAATACGGCATGATGCTCAATCGATGAAGTTATCAGATGATTCCCTTTTTTCTGTGCAGCATAGGCGATCCCCTTGATAGCCAGATTATCGCTTTCAGAGCCACACCCAACAAAGGCGATCTCAGTAGGGCGACAATGAATAGCATCGGCCACCTGCTCACGGGCATGATCAATTGCCTGCATCGCATGGCGTCCCAATGTGTAGATGCTACTGGCATTGCCGTATTCCGTTGTAAGATAAGGGATCATTGCATCCAAAACACGCGGGTCAAGGGGCGTTGTTGCGGCATGATCAAGATAAATGGTGCGCTCAGACATGGTAGTATCCCGTTCCTGTTGGCTTCTTATTGGGCCTCAATAGCCTTTTTCTTCTTAAAGAAGCCCTCGTTCATGCTCCCGCTACGATAGCCCAGAAGGTCAAGAGTCACATACGAATAGCCAATTTTGCGTAGTCCATCGGTCACGCGACGACTCATCTCTTCCTCGATCAGACGCGGCATCTCGGCACGCTCCACTTCAATGCGGGCAACTTTATCGTGATGACGCACACGCAACTGGTGAAAACCCAGTTCATGTAGCAACTTCTCCGCTTTGTACACCATCTGCAATGAAGCCACATCAACCTTGCTTCCGTAGGGTATGCGCGAAGAGAAGCAGGCCAGCGCCGGTTTATCCCATACGGGTACACCAAGCATACGAGCAACCGTACGTATCTCGTGTTTGCCCATTCCAGCTTCCTTCAAGGGACCACGTACTGCAAACTCATGCGCCGCACGTTGTCCGGGACGATAATCTCCATCATCATCTTTATTCACGCCATACGCAATATGGAGGAGGTTATGCTGCTTTGCCAGTGGCTCTAATTCTGTAAAGAGTTCCGTCTTACAAAAATAGCAGCGATTGATATTATTGACAACATAGCGCTCATCTTCTAGCTCATGTGTCTCCAATGTCAACACAGGAATGCCCATCTGAGCCGCAACGGCAAGAGCCTCAGAAGTCTCTTCAGGAGCATAGGCATCCGACGAGGCAAGTGCTCCCATGGCTCGCTCACCCAACACATCATGGGCGACTTTGAGCAAGAGCGCACTATCAACACCCCCAGAATAAGCCACAAGCACCGATCCCATTTCGCGCAGAATCTCCTGCAGCCGTTCATATTTTGCCTGTATCTCGGCATCCAGCACTACATTTTCATTATTGACATTGGTAGTTTCAAGCATTATGTTACTCCAGGCAGGGATATGAAACGTAGACAGGTTTCTCCCAATCCATTTATTAGTCTCTATCGACATACGGTCGCTATTATACCATAAGTGTTGGGTAGGGGCGTGTGCTTGCCCAACACTTATCGGAAAACGAGGCATATCTTATGTCAACATCTGATTCATTTGCGGCTATCATTCTCGCCGCTGGTAGCTCCAGTCGCATGGGCGCTGGACGCCACAAGCTGCTCTTGCCGCTGGGAAATAGACCTGTCCTGGCGCATGTCATTGCGGCAACGCTCGCCTCACAGGCACGTCCTATTGTGATCGTGCTAGGACATCAGGCAGAGCAGGTGCGGACGCACATAGCTACCTTTACTGTCTCCCCTGCTGTGATCAGCATCGAAAATACGCACTATCGCCAGGGAATGAGCACATCGTTACAGGCAGGGCTTCAGGTACTTCTACAAAATAGGAACACAGACGGGCCAGTATTCCATTCCCTTGACGGTGTTATTATTCTGCTTGGGGATCAACCGCTAATGACGCCACATATCATCGATGCACTTATCACTAACAAGCAGACTACAGATAAACGTATTATCACTCCATTATATAATGGCAAACGCGGCAACCCGGTCTTATTCGACGCCAGCCTCTTCCCCGAACTCCTGCAAATCAGTGGAGACGAAGGCGCTCGTAGCGTCATTGAGCGCCACAAGCAGGAGGTGGGCACCATCGAACTAAGTGATGCCGTGGCAAGTTATGATGTAGATACCTGGGAAGCTTATCAGGCCGTTGTGGCGGAGTGGGAACGCAAACAGCAACAACAGGGGAAATGAGCATGGCGAATAACGAACAAGACATACAGTCAACAACAGGCACTTTTCTGGCTCACCTATAGTCGGCAGCTATCCGACTCTATCCGTTATGTTGAAGCGTTAGCGGCAATAGAGCGTGCCATTAAGTTAGATGAAACAAATCCCGAAGCTTATTATGTTCGAGGGACCTGCCTGGCGATGATAGCACGCTACGAGGAGGCGCTAACAGATTTTAACGAAGCTCTGAGGTTGGATGAAATCTCCGTACCCGCATGGGATGGGAAGGCATGGGTACTTGGTATTATGGGTAAGAAAGAGGAGGCATTGCTCGCCATCAATCGCGCATTGGAGCTTGATCCTGACTATTTCGAGGCGGTGAAGCGGAAAAAGCGGTTGGAGGCTATGTAAGAATAAATCCATAACAACGTTGCTCCTCATCTACAACCCCATAGAATAAAAAACGTAACACATAGTGATCAGGTAAATAGCGCATCTACAATAGCGATGAGGAGCTACACGTGCAAGAATCACGTCGCAATAAACAGGATCTCGACCGCCCATACAGTAAAGTTAAACCCACCCGTTATCGCGTTAGCCGTCTTCTCAGTCTGGCCCGCCCTTACTGGTGGCAGCTCGCCATTATTTTATTAGCAGCATCACTCACCAGCACATTCACCATTGCTTATCCAGCATTGACGGGGCAGATTATCGATAGTGCGATCAGCAAAAATGTGAGTGCGCTGCATAGCATTATTTTTCTCTTACTTGGACTGGGTGTTGCGCAAGCCCTTATCAGCTTCTTACAGAATTACTGGATGACCAATATCGGCGAAAAGGTGGTGATTGAACTGCGCATACGCCTGTTCAGCCATCTACAAAAGCTTCCATTGAGCTTTTTCCAGGAGAACCGCACAGGAGAATTATTGAGCCGCCTGACCAATGATGTATCCCTGATACGTGGCGCTATTACCAATAATCTCATCAGCTTCATACAGAGTTTGATCACATTGGTACTCGGGCTGGCGGTGATTATTGGGGGTCCGAACACGATATTAGCGACGGCGCGACAGTTCAATATCAATGTCCCACTCGCGCCATCGAATATCTCGTTCGGCCCGACGTTACTGATTACTGCCCTCATTCTCTTTCCAGTTGCATTTCTTCCCATTATTGCCAGTCGCTCACTACGTAGATTTGCGAAACAGGAACTCACGAAATTGAGTGAAGCAACGGCATCTTCGGAGGAAGCGATCAGTAATGCTAAAATTGTCAAAGCATTCACGCGCGAGGACTACGAAATTGAGCGCTATAATACCATTGCGTGGCAACAATTTGGCATTGTGAGAAAGCGTTCGCGCTTACAAAGCCTCGTCCAGGGTGGGACGGGCCTGATCAGTTCTGCGGGCATCGCCGTATTTCTCTGGTATGCAGGCTCGGCAGTCCTCAGTGGAAGTCTCACCATCGGCATCCTGGCAACCATTGTGATCTACTTTGGTATCCTCTCGCAACCCTTTATTAATCTTGGTAACCTGTATGCTCAATTCCAGACAGCGTTGGGAGCTGCCGAACGCGTCTTTGAATTGTTGGATCAGCCTGTGACGATCGCCGATGAACCGGATGCATCCCCCTTACCACCAGTTGAGGGTAATGTACGCTTTGAGCAGGTCCACTTTGGTTATGATGCACAAACACCGGTATTGCATGATCTTACATTTGAGGCTGAGCAAGGAAAGGTTGTAGCACTGGTTGGACCAAGCGGCGCGGGCAAAACGACGATTGCCAACCTGATTCCACGCTTTTTTGATGTCCAGGGGGGACGCATTACCGTAGATGGCTATGACATCCGT
Organism: uncultured Chloroflexia bacterium; assembly: GCA_963744875.1. Lineage (GTDB taxonomy): Bacteria > Chloroflexota > Ktedonobacteria > Ktedonobacterales > Ktedonobacteraceae > JACDAE01. Next base: position 46,826 of record CAVUVQ010000043.1, on the reverse strand, counting down.
CATGTGCAGGTCAAAAGTTTACGCGAACAGATCGGCATTGTGCTTCAGGAGCCAGTACTCTTTGGTGCAACAATACGCGAGAATATCGCCTACGGACGCCTGGATGCAACACTGGTCGAGATCGAAGAGGCCGCCCGTGCCGCCAATGCGCAGGAGTTTATTGAACTATTGCCTCAGGGCTATGACACCCTGGTTGGCGAACGCGGCGTCAAGCTCTCCGGCGGGCAGCGCCAACGTATAGCAATTGCACGCGCACTGCTACGCAATCCACGCATCCTTATCCTGGACGAAGCTACCAGTTCCCTGGACAACGAAAGCGAACGCCTGGTCCAGGAAGCTCTTGATCTCTTGATGCGCAAACGTACAACGATAGTCATTGCACACCGTCTGACCACAGTACAAAACGCTGACAAGATCGTAGTCATCGAAAAAGGCCGTATCATTGAGCAAGGCAGACACGAAGAACTTCTTAAAAGTCGGGGCACATACTACCGACTCTATACACGCAAAGTGCAAGACCAGGCTGAAGAGATCTGGTCCTGATTGCGACTGAAGCGATTCCATAGGCGCGATCACTCGGACTCCTGTATCCTCTTTGCCTCTTCCTGATGGACCCGAATGGGGTCTTCAAGTGTAAGGATCTGTGATAGCAGTTGGCGACTTTTCATCGTTTGATCCAGGACATACTTCACCTCGTCGATCCCAAAACCACTACTCCCTTTCACCTCTGCCCCTCCTGTCTCCTTGAGGCGCAATTTGACGTTATCCTCAGCTACTTTGTAATGGGGCATACGGAAGGAGTACATTTTTGTCAAGAGAGAATGTAACGCATATGTGGAATTCTCGTTCATCCTTACATAAAGATCGTCCTGAAGTAACAATCTCCTGTAATCGTGTGACCAACGATTTTCCTCCTACAAAGAGTCGACAAATCTCCTGATATACGACGGGAAGACGGATAATGTTAGCCTGGACATAGGGCATATAAATTTCATCGTAACAATCAGACCCCCATATGATCAGATCTATGTTTAATATTGACATCTCCGCGCCACTGGGAGCGCTATATGCTCTCCCTTCAACATGAAATGGCTCAAAAAAAGGTCGTATGTAGTGAGTAAAAACTTCAGTAGTGATGCCTCTTTTTACCTGGACGATTGCATCAATCATAATCTGGAAATTATGAGCAGAGGCATAACAATGCTCAGCAAACTCTTTCTGTGCAAAAGAGTAACGGCATGCCTGCATCAGTTCTTGCAGGCATGCATCAAGAGCAGCCATGCCACGACGCAAACTATCGATAAAAATTCCTTCTTCAGGTCGGCTGGTGAAACGTCGTTCTCTTCCACCTTGCGGGTTGCGAGAAGTGTAATCGATGAACGAATCTCTGGGAAGACTCGTTTTGGCGGTGATAGAAAGGTCCATTAGTGTCTGGCTAAAGCCAGATACGCGCTCGTCTGGTTCAATGCCATAACTTATTAATGAGGCAGCAAACATACAGATATCTCTAATAGCAGCACTGGAGTGAATAAAGTTTCCTTTGCTCTGATTCTGGGCTTTTATTATAACCTGTTCCAGGACATCTCCTATGAGGGTCACGTTTTTTTGTTCATTGAGGATAGGAAGCATGCGGAGAGAAGAATCCACATCCAATGGATCATCATCAGCTATTGCCTGATTTATTGCTTGCTCCTGTCGTAAGCATTCCAATAATTGAGAAGATTTGCCATCCATAATGCCATTTGACACTGCCTTTACATAAACCATTTTCGATGCATCTCCCAGTAGGTTTTGAAAAAAATCTTTTTGTGGAGTCGCTACAATGGTCTTCACCTTCTCGTCGACTCCTGGGCATAGTCCAGCTTTTATAGCACTAAAAGATGGTGGTGCTCTCTATTCTCAATATTGAGGAAAAGCTCTTCTTTTTGCCGTTTTGTTTTATGAAAGCACTACACTAGCAGTCTCTCATAGAACAAAATGGTACCCTATATCAAGAAAAAATGCAAGTCATGTTATGTAACTATATATTTTATCTTAAACTGTGTAGCGATTGGTTAGGAAATCATATGAAGACGCTCCGCACCTACAGAGTATAGCATTATTGCCATATATACAGACTTTCTTTCAATAGGGCATGATAGAAATATTTATATCAGGGTGTAAGATTCTCAACCACAATAAACAAAATATGCACATTTTATATAGCATTAGCACTGTTTCATTTCCCAAATAGCACCAATTATTGTTTATTCAGCCACCTTCATTATAGCTATAAAGAAATTTTGTTAATATTTCTCAACCACACGTTCAATTTATCGCCAAATCAACACCTTTCCTACCATTGACATTTGAAGCATAATTTTGTACTTTTTGCATAGGGAATAAATACATATAGAGATTTATTGTCGTCTTCTCTGAATCCAAAAATGCCATTAGCTAGAGAGAAGAAAGAGTAAAGAAAATAAATAACACGTTTACACATTTAGCATAAATAGCAGTACAACATCTCGTACTCATGACCCAGGACAATTGAACATACTTCTTGCTTCTGACGTGCGTGGTGGATTAAGTGGGAGAGTGCGTATCTAATGCACTGTTAGAATAGGAGAGAACTACTATGCCTTACAATGATCAAAACGCTAAAGAGCTTTGTCCGTGCTGCTTTTCAGCAGCAATCTGCAATGGAAGTGTTACAGGATGATCAACTATCCTTGACAGACATTGCACAACAACAACTGACGACATGGAACGCCACTGAGCAAATTTTTCCTCAAGACCTATGTATTCCACAGTTGATAGAGCGACAGGCTGCTACGACGCCTGACGCTCTAGCCGTCATTATGGGTGATCAGCAACTCACATACAAAGCACTTAATCAACAAGCAAACCAATTAGCTCACGCTCTAAAAGCTTATGGAGTAGGACCAGATACACTTGTGGGCATCTGCTTAGAGCGTTCCATCTCTCTGGTTATAGGGATGCTCGCCATTTTGAAGGCTGGTGGCGCATATGTTCCCATTGATCCAACTTACCCTACAGAGCGTATTAGCTTTATGTTAAAGGATACAGCAATCTCTGTATTGGTGACGAAGGAATCCATGGCGGGCATTTTTCCTGCAGAAGGGATCAAGATGATCTTCTTAGATAGTGATGCAGCATTGTTGGCACAAGAAAGTCAGGCCAACCCTTCTTCCACTATCACTGTCGATAATATCGCTTATGTCATCTACACATCAGGTTCTACAGGCCAACCTAAAGGAGTGCAGATTTTGCACCGCAGTATGCTTAACCTCGTGTTCTGGTATCGGGAAGCATTTGGGTTGACTGCCACTGATCGTACTACCCAATTCGCCAGCCCTGCCTTTGATGTGACAACAAAAGAACTCTGGCCTCCACTTACTGTTGGAGCGAGCGTCCATATTATCGACAATACTATTCGCAGCATTCCCGCAGCAATGCGCGACTGGCTGGTAAATAACACCATTACCTTGACCGTTCTGCCTACTATTATGGCGGAAGGTCTCATTGCACTTGAATGGCCTGCAACCACATCGCTGCGCTTTTTGCTCACAGGAGGCGATACGCTACACCATTATGCACCTTCTACACTTCCCTTTACGTTGATCAATAACTATGGACCAACAGAAGCAACGGTTGTCTCCTCTTATGAGCGCGTTCCGCAAAGTGGACTTGAAAGCGGCCTCCCATCCATCGGCCGCCCGATTGCTAATACACAGATCTATATTCTTGATGAACACCTGCAGCAGGTTCCTATCGGCGAAATTGGCGAAATGTATATCGGAGGCAATGGCCTTGCCAAAGGATATCTCAATCGCCCTGAACTTACCGCCGAGAAGTTCATTCGCCATCCCTTTAGCACTGAGGCAGACGCACGCCTCTACAAAACTGGAGATCTGGTTCGTTATCGGCCCGATGGTCGGATCGATTTTGTTGGACGTGTTGACCAACAGGTCAAAATTCGTGGTTATCGCATTGAATTAAGCGAAATAGAGGTTGTATTAAGCAGCCACCCGGCCATACGGGAAGCGGTGGTTGTGGCTCAAGAGGATGGGTCTGGCGATAAACGTCTTGTAGCATATGTCACTTTTCATAAGGGAATACATATAACCGTAGCAGAACTGCAAAGGCACATGCAGCTACGTTTGCCTGCGTATATGGTTCCTTCCATGATTATGTTTCTAGAAGAAATGCCGACAACAGCGAATGGCAAGGCTGATAGACGCGCCCTCCCGGCACCAGAAACCATGCAAAGAACGCTTGAAGCATCATTTGCAGAGGCAACCTCTCTGGTCCAAAGGCAACTCGTACACATGTGGGAAGAAATTCTGAATGTACGCCCGATCGGCATTCAAGACAATTTTTTTGCGCTCGGAGGACATTCACTTCTTGCAGCACGTCTGTTAGATAAAATTGCACAGGTTTTCGGAAAGAAGATAGCTCTTGAGACGCTCTTTGCCGGGCCAACAATAGAGCAACTCGCCATAAACTTGACGGAAGGAACCAATACGGCAACCTCGCAAGTACCTGTAATAGCCCTTCAAACGGGGAGCCAGCATCGTCGTCCATTCTTCTTTTTACATGGAGATTGGACCGGAGGAGCCTTTTATTGTTTCACGCTGGCGCAAACTGCAGGTCCCGATCAACCATTCTACGTATTGGGAACCTACAAATTTGCTGACCTACAGCCATTGCCCAGTGTCGAAAAAATGGCGGCAGCTTACATCGAGGAGCTACGAAACATTCAACCAGAGGGACCCTACCAGTTAGGAGGCTTTTGCAATGGCGGCTTATTGGCCTACGAAATAGCGACCCAGTTAAGTGAAGCAGGGCAGCAGGTTGATCTTCTGGCACTGATTTCGCCCTCCGAATCAGGTTCTACTAACAAATTATTGAGTATCATCAGCCACGTTGGTCACTTGCTGCAGATGCAAACGTATACCCAGGCAAACTGGTATCTGCGTACACGTCACGCACTACGCCATATCTACAGGTACCTACGTCCTGGCGACAACAAAGTACAGGACTTCACTAAATTACTAGACATAGACGCAAGGCTTCGTGTCATGTTTCCATCTCACGAAGCGCTTTATAACGATTATATCGGTGTGTTTAGCTGGATCGTCAATACATATAAGCCTCGTGTCTATCCCGGCAAAGTCACGTTGTACTGGGCAACGGACGAACCTTTTATCAAAGAAACCTGGTGCCAGGTACCCGTAGTAAAAAACAAAAAAGAACTTGAACATCACTTTATTCCAGGGACCCACATGTCATGTGTCACCGACCATACACAGATTCTGGCCGAACTTTTAAATAACCACTTGCAGCAGATCCGTGGGGAGGCTGTGGGCGAAATAGCATAAAACTTGTCAGAGCAAATATTGTTCCGCAAGAACTAGAAATCAGGATTGTCCAATGCAAGAACAAAAACTCTATCCGCGCATTAGCGTCGTTATTCCGACACGTAATGAAGCCCCAAATCTTCATTATGTATTACCTTATATTCCCTCTCTGGTGAGTGAGATTATCCTGGTTGACGGGCACTCAACCGATGATACGGTTGAAGTAGCACGCCAACTTTTACCCGACATTTGCGTTATCCATCAGGCCAGATATGGGAAAGGGGATGCACTCAGGCTGGGTTTTGCAGCCTGTACGGGTGACATTATTGTCATGATCGATGCGGATGGATCAACCGACCCTGGTGAGATCCCGCGCTTTATCGATGCACTTTTGCAAGGCAACGATTTTGCAAAAGGGTCACGTTTCCTTAAAGATGGTGGGAGCCATGATATTACGCCGCTGCGTAGCCTGGGCAATTATGGGCTGAGTATGCTGGTCAATATTTTCTTCGGGGTGCGCTATAGCGATCTCTGCTATGGCTATAACGCATTCTGGCGACACTGTCTTGACTCTATCCGTATTGATTGCGATGGCTTTGAAGTCGAAACACTCATCAATATACGAATACATAAAGCGAATTTGAAGATTGCTGAGGTGCCAAGCATTGAACGTCCTCGTTTATTTGGTCAGAGTAATCTGCGCACATTTCGCGATGGCTGGCGCGTACTCAAGGTCATTATAAAAGAGCGTTTCAGCACTCTCCCACCATTGCCACAACCTTCGGCTCTAGCAGTCTCGCATAATCTGGAGAAAATACTTCCGGCAACTGAACAAAGAGCTTCGGTATCTACGAAAAAGCTTGGTTTATAAACGTTGGGGAATCCGGGATGAAGGCCCTTAGAAAGGTAAATAGAGCATGCTCTCCCAGACTGAAAAGAAAAAAATACCTATCCTTATGTATCATAGCGTTTCTCAACATGCTGCGCCAAAATTTAAACGCTTTGCAGTCGCACCTGTTCTGTTCAACGAGCATATGGCCTATCTGCACCAGCATGCCTATACCCCTGTTACCGTAACCCAGCTTATACAGGCACATGCAGGTGGTGGAGCTGTACTCCCTGAAAAGCCGGTCGTACTCACTTTTGATGATGGCTTCTCTGATTTCTATACAGAGGTTCTGCCCGTACTCAAACGCTATAATTTTGTGGCCACGTTGTATATCGTTACTGCATTTATTAACGAGACCAGTCGCTGGTTACAAAAAGAAGGCGAGGCTACACGCCCGATGCTCACATGGAACCAGATCACCAGCATCAGCGAGGCAGGAATAGAATGTGGCGGTCATACACACACTCATCCTGAGCTTGATACCCTCCCTCTCTCCCAGGCACAGGAAGAAATTGTGCGTTGCAAGGACCTACTAGAGAAGCACCTTGGACAAGAAGTTTTGAGCTTTGCCTATCCGTATGGGTATCACACAGCGGGCATCAAGCAATTAGTACAGAATGCAGGATATACGTCTGCTTGTGCGGTCAAATATGAAATGAGTTCGGAGACAACCGATCATTTCGCTCTGGCCCGCCTCATCGTTAGCGCAGATATGAGTGTAGGCGAACTGGCAAATGCACTTACGCAGGGAACATCTTCCGTTATCACACTTTCTAAACGTCTGGCAACACCTGTGTGGCGTCTGGCGCGTCAGAGTTCAGCTGCCCTTACAAAAGGGGGGTATTCAAGAGAATGACAGATACAATACTTGATGCTTCTGTAATTATATGTGCCTATACAGAGAAACGTTGGGACGACCTGGTAGCTGCGATTGAGTCGGTGCAGCAACAAAATGCGCGCGAAATTGTGGTTGTAGTTGATCATAATCCTGCCTTGCTCACACGGGTGCAGGCATACTTCCCTGGCGTTATTGGAATAGAGAATAGCGAGCCGCAAGGGTTATCCGGCGCACGGAACAGTGGTGTAGCCATAGCTCAGGGAACACTCGTTGCCTTCCTTGATGACGACGCAATGGCAGAACCTGATTGGCTGGCTCGCCTGTGTCGTTGTTGCGAAGATCCACAAGTTATGGGCACAGGTGGTACCGTTGAACCCTACTGGTTAAGTAAGCAACCGAAATGGTTCCCAGAAGAATTTTATTGGACATTGGGCTGCACATATCAGGAACGTCCGGAAAAGCCGATTGTTGTGCGTAATCCATTTGGTGGTTGTACATGCTATCGGCGCGAATTGTTTGAAGCAGTTGGGGGCTTCCGTACTGGGATAGGCAGAGACAGGAGTGCCCGCCCAATGGGAGGTGAAGAGACGGAACTTTGCATTCGTGCGCGACCAGCACTGGCCAGAGAGGATTTTTCTCTACGAGCCAGGTGCGATTATTCATCATCGTATTCCAGCAGTCCGTGCCACATGGCGCTACTTTCGCACCCGTTGCTATGCCGAGGGTCTATCAAAAGCGGTAGTCGCTCAGTATGTAGGAACAAAAGATGGCCTGGCCTCTGAACGATCATATATCGTGAGCAATCTCGTACGCGGCGTCACACATGGGCTGAAAGATACATTCGTCCGACATGATATTGCTGGTATTGCACGCGCGGGAGCAATAGTTGCAGGCTTGATCACCACCATGAGTGGGTATCTGGTTGGTTCCATCAAACAGCGTTTTCAGCGTAGAGGAACTGAAATGAGCCTTCAAAAAATTGTCAGACCCGCACTACCCATGAGATAAAACCTAAAAGGTTATATAAAAATGAATCAAAAAATCGAAAATATGGCTCTTGCACCTATACGCATCATGGAAATTGAGATAGGCCAGCCCTTACCACCGATATCATCAGAGGATAAAGGATATAGTTATCGGCAGGCGCTCTGCCTGGTTCGTCTGCATAGTCATCCATTAGGAATGATTGAGCTTGATCTTACCAATGGTCCGGTTAATGCCGACGACTGTGCGCATCATATATGGAATGCATTGGGGGCAAAAATCAGTATCGCATTTGCAGCAGGACAACTTGCCAGCAATCAGAAAACTTGGTGCAGAAGGTCTCCAGACTTCGCATACACCTCGCTGTATTGAGGAACGAGAGCGCTTCTTGAAAGAGGCACCCTTCGTCAGTGTGATTGTACCAACACACGAGCGCCCGGAGAGAATTCCTGCTTGTCTACATGCACTTCTGGCCCTGGATTATCCACATTATGAAATTATCGTCGTTGATAATGCACCAGAGACAGATGCAACAGCCAGTTTTATGCGTGAAAATTATCATGATCTCCCACAAGTGCGCTATGTACGTGAAGAGCGTGCTGGAGTTTCTTGGGCACGCAATAGAGGTGTACAAGCAGCTAAGGGAGAGATTTTGGCATTTGCCGATGATGATGTTATCGTTGATCGCTACTGGCTGGCTGAATTGGTGAAGGCATTTCAAATCACGTCTAATGTTGGCTGTGTTACCGGGCTGATCCTCTCAGCAGAATTGGAGACAGCTGCCCAGATTTTATTTGAAAAACATGACGAAGAGAGTGGGTATAATGACCAATGGCGTTTTACCCGGCACATCTTTACCAAACAAAGGCGACATGTGCATCTCTATAAAATAGCTCTCTTCGGTGCGGGTGCCAGTATGGCTTTTAGAGCAGACCTCTTACGCAATATTGGTGGCTTCGATCCCGCATTAGGTACAAAAGGTCTTGTGCAGAGTGGGGAAGATATCGCAGCGTATTTCAAGATCCTCATGCAGGGCCATGACGTTGTATATGAGCCTGCATCGCTGGTCTATCATAAAAACCGTCGTGAGTATGCAGCTCTCTATCAGCAGATCTATCATTATGGGATCGGAGCAACTGCTTACCTGACCAAGAATCTTCTTGAGCATCCCCAACTAATGGTTGATCTCTTCACAAAAGTACCCTATGACCTTCTTATGGGTACGCGATCGTCAAAGAAGAAACAGCCATCCGTCATCTATCCAAAAGAGTTGGCAGCGATGTCACGCAAAGGTATGTTGCGTGGACCATTCGTCTATCTCAAGGGTCGCTGGGTTACACGAGGCCAACGCAAAGTTCTGGCTTCGTTTCAAGTGGATGTGGATTTATCTGTGGAAAAGAGGAAAGGTTTGTCGTGAAAACGCAACTCTATCAATGGCTACAAACAAATCGTGTAATGCTCATTAACGCTGGCTCACTGGTATGCACGACTCTGGTAACAGGCGTACTCGGATTTGCTTATTGGTGGGTAGGAGCACGCCAGTTCCATCCATATGCGCTTGGCCTCGCCTCCGCCGCCATCTCCGCAATGATGCTGCTGGGAGCAATCTGCGTACTCGGATTGGGTACGCTCTTAATTGGCGAACTACCACGTCAACCAGGCAAAGAAGCATCTCTCATCAGTACGGCGCTCCTTCTGGTTGGCCTGGTGGGAGGACTTGCGGGTATCCTTTTCGCAGTGATTGCACCCTTTGTATCATTAGATTTCTTGCCACTACGAGCAAGTATTGGCAGCATCTTGATTTTCGCTGCTGGAGTAAGCTTCACCTCCATCACAATTGTGCTTGATCAGGCTCTGATTGGACTTCTACGTGGAGAGTTGCAATTCTGGCGCAATACACTCTTTGCAGCCTCAAAACTGGCGGCCCTGATTACTACTGGATTGGCATTACACTCTTCTCTCTTCTTTAGAGGAGGTGTAGCAATTTATGCAACATGGGCGCTTGGCAATGCCATTTCACTCGTTCCTCTTGCCATCCTCGTGTTAGTCAAAAAACGCTCCTCGCTTAAACATATGATGCCTGATTGGACCCTGTTACGTAAGCTGGGGTTTTCAGCTTTACAGCATCATATGCTCAATCTGATTCAGCAGGTACCAACGACTGCTCTGCCAGTATTGGTCACCATCCTTCTCTCCGCAACGACGAATGCCTGGTTTTATATCGCATGGATGATCTCAGGTTTTGTCTTCACGGCTTCCTATGCCCTCACAACAGTACTCTATGCCATCAACACCGCTCCACCCGATGAGATCGCACGCAAAATACGTATGACACTCAACCTGGCGCTTATCACCAGTCTGGGAGCGAACCTCGTCATACAGATTGGGGCAACCCAGATATTAGGACTCTTCGGCCATACCTATGCCGAGGAGGCTGCCTGGAGTTTACGTATCGTAAGCCTCGCTGCGTTCCCTATGATCATCAAATACCACTATATTGCAGTTAGCCGCATCAATCAAAAATTGCTACGTGCGATGCTTCCTGTGGCAATTGGAAGCATACTTGAACTGGGAGCTGCGGCCATGGGCGCTCGACTGGACAATTTAGTAGGATTGACTATTGGTTGGACTTCCGCCGTCTGTATTGAAGCGGTACTTATGTCTCCCGCTGTCCTCAAAGCAGTTCGTTTCCGTCCATCTGTAGTAGTGCCACAAAGCATCTCTCTTGCTAACACCATTCCGGTGGAAACCCTGGCAATGGCTGGTGCCTCCTCCTCTTCCCACAAAAAATTGGAAGCACACCAAAACTCTTTAAATGTTGCAACGTTAGATGCTCCTGAGCGCACTGACGCACTGATACCGCTCAACACCGATACCTCGAATAATGAAACGGAAGAAACTCAACAGCTTCCAAGCATTTTTCTCCCCTCCTTCTATAGACAGGCCGCAACACGACCACTTCCAGTTCTTCCAGACGAATTTGAGATGCAAAAACTTTTGAGCATCTCGACTTCCATCACGGATAAACACAAGCGCGTGAGGCTACCATCAACAACCGATACGGCTCCCATTATTGACAGACCAGCTAAACTACAGCGCTTGCCGAAAATCCCTACGACTGCTTCTGATGCCATGATTGAAACGCAACGCCTCCCAAAAGTCTCTGCGGCCATGGTTACTACTGCTGAGCAAAAGGCGCAGGAAATCTCTATAGACACTCATTCCTCTTCTGAACTCTATTGTGTTCAGTGTCATAATGTCCTCCCACCATATGCAAAATTCTGTGGAACCTGCGGCGAACAGATTGAGAAGATTGATGAAGACATACCGATAATCTCTGAGGATTGCTCCTCTCTTGATGAGGCAAACACTGAAGAGCAGCCGACCGGGACGGATGTAGCTGTTCTCAATGAGACAACCGCTGAAGAGCAACCAATTGTAGAAAAGGTGCCCGTTCTCAGCTACAGAGAACAATCAGCACGTGAAGGCAAAGTTGCAGTATCTGAAAAAAGATCTGCGCTTTCAATAGCAAACGCTTTTCTCACGATCGCGCTTCCACTTTGCGCTCTTATCATCTGGTATATCTCACTACCCGGCATACATCTCAGAAATATGACAAATCTGGGCCTGATCTCAGTTTTACCAATGGGCACAATCGTTCCACTCTTTCTACTCACAGCGAGTTTTTGCTTGACGATGTGGCAAACGCAAAAAAGAGTGCCCATTATTCTCTTGCACATCCTTGTTTTGATCTTTATGCTCTATGGCATTACCGCTATGATTGAGACCGTACCGCGCTTCGATGTTGTGTACCGACATGCGGGATATACCGAATATATTATGCGTCACGGAAGCGTCGATCCTGGCCTGGATGCTTACTTCGACTGGGCTGGCTTCTTTATATTCAGTGCCTTTTTGACCAAAATAGCTGGCTATAGCACCGTCCTTGCATATGCCGCATGGTCTCCTTTTTTTCTCAATGTGATCTACTTTTTCCCACTCTATATAATTTTCACCTCGGCAACCAATGATAAGCGTATTATATGGTTTGCAACCTGGTTCTTCTATCTCACTAACTGGATTGGACAGGACTACTTCTCACCTCAAGGTTTAAACTTCTTTTTCTATCTGGTCATTATCGCGATTCTAGTGAAATGGTTTAAAATTCCGCCAAAAGATCAACTGAGAGAATTAGGAGGACGCTGGCGACGCCTGGGACGCCTCTTTCCTCTTGTGCAAGGCTTTTACGGCTGGCTCACAGCTCCCGATGCTTTGATTGCTCCCACGAGCAAAAAACAACGGGCCGCGCTTCTCGTCAGTCTTTGTGCGATCTTTGTTATGATGGTCTTCAGCCATCCGCTTACACCTTTTCTAACTATTGCCAGCGTCACCGCGTTGATCATTTTTCGACGCTGTAAACCATTCTGGTTACCAGCATTTATGATCATCACGACCTTTGTCTGGATTGTTACAATGGCCCAACCATATCTGGTGAGCAACCTGAATAATATCGTTGGAGATTTCAGTCATATTAATAGTGTTGTCACACAAAACATCACGAATAGGGCGCTGAATGGAGATAGTGACCACAATTTTATTAGCCATATACGTCTTTTAATGACAGCTTTTGTCTGGGGGCTTGCGTTCATAGGCGGAGTTATGCGTCTGCGCAAAGGGTATCGTGACGCAACTTATGTCCTGCTCGCGCTTGCACCTTTTCCCGTCCTCCTGGTTCAATCCTATGGTGGCGAGATGCTTTTGCGCATCTACCTGTTTACCCTTCCAATGATGACCTTTTTCGCTGCCGCGATCTTTTTTACGCCATCCTCGCGCAGAGGATTGCTCTGGATGAGAGCGGGCGATACTTATTATGAGCTTCGTTCTGCTTGGGGCATTCTTTTTTACCCGCTATGGAAACGAAAATATGGATTATATGACGCCGCAGGAACTGGCTGGTGTGCACTATCTCTATAGTGTCGCGCCTACAAATTCGCTCTTCCTGGAAGCCTGGGATGGCACACCCTGGGAATTGCAAGGCTTCGAGCTGTATAATACCTCCTCTCTGGCAGAAAATATTCCTGATGCAGTACAAGATATCAACATCAACGCCATCATCCAATATATTAGAAACCAGGGCACTAATAGTCCCAAAGCTTATATCATCATCACTCGTGCACAACAGGCTACGGCGAACTCAGATGGCGTGCAACCCGGAACACTTAATCGCCTGGAGCATGCGCTGCTCCAATCGAAAAAATTTGTACGAATCTATGCTAACCGTGACGCACAAATCTTTCTATTCACCGGTAGCATAAATGGGAGCTAACATTGACACAACTCGCACGATTACTTGTCATAGAGACTATAATAGAAATTGTGAATATAAAGATGAGTATCTTAAAAAGGAATGGATTGTCATGCGTCTACGCTGGATAATATGGGCATGGCCTCTCTGTATTCTGCTTTTCACACTTGCCGTGACCATCATCACCTTCGTGTTTCCAGATATTGGCGCTCGTCCGGCAGTGATTATGGCTTTTCTCTTTGTTATTCCTGGGATGGCTGTTGTACGCTTCTTTCGTATTGAAGACATCGCGATAGAATTGATGCTTGCGATTGCCTTGAGCTTTTCGATTGATGCCTTTACAGCTGGAATAATCCTTTATGCAGGACAATGGTCACCAAAACATATCTTAAGTTTTCTAATCGGCTTCTGTTTCAGCGGTGCGATCGCCCAACTGGCAATTGTACGCCCCACTCAAACTCTCATTCATCCACTCATTATCCGGAACGTTGAGGAAGAGGGAGAGAAAGGGGACGACATGATCATTGATCTGGCTAACGCTCCATCTGCCAGGGAGAAAGCGGAGAAAACCAGAGCAATTATTGAATTGGCAACCTCTCTTTCTAAGAAAGACGAAGATGCCGATATCACTCTTGAGTTGCCAAAAATACTATCTCCCAGACCGCAGAATGAAGATGCTGATATTACTCTCGAGTTAACGAAAAGGTCGCAAAATGAAGATGAGGATGCCGATATTACTCTCGAATTGCCAAAAAGACCATCTCCCAATCGGCAAAGCGAGGATGCCGAACCAACAATAAATCTTAAACGCAGAAAAATTAATGAGGATACAGAGACACAAACGGCTCTCTTCCATCAATTTCAACACTCGTTACAGGACGATATTGAAGAAAAGACTATTTCTCTCGATACGTCGAATTTATCAAGCAAGAAAGTATAAGGAGTTGATAGGATGACCCCGCACGCTAAAATAACTACACCAACTCAAATACGCAATACTGGCAGGCGTTCCTCGTTCCTGATGCTCTTGTTCTCTCTTCTGCTCGCTGCATGTTCTTCTAGCGGCACCGCTTTCTCCTCTGAGCCGGTACAAAACACAGTTGCAGATGTAAAAGTGACCGTCAATACGACTCTATCGACAGGGGTTAGCCAATTTTCCCCAGGGATTTCCCTCGTTGACCAGGGATTAGACTTTCCCCAGGGAAATAATAATCTTAATGCAATTAATAATGCAAAATCTCTCATTAAACAGGCATTTCCATATGAAAATACAGCCATTATGGCTTGGGGAGCACCAGATCCCTGGCCCGATCCCTCACAACCAGAACCAACCAACTGGCAATATCTTGATAACCGCCTGAAGCTTATCACCAGTACAGGTAGCATTCCTGTTCTCACATTAAGCGAAGCCCCCTGGTGGATGAAGGGCCAATTGCAGGCCAACGGCACCACACGTCTTCTCACGGCTGCTGATGAATGGTCAGACATTGGCTATGGTTCGCGTATTCTGGATAACCAGATGGATGCCTGGCTTCATCTCGTACAACGTGTGGCGGAACGCTATATGGCTCCTCCTTATAATGTGCGTTATTTCCAGGTCTGGAATGAATTAAAGGGATACTATAATCCCGGTACTAATGCATATGATTATAATGCAAGTCCAGGCAACCCCAATGAGCCTACGGCTACACATGGATATACCTACATGTATAATCAGGTATATAAGCGCTTGATGCAGGTTGCAAACGAATTACACGTATCCAGAGAGAGTATTAAAGTAGGTGGGCCTTACGTAGTTATGGATACCTGGGCTTCCCCCAGTCAAAGCCACCTTTCCAACATCAGTAAAGCTTACGGAATATATGACGAGCGCTCGTTGGACGTGGTACTCTACTGGCTTCAACATAAAGTTGGGGCGGGATTTATTACATTGGATAGCGGAGATGGCAATAGAGACAATGTAAATAATGCTGATCCCTTCATCGCTTCCGAACGCTTCGCTGATATAACACAATGGCTCCGTTCACTCGATCCAACCCGTTATCCTGGTGCAACAACATTGCCAGTCTGGTTTGCTGAATGGTACGCAACACCATATGGTAACACGCCCAATAATGATTATAATAATGCAATTAAAGCTTATGCCATGATCAGCTTTCTCCAATCTGGTGGCTCAGTAGCTCTTTCGTGGGGATGGAACAAGAACAGTTCTTCCGATACAAGTATCTGGACGCCAACAACTCAAAATGGTGGAGGTCGACCATTACCTGTCTATTATTCCTACAAAGCCTTTAAGGACTACTTTGGACCTGGCACACGCATTTACCAGACGACTGTTTCTGATCCAGAGAGCATAGCAGCGCTGGCCTCATCCAATCACGTTATGGTGATCAATAAAACGACTAGAAATCTCAATGTCGGTATTAACAACAAAGTTATGCTACTCAAATCCTATCAGGTTGCAGTTTTTGCGTTATAACAATCCATTACGGTCCTCCGATACAATAAATCACCCTTTATAACAGGATGAAGGGCGATTTATTAATCGGCCAATTGAGAAGAAAGGTGAAGGGCAAAATTTCCGGTATAACCAGTAATTGCGTTATTGTTTCATTGTTGTAATACACTGGTACGGTAATATTTGATATATAAATTTAAATATGTTATCTTACTCATGTGAAAATGGAGATAGATTTCACTGGATGGGAAGGTTGTATTTATCCCTCCTCTTCATAACATCATCGGTGATGTATTTTCCTAATGGCACTTTCGCCAAACCATGGATGGTCACTTATGTATAAACTATTGAAGAGAGAAAAATGTGGCAAACCAATTCCATCTGAGCCTTCTACAGGAGGGAAGCGACTCCTGGAACCAATGGCGTGGTCAATCACCCGAAATACACCCAGACCTTACCAGAGCAAGGCTGAGTGGTATCGATCTCAAAGGGGCCAATTTAAGCGAAGCAAATCTGACGCAGGCTATTCTCAATGAAGCTTGTCTGCAGGATGCTCTCTTCTGGCGAGCCACACTGAGAGATTGTGATCTTCACGCTGCTGATCTGAGTCGAGCTTACTTCTATCAAACCGATTTAAGACAGGCAAACTTAAGTGAAAGCAACCTCGACCAGGCCAATTTCAGAGAAGCTCTCCTGAACGGAACAAATCTTGCCAATGTCAATTTAAGTTCAGTAAAAGGACTAGAAACTGTTCGGCATGAAGGCCGTTCTTATCTCGATATTCACACTCTATATCGTTCACAAGCTCAGATCCCCGAAGAATTCTTAAGAGGAATTGGTGCACCAGAACACTTCATTCTTTATACCACCACCTTGACCCAAACACCTATCCAATATCTGTCCTGCTTTATCAGTTCCTCCCAGCATGACTCAGCTTTTGTTTCCCGCCTGTATGCCGATCTGCAGCAACAGGGTATACGCTGCTGGCCCCTCTTTCATGATCTCAATAATGAACAGAACAACATTAAAGAAACTATTCAGATGCACGATGCCTGGTTGCTCATCCTTTCGGAGCATACTCTTCTCAGCGAGTGGGTTAAACAGGAAATATATCTGACGACAAAGATGGAGCAGCAACAAAAGCGTACGATCCTTTTCCCTCTCTATCTTCATCAAGACTTTTGGGATCTCGCGCCAAATAGTACCTCGTCGCTATTACAAAATCGGCTGACAAGGAACTTTATTGGCTGGCAGGAGCCTGCTACCTACCAGCAAGCCTTTACAGCGTTAGTGCAGGATCTTAAAAAGTCAGCGTGACTATTCAACATGCAGAAGTTCACTCACGAACTGGACGACGTTTTGATGAACCTGTTCTGGAGTCTGTGACGCATCGATCACTTTGATACGTTCGGGATATCTATGAGCAAGCTGTATAAAAGCATTTCTTAAACTACGCTGGAAACGTTCCGATTCTATATCAAAACGGCTCTGTTGCTCACGTCGGCTACCAGGATTTCGCGTTATATCCGTCCGGATACTAACATCGATAGGATCGAGATCAAGCAGAAGAGTGAGATCGGGCTGATGATCTTGCGTGGCAAGCAGTGAAAGATGTTCTACCAGAGCTTCGCCCACACCGCGTGCAGCACCCTGATAAGCGATGCTGGAATCAAAGCAACGGTCGGTAATCACATGCCTTCCCTGAGCAAGCGTGGGTAAAATCAGCGTTGCAAAGTGCTGTGCACGATCAGCCTGGAAAAGAAATGCCTCCGCCAGTGGCGTCAACGTGAGGTCAGAGCGACCAAAAAGAAGATGACGAATCTCAATCCCGAGCGGCGTTCCCCCTGGTTCGCGCGTACGTATATATGGAAGTGACCGTTCTCTAAACCAACGCTCAAGCAGATCTATCTGTGTCGTTTTTCCCGCTCCATCAAGTCCTTCAAACGAGATAAGACATCCCCTACTCACTACACATTACTTTCCTTTATCTGAACGATACACATCGTAATCCCAATCGAACTGCGGCTTGGGCAGCATATCTTCCGGCGTCCATTGTTTATCGAGCTTCCCGTACTTGCCACGATACTCTTTAAGCGTTTCCCCAACATATTCAAACGTAAGCTGGCAGATACGAAAACCAACCGGAACCAGGATCGTCGTTTGTGTATGATTGCTAATCTCCATCGTCCAACGACTGATGTACCCTACATCACCAACGCCCGCACAGCGGCAGACTGATAGTCCCGAACGTGCAACGGTACTGCGCGAATACATTTTGGCAAGGTAGCCATTATGACCACCGATGATCTCCTGAGTATGAGCCAGAATGGTTGTGCCCGGTCGAATCGCTATCTTGCCATCATGTGCCTGGCGTGCTTCACCCCAATAAGAACGAATCTCTGAGGGGATATCCAGGTGCATCACTTCAATGTTCGCATTACCCTGAAAGTACCACTCCCCTAAACGGCAATCATACGAATTTGTGCCAAGGTGGCGCTGATCAAATGGTTCGATGATGATATTATTCTGCTTCATCTCTTCCAGTATACGTTTGTCGGACAATAACATGCTTGTATGATCTCCAATATGCGTGAATAATAACCGATGCAATACTAACTAGACTGAATTGCTATCCGTTATTATATCTGATCGGCACAATATGGTGTAACTACCCAACATCGGGGCGATCTTCTTCAGCACTTAAAGCAACCGGAAGCTTGCGCACAGCATCCACTTCACCCCATATGTGCTGTACCAGGCGCTCCGCCTCGTCGCTATCGACCAGAGCATGTTGAAAAGGGAAGAAGGCCCGATCGTCGCTGTGCCGATGGAGCCAGCGACTGATGATATTAATCTGGTCTACTTCAGCCTTCCCGACAATACTTGGTGGCTCTCCCAATTGTGCAGCGTGCTCTAACAGTGTACACACACAACTATACATCGCTCCATACTCATGAGGAGTACATTCCTGTTGTACCAGCCGTCCATGACGAATGAAGAAAATTTCGTTGTGACTCTCTTTCGCAGATGGATAGACAATAAACAGGTTATTAGCTTCGACCGCACCCGTGATCAGGCGTTGTCCAATTAATAGTTCGTCCACACTTCGCAAGGCATCTCGTAGCCAGGCTGCACGCTCAAAATTTAATTGTTGTGACGCCTCAAACATTTGACGGCGCAAACGATCAACCAGATCTTCACGCTCTCCTCCCAGGAAGGCACAGACCTCTTCGATCACCTTGTGATACTCAAGAGAGTCGCCTTCGCTGCTGCCACGACAGGGACCTGAGCAACGATTAAGATGCAGGCGTAGACAAGGTTCAGAAGGCTTCGCCTGCGGTGGGAGACTGCGCGTACAGGTCCGTAGTGGAAAGATTTTTTGCATCAACTCGATGGTAAGGTCAACCAGACGACGACTGCGAAATGGGCCAAAGTAACGCGCCCCATCAGCGGCCACCTCGCGGGCAGCATACACACGAGGGAAAGCGTGCTGGATATCTATTTTAATAAAAGGATATAACTCGTAATTACGCAATTGCACGTTATATGGTGGCTGTAACTCTTTGATTAAACGGGACTCATGTAACAGTGCCTCCAACTCAGATCCTAGCACAATTGTCTCGATATCCTTCACATTCTGCAAAAGGCCATCCATCTTACGCGTATACCCAAGCGGCTGACTATAGTACGAAGAAAGGCGATCTTTCAGGCATTTAGCTTTTCCGACATAAATCACCTGCTGATTGGCATCTTTCATGAGATAAACGCCGGGTTGTGTGGGAAATTCGCGCTTTCGTGCTGGATCAAGAAAAAGGCTGCCATTCGGACGAGAAGCGGGCAGAGTAACAACAGTAAGTTTCTCATCCGTGCCCCACAGTTTCTCTTTCTCAGATTTTGTTACCTGCGTAATATCGCCACTCCACGCAACCGGCAATTGTATACGTAGCCGCAGATGACCCAGGGTCTGGATACCTTGCTGTTGTGCTCGTTCCAGGATACGCAAAAAAACGGCGGCTGTTGTCTCGACATCCCCCAGAGCACGATGGCGATTGCTCGCCTGGATTTTCAGATGCGCGGCGACCATATCAAGCTTGAAGCGCTTGAGGCCAGGCAGAAAACGACGCGCCAGGAGAATGGTATCAAGACCATCGAGAGGGCAATTCTGCTTGAGCAGGCGGGCTTCGTAGGAAAGAAAGTTGAGATCGAAGGCAAGATTATGTCCAACCAATGTCGCATCATCGATAAACTGAAAAAAATCGGGCAGGATCTCTTTGGCAGTTGGAGCGTACTCGACCATCTCCTGCGTGATCCCTGTAAATTTCACAATAAACGGCGGCAGGTAGCGACCGGGATTAATGAGACTCTGGAATGTGTCAACTACTTTGCCACCTCGCAGACGCATTGCTGCCACTTCAATCACGCGATCAGGACCAGGGCGCAATCCCGTCGTTTCCGTATCCACAACTACGAAATCGGTCTCATCAAGAAGTTGCTGAGTTATGCGCCAGGACGAGAGCGACCATAATAAAGAGCTGCCAACACCTGTATTGCCGCTTGACTCAAACAAGGACGAACTGCGCAGAGCTTTACGCAGATGGACAGTCCAGAGAGCAGTATTGCCGGTAGCGCCAAAAAGATGTTGGATCAGGATTTCTTCTGATGCCGGTTGCCCTAGCGTCTCCAGTAGTTCGTGAGCACGACGCAGTAATGTTCCGCGTTGTGGTGGTACGTCCGTTTTCTCTTGCCCCATAATGAGACTCTCCCCGATGAAAAATAATATTAGATCATGTGTACGAGAATAGCATGGAGAGATATGCTTTGGCAAGTAGAGATGACGTAAAGAGTTTCGGCAATTTTTTGTCTGAAACAAGGTTATTAACCTCTCCCTTATAAAATTTCGCTGAGACGAGGTATAATGGGATGAATTTATTTTCCCAAAAAAGATATAAGGAATTTTTTTCGTATGAACGCATTTGAACGCATAGCAAAGAGACAGCGGACTTTCCCAAAAGTAGACTTGACGCAGGGACGTAGTATTGCGTACTCACGCAGCACGACAACGCGTATCATGGAATTGATAGATGCCAATGGACAGGGAAACGTCCATGGTGGCGTCATTATGCGTATGGTCGATGAGGCAGCAGCGATTGTCGCCGTCAAGCATAGCCAATGCCCCACGGTTGTTACAGCCAGCGTCGAACGTTTTGATTTTCTGGCTCCAGCCTTTATAGGAGATGTTGTCTCTGTGAACTGTGAAATTCACTATGCAGGACGAACGAGCATGGAAATCGGAGTTGAAGTGACCGCCGAAGATTTAATAAGTAGAGAGGTACGCAAGATTGCCAGTAGCTTTGTCATTTATGTTGCCCTGGATGAGCAAAGAAAACCTACGCCCGTCCCACCCCTACTACCGGCTGATGACAATGAAAAAGCAATTGTAGAACGGGCACGTATTCGTCGCCTGCATAGACAAAAAAGAGATGAGGTATAAGCGGCGATCAGTATCTTTTACCCTGTACACTATGCATTTTAAAAAGTGGCAAGTCAGCGCTCAGAAGCCAGTACCTGATTCTGCATCGTCCAGAGTTTCCAGTAGAGACCTTCGGCCTGTACGAGTTCATGATGCGCACCACGCTCCTGAATCCGACCATCTTGCATGACGAGAATTTCGTCCGCCATGTCAAGTCCTATCAGACGATGCGTAATTATGATCGTCGTGCGCCCTTGCATGAAGGTGCGTAACGAATGGATGATATCTTCTTCGGTGGATGCGTCCAGGTGCGCCGTTGGCTCATCCAGCAACAGGAACGGCGCATCTTTCAAGATCGCACGTGCAATTGCCAGGCGTTGACGCTCCCCACCACTTAATTTGAAGCCCTGCTCCCCGATCAACGTGTCATAGCCCTGGGGTAGCGATTGAATGAAATCATGTAAGCTAGCCTGGCGTGTTGCCAGTTCGATCTCCTCATTGCTTGCCTCGGGACAAGCGAGCAAGAGGTTTTCTCGCACCGTTGCATTAAATAGATGAGTCTTTTGCTCGATTACACTGATACATTGATGGATATCTTGTTGCCGCAGCGTCTTCAATTCATGCCCACCAAGCAGGATACTGCCGTGTTCATAGTCCCAGAAACGTAGAAGCAGGTTAGCCAGGGTTGACTTCCCAGCGCCACTCGGACCAACAATGGCAAGACAGTGACCTTGCAAGACGGTGAAATTGACCTCGTTCAGGACCAGGGGTGCCTGCTCGTTATAACGGAATGAGAGATGGCGCACTGTCAGATCATAGGTTGTAGGAATAGATGCGGCATTTTCAGGATCGTATACCGCTGGCGGCACATCAATAACAGCGAAAAGTCTGCGGGCAGCTTCTATACAACCACCAAATTGTTGAGCAGCATTTGCCAATGGGCGAACCGCTTCAAAACTACTGAGTGCCGCCAGCACTATAAATGCCAGATAGACGCCATTGAGTTGCCCTGAGCGGACCAGCGAAATTGCAACCAGGAGCATCACCCAGACGCATCCATCAGTCAGCAGAAGATCCAGCATCTCACGCAATCCGCTGATGAACGCCCGCCCCCCCTGCAAACGAACCAGTTGCCGATTCAAGTTCTCTACCCGCTCTTGCTGTGCATCGGCCTGATCAAAGGCAAGGAGATCGGCGATGCCCTGAATACTATCCACCAGGCTCGTATTGAATGCCGCTCTGACCTGGACAATGCGTCGTTCCAGTCTTCGGCTCATTCCATAAATTAACAATGGCACGCCGATACCCGCTAGAAGAAAAAATGTCAGCAGCGTCAACACAAACAGCACGTTATATGCACCCAATACGATCCACATGATGACGCCTATGATGAGGGCAACGATTGGCGGGGAGATCGCACGTACATACAATTCCTGCAACATTTCAACATCAGCTACAAAGCGGCTTAAGAGATCGCCACTGGTAGACTCCATCGATGTAATCGCCGTCCGTGCCATCAGGCGTGCAGGAGCCAGCGGTTCAAGTGCTTGATAGAAGCGGAGACGAAATTGGGCCAGTAAACGGAAAGTCACATCATGAGAGACCAGGCGTTCGAGGTAACGGAAGACGCCACGCAGAACGCCAAAGACGCGTACACCAAGCATCGCCACCGCAAGGGAGGCAAGCGAGGGATGGAGTGCAGCCTGAGAAAGAAGATAACCAGAAAAGGTCAGCAGCCCTATCCCACATCCGACGGTTAACACACCTAAAAACGTTGCCAGGACCATCCATTTGAGTTGGGATTTCATCTCATCCCATAAACGCATTAGCAATGTAGTCATATTATGCCTGCATTCCTCTTTGGATACTTGTGATGAAACGCTGGTAGACGCCCGCCTGTCGAGAGAGTTCCTGATGCGTGCCAGTTGCAACGACACGTCCTGCATCAATCACCACGATCTGATCCGCATTATAGACCGCGCTCAAACGATGGGCAATAAGAAGGACAGTACGTCCTTCTTTGAGATGGGCTATAGATTCCACGATCTCGGCTTCATGCTCACTATCCAGATACGAGGTAGCTTCATCGAGAATGAGCAGAGGAGCATCCTTGAGAAAAGCACGTGCCAGACTGATACGTTGCGCCTCGCCTCCACTCAGGCGAGATCCTTGCTCTCCGACCAGTGTATCATACGTTTGCGGCAAGGCATCAATGAAACTATCGGCGTGGGCCAGACGGGCGGCCTTCACAACTTGTGTACGCGTAGCATGTGGACAACCCAGGCGAATATTTTCTTCGATGGTTGCGTGAAACAGGTAGGGATGTTGCGGTACCCAGGCAATTTGCTTGCGCCACTCTTGCGACGAAACCTCTCCTACGGCTTTCCCATTCATCCATATTTTGCCGCTATCGGCCTCAATAAAACGTAAGAGCATATGTACAAGCGTTGTCTTGCCAGCGCCACTTGGCCCAACAAGGGCTACTTCTTGACCAGGAACGATACGGAACGAAACATCATGGAGAGCCGGACGCTGCCCATCATATGAGTAGCTTACATGCTCCAGACAAATACAAGTATCAGAGGTTGCAGCAGGCTTTTCATGCATAGTCGGGGAAACCATAGAAGATGTTTGTGACGAAACAGGATTTTCCAGTATCTCGATAATGCGTTGGAGCGCAACAGAACCGGTCATACCTGCATGATAGCGTGCGGATACGAGCCGTAGGGGAAGAAAAAATTCTGGTGTCAGTAGTAAGACAAAGAGCGCCGTCTGGAAGGGAATTTGTGCGATGAGCAAGCGTAGCCCAATCTCCAGGGCAATAATAGCAGCACTTATGGTGGCTCCTTCTTCCAGGATAAACGAGGAGAAAAAGGCAATCCGCAAAGTACGCATGGTCGTCTGGCGGAAACGTTCGCTCACCTTGCGTACCTGTTCCTCTGCTTCTTTATCGCGTCCAAAGAGTTTCAAGGTGGTGAGACCCTGGAGCGTATCGAGGAAATGAGCACTCATCAAGCTCAATGCTTTCCAGTGACGTTTTGTTTCCACCCCGGCCATCATTCCAGCGAGCGCAAGCAGAAACAGTAGTAGCGGCACCATAATGAGCAAGATGATACCAGAAGGGATATCGACCCAGAAGATCGTGCCGACAATGATTGCAGGAACAAACAACGAGAGAAAGAGCTGCGGAAAGTACTGGCTAAAGTATGGGTCCAGGGCTTCAACACCGCCATTGAGTGTATTGATCAATTCACCGCTGCGTTCTCCGCGCGTATAAAGAGGGCCAAGCTGAAAGAGACGTGTGAGGAGCTTTTTGCGCAACCGCGTTTTGATCCGCCCGGCGATTTGATTGGCGGCTAAGGCGTTCCCCCAGGAGAGAAGTGCGCGGAACACAATAATGCTGATCAAGAGAAGCAACCAGCTCCACACCTGTCCCAATGTTTGTGAATGGAGAAAGACGCCATTGATGATCTGGCTCAGAGAGAACGCCTGAAATACAACCAGAATACCCAGGAACGTTCCCAATATGACCGTGATGATCAGGAAGAGACGTGCCTCGGGTATTTGACGCAAAAGCCGCATACCAATTTTCATACTACACCTGCGTGAGAGAGATCAATAAACTCCTCTGTTCTCTTTAAAACACGGATGACAGATGAAAAAAGTGACGCCGCTACACTTAAGTTCACAAAATCGCTTCCGTTTCTGCACCACAGCTCAACCGCTTGCGCAGAACGACACACAGGCTATGCGCAATAATCAGGTGAGCATCCTCAACCTGTTCGATCGACTGGGTTGGAACACAGACAACCAGATTAGCTAATGACGTCAGACTACCACCGCTCTGACCAGTAAGGGCAATCACGAGTGCATCAGCCTGACGAGCTGCAACGGCTGCTGCCAGGATGTTAGGGGAATTGCCACTCACACTGATCAGGATTACCACATCATTTGGACGAACGAGTGCCGAGATTTGCTCAGCGAAGATACGCTCATAATTAGTATCATTAGCCCAGGCTGTCATAAGCGACACATTTTCATTAAGCGTAATAACACGGAAAGTCGGTACGTTATCGGTACGCGTTCCTTTTGCCAGATCACAGGCAAAGTGAGAAGCAGTGGCTGCGCTCCCCCCATTACCCAGCAAAAAGATAGTACTGTTACGTTTCTGACAGTCGAGCAGGACTTCTGCAAGTTGGTCGAGCACATGAAATGGCATCTCCTGCATCGCAAACGTAAGTTCATGCCAATACTTTTGTATATCGTTATACATAATCATTCCATTTTCTTTCTGTATGTAGAGGGTCGCAATCAATCACCGGGAAGCGTGTGGGATGCCTGTGGCTCTGACCTCCAACTCGTCATGCTCAACTGTGGTCCTACAAAGTCAAAATCAAAGGACATTTCTTGC
Organism: uncultured Chloroflexia bacterium; assembly: GCA_963744875.1. Taxonomy (GTDB): domain Bacteria; phylum Chloroflexota; class Ktedonobacteria; order Ktedonobacterales; family Ktedonobacteraceae; genus JACDAE01. The sequence continues at coordinate 21,108 of CAVUVQ010000043.1, read as the reverse complement.
AGCCCAAACTGAGTTAATGTGTTACGTAGTGCACTTTGTCGTTCCTGGGGACAGTAGAACAGGAGGAAGCCTCCGCCACCTGCACCAGTGACTTTACCACCAATAGCCCCGGCCTCACGTGCGGCAGCATACCAGTGATCAATGACTTGCGTGGAGATGCTCCCATTGAGGCGCTTCTTTTCGCGCCACGCTAGATCCATGAGATATCCAAATTGATCCAGATCCCCGGAGCGCAAGGCAGTACACATCTCGCCCGCCAGTTCTTTGATGTGGTGAAGCGCGTCCTGAGTTTTGGGCTGTTTCTTCATATTGATACGACCGAGAATATCCGCCGAGTTGCGTGTCTGACCAGTTGCGAATAAGAGGAGTCGAGCACTCAGGGATGAAACGACATCGGCAGGTAGGGCTAATGGACTTACCTGCACCCCATCTTCTCTAAATTCGAGGATGTTCAGCCCACCGATGGCACTGGCATATTGATCCTGTTTACCAATCGGCATCTGGAGAAGCTCGATCTCCAGATGACAGGCCAGTTCAGCAACACTGGAAGGTGTCAGCGTGTGTCCAGTATAAGCTGCAAGAGCATGCACCAGTGCTACTGCCATCGCACTTGACGAACCCAGCCCCGTTCCTGGCGGCACATCTGATGCTAGAAAGAGATCGACCCCTGTACGCAGCAAACCCTGTTGCATAAACCAGGATAACGCAGCTTTGGGGAGTGCCAATGGCGCAACCAGTAGTGGTACCTCGCCACGAGGATACATTTCCCAACAGTGATAATCAGCCGAGCTGATGTGAATAGCACCATCCGAGCGCTCATTTAGCATGACATAGCAATAGCGCGTAATTGCTGCACTCACGACCATGCCACCAAATTGAGTGTAGTAACTGGCTAAATCGGTTCCACCACCACCAAAGCTGACACGAACCGGGGCGCGAACAATCAACATTGCTTTTCTCCTCGTGCTCAAGGTTTCTCTTTACTCTAAGGCCAGCTTGTTTCGGTGGAAGGGGTGATCAACATTTCCTGTATGTTCGATTCAGGCGGTACTTGCGCTGCAAAGACGATACTGGCTGCAACTGTTGCAGGACTCTGCAGATTTTTAGGATCGGGCATAGGAATGCCTTGCTCAGCAAAACGATCAAAGAAGTGTGTATTCATGCCACCAGGAATCATGGTCGTAACACGGATACCATACGGACGCCCCTCAACGCCGAGACCCTGGCCGAAGCCAATTAAACCTCGCTTGGAGGCGTGATAAGCAGAGGCGTTGGCCCAGGAACGCAATGCAGCGGTAGAAGCGATATTGATGATATGACCTGCATGTTGTTGCTTCATGTAAGGCCATGCTGCTTTGGCGAACAGGAACGGGCCACGTAAGTTTACACCAATAACCTGGTCCCATTGCTCCACGGACATCTCTTCAACTGAGAGGGTATGGTCAATAGCAGCAACATTTACCACAATGTCCAGGCGTCCAAGATGCTCTACTGTTGCATTGACGGTCGCGAGGACAGAGGAGGGATTGCTTACATCACAAGGAAGAGCAATGCTACGGGCATCTTGTTCCACAAGGCTCTGACTCACCCGCTCTGCAGCTTGCTGATTAAGGTCCACACAGGCCACCATACAACCCACAGCGGCAAAAGCGTGGGCGGTTGCTTCCCCCAGGCCGCTACCTGCTCCTGTTACTAAAACTACTTTCCCTTTGAGGGAAGATGTATGTGTTGACATGGTTAAAATCCTTTCATGATTATGCTTCAACGGCAATTGAAGCGTGATCGTACTCTTGTATCAAAGCGCCAAAAAGTTCTGTTGCATTGTATCGGCGATCCTGGACAGTTGTAGGAAGGTTCATATGGTAGGTACCACTGGGCAAGATACCGCAGCCACCATATTTGCGGATTAAAAGAAACTGGACAACCACCTCTTCACCGGCATGCTCACGTGGCAGGCGTTTCCACCAGGAGAAGCCCCCGATATTGAGCAACTTCTCCCGGTCATAGAGCACGTTTGCCCCACCGACCCAGGCAACTTTGTAGCGCACGATGTTGCCATTATGAACGAGGCGTTGCTCCAGATGCAGTGGATTAGCAGCATTATTGATAAGATGCCTTTCCCATGGTAATGCATCAGGAGTAAATGGCTCAGGCTCAACCGGGCCGGTCCAGATCTCAATATTTTGCTGATGTGGGCGTACATCATGCAGAAGATGCAGACCCACGGCGGGACAGCCGACAAATCCACACTTCTCCTCTTGCATCACCGTGAGCATACGTTGCAATACTGGCGGATCAAGTAAGACATCATCGTCGAGATAGTGAACATAGGGAGCATGACTCTGCTCAAGCAAGAAATGGCGTTGTTCGGCCAGCCCCAACCGGGGGAGATGGCGATGTAAAGCAACTTGATGACCATGCCAGCGTAGGGCATGCACAAGCGTCTGAATCTCAACGCTTTCCAGATAACTATGCTCCTCCTCAGTCTGGTCAGAGATCACAACATTGAAGTCTGTGAATGTCTGACCAAGGAGGCTCGTTAGCACAACTGCCAGGGCGCTTTTGCGCCCATATGTCGGAATAAGTACATCTATCAGGGCCAAAGGTCTTATCTCCTTTCACTTGAGCCAGTACTTATAATTGGGGATGTTTCCTCATGTTGCCAGCGTGTTTGTCCAGAAAGGAACTCGGTTAATACAGTTTTGTAGAGGTCGCCAGTATGGCGAGCAACAATAGGCCAGGTAAAACTTTGCTCAACGCGCTGGCGTGCAGCCTGCCCCATCTGTATCCGTAGTTCTGGTTCTAACAGCAATTGATAGAGGCGTGTGGCAAGTGCCTGTGGATCACGTGGAGGGACAAGAAAACCCGTGACGCCATCGGCCAGAGTGTAGGTAATGCCCCCCACTGCAGATCCAATTACGGGTCTTCCGCATGCCATACCCTCAAGGGGTGTCAGGCCAAATGGTTCATACCAGGGCGTGGTGACGGCAACATCGCCTGAGCTGTAGTAATAGCGCAGCGTATCCTGCTGACGCTTCCCAACAAAGCGTACATGCTTGGTTACCCCAAGATCCGCGACCAGGCGCTGGAGCACGCCAATTTCAGGAGTGGCAATGGGATCAGGCTCTGGCGTCTCTCCACCGACCAGGAGCAGTTTGATTTGGGGCACGCTAGCTGGTTGCACCTGGGCACAAAGACGCAATAGATGAGCAAGAGCATGCACCACATTGCGCACATCTTTGCGTGGCAGCATACGCCCAACATAGACAATTACAAAGTCGTCCTGCTCCAATCCTACAAAGCGTCGTGCTTCTGCATGGGCAACGGGGCAAAAAATCTCCGTATTGACGGCTGATGGAATCATCTCGATTTTATGGGGATCGGCTCCGTAATCATCGATCAATTCAGTCTCTTCGCCAGGGCACTGAGCAATCAAACGATCAACAGATCTGATGATGCTGGTTTCAACATCAATGCGCTGTTGTGGGCTACTATCCATACTGCCCTGATGACGCTGTTTGGTCTTGCCCATCGCATGAAAAATCTGTACAACGGGAATGCCGAGCCGTTGTCGTAGTTCAGTAGCAACCCAACCAGACATCCAGAAATTGCCGTGGATCAGGTCGTAGTGCACCTCGTCGCGTTGTATGAAATCTAATAGAGCATCGCGAAAGGCAGGCATAAAGGGCCAGAGGGTATCCTTCGCCCGGAACTCAGGAGGCCCGGCAGTGAGATTGATAACCCGGACACCGGGTGCCCACTCACAAACTTCTGGTGCCTTGAGATTATCACGACGCGTAAAGACATCCACGACATAGCCACATAGAGCCAGATTCCGGCTAACCTCATCTATATAGACATTCTGCCCACCTGCATCCTCGCCACCGAGCAATGCAACTGGACTGGCATGTTCACTTAAAAATGCTATTCGCATTGGTAGATCCTTTAGTAGGGGCCCGGTTTACCGCGCCCGCAATTTATTGTTTCGACCGCGCCCACAATTTATTGTTTCGTGGTCTGGATGGGGCGAGGGCGCACGCAAGGTGACGCCCCTACCCGATTGAGGTCACGGCAATGGACAAATGCTGCATTCCAATTTGCAATAAAGCACTCCAATCCGAAACGCTCTTGCGCAACCTTGCGTGCATAATTCCCCATACGTAAGGCTTCTGCCGGATGCGCAAGCAAATAGCGCATATGATCCATAAGCTCATCGATATTGCAAGACACGTAGCCACTTTTACCATTTTCAATTACGGCGGGCAGTTCGGTCGTTGCCAGAGCAACCACTGGCATACCGATTGTCATAGCTTCAATGACCGCCAACGGCAGACTGGTATAGCGTATAGGGCTAAAGAGAAAGCGGTAATCTGCGATGCGTCGGTGAAGATCACGATAAGGGACATCACCCAATCCATGCAGTGCCTCCGTCTCCATCCCAACTGCATCAAGGGGAAGTATTTCACGCACCTGCTGGAAAATGTCGTAGCCAGCGATGCGCGGTCGCTTCTGCATTCCATTGATCATGGTGATGCCACGTTCAAGCTGACCTTGATAACATATGGATGGGTCAATGGCAACGCTATGCTCTATTACCATCGTCGGCGTACGACCGTTATCCCACATCAAGCGATTGTACTGTGTGACGTGCACCAGCAGCACGTCTGGATCATCAATAGGATGACGCGTATCGGTAGGATGAGGTCTGGGCGTGTTATGCTCCAGGTAGATTTTCGGCAACTGACGCTGTTGAGTAGTAAGGATCTCATATTGATCTTCAAAGTAGTTCTTTGGCGTCTGATAGATAATCAGATCCAGATCCAGGTTACATACTTCCTCAGCGGGAACCTCACGCATGGTATCAGGAAGATCAAAGGTCGCACCACGCCCTCCATAGCCTTCAGGACGACCGGGCTTGACTGGCAGATACCAGTCGTGGTCGATACGCGCCAGCGTATTGAGATAGCTTCCATGGATATGCCAGATCAAGATCTTCAGTCTTTGCATAAATGTTCCTCGCTACGATGAACAGCCGCAAGGGAATGATGCTTACGACCATGAGTGTGAGCGTCCGATGTTAAAAATTGTTGTGCCGTGCGCATCACCATGTCAGGAGTGAGCCAGCGCAGACAACGATGATCAATAGGACATGTCCAGTAACCGCAGGGGCTACATGCGACTGGACGCCGCAGAGGTACATGAATCTCCTGATCCAATGGTGCCCAGCGTTGGTAGTCTGCCGGTCCAAAGAGGGTGATACTGGGCATATCGAGCGCGTGGGCCAGGTGAGCCGGGCCTGTATCATTACTGATAAAAAGATCCAATTTGCTGATCAGCGCACCCAATCCACCCAGGGAAGTTTTTCCGGCCAGATTCACGGCTGGTGTGTGCATACGATCAATTACAGCCTGGACCGTCGCGTGCTCAGCAGAACTGCCAGTCAGGATGATTTGCGCACCGAATTGGGAAGCCAGTTCATCCGCTAATTGAGCGAAATACTCAACAGGCCAGCGGCGTGCGGGAGGACGTGCACCCGGATGCAATCCGATCCAGGGTCGTCGTGGACGTACTAGATGTTGCAACAATGCAGCAGCCTCAGCATGATCTGCTTTAAAGAGCGGAAATGTTAAACGAGGGGTCAACTCGGTGCAGCCTAATAATTCTGCAACAGCCAGGCAACGGTAAATCTCATGCTGATCATGGGGATAGAGCGTCGCCAACGTCAGGCCAGGAGGCGGTGTCCCCTCGTAAGCACCTGCAGTTACCTTACCATGGAGTTCCAGTACAAAAGGATTGCTGGTCTGACCACTTCCATGGAGTTGTACGAGAAGATCATAGCCATAGCGACGTTGCTCAACGATAAAATGGCGCGTGCGTTCAGGATCAACCTCCAGTTCTTTGATGCCTGGATATCCCACAAATTCGACAAAACGATCAATATAACATTGATAACGTTGCACAAATGTAGCCGCCCAGGGGAGGCCAATCAAGGTAATTTCAGCCTGGGGAAAACGTGCACGGATGGCACGAAAAGCCGGGACCGCTACCAGGAGATCGCCCAATTGGAGCGCACGAAAAATAGCAATGCGCTGCACCGCATCGGACGCTAAAAGCTGCGAAGGAGTTTGCTGATCCATCAGTTTACTCCTTGCGCTTCTGCCCCGGCCATCCTATTTGATCTGGATAACTGGAGGAGTTCTTCCGCCGCATCCACCACTGTCTGTGGAGCAATATCCAGACAAGGAAGTCCTATTGGACAGGTAAATAGATAGCAAGGATGACAGGCCGTTTTTTGGCGTAGCAAGCGTGAAAGTGTCGTGCGCGGTCGCCATTGCTCCTCAAGGTCTGTACCTGAATAGAGCGCGACTACGGGTGTCCTTACAGCATCGGCAAGATGCAAGGGCAATGTATTATTGCAGATCACCAACGCTGCCCGTTCGATTAAGGCGGCATATTCAGGCAAGGAACTCTGGCCTACAAGGTATGATGCGTCGGGTGCAAGCTGGCGTAGATCTGCCAGTAACGCATCTTCGCGCTCCACGCCCGTCACCAGGACAGCGTAGCCCTGGTGTCTGAGGAGTTGGATCACTGTAGCGAAACGCTCGATAGGATAACGTCGGGCGGCGGCACTGGCTCCTGGATGAACTAGAATATAGGGAAGAGTTGGGTCAAGCCCGGCTTTCCTGAGCAAGATTGCAGCATTGGCACGATTCTCATCAGACAGCGCTACAACGAGATGGCGATTTCGCGCTGTAAAGCCAAGGGACTCAACCAGACGCAAGTTGCGCTCGACCTGGTGCATGTCATCGGGGGCACCGGACAGTTCTGTCGAGAGCACACTTCCACCAAATTCTTTTGTTTCGCCAGCGCGTAATGGAATACCAGCCAGATAGCATAGATAGCCTGGACTCTGTGGCGTCTGGCTAAACGAGGTAAAAATCAATGCAGCATCAAACTCGTATTTGCTCAATAGGGAAATAAGTTCTTGCTCCCGTGTCGGATCGAATGGGATACGTCCCCCAACATCTTGCCAGATGGCTCGCCAGGTGAGCAAAGCGTCAACCCAGGGAAGCAAGCTGGCCCCGACGCCCCCGCCTGGACTGGCAAGCAATGTGAGACGTGCCTGGGGAGAAGTCTCTTTGACCGCACGCAACGCAGGACCAAGCATAACTACATCCCCAATATTATCCATACGCAGAGCCAGGATATTTTTTGCCGCTAACCAGGGATTCATGATATCATCTCCTGTGGTTGAGAAGAGGGAGATGCAGAGCTCTTCTGGATAGGAGCCATTCCAACTTCGGTGAGCAGTTCAGTTGACGCTGCAACGACCATAGCTGGCGAAACGAGACGCAAGCATTCATGCTGATAGGGACAGATACGCTGATAGCAGATGCGACAAGAGACATCATGGTATAACTGGCGATGAGGCACGTGCCACGGACCCCATTGCTCGGGAGGATTGGTCAGCGCAAAAAGGGCAATAACAGGTGTTTTGAGTGCCGCCGCAATATGCATCGGACCAGTATTATTCGTGATCGTCAGATTCGCTAGCTGAATTAAGGCACAAAGCTCTGGAAAAGAAAGTGTGCCAGCCTGACCAAGCAGTGCATGTTGATACGTCAGGGGCACGCCTTCCAGCACACTGGCAACCAGTTCTTGCTCATCAGCAGCACCCGTAACGATTACAAATGCATCAAGTTGCGCTATAAGTAAACGTACAACCTCAATATACATTTCACGTGGATAGGTACGTGCTGGCATGCTACAACCCGGATGGACAACAATCAGAGGATGTTTTTCTTGCTGCACTCCGTAAGTAGCAAGCATGTCCGCAACGCGCACCAGAGCAGTCTCAGGCACCTTGAGTACCATATCATCGTCACATGTTGTCATACCAAGGGACGCTACAAGATCCAGGTTATGCTCGACTTCATGCATCAAATGTACGGGATGCTTATGACGCGTTGTGAGCAGTGATCCTGGGCCATCAATCGATGCTGCTGCCCGCAACGGAATATCAGCAAGATAACAGAGATATGCAGCCGGCAACGAACTCTGATGGTACGATGTAAAAATAATGGCCCCATCAAAATGCTGCTCTTTGATCTGCGCGATGAATTGCTGCTCCCGTTGACTATCTTGCGGAAGTTTTCCCCAGGGATCCATCCAGGGGGCCTTGTAGATAATCACCGCGTCGATATCCGGATCCAGGTCGCCTACCTGAGCACCAATAGAACTGGCGAGCAGCGTCAGGCGAGCATCTGGTAATGCTTCTTTCACCGCATGAAAAGCTGGTGTAGTTAGAAGCACATCTCCCAGATTATCTAAGCGAATAAGGAGCACATTGCGTGCAGATTTCCAACGTTCATCGAGCATATTTCTGTCTCCAGTACATTTCGTTCTTCATGCTCCTTTGAATTTGAGTAATTTTCATTTTTTCAGCGCATTTTCCACAATACGATCAATAACAATAGTGGTGCTTATGCTTCCTACTAATGGGAGAATAACCACGCGCCCCCCATTGGCATTAACTGCCTCCTCCTCGGGAAGCGGCTCATTGGCATAATCACCACCTTTCACATGAATGTGGGGACGGAGCGCTTGAATTAAAGCGATGGGAGTATCCTCATCAAAAAGTAATACATGATCAACCATATCCAATGCTGCAACCAGCGCCAGACGATCACGTTCACCATTGATTGGGCGTCCAGCACCCTTTTGACGACGTGTGCTGGCATCACTATTCACAGCCACCACGAGCACATCTCCAAGGGCTTTGGCCTGGCGCAAGAACTGCACATGTCCGGCATGGAGGATATCAAAGACCCCATTAGTGAACACAATTGTGTGACCAAGAATACGCTCAACTTCTAATTGAGCGGTCAGGTGAGCAAGAGCATTTTGAGTGGTCAACGTATGAGCCTGAGATGTGTAGACGCGCAAACTGATATGTTGAAGCAGTTCATGATACAGAACCGTTGCCGTCCCCTGTTTGGTAACAGAGATACTGGCGGCATCAATCGCAATATGCGCGGCTTCTTCAATAGTGCCTCCTGCGGCCAGAGCCAGGGCCAGAGCAGCGACAAACGAATCGCCAGCTCCCACATCATGCACATGCGCCACCGGATACGCCGGAATATGGAGAATATGCTCATGGCGATCCAATAAGAACACGCCATGCTCAGCCAGGGTAATTGCCACATACTCGGTCGAGAGGGTAGCAAGCAGGTAACGTGCAAGGTTCTCTACATCGGCCAGTTTACTTGAGCCAGAGGAATCAATCTTTGATTGATAAGAGGACCATCCATTGCGTTGAGGCATAGATTGAACTGTGTTCCCATTATCTCCATCAGATTTAGAAGCCTCATATTGTTTTGCCATTTCCTGCGCCAGGAGATATGCCTCCTGAAAATTGGGGGTAATCACCGTCATTGGGAGCTGATAAAAACGCTGTAGGGCTTTAGAATCGACAAGGATCATCTTTGGCTGCGCTGTATGCAAGCGGCACAATTGTGTGATAAGTTCGTCCGATACGACTCCGTAGCCATAGTCTGAGATAACGATGGCATCACATCGGGTGTATAGCTCATCCAGATAAGCAGAGAGTTGCTGCCGGGATGCAGTTGTATAGGGGGACACAGGAGAATCTCGCAAACCACCCTCATCGAAGCGCACAACGTACTGATTATTTGCCAGAATGCGCAATTTATGTTGAGTGCTGGCATCTTCATCTTCAATCATCCATTGATCGCTTATCCCCTGTTTGCGCAACATTGAACGTAAGAGAGAACCAGCAGTATCGCGGCCAACGACAGCTAGAAAATCCACATGAGATTCTAATGCGCGTAGATTAGCAGCAGTATTTGCCGCGCCACCAGGAATGTGTTGCTCCATCGTCTTGCGGACTACGGGAACAGGTCCTTCGCTACATAGACGTGTGGCTTCGCCAGCGAGATATGTATCAAGCATCGCATCACCGATAACGAGGATACGCTGTTGGCGGAAGCGTTGGATCAGTTCTATTGCACCGGGAAGTGGCGTTATTTGCTGCATCCGCTTCCCCTTTCTGAAAATAACGCTGTGTCCTGCTTCATTTGCCAGGAGGCGGGTCGATAGTTGAAATCGATCGCGGGTTCCAGTGACCCAATAGATTGAATGATACGTAGTGCATGGATGGTATCACGTGCGACAAAGGTGGGCCGACGCTGTACAGAGTGAGGTAAATGTTCAGTTTTCAGATCAACGAGGACGGTTCGACATCCAGCACGATTGCCCGCCTCTACATCGTCAAGAATATCACCGACGAACCATGATGCTCCAAGATCCAGGCTATAATCGTGGGCTGCACGTAGCAGCATACCAGGTTGGGGCTTGCGACAGTCACAACGAATAGCCAGTTCGGGGATGGTCCCATCGGGATGGTGGGGGCAATGATAAATAGCATCAAGATGCACATCCCACTTTGCCAGTTCGGTGCGTAGATGAGTATGCATACGCCGCAAATCCTCCTCGTTAAAGTAACCACGTGCGATCCCAGATTGGTTAGTAATGACGATTAAGAGGAAACCCATGCGCTGCAATGTCCACAACGCAGAGCCAATGTTATCGTAGAGACGCAAGTGTTCAGGGTCCGATGGATAATGGTAAGGATGAACGAGAGTCCCATCGCGATCCAGAAAGATTGCTCGCTGATAAGTCATACTCATTGCTCCTTTCCTGTAACGACGGAAATAGGCTTTCTGGCAAGGTCAGTACGACTTTGCTCATCATGAGCGACCAGTTGTGACTCGGTAATATCGCAAAGCAGATGAGTAATGACCATATGCAATTCCTGGATAGTTGCGGTATCAGCCCCTACTACGGGAACGACAACATGGGCCTGGCTGGCAAGGCGACTTGGATTAGCACCAGTGATAGCAATGACCTGGAGGTGACTGCGACGCCCGACCTGGGCAGCACGGACCACATTTTCGGATTCGCCACTGGTGCTAAAGGTGATCAGCAAGTCGCCGGGTCGACCAAGAGCAGTGACCTGGCGAGCGAAAACGTCTTGATAGCCATAGTCATTAGCGATGGCGGTCAGTGTTGCACTATCACTAGTCAGGGCAATAGCAGCGTAAGGTGCACGCTCCAACTTAAAGCGACCTACCAATTCAGCGACAAAGTGTTGTGCCTCAGCCGCGCTGCCACCATTACCAATAGCAAGCACTTTATGACCAGAGTGCAATGTCTCAACGAGCCGGATAGCCACATCAGTCAAAGCATCTGTATACATAGTCAGTGCAGTTAATGCAGCATCCAATATGATGCGATGGCTTGCCAGGGTGGCAATAACTTGATTATGATAGTCTTTGCATGTGGTAATCGTCTGAATAGGAGTATATATGCTTTGCTCTTTCTGCTTATTATAGATTTCCATGTACTTCTTCTCTGACCAGGGACACTAATTGAAACACGCCTAAATAGCTTTCGAGTTGCTATTTTAGTATATTTAAACGTTCACCATGAAGCATAGAACATACATATATTAACTCAGGAGCATTTGAAAGTACAAGTCAGCAATAAAATTCCTAAGAATTCTCTTACATTCCTCTAATATTTTTAATCATATTTACCTTCGTCTAAAATTGTGCGCTCTCCTAAAAATCGCATTCGCCTAAAATTGTGCGCTCTCCTAAAAATTCATGGAGAGGCTGTGAGTTTATCAATGGCTAGAGCGTTTCAGGATTTCTTACCCATTAGACAAACATCTCCGCCTGGGACAACATATCTGACACTTTCCCTGAGCCTCTTCCGTATTAGAACGGTAGGAATAGATTTCTCTGGAATAGGAGAAATAAATGGAAGACATTGTTCAGAATGGACCAAAGATGATCTACTGCCCGGCTATCGCCATTGACTCTATTACCGTCCATCATACGTTTGGCAAGCTTGCTGTGACACCTCTAGGGGAGCCCGAGATATTATGTGGGATAGCCAGGCGGGTGGGATATACCGATGGAAGTAATACAGCTCTCGCTTTGTATCGCCTGAAAATTAAGATACAAGGACAACGTATCTATGTCACCTTGCCTTCCTTATTTGTGGTTGTTGGAGGCATCTTTCTCGATTACGAGCATTGGCTAGCACAGCAAAAACAAGGAGAAGCAACGATCATAGCAAAAGAAGATAATCCTACCAGATATGGTGGTTATAAAGATAATGACACATCTCTATAATATAAAACGGTATCAAGATGCGATATTCTCTATTACCTCAACACATTACATCTCCTGCTACGAATGATACCTTTTGGCTGCTTCATTCGTGTATCTTGTGACTCACGAGAAACATGAATGACTTATGATTGATTTCTCTGCGAGAGAAATTACACTGGTGAGCCTGACGTAAAAATAATGCTACGCAGTATATAAGGAGATTACGAATGAAAGCAGTCGTCTATAATGGTCCGCGTGATGTCAGTGTGAGAAATGTACCGGATGCGCGAATTGAGCGACCTACTGATGTCCTTGTGAAAGTCACTACGACCAATATTTGTGGCTCCGACCTTCACATGTATGAAGGGCGAACCGATCTAGAGAAGGGCAAAGTGATTGGACACGAGAACCTTGGTGAGGTTATCGAGGTTGGCAATGCGGTAGATCGTATCAAGGTTGGCGATATGGTCTGTCTCCCATTCAACATCGCATGTGGCTTTTGTGACAACTGTGTGAGGGGACTTACTGGCTTCTGCCTCACGACCAACCCCAATCCGAAGATGGCTGGCGCAGCTTACGGCTATGCTGACATGGGACCTTACAATGGTGGTCAGGCGGAATATCTCCGTGTTCCCTATGCTGACTTCAACTGCTTGCTTTTACCAGAAGATGCACGTGAGAAAGAGAATGACTATGTGATGTTGGCCGATATCTTTCCCACAGGCTGGCACTCCACAGAACTTGCGCGTGTCCAACCTGGTGATAGCGTCGTGATTTATGGTGCCGGGCCCGTAGGGCTGATGGCGGCCTATTCTGCGACGATCAAGGGTGCCAGTAAAATCATGGTTGTTGACCGTCTCCCTGATCGGTTGCGTCTTGCGGCATCAATTGGTGCAATTCCGATTGATGATTTAAAGGGTTCACCCGTTGAACAGGTGCTGGCATTGACTGATGGGAAAGGGGCCGATAAAGGGTGTGAATGCGTCGGCTTCCAGGCACATGATGTACAAGGTCACGAACATCCCAATATGACCCTCAATAATCTTGTACAATCGGTGAAGGCGACGGGTACACTAGGCGTTGTTGGCGTTTTCGCTCCTCAGGACCCAGGTGGCAGTGATCAAGAAAGTAAACAGGGTGAGATCACGTTTGACATTGGCCTCTTCTTTTCTAAAGGACAATCAATGGGAACAGGTCAGGCCAATGTTAAAGCCTATAACCGCCAACTGCGTGACCTCATCCATGCTGGCAAGGTCAAGCCAGCATTCGTCGTTTCGCACACCTTACCGCTAGACAGTGCAACAGAGGCCTACCAACATTTCGATGCTCGTGATAGTGGTTGGACAAAGGTTCTCCTTAAGCCGTAACGAAATCATTCTATGTATTGAAGAATGAGAGGCTCTCCATCCATTAAGAGGAAACGGTATAGGGGCGCAAGGTGATGCTCCTATACTGTTTCCTCCTAATTCAGACTATTTTCATAGTTATCATTTATCTGTAAAAAGGCCATAGAAAAGAAGTATACTGGCGACAATCATCACCAGGGCAGTTATCACGAGAACATTATTAGTCAATAGACCTAGAGGTCGACCACGCATAATCTTGCGGTTATTGCCAACGATAAGCAAGTAGATCACCAACACGGGTGCCAGAACACCGGATAGAACGTTGGCCCAGAAGATTAACGTGATTAGATCAAGACGCAATAATGCCAGGGCCAGGCTTACCAGGAGTGCTACCGTCAGAATCAGGTAGAAGCCTTCGTTTTGCCAGAGCTTTTTGGAGAGACCAACAGGCCAACCAAATGTCCCTGCAACTGCATTGGTTTGCTGATATCCTCTTCACCCAGATCACCCTCTGTCGCTTCAACAGCCATACCCAGCTTGATTCTGTGAACAGGCTTCTGTTGTTTTTTTGCCATAAACAGTATAAACCCTCTCTAGTTAGCTTCTTTAGAAATAAGCTCAATTATTGATACTAAAGAAGGTTAAAGAAAGTTTCAGTATAGGCACGAAGAGGCTAAACAGAGAGATTGCGAACGACTTGATTCTCGTTTACCGTCCAATGTCTTTGCGCACAAAGCGCAGCGACGCCAGCAGCAGTGCCAAAACGGCGACCGCCAACACACCTGGCATATCCAGAGGAGTGGCAGGCGTGGTTTAATTGTGTTGTTGTAATGTAAAATAGAAAAAACAAATATTATTCTATGCAAGGGAAGCAATATGGACGCGTCACACAGATCCGGTACATTTATCGCAAACCGTTATCGAATTCTCGCTAGAGTTGGTGAAGGCGGCTTTGGCACTGTCTACAAAGCTCGTGATCAGCAGCAACGAGGCAAGATCGTTGCCATCAAAGAAATTAATATGGTCGCTCTGACTGCACAGGAAAAAATCGAGGTGACCGATACCTTCAACCGCGAAATTATCCTGCTCTCTGAGTTGAAACATAAAAATCTTCCTCACATCTTTAACCATTTCACGGATCCCGAACATTGGTATATTGTAATGGATTATATTGAAGGACAGACGTTGGAAGAATTGCTCACGCATTCTTCCAGGGGAAGGCTCTCGGTGAGGCAGGTCGTCAAGATTGGTATTACGCTCTGTGATGTGCTATCGTATCTGCACGAACAGAAGCCTTCAATTATTTTTCGCGATGTTAAGCCTGGTAATATCATGTATACCCCCTGGGATCGGCTCTACCTCATTGACTTTGGTATTGCTCGTCGCTATCGTCCAGGGCAGGCTCATGACACCGGTTCGCTTGGCTCTCCAGGCTATGCTGCGCCCGAGCAGTATGGCCGCACACAAACGACGCTGCAGACCGATATCTACGGCCTGGGCGCAACATTACAGACGTTACTCACAGGCAAAGAACCCCTGGAGATCCGCCTGCAAGGGTTGCCAGCAGATGTCCATATGCCCTGGAAACTCCAGGCATTGCTCATTCAAATGATGGATCAAGATCCTTCCAGACGACCCCGCACAATGGATGAAGTCAAAAGATCACTTACAGGTTTGAGTATTACTACGCAGTATCCTGGGCGCGTCGCGTTCCCTTTTATCTATCTGACCTTTATGGCCATCAACCAGAGTGGTTTTTATGGTAGTCCATTCCTGGAGCCATATCTTCTGTTGATGCTGCTCTTGTCCATAGGATATTGCAGCTTTGTTTGTGCCCGATCCTGGCGTGTCATGCCAACAGGACTTTCAGTGAAAGCATTGCTGCTCATCATCAAGAAAAAGATGAAGTCATTCCTGCTTGCGTTTGTGCTATGTACAAACTGTGTTTCCTTGCTCTATGCGCTTTTGGTCCATCCTTACACAACGATAATGCATGCAATTTTTCTATGGAGCAATGCGATATTGCTCATTCTTGGTATACTCATTCTGTCAATTGCCTGGCTCAGAAGCAGACATCAACAGAGGAAGCTTAATCGCAATGCAGCATTGATGCCCGCTCCTCTTCAGCAGCAGAAGCGTTCTTGAAAAACGGGTGAGATGGGCTACCTGGCTGGCAACTTCCAGATAGCCCGATAAAGAAAGTGGTTAAACGACCTGGGGCAACCTCTTCTGAGCCTCGGTGACAGCATCAGCGGGGTATTCGTAGTCCTGCAATTGACCGGCCAGATAGGCATCATAGGCCTGCATATCAAAATGACCGTGGCCGGATAGATTGAAGAGGATTACACGCTCCTGACCCATCTCGCGAGCTTGCAATGCTTCCTCGACAGCGGCCCGTATGGCGTGGCTAGCTTCAGGTGCAGGAATAATTCCTTCGCTACGTGCGAAGAGAACCGCCGATTTGAACGTTGCGTTCTGATGATAGGCACGCGCTTCAATAATGCCGTCGCCGTGAAGTTGTGAAACAAGGGGAGCCATCGCGTGATAACGCAAGCCACCAGAGTGGATACCAGGAGGCATAAAGTCATGCCCAAGAGTGTACATCTTCATTAAAGGCGTCATTCCTACCGTATCACCAAAGTCATAGGCATATGTTCCTTTCGTCAGACTCGGACATGCCTGCGGCTCGGCTGCCAGGAAACGCGTCTTTAGTCCTTTGCGGAGAGCTTCGCCAATAAAAGGAAATGCTATACCTGCCATATTGCTGCCTCCACCAACACAGCCTATCACGACATCGGGATAGTCATCGGCCTGTGCGAATTGCAACAGAGCTTCCTCACCGATAATGGTCTGGTGCAAGAGGACGTGATTCAGAACGCTTCCCAGGGAGTATTTGATCGTTCCACCACTCTTTGCCGCTACCTCTACAGCCTCGCTGATAGCGATGCCCAGGCTTCCCATATTCTCTGGATCTTTCTCAAGAATGCTGCGACCAGCATCGGTAAAATTGTTGGACTGGCATGGATGGTTGCCCCAAACGTATTCATCATACTGCGACGGTAAGGCTTCTGTTGATAGCTTATTTTAACCATAAATACTTCGATCTCTATACCGAAGAAAGATCCCGCCATTGCCAGAGCCGATCCCCACTGGCCTGCTCCCGTCTCGGTCGAGATCTTCCGAATGCCCTCTTCTTTGTTGTAGAAAGCCTGCGCCACCGAAGTATTCGCTTTATGGCTCCCAACCGGGCTCACCCCTTCATATTTATAGTAGATACGAGCAGGTGTATCCAGAGCCTGTTCCAGCCGTCGTGCTCGGTACAATGGGCTGGGACGCCATTGAGCGTAAATACGGCGAATGGGATCTGGTATTTCGATGTAGCGTTCAGTACTGACCTCCTGCATGATCAGCGCCATTGGAAAGAGCGGCGCCAGATCATCAGGAGTAACCGGCTGCTTCGTACCCGGATGAAGCACTGGCGCAAGAGGGTGCGGAAGATCAGCCTGGATGTTATACCAGGCGCGGGGCATCGCGTCTTCATTCAAAAGATATTTGGTGTGCAGATTGTCGGGCATGACATTTCTCCTTTTTCTTTCTCCATTGAAAAACTGGTAAGAGAGTAGAACAAGAGCAGGCATCACCAATTGTAGCTGCTCTGCGGTATCCCCATGTTATATGACACCTGAAGCAAGAGAGCAAGTCAACATCTGCTTATTTGAGATCTTCGATGACCGCATTTGCGGAGTGTCGGTCATTTATTTTTTACTCTCTCAACTTTCTCTCTCGATTATTCATTAGAAACAGTGGCTGAAGCGTGTTGCATGGCTCCATCCTGAGACTCAGGCCCGGTCTTAGGGATCGCAATCTGTGTTTTGCCACGAAGCAAGGATGCCAAAGCCGCGACCAGGCACAGCACAACTGAGAAAGTGAAGACGCTGTGCAAGCCAATCGACATCGGGTACGAGATCAGATTAGGGAAGAATTCGTGACCTAACAAAACTGCGCGTTTCGCTGCTGGTAAAGCCAGCTGGACATTGGATGGGAGCAATGTCCCCATCGGATTGTAGCCCAGGAAAGCCGCAAAAAGTGCTGATGTTGGCGGCAGATGCGCCAGCTTCGCCGCTACGTTGGCTGGAACCCCTGCATTGAACAGGCCGTTTGAAAGGGTTGTAGGCAGACTTGCAGCCAGGCCAGATATGACCAGACTGAAGAAGACACCGATACTCACAATGTTACCAGAGTTCCGGAATGTCGAACGCATACCGGAAGCCACACCACGTTGTTCCGCAGGGACGCTCCCCATCACCGATGACGTGTTAGGCGAAGAGAACATGCCCTGCCCAATACCCATCATGAAGAGAATCAATGCGAACCAGATATAGTTAAAGTTTAACGGGATCACCGTCAACAAGAAAAAACTCAGTGCCTGAATAAGCATGCCCGTCGTCGAGAAGGGGCGAGCACCGAAACGATCCGAAAGCCAGCCACTTAGAGGTCCCATGAGCAAGAACCCAATCAACAACGGGATCATATAGATGCCTGCCCACAGGGGTGTCACCTCATAATTGTAGCCATGTAACGGCAACCAGATACCCTGAAGCCAGATGACCAGCATAAATTGCAGGCCACCACGAGCAATGCTCCCCAGGAAACTACTGGCGTTGCCAGCAGCAAAGAGGCGGATTTTAAAAAGGTCCAGGCGGAACATAGGATCTTCAACATGTAGTTCAATCCAGATGAATGCGGCAAGCAGAAGGGCACCAAGGATCAAAGCTCCGATTACCAAAGGATTACCCCAACCAGTCGGTGAGCCACCATAGGGCTCAATGCCATACGTGATACCGATGAGCAGGATCGTCGCACCAATTGCAAAGGTAACGTTACCCAACCAGTCGATCTTTGGTGGCTACGTGGCTTTGTTGTTTCACGCAACATTGTGTACGCCCAGATCGTGCCAGCGATAGCGACCGGAACGCTGACCAGAAAGACCAGACGCCAATCGAAATACGCCAGAATACCACCCAGAATCAGCCCAATGACCGAGCCGAGAATCGCCGCGATCTGGTTAATGCCAAGCGCGAAGCCACGCTGGCGTGCAGGGAAAGCATCTGTAATAATCGCCGCACTATTTGAGAGGAGAAAAGCGCCACCGATGCCCTGGACGAGACGGAAGAGAATTAGCTCTAATGCACCAGTGTTACCAGTGCCAGGGGTGAGCCAGAGTAAGATGCTCCCAATCGCAAAGATCAAGAAGCCCAGGTTATAAAATCTCACACGTCCGAACATATCAGAGATACGCCCGCATGTGACCAGGAGCGTTGCCGTCACGACTATATAGCCCAGCAGCATCCAGAGAAAATAGCCAGTCTCACCCGGCGCGAGTGGATTAATATGAATGCCCTTGAAGATGACTGGCAACGAGATCAAGACAATACTTGAATTGATCGTCGCCATTAAAACGCCAAGGGTCGTATTGGTCAGTGCCACCCATTTATAGCGTGGGCCAACAGGTCGATTCCGTCGCGCTAAACGCTCGGGTCCGCAGATTTTGCCCCACTCCATTCTGTGCTTCAGTCTGCATATGTACTTTATTCCTTCCATAAGGGTTCGCTTTTCAATGATGAATGGCTGGTAGATATCCATCACTAGAATTATATTCTAGAATTGAATTTCAGTCAAGGGTATGTTATAATGGGCAAGCACTATCAGGACAGAGAGGACAGACAGTGGTTGCATAGTTGCATGTACAAAGAGAGCAGAGGATAGGTGCAGCATGGTGATTGGAGATTCCGAGCATAGCCCAACGACAGAATTGCGGAGGAAAGCGATATTGGATGCAGCGCTTTCTTGTTTTGCAAGCAAGGGTTTCACTGAGACAACGATGGAGGATATCCGGAAGATTTCAGGAGCCAGTACAGGAAGTATTTATCATCATTTCTCGAATAAAGAAATGCTTGCGCGTGCACTCTACCTCGAAGGTCGAAATGTCTCAATGTCACCCTTTTCGCCGCACTTTCTGCATCCATCACCACGCATCATCTACGCGAAGGTATTGGAGCGCTTGTCTATGCGTATCTGGGTTGGTTTGAACAGCATGCAGATCTAGGGCAATACATTTTGCAAGCAACCGAGTCGGAATATTTGAGTGCGTACGTCAAAGTGCTCCGGCAGATAGGACAGAACATTCCGACAGAGAACCTTTCCGAGCAGTTGTGGAGTTGGCTCATTCCTTTTATCAGTGATGGAAGCGTGGTAAGCCTGCCCGCAATCACTCTACATCCCACTCATTTTAGGGCCCAGCTGAGAAATTCTGTACCATCTGGCTGCCAACGCGACAAATCGCAGAAATACAAGAGGCACGAGAGCCGCTCGCGAAAGCAGGCGGCTTGTACTGGCTCCACAAAACAAGACATAGCAATGAAGTTCCCTGACAATCTTCAAAAAACCTTGCCTTTTACTTATGAATGACACATACTGTATGTATGCAGAAGATGGAGCGCCTGGCGGCGATTTCGCTGCTACTGCAAGCGCGTGGCAAGATGACAGCCAGACGCCTCGCAGATATCCTGGGGGTTTCAACACGTACCATCTACCGCGATATTACCCTCTCTTTCGCTGGCACATATACCTTATCGATGGAATATGGACCTGGCGGGGGGTACTATTTACCGGATGACTATCATTTCGAGTCAGCTATTTTTACGCGCGAAGAAGCTGTCTCTCTCGTCCTCAGCACAGATATAGCGGGGAATTATAGTCTCTTTGCTGGCGACGATGGGCTTCATCGTGCCCTTTTCAAGCTAGAAGCGGCCTTGCCCGATGAATATCGTGACGATGTGCGGGCTGCACGCGAACGCATTCTTATTGATCGCACCGAATGGTGCAATACCACTGCATCACCGCCCTTATCTAGATCAGCCCCGCGCTCGCTGTTTTAGGAGCCGTGCAAATTGGCTTGACATTCTCTATCCTGATCCGAATATTCCTCACACCGAATGGAGACATATCGAGCCATATGGGTTTGCTTTTCGGGGTATTTCGCGCCGTCATATTCGTGCTGGTATATGGTACCTGGTCGCCTATTGCCTGAACAGTCAGACGTTCGCTACTTTTCGTGTAAGCTTCATTCAAGATGTGAAAGTGCGAGACGAGCCGATTACATTCAGGCCGGACTTCGATCTGCAAGCCTACTGGCAAGAGGAACGCAAACATATTGAAGAACAGCCCTATACCTTGAAATTAAAAGTGAAGCCTGCAGCACGTTTCCGGCTTAAGGATAATTTTACGCTCATTAAGGAAAAACCGGATGGCTGTCTTATTGTACATGTCGAAGTGGAGTCGATAGATGAGGCCGTTTCTTATGTCCTGGCATTGGGCGCTGATGCGACAGTGATTGCGCCGCCTCAGGTGCGTGATGCTGTTGTCAATGCAGCTCAGGCTATCGCGGAGATGTATGAGCATTTGCCTCTATAGGGGCGCGATAAATCGGGCTCAGAGGTGTTTAGGAGCGCTTATCGTGTAGAGCATACGTGGGCGCGATAAATCGGTCCCCTACAGTGTTG
>CAVUVQ010000042.1:0-23317 GCA_963744875.1 uncultured Chloroflexia bacterium | reverse complement strand
TCCTGTATCGAGAACAGCGTCCGGCGCATAGTAAGGGGGAACGCTTTGATCCTCTTGGCGCAGGTTTATTAGCGGTCGCATTGGGATCGCTGACCCTGGGCCTTTCCTTTGGGCAGGAGTGGGGCTGGTTTTCGTCGGGGACGCTTGCATCTCTTGGCGTAGGCATTGTGATGTTGGGCGTGGCAATCTATGTCGAGAAGCACATCAAGCATCCCATTCTTGACCTGCATCTCGTAACGAACCATGTATTCGCATTTGCAAATATAAGTTTTATTCTCTGTATGATGGCATTGTTCGCACCAGGTTTTCTACTGCCATTCTACTTTGAGCAGTTGCGTGGCTTCTCAACCTTACAAACGGGTCTGATGTTGACGCCATTGCCACTCATGTTGGGTGTCGTTGCGCCGCTCAGTGGAACGCTGGCGGATCGTTTTGGCTCGCGCTGGCTCTCTCCCATCGGTTTGACGATCGCTTGTTTCGGATTATTCCTGCTCAGCCAGATCAATGTCCATAGTTCTGCTCTGGATATCATCTGGCGCTTAGCGGTCACAGGATTTGGGCAAGGGATGTTTCAGTCGCCTAACACGCGTACGATGATGAGTGCTGCCGCGCCAAATGAGCAGGGGGAGGCATCAGGATTACTTTCCACAGGGCGTGTGATTGGTCAAAGTCTGAGCGTGGCTCTGACGGGTACGGTGTTTGTGGGACTGGGGGAAACTACAGCTGGGCACGCTTCTTGCGGCACAACGAGCGCATAATCTTGCTCAGACACATCTCGTTGCCTTACAAAATACCTTCATCAATGGTTTCCATGCGGCACTGCTTGTCTGTGCGCTCTTTGCAGCACTGGGCATCTTCACATCGGTGGCACGTGGTAAGGGTGCAGCGGTCGCCAAAAAGGTGATAATAAGATAACACAAGGGTAGGGACCATCTTTAGAGCGTCTCACAATTTATTGAGATTTTGCTCAGGGAAACACCTCAATAAATTGTGAGACGCTCTAAAGATGGTCCCTACCCTTGAAAATCGGCGCTGTGGAGGGATATTTTCTTGTACCAATTCATCTCGTTTTCAGCCATTCATCTTTGAGCAAACCAAAACGATGTTCATCCAAAAAGCTATTACGAAAGAAATAGCGCTGGCGCAAATTCCCCTCGTAGGTAAAACCTATTTTTTTTTTTTTTTTTTTTTTTTTTTTTTTTTTTTAAAAAAAAAAAAAAAAAAAAAAAAAAAAAAAAAAAAAAAAAAAAAAAAAAAAAAAAAAAAAATTATAATGAACCTGTGTTTCTTCTATCAACGCATGTGCGTCTTCAAGAGACTGATAAAGCTCCTCTCCAAAAACTTACGACACCTCCGGATCGGACCTATTCGCAAAGAGTGCTTCCGCATCCGTTAGCCGAATTTCACGAAGGCATAGGTGCTTCGTCGTGGAGTTAGAGAAAATTGGTAAATGCTGCATCTATGGTCATAGAAAGGTTTTTCGCTAAAATTCAACTCTTCTTATCATAGCATTTCTCCTTTCCCATTGTTTGAAATGATGCAATCCTAATTTTTGTTGCTTGACAACCATTGACATTGCATGATACGCTTTGGACAAGTCATCTTACCAATTTAGGAAATGGAGAGCGTGAAAGGTGCAGTCACCAGCGTTTCGCACTGTCTCCAAAAGTGCGGTTGCCGAAGATATTGTAGATCAGCTCCTATCAATGATACGTGAGAAGAAACTGCGCTCGGGCGACAAATTGCCTCCTGAGCGTGAACTCGCAGTAATGATGGATGTGAGCCGACCCTCGTTGCGCGAAGCTTTACGCGTCCTCTCAGTTATGGGGGTTGTGCAGCTACGCCACGGTTCTGGTATCTATGTGACTGCATTGGAGCCAGCCCGGCTGGTAGAGCACCTGGATTTTGTCTTCTCGCTCGACGACTCCACGTATTTACAGTTATTTGAGACGCGTAAGGCGCTAGAGCCGCCCATTTGTGCCCTTGCCGCGCATCGTATCACTGAGCAGGAACTGGCTCAATTGGAGGAATGCCTCTCGCGTTCCAGGCTGGGCCTTACCAATTATGAAGCCTATCTACAGGCTGACCTTGATTTACACGAGATTATTGCCAATGCGGCCCGCAATCCACTGCTGCAACGCTTCATGAGTAGCCTGCGCAGCCTTGGGAAAGCCAGCCGCAAACGTACCGCCATCCTACCTGGGGTCGTAGAGCAGACCATTCAGGACCATCAAAGCATTATTCAAGCACTTCGCGAACACCAGCCCGAAGCCGCCCACCGGGCCATGCTGGTCCACCTTGAACACGTAGAGCACCATTTAAAGCAAGAACCTGATGTGACGTGATTCCTGGCTCACCCAGGGGTTGACGTAGAAAGGAGCAATAGAGTGAGCGAAACAAAACAGATGGAGGCCCTTGTCTGGTTGGGACCCCGTGAGATGGAAATGCAGCGTGCCGCGATACCGCAACTTCATCCTGGTGAAGTCCTCATCGCTGTACGTGCCGCTGGTATCTGTGGGTCTGAACTGAGCGGATATTTAGGGCAGAACAGTCTACGTGTACCCCCTCTTGTGATGGGACATGAGGCTGCCGGTGAGGTTATTCAGTCTACCGAGGGATCGTTTGCCGATGGCAGCCCCGCCCGCACCGGAATACGTATCACGTTCAATCCACTCGTCATCTGTGACGAATGTGATCGTTGCCGCGTGGGTCTTACGAATCTCTGCCGCCAACGCCAGCTTATCGGTGCGCATAGACCTGGCGCATTCGCACAATTTGTTGCTGTCCCTGCTATACAATGTCATCCTCTACCAGACAATCTTTCAGACACCATCGCATCATTAACGGAACCCCTTGCCTGTTCTCTACGTGCCGTAAAGCTGACACAGGTACGCCCTGAAGAGAGCCTGTTGATATTGGGCGCTGGACCAATTGGCCTTTTCGCCCTGATCGCGGCAAAAGCCGAGGGGATCAAGAACGTCTATGTCAGCGACCTCTCAGAGTCGCGTCTGGAAGTTGCCCGCCAGTGGGGGGCCAGCGAGACGATCAATGTGCAGAAACAGGACGTGCAGGCAACTGTCCAGAAGATTGCGCCTGGCGGGGTTGCTACCGTTATCGACGCGGTTGGCGCAAACGTGACGCGTGCGCAAGCTGTCCAGGCCGTTGTGCCCGGTGGAACTATCGTCTTTATCGGTCTACATGACGAAACATCCTCACTCGCCACAAATTATCTTGTACGCCAGGAGATCACCATTCGTGGCAGCTTCAGCTACGACCAGAGCGATTTCAAGCGTGCCTTCGACTTACTCGCAGGTGGCCTACTGCAACCTGGTACCGCCTGGTTGGAGGAGCGTCCACTGACTGAAGGAGCGTCATCATTTGCGCAACTCGTTGATGGACAGGTCGCTGCGACCAAGATTGTCCTGCGTATAGACTGACATAAGAAAGGGGTAATGATGAAAATCAGTGCAATTAAACCGCTTGTGCTTGGCACACCCTGGCGCAATCTGACCTATGTTATCGTCGAGACAGATGAGGGATTGCGCGGTGTTGGCGAAGTACGCATGGTCAATCATACTGACTCTCTATTGGGCTATTTGCAGGAAGCAAGCAAACATCATATTCTGGGATCTGACCCCATGAAGATCGAAGATCTCGTACAGCGTATGTTTCGCCGCGATTTTGCCCGTGCCAGCGAGATTATGATGTCGGCCATTGCGGTGATAGAGATGGCTTGCTGGGATATTATGGGCCAGGCGCTGGGCGTGCCCGTCTATCAACTGCTAGGTGGGGCTGTACGTGAGCGCATCCCTGCCTATGCGAATGGCTGGTATACGGTTGAACGTACACCGGAAGATTTTTCTGCAGCAGCACAGAGAGTGGCTGCTCGTGGCTATCGGGCTTTGAAAGTCGATCCCTTTGGTGCAGGTTTTTACGAGTTGGACCGCAAAGAGAAGAATCACTCTATCCAACTGATCGAAGCAGTGCGTGCCGCTATTGGCCCTGATATAGATATCCTGGTTGAGATGCATGGGCGCTTCAATGCTCCTACCGCAATCTCCCTGATCAATGAACTGGCACGTTTCTCGCCTGGTTGGTTTGAAGAGCCGGTTCCCCCAGAGAATTTAGCCGTTCTCAAAAAGGTCAGCACGGCAGTTGCCCCGCTTGGTATCCCCATCGCAACTGGTGAACGCCTGCATACAGCGTTTGAGTTTCGTGAGCTATTTGAGTTACAGGCGGCAGATATTGTACAGGCTGATATCACCCACTACGGGGGTATTCTGGCTACAAAAAAACTGGCGGCCTGGGCTGATGCCTATTATATGGTGATTGCACCCCACAACGTCTGTGGTCCTATCGGAACAGTTGCAGCACTTCACCTTGCTGCATGTACGCCTAACTTTAAGATTCAGGAGCACTTCAATGATTTTGCGGATGCCTGGGTCAAAGGAGTCGCGGAAGGCGTGCCCGAGGTTGATGCGGCTGATGGTTGTTTTCCCATTCCTACCGCACCAGGCCTGGGTGTGAAGCTGAATGAGGACTTTATTGCCGAGCATCCACGTGAAGATGTCTTCTTTGATCTCTTTCAGCATGACTGGCAATTTCGTCAGGTGGCAAAGAAACCCAAAGTATAAATCACACGGGCTTGAAACGGCGCCCCTATTACAAGCCCTGTGGGACTACGTAAAAAAGGCTTTTGAAATAAAGGTAGAAATCATACCCATGTCAACCCAGAGGATCTATCTTATTGGTGCTGGTAGAATAGCGCATTCACATACGAATGCTATCCAGACATTGCCTGACCCGGAACAGGTCAGCTTATCCGTAACTGATCCCAATCCGCAGGCATTGGCAAGTTTCAGCAGACAGTATCCACATGCACGCGTCTTCGATAATGTACAAACTATGCTGGCGGAACCAGCACAGGATACAGATATTGTTGTTGTTGCTACTCCGCCAGTTGCTCACTACGAATTGACTTGCATGGCTCTAGCAACGGGCCGTCATGTCTTATGTGAGAAGCCGCTAGCAATGGATCGAGCACAGGCACGGCAGATGCTGGCAGTGGCAAAGAAGTATAATCGCCTGCTTGGGTGTTGTAGCGTCAGATTTTTACACTGGCCCCCGGCAGAAGGCGCACGCCGACTACTTGATGAACATGCACTGGGAGAGATCTATCATGTACGCTTCATCAGTCGAGAGCAGCGCAATCGACCGGGAATTGAGTATCAGCCTGGTACATATTGGTTTCTCGATGTCGCAAAAAGTGGTGGTGGCACCCTGATGGATCGTGCACCCTATGAATTCAGCGTGTTCAATGATCTATTCCATCCAGAACGCGTCGAGGTACTCGGTGCCTGGACTGCGAACCCGACAACGGCCCTGCATCTCCCATCCGCAACCGTCTTTGATGTTGAGCAACAGGCGGGCGCAATGCTCCGCTATCACCTTCCCGGCGGCAAGACTTTTATGTTGACATACGAACGAGCATCCTGTACCCACAGCGATAACCAATCGCGTGTTGAGATAGAAGGGTTGGAGGGATCTTTACGCTGGAGCTGGTCTATGCCGCGCGTCGACATGACATTGACGCATAGCTACGATAACAATGGATTGGTTGAGAGCAAAGTAGTGTCATTTCTCCCACCGGGACCAGATGCAGTGAAATTCAGCGAGAAGCCGCTGCTCTATTTTTATCGTCGTATGGTTGGTCAACCCTCGTCCGCCGTTGTGAACGAGCAGGCGCTTTTCAACTTTTCCTGTGTCCGTGGCATCTACGATTGTGCCCAATCCGGTCAGCCCCAGGTAATCACCTGGGGCGAATAAATACGTTATGTGGCGTATGGGCCGCGTTGACGCCGCCCAGGTGAATGAACAATACGAAAGGAAATAGACAATGCGTGCATCAAAAGTTGGCGTCGGCGTGATCGGCGTAGGAGGCATCAGCAGCCACGTCCATTTACCCGGCCTCAGCCTCAGTCCACACGCCGAAATCGTAGCACTTTGCGATAACGATAGCGAACGTCTGCGGCAGCGAGCTAAAGAATACAAAGTCGAGCGTACATTTTCATCCTATCAAGAGCTTTTGCAAAATTCAGCTGTCGACGCAGTCGTCATTGCCACGCCTACCCTCTTTCATGCTCCAATTGCATTGGCCGCTATTGCCGCTGGTAAACATGTACTTGTGGAGAAGCAGTTGGGCATGAATTATGGCGAGACGGTACAGATGTACGAAGCCGCGCAACAGTCGGGCGTACAACATATGACCGCCTTTACCTATCGCTTTGTGCCATCCATGCGTTATTTGAAGTATCTCGTTGGTCAGGGAACGATAGGGCAGCCGCGTCATTTACGTATCGCACGCATCCAGGATTTCCGGGAGACGGATCTGGGTTGGCGGCAGCATCGTGCTCAGGCGGGGTCAGGCGAGGTTGGAGATATGGGTGCCCACCGCATCGATTTCTGTCATGATGTGATTGGCCCGATTGCCCGTGTGGTAAGTACGACGCGCACATTTGTTCCGCAGCGCCTGGATCGCGATGGCAAACCAGTATCCGCCGATGTTGAAGATTTCGCTGTTTTCCTCGCCGAGTTTGCGGATGGCGTTGGGGTGGAACAGGGCGTGGTTGCCTCGTTCGATCTGAGCAAAATTGCCAAGGGGCGCGAGAACGGGGGCAAGGGACTCGACGAGTTCGAGGTGTATGGCACTGAGGGAACATTAATCTATCATCTGCATCGCCCCCATGAAATCCTCATCGGGCGACCCGGTGGCACTTTAGAGACCGTACAGGTCCCACGTGAGTTCCTTACCTATCCCGGTTCTCCGCGCGATCCCGCTGTAGGTGATCCCACCACGACGTTCCGTTATGACGAGGATATCGCCTTTATCCAGTCTATTGTAAATGGCGGGGATAGTGAACTACCCACATTCTACGATGGTATGCGCTGCCAGGCCGTGATAGATGCCGTTATACAATCGGCGCAAGAGCGGCGTTGGGTTGATGTCATGGATGTGCCTTCTGTGACCGGCCCCATCGCTGCTGCAAATGTCGTGAACAAAGCCCCGGTGAAACTGAAATAAAGAGAAAAGGAGCATCATCTCATGTCACTTGATATATTTAAACTGAATGGTCGTGTCGCATTAGTCACTGGCGGGAACAAAGGATTGGGCTTTGTAATGGCCCAGGCGCTGGCGGAGGCGGGTGCGGATGTCGTTGTGACCAGCCGCAACCAGGAGAATGCAGAGTCAAGCGCCGCCGCGATTGCCCGCACAACGGGACGCCGCACTCTGGGAGTCGTCGTAGATGTCACCGACGCTCAACAGGTCAATGCAATGCTACAAACAATCCTGGCGACATTCGGGCGCATTGATATCCTGGTGAACAACGCTGGTATCAACATTCGTAAGCCGATAGAGGAGTTTGATGAGGCCAGTTGGGATAAAGTGCAGGACACAAATTTGAAAGCCCCATTTCTCTGTTGTCAGGCGGTAGGCCGTCAAATGAAGGAGCAGCGCTCAGGTCGCATCGTCAATGTAGCATCCATGTTGGGCCTGACCGCCTTGCCCGAGCGCAGTGCTTATTGTGCAAGTAAAGCGGGCCTGATCCAACTCACAAAAGTGCTGGCCTTAGAGTGGGCACCTTATAACATCATGGTGAATGCGTTATGCCCCGGCCCCTTCGCCACAGATCTCAATATTCCTGTGATGAATAATCCGCAGGCCAACCAATACTTTCTCAATCACATCCCCCTGGGACGGTGGGGCCAGCCCGAGGAACTCAAAGGTGTCATCACCTTCCTGGCATCGGATGCATCCAGCTTCATGACAGGTGCATCATTAGCCTTTGACGGCGGCTGGACAGCAGAATAACGATCGCGGTGTAGGGGCCCAATTGATCGCGCCCAGGTGTGTTGAAAGGAAAAAATAATGCGCATTGGTCTCGCAGTCTACGGCACGACGTTTAGCATGGGGCTTCACCCGGCATCAGGTCGCGCCAGGATTACCGTCCAGCAACTTATGGAGCAGGCACGCGCCTTGCATCTAAAGGGCGTGGAGGTTCCCGTTTCCCTGTTACAAGGTGAGGATATTCCTTCTGTAGCGCGTATGGCCCGAGAGCGCGAACTGTTCATAACACTAGCAACTGGTGGCTATGCGGCTGGACCGCTTATCGAGGCCATTCACCTTGGTGCACAACTGGGTGCTGAAACCGTGCGTACGGTCGTAGGCGGGGCGAAGATTGGTGGCGATCGTCGTCCTCTAGCTGGTCGCTGGCAACCCTTTCTGCAAGAGGTTTTGACGCAATTGCAAGAGGCCACCACGATTGCGGAAAAGACCGGGGTGAACCTCGCTGTAGAGAATCATCAAGACCTGGCATCGGAGGAACTCCTCTGGTTGTGCGAGTCGATTGGTTCGGCCCAATTTGGGATCACCCTTGATGCAGGCAATCCTCTCGCAACGGCTGAGGAACCGCTGGATTACTTCAACCGCGTCGCCCCTTATCTCAAAAATGTGCACCTGAAGGATTATAGTGTCTATCTCAGTGAAGAGGGCTATCGCCTCGTGCGTTGCCCAATTGGGCAAGGTGTGATCGACTTTCCAGCGCTGTTCAAAATCCTGGCGACCACGTGCCCCAATATTACAATGTCTATTGAACTGGGAGCACTGGAAGCGCGGCATATTCGCGTGCTGGCCGATGACTACTGGCCCGATTATCCACCGCGCTCAGCCGCACAACTTGCCGAATTGTTGCGTTTTGTGCAGGCCAACGCAAAACCTGTCGGTGATTGGCGCACACCCTTTGAGCGTGGGGAATCGGCAGCAGATATTGTTACATATGAGCAGCAGCAGTTGGCGACGAGTCTGGCGTATCTTGATTATGTACAGGCAATCGATGGCTCGCTGTAATTGGTTATCACTCATCCACAGCGATATTTTCGCGTTGGAAATGCGTAGTGAGAATAATGCTCGTCAGCACCCGTTCCACGCCTGGCATCAGCCGAATACGGTTCAGCAGCGTCTCTAGCTGGGAGGGTGACCCGGTATGCACTTTGATCAGCATGCTCTCTTCCCCGGCAGAGCTAAAGCACTCCACCACCTCGGGGAAGTTCTGAAGCGACCGGGCCATCTCCTCGCAGGGAACGCGGCTGATATGGATACGTATAAATGCCTGTAGCGCCAGCCCCAGCGCGTCCAGATCAACCTCAATCGTATATTTGCGGATCACCCCACTCCGTTCCAACTTTTTCACGCGCTCATGAACCGCAGGTGCCGACAGGTGAACAATCTCACCAAGCTCACTATATTTCCGTTTGGTATCCTCTTTCAGCAAAGCTAATAGCATTCGGTCAGTCTGGTCTAGCATGGCCTCTTCCCCTCTTATCTACTGAATGGCTTTTGCTCTTTAATGTCATTCGCCAAAAGCCCTTGATCTTTTAATATTATAAGGGTATCGTATCATTATACTGAATGAAATGAAAGTACTTTACAAGGTGAGAGATCACCTGGGAGGAATGTATGGATAACAATACTCTTGCTGGTTTTCACCATCTCACGGCTATCGTGGGAGATCCCCAGCAAAATGTCGACTTTTATACCCGTGTCCTGGGGCAACGCCTCGTCAAGCAAACCGTTAACTTCGATGATCCCGGCACCTATCATCTCTATTATGGCGATGAGGTGGGAACGCCCGGCACGATCATCACGTTCTTTCCCTGGCCCGGTGCTCCAAAAGGACGTAGAGGGACAGGCCAGATTGTAGATATCTCTTTCTCTATCCCAGCCACTGCGATCGAGTATTGGGTTGAGCGTCTGACTGGATACGGCGTTGCTATCACAGGCCCGACCGCACGTTTCAATGAGCAGGTTATCTCCTTCTTCGATCCGCATGGACTCTCGTTGGAGCTTGTGGCCCACCATGATGCACAGCCCCATAGTCCCTGGAAGCAAGGACCCGTACCGGAAGAATATGCCATTCGCGGCTTCTTTAGCGTCACTTTATCCGAGGCCCATCAGGAACGCACGGCGCAGATGCTGATAGATGTGCTGGGTTTTCGTCTGTTACAGCAAGAAGGCAACCGCTTCAGATACGAGGTAGGAGCTGGTGGCCCTGGTGCTCGTCTCGATATATTAAACCAGCCCGATCAGCCACACGGCCGGATTGCTGTAGGGACCGTTCACCATGTAGCATGGCGCACAGAAGATGACGCGCATCAGCTCAAATGGCGTCAACATTTGCTCAGTCATGGTAGCGATGTAACTCCTGTAAGGGATCGGCAATACTTTCACTCAATCTACTTCAATGAACCGGGGGGCGTCCTTTTTGAGATCGCCACCAATCCTCCCGGCTTCTCCATCGATGAGCCTGTTGAGGAGCTAGGAACACATCTCAAGCTTCCTCCCTGGCTGGAGAATGACCGTTCACAGCTTGAAAAGGTATTGTTACCGCTTCATGTGCCGGAGGAAAATGCTGGCAAGAGCGATCTGGAGGGATAAAACATGGGGACAAATAAGATAACGGGTCCACATCAGGGCCAGCCAGTATTGACTGCTGGCGAACCACTTGAGCGTGCAAAAGCGGCGATGATCATGATTCATGGGCGTGGTGCATCGCCAGAAGATATCTTGAGTCTGGCTGGTGAGGTAAATCAGCCAGGCTTTGCCTATCTTGCTCCGCAAGCAGCCGCGTATACATGGTATCCAAATAGCTTCCTCGCCCCTATTGCAAGCAACGAACCGGGAATTTCTTCAGGGCTTGCAGTTATCTCAACTCTCTTTGAACGTCTGAATGCTGCTGGCATTGGACCAGAACGCACGATCTTGCTTGGTTTCTCACAGGGTGCGTGCTTATCGCTCGAATTTGCGTCTCGCAATGCACGCCGCTATGGTGGTGTTGCTGGATTAAGTGGTGGCCTGATTGGTCCAGATGGGACGCCGCGCGACTATCCAGGATCTCTACAGGAAACACCCATCTTTCTGGGCTGTAGCGATAGGGATATGCATATTCCCAAAGAACGTGTCCTGTTTTCAGCCGAGTTTCTTCAGCAACAGGGAGGAACGGTCACTGCGCGACTCTACCCCAATATGGGGCATACTGTCAATGATGATGAATTGGAGGCGGTCAGGGCGATGATGGTTTCATTGCTGTAGACGCCATATAAGGTTGTACACGACCAGGGGAGCCCGTGCCTTCTCTGGTCTCATATATTCTAATATTTCGATGAATAGGAAAAATAACCTATCTTATTTGAAATAGTTTCTATACTATAGATATAGAATTCTGAAGATAGGGAGTATGTGGGATGGCGGAGAACCTGATCAGAGAACTGGACTTGTTGAAAGATGGGAAGTCGTGTTTGCAATGCAAAAAGATAAAACCGCTGGTCGCTTTCTCACAGCGTAAGGGGAATATGGGTGAGCGACGGAAGATCTGTCTCGAATGTGAGCAACTCAAGCAATATGAACGACATTGCAGAGTGATTGCTCAGAGAGCATTATGGCAAGACCGTGCAGAGAGAAGGCGGCAATCCTGGCAAAGAAGCGTTGCTGTGCGACAGATATATGAAGAGCGCTCACGAGAACGGGAGAACTGGTATCTTCAGCAGCCCGAGCGTCGATGCCGTGCATGCCAGCAGATGCTTCCCGCATCCGAATTTGGAGGAAATACCTCCTCCACAGGTTTTGTGTTGCATGTACATTGTAGAAGTTGTCACAAAGCACTCCTCGCACAACGTATGCTTGTTTGTTGTCTGTGTAAGAAGAGAACGGTGCGTCGTGATTTTCTGACAACATTCAAAGGGTATGCAATGTGTGGCGATGGGATTGCGTTCTCTTTGTGTTGTAAGAACTGTGAAGTGGCTTTCCATGCGCTTTCAGATGCTCAGCAGAGTATGTATATTCATACATGCTGCCAGAGGACGTTTCCGAACGGGCAGATCATCTATGCTGAAGCGGACCCCTTGACGGGTGAGATACGTTACGTCGGGCGTACGGGGAAGCCCGCGCGTCGTCATGCTCAGCATCTTGAGGATCGTTCAGCGATCATAGGACAGTGGGGAGCGCAAAAAACAGCCTGGTATACGCGCAGGAATTGGGTGCAGGAGCTTGCAGAACAGGGATTGCAGCCTTCTATGCAAATTCTCCACTGTGTGGAGACCTCTCCCCTTGTACTGGAATGGGAGCAGCGCTTTATCTGGCATGGTATTCAGCAAGGCTGGCGACTCCTCAACCGGGAAACCATGGATGAAGAACTGGTTGCTCACGTCAAAACAATGCAGTTTGCTTTTTTACAGGCTCCATTTGAGCTGCTTGTCCAGCAACACTTTTTGGCCGAGAATGGGCTGGTGGCCTTTCTTCATGCACACTATCAATCAAGCTAATTGTAGACGTTTTCTCAGAATACATTGAAGTATTCTGAGAAACGGCGCTAAAGCGATGAATGTATCCCTGGAGGGTGATGAGAACTCACCAGGGGATGTTTCCGTTTTCGTCCTGGAATGATCCAGTTGGGCCATCTTCGTCCAGGGTCGCGAGATGTACGATAATAGTGGCAGCCTGCTCAGTGGTTCGAAGACCTTTATAGGACTGTCCGCCAATTCTTTGGCAAACTCAACGGTAATAGCGTTCACTGCTGCTTTGGAAGATTGGTAAGGCAAATTATTGACCTGAAAGAACTCATAATTCCTATCGTTGGCCTGCGTAATCGAACCCAGCCCGCTGGAAACATTCACGATCCTACCAGCCTGAGACTTGCGTAGCAAAGGCAGCATTGCTTTGGTGACTGCTACCACGCCAAAACACGTTTGTGTTATAGACTGATTGACAGCATGCTATCAATTGTGTGCGGATTGAAACACCTTCCGTTAGCGAGATGCCTCTGCCAATTTTTGGGGATTAAGCGTGGAGCATAGGACTCTCATCTGTGGTAATCTATATATGTTGAAGGTTTCGCATTTATGAGTAGAACTATCAGTGAGGGTTTTCACAGTTTGTCTGATTGAATCCCTGACACCATTTTTTTATTGCACGAAGAAATCAGCATTACATAGACGATGTGGAATGCATCAATTGCCGTAGGAGCCTGGTTTGCCGCGTCTGGCGATTTATCGAACGCATCCTGAGTTTACTATGAAAGGAGGAGTCGCGATGAATATTTGCACAAAAGCAATCATCATGTATGGTAATATAACATCATGCATTCGCGCCTCCTTCTCCTCAACATATACCCCCCCCCAGGTAGATGAATATAGATGTGAGAATGGAGGAGCCAGAGAGATTGGGAAGCGGCGGCTCCCTACTGCTAATGTTGCTCAACTTGTTTGGAGTAGGCCTATTTATGGCGCAGATCAGGACAAGAATGGGAAGCCGAAGCCTGATAAGACGAAGCCCGATAAGACCAAAAGAGAGAATGACAAAGGATTGAAGAAGACGAAGCCGCCAAAGAGAGATGGATTAGCCTCTATTTTGTAGAAATTGCTCACATCTGGAGATCATCCTGAGATGGCTCTGTTTTATTTATACGCTCCAACAGATCAGCATATTTTTCGCGCACACGTATGGTTTCTTCATGTTCTGGACCCACTGTTTGCATATAAATAGTGAGCGCTTGCTGATAGAAGGGTGAGGCCTCTCCATATCTGTGTTGATCGGTCAGCAGATCCGCCAGATTGTTTAAGCTCTGAGCTGTATCGGGATGAGGTTGGTCGAAGGCTTGCTCGTGAATGGTTAATACGCGTCTCAGTAATGTTTCCGCGCGTGCCACATTGCCAGTCTTGCGTGCAAGTTGTCCCAGGTTATTGAGCACACTCGCAACATCAGGATGCAACGGTCCCAGTGCTTGCTCATAAATGGTCAGGGCACGTTCATAGAGTGGTTCGGCCTGTGCGTACAATCCCTGTTTTTTAGCGAGAAAGGCCAGATTGTTGAGAACAGGTGCGATATCAGGATGATGAGACCCCAATGCCTGCTCGTAGATAGCCAATGCTTGTTGGTATAGTACTTCAGCCTGTGTATACTTCCCACGTGTTTCAGCGATATCAGCTAATTTACTGATGCTATGCGCGGTTTCAACATGCTCATCTCCAAATGCTTTCTGGGAGATGTCCAGTACTCGTTGATAGAGTTCCTCGGCCCGTTCGTACTTCCCTTGTTTTTCAGCCAGTGTTGCCAATCCATCAAGAGGGTATGTCAGATTGGGATGATTGGGAGATAGTGCCCGTTCGTAGATCGCCAGCGCCTGCTCGTAGGTCGCTTTGGCCTCAGAATAGCGCCCTTGCTGATAGGAGATAAGAGCGAGATTATTCAATGTACTGGCGACATCGGGATGATCCGCACCTTTTGCATGTTCTTCCAGGGCGAGTACACGCAGATAGAGACGCCTGGCTTCTTGATAGTTTCCCCGATCTCCATGCAGCATTGCGAGGTTATGAAGGCTCTCGGCTGTCTTGGGATGCTCAAGACCCAGCAAGCGTTCACGTATTTCAAGTGAGCGTTGATAGAGCGTCTCAGCCTCTAGATAGCGAGCAAGCTCTTGATAGAGCAGTGCTAATGAATTGAGCGTCTGAGCTACGTCAGAGGGATCACTCCGCGAATTATCTTCCTGAAGGTGTAGTGCCTGAGTGAGATAGGTCTCGGCATCGGTATAGCATCCACGCTGATAGTAGTAAACTCCCAGGCGCTCTAAAAGCAGTCCGCCCTCTTGTAGCTTGAGCTTGTAGTCATGAATGAGGGTGGCGCAGTGCACAGCTTGAGCTAAATATCTTTCACAACCTTCCCAGGTCTCAAAACGCACTGCTGGAAAGATGAAATTGATCAAACGCACGGCCTGACTGGCAAGTTGATGCTGCCGTTTTTTCGTCAGGTCATTCTTAAGAACGATCTGAACGAGATGATGCATATTGAGGGTGGTGGAGTCTGTGCGTTGGCGTATCAATGAGAACCTGCGCAGCGTTGCAATAGCGGCGTCCAGGGCGAGTGGGTCACTGGCTACTGCACGAAGAGGCCCATTGAGAGTAGAGGCACCATGCATGAGCAATTCGTCTGGGAGCGCATCGGGATGCAGAAACGCGAAAAAATGGAGCAGTTCCAGGGCATCAGGATTGAGTTGCGCAATCTTTTGAAAGGTTAACGCAAGTGTGATCGTAACTGGATCTGGATGATCACTTATATCACGCCCACGCTTCCCCAGCAAGAATGCCTGTCTTTCCTGATAGAGTTTGAGATACGATGCGAGCGGACGTTGCGTTTCCTCAATGTAGGCTCCAGCCTGATCGAGGGCCAGGGGATACCCACGAAATTCTTGCGCGATCTTGCTGGCCTGCAGGCGATCATTCTCTGACGCGGCATCCGGTGAATCCTGCTTTGCAATGATTTTAGCACAACGTAGCAACAGGAGTGCGCCATCTTCAATGCTCATCTGGTCAACTGCGAGCCGAGAGGTAAACAGCCCGGTCGTTTGTGATTGAGTGAGCAGAAGCACATGCCCACTACTATTCAAAGGAAGAAGCTGATCCAGTAAAGAAAAGTTTTCCAGATTATCAATCACCAGGAGCCAGCGGTCATGCTGTTGCAACCAGTGTTTGATAGCGTCGATGCGTTGTTGTTCATCCCCAGTATCTCGCGTCGGGATGCCCAGCTCAGCCGCCAGAGAAAGAATATTTGCGCTCAAAAGCTCAGTGGGGCTGCCATTGAGCCATAAAGTTGCTTGATATTCCTGCTGATAGCGATACACGTATTCTACGGCAATATCTGTTTTGCCAATGCCGACTGGTCCATAGAGTGCTTGTATATGTGTCTGGAGCGG
Source organism: uncultured Chloroflexia bacterium (assembly GCA_963744875.1). Classification (GTDB taxonomy): domain Bacteria; phylum Chloroflexota; class Ktedonobacteria; order Ktedonobacterales; family Ktedonobacteraceae; genus JACDAE01. Next base: position 7,520 of record CAVUVQ010000042.1, on the reverse strand, counting down.
ATGCTCAGAAGCAAAGGAGTGATGTAATGCTTCCAGTGTATCGGCGCGGTCCGTGAAAAAGGGATTGGGCCTGTAGGTGAGATTACTGAGAGGAAACTGGGGTCGTCTGCCTGGAAGGATGCCAGATAGGCGACTTGTGATTTCTTTGACCACGCGGTGAATGCCTTGCGCGACCTCTAGCAGGGCTGAGTCGAGATTGTCCCAGACCGTCACGGCCTGACCATTTTGAGGTAGAGGGCTGTATTTTTCGAGAGGAGAATCTTGCATGTTTGCCGGACGCAAGAGAACTGGGATGATTGGCACATTTCTATACAGATGTTGTTCGGCTGCATAGGGCATTTCCACTTTCGAACATTGCTCGGAACCCCAAAAATCAGCACTCACAAGCAGCACAATAATATCAGCTTTACCGATGTAAGCCTTGATAGTATCTTTGACGTTGTACCCGGCACTGATCGCACTATCGTACCATATCTCAATAATATCTAGCTGTCTGAGGTTGCTCAGGTGATTGCGCAATTTATTGAACAGGTTTCTATCCTCGGATGCAGACGCGAGCGAGAAGAAAATGTTGATCTTCTCTAAATTATGTGAATGTGCCACGTTATGCCTGCCTGAAAAGAAATATTCTATCTTTGTTCATTTTAGCATACATTGGTGGTCGAGTATATAATTGGTGTTTAAAGATTTCCTCATCCTGGTAACATCACCGGGGAATTTCCTCAATTCATGCAACCTTCCTGCTTTGATGAATAAGTACAATGAAATTAGTAGAGCATGCCGAGAAGGGTATGCTTGTGCTTCTTGTCATCATTAGAGAATAGGGAGATCACCTTTCGTGAAGATAGCAAAAAATAGGCGACGCAACGATGCCTCCATTGTAGGTCGCCAGATTCTCAATAAAGTCCCGGAAGTTACCATCTACTTCTGGATCATTAAAGTTTTGTGCACGACGGTGGGCGAGACAGCCGCAGACTTCCTGAACTCAAATTTGCACCTGGGCCTGACGGGCACCACTTTCATCATGGGGAGCCTGTTGATCGTCACGCTCTTCTTTCAGTTCGCGACGAAGAGATATAGGCCGGGCATTTACTGGCTCGCGGTCGTCTTGATCAGCGTGGTTGGCACACTCATCACCGATAACCTCACAGACAACTTTGGCGTATCTCTGGAAACCACCACCATCGTCTTCAGCATTACGTTGGCAGTGATCTTTACGTCATGGTATGCGAGTGAGAAGACGCTCTCCGTCCATACAATTAACACGCTACGACGAGAAGTCTTCTACTGGCTAACCATCTTATTTACCTTCGCATTAGGCACAGCAGCAGGAGATCTTGTCGCAGAGAAGTTGAACTTGGGTTATATGCTCTCGGCAATCATATTTGGAGCAATGATTGCGCTTGTAACCATCGCTCACCTGCGTTTCAAGCTGAATGCGGTCATGGCCTTCTGGATCGCCTACATTTTGACTCGTCCCCTCGGTGCCTCACTAGGCGACTACCTGACCCAATCCCACGGCGATGGTGGATTGGGCCTGGGTACGGTCGTGACAAGTATACTTTTCCTTACAACTATCTTAATCACCGTTACCTATCTTGCCATCACAAAAAAGGATGTAGGTATTTCCGTGAGTTTGCCTGCCGTCGAAGCTGAGGGTCTTAAGAGTAAGCAGGAAGAGTGGGCTACATTCTCCCAACGCAAGTGGTAACAATGGAATTTTCGCATTATTGGGAACATGAACCCACCGCAATCCTGTTCTCTATCGGCACAAATCAATCGTCATATGGCCCCAATATATCCATCATCTCAAGCCACAATTCAAAGCAGGGAGAGTCTTTGTAGGATGTAGACACGCTATCTCTCGCACGCGCAAGTCGGCGGGGGAAAATATGGCGCTGGTTTTCTGGTTCCTGATCAGCTTTTTGCTGCAAATAAGTAGTGAGGCAACGCATAAAAGGCTGACCACTTTCCAGGCCAGTCGACGGCCAGCCCGGATCCTTTTGAGGATTGACCGCAGAGATAGCATCGTCAGCCAGCGGAATAACAAATTCGCGAAAATCCTGCAGCGAGAAGCTAGAGAGAAGATTGCGTAGTGCTTCTATTGAAGGGGCAATCCATAAGGCGAGGGCCGCCTCTGACTCCGAGCGATCTAGCGCATCAAATGAGCAATATATCTCTTCCGTCTCACCTGATTGGAGCTGATATCCAAAGATGGCACGTAATTCATCACTATAGCCCAGGTGTTGATGCATCTCATCAGTCCGTTCAATCCATCCCAGCACCGTATCCAAAAGTATCTCATCTGATAAGGCCAGTAATGTTTCTTTCACCTGCAACGTCAGGTTTTCTGTAGTTCCATTCATATTCCTATTCCACCTTTACACAGACGTCTATTCGAAACATCTAAGAGAATAAAAGCGTTGGGAAAACATGAAAAAAACAGTAGAGGTGCCAACATAGCTATCCAAGCGTTTCACGCTTCCATGTATTCCCATTTATATATACGGAGCCTTTGTAAAAAAGCGGAAAATTTTCACGAGATCCTCACAGTTTTGGGGTGAAAAGTATGACAAAAAGGTTAATATAGGAGAGCTAGAAGAATTGTAGTAGAGTTGGGAGATGATTGTACCGGTCTCATAACCGTTTTTTACCCGGATAAAAAGAAGGAGCCAGGATAGGAAAGGCTCTTCTGAGCGAAACTTGTATTTCCCGATGTTTCATGACACACTACTAGCAGAAAATTTGTCCATAGTTAGGAGCACATATTACTTATGGCAACGTTGCGAGAAATCAGAGAGGAAGCAGGCTTATCAGTTTCTGACCTGGCGAAGCGGGCAGAAGTTGATTATAAGACTGCAAAGAAAGCTGACGAGAGTGGTGGTTCAATCCATCGATTTAAAGCTCTTGCGCTAGTAAAAGTCCTTAACCAGGAATTAGGAACAGAGCACGAGCTTGAGGACATCGACGGCTTAACACTTCACTAGTCAGGGGGTTGTGATTAGAGGAAGTAGACTGATGTTACATGCTCTTCTGGAGAAATCAGGAATTTTCAACCCAATTTGAGAAGAAGTATTTCTGATTTCTCTTGTCACATCCAATACAATTAGAGTCCTAATGTCTCAATAGTATCCAAAACCTCTTGAGCGTGCTGATCTGCCTTAACCTTTGGCCATACTTTTCGCACAATGCCCTCTTTATCAATCAGGAATGTCTCACGATTGACGCCGAGATATTTCTTGCCGTACATATTTTTCTCTTTCCACACACCATAAAGCTGTGAAACCACGGTTTCGGTGTCGGACAGCAGCGGGAAAGGCAACCCATATTTTTCGGCGAACTTCTGATGTGACGCAAGGTCATCAGCACTCACGCCCAACACAACAACGCCCTGTTTTTGCATCAAATGGTTCGCATCCCGAAACGAGCATGCCTCGGCTGTACAGCCTGGCGTATCGTCTTTTGGATAAAAGTACAAAACAACGTTATGACCCTTGAGATCTCCAAGATGAACCTGGCCGTTTTTAGTTATATCGTCGGCACCGACAGCCGGAAGGGTGAAATCAGGAGCGGGCTGTGACTCCTTAATCTCTGTATCACTCATATAAGTACCTCGTTTGAAACAGTTTTCTTAAAATCCAAACTTTTATTAGTGTACCACTTCAATTCCCAGCTATGCCAACGCCAGCATACGCTCAAGGGCGACGCGTGCCCAGTGAGCGGTTTCCGCGTCGACCGAGACCTGGTTGATGACTTCTCCATCGAGCAGCGCTTCCAGCACCCAGGCGAGATATGCCGGGTGGATGCGGTACATCGTGGAGCAAGGGCAGACAATCGGGTCAAGGCAGAAGATGAACTGGTCGGGATGCTCTTGCGCGAGACGGTGCACCAGGTTGATCTCCGTCGCAACTCCCCACTTGCTACCAGCGGGAGCACGCTCGATCTGCTCAATAATGTATTCGGTTGAGCCATAGAGGTCAGCGGCTGCAACCACTTCATGACGACATTCGGGATGCACCAGGATCTTGATGTCGGGATAGCTCGCGCGTGCCTCTTCGATCTGTTGAACACTGAAGCGCATGTGGGTAGAGCAGTGGCCCTTCCAGAGAATGATTTGTGCTCGCTCAATTGCCTCTTCGGCATCGTCGGAAGCCATGGGATCTTTAGGATTCCAGACGACCATGTTTTCTTCATGGATGCCGTATTTGAGGCCAGTGTTACGTCCCAGGTGCTCATCGGGGAAGAACAAGACGCGTTTTCCCTGTGTGAAAGCCCAGTTGATGACAGCAGGAGCGTTAGATGAGGTGCACACGATGCCACCGTTGCGGCCACAGAAGGCTTTGAGGTTGGCGGCGGAGTTCATATAGGTCACCGGGATGATACCTGCATCAGTCCCAATTTGTTCCTCAAGCATCTGCCAGCACTCCTCAACTTCAGCAATATTCGCCATATCAGCCATAGAGCAGCCAGCGGCAGGATTAGGGAGGATGACTTTTTGATGGGCACCACTCAGAATATCGGCGCTTTCGGCCATAAAGTGGACGCCACAGAAGAGGATGTAATCGGCCTGAGGACGAGCCGCCGCCAGTTGCGCCAGTTTGAAAGAATTACCTCGATAATCCGCATATTTGATGATCTCGTCGCGTTGATAATGATGGCCGAGAATGAGGACGCGTTCGCCCAGCGTTTCGCGTGCCGCAGCGATGCGACGATCCAGTTCTTCGCCCGACATTTCAGCGTAGAACAGAGGGATGTTGTCGTTGCGTTTCGATAGATCGTGTCTTGCCCTTGTACGTGGCGAGAGCAATGGTAGGACGCGGGTCTCCTGGCTTTCAGCGCACTCGGTATTTACAGCCATGATGTTTTCTCCTTTATGGAATCAAGCAAATTCTAGCGAGACATCAAAATTGGGCGCGGAATGCGTTAAAGCTCCGAGCGAGATAAAATCAACGCCAGTGGAGGCGACTGCGTGGAGGCGTTCACCATTGGTACCGATGTTACCGGATGCTTCGATCAATACCAGAGGTGCATCTTTACGTATCAATTCAACCGCATTGTGCATTGTTTGAATATCCATATTGTCAAGCAGCACGACATCTGCGCGTGCGTTGAGTGCCTGTTGGACTTCAGCGAGTGTTTCGCATTCGACCTCGATTTTAAGCAGGTGTGGGGCCGTGTGACGTGCAGCTTCAATTGCTCTGGCAATGCCTCCCGCAGCCTTGATATGGTTATCTTTAATAAGGACACCGTCGCTCAATCCGAAGCGATGGTTCTGCCCACCACCGAGTAATACGGCTCCCTTTTCCAGGCTACGCAGGCCCGGCGTGGTCTTACGTGTATCAAGAATGCGAGCATGGGTACCCTCTACCGCACGTACACAGCGAGCGGTCAGTGTTGCGATACCGGAGAGATGGCCCAGAAAGTTCAGCGCAACCCGTTCGGCACTCAGGAGAGAGCGTGCCGGACCATCCAGGCGAACGAGCACGTCTCCTGGCTGCACAATAGCGCCATCATGAACCAGTAGCTCGACGGAGATGCGCTCGTCAAGCAGGCGAAATGCTGCGGCGGCAATGGCAAGTCCGGCAATCACGCCAGCTTCACGGGTGAGGATGCTGCCGCGAGCCTGTTGCTGCTCAGGGACGGTACTCAATGTAGTTATGTCAGCTTCGGCACCATCTTCTTGCAATGCGTGGCGAATGAGATCGAGGGGTGGTTTAAGCATGCTGGGCGATCTCCTTTGTTTCGTTTAACCATTCAGATGGATCAATGGGAGGACGTTGGAAAGCGTAGTGTTGTTCGATCTGCTGTGGGTTACTGGTCTGATAATCCAGACGCCAGTGGCTGCCACGACTCTCGCGCCGTGCGAGTGCGGCAACAACCACGAGTTCGCCCACCTGAAGCATATTCATCGTTTCGGCGTAGCCTGTCCCCGTTGCCGATTGATTATGCTGATTGGCAACGAGTTGTGCATAGAGCGCTTGAAGGTGTGATTTTGCTTGCAGCAATCCCTCTTCATCTCGACAGAGAGAGACATACTGCCACATGAGTTGGCGTATCTGACTACGAACTTGCTCTGTCGTTAGAACCTCCACCATACCGGATGACACAACGTGCTCGCGTAGAGATGAGGTGTAAGGGATCATGGCGGTGTTTTTACGGATGGTGCTATGTTCATAGCGTGGAACGGCCTGACCAAGTTTGTCGGCGATACGTATGCCATAGACCAGTCCTTCAAGCAATGAGTTACTGGCGAGTCGATTGGCTCCATGGACGCCTGTGCAGGCGACTTCACCGACGGCGTACAAGCCTGGGAGGGTCGTGCGACCAGAGGAATCCACCATCACGCCTCCCATACAATAGTGAGCGGCGGGAGCGACGGGCAAGAGATCATGTGCCAGATCAAGTCCATTTTGACGGCAGATCGCCGAGATCGTAGGGAAGCGGGCATACATTTTCTCTGCGGGCAGATGGCGCAGGTCGAGGTACTGGCAATCAGTTCCTTCAGCTAGCATCTCGCTCAGGATCGCACGTGCGACCACATCACGGGGTGCCAGTTCGGCCTGTGGATCGTAGCGTGGCATAAAACGTTCGCCCGCGTGATTACGCAGATATGCACCTTCGCCGCGCACGGCCTCTGAAATGAGGTGGGATGTACCGTTTGCGATCAGAACGGTGGGATGAAATTGCATAAATTCCAGGTCGACCAGGGCCGCGCCCGCTTGCCATGCCAGGACCAGCCCATCGGCGGTCGCACCAGCAGGATTTGAGGTATGGAGCCAGAGGCCACCCGCACCACCATTTGCCAGCACGGTTGAGGTAGCGCTCACATCGAAGGTATGACCAGCATGATCGACAGCGCGTACACCAGAACAATGACCATTCTCCACAAGAAGTTCGCTTACAAATGTTTCTTCATACAGGGCAATTGAGGAATGTGAGCGCAAAGCAGTCATCAGAGCACGCTCAATCTCAGCACCAGTCGCATCGCCACCAGCATGAAGAACGCGCCACCGACTATGAGCAGCTTCACGGCCCAATAATAACCCATCGGGAGTCGTGTGTTCGGAGCCACCAGGTTGAGCTTGATCAAACACAACGCCCATCTGTATGAGCCAGCGCACCGCTTCTGGTGCCTGCTCAACCAGAATGCGTACAGCCTCTTCATCGCATAGGCCAGCGCCAGCGGCAAAAGTATCCTGAAGATGGAGTTGGGGGGTATCATCCGCTCCCAGTGCTACCGCGAGACCACCCTGGGCGTAACGGGTGTTGCTTTCACCCAGTTGACCCTTTGTGAAGAGCGCGATGTGCATGTGCTCCGGCAGCCGTAGAGCGACCGAGAGGCCAGCAATGCCACCTCCAATGATAACGACATCAAACGGCTGGCTGTGGGTCATGCCTTTATTCTCCTTCGAATAAGTGTACATACTACACTAACTAGTCTGACAAAAAAGAAAAGGTGTTTACTGTACACTAAGTCAGAGTATACCAGATTTTTGCGTGAATGTCCATGCTAAAAGGCT
>CAVUVQ010000041.1:0-5983 GCA_963744875.1 uncultured Chloroflexia bacterium | reverse complement strand
CCATATCTGTTTCCTTCCTAATTGATTGAAGTAACGTTCTATGACAATAGTCTACCTGATGCGAGTGACAACAGTGTGTCAGTAGCAGAGAGATAGCAGCTCTAAACTTGCTTCTCTAGTTGAGAAATGCGTTCGCGCAAGTTTACCTCGAGATCGTGTAACTCTGCTGCTGATTTATACTCTTGTTGCTGAATAGCTACTTATCTAGTTCTTATTACAGTTTATAAATCATAATGCGCGAATAGCAATTCAGGATATATAATAGCTAGGGTTGGTGATTACGGTTTAACTGATTGGTTGAGTACCTGAATTGTCTGTGTTCGAGCATTTTCAAGGTTTACTCCTAGAGCCTCTAAGATACCAGCTGCGATACCTTCGCCTTCGCGTACTAGACCAAGCAACAGATGCTCTGCCCCAATGTAATGGTGGTTCAGGCGACGAGCTTCATCAACTGCTAGCTCGATTACCTTTTTGGCTCGTGGGGTGAGACCGATCTCACCCTGGACGATACGATTGTCCCGACCAATGATAAATTCGACGGCGGCACGAACTTTCTGTAGCTCAACGCCGAGATTTGCCAGAACTTTTGCAGTCACACCTTCACCTTCGCGTACGAGACCCAGTAGAAGGTGTTCTGTTCCGATATAATTATGTTGAAAACGTTGCGCTTCTTCCTGAGAGAGGCTCAAAACTTTTCTTGCACCCTCCGTAAACGCATCAAATTTATCTCTATCAGACATCGTCGATGGAGTTAACCTGGAGGATTGCTGAGAATTTTATTTGATTTATCGATTCAGCTTCTTTTTTATTGTCTACTTTGTGATCAATGGCAAATTTTGCCATCTCCAGTACATCTTCTTCGACAAATATTGGAATTTCCGCACGTTTAGCGAGAACAATGGCATCTATTGCGTGAATATCGTATTGTGTTTGTTTATCAACAACCTTCAGGATAATAGTTGCGTAGAAGGTTTCTTCTACCATCTCTGAAATTGTGACTATAGTGATTGATGCGCCTAAATCCTCGATAATATTTTTCAGCAAGTTATAGATACGAGGGAGTGGTTTACGTAATGCTTCTTGAGGCGTGGGAGGTCTGTTATCAAGGCTAATTGCTTCTGCACCGCTAATAGGTATATGCAAACGACGGTCCAGCTTCGCATCTTTTAAGATGACAACTCCCTTTTGTGCATCAATACTTTCAATTTCCATCTCAATCAATGATGAGCCATCACTGAGTTGCCGCGCTTTTTTATACGTCTCGCGTGCTTCATCTGTACGTTTAAGGCGTTGGAGTGTTGCAGCTTTTTCTTTGAGAAGAGATACATTGTCAGGATCAAGAAGAATAGCCTGCTCGAAGGCCGCAAGTGCCTCCTCATCGCGATTGAGGTCACGCAGGATGACTCCCTGGACACTGAATAAATTGGGGTTGGTAAGGTTGAGTTTCGCTGCCTGCTGATAGGCTAAAATAGCATCGGTATCTTGCTTAAGAAGGTGTAAGACTAACCCTTTATTTTCATACATCTCAGCACTATTGGGGTCGATGTGCGTAGCCTGTTCATAGGCACTAAGGGCTTCTTGATAGCGTGCAAGTTCTTGTAGAGCTTTTCCTTTGACATAATAGGCGTAAGCGTCACTGGCGTCAAGTTTAATGGCCTGTTCGCAAACGCGCAATGCATCTTCATATTTTCCAAGCTCACTGAGTAGAAGTCCTTTACTACTATAAGCAGCCACATCATTAATATCAAGAAGAATGGCCTGGTCGAAAGCCGTAAGGGCATCTTCAAGGCGTCCAAGCTTATGAAGGATGCCCCCTTTTATGTTGTGGAGTTGGACATCACGACCATCCAGTCGAATGACCTGTGTGATAGCTTGCAATGCTTCCCCATAGAACCCGGTTTTGTAGTGCGCATTGCACTTTTCTAACCAGTGTTTTTTTACAACCTTGCGAATGCCACCCACTACATTGTAAAAAGCATCGTCGAGGTCCGGCCAATTTTTGACAGGTTTAGCATCCGTTGGTAAAGCTTGAAGTGTGTTTAGGGGATCTATATACCAGTGAACCGGGCGGAGGATAATGGGAATGACGGACGCCTCGCCTCGTTCGTGCCGTTGGATTGCACGCTGTAACTCAGTCCCATAACAATAATCGGAATCCATGAAGTCTGGGCTGATGAGCAAGAGGATAATGTGGGCGGCATCCAGGTGCTGATTGATCTCACTTTCCCATGCGGTTCCTGCGCTAATATCACGGTCATGCCATGTCTCAATAAGACCCTGGCGCTGCAACGGTTTGAGTTGCGTCTTCAGTTTATTGAGCAACAGTTCGTCTTCACGTGCATAACAGAAAAAGATTTTGACAGACATGATATCCTGAACCACCCGATTCGCTCATTAATCTACATATTTTTAGTTGCAGTGTTTAATTATAAACCAAATTAGCTTCGATGACAATCAATTTAGCCATATGGGAGCAGGTACGGTTCCTACGCTGATATGATGAATATTCATATACATGTTCTGGTAGGGGCGCGGTGGAATGAAATGGAACAAGCCCGGTTGATCCAGCATGCCCATATTGCCCCTCATTCAAACAATCCCGGCGTAGTCACCAACGGACTCAGCGTACGCACATCTCCGTCCCGTGTCATCAAATAGGGATTGAGCTGACCATCTTCATTCATGGGCGTCAGGCCTGCCTCCTCGATGAAGCGCGATGGCAGAGCATCACTGCTACGGTAGCGCAAAATAGATGAGAGGAAGAGCAACTTCTGTGCACGTGTAAAGGCCACATAGGCGAGACGACGCTCTTCCGCAATGCCTGATTGCACGATGGGACCATCTTCAGCCATCGTAAACGAGCGTTTGTGCGGAAAAATGCCCTCCGTCATCCCCATCACAAACACAACCGGCGACTCTAACCCCTTACTTTTATGAATGGTCAATAGGAGTACGCAATCGCGTTTATTTTTGCTGCTATCCTCTGCCTGTTCCTTTAATTTGGTCATGGCCTGCAAAAAGTGGCGGATCGTGTGATGCTTCTGTGCGATCACCATCAACTCCTCCAGTTCATCGTAACGACCATCCAGCCGTGTCTCCTCATGATGTGTGGGTGCCTCCGACTCTTCATCCGTATCTTCTTTATGTTTACTGTCGTAGTGGTGCAGGTGCGTATCGTAGCCAAACTGGCGAATAAGTTTAATGGCTTCGGCTGGGTGATTGTTACATTGTGACCACGCACGCTTGATCAAGGCAATGAAATCTTTCACGCCGAGCTGATATTCTTTGGCGATTGTGTAAACCTGTTCTTCACAGAATTGCAGCAGGGGACGCCCGCTGGCAAAGCCAGATAATGAGCCGTAAAACGTCGGCGTGAAGCGATGCGATGTTTTGCCGGTTGTGGTGAAGTATTCTTTTGATGGGATATTGGAAACGGCACGAAATGCCGCGTTTTGCTCACCACAATGAACGGGCGTGAACACATCATCCCATTTGAGTGGTTGTGCCCCGCCACGAGCTGTGAGATAGTCTTGATATACACGCATCCCATCGATCAATGCGAGATAGGCCAACATGTCGCGTGTCGTCTTGCGTTTAAAGAAAGAAGAGCCGCCCGCCGCCCGATATGGAATGCGGTTGCGTGCCAATGCTATTTCTAATGATGCAAGATGGTGATTGGTGCGCGAGAGCACAAAAATGTCGCGATAGGAAAGCTCTTCGCCGTGTTCGTGCCAGTCGCGCACAAGTTGTGCGATGCGGTTGGCGATACCATCGGCCTCGTTCTCCTGATCGTCATACGCTGTGACGCATACAGGAGCACCATCAGGCTGTGTTGGGCGCAACTGCTTCTCAAAGCCCGGTGTGATATCGTTATGACTGATCAATTTGTTGGCGGCCTCAAGAATCTGCGGCGTGGAACGATAATTATGTTCAATCGGGTAGATCTTGCCCTTGGGATACATGGTGCGGAACGAAAGAATCGAGGCCTCTGGACTTGCACCACGAAACTGATAGATGGCCTGATCGGGATCACCCACTACGACCACATTCTGTTTAGGGGCGGCCAGATATTGGATCATTTTATACTGTGAAGGATTGGTATCCTGTGTCTCGTCAACCTGTAGATAGAGATAGCGTGTCTGCCATGTTTTGCGGAACTTGGGGCTACTTTCGAGCAGAGAGAGCGGCACATAGATCAGGTCCGAAAGATCATAGAGCTTCTGTTTTTGTTTTGTCTGTTCATAAAGTTCAAAGAACTCTTGATAGCGTGCGGCCAACTCCGTTTCGACGCCCAGGTGTGAGCGGAAGAAATCGATTGATTGATCGGGCTTGATCATCTCTTCTTTGGCGCGATCAACCGCACTGAGCACGCCCGCAATCTCGATCTCCCAGTTCATACCGCGTGTGCGATTGCTGCGCCAGGGACGAATGATATCCTCGGCCATCCATTGGCGTGGCTCACCGCTCAGCAAGCGTTGATTCAACTCTTGCGGCTTCCATTCCAGCTTCTCGCGCAACATCTGGTGTCCCAGGCCATGGAACGTCACCACGCGCAAGGCTTTGACGCTTTGTGCGGTCATGCCGCGAGCTTTCAGCGCTTTCAGTGCACGCTTCTCCATTTCGTCGGCGGCGGCACGCGTAAAGGTCACACAGAGAATAGCTTCGGGCGCAATCTTTTCGTCGGCAACCAGGCGCACCAGGCGTTGCACGAGGATCGCGGTTTTACCCGTACCTGCCGCAGCAATAAAGGCGGCTGGCCCATTCATATGTGCAATCGCGTCTGCCTGCTGAGGATTTGGATTGAACTGAACGGCTGGGGAAGTATGCGTTGTACGTTTCGCTGTTCTGGGATTGGGTCCTTGAGATGCCATGCTATATATATCTTCCTGCTGTTATTATATTTTTTAGTATCTCACGAGGATGTACTATAGCACGCTTTTGGGTGGGATGGCAAACATCGTCTCCCTCTATCACCCCTTCAGCGTGGTAATATTGTACTGGTAAATAATCGTATTGAAGGAGAAAACGCATCTTTTTTATGAAACAGCCTTCCTCACTCCGTTTATACATGATCCTGTCAATCTCAGCCGCGCTGGTAACCATGTTGGTCAAATTCATCGGCTATTTTCTCACGGGCTCGGTTGGATTGTTTTCCGATGCTGCCGAGTCAGTGGTTAACTTAGTTGCGGCATTGGTCGGACTCTGGGCCGTTACTCTGGCCGCACGTCCTGCCGATGAAGATCATACCTATGGACACACTAAATCCGAGTACTTCTCCAGTGGAGTAGAGGGAGCGTTAATCCTGGTTGCCGCCCTCATTATTGCCTTTGAAGCCATTCCTCGTCTATTGCATCCTGAACCAATAGCGCAAGCATACCTGGGCCTGACGTTTTCAGTATTTGGAGCATTAATCAATGGAATACTCTGCATGGTTTATGTTGCGTGAAGGCAAGAAGCAACGCTCCATCACTTTGGAAGCCGATGCACGTCATTTATTTACGGATGTGATGACTACGGCTGGCGTTTTCGTTGGCGTGCTGCTGGTGGCTCTGACGAAATGGTACATTCTTGATCCAATTGTGGCACTGCTGGTCGCTATCAACATCATCTGGACAGGGGTAAAGTTGTTACGTCAGACGGGATTGGGCTTGCTTGATACGGCACTTCCCCATGAAGATGTGCAAACCGTGAACGAGATTTTAGATGCCTATCGAAAGCAATCGATTGATTTTCATGCAATGCGCACGAGGATGGCTGGAAGACGACGCTTTGTGTCCTTCCATGTCATTGTGCCAGGTACGTGGACTGTCCTCAAAGGGCACAGCATCTGCGAAGAAATAGAACTTGCTATTCATGCGGCTTTGCCCGAAAGCACGGTATTCACGCACCTGGAGCCAAAGGAAGATCCCGTGACGTTTGAAGATATTGAGCTAGAAAGAATCCCACCGGGAAAGTATTATTATAAAGGTGCCTGCACAATAGA
>CAVUVQ010000040.1:0-12361 GCA_963744875.1 uncultured Chloroflexia bacterium | reverse complement strand
GTATGGTGCAGCAAAGGGGGTAGAGTCTGGAAGATAAGGTGTCAATTAAGGTGTCAGGCTCCAAAAGAGTGAGAATGGGTGTCAAAGATAAGGTGTCAAAATGGTGCGAGCGAAGCCGCCTGATAGGCGTTTTTAGCATAGTGTGATTTGCCAAACGTTTTAGCCGCCTCGGACACAATATGAAACTTACGCAACCTTGCTGATCCCAGTTGTGGTACGCTGAGAGTTTGCGTTGTTTTTCATGCTCTTCGGTTTCTTCAGATGAACCACCTGTTGTGCCTGATGTTTCTTGTTCTTTCTGTCCCGATTCTTTTTGCTCTGGTAGAGCACTCGAAACTTGAGAAGATCGAATTCAGCGCGACCATACATGCTTCTTTTAATGAGTTTAAGCTGATTCACATTGCCCTCTAAAGGACCGTTGCTCCAAGGCAATGTTAACCCTGCGAGAACGGCATCTTTATCTTGTAGGACACCAGTCACAAAGGGCTGAAATGCATTGAGATGACTCGCTTGGACTGCTCCTAGCCAAGTATCAAGCTGTTCTCCTGTGCGTTCGCGCACCATCTGCAGAAAGGTGTTCACCAGTTGGTACGTCGCTTCAACTGGTGGGCTGGCCTGCCTCAACAATCGAAGATACGCCAATTCTTCCTCCTTTAAATCCTCTTGCTTGCGGAAAAAGAGCCAGGTCGCTTGTGATGCTGAGAGGGTCAAAAGTGGATTGGGCTCTTTGGGAGAAGTACTCTGTTCCAGAGCCACAGCAGGACGGTGTTCGCGAACAGAGAAGTCAGGTGGTTCTAACGTCTCCAGGTAGCGATAGATCGCACGCCCAGATCCTTTGTAGCCTTTTGCTCTCAGTTCTCTTTCGAGTTGTAAGCCATTGTGGCAGCCCTGGTGCCAACGCGAAAGCAGATAGGTTTTGTAGGGATCAATGAGGCGAGGCCGTTCATGTCGCGGATGAGAATAGGGAATACCTCGGTCAGAGAGCCAATGTCGAATGGTACGTTCAGGCATTCCTACCTGAACCGCAATATCCGAGGATTTCATCCCTTGTTTGGAGAGCGCGACGATGTGCTCGTAGCGAGCGCTTCGCTCAGACTGACGAGCCTGTTGCGTCTGTCGCTCGGCCTGTGTCCTTAGACGGCTGCGGTGGTGTACCTGTTGCTCTTCTTCGGGGATTGTGATGGTAGCCCGCTCTGCATGACGAATCTCCGTGAGACAGTGGGTCAGCACGACCGAAACACACCCTGCAAGATTTTTTGTCAGATGCCAGCGATCACTCACCTGCCTAGCTTGTGGAGCACCATACTTTCCCGCTGAGGCATATTCCTGTGAGCCGTCGCGACTGACAATTTTGATCTTGGGATGCTTCTGCAACCATGCTGAGACCGTCGAGACGGTGCGGTCGGGTAACAGGTCAATGGGCACACCTTGTTCTAGATCACAGATCAGGGTTCCATAGCGCAACCCGCGTTTCCACGCCCAGTCGTCCAGACCAATGATGTGTGGCTCTTGTTGGGCAGGTGGTTCTGATTTTCGAACCAGACGCAAAATCGTATCGCGACTCCCACTCATGCCAAGCTCACTTCCACAATCTGCTCCGGCTTGGCCTCCTATTTTGAGCCCAAGCCCACAGAGAGCGTGTTGCAACCGTTTTGTGCGTTGTGCATGGGGATAACAGAGATCTGAAAGTCGCTCAACAAAGATTTTTTGAGCGCAGGTGTGGTTTTTACAGAAAAAACGACGTACTCGCATAATGAGACGGATTGGATGCCCGATAGAAGGAAGGTCGCGCAGTGTCCTTGTATAGCGACTTTGGATGTGCGAAGATGCAGCCCCACACGAGGGGCAAAGTGCTGTTGGGGATATTGTACGCAGGATGAGGGTAATCTCCTCAGCTTCCTCTACTCTTTCTACTTCAACGGCGGGAAGATCTGGAAAAATGATGATCATGGGGTGTCTTTAGGTCCTCGAAAAAGCGTTACAAAAGCGAAAAAATGTTCAACTTCCCAGTATACCACATTTGGAATCAGCAGAGTTGCGTAACAACCACTTTATGGTTCAAAGATAGCGCTACACGCACAAATATGCATCAAAACGAGGACTGGCCTGATCTTGTGAGGGATGCTAGGCAAGGATGAGAGCCGGACGGTGGACAGCATATGTGTCACTGGCGAGGACAAAGAGATTGTCAAGTCACACATAGTGTCATAAATAAAAAAACTGGCATCTGATGATGGGCTGTTCAATAAAATGAAGTCAGAAATTGCGAACGAGAAGGTCGCAAGATTCACTTTTTTAAACAGCATCTCTGATGCCAGTTTTTCGAGGGAGCGAAGAGGTTATTTTACATCACCTTTCACCTTCGATATGCCAAAGCACCCTAGATATCAGGAACCCATCAACATCTCATGAGCATCCTTGAGCAAGAGGAACAACTGGCGTATATTCTGTGAGCCCACTATTCTAAAGGCATCATCGCATCTTATTCTCCAAAGATGCACCCACATCAGCGCCCGGTAACAGGGATTGTCTCCACCATCGGGATCAGTTCCGTGGCAAGCAGCTCGAAGGTCGCAGGATCGTCGGGATAGCGGATCATCACTTCATCAATCCCAAGCTCACCCAGTGCTCTGAAATAATTGAGTGCCACCGGATCCAGATGACCTTGACGCACCAGGGGAGCCATAAAGAGCGTCGTTTTCTCAATATGCTCGTACGAACGACCCAACGCCTGACACTGCTCACGGAGAATATTCAGCTTCGTCCGCAGTTCGTTGAGATCTCGACCAAAGCCAATGCTGATTGCGTCCGCATATTGGGCCATCAGACGGAGCATCTTGTTGCCGCTTCCCGCAATCAAAATCGGCGGGTGTGGCTGCTGGACAAACAGCGGCGTCCCGATGGTGCTGGTGAGGTGATAATAGGTTCCCTCAAATGGCTTCTCCTCACCTGACCAGAGTTGGAGGGCCATCTGGAGAATCTCTTCGAAGCGAGCGACTCGTTCGCGTGCAGGTGGAAATGGCAGGCCCATGCGTTGATGCTCATCCTCTCCAAAATCGGGGCTTGCCCCCACGCCCAGGTATGCCCGTCCATTTGAGAGCGCATCCAGTGTATCTACCGTCTTTATAAGAATCGCCGGGTAGCGCATCGTAATGCCAGAAACGAGGGTGCTGAGTTTGATGCGTCTGGTGCGCGCGGCAAGAAAGGCCAGAACACTCCACGCCTCAAAGAAATCGGTGGTCGGGGTGTCGTCCTTCTCTCTTTTGAGAAATGGTGTCGTCTCTGGCCTGAGTGAAAAATGGTCTGGCACCACCAGCGTGGCAAAACCAGCCTGATCAGCCTGCTCAGCTACCCGAATAAGATAATCGCTAAGCGGTTTCGGGTGGGTGTTGGTAATCCCTATTTGTAATCCTACACGCATCTTTTTCTCCTAAAGAATTGTCGATACCATACGATGAAGATGATACACTACGTTCTCTCTTGATTGTATTGAGGCAATCATTGTGTCGAAACACCACAAGATCGTTGCGAAAGCTTTCTGGGAATGGCTCTCTCTTCTGAATAATCTCCTCAATGGCCCATCGGAGGTCGGGTCGCTTGTACCAGAAACTTGCTTCCACGTTGAGCACATTTTTAAGAAGATCACCATCATAGAAATCACCAGCTACGAATGGATCCCGTTGCAAGTGTTCAATTGCGAGAGGAAGCATGTAATCCAGGCTCATATTCTGTCCGATCATGAGACGTACATCTTCGATCGTAAAATCTCCGAGCCGTTTTCGCCGGAGTGCATGAATGGTCAGAACGAGGTGTGAGGGAAACGAGTCACCATCACCCCAATCGTGCCCCTCAAGTTCCTGAAGCGATTTGCGTCGCTCTTCCTCGCTCACAAAATGGTGTTCTGTCATTGCGTCCTTTTGTGTGTTACGAATCACAACGGCTGAGGTGGAGAAGAAAATTCCTGGGTTGGCAGAAGAGGAAGTGTGGCAAGAAACACCTGTTCTCTATTCGCTATAAAGTCTTTGATACGTAATACATGATGCACATGGGTGGTAGTAGGCAACTGTTCAACCGGAAAATAGGCAATGCGATCCGCCTCATCACTCTCGGCAAGCTCACCACCTGTGATGGTACAGAAAAAAGAGCAGACAAGATCGTTTCGTGGTGGATAGGCATAGACTCCAATGAGCCTCTCGACACGCGTGATCAGCCCAACTTCTTCCTGCACTTCACGAATTACTGCCTGCCACGGCGTCTCCCCATGCATGACGCCGCCACCGGGCAGATTCCACCGATCCATATCTCGCCGATGGCAGAGAAGGACGTGCTGCTGTGTATTCACAATGATAGCGAATGCTCCTATCGTAAACATACGTTCTGTCTCCTTCAAAACGCTTTTCCCAAAAGACACGTTTCCCACAATCCCCGAACCTGCTTTTGGTAGTATCGCACCCGTTCTTCGGCCCCGTCAAACCCCTGGCCCATTCTCACAGAGCCATTATGGCCCTGATGATCAAGGTTGTATCAAATGAAGGTTCACATTCCTCCAAATTACGACTAGCAAATCAGTATTCTGGATGAGGATGTCTGCACCTTTTCGCTCGTGAAACAATATATTGAAATGCTCTTTATTGCATGAATCCATCTCTCATGGTATTTTGGAACTGAGCAGAGGAACCATCGTTCTCTCATTAGAAGGCACTGGCTCATAGAAAACCTGGAAAAGAGAAGACAATGCATGCACAGGATATTGAATTTTATCTGGCCGACCTCGGACAGGCACTTGCCGAAATGGGACAATAACAACCATTCCGTCTCCTCCTCGTTGGAGGCGCATTTATGTTAACGCAACTGGGAAGCCGACGCACAACCAATGATATCGATGTGGTTCTGAAGGATGTCAATGATCTTACGGCCTCGTCGCTCTCTCAACGTTTGAAGACGGGAGCACGAACCGTTGCCACGCGCAATCGCATTCCTGTCACCTGGATCAATGATGTGATCGGGGATTTTCTCCGCGATACCAGCCGGGTCCCACAGGGAACATTGTGGCGCACCTATGGGCCGCTCGAAGTCTATGTGCCTGAAGAGGCATATATTTTAGCCCTCAAACTGCTCGCAGGTCGTCCAAAAGATCGAAGCGATATTCAAGATCTTTGCTCCCAACTGCACATTCAAACGCGTATCCAGGCTCAAAAAATCGTTGATCAATACATTCCTAATAAGCAAGTTCAGCAAATCAATGACTTGGAGAGGACACTGGATAGTCTTTTCCCATAACGCCATATGGTACAATACAAGCAAGAGCAAGTTGGAATATTACAGGTATGTGGAGCACAGATGAAATTCGTTGATCGTCTTCAGACGATGGCCGTAACCTATCAAGAAATATGCCAGGGAGAGCAGCCCTGGGTTGCCCTGGGCAATTTTATGAATGATTGGTTCGATTATGCTAGGGATCGACGTGTTGAACTGACTACGATCCCTCTTTTGGTTCCTGAACACCCAACTGAGGAGCAGCTTCGTTGGGCTATTTTTTGTGCTGCCTCTGTAGAATACCTGTGTGGACGCTATGATGTTCCCTGCCCTTCCTGGGTTTATGATCCGCAGTATGGGAAGCTTGCGGAACCCTGGTTCGATGCTCCGATGGCTCACAAACCATCGGTACGAGTCTTTCTTCTTGAGGAAACTCCTGAGCCATTTGCCAGGCGCAACATCTATTGTGGCAATCGCGTGTTTGCGAACAAGTATGAATTTGCCGAGCAGTATCATCGGTTGACGACTACGGCGATAGCACCTCCATCATCTTCTCCTGCGTAAAAGATGTTTTTACGGGTGTTTCCGTACGCTGTTATTCTTTGTTCGCTTTATTTTATTCTTGTTGCTCCGCGTCGATTTTGCGCTTCATTCCCTGCTCATAAAGATCATCTGTGAGGAATGTTCCTTCCGTCGTAAATATCAATGTTGTCGAATCATTTACTTCTTCCAGAAGAGGGTGAGGCTGAATTTCGCTCAGCATCTGTTCAATCGTATCAGCCAGTTCTTGTTTCGTAAAACGGCGCTCCAACCATTCTTTATTGAAGATCTCGCAGAGCGGCAGCTTTTCTTGAGGAAAAGGCCTGGCATTCTTCACAGGGATACTGACGGTATCGGTAATTTGCAGGGTCTGTGTAAAAGCGGAGATCATCATCGCAAGTGGGCCATAGTGATCCTGTTCTTTGTAGCGCACTCCAAGAGGAAGAAAGCGCACGATGTTTACAAAATATCGTGCAGCAGCCGGATTATACGTTACAGCGGCACGTAGACCCTCTGCCGCTTCTTCGGACATTGGCATTATTTCGCCTTTCATAAAAGACTCCATTGCGAACTCGCCAGAGCACCTCTATGGAGAGACAGGTATATTCGATGTTCCGTTTCCTTTTTCATTGAACAGACGACGTTTGATCAAATGCGTTGCACTCAGTGTTTTCTAGGGAACCACATATGTAATATCAGTAAAAAGGGAAAAAGTCAAGTTTGCATGTGATCGAGGCTTCTTCGTGGGAAAACATATTCCCTTTGCCATCTTGATCTTGAGAAAAAAGATCGTTCGCTTTCCCACTTCTTAACAACGGCAAAAGAACGCACCATTGCACTCCACATGCATTGACAAATTGTGGAGTGATTGCTGTACTCCACCTGCGTGAGACCAGAAGAACGCGCTCTCCCTCTTCAGAATTTGCTAGTAAACCAACCAAATTTGGAGAAAAGAGCTCTTTCTACGTTATATTCATAGGAACATTCTTATGCCTCTCTGCGAGACCGACTCAGGATACGTTGATGGTACGATAGGAAGGAGTTCGTGTGGAACTGGTTCTCGCCTTTCAAGAAGCATCATAGATACGTGTGACTTGTGTTCTGCGATTCAAATCTCATGAGAAACGCAAAACCAACACGCCCAATACCGGACCACGCTGGGTCAGAGTCGATTTGATCTGGAGCGTAGTAAGAGGATAGATGAAACGACAAATGCTACTGCAAAATGATTTGCCGCAAACACCACAACACATCAAGCGGACGCGCAGGAATTTTCTCATCGCACTGGCTGCCGGTGGTACGGGCCTGCTGGTCGGTGGGAGTGCTCTAGGCAAATATCTCATAGACCGACTCTCAGCTTTACAGGTTTGGGATCTGGATGTGAGTAATCTGCATTTTACTCAGCTTACTCAACTCGCCTGGTCGCCCGATGGCCGTTATCTAGCGACAGTGGGTCAGACTGATGTTGGAGCAGGATATATGATATGGAATAGAGAGAAGCACACCTTGAACTGGCAATATACGTCTGCTTACCAGCCAGTTGCTCGTGAACAGTTTTGGACGTGGTCGCCAGATAGCCAGCATTTCGCCCTGGCAGAGAGTACGGCTGTAAGCCTCTGGCAAGTGGACAGGAATAATCTCAATATTCTCCAATATATCCATCTTGATGGCGCAGTGAGTCCACCACCCTATCGGGACACCCTCACCGGTGCTGTAGCCTTTCTGCCGATCAACAACGTGCTCTGGTTACCCACTGGCACATACCTGGCGTATACAACGGGTCTGGAAATACGGGTCTGGGACATCCATGCGAGCAAGGTAGCTGTAGCGTATCACGGACATGCGAATGAAGCAACCAGTTCAGGTGTTGATCTCACCTTACACTGGTCGCCTGATGGCCAGTATATCGCCTCGACTCTCAGTGGACAACAAGCGCAAAGAAGTTCGATCCGCATCTGGTCGGTCAGGGATGGCACAACTAAAGCGGTCCTGCCGTCGCGCCAGGATCAGACGAACTGGCTGTCCTGGTCGCCAAACAGTAGATATCTGGTCAATGCCTCCATTGCTGATGGCTCTAGCGATCCCAATGCACTATCCTCGCCACTGGTCAACGTTTATGACATCCAGAGTAAAAAAAGCTGGAACATCACAGCATCCCTCCCCTCACCTGGATTCGAGGTCAGTCTACTTCTGCCTCACACCTCGTGGTCACCTGACAGCAAATATCTGGCCACGTATTTCAACGGATCATACGCGTCCTCCAGTCTGATCCGCATTTACTCAGTAGACCAGCATTTCGGCTCTCTCCCGCCAACCAAAGATCCCGGTCAGTCTCCCTCGAACTGGCAAATTTCTCAGGCAATCGTTGGGATCTCCTGGTCGCCCGATGGGAGTGTTCTTGTCGCAGTATGTTATGACTCTGCCACCTTGTCGTATACCTTGCGTTTCTACGATCCTATCAAGCACGTAGAGCGCCAGTCAGTCACCTTTCCCACTCCTGTTTCGTCGTTGACCTGGTCGCTCGATGGCAAATATCTGGCTGTATGGGGCAAAACGACAGCGCAGGTCTATCAGGTGTAGTTGGCCATCGAGAAGGAAGAGGTCTGAGAAGGGTTACTGGTAAAAGCCCTTCCGTGCCCCATTCATAATTCCGTGCTCATTCTCCCGCCGCCCCAATTATCCACGCCCATCACACCATATCCCTACAGCTTCCCCCATCATCAGCCGATACTCCCATATATCGGTACAACGTTGCATCGATATATACCTATATTATCCCTGCTTTACCCTCCTTTGCAGGCTTTAGAATGGTGAGTAGAACTGTATGAATGATGCTGTTTATGTGAACAATGCGGCGGCCAATGAGATGAGACGCAACCGGACCCTGGCGGATTTCGCTCTCCTCTATGCGGATGAAGGCTTTCGTGTCCTGCCCCTGCAATCACTTCGCTCCCCCGGCTGCTGCTCCTGTGGGTCCGCGCAGTGTGGCTCGGTGGCGAAACATCCGCGCACCTTTAAGGGCGTGAAGGATGCAACCTCTAAGCCCGAGCAGGTTCGTGAGTGGTGGCGGCTCTATCCCGATGCCAATATTGGGATCGCGACCGGGCAAGGCATGCTGGTGATCGATATTGATCCGAAGAATGGCGGCTCCCTTGAAACTCTCAATGCTGTTCTTCCTCTGCCTCCCACGGCGACGGTACACACGGGCGGTGGTGGCTTTCACCTCTACTTCATGTGTAGTTTAGCGTACAGTATACGTAATAGTGTGAGCAAGCTGGCTCCGGGCATCGATGTCAGGGGCGAGAACGGCTACGTGGTGGCTCCTCCTAGTATTCATGCCAGTGGCAACCGCTATTATTGGGAGAGTCATAAGGGATTTGCCGTGGCTCCTCCTGCCCTTATCGCGCTGGTGACCGAGAACGCTTCTCCCCCTCTTCGTCACAACACATCTCCCGCTCCGATTACCATCTCATCCAACCCTGCTAACACGGTTGCCAGTCCCGCACCCGCTCAAAGTATCACGACTTCGAGTTACTTCATCCCTGAAGGCAAACGTAATGCCACGTTGGTAAGCCTGGCGGGTTCGTTGCGCAACCAGGGCGCGAATGAGGAGGCGCTGGTTCTGGTGCTACAGGCAACGAATAAGGGTTGCTGCCAGCCTCCTCTGCCGGAGCATGAGGTGCGTCAGATCTGCAAAAGTGCTGTGAACTGGACGCCTGGTGTGAGTGGTCAGGTGCCCTCAAATGGTGCTCTCGTCGTCAAACAGGTAGAGGCTCTTATGTCCTCAGAACTGTCCTCACCTCCCTGGGCTATCCCTGGCTTGCTGCCGGAAGGCGTCTCTCTGCTGGCAGGCAAGCCGAAGATGGGCAAGTCCTGGCTGGCTCTGAGCCTGGCCATCTCGATTGCGCAAGGCGGAAATGCTCTGGGCACTCTGCCAACCAATCAAGGAGAGGTGCTCTACCTGGGGCTTGAAGATAATGAGCAACGCATCTGTTCTCGTGTGGGCAAGTTGGCACAAGGACCATCGCCTGCTTTGTTCTGGTCGGGTTCTAGCGCTCCTCTGACGATGGGTGGCCTGACGGATCTGGAAGCCTGGATCGCCAGCGCCGAGACTCCTCGCCTGATTGTGATCGATACGTTTGCGCGTGTGCGTGCTCAAAATGGCTCTAGTAATGGCAGTGTCTACGCCGATGACTATGCTGCGATTACTCCCTTGAAGCACCTGGCGGAACAGTATCACCTCTCGATCCTGTTGATCCACCACTTACGCAAGAGCGGGGCCAGCGATCCGATGGATGAGATTAGTGGCTCGACTGGCCTGACGGGGGCGACCGATTGCAATATGGTGCTGCAACGGGTACGGGGTCAGAATAGGGCCGCTCTGCACATTACCGGGCGCGATGTGGAAGATCAGGTGCTCAAGCTGTCTTTCGATGACCAGACTGGGCGCTGGTCTCTGAACTCTGCGCCTGACGATGAGATCCTGTCCGAGATCCGCCAGGCGATCATTACCTTGCTCCAACAAAATGATCATCCACTTAGCCCGGCTGAGATTGCTGACCAGCTCTCCTTAGATCATGGTTCGGTACGCAAGAAGCTCTCTCTGATGAAGAAGGATGGTCAGATAAACTCTGTTGCTCGCGGATTGTACCAACTCAGCCAGTCTATCCCTGAAACAGATCCGCAAAGAGACATCTTCGATCTCTAACTGGTACAGGGGTGCATATGCTGCCGCTATCGCCGCATTGCCCACGGATCGGCCTGTGGAGCCACCTGACAGATGCGGCACTCTCTATCACAAGGGTGCCGCATCTGTCCAGAGGTGCCGCATTGGATTGTTGCAATGGGACAAAGCATATTCAAGGCAAATACTGGACTTGACTTTTTATGATTGTATTATGCATACTATATATAGGGGGCAATCTATTATTTGCCTCCTATTTTTTATCGTTATACTGTAATCATCCATTGAAATATCCAATATCCACCTATGGCGTAGGGGTGCCCATTCATAACATTGACTCCAACAAATTGAGGAAGTCGCCAAAAATGATGCGTCAAAAACACATAAAAACAGGGGAAACGGTAGACCCGATTGCATCGCGTCCGTGATTGATCAATCGTGGGCCACCATTCCATGAATGGCGGACGCGATGCAATCGGGTCCCTACCGTTTTACGCGCATTACAGCCATTCGTATCATGTTTGTGTCATTTTTTCCGAAATAGTTGGAGTCAATGCCATTCATAATCCCGTCGTAACCAGGTACCCACAAAACATCCCATGGTGTACCGCATTCACATCACACAATGAGGCGATTGCGGCACCTATGTGAAGAGGGGTGCCGCATCTTTCAACGCGCTCTGCAGGCTGCTTCATAGCCAATGCGGCACTTGTTCCACTTATCCCCCCCATGCGGCATGAGTTTATACATGGCACCTCTACACCATCGGGAAACGCGCATCATCAACACCCACGCGAATAGTCTCAGAAAGACTGGCACAACAAGGTGGCCTTGCCAAAAAGAGGAAAAACCGATATACTCCGTCTCAGTTGAAGGAATGTCCTTCTCTGATCCTTTGATGCGTCAGCTCTTACGCATCCCAAAAGAGCATTACTGTATGATTATTCGCTGTCACCACCTGCGCGAAGCAGGCCTCATGAACGAGTGTTGTTCCCATTGTCATCTTCTTGCAGGCTGCTGTTTACACCCGCTTCCTCATGACCACAAAGCCATTTTGTGTTGTGGTCACGCTGCTTCATTAACACCGGAGGAAATAGAAACGATCCTCCCCAAAATCCCTGGATGGGAAGCACAAGAGAAGCTGCTCTCAATGCAGACGGTCCCAGTACTACCAAAGCGTCTCCGTCCAGTTTATCAGGCCCTTCAATGCCTGGAGGGGCACGAACGTTACCTTGCGGCGTTCATCTTTGGCCCGGTTGCACGCGGAGTAGCTGTTGAGCAGAGCAACACCGATGTTTTTGTAATCGTGGATGAAAATAGGTCCAATCACCATCCTAATCATCCGGTTATTAGTGGCGTCCAACTCAATCTCGCGTTTCTCACGCTGGAGCAATTCGAGGAAAGAATACGTAAAGAGATTGACCAGCACCAACGTATGCGTCCAGTGACCATCGCGGAGAGTATCATCATCTTCGACAAGACCAAAAAGTTGCACCACATGCGAGAGGAAGCACAACAGTTGCAACCATGTGCCACCTCGGCAAGAGAGCGGCAAGCGCTCCAATCGATGCTTTTCCAGTGCCATAAGAAGGCGGAGCACTTCCTGGAGGAAGACCCACCCACAGCCTTGTTGGTCATGCACATGGATCTGATAAGCGTGCTTCTCGCTCACTATAAGCAGCAGCAAAAATGGTGGGTCGATCCTCAACAGGTGCTCGCTGATTTGAGCATCTGGGATCTCAAGTTGACACAATTGGTAAGGGATTTCCTGGCGACAGGTGAGGTTTATGCGAAGTTCCAGATATGGTCAGCGATGATTGACCATATTCTCCAGCCACCTGGTGGTCATCATCCAGCACAAAATTGCCCTTGCAACCGCTG
>CAVUVQ010000039.1:0-6721 GCA_963744875.1 uncultured Chloroflexia bacterium | reverse complement strand
TCTGGCTTGTGGGGATGAAAGAATATTGTGAAATTTGCAGGTATGATCAAAATCAAAATGGATTTTTATAAGGGAGGGAGATGGGTAATGAACCAGCTTACCACCATGTCCCATGCTTGTTCCCAATCTACCGCAGAGAGGTCATGAGAAGCATTTGGATACTCGATATAGCGTAGTCGTTCAGGGGTTTGAGTATAATATGGCATGGGTTTCTGGTGTAACGCTCGTGCAAATTCAGGAAGCGCATTAGTATCGTTGCTAGCTACCTGAGAGCAATGCTGTAGGAAAGAAGCGATCAAGATGGAGGTGGGGACTTTCAGGCCAGGAAAGCCTCCATTGTGGTGATCCTAATCTCAGCGTTTCCCCATTCTCACAACTACCTCCCCATATCCACCCGAACACATATGATACAATAAAAGACATGATGAGCTAAACGAAAAGCAGATCAGGAGGTCAGAAAATGAGCGAAGGCTTCATTTCGCGCGGGTTCCGAGGGCGTCGTCAGAAGAGCGATGTTAGCGGAAGAATACCGCCAGGACAGTATCTTGAGCATGGCTTTCCCGTCCTCTCAGCAGGACCAACCCCGCACACACCACTCGAAAAGTGGGATTTCTCTCTGCTCGGCGAGGTAGATAACGCAAAACACTGGAGCTGGGACGAGTTTCGTGCATTGCCACATGAGCCAATCACCAAAGACATCCACTGCGTGACCAAGTGGTCGAAACTGGATACCCATTGGGAAGGCGTCTCCCTCGATCTGCTGCTGAAGGAAGTCGAGTATAGTGCCGAATATGTGGTTGCCTTTAGCGATGGTGGCTATACCACGAATCTTCCCCTTGACGAAGTATTGGATGGGAAGGCCTGGGTGGTAGACACTTATGAAGGAGAACCGCTCGCACCTCAACACGGTGGCCCGGCACGCCTGCTGGTCCCTCACCTCTATTTCTGGAAAAGCGCCAAGTGGGTCCGAGGTCTCCAATTGCTTGATCATGATGAACCGGGCTTCTGGGAATCACTTGGCTATAACAATCACGGAGATCCATGGAAAGAAGAACGCTACCAGGGCGATTAAGCTGGCAATTTGGCGAGGTGATTGCGATCCAGAAAGAGACGGTACGAGCGAAGAGCATCACGCTGGCCGTTCCCAATTGGAGAGGGCATCAACCGGGCCAGCATGTGGATGTGCGACTCACCGCCGAAGACGGCTATCAGGTTGAGCGCAGCTACTCTATTGCCTCGCCCCCTGAGCAAGATCAACGCCTGACGCTCACCATCGAAGAACTGGATGACGGCGAAGTATCGCCCTACCTCGTCGATGAATTACACGTTGGTGATAAACTAGAACTGCGCGGCCCCATTGGAGGCTATTTCGTCTGGACGACGCAGATGGGTGGCCCACTTTTACTGATAGCTGGCGGATCAGGTATTGTGCCGTTGATGGCAATGATCCGTCATCGCATCGCTGTAGGGAGCACTATTCCGATCCGTTTGCTCTATTCGGCACGCTCCTATGAAGATGTGATCTATTATGACGAACTCGATCGCCTCGTCAAGAGTACAACGCTCCTTGAGGTGGTGTATACGCTGACCCGCGTGCAACCACCTGGATGGACGGGCTATCAGCGCCGGATCGATACCGCTATTCTGCGCGAGGTTGTGTGGCCGCTTGATCAACGTCCCTGGATGTTTATTTGTGGTCCTACACCCTTTGTCGAAACAGCCGCAGCGAGTCTTGTAGCCCTGGGATACGAACCAGGACGCATCAGGACCGAACGCTTCGGGCCAACAGGAGAAGCATAATGGAAGAAAACAAGCTTGACGGTAACACTGCCGGGGGCGTCCTACAACAGATCTTCCCTTTTGAAATGACGCTCGTGCGGGCAACCTGTACGAGCTGCAGCGCAACCGATGCGATTGGTGCGCTTGCCGCCTACATGCATGGTATGGGAACGATCATCCGCTGTCCTTCCTGCGATAGGGTACTCATCCGCGTCTCACAGACAAATGGTCACTACTGGCTTGATATGCAGGGCGTACGCGTCCTTCAGGTAGCGATCCCGTCAGAGGAGGGAGTCTCCTCGAAGGCTTCTCCGGAAACCGAGATCCCTTGAAGCCCGCTGAGAGAGTCTGGTATGCTACAATAGAGTTTGTGATGAATAACATTTAAAGGAAATCGTTGGAATTGGCGTAGGGATGTTACCTTGCGTGTTGACTCCAACTATTTCGAAAAAACGATATGAACATGCAATACGAGAAATATGGTAGGGACCCGATTGCATCGCGTCCGTAATTTATTGACTGGCGGCCTAATGCTGATAAATCACGGACGCGATGCAATCGGGTCCCTACCGTTTTCTGAAATGGTTGGAGTAATGAGATGGACCTTCACCGCTATGTGCTTTTGATTTACCAGGTGCCAAGCCAGCCATCGGGCGCTCGTGTGGGCGTGTGGCGTGAACTGAAGAAAATGGGGGCGCTCTACCTGCAACAAAGCGTCTGTATTCTACCCGAACTGGACACGTTGCTTACGATATTGCAAAAAATTACGGAGCGCATCACAGAGCAAGGCGGGAATTATCATCTTTTACCCCTCAGTGAGCTTCCTCAGGATGAAGAGGCCAAGATTATCGATGGTTTCATCGCCCAGAGCAACCTCCAATATGATGAGATCATTGAGAATTGTGATGTCAACTTCAGCAAAGAGATCGAGTTTGAAACGTTTCGCCAGAACTTCACCTATGCGGAAGCAGAAGAGATCGGGCAGGAACTGGACAAGATTCGCCGCTGGTATGATCGCGTCGTCGAACGTGATTGGTTTGGGGCCGCACAGCGCGATGTGGCAAAACACAGCATTGAACGTTGTGCAAAGATGCTTGAAGAGTTTGAAGAAAAAGTGTTCCTCAAACAGGAGGAGGATGAGTCACACACTACTCCGCTCGTGACCGAGAAGAAACAACTTCATCCACGGCGCACCGAGCGGAGCAATCACATAAAGCATGAAGTAGCGTGGGCCGCGTTCCCACGCTCGTTGCCATGGTTAAGGTACCATTCATGTACCCGCGTGATTCGCATCCTTACGCCTTCTCTCTTCCAACCAGTTCGCGACTCAGCGATATACCTAGCACGGCAATCGTGACGACGACCAGAATGGCTCCCGAATAAGCACGAATGGGTGTCAGTGCCGCAACATTATTGATCAGCAGGAGCAAGAGAAACACCAGCACAATGCCAACGAGAATAACCATGTCTCCCACAATGAAATTATAGACCGCTTTAATAGCTTTCATCGCTAATGAACCTTTCTCTCGTCTTATCCTATCTGGTTTTTGCTCTTTGTGGCCGCTACTATTGAGCGCTGTTGGCTTCTTAACCACATCACAAATGCGAACGAAGCGAGCAGGTAAATGGCAGCGAGGATAGGAATGAACGCATCAGCAAGGGGCCATTCGACCTTAAAGCCTTCAATCATCCAGAATGTGCCAAATGATGTGAGCATAATTCCCACCACGAACTTGAGCGTGTTTTCAGGGATCTGTTTCAGAGGGGCACGCACAAGTGCTCCCAGCAGGATTACGAGGATACCAGCAACGATTGCGCCGATCGCAGCTGAGCCGATCCCGCCGATAGCACTACCACTCTGAGCAGTGGCATTACTGCCAAAAGTAATCACAATAAAGGCTACTTCTAACCCTTCAAGCAAGACCGATTTATAGGAAAGTGCAACGGCGGTTGGCTGAATCTGCGTGATGTCTTCTCCACGTGCGCGCATCGCCGCCATGTTCTCCTCAAAAATTGCTTCCTCGTCATGCAACGCTTTGAGGCCACTATAACGAAGGATGGCCTTTTTAAGCCATTTCAAACCAAAGAGGATCAGGATAAATCCAACGATCAGGCGTAAAAGGTTGATGGGAACATAAACGACTATCGCCGTGCCGAAGATGGCGACGATGACCGCCAGGGTTACAGCCGCAGCTAACGCACCGATCATCGCACTGCGCCAGTTGATCGTAATACCAACGACGAGCACAATTGTGAATGCTTCAACAAATTCTACCGCCGACGCGAGAAATGCAGCTATCGTCACTGCCCATTCCATAGAGCAAGCTCCTTTCACAACAAACAAAAAACGAGGAACATTTTCCTTCCATCTCTATTGTAACACATATTTTTTGTAACAGGTGTTTATAGAAACAAGTTTTACATCACTTTAACAAGCACTATCCCACCTCAACATTGCCAGGTGATACCCGAATAATAGTCCAGGGGCCGCGTTTACGACGCCCGGGTCAATCCTCCAACGCAACTTTTCGTTGCATCCACACGTCTTTATCTGTAAGCGCAACTATTTCAGTTGTATTCTCAGGACGGAGAAAATCGTGCAAAACCTTTAAAAGGGAATATGCGTATGACTATATCCTCGCTCACCTGCCATATCTGCGGCAAGAATAATCCTCCACAGGCAACCTTCTGTATGACTTGTGGCGAGCCATTGAGGGCTGGTGTATACCCAAGTAACCTGACTGGCTTGCTCTTCCAGGATCAGCTCCTCAAACAGCGCTACCGTATCCTTGCGCCGATTGGGCGAGGCGGCTTCGCAGCAGTCTATCAGGCTCAGGACACGCACCTGAACGATCGCAGGGTCGCCGTAAAGGAGATGAGCCAGAGTGGTCTAAACCCAAAAGAATTGGGCGAGGCAGTTGAAGCCTTTCAGCGCGAGGCACAACTGCTTGCAGGCCTGCTGCATCCCAATCTACCACGTATCTATGACCACTTCAGTGAGAGAGGGCGCTGGTACCTCATAATGGATTTTATCGAGGGAGAGACACTAGAGGATGCTTTGCTTCGCCAAGCAGACCATCGCCTCTCTCTTCAGGAAACACTGGATATTGGACTCCAGATCTGCTCTGTTCTTGAGTACCTGCATACACGTCGCCCCTCGATCATCTTCCGCGACCTCAAACCAGCCAATATTATGAGGGTACCCTCCGGGCATCTCTACTTGATCGACTTTGGTATTGCACGCCATTTCAAAGCCGGGCAGATGAAAGATACCATTGCCTTTGGCTCCCCAGGCTATGCTGCGCCAGAGCAATATGGCAAGGCCCAGACTACGCCGCAGAGCGATATCTATAGTCTGGGCGTTGTCCTGCACCAACTGCTCTCCGGCTCGGATCCATCTGAGAAACCCTTTCTGCTGCCCCCTCTGCGCTTGTATGGGTCTGCCATGATAGAGCTGGAAAAACTGATTACGCGCATGACCGCGCTGGATGCTGAGCAGCGTCCTACGAGTGTCGCCGAAGTGTTGGCAGAATTGCGGGTGATAGCTGCACAGAGTTCGGCGAAGCAGACTGACATCCAACCACAAGGGTTGCCACGTGAGGGTATTCGTACACCCGGACGAGTGGGAGAACAAGCACATTTCGGGGCACAGCAGGAGCAGATACAGGAGCAGGAGTTGAACCCTTCACGGCGCAGGCTGATCGTTGGGGCTGCGTTGACAGGCACGGCTCTGCTCGGCACGGGAGGACTCCTGGCCTTTCTCTCCGGGTCGCATGTAAAGCCTCATCCCGTTGTGCTACCTATAGCCCGCCATCCTACCCCAGTACCTCCGGCAGTTCCATTTGCGCCCGATGTGATGTTTGGTTTCGATGCCCAGCACACCAACTTCAATGCTTCTGAAAAACGACTGAGTCCTGCCAATGTCTCCCACCTGAAACTCGCGTGGCGTTCTGAGGATATCGGAGCCAATGACTTCTCCTCGCCCGTAGTAAGTGGGGAATCGGTCTATGTTGTCACAGAGGATGGTCGTTTGTGGGCTTTTAATGTGGCATCGGGCCAGACACGCTGGGTTACCGATCCACCGAGTAGAGGTGGAACCGGTTTCCCATCCACTGTTGCTGTAGTCAAAGGAGTGGTCTATTTCTGTTTACAAGATCGCAGATTGTATGCCTTTGATGCCGTGACTGGTCAGCGCCGTTGGGTCTCTCCTACTGCCAATGCGTACGCCTCGCCTATAGTGGTTAACGGAGTTGTCTACTCCACAGATGGTACCGTATCTGCCTTTGATGCCACAAATGGCCAACTCCGCTGGGCTGCATCCTCTCAGCCATCGACTGATTCACCAGTAGCAGTCGCGAATCACCTGGTCTATGCAGCTATATCAAACTATGGCCCTGGTGTGGGTCGTGTGTGTGCTCTCAATGCCATGACGGGCCAGACTCATTGGATCTCAGACCTCATTGAGAACGGCGTTGATACTAACTCTTCGCCAATGGTAGCCAATGGTCTGGTCTATATCGGCTCGGGTGATGGAGGATTGGCTGCCTTTGATGCTGCTACGGGTCATACGCGTTGGGTCACTGCTCCTACAGCGGGCAGTACCGGGTCTTCAGCAGCGGTAGCTTATGGGAAGGTCTATCATGCAAGAGGGGAGGTGTATGCTTTTGATGCCCTGACGGGTCAGGCGCTCTGGGTCTCCGCTGACGTTGGGGCGTACAACTCCGATACAACGCTTGTCGCCAATGGTGTGGTCTATTCCTGTTCTATAGTAAACAGCAGTGTCTATGCACTCGATGCCATGACTGGGAAAACATTGTGGATCTCTCCTCCTGCGAATGGTCAGATATCCACCACGCCCGCAGTGGCGAATGGGATGGTCTACCTCTCCTCATCTAAAAATGGTCCGGTGTATGCGTTTCGTCTACCTGCGTAATAATTATCC
>CAVUVQ010000038.1:0-9348 GCA_963744875.1 uncultured Chloroflexia bacterium | reverse complement strand
GGTTTCAGGATGCCAGGGTTTGTGAATTATTGCGAAGAGTTAACATTCATTACAAAAGATTACACTTGTCCACTTAGATATAGCTGCTGGTGCTGCAAGCCAGCAATCATAATCTGATAATTAGATTGAGGCATGATGAGCCTGTTTCACAAAGAGAGCACAACCTCAAGCAGAGAGTGCTTCCTGCTATCAATTGAAAATGAGATCCAGATATGATCCAACTGGAAAACGGATCATACCTGGATGCCAGAATTGTTTAGTTCTAATGACTGTCTCAGCCAGTGTCTTAGTAGGTAAAATTACAAGAAAGATTTAGGAGGGGCAATGCTTATTGTAAGTGTGTTATTATCGAGTTCGGACCAACCGAAACCATCATACTGCCAGATACTCCCATCTTTGTACATCTGATAGATGTCAAACGAAAAAGCTACTATCAGGTCACTATTTGGGTTATTATCAATCTGGGTCCAATCAGAGTTTAAGGGTTGACCATTGTACGCCCATATACTTTTATCAGTATGCATCTGATAGGGTGTCCCATCACCTGACACAATCTGTGAGGTGGTGGGATCACTACCCATTTGGATCCATTTATAGAAGCTACTATCATACCTCCAGATGGCCCCATCGTTATGCAATTGATAGAGAATGCCTTGCTCATCCGTCACAATCTTAGAGGTTTTGGGGTTAGTATCGAGCTCGGACCAACTATGGAAGCCACCACCATTGTACTGCCAGATGGTCCCATCATTGTGCAGCTGATAGAGCTTTCCAGTTCCACCAGCCACAATCCGGGTGGTTTTGGGGTTATTATCGTAATCTCGATCCAGTGCTGCGGGCTTGCTCCGTTGTACTGCCAGATGGTCCCACCTTTGCGTAGCTCGTAGACATTCCCATGCCCACCTGCCGCTACCCCGATGGTGTTGGGGTTATTATCGAGCCGGGACCAACTATGGAAGCCGCCACCATCATACTGCCAGAGGCTCCCATCGGTGTGTACCTGGTAGAGATCGCTTCCTCGTGCAACAATATATTTGGCCTTGGGGTTATTATCGAGTTGGATCCAATTATGGAAGCCACCACCATTGTACTGCCAGATACTTCCATCGGTGTGCATCTGGTAAAGGTCGGGCGTATATGTGAGCGAATGCGCGTACGCAGAGGTAGGCTGGCCGAGACGGATCACGACCAGTGCACAGCAGAGAGCAAAGAGACAGAGGCTTTTGCCAAAAATTCCAATCCTTCGATGCATAAATCCTCCTTGTTATTAGCTACAAATCCTTTTTTATGATCCAACAGCTTCATGAAGGATCAAAAAAGTATATTCAATACAAAAAAGACATGAAAACAATGCTGTCGGCAGATGGTATAAGCAATCGTAAAGCACATTGCAGCGCCTTAAGAATGCAGAACCAGTATAGAGAGCTACCTACATGAAATTGGATTGCTCTATCTTGTAAGCGGAGTCTAAGTCACAATAATAGAATGTGAATTAGATTAATCCTACCTTCAATAAGAACGAGTCTTAACTATACTTTGTGCAAATCATCTTTCCAATCGCTCTTAGCAATTATCCTTATTATATACCTAATATGTGAAAAAAGGAAGAGATAATGGGAAAAACAGGGCTTGTGAATTATTGTTGATTAGACTCCCTAAGAAAGAGTAAACGAAGAGTGTTGCAATGATGGGAAGCGAAGCAACAACAAGTGTCAGCAATCTGAGAAGACCACTGACGGTGAATAATGGTGATGGTAAGTGATTGCTGTTCAACGAAGGCAAGGTTAGTGATAATGCAGTAGAATAGGTTATAGAAGATTCCTTCTTCTCAACAGGAGATTTTGGAATATCTATTGTATCAGATTTAGGAGTCTCTGCCCTTCAACAATAATTCACAAGCCCTGCTTCAGGATGCCGAAACAGTGAGCACAATCGCTACCTGCAGCGTTGCCCCCTCCGGACCAGAGGACAGCGTGAGCATTCCATGATAAGAACCAGGCGGCAATCCCTGTACATTCACACTGGCATTCATATACCCCTCAGCACCAGGATCGAGCGTTCCCGCTGCTGGCTCGGCGCTTAACCAATGACCCTGATCGCTTGTCACAGCACTGGCAGTCCAGGCAAGTGGCTGGTTGCTGCTATTTTGTAGAATAATAGCTTTAAGCACGGATACCTGTCCCACAATCATCGTAAATGGCAGGACTGAAGGTGTGATTATTAGCGCCGACGCAACAGCTACAACTCCCATTGTTACCGTTAACGTTAAAGGGACATTATTGTCATATGTGAACATAATATGTCCGGTATATGCAGATGGAGCAAGCGCACTACGATTAACTATAATGTGGACACTTGCGCGACCGGAGAATACATTGTTGGCGGCGGAAATCGTGAGCCACGACTGATCACTACGTGCCTGCCAGGTAATTTGTCGCCCCCATTATTAATGAGCGAAATCACCTTATTCGATACTACAACGGGGGCGGCTGCACCAAAGTCCAGATTTGGAGTAGATAATTGTAATGCTGGAGCGGCCAGCGATGGCTCTTCTATTGTAACACTCGTTGACACACTCAACTGAGCAGGCTCATCGGTGGCATGAATACTATGCTGTCCAGGACCCCAGCTACCTGGAACTCTCATTTGTAACACAAAGTTTCCTCGTGCATCCGTTTGCAATGCCAGAGGACGCTGATTGTCCGTAAGTATTGTTCTATTCATATCATACGTAAATGTTACTGTACTGTGCGTGTGGAAGCCACTGCCGCTCAATGTCACCATATCATTCACGCGTACTATTGCAGGCGATGCGGTTACGTGGGCTAGCGTTGTTGCAGCAGATTTTTTTAGCAACACAACCACAAAAATGCTGCTTGCGAGCAAAAAGAATATACACGAAATGGCGAGTAGGATTGCAATAGTCCTGCGTGGCAAGAGCCATTTCCTGCTTCTATAGAATGGAGATCCTTCGATAGCAGGGAACTCGGCGGCGGAAGGATCATCATACTGCATTGGAATGTTTGCCCGGCGTCTCAAAGCTGGATCGGTGACAGGAAGAATTATATGTTCAGGTTCAGGCAAACTCGTATGCCAATTCTCACTCTCTTGCGGATGCTGGACGGCGATCTTATTGGACTGATAAGGCTGATCTTCAGGGTGCAGACCTGAATAGTGGCCTGCCCGATGTGGTGATGCAGGAGGAATGGAAGGTTGTGTCCACTCGCGCTTAGAGGCTCTGCTTTTCTTTTGCACAAATGCATGGCCGCAACGACTACATGTCTGTGCGTCAATACGTTGCAATTTATGGCAGTAGACGCACCTTTTAGTTTCCATATATGCTGTTCCTGGGGGCTAACATTCTGACAAGCATCATACCTCATCCTCCTTCATCACAAAACGTCTCATAAGTAATTATGATAATAACATATCTAGATTTATAGACGTTAGTATTTGATGCTTCTCAAATTGCTCTCAAAGCGTACAGATCATTGTCTTTATCCATACAGAAGAGCCGGGTAGGTGCGCCTGTCTAGGCGGAGCCCTTTTTTATGATGGCATTATTTTATTATTGTATCATACGTAGTCCGGTCGAAAAAGCCTGTTTAGAAGGCATTCACCGATGCGCCCGTCTGGTCCCCTGTCACGTTCAGAGAAGCGGTGCCTGTGAAGCTTGTCGTTCCATTGCTTCCGGTGGCCGAGATCGTACCTGCTCCTAGAGCTACGTTTGTAAAGGTATAGTTGCCATTAGCGTCAGCAGTAGCTGTTAAATGCGCACCACTGCCATCAGTCATGGTCACCGTCGCATTCGCGAGCGGTGTTGAAGTGGTGCAGGCCGTATCCGCGCATGCGTTTACTGTGCCAGAAATGTTAAAGCCAGTTACAGTCAATGTTACAGGGATCGTTTGTGGACTTCCCGCCAGTGGCGCACTGGTGCTATCTGTGTAAGATAGGGTGATCTGTGTTGTATAAGTACCGGGCGGAAGGGTGCCAATAGCGGGTGCTGCATTTATGCTAGCAGATTGACCATCGACGGTAAATGAGCCAGAAGCGGGTGATGCATTTAACCATGATGGCAGCGTGCTGCTTATGCTCCATCCTACAGGCCAGGCACAATTACCAGCCGCACCGAAAGATTTCGTTTGTGGAGTAGGGTTGCTTGCGCCCTGAACAGCCGTGAAAGTCAATGCATTTGATGTAGGTGCATTCAGGGTACAGGGAACCTGCACATTCATATTGACTGTCATTGTTTGTGGGCTTCCACCTGCAATAACACCATTGGCATCAGAACCATCTAATTCAGCGCTGACATTATACTGCCCTGCAGGTATTATGCCTATACCTGGTGGCGGGATTATGGTTCTAACTTTGATTGTTACTAGTTGTGTTCCTCCAGGTGCTATAGTACCTATTTTGGGAGCGAATGCTATCCAGCCTGGTCCAATTGAGGCGCCGATGCCAGTAATCGATCCAACCCTCCAGTTGAGAGTACTCTGGCCAGTATTGGTAATCGTCATAGACTGAGGTGCAATACTCTTTTGTCCTTGCATCACGTTGAAATTGATGTTCAGCGGTGAAATTGACATAATTGGAGCCCCTGGTGGTGGAGGCGTCTGGACCGTCAGTTGTACAAGTATTGACTGTGTATTCTTAGTTGGAGACATTGTCAGTGTTATGGTGCCAGAATAAGGGCCTGCCGCCAGTCCGTTGGTATTTACCGCTACCGTTGCCGTCGAGGTTGCCACGCCCTGCAATTGACTGCTGGCGGGAGTGACCGTGAGCCAGGGAGCCGAGGAGGTAGCACTCCACGAAGATGTTCCCGAACAGCTTGCACTGGTAGCCAGGGTTAATGATTGCATATTCGGATTTGCCTGACCATAAACCCCTATAAAGTTCAGGGCATTTGAGCTCACGATGAGAGAACAACGCGGTTGCACCGTCAGCGAGACATTTATGCTCTGTGGATTATTGACCGCATTCTTATCCGCATTAAATAGCAATGTACTGGTATAGGCACCGGGTAACAGATTATTGCTTTGTGCATTCACCTGTATCATGGTCGTTGCATGGGGAGCAATTGTGCCCTTTGTCTGATTAGCACTTAACCAGTTTACGGAAGTACCCATTGCTAGCAGAAATGCTCCTCTTGCATCAACTGTAGGTGATGGGTTAGAAATCGACCAGTGGAGTGGCTGCTTGCCAGGATTGCTCACTAATAGCGACTGCGAAGTTGGATTGGAACCGCCATCTATTGCAGTAAATGAAAGCAACGCCGGTGTTACCTGTAAAACAGGCGCTCCAGTAGCAGGTAGTGGAAGTACCGACATTTGCACTTGAACAGTAGCAGACGTGCCTACATTAGATGTGATCTTAATTGTCCCACTATAGTCTTTGTTGGGCTGGAGATTAGCGCGTTGTCCAGCCACAGAGATCGTCTGGCTATCACTAAATGTGCCCTGACTGGGTGCTACAAGCAGCCAGGAACTATCGCTGCTCGCCGACCATGTAATCAAGCCACTACCATCGTTATGCATGCTTAACGGACGTACAGAGTTTGCACCCACAGGTTCCTGGCCCAGATCGATGGCCAGGGTATCAACAACTAGATGAGGAGGACGTGTTGGACCCGCATTCCCAATATGCAATGATATTTGAGCCGTATAACGTGTTTTATGATCTTCAGCTTCGATTGTGTGAGAACCGGGATTCCAGGTGTTTTCAATATTCATTGAAGCATCTGCATTGCCATTAGCATCTACGTTGATAGATGACCCGAAAGTAACTGCCGGCGCTTTGAGGGTGATAGGTATATCCATGTCACGCGTGACGTAGACAGAAGAAGATGGAGAGAAATGGCGGAAGTGCAGCTTTACGCTTTGACCATAAATAACCTCGTTTGAGGAAAGAGTAAGTGTAGGCGAGCCGGTAAAATTAGATGTAACAATTTTGTGGTCGGGTTTTTTATTGAGAAAAGCAACAGAAACAAGAACGCTGTCAATCGTCAGGGCGAGCACTGCCAGCACAGTGAGACTGGCAAAAACAACACGCAAGCGGGACGCGCGTTTACGCACTGCTGGCAGTGCAAAGGTATTCATTCCTTCAGCAGCCACACGGCGTATATCTTCATCTTCGATACGTGCAGCCTCGATGCTATCGGGAAAGCGGCGTGAAATCAGGGGATCGGTACGATTGGACCAGCCTGCGGCCTCAACCTCATCGAAATCACCATCATTTAGCCAGGGCCAGAGATCTGGAAGAGTGCCGCCCAGGTCGTCACTTTGCTCATCGTCAATGTTGAAAAGCTTTTGTTCGGGCATTGATGGCAATGGTGTACTATGGCGGTGAATCTCAGCCGAAATATCACGAATAGGAGAGAGACGGGAACTCTTTGGTTTGCGTTGATTGTCGGGTTCAGATGCGGCAATGCGTCGTGCAGCCTCGTTTAAGCGGTCGAGAGCCTGGTCTACACGATTTGTTTCTATACTATAGACCGATGATTGAGAACCAGGAGGGGGTACGCCAGGAGTTGGAGCCGTGACACGTTTTGCAATATCATGCTCTCTATCGGAAGTCGTTCCTTCAATTTGCCCAGATGGTATTGATACGTGTGGCGATGTCGCGAGCGCGGATACATCTTTTTCAACACGTAAAGCCCCGCCAGGGGCGGGCCGCCCTTGATTTTGTAAAAGGGCTTCGCATTCATTGCAAAATAGAGAGGTTACACTACATTGCCTGTTACAACGCAAACACTGATTCATATCCAATCTCTTCCCAAACAATTCAGGTATACGCTTTTCATCTCAACGCTCAGTCTACTTAATTCCATATAACGCACAATCTGTACTCACTATACCCTTGCCATACCCGATATACTACTAGAGTTCGATTGCTAGTAGACCTTTACTAATAAAACGGAGAAATGAGAGTTTTGTCACATCAATTCAAAGATAGTACTATTGCTCGGACAAAAGTTGCTGTATGCCTGACACAGGGGTAAGGAGCCAAACTTAAAATCTCATAAAAATTCGTAATGCGTTAGAAATGTATATATCATATTATGAGCATTTAAAAATCAATAAATTAAAAATGGATACTTGTCTTTAAAGAGTAAATATGGATGAAATTACCTATTTATTTATGATGTATCTTTCATCACAAAAATCTCTAAAATCCTCATATAAGAAGGGTCTGGTATTAACCAACCGAAAAACAATGATAAGGATTTTGGAGGTCATAAGCACTGTTGAAAAGGGTATAGAGCAGATAGGAGAGGGTTAGTGATACTGCTTTCCAGTGTGAGCATTTCTCAAACAGCCCTGAGAAATGTTATCTGCTCATACTTTTCAAACCTTCCTGTTACGTTTCAGTCGATTAATATTTGACCTCCAAATTAACTCATGAACTTGCCTAAAAAGTTTCACAGTGCAAATCTCGTGTCGATTACCCAAGATTTGCACTGTGAAATGGGGTCTTACGCCTGATGCGAGCTAGGAATTATATCAATGTGACGGGAAATGCGAAAATGCGTCAACACCTTGCTTTTAGTCCAAGCGTTTGGTATTCTTTAAAGTAGAGGTATTTAGCATTGCATCCGCCCCTATAAATCAGGAGATTATGATGGTGGAATCTCTTACCATTTTGATGAAGGATAAGATTGATGGATTGGAGGGCTCATGAGGAAGTCCAAAAGTTCACGTTCTCATCAACCTTTTTCGCAAAAAAACTTGGCAATAGCCTTTTTTTTATGTGTTGTATTCTTCCTAAATAAGCGAGATTCATCAAATAATAGGAGAACCTGATAATCTCGTAATTTACAGGTAGGTTAGCTACCTCACCAGGATACATACGGTAAATCCAACATGTTTCACGTTGGATTTACCGTTGTTTTACGAAACATTCATCGAAAGGAAATCGTATGAAAAAAACACGACTCTCTTTGACATGGTTCACTCCCATCTTCGTTGTCGGCTTCTTCCTGTTCACACCTTTCATCAGCCTTGCTGCAACATTGCATACAGCCATCATTCTCAGGCCAAATGTTGGTACCGTTAATTGCGTCAGCAGCGATTATCTGAAGATCTGGTATAACAATGGGCAAAGTCTCATTTGTTATACGGGTAATGGCTATACGGGTGCGGCCCTTTCAGGCATCACCGAGGTTCACCCCGGGAACAATTGTGGCTGGATTCTCGCATATTCGAATGGCAAGAGCTACCATCAGCGATTTGATGCTACTGGTTCGGATTATAGTGTTTGGAATACTATGACGCAGATCGAAATTCAGGGACAGTACTGCAATGGCAATTTACCTGCGGTTTCGAGAGCAACTTCATCCCGGTCTACAAAATCTCTTTCGGTAACGGGACGGACTCCCACTGCTCAGGCTTTGGTCCCTACTATCGGCAGCGGCCCCTGTAGGTCCAGCAACTTCCTCAAGGTCTGGTATAACAATGGGCATAGTCTCATCTGCTATTCAGGCAGTGGCTATATAGGTGCAGCTCTTTCGGGTGTCACTGAGGTTGACCCTGGCAATAATTGTGGTTGGTTCCTCGCATATCTTAACGGTTCCAGCTCGTTCTACCAGCTCAATAGCTATGGAGCGTATTATACTGGTTCTACTTATGCCTTTAATACTGTGACGCAGATAAAAATCCAGGGACAGGTTTGCAATGGTTCTCTCCCGTAAGTGAATGGTCGTCATTCCTTACCGGAGGTGACGAGCGCTTAGAGGCATGAACTCAACTTTCCGTTTTGTGCCTCTCAAATCCCTCCTGACAGCTAGAACAAGGAAGTTGGTTGAAGGCGGCCAAGTGGGTAATGAAGACGAAACCACTTATTCTGTA
This sequence comes from uncultured Chloroflexia bacterium, assembly GCA_963744875.1. Taxonomy (GTDB): domain Bacteria; phylum Chloroflexota; class Ktedonobacteria; order Ktedonobacterales; family Ktedonobacteraceae; genus JACDAE01. The sequence continues at coordinate 505 of CAVUVQ010000038.1, read as the reverse complement.
AATAGGGGGTCGATATTAGCCGGTCGAAACGTAACAGGAAGGTTTGAAAAGTATGAGCAGATAACATTTCTCAGGGCTGTTGGAGTCGCTTACACTGGAAAGCAGTATCACTAACCCTCTCCTATCTGCTCTATACCCTTTTCAACAGTGCTTATGACCTCCAAAATCCTTATAGTTTAAAATTATTAATAATGTGCAACTCATCACGCAATCTGATCTGCTAACAAGCACAGCAAAGCTGTGTTAGTAGTAGGAGACAATATTGTCTTACTTTTTCCCCCATATTTGTACCGTAGTACCCACATACTAAACCCTACCAACTTCACAGCCCTGTTGCCATCACCATTCTATTCATCTTATTCCCCCAACAGGGCAAAAGCAAGCTCGCGCCCCTACGCCAGAAGGGGAGTTTTGGGAGTTAAACCATCGTGTTGTCAACAGTTTCCCTATCAGAAATTGGGACCGTTCGAGAAGGGCAGTTCACAAACCTTATATACTTGTTAAC
>CAVUVQ010000037.1:0-99646 GCA_963744875.1 uncultured Chloroflexia bacterium | reverse complement strand
TCTTCGTCATGATTGTAGCCTTCTCGTTCTGTCTCGTCTCCCTGCTCAATAGCTTTCAGGCCCGCTGGGGTGTCCAGAACCTTCAGGAAAGGTCTATGGAAGATCCTATTATAATGCAATAAGATAATGAGAGAGGAATTGATCGATGCATCAACTCCTCTCTGCACACGTTTGTCGAAAAAAGAGCAAGATCAGAGAAGTTTTTTCCTTGCCTCTGCTGGTATACTTTTCCCAATACCATACAAAAAAATGATTAGGAGGGGAAAAGTTCATGGACACACCCACGCCAACAATCACCGTTTCCTTTCCTCCTGCACTGCGCCCCCGCGTTGGGGGCCAAACTAAAGTAACAACAACCGGGCGTACCGTTCGTGAGATTATCGATACTCTGGAGCAGCGCTTCCCTGGATTATTATTCAACCTTTGCTACGAAACAGGACAATTACGTCCTTATGTGAATATCTTCCTCGAACGCGAAAACATTCGTTATCTCCAGGGCCTCGATACTCCGGTCCTTCCTGGCGCAACCCTGGCTATCCTGCCATCCGTTGCTGGTGGTTAATAAAAGCTTTATGTAAGGAGAAAAAGATATGCCTCACCATGAATATGCTCAGGGACAGGTAATTATTACAGTGAGCACGAAAAAGGGTCTGTTCCTCCTGTCCTCGGCGGATCGACAATCCTGGGATGTCAGAGGTCCGCTGCTGCGAGGGCATCGTATCTTTAACGCGATCATTGATCCACGCAATAATTATCGCCTCTTCGCCGCCGATAACGGAGATTTCTTTGGCTCGTTCCTGCGCTATAGTGATGACTTTGGCGAAACATGGCTTGAACCGGAACAAGGCCTGCAATTTTCAGCCGAGAGTGGTGAAAAGCTCAATGCGATCTGGCTGATTGAGCCTGGACGCACCACAGAACCGAATGTTCTTTACGCGGGAGCCGATCCCGCCAGCCTGTGGGTGAGTACCGATGGTGGCCTTAACTGGGAACTGAACGAGGGGCTGGCAACGCATCCCACACGCGATCGCTGGGAACCCGGTGGCGCGGGCCTGTGTCTGCACACAATCCTCCCTGATCCCTCCAACGCTGATAGAATGTGGGTCGCCATCTCCTCCGTAGGATGCTTGCGTAGCGATGACGCCGGCAAGAGCTGGACGTTTGCCAATAAAAATGTGCGCACCGATTTTCAGCCCGTAAAATATCCAGAATTTGGGCAGTGCGTTCATCACATGATCCAGAATCCCTTACAAACAGATGTGTTATATCAACAAAATCATTGTGGCATCTATAAGAGCCTCAATGCTGGCGAGGAGTGGATAGACATTCAGCAAAACCTGCCCTCCGATTTTGGTTTTCCGATTGCACTTGATCCGCATCATCCAGAAACGCTTTATGTCGTGGTCGAAGATCAAGAGACGCGCCTGAATATGGGACAACAATTCACCGTCTATCGTAGCGAGAACGCAGGCGAGCAATGGACGGCGCTGACACAAGGATTACCGAAGGATGCGGGCGTAGGATTGGGAGTGTTACGCCAGGCACTCTGTACGGATAAGAAAGATCCCTGTGGGGTGTACGTTGGCACTACCACGGGCCAGCTCTTCGCCAGCGCGGATCGTGGCGAGAACTGGCAAATGATCGCAGACTTTTTGCCACCTATTTATTCGGTGACAACGACTATTGTTGCTTAAAACGACACGGGATTGTAAACTGTACCCCTACACCATGCCGTGGAAATTTTATATATTGTTTATATTATGCGCTGTTCAACTATGGTGTAGGGGCGCGGTTTACAAGCCCGCATCCCTACCATCCCGCCGCAATCCCCTCCGCACGCGGGTCAGACCCGCCCTGCATTACACCGTTCTGCATGTCAAACACGATGCCCTGCGCATAACCCATCGTGCTCAGCCAATCCTCTCCAACCTGCACAACATGACCCAATTGACGTAAAGCTGTCACCGTCTCGGACGGGAAACGGCCCTCCACCAGCAACACTTCTTGCCCTGCATCTGCACCATGGACCCAGCGTGGCATCTCAAGGGCTTGCTGGATATTCAATCCAAAGCGTGCCAGAGCTGTGTAAACCTGCAAATGCGTCTGCGCCTGACCATCGCCACCCATCGTCCCAAAAACGAGCGCAGGTCGTCCATTACGTAAAGCCATTGAGGGGATGAGCGTATGCAGCGTGCGCTTCGCCGGAGCCAGCGCATTGGCGGCAGCAGGATCGAGCGAGAAATACGCGCCACGATTTTGCAGCACGATACCGGTATCATCAACGACTACACCGCTGCCAAAGCCCATATAGTTACTCTGGATAAGCGAGACTACATTGCCCTCTTGATCAGCCGTACAGAGATAGATAGTATCGCCCGTAAAACTTCCGGGGGCGGCTGAAGATTGTGCTCGTGTCGCATCAATAAGAGCGCCCCTTCGATCGAGATAGGACGCATCGATCAATGCAGCGGGGTTCACACGCATGTATACTGGATCAGTAAGGTAGGTAGCACGATCGGCAAATGCGAGCTTCTTCGCCTCTACCTCTATATGAACTGTCTCAGGAGCAAGCGGATTGTTTCCAACATCGTGCCGTCGCTCCAACATACCCAACATCTGTAACGCCGTCACACCCTGCGTATTAGGAGGCATCTCGTAGACATCAAGGCCCGAGAATGGGACACTGAGAGGCGTTACCCACTCGCTGTGATGGGCGGCAAGATCTTCTCGCGTAATCAAGCCACCTTCACGGGCAAAAAATGCGGCGATCTGGTTCGCAAGAGCACCACGATAGAACGTCTCGCTACCCTCATTTACAAGTGCACGTAATGTACGCGCTAATGTCGGAAAACGCATGATAGAACCAACTGGCGGTACCGTTCCGTCGGGAAGGAAATGTGTATGCCAGGAACGATGGATATCAGGGAATACCCTTGCCAGTGTCAATGCATGATGCAGATCGGGGCCAATAGCAAAACCGTCTTCAGCGTACTCGATCGCTGGCATAAGCGCTCTTGTCAGGCCCAGTTTGCCAAAGCGTTCAGCCGCAGTTCCCCAACCATCAGCACATCCAGGAATTGTGACCGTGTGAATACCTCGGACAGGCATAGTTGTATAACCCAGTTCATGGTAACGTTCAATGGTTGCACTACCTGCTGAACGCCCACTTCCGTTGAGTCCATAAAGCTTCCCACTTTTCGCCTCGTAAATCATCATAAAGACATCGCCGCCCAGTCCACACACAAAAGGATAGACAACCTGCAACATGGCACTGGCTGCGATAGCCGCATCAATAGCGTTGCCACCCGCCTTTAGAAGATCCAGGCCGGCCTCAGCCGCCAGGTAGTGAGGGGCTGCGACCATGCCGCGCCGGGCCAGGGTTACCGGACGATGTTGGGGAAATAGAGCCATAGCATCCCTTTCATGTAAAACATGTCAATATGTAGCTTAATCACTGCAATAGAATAGACTCATAATACAATATTACTACATTTCAGGGAGAGAATATGGACACATACGAAAGAGAAAAGAATGAAAAGAGTTGGACACGTCGTGAGATGCTGACGGCTGGTGGGGCAATGCTTCTAGGCCTGGCAGGTTGCGACTCACTTGCTCACTCTAGCAAGCGGCATACACTCACAAAGAACATGAGCATAAAAGTGCCAATGCAAACACCTGTTATGCCTGCCGCAATACCCGATAGACCAATCACCCTGGCTTTTACTGGTGATGTTATGTTTGGCCGTACAGTAAATAGTCGTTTGCTTGCCACTACTATGGACGATCCATATCCATTTACGCATACTGCCGATTTTCTGCGTAAGTTTGATCTGACGATTGGAAACCTGGAATGTGTTGTTTCCAGGTTGGGCGCTCCGGTGGACAAACCGCGCCCATTTATTCTGCGTGGCGATCCTCGTGCCTACAGGCGTCTCATGCATGCAGGCTTCGATGTAGTCTCCGTAGCGAACAACCACAGCGGTGATTATGGCAAAGAGGCATTTGTCGATGAAATTATGAAGTTACCTGAACATGGAATTACACCCGTTGGGGGTGGACGTAATAAACGTGAAGCCCATACTCCGGTATTCAAAACAGTGCGCAACACGACAGTAGGCTTTCTGGCCTATGACGAGATTGCCCCGTATTATTTTGCGGCTACGGATACAACCCCTGGTCATGCCTGGCTCAACGCAGAGAATGTGCGCCGGGATGTGCCTCTGGCGCGTAAGCAGGCGGATTTCGTCATTGTCTTTATGCATTGGGGAACCGAGTATATCACCACGTTCAATGCTCATCAACGCCAGCTAGCCCGTGTGGCTATCGATGCTGGTGCTGACCTGGTAGTCGGCGCACATCCCCATGTGATCGAGCCGTGGGAGTACTATCGGGGCAAACCAATTATTTACAGCCTGGGCAATTTTGTCTTTGACTACATGGATGCCGATGTGGTGCGTCGTGGGAATATCCTCACGTTGACGCTCGACAAGAATCGCCTGCTCAACTGGAAGCTGGTCCCCACCCATATTGGTGCATGGGGAGAGCCAACATTACTTTCTTCTCCCCGCTCGTAAATCCATTTATCATGGCAAATGTACTAGTGGGTAAATATCGTAAAAAGCCATCGTGACAATATACATCAGAGAGAGAAACGACTCTGAAAGAGATTGAAGGTAGTGGTTGTGGCAACACGATCGCTATCATACAAAAAGTTAGATTAGTAAAGGGAAACAAGCATGTTTTCGATCTTCAAAAAGTCGTCTACCGAACAAGATGTTGTGCTACAGGACCTGACAGAAGAGCAGTTGGCTCAGGCTGCTGGTGGTCGTGATAATGATCATGACTGGGATGATCGCAAGAAATGGGCACATCGCCATCACCACCATCATCATCACCACCATCATCACATTAACGATCATGATTGGGATGATCGCAAAAAGATGACAACGCCACATATCGTCAGCACGACGCCATTCACTGGTCATTGGTAAGACGAAGCAACTGCTAATAGCGCCCTATTAGTGGTAGCAAGGGTTTCGAAAATGCCGCTTCCCGCCGTTGTATTGTGATCGGTTATGACCTATGGGGTCGTGATCAGCAGCTCCGGCGGCAGCGGCACTTTGCTGATTGAGACAAGGAAGACCTGTCCTGGCTATTTTGTAGGCAGGAAGTAAAAAATATTTTTTACTATGTAGGGAATGAGGCAGAGTGATGGCAAGCGTAGATCGTTCAATTTTTCGTAAGCGTGCTTTAGACAAATATATGCAGAGGCAGGAACTGCATGTCATCTTGCGTTTAGTTTCGCCACGAATGTTCGTGTTTTTGTGGGCACTGCTTTTACTCTCCATTGGTGCTGGGGCACTCGTCTGGTCTATCCAGGAACCAGTTATCGTCCAGGGAAAAGGGGTAGTTGTACAGCCGAAGGCAGCCAATGGGAAAACTGGGAAGGCGATCGTCGTCTTGATTATTTTACCGCCCGATCAGCAGGCAAATCTGAAAGTAGGGCAGCCAGTTAGTATTAATATTACTTCAGCCAATATTACATTTACAAGTACCATTCAAAATGTGGAAGCCGGGGTTATGAGTCCGGCTGCGATCACGACACAACTTAATTTACCAATACCATTGGCACAAACATTATCAGGACCATCTGTTGTCGCGCTAGCACCTGTCGAACCAATGTCATTGGCACAGACGTATTTAGGAAGCCAGTGTCAGGCGCAAATACAGATTGGAACGCAGAGTGCGCTCTCTATATTACCCGGCGTCAATAACATTCCAGGATATATAAGCACTCTTCAGCGGCTCTTCAATACTATTGTCCAAAATATCCAGACCATTCTCAAACATTAACTAGTTTCAGTACCCTTAAGCGGGTCGAGAACGATGGGTAGTCCCAACCGTTTACAGCGGGGAACGTCTACCTCTCAAACCCGAAGAGGTTAAGTAGAGATGCACTAGAGGGATGAGTATTCATGGAACCAATACAAGATAATAACCCTATACCTAAAACTTCAGGTCAAACAAGTAAGCGCCATGTCGTGATGCCCCGGTTGGCTTCTTTAAATGACTATCCCAATGAACAAGGCAAAGATATATCCCTCGATGTTCCGGTCGGTGTACCAATACTTACTTCGGCAGACTTTACCTGGTATACGGATTCTGCGCCCTCATTACCAGTTACAGGGGTCACCCCTGCGCCTGCTCATATCCAGGGTTCACCTCCACCATCAGCTCAACTACAATCTTATTACCCACAAGGAACTACTGCTCCTCAACCTGTAGAGCATATGCAGCGCGAAAATACGCCTAAACTCGTCAGGACACTTCCTTATCCATCTCAACGTGCGAGCAACAATCCGAAATCGTTAGGAACAGGTACTTACAGATGGGAGCAGCAAACATCCAGATACCCGGCTGAACTCCTCCAGATTATGGAGTCAGAAACACGTGAAATGCAGGTCCTACCAAAAAAACCGGAGGCTGGACCAAAGGGGAAGTCAAGGAAAAGGAAGCGGCGCATTCCAGAGATGCGGCAGGTGACCGCCGTTGAATGTGGGGCCGCCTGCCTGGCAATGGTTTTAAACTATTATGGTTATGGAACAAGCATCTCAGCGGTGCAAGAGCGTTGTGGTGTTGGACGCGATGGGCTTACGGCACTGGAGATCGTAAAGTCTGCTCGCCTGTATGGATTGCGGGTACGTGCGGTCTCATTAAACCTGGATGATTTTCGCTACGTCTCCTTGCCAGCCATCGTACACTGGGAGTTCAACCATTTCCTGATCGTCGAACGCTGGTCCGCCAATCGCATAGATGTCATTGATCCCGCCCTCGGTCGGAGAAGATTGACGCGCGAAGAGTTCGATGAGAGCTTCACAGGTGTTGCTATCCTATTAGAGCCTGGGGCACAATTTGAGCAAAAAGCGCCTGATAAAGCGCTCACTCCCTGGTCCTATATGCGCTCGCTTCTGCATATGCGCACCGTGCTTTCCCAGATTATCGGTACATCGCTGTTATTGCAAGTGCTGGGATTAGGAGCACCGTTACTGACTGAGGTCGTCATTGATCGTATCCTACCCGGCAAAGATCCCAATATGCTAGTCGTGCTGGGGCTGGGAATGCTCTTACTGATCTTGATGCAGGGCATCACAGGCTTCTTACGTTCTTCCCTCCTGATCTACCTGCAGACGCGAGTCGACACCGATATGATGCTCAATTTCTTTGAGCACTTGCTAAGTTTACCCTATCGTTTCTTCCAATTGCGCTTGAATGGAGACCTGCTAGCACGCATGAACAGCAATCTTGCCATTCGCGATCTGCTGACGAATCAGCTCATATCCACCTTGCTGGATGGCGGAACCGTCATTGTCTACTTCATCATCCTGCTCGCGTTTTCAAAACTCATAGCTGGAACAACGCTAGTGATCGGGTTTATCCAGATTGTGCTTCTGATGATCACTTCGCCAGCAATTCGTCGCCTGACACAACGCGATCTGGAGGCACAAGGGAAAACGCAAGGCTACATGAATGAAATCTTATCTGGCATCGCAACATTGAAAGCGGCTGGTGCGGAACAGAGAGCGTTTGCGCGTTGGGAAAATCTCTTTTTCGATGAAATGAATGTTTCGCTCCGCCTCAGTTATCTCTCCTCAGTTGTTGGTAGCCTGCTTGGAGTCGTCAGTCTTCTTTCGCCTCTGCTCTTGCTATGGATCGGTGCGACACAGGTCATCAATGGCACAATGGCGGTTGGTACGATGCTTGCCCTCAATACGCTAGCAATTCAGTTTCTTGTACCACTCGGCTCGCTTGCCAGCACCGGGCAGTCGTTGCAGATCATACGAGCACACTTTACGCGTGTTGCCGACGTAATTGGAACTCAACCGGAGCAGGATCCCACGCAGGTCCAGACGCCCCACAGGTTGCAGGGCATATTGAGTTGCGCCATGTAAGCTTTCGCTATGACCAGAACGCACCGTTGATCCTCAATGACATCAATGGGCAGATCTATCCGGGGCAAAAGGTAGCGCTGGTCGGAAGAACTGGCTCGGGCAAAAGTACTCTAGGCAAGCTCCTGGTTGGCTTGATTCTCCCCACAAAAGGTTCTATCCTGTTTGATGGGGTTCCGCTTGAGCAGCTCAATTATCAAGAGGTGCGCAATCAGTTTGGTGTTGTTCTACAAGAGTCGTTTATCTTTAGCGGCTCCGTAAAAGACAACATCGCATTAAACAATCCTGAAATGGATATGGAGCGGGTCATCGAAGCGGCCAGTATTGCTGCAATTGATGAAGATATTGACAAGATGCCAATGAGCTATGATACGCTTGTCTCCGAGGGAGGCAGCGCCTTCTCTGGTGGACAACGTCAACGTTTAGCCCTGGCACGTGCACTTGCGCATCATCCTGCATTACTTTTGTTAGATGAGGCAACCAGTGCGTTGGATGTCGTGACGGAACGCATTGTTGAGCGCAACCTCAGTCGTCTCCCATGCACCCAGGTTATTATTGCACATCGTTTAAGTACTATTCGCAACGCAAATATGATTCTGGTTCTGGATCAAGGGCGCATTGTGGAACAGGGAACGCACGAGCAGTTATTGCGCAAAAACGGTTTCTATACTCAATTGATTCAGACACAAATACAAAATGGTGAGATCGCAATGGCATAGGCAGAGCAAAAATTGAAGACTTTTTTCTCATGCCATTGCGATAAAACAGGTCACAGTGTATTATGCGTATATGGATCGTAACATTTATGTGATTTCCTCGAAAGGGAGCAAGGACGCAATGAAACGTAGCATTATATTTTTGATCATAGCAGGAATAGGAATATTCCTTGTACTTGGTGGTATGGTTGGTTGTGGCGACTCGACGCAATCTTCTTCCACGTCTCAGACCACGAATGCCAGTAGTAGCCCCACCAATAACACTACTGTGGAGATCGGGCCAACGCCCACACACATTGTAATTAATACAGTTAGTCAGAAAATACTGACACTGGCTGATAATAATCATCTGATAACAGTCAAGCCAGGCACGACAATAGAGTTAAAGCTGGATAATAAGACGTATTCTCACTGGCTTGTATCGATCTCCCAGGCAAATGTGTTGATCCCATGGGCAAATGCACCCATGCCAGCAAATGTGCAAGGCATCTTCAATGCTGGACCATCGGGTACAGCGCAAATTTCAGCAACCGGGCAGCCCAATTGCACATCTAATGCAGCGTCGTGCAGTAAAGGGATACAACAGTTCATGGTCCAGATCAAGATTGGCTAACAGATATCAAACGTAATAATCTATAAAATAGGGTAGAGGCTCACTAGTGCCTCTACCCTATTTTATAGATAGAGGCGAGGCACACCCGAGGCACACCCAAGCACACCGAGACGAGACACACGGGCTTATTCGCTCCGCTCATCGCGCCCCTACCAGAACGGGTGTGAGAAGCAAAAGAGGAGGAACCAATGGTAGGGGCGCGATGAGCGGAGCGAATAAGCCCGGTCGCTTTCTGTATAAAATTCTCTATCCATTGACCCTTTTTTTATACATATCTGTATTTATTTTCTATCTTATTTGCACATTGATGGTTTATTCTGTATAAAATACCTGTTTGTGCGGATCGTAAAATTGGGAGATAAGTTCTATGTAATGTTTATTTTCTCTTTCATGGCGTTCATTTTCTTATGAACAGGAACATTGTCTTACCACTAAATACACATACTTTGCTTCCAGATATGACCATCAATAAGAGAATAAGGAGGTTCTTGTACATTATGCCTGATAGAAAGAGAAAAAAGCTTGTTGATGAAGTATTGCCAGATGTCATGATTCCAAAATTATGGACACTACGGCGTATACCGGGTCGTTACCGCTACCTCTTGCCCGTAGCGGTGATGAAACGCTATCAGTGCGTGATTGTGGGAGGAGAAGGGAGTATACTGACGGTAGCCATTACGAAGCCAAATGACACGCGCATATTTAATGCAATCGGTGCGTTGACGGGATGTAGCATTTTTCCTGTTCTCGTTGATCCTGTCCGTATGCGTTTACTCATTCGTCGTATAGAGCGCCTGGAGTATGCTTATTATGCTTCTATGAACAGTTTAACGTTCTACTATGCACTCCAACAACGCTCTATGCTCTTGTTTCTCATTAAGTGCCATGAACGGTAATCTCTCATATACAAAGGGATAGAGAAGTATGGAGAACTCACAGATAGCTTTTTATGTTCATCCTTCTGCTGAGGTGGAAGCTGAATCTCACATTGGCGAGGGGACACGTATCTGGCGTCAGGCTCATATACGTGCGCATGCAGAGATTGGAGCACAATGTAATATTGGCAAGGGAGTATACATTGAGTCGCATGTGCACATCGGCTCACGGGTGAAAATCCAGAACCATGCTTCTCTATTCGAGGGGGTAACGATAGAAGATGGCGTGTTTATTGGTCCGCATGTGTGTTTCACAAATGATATGTTTCCGCGTGCCATCACTCCCGAAGGCAAGCTGAAAAGTGCGGATGACTGGGAAGTGACACCCACAATAGTGCGCTATGGAGCGTCAATTGGTGCAGGGTCAGTTATTGTCTGTGGTGTGACCATTGGAACATTTGCGTTGATTGGTGCCGGCTCGGTTGTCACGAAAGATGTAGCGGCGCACGCTCTGGTCTTTGGGAATCCTGCTCGTCTGCATGGGTATGTATGTCGCTGTGCACGCCGTTTCGCACGGGTGGAGCAACAAGGCGGGAAGCTGACGGGCTGGTGCGATTTTTGCCAGCGGGCATATGAGCTAACGCTATGACATTAATTTTTTATTATGAAATGTATTTTTGCTTATGCTTCTGGTCCTAACAGCTTGACAGAATATGATGCTTCTTTGTATCATATTTCTACAATCTACTCATTTCTTTGTACTCTACTCATGGTATTAATTAAAGGTGGCCTGGCGATCCAGGGAAAAGGTAGTGTGTCGTGCCCCAAGCAAGCCTCTTTGGCTCTTCATGGCAGGGTTCGTTGGATGATCTGGCGAATATTATCCAGCAGGTTAGACGTATGCGGACGTTTGGCCGTCTCACTCTTCGTAATAAGGAGCGCTTTAGTATTGCGCACCTCTATTTTCGTGCTGGCAAGCTGGCACAGGTAGTTGGCAATCGAGGTGAAGCGCGAACAATCCTGAGTGAATTGCGTGAGTGGACAAATGCGTTTATACACTTTGATCGTGGTATTACGATGGAGGATGAACTTCTCAGTAGTGAGTATGAGCAAATTTTGGATGAGGTGCTGGTTCATCTTCATCACCGGGGTTTCGTTGTGCTTCCTCAGGTACCAAAGATTATCGACAGTAACATTGTGGCGATGAATGAGGGCCGACAGCTTATTGCTCCCTGGGAGTGGCAGGTTCTTACAGAGGGAACACGGCGTGTCTCCCTTGCAGTTGCTCATCTTATAGGGCCAGAAGAAGGATTGAGGGTGCTACGTGCAGTCCTTGATGACTGCGCGACTACTTTTCCTGCTTTCGCCAGTTTGCAGATTGCGCCAGGGGGATATCTGCAAGTGGTGGATCGCTCATTTCTCGATCGTATGTCACGTGAAGATCTTTTGCAGGGATTTTCCGTGCTTATTACCACTTGCCAGCATTTTTGTGCACCCATTATTGGTGAGAAAGAGGCACATCAGTTAATGCTACGAGCACTACAGGATCTCGGCCCGGTATTAGAAGACATGGGTATATTTCAATAGATATTGAGCCTCTGGCTGCCGTAAACATGGCTCTAGACCTTAAAGCAAGGCAAGGCATACATTTACGGCACCAAGAATAAGCTTATTTTATCGCTTCATCATACAATTCACACAACATTCTAGTTGCTTCCAGTTCGCCAACATGCTCCTCTAATTGATGCCAACACTTATCAACCTGATGCAAACGGGCAACAATAAAATTATGGGCGGCAACACCAGATGCAAAACCGTAGAGAGCCTGATTCATTGCCTGACATTCTGTCGCAATCTGCTCTCGTAACCGAGAAACCTCACTTTGCTGATACATCGAAATCCCTCCTATCTACCAAACAACAATCCACCCTTTTGTTATAACTCGTTTTTAATGTCATTCCTAGCTCATTTTGGCACCTGACTCTCCCGAAAGATCACAAAAAAATCTACTTATGTAACATAAAAATAGGATGTATCTCGCTTTTTATCATTTTATCATTTTTTCTCTAAATCCCTTGACATTGTATTACATTACCACCTACAATGTATTTACCTTATATAGGCAAATATGAATTCTTTCATATTTATTGCTTGTCTCCTTTTGCTAGTGAGAATTCGCTTCGAAATTGCTAAGATTAGCTTGCAGGCATTAAAAGCTTGCTAGAAGGGTGTGTTCTTTGTTAGTGCAAGAAAAAATATGCCAAGTAAGACGCAGTAGCCTGGTGGAGAAGTTGTTAGAAGTAGGATTTTGTGAGGATACATGGCAATACCAAATGAGCAATTGGAATCTGCACGGATGCGCAAACGCTGGAGCGTTAACGTAGCCAGTGAAAAGGTGGGTGTGAGCGTCAACACGTTCAATAGATGGGAAAGAGGATTGCAGATCCCACAGTTGAGCACACTTGACATGGTCTGTAGAGCGTTTGATATGTCGCCTGAAGAACTGGGATTTGAACAGGCCCTCATTGCAAAGCGACGCACGAAGGCTAAACCTATCAAGGCTTCAGACCCTCCCTCGACTCCACCTGTATCTCTTAGTGGAGAAACACACAAGTTTACGACAACAGCTCAATATTCTCTATACAAAGCTTCGGGTGAACAGGCAGAAAGAAGTCTTGAGCATAGTGAGCAAACAGATAATGAAGAAGATGGAAGGGACGAAGAGATGGTGGGCAAAGAACTATCCCGACGACGAATGATCACAACCTTGCTTGGGACGCCACTTAGTATTTTTGGGCTGGCACAGACAGGAGCAGCAAAATTGCTCCATCCTGAGGAGATCATATCATTATGTGAAGCAAGTATTCCTTTGTCATGGCGACTCTACTTTGAAGGTGGACTTGATGAGGTAAAACAGACGTTACCTGGTTATCTCACACAACTGGCAAAACTGGCCCGCGAGCCATCGCGTTATCAGAAACGAGCAGCGGCTCTGGCTTCCCAGGGTCATCAATTAGCCTCACTCCTCGCATCGCAATACCAGAACTTTGGTACGGCGGCAAGCAATGCAGCACAGGCTCTTACATTTGCAGATCAGGTGGATGATCCCCATCTCCAGACGGCATCTTTAATTCGCCAGGCGCTGGTGTACTTTTATCTTAAACGTCCTCAACAACGGCTTCATGCCTACGAACGGGCCGCACATATTAGCCAACAAGCTTCGCCACTCCTGCAAGGGCGTGCGCACATTGGGTTAAGCGAGACTCACGGTTGTCTAGGCCATGAACAGGAGGCACATCAGCATCTGGAACTTGCTTATGAGACGTTCCCTGAACACTGCGAGGAAGATCCAGCCTTCCATTATACACACTTTAGTCGCAGTTCACTCCTGGGTCACGAAGGAATTATGTATCTGAATCTCAATAATCCGAAACGAGCATGGGAAAACTTTGTGCAAATGGATAAAAAGCTCCCTAAAACGCTCGTTCCTGATCGCATCGAACTGACTGTACGCCAGGCGATGGCCTCCTACAAATTAGGGGACAGGGATCAAAGCTGTAACTATGTAGAAACCGCTGTTCGCTTCTCCCTGATGGCAGGTAATCAATTACGCTACGATGAGGCATACGATATCTACGAAAAGCTTCTACAGAAATGGGGCAAAGAGAATAAGGTAAAGGAGTTAAGTTCGTTGTTCTCATAACGTACACAATGTGCTGGGTGGGCTTATAAATTGCGCTCCTACATCATTTCAAATAATATTATCCATAAATGATGTAGGGGCGCAATTTATAAGCCCGCTTTACAAACCTATTCGATTAGCGGCGGTTCGCTTGAAACAACATGCGATCAAGGCGATTACGTTGCCTGATTTTTTTATTCACAGGCCTGAAAAACAACAGGTTTGTAAGCATTCCAATACCAATAAACACAAACACACTGAACCAGAGCAAGAGATACTCTGTCATATCAACACCTCCATCCGGAGCAGGGGAAAGTCAGGGTAAACAAGATTCATATGATTATCTCTTCTATAGTATTTACGATTGAACAGCTTTATTGTGGCAGATTGCTTTTCTATTGCATAAGTATTTGATTTCAATGTATCAGGCCGCTTCCTGATTATGCTTACTCGCAGCGGATACTACACTATCTTCAACTACTTCCAGGGAGGATATATACAGCTCATCATCGCGTAGATCAACGATGATAGAAGCTCCATGGATTAAGGTACCACGTAGAAGCGCTTCGGCAAGCATATCTTCAAGCAAAGACTGAATGGTACGACGCAACGGCCTGGCTCCATAGGCAGAATTGTAGCCAGCTTTTACCAGGAAAGCGCGGGCGTTATCAGTAACCTGCAAGCTAATCAATTGGGTGGTCAGACGTTGCTGTAACTGGACAATCATGAGATCAGCAATTTTATGCAGATGTTTTGTGTCCAGTGGGTGAAAAAACACGATGTCATCTATGCGATTGAATAGTTCCGGACTGAATAACTCCTCAACCGCTGCCATTACTTGCGTACGCATATACTCGTGTGTACGGTGTTGAAGTTCTTCCTCATTTTTCTGTCCGAAAGCAAATCCCATCGGTTTCAGATGACGTGAAAGCGGTTCCTTCATTTGAGGTCATAATGATGATGGTATGCCTGAAATCGACGACCTGACCCCTCGCATCGGTGAGACGCCCTTCTTCGAGGATCTGTAACAGCAGATCGAACACTTTTGGATGCGCCTTCTCGATCTCATCGAAAAGAACGATACTGTATGGCCGTCTCCGCACAGCTTCAGTGAGCTGACCAGCCTGATCGTGTCCGATATACCCGGCCGGCGAACCAGTAAGGCGAGCAGTAGAATGGGACTCCATAAATTCTGACATGTCGAGCTTCAAGAGCGCATTTTCATCACCAAAGAGGCTGGCTGCCAATGTGTGTGCGAGGGCCGTCTTGCCTACACCCGTAGGACCCACGAAGAGGAAAGAACCGATGGGACGATGGTTATCTCTGATATCGACACGAGAACGGCGTACGGCCTTTGCTACCGCCTGGATCGCCTCGTCCTGCCCGATGATATGCTCGTGTAGTTCTTGCTCAAGGTTCAGAAGTTGCAATGCTTCTGTGGAGGTGATACGCTTCACTGGAATACCCGTCTGGAGCGCAACAACGTCAGCGATATCCTGTTCATCAACGATGGCATCACGTTGCAAAACGTTGCGTCTGTTCTGCTCAGCCTGCCATAGTTCCTGTTGCAATTGACGCTCACGCTTGAGCAAGCGGGCCGCATTCGGGAAATCGCGATATGTGATGGCGTGCTCTTTCTCGCGTTGGAGGATAACAATCTCGTCACGCTGTTGCAGAATTGCTTCGGGGATCGCTGAATGTTGTACATGTACACGAGCGGAGGCTTCATCCAGCGCATCAATAGCTTTATCGGGCTGGAAGCGATGCTGAATGTAACGGGAAGAGAGCTGCACAGCGGCGACGAGGGCCTCATCGGTGATAGAGACGCGGTGAAAATCGGCGTAGCGGGAGCGCAGTCCTTGCAGGATTGCCAATGTTTCCTGGAAATCTGTTTCCGCGATCTGTACCGGTTGAAAACGGCGCTCCAGGGCCGGGTCGGCCTCGATAATGCGACGATATTCATCAAGCGTCGTTGCACCGATGCATTGGAAATCGCCACGTGCCAGCATCGGCTTAAACATGTTCGCGGTATCTATTGAACCTTCAGCGCCACCATTACTCAGCAGGGTGTGAACTTCGTCGATAAAGATAACAATTCCGGGCCTACCAATTATTTCCTGCATGATCATTTTCAGACGCTCTTCAAAATCGCCCCGGTATTTGGTCCCAGCGGTAAGTGAAGCAACATCCAGCGCAACTACACGATAAGAGAGCAGATTTTCGGGAACCCGGCCCTCAATGATGCGCAATGCCAGCCCTTCGGCGATAGCCGTTTTTCCGACGCCAGCGGGTCCAATCAGCACAGGATTATTTTTTGAGCGCCGTGATAGGATCTGCATAGTGCGTTCCAACTCGGCTTCGCGTCCAATCATAGGATCGATTTCACCAGCTAGAGCAGCCTTCGTCAGATCGCGGCTGACAGTGTTCAATAGAGGGGTTGCATCATAGCGCATGCGGTATTTGAAAGAAGCGTGTCCGTCATCAGTAGCATCATTCTTCAGGCTCTTCAATGTTTCGCGTATACTTTCCAGCGTGACCGCAAAACTGCTCAACACACCTGTTGCGATACTATCTTGCTCACGAAGGATGGCAAGTAAGAGGTGTTCAACGCGAATCAGTTCGGTTGGAATGGCGGCGGCCTCCTCGGCGGCATAGCCCAGAACTGTGCGTGTGGCGGGATGCAGCGCGGGTTCGCTCAAGATAGCTTTATTGCTACGCCCAACGACGAAATCCATAGCCTGGGATACGCGCTCAGTGCTGGTATGGAGAGATACGAAAATATCCTCAATAAGAGGGTCATTCAACCTGAGGAGGCCGAGCAGCAAGTGTTCTGTATTGACTAATCTGAAACACAAACGACGAGCCTCTTCACGAGCATAAGCCAGTACCTGGCGGACTTCATTGGTATATTTTTCTTGTCGATTCATTTTTATTTTTCTCTTTCATTAATATATAAAATTGTTTCTCTTCCAATAGCTATCGGACAAGATGCAGTTTTAAAAAGGGTGGAGGATGAACAGAGGATGAAAATTGGAGAAGGAAGCTATGCGTGAAACAGGTACGAAAGCAGACGGAGGCAGGGCCGAGAGATGATTATAATTACCAACCATTCTGGCATATACGTGTCATAATATGGTACGATACGCTCGATTGATGAGAAACTATCAGCAAGATTTTACACAACTAGCATGGAGAATACTACCCAAAAATGGACGAGCAACAACGAACGAAAAATACTTACGGGTTAGAAGAGATTGCAGCGAGTAAGCTGGAGGCGTGGCCTAATCCAGCGCCGGGACGAGATTATGTCACACATATGGAGATCCCAGAATTTACCTGTCTGTGTCCACGGTCGGGTTTTCCCGATTTCGCGACGATCATTATCGATTACGTTCCTGATCAGACGGTTGTCGAGTTGAGAAGTCTAAAGCTATATATTAATCAGTATCGGAACCGTCAGATCAGTCATGAGTCCGTAACGAACACTATCCTTGATGAGCTAGTGGCGCTACTGGCCCCACGTTGGATGCGGGTCGTCGCGGACTTCACGGTGCGCGGCAATATCAAAACGGTGATCTTTGCCGAGCAAGCTAAAGATGATTATCAGGGAGCGAAACCAGAGTTCCAACGCTACCTGGCTGGGAATGGGATTTAATTACCGATATTTTACAGGATCGATGCGCCCAACCTCAGCAAAGCCATTGAGGCGTAAGAGGCAGCTATCACAGGTGCCGCAAGCCAGTTTGTCGCCCTCATAGCAGCTCCAGGTCAGTTCATAAGGAACACGGAGTTCGATGCCGGTACGAATGATCTGCGCTTTGTTCATAGTAATGAGAGGTGCGTGGAAATGGAAGGTGCGCCCATCTTGTGTGGAAGCTTTCGTAGCAAGGTTTGCCATCTGTTCATAGGCCGCCAAATATTCAGGGCGGCAATCCGGATAGCCACTATAGTCGATAGCGTTGATGCCAAGAAAGATATCATCGGCCCCATTTACCTCAGCGTAGGCGAGAGCAAACGAGAGGAACACGGTATTGCGTGCGGGCACATAGGTGATGGGAATATCGTACGACATTTCTGCAACGCTATGGCTATGTGGGACGGGAATATCGGAGGTCAGGGCGCTGCCACCAAATACACGTAGATCGATGGTCACCCGCTGCTGCTTTTCCACGCGATAGTAGCGAGCCAGGGCGGCAGCGGCTTCAACTTCGCGCTGATGGCGCTGGCCGTAGTCGAATGAAAGTGTGTGCAAGGCAAATCCATCCTGGTGAGCAAGCGCCAGGGTGGTAGCGGAATCCAGGCCACCAGATAATAAGACAACTGCTTTCTTACCCATGTGTTTTTTCTACTTTCCAGGGAATAGTGGTACACAGCAAAAATATGACGATATGATAGAAAATAGAGATCCGCTATTTCTCAGTTCCATTGACTTCTTCAATTAAATCCGCAATAGGAACAGATTAAAAAAATGAGTTGGCTTTGCTAGCCAACTCAAATCTGGCGTTGCTGAGAGGATTTGAACCTCCGACTTCTTCCTCCGCAGGGAAGCGCTCTATCCGCTGAGCTACAGCAACCTATTTTTATTCGTGGTGTATAATAGCAGAGCCGTCAAATGTTGTCAATAGGTATCATGACCAGCCAGGAAGTACAGAGTGTTCCATGTAATTCATTCTCACCGAGAGGGATCAAACTTCCGACTCTGGCGCACTCCACAATCTGTCGCTCTATCCACTGAGCTACAGGTACATTCTATTACTCTTACACGTGCAATAAGATACAGGATTTCGCCCAATTTGTCAAGGGTTTTTTGGACATCTTTGTAAAAGCCTGGAGAAACTCCATGACAGACCCATGCCTGTGAAGCGGAGTACACAGGTGTCTCCGATACCTCTTCCAGTAATGCGCAAAGAGAGGATCGGAGACGAGCATGTGGCGAAGATGCACCAGAATCAAGGGAAGTATGCACTTAAAATGGCGTAGAAGCCAAGAGATGTCAGATCCATATCTCGATCACGCAAGACCTTCAATGACATCACGTGCACGTCCCAAAGCTTCCCGACGCACATAGTAATAGGCCCAGAGGCCCTTTTTACGGCAATCTACCAGACCCGCATCGCGCAAGATACGCAGATGATGAGAAATGGTTGGTTGTTCCAAGGTAAAGCTTTCTACAATCTCAAAAACACACACCTCCCCTTCATGACGACTGAGCAAACTCAGAATACGTAAACGCGTTGGATCAGCCAGCGCTTTAAGCAAACGGGCCTGCGAAATTGCGTCATCCTCATTCAGCGTCGGTACAAACTTAGGAACCATACCAACTGCTGTTCCAGCAGCTCCAGGGAGCTGGCGATGCAGCATATTCGTTGCGTTTGCCGGGCCAGCCACTGCTGGTCGATTGGTATTACCCTGATTCATCGATGTCATAATCTTCTCCTTCCATCCTCCCAACCGGATGTCAATCTACACTAGAGTCTTATGGCATGAAGGTTACTATATAAGCAACTGCATACCTAATATAATTATAAGACTCAATCCAAATCGCCATGATGGGCAAGGAGCATTGCCATGCAAGCTTATCATTAAAATAGTGAGATAACTAGATTTATTGACATCAGGTGGCGGTGAAACGATGATTGATCAGGTCATGTATTATGAAAGATTTTCTTCAGAATGGGAAAGGGTGATCTTATGGTGACTCAGAGCAGGCCAGCAAAAAAGATTCCACATATAATCTGGCCCTTCGGCCAGATGTAGGGACCAGATTATGCAATTTAAAAAATTGATGTAGATACCGATCCTAGTAGGGAAGCCATTTATGACTCTGTTGGGATTGATCTATTCTACCAATATCCAGATTTATTTTTTAAACCACATTATCGCGTTCGAATGTGTCGTGCGACACATTCGAACGCGATACATACAATTCTTACCGTTTCTCTTCGGGTCGCAAGCGCAGATGCAATTCCTGCAATTGTTTGTCGTCGACGGGAGAAGGAGCACCCAGCAACAGATCTTGTGCACTCTGCGTTTTGGGGAACGCAATTACCTCGCGGATAGTATCTTCATCGGCGAACAACATCACCAGGCGATCCACACCCAGAGCAATACCACCGTGAGGAGGTGCGCCGTACTCGAAAGCTTCGAGCATATGACCAAATTGTTCATGGATCTGCTCATCCGTCATGTTCATAAGCGAGAAGACTTTGCGCTGGAGTTCGGCTACATTGATACGTACACTGCCGCCGCCGATCTCATAGCCGTTGCAGATGATATCGTACTGCTTCGCACGGATGTTCAGGGGGTCCGTGTCGAGGCGATCGATATGAGCCTCGTCCATACCCGAGAAGGGGTTGTGTTCGGCGTCGTAGCGCTTGCCCTCCTCATCGTAGTGAAACAAAGGGAAATCGACGACCCAACATAACGCCATCTCCTCAGGATCAATCAGTTTCAGGCGTTCGGCCAACTTAACACGTAAACGGAAGAGCACATCATTACAAACTTTTGCACTATCGGCAACAAACAAGAGTAGATCACCGGGCTTCCCCTCAAGACGATCGATAATCGCCTGCACCTCTTCGCTCGACATAAATTTGGGAAGTGGAGAACGGATCTCGCCATTCTCATGGATTGCCAGAGAGACAAGCCCTTTGGCCCCCAGGGTACGTGCGAAATCGGTCAGCTCATCGACCTCTTTGCGACTGTAGTTTCCTGCCCCTGGCACACGAATGCCCTTGACCATGCCCTGTTGTGCAAGTGCGCTACGGAAGACGCCAAAAGTACCAGCCGCAGCCAGGTCGGAAATCTCGACGAGGGGAAGAGCAAAGCGCAGATCGGGATGATCTGTGCCATAACGATCCATTGCATCTTTATACTGCAGACGCGGGAATGGGCGTTCTTTGATGCGCTTCTGGGTCGTCTTTTCAATCAGGAAGATCAGCATATCCTCAATGAGAGACATAACATCATCTTCTGAGACGAAGGACATCTCAAGATCCAATTGGGTGAATTCGGGCTGGCGATCCGAGCGCTGGTCCTCGTCGCGGAAACAACGTGCAATCTGGAAATAGCGATCCAGTCCGCCCACCATCAAGAGCTGCTTGAGTTGTTGAGGAGATTGTGGCAACGCGTAGAACTCGCCATTATAGATACGACTTGGCACAAGATAATCGCGGGCACCTTCTGGCGTGCTTTTCATCAGAATAGGAGTTTCGATCTCCAGGAAGCCGCGCTCATCAAGATAATCGCGCATAGCTTTCACGATGCGATGGCGTAGAATTATATTATCGCGCATCGTCGGACGGCGCAGGTCGAGATAACGATATTTCAGACGCAAAGACTCATCGACCTGAATGGTTTCACTATTGATCGGAAACGGTGTTGTGCGCGAGGGATTGAGGATCTCAACATGTTCAGCAACAACTTCAATAGAGCCAGTACTTAAATGAGGATTCTCGGTTCCTGGTAGGCGGCTTACAACTGTACCGGAGATCTGTACAACGTATTCTGAGCGTAGTTCAGAGGCTACAGTATGAGCTTCAGGTGAACGCTCTGGATCACATATTATTTGTGTGAGACCATAACGATCACGAAGGTCCAGGAAGATCAAACCACCATGATCCCGCCGCCGATTAACCCAACCGGCAAGGGTCACATGCTTTCCAACAGCATCTTTATTGAGTTCACCACAGGTGTATGTACGATAATGCACAGCAAAACCCACGTTTTTCACGCTCCTTTATTGCAATTATGGAAAAATTTTTTGGACGTTCGATATTCATACGGGCGCGATCAATCTGGCCCCTACGATATACATGTTTTTCCCAATGGTGAAGTGACAGAGACCAATTGAGAAGGGGCTGCGTTCTGTCCGGTTAATGCGAGCATATAAAAACCATTTCCTTTCGGGTCCACAGCCACACTTTTTACAGTGGGAAGCGAGATAGCATATTGCTGCGTTAATGCCATATACAGCGTAATGTCTGTTGCAGGAGCCACGCCACCGCCAGCATGACCTGTTGTCGATGATGGCGGTGCCACCATCTTTAAATCCAGAACACGTGGGCTAACTCCATTGGTGCCTGGAGCCACAACATAAAGATCTGTTGGCCCGGTTGCCAGCATGGTAGCTCCTGAGACCGAGAGCGCGGTTAAAGATGAAGTAACCTTAGAAGCTGGAGTGGGAACAGCATTCTGTGCATTCGTGAAATTCGCTGCGCTCACTGGCAATGGAGAGGCAATAGAGGAAGTAATTTGAACACTCCCAGGACCTGGACTGACATTCCCCCCAGTACTCAATGGAAGACTCTGGATAAGACCATTGCTCAATAGAAAGAGTAGCTGCGTCTTTTGCGCAACATTCAAAGCAGCTACACTGAAAATCGTATCGGAGATAGAGGTCATTATCTTTGTTGGCGGATTGAAATGTTGAGCATTCGCTGCTCCAGCAATCGCATAGGTAATGATCAAGGGCTGAGTGGATTGGCTTTTTTGTAGCAGAATAACAGACACATCATTATTGGCAAAAGTAACAAAATTAGGTATATAGCCCGTGGGAGCCGCAACAGGTACACTCGTGACAACATGGAGACTATTATTCTGAGGGAGCAACAGACTCACTTGATAGCCCTTGTCAGGAAGTGAAACCAGCGCGATAAGGCGTGTACCATCTGTGGCAATCGCCTGTACCTGATTTGCAGCGGCACCAACAGGAATCTTATTTCCTAACTGCTGACCGTTTAATGCGTGTAACTGATTGTCATCAGCCAATATGAAGAACTGCTTCTTCCCCGTGTTATCCTGGAACACAGCCATGTTGCCATTATTTTTAACATCGCCAGTAACCACTGTACTAGGAGTACTAAGGCAAGGCAACGAAGCAATCCCATACAGATGATTATACGACGAAATCGCCTGCTTCACAGTATCCGTAAGCGTGTTACGCAAATTATGTAGTTGCGTACTTTGTGTACCATTGAGCGAACTATTTTGAACGCTCATCAATGTTGTCCGTGCCTGAGCGAGTTCTTGTAGTGCCGTGGTAGGGTTCGGGTTCACATCTTTTTGCGCCTGTGCAATAGTTCCACTTGCGGTATTAAGAGTTGCATCAACATCTAGTATGCTGCCACGGGCACGCAAAAACAGATAGAAGCCACTACCAATAATGCCAAAAATAACGAGCACGCATAACAGAATTGTGGGATAGAGCAAACGCTTCCTTCTGGATCCGCTGTTCTTCACAGCGGGTTGTGGAGCGGTAATGGTATCAGGAGAAAAGAATGAACTTGCTGGATTATGAAAGCCTCCACCGGGAGTACGAAACCCATCTGCCTGCATAGGAGAGAGCAAGGGCGTACTGGGAAGGCGTCCTAACAATGCTGTTTCACCACTCATCTCAGGTCCACCTCCAACGCGCACTGGGTAACGTGCGGCGGGTGGTTCCCAACCTACTTCTTGCACACGTATCACAATCGCAGTGATATTATCAGGGCCACCATTTTCATTTGCTCGCTCGACGAGATGATACACGCTTTCCTGCGGAACAAATTGATCGACAATGACACGTAATTCGTCATCGCCCACGAGGCCGGATAAGCCGTCAGTGCACAAAATAAGCGAGTCACCTTCCTCCAGTTGCTCCGTAAAGACATCCACTTCCACCTCAGACTGGGTACCCAGGCAACGGGTAATCACGTTCCGCTGCGCATGCGAACGGGCCTGATCTTCCGTCAGTAGCCCTGCACGAACCTGCTCTGCGACCCATGAATGATCCTGTGATACCTGCTTTCCATGACCATGGCGCATCAAGTAAGCACGGCTATCGCCGACGTTCGCAATGTAAGCAACGTTCCCGCGCAAAACGGCGGCGACACACGTTGTACCCATACCACTACGCAGCATGTTCTCGGCGGCACGCTGGTGGATCAAAGAATTTGCACGTTTTATCGCGTGCAACAAAGAGGTTGCGACATCTTCGCTATCATCTTGATAATATGAATAACTGACTGTATCTACAGCGATTTCGCTCGCCACTTCCCCTGCTGCATGCCCACCCATGCCATCGGCCACAATAAAAAGTGCCCCCTTCCGTGCCATCACCTGCGGGTCCTTTGGGATGACATACGCCATATTATCTTCATTATGGGGGCGTTTGCGGCCAACATCAGTTAATTGTGCGACATCGAGCCGGAGTTGTTTGGACAACGCGCTTCTCTCCCGTACTTCAAGCTCTCGACATGTGCGTTCTGAACACCAGACAGTTACTGTAAATTTAGGCTATAATACACCGATGCAAAGAAAAACGCAATGTGCCAGAGATTTTGCACGTCACAATCGTCTCTCTCAACTTTCATCGGTATCGCTCACTGAACCTGAGTATACTCTTTCACAACAGAGCATGCAAGATTTTTAGTAACCGGTACTAAAGTTGCCCCGAAATATGAGATGGAAACGACACCTCTGGTATACTATTGGTGCTTCCCCTTTTTTGTGGTATCCTCTTGCCAATGGAAGCCGTTTCCACCAGGTCTATATGTTGGCAAACAGAATGGTACATACATCATGGTACTATCGGTACAATCAAAGCTATTTCATTCCATAGACGAACATATTATCTCATATGTAGAACTATGGCATCAACTGACTGAACAGCTCAGTAGCACTATTGGACTGCCCGATGGTCAACAATTCCTTGCCACACTTGCTCCCACACTACAACAAAGAGGACTACAAGCACATTTTCAAAGTCCACAACTGCTTTATGCTGAACTACCAATAAAAGCTCCACACACGCTTCTCTTTTATCACGATTGGCCGCCAGATGATGCTGACATA
Organism: uncultured Chloroflexia bacterium; assembly: GCA_963744875.1. Taxonomy (GTDB): domain Bacteria; phylum Chloroflexota; class Ktedonobacteria; order Ktedonobacterales; family Ktedonobacteraceae; genus JACDAE01. The sequence goes on along the minus strand of CAVUVQ010000037.1, from coordinate 74,981 downwards.
GCAACTGATATTGTAGCATTACTTTCTGCCATGGATGCTTGTGCAAATGTACTCGGTTCTCTACCAATATCTATTCAATGGCTGATTAATGGTGGTGGAACAACAACAAACAGAAATGATCTGGAAACACGCACACCTGATGGTTGTATTTACTACCATACAACGGATACAGCATTGAAAAATGATGGCCTCCCCATACTGGCACTGGCGACAAAAGGACATTTACATGTGGAATTGGAGGTACAAACTGCCAGTAAAGCGATCGATGCTATCCACGGAAGCGTCGCTCCAGACGCTCTCTGGCGACTCCTATGGGCTCTGGGAACCCTGAAAGATGCACGCGAAGATATCCTCATCGAAGGTTTTTATGACACGTTGGCACCTGTGCATGATGATATAATGGCTCAACTGCATGTATTACCTGATAATGCGGCTGAACTGCTACAACGCTGGGGCATACCACAAGCACTGATGGGTTTGCAGGGTTTTCAACTGCACTATGCTCACTTCCTTCTACCCACCTGTACGGTAAAGAACATTGTAAGCGATACACTGACAACAGATACAATCAATGAGCAAACTCTGCTGTCGGGGCAGGCAAAAGCGCAGGTCGATTTCTATCTTCTGCCAGATCAGAACCCACAAGATATTTTCAACAAACTGCAACGACACCTCCAACAGCAAGGCTTCTCCGATGTGAACGTGCGCATACTCTCCACAGCGCATCCAGTCAGTACTCCAGCAAGCGATCCATTCGTTCAACTCACACTCTCCACTATAGAAAAGGCGTATGCACAAAAACCTTTGCTCCTACCAACAACCATCGGAAGTTATACGAACCTTTCAGCACACATAAAAGCTGACACACCTATTATTTTTATGGGGAGAAATAATATACAGAATAGTGAGAATAACAGAGAAGCTTTTGCCACAAGTATCAAACAGATAGCATTGCTTATAGAAGGGATGGCTTAAGAACACATGCAGCTCATACAGTTGAATGAACAGACCTGGGTGATTCAGGGAGGAGCAAACATCGGCGTTATAGCATACGAGGGGCGTTGCCTGATTATTGATAGCGGCATGGATAAAGACGCCGGGCGCGACATTTTGAAGCAGGTTAAAAAATTAGGATTGACGCCAACAGCATTGCTAGTGACGCATGCACATGCAGATCATTTTGGAGGAGCACACTATCTGGTCGGGCAAACAGGATTGAAGGTCTATGCGACACGTGTTGAGGCATCCGTGATGGCGAGTCCTATGCTAGAGCCGCTCTACCTCTTCAGCGGCGCACAGCCGCCACGTGAATTACAACATAAGTTTCTGCTGGCAAAACCCAGTCCAGCTGATGTTATTCTTGCGGGGAACGAAAATGTTGTAGATCAGATACCTGTGCAAGTTATCTCATTACCGGGACATAGTTTGGAACAGGTGGGAGTTGCATTTGGCGGAACATTATTTGTCGGAGATGCGTTTCTTACTACAGATATTCTTGATAAGCATAGGATTCCATTTTACAGTGACGTGCAAACAGGACTTACGACGCTGGCAACCCTGAAAACGCAAACTAACACGTTTAAGCATATAGTAGCAGGGCATGGCGAGATTTACACAACAGCAGAACATGCTAATCGGGCTATTAACTATACGATCCAGAGATTAGAGAATATACTTGAGAATGTACGTGAGACGCTTGCCGATGGAACACCACGTCCCCTGGCTGACATACTCAGTGCTGTAGTGGGTGCTCAGGGTGCAACAATTAACGCTCTATCACAATATGTCTTGTATCAAACAACTATTCAATCTGCGCTCAGTACACTTTACGCACAGGGGGAAGTCTATCCGCTTTTTCAAGCAAATTCTTTACTCTGGAACAGGGGCACAAAAGGTTAAAGGGTTACAATTCTGTTACCTCGTGTAATCGAGAGACGTTATACAGCCATAGGAGATTGCAGGTGGTATGCATATAGGGATTAACGCACAGTTGCTCTCTTTCAGTCAGAATTACCGAGACGGTGGTGTGAGCCGCTACATTCGTTACTTATTGATGGAACTGGCAAAGCGACCTGGCGAACACGAATATACCGTATTCGTGAACGGGAACGAGGTCGTTGAGCGTCTTAATGCCCAACACGCACAGATTACCTATGTTTCCGCTCCATGGCCTGAGTCGCGCCCCGCAGTACGTGTGGCGTGGGAACAGTTCATATTACCAAATCTGTTACGACAGAAGCATATCGACGTTCTCCATTCACCCGTGAATGTATTGCCTGCCTGGTTACCGTCTCATTGTGATACGGTCGTAACATTGCATGACCTGGCATTTCTACGCTTCCCTGAAGTGCTTACACAGGCAAAGCGGATGTACCATCAGACGTTCACAGTACGCAGTTTACGGCAGTGCAACGATGTTGATTACTGTTTCAGAAAGTACGCGGCAGGACGCCCATGAACTGGTAGGAATACCCCTTGAGCGTATCCAAACCGTTTATCCCTGTATCAATGAGCATTTCTCAAACGTTATTGAAGATGAACAGATATCGATGTTCCGTCAGAAAAAGGGGCTGAACGAAGGCTATATCCTGTATATGGGGACATTGGAGCCACGTAAGAACATTACGACGCTGCTTGATGCATATGCGCTACTCCGCCAAAAATATGCAGTGCGCGAAAAGCTTGTCCTGGCCGGTGGAAAAGGCTGGTTGTACGATGCAATTTTCGCGAAAGTGCGTCAATTGGATCTGGAAGCAGACGTAATATTCCCTGGTTTCGTCGCTGATAGCGAGCAGGCGCTCTGGTATGCTGCGGCTTCAGCGTTTGCGTATCCATCTTTGTATGAAGGTTTTGGTTTACCCGTTGCGGAAGCACTGGCTATGGGAATTCCTACAGTCACATCTAATGTTTCCAGTCTGCCAGAGGCGGGGTCGGAAGTAGCATTATGCATCGACCCTCACGATGTGGAAGCAATAAGCGAAGCACTATACAAGTCTCTCAATGACACGGCGTTCCGTCAACAAAGTCAACGTATGGCGTCCTCTATTGCACAACGTTTCTCGGCTGCCAGGATGGCTGAGCAAACAATCGCAGTTTATGAACAAGCAGCAAGAAATGTGCAGAAGGGACGTTCTCATTATATATCGTCAACAAAATAGGAAAGAGAATGTGGCTTGAGTCGTGAATAGCAGTGAATTATCGCGCATTATGCAAATTGAGCAGGAGCCGACAGCGCCCATGCAACAACAAGGAACGACAGGCTCAATAACACGTCTGATTGAGCAGACGACGTTCGCATCGTCGGCATTGGCGCATTGCCGAATATATTGTTATGCTTTTACTCGATGTATTACTTATACACTTATCCTTCAATCTGGCGTATCAGGTTCGTTACGTATATTATCGGCGTGGAAATCTTCTATTAATGATATTGAAAAAATCGTAACAGGAAACATCATCCATCCTAAATTTACACCTGTTGCAATTGATGCGATTTTGCACAATTTGAGAAATTCATCATCGTTGGGTCTTATTACTCATCTTTGTCTTGCGTGGGCTTTATAAAATCCGTCTAACTGGGAGTTGGTTCCATCAAGCAAAAACGATCGTGAGCGCAACGACAGTAGGGTTAACACTGCTCATCGCTTATTACTTTGTTTTTCAAACTCATTACTTCGCGTCTCACTCGTACCATTTGTGTGGGCATGCCATCATTGTCGTGCTCTGTACAGCACGCCTAGTTGTCTCAGGAATAATGGGCATTCTCCACCAATTGGGCCTTGGTAAAACGCGGTTGCTGGTGGTTGGTTCTGGTCGATTAGCAAAGATGGTGATGCAGCATATCGTCGCCAATCCCAACCTGGGCTACTCGATTGTGGGCTTTCTGAATGATATGAATGAACCACCCGGCGATTTTGGGCGTTTCAAGATGATCGGGACGCTGAACGATCTGGGGATGGTGATTCGCTCCATGTTTATCGATGAAGTCATCATTGCATTGCCTTCACATCTCAATCAGCATGCCATCAGAAGCGTGAAGATGTGCGAGCGCCTGGGTGCTTCCTTCAAGCTCATTCCTGACCTCTATGAAATGAGCCTCTCACGTATCGACATGGAGACCATTGAAGGCATTCCACTTGATTGGTATCAAACAGGCTTCGTTGAACACGACACAGCGTTTTATTACGCGTATGGTTGACATTTGTGGCGCGGTACTGGTTCTATTGCTTGGATCGCCGCTCTGGTTGTTGATCTCTTTGATCGTGGGGATCAGTTCTTCTGGCCCGATCATTTACAGGCAATGGCGTATCGGTCAACGGGAAAAACCCTTTCTGACATACAAATTCCGTTCAATGTATAAGGATGCGGATGAGCGGCTGGCACTATTAATGGCAAAGAACGAGGCCCAGGGACCGATTTTCAAAATAAAAGATGATCCACGGATTACTCCAATCGGTAAATTCCTACGCCAGAGTAGTCTGGATGAGATTCCGCAATTATTCAATGTTATCAAAGGTGAAATGAGTCTCGTTGGCCCACGTCCTCCCTTGCCACACGAGGTTGACCAGTACGAAGAATGGCAGAAGGGACGTTTGACGGTAAAACCTGGCATGACCGGTCTATGGCAGGTACGTGGTCGCAGTGACATCAGTTTTGACGAGGGCGTGCTCATGGACCTGTATTATATTGAAAACTGGTCCTTACGTCTGTACTTTAAAATACTCTTGCGCACTATTCCAGCGGTACTTTTCAGTCGAGGAGCCTACTAAACTAATGAAAGTCGCCTTAGTTCATGATTATCTAAATCAAATGGGTGGTGCGGAACGCGTGCTGATGGCATTACATGAAATTTTTCCTGATGCTCCGATCTATACCTCTATTTATGACCCTGAGCGCGTTGATCCTGCCTTTCAGCGCATGGATATTCGCACCTCGTTCATGCAAAAACTACCCATGGTGACAAAGCATCACCAACCTTATCTACCCTTTTATCCCTTCGCCATGGAGCGGCTGGATCTGCGTGGCTATGATCTTGTTTTGAGCAGTTCGAGCGCCTTCGCCAAGGGAGTTATTACCCGTCCCGAAACAATGCATATTTGCTATTGCCACACGCCCATGCGCTGGTGTTGGAATTATGATGAGTATGTCGAACGTGAACACCTGGGAAGGATGGCGCGGAGCATTCTGCCATTTTTTATTACCGGATTGCGTATCTGGGACCAGACCAGCGCCATGCGCGTCGATCATTTTATTGCCAACTCGCCGGTAGTAGCCGAACGCATTAAAAAATACTATCGACGCGATGCGGTTGTGATCCCGCCTCCCGTGGAGGCCAGCCGCTTCCCTTTCGATCCTTCTACCACACCTGAGAACTACTTTCTTAGTGTCGGTCGTCTGGTTCCCTATAAACGCGTCGATCTGGCAATTGAGGCATGCAATCGGCTCCAACTTCCTCTGATGATTAGCGGAGATGGACGCGACCTGGAAGCATTGCAGAAGATTGCCGGGCCAACCATTCGCTTTCTCGGGCGTCTTTCTGATACAGAGGTGCTCCACTACTATACACATTGCCGGGCACTCCTTTTTCCAGGTGAAGAAGATTTTGGCATCACACCATTAGAAGCTCAAGCATCTGGGAGACCAGTTATCGCCTATGGAGCCGGGGGTGCATTAGCGTCAATCATCGACGGCGTCACAGGCATGTTTTTTCGTGAGCAGACCGTGGAAAGCCTGGCCGCAGTCCTTGCTACTTTCAATGAACACATGTTTCAGCCGGAGAGCATTCGTAATCACGCACTTGAGTTCGATACTCCACGTTTCCAACGCCGCATACTGCAATTTATCGAAGCCAAACTTCATGAAGGCAAGCCCAAAACTACACGAACATCCACCAGCGACCTGGTTCATTAAAGAAGTACAATAGCAGGTACTATTCTGCTAGAAGTGTAGCATTTGAGCTCTACATGTTATAATTAGTCGTCATCAAAAGAAACGCTCACATATATAAGGAGTATTTAGTATGCAAGGACGACCAGGCGGGGGCTACGAACCTGGGGATCGGCCCTCGGCTCGGCGAATTGCCTCCTCTAACGGAACGGGGAAGCAACCAGCCATTCCTCAGCGCCCTCCAGGGATGGCTCGTGTGAATAGACCATCCACGATACCGAGAGTAGCACGACCACGACGTGAGGCAGCAGAACCCAGAAAATCGCGTCGACGCCTGATTATCATCGCAGGTATTCTGGTGGTAATGGGACTCTTCGCCTGTATTGGTAGCTATGCCCTTTACAATCTTTTCAATGGTATCAGTGCCAGCGCTGGAGCTGCAACGACCGCCGGAGATTTTCTTACAGCACTTTCCAGTCGCAATTATAATCAAGCATACCAATATCTTGGTCCAGCCATCACACTTTCGATGCAAAAGGATCAGTTTACACAGCAAGCACAGACTCTTGACCACTGTTACGGAGCCGTAAAAAATTATACAGAAGTACAGAGCAGTGCAACCAATCAGGGTAATAGCCAGAGCTATAGTTATACAATTACGCGTGAAAAGTTAAGTAATACCTATATGATGCGTATTACAATCCAACAAGACCAGTATGACCCGAACACCTGGAAGATTACCGACTATGGCGGAAACCTTGGACCAGGTTCCTCGGCACCAACTTGTAAGTAATCTCTAGCAACGGTGAAGCAGTACCATATCAATCAGGAAAACGCATTCTGCCCTGTAATAGCCTGACCAATGATGAGCGTATGAATATCGTCAGTTCCTTCGTAAGTAAAGACCGATTCCAGATTATTCATATGCCGACTTACAGGGTATTCCAGGGTGATACCGTTAGCCCCTAGAATGGTACGCGCTTCACGGGCAGTTGCCAATGCTTCACGTACATTATTGCGTTTGGCAACCGAGACCTGTACGGGATGGAGAAGTCCTTCATCTTTTAACCTTCCCAGTTGCAGGGCAAGCAATTGCGCTTTCACCAGTTCGGTTGCCATGTTCACCAGTTTCAACTGGACCAGTTGGAAGCTGGCGATGGGCCGCTTGAACTGGACACGTGATTTTGCATAATCCAATGCAGCTTCATAACACGCGCGTGCAGCTCCTGTTGCACCCCAGGCAATGCCATAGCGAGCTTCATTAAGACACGAGAGAGGGCCACGCATACCACGCACTTCTGGGAGCATATTAGCGGCTGGAATGCGACAATCTTCAAAGTGCAGTTCTGAGGTCACCGAGGCTCGTAGCGAGAGTTTATGGTGAATGTCGCTTGTCGTAAAGCCAGGCGTACCCCGTTCGACGAGAAAACCGCGCACACCATCTTCGGCACGCGCCCATACGAGAGCGACATGCGCCTTCCCCCCATTCGTAATCCACATCTTCGTTCCATTGAGGATATAAGAATCGCCATCACGCCGCGCTGTGGTAAGCATACTGGAGGGGTCACTACCGGAGTCCGGCTCGGTCAGGCCAAAACAACCAATCGCCTCGCCTTGCGCCATGCGTGGCAACCAGCGCTGCTTCTGCTCTTCAGAACCATAGGCGAAGATAGGAAACATGACCAGCGAACCCTGCACAGAGACAAACGAGCGCAGACCACTATCGCCCGCTTCAAGTTCCTGACAGGCCAATCCATAGCAAACAGCATTCAGACCAGCACAACCATATCCTTCAAGATGCATACCAAGTAATCCAAGTTCAGCTATTTCAGGTATCAAACCTTCGGGAAATGTACCAGCCTCGAAATGTCCAGCAATAACAGGCAGTACACGATCCTGCACAAACTTACGCACGGTATCGCGCACCATGCGCTCCTCCTCTGAAAGAAGATGATCGATATTATACAGATCGTTAGCGGCTGGTAGCTGTTGTTCAAGAGTTGTACGTGCCATAAAATCCCATTTCCTTTTATGCTAAATCTGCGAGACGAGGAGCAAGTGGCCATCTCTATGGAAGTGCCACATCGCTATTATAGCGCATAGTTGGAAGCCAGGTTCATCAATCACACCCTTATTGCTCTGGAGGAATTCTCATCGGCGTAGCAATGATGTTTGACAGAGTACGATAGCATTTAATACGCCCCTATACCAGTGGTATAGAGGCGCAGCAGAGGACAATTATTACGTATCGGAATAGGATGGTTAGCGTCCAGTAAGCACATCGCCACACAGGATAGGATCGCTACCCGTTTGTGTGGTTAGATCTGTTGTCTGATGCACATTGACATACCAGCCATCCTCGGGCACGCTGGTAACGCCAGAGAAGACAGTCGTTGTGCTCCCTTTGCCTGTTTTATCAGCAACAATAGGCTTCAGTGTATAGAGTACTTTTCCCTGGTTACCACATCCGCCATCATGGACATCCGCGGCGTGGACGGTACGTGGCGCAAGTCCTTCAAGGGAAAGCATGACCGTTAAGGTTCCATTAGCCAGTTTTAATTGGGCGCTACCATGAGCAGCCTGCCCAGGAGATGTTGTGGTGGCCAATGGAATGTGAATGTTCTGTGCCGCGGTCGTCTTTGGATCGGGATTAGCGATATCGCCACAGCTAATGGGCATAGATTGCTGATCCGACATCATAGCGGGACCATTATGTACATTGATGGACCAGCCTGTAGCAGGAATGCCATCCGTGACATTACTGATGGTTGATATGCTGGTACCAATCCCTGCGTCGTTCGCCATAACATCCTTTAAAGAATATATGGTATTTCCCTCTTTGGAGCACGTTCCAGCATGAATATGGGCCGGGTGTTTACTGTTAGGAGCCAGACCAAGCAGCGTGATATTGACGATCAACGCATGGCTGGTAGGATCCCACGCCAGTTGGGCTGAACCAGCGGGACTATGTTGCAGCACAGCGCCAGCATTCAATGCAGCACTTTTTGCTGCGGGCTGGGTACTGGCAACGGGAGTGCTGTTCGAATTGCAAGCGCTAAGCAGCAGGACAGCAAAAGCAAAAGCAACAGTTGTGTGAATAGTTTTGTGTGAAGTTAAAGACATGGTGTATAAGTTCCTTTCCCCTCTTCCGACATAATAAAATCCATCCTATATAATACATTATACCACCGCTCCTAAATCGAAATATTCTTTATTATTGTAAATACATGTCAATATCTTCGACTCTACCTTAGAGGGGAAAATCTGAAGATGCATAGCTATTCTTCTCTTCATCCAGGTAATCAAAAAAGGGGGGACGCAAAAAGGAGATTTTGTGGTATTATAGTTGCACCGTGAAGCATGCATCTTGCTGAGATACTCTGACACAACGAATTTAGCACTATAGTATAGGATGACCAATACATAGCCTGGGGAGCATTCGGACCACATGAAAAATTTCTGGCAAACATTAGAAAAACCTATCTTTATTCTGGCACCGATGGAAGATGTGACAGACACCGTACTCAGGCGAGTGATTGCCCGCTCCGGGAAGCCACATGTTTTTTTTACCGAATTTACCAACGTTGAGGGAATGTTCTCAAAAGGGGAACGGCTGGTTAATCAACGGCTGCAATTTACCGAGGAAGAACGGCCTCTCGTAGCCCAGATATGGGGAACCAAACCGGAAAACTTTTATAAAGCCGCCAAAAAATTGATCGATATGGGCTTCGATGGCATCGATCTTAATATGGGGTGTCCGGCATCCGGCGTTATGCAAAAAGGCGCGTGCTCTGGACTCATTAATAACAGACCATTGGCGAAAGAAATCATTGACGCAACCAAAGCTGGCGCAGAAGGATATATCCCTGTCAGCATCAAAACACGCCTCGGCTTTCGGGCGATTGACTTTACATGGATCCAGTTTGTCCTCGAACAAAAACCAGTAGTGTTGACGGTTCATGCCCGTACAGTCTCTGAAATGTCCAAAGTTCCAGCTCATTGGGATAGGCTGAAAACCGTCGTAGAGATGCGCAATGCTCTGCACAGTGAGACGCTGATTATTGGGAATGGAGACATAAAATCGCTCAGCGAGGCAAGGCAAAAAGTCAACGAAGCTGGTGCAGATGGAGCCATGATCGGCAGAGGCATTTTTGAAAATCCCTACCTCTTTGCCGAAAATGTCGCACTCAGCGACAAGACGCCAGAAGAAAAAATGCACCTGCTGCTTGAGCATATGCAACTCTGGATTGATACCTGGGGAGAGACAAAACATTTCCCAATTCTGCGTAAATTCTTTAAGGTCTATGCGAGCGGATTTCCTGGAGCACAGGAACTACGCATACAACTGATGGAAACACAAAATCCCGCAGAAACTGAGCAGATCGTAACATCATTTTTACAGGCAAACGTCAACAAAGTAATACGTTAACCACTCTAGAGGGATAGGTGATGGTGGGTAGAAAAGGTGTACGCAGAAAAACACGACACTGTGCTTATCCGCTCACCATCAGGCACAAAAAACTTCTCCTGGCAGAGGGAAAGTGTTCTCTCACATTGTGTGCAGAGAACAACTACACGAGCACGTCACTTATCTCGCCTACAAGCTTCTGAATTTCACGCAATCGACATTCTGCTAATTCGACATTCTCTAATGCCTGGGCCAAAATACGAGCCTCTAACGAGGGATACGACTCAGCAATCTCTGGATCAATAGAGCCACCCACAAGCTCAAGAGCGCGACTCAAATTGTCTTCAATGGTTGCAGTTAACATAGATTGTACCTCTCCAAATTCCCGACTATGGACGCTTCTGACTGAGACTCTTTTAGCTACGGTACACAACAGCACGCTCTTCATACATACCTACTATTGGTCATTACGTACAATGATGCCGAATAGTTACAACAAAGAGCACAAGATTCTGTTTGCCTTCTGTATCTAAGTCCTATATTACACCAGACGCAAAAAAACCCCAAATAGGGGCACCAACATTCCTATAGGTCATCAATGAAGTACTATTGCCCCAACCAACAGTAACAATATTGTTCAGCTATTCATATACAATGCATCAGATTATTCAATTAATGGAACATAAAAATTTGCTTAGAGTCGTACTGAAGTGTTTTATTTGTTGATTTTCTGTGTTTGCGTATGGTATGATTTATACATGATCATGGTGAACGGATATTTCCTTCAATCTTTGTTTGAAGGAGGCTAAGTATCCTCGTATATACATTTTTAGATAAAATATGCAATGAAAGAAGGGAGCATACTATGGCAAGCTATACAGAACATCATGCAGAGGTAATAGTGAATGCACCTGTGCATCAGGTATACGGATTGTTCTCACACTTTAACGACTTTCCCAAATTTATGAGCTTCGTCAAAGAGGTTACTTATTCTGATGACCAGCATAGTCATTGGGTCGCCGAGGTGGCTGGACGACATGAATGGGATGCAGTCAACGAGAACTGGGTTCCAGATCAGCAGATTGGCTGGCATTCGACTAAAGGCCTTGATAACTTTGGTAAAGTAACATTCACACCCTCTGGTTCAAATCAGACGAAAGTCGATGTCTATGTGAATTACAATCCACCAGCCGGCGTTATCGGCGATATTGGTGAGAAACTGGGCACGGGCAGCCGCTTTGAAAATGCATTACAGAACGATCTCACGCACTTTGCACGCATGGTTGATGAAGCACCTGCCGGATCGCTTGATCCAAATTCGTCGAATTACCTGTTCCATGGTGATAGTGCAGCCACGAAGGGCACTACGACACAGAGACAGAACGACACCATGTATAACGATCCTAACCAGCCCCAATATGCGGATACGACCGGCTCACGCGTGATGACTGATCGCGACATCACTGGTGCGACTAACCAGGATCTTGCAACAGGCACAATTGATCCAACTGATCCTACCAGAACGAACTACTAAGTTCACCGTGAATTAGCAAGCGCAAAAAAGTTTGAGGGGTGCTGGCACTACGAACAAATTCGTAGGCCAGCACTTTTTATAACAAAGCGGTTCACTACCTTTGCAAGGGAAACAGTTGCTAACATCCCTACGTTTTCCTCCAAATGAACAGAGATCCGACAACGTGAAATATATCTTGATGCCACAGATGTTTTAAGAAGCAGATGTATTGTATCCAGTAGTGCATCGAGCTCCAGAAACTCGACGCTATGTCGACCAGTAGAGAAGTTCCTATAAAGAAAGGCCATGTATGCCAGAGAATAGTAAACAATCTTCTATAGAAGAGGATATCACAGCGAGTGATGATAACGCATCGCATACCCTGGTTGACCTTATCGACCACGACATTGAAACACTCGTCTCTATCCGTATGCGTGCAGAAGAAGAGGTCGACCAACACCAGCGCCGCATCGAAAAAATTACGGCCAACCTGGGACAACCCCGCTTCCTATACTTCATTTTATCCCTCGTGCTCCTCTGGATTGTTGCTAATCTATTGCTTACGGCGGTCGGGATACGTCCCTTTGATCCTCCACCTTTTTATTGGCTAGAAGGACTTATCGGCTTAAGTGCCTTATTGATGACTATTGTGGTCCTTATCACCCAGAACAGACTGGGGAAAGTAGACAACCAGCGCCGCCATCTGGATCTTACCATTACCCTCCTCACCGAGCGTAAGGTAAGCAAGTTGATCGAACTGATTGAAGAATTACGGCACGATATACCCTACCGTAAAAGATCGCCACGATCCACAGGCAGAAGTGATGAAGGAGATGGCCGATCCCGATGCGGTACTTAGCTCGTTCAACCGCGCGATGAGCGAAACCATCCCAGAAATACATTAATACATACATATGCTTCAACTTATAAACGAAGTCATACTAAATTCGTGTGCAAAGGGATTGACTTTTCCAGGGAGATAGGTTATAATCTAAATGTTCCTTAAAAAAAGAACGTATATCCCAGGGAAACAAAGAGACCCTGGCACTAGGCAATAGGCCTGGCATTGGTAATCCGGAAGGAGGCATGCAATGCTGTTGACCAAGAAACCAATCCGTCTACTAGGGGTGGTTTTTCAAATTGACTAGGAGCGCCCGTAGAAGCGGGCAGTCCGAGCCCCTGAACGTCTGACCTTTCCTGATATCTTGACTGCACCTCATCTCTATGAGAGGATTGCTATGTCTTAGTCGACGGCATACGTCGCACGGAAGTCAGAGGGAAACAGGGGATTACTGCTTACTACATCTATTCAGTAATTCTTAACCTATGTGGAGTAGGACTCGGTTTGACCTATAAAACGGGAGTTTGTGCAATCAAAAAACACACGAAGGGGACTGGATAACCGTGATTATCCAGTCCCTAGTGCTATTACCTGGTCCTCTTCTCCAGCCCTCCCCCTCGCATCCTTTACATTTGGTTATCCTTCCACTTCTCCGTCTTAGATAATAGAGATCCAACCTTATGTGATTGAAACAGTAGACAGGAGTATAACTATTATGTCAGTTGTCTATCCCGTAAGTATTTTCGTCATCATTATCTATCTTGGCGGGATTGCCCTGATCCTGACCATTATAATTCTTCTTATCCGGGTACTGATGCTCTCTATTCGTGCTTTGAAAAAGTATTTGCAGTCCTAGTGAGAGGTATACATGATTAAAGTGATACTTTTTGATGTTGATGGCGTGCTTGCTATTAACGAAAAACCTTTCACTCACTATCTTGAGCGTGATTATGGAATCCCAAAAGAGAATTTAGAGCCCTTTTTTAATAAAAGGGTCTTCTCCAACTTCCTGATAGGTCAGATTGATCTTAAAGAGGAACTGGCTTCCCATCTACAACAATGGGGATGGCATAAATCGGTCGATGACTTTCTCCAGTACTGGTTTGTCAGTGAACATAATATTAATGAACCACTTGTAGAGTATGTCCAACAACTTCGGCAAACAGGTATCCCCTGCATCTGGCGACTAATCAGGAACAGTATCGTACCGCTTATATCCTCAAGGAGATGGGATTTGCAGATAAATTCGATGGCATCTTCTCTTCAGCATATATTGGATATATGAAACCTCAGATCGGCTTTTTCGAGCATATTATCTATAAAATGGACCAGATCCAGCCACACGAAATTCTCTTCTGGGATGATCGTCCTGATAATGTCGAAGCAGCACAACGAACAGGCATACAGGCTGAAGTCTATACAAATTTTGTAGACTTCCAGAAGAAGATGGACAATTTCTCCTTTTTTTCTTCCCAATGAGGATCGATCCTTTCCTCTTTTTGCAGTATACTTCAAGCAAGTAAAGCAAAGTAATATCACTTGAAGATGCCTTAGATGGAGAGAACAAAAAGGAGCACACGTGGAACAGCACACAGCTACAACACACGTCTCTACCGAGCACTTAGTCTCGTCTTCACAGACTCTGAATATCCCACATCAGAGGCTGCACAATCAACTCATCTCTCAGTCAACCCTCACAAAACCGAGCGATATTGTGAAATACCTGGGTGCTGTCCAGGCGCAAGATTATGCAGGCGCAAAATGGGCGCTTGGTTTACGCTTGCAGAATGCTACTGACGACGCTATAGAGCAGGCATACAATGATGGCGCAATCCTACGCACACATGTTCTGAGGCCCACATGGCATTTTGTCTCGCCCGCAGATATTCGTTGGATGCTTGCTCTCACTGCTCCCCGTGTGAATGCCCTTGGTGCCTACTACTATCGCCAGGTAGAACTGGATGATGCGATGTTTGCACGTAGTAATGCAGTACTGACGCAAACCTTACAGGGCGGCAAACAACTCACGCGGACCGAATTGCTCCCCAGCTTTGAGCGAGCCGGGATTGCGACGAACGATCTACGTCTTACCCATATTATGATGCGGGCAGAGTTAGATATGGTCGTTTGCAGTGGAGCCAGGCGTGGCAAACAATTTACCTATGCCCTGCTCGACGAACGTGCACCAGACGCGATAATGCTGGAACGTAACGACGCCCTGGCCGAACTTAGCAGACGTTACATCACAAGTCGGGGACCGGTCACTGTACAAGATTTTGTATGGTGGTCAGGCCTGACGACAACTGATGCCAGAGCAGGCTTTGAGATGGTTACAGCAGAATTTAGCCACGAAATCATCGAGGGCAAGACTTACTGGTTCTCTTCGTCTTCTCCCATCACAAAAGACGGAATGCTGACAGCTCATTTATTACCACCGTATGATGAGTATACGATCGCGTATAAGGATCGCAGCGCGGTCCTTGATCCTGCACTACACCATTCAGACACGCAACGGGATCTTCAGTCCCATCATTGTGATCGATGGTCAGATCGTTGGTATATGGAAGCGAACGCTCAAGAAAGATGCTGCTTTACTTGAAATAACGCTCTTCAATCCACTCAATGAACGCCGAAACACATGCTATCAGTGTGTCAATAGAACGCTACGGTAAGTTTCTCAGCTTGCCAATATTGATCTCGTAGGGGCTCCTACGAGATCAATACCGTTTTAGCGCTTCAATCAATCCCCCAGTTTTTCGAGCACAAAATCGCACAGTCCACGGATATGGCGCTCGTTTGGCACATAAATGCCGCCGTTCTTATATGCCTTAGAACTCATTCCTTGCTGTGTCCACTGGCAAACCTCCCAATCCTGTCGATTGACGAGATCAAAGATATTCACGGCATCCATTGGATCAAACTCTGGATCTTGCATGACCACGGGATCAAACAGCCAGTCGCAGACAATGCGCGTATGATTTGGTGCCTGCGGATAGAGCGTGTGAATGAGCACATGATCATGAAACAGGTTCAATAACATGTTGGGCAATAACTCAATACCGTAGTACCGTCGTAGATCTTCGGGCAACAATCCTGGAAGTTGTGGTCGTGATGCTTTGCCTGTGACCGTAAATGCCTCAACGTCGTCCGCCAACATTGCCGAATCCCCATCGGCATAGACCGCGCCGTTTCTGTAACCGGGTAGCAGGTCGCAGAGTTCGGGATGCATAGGACCACAATGGTAACACTCCATAAAATTCTCAATAATGAGTTTCCAGTTGGACTTCACCTCGTATGTAATGGTCTTGCCAACCTTCAATTGTCCAACCCCGTAACGGAGAAATGGTTCGTAGCTGCCAAAACGACCAATAATCGTTCCCATTAACTGATCCTCTAAAGAGGATGGATTGTCAGAGAGATTGAGCCAGATCGTGCCCTCCCAGATCGTCAGAGCCACCGGTAACAGGCCAAATTTCGTCCGGTCAAACTGCTCATCATTTAAAACATTAGGTGCACCAAGCAAACGTCCATCGAGGCCATAGGTCCAGGCATGATAACGACACTGGATCGAGCCTTTGAGCTGACCGGAAGCTTCTGTACAGATACGCGCACCACGGTGCCGACATACATTGAGAAAAGCTTGCAGTTCACCACTACGATCACGCACAACAATAACGCTTTCCTGCCCGACGGTCACAACCTGGTAAGCCCCTGGTTCCGTCAACTGTTCGGCACGGCCAACACAGACCCACATCTGCGAAAATATGCGCTCTTGCTCTAAAGCGTACAGCGCGGGATCATAGTAATAGCGACCTGGTAGCGTAGAAGCAAAAGAGGATTCAGGACGTGTGGTGGTAGTCATCAGCAACTCCTTGCATTGGTAAGAGAACGACGCGGCCAGAACAATCTTTGTGCTATACTTACCCAAGATATCCAGCCATAGCAAGCATATCACAAAGAAAAAACAGGCGTCCAGCCAGAAAGTAAAGGAATAATAAATATGACTGGCATGTTTTTAAGCCGCATTCGCATTTATCCCATTAAAGCCTGTGCTGGAACCGATGTCCAGGAAGCCTCTATGGATGAACGTGGTTTGCGATATGATCGCCGTTGGATGCTTATCAATGAAGAGGGCAACGATCTACACCAGTTCGACCATCCGCGTCTGGCAAGCGTTGTTGTTGCACTTGACAATGATGGCTTGCTGCTTCAGGCTCCTGGTATGCCACCGTTACATATTCCTTTGCAACCTGAGCAGGACAAGTCTCTCGTGGTACGCTGGTTTCAGGGTCTATGCGAGGCAGTCTCGGCAAGCAAAGAGGCAGATGAATGGTTTCAAGATTTTCTGCACGTGCCATGTCAACTGGTCTTTATGCCGGAGAAGGCACAACATTCCGTTGAGCCAGGGTATGAGATCAACGACGACCTCGCTGCTTTCACAAGCTTCCAATATCATCTACTGGGCGAAGGCTCTTTCGATGATCTCAATCAGCGCCTGACAACACCTGTGCCCCTTGAACGTTTTCGCCCAAACCTGGTGGTTGCGCAAGCACCAGCCTTCGCCGAAGATAACTGGCATACCCTTAAGATCAACCAGCACATATTTCATGTGGTCAAGCCGTGCGATCGCTGCGCGATTACGACGGTCGATGCAAGCAGAGGCGTGATGACTGGCAAGGAGCCACTTACAACACTCGCCAGATATCGTACGTTCAACCAGAAAGTGCTTTTCGGACAGTACCTTCTCTCTTCGGAGAGAGGCGTGCTACATGTGGGTGACGCCGTAGAGGTTGTAGAGTGATTATCAGTCACCTAAAGAAAGTACAGCCATAAACGCTTCCTGCGGAATCTCTACATTGCCAACCATTTTCATGCGCTTCTTGCCCTCTTTTTGCTTCTCTAGCAGTTTGCGCTTACGCGAGATATCGCCGCCGTAACATTTGGCAAGCACATCTTTGCGCATGGCTTTAACGGTCTCACGGGCAATGACGCGGGAGCCAATGGCGGCCTGAATGGGCACCTCAAACATCTGGCGTGGGATAAGGCTACGCAGCTTTTCGACTAATGCACGCCCCTGGTGATACGCTTTATCGCGATGCAGAATCAACGAAAGCGCATCGACGGGCACAGTGTTCACCAGAATATCAAGTTTGACCAGGTCGGCCTCATGATAGCCCGCGAAGCTATAGTCGAGCGAGGCGTAACCCTGTGTGCGCGACTTGAGCTGGTCATAGAAGTCAACGATCAGTTCCGCCAGGGGGATGCTATAGGTGAGCAGAACGCGCTCAGCCTCAATATACTTTAATTCTTTATAGACACCACGATGTATCACCGTTACCAGATCCATGATCGTTCCGATGTAGCGAGAGGGCGTAAAGATGGAGATATCCATCATCGGCTCCTCGATCCTCTCGATTTCACCGAACGAAGGCATTTCCGACGGGTTGTCGATGGCTACGAGTTCACCACCTATTTTGGCGACATGATATTCTACGCTGGGAGCGGTCGCCAGAATATCCAGGTCATACTCACGTTCCAGGCGTTCCTGCACAATCTCCATATGTAACAGGCCCAGGAAGCCGCAGCGGTACCCGAAGCCCAACGCATTGGAGGTTTCCGGCTCGTAAAACAAGGAGGCATCATTCAGATTCAGGCGATCCAGGGCATCACGCAAGAGGGGATAATCATTGCCTTCAACAGGATAGATCCCTGCAAATACCATTGGCTTGGCTGGCTTATAGCCTGCCAGCGCCTCAACATGACCCAGAGCGGAGGGAACCGTAACTGTATCACCAACGCGGCAATCTTTGACGTGCTTGAAGCCAGTTGCAATATAGCCAACTTCTCCTGTCGTCAGTTCGCCAGATGAGGTGAGGCGGGGATGGAAGTAACCTGCCTCTAATATCTCAGTCGTGCTGCCAGCCGCCATCATGGAGACGCGCTCACCTGCACGCAACTTTCCATCGATAACGCGTACATAGGCGATGACGCCTTTATAGGCGTCGTAGTGCGAGTCAAAGACAAGCGCACGTAGCGGCTGATCTACAGCTCCACTGGGAGCTGGCACATGTTTGATAATCGCTTCCAGGATCTCCTGGGTGCCGATGCCTTCTTTGGCCGAAGCAAGGATGGCCTCTTCCTGTGGTATGCCGATGACATCCTCGACCTCCTGCAGCACCTTTTCTGGCTCGGCACTGGGCAGGTCAATCTTGTTAATGACGGGAATGATGCTTAGATCGGCCTCAACCGCAAGATAGAGATTTGCCAGCGTCTGCGCCTCAATGCCTTGCGTTGCATCGATCACCAGGAGCGCACCTTCACAGGCGGCCAGACTGCGCGAGACTTCATAGGTAAAGTCGACGTGGCCCGGCGTATCGATCAGGTTCAGCTCATACTCTTCACCATTGAGTGCAGTGTAGCGCATACGCACGGCCTGCGCCTTGATGGTGATCCCCTTCTCACGCTCAAGATCCATCTGATCGAGCGTCTGCGCCATCAATTCACGTTTGGAGACCGTTCCGGTAAACTCAAGCAAACGGTCGGCAAGGGTCGACTTACCGTGGTCAATATGAGCGACGATACAAAAGTTTCTAATATGTGCTAAATCGGTCATTCTATGATGCCTCCACACACCACCTCATCCTCGTCAGCCACGCCATAGAAAACGGCGGCCTGCCCTGGTGTGATGGAGCGCTGGGGATGTATTAATGAGACGGCTACGCGATCCTCGCCGATAGGCGTGACCAGTGCAGGTTGTTCGGCAGCTTTATAGCGTACGCGAACTCTTGCCTCAAAAGGTTCTGTTGGCACGTTGCCACTCAAGTAGTGCATTTTGCCAACCACGAACTCGCTTTTCTCCAGGGCACTGGCGGGTCCAACGACAAGCGCGTTCTGTGATGCGTCGATCTTCAGGACATGCAGTGGATCTTTTGAGGTCAGACCCAGGCCTTTGCGCTGCCCGATTGTGTAGTAGGCCAGTCCGCGATGGCGTCCCAAAACACTGCCCTGCTGATCATAAATTGGTCCTGGTCGCGGAATGGTGATCAGTGGCGTTACAGCAGACTTTGCGCCACCACCGACGGCTACCAGTTCGTTCTCCTCGACTCTTGTTGCGGCATAGCGATCGATGAAGCCGCGATAATCGTTCTGGGCCACAAAACAGATCTCCTGGCTTTCAGCCTTTGCAGCAACGCTCATACCACGCTCAGCAGCCATAGCACGAACCTGGGGCTTGGTATAATTTCCCAGCGGGAAACATGCGTGCCGCAACTGATGCTGATTGAGCACATGCAGTACGTAAGACTGATCTTTGTCGAGATCAACCGCGCGGCGCAGGCGTCGTTTGCCAGTGATAGGATGATCATCCACGCGCACATAATGGCCCGTCGCCAGGTAGTCAGCATTCAGTGCCAGGGCACGCTTGAGCAACACGGTAAAGCGAATATGTCGATTACAGGTCAGGCAAGGGTTGGGAGTCAGGCCCGCAACGTAGTTCTCGTAGAACGAGTCTACAATCTTCTCTTTAAATTCTTGCTCAACGTTGACGAGGTAGAACGGGATATCGAGCATACGCGCCACGCGCCGGGCATCGTCTACCGCCTCTAGAGAGCAACATTTATTCTGAGCAACACGCTCAACGCCATCGTCTTCTGCCTCGATTACACCGGGTTCCGACCACAGGCGCAGCATAATACCAATAACTTCATGCCCCTGTTCTTTGAGGAGCGCTGCGGCGACTGAGCTATCCACGCCGCCGCTCATTGCGACGACTATTCGTGCCATGGTTCTGTTTCCATTCTTGTTTGTGCTATTGGGAGTTTATTTCTCTTCTGCTACGTAGAAAAAAGGACCAGCCCAGGGAATAAGCCTCTGGACAGTCCTAGATCATGCCTACATATCTAATTGTATAGCGATATTTTGTGCTGGGATGCAATGCCCTTTAGTACCATGCTAAGGGTAACATAGCGCAGGTGAGTTGTCAATTAGAAGACATGAGAAAATACAGCATCTCTCATTACACGACGATATCGATCAACTCCAGGACATGGCATGTTGCAAGAGCATCTTCTTATGAGCAACCAGCCACTCTTCTCTCCACAATGAATGTTCCACTCGCCTCTGTATTGTGATATCTGTCTCCAGTCCACTAAAATAGCGTCCGATACGATGTACCAACGAACCTGCATCTCGTAACCGCAACACACTGGGAATGGCACGCAATTCTTCTTCGGTCAAAGGGAAGCCTGCTAGATACGCCCTCGCAAGAGCATCCATTACCCCCCACTCTTTGCCTGTTCCCATCAGATAAAGCGGCCACCAACTTAGTGCTACACATAACTCCATTACCCGCAGATCGATACCAGCGAACTCGAAATCAAAGATCGCTGTTACGCGCCGATCTTCCATAAAGATATTTGCCGGATCGCAATCCAGGTGCAACAATTGTTGAGGCAAGCATAAATACAGATCGTCTACATCCTCTAGTAGAGAAGCAAAGATACTTTGTATCTGCCGGACTTTATCGCGTTCTATCGGCAAACGTTCCATAGCTACGAGGGGATCTGATACTGGCCCATGCCCATGCACAAAATCTCCAAACGAGAGAGTGGGCTCAAACCCGGCAGGCGCGATTATCTCTGGCAGAGACGCGAGTGTGTTATCGAGTACTGCCATAGCCACTCCACCAGAGAATGCAAGTGTGGGATCATTACGATCAGGATGCTCTCCCGGCAGAAGAGGCGACAGAATCGCGAATGCCAGGGTTTCTGCCTCATGCTCAATGAAAGCTATATCTTCTCCGTTATGTGTCTTGATAGGCAAAGGCAAGCGAAACGGCAGGTCTATATTCGATAACGCACTGAGCAAAGTCGCCTCATAGCGTCGACGTGGAAGCTGGCTAAGATCGGGAAATAGATGCAGGACATAATGCTCTCCGTCCGTAGCCTCTGCACGCCATACCAGATTATTAGTGCCACTAGATATATGCGAGAGATGCCAGGGTCCTGCAATCGGCCATACTTGCCACAATTGTGCTAAGTTTATATTGTCCTTCATCATAGTCATAGTGTACTCTGCGATACCTCCTTAGACAAGGGTAAGCACATACAAATTATAGGTAAAGAGGTATGAACTCAGCCTGGGCACTACCCTTTGGTCATAAAAACTTGTCAGAGGAGTAAAAAGGATGTATAACCCTTGGTAAGGAAACCATCTCAACGGTTATGAAGGAGACACATTGTGGAACAAATTACGACAAAAAAGATCATCCTCGTCAGCGTTTTCCTCTTAGCACTTGTTATTGTCACCGCCGTTGTGCAGATAAAGGTCCACTTTAATACGTATATCGCCCTGGCTATTATGCTGGTTGGAACGATAGTGGCGGCACGGTTTTTGAGTGGCGCTCATGATTAAAAAAGGTCATTGATCAAAAAAACAAACTAGCAATAGCCAAAATCTGATTCTTCGTGTATAATGGCTGCAACATTATAGATACTCGTTGCGGTCTTTTATTTTGTCAGACCCTGAGAGCACGTCTGTCCAATAAGCTTGGCGAGACAGGCGCAGAGAATACAATAAGATAAGCTCGAAATGCTGGAGCGTTTTTTTGCAGGCAATCGGGCAGGGAGTAAAAAAACAATGCCGAAGAAAGCAGCGACTGCACGAAATACAGGGCAGCGCAACAAGGCAAAAGCCCAAAAAAGCTTTGAAGTTGTACGCCAGAACACTGAGGGTCAGGAGTTTCATGAGGATGAGCAAGTTGAAATTGCTCCCATCGATGCACCAATCGCATCTGCCGAGATCGTATCCAGACCCACAAAGTCAGCACGGAGAGCTGCAACACGAGCTTCAGTAGCAACGCAGGAAGTTGAGACCGAAACCGAAGTCGCACCTTCTGAGCCAGAAACCCAGGCCGAGGTTGAGCCTGCCCCAATTGTCCCTGCAAAGGGAAGTGCATCAGCACGTATGGCTGCCCGACGAGGACAGAAATCACAGCAGAGGACTCCCGCGACCCTTGTGACCTCAGAGCACTATGCGTATGTGACGCGCGATCTTATGATCATTGCAGTACTTGCCATAATCATGTTCATCGCCATTATTGTGCTCTACTTTACAATAGGACGCGGCGCATAACAAAATAGGGCCTGATTTGATCGCGCTCACGTGTGTCAGAATCGAAAGAGGCACTGATCTTATAGATACATCAGTGCCTCTTAGCATGAGTGGGGTGGAGTCGGGAAGAGGGCAAGATAGCCCTCAAAAATCTGAATGCCTGGCTTAGTGTACCAGCGGACTGGTACCTATGCCTGCAGGAATACCCTGACGATAAGCGGCAGGAATGGTTACACCTAACACGCGCTGCATTGCCATTGTATGGCAGCAGTCGCCCCAATCTTCAAAGAAGTGGCAGGTACACTGCCATTCACCATTATCAAAGGTCGTTGTGTGTGTATCATTCTCACCCTGGAACGTTGCTTCGAAGTGAGTAAATTGAATGCGCTCTGGCTCCTCTGCGTAGCGCTTGGCCTTGGCAATTTTGTTGATCATACTTGAATTCATGATCGTACTCTCCTTAAAATCTAGGCAACCACTCCGTATCCACCTTGTCGTTTATACTATACGCATCAGTGGCGTAGCTTACATTTCACATCGTCGCACACCATTTCATAAGTGCGCCGATCCCTGGTATGAGCTTTTTATGCTCCTCCTTTCACTTTTAAATAACTACTCGTTCAGACTGCATACCCTGTTGAGTAATGGCCCAAGGAATGAAGAAAAATCAATGAGCCCGGTAGATCAATGAACGTATGGGACGAATAAAAAATTAAAACGCCAGGGCATACGTGCTCCCTGGCGTCTGTTCTACGTGTTGATGCTAGTCTTTGTAGCAATTCTTGATAAATTTGACTCTGATGTCGATGAGACTAACAACATAAGCATCTCTATCCCCACCCGATTATATTCTGGGTGTTAACGCCCGTAAAACCTGGTATGAGCATACCTTGATTGTACGCGCTTCGCTGTCTGGGTTATCAATGTCTCCTGATGGAGATGATTATACCATAGAGATAGGCGAAAGTCCACCCCTAGCGCCAGTAATATTATTCAGAATTAGCTATGATGCCACATTGTGAGCACAATGTGATTACTTCAATTTCCATTGGAATCTTTTTCATCTCAAATTGATGTACTTCTATTGAATGTTGAAAATCTAACGTTGAAAGTCATCAAGCTCTACCACAATCTTTATGATGGTACACTGAAAGGGGCGCAGAACACCCCTGCTACAATGGAGGGAATTTGATGGAAGGCAAGGGGTGTATTGACAGAGAACACATACACTGTGATAATACTTCTTAACAAGACGTATGTCAGCCTTGACACCACACAATCTACGAATGGACAAGAAAGGTACTTCTATGAGTTTGGACTTTACAACACGGATATTTGAAAAAGAAAAAATCCACCTGGCAGATACTGAAGAGTATATCGTGCGTGGGGGACGACACCTTTTCCCACTCCTTCCACAGGCGTTCGCAGGCATTCAGCAAATCGGGGTTATTGGCTGGTCTTCCCAGGGGCCGGCTCAGGCACAGAATCTGCGTGACTCTCTGGTGGGAACAGACATCAAGGTCAAGGTAGGTCTCAGGGAAGGCTCGTCCTCCTTTGCGGCTGCTGAAAAGGCGGGCTTCTCTCGTGATACTGGGACCCTGGGAGAGATGTACAGCGTCATTGCGGAGTCAGATCTAATTCTTCTGCTTATCGCCGATGCTGCACAGGCCGAGCAATACCAGCGCATCTTTGCGGCGATACGACCCGGAGCCACGCTTGGTCTCTCACATGGTTTCTTACTGGGCCATCTGAAAAACATTGGGGCTTCTTTTCCGGAGAACATCAACGTGATTGCGGTCTGCCCTAAAGGAATGGGTCCATCGGTCAGGCGTCTTTACGAACAGGGGCGCGACAAGAATGGCGCAGGTATTAATGCAAGCTTTGCTGTAGAGCAGGATGTCAATGGGCACGCAACCGATTACGCCCTTGGCTGGGCCGTGGCGATTGGCGCTCCTTTTACCTTCCAGACCACGCTTGAGTCTGAATACCGCTCAGACATTTTTGGTGAGCGCGGCATTCTTTTGGGAGCTGTACATGGCATCGTCGAAGTCCTGTATCGCTGGTTTGTGCGTCACGGACATACACCAGAGGAAGCTTTCCTCTATTCGGTCGAGTCGATTACCGGGCCGATCAGCAAGACCATCTCTCGTCACGGACTGCTGGCCGTTTACGAAGCGTTAGATGAGCGCGACAAAGCAACCTTCAGACGCGCTTACTCCGTTGCCTATACTCCCGCCTTCGAGATCCTGTATGAGATCTACGATGACGTAGCTTCCGGCAATGAGATACGGAGCGTGGTTGCAGCCGGTCAACGCCATAAACGTTTCCCGATGGGTAAGATTGATGGTACGGATATGTGGAAGGTTGGCACACGCGTACGCAGCAACCGCCGTGAGGAGGCAATCCCCATTCACCCCGTCACCGCCGGCATATATCTTGCAACCATGGTCGCACAGGTGGATCTATTGAAAGAAAAGGGTCATCCGTATTCTGAGATCGCGAACGAGTCGATCATTGAGAGCGTTGACTCCCTTAATCCCTATATGCATTATAAGGGCGTTGCTTATATGGTTGATAACTGCTCAACAACTGCACGTCTTGGTGCACGCAAATGGGCACCCCGCTTCGACTACATCCTTGCCCAACAGGCATTCACAGAATTGGATGGCGATGCAACAACCAATGAACAATTGTTTGCCGCATTCCAGAACAACAATATCCACCAGGTAATGGAAGTATGCTCGACTATGCGCCCATCTGTAGACATTTCGGTGATGGGATAATAGATCACACACGGACACCTCTATACAACCCGTCTCCCAATTTTTTTCCAGCGTAGGGATGTTCCCTATGCTGGAAAATTAGCTCGTAGCGGAAGCCTTTTCTTGTCCAGACAGCTTTTTGCGACCGAGTTATTTATGGTGTTCGTTAATAGTTGATCAGCGCGAAAACATCATGCTCTTTCAAGTGTTCACGGCCTTTGAGGAAGCTCAGCTCGACCAGGAACGCAATACCTGCGATGTGTCCACCCAGACCCTCAATCAGTTCTATTGCGGCCAATACGGTGCCACCGGTTGCTAATAGATCATCAACGATTAAGACACGCTCTCCCGGCTTGATGGCGTCGCGATGAACCTCAACGACATTGGTGCCATACTCCAGAGCGTACTCCACGCTTACCGTCGGGGCGGGCAACTTGCCAAACTTGCGGACGGGCACGAAACCACAATTGAGCAGATATGCCAGCGGGGCACCTAAAATAAAGCCGCGCGACTCAATCCCTACAACGGTTTGAATACCTGCTCCTGCATAGTGAGCTGCCAGGCGGTCCATAGCGGCACGGTATGCTGCAGCATCCTGTAGCAGGGGAGTGATATCCTTGAAAAGGACGCCTTTCTGTGGAAAATCTGGGATATCGCGTATCTTATCTTCCAGGCGTACAGGCTCAGATGTCGACGACATGGATAGTTTTTCCTCCATATAAAATCAGGCGGGGCTGTCAACAGACAACTTTCGCCTGTCATGCCCCCTGCATCTAGAATTGTCCCTATGCAGTATACCTTAGCGCACATGGAGGTGCAAGAACATGCATAAAATAGGCCGTATAGATAATATATATCTTCTTCTTGCATAACCATAGCACAAAATACAGATTTTGTCTGTAATAGAGACTACAGTTTCTTAGCAGAGATTGGCATATGCTCCATTTGGAATGAATAATACATGTAATGATACATGTATCTCATATTTTTCAATGCATTTTTCTTCGCTGAAATCTGGAAAGGTTTAAATTATGATTATGCATACATGCGTCCCGCAAAAGCTCTACCTCCTGCAATTATCGCTCTCAAGCGTGCCCATTGGAGCAGGGCGAACACTGGAAATGGTCTCGGGTTGCTATCTTGTCGAGACCAGCGATGGAAGACACATTCTGATTGATAGTGGTCTCCCTGCCGATGTGCAAACGCCTGCTGGAATGCCACCAAACAGAGAGGCGAAAAATGTGATTGAGCATCTCGCCGATCTTGGTTTGCATCCCAGCGATATCGATATGCTCATCTGTACTCACTTTGACGTAGATCACGCGGGCTATCATGATGCCTTTGCAAATGCGGAACTTATCGCGCAACGTACACATTATGAGCTAGCACGTAGTGGTCATCCACGCTTCGCTGCCGCACGCGCTCATTGGGATCATCCCGTGCTGCGTTACCGTTTGATTGATGGAGATTGTGAACTGCTGCCCGGCCTGACCTTGCTTGAGACCAGTGGTCATACAACGGGTCACCAATCTGTGCTGGTACGTCTGCCGCAGACCGGTCCAGTATTGCTGGCGATTGATGCAGTTGTGATGCAGCGTCTTTTCACTCCTGATCGCGCGGCGTGGCCGACGGATGAGAACGAGGAGCAGTTGCGTGCCAGCACACGGAAACTTCTGGCTCTGGTCGAGCGCGAACATGTGGGGTTGGTGGTCTTTGGACATGATGGTTTCCAATGGCAAACACTTAAAAAGGCACCGGAATATTACGAATAATATGTAAATCAATAGCATGAATGGTCTGCGTTTAGTGGGATGGGAAGGGTCAAATATGACACTATCTGGCATGTTTCTATGTTACAATTTCAGATAAGACCTACAACACTCCCACAAAATCAGAGGAGGAACCAGGCCATGCGTGCAGACCGACTACTCTCTATCTTGCTACTTTTACAGGTCCAGCAGCGTATTACGGCACGCGAGCTTGCGAAACGCCTGGAAGTCTCCGAGCGGACCATTCATCGTGATATGGAAGCGCTGGGTATGGCGGGCATTCCGGTCACTGCCGAACGTGGCACAAACGGCGGCTGGAGCCTGTTTGAAGCGTATCGTACCAACCTGACAGGGCTCAATGAAGCTGAGGTGCAGGCGCTCTTTCTATCCAATTCCACACGCCTGCTGTCGGATCTGGGCCTACGGAAAGCAGCCGATGCGGCCCTGATCAAACTACTGGCTGCTATTCCATCTATGTCACGCCAGAACGCTGAATACGTACGCCAGCGCATTTATATCGACGCGACGAGCTGGCATACCACAGAACACGATGATCTCTCCTCGCTTCCCCTCTTACAAGAAGCATTGTGGCGGGAACATAAACTGTTCATTACTTATCAAAGAAGCGATACCGTTGCTGTAGAGCGCCAGGTTGATCCACTCGGCCTGGTTGCGAAGGGTAGTACATGGTACCTGGTTGCTGCTATTGAGCAGGAGATACGGACCTATCGCGTTTCACGTATTAAGAATGTCATATTACAAGAGCAAGTATGCATACGTCCACCTGGTTTTGATCTGGCCGCGTATTGGACGCAATCATCCACACGCTTTATCGCGGCGATGCCCCGCTATCCCGTACGAGTTCGCGTCGCACCTGATGTGCTTGAGCGTATCTACCACGCCGGAAGATATGCACGCATTGAGAGCATGGAAGCACCCGATGCCGCTGGCTGGATCGAACTCTGCCTCTGTTTTGAGATGGAGGAAGCAGCCTGTGGATATCTCTTAAGCTTTGGAACACAGGTGGAGATTCTCGAACCGCAAATATTGTTGACAAATATTCTTCACCTTGCCGAGAATGTGGCTACTTTTTATGCTAAAACCCTTCCTAATTCAAAGAAGTAAATGTATAATTGAATGGGGCCAAATTTTCTTCCACTTTTTTCTTAAAATGTAATTCAAAGAAGTCACATGTCTTTTTTGGAAGGAGTCAATCTATGCGCTTTTTGGAACACTCCAGAGCAAATTATTTCCTGCGAGCCACGCTTATTATTGCTGCCGTTTGTATCTATGTTTTGGGCAGTTTATTTTTACGTGCCTCATCTGTACACGCGGCCAGTTCCGCGCAAGCTAATCAACAAGTCCAAACATATAAAAATGTGACAAAGGGCACTATTGTACCAGCGGGTATTGCTGATCTCAATAACCCACCCTCCGGTGGTAGTGATGCCCGGATCCGGCGGCCTGTGGACAAGGGTGTACGCCACTTTCCTGGGCAGGTAAACGCCGCCGCTCGTCAGTTGGTGAGCGCCCCAGATTTCTCTCAGCAGGCGGGTCGTCTCCTGGCAAATTTCAATGGTGTCAGTAGCCTTGATAGTGAGGTCACCAATTTCGGCGCTGAATTCGAGCCACCCGATCAGGGACTCTGTGTTGGGAATGGCTTCGTCGTTGAGCCAGTGAACTCAGCTATCACCATCTATCGCACCAACGGCTCGGTTGTGCTTGGTCCGCTCAATGTCAATGATCTCTTTAATGAGGGGCCGACACAGTTTACCAGCGATCCTCGTTGCTATTATGACAAGTCAACCCACACCTGGATTGCTACCATTCTCTTTATTAACAGTACCAATACGGAATCGCGTACTGATATCGCAATCAACCGTAGTGGCAATCCAACCACGCCCTGGACCGTCTATCATCTGGAAGCAACCGACGATGGCACGAGCGCTACCCCGGTTCATCCCAATTGTCCTTGTCTGGGTGATCAACCATTGTTGGGACTCGATGGCGACAATGTTTACATCAGCACGAATGAATTTGCCCTGGTTGGCAATGGTTTCAATGGAGCGCAGATCTATGCGCTCTCAAAGGAGCAACTTTTCTCCCTGCACACTACTAACTTTGTGCATTTTGCCAATCTCAACATTGGTGGGGCAGTTGCGACCTCCGTTCAACCAGCCATTACTTTTGGACATGCCGACGCAGGCTTCTTCATGAACTCGCTAGATCCCCTGGGCACCTCCGATAATCGCATTGGCGTATGGGCGATCACGCATCGTGATGCCGTTGAAAAAGGTGGCTTTCCCACTCTTTCCAGCCTTGTCCTGAAGTCGGAGACCTATAGTATTCCACCAGCCGCAATTCAAAAGGGCAACGCAACGACACTGGATAGCGGTGATGATCGCTTGCAACAGGTACAATTCATTGATGACAGTCTATGGGGAGCATTAGGTACAAGTGTAACCGTGCCTCATGATAGTGTCGCTCGTGCTGGTATAGCCTGGTTTCAGGTAACTCCTCATGTGCGAGATCAACTACTTAGCAAGGCGGAGATAGTGAAGCAGGGTTACCTTGCTTCCGCTGGCAATTACCTGCTCTATCCAGCCATTCAAGCTGGTTGGGATCATAGTGCCGTTGTTGGTTTCACACTTTCTGGATCAAAGAACTTCCCCAGTTCAGCATATGCTGTGATGCCGGAAGGTTCCAGTTCGTTCAAGTCTATTCGCATTGCTGCTGCCGGGACGGGTTCTTATAATAAAGGCACGCGCTGGGGCGATTACTCCTGGGCGATCCTTGATCCTGACCAGAACCGTTTCTGGCTGGCGAATGAGTATGTTCCACCTGTGAGCAGCCAGACAACAGATGGAATTACCAATTGGGGCACGCGCGTCTTCGCTGTCGACGGGCGCTCATAAAGTAGATTGGCCCCTGTAGGGGCCCGATTGATCGCGCCCACGTGTGTATGGCGAGATGTATCATACTTATACACCCACAGGCGCGATCAATCGGGCCCCTACGTGATTATGTTGTCCCTGGTTCACGCTTCATTGCCCAGAAAGGCACCTGGCTCTGTGGCTCAAATCCCGCCTGTGCTATACGAAATCCGCTAGACTCGTAGAATGGGACATTCCTCTCAGTAAAGGTTTCGAGATAACATGGCAGACCTTCTGCATCCGCTCGTTGAAGAATTGGAAGTAGCAATGCTTTCCCGATTCCCTGTCCCTGATGTTGAGGAGCAACTCCGAGCAATTCCAGGTACCAATGTGGGCTTTCTATGACCTTAAGATGAACTTGCCGAAAGTAACCGAAGGCACCCACAAAGCGTTCATAGGCTTCTGGCCCAAATTGCTGCCGCATCTCATCCATATTGCTTTGTACCGCCAGTTCGTTTGCATGAGGATTCATCCACACCGCTACACCTTCTGGCTGACCAGGAGTTGTATATATTGTGTGTGTAGAAGCTTCAGCCTGTACGGCATGGGTGAAATACCAGGAAAATAGACGCGTGCGCGTTGCAGGGTCAGGAGCCGTATAGATATCGAGCGGATCATCGAAGAAGGCTTGCTCAAGCACCGCACCTGCTAACGGTATTTGCTCTTCCGTAATCAGCGTAATTTGAGGAAGTTTCCTGGTCATTGTCCTCTTTCTCCCCATTTAATGTATTACTCGTCTGTGCGTTCACTGACACCAGCCTCTGCAAACGTAAGCATCTCACGGTGCGTACGTAATGCCCCCTCAATGATACTCATCGCCAGCGTTGCCCCGGTCCCTTCACCCAGGCGCAATTCTAGATTGAGTAGAGGACGCAGGCCCAGATGCTTAAGAATATGTCCATGTCCTTGCTCTACCGATGTATGTCCGGCAATAAGATAGTCGACGAGGTGTGGACTCAATTCCGTTGCAACCAGCGCTGCCGCACCAGTGATAAAGCCATCGATGACCACCGGAATGCGCTTAGCACCAGCGGCCAACAGCACACCAACCAGTCCGGCAATCTCCAGGCCTCCCACCTTCATCAGCACATCTAGAGGATTATGTGTGTCCGGTGCATTCGTTGCCAGCGCACGTTTAATAATACGAACTTTGTGGGCTAATTGCTCGTCATCGAGTCCGGTGCCCCGACCCGTAACCTGCTCGACCGGAAGCTGTAAAATAGCTGCTGTAATCGCGCTGGCCGCCGTTGTATTCCCGATGCCCATTTCGCCCATCGCGACCAGTTCAATCCCTTGCTGGATCTGTATTTCCATCGTATCGATGCCAGCAGAGATGGCTGCCAGCATCTGCTCCTGCGTCATGGCTGGACCATTCGCCATATTCGCTGTCCCATAAGCGACCTTGCGCTCAACCAGATCGGGAGCGTGAAGTTCGCCTGCGACTCCAACATCGACAATAACTACTTTTGCTCCAGCCTGCCGTGCCAGGGCGTTGATGGCTGCACCTCCGTGTAAAAAATTGTGCACCATCTGCGCGGTTACGGCAGATGGATAGGCACTAACCCCTTCCTCCGTCACGCCATGATCGCCCGCCATCACGATCACCACTTTGCGCTCTATGACAGGTGTGACCTGGCGTGTGATGCCTGCAAGCTGGATCGCCAGCGCTTCTAGCCTGCCCAGGCTACCGGCTGGTTTGGTTAGATTCTCCTGGCGCATACGAGCCTGTTCCATGACGGTACTGTCTAATGTTTCTATCTGGGCAGCGAGGTTGCGTATATGTTGTATGTCTGGTGGCTGTTTCAGGGAAGCACCTTCTTTCTGTTGGTGGATCTTTTCGACGAATAGACACTGGTAAAATATGGGGTTAAGAATGGCTGGTGAAATAACCCGCCCATCACTAATTATATGTTAGAGATGATGAGTTATGTATGATATGATTTGCTCAATATGCAATGAAGCTCTAAAAGGGAGGGAATATATGGACGCAAAACCAGCCAGTGAAGCCAGCAGCTTCTTGCTGACCCTTGCTCGACATAATGCGCAGATTTATGCTAATCATCACAGTGCCAGAGCGATTTTGTGACTGGCTCGACGGCTGAAGGTGTGAGTGATTTCTATTCAGATCTCGATATGATTCTCTACTACGAGAAGCTGCCTACCACAGAAGAACTGAGTGCCGCTGCGCAACAGAATCACGGAGAGGGACGCAGGATTTTGGCTGCGGGCGAGGAAGAACTGCTGAGAATCCTATCAGGTACAGGGGGTGGAGTGTCAATTTGCGCATGCCACCATTGCAGCGTGGGAGCGAGATATGGCAACCGTATTGGAAGATTTAGACGTGACCACACCTCTCCAAAAAGCTCTTTCAGGAACGCTAGTTGCTGTGCCTCTGTATGGTGAGCCGCTCATTCGTAGCTGGCAGACAAGGATAGCGGCATATCCAGAAGCATTGGCGCAAGCTATGGTGAACCACTACCTCGACATTTTTCCCGTCTGGGCCATACAGAAGCGCATCGTCACGCGTGATGCCACTATCTGGCTGCATCAGTTATTGGTCGAGGCTGCATACAATATGCTGGGCGTTCTGGCTGGCCTTAACCATTGCTACTATTCCTCTTTTCAGTTCAAACGTACGCGACACTTTATCGAACATCTTGCGCTTGTTCCTGCCGACTTTGCAGATCGTCTTGAAGCGGTTTTTCATGCCGACACAGTATCGGGTATCGCCCAGGTCGAGTCGCTCGTGCGCGAGGTTGTAGCGATGGTGGAGCAGCATATGCCACAAATAGATACAATCTCTGTCCGTCAGAGGCTTGAACGGCGGGAGATAGCCTGGAAGCCTTTGCCTGAATAATAACGTTTTGTATTTTTATACCCCCTCCTCAATCCCTCAATCATTACCCCTTGACATCTCGCTGTAATTGTTTTAATATACATGAGTGATATATATATTCCATATATATGGAGGAGAAATGAGCAAAGAGAACAAGAGCAAATATGCGCTGCTGGGGGTACTCAGCCTGGGATCGATGTCAGGATATGATCTGAAGAAGACCATTGAGGAGAGCGTGGGATATTTCTGGAAAGAGAATTACGCACAGATCTACCCTATGCTCAAGGTGTTGGAGCACGAGGGGTTGGCGGTTGGCTCTACTGAGAAGCATGAGGGGAAACCTGATCGCCGTGTATACACCATTACTGAGCATGGGAAAGAGGTCTTGAAGGACTGGTTAGTGGAACCATTTGGGGGGATGCAGGTTGAGCGGAATGAGTTGCTGCTCAAGCTCTTTTTGGGCGATCTGGTGCAGGTATCAAACAGTATTGCGCATGTGCAACGGTATCGTGCCATGCATACGCAGTTTCTGCAGGCGTATGAGCACATCGAAGAACACGCACGCGAGACACTGGCAGACCATGAGCACTTGCCATACTGGCTCATTACGTTGAGCTATGGGAGGCACCTCTCACAGGCTCTGCTCGCCTGGAGTGAGGAGACGCTCGCGCGGTTGAGTGAATTGGAACACGATGGAGAGATCGCCCAGGCGAATACTCTATCGCATGGATTATTGGGATCAGAGGAAAGACGCTCATAGCGTCTTGCTCCATAAATAGAAAGAATACTACGTCATGACGAATGCAATCAACCAGGAAAACCTGCTCCTCAGGGCCTGCCATCAAGGAGTTATTTCTCAGCTTATTGATCAATGTTGCATTACCATTGCTGATGATCCAGATCTTGACCAGTTCTTTCCATACCTCTGAAATCACTGCCCTGAGTATCGCCTCGCTTCTTCCCATTCTCAATAGTGTGCGCGAGATCGCCAGCAAACAGAAACTCGATCTGATCGCTCTTTTCTTTTTACTGGGTATTATTACAAATATTGTCGCCATTGTGATGGGGGGAAATGCGCAACTGCTGGTGATTTGCGAGTCGTTTTTCTCTGGGGCATTGGGATTGGCCTGCTTCATCTCACTTCTACTCCCACGCCCCTTGATGTTCTATACCGGTCGACAGCTCCTGGCTGGCAATGATCCTACAAAGGTCGCAGCGTTTAATGCGAGTTGGCAGAAGCCCGCTGTGCGCTCGGTGAATCGGCTGATCACAGTCGTCTGGGGTAGCGCACTTGTCGGTGAGTTTCTCGTGAGAGTGATTATTGCCTACACACTGCCACTCAGGGTAGCCTTTGCGCTGGGGAGCACTATTCTGGCAATCACATTGACGGTGACATTTGCCTGGACCTTCGCCTACATCCGCTCTGCACGCAAAAAGGGCGAGTCGTCAGCACAAGCAACTTCATAGACTCAGGACCATATAAGGTGTCATGGGCCACAAAGTGGGAGGCAACTCCAGGTTACAAAATGATATCTTAAAAAAGACCACGACCCGTTCCATAGTAGAACAGCCGTGGTCATTATTGATTTACAGAAGATTCAATGGCTTGCCAGATCTTTTCGGCTCAGGCTGTGGCCCCGTGGCGACTGTATAGCCAGCATCATCCAATGCCTCTTCGACCTGCTCCAGTGAAAGTTGCTCGCTATCATAGCGCAAATGGACCTTTTTGGTGGGAATATCAGTTGAGACAGCCTCAACGCCAGGCAAAGGTCCCAATGCTCCATTGATTGCTTTCACGCAATGCTCACAACTTACATCCGGCACGGAAAGCACGATATCCTGTACGGTTGCCATGATTATGCTCCTTTTATCCTCTAGCTTGTTTTCTTTATCTTTCCCATACCCATGGGGAGGGGGTATGCAGTTACTATACCATAGTGGAAGGCCTATGTGCAACACCTCCGGTGACGTAAACGTGACGGCTACAGAAGAGCCTCTGTAGGAGCTACGTTTACGACTCAGGGGTGAAGGTCCATCTTGACAGACCTGATTATCATCCGTATACTACCTCTACACCCCTACCAGGGGGGTATGGGTAAAGCATAAAGAATGGAAGGTGAGAAATTCTATGCCTATCATACAAAGTGTTGCAAGTGCCTTATTCATGGCTTTTAGCATGTTATGGGAGATTCTCTGGCCCTTAATTCTTGGTTTTACGCTTTCGGGCATCGTCCAGGCTGTTGTATCGCATCAGGCCATGGCAAAGACTTTGGGTGATGATGGACCAAAGAGCCTTACATTTGCCACACTCTTTGGCATTGCCTCAAGTTCATGTTCTTATGCAGCCGTGGCGCTGGCACGCTCTATCTTCCAGAAAGGAGCCAGCTTTACGGCCTCGATGGTCTTTGAGCTTGCCTCGACAAATCTCGTAATTGAGTTGGGCATTATTCTTATTGTCCTGCTGGGATGGCAATTTGCGCTAGCGGAATATCTTGGCGGCGTTCTTATGGTTATCTTTATAGTCCTGATCTTTCGCATCACGCTTACACCACGCTTGGTTCAGCGAGCAGAAGCCCAGGCTGAGAAAGGGCTTGCGGGTAGAATGGAGGGTCATGCTGCTATGGATATGAGCGTCTCTGGAAGCTCCTTCTTCTCCAAATTGTTTAGTCGCAAAGGGGTAACAGCGATAAGCCACTATTTTGTGATGGATTGGGCATCCGTCTGGGTTGATATTGTGTTTGGTCTGCTGATCGCAGGTGCGTTGGCGGCCTGGGTTCCCGACTCGTTCTGGCGTATTCTTTTCTTCGCGAATAATCCAACACTGGCAAAAATTGAGGGTCCGCTCGTTGGTCCCCTGGTGGCGATTATTAGTTTTGTCTGCTCGGTCGGAAATGTGCCCCTGGCAGCAGTATTGTGGCGCGGTGGCATTAGCTTTGGAGGTGTTGTCAGCTTCATCTTTGCCGATCTCATCATCCTGCCCATTCTCGATATCTATCGCAAATACTATGGCTGGAAGATGATGGGCTTTATTCTGCTGACGTTTTATATCACGATGGCCGCCGCTGGATACGTGATCGAATTTCTCTTTGCCGCCCTGGGAATTATTCCCCAGAACCGCAATGTTGTTGCTATCACAGAGGGCATCCAGTGGAATTATACGACGATCCTGAATATCCTGTTCCTGCTTCTGGCGGCATTTCTCGTTGTGCGCTTTATGCGTACAGGCGGCGTGGCAATGCTGAGAATGATGAGCCAGCCTGAGCACGAAATGTCCCACGATGAACACGATATGGACCATCATGAACATACGATGTCCCATGAGAAGTGAGTTTGAAGATGCAGCAACGTATAGAACCAGCCGAGCAGAAATTTCGCCGCCTCTGGCTGGTTCGACATGGCGCGACGCTGTGGAATAGTGAGCAGCGCTTTTGTGGACACAGTGATGTTCCACTCTCCGAAGAAGGGCTGGCGCAGGCTCGCTGGTTGGCACGCTATTTGCAGGGACAGCACATATCAACACTATATACGAGCGATCTGCTGCGTGCCCGGCAGACAGCGGAGATGATTGCCACACCATCTATACAAATCGAGGTATCTTCTGCCTGGCGCGAAATTGCCTTTGGTGCATGGGAAGGTTTGACTTATGAACAGATTACGCAGCAATTTCCCTCTCATTTAGAGTTTCTTCTCTCATCCCCTGTCAGCTTCTCCCCCTGATGGCGAGTCGTTGCAAGCTCTCATGCAACGCGTCCAGGCTGCGTTTCTAGAACTTGCTCGTGTTGCATCTACTCCTGAAGAAGGGGATATCGTTCTTGTCAGTCATGGTGGACCGTTGCGTGTTCTTCTCAGTATGGTCCTTGCAATGCCGCTGGAACAACAGTGGCGCTTGCGTCTCGCTCCCGGTTCACTGAGCGCTATTGATTTTTTGCCGATTATAGACGACACTATGCCTGTAGCAACACTCGCTTTATTCAATATGCAACGGCCTGCTCGTTTGCAACGAATGCACTCGTCTGAGATACTATAGGTGCTGGAAAACGTCAGGCTACTACTTCAAAGGATTTTGATACTATGCCTGATAAAGATTCTATACACGACTATTTTCAGAACGTTACGAGCAATTTTCCGCAACCCGGTCCTGGTTCTAATAGCCCTCTTGCTCAACTAAGGGAACTGGTTGCTGCGATACGCTTTCTTACCATTTTACCCGTTCCTGGTAGTGCGCAGTTATTTGATGCTGATGAAGAGGAGATCCCTGATCTGATCATTGGTAGCGCCTACTTTCCACTGGTTGGCCTCTTGCTGGCGGCTCTGCTGTGGCTCATGTTGCTGGCGACCAGTGCAATTTTGCCTTCTCTGGTGTTGGGAGCGCTGCTCGTTGTGGTTCAGACGGTGCTTACGGGTGGACTGCACCTGGATGGCTTGATGGATTCCTGTGATGGCCTATTTGGAGGAACGACTCGTGACCGTCAATTGGAGATCATGCGCGATAGCCGGGTTGGTAGTTTTGGTGTATTGGGTGCTGTTTGTGTTCTGCTCTTCAAGTTCGCAGCTTTCGCCAGTATGCGTCCTCCCCTCCTGTCGCTGGCGTTGTTTCTGGTTTTGCCGACGGCGCGGTGGGCGATGATCCTGACCGTGAACCTCTTCCCTGGTGCTCGCCTCTCAGGCCTTGGTTCCGCTTTCCGGCGTACAATCACTCTCCAACGCCTGTTAGCAGCCGGCGTGACCTCTCTCGTTATTGTGCTGATCGCTGGACGGCTCGCAGGCTTGCTCGTCTGGATTGTTGGCACGCTGGTTGCTATCGCCATGGGTGCTTTGATTAATCGTCGCCTGGGTGGCCTGACTGGCGATAGTTATGGTGCGATAGAAGAAACTACTGAGATTGTCCTACTTTTGCTCATCATCCTGCTCCATAGCTGGTTCTAGCGTGAAAGGCAATTCTTATGTCTATACAAAATGAACTAGAAAATGTATCTCGGCCATCACCACAGCTTATTGTAATCCTTGGTGGTGCACGAAGCGGCAAAAGCACATTCGCCGAAAAATTGGCGCAACGTAGTGGACGTAGTGTAGCCTTTGTTGCTACCGCGACCATTAGCGATGACGACATGCGCCTGCGCATTGAACGTCACCGGGCAGCACGGCCTGCTCATTGGCAGACCATTGAAGAGCCGCTCGATCTCGCGCGTGCACTTCACCAGGCTGCCGCACAGGCCGATGTCATATTATTGGATTGTATAACGCTCTGGGTCTCCAACTGGCTTTTTACGCTGGAAAATATTGATGACGCCTCCACTCTTACATCACCCTATTACGAAGGTGCCCTTGCTGAGATTGATAAGTTGCTCATAATGTTTAATACGCTGGATACCCAGAAGACGCTTATCGTTGTTACAAACGAAGTCGGACTTGGCATTGTGCCTTCCTACACCCTCGGTCGCATCTATCGTGATGTGCTGGGACTGGTCAATCAGCGGCTGGCGAGCGTCGCTGATCATGTGTATTTGATGGTTGTGGGTCTGGGCGTGGATATTAAACGCCTGCATGAGGAAGCCGCCATTTAGAGCACTATTTTATTAGTATCAATTCAACACAGGATCTGTACGTAGATCTGAAAGTGGCAAGCCTGTACGAGCAACGATGAGCGCATTAAGTGCTTGCATCTGTCGGTTATATTCATCGAGAGGGATTGTTGGTACCAAACGCATGTTGAAGCGATTCCGACGTTTGACCCATGTCCAGCGCACAATATTTTTAGCGCTGGAAAGCTCATAGGTGATGGATGATCCGTTTTTTTGTGCAAAGGTATTGTACATAGCAAAGAGCCTTGCATCTCCCCACTGTATTGTGCTCTTCTGGCCTCCTGCACTGATACTCAAATCTTGCTCTGTTACTACGATTTTCTGAGTTCCTAAAGGGGAGAAAAATAGAGCAAGCAATAGGATTATCATTACAGAGGCTGCAATTGCAAAAAGTATAAGAAAATTGTGTAGGCGATTGGCCGAAAAGAAAAGAAAATTGTTATTGAACCAGGAGGGCAATCCAACCAACAAGAGTGCAAAGATCAAAGAAATTGCTATAATAAAAAGAATACCTCCTTTGCCAGGGCGCGACTTAATTGTACAGGGAAGTTGTAAGGCAAACGGATTTGCTACGGGTTGCTCAACAGCGAGTAGAGCGCGATTACCTCTTATCGCAGCAAAACGCCGTTGCTCGATCTGTTCCCAATAACGCCTTTGCCAGATGTTTGAGATAAATGAGGAAATGAAGCATAGAAAAGGAACTATGTATACAGAAATGCCAGACAAAAACTGTGAAAATCTGCTACCAGGAGGAAATAGCCTGATACTTAAGATGAGCATGAGAATAATGAATAGAAGGAAAAATGTAAGGAAGAATAGCCAGAGAAAGAAGAGTACACGGTATGTATGCAAAACAGGGTTGGGCTTGATCACATTGTCGTTCACAGGTAACATTGTTTCCTCCTTGAATATAAATGCATCGTAAGATACAATCGATTGACGCTTTTTGGCAAGGTTATTATGTTCAACAAATTATAGTATTTACATATGTACTAAGATTACGTAAAGCATAGCAGTATAGGATACAAAGGGATAGGTTGTATGTAAAAAGTGAAAGGCCATCTCCTGCTGCAGCTTAAATTGACAATCTTTAACCTACATGCCATACTATCACTACCCTGTGGATCGCATAGGGTACCATCAGGTGGCCGGTATGTGACCCCGGCAGAATAGGGAAGTCGGTGCGAATCCGACGCAGTCGCGCTACTGTAACTGGCGAGCAACTCAGCAAGCTCAGAAATGAGCACAGGCCACTGTTCTTAATCGATGAATGGGAAGGCAGCATGAGAAGCGTTATAGCCAGAAGCCAGGAGACCTGCCTGATGCATCATGCTCATGATCCTTCGCGTAAAAAGGAGCGTGTGGCTGGAATACGGGCATATTCTCTCTACACCAGCTGATTTTTCTCCCCTTGCGCGAGGTGACTGCAAGCGTTTTTGTTCTCAAGGAGAATATAGCCAGATGCGCAAACATGTCATCTCTTCTCGCTTCCCATTGCTTTTATTGTTATTTTGTTTCGTACTGCTTGCGGCCTGTGGACAAACTTCAACGACAACCAGTGCTTCACCAACGTCTGCGCCAACATCCGTGCCTGCGTTGGATGCGTATGGAACGCCCATTGCATTTCCCAAAAGTGCGCCTCAGCGGATTATCTCACTTGTTCCCAGTACCAGCGAAATCCTTGGGGCACTCAATCTCGACAGTAGAGTCGTTGCCGTTGATTACTACACAACCTATCCGAGCGATCTCACGAAGCGACCGCGTATATCGAATGCCAGTGGGACATTTAATACTGAGCAGATTGTGGCATTAAAGCCTGATCTCATTCTAAGTGATGGCGGCGCAACTGCAAAGAGTGATACACAATTAAAAGCTTTAGGCTTGAACGTCGTTGACCTGGCTGCGACAAACTTTGACCAGGCAATCCAGCAAATAGCTGTAGTAGGGCGTTTAACGTTCGCGCAGGATGCTGCTACAAAACTCACAAGTCAGCTTCAGCAGCAGATTAATCAGATTAAAGCGGCGGTTGCTGGCACCCCTGCGCCCAAAGTGATGCTTGAAGTAGACGATAGTACAGCGGGTAAGCCCTACGTTTTTGGCGGCAATTCTTTTGGAGATCAGTTGTTGCAGGACGCCAATGCAATCAACATTTTCCATGATAATACCAGCAATGGTGGCTATCCCCAGGTTACAGATGAAGCGGTGATCAGTGCCAATCCAAACTACGTCATTCTAACGGAAGATCCACTTTATGGAGGCCAACCAGCGACGGTGTACAAGCGT
This sequence comes from uncultured Chloroflexia bacterium, assembly GCA_963744875.1. Taxonomy (GTDB): domain Bacteria; phylum Chloroflexota; class Ktedonobacteria; order Ktedonobacterales; family Ktedonobacteraceae; genus JACDAE01. The sequence continues at coordinate 34,058 of CAVUVQ010000037.1, read as the reverse complement.
CCTAACTGGGGGAATATTGCTGCCGTGAAAAATAAGTATGTCTATCACGTCAACACGAACCTGATGCAGCATCCTAGCCAGCGCCTGGTCGAAGGCTTGCGTTGCGTAGCACAACTTGTTCATCCCGACAAATTCTCTGGAGCATTGCCTGTTGATTGCTCTGCATCAGTGTAACGATTGCATTTCTGACATGAATGTTAGAGAACCAATATGAAGAATTACAACTTCATATTGGTTCTCTAACATTCAAAAGGATTAAAGTAGCACTATGTATCTCTTAGGAGGATATACATATCTATTGGGCTACAGCATTCGTCTCCACAGGGGCTGTCTGCATAGCCTCCAGGTCGATCTCAATGGTGACGGTGTCGCTGACGGCTACCTGGCTTGCTTCCGCAACCAGGCCAAACGCCATACCAAATTCTTTACGGCTGATCTTCGTTTTTGCCGTCAAACCAGCCCGTAGGCCCGCTATATTGCTCTGCCCATTGTACTCTGCATTGAATGTAATGGATTTAGTGACTCCGTGCATCGTCAGATCGCCTGTAACTTTATAATCCTGATCTTCAATATGCTCAACCTTTGTGCTCTTGAAAGTAATGGTGGGGTACTTGTCGGCCTCGAAAAAGTCGCTTGCACGCAGGTGACCATCGCGCTGCTCATTCTGTGTATCAACGCTTTTGACATCGACTTCAGCCTCGACCCACGAGTTTGCAGGATTGCTCTCGTCGATATGGAGTTGACCACGTAGAACATTAAAATGCCCTCGCACAGTGCTGACCATCATATGTCGAACGGAAAATCCAACGTGTGAATGAATTGGATCAATTTCCCATGCCATGTTAATTTACTCCTTCAGTCCCCAGTCTGGGATTGATTGAAGAACCTGCTATCAAATATTTACAGGCTCTTTGAAAAAAGGGGCAACGCCTTCAATATCTTTTTAATATCAGCTTCCCTTTAGGAATTAAATATATATCAGGAACTGGATGTTGTCAAGATTATACTCGGCAATGTGTGCTATAATTGCCTTATGAAAGCGCATGATCACTCATCAGTAGATGCAATGCCAGAGGCCTGTGCTACGACTCCAATGGGACAAGCGATTCGTCTCATTGGAGATGTGTGGATTCTGCTCATTATCATCAATCTGTTGCGAGGTCCAAAACGTTTTAATGAGTTGCGCGAACTGATGGGTAATGTTAGTCCGAAGACTCTTTCACAGCGGCTCAAAGGACTTGAAGAATTGCAGTTTGTCGAACGACGAGCCTTTGCGGAGATTCCCCCACGCGTCGAGTATCATCTGTTGGAGAAAGGGCGAGCATTGGGGGATGTGATCGAAGCGCTCAAGCAGTTTGCCGAACATAACCTCAGTACCCCTGAAAACTCATCAACTGATATTCCTTCACTTCATTTGTAAATATCGATCAGTGATTGCAGCCTTCACCTTACTTGCATCAACATTCCCCAATTTACTACAATGAAGCGCAACTCACTGAGGAGGACTATTATGGCAAATCATCCAAAAATCCTGGTCACACAGAAGATCCCTGCACCAGCATATCCTTTACTAGAAGCTATTGGCGTGGTGGAACGCAATGAAGTGGAGGGAAATATCTGGTCCTACGACGAGCTACTACAACGTGGCCCTGGACACGATTACATCTACAGCTTGCTAACGGATACCATCGATGCACGCTTTTTAGAGGCATGTGTGGCGACGACTCCACGTTTGAAGATGGTCGCGAATATGGCGGTGGGCTATAACAATATCGATCTAGAAGCCGCCACGCGCCTCGGAATAGCTGTGAGCAACACGCCGGGCGTACTTTCAGATACAACGGCTGACCTTGCGTTCGCCCTGTTAATGGCTGTGGCGCGTCGTATTCCCGAAGCCGAACGCTTCCTGCGAGCCGGAAAGTTCACTGGTTGGGGACCGTTACTTTTCTGTGGTGCCGAGGTGAGCCATGCAACATTGGGATTGATCGGAGCTGGACGCATTGGCCGTTTAGTTGCGCGACGTGCGCTCGGCTTTGACATGCCGGTACTTTATCACAATCGAACACGTATGACGCTGGAAGATGAGGCCCTCTACCATATGCGTTACATGCCATTTGCAGAGTTACTGACGCAATCCGATTTTATAAGCATCCATGTGCCCTACAACCCTTCGACCCATCATATGATCGGTGAGCGCGAACTCCATATGATGAAGCGGACTGCATTTCTGCTCAACACTGCACGTGGTCCAGTTGTGGACGAGAAGGCACTGGTAAAAGCGTTGCAGGATGGTGTGATTGCGGGTGCGGGACTGGATGTTTTTGAGAATGAGCCAGCTGTGGAACCTGCTTTACTGCAGATGGAGAATGTTGTCTTATTGCCGCATATCGCCAGTGCCTCATTGCAGACGCGCACCCGTATGGCGACGATGGCCAGCGCTAATATCGTTGCGCATGCTTCTGGACAACGTCCACCCAATATTCTCAACCCTGAGGTGCCTGGGTAGGACGCAAGTTGGGCATCATTGCCGATGCCCATATCATCTAGTCTTATCGACGCGGGTCGTATGCACGATTTCGCGCATTTTGATATGCCTGTTGTGCTTCGCGCGTTGGAGGCACATATACTTGTTGCTGTTGCGCACGACTTCGCGCATTTTGATATGCCTGTTGCGCTTCACGCGTCGGAGGCGTATATACTTGTTGTTGTTGCGCATTCATTGTGGCTACCGCGACCTGGCCGGGCTGGCGTTGTACATGTGCAACTGGTACAGCACGTTTCTGATTGCGTGCTTTGACCGAGAGAACGATGCGTCTGGTTAATAGTAAGCCTATCACGAGGATACTACCACCATAAATGCCGAGACCCCAGGCGGTTTTTGTGTCGGTACCAGTCATCATGCTGTGTATCGTTACCAGTACATAGAGCGCCAACGTTACATAATGAAGACGCCGCCACCATTTGTAGCCGATGTAGGGTCGTACCAATGTGCTGATACCGATTGCGATACCCAGGTAGAGCGCGACGATACCAAGCGACATCCATATTGTACGATAGTGGGTGAGGAATGGAATGAACACCTCGCTCCAACCAAATTTTGTATAGGGATCGATCCATACTGCCAGCACATGTACGGTCGTGAAAACCAGCGCCAGCAGAGCCAGAAAATTGTGCAATTCATTATTGATAAGGCGGGGCCATTTACTGGGCGATTGCCATTTCATTGAAAGGGCCAGCCCCATTGCAACTGATAATCCTAATAATAAGTACGCTGTAAAGCCACCTGCCCGCGCAATATCCCAGGTGACAGTTTCCCACAAAGTCATAAAATCCACCTTTCATAAGATATCAGCTTAAGAAACGCTGGTACCAGAAACAGAACCCTGAGATGAGCTTGTCCCGAAGCTCGCGCTGGAACTATTGGACGAACTGGAAGTAGTAGTTTTAGCTTTGGCTGGTGTTGCCGTGGCTTTAGCTGTACTTGTGCTGGCTGGTGTTGGCGTTGTTCGTGCTAGTGGGAGTGGCAGTAGAACTACTCCGGGTAACAGGTGTTGCTGTGCTGGTCGCGCTCGTTGTCGTCCCAACTACGTGACCAGTCGCAAGCAGGCTGATCACACCAAAGCTCATCACGGATGAGACGACGATGCCTTTTTTCAGTGCGCTTACCAGTTCAAGCGCCTTCTGTTTTGGCATGCGTTGCTGTTTTGCAGGCGCTGCTTTTTTTGCCACAGATGGTGTTTGAGGTTGTGTGGGTCCCTGTTGACGTGCTGTATATACTGGCTCCTGTTTAGTGGCAGGAGATTGTTGTAACCAGTCTATTGAAGGATCATAAGGGTTTCTGTCCATTATTTTTCTGTCCTCTGTTATCTTCATGTGAAGCGGTTTCCTCTATCATTGATGAAAAAACAAAACACTATTCATCCGCCTCTTATTTATAAGTGGTAGGCGATAATATGTTTAACATATTTTTCTCCTTGCCTAAATGATAGTGTGTGGAGATGAAATAACCATGAGAGGGTACGCAAATATCTGTAAAGTGTTTGTAAGCAAAGTGTAGGGGCCTGATTTATCGCGCCCGTGTGTGGCTGGATCGTGCCCGTGTGTGGCTGGATCGTGCCCGTGTGTGGAATCATTCATCATCCCTGACACACACGGGCACGATAAATCAGGCCCCTACGCATGTGTTTTGTGGCAAAAATATACTGTATTCAGGTAAAGCGTATCGATACCTTTACCAGAAAATTGCTAGTGCTTTTATGTAAGCGAAGAAAGGAAAGATGATTATGAGCAAAAAAGAGCATCAGTTAGAGGAAAGCAAGTTCATGGATTTAACTGATTCTGATCTGGCAGTTGTATGTGGTGGTAAACGCTGTTACGGGCAGTACCCTTTTTATTACGATAATGATACTAACACATATAGCCAGGATGATTTTAGCTCGAGTGGGTTGATAAATGTTCCTATTTTGAGCCAGAATAGTAATTTTTTGAATGGGAACAGTATTCTTGACATCCTCTAATAAGCCAAAAGAGCTTAGTAAATAACTATGGGGAGGGTATAGCATGCTATACCCTCCCCATAGTTATTTACTCTCTAAACCCCAATTACAGTTGTTTCAATAACTCATTTAAGCGATTCACAAAGCTAATCGGGTTCTCCAACTGCTCCCCCAGACTCAGCACTGACTGATCATACAGAACATATGCCCAGTTGCTAAATCTCTCCTCGTTCTCCTCGTGCTGTAATTTGAGGATAATCGGATGGTGCGGGTTGATCTCCAGGATTGGCTTTGTGGCTGGCAACGTCTGGCCTGATGCCTTCAAGAGTCGTTGCAGGTTGGGGTCGATATCGTATTCATCGACGACCAGGCAGGCGGGAGAACTTGTCAGGCGCGTTGTGATGCGTACCTCTTTGATCTTCTCCTCCAGCACTTTCTTGAGATGCGCCAGTAGATCCTTCCCCTCGCCGATGCTCTCTTTTTCTTCCTCGTTTGTCTGTCCCTCGGCATCTTCCAGCTTGCTCAGGTCAATTGCGCCTTTGGAGACGGACTGCAGTTGCTTGCCCTGGAAATCGTTGAGTTCGACGCCAATCAGGTAATCAACGGCGTCGGAGAGCAGCAGGACCTCGATGCCCTTCTTCTTGAAGATCTCCAGCAATGGACTATCTTTGGCACCACCATAGCTTTCGGCGGTGATGTAGTAGATCTTGTCTTGCCCTTCTTTCATGCGCCCGATGTAATCTTCAAAGGTGACATCCTGCACGTCGCTGTCATTGTGGGTTGAGGCGAAGCGCAACAGTTTGGCAATAGCCTCGCGATTGGTAGGATCTTCGGCCAGCCCTTCTTTGAGGACGCGCCCGAACTCTTTCCAGAAGGTGGTGTACTTCTCTTTGTTGTTATTGACCAGATCGTTGAGCAGACCCAGCACCTTCTTAACGCTGTTTGCACGAATGGTTTCGATCAGGCGGTTATGCTGCAAGATCTCGCGCGAGACGTTCAATGGCAGGTCATTAGAGTCGACGATGCCGCGTACAAAACGGAGATAGTTAGGCATTAACTGTTCGGCGTCGTCCATGATGAAGACGCGTCGCACGTAGAGCTTCATGCCCTGGCGGCGTTCGCGTATCCACAGATCATATGGGGCACGCTCAGGAATGTAGAGCAGCAGTGTATATTCGTAGGCACCTTCCATGCGACTGTGCACATAGGCCAACGGATTACCAAAATCGTGCGAGATATGGCGATACAGCTCGTTGTACTCTTCTTCGCTAATCTCACTTTTTGAACGCGTCCAGAGCGCAGAAGCTTTGTTGACCTGCTCTTCCTCCGGTTTCTCCTCAACCACTCCCTCTTCGTCCTCTTTATCCTGCTTATCACGTAACATCAGGATCGGAACCATGATATGATCAGAATACTTGCGAATAATGGTGCGTAAGCGGTAACCATCCAGTAATTCGTCCTCGCCTTCGCGCAGGTGGAGGATAACATCGGTGCCGCGTGTGGTTTTCTCGACGGTCTCAAGCGTATATTCACCAGCGCCATCCGATTCCCAACGTACGCCTTGCTCCGGGGACAAACCAGCACGTCGCGTAACCAATGTTACACGTTCAGCCACCACGAAAGAGGAATAGAACCCGACGCCAAATTGTCCAATCAGGCTGGCGTCTTTCTTCTGATCGCCCGTTAGCGATTGAAAGAATTCGCGCGTGCCAGAGCGTGCAATCGTGCCGATATTCTCAACCACTTCCTCACGGTTCATGCCGATGCCGTTGTCGGATATCGTGATCGTTCTTGCCTCTTTATCGAATGCTACATGGATATTCATCGCGCTATCATCTTCGCGTATCGTTTCATCTGAAAGCATTGCAAAGCGCAGGTGATCTATTGCATCCGAAGCGTTGGAGATCAATTCACGCATGAAGATCTCTTTGTTGCTATACAGTGAATGGATCATTAAGTCAAGCAGTTGTTTTACCTCTGCCTGAAAACCTAGCGTTTCCTTATGGGTATCTGTTACCACTACAAATCCTCCTGATTATGTCTTATCGTGTTCTATCTCAATACCGCACGCGTCTCTATGCGTGCGTTTATGCATAATGTATCAAACTTTGCCCTTTTTTACAATAGGTATGAGCTTATCTTCACTTCGCTAGTTTGCAAATATGATACGAAATGTGCTTCCCTGACCGATGCCTTTACTCTCAATCAGTAGGTGTCCTCCATGTCTTCTAGCAAGCTCGTTGACCAGATAAAGCCCTAATCCCAATCCTTGTCCACTCACATGACGTGCATTCTCTGCACGGTAGAAGCGTTCCGTCAGGTGAGTTAATGCCTCTGCTTGAATGCCTATACCGGAGTCTTGTACGGAGAGTTCTACAAAATTATCCTCTTTTTTCTGTAGTGCGACGATAATAGAGCCTCCATGGGGACTATAGCGAATAGCGTTGCTGAGCAAATTAGCTACCATCTGCTCAATCTGGCTTTCATCCCCTTGAATAGAAATAACAGGCAAGTTTACTGGTCGCTCCGTTCCAAGTAGTATCGGTCTTCCTGCAACCAGGAAGCGTAGTTCGGAATTGACCGCCTGGGGAATAAACGACTCAACAGTACGCTGGATCAAGGGTACAATATCCAGCGGCTGTAAGTCCAGTTCCAGACGATCGAGATCAACGCGACTGGCCGTCAAGAGTGTATTGATCATTTGCTCAATGCGATGTGTCTGGCGCTCAATGCTACCCAGACTTTTTAGCAGATCATGCATCTCCTCTTCGCCTGGTTCTATATGAAGGTGCAAAGAGCGGTGAATGCGTCTCCGCAGCACCTGTGCCTGTCCACGAATAGCCGTGAGCGGATTTTTGAGTTCGTGCGCCGCCAATGAGAGAAACTCTTCCTTTTGATAAAGCAATTTTTGTGCTGTACTTGCTTCTTCCTGCCATTGTGTCACACCGGAAAGCAATGCCCTTTTTTCTAATGCCATGCTGGTCAACCGTGCTAAAGCTGTAAGAAGCTGAATGCTCCAGATTGGGAAAAATGTTCCCAGATCATCTCGCGGGCGCTCTCTTTCTATTCCCAATAGCCCAACAATCTTGCTGTCTATCATCACGGGCGCATAGATGGCAGCTTGCAGATTATGAGGATTTACGTAGTGCTTGCTATTATCAGCGAAGTCAATCATCACTGGTTGGGCTAATTGTAAAGCGTGTAGATATGGTGATCCAGGGTGTTTGAGAGCATCTTCCGTGTTTAGTTTAGCCGCTATCAATTCGCTGTGCCATGCTTCGTATTTCTGTTCCCCTGTACCAAAAATGGCAACTGGTATCAGTGTCGTCTCTTCGAGGCGGAAAGCGATCCCGTGGTCTACCGATTTTAGCTGTGGCAGAAGGGCTGCAACGCGGCGTAATGCCTCTTCAATCTGTTCGACTTGTACGGTGTCAAGGGTAGCTTCAATCAGTAGCTGCAACGCAGCATCGGTCTGCCTCTCCAACTGTACTGCTTCGCTGGCATCGAAAGAGATAACTATGACGCGCGTGACTGCGTTTGTTCCTTCGTACAGTGGTTTCACGTTGACGAGCAGAGCCTTTTGTTCGTTTATATGTACCAGTTCATGTCTGACTTCTTCGCCAGCTAAACCCTGCGCAATGGCTGGAAGCGAGGGCATGCTATTTCTTATAAATTGTTCTCCACTCCAATGTATCTGCGCTATCTCGTTATAACACTGAACTTCTCCCTGTGCCGTGAGGCAGCAGATGCCCTCATGAAACGAATTTAGTAATGATGCCATGTCGTTTTCATGAATCTCTACCAACGCAATCCTCCTTATGCAGCTACTCAGATTACCTTTCTGGATTATACGCCACGTATAGAGAGAACGATAGGGGCATGCAATCTATCGCTGATCATTTTCTTGAAGGTATAGAAACATTTTTTTGCTGAGAAACGTACTATCTGTAGCAATATACATCTAGTATTGTTGTGATTAATATTCTATATCTCACGGTAAAGATCAGTTTTAATGTGCTTACTGGTTTATTGTTATAGTGCATGGAGGACAAGCATGGTATTGGCAGAAAGGATGCCTTCAGAACAGACATCCAACAATGATGATTTTTCTATACAACCAGGGCTGGGGCATAAGGTAAAATGTGATATTCCGCGTTTCTTGCTTATTCCTCCTATTGGCATCGGTGATGCGGTCGCAGTTGCCTCCTGTACAGCGGATCAGATTATCAAAATAGACCCGACCGCTTATGGCAAGATTGATATTCTTTGCAATAATGTGCAATCCGAACTCTTCCAGCATGATCCGCGTATCAATCGTATTATACGCCCTCATCCTTCCCTTTTACCAACAATAGATAGAAAAACATGGATGAAAGCGCTCTTTCTGGACTCAGGTGCGCTCTCTTTATCGCGTTTTTTGCGTGATCGTAACTATGAAGCTGTATTGCCGGGTATCGTGGCTCCAGTCTTTTATTCCCATCTCCATGCTCCTCTCATACCCTATGATGTCTTCAGACTGGCTCGCGAATTCCTGACGCATCGCTCCTCCTCGTTAACCCATATCAGCGTGTTGATGCGCAATATCGTGAACCATCAATTTGATCTTTCGGCAAAATTCTCTGCACGTATCTATGAGGATATTCCTCTTTATATAACCTCAACTCATCTCCAAAAGGCGCGTCTGGCGATGGAAAGTTTGAAGATGACGTCGAGCGTTCCTGCTGATCGTTGTAAGGTAATCCTGGTTGCGCCCGACACCTCCTCCATCATCACCCGTCCATCGACTTCTTTGCTTGCTGATGGGATCGCTGCTGCTCTACGGGAGGATGAACGTTATATCGTCGGTATCTTGCCTTCTTATACGGATGCCTCATCGTCTACAAATTTATATCAGGCATTATCTTCTCAATTTGAGGGTCGTGTGTTATTAATGCACGCTCATCCGCGCCCCACGCTTCTAGAGACCTGTGCGTTTATCGATCAGGCTGATGTCTTTATTACTGGTGATACCGGTGTGATGCATCTTACTGCAGCCCTTAAAATGGTGAGAGAAGACGACAATTGGTGTAAGCCGAGGAATCGTGTGAAGATGATTGCGCTCTTTGGTGGTACTAACCCATCATTCTATGGGTATGCCACGCGTAGCACCATCCTTGGTCGTGGACGTAAGGAGCAAGACGCGTTTCGCCCTGGTATCATTAAAGAATACTATAATACCCATGGCAAAGATTTCTTTGATCATATCAAGCCTCGTGAATTAACGAAAAGCATTCTCTAATTTCGTGTCCCTTTTTGCATTCTCATCCGACTTATTCTATAGAGGAACGTCCTGAAGCAATAAAGAAAGATGGAGGCGAGCAAGGTAAAAGATCCTCGCGCTCCTCCATCAATACAAAGACCTTACTTAGGGCTAGAGACCTGCCCAAGTTGATGTCCAAGCGCGGCCAGTTTCTTTGCTGCCGCCTCTTCCTGTTGCAGATTTTGCTGGAAGAGAGGAATACACTGCTGCAAGCCCAGGCTATTGGCCGCATCAATCAATGCATTATAGGCCGCCATCTCAAGGTATTCACTCTTTGAGCCAGCAGCGATATCAAACATAGTGAGTGCTTCTGGCGAAGGCTGTTGTTGCAAGAAAGTATCATGATCCTGCTTTAGACCCTGTACCGCGTGGGTTTCTAGCTGCATTGGCTGACGCCCAACAATCTGAAAACACTGCTCCAGGTTACGTACGTGCTGCTGCGTCTCTTGCAAATGCTCTGTAAATGCCTCACGTACCTGTGGATTCTGCGCTTCCTGGGCTAACGTAGGAAGAACCTGCGTTAACTTTTGCTCGACATCATATATTGCACAAAGGTTGTAAAGAAAAAGGTCCTGCGGACTCTGAATTCCTGCCATCATAAAAATCCTTCCGTAAAAAAGGGCTGGCAACTTTTAACATGTACGGTAGCTTTATCCCAGCCCAGCATATAAAGCCAGTACTTTCTATCAGGCTTGCGCTAAAAGTAGTTGTTACTTGCTATAACGGCTAAGTAATTGTTGAGCCTGTTGAGCCTGCTGGTTTGCACTGTTTTGGAGAGACTGAAAGAACTGCGTCAATTCCTGGTCGTTCGACTGCTGAGCATCTTTCAGATATGTCGCGTACGTCTGTGCTGATTTAAGTGAATGATAAAGAGCGCTGACCAGATTGTAATACGTATTACTAATGGATGTTGTTTGCTGACTTTGCATGTCTTCATGCCTCCTTCTCTTCAATGAGTATATTGTTTAGCTTCTATCCTGATGTTTCCAATATTGGAAACATCACATAGCTTTCCACGCTTCCCATGTGAAAAAAGTTTCTGGCTGAGTTGATGAATCTGGAGAAGATCTGTTGAGGATGGGTATCAATTTCTTTATGCTACAAAAATTCATGATGCCCTCATCAGGATTTATCAAGCCCGACAGAGGACATCGTGAACGCTGTCTCTACATTTAACCAGCCTGCAATTCACCGAGTGTGACATTCATTGTCATCTGCTGAGTACCCCGATAGATGTGTACAGCAACAGTATTGCCAGGATCTTTATTTAATAATGCATCGCTCAACGTCGACGTATCGACCACGGGCGTGTTATCAACCTGCACAATTACGTCACCTGCTTGTAGGCCCGCATGAGCTGCTGCTCCACCATTCTGTACTGAGGTGATAAGCACGCCAGAGTTGACGGGCAGATTATTCATTTGTGCAAGGTTAGGATCAACGGGTTCGACGCCGATGTTGAGCGCGGCTCGTCCCGTATGTGATACGGTCCCGTTACTGATAATCTGCGGCGCAATAAAGCTGACACGGTTCGATGGAATGGCGAAGCCTACTCCATTGGCTGGTGCGTTGAACTCTGGATCAATAGCGGTCAATGTTGGAATGCCGATCACGTTGCCCTGGAGATCGACCAGTGCGCCTCCGCTATTGCCGGGATTAATGGGGGCATCGGTCTGAATAGCACCGGGAAGTGTTGCGCCACCCTGCCCTTCTGAAACGCTCCGGCCCAATGCGCTCACAATGCCATTGGTCACCGTCTGTGTGATGCCCAGTGGATTGCCGATTGCCAGTACATCTTCGCCAACCTGCAACTTCGAGGAGTCTCCCAGAGTAGCGGCAGAGATGTTTGCCGATGGCGGAGTAAATTTGACTACAGCGAGATCGTCGGCTGGATCGGTGCCAGCGACCTGTCCCGCCACATTTGCGCCATTGAAGAGCGTTACCTGGACGTTTGTTGCGCCACTGACGACATGGTTGTTCGTTACGATATAACCACGTTTATCGATGATAACGCCGGAGCCAAGTGCCGTGCCTTGCTGTGTGTTTACCGTAATGAGCACGACTTCGGGCCTGACTTTGGCAATTACTGCCACTCGTACGGCATTGATGTTATCGCCTGTTAATGTAGGAACGGCCTGTGTATTTGATCCAGACTGTAATGAACCTGATTGCGCTGGTGCGGCTGTAACATGACCAACGGCCCAACCTGCGGCAAATAATGCCAATGCTAATATCAGGAGTCCGCATCCCCAGGGGATCCTTGAACGCCTGGCAGGTTGTGTGTTTCTAGCGGGTGGATAGGGTGGATAAGTGTTGCGCCCCTCTTGATAGGGGTTAGAGGTAGTGTCGTCGTGTGCATTTGGATCGTACATTGTTGTTTGCCCCTTGTTCTCTCTATACCAGATGTGTGAAGTCTGTCCTTTTTCTATACAACAACGTTACAGTATACTGATTTTTTCTTTGTCTACCAGTTTGAGATGTTTTTCTTCTGAGTACATTCAGAAATCTTCTGCTATTGTCCTTACGAATAGGAGGCTGTGAATGTTGACATGTTGGAGAAAATACGAAAATAAGACGCATATAGACATTATGCAAGCTCCAAATCTATCGTATAATGGATCACCAACACACATCTTTTCTCTCGCAAAGGAGCACCGATGAGCGACGACAATATACAATTACCCGAGCACGTACGCAAAAACAAGGCTATGTGGGAGGCGACTAGCAATACTTACGAACAGCTACATGCCCAGGCTCTGGCCGGTGAGAACGCTCTTGCCTGGGGACTCTGGCGCATTCCCGAGTCTGAACTCAATGTTCTGGGCGAGGTTGCGGGCAAGGATATTCTGGAATTTGGCTGTGGTGCAGCTCGCTGGTCCATTGCTCTTGCGCAACAGGGCGCACGACCTGTGGGCCTCGATATCTCGTCACAACAGCTCTCGCATGCTCGTCGCCTGATGGCTGAGGCTGGCATTGACTTTCCCTTGATTGAAGCCAGCGCCGAAGCTGTTCCCTTGCCAGATGCCAGTTTTGATATCATCTTCTGCGATTGGGGTGCAATGACCTTCACCAATCCCTATCACAGCGTTCCTGAAGCTGCTCGCCTTTTGCGACCGGGTGGAATTTTCGCCTTCTCTGGTGCAACTCCTATCCAGTTCATCTGTTCCGATGTCAAAACTGATCGTATCGAACGTTCCCTCATCAATGACTATTTCGACCTCACACGCCTGGATTGGGGCGATTCCGTCGATTTTCAGATCCCTTATGGTGAATGGATTCGCCTCTTTCGGCGCAACCATCTGCTCGTTGAGGACCTGATTGAGACGCGTCCGGCTCCCGGTGCAACCAATACGTACCGCACTGAGGAAGAGAACGAATGGGCGCGTCACTGGCCTATGGAGAGCATCTGGAAAGTGCGTAAAGAAAGTGGGGTTCTATAAATGCAAGCAATGGTCATTATTGCAGGCACCGACATCTATCACGAACTGGTGAATGGAGGTCTTGCGCTCCAGAAGACCCTTATTGATGCTGGTATTGCCACGCGCCTCTCGGTTGGCATGCAACGTTTCCATAATCCTCTAGCGGCTACCGTCTCTGCGGATGTCTACATTATCTATTCTAATGGTCAATATATGACTCTCGCCGATCAGCAGGCGCTTGCCCAGAGTATAGAGGGCGGCAAAGGACTCGTCGTGCTGCATGCTTCCAATGTCTTCGCCGACGAAATGGCTTCCCTTGAGCATCACCACACATGGTTCAATCTTGTAGGTAGTCGTTTCAAAGGGCACGCGGCATTTACTCATCTCTCCATTTCCATCAAGCGCGAACATCCTATTACAGCCGATATCGCAGATTTTGAGATCGACGACGAGCCTTACGAGATCGAACTCCTTGACCAATCAGCCGAGATACTCGCTACACGTTCTACCCCTGATGGAGGTCACCCTTCTTTGTATGTACGTGAGCAGGGGCGTGGTCGCGTCTGTTATCTTGCGCTCGGTCATGATATGCGTGCCTGGGGTCATCCGTCGTTCAGGAAGCTGCTCGTGCAGGCTGTGGCCTGGTCTGGTGGGCAAAAATGAGCGAAGGACATAGTTGTCATAGCGTTTTTTACCCTTCATTCTGCCGAAAGAAATACGCCTTGAGCAAACGCGCTCCCTGAGTGTGTGCTTTCGTGAGATCTACATCGCTCAGGTCGGCCTCGCTGAAGTTTGCACCTGGCATAATCGCGCCTTCCAGATCCGCGCCCCTTAGCGATGCTCCATAGAGATCGGCGTCCGTCAGATCGGCGTGGGTGAGGATGGCCGACCTGAGATCGGCTTCACTGATGATGGCGGCACGCAAAATGGCTCCCTTGAGATCGGCGTTGTTAAGGTTAGCTTTATTGAGGGTAGCGTCGCTAAAATCCGCATTGCTGAGCATGGCTTCCATCAGATTTGCGCCTGTGAGATCGGCGTTGTTCAAGAGCGCGTGGCTGAGGTCGATCCTGGGCAACTGTGTGCCTTTGAGGTCTGCTCCGCTCAGATCAGGCCGAACTTCGTGATGGATCTGTCGCCATTCGTTCCAGTCCTCAATACTCCCTTTGAGTAGCGCGAGATGTTGGGGATTTGCCATCTTTTGCCTTCCTCTTTCACCTGGAAGAGGGCACTCACAAGGAAGCACCCTCTACCCAATTTTGCTTATTATTTCGATTGAGACCGTTTTCACTTTATAGGAGAAAAAGTCTCAATTAGTTCTTCGCTCGCACATATTGCGGTAACCACTCAACATCATATTGCAAAGCGCGTGCTGCATGCAATGGCCAATATGGATCACGCAATAACTCACGCGCCAGGAAGATGAGGTCTGCCTCTCCCTGATCGACGATAGTGTTTGCCTGTTCGGGATCGGTAATCAGGCCGACCGCGCCCGTTGCTATCCCGGTCTCACGCCTGACCTGCTCTGCGAAAGGAACCTGATAACCAGGCTTGAGAGGTATCTTTGCCGTTGCTACATTTCCACCGGATGATGCATCAATCAGGTCAACGCCATGTTGTTGCAAGACGCGCGAGATCGCTACGGTATCTTCGATCGTCAAGCCACCTTCAGTCCAATCACTGGACGATAGGCGTACGAAAAGTGGCAATCCTGTTGGTAAAACTGTGCGTATGGCGTCGACGATCTCGATGAGCAAACGTATACGATTCTCCAGGCTTCCACCATATTCATCTGTACGGGAGTTTGAGAGTGGGGAGAGGAATTCATGAATCAGGTATCCGTGTGCTCCGTGCAGTTCGATCACCTGGAAACCGGCCTTGACTGCGCGTTGTGTTGCCTGCTGAAAAGACTGCACGACCTCCGCAATCTCCTGCTTTGTCAACTCTGTGGGTAGTGGATAGTTGGCTGAAAAGCGTTGTGCACTGGGGCCAATTGTCTGCCAGCGACCGTCCTCAACCGTCACCTCGCCCTTGCCGCTCCATGGTCGATAGGTGCTTGCCTTGCGGCCCGCATGAGCCAATTGAATTCCTGCTATTGCACCTTGCTCACGAATAAATTGTGTGATCCGAGCCAGCATCTCAATATGTTCGTCGCGATAAATACCCAGATCTTGCGGTGAGATGCGTCCACGCGCCTCCACCGCTGCCGCTTCAGTTATTACCAGCGCAGCGCCACCAACGGCCCGGCTGCCCAGGTGAACCAGGTGCCAATCGGTTGCGAAGCCATCTTCCGACGAATACTGGCACATTGGAGAAACAACAATGCGGTTCTTGAGCGTAATATCTCTTAATTGTAATGGTTGGAAAAGGGCTGGTGTGGATGTATCAATAGAATGCTCAAAAATATCTTTTTTTGAGGTAACAGACATGGAAAAAGACTCCGTTTTCTTGTAGTACTTAACGTTTCGCGTATCTAGAGTATGCTGAAATGCGACTATGCATGGAAGGGAATAGAGCGTCTCTCTTGCTACAACGTCTGCTCACTGGTGGTTTATTCCATCGGTTTGTAGGGGAGAGAGGGCTTCAACGGGGATCGATAGGGATGCTTGTATTTTTGCTTGCTTTACATTATAGTATTCATGTGAAATGCAAATTCACAATCATGCTAATTATTTGATTGTGCATAGCGTTTTTTTATGCGTTTTTTTGAAACATTTTCCTCATGAAAATCATCTTTAAATTCAGACACATAAAATGAATATACAATTGGGAAAGCAAGCTTTCTCTTGCCATCAAAAAAGATGGTGGAAGGAATAGAAGCGGTATGTTGGTATGGATCAGTGGAAAAATCTATCACTGGCGCTGGCCTTTGCTTTTCGTTATTTTGGTGATTACCATCGTTGCCGTACTTGCGGGTAGTGGCGTCTTTGATGTCCTGGATTCCTCGGTTGGTATTCAGGATCCAAATGCGCAGTCAACGCTGGCGGAGAAGTTGATCCGTGCAAAACTGAGTACCACGTCAGTCGATGTTATTCTCCTCATAAGTAGCGCACGTTACGAGGCCACTGATCCAACCTTTACACAATCTGCTATGCAACTGCTTACGAGGCTCAAAGCATCGCCAAAAGTCGTCTCTGTGTCCTCTTATTACTCGACGCATAGTGCCAGCTTCCTTGCGCAGAATAAACATGAGACATTCGCGCTTTTGCAACTCTCGTCGCAGGGAGGAAAGAACAGCAACTATAAAGCGTTGTCTCCACTGATTGCGTCTCCTGATCTGCACATCGACACTGGCGGTGCAATTGTAGCCCAGATGCAGTTTGATAACCAGTTGAAGAACGATCTGACCTTTGCCGAAGCAATTGCGCTGCCCATTGTTGCAATCCTCTTATTTTTTATGTTTGGTGGACTGATCGCGGCCCTGCTGCCGCTACTTATTGGTGGCTTCTCGATCATGAGCACCTTTGCCTTGCTGCATCTGCTGGCGGCATATATGGATATTTCAACGTTCGCCGTCGATGTGACGAGCTTTATTGGGCTTGGACTGGCGATCGACTATTCGCTTTTTATCGTTGCACGCTTTCGGGAAGAGTTGGCCCTTGATGAGCAGGATGTGTGTGGAGCTTTGCAGCGTGCAATGGCAACGGCGGGTCGTACCGTTTTCTTTTCGGGTTTAACAGTTGGCATCAGCTTGATTGGCCTCTTGATCTTTCCCGAAATCCTCTTACGCAGCATCGGGTTGGCGGCCATCATTACAGCGGTCGTGGCGATGCTGGCAGCGCAGATCGTCCTGGCAACACTGCTTGCGCTGCTGGGACCACGGATCAATGCACTCTCGTTCCGCAAACGTCGCCTGGTAGCATCTACTACAGCGAACCAGGGGATATGGTATCGCCTCTCTTATACCGTCATGCGTTTCTCCATTCCGGTGATGATTGGAACTATTATATTGCTCTCTCTGCTTGGTTCGCCATTCTTGCGAGCAAAATTCTCAACCGCTTCAGCAAACGTGCTCCCACCGGGCAGCGCTAATACCGTCAATCAACACATACAGCACGACTTTCCTAATCAGGGAGGAACGACGATCGATATTGCTATCCGTACGAATGGCAATGCGCTCACATCTGCTAATCTGGCTCTATTGTACAGTTATGTAAGCAAACTACAGGGACTTTCAGGTGTAAGTAGCGTAAACAGTCTGGTTAATATTGATCCACGCCTTTCACTTTCCAATTATCAGCAGATGTATGGACATCTCTCTGCAAACCCTCAAATGGCGACGGCTGCGACCCAATTTGCGAACCAGAATTTTTCTAAGGTAACGGTTAATTCCAATGTTACATTTGATTGGGCAGAGGCTACACGTATCGTGCAGAAGATACGCGCCGTAGCTGTACCAGCAGGTTTTGTGCCGCTGGTTGGTGGAGATACAGCTGATCAGCTTGATTTGTTTGTCAGCCTCAATGCGATCATCCCCTATGCTCTATTAGTGATGATCCTGGCAATTTTTATCCTGCTCTTTCTAATGACAGGCTCGTTGATTGTGCCTATCAAAGCGATCCTCTTAAACATCTTTTCGCTCTCAGCCACCTTTGGAGCGCTTGTCTGGATCTTTCAGGAGGGACACCTGCAAAATCTGTTAGATTTTCAGTCGGTCGGGAGCCTTGATAGTACGGGACCGGTGCTCATTTTTGCCATTGCTTTTGGTCTTTCGATGGATTATGAGGTCTTCCTGCTGAGCCGCATTAAAGAACTCTTTGATCAGACGGGCGATAATCGTAAAGCGGTTGCGCTGGGTTTACAACGTACAGGCCAGCTCATCACGAGTGCAGCTCTATTGCAAGCATTGGTTGTGGGTGCATTTGGAACATCAAAGATTTTGCAGGTGCAGCAACTTGGCCTTGGCGTCGCTATCGCCATTGTTATGGATGCGACACTTGTACGCATGCTTCTGGTTCCTTCGATGATGAATCTATTGGGTAAATGGAACTGGTGGGCACCCAGACCATTGCGAGTGTTGTGGCAACATATTGGGTTGCGCGAAACGGTGGAAACAGTTGAGATGATTGAGAAAGAGGACGGGCTTATAAATCGCGCCCCTACACCATTATAATGGTCTTGTGAAAAATGGCAATATTAAATGTGTGTTCATATGAATGGTGTAGGGGTGCGATTTATAAGCCCGTCCGCGCCCCATCTTTTGCGATTGTAGTGCTTATATATTCTGCAAAATCGTTGAGAACTGCACGTCCGGCAGGGCGTTTCAAAGCTTCGCCTCTATAGAGCGTTAGCGGTTGCTGGATGAGCGCCTGAAACCTTGCGGGCATGTGAGCCAATCCCCATTCAGCGCCTGCATCCTTAGAAAGGATCACACCATCTTGCAAATAGGCGACGGTCCGGCAGGCATTGAATATAAATGAGATTGGATCTTGCGGCAATTTCGCACGCGCCTCCTTGATTGATTGGATGAGCGCCTCTTTGAAAATCGCTTCTGGTATCACTGGTAATGTTTCCTCGATAGGCTTGCCCGCAAGTACAATGCCTGCTCGTTGAAGAACCGCCAGAGAGATCGTCAGTTTCGCATCTGTGTGTGTTGTATCGTTCCGCCATTCACTGTCGCGCATCTCTTGTAACATTGCTTCACGCGACTGTTCATTATAATGAAGCTCAAAGGAGAGCGGTGACTGGAAAGGGAAGAGGTCTTTCTCGTTCAGCACATATACATCAAGCGGGCGTGGCATATTCGAGATACGCAAGAGCAATTCCAGCAATTTGCGCTTAAGTGAGCTATCAATTTTCTCTGTAATCACTGCCAGCACATTGATATCGCTGCGTGCAGGTTGGAAGCCTCCTAATGCCAGTGAACCATCGAGATAGATACCTAGCAAATTTGGGCCAAGCATACGTTCGAATTCGGTTTGCAGGGTATTGACCTCGCCTTTGATAACTTTCGAGACATTCGTCCAGTTATATTGTGGCATATGATATTGCTCCTTAGAGAACAGGCCATCTCGGCTTCAAATCAATATTTGCACGACGGTACAATTGCGCCGCGTGGTTATTCGCCTGCATGATTATCTCGTGTTCATCCATTGAGAGGAGTTGTCCCTGTGCTACCACAATTTTGCCGTCTACCATGACTGTATCGACTTCCCCACCAGTGGCAGCGTAGACCAGGGTGGAGACGGGATTTATCGAGGGCGTTGTGTGCAGCCGCTCAAGATCGATCACGATGAGATCGGCCTTCTTGCCTACCTCTAGCGATCCAATCTCGTGCTCCAGGCCCAGCGCCTTTGCTCCGTTGATCGTTGCCATCTCTAATACTGTTTCGGCAGGTACGATCAATGGATCGAGCGTCACGGCTTTGTGGATAATGGCGGCCAGCTTCATCTCGCGAATCATATCGTAGTCGTTATTGCTGGGGCCACCATCGCAGCCGAGCGCAACGTTAACGCCACGTTCTAGCATCAATGGTACTTTACATACTCCCGAAGCGAGCTTGCTGTTAGAGGAGGGATTATGGGAAACAGTCGTTCCGGTCACCGCCAGCTTGTCGATTTCTGCTGGTGTGAGCCAGACCATGTGGACGAGGACTGAGCGTGGTCCGAGTAGTCCGACGCTTTCGGCGTAGTCGACTGGTGTGAGACCAAATTTCTCGTCGAGGTAGATTTTGTCCGCTTCGACTTCTGCCAGGTGCATTGTAATGCCCATATTACGTTGGCGGGCAAGGTCGGTCATCTCACGGTAGAGTTCGGAGGTGACGCCGCCTGGTGTGCGGGGTCCAAACCAGACGTGGATACGCTCATCTGCCGCGCCCTCCCATTTGCTATGCATATCCAGCACGCCTAGCAGGCTTGTTTCGCGGCTCTCGATCATGCCCGGATGCATCGAATTGCTTTGTGTGGCATAGGTGCCGATATCCATTACGATGCCAGCGAGGCAAGCGCGAATGCCACTCTCCTGAACGGCGCGGGCAATACCATCGAAACCATAGCGGTGTGCCAGCATTGATTCGAGAAACGTGGTCGTGCCTGAACGCAACATTTCGGCGATACATAAGCGTGCACTGACATAGCCATCATCGTGTGTAAAGTTTCCTTGCAGTACCCAGACGCGCTCACATAACCACTGGATAAGCGCCATATCGTCGGCACAACCGCGAATCAATGCCTGCGCGACGTGGACGTGAGTATCGATCAGGCCTGGAAAAATCAGTTTCCCCTTCACATCAACGATCTCTTCATGGGGATAGCGTACCTGGAGAACAGATGTTTTGTCAATGGCGACGATACGGTTATTCTGTATTGCAATGGCCCCATCGTTGATAATGTCACGTGTGGGGTTCATCGTCATAATGGTTGCGTTGGTAAAAAGCATGCGAGCCTCCTCTGGTGCGGTGCTAAGAAAATAGTGAACCTCGTAATAGTGTACTATCTCGGGTTGCGTTTGTGCTAGCATTACCTGCTTTATTGTTATTTTTCATATAAGCAATGAGGATTGTTATGAAAATCTCTTGACTCTCAAGCTACTTGAGGGAGATATACTCTGACTCAGAAGCTTTACAGGAGAGCATCCAAACATATGTGGAGGATTGAATGACGATGATCAAGATAGGTGACTTTTCGCGACTGAGTCAGGTGCCTATTTCGACGTTACGGTATTACGACGAGATGGGATTACTTCGTCCAGCAGCCATTGATGAGACAAGCAGCTATCGCTTTTATACATTGGAGCAATTGTCTGTGCTCAATCGTATTCTTGCCCTGAAGTGGTTAGGACTCTCGCTCGACCAGATTGCGCAACTCCTGGCTGAAGAGGTTCCGACTTCACATATTCATGGCATGTTACTAATGAAACGAATGGAACTTCAGCAACAGGTTTGCGAGGTAGAAGAGAGACTGAGTCGCGTTGAGATTCGCTTGAAAATGCTAGAACAGGAGAAAGTTATGTCCTATGATGTTGTACTCAAATCTATTCCTGCGCTGATGATTGCCTCACGCCGTAGCCTTGTAGCCGATTTCGATGATTGGTTCCGTTTCAAAGTTGAAACGCAAGCAGTCATTCGTCAGTCAGGAGTGAAAGAAGTTGGACCCTGGATGACGCTCTACCATCATCAGGGATATCGTGAACAGGAACTCTATGTTGAAGTAGCTGTTCCAATAGATGCGGATCTGGGGCGGAAGCTCCAGCAAGCTGAGTCATCTGATTTTACGGTGTATGAACTGTCCGAGGAAGATGTAGCGAGTGTGGTCTATCCTTATAGCAAAGAGGCAGTGGCGGCAGTCTACGAGGCCATCGGTCTGTGGGTCTACTCGCATGACTATCGGTATGTCGGCTCATGTCGCGAGGTGTATCTGGGTGAAGATGAGCAGTTCCGAGGGCAGGAAGAGATCCAGTTTCCCGTTGAGAAAGCGTGAGCGCGAATGCAGAAATTTAACGTTCATTGATGTGAACAACAGCCTTGACAATGGCCTCTCCCACGGATATAGTAAACACAGAGAGATGCTATGACCTGCTTCACCCTTACTATGTCGTGGGGATATTTAACTTCCGCTATAAGCTGCTTGCATGTTGAGTTGTATGCGTGCTGGCAGGCACCACCGTTGCTGTGACCCGTTTATTTTGTTCTCATTGAGGGGTGCGTTATGACGATAGGACAGATAACACTCCGGGAGATCAATTCCTTCGATCAAATCTCTTTTGTTAAGGCGCTTGGTTCACTCTTTGAAGGTCCGCCCTGGATCGTTGAGGAGGCGTGGCGACGGCGACCTTTTGCAAGCGCGAATGATTTGTATCAGACCCTCTGTACAATAATGTATGAAGCTTCGGTAGAGCGACAGGTGGAATTGCTACGTGCACATCCTGATCTTGTTGGGCGTGCGGCTCTGGCAGGGACTCTTTCACCATCATCAACGGGCGAGCAGGCGGCGGCTGGACTTGATAATCTTTCGGCGGAAGAGATTGCGACGTTCACACGCTTGAATGCAGCCTATGTTGAACGCTTTGGTTTTCCATTTGTGATTTGTGCACGCGAGAACAAGAAAGAGAGTATTCTGGCAGGTTTTGCCACGCGTCTTCAACATACCCGTGAGCAGGAAATTGCCATCGCGTTGGGAGAAGTAGCAAAGATCTGCTCTCTGCGTTTATACGATCTTGTCCAATTTGATCGCGTTGCAGAGCAGTAGCTCTTGTTATACCGACACCCATTCATTGTGTAGGAAAGGGAGCATATGAGCAGCGAAAATACGTTTGCCATCAGTTACGGTAAAGTGCGTGTACCTGTTTATCGTGTTTATGCAAACCCACTTTCTAACGTAGGCCGGATCCCCGAATCGGAGTTTAGTGGGCGTGAGAACACACTTTTTGCGTGCGAGGTTGATGTTGAAGTCTTCGGTGATAACTTTCTCCCATCCTATACTGAGGGTGATAATACGAATGTTGTAGCTACCGATAGCATGAAGAATTTCGTGTTGCGCCAGGCACTCACCTTTGAGGGTTCAACCTATGAAGGCTTTCTTGTTCTGCTCGGTCAGAGCTTCCTACGGACTTATGCGCAGATGGAAGGTCTCCAATTGACCATTCGGGAGTTGCCTTTTAATGTCTCTCGTGTAGCGGAGAATGGCGCAATCGTGGATAGTGATCGACTCTTCAGCCGCTCTCACGGCGATTTTACATGGGCAACGCTCAATTTCGCGCGTTCTGGTGAGGAGCCTGTGATTACCACTCACCGATGTGGACGGATGGGACTTGAATTATTTAAAGTCACAGGTAGCGCGTTCACCCATTTTGTGCGCGACGAGTACACGACGTTGCAAGAACGGGTTGATCGCCCCCTGTTTATTTATCTCGACCTGTACTGGAAATATGCTGATACCACGGCCCTCTCAGGGACCAATCATCCTCTTTATGTGCCTGCGGAACAGTTGCGTGATCTGTTACAAAGCGTCTTCCATGAATTTGTTAGCGAATCGATTCAGCACCTTGTTTATGAGATGGGGCAGCGCATCCTGGCACGCTTTCCTCAGCTTACAGAAGTATCGTTTGAAGCACAAAACCGTACACGCGATCCAGCGGCGGTCTCCAGTACTGATAAGAAGGTGAAGGTCTATACCGACCCGTTCTCTGCTTATGGTATGATCAAACTGACCATCACGCGCAATACATAATCCAGGGGAGAAAACACTATGCCCGGTCGCCTCAGCACGCATGTTCTTGACACAACACAGGGACAACCTGCCGCTAATGTTATGGTTCAATTGTGGCGCATCGATGAATTGGGAGAGCGCACATATTTAAAAACTGTCTTCACAACAGCCGATGGGCGCACGAAGGAGCCGCTATTGTCCGGTGGCGAGATGAGCGTGGGCGTGTATGAACTCCTTTTTGTCGTGGGGGCTTATTTTGCGCAACAGACGCTCCCGACGCCGCCGTTTCTGGATGAAGTGCCGATTCGCTTTGGCATTGCTGATGCCGATGCGCATTATCATGTGCCATTGCTCGTTTCGCCCTGGTCCTATAGCACCTATCGCGGGAGTTGAAGCAATGATGTTTCATGACGCGGCCCATATCGTGATGGAACGTTGCGATATCCTGTCTCACTATAGCGAGGAGGCGGATTGCCTGACACGGCGTTTTGCGACCCAGGCAATGCGACGGGCAAACGATATGTTTGCAACGTGGCTGAGTGCAGCCGGTATGAGCGTCCACAATGATGCGGTTGGCAATGTCATTGGACGCTATGAGGCACAACAACCAGGCGCAAAAACATTACTGCTCGGCTCACATCTTGATACGGTACAGAATGCGGGTCGTTACGATGGGATATTAGGCGTGATGGTTGCGCTGATCTGTGTGGAACGTTTGCATGCACGTGGGGAGCGTCTGCCGTTTGCGATTGAAGTTCTCGCATTTGCGGACGAGGAAGGTCTGCGCTACCACAGCGCGTATATCGGGAGCAGTGCGATGACTGGCACATTCGATCCAGCTATATTGCGCTTAACCGATAGCAATGGTGTAACGATGGCTGATGCGATACAAGCATATGGAGGGAATCCCGATCCCAAATTGTTATGTGCACCTCGTTGGCAACCCAGCGAGCTATTGGGATATTGTGAAGTGCATATTGAACAGGGGCCAGTGCTGGAAGCGCGTAACCTGCCGGTCGCCGTTGTAGCAGGTATCGCGGGTCAGGATCGTATCAAGCTAAGCTTCACGGGAGAATTGGGGCATGCCGGGACAGTGCCGATGTCGTTACGTAAAGATGCTTTGTGTGGTGCAGCCGAGTTTGTGCTTGCCGTTGAGGCGTTGGCGCGTAAGCAAGAGGGACTGGTTGCGACGGTTGGGCAGATCGATGTACAACGTGCTGCCAGCAATGTTATCCCTGGTCATGTCGTGTTGAGCCTGGATATACGCCACCAGGATGACGCGATTCGTGAGCAGGCGCGGCAGGCTTTGTATGAGCAGGCGCGACAGATTGAAGGGCAGCGTCAGCTTGTGCTCGACTGGCAACTTACGCAGGAGAATCGGACTATAGCGTGTAGTCCGCGCATGATCCATCTGCTAGAACAGGCAATCGAGGAGACTGGAAATCCTGTGTTGACGCTTGCCAGTGGAGCGGGCCATGATGGGGTGGTTATGAGTAAGCTTACGGATGTTGCAATGCTCTTTGTGCGTTGTGCGGGTGGTATCAGCCATAATCCTGCCGAAGCGGTGTTGGAAGACGATGTCGCGGTAGCAATCACGGTTCTGGAGCGCTTTATCACAGATCTTGCAAAGAAATGAGGGTTTCCGATGAGCCTGTACGACCTTATGCTACGCAATGGCACCCTGATAACCACGGAAGGTAGTAGTCAGGTTGATCTAGGGATTGAGGGTGGGAAGATTGTTGCTATTGCGCCAGAATTGGAGGGAACGGCTGGAGAAGAGATCGACGCGCGAGGAATGCACATCTTTCCGGGCGTGATTGATGCGCATCTGCACTTTAACGATCCGGGGCGTGCACATTGGGAGGGCTTTACCACGGGTACACGCGCTCTGGCCGCAGGTGGCACGACCGCTTTCTTTGATATGCCTCTCAATGCTTCTCCACCGACGATTAATGCTGAAAGCTTTGACCTCAAATGTAGAGAAGCCGAGGTGCATTCGCTGGTCGACTTTGGGCTCTGGGGTGGCTTAGTGCCGGGCAACGTTGAGCGCCTGGAAGAACTGGCTGAGCGAGGCGTGATTGGCTTCAAAGCGTTTATGAGCAATAGTGGCATTGAAGATTTCGCGTCGGTTGATGATGTCACGCTCTACGAGGGGATGCAGCGGGCCGCACAGCTTGGGCGTATGGTTGCGTTGCATGCCGAAAGCGACCAGATCACCAGCATCCTTGCACGTCGTGCTCAGGCAGAGGGGAAGACGGGGATACGTGATTATCTTGACTCACGCCCAGTTGTGGCAGAACTAGAGGCAATCGAGCGGGCAATTCTCTTTGCGCACGAGACGGGCTGCAAGCTGCATATCGTCCATGTCAGTAGTGGTCGTGGCGTCGCGCTGGTGGCGGAAGCGCGTGCAAAGGGGATCGATGTGAGCTGCGAGACGTGTTCGCACTATCTGGTGTTGACGGAAGATGATGTGGAGCGGATGGGAGCCGTTGCCAAATGTGCGCCCCCTTTACGCACGCGAGCAGTGCAGGAGGAGTTATGGCAACAACTCTTCGCTGGAAATATCTTGATGATCACGTCGGATCACTCACCGGCACCTGCTGAGATGAAGACCAGTGCTGACTTCTTCCAGGTCTGGGGTGGAATCTCTGGTTGCCAGTCGTTGCTACAACTCTTGTTGACCGATGGGTATCATGAACGGAAATTGCCATTAGAGACCATTGTATCTCTCACATCGGCTTCTATTGCGGATCGGTTCGTGTTGGGGTCGCATAAGGGGAGGGTAGTTGTCGGGGCTGATGCTGATCTTGTGCTGGTGGATCTGGAGGGAAGTAGCGTGTTACGTAGCGAGGATCTTTATTATCGTCATCGTCATAGTCCTTATGTTGGGAAAAGCATGAGGGGGCGTATTCGTCGTACTTTGTTACGTGGTAATACCGTTTTTCTGGATGGGCAATTTGCATCTGAGGTGCGTGGGCGTTTGCTTCGACCTGCAAATTCTGGGTAGGGGGACGGGTCGATCAATCGCGGACGCGGTGCAACCGGGTCCCTACCGCAAATTGTGGGTGGGGGATGGGTCGATCAATCGCGGACGCGGTGCAACCGGGTCCCTACCGCAAATTGTGGGTGGGGGATGGGTCGATCAATCGCGGACGCGGTGCAACCGGGTCCTACCGCAAATTGTGGGTGGGGGACGGGTCGATCAATCGCGGACGCGGTGCAACCGGGTCCCTACCGCAAATTGGTATCAACAAATGACGCCACTATCAAGGATCAGAACATTTTCATACCCAGGGTCAGGCCATTTTCATTATAGAAAGTAAAGTTGTATGTGGCAAACCTATTTGAGGCCGAGCAGTATTGCTGAAACGCTTGCTCTGCTGGATTCTTATAAGGACAGGGCGCGTATTGTATCGGGTGGGACCGATGTGTTGTTGGAGTTGCAGCAGGGGATCAAACGAACGGCAACGCTCATTGATATTACTGGACTCTCGGCATTGAAGTATGTGCGGATGGAGAAGGGGGTGTTACATCTTGGGGGACTGACTACGCATAATGATGTTCTGCGTTCAGCGGAATGTCAGCAGTATGCGTTACCGTTATTTCAAGCCTGCCTTGAAGTGGGAGCGCCACAGATACGCACACGTGGAACGCTGGCCGGGAATGTCATCACCGCTTCGCCTGCTAATGATACCATCACGCCTCTGATGGCCCTTGACGCCGAACTGGTGCTAGTAAGCAGTAGTGGTGAGCGTGTTGTGCCATTGCGCGACTTTTATCTGGGGGTACGGCGCACGCTCTGTCGGGCTGACGAACTGGTGCGTGAAATACGTTTGCCAGCTCTTACGGATAAGCAGAGGAGCCTGTTCATCAAATCAGGGTTGCGGCGTGCCCAGGCTATCTCGCTGCTCAATATCGCCTTTGTGCTTACGATGGACGATGATGAGTGCATCAGCGACGCAAGGATCACGCTTGGCTGTTTAGCTCCAACGATTGTGCATGCCAGTCAGGCCGAGACGTATCTCAAGGGCAAACAACTTGATAGGGCTATTTGTGATGAGGCGGGGAAGCTGGCGTGTATGGATGTGCGTCCGATTGGCGATGTGCGTGCGACGGCCTCTTATCGCCTGACGACGCTTGCTACGCTCGTTTCATATGGCTTGCAGCGGCTTGCCAGCAGGAAAGAAAGTCCGTTAGAGCAACCAATCACGCTTGAGACGCCTTGTGAAGATACTCAGGGCACCAACTTTCATGATGTTATTGAGACCCACATCAATGGGCGGGACTATGTGCTGGTGGATGCGCAACGCAAGACATTATTGAATGCTTTGCGCGAGAATGCCGGGTTGACCGGAACGAAAGAAGGCTGTGCCGAGGGTGAGTGCGGAGCCTGTACCGTCTGGCTGAATGGGCAGGCGGTGATGTCGTGCCTTGTACCAGCTCCACAGGCGCACGGAGCGACTGTTACAACGATTGAGGGGCTGGCGGATGGCGAGCAGTTGCATCCCTTGCAGCAAGCCTTCATCGACTCAGCAGCCGTGCAATGCGGCTTCTGTATTCCTGGCATGTTGATGGCGGGAGCGAAATTGTTGGATGAACGTGAGCAACCAGATGTCGAGCAGATACGCACCGCTCTCAGTGGCAATATCTGCCGCTGTACTGGCTATCGCAAAATCTTGGACGCTGTATTAGTGGTAGGAGGTCAGGATGGCGAATAACATTGTTGGAGCAGCACTGCCGCGCCACGATGCATTGGGCAAAGTAACAGGGGCGACGCGCTATCCTGCCGACCTGGTAAAGGCTGGCATGTTGCAATTGCAGGTCGTATTTGCGCACAAAGTGCATGCACGCATCCTTTCAATTGATGTGCAGGCGGCGCTGAATTATCCAGGCGTCGTAGCTGTATTAACAGCGGACGATGTTCCTTGCAATGCCTATGGGCTGATTGAGGACGACCAACCTGTATTATGTAAGGATAAAGTACGTTTTGAGGGAGATAAAGTTGCCCTGGTGGTGGCGCAAAACAAAGAGGCGGCAATTGCGGGGGCGGGGCTGGTTGTCGTCGAATACGAAGATCTGCCGGCGGTGACCGATGTGCAGACGGCGTTAGCAGAGGGAGCACCCCTGGTGCATGAGCGGTTGGGGAGCAACAAACTTTACACTATTCCGTTACGTAAAGGCGATGTTGCGCGGGCATTTGCAGAGGCTGATGTGGTATTGGAAGATACGTTCAGCACTTCCTGGCAGGAGCATGCCTTTTTGCAACCGGAGGCGGGCATTGCCTCTATCGATGAACAGGGGCGCGTCGTCGTCGAAACGGCGGGGCAATGGTTGCACGAAGATCGTCGTCAGATTGCGCAGATACTTGGCCTGGAGGAGGAGCGTGTGATTGTGCGGTATGCTGCTATCGGCGGGGCATTTGGAGGACGTGAAGATCTCTCCATTCAGCATTTGCTGGCCCTGGCGAGCTGGAAACTGCAACAGCCGACGGCGCTCGTGTGGTCGCGTGAAGAGTCCATGATTGCGCACCACAAGCGGCATCCGATTAACATTGCCTGTCG
The DNA here is from genome assembly GCA_963744875.1 of uncultured Chloroflexia bacterium. Taxonomy (GTDB): domain Bacteria; phylum Chloroflexota; class Ktedonobacteria; order Ktedonobacterales; family Ktedonobacteraceae; genus JACDAE01. The sequence continues at coordinate 5,141 of CAVUVQ010000037.1, read as the reverse complement.
TTGGGGTGCAAAGAAAGATGGCACCATCATGGCGGTAGAGGCACAGGTTATTGCCGATGGTGGAGCGTATGCATCAACCAGCCAGGAGGTGCTCAAGGCGGCAACGCTCTTTGTCAGTGGGTGCTATGAGATTCCTAACATTTCCGTTGACGGTTATGCCGTGTACACCAATAATATTCCTTGCGGCGCATTTCGTGGGTTTGGCGCACCGCAGACGCAATTCGCCGGAGAAATTATGATTACGCGGCTGGCGCAAGAATTAAACATTGATCCGGTGGAGATACGACGGCGCAACATTTATCGTGAGGGAAGCATCGAGCCAACCAATCAACCACTTCCACCTGGTGTCAGCGCACTACCCGTATTAGAAGGCTGTATTGAGGAGGCGCGTATACGTTGGGGATATGGAGAAGGTGGGCAACGGAGCCAGCCTACCGAGCCACATCTGCGGCGTGGGATTGGTATCGCGTGTGGCATTAAGAATGTTGGCTACTCTGTATGGTTTTCCGGAGCAGGCGACCGCGACCGTCGAGATATATGGGGCGGCGGAGATGGAGCGTGCCGTTGTGCGTGTCGGAGTTGCCGACGTGGGGCAGGGAGCACATCTCATTCTGCGCCAGATCGCCGCTGAGGCACTATCACTACCAATGGAAAAAGTCACTATCATTGCTGATGATAGCAGCAAAACGCCCAATACAGGGAGCGTCTCGGCGTCGCGCATGACCTACATGGGTGGGCGTGCTGTGCTGGATGCTGCTACTGCTGCTAAAAATATTGGAGCTTTACGGATGACGAGCATGTCGAGGCGACTATCCAGTTTCGTCCCACGCCCACAACGCCGCTTGATCCAGAGACGCACAGTGCGCGTCCGAACTATTGTTATGGTTATTCCGCACAGGCTGTTGAGGTGGAAGTGAACATGCTTACGGGGCAGGTGCAGGTATTGCGCATTATCAGCGCCCACGATGTAGGCAAGGCGATCAATATTCAGCAAGTAACCGGGCAGATCGAAGGCTGTCTAGCGCAGGCATTGGGGTACGCGTTGTTAGAGAACTTCCAGATTCGGGATGGGCACGTATTGACGCCGCATTTCAATACTTACCTGCTGCCCACGATACTCGACATGCCGACGGATATAACGCCAGTTGTTTTAGAGTTGGCCGATCCTGATGGACCATTTGGGGCACGTGGGATGGCTGAGATGCCGTTGATTCCATTCGCGCCCGCTGTGGCCTGTGCGATTCACGATGCGACCGGTGCCTGGCTCAAGCAGCAGCCAATGACACCGGAGCGTGTGCTGAACGCAATCATGGAAAAAAGGTAGAGAGGTCTATGGAAGTTCTTCTGCTTGAGGCAGAGGATCTGGGATATCGAATTGGAACCAGCTTTCGGCGATTTTGCCGTTGACGATACGATCTTTGCTGGTCCCTTTGATGGTATCTGATCCAGCAACCTTTGCTGAATTGGCAGGAATGGTCATCACGGGTCCAACGGGTAAGCCGCTACGTGCGGTAAGGTGGGTAACGACCTGATCACCTTCAAGGGTCTGATCCTCAACGATAAAGTGCATATCGGGATAACCAACCAGGAAATGAGTGACGAACTGTTTGAGGCCCTCGCGGTCAGTTGCCAGCCCCGGTGGTGTGTCGGCGTAATGATAGACATAAGAGGGAGAGAAGAGTTCGTCGACGAGGTCGGGATCTCTTTTTGTCAAAACTTCTTCGTAGTAGCGCCTGACAAGAGCTTTGTCTGCATCTGTTGACATGAAAATCTCCTTTCTAGTGAGATGAAAATCTCTCTTATGTCACGTTATAGAAGGGGTATTGGGTGACAGAGGTCCATGAATGGCGGACGCGATGCAATCGGGTCCCTACCGTTGTGTTATCGATGGGAATATGGGGGCTGTGGCCCATGAATGGCGGACGCGATGCAATCGGGTCCCTACCGTTGTGTTATCGATGGGAATATGGGGGCTGTGGCCCATGAATGGCGGACGTGATGCAATCGGTCCCTACCGTTGTGTTATCGTGGGATATGGTGGGCCCATGAATGGTTGATGTTTTTGTGAATCGGGATCTTTTGGGGTACACGGTATACACGATTTGGTCAATGTGGGGAGGTGTGGTGACAGCGATGTGGGAGTTGATGTGCTTTTAGGATAGTGGTAGGAGGAGGGTGTCGAGATTTTCGGGTATGTGTGGTGTTGTGGTGCAATCCTTGGAGAAAGCTGAGGCGATGCGAGGGATGAGGGTAATGCCATGGTAGATCTTGCCGGAGTTTTTGCGCTCACGTGGATGGCCGTGGGATAGTATATTGGCAGCGAAGAGAGTTTCGGAAAGAGGCTGTACGCCTTTTGTTTGACACCATAATTTATAGACGTTGTATAGTTCTCTGGCTTTGACGTGTGTATCCGGTTTATTGTCGATAGTGCAGCAATCGTGGAAGAAGTCGGCCAGGGCATCTTGATTTTCTTTATAGGTGAGGGTGGCGGCCTGTACGCAATCGGGTTCGCGCCAGCCTTCCTGGAGCCAGAGGCGACAGCCCTGGACAGCCCAGGCGAGGATGGCGGGGAATGCATCAAAGAGTTTGGTGGAGAGTTCTTTATCCTCACGGCCCACGAAGGAGGCTGTAAAGGGGATAAGTTTGACGCGCTGCCAGATGGCGATGCTTTGTTCGGGGATGGAGGGGAGATTGTTGGTGGCGAGCCAGAGTTTGAAATGAGGCTGGAAGGAGGTGCGTTCATGAGAAGAACGAACGGTAATAGCTTCGCCACTGGTGATACGTTTGAGTATGCTGAGATCAAGGAGCTGGTTGGATGAGGTTTCGGAGAGGAGCATGAGACGTGTAGAAGGGAGGGATGAGGTAAGAGTAAGTGGTGCAGAGTTATGTGTGAAAGAACTGGTGGGTGCGTGCTGTGCATAATCGCCGAGGATGGAACTGATGGCGGTGAGGAAGGTGCTTTTGCCGTTGCGTCCGGGTCCATAGAGGATGAAGAGAGCTTCTTCGCGTGTGCTAGAGGTAAGGCTATAGCCGACTGCACGCTGGATATATTGGCAGAGGAAGGAATTGCGTTGGGTGATCTGTGCGAGGAAGGAGTCCCAGATGGGTGAGATGGCATGGGGATTGTATGCGATGGGGATGAGGCGGGTGATGAAATCGTGAGGATCGTGTGGCTTGAGATCGCCGGTACGGAGGTCGAGGGTGCCGTTGAGGACGTTGAGGAGGAGGGGGTGAGTGTCAAATTGGGATGGTTGGGTGATGAGAGCAGGATCGTTGGATGCGAGTGTGAGCATGGCTTTGATGCTGGCGAGAGATGAGGAGCGATGGGCGTGTTGGATGGTTAGCTGATTGGTTGTGAGAGAGGGATCAGTGGGGGTTGTGGCTGAGGCGTAGAGGTCCTGGATGGTTTCGCGTGCGAGGCTGGTGAGGGAGGATGTTTTGTGCCAGCGGGTGCCGTCCCAGGTGAGCCAGCCCCAGGTGGGTACGTAGCGGAGGTGATGGGCGTGTTGGGTGGCGAAGCGGTGAGCGTTACTGAGGTCGGTGGGATGAGTGGTGGGAGTGTTCATGGGATGAGCCTTTCTGTTAGTGAAGGGAGAGACGGGCTTGTGAACGGCACCCGTTACACCAGTGGCAAGGGAGGCGGGCATAGACGGGCTTGTGAACAGTGCCCTTACACCAGTGGCAAGAGGTCAGGAATTTCTGCTTTGTCGACATGGGGAGATGTCATATGGAGAGTATAGTTAAGGGGGATGTGGAAAGTCAAACGGGTGAGAGAAGGATTTTCCTATAACCTCTTGTGCCAGCACTACTCGTCTGCTAGAATGCGAATGCTTATATCTAAATAATTAAAGGGGTAAATATATGTCTGATAATAATCAACCAATACCCCCGGCGGAGATTCCTATAGGACAACCTACGAGACAATCCTCATTTGAAGCCCGAAGAAGACGAGGGGGTTGTTTGACAACCATATTAGTATTATTTGTCATTATTACACTTCACACCATGTATTCTCTTTTTAATTCGTTATTACACCCATTTACTGCATATGATCGATCCATTTTCCCCTTTATCAGCATTTTCTTAATTGCGACTAATTTGATTTCGCTCTACGGAATATGGACATGGAAAAAATGGGGCGTTAAACTCCTTGTTATAGCATATATTTTAGGTGCACTGATCAGTATTATAGTTGAAATTACGCTCCACATTTACGACTCTCTTTTTCAAAGTCGTTTTTTAACATTATCTTTCATAATTAACTTCATGTTAGGAATAAGCATACTTATTTTCATTTGCGTATCCTTTTTCCTGGAAGTAAAAAAAAGATGGCAATATTTCAGCTAACATTTTTGCAGGATCTCTGTGCCTATTCGCGGCGGGATGCCATGAAGCCTTTAACGCTATCGGTGTAGGTTTCGGCGGCTTCGGTCTGGACCGCTTCGAGGATCTTCTCGGCGACGTATTCTGGGGTGTCGGGCTGCATGATGCGGGCGCGGCGATTGGTGTCCTCTTGCTCATCTGGACGCTGGGCGAGGTTGTGGTGGAATGCGGTTGCGGTGATGCCAGGATGAACGAGGCCGATGCGAATATTGGCGGGCGCGAGTTCCTGGCGGGCGGTGAGCGAGATTGCGTTGAGGGCATATTTGGTGGAGGCATAGGGGCCAACGCCGGGAAAGGTGGCTTTTGAGGTGCCGGAGCTGATGTTGATGATGACGCCTCCGCCCTGGGTGCGCATGATGGGAATGATGGCCTGCATGGCGGCGATGACGCTTACGACGTTGAGTTCGAAGACTGAGCGATAGAGTTGCAGGTCTGTCTGTTCGATGGGTACGTGCATGCCCTGACCGGCGTTGTTGATGAGGATATCAATGCGTCCGAAGTGTTGTTGGGTGTGGGTGATCATGTGCTGGATGGCCTGTTCGTCGCGCATGTCGGTTGGGATGGCGATGGCGTCGGGCATTTCTGAGGCGATCTGTTGCAGTTTTGTGGTTGAGCGTGCGGCGAGGGCTAATTTTGCGCCTTTTTGGGAGAAGAGTTGTGCGGTGGCGAGGCCGATGCCGCCTGATGCTCCGGTGATAAGGACAACTTTATTGGTGATGTCCATGTTGGTGTGCTCCGTTGTTGTGTTTTATATTGGT
>CAVUVQ010000036.1:0-411931 GCA_963744875.1 uncultured Chloroflexia bacterium | reverse complement strand
GCGGCCGCTGGACCCCCTCGACGGTCTACGGCGAGGCCGGGCTCAGATCGCCGCGGCGCAGGCCGAGTACGGAAGACGCGGGGTCATCGGCATCGGCCACTCCGCGCCGAACCTGCCGGGCGCGGCGGACGCCATGGCTCTCGTACCCGGCCCTCAAGGTCTTCGTCGGCACACGGCGCTACAACCAGCTCGGCAGGTGCTCAGGTGGACGCCGAACTGCAGCCGTCGCATGCCGCAACCCTATCGCCGCCAGGTCAACGCTCCACTGCTTCCTCGCGGGCCACGCCGTGTATCGCGACGCCGGCCCCCGCGCCGCGTTCGGCGAGCCAGACATGCGCACGCTTGCCCGCGCCGCCAGCAAACCAAGAGAAACCCCAATGACCCTCTCCCGCCGCACCGCGCTCACACTGGGGTCGCCCGCCATGGCCGCGCCACATTGACCGCCGCCGATCCGTCGCCGCTGGACGTGATCAATGCGCTCGGCGGCCTCGGCGACCCCAACCTGCCGGACGAGAAGGGGCCGAGCTTCACGCCCCGCGTGATCGCCGACGCCCGTGCCTCCGGCCTGACCGCGGTCAACGTGACGATGGGCTATGTCTCCGGCCCGGAGGAGCCGTTCGAGCAGACGGTGCGCGACATCGCGCCTGGGACGCGGGCATCGCCGCACCCCGCGCGACCTGATCAAGGTGCTCAACGCCGCCGACATCATGCGCGCCCGGCGCGAGAGACAAGATCGGCATGATCTACGGCTTCCAGAACGCCGCGATGATGGGCAGCGACGCCGAGCCGCGTCGACATCTTCGCCGAGCTTGGCGTGCGGGTCATCCAGCTGACCTACAATCCGCGCCAACCGCTCGGGCGACGGCTCGATGGCGCCGGAGAATCGCGGCCTGACGCCGTTCGGCCGCGAGTGGTCGAGCGGCTGAACGCGCAACGAATGATGGTCGACCTGTCGCACTGCGGCGAGCAGACCTGCCTGGACGCGGCGCGCGCCTCGCGCAGCCGATCTCGATCAACCATACCGGCTGCCGCGCGCTGGTCGACCTGCCGCGCAACAAGACCGACGAGGAACTGCGGCTGGTCGCGGACGCGGGCGGCTTCGTCGGCATCTATTTCATGCCGTTCCTCGACCTGGCCGCCATGCCACGCGCCGCCGACGTCGTCGCCCACATCGAGCATGCGCGTGAACGTCTGCGGCGAGGACCATGTCGGCATCGGCACCGACGGCGACGATCACCGCGATCGACGACATGGCCGGCCTATCAGGCGCCCGCGCCGAGGTCGCCGAGCGCGGCGCCAGGCCGGCATCGGCGCGCCGGGCGAGCGGCCGACACCTTCCCCTTCGTCGACGACCTGAGCGGGCCGGACCAGTTCCGCAAGCTGGCGCGCCTGCTCGCCGGCGCGGCTATCGCCAGGCGCGGATCGAGAAGATCATCGGCCCCAACTTCCTGGCTACGCCCGCGAGGTCTGGGGCAGCGTAACCAGCCATCACGTCTGCCAGCGCCAAACCCAAAACGTAGCCAGACGTCGGATACGAATTCATCTGGCTTGCGCCTGAGGGCCTGTCGGCTTCCTTCCCGAAGCGGATGTTCCGAAGGTCCGCCATGGGGTCGAAAGCGGCCTCGCCTGTGCCGGGGAAAGACGTTGAGGTGCTGGGAACGCCGATCAGCCAGCCAAGAGCATGGGATGCCTAATGCTTGAAGACAAAGATCGAGTCTTCCTCAATCTCTACGGCCAACGCGACTGGGGCCTGGGTGGCGCTAGACAGCGAGGCGCCTGGAACGGGGTCATAGAAATCGTGGCCCAAACGCCGGAGTGGATTTGCGACCAGATCAAAGCATCCGGCCTGCGCGGTCGGGGCGGCGGCGGTTTTGGCACGGGGCAGAAGTGGACCTTCATGCCCAAACAGGAGAGCGAGCGGCCTCACTATCTGGTCGTCAATGCCGACGAGAGCGAGCCGGGGGCCTGCAAAGACCGGGAAATCCTGCGCCACGATCCGCACCTACTGATCGAAGGTTGCCTTATCGCCTGTCGTGCCATCCGGGCGCACACGGCCTACATCTACATCCGCGGCGAATATGTGCTTGAGCGAGAGAGGGTTCTGGCCGCCATCAAGCAGGCCTATGACGCAAAACTGATCGGCTGCGACAACATCCACGGTTGGGATTGTGATGTACGCGTCACGCACGGCGGCGGCGCCTACATCTGCGGCGACGAAACGGCGCTCATGGAGAGCCTTGAAGGCAAGAAAGGCCAACCTCGGCTGAAGCCGCCGTTCCCGGCCGGCGCCGGCATCTATGGCTGCCCGACGACGATCAACAACGTCGAATCCATCGCGGTGGTGGGGACCATCCTGCGTCGCGGCGCGGATTGGTTCTCCAGCTTCGGCCGGCCGAACAATTCCGGCGTCAAGCTGTTCGCAGGCTCAGGACATCTCAATCGCCCCGGCGTGGTCGAGGAGGCGATGGGCATCCGATGCGGACGCTTATCGAGGACTATTTCGGGGGCGTTCGAGGCGGCTGGGCCAACCTCAAGGCTGTGATCCCGGCGGGGCCTCGACGGCGATGATTACCCCTGAGATCGCCGAAACTGTGGTCATGGATTTTGACGCCTTTCGTGAGCACAAATCGCTCCTCGGCACCGGCACCATGATCGTCTTCGACAAGGAGACGGACCTCGTGAAGGCGATCGCGCGCATCAGTTACTTCTTCAAGCACGAGAGCTGCGGCCAGTGCACGCCCTGCCGCGAAGGCACCGGCTGGATGTGGCGGGTGATGGAGCGGATGGTCACCGGCGAGGCCGAGATGAGCGAGATCGACCTACTGCTCGACGTGGCCAGCCAGGTCGAGGGCCACACCATCTGCGGTCTGGGCGACGCCGCCGCCTGGCCGATCCAGGGCCTGTTCCGCCATTTCCGCCACGAGGTTGAGGAAAGGATCGCCGCCTACCGCGCGCGGAAGGGAAGTTACCCTGGATTGTCCATTGCGGCGGAGTGAACGGCGCTAACCGTCGGGCGCTGCGAGCACGTTCAGGGCCTTCCAACGTCCGCCATGGGTCGAAAGCGGTCTTTACGTCGATATCCGAAAACAACCTTGGCTGACAGTTCAGGTGTAGGTGACGCGAACCGCCTGCTTACGGCTGCTGCGAAGGCCAAAGCCCACCAAGCCGAAACCGGCAAGCATCATGGCCCAGGTGGCGGGTTCGGGAACCGCAACCGGCTCCGGACTCAGGGCGATTGAATAGACGCCGGACGTATCGGCCAAACTAACAATGGGATCGAACGAAGCGTGGACCAGATCCGTGGTTCCATCGAAGTGAGGAAATGAGTAGGCGCTTAAGGTCTCGACTTATCGTGTAGACTGTGTTGGTCATTGAGGTAGGCGCCAAGACTTATACCAAACCTTTGCTCACCGTTGGTGCTTTGATCCCCGCCGAGAATACCAAAAGCATTGCCGGAATTTGTTGCCGGGCATCATCATCAACAGGTCGCCGACTGGTTTCACGACCTTTAGGTCGCCCCGCCCTTTCAGATCACATAAGTAAACTGATCGGCAGGACCATTAACAATGAAATTCCAAGTAACTCTGGCTGACGCCTGCTGTATATCCGCAGACCCAGCTTCTATGGTCAGTGAAGCTTCGCCCTCTGTGGCGAGATTGTATGAAGTGCCGGCCGTCGCAAAACCGTTGGTCACTTCGTACGGCCCATATCCACTTTGAGTGGAGGAGAAACGCGTGCTGTAGGAGGTGCTGGTGACAGATTTCGAAAAGGAAGGTGGTAAGGGAACAGCTCCGCCCCCCACTTGGGCAAAAGCACTGCCACAGCCGACCGCCCATGACGCGGCGATCAACAAGCCTTTGACGCCTATGAAGACAGATCTGTTCATGACAATCCCCGAGTAAACCATTTCAAAGTCACGCCCGAAGCGGGCCAATACATATTTTTGGCTGCTGGCCATTTCATCCAAATCGATCAGCCTGCCGCTGTAATCGACGCCGCCGACCTGGCGGCCCGCGGCGGGTCATGGTCAGCGCCGTTGGTTTAGGCCGCGGCCTAGGCCAAACGAACGCTGCCTGCGCCTGCGCAGACCAGCGCCCAGTCCCCCGAAGCCACCAGCATCAAGGCCCAGCTCGAGGGTCTGCACGGAGCGGCTGAGCCTCGAAGCTGCTGCTGAGCAGCGCCCCGCCGCGCACGACGTCGATGCCGTAGGCCGTTGTGCCCGGACCATGGAGGTCGCCGTCGCCCCAGATGTTGACGGTGTAGCCGCCGGCCACGGTCAAGGCGGCTCCGAAATCGTCGATGAAGGTCCCGGCGAAGGGAAAGGTGCCGCAGTCGATCGGCGAGCCGGCCGCGAAGTACAGGTTGTCGTAGCTGAAGAAGCTGCCCGGCGCGTAGTCGACGAAGCTTAGGCTGCTCGGCGGCAGCGGATCGAAGGCCGGGTCGCGCTCGTTGCTGGGCGAGATGGGGATGAGCGCGTCGATACTTGGCGTTCACGATTCCGTCGGCCGAGTCCGAGAACGATCCGCTGATCGCGATGATCCTGGCCGCGCCGACCGGATCGCTTTGGCAGGGATTGGTGCCCGCGGTTCCGCAGTTCGGATTGGGATCGGGCGGGGAGACGTCCGCCGCCGTCGTAAACGCGCCTGTCAGGCTGTAGCCCTTCCCCGGTAAGGGAAAAATCGACGACAGCGGCCTGGGCCTGTGAGCCGAAGCCCAGGACCGTCAGGAGGTCGCGAAGAGCCAAGCCGCGCCCTGGTCTTCAGCCTGGTCCCGCCGCATGAATCGAGCCGCCCTTGCGGCCGTAAGCTGGTATCGCATCTTGGTCCTCCTGCTGCTCGAGTGCGGGGCCAAGTGTTAGATAAAGCTGGAGAAACCCGTTGTGATCTCTGTGCGATCGGACCCTGATCATTCCGATGATCTCCGCGATTTTTTCGCCTCAAAGGGAATCCGAGCGGCCCGCGGCCAGCCGAACAGACAACGGCGATTACTGAGACCTGGCGCTCTGGTACAGTGCGGCAGACCCAGGGCTTGTACGGTGTTCATGGACCAGCTTACGCGTACGCCCGCCACGCCGGCCCTATCGATCTGCCAGCGAGCCCGACTTTCGGCTCGGCGGCCTCGCCGTCCGACCCTGCGCCTGGAGGTGGAGGGTCTCGGCGTCAGCCGGACGCTGCAGCCGCGGGTGATGCAGGTGCTTGTGGCCCTTGGCACCCGACCTGGGGGTGGTCTCGCACGACGAACTGATCCGCCGCTGCTGGGGTGGGCTGGCGGTCGACGAAGGCGCGGTCAGGCGCTGTATAGGTCAACTTCGCAAGCTCGCGGCCCAATGGCCCAACCGCCCTTTTCATCGAGACGTTCGGCGGCGTCGGCTATCGGCTGGCCATGGAGCCCGACCCAATGGGCGTCGCGTCTCCCTCATCGTCAGCGGCCGGGCGCCTGCTTGGCCGGCGACCGGTGGGCGCTCGCCGCCGCGGTGCTGCTGTCTTGGCCTTGGCGCTCTCCTGTTGGTCTGCCTTGGAGACGTCGGGGTCGCCCCGCGCAGGGTGGCAGTGCTGCCGCTGGAGGCGCTGAGCGGGCGGCCCAGACCGCTACCTGGCGGGCTGGGTGGCCGACGAGATCAGCCGGGCGCTGAGCGCGAACCAGGTGGAAGCGCTGCCGCGAACGGATGTGGCGGCCTGCAGCGCGCCGCCGCCGATCCGAAGGTCGCGGCGCAGCTCGGGGTGGGCCTGGTGCTGAACGGTTCGGTGCAGGACATTCGAAAACGACACGTTGGTGAATGTGCAGCTCGACGACGCGCGCACCCACGTCACCCTGTGGTCGGGCGACTTCCGCCGGGCAGCGGGAGACGCTGCGGCGCTGCGTGAGGAAGTCGCCGCCAAGGTCGCCGATCTCGTCGGCATCGCCGAGTACGCGCGGGATCCCGCGGGTGCGGGGCGACGATGCGGCGTTCTCCGCACCCTTGCGGCGCACGACCTCGATCCGGGGAACCGAGCGGCTCCTGGGCCAGTTGCTCGCCATGACGCAGCAGGTGGTTGCGCGCGAGCCGGACTTCGCCTTCGGCCACGCCATGGCGGCCGTGGCCGACGCCTATGCCATCCAGTGGGGCGCGCCGGCCGCATCAGCGGCCTGCGCTGAGCGAACGGCCGGAAGGAGGCCGCGCGTGCGATCGCGCTCGACCCGCAAGAAGCCGGCTCCTACTTCGCGCTGGAATCCTCGGCCGACTATCAGGATCGCGAGGCGATGCTGCTCAGGGCTGGCCAAGGCCACCCACCGGCCGCCCCCTTGGCGGCCCTCTACAATACCGAGGGCGCGCTCCTGCTTACCGTGGGACGAGCGCGCGACGCCCTGCCCTTTATTCAGCGGTCGGTCGGTATGGACCCGCTATCGGCTGTCAAGGCCGCCCGACTGTTGGAGGCTTACGCCATGGTCGGCGACATCGGAACGGCGCACGAGACCTCTCGAGCACGCGCTGGCCCGTTGGCCCACCCATGCAGGCCCTCCGCGCGGCCCGGCTGCGCCTGGCCGGCTTCTATGGTGAGCCGCGGCGGCGCGAACCTTGCTGGCGACGCCGGCCAACCTGCCGGGCGACCTCTCGCCGGAGGCCCTCGCTGCGTGGCGCGCCTTCCTGGCCGCGGCCACCCGAGGGACGACATGCAAGCGGCCCGCCGGTGGCGCATGCGGCGGACGGTGGCGCCCTCGACCTGGAGACCGCGATTCTGATGCTGGCGCAGTTGCATGACCTCGATGACGCCTTCAGCGACGCGGAGCGGATCGCCGCCGCCGGAAGGAGACCCGAACTTCCTGTTCGAGCCGCCTGCTGCGCCGCTGCGGCGCGACCCTCGCTTCGATGGACCTGGCGACCCGGTTCCATCTCCCGGCCTATTGGCGCGGAGCCGGCCACTGGCCGGACGCCTGCCAGGCGCGCGCGGGACTTGAATGCGACTGTGCCGCCGCTCTGGGCCGCTATGCTGCACTAAACCCGACCCCCTACCACCGCTCCAACCGGGCAGACATTGCTTCCAGGGCAGGGGTGAATTTCCATGCGGCCTGATTGTTCCTGGCGACGCTACGTGGAATTCGCCCAAGGTCCGCTATGGGTCGAAAGCGGACATCGGCTTTCGGCCCCGAAACAAGGCCACATCTCACGATTGGTCTTCTCGCGGGGGCACCGCTACGCGCTGGCGATACCGGCGGGGTTTCCGCGCTGCCCGCCTGGAAGCGGAGGTTTGGAGTCCACAGCGAAGCCAGTTGGGGCGCGCCGAAAAGGGTAGCTCACTCCAGTGGCCTAGCAGCTTGCGACCAGGATCAAGGCCGGCGCCTGAGAAAGAGACTCTCTGCGCGAAGAATCCCGAGGCTTGTCAGGAGACCCGCGAAGGCCATGAACCGCGAGCGGCCCTCCGCCGATCGAGAGCAGGGCGCATGCTGGTCGCCCGGCCTGCTCGTTCACGGTTTCGCGCCAGGCGCCCAGCGAGACGAGGGCCGCGCTGCCGCTGATCAAGAGCGCCGCGACCAGAATGACGGCCTGCGATCGCGTGCACGCCCGCGAAAGCGGGGAGGTCCAGTGGCTCGGCGCCAGGGAAACACGCCTCCTGCGCCAACGGCGGCATTGACCATTTGGCTGAACGCCCCAGGCCGATGGGGCCGGCCATCAGGCCGTAGAGCAGGCTGGCAAGCGGCGATCTTGGCGCGGTGGGGCGAGGGGTGGGCGGCGTTTCGGCCTGCGGCGTCGATCGGCGTCATCCCAAGCCTGGGCGTGAGGTAGAAGGTCGTGAACACCACCAGCCAGACGACGTCGACGAAGTGCCAGTAGAGCGACGCCGACCGTCACGTGCAGGTGGCGCTGGGCGCTGAAGCAGCCCAGCGCCGCCAGACGATCAGGCAGGCGAGGATGAGCAGGCCGACCACCACGTGGGCCATGTGGAAGCCGGTGATGGTGAAGTAGAGCGAGCCGTAGGCGTCGGTCGTCGGGCTGAAGGTCTTGGCCTTCCATTCGAGGACCTGCACGCCGACGAAGATGCGCGCCCAGGAGCAAGCGAGAGCGCAAGGCCCAGGATCAGCTGGCCGGATGGCGCCCTTCTCGATCCCCTTCTGCCCCACCAGGCCGCGACGCTGGAGGCCAGCAGGATCGCGGTGTTGGTGGCCGCCGAGAGCGATCGGCGGCGCGCCCGAGGCGGCCAGGCGCCCGGGCGCCTGAGACGCCAGGAAGAAGTAGCTGAACAGCAGGTAGGCGAAGAGCGCCGCCTCGGTGGCGATCAGGCAGAGCATGCCCCACCAGCCGACGCGCGCTGGCCCTGCGGCGCCGACCGGCAGCGGCTTGGCGTGGGACCAGGACGTCAGCCACGGGCGGTCTCCTCGATGCGGGTCGCGGCGCGGCGCTGGGCGCCAGCCAGATCGCGCTCGCGACGACAGCGTCAGCGCGCCGCCGACGCCGGCCAGCCACCAGAGGTGGATGCAGCAGCGCCGGCGAACGCGACCGTCAGGCCGAGCGCCAGCAGCAACGGCGCCAGGCTGTCGGCCGGCATCCGCAGGATCAGCGTCGGGCTCGGCGTCGAGGGCGGTGGTGCCGAGCGTCTCGCGGCCGTGGTCGAGCAGCGATGCCGCTCGTCCAGCACGGAGCGGCCGGTCTCGTGGTCCAGGCGGTCTTCCCACAGCGGATGGCGGCTGGCGACGATCGGGATGCACCGCGAAGTTGTAGGGCGGCGGCGGCGAGGCGACCGACCATTCCAGCGTCGGCGCGTCCCACGGATTGGCGCCGGCGGGCGCGCCGCGCGCGCAGGCTGCACCGCGACGTTGATCGAGCGAGCAGCAGCACGCCGACCGCGAACAGCGAACGCGCCGATCGAGATGATCAGGTTGGCCAGCGTCCCAGCCCATGCCGGCGGGATAGGTGTAGATGCGCCGCGGCATGCCCAGCAGGCCGAGCGAGGTGCATCGGGAAGAAGCCGAGGTTGAAGCCGACGAACATGATCCAGAAGTTCCAGCTGGCCGAGCCGCTCGCTCAGTCAGCCGGCCGGTGAACTTCGGGAACCAGTAGTAGATGCCGCCGACCACCGGGAAGACGTTGATGCCGATCAGCACGTAGTGGAGGTGGGCGACGACGAAATAGGTGTCGGTCAGCTGCCAGTCGACCGGCACCGCGGCGGTCATGAAGCCCGAGACGCCGCCGATCACGAACAGCACGATGATGCCGGCGAAGAACAGGAACGGCGGTCGTGAACACCGGCCGGCCGGTCCAGATCGTCGCGATCCAGGCGAACACCGCGACCGCGCTCGGGATGGTGATGATGATGCTGGCGCGCGCTGAAGAAGGACAGCGCCAGGCCCGGCAGGCCGGTCGCGAACATGTGGTGCACCCAGACGCCGAAGCCGAGCACCATGGTCGCCACCGTCGCCAGCGCCACCGGCGTGTAGCCGACCAGCGGCCGGCGGCAGAAGGTCGGCAGGCCGTCGGAGACGATGCCCATGGCCGGCAGCACGATGGCGTAGACCCACGGGTGGCCGAACATCCAGAACAGGTGCTGCCAGAGCAGCGGCTGGCCGCCGCCGGCGGCGTCGAAGAAATGCGTGCCGAACTGGCGGTCGAGCCACAGCAGGAAGAAGGCCAGGCTGACGCGCCGGCACCGCGAAGCAGGTTGGCGACCGAGGCGGTCAGCGTGCCCCAGACCAGGATCGGCACGCGGTTGATCGACATGCCGGGCGCGCGCGTGCGCAGCAAGCGTGACGACGAAGTTGGCCGAGCCCGACCGTGGTCGAGATGCCGAGCAGGATCAGGCCCAGCGCATAGACGTCGATGTTGAGGCCCGGGATTGTAGGCGCTGCGCCGGCGTAGGGGACGTAGTTGAACCAGCCGGCGTTCGGGCGCCTGGCCGATCAGGAAGCTCGCGTAGAGGAAGATGCCCGGCGACCAGGTAGATCCAGTAGGAGAGCGCGTTGAGGCGCGGGAACGCCATGTCGCGCGAGCCCAGCAGCAGCGGCCACAGGATAGTTGCTGAAGCCCGACAGCATCGGCGCGGCGTAGAGGAAGATCATCGTCACGCCGTGCATGGTGAACAGCTGGTTGTACTGCTCCGGGCGTCAGCAGCGTGCTGGTTCGGGCCGCGCCAGCTGCAGCGCGCATGACCAGCGCCTCGACGCCGCCGAGCAGCAGGAAGACGAAGGCGGTGACGAGGTAGCGCTTGCCGATCTCCTTGTGGTCGACGCTGGAGAGCCAGCCGATGCAGGCCCGGCGCGCGTCTCCCAGATCGCGCTGCAGGCTGCGGTCCTGGCGCGTCGGGCGTGGCGCGCGATCGATGCGCGGCGTCGGCCATGTCGCTCGCGCCGGCGCTCACGTCAGCGTCTCCAGATAGGCGACGACCTGCGCGCAGCTCGGCGGCCGGACAGGTCGGTCGTCGGCATCTGCGCGCCGGGCTTGAGCGCCTGCGGGATTGGCGATCCAGCCGGCGAGGTCGCCGGCGGTGTTGGGCAGCGCGCCGGCGGCGAGGGTCTGCGCGGCTCATCAGGTGGGTGAGGTCGGGCCCGACGATGCCGCCGGCCGGCGTGCCGCGCACGGTGTGGCAGGCGCGCGCAGCGCGCGGCGAAGACCTGCGCGCCTGCGCGGCCGTCGGGCGTCGGCCGGCGCCGCGGCGGCGCGCAGCTGGCCTGCGCGCCAGGCCTCGAAGGCCGCCGGGCGGCTCGGCGATGACGAAGAACGCCATGTGGGCGTGCTGCAGCGCCGCAGTACTCGGTGCACTGGCCGCGATAGACGCCCGGCCGGTCGGCCTGCAGCCAGGTGACGTTGGTGCGCCCGGGAATGATGTCGGTCTTGCCGGCCAGCTGCCGGGACCCAGAACGAGTGGATGACGTCGGCGCCGGTCAGCTCGACCCGCACCGGCTGGCCGACCGGGATGTGGATCTCGTTGGCGGTGGTGAAGATCTCGGCCGGCGTCGGCGTCGAGGTAGCGCACCTCCCACCACCACTGGTGGCCGGTGACCTGCGAGGGTCAGCTGCGGCCTGCGCGGCCGGCGAATGCACCGCCGCCAGCACGTACAGGGTCCAGACCGTGCAGACCGCCAGCAGCGACGACCGAGATCAGGCCGAGCCCGATGTAGATCCAGGCCAGGCCGCGCCCGGCCGACCGGCGGCTCCAGCGCCGACGGTCGGCCGCGGCGCGGCGCGGCGCCGCCAGATCGCCGCCAGACCAGCAGCGATGGTGACGATCACGACGACCGCCACGGAGATGCCGATCAGGCCCCAGGTCGAGCTGGCGTCACCGGGTCGGCGCGCGGGCCGAAGGTCTGCAGGTAGCTCATCGGTAGCGAGAGCGGCGGCGCGGCTCATGGCGTCGCGGCGATTGCGCGGCGCGGCGCCGAGCGCGCCCTTGGCGCGCGCTCTGCGCGCCTGTGCCGGCGCCTGCGGGCCGGTCGGTCGTGGCGGCGTAGTCGCGCCTGCAGCGCGCCATCTGCGTGGTCGGCGGGCGGCGTCGCGCCGCCGAAGCGACTCGATGTAGGCGACCAGCTTCCAGATCTGGTCCGGCGGCAGGCGCGCGCCCCAGGCCGGCATGCCCTGCGGCCGGCCGTCGTGGATCGACTTGTAGATCTGCGCCGGGCGTGCCGCCGTAGCGCCAGTACGTGTCGGTGAGGTTCGGGCCCATCAGCCGCCCTTGGCGTCGTAGCCGTGGCAGTCGGCGCAGTTCATCGGCCGAACAGCGCCTTGCCCTCGGCGACCGCCGCGGCGTCGCCCTCGAAGGGGTTGCGCGATCGCGGCCGCGCGATGTCGGCTGCGCCCGGCGACGTCGCCGAGCGGGATGCGGCGAGCGTCTGCGTCGCGCGGCGGTCGGCGCCGGCGTCGCGGCGGTCGTGCGCCGCCGCTGCGAGCGGCCGCAGCCGGCCAGCGCCAGCGAGCGGCGAGCGACCAGGGCGATGGGCGGCGCATGCGTCATGCGCGCCTCAGTCCGGCGTGCCGTAGTGGCCGGCCGGCGCGCCGGCGCCCTGGGTCGTCAGCATGCCCGGCGCGCTGCTGGGCGAGACGCCGTCGATCGAGAAGACGTAGAGCGTGCCGCCGCGCGGCGGGAAGCCGTTCTTCGGCGCCCATCACCTGGCTGGCGACGCCGCCGACGCCGGCGATAGACCGCCACGTACTGCCGCCCGTCGGGCCCGAGGTAGGTCATCGGCTGGGCGATGATGCCCGAGCCCAGCTTCTGCGACCACAGCACCTTGCCGGTGCGCGCGTCGACGGCGCGGAACCAGCCGTCGGCGGTGCCGTAGAAGACCAGGTCGCCGGCGGTGGCGAGCGCGCCGCTCATCGTCATGAACTTCTCGGGGATCGACCAGACCTTCTTGCCGGTCACCGGGTCCCAGGCGATGAACTCGCCCCAGTTGCCGCCGGGCGCCGGCGTGGCGCTGTCATCTCCATGCCGTCGTAGGGCGTGCCGGGGATGTAGCGACTGCGGGTGGTCGGTCAGGTCCATGCAGATGTTGAAGATGCCGGCGTAGAGCAGGCCCGGTGCGCGGCGAGAAGGCCGACGGCTGCCAGTCCTTGCCGCCGATGTCGGGTCGGGCAGATGTTCGGCAGCTTGACGTTCGGCTTGGGCTGCATTGCCGGATTGACGATCGGCTGGCCGGTCTTCAGGTCGATGCCGGTCGCCCAGTTCAGGTTGCCGAACGGCTTGGCGACCAGCACCTCGCCGGTCGTGCGGTCGATGGTGTAGGCGAAGCCGTTGCGGTCGAAGTGGACCAGCAGCCTTGCGCGGTCTGGCCCTGCCGATCGGGATGTCGATCAGGATGTTCTCGTTGACGCCGTCGTAGTCCCACTGGTCGTGCGGCGTGAACTGGTAGGCCCACTTGGCCATGCCGGTCGTCGGCGTCGCGCGCGAAGACGCGCGCTGGTCCACAGGTTGTAGCCCGGCCGCTGCGCCGGCACCCGCGGGCTCGGGATTGCTGGTGCCGTAGTAGATCAGGTTGAGGTCGGGGTCGTAGGAGATCCAGCCCCAGACCGTGCCGCCGCCGTGCTGTCCATGCCTCGGCCGGCCAGGTGCGTGACGCCGAGATCCTTGCCCTTCAGCCACGGATAGAAGGGCTTGAAGTCGGCGCCGATCTTCACGTCGGCGTCGGGGCCGGTGCTGTAGGCGCGCCAGAGCTCCTTGCCGGTGTCGACGTCGAGCGCGGCGAGCCAGCCGCGCACGCCCATCTCGCCGCCGCTGTTGCCGACGTAGACCTTGTCGCCGACGACGAGCGGCGCCATGGTCATGGTCGCGCCGTTCGTCGACGTTCGCCCATCTTGGTGCGCCAGACCTCCTTGCCGGTCTTGGCGTCGACGGCGACGGTGTGCGTCGTCGAGCAGGTTGTAGATCAGCTTGCCGTCGGCGTAGCGCCCAGCCGCCGCGGTTCACCGCGTCGCAGCAGGCCTTGCCGATCGCCATCGGCGATCGGGTTGCGGCGCGTAGCGTCCACTTGATCGGCGCGCCGGGCTTGGTGAGGTCGAGCGCGTAGGCGATGTTCGGGATAGGGCGTGACCAGGTACATGGTGTCGCCGACCACCAGCGGCGCGCGCCTCGTGGCCGTACTGGCGCGCCGTCGGAGAACGTCCAGGCGACCTTCAGCTGCGCGACGTTGGCCGGCGTTGATCTGGTCGAGCGGGCTGTAGCGGGTGTTGGCGTAGTCGCGCGCCTCGCTGCGCCATTCGCCGGGCGGATCGTTGGGCGCGAAGTTGGCGGTGGCGCCGGTCCAGCCGGCGAGGTGCTCGACCGGCGCGGAAAGACCCTTGTTCGGATTCTGCGGGCTTGTGGCAGCCGGCCAGGGCGGTGACCGCCGACCAGGGCGATCGCGCTCGCGGCCACGCCGAATGGACAGGCGGTCTCGCGGCATCGTCGGCTCCGTCAGGCTAGGGCGTCGGGGTGGGCCCGCTCGCTCATCGCCCTGCCGAGGGTGAGGAGCGTGACGGCCAGGAAGATGCTGCAGCCGGGGACCCACATGATCAGGCCGCCGAGCTGCTGGTCGCCGGCCTGGGTCAGCCCCCAGGCGTAGGGCGTCAGCACGTGCGGCGCGTAGAGCAGCCGCGGGCGTCAGGGTGATGATCGCGCCCAGGAAGGTCATCTGCAGGGTCGAGACGGCGCCCACGGCCAGGGCCGGGACGGTGCTGGCGGCCCTCGGTCTCGAGCAGGACGTTCCAGACCATCAGGGCGGCGGCGAACACCGTCAGGTGCATCAGCCAGTAGACCACCGGGCTGGCGAAGGTGGCGTCATAGGGCCCGGGCGCGTGCCAGAACCACAGCGCCACGGCGAAGGCCGTCGCCGAGCCGGCCGGCGCCGCGGCACGCCGCCAGCGGCCGCTGGACGAGAGGCGCCGCGCCGCGCTGCGGCCAGAGGCGCGGCGAGCGACAGGCCGGGCCGGCCGAGCATCACCAGGGGCGCCGCCACCAGGCTGAGGATCATGTGCTGGCCGACGCGGGCGCTGAACAGGGAGACCGACAGGGCGCAGAGCGGCGAGATCAGAGCCGCGGCCGCGATCGCCCAGCCCGCCGACGAAGGCGGCGCGCCGCCAGGTCGGGATGATCCGGCCCGGGCCCGTCGAACCGGCGCCAGCGCCGATGACGTAGAGCGCCAGGACCGCCAGCAGCGCAGCCGATCAGGACCGGATCGAGGTTCCAGCGCGCCCACAGCGCCTCGGGCGTGGGCGGAGCGCCGCAATAGGGCGTCGCCGCGGACACGAAACCCGACATGTCCCGCGTCTCCTCCCGCCCTCGCCGGCGCTCCAGCCGGCGTTACCTCGTGACACGAGGTATTTGCTGCTCAAACACGCAGATTGCGCAGGGTTCCCTGATGCCGGAGAATCGCCGGGTCTCGGCGCACGAGACGGCGGCGAGCGGCCCGATCCGCTCAGAAGTCCGCCTTCACCTGCAGGCCGACGACCGTGGCGTTCGGATAGGTCCGCGCTGCGCCGGGACGGACGATGTACTGGATGTCCGGCGTGAGGCTGAGGCCCTCGCCGAGCGCGATCTCGTAGCGGGCCTCGGCGATGGTTTCGCTGGATTGCACGCCCACCGCGTGGTCGGCCAGGGGCAAGCCCGCCGCGGCCTGCAAGCGCTTCGGTCTCAGCGAGCGGATCGCTGATCTTCGCCCAGGCCACGACGGCGCCCATGCTGTCGTGGGCCGGCTCGACGGAGGGGCGACGGGGCGACCGCGCCCGAGGAAGGCGAAGCGGGAGAACTGCGAGGTGTCGCGGTCGGAGCCGGACGTATCCGCCGAGCAGGATCAGGCCGTTCGTCGGTCCCTTGCCGAAGCGATGCACCATCTGGTCGGCCAGCAGATAGGCGGAGTTGCGGCCTCGATGTTGCGCGGGCGCGGCGCCGGTCAGCACGAACGGCCGGCCGGACGCGTCCCGCAGGACGTCAGGATAGTCGGAGGTGTCATGCGCGAAGCCGAGCTTGTAGTGGCCTGGCAGGCGCGGCGGCTCCGACGACCGGTTCGTAGCCGACCTCCACGGGAAAGTAGGTTCCGGTGGTCCCCGACCAGCCCCAGTCGAAGCCCGAGCGTCCGCCGAATTGCGGCCGGACCTGATAGGCGCCGGCCTGGACGTAGAGGTGCGCGGCCGGCGCGATCCGCACGCGCGCGCCCCAGGTCGAGTTGGGAAAGGCCGTGAAGCCGACCTTCGCCGGCAGCGAATGCGGATAGCCGCAGACCGCGGTGTTCAGGAAGTCGCAGTAGAGCGGCGAGGTCGCGAAGTCCTCGCCGACCGGCAGGCGGCCGGCGGCGATGTCGATGCGCCCGTCGGCCAGCTTCTCCTCGCCGTAGGCCTCCACCAGGTGGACGAGCGACATCGCCGGCCCCGCCATAGACCGACTGGGGCTGGAAGAGGTTGTCGCCGACATAGTCGGTCCCGAGGTTGCGGCCGGCGCGATTGACGAGGATGGCATGGGTGGAGAAGCCCTTGATGCCCGCCAGGACGCTCCAGTCGACATCGGCCTTGAGCTGGATCTGCTGGGCGTAGTCGACGCCGGTCTTTCGTCCTCCGGCGACGTCGGCCGCGACCTGCCCGGTGTAGTCGACGGAGAGGTCGACGCCGCGGCTGTGTAGATCGCTGCGCAGCCCGCCCCAGTCGCCGAAGAGGTGCTGTTCGGCCGGCGCATCGTTCCCCGGCTTCGCGAGGTTGGCGTCGATCTGAGCATGAGCGACGGAACTCAGCAATACTGCCACAAGCAGACCGACTGACAGTCTTCCTGGCGGTAAGGTCGCCGTTTCGGCGAGCCACCGCGCAAGACCGGGTGCGACGTCACCTCTCGGCATGTCGAAAAACCCTCCGGCCGGCGCCGAAGGAATGACGCCTTACATCGTTCTACGATGTTTCTGACGCCCCTCGAACGCCGAGACCACACGAAGGTTGCAGGAGGGCCACGAGTGGCCCGTTGCGAGGGCGCCAGCCATCCCAGGCCGGATGAGTTCGGGGTGATCGGCGGTCCCGCAAGCTTCACAATGGATCGGGAGACGATATTCCCGTTGCCAAGCCGCATCTTCAGCGTACGCTCCACCTAAGCGAGCATCGCAACTGTTCCATCAGGACTGGGCCTCAGAGCCGAGCCGGAACGCAGGGAGGAAGCGGAATGACCAAGCGCAGCTACTATTGCGGCGGCTCTATGCTGGCTGTCGCCTTGAGTTTTGGGGCCCTGCCGGCCTACGCCCAGGCCGGACGCGCAGCCCCGGCCACGGCGGCAGCCGCGGCAGACACCACCACAACCCTGTCCGACCTGATCGTCACCGCCGAGCGGCGCGAGGAGCGCCTGCAGACCGTTCCCGTGGCCGTCACCGCCTTCAGCGCCGAGCAGCGCAGCATCATCGGGATCGAGTCGGTTCAGGACCTGACGAACTTCACCCCGGCCTTCTCCTACAACGCCAACACCGACCGGCCCTACATGCGCGGCGTTGGGCGCAACACCGACAACCTTGCTGTCGCCTCGGCGGTGGCCACCTACTACGATGGCGTCTACGACGGCGCGAACGCCACGATCCTGCTGCAGCATTCCGACCTCTTCATCGACACCATCGAGATCGACCGCGGCCCGCAGAACACCCTGCATGGCGCGAACGCCGACGGCGGCTCGATCAACTACGTCTCCAAGAGGCCGACCAAGGACTTCTATGCCGAGGCGCGCGCCGGCGTCGGCAACTAACCAGCGCTACTGGGGCGAGGCGGTGGTTTCGGGCCCGATCACCGACTGGCTGCGCTTCCGCCTCGGCGGCAACATCACCCAGGAGAACGGCGGCTACTTCAAGAACCTCGACGGCCCCCGCCAGGGCGGGGGCCTGCCTCAGCTGAGCGCCGGGCAAAGCCAGTATGTGGAGGGCCAGCTTGACGCCAATCTCGGCGATCACCTCGACGCCTGGGGCATGATTTCCAGCGGCAGGTTCGAGGGCGACTATCACCAGAACGCCACCAGCGGCGCGATCCCGAACAACTATCAGCTGAACGGCGGTTTCAGCCCGAGCAACTTCTTCGGCCTTTGCGGGCTGCCCGGCGTGGCCACGAGTCCGGGCGGGGCGACCGGCTGCACCGGGCCCGGCGCGGCCGGCCAGACGGTCGTGCCCGGCTCGGTGGGCGGCGGACCGGTCTTCGCCAACGCGTTCCCGGGCAACAACCCGACGACGACGGATCGCCGCGACGTTCATCCAGGAGGCGACATCCACCAACAAGCAGCATGGCGACCTGGCGCTGGCCACCAACTGGACCTATCACGCGCCCGGTTTCGACGTGACCTATCTGGGCGGCTACCAGTAGTTCAACTACGTCCTGAACTTCACCAACTACGCCGACAGCGGCATCACCGGCTTCCAGCTGGCCGGCCCGGCGGCGGCGGTCGGCACTGTGCGAACTCTACGCGGCGGCAGCGGGCTATAGCGCCGCCGGCTGCACCCAGCCGCTGACCATCCACGCCGGCCCCGGACACGACCTTCTTCCAGGAGAACGACGCATTCTACAGTCACGAGATCGACTTCACGTCGACGAACGACGGCCCCCTGCAGTGGATCGCCGGCGGCTACTATTATCACGAGCACTATGACCAGCCGGTCTGGGCGGGCGTCATGCCCAACCAGCCCCAGTTCGCCCACCCTTCCTGGTAGCTTCACCACCGTCGCCCTGACCCCGCTCCCGCCAACCCGGCGAGCGCGTGTCAATGTCGGACACCCAGCTGACCTACACGTCCTGGGCGCTGTTCGGGCACGTCGGACTACAAATTCAACGACCAGTGGAAGGCGCACGTCGGGCTTCGCTACACCGACGACCACAAGTACGGCTTTCAGTCTCTGGCGTTTCGAGGAGTTTGGCGTGATCGGGGGCTTCCAGCCCTCGTCCTTCGGGGCCGCGACACCAGCGCTCGACATTACCTCCGCCGCGGTCGGCCGGCGATCTCGGGGTGACCTTCCCCGGCGCGGGCCCGACCTCGATCAACCCGCCACCGGCAACGCACAACGGAGCCTTGACGCGACCTGGAACGCCTGGACGGGCGACGCCGGCGTCGACTGGACGCCTGACCAGGACACCCTGCTCTACGCCAAGTACAGCCGCGGCTATAAAGCCGGCGGTTTCTCGACCTTCACGATCGCCGCCAATCCCGAAACCGGGCTCGAGACGGTCGACGCCTTCGAGGTCGGGCTTAAGAAGACCTTCAGCCAAGACCTTCCGGCTGAACGCGGCGGCCTTCTACTACAACTACAAGAACGACCAGATCCCGCTGGACGTGCAGAACGCACAGGGCCTGATCTCCTCGCAGCTCTTCAACCTGAAGTCGGTGCACATCACGGGGATCGAGCTGGAAGCGGTACTGGCAGCCGATCGACGCCCTGCATGCTCAACGCGCAATACGCGCACCTGAACGCCGAGGTGAACGATCCCGGCGCCTGCTTCGAGGACACGGTCGACCCCGGGGCCGTGTTGCCGGGAGCGAACACGTCGGGTTGCAACGGCCAGGAACGGGGACCCAGAACCTGAAAGGCGAGCAGCTTCCGGAATCGCCACCGAACAAGGTTTCGGCCAATGCGGTCTACACGTGGCGCTTCGATCCGGGGAAACTGTCGCTGTCCGGCAGCTATATCTGGAAGGACGCCACCTATGGCGGGCTGTTCAATCGGCCCTACGATCTGGCGCCGGCCTACACCCAGGTGAACCTGCGGGCGGTCTGGACGGACAAGGACGACCGCTACAACGTGATCGCCTACGTCAACAACGTGTTCGACAAGCTGGGCTTCGACGGCGCCAGCGGCAACCTTGCTGGAACCGGGCTTCATCACCACCAACTACAGCCTGCTTAATCCCCGCACCTACGGCGTGGAGGTGCGGTTCCGGTTCCACTGAGGAGAACGGGCCTCGCGGCTCCAAGCTGCCGGTCCAGCGCCCCCGATGCATAGGCTCGCGATACCGGGGCTACTGGAATCCTCCCTGCGGTCGGGTTGGCGGCGCGGGCGGCGCAAGCGTCGTCAGCCCTCGCGGACCCGGCCGGCTTTTTTTTGCCGCGCCCAGGAGAACGGATTGCTAGGCGCCTCCGCACTCTCGACTTCGTTCGACCCTAGCGGAGCGCCCTACCCTAGCGAGAATGGCCGCTTCGCCAAGGATCAGGTGGGCGCGGCGAGCCGCTAGCCGCAGACCGCCGTCAGCACAACGCGACACCCGCGACGCCGGGAGGAGGTGACCGCGCCAACCCGGCTGGAAGGCGCCGCGTAACGCCGAAGGTCGCCTTTTCCCTGCCGCAGGACACGGTCTCTGCACGCGACGATCGGTCGAACCGGCGCCGCATTGCCTTCAGGCGCGCCGCGCAAGGTCCTCTTGACCTCAAGCCGCAATGTATCCTCTTTGGATATATTATGAAAATGCTCCCACCGATTGCGATGCTGGTGCTCGTCGTCGCCGCGACCCCGGCTGGCTCCGCCAGGAGCGGCCCACCCATCGCCTTCGCGGCCATCGAACTCGGCACGTCCCTCTCCGTCTGGCGGAATCTGAAGCCCCCGGGTCCGGTGTCAGACCATGTGCGGCGCGCTTGCAGCAATGACCCGGGTGCGGGGAACGCCGACCTGCGGCCGACCGACGTGCCCGAAGACGCCGTGGTCTGTGGGTACGTGGACGCCTACGGCCGCTCCGGCTGCCCGTTACCTTCCCGTGGGGCCATGGCTACGGGATGGACCGCCTGCGCTACGTGTTCCGGGACGGGAAGCTCACCGAGATCCGCGCCGACATCGACAACGACGGCTTCAACGCCCTGATGGCGGACTTCAAAGCGAACTGGGGCACGCCATCGAGGCTGGTGCGCGACACCGCCAACACCGAGATCGGACCTGAACCGCGCGTGCGCGTGACCTGGTCGCTACCGGACGGACAGGTCTCGATCGTCGATCCCGCCGGGCCGGGAAAGCTTGAGGTGCGCCTCAGCGCAGCCGGCGCCGCGCCGTCGCCCAAAAGCGCGCATTGAAATATCACATTATGATATTATTTCAGGCATCCGCTCCGCGTCGTGACGCGTTCCCACCAGGCCCGTGAGCGGCGCCGGGCTTGGCCCTGTTGACCGAGAGAGCCACATGCAACGAAAGGACCTAGTTTCAAGCGCCCTGGTGGGCGCCGCGGCGGCCAGCCTCGCCATGGCCGGTGGACATTGGGCGCTCGCCGCCACGTCTTCGGGCGCGGTCAACGCCGTGCCGATCGCCCCCTCGCGCAGCGTCGCGCCGGTCTCCTTCGCCGACATCGTCCAGCGGGTGGCCCCGGCCGTCGTGTCCATCGACGTCGTCGGCAAGAGCCGTCCCTCCCCCACCGCCTTCGCAGGCCAGGAGCCCTTTGACGGCAACGACAATGGCGGGGGCGACGCCTCCCCCTTCGGCAAGTTGCCGTTCTTCTTCCACCAGTTCCAAGGCCCCGCGCAATCCACCCCGATGCGGGCGTCGGGCTCCGGCTTCTTCATCTCCGCCGACGGCTACATCGTCACCAACAACCACGTGGTCGCAGGGCGCCGACAAGATCACCGTCCGCACCAACGACGACCGCTCGCTGACCGCCCGGGTGATCGGCCGCGACCCCGCCACCGACCTGGCGGTGATCAAGGTCGAGGGCCGCGACTTCCCCTTCGTCAGCTTCGAGGACCGCGCCAAGCCGCGGGTCGGCGACTGGGTGGTCGCGGTCGGCAACCCCTTCAACCTTGGCGGCACCGCCACGGCCGGCATCGTCTCGGCGATGGCCGCGCCCGCGGGTCAGCGGCTCCGGCTACGTCGACTACATGCAGATCGACGCGCCGATCAACCGCGGCAACTCCGGCGGCCCGACCTTCGACCTCTACGGCCGCGTGGTCGGCGTGAACTCAGCGATCTTCTCGCCCTCCGGCGGATCGGTCGGCATCGGCTTCGACATCCCCGCCGACGTGGCCGCCAGCGTGTCGCGCCAGCTGATCGCCAGCGGCAAGGTGGTGCGCGGCTATATCGGCGCCACCATCCAGGACGTCACCCCGGAGATCGCCGAAAGCCTGGGCCTGCCGCCGCGGCACGGGCGCGCTGGTCGCCGACGTGACGCCTGACGGGCCCTCGGCGCGCGCGGGGCTGCAGTCCGGCGACCTGGTGCTGAAGGTCAACGGCCACGCCGTCACCTCGGCCAACGACCTGACCCGCCAGGTGGCTCTTGCCCGTGCTGGCGAGACCATACGGCTGGACATCCGCCGCGATGGCGCCGTGCGGCAGATCGCCGTGCGCTCGGGCACCCGGCCGAGCGACCTGACCACCCTGGCCGACGCCTCCGCGTCCGGCGCGCCGGGCGCGGCCCTTGGCCTGCAGGTCGCGCCGCGCCAGGGTGGCGGGGTCAAGGTGGAAGGCGTCGCCCCCGGATCGCCGGCCGCTGACCGTGGCGTGCGTCCTGGCGACATCATTGAGCGCGTCGGGGAACGGCCGGTCAATTCCGCCGCCGATGTCCACGCCGCGGTCGCCGATGCCCACAACGCCCATCACAAGGAGATCCTGCTGCGGATGTCGCGCGGCGGACAACATCTCTTCGTCCCGTTGCCAATGCCTGGCGCCAACGGATGAAGACGGCTGACCGGCGCGGCGACTGGGCCTAGGGTGGGGGCGATGCAGTCCGATCCCGAACGACTCCAGGCGCTCGCCCGCTTCCGCAGCGCAATGCGCCGCTTCCTCGCCGCCAGCGAGGCGATCAGCAAGGCCGCTGGGATCACCCAGCAGCAGTACCAGGCGATGCTCGCAATCGCCGCTTGGACCGGCCCGCCGATGACGATCAAGGACCTGTCCGAGGACCTGCTGCTCACCCACCACGCGGCGGTGCAGCTGGTGGACCGGCTGGGTAAGGCGGGCCTCGCCCAGCGGACGCCCTCGAACGCCGACCGCCGCAGCGTCGAGCTGACCCTGACGACGGATGGCGCCGACCTCCTCGACAGCTTGGTGCTTCAGCACCAGGATGAGATGCTGAAGCGGGAGCCGGCGTTGACCAGTCCCTGCGCAAGCTGCGCGGCTCAAGTCGGCGCCCGTTCCCGCCGCGGATAGATCCTGACCGTCTCGACGACCGCGTCGGCCACGTGCTCCTTGCTGACCAGGCCGACGACGCCGGCGCCCGCGGAACGCCGCGCCCAGGGACGACCGGTATCGTGGCGTCGCCGCGGTATCAGTCGTCCTCGCTCACCTCCACGCACAGGCGTTCGCCACCTCACCGAACATCGCCCTGTCCGCGAGAGCCGTCGCCGCCGCCATCTGCCTTGTGCAATGAGGGCGCGACGATCCCATCTCTGGCCGCTCGTGCTCACCGCCTGCCCCGGCCGACAAATCGATCGGGCGCGCACGGAGGTCCTGACGCCGGCCAAAACAAATTGCTCGTCACCGCAATTTCGGCGACACCGCGGCCGTTGCGATCCGTGAGCACCACATCCGCAACCGATCCGTTCTCCCGCCGAAGCTTGCAGGGACCGGACTGGTAGGCGGGGCGGAGTGAACCACGGTCTCCAAAGACCGTGCCCTCAGCAAAATGCCGGTGGCCCGCCGGCGTCATCCGGTTTCGGCCACAAAGCGGACCTTCCCGAACGTCACGACTTGCCGGTTCCGGAGCAGGCGAAAACCTGGGGCACGGCGTTAACCCACAGCGCGATAGCGACCTCGACCAACGCGAATGAGCAGACCCTCCTCGCACGGCCGCCCGTGGTACCAGCGATGGAAGCCGACGGCTTGCAGCTCCAGGGAACTCACCTCCCCCTTCCCTCGCGCCAAAGCGACCGCGCGATCGCGAAGTGACGGTTCCTCGGTCGTGCCGCTCGCTCTCTTCTTTTTGCGTCGGCCAGGAGCCTCCGCTGCGTCGAGGATTTCGGCGGAGTGGGGATGACGTCAATATAGTCCGGAATTTCGCCGACCCCAGCGGGCGATCGATATATTCAATAACGTCAATGCCTTATTTTTCGACGCCGTGCTGGATATCCGGCGCGAAGACAGCGTCGCGAATATCATTTCATGGCGTAGATGGCGCCCAAACATTGGACGGCGGACTGAAGGGCGGACGGATCTCGTGTCAGGCGCTGACGAGCGCCCGATCAAAGTAGGTTCGGTATTTCCGTGGACGTTTGGTTTTGAACGGATCGGATTGGGGACTGGCGGACCCAGAGGAGATGGCCCGCCTCCGGATCCAGCCTACGCCTCCCCTTCTATAAGCCTGCGCCCAAAGCGATGGGGTGGACGCCCCCTGACGGCATCGAAGTGCCAAAGTGGAGGTGTTGAAACCACCACTGCAAAGGAGGCGTCCGTGGGTGAAGTTAGCACAATCGGGCTCGATCTGGCCAAGTCGGTTTTCCAGGCGCATGGCGCGGATGCGTCGGGCGACGTGGTCTTCCGCAAGAAGCTGAGGCGCGATCAGCTGCTGGCGTTCTTCGCCGGCCAGCCGCGGTGCGGGTGGCGATGGAGGCCTGCGCCAGCGCTCACTACTGGGCCCGCGAGATCGCCGCGCTGGGCCATGAGACCCGGCTGATCCCGCCGGCCTATGTGAAGCCGTTCGTGAAGCGGCAGAAGAACGACATGGCCGATGCCGAGGCGATCTGCGAGGCGGCGCAGCGGCCGACGATGCGCTTCGTCACGCCGAAGAGCGCCGAGGCGCAGGGCGCGGCCGTGGTCTTCCGCACGCGCGATCTGCTGGTCCGCCAGAGGACCCAGCTGATCAACGCGCTGCGCGGCCACCTGACGGAGTTTGGCTTCATCGTGCGCCAGGGTCCTGGGCACGTCGGCAAGCTCATCGACCTGGTCGCCGATCCCTCGTCCGAGCTGCCGGCCGAGGCGCGCCCGGTGCTGGCGGTGATCGCCGACAGCCTGCAGGCGATCCAGGCGAGGATCCCGACGCTCGATCGCGAGATCGCCGCCAGAGCCAAGGCCGATCCGGTCGCCAAGCGCCTGATGACCATCCCGGGCGTCGGGCCGGTCGTCGCCACCGCGATGGTGGCGCTGGCGCCTGACGCCAGCACCTTCCGGCGAGGCCGCGACTTCGCCGCCTGGCTGGGGCTCACGCCCGGCAGCACTCCAGCGGCGGCAAGGAGCGGCTGGGCCGGACCACCAAGATGGGCGAGCGCAGCCTGCGACGGCTGCTGATCCTGGGCGCGCGCTCGGCGGCCAAGATCGCCGCACGCGACGGCTCGCGAGCAAGCCCCTGGCTGGTCGGCATGCTGGCCAGCAAGCCGCGCATGCTGGTGACGGTGGCGCTGGCCAACAAGATGGCGAGGATCGTCTGGGCGCTGATGGCGCACGGCGGATCCTACAGAGCTCCGGCCGCGGCGGTGTAACCCCGTCGCGGTCTGAGGCGGTCAGGGAGGCAGGGAAGGTCAGACGAGAGGTATGGCGCAACGGTCAGAAGACGGGGTCGGGAAAACCAGGGAAATGTCCAAGCGCCTCGAGCGCGCCAAAGCGAACTGGACCCGATCCGCGATCTCCATACAGGCCAGCGGCAGTGAACGGCCGCATCAACAGGCCGGACACACGGAAGCACCTGAACCTGCGCGCCAAGCCTCTCGAAAAACCCTCTTGCATCCGACGGGGCGTCCACACACGGACGTTCGGAGAGTCCGCAATGGAAAGCGGACATTGGCGATCGCTCGTCCACCGGCGCCTCAGCGCGTCTCGGGCGCCTGCGAATTGGCGGCGGCTTCCAACGCGGCGAGTTCGCGCTCGGTGGCGCGCGCGCTGGCCGCTTCGATGGCGCGATATCGTGCAATTACCTCATGTCCGAAGGGAGTGATGCGCGCGCCGCCGCCGTCGGAACCGCCGCAACGTGCCGCGATGACCGGCGCCCGGAACATGCGGTTGAGTTCGTCCAGCACCGTCCAGGCGCGGCGATAGGTGATGCCGTGCGCCCGGCCGGCGGCGCTGATGGAGCCCTCGGTCTCCACCCGCTCCAGCAGGCTGATGGTGTCGCCGCTGAGGCGCGCCTCGGAGTCCAGTTCGACGCGAAGGATCAGGCGCGCCATGGCGCTATCGCGGCTTCGATTCGGACGGGCTGACCGAGGCGACGGTCTGCGATGTGGGCAGATCGCCGGCCGTCCAGCCGCCGCCGAGCGCGCGGATCAGGTTGACGCTGGCCTGCAGGCGGCGGTCCTGATCTCAGGCCGACGCCGCTGGGCCTGCAAGGGCGGCGGCCTGGGCGGTGACCACGTCGAGGTAGTTGGCCGCGCCCTGCTGATAGCGGGTCAGGGCCGGGGCCTCGGTGCGGTGGCGGCCTCGACCGCCGCGGTCTCGTGGTCGGCCTCCGCGGCCAGGTGGTTGAGCAGCGCCAGGTGGTCCTCGACGTCCTGGAAGGCGCGCAGCACCAGGGCGCGATAGTCGGCGCTGGCCTCGTCGAGCTGGGCGTCGGGCGGCCTCGACGCGCGCCTTGCGCAGGCCGCCGTCGAACAGGGTCGAGCGCCGCTTCGGGCCCAGCGTCCAGAAGCGTGTTGCCGGGCGCCGAGCAGGTTGGTGCCGCCGGTGTTCTGCCAGCCGCCGTCGGCCGCCAGAGTGATGCTCGGGAAGAAGGCCGCGCGCGCGACGCCGATCCGGGCGTTGGCCGCGGCGGCGCGCCGCTCGGCCGCGGCGATGTCGGGCCGGCGCTGCAGCAGGGTCGAGGGCAGGCCCGCCGGCGCATTCGGCAGGGCGAGCGGCGACGATGGCCGCGGGGATCGAGAAGCTGCGAGGCGGGCTCGCCGACCAGGCTGGCGATGGCGTGCTCGATCAGCGCGCGCTGGGCGGCGACGTCGGCGACCTGGGCGCGGGTCGCTGCAGCTGGGTCTCGGCGCGGCCGACGTCGAGGCCGGAGGCGAGCGCCGCCGGTGAAGCGGTCGTGGGTGAGGTCGTAGCGCGCGGTCGTAGGCCGTCGACCGCGTCGTCGCAGCAGGGCGGCCTGGGCGTCGAGGCCGCGCAGGCGGACGTAGTCGTCGGCGAGCTCGGCCTGCAGGCTGAGGCGCACGGATCGCCAGGTCGGCCGGCGCTGGCCTGGGCCTCGGCGCGGCCGGCGGCGACCAGGTTGCGCACCCGGCCCCAGAGGTCGAGCTCGTAGGCCGACCGACAGCGCCGACGGTGTCGCCGGATAGATGTCGGGCTGGTTGGCGCCGCGCAGCGGGCGGTTGTTCGGACTGGCGGTTGCGGGTGATCGTGGTCGCCGACGCCGAGCGTCGGCGGGACAGGCCGGCGTCGGCCTGCCGGCGAGCGCGCGGGCCTGGTCGTAGCGCGCCACGGCTGCGGCCAGGGTCGGGTTGGCGGTCTGCGAGCGGGCTTCGCAGATCGTCGAGCACCGGGTCGCCGTAGGCCCCACCACGCGCCGCGGCGCAGCTGGTCGGCCGGCGTCGGCCGGGGTCCAGGGCCCGTCCTCCTTGAAGGCCGCGGGCATGGCGTGACGCCGGCGGCGCGTAGGCGCGGCGCCAGCGAGCAGGCGGCCAGGCGCCGCCATGCGCCGGCCGCGGCGCAGAGCGGTCCAGCCGAAGCGGCGCTCATCCCCGGCGTCAGCCACGGCCGGGCGCCGGCGACGCGCACCAGCTCGCCGTCGGCCAGGGAGTCCGGCGGGATTGTCGATCGACCCGGTCGCCGGGGCCGAGAGCCCGGTGGCGATCTCGACGCTGGAGCCCAGGTCGCGGCGCGATGGTGATGCGGCGCAGATGCACGCGGCCGCTGGGCGTCGACGCACCGCCGACCGCCAGGCCCTTCTGGCGGAACATCAGGGCGCTGGCCGGGAGGCGCAGTGGTGCGCCGAGCCGATGGCGCAGGCTCGAAGCTCACCTGGGCGTAGTCGCCGGGCTTCAGCGCCTGGTCGGGATTGTCGA
Source organism: uncultured Chloroflexia bacterium (assembly GCA_963744875.1). GTDB lineage: Bacteria > Chloroflexota > Ktedonobacteria > Ktedonobacterales > Ktedonobacteraceae > JACDAE01. The sequence goes on along the minus strand of CAVUVQ010000036.1, from coordinate 384,674 downwards.
TCTGCAGCTCGACCAGCAGCGCGCCGGACTGCGCGCCGACCGCGCTCGGAGGTGCTGGCCAGCGTCGGCCGTGAAGGTGCGGCCGGGATATTCCGGCACGGTCAGGTCGGCGGCCATGCCCGGCGTCAGCTCGGCCGAATAGGCTCTGCGGCACGCGGACATAGACCCGCAGCCGGTGCACGTCGGCGACGGTGAACAGCGCCGGGATCGTCGGGCGTCCCGGCGCGCGATCAGGGCGCCGATGTCGGTGGTGCGCGCGGTGACCACGCCGTCGAACGGCGCGGTGATCCGCTTGAAGGCCTCCAGCGCCAGCAGCCGGTCGACGTTGGCGCTTGGCGGCCTTGACGCAGCGCGCGTCTTGGCCGCCAGGTCGCCGGTCTTCTCGTCGGCCTCCTGCTTCGAGACCGCGTCGTGCGCCAGCAGGCCGCTCCAGCGCTCGGCGGTGGTCGCGGCGAGGCTCTGGTTGGCCTGGGCGGTGGCCAGGTCGGCGCGGGCCTGCAGCACCTGCTGGTCGAGGTCGGGCGTGTCGATGTCGGCCAGCACCTGGCCGGCCTTCACCTGGGCGCCGATGTCGACGTACCAGCGCTTCAGATAGCCGCTGACCCGGGCGTGGATCGGGGCGGTGTTGTAGGCCTGCGACGTCGCCGGGCAGGACCAGGGCGCTCGGCCGCCGCCGTCGATCGTTGGGCGGATCAGCTCGACGGTCGGGATCGCCTGCTGCCGCGGTCCAGGTCTTCAGGCGCGCTGGTCGGCGCTGACGCGGCTGACCAGGCCGCCGACCACGACCAGGGCGGCGACGCCGACGGCGACCACGCCGGCCAGCTTCAGCCAGCGCTGGGGCCGTGATGCAGCACCTCGGGCGTAGTGGTCGTGGCGCGGCTGCCGGCGGGCGGTCGGCGTCAGACGGCATAGGCTTCTCCGGTCGGGCCGCGGTCGGGCGCGGGCTCGGGCGCGGCGCGCGGCCGTGCGCGTGGACGAGGCTGAAGACCACGGGCACGAACAACAGGGTGGCGATGGTGGCGAAGATCAGCCCGCCGATCACGGCGCGGCCCAGCGGCGCGTTCTGCTCGCCGCCCTCGCCCAGGCCCAGCGCCATCGGCGCCATGCCGATGATCATGGCCAGCGCGGTCATCAGCACCGGGCGGAAGCGGGTGAAGCCGGCCTCGATGGCGGCGCTGGACGGCGTCGCCGGTGGCCGCCAGCCGCTCGCGGGCGAAGCTGACCACCAGGATGGAGTTGGCGGTCGCCACGCCCATGCACATGATCGCGCCGGTCAGCGCCGGCACCGACAGCGTCGTGCCGGTGGCGAACAGCATCCAGACGATGCCGGCCAGCGCGGCGGGCAGGGCGGTGATGATCACGAACGGGTCGAGCCAGGACTGGAAGTTCACGACGATCAGCAGGTAGATCAGCACGATCGCGCGCGGCGAGGCCGAAGAACAGGCCCGAGAAGGCGGTGTTCATGGTCTCGACCTGGCCGCGCAGGTTGACCGTCGCGCCCTTGCGGCAGCGTCGCTTGGCGCGTGTCCTTCAGGACCTTGCTGGATGTCGCGCGCCACCGCGCCGAGGTCGCGGCCCTGGGTCGTGGCGTAGATGTCGAAGGCCGGCTGGATGGCGTAGTGCGACGACCACCGCGTCGCTCGGCTCGCGGTTGATCGTCGCCCAGGCCGCCCAGCATCTGCGGCGTCGCCGGCCGGCTGCCGGTGACCGGCAGGTTCTTCAGGCTCGGCCAGCGAGTCGACGTCGTACTGCGGGGTCTGGACGACGATCGGATAGGACACGCCGTTCTTGCGGGTTGAGCCAGAAGGTCGGGCGCGACCTGGAAGCTGCCGGCCAGCGTGGTCGACCAGGCTGTTGGTCACGTCGCGCTCGGTGATGCCCGAGCTGGCCGGCGCGGGTGCGGTCGACGTCGACGTCGAGCTCCGGATAGTGCGACGACTGCTGCAGGCGCACGTCGGCGACGCCCGGGATCGGCCGCGATGCTTGCGCAGCAGCTCGGTGGCATAGGCCTCGTTGGCGCGCCGTGTCGGGCCCGGCGACCTGCACGTCGATCGGCGCCGGCGCGCCGAAGTTCAGGATCTGGCTGACGATGTCGGCCGGCAGGAAGGCGAAGGTCGAGCCGGGAAAGTCGCGCGGCAGCACGCTCGCGCAGCTGCTTCACATAGCCGGCGGTCGGCGTGGTGCTTCGGCTTCAGGCGTGACGAGGATGTCGCCGTCCTGCGGGCCGATCGCGCCGGTGTTGAGATAGGCGCGTGTTGATGCCGCTGACCGGCAGGCCGATGTTGTCGACGATCGAGTCCGAGCTCGTCGGGCGGGATCGACCTGGCGGATGCGCGCTCTCGATCCGGTCGAACAGCGCCGCGGTCTCCTCGATCCGCGTGCCGACCGGCGCGCGGACGTGCAGGGTGATCTGCGCCGGCGTCGACCGACGGGAAGAAGTTGCTGCCCAGGAACGGCGCCAGGCCGAAGCGAGACAGCACGACACGCCAGGAAGCCGATCACGAAACGGCCGGCGCGCGTCCAGCGCCAGCTCCAGCAGGCCGCGCGTAGACCGTCGCGCACCGTCTCGAAGCCGCGCTCGAAGCCGTGCTGGAAGCGCGACCAGCGGATTGCGCGGATGATGGCCGCTGGCGGCGTCATGGCTGCGCGCCACCGATGCAGTCCGCGTGGCGTCGCCATGCGCGCACCAGCAGATAGCTGGCCATGGTCGGCACCAGGGTGCGCGACAGGATGAAGGAGGCGATCATCGCGAACACCACCGCCTCGGCCATCGGCACGAACAGGAAGCCCGCCACGCCCTGCAGCAAGAACATCGGCACGAAGACGATGCAGATGCAGAGCAGCGAGACGAAGGCCGGCGTCACGATCTGCTGCGGCGCCGTCGAGGATGGCCGTGCGCACGTCCTTGCCCTGCTCCAGGTGCCAGTTGATGTTCTCGATGGTCACCGTGGCGTCGTCGACCAGGATGCCGACCGCCAGCGCCAGGCCGCCCAGGGTCATGATGTTCAGCGTCTGGCCCAGCGCCGACAGCAGCGGCGATCGACGACAGGACCGCCAGCGGGATCGAGATCGCGATGATCACCGTCGAGCGCCAGCTGCCCAGGAACAGCAGGATCATCAGGCTGGTCAGCGCCGCGGCGATCACGCCTTCCTTGACCACGCCGGAGACCGCGGCCTTCACGAACAGCGACTGGTCGTCCAGCGGCAGCGATCTTGCAGGTCGGCGGCAGCGTCTGCCTGCAGCCGCGGCAGCATCGCCTTGACCCCGTCGACGATCGCCAGGGTCGAGGCCGAGCCGCTCTTCAGCACGGTCATCAGCACCGCGCGGCGCGCCGTCCACGCGCACGACGTTGCGCTGCGGCGGCGAGCCGTCGCGCACGTGGCCGACGTCGCGCATGTAGATGGTCGCGCCGTCCGACCGTCTTGATCGGCAGGTCGTTCAGCTCGTCGACCGCGCTCGGGGCTGTTGTTGAGCGTCACGTTGTATTCGAACTGCGCCGATCTTGACGGTGCCGGCCGGGATGATCTGGTTCTGGGCGGCGAGCGCGTTGGCCGACGTCCTGCGCCGACAGGCCCTTGGCCTGCAGCGCCTGCGGGATCGAGGTCGATCTGGATCTGGCGCTCCTGGCCGCCGTAGGGCGAGGGCATCGCGGCGCCCGGCACCGAGGCCAGCGCCGGGCGGATGAAGTTCTGGCCGAGGTCGAAGAGCTTCTGCTCGCGACAGCGTCGGGCCGGACAGCGCCAGCTGCAGGATCGGCACGGTCGAGGCGTTGTAGTTCAGGATCAGCGGCGGCGTGATGCCGGGCGGCATCTGCTTGAGCACGGTCTGGCGACAGCGAGGTCACCTGGGCGGTGGCGGTGCGGATGTCGACGCCGGGCTGGAAGAAGATCTTGACGATGCCGATGCCGGGCAGCGACTGGCTCTCGATATGCTCGATGTCGTTGACCGTCGGTCGAGAGCTGCCGCTCGTAATAGTAGATGACCCGGCCCGGCCATGTCGTCGGGCGGCAGGCCGCGATAGGTCCAGACCACGCGCGATCACCGGGATCCTGATGTCGGGGAAGATGTCGGTCGGCGTGCGCAGCGCCGCCAGCGGCCCGAAGAGCACGATCAGGATCGCCATCACGACGAAGGTGTAGGGCCGCCGCAGCGCGAGCCGGACGATCGCCAGCATCCAGAGGCACTCCGCGTTGAACGCGCGCGCCCTCGAAGGGAGCTCGGCGCGATGCGGAACCTAGTCGAGCCGCGCGGCCTGATCGAGTGAATAAAATTTCACCGCTGAGGCGGCAGACATTTCGCTCGCTAAATCAGAATGTTAGGCCGGCGACCGGCAGTCGATGACGACCCGCAGGTCCGGGCTCGGATCCTGCAGTTCCAGGCCGAAGCGGTGCAGGCGGACGATGGCGGCGACGATGCTCAGGCCCAGGCCCGAGCCCGGCGTCAGCTGGTCGCGCTCGCTGCGGTAGAACCGCTGCAGCACCGCGGTGCGCTCCTCCGGCGGCACGCCCGGGCCGTTGTCCTCGACGATGATCCGCGGGCCCGCGGCGCCGGTCCCAGCCGAGCGCGTACGCGGCCGCCCGCGCGGGTGAACTTCATCGCGTTGTCCACCAGGTTGCTGACCGCCTCGAACAGCAGCTTCGGGTCGGCCTCGACCACGAGCGCCAGGCGGCGTCGAGACCGACAGCTGCACGCCCGCCTCCTCGGCCAGCGGCTGATAGAGCTCGCCAGCATGCTCGAGGATTTTGCCGAGTCGATCGGCGCGAAGCCGGCGCTGCGGGCGCGGGTCTCCAGCTCGGAGATGCGCAGCATGGCGCGGAACCGCTCCAGCACCTCGTCGAGCTCGGCGATGACGCCGGCCGATATCGGCCGGATCGACCTTGGGCGACTGCGCCAGCCGGTGCAGCTGGGCGCGGGCGCGGGTCAGCGGCGTGCGCAGGTCGTGGGCGATGGTGTCGCTGGCGGTCTTCACCTCGGCCATCAGCCGCTCGACCTCGCCCATCATGTAGTTCACCGTGCCGGCGAACATATCGAGCTCGTCGCCCTGGCCGCTGGACGGCATGCGCCGCCTGAGGTCGCCGGCGGCGATGTCGTGGCTGGCCGTCCTGCAGAATGCGCGAAGCCGGCGCAGCGGGCCGAGGCTCAGCGCCGACGCCGCAGGCCAAGCCCGCCCAGGATGATCAGGACGCCGCTCCAGATCAGGGCCGAGGCGATGATCCGCCGGATCTCGCGCAGCTGGTCGATGTCGCGGCCGACCACCAGCACCTCGCCGGTCGGCAGCCGCTTGGCGACCATTCGCGCGGCCGCCGGAAACTCCGGCGTGGCGGACATTTCGACGGGGCCGCCGTCCACGACCAGGCCGGCCGGGCAGTGCGCGCAGGTTGCCGGTGACCTCGCGCGCCGTCGGCGGAGAACAGGCGCGAAGAGGCTGGTGCGGCCGTTGATCAGACCCTCGTCGGCGATCGTCTGGCGAAGTTCGGCCGGAGGCATGCGCATCTCGGCGCTCGCCTCGGAATCGCAGGATGCCGTCGACCCGATGGGTCAGGTAGACGGCCGACTGCAGATAGACCATCGCCAGCAAGGCGACGGCGCCCACCGCGAACAGCAGGCCGTAGAGCAGCGAGAGCCGGAAGGTGGTGGTCCGCCAGACCTCGCTAAGGCGCATACGAGCATATAGCCCTGGCCCCGCTCGGTGCGGATCAGCGGCAGGAGGCCGGGGCCGTCGATCTTGCGGCGCAGCTTGCCGACATGGACGTTGATCAGGTTGGTGCCGGGGTCGAAGTAATACTCCCAGACCTTCTCGAAGATCATCCGCCGGGTGAGCATCTGGCCGGCGTTGCGCATCATGAACTCCAGCAGCTGGAACTCCATCGGCAGCAGCTCGATGCGCCGCTCGCCGCGGAGCGCCTCGTGCTTGACCAGGTCGAGCTCCAGGTCGGCGACCCGCAGACGCACCTCGGCGCCGGCGCGTGCGGTGGCGGCGCAGCAGCACCTCCAGGCGCGCCACCAGCTCCTTCGGCGCGAACGGCTTGATCAGATAATCGTCGCCGCCGGCGCGCAGGCCGATCGACGCGGTCGTCCACGTCGCTGAGCGCGCTGACCATCAGGACCGGCGCGTCGGAGCCGGCCTCGCGCAAGGCCGTGACCAGCGCCAGGCCGTCGAGCCCCGGCAGCATGCGGTCGAGGGTGATCGCGTCGAAGCGCTCGGTCATCGCCGCTTCGAGTCCGGCCGGCCCGTCGAACCGTCGCAGCGACTCGAAGCCGCTGGCGGTCAGGCAGGCGGTGATTTCCTCGGCCGTTTCCGGGTCGTCTTCGATGACCAGAATCCGGGGCGCCAATTCACCCGACCTGTGGCTGGCGACGTCGAGGGCATGCATGGCGGGCCGGCAGTCTCCAACCCCGAGCGTGGCCGCCGGAGCTCATTGCGCCACATGTTCCGACGCGAAGAGGGCCGAATCCAGGCTGGCGACGCAATTTGCGAAACTGGCGTTGATCGGATCGTACCCCAGGCGCGCGCAGGCCATCTGTTCGCGGCGGCGGACCTCCGCGAAGGAGGCATAGAAATAGGACTTGGCGGGCGCGGTCAGATCCGAGGTGTCGATCCGCACGGCTGCTGTGCCCGTCGCGGGCGCCCGGTAGTCGGAAGCCGTAGACAGCTCGCACACCGCAAGCGCCGGGTCGCCGGCCTTCAGCCCCTTGTCGAGGCAAGCGCGGCGCGCCGCGTCCAGCGCCACGCCGTTCGAGCGGCCGTGGCTTAGCGCGGCTGCGGAACTGGACAGGTTGGCGACGCAATCGGTCGAGAGGCCGATCCCCGCCGGAATGCCCATGACCGAGCGGCAGATCTGCTGCACCTGGCTGAGCTGTTCCGGGGGCAGGCGCTCAGGGTTGAAAGGCCCCGCCGTGGCGCAGCCTGCGGCGCCGGCGACAGAGATAGCGCCGATCAGCAGGCCGGCCACGGCGCGACCGCTCGCTCGGGACGAGCGGCCGATCCGCGAACAGAACCGGGGGGAAGTGCTGTGCGAGGACTGGGAAACTTTGAACATGTTTTGCGCCGCCGAATTGAGGGGCTCAATCGGCAAGCGAGGCCGTCGAGCGGCCTGAAAACTATGCCCGGATCAGACGCGAGCCAGTGAAATATGTTTCACCGACAGTTGCGGCCTTTTGAATGAATTCTGTCGAGACACCGCGTCGTATGTTGAATTCAACGACACCGTGACGGATCAATCTGGAACGTCCGCTATGGGTCGAAAGCGGACTTTGGACCCGGCAGAAAGCGAACTACGCGGGGGCCGCTTGCCAACACTTCGGAAACGCAGAGCCGTCATGTCCTGATTAGGGCGATCGCCCTCACGCGCGGGTCGTTGGCTATGTCGCAAGGCGCGACAAAGCCAAGACCGTCCCACGGGATCTCCACGCCGACGGCGTGAAGGCAACGGGCCACATATTCTGAACAAATGAACTCATCCTTCGGCCCCAGAGTCGGGTGCAGGCGCCGTCGAAATCGGCCCGCTATGATCCGCAATCCGATTTTCAATATCTCGCCTGGCGAGAAGCGCTCCCCAAGCCGGTCAAAAGCGAAGGTGGCGATTTTCCCCCAGGGATTGCGGCGCGATTTGGCAGCCATCGCGTCGTGCCGCGCCAGCAGTATCTTTCCCGGATAGGGATGTACGCCATTGCTGGTTCGACTGATGAAAGTGGACAGGGGAACCGCCCGTACGCCAATCTTTTCAACGCACTCCAAGACGAGAACCCTATCAATCGCGTCGAGCCGGTAGGCAATAGCGACGTGGCTCCAGGGACTTGCAGTCGCCCAGCGGATCAGCCGCGAGACGCTGTCCGAAGCCGAGCACAACAACAGGTCTCCGTCACGCACCTGGTCGCGAATGGCGGAATAGGGCTGTGGTTTCAGGCTATGTAGAACGCTGGGATCGACGGCCATGCGATAGACAACGCAAAGCCAAGCTGAAAGCTCACCGGCGACCTGGGGCTGCCGAAGTGTTGCCCGCCGACGTCCGCTATGGGTCGAAAGTGGCCTAGGCTTCCTTCCCGAAAGCGAAACTTCCGGATGGCGGCATCGGAGGGAAAGCGGACCAGGGTCCTCGGTGCTGTCCAAGGGGCCTGATCTCTGCCGCGCCAGGGCGACCTCAGCTCGCCACCGGCCGAGAGTTTATCGACCAGTTTCCTTTGCCGCATTATCCCCAGACGTCCGCGCCGTAAAAGCGCCACGCGCGGCTGGCATGACTGGAAGCGACCTCAGGCGCCGGACCGCCTGAGCGGCGTTCGACCGGGCGCGAAAGAGCCCGCCTGAAAGGATCGTGAAATGAGCTTCGCGCGACTTGGAGTCTTCGGCGTGGCCACCGGAACCCTTCTGATCTCCGCAACCGCACCAGCGGCCCAGACCGTGCCAGGCCACATGCCGGTGATGGTTCAGAACTTCACCCTGGTCGATGCCCAGCAGCATCAGAGCCACGAACTCTACAAGATGGCCAACGACAAGGCCGTCGTCCTGGTTTCCACCGAAGTCGGGTGTCCGATCGCGCGCGCCATGACACCGGCGCTCAAGGCGTTGCGCGACAAGTATGCCGCCCAAGGCGTCGAGATCATGATGATCAACTCGAACCTGCAGGACGGGCAGACCGCCATTGCAGCCGAGGCCAAGGAGTTCGGGATCGACATCCCGATCCTGATGGACAAGACCCAGGCGGTCGGCGAAGCGCTGGGCGTCACCCGCACCGCCGAGGTCTTTGTTGTTACGCCCACGGACTTGGAAGGTCGCCTACCATGGTCCGCTGGACGATCGATCCGACTACGGAATCCAGAAGGCCTCCAGCCATCCGTTCGCCGACTTAGCGCTCACAGCCGTCCTTGCGGGTCAACCGGCCCCGGCGGCGACCCAGGCCTCCAAGGGCTGCCTGATCGACTTCCCAGCCCGGGCGAAGAAGGCCGCATCCTAGCGCCTCCCGCCCGCCCCCGACGCTTGGTAAGGGCGCAAGCCAAATCACAACGCCACTACGACTACCCCGGCGATGCTCCCGCGGGTCCGCTATGGGTCGAAAGCGGAAGCCGGCTCCAGCCCTGATAGCGGACCTTACCCAATGTCCGCCACGGGTGGAAAGGCGACCTTGCCATCCATGCCGATACCGGGCCCAATCGCGCGATGTTGCAAACCACCACCTTGGAGCGCGAACTAACCGCCCTCGCGGAGACGCGTCTGCGCTGGCGTGGCAAGCCCGAAGTCGTCGAGCTGATCGATGCGGCGATGACGATGTTGACTGATCTGGCGAAAGGCTATGGCTCAGACCCGATCGAGGGGGTCGATGCCAGCGCCCTTAGGCTGGCCTCTTTGGTGCCTGCGGCTTTGGCGGTGGTCACCTAGGGCGACGGTGTAGGACTAGACGTTGGCGCGGGCCGCGCGGCATTCATCTCGCCTCATAAGCTTCCCCCAAAACTCCGGCGTTGCGAGAAATCAGGTCCCTCAAGTCATGCTCAATGTCTATCCCAAGGCCGGTGACGGTGGCGCGCCGGCTACCGCCCCAGTGTGGTTGGACCTCTTCGTACCGACCGACGACGAGATCGCGGCTGTGGAAGCCCAGATCGGGGCCTCCCTGCCCGGGCGCGGCGCCCTCAGCGAAATCGAGATGTCGAGTCGGGTTCGCGAACGCCAAGGGGTGCTCACCATGAGCACGCCGACCGCGCTCCGGGCGAGCCCCGATGCGCCGACGGGAACGCCGCTGGGGTTCGTCCTGTCCCCGGAGCGCTTGGTGACGATCCGCTTTGCCGACAGTCCCGCCTTCGAGGCCGTGATCGCGCGGCTCAACGCAGCCGAGGCGGTTCAAGGCGGCGGGCCGGAGGTGTTCACCGAGCTCTGCGAAGAGATCGTCGACCGCGTCGCGGACGCGCTCGAGCACCTGGCCGAGGAACTGGCCACTCTATCGACCGCCGCCTTCCACGCCGACGACCGCGAGAACCAGGCGCTGAAGTCCAACCGAGAGCTGCGCGCCAAACTTCGGCAGGTGGGACGCCTCGGCGATCGCCTGTCGGAGGTGCGCGACAGCCTGCTTGGCCTCACCCGGATCGTCGCCTTCACCGAGCAGTTCGGGTGCGGCGCCTCCGACCCTGACATCAAGTCGCGCCTGACCAGCCTGCGTCATGACCTGACATCGCTATCCGACTACGACGAGCATCTGGCCAACAAGGTTCAGTTCGTCTTGGACGCCTTGGTCGGCCTGATCGGCATTGCCCAGAACGACATCTTCAAGGTGTTGACCATCGTCTCGATAGTCGGAATCCCACCCACATTGATGGCCGGAGTCTATGGGATGAACTTCAAGACGATGCCTGAATACGATTGGTCGTTCGGTTATCAGTACGGCCTAGCCGTGATCGTGCTGAGCGCGGTCTTGCCGCTGATCTGGTTCAAGGTGAAAGGCTGGTTCTGAGCACACTGACGCCCGATACCGCCGGCCCCGAATGCACCCACGCAGCGGGCCGCTATGGGTCGAAAGCTGTCCATGCCGCCTCCAGCGGTCCACTGGGCCTGACTGTAGGTGGACTCGCCGAAGGTCCGCTATGGGTCGAAAGCAGACATGGGCTCCCCTCCCCAAAGCGGACCCTGCGAATGGCAGGATCGCGGGGAAAACCGACGTTCGCGCGCGTCCTCAAGACGGGGAAGGCTCCTAGCTATCGCCCGACCTCAAGCAACCGCCGAACGGTCTCGACAACCAGCGGGGTGGCGTCGACAGCGGTTCGACCGGACGCGGCCGCCTCGACGCCCAGGGAGGTCACCAGGGACTTCGCCAGCAGGTTGTCGACGAAGCGCGCATGGCGAGGGCCGCCGGCAGGCGGAAGACCAAGACGGGCGCCGAAGTGGCGAGGGCCTCGGAGATCATCGAGACGCTGTCGCTGGTCACCACCGAGCCTGTCCGACTCGCCAGGATCGCGAGGTAGGGGTTGGGGCGGATCGCTGTCCCAGATGCGCACGGTCTGATCCGACAGGTAGCGCGCGCCCAGTGCGGCGACCAGGGTGGCCGGGCGTGCGCCGCGACGGGGTCACCAGCAGGGAGCCGCCTGCGCGGTCGCGAGACGCATCGAGCTGGTCCGCCAGTCGCCCCGCATCCTCATAGGTGAACGGATCTGCGGCGCGTCGCGCCGCCCAGCAACACACCGGTCCACGGCCGGGGCAAGCCGACAAAGCGGGGGTCGCTCGTGCGCCGCCGCCGCCGACAGCACCTCGGGCCGCACGCCGTGAAGCGCGGTGTCGATCTGGATGACGTTGGCGCCCGCAACCGGTCGTGGGCCATGGCGACCACGAGATCGAAAGCCTTAGGGTAGGTCGGCGGCTGGATGTGGACCGTAGACCATGCGGCGCCGTTGCGGCGCTTATCGCCATGGCGACCAGGGCGCTGCGGCGGCCACAGCTGACCAGGACATCGGGCCATGGCGGCTCGAGGCGGCCACGTGACCGCCCTGACCGCCGGCGGGCCGAAGGCCCACCAAAGCGGCGGTCCCATCGGCCCATAGGCGACTGACGCCGACCAGTGGCCTCCTCGGCGTCCGGGCGCGATTGCGGTCGCAAGCCCCTGGCCTGCTCCCGCGTCCCGGCCTCGCCGGTGGTCAGGTACCAGACCCGCGGGTCGCCCGCGGTGCCAAGCGGCGCGGCGACCGGTCTAGGCCACGAGCTGCTTGGCGAAGGCCGACAAACGATGCCGCAGCAAGCCGACGACCGAAGCCTGGCCACTTCGAAGGTAGTTGAACTGCAGCGCCCGGCGTTGGCCGACGAAAGGCGAATGCCCATGCCAGGAATGTGTCGCTGCGCCGGAACGCCACCATCGACCCCAGGCTTGCCGGAATCTCCACCGGCGCGGTGTCGAAGCCTCCCTGTCCTCCAGGAGCCGCATTGGCCCTCGCCTCCGGACCAGTCCCGTTGAGATAGATCAGCAGCGACAGCACCTTCGACTTGGAATCGATGTGGATGCGGCCATCGCGCCCTGAACACTGGCCGCGAAGGGTCACCGAGGCCGGCCGACCCTCGAGTCGAATCCGAAGATTGGGCCATCTGCTCCCGGAAACGATCCGACAGCAGGTCATCGATCAGGCCGGTGAGCGCCGGTCCCGGCGGCGCATCGGCCGAGGGAATAGGATCCTGGACTGCGAATGGTCGGGAATTCGCCGGGGATCGCCGCCGCGCAGTCGAGCCTCCAGCACTTGGGGGACGGCGATGTGATCGAAAGGACTCGCGCACCAAGGTGGCGCCCTCGATTGCGCGCCAATCCAAACCCGCCATGCTTGAGCTCCGCAAGCCATCCGCCCCCGGGGCCGCCTTCGTGGAGCAAGACGAGACAGTCGCCGGCGCGCGCCTCAGGCCGTCGTGGATATTCGGGCCTACGCGACTGCCGCGCCCGTCCGGCGATGCGCGCTAGAGGACCGCCGGACCGCAGGCGGCGAGGTCGACGTGGCTGATTTCGACCTGACGACGAGGCGCGGGAGGCTTTGCGCCTACCTCGACTACCTGTGGCGCGACCACGCCTATCTGCGGCTCGGCTTCCAGAACGCGCACTGGGTCTCCGATGAGTTGGTGCGCAGCAACCAGCCCTGGCCGCACCAGCTGCGCGCCTGGAAGCGCCGGGGCATCCGCACCGTCGTCAACCTCCGCGGCGGCTTCGACGCCAGCTTTCCACGCGCTGGAGAAGGACGCCTGCGCCGCGCTCGGCCTGACCCTGGTCAACTTCACCTCACGTCGCGCGACGCGCCGGACCGCGACCAGTCCTCGCCGCCAGGGCATCTATTCGAGTCGCTCGACTATCCGGTCCTGATCCACTGCAAGTCGGGCGCGGACCGGGCGAGCCTGATGAGCGCGCTCTATGTCCATTTCCGCCAGGGCGCCGACATCGCAACGGCGATGCGGCAACTCGACCTGAGCTACCTGCACCTGAAGCACGGGCGCACGGGCATCCTCGACTACGTCTTCGAGTGCTACCTGGGACAGGGCGAGCCGGCGGGCCGACTTCATCGAATGGGTGGAAAGCCCGGCCTACGATCCGGCCGCGATCAAGCGGCCCCTATGCCGGCTCGACCGCGTCGCTCACGGCTCGCCGACCTCCTGCCACGGGAGTAGCAGCGGGCGTCCGTCAGACGAGCGGCGCCGCCGGCTGGGGCGCGCCCGCTCAAGGTCCGCTATGGGTCGAAGGCGGTCCTTGCCTCAGCGGCCAAGAGCAGTCTTGTCGATTGCCGTGAACGCGACCTGCGACCACGATGCCAGCACCGCGCGGAGGGTTCGTTGAAGCGCCCCCGTCAGGCGCTGTCGAACCAAACCCACGAGGCCATCGACCTCACGTCTTGTTAGGTGGCCGCGCTCTTATTGGAAGTGCCCGGCGGCGCGTCTCACCTCGTGTTTTCTTCCAAGAGCAATGACTGCTGCTCAAAAAACCGGGTGGCGGCAGGGCGAAGCCCGGCTCAAAAGATTTGGGCTGACAACACCTTTTTGACGCTAATCTGACGCGCGGCTGACGTTCGACCAGACGCTCCGAGCGCAAACACTTTCCTGCAAACGGCGCGGCAACCCGCCCCGGCAAGCAACACAAAAGGGAACTTCATTATGCTCAAGCAACTCGCCATCGCTTCGCTGGCTCTGGCCGCCCTCGCCGCTACCTCCGCTCAGGCGCAAGACGCCCGCTCGGTGCGGGTCTCGGTCGCTGGCCTCGACGCGCACTCCGAGATCGGCGCGCGGGTCATCCTCCAGCGGATCCAGTCCGCCGCCGCGACGGTCTGTGGCCCGGCTCCGATCCTCATCGACCGCAGCCGCCTCTACGAGCCCTGCGTGCGGGACATCACCGAACGGACCGTCGCGGGACTGAACAACCCGGTCCTGACCGCGATGACCTCGAACCAGGCCCCGGCGAGGCTGGCGAGCGCCAAATAAGGCCGTCGGTTTCAATTCACGGCCAGCGCCGCACTTGTAGAACGCCACCAGGAGCTCAGCTCCTGTGGCGTCTGCCTTATTTGGCAACTCCTGTCCCGGAGCCTTGGCTTGCTGCCGCCCTCGCCCCTATCATGCAATCCGGGCAGTGGCGGAGTTCATTTCCTTCATGGCGGGGCGGTTCGCGACAGAGCCTTTGGCGCGCGCGGAGCTGCTCGGCGGTTTCGTGCTCAAGGACTGAGGACAGCCGGCCGATCGCCGTGACCGGCCGCCGCGCCCGCGCGCTGCTGGCCGTTCTCTGTCTTGAGGGCGCATGGGGGTTCAGCGCGAGCGGATGTGCGGGCTGCTGTGGAGCGATCGGGCCGAAGATCAGGCCCGCGCGAGCCTGCGACAATGCCTCTTTGAACTAAAAGCAAACCCTGCGCGACCTGGGCGGGGACCTGCTGGAGATCGGTCGCGAGCGGATCGCCGTCAAGGCCGGGATGCTGGAGAGCGACGTCGATAAGATCGGCGAGCTTTGGGCGGCGATGACGCCGAGGCGCTCGTGGCGGCCGCGCCGCGGCTCGCCGAGGCAAGCTCTCGGAGTTCTGGAGAATCCCAGGGCTGTTCCAGGACTGGCTGGAACAGGCGCGGAGCGCCTTCGAGGCGGCGTTGGCGCGAGACGTCGCGGGATGCCTTCGCCCGGCTTCAGGCGCAAGCGCGGTGGGCGGAGGTCATCGCCCTGGCCGACGCCTACTTGCGGCGCGATCCCCTGCAGGAAAGTTTCGTCGCCGCGGCGATACGCGCCGAGCGGGTTATCGGCCGCAACGCCGCGGCGCAAAAGCGCTTCGAGGCTATCTCGCAAAGGTTGACCCAGGAACTTGGCGTGTCCGTCGGCTCCGAGTTCCTCGAGGCCGCACGGAGCGATCGCCCGGCCTCGCCGTCTTCGGAGCCAAGCTCCGGCGGCGCCGCCGCGGAGTGAGCGCCTGGCTTCGCCGCCCGCGGGATCGCCGCCCTTGCGTCCCCGCATTGGGGTGCTTCCCTTCGCGCACCCGGAGCGAGAGGCTGAACAGGCTGACTTCGCCGAGGCGCTGGTGGAAGATCTGATCGGCGGTCTCTCCCGATCGGCGCTGTTGGCGGTCATGCCGCGACAGTCCTCCTTCGCCTATGAGCCAAAAGGTCAATCGGCGGGGAAGGTCTGTCTGGAACTGGGCCTCGACTATCTCGTGCGGGGAACGGTGCCGCCCTGGGGCGCAACCTGCGGGTCTCGGCGGAACTGGTGAGGGGCGCTGACGATGAGGCGGTTTGGTCCGCCCGATATGACAGGCCGATCGAGGATCTGTTCTCGGTGCTGGATGGCATCACCTTGGCGATCGTCGGCGCCGTCGAGCCGGCCCTTCTGGATCAGGAGGCTTTCGACCAGCGAGCGGGCCGACCCCAGCCTGGAGTTCTGGGAGCTCTTCGTCAGCGGACGGCGTCACTTCTGGCGCTCGACCGCGGACGACGTGCGTCAAGCGGAAGCCTTCCTGGGCCGCGCGTTGCAGATCCAACCCGACGATGCGCCCAGCCTGGCCATTCTGGCCCACTGCAAACTCTACGACGTCTGGGTCGGGGGCTCTGCCGACCCCTCTGCGGCCGTGACGGAAGCCTATCGCCTGGCGCTAAGGGCGATCTCGGTATCGGGATCGGACGCCTTCGCCCACTTCACGCTCGGCGTCGTGCTCTGACCATGGGCCAGCCCGCGCAGGACATGGCCGAACAGCGCCGCGCCCTGGAACTCAACCCCATCCTGGCCGCCGCCCATGGCGAACTCGGCCGCCTGCTGGCCTTCGCCGGCCAGGCCGACGAAGCCCTGATCGCCTGCGACCGGGCGATCGGCGCCAGCCCGAACGACCCGCATCTGTGGTTTGGCTGCGCAGCAAGGCGATCGCCTGTTTCGACCGCCGAGCGCTACGACGAGGCGGCCAGGCACGCTGCCGCCGCCTGCGCGACGCGGCCGGACTATTTCTTCCTGCACTTCTCTCCAGGCCGCCTGTGCGCCGCGGCCGCGGCGCACGGAGGAGGCGCGCGTCTCCCATGGCCGAAGGCCTGCGCCTGCGGCCGCGCTACTCCCTGGCGCGCGCTCAAGCTCGGTCATCCTTTCGTCAATCCAGCCGATCTGGCGCACTACGTCGAGGCCTTGAAGGCCGGCCGGTCTGGGTCGACCGGTCGGCGGCGGAAGGCGGCACCGCGCTGGAACTCACGTCGGCAAAGGCCTGAGCGACCGAACCAACTGCGGGGGAACTCATGAACGACACGGCTGGACCCAAGAAGGTCGCGATCCTGGGCGGCGGCGTCGCCGGCCTGATCACCGCCTTCGAACTCACCAGCCAGCCCGGCTGGCAGGACCGGTTCGACATCACGGTGCATCAGCTCGGATGGCGGCTGGGCGGCAAATGCGCGTCCTCGCGCGGCGTGAACGGCCGGATCGAGGAGCACGGCATCCACGGCTTCCTGGGCAGCTACTACAACGCCCTGCCGCTGATGGCGCAGGTCTACGCCGAACTCGGCCGCCAGCCGGGCGCAGCCGCTGGCCACCTTCGACGAGGCCTTCCTGCCGGAAAACTTCGTGCTGATGTGGGAGTTCCGCGACCGGGCCCTGCAACGCTGGCCGCAGACCTTTCCGACCAATAACGCGCCCCGGCCGACGTGAGCCGCGCTCATGGCTACGGAGGACCAGTTGGCGGCGGTCTGCGAATTCCTCGACGACCTGATCCAGGGACACCAGCCCAGCGCTGCGGCCGAGGGCGCTGGTGGCCCAGGCCAAGGGTCTGATCGCCAAGGTCGCGCGCCGCCGCTGGTCGGCGGGGCGCGCGCATGGACCCGCGCCATCCCCTGCTGGCGATCCTGCAGGCCGAATGGACCGGACTCACCGACCTGATCCTCAAGCTGGTCGAGAACAACGACACCTTGCGGCGCACTTTCATCGTCGTCGACTACATCCTGACCCTGATCCGAGGCTTCATCGCCGACGACATCGCCACGCGCGGCTACGACTGCATCGACGACCAGAACTGGAGCGACTGGCTGGCGCGCCATGGCGCCCAGCCTCAGACCATCTGCTCGCCGCTGGCGATGACCACCATCAACCTGTCCTACCAGTACCCGGACGGCGACACGACGCTGTCTCCGGTGATGGCCGCCGGCTGCTATCTGGACTGGACCCTGCGCTCGTTCGCCTACCTGGGCTCGACCGTCTGGCAGTTCGCGGCCGGAACCGGCGAGACGGTGATCGCCCCGCTCTATCTGGTGCTCAAGGCGCGCGGCGTGAAGTTCGAGTTCTTCCACAAGGTCGAGGCCTTGCGGCTGGACCGCCGACGGCGCGCGATGGCTCGGTGGAGATCGACGTCCAGGCCACCCTGAAGGACCCCACGTCGCCTATCAGCCGCTGATCCCGGTCAAGGGTCTGCCGAGCTGGCCGGAACGCCCGCACTTTGACCAGCTAGTCGAGGGACAGGCGCTGGCGGACGACGGCTTTGATCTCGAGTCGTGGTGGAACGCTGGCCGGACGCGGCCCCAAGATCTGAAGACGCCAACGCTGGAGGACGGCGTCGACCTCGACACCCTTGTCCTCGCGATCTCCCCGGGCGCCATTCAGCTCGCCGACGAACTGGTCCCGGCCAGCGGCCGGATCGGGCTCGGGGTCCACGCTATTCCGACGTCCAGACCCAGGCCATGCAGCTCTGGCTGAACGAGGACATCACTAAACTCGGATATCCGCAACCCTGGACCCCGCATTGACGAGACCACCGCCAGCGAGACCTACTATAGGCCCGGCGATGGAAAGGGGGAATTCCGCCACCTGATCCCTGGAAAATTGGCCCGCGCCCAGAGCCCCAAGGCGCTATGGTATTTCTGCGGCCTGATCCGACCTCGACGCCCCGCGCCCTTCAGCGATACGGACTATCCCGCCCGGCAGGCGAGCGGGTCCGGGCCCAGTCCATCCAGTATCTCCAATCCTGTATGGGGCCGCTCTGGCCGAACACCACGCGCGGAACCCTGCCGGGGCCAGACCCGGTCGCACTCGATTTCCGCCTTCTGGTCGCTATCGACAGCTGCCCGACCCGAACTCCGAACATCCGGACCCGTCGCGCTGAACATCGGGGGCGCCCGCTTCGACAGTCAGTACCGCGCGCCAACATCGATCCGAGCGAACCTACGTCACCTCGCCGCCGGGGAGCACGAGCACACGCATGAAGGCCTGGGGGTCGGGTTTCAAAATCTCGTCCTGGCCGGCGACTGGACCTACACCGGCATCAACGTGGGCAGTTTCGAGGCGCAACGGCGGGCGGCAAGCTCGCCTCCTACGCGATCAGCGCCTATCCGCCGCTTTCGTCCATCATCGGGTATCCGACCGCGGCGCGGCCACCAAGCCATATCGGCTGGAGCTATCCGCCGCCGCCACACGGCGCCCCACCGGGAGAGCCCGTCCGCTCTCAGCCCGCCTGACCGAAGGGCTTTCGGCAATCCTGGAGGCGGCTCCTGCCGCCGCGATCCCGAGCCCGTTCTCCAGCTTTGTCAGCCCAAACTTCAGCGCTCGCTAACCGACGCGCCGTAGCCCGGGGAATGGCCCGATCGACCGACCCCTTCCGGTACTTTGACTCCTCGCCCGAGGTGATCCGCCTCGTGGTGATGATGTACGTGAAGTACCCGCTGTCGCTGCGGAACGTGGAGGACCTGCTGTTCGAGCGCGGCATCGACATCTGCCACGAGACGGTGCGGCTCTGGTGGAACGGTCCACAACCACTTCAATCAGGAACGCCACCTCATCAGCCGAGACCTCTACCGCGAACGACGCTCAGCCGCCCTGGCTGAGTGGCGGGAGGTCATGGGCTAGAGCCAGGCGTGGGTTGGGGGAATTGCGCCTGACCGGAGACAAGTTGCCGTTGGACTGACAGCACCCGCTGGCGGGTTTTACGCAATCTGCGCCGCGGTCTTGGCCAGCGCCTCGCGCATGCCGTCGAGGAGGACATCGAGATGGACGGGGCGCGACGCGGCTGCGACGATCTGGCGGGCGCTTAGGGCCACGCGCAGCGCGCTAACCTGCCGCCCTTCCCGATAGCCGAGGCGCACAGGCTGGCCCAGTTGCACGCCGCGGAGGTGCGTGAAGAGGGTCTGGGTCTCGTCACTGTCCAAGAGCCGAGACCCCGCGCGCGGCAGGAAATATGACCGTCGGCCGGGCGTCCCACGAGTGCCCAGCGAGGCGGCAAAGCGGCGGCAAATCGAGGCGTTCGAAGGCCGGCGAAGCGTCCAGGGCCGCTTCCACGGCGTTCCCGAAACAGTCGATGACGCGTTCAATATCGGCGGCTGGGACCCGCCGGAAGGTCTCGAATTCGGCGAGCGCGGCCTCCCACCGCAGGAGGACGCGCAGGCTCTTGGCCTCCCGGCCCGGCCGGGGCGCCATGCTGGCAGGCGGGCAGAGGGCGCCTGAAAACGTCGGCCCCCTAGAACTTCGGGCGGTGACAGCCACGTCGAAACCAGCCTCCAGATAGGCCCTCAGGCTCGCGGGCCGAGCCGGAACTGGCAGGCATCGACAACACCGACAAGCGCGCACCGTGGCGAGCCTTGAGCCTGCGTGCGGCTAGGGGCGAGGGCGCGATTGCCCGGTCTTGGAGAAGTCTAACGGTCAGAGCAGCACTCGACGGCCGCAGCCGATCGCCTCAGCGCAGGCCTGCTCGATGTCCTCGTCGACGTCCTCGGATGGCCGCGGCCGACCATCGGCTTGGCGAACCGCCGCGGTGACCGGAACGCCGCCGGGGCAGAGGGGTCCCGGCACGCCACGTCCGGTTCGGCCGGTTCCAGGCAGGATCACGGTCAGACCCTCGCCGCCGGCCTCGGCCCGGGCGAGGGCGGCGGCGACCCCCAGGGGGTCCGTACCCGAGGGGCTGAGAACCAGTTGGTCGTCGCACCAGCCCGTCAGGCCGAAGGCTTCGACGAGACGCCGCTTCAGGTCCGGCGCGCCGGCGTCCCAGGCCGCAGTTTCGAATCTTCCTGGCAGAGACGGTCAAGGCACTGCTCGGCCTTCGCGGCGGCCGGACCGGAAATAGTAGAAGCGGTCGATGAGCCAAACCCAAGCAGGGTGTCTTTGGCTGCTGTGCCGCAGCCGTAGCGGATGAGGCCGGTCTCCGGATCGAGCAGCAGGCAGTCGTCGCCGCCCTCGACCAGCCAGTGCGACGACGACCGCCGGCCCAGGGGCGGCCCCGCCGGCGCCGCTGACTTCTTCACTAGGTTCCAGCGTTTTCAGTTCGCCAGTTTTCGCCCGGTTGCTTCCCTTGGGATTAACCCCGCGCTGTGGCATTTCCCGGGCGCGCGTGTCCGACGCCGCCGGCGGCCCCAAGAGGTCATCCGACTTTTCGGCAACCGCGGAAAAGTCCTTTCAGGCGGAAACCCTCTGAGCCCGCGGTCCCGATCGCAACCTTAGCCTTGGGCACGTGTTTCTGTCTCGCGACGAACCGCGCCTCAGGCGCGGTTCATGCGGCGCTGCAATTTTGCCGCGTGACGAGTGCAAACCCACAGGACTTCCAATGGCGATCCGCAAGCTGATGCTCGGGCTCCTCTCGACCTGCGTCGCCAGCGCGCTGGCGGGGGGCGCTCTTGCCGTCCGTCCGCACGCATCGGCCGGGTGAGCTTTCTTGAAGGCGAGGTTTCGTTCGTTCCGCCGGGCGAGACCTTCTGGACCCCGGCGCGCGGAATTTCCCGGTCGCGCCGGGCGAGGCCTTCTGGACGGACGAGCGAGGCCGGGCGGTATTGGAGATCGGGGCGGTGACCGTCAGGCTCGACGACGAACACGAGATGGACGTGCTCAATCTCGATTACGGCGCCATGCGCCTGTCCCTCCCGCAAGGATCGATGGACGTTCGCCTATAGGATCTCCCGCGGGGCGGTGTCCTGATTTCCACGCCGGCGGGGCGGGTGGTCTTGAGAGAGCCGGCGTCTATCGGATCGATGTTGCGGCGCCAGCGACGACGGCCTCTACCCGCGGGTCGAGGTCACGGTCCTGGAGGGCGCCGCGCGGGCCGGCAGTCGCCGCGGATACACCGACGTCCAGAGTGGCGAGGCCGGGTTGATCTACGCCGGCTACGACGCCGACCTCACCGTCCCTATGACGCGTCCATCGACGACTGGGCGCGGCGCCGCGAAGCCACCCAACGCCGGGCGCGCCACGCCGAATTCACCTTGGCCATGGCGGGCGTCGAGGACCTCGACGGCCACGGCGAGTTCGCCGCCACGGCCGACTTTGGAACGGTCTGGTACCCACGCGATGTGCCGGCGGATTGAGTGGTAACATGGGAGTGATTTGTTGCATAGGGTTAGTGTTGAGCATACCTTACAGTGGCTCTTCTATGAGAAACAATGTTTTGTTTTTTGAAGCGCTGAAATTGAGTTCAACATTCATGTTAAATTTCATGCACAACTACTCTAAACTACTGACTCCAACGCTCGTACCTCGTTCGAAGTTGCAATGTCAGGCATGAATGGACTATAAGATTGTTGTATTTCCTTGAATTGTTTCGGGATTGGTGCAGGAGTACGTTGATGTAGGGATATTCGTAAATAACCCATGCAACATACGTTGTTCCCCTTAATGCAGTTTCTTATGTCGAGAAGAATGCATACTTACAGACCGCATTATGGTCGTGCCAGTGATGGCCAGGTTGTTGCTTGTCACCGTATGGACTATAAGCAGCAGTTGTTTATGACATCGATGTGACTCTACCACCAAAGGGACCTTTCTCCTGCACTACACAAACGTGACTCACTTGTGACTAAATCTTCACCTTATCCACTTGACGAAGTGATAATTAGCGCCATATAAATGACTATATGCCGACTTCAAAATCATTTGCAGCAAATGACACGTATCCCAAAACCTACTAAATGCGAAACTAGCAAATGACTTCTCAGTGACTGACCATGAAGGTGACTGGGCACTCCACGTCACCCTAACCCGCACTGAATTTTCACTGAAAAGTGACAGCGCAATAGGTCGAGTTGGCATGCCACGTCATCCGGGTAGAGCGGAATAATGGACCCTGCCCGAAATCTTCCCCAAAATTTCCTGCCCTGCAGATTTTGCTGCCCAACAGACCCCTGACATTTTTCAAATCATCCAGCTTTGAAATGGATGGTGATAATACAAATGAAGTCATTATCTAAAACTTGTCCACAATGACTACAGGGACCCAAGTCACTGTGCAGTCATTTTTTTCTTGAATGACTCAGTGTGAGTCATTTTTTGCAGTCATTGGTGTGCCCAATTTTTTGTAGTGCTGGGAACGTGGAGCGGACGGGCTGGGAACGGGAACGGGAGCGGACGGAGGGGATGGGAGCGGACGGGGAAGCGGACGGGGGAGCGGACGGGTGAGCGGACGGAGGCTTGTAATTTTCTCCCCACTTTACCTCTACTTTGCTGACATGGCGTCACACGTGGACACTGTAAATCCTACGTGTCCGAAATAAGGTAAAGTAATTACACAAAAAATCCGGTAAAATTCAAGTCCGGCAGGATAAAGACAGCATCCGGCATAATGTCGTGACGGATACGTGTCGTGACGGCACGACATTATGTCGGAATTACCCTCCGTCACGACACAATAGACAACCCTGATTGTGGGTGTTCAAATTTTGTACTCGGTTTTGTTTGTCACTGTATGAGCAAGTCCGTCTTCTTGGATTGGAAGGCCGTCGAGATACGTGCCAGCCTCCGGCCAACTAGCCACGCTATCAAATGCCCAAAATTAACGCTTATGGCGGTACACACTTGCCGCAATATCTCGCTCACTGTGTACTTGCTCATATATATATAATTATAATATTTGTTAAATATTATAGAGACTCAACCGTATTATGTGTCGCTATACATATTGGGATCATTATTGGTTTTCATCATCTATTTATTTATTATATCACAATTTTACGATCACTTTGGCACTTCATGGTTCCTATTTCCGTGGAGCAATTACATTTTGGCACTTCAATCCACAGAAATAGGTCCATTAAATTTTCTATTTTTGAGAGAATCTACAATATTTTGAGTATATTCTTTTACTATTTAAAGGAAATTCTAAATTTAATATATATTCTTTACTATTTTAACACAATTTCTGCTCTCCGCTCTCCAAATCGCTGCTCTCCGCTCACCGCTCGCATACAAGTCTCGTCCCTCTCCATCCGAAGTCGATGCTCCTCCTCTCTTGCCGCCCTTGCATTCCTCTCATCCACCGTGAGGGTCTCGGGCTTCGGCCGAATGTTCCTGGCCACGACACTTGGGGAGTCAGGCGCTCTAACTAGAGCCTTGCAGAGTTCATAGTCGTCCTCGTCCTCGGAGGATATGGCGATGGTCTCCTCTCCAGCGTAGTCGCCATACAACTTCTTGCCCTTCAGCTTCCTCTTGGCTCTGAATGTCTCCGTCGGATCTCTGGAAAGCATTTCGCGGGCGTCGTCCAGCGTCATGGCGGGCACCAGCTTGCTCTGCGGCGTCGCAAACCTCATAGCCTTCTTCCGCTGATGAGCTTCCAACTCTTGCGTGAAGCCCGTCGCACCCTCCTCCCCGACTTCCCTTTCTTCCTCCTCCTCCTCCTCTTCCTCAACTGCACCCCTAGACGTGAACCGGGATATAGTTGGCCCGGGGTGTCAACTCCCAATTATTATAAGAAGATTTATTATGTCTTATTTTACAAAATACTATGACTTTATCACTTATGATTATGATGATATATAGTTCATTAGAAAGTAGACATTGAGAGCTTTCAGAATATGTATTGTTTGTTTCAAAATTGTTTATATATAATTAGATATGACATATAATAAGTGTAAAATAAGATTTTTTTATTATGCAGGGTTGTAAGGACAAGAAGGTCCTTAAATTTTAAGACATATTATAAAATTTATTATAAAATTTATTATAAACATAATAAAATAATTTTTTTAATAAGGACATAATAAATGCATAATAAGGTTCCTCACACACATCTATACATCCCTTTGTTTTTTTAGTACACATCTACACTTTGTTTAGTTGTTAGATTATTTAGGAGATTGATATTTCCACACCTTTCTTGGCTAGATTCACACCTTTTCGCCGGTCCGGTTGCCGTGTCATTGAGGCGCTATAGCTGAGATTCTCCATGGTGCATCCGGACCGTTGATCCATCAAGGCCCATCCAAGGGCCTCAATGATCCTAGGTGGCGGGGGTGGTGCTTGCCTCCAAGGCGGGCCGTGGGCCTCATGTCTTTTTTGGGGAGGCCGGATTTAGGGTGGTGTCGGGCCTAGTGGCTAGGCCTACTTCTTATATAACTAGTTGGTTACCCTTACTCTACTTACTAAATAACTAGTTTTAGTAAGTTTTAGTTTTAGCAACTAAAACTAGGGTGGTGTCGGGCCTAGTGGCTAGGCGGGCCCGGTGGCTAGGCCTACTTCTTATATAACTAGTTGGTTACCCTTACTCTACTTATTAAATAACTAGTTGCTAAAACTAAAACCTACTAAAACTAGTTATTTAGTAAGTAGAGTAAGGGTAACCAACTAGTTATATAAGAAGTAGGCCTAGCCACTAGGCCCGACACCACCCTAAATCCGGCCTCCCCAAAAAAGACATGAGGCCCACGGCCCCACCCGCCTTGGAGGCAAGCACCACCCCCGCCACCTAGGATCATTGAGGCCCTTGGATGGGCCTTGATGGATCAACGGTCCGGATGCACCATGGAGAATCTCAGCTATAGCGCCTCAATGACACGGCAACCGGACCGTCGAAAAGGTGTGAATCTAGCCAAGAAAGGTGTGGAAATATCAATCTCCATTATTTATTGTACAAGTTATAATAAAGCATAATAAGATTATATTTATTATAAAATTTGATTTCGTCAAAAGAAACATATTATAAGTTATTATAAATGGAATAACAAGTCTAAATTGACTTATTATGCCGCACAACCCTGCTTATAATAAGGGAGTTGACACCCCGGGATAGTTGGGCAAGGGGCTCAACCAGAAGAGCTTACACGAGCACCATTGCGCCGTCTGCGGGGTCCGAACGCCTCGCCCTGTCCTGGGGGTTCTCTAGATTATCCTCGGCGTAGCTCCCCGGGATCCAGTCGATATGTCCATTCTCTTCGCCAACGCCCTCTGAGTCTTGTAGAAGGCTGTATCGTTCCCGTCTATGTAGACGTAGACGTTCAGACCCAACATCTGCGCATTCACATTCCAATTCTTTGAAAGAGCATATAGGTGAACTATCTCCTATACATTGATGAAACATTAAACTCAAAACTATGCTAGTCATACAGTTTGGGTCGAGCGACCCAAATTATGATGCTCATACAGTTTGGGTCGCTCGACCCAAACTATGTTGCATATAAAATTGTTCAAAGAACTATGACACATATATAGTTTGGTAGCTCGACCCAAACTATGTTGCATATAAAATTGTTTAAAGAACTATGACACGTATATAGTTTGGGTCGCTCGAAGTCCATGAGCGCAAAGGGAAAACGGTCTCCTGCCTTGACCCTTATCGCTTTCCTTGCCTCTAAGCCAGGCCACCCCTAGATTTTCACGGGATCCTTAACATGCACTGGGTTGAATTGTGCATCCCCCTCAAAATTAACAATTTTCTTTTCATTTATGAAATTACTGAAAACTTTAAGTGTGCGATCCGGAAGCGCCAGGTTCTTTCCCCCTTTCACCTGCTTTGCCTTCAAAAATACCTCTCCGGCCTCCTTGATCAATGCCGCCATGGATGCGCTGGTAAAGTTGAACTCATTTTTGAAAGCTCTCCAACGCGCGTGATTAATCGCCCCATCCTCAAAAATTTGCTTATCAGGAACTATCTTGTGCAGCTCTTGGACGATGGTTGTTTTATGTTTTCTTTTGGGCGCCCATTCCTTCAACTGGTAGCACGAAGGTACAAAAGTCTTCGGAGTCGAGAAGACAATTTTGGGGTGCACCCATGTCCTCTTCGCAGTTAGCCTGGTGTGCAGGATGTGGTCTGCCACCTTCCCCATTTCTGTCTCCGTGAGACCTTGAAGCTGTCTGAAGAACTCTTTCATGAGAGGCTTCAGCGGTTTGTAACGTGGGTTTTTCCTGTAGAAAATCCCCGTGTCTGGATCGATAAGCTCTCACCTCCATTTTGGATTCTTGTCCTTCGCGTTTTCCCTCTCGCGTTCTGGCCTTTCGTAGAAGTTCCAGATGACGCGTGAGGCCATAATATTCCGAGCCCAGAATGCTTGATAGGCCTTTGTGTTGTTGCCCATGTTGAAAAATCTGGAGATGTCGACGAGCTTTGTGTCGTCCTCCGACCACACGACCAAAGCCTTCCAAGTCTTCAACTTCTCCTTTTGATTGTTGGGGTCGTCCCACTCGACCATACCTTGAATTTTCTTGGCCGCGCACACACTATGCTGACCGTCAATCAACCAAAAATCTCTTTTCTTGAGTGTAGGCCACATATCTAGTGTTGGCAACCTCTTTTGACCCTGGGGCATGAGCACAAGTGTCTGCCTGTCATCTTTGTACTACTCGCACATTATCTGAGTACATAACCAGTCTACGTAATCTTCTTCCTTGGCTCGGACACACTTCTCCGGCGGGGCTAAGTGGCACTAAGAGATGTCGACTTCAAACTTGAAGTCTTGGCCCATGAAAAAATAATGACCACACTTGTTCCAGAAAGCGGTCACGATTTTCTGGATCTCTGTAGGCTTCACAGGATCTCCAGGCTTTTGCATGCGAACCTCGGGAGAGACGGGGTCGTCTGTCAGCACCAATCATGACTCTCTCCGCCTCTTCGATGGGTTTGTCTGGCGGCTGTGGGATGGAGTGGGCGCCTCGCTGTCTGCAGGGGTGGCAGTTGGGGCGGTTTTCCTTGAGTCCGTTGGAACCGGTCTTGGCTTCCTAACCGTTTGAGGTCTGGACGACCCTGCGCCCTCTTCCGTCGTGGCCTTTCGTCTCACAGGTTGCTGAGACTTGCTTTTGCTCTGCTGGGTTTTATTTATTGCATTGACTGCATTTTTGAGTTTCGTAAACCTGCTTGCAGCCTTTGTACCCAAAATGCTTGCATCTATGAAGATGGATTCCAGTGTAATTACATCGGGGTCGATGCAGGTCTCCTTGACGTGCTCGGGGTCAAAAGGTTCTGCGATTTCGTGCATGAACATGTGAACATTTTGACTGCAGAGTTCTCCAGGACAACGTCTATGTATTCACCCAAACCCACGACTGATGCGACCTCCCACCCTGAAAGGATTGTCCAACCGTTTTGCTCTGGCGTCCCCACCTTAACTACAAATACTATCTTTTATTGGGATGCCTTCACCACTGGAAATGACCATGCCATGACGGCCCCCTCCTTGTGCACATAGGAATCATCTTGGGGCGTTTCGTGCTCCTGCCATATGGCCCAGGTGCCTCCTTAAACCATCGATCTCCGGGTCTCTTATTTGGGGCCATCTGCAAAGAAGAACGTTGGTTAGTTTCGGTCGGACGACCCAAACTGTGTCCAAATTGAAGTATATAATAGGTTATTTCTATTCATGGTTTAGGGTACTGGAAATCTTGTAAGAATTGAATGGTTTATGATTACACTAGTTTAGTGACTTTGTTGTCACCAATGATAAATCTCTGTTAGTAGTTTGGGTCGCTCGACCCAAACTGTGTAGTTGTGTTTAAGGTCTAAGACCCAATTCGTGCAGCTAGTTTGGGTCGAGCGACCCAAACTGTGCAGTCGTGCTCAGGAACAAAGTCCTAATGCCTGCAGCTAGTTTGGGTCGAGCGACCCAAACTATGCAGTTGTGCCTAGGAGCCATATCCTTGAGCTTGCAACTAGCTTGGGTCGAGCGTGCAGCTGTAACCAGGAACAAAGTCCTCCTTTCTTGCACCTAGTTTGGGTCGAGCGACCCAAACTGTGAGCTGTCTCAGGAACAAAGTCCCAATGCTTGCACCTAGTTTGGGTCGAGCGACCCAAACTGTGAGTTGTGCTCAGGAACCAAATCCCTGAGTTTGCAACTAGTTTGGGTCGAGCGACCCAAACTGTGCAGCTGTTGTTAGTTACCATTGCCCAATGGTTGCAGATAGTTTGGGTCGAGCGACCCAAACCGTGCAGGAACTATCTCTTGCAGATAGTTTGGGTCGCTCGACCCAAACTAGGTGGACGAATTAAGTCCTGCATGGTTTGGGTCGTTCGACCCAAACTCTGCTGCAACCATTAGGTCCTGCATAGGTTGGGTCCAGCGACCCTGCAACCCGTGCAGGACCTAGTTCTTCCAACTAGTTTGGGTCGAGCGACCCAAACTAGCTGCCAGAGTTAGGTCCTGCACGGTTTGGGTCGCTCGACCCAAACCCTGCAGTTGGTTTAGGGGACCAATACCCAAAATTTGGCCGCGAGTTTGGGTCGAGCGACCCAAACTCTGCATCAGTTTCGGTCGTCTACCGAAACTTAATCAACTGCGTATGTTTGCAAATATTAAAGTTTTGCAGCATATACAGTGCTTATGCATTGTATATGCTACAAAAGTTTATGAGAGTTGAAGAATGTGTTGTACATTTTAACACATTACCTTAGATTCAAGCTATGCTCGAAACTTGAAGCTTGAAACCGCCTTCTTGCAAGTTGAGCTTGAAAGTTGAAGTGTAAAACCTGCTACTGAAGAATCTGCTTGCAACCTGCTACTTTTGTTTCACAACCCGTAAACACAAAACACTAAATCTCTACCACCTAGGGACAATTGTATTTACAAATGCCTCACAAAGCCAAATCCCTAAAACACTCAGTGTAAGACCGTCACACACTCGACCGAATCTTACAACAATGATAAGGAACTGCAAAAACAATCTACCCGAACTATCACTCCTGATTGCTACGTGCACAGACTTGAAATTGTTTTGGCTATGCAATCGCATCAAAGCACTCACTGTAAGACAACAAGAACGCTATGATTTCTCTTAATGCATCCTATTCACAACAAGAAGAGTCTATTCACAAATATCGTAACCCGAAATGAAGCTTCACCTAACCCTAACTTCGAAATGACTAACGACAAGAAGAATGACAGTATGAGAAGCATATGAGGACTCTAAAGAAAGCGTCGCATCGCGGAAGAGGCGCGAATGCGAACGCGAAAGCAGGCAATGAGGAGACGCGGCGCTTCCCACAACCCCGCTTCACGTGGCTTCACGTGGGCGGCGCTGGAGCGGCGCGGAGCGGAGAAGAAGAGGAGAAGAGAAGAGAAGGGAAGAAGAAAGAGAAAGGGAATGAACCGTCCCTTTGGGGGTCATTCACCCGAGCCCGGGCCCGAACCAGAGCCCGGTCCACATGCCGAACCAGAGCCCGGTCCTAAACCCCAACCCTAACCCGTGCCCGAGGCCGACTCCGAACCCGGTCTTGAACTCGACCTTGAGCCCTAGCCTGATCCCCTAAACCAAACCGAACCCGAACCCGAGCCCGAGCCCAGTCTTAAGCCCGACCCAAGCCAGGTGCCGGCAGCCCGCAATTTCAATAAAATTAAAATGCATATCAATTGACTCGCACTGCGTAAAAGGAAAAAATACATGGCAATTGACACACTAGAAATTAAAATGACACATATGAAAGGGCCACTTTAGTACTTGACACTGCACATCAATTACAGTCGGACCTCTATAAGTGTTACCCCTATAAGCGTTATAATTTCATATATGTTAAGAAAATTTTACTCCCCTACAAAAACACAATTTGTAAGACTAGTGAGTGTTATGTGTTAAGTGTTATCACATGTGTTACTCCCTTCTTTGTTAATTACACCTCTATAAGTGTTAATTTTGAGAAAATCAAGGTGGCCATTGTTTGCCAATGTGGTAAGTTCTAGAAGATATTATTGGTAAAGTGGTCATTGCTTGCTAATATCCAAGTTGATAGAACGATGAACGTTGATAGAACAAATTTCCCTAAACTATCGTGTTAGCCAAAATTGAAGCACACATGTTGGAAATACATGTAGATGTCAATATCCATTCATACTTGTTTTAAGAATGTCACGTGATACTTTGGATGTCAAGTTGAACGTCAATGAAATTTGTGACACATAGACACTACCTCCTAATATTTGTCAATCATATGAGATATTGTATATATTTGAGTGGTAATTAATGTTGCTCACCAAGTAATTTCACCCTTGATCACTATATTCGATAATTTGGCATTTTTTTGACATTTTGAGACAATTACAAATAGAACGACATGGATAAAATCACACATGTATTGGATAATGTTGTAAGATGCAAATACGGAGAAGCGGGTGTATCAAGGACCCAATTAAGAACTCATATCAAGATGGTTTAGGTAGGACGACCCAAACATCCTACCATGTTGTTGTGGTCCATATATTAATTTGAGACAAGAGAAAGTCTCAAATTAGCAAATGTTGTGATCTTGATAACAACTCTAACCCCTATCCCGTGCAAATTTGACTACATGGCAACCCTTAATCCCAAAAACCATAACCGTTTCCCTTTGGTACCAATTACTTTGTTCAAGACACTCAAAAAGCTACACAACCTAGTAAGGCAATGGACAACATTAACATTTTAATTTGAATGGTTTTGATTTGGATAGTTACCAATTGGGATATGTGTGCAATAATGTGTGCAATTATACGGTCTAGTATGATGGTTGTTGGTAGAGGACCAGATTGTACCGTACCATGGATCCCCTAACAATTATCTCTAGTATTAATTATTATCTACATTTAGGGTTTAGGGTTTAGGGTTTCACAAAGTCTCAGATGTGTTGTTTTGATATGGGTGGATTAGTGCACAACTAATTAGGGTTTAGAGTTTTGGGTTTTGGGTTTTGGGTTTTGGGTGGGAGGTCAAAAAAGAAATGAGCCTTGTTAGTTTGTCTATGTTAGTTATCATAACATTCGTGTTCAAAAACATAACATATTATTGTGTGCTCACTTGCAAGTGAACTCTAGTATGAAGGAACAACTTATTAATGTATGGGTCACAACCATGTCATATGGTATTAGGTTACGACCTTGTCTACCATGGCCGAAGAGTATATGTCCATTGTTATAGTAGATGCAATATTGACCAATGCATGTCAATTTGCTATTTGGAACAATTAAACATTGTATATCAATTCAAGGTACATTTAATGTTGTGGTTGTGATGAGGACACACATTGCCGCGTGATATGCTTAAACATCATTGAAAGAATCAAGTTTGTGGTTTAGGGTCCCATTAATGACTTCCACACATGTTAGTCTTTGGCACAATCGCATGCTTGCGAATAAACCCACGTTGTGTGCACACCTTACACACCTCCAATATTCTTTTAGAGATATAATTATGAAGTTTCCCAATCATGACATTTCCCATAATAACATGAAGTTTCATAGTGTTGCCACATATATTGTGGACATGTTGTTTGAAGTATATGATAATGTTTGAGTGCAAGTAGAGTAACATCCTCGAATAATTGTTGAAATTCAAACATTTAATTTCTAAATATTAACACATCTCATATTTAATGTTTGAGATTACATTTATTGTTAATTACTTTCATAGGGTAATTGGTATTTCGGGTAGACCTAAACCACTACACAAAATTTGATATTTAGTGTTAATTGCACTAAATACGAACGCTTCACTAATTATCCCTAAACCATATATTAATGAATGTAAGTAACATTAAATCTCAGACACTAAATATCATCTATGGAAATATGTGAAAGTTACGTGCACAACTTTAGTGTTAGGGTGGATATGTAAATAAATCTCGGGGGGGTCACTGGCGAAAAACGTAGGAACTACGTGCGATAAAATATAGGGTCTTGTATAAAAATTTGGCGTAAAATTTGTAAAATTATTAGATGTAGTATAGGGTGCTCTGGGACTGTGAAACATGATTATATGTAATATAGCATTTGACAAAACATGATTAAATTACCTAAGTGGTACATATAAAATAGCATGGAGAAAAAACGATAGTTTCAAAAATTAAATACTTTGTATTTGAGTGGTTCTAGATTATCCAACATGGATGAAAATGTGTTAACGTTCTGTCCAAAATCAATGGATGAAAATGTGTTTGAGTTCTGTCCAAAATTGGTGGATGAAAATGTGTACACGTTCTGTGCAATTTTCAGCTCGAGCACTAGGGTTTGAGTTTTTCATTGCAAGCAACAGTTTTCAGTTTCACGCAGGAAACATCAAGGTTTCAGTTTGCAACAGCGGTGCCTTCGGGTTTGTTGTGATCTTGTGTGCGCCTTAGGGTTTTAGGGTATTCTCGTGTGCGCCTTAGACTTTCGGTGGAGTGCGCGTTGGTGCAGGGTTTGCTTGTTTCTCTTACTCTGTACACGTGCTTCTAACGAGACTTCTACTGTATCATACACTTTAAGGAATGGGGGCAATTAGGGGAAAAAATTACATATAAGTAATATAGGGTACCATAAAATCAACCATCCAAGAATTTATAATTACCAATAGGGTGCAAATAATCACAACAATTTACCATTATTTCAAAAATTAGCATCCCTTATAATCCTTTCTCATAGGTAAATAGCCCCCATTTTAATAGGTCATTATCGCAGGTGTATGCAAAATATACAAGGGAGTGCACCCCCCGAGAAATAAATAAAAGGAGAAGGGACATGGTAGTAGGGAAGGTTGAGGGACATTTATATCTAACACTAATTATCAAAGAATTGAAATTTAGTGTTCAGGATAGTAGGGTGGTGACAACACTAAATTCAATCAAACCCTAAATATCATGTTTATTGTAGTATAATAATAGATAAATAGATCACTGAGAGCGGCATTACTTGGTTGTTTGCCCAAGGTCTATATAAATATCAATATGAGTCATCTGATGGTTGGGGCAAAGAAGAACCACGCTATATTTGCGTTTATGCTTATTGATAGAAAGCGGGAAATTCTGACAGAAGATTTGAAGTATATAACACTGAACTGATGGAATTTCTTTTGAGGAAAGGAGGCGAAATGAGCATCACGAAACAGCACTTGTGGCACCTGGCGTATGCCTGTGTGGGTCGTCGCTCAGATTATGCGCTGCAGCAGGCCGATGGTCGGTATCTGCGTGTCGGTCAACCGCTCACCTATGAGGCGTTGCGCCTGCATCTCTCGGGTGTGCAGACGATTGGAACGTATCTCACGGATGAGCAGGGCATGTGTCACTTTGCGGTCTTTGATGCTGATAGCGTTGATGGTCTCCTCCAGCTGCTCTCGATCCAGTGTGCTCTCGCTGCGATGGGATCTCGTCCTATCTGGAGCTTTCGCGGCGTGGTGGGCATTTGCATGTGTTCCTTGCGCGCCTGGTCCGGCGGCTGCTCTGCGGCGTTGGCTGCGGCCCTACTGTCCGTCTGATGCTCGAGCTTCTACCCGAAACGGGATTGGGCTAGTGATGCGCAACCAGGTCCTTATCCGGCTACCCTTTGGGGTGCATCGCCTTTCTGGTCGGCGCTATCCCTTTGTTCAGCAGGTCGGCGGCGAGCTAGTCCCAGTTGCGTCAACGGTAGCCGAGTCGCTTACCTGGCTCTCCTCTATACGGCGGGTCATTGTTCCCGATGAACTATGTCCCAAGGAACCCGACCAGGTCACCGACCAGAACCACACGCATGTTAAACAAAATCGCGTGGCAAGAGAGCCCCTTTCCTCAACGACGATTGCTGACTGGTGTGCTTCATGCAACGCACTCTCGGTCATTGGGTGCTATGTTGAGTGAGATCATCAGGGAATGGGCTGCTGTCCCTTTGGAGAACATCACTCCGATGGCAAAGACACACATCCCTCATTTCAGTGAGACCGCTTCGCGCTGGCAGTTCGAATTGCTGGTACTGCTATGTCTGGCAGCGTGGCGGTTGCTCTTTGAATTTTGTCCCTGTATCACAATCTCTCAAAAAAAGAACTCTGGCATCGCATTCTTAGCGGTGAACGGTTCGAGAAAGAAGGTGTCTTGATGTCTGAGCTCTGTTATCCGCTCCGTTCATGACATCCCTGTGTGCAGGATGAGGAATATAGGGTTCTGCTCGTCCGGTTCCAGTCTTTCCTGCCAGCGTCCACCCTGGCTGTTCCTGGGTTGATGTAGCGCTCTGGCTGAATGTTGGTCGCGATCTCCTTCCGAAGTATATGGGCGATCAGCATGTGCCGAATGCCTTTCAGCGATTGAGGGCATGATGCGGGACTACAAGCTCGGAATGTTGGAATTGCCTTGGCGCGCGCTCTGGATGGTTCCCTGGGCTATCGTGCGTATTGGGTTTGGGTTGATCTTCGAGAGGAGGTAATGTGATGTAATGATGTGAGTTTCAATGCTGCGGCGCTATCGGTGCGTATGCAGGCGATTGTTGCAAAACATGAGGGCGTGGCACTCAAACGCGCCTGGTCGGATGGGTTGATTACCACCCTCCTGGCGGAACTGGCGTGGTCGTTGCCGGAGGATGAGCGTGTGTTAGTGCTGGAAATTGTGGAGTTGCAAAATCAGCTCTGGTCGGTCTCACCGTCTGCACTTGCAACGGTGGTCACTCCATTATCTGAGCGGTGCCGCAAGTGAACCGCACCGCTCTTTTTACATTTTTGTTCTTTTCTCTTTTTCTCTTTGGAGGTTGTTCTATGAATGAAGAATACAAGTCTCGCTTGCTGCGTCGTATCCTGGCGGCGTGGCCTGAAGCTGAAAACCGTCCTGTTGATGTCTCAGTCCTTGACGGTCGTTCCTGGCTCGTGACGTATCAACCACTTGATGGTGAGTCGTTTACGCAACCACTCCTTAAGCGTGCCTTGCGTGCTCGTGAGAAAGAACAGGTCTTTCAAACGCTCTCTTCAATGGTTTTTCATGCTGGACAAGGACAGGCGATCCCTTTGATGGTTCAGAAAAAGAGGAACAGCACCTTCGGCGGCTGGTGCGTTCTTCCGTCTCCGGTTTGGCGAAGAGTTTCGGTCAAAGTCCTGGCCTCCTTTGTCGATACGTTGGTGCTCAATGTTTATGCCGCGGATACGGCGTTCCAGCAAACAAAAGGTCGAGTAGCGCCTGACTTGCAGGAAGAGTTGACTTCCTTGAAAGAACAGGCACAAGAGCGTGAGGAAGATATTCCAACGCGCTTTACGTTTGCAGGCGTGCCGCTCAATATGACGCGCAAGGGGGATAAGGGTTTCCAGTGGATACTCCGGAGTTCTAAAATTGCGCTGGCGGTCAATCGTGGCTCAAAGATGCAACTCTTAGCACAGGTCCGGTGCTCCTCGGAATACCTCTGGTCGGTGCGGGATCTGGCGAAAATTATTCCTGAAGTCCATCTCTTTCTGATGTCGATCTTCGGACAATATATCATCATGCAGCCTTCAGCAATTGACCTGGCGTGTGATGTTGCAGGTCTGGATTTCTGGTCATTGCAGAATGTGAAGGAACACTTTGTCACGCGTGCCCAACTCTCAGATGAACGGCCTCTGGATGCTCAAGTGCTGATTGATGGTCCTGATGCGGTGAAATTGCGATGGGACCGTTTAACGGGTTTGCCCTTTGGGGCGCGTGCAGGTGCGCTCTCCGCACTCATTTATGATAAAACACATCGTATTCGCTACTCAGAGCAAGAAAAAGAGTGGATGTGTGATATCTGGTCGTCTGCTCTGGATGAGCAAGGGAAACCGCTCTGGTCGTTGGCACGAGATGAGCAAGGGAAGCCGCTCTGGGAACGTTCTTCTCCTGTCTGGCGTATTGAGGTGCGCTGGCGTCGTCCAGGTCTCAACGAACTGAAAGGGGATGACTTTCACGGTCTCAATGATGCCTATGATTTAGAGTCAAAGCTTGCTGGTCTTTGGTGCTATGCGGTCGGTCGTCCTGGTGGTGGTGCGGATGGTCTGCCAGATGGCTGGCTGCGCTATGTCATCCCAACAGATGATACGAACCGCTCTCGCTGGCCGGTGCATCCGGATTGGGAAGTCATTCAGTCTGGGTTCGTGCCTCTGCCTCTGGAGGAGTCGGAGTATGAGCGAGAGGAACGCGAGAAAGAAGAACTGTTGCAAGAAGCTGATGCCGAACTTCTGGCGCGTCCCTTCACAACACCTTCAATCAAGCGTCATCGTTCGCGCTCTCGTCGCTCTACTCCGGCTCCTCTTCCCGCTCCTCGGCCTGAAATAGAGTCTTCTGATATTGCGGCCTATATTCGTAAGCGCAAGTACCAGGCCAATATGCGGCGGATGGTTGGGCAAATTCTCGGCTGTATGATCACGGCGGAGGCCTGGCGTGCTTCGGTTGAACGCTTGGCGGGTGCTGCTCCTGATCTCTCGGATACCTTTCATTTTCTCTATGACTTGGCGGAGGATTACTTACAGGAAATGGAGGAAAACCGAAAGATGACGTTTCCTGAGTTGGTGCAAAAGAAACGCTTGCTCTATTCAATAGAGTCGGCTGCTGATACTGATGGTCCTGAGAGTGATCCCTATGACTTGTACCTATAAGGAGGTGTTCTATGAAAGTGTCAGAAGCAATTAAGGGCTATATTATTGATGTCCGTACACGTGGGCGTAAAGAGGGGACAACTATTAGATGGTATGAACAGAAGCTTGGTAAGTTTGCCGTATGGTTAAGTGAGGAGGAGGGCATAGAGCGGCTAGATCAAGTTACGACAACTCATTTACGCTCATTTATGCTCTATATCCAATCTTTACAGCCTGATCGGGTTTCTAGTAAGGATCGTGGTCCTTCTCAGCTTTCGCCTTTAACTGTCAAGGGCTACGCTCAAGTTATCAAAGGTTTTTTCACGTGGTGCTATGATGAGGAGTTGATAGAAAAGAACCCTTCTCAGCGTCTCAAGTTACCTTCTGTACCAGATTACATCATACCAACTTTTACACCTGATCATATTAGGTTGATGCTGGATGCGTGCGACATTTCTACTACTCTCGGCTATCGCGATTATACGATTATTCTGGTATTGCTAGAAACTGGTGTGCGTGTTTCTGAGTTATGTGGCCTGCAAGTTCAGGACGTACATGATGATTATATTAAGGTGTTTGGTAAGGGAAGTAAAGAACGTGAGGTTGGTTTGTCTCCTGATGTTGCTAAGCTTTTGTGGAAATATATTCATCATTACCGTAGGTCTCATAGTGACTCTGAAAAAAGAGTTTTTATGAACCGTTATGGCAAGCCGTTAACTCCTAACGGTATTGAACAGTTGCTAATAGATATAAAAAATAGGGCTGGTATCACTGGTGTACGTGTTTCTGCTCATACGTTCCGTCATACTTTTGCGCGTATGTATCTGGAACAAGGGGGAGAGATTTACAAGCTTTCTCGACTTATGGGGCATAGTGATATTGAGGTGACGCAAGAGTACCTTAAAGATTTTAACAATAGGGCGGCTCGTCAAGATCAGGATAGGTTTTCGGTAGTTGGTGCTTTGGGTCTTCTCAAGAAGAAAAGAGGTGGTCCTAAACGCTCATAAGGTCCAGCTAATAGCGTTGTTTTCGTGTCGGAATGATTGTTTTCCGACATGAGATTACAGTGAAAAATGGCCTTGAAGTGGGGTATTTTATGTGCTCTGCTCCTGGGTCTTTTTTGGCTTTTGGGGCTTGTTTGTGGATAAAATGTGGATAAATGGGGCTGAGAGGAATCGAACCTCCGACACGTGGTTTAGGAAACCACTGCTCTATCCACTGAGCTACAACCCCGCGAACCCAATAATACCATACACCTATCTTTCACGCAACATTTATAACGCATTCTTCCCCGCAGCTCTATGTCTGTTCAGGTATGAATCTCTATGATCTGGTCGTAGAAGCAAACAGGAGTAAGAAAGTTTCCATAATTCACATAGTATTATCTGAGTCCCTCTTTCCTCAATACACGTATCAGAAGCAGATGGACGATGTTCATCATAATTAGTTTTTATAAGGAGAATTTTTCCAGGCAGTAACATTCACCGAGCTTATCGTATGGATTATCATCGCAGCC
Organism: uncultured Chloroflexia bacterium; assembly: GCA_963744875.1. GTDB lineage: Bacteria > Chloroflexota > Ktedonobacteria > Ktedonobacterales > Ktedonobacteraceae > JACDAE01. The sequence goes on along the minus strand of CAVUVQ010000036.1, from coordinate 346,807 downwards.
CTTGTGGGCTTCCTGGGCGAATTCCATCGCGGGGCGTCGTGCACCCGCAGGTATCCTGGGCGCAATCATGATTGGCCTGTTTGCCATTTTCCTCATCGTCGGCTTCTTCCATTTTCATATCGTCGGTGAGCCAACGCTGGAAGGTGTACCAATAATCAGCACTATTATCGCCGCAATCATGCTTGTCGTGGTATGGAGTAGCATATCCTATCGTCGTCCATAACGATATATTCCTGTTTGTCTATGTAGATGAAAACCGGGTAGGAACGTTACGTTGCGTGACACCCCTATCCGGTTCTATTCGGGGCTACTTTTGTTTGTAAGGATAGTGCAATGTTTTATCACCTTCCCAATTCTCGCGCAGACCGGGGGTAGAGAGTTCCCAATCAGGTCGTATCTTCTGGGTAACGGTCCGCAGATCCTGCCATAGTTCCCCAATTGAGGGGCGGCCCCAGAACCAATAGCCATTGTAGATTTTATAAATGAGCAACCCTGGTTCCAAGATAATGGTATGTGGAATCATGGGATTGTGGGTTGGATCAGTGTATTCTTGAATGTCGAGATCTTGTTGCACTTTGCGATCCAGAATCTGAAAGAAACGTCCACTGCGCACCGACTGCCGCCCGAAACTCGTTGCTCTCCAGAATATTATCCGTCGAGAGGGTCACAATCTGCGTATAAGCTACAGCAATTTTTGGATAGAAGGAAGCGAGTTCAAGGTGTTGCTGGTGATCTTTGGGACAATAGTGACCACGTGAGAGGAGCAGAATCAGCGGATCTTTGCCTTGCAGACTCACTTAATTTGCGGCGTACGCGCGTATGATCGGTCAGTTCATAGTCGGGAAAGTGAGCACCGGGTTGAATATCAGCACGCATATGTTGTAAGTCCTTTCAAGCGCCTCTAGTCATCATATCCATGAGGGTGTGCCTGCATCCAGTTCCAGGCATCTTCAATCATAGTCGTTAGTTCTGGCTTCTGCGGGTTCCAGCCCAATTCCTTCTGAATTTTCTCGCTGGATGCCACAAGCACCGGAGGATCACCTGCACGCCTGCCAACTTCGTTTGCCTTAATGGTTCTGCCTGTTACCTGGCGAGCTGCTTCAATAACTTCTAATACAGAAAAACCTCTGCCGTTGCCTAGATTGTAGATCTTGTGCTCTCCCTGACGTGCAGCATTGATGGCGAGAATATGTGCTCGTGCCAGATCCTCAACATGAATATAATCACGAATAGCCGTTTTGTCACGGGTAGCATAGTCTGTCCCATACACATCAATGGCCTCGCGCTTGCCGACCGCTGCGTCCAGGACGAGTGGAATAAGATGCGTTTCCGGCTGATGCATTTCTCCTAGATTTCCGCTGGCACCTGCGACATTAAAGTAACGTAAGCTCACCGCTGCAAGCCCATGTGCAGCCGCTTCAAAACTAATCATCTGATCCACAGCCAGCTTTGAACCACCATAAGGATTGGTTGGACGTGTCACCGCAGTCTCTAAAATAGGTGTCTCTTCGGGCGCACCATAGACCGCAGCCGTAGAGGAAAAAACCAGTCGCTTGACATCAGCCTCGCGCATGGCATCAAGCAAGTTGAGCGTACCGACGACATTGTTACGATAATAGCGTTCGGGATTACCTACCGACTCACCCACGAGCGACAGTGCTGCGAAGTGGAGTACACCATCAAAGCCTCCACGTAGAATCTCTTTCAAATTTGCACTGTCCAACAGATCGCATTTCACAAAATGTGCTGCGGGATGGACCGCCGGGCGATGCCCTTTGACGAGGTTGTCTAGCACTGTCGTCTCATGTCCAGCCTCTACAAGCTGAGCAGTCATAACGCTTCCTATATATCCAGCCCCGCCTGTGACAAGAAGTTTCATATTCATCTCCCTTGTGAATAGAATAAGGGTATCTTTACTACTGAACCTACCTATAATAATACGACAGGTAACACATATTCAGCTATCTTCATTGTAAACATATCCATCAATCCAGTCCTCCAGGAAAATATTGGTAATCAGGGTAGGGCGTGACCTTGCGTGCGCCCATGTCCCGAGAAAATCATTTTCTGGGGAATGGGCGCACGCAAGGTCACGCCCCTACCCTGATTACCTCTAATGGATGAAAATCAGATATTTCTTATATATATGCTCATGGCAATGATCTATTTTAGATGCTCATTGCTTATTGCTTATCGCTCAACGCATTCAGTTTGCTGGTAGTCATTTCGAGCGTATACACAACTCCGAGTTCCTGTGCAAGTGTATGAGCTTGCTGAAAATTTTCGCGTGCCGGAGCTGTATCTTCCAGCACGAACTGAATATTTCCAATTGCAAGCAGGGAGAGAATAAGCGCATTTTTAATACCCATTTCTTCGGCCAGGGCCTGAGCATTCTGATAGTTGATCAAGGCATTTTCAAAATCTTCTCTCTCCCGATAGATATCGCCCACCAGTATGTGTGAATGTGGTAGATAAACTCTGAATCCGATCTCTTCGCGCAAGGCAAGGGAGGTCAGAGCATAGTTGAGAGCGGCATCCAGATCGCCTTTAGCTGCGCCCAATCCGGCCAGGTGGCGTAGGGCATATGATTTTTCTAGTTTATGGTTATAGAGGTCAGCAAACTGTAATGCTTCAGTATAACATTCTCGTGCCTCATCAATAAGATCACGTTGTTCATAAGTCAGGCCACTATGGAATAACGCCTCACTGATGCCTCTGGTGTCATGCAATTTCTCTCTATAGGTCAGCGCTTGCTGAAAATACGTGAGCGCTTCTTCATAATCACCTTCGCCTGTATTCAGCTTTTTGTAGTAGTAAGCCTGCCCGATGAGGTTGAGCGCATCGGCAATGCCCTTTTCATAGTGTGCAGTTTCTGCAAGCTGTTTTGCTTCAAGGGCTGTCGCAAGCGCCAGATCGAAGCCTTTATTCGTGAGAAAATAGTGTGCAATAAGGATCTTTCCATACTGTAGCGTGATTTTGACTCGATCACGGAGATGCACCTCTTTCGTCGAGGTCAACTGCAAACCCGTTTTCAGGACACTTACGGCTTCATCTAGTTTACCAAGATAGTAGTAGAGTTCCGCTACCTCACACAAAGAATAGATTACGCTGGTGAAATGATCAGAGATGGAATGGGAGGAATTTGTTGATTGCGTCATAGTTATTTTCACTTTCCCAATGTTTTATTTTAGAATAAAACCTGTTCAAAATAGTTACGCCAGTTATATCATAGTTCCTTCCATCTGCCAAACAAAGCAACCTGAGTGTGCTATTTTTGTCTGGAGAAATGGGACCTTTATAGTTATATGATCCATAACAGAAAGGAATAAATGCGAGGTTTTCAATGTTATTTTTCTATGAACTTAAATTCTTGTATTTGCATATGCTTTCGAGGAGACGTGTCCAATGGAAAGTACTTCTAACGTGAGCCGTGGTCTGAGCGTAGATACTCATCTAGCAAAATTTACGCAGGCATGTGTTGTTGCCTTGACTGCTGTGGCCTTTATCTTGCAATGGCCTGTGCTTACGTTGATTACGATGCTCTGTATGGGTATCAGTGTTGTAGTGCCGACTGCGAGTCCTTTCCGCTTGTTGTATCGAGGTGTTGTTGTGCCATTACACCTGTTGCAGCCGCGTGTGGTGGAGGATGATCCTGCTCCGCATCGGTTCGCGCAAGGGGTTGGAACAATTTTCCTCCTGGCTGCTACGCTGGTGCTGTTTTTCACTCATGCGACGGTCCTCGGTTGGGCGCTTGATCTTATCGTCTTCGTGCTTGCAGGTATTAATCTGACTATTGGTTTTTGCGCTGGTTGTTTTGTGTACTACCATTTGGGTCGTCTGGGGATGTTGCCGAAGGTGCGTTATGAAGGTAGCTTCCACTGGCGAGGAGTCTGATATAGTATGTCTGCTCTTATTATCAGGTTAGTGGTGCTGGCTCTGGTTGCAATTAGTGGCTGGTTGCTGGTACGCGCTGGAAAACACTTTGTTGCGGTCGAAACGTCAACGCGCACTTGCTGCCCCGCTAACGCCAGTTACGAATAACAAAATACAGATCCTATCATTCAGCGGAGAGGATTGTCGTCAATGCAAGTTTCAGGCTCCCATTTTACAACGTATTCAGGAAGCCAGAGGAAATGCTATCTCCGTTATGGAGATTGATGCATCTGCAGAACCGGAGCTTAGTGCACGTTACCAGGTGCTTACTGTGCCTACAACAGTTATTCTGGATGCAAATGGTAAGGCTCAAGCAATCAACTATGGCTTTGCGAATACACAGAAACTTCTGGCGCAAATCGATGCACTTCTCTCTTAAGGGATTTCGGATCTATTGCACCATTCGCCTTCTTTCGATGATTATCCAGGGTGTAGGAGTGCCATTCATAATTCATTGACTCCAACAAATTGAGGAAGTTGCCAAAAATGATGCGTCAAAAACACATAAAAACATGTAAAACGGTAGGGACCCGATTGTATCGCGTCCGCCATTTATGGAATGATGGTCCACGGTTGATCAATCACGGACGCGATGCAATCGGGTCCCTACCGTTTTACATGTATTACAGGTATTAGTGTTGTGCTTGCGTCATTTTTTTGAAATAGTTGGAGTCAATGCATTCATAATCCCGTGTTCCCAATGCAACCAGTTCCTCAGCCATCGCGTCAGGCAACACGGGATTATGAATGGCACCCCTACACCCTGGATAATTATTTATGTATCGAGGTGAGTTATTGCAAAAAGTCCAGGGTTGCGCGTGTCAGCACCTCGACAGCAATTGGTAATGAGTCCTCGTCGATATTGAAGCGCGGGTGGTGGTGAGGATATTTGGCTTCTTTCGCCTCATTTTGAGCGCCTACAATGAAATAGCAACCTGGTACTTCATTAAGGAAGCAGGCCATATCGTCGCTACCTGTTGTCATAACCTCCTCTGATTCATCGACGGCCTGTGCGCCTACTGTTGCCACGGCTGCTCTAAGGACAACTTCAGTCATCGCGGGATCGTTGATACAGGGGGGGCAACCATCGAACCAGTTTACGGTACATGAGCCGCCCATAGCTGTTGCCACGCCCTGGGCGACCTCCTGAATGCGGCGCAAGAGATATTCCCGTTGGTCGTTACTAAATGCACGCATAGTGCCTTTTATGACGGCCTGTTCAGGGATAATATTAAAGGCCGAGCCAGCGTGGATGGAGGCAATAGTAATCACGGCTGGACTAAAGGGAGAAGTTTCGCGACTAATCAAGGTTTGCAGGGTGGTTGTAATATAGGCTGCGATGACGATAGGATCGACCGCGCCATGGGGCATCGCGGCATGGCCGCCCTTGCCATGGACCACCATTTCCAGAGTATCGGCGCTGGCGAAGACTGCGCCTGCTCGTACACCAACACGTCCAAGGGAGTAGTTACTGATCAGGTGGAGGCCAATAATGTTATCTACACCTTCCATAGCACCATCTGTGATCATTGGTGCTGCGCCGCCAATTACCTCTTCGGCGGGTTGAAAAACGAACTTTACATTACCATTCAACTCTGCCCGGCGTTTGCTCAAAATATCGGCAACGGTAAGAAGAATTGATGTATGACCATCGTGTCCGCAGGCATGCATCTTCCCATCTATAGTGGAACGATAGTCTATCTCATTCAATTCGTGGATGGGCAGCGCATCCATATCAGCGCGAATAGCCAGCGTTTTAGTGTCGGGTGTGCTGGCATTGCCGCGCAGCAGGCCGACGACGCCAGTTTTTGCAATATTGGTCTGCACCTCTAAGCCAAGAGCCTGGAGGCGTTGTGCGACAATAGAAGAGGTGCGTACCTCTTCAAAGGCCAGTTCAGGATGTTCATGCAGATCACGGCGCATTGCTACAAGATCAGGGATACGTTCATCAATTTCAGCTTTCAGAGCATCAAAATTCGAGATAGCCATAGTTTCTCCTGCAAACTCATCTCCCCAGGGGAAGTCGATAGGCGGCAAGACGCGAGGAGCATCTTCCTCTTAATTATCACATTGTTATACTATCACACAAGATGCGCTGAACGGCAAACAGTACATATGAAGAGGAAGCGGAGAGGTTCATAAAAATCAGGACACTTCGTGAGTGACATTCCTACGCCAGCAACTTCTCGACGGTATCCAACAATTCATCCAGTTCAAATGGCTTGCTCAGGCTAATCAGGTGGCGCTTGCGGACCTCTTCTTCAGGCAAGTAAGCACTCATGATAATAGCGGGAGTATTGGCAAGATCATCCGTTGAATGGAGGCGATCGTACAGTTCAATGCCATTTATATGTGGAAGGTGATAGTCCGTGATAAACAGACATGGTTTAACTTGATGAATGGCTTTGAGTGCCTGGAAAGCATCCGTCACCAGGAGAGCTTTATAAGGAGTTTCTTGTGAAAGCGCTTCTACCAGAAGTGTGCCGATACTATCATCGTCCTCTATAATCAGAATAATTTTATCTAGTATTTTTTTATCCAGGCCGGATTGATTTTCTTTCTCATGTATCATATGCTTCGCTCCTACATATAATAAGCTACAAAGTAAATTATGATCTTCGGAAAAGGTCATCTTAACGTATAATACGCTATAGTAAGACATCTGGTTTCGTCATTGTGGTTATTTTTCATTAAATTGTGCTGAGGATTTGTATGTAATACTCTTAGCTAAGGATTTGGAAGGTAAACTTCTTCCCTTCCAGGCAAGTCTTCGGGACCTTATATCAAAACATCAGGAACGCCCTATAATTATGATATATTAAACAAAACACGCACAATTTCCGTAAAACACTATACTGTAGAGGCCAGCTATGACAATCAATGAAGAAAACAGCCGACAGGTACGGCAGGTACAGGATGCCGCACGCCTTATTCGTCAAAATGCCAGTCGCGTCATCGTTGGCAAAGAAGCAGTGGTTGATCTGCTCATGGTTGCCTTGCTGTGTGAAGGCCATATCCTCTTTGAAGATGTACCTGGTATTGGCAAAACAACCCTTGCAAAAACATTGGCCCGGTCACTCGGTTGCTCATTTCAGCGTATTCAGTTCACACCTGACCTGCTTCCCTCGGATATTACCGGTATTACCTTTTATAACCAGAAAAACGGCGCATTCGAATTTCGACCTGGCCCATTATTGGCTCAGATTGTCCTTGCCGATGAAATCAATCGTGCAACGCCACGTACACAATCAGCTCTTTTGGAGGCGATGGAGGAACGGCAGATCAGCATTGAGCGCGAAACGATTGCTTTACCACGACCATTTGTTGTTATCGCCACACAGAATCCTATCGAGCTGGAAGGGACGTTTCCACTACCCGAAGCACAACTTGATCGCTTCCTGTTGCGCCTGCGCCTGGACTATCCCAGCCACGCGGAAGAGCGTCTGATCCTACAACGCTTTAAAGAGGAGCAGCCTTTACAGGACCTGCAATCGGTGCTGGACGCACAACAATTAGAGGGTCTGCAAAAGATTATTCGTAAGGTACATGTTGAAGCGAGCGTTGAAAACTATATCGTCGAACTGGTACGTGCGACGCGTAACCATAGTGGCATTGAGTTGGGTGCCAGTCCACGTGGTACATTGGCGCTCTATCGAGCCAGTCAGGCCTACGCTGCTATTCATGGAAGATATTATGTACTACCCGACGATGTGAAACATATGGCGCGTCCCGTTCTTGCTCATCGTCTGATTGCTACTAATCAGTCCCGCCTGCATGGCCGTCTCATGGAACAATTTGTAGATGAAGTGTTACAGACAGTGGCCGTACCGGTGGAATCATGAGAAATCTCAGAACGGCAGAAATTTTGGCCTCAAACGCCGTCCGGTGCATAATCTACGCGGTAGCCCTACGGACAAACGCTGGTATCTGTTGAGCGCTTTTCTGCTCATTCTCAGTCTTCCTTTGCATCAGCCTCTTTTGCTTATGGCTGGTATCTTGTTATTGTTGATTCTGGCGATTACCGATATCTGGGCGCTCTATTGTCTCGCCGATCTGCACTACCAGCGCCAATTCAGTGAGCAGCGCGTCCTCTTTGGAGAGGAAATCACGCTCTCACTTTCTGTAGAGAATGCCAAACTGTTACCCCTTCCCTGGCTGGAGATCGAGGATACGATACCACGCGCCCTCCCCATTAAGGATGTCAAATTGTATGGTAGTTTGCGGAATGATCTGGTTGCGCTCGAATGTCTGTTCAGTCCCCGGTGGTACGAACGCATCACCCGTCGCTATACTGTCCAATGTAATGCACGAGGTGTGCATACCTTTGGCCCTACAAAACTAAGTAGTGGCGATGTCTTCGGCTTCATCAGTCGGGAGATGGAGCTTACCAATTATCAGTATCTGCTTGTTTATCCGCTCATTGCCCCATTGCAGAGTTTTGGTTTGCCCGCCCGTCATCCCTTTGGAGACAGGCGAACTCCGCAGCGTTTATTAGAAGATCCTTCGCGTATCGTGGGTGTGCGCGACTATGTGTACGGTGATAGCCTGCGCCGGGTCAATTGGAAGGCGACGGCACGTACTATGACGATGCAAAGTAACATCTATGAGTCAACGACTACCCATTCCTTAGTGCTTTTTCTTAACGTCATCGCACAACTTGATATCTATTATGGTGTGCGACCCGGCTTGCAAGAACTTTCCATCTGTGCAGCCGCCTCTGTAGCCGATTGGGCGTTAGATCAGGGTTATGCTGTGGGGCTTTACTCTAATACAACACTTTTTATGCCGGATGAAGAACCCTCTGTTCTCATTGCACAAAACGTGAGCAATCAGGAGAAGATCGCAAGTGCACGCATGAAACGCCGCCGTATCCGCCTTCCCGCTACCAGTAATGGAGAACAACGCCAGCGGATTATGGAAACACTGGCTCGTGTACAAGCCTTCTTCAGTACCTCTATTGAAGAGATCCTACAGATCGAACGGACGCGTCTTCCTGCTGGATCTACTGTTGTGATCATTACCAGCACTATGAGCGAGCAATTGATCGATATACTTAACTCCATCCGTCAGAGTGGGCATGCTGTAACTATTCTCTTTGCCGCTGATACTCCACCTCCGCTTAAGCTGGGTGGCATCACGACCTATCACCTGGGTGGTGAAACAACCTGGAAAGAACTTCTCAAAGCGTACACCAAAGAGAGTGAGCAGACTGTGCTGCCATATAAACCAGGGTTTCACCTTTAAAGTATGTTGGTGTTGTCAAAGCAGAGCTATACAAACGTAGTTTGTATGCATGGTAGTAAATCGTTATGACTTCTCAATCATGCATTCGCCATCCAATCTTCAACTCGTGGCAATTCAACGCGCGGTCTCTCCTCCAACCCTTCGGAGGAGGACTCATCGCTTGAGCGCAACTGCAATAAAGACTCCAGTTCTGCTTGTTTGTACAGACGTTGACGTTTAATTCCTTGCTTGTAGCTTCTCAGGACCCCCCGGCTCACATAGGTATAGAGCGTCGATATTTTCACACCAAGCAGGTGTGAGGCTTCATGGCCGTCGAGATAATTTTCTCCATTCAACTCGATCATTGCCTGTTCCTCCTTCCATCTAAAAGTACTATGTTCCTTAAAACTCCGTCCTTATCATCTCACTTCTTGCAGAAGAAATCAAGTAGTGTCAAGTAATATCGAGTTTCATTGACTTTCTTGGCTCTTCCGTGGTACAACATTATCAGGCCAGCATGCTTGTCTAGAATGCTACACAAAAATACATGTACCTACATATTGCAACAGCAAAGGAGCATATACGACTATGTCGACGACGCAAAGTGATACAGAAAACACCGCGAAGGGTGTCCCTACTGCCGCCCCAAAAGCAAATAAGGGTGGATTAGAGGGCATTGTCGCAGCTACAACCGCTATTAGTAAGGTTGAAGGCACCGCTGGTCGTCTCATCTATCGAGGTTACAATATTCACGATCTGGCGCGTAACGCGACTTTTGAAGAGATCGCGTACCTTTTGTGGTTTGATAAATTGCCCAATCGGACAGAACTGGCCCAGTTACATAGCAAGCTTGCTGCCCAACGCACTATTCCTGCCCCGGTGATGGAAACGATTCGTCTCCTACCAAAAACTACTGATCCAATGGATGTTTTGCGCACAGCCGTTTCCGCATGGGGTGCTCTTTCCGTATCTGGTACTCCTACCCAGGATCAAGCAATCGCCTTAACGGCCAGTTTCCCTCCTATCCTTGCCGCTTTCCAACGTCTCCGCAATGGTAAAGAACCTTTAGAATCACGTCCAGAGCTTGGTCATGCTGCTAATTACATTTACCTGCTCACCGGTGAGGAGCCTAAAGAAGAGCATGTACAGGGTCTCAATTCCTATCTGGTCCTGCTTGCCGATCATGGTATGAATGCTTCAACCTTCACCGGGCGCGTCATTGCCAGTACCGGGTCCGACATTACTTCATCGGTAACGGGCGCAATTGGGGCGCTCAAAGGGCCGTTGCATGGTGGTGCACCTTCAAAAGTGCTGGACATGCTCCATGCGATCGCACAAGCAGAAAGTCCTGAAGTCTGGTTGCGTGATGCCATCGTTCACGGCGGGCGCATTATGGGCTTTGGACACCGTGTTTATAAGACCACTGATCCGCGTGCCGAAGAGTTGCGTGAAATGGCTCGTGTGGCTGATCCAGAAGCATTCAAATTGTCACGTGAAGTCGAAGTAACGGCGATCCGCTTGTTGGAAGAGGAGAAACCGGGTCGCAAGCTCTATACCAACGTTGAGTTCTATTCGGCGGCCCTGCTCTCATTTGTGGGCTTGCCTGGAGATCTCTTTACGCCTACCTTTGCCGTCAGCCGTGTCTCTGGCTGGACCGCTCATATCCTCGAACAGGTTAACAATAATCGCCTGATCCGTCCAGAGGCCGATTACACTGGCCCTGAGCAGGCGAAATTTGTGCCCCTCAATGAGCGCTAAGTGGGAAGGGAAAGCCTTTCCTTGCCGAATATGTTTTGTGCCGGACACTCTGAAAGTGATTTCTATCCTTTCGAAGCGTCCGGCTTTTTATCGATACTTATCGATAATGCGATTATTGAATTTCAAAACGGAGTGCATCGTACTCCACATTATTGATTGCCGTTGTTGAGCCATCATTGATGCGGAAGGCCAGCGTGTTGGTGCCGGCTTTGAGCAACGATGACGCTGAGAATTGTAAGTAGTTGAGGTGATAGCCACCGGAGCAGGCACTACGATAGGAAGCTGCGTCGGTCGCATCTGTGGGGAAATTCCATGCGGGTTGTTTGACACCATTTACGATTACCGTAAAACTTCCTGGTATAGTCGGTGGCCTTGGTGCATCAAGTGACCAGCTAGCCAGAGCGATAGTGAGTGTTGCAACACTGCCGGCTTTGGGTGCACTTGCCATATTGAATTGGACCTTCCAATCGGGCTGCCTTACGCCATTGAGTTGTTGATATTGAACATAGTTCCAGTCGGTTGCTGAATGGCTCTGACCTATCACGAAATTGACGCCATTGGGAAATTGCTGGGGGAATTTGAGCTGGTTCCCATAGGTGCGGAAATTCGTGCCGTTCATGTATTCAGATGAAGTGCGATCCGGTTCACCGATTTGCCATAATTGTTGCCCAAATGTCTGGGGTGTCCATAGCATAGCTGGTAGTTTATCGGTGGTTGCCGTACCTACAGTAATGTTATCCACATGGAAATCGCCAAAGTAGCGTGGTCGGTAGACGGAGAGGCGATATGTGCCAGGACGTACGCCAGCGATGCTGAATGTGCCATCAGCATTTGGCGATGTCCAATACTGATACCCCTTCCAGGTCTGTGTGAAATCAGTGTTATTATCCGAAAGAACGACCGTGCTTCCACTCATTGTATCTCCGGTGGAGAGCGTAACTTTCCCTGTAACTGTGCTTCTCTGGCTACTTGTAACGTAACCAGGCATACCCAATGTATCGTAGAACGACTGATCCCAATTGACGTTGGCGTACTGGAGTGCATCATTACGTAAGGTTGTGCCGTTGGTGCCAGCATTCAGGTAGAGGAGATAGGGGCCATATGTCTTGGTCCAATTGCCAGTTGCAACGATTGTGGGGCCACCGAAGTGTGCGCCCTGTTCCATATCCAGCAATGCGGGCGCACTATTCGTTTGATGGACCGTCAGATCCTGATGGGTAGGGCCACCATTGAAAGCTTCATTATGATCCATCGTTATCCAGGCAGCGTAACCATTGCCATAAAACCCATGCAACACGTGATCACGATAATAGGCTGACCAGTCGTATTTTGTATAGTAGCGTCTGGGGTATAGCGAGTTGAGGCCCTGCAAATCGTAGGTCGCATCCTGTACAGCGGGTGCTTTAGCGAGTTGCTGAGGGGTAGGGAAAGTCGAAGCGCTCTGCCGCCAGGCGGGTCCGATAGGATCATCCTCTACCGAAGCATTGGTAAATATGGTGGGATCACCACGTACTGCAAAACGAAACTGTGCGATGCTATCAGTGCCCAATGAGCTACTGTGGCTGACGATAGTAAACAGATGAATAGCGGGTACACCGGGCTGCAATACGTAGTGCTGGGTGACGCCCATTGGTTCGGAAGTTGATCCTTTGTGAGTGATCGAGACATCAATGCCTCCGTTGGCAGGGCAGGCCACATTGTAGGTTGTGTTTGCCTTATCGCCGGAGCCAAGGACAAAATATCCGAAGGCGCTATCATTCATGTCCCAGTAGGCCGAGCCGCCATGACCGAGCAATTCGTGACCATGAAGTTGCAGAGAAGTAATATTACCAGAGCTTTTGCTGAGGGTAAATGCGACAAGGCCATTCGTCGCGCTAATCGCCCCCGTAGTTACGTTGGCACAAGAGGTTGCAGCCGCCGCCGGTTGCGTCGGGTGTGCAAACAATGCAGAAAAAACAACCAGCAAGCCAGTAGAGAGTAGCATAACGAGTCGTTTTATTGACATCTTTGTCTCCTTCCATAGAGAAAATATTTACACCTTATGCGTATCGGTGTCTATGCAGGCACAGAAAGCGCATTGTAAAAGCAAAACATCCTTGTGTATAACCTCAAAAGGTAAGGACCACTTTAGATACGGCAACTCTTTTTGACGCTCCTCTCAGCACTACTGTATGTGAGATAACGTTTACTACCATCCTTACGAGCCATGCTATGAAGCAAAAGCGAACTAAAAGTTTTGAAAGATACGAAGAAGAGGAAAAGAGACAATATATTGATAGCGTAAAACTTCGATTATAGAAAAACATTCTAGCACTATCAATTTCGTATCTATAATGAAAAAGAGTAACATATACTTTCTAGACTTGTCAATATAGGTGATGAAGCTGGCGGAGGTGTTACCGATACAAAAGATAGCCAGCCAGTCCTGCCAGAGCTAAAATGAGCAAGATATTTACTTTACGGCTCAGGGCCAGGGCGAAATGCGCCACAAGCTATCAGCAGTGCTTTCCAATCCACGTCGGGTTGGTAGAGAATGGTCCAGCAGACAGTAAGCAATAGAGCGATGACGGCGAGAGAGACACCATACATTGCTCCCTGTACCCGTGGTTGGTGTTCAATGTGGGTGTAGCCTGCGGCGACGGCGAGTACGAGGAGTGGAGGGAGAGTGATAGCAATCAAGGCGCATAGCGCACCGAGATAGCCATATGTGAGATAGCCCAAAGAGATTACCCATAATCCATTAGGGCCGGGGCTAATCTGTCCAATGGCAATAGATTGTCCAAACTCGGCATCTCTGGCCCAGCCGTTGGCGATTAAATCTTGATGTAAGCTGGGCAGATTGCTAAATCCGCCACTTGAGAAGAGAGAGGCTTTCAGAAAAAGGAGCAGGTAGGTAAATGGATCGATCATTGCTTTTCCTGTCTTTCACTTTGTTGTGGAGTTGTTTTGGGTGAAAAGAAGAGTGCTCCGAGGAAAATAGCGGCCAGAATGACGGCAATTGCGGAGAGTTTCAGGAGAATGACGGCCAGTGCACAAAGCACGATAATAACGCTACTGATCAGTAGAGAGAAAATCCCCTCTTTATAGCTTTTCTGAATGACGGGCAGCGCGAAGTTAAGCCCTACGACAAGCATGATCGCACCTGTGGCAGGTATCACACCTTTCAAAGCGGCCTGGATGGCGGAGAGGCGCTCTACTTGTTGAAAAAGAGCGGTTAAGATACAGGTGATAGTAGCGCTTGGCAAGAGCAAGCCAGCGAGTGAGGTAAAGATACCGGGTGTTCTGCCTAATTTTCTTCCTATGAGAATGGTTAAGCCTATTAAGTTGATGCCAGGGGTAAGGATGCATAAACTCCAGAATTCTGTAAAGTCTTCAATGGTCATCAATTTGCGTTTTTCTATGAATGCACGTTGGATGAGAAGTGTGGTTGAGGCACCGCCACCGAAGGATTGTAGACCGATACTCGCCCAGATGAGGAAAAGCCGCCATGGGCTGATGTGTGTTTCCATTGTTTCCATTATGTGTCTCCTGAAAAGATGGGGAAGAGAGTAGTACGTTTTATTCTGGGCGTGGAGTTGAGCGCAGGCGTTTCACCTGTGAGGTGCTGCGTTTGCTTTCGAGACGTTTGCGCCGACTCGCAGGGGTGGAATGGGTTGGTTTACGTGGCGTGGGGACTTCTTGCATTGCTTGTAGTCTGGCTGCCATGCGTTCAAATGCCATCTCGCGGTTAGCGTTTTGAGAGCGTCTCTCGGTTGCTGTTACGGTAATGCCTGTTGGTCGATGAACCAGGCGTACACCGGTTTCAACTTTATTACGATGTTGGCCGCCGGGTCCGCTGGCGATAAAAAAATCCATGTCGCAATCCCGTTCTAACGATGCCCGATCAGTTGGATAAATCTCTAGCATCCGCTCCGTTCCTTTAAGTAGGGGCACCCATAAGGGGTGCCCTTTTTCCGATATGCTGTTGTGGGTGCCCTTTTTCCGATATGCATTTTCCCTGGCACACGGGCACCCACGAGGGGTGCCCCTACCTACGATACCACAAGAAGAGAGTTGGATTTGTGTTATTATAGCAGCGGTCTGGAAGAACGTGAAGATTGGCTGGTTAGTTTGTTGACTTCCACGATGATTGGATCGAGAGGTGTTTTAGTCAGGGGGAGATCGCGCCGTTGCTCATGTTGGGAGTTCATGCGCATCTGTTCCGCGATATACCTTGCGGCCTGATAGGTAGTACGTAGCAATTCAGCTTCGTGTCGCCAGGTTTGAATGCGGTTGAGCAGATTGTTGAGGGGTATAGCAATGGACCAGAGTACGTCGCCTTCATTGAGTGAGACGCGTACCTGATAGTCGCCATTTGCAATGCGTGCGTGAGCATCCGCGATTTTCTCCAGACCATCTTCCAGTTGTTTTTGTTCGCGTCGTCGTTCGCGCTCGTGTTCTACGATTCTGGTTTGGAGGGTGACGATCTCTTCTGCCCGATCAGCGCGGCGGATAGCGGCCAGTAGATTGTTCATAATCACATAGACGATAACCGATACAACGATCTGGATCACGATAGGAAGCATGATAGCAATGGCAATCGTGTTGATGGTGGGATATTGGAGTTGGCTACCCTGGCCGTAGGTGCTCACGTTCAGGGTGAGCACAGCAACCAGGATGATAAGCAGGCAACTGGTCAGGCCAGTAATTAATGCTGCAACGGGAGGCATCAAAGCGCCGGCCAGGATGATGGAGATGGTAAAAACGCTGAAGAGTGGGACCAGGGCTGAATCAAGAGGATGGGTGACCAGTGGGCCCATAGTGGCTAAAAAAGTGCTGGCGATAATGCAGGTGGCCGAAAGTTTCTGGCGTCCCGTACGTCCGGAGAACCAGGAGATGATCAGCAAGAAGATCAGGCCGATGGCATCTGGCCGTGCTGATGGGCTTTTCGTCGAAAAGAAGAGCATTATTGGTAAGAGTGGCAATATGGCGCAAGAAAATAATAAAAGCAAGACCTGCCGTGAGGCGAGCATAGCGTCCTTGTTCCCTTTCCTGTGGAGTAGTCGCGGGTGGACGTAGTGGAAGGGAAAGAGCATACCAGCGGGCGAGAATATTCTTCATTATGGTACATCCTTATACGGTATAGTAAGGGTAACTATTCAATCAAATCGAGCACGTGTAACCTCGTCAGGGCATCATCGATGTCTTTAGAGGATAGGTGAAGTTGGGCTTTGATCTCCTCGTTGCTGCGTTTTCCATTGATCATTGCAAATACAGAACGCAGAATTAAACGCTCCTTTATGGGTAAATTTTGCAGAAGGGCCAGGTCGAGCGATCCCTTTTGTCTTAGAGGTGGGGACCATGGATTATTGACTGAGGCGGGCGAGACTTCTAAGAAAGGAGGAGGGGCCAATTGTGGTGAGTATTGGGTGGGTGTAGGAAACTTTTTTTTCTTTTCTTCCAATTTTTCCAATTCCACCTGCCATTGGGTGCATGACTCTATCAGTCTATAAGCCTGTTCGCCCACGATCTGATACCCATTCTGAAAGCTGACTGTACAATAAGCGATCTTGCCTTCTTGAAGAATGAGTGATCCTCGGGCTGGCTGTCCAGATAATTTCAATTCTGTAATCAATTCACAAGACTGGCCAATGAGATATGTCAACAATGTTTGTAGATCAAGAAAATACGTTTTTTGATTATGCATTTAGAGGGCCTCATTTCAATCGGTGTGAAAACACCAATTTTTTATTGTATACTGGGCATCCATTGCCCAGAAGGACCCATTGAAAAAAATAATTAAAGAAGCTCTACCTTAGTATATGATATGAGAATGTTGCAAACCATGAGCCGATTTTCCTGGAAGACATTTTAAAAGTTAGTGAAGAAGATGTCTCACGTTTTTTGGGAATGGTTTGCTAATATGCGAATGCTATTTTAACATGTATTCTTTTGAAATTGCAAGTAAAATTGGCTTAAGTCGGAAATAGAAATGGAGGAGCGCAACATGCTGGCGCTCCTCCATTTCTATGTGTAAATTTTACCCTTTGACGCTGCCGGTTCCCAGGCCACCGCGCCAGAAGCGTTGCAGGAAGCCACAACCGATCAGGAGAGGGATCGAAGAGATCAGAGCTCCTGCAATAATCAGGGTGTAGAGGAATTTATTGGCACCGCCGGTAGTTACATTCCAGGTTTGTAAGCCTACAGTGATGGGGAAGAACTTCTCATCGCTGAGCATAACCAGGGGAAGGAAGTAGTTGTTCCAGATTGCTACGAACTGAAAGAGTAAGATTGTTACCAGCGCAGGTCGCATCAAGTAGAGTGCGATAGTAAAGGCTTTGAAACTCGCCAGCGCCATCGATGCGAGCTGCTTCCAGTAGTTCATCGGGAACTGAAGCTGCTGCGTAGATGCGTGAGAGATAGACGCCGAATGGGCTAACCATGCTGGGTAGGAGTACGGCCCAGTAGGTGTTAGTGAGGCTCACATTGCTGAAAAGCAAGTAGAGTGGCAGTGCCAGGGCTGTACCTGGTACCAGAATTGCGCCTAAGATTACCGCAAAGATCGCGTTACGTCCGCGGAAGTTATATTTAGCCAGAGCAAAGCCTGCCATAGAGGCGAGGAAGGTGCCAACCACGGCCCCAACGCCTGCATAGAGAACGGTATTGCCCAGCCAGCGCAGGTAGATGCTATTATCGTAGGTGAATAGCTCTTGCAGATTGGCTCCTAAATTAAACGTGGGGGCGAACCAGAGTCCGAAAGAGCCAAACAGGTCGCCAGCATTTTTAGTTGAGGAGACGATCAACCAGAAAAATGGGATGAGAAAGTAGACTACGAAAATGAACAGGAAGACCATGGCACCCAGGCTTTGTATCTGCTGAGAGCCCTGGGATGATCTCTTGCTAGTGGTCACATGCTCTTTTGAGATCGTAAGCGGCACGGATGCGGTTTGTTGACTCATATTTATACTCCTGCCTGTCGCTGGGTGACGCGTAAGAAGCCAAAGGAGAGCACACAGGTTACGAGAGCCAGCACGACAGAGATCGTCGCGGCGTAGTAATAGTTGTTATTACCGAAGGCGGTATAGTAGGCATACAGATTAGGTGTAAACGATGTAGGAATGTTATTGGAGATGGCTGTAAGAACCTGAGGCTCATTGAAGAGTTGCAGCGTTCCAATAATGGAGAATATGCCTGTCAGGACCAGGGCTGGAGCCACGAGCGGAATTTTGATGTGCCAGGCGATGTGGAAGCCTGAGCTGCCATCGATGCGGGCTGATTCATAGATTTCGGTGGGAATGGCCTGTAAGGCGGCGAAAATGATGAGCATATTGTAGCCTGTCCAGGCCCAGGTGGCGATGTTAGCGATCGACCACAGGACACTATTGACGCCCAGGAAATCAGGTGTACCAAGGCCCAGTGCACTCACCCCTTTCACGATAGGGCTGAGGGCCGGATCGTAGAGATAGCCCCAGAGCAGGGCGGCGATAATACCTGGAATGGCGTAGGGTACAAAGAAGGCCAGGCGGAAGAAGGCTTTGAAACGTACGACGGTCGAGTCAAGCAGCAGGGCCAGAACAAGGGCTAAGCCCAGCATGACAGGAACCTGTACGATACCGTAGAGCAGGACGCGGCCTACGCTGGTGTAGAAGTCGGGATCGTGGATGACATCGGCAAAGTTACCCAGGCCGTTGAATGTGACCGTGGCTGCGCCCAGGCCCAGTCCACTCCGTTGTGAGCGAAAGAGGCTTTCATAGACTGCATACACGATGGGCACGATAAAAAACAGAATGAACAGGATGCCGAAAGGCAAGAGAAAAAGATAAGGCGTAAAGGCACGTCGTCGTATTGACCAGGAGTTTGGAGGCAATGAGGTAACAGATTCAAGAGCCATAGATGCATTCTCCTCTCTAAGGATGTTCAAGGAGCAAACAAGGAACGATGATCATCGATCCTGTGGATGTCCAAGGAAGGTAGCACCTTCCTCTACTATGAGGAAGGTGCTTGCTGCGCCTCAGTTACTCTGAAGGTTTATGCAGAAGTATATGCGACGCAGTGCGCCCAACCTGGGCAGTGCTCTATCAGGAACTAACACTAAACCCTTGTTTTTGCATAAAGGTAACAGTGCTCTGTTGTGTTGCATTCAATGCATCGCTAAGAGTACCTTGACCATTAACTGCATTAGCAAAATTGTTACCCATGTCGGTGTAGACCTGGTTAATCGTTGGTCCCCATTGGAAATTGACATCCACCTGAGTGGAACCGGCCTTAAACACCTGACCGATGACCTGGTTGCCATAGAAAGGCTGAGGGGCGTTCAACAGTGGGGAGCTCAATGAAGCTTGGTTGGCCGGATAAATTGCCGCACCCTGTAATCATTGCGTCAACACTTGGCTCATTCGTATTGAGCCACACTGCAAACTGGGTTGCCTCTTTGGGGTGCTTGGTGTTTTTGAATGTTACAGTGGTTGATCCACCCCAGTTACCGTTGACAGTACCGCCGGCTTGCCATTGTGGGACGGGAGCAACGCGCCAATCGCCGGAGGATTTTGGAGCATTTGTCGAGATCGTAGCGGCACCCCAGACAGCTGAGATCCAGGTGGCTACTGTACCATTCTGTAATTCCTGATACCAACCATTTGTGAAGTCTGCATCGGTCTTAACAAGCTTCTTATCGAGCATTGTTTGCCAGTACGCTGCGACCTGTTGGGAAGCAGAATTATTGACTGAAACCTTCCAGGATTGGCCATTAATGCCGAACATATGCCCACCATCTTGCCACATGAGACTTGTGAACCAGCCAGCTTCTTTAGGTGGGAAGTCGGTGATGTACTCATTAGCGTTAGCGGCATGCAGTTTCGCAGCATCATCGGCGTACTGTGCCCAGGTGGTAGGTACGGGGATATGATACTTTGTGAAGATATCTTGCCGATAGAACATTGCCATCGGGCCAGTATCTTGTGGGATTGCGTAAACCGCGTTGCCAAGGGTACCTGGCTCCAGGTCCACGGCACAAAATCGCTCTTCGCATCACTTGCGCCATATTGACTCATGTCGACGAGCGAATTTGTCGTCTCAAACGTTGGCAAGAGCTGGTACTCAACTTGACCAAGGTCGGGTTCATTATTAGCTTTGATGGCTGTATAGAGCTTATCGTATTCAGTCGAACCCGATCCTACGTTATTTAGAGTAACATGAATGTTGGGATGACTCTTGTTCCACAGAGCAACGGACTTGTCGATGCCAGGAACCCAGGACCAGAAGGTCAAGTTCACAGGACCACTACTTGTTGTAGTGCTACCAGTAGTTGAACTGGAACCACCACAAGCGGCAAGAGGAGCCATGACCACCAGTGCTGCACTGATGACTGCAAATCCGAGCGCAAAGCGGCGCAAACGGGGAAATGAGGCGGGAAGCTGCATCGCTTTAAGTCTCCTTCGCGTATGTAAATATAAAAACGTGTTGGGGATACCCTGACCGAACCTGAAAACTTGCTTGTTTGGTACTATATCAGGTGGGGCCATAACTCAAAAACAAAAAAAGAGGACAACGTTAGAAGCTCTGAAACCACGAAAGGGTGAGGGGATAAGGTGCGTAAAGAATGTGTAATGTCTTCTGCCATATGATATTCCCGTCCTTTATTGGCAATCTACTGGTATTGTATCAGCGCTGATATAACTGAGAAAGCTTTTGGTTGTGTCAGAGACACTTTCCAGGTTGGGATGGAACATATATCACATCCTTGGCGAGAGTATACACGATGCTTGATAATACTGTCAAGGCTGGACAAGGGTAGGTGCAAACCATACGAGGAGGCGTGATAATGCTATTTAAAAATTAAATGTGGATACGCATCCTGGAATAAGAAATGGCTTTCCTACAGTGATTCTCGTGCACGTTCACAGTAACCTGCGGCACTCTTTGCCAGCCCCTCAATCTCAATCTCGCTCAATTCACGTATTACTTTCGCTGGTATTCCCATCACCAATACACCGCCCGGCATCCGCTTGTGCTCGCTTATCAGGGCGCAGGCACCAATTAGCGTTTGCGAACCTATACTGGCATGCGATAAAACTACGGCACCTATTCCTATAAGCACACGATCCGCCAATGTTGCTCCATGTACTACAGCGTTGTGTCCGATGGTGCATTCATCCCCGATCGTAAGCGGCGCATCTGCATCAACATGCAATGTACAATTATCTTGAATATTTGTGTTCCGTCCGATGATGATGGGCGCAGTATCCCCACGAATGACGGTGTTATACCAGACGCTGGCACCAGTATGAAGCGTCACGTTGCCAATTATCATTGCCCCTGGAGCAATAAATACGTCGTCGGCGATAGTCGGCCAGACTCCTTTAAAAGGTAGTAGTGGCATATCCCCTCCCTCATGCCGTCATAGCATGCCTGATATCATTGTAGATCGTCTCGCCCACGCGAGCCAGAGTGTAGCGGGTCAATGGCTCATCAACCATTTCTGAAGTCATCACGATAATGATAAAAGGTGTGCTGGTCATGTCTGGAGGATACAGTATACCCGCATCATGCAGGATACCCGGTAATTCACCCGTCTTATGCGCGAATGGAACCTCTTCTCCCCAGTAAGCGGGCAGAATTGTGCGGTCATTCTGGCACAGGAGAATGTTAAGTAGATGTTCGTGGTCAGGGAGTGAGCCAGCACTGAGATACGAAAGAAGTAGAGCCATATCGCCTGCTGTTGTCCAGTTGTCACGACCAGCTTTGCGTGCTTCAAAGTCGATAAATTTGCGCTCGAACCAGGTTGAGGTTAATCCCAATTGCTGCATTGTGACATTGATTGCTTGCATGCCAACCAGATTTAGCAATATATTAGCGGCGGTATTGTCGCTAATCGTGATCATCAGATGTGCCAGATCATGCAGCGTCAGTTGCAGGCCCGGCAGGAGGTCCGCCAGAACTCCTGTACTGTTAGTGTAAGCTGCTTCTGCTACTGTGTAACGGGTTTCCCAGGCCAGGTGCCCTAACTCTACCTGGTGCGCCACTTCCACCAGAATAGCCAACTTGGCAAGACTTGCTGCCGGAAAAAGCGTGTCGGCGTTGATCGTAACCAGTTCCCTTGGCGCGGCCTTGTCCAGTTGTATTACAATACAGGCGAAGCGTCCTCCCAATGATGTAAGAGCTAGCTCGATAGTTTTTTGCATTTACAATACCACCCGTTTGATCGCCCAGACAATGCTAGCCAGGCGCGAATTATACAATGCATCAATAGGATCAAAACTATTGATTACTACACGTCCATATGTGACACCTTCAGCATGAATATACTCTTTACTGTTCAGAGCCAGGGCGACATGGATGATATTGTCTTCGCCGAAAAAGATCAGATCGCCCTCGCGCATCTCTTCCAGTTCCACCAGATGTGCAAGCGCATCATGTTGCTGATCGGCATCTCGTGGCAATACGTATCCCGCCATACGATAACAGAGCTGGACAAGTCCGCTACAATCGATCCCCAGGCGGCTTGTCCCCCCCCACAGATAAGGTACTTCTTGCAATGCACGTGCGTATCCCGTTACTACGCTGAGTGGTTGCAAGGGATAACACTCTTTCTGCTGCCGTATGCTCACATCTGCGCGTGCAATCCATGCACTGCTTTCACCGGGCAAGGCAACCTGTAAGCGCCCTGGATGTGTTATATCAAGCAGAGGCAAAACAGTTGAGAGGTAGACGGTGTCACGTTGTATGATATCTTCGGTATCATCATATAGTGGCGCAGCCAACTCGTTCACCACCGCTACCAGATCCAGAGGAGTTCCGCAAGAGGCACCCACTTTACAGAAGCCTTTTACAATTGGCTCGGTCAGTTCATCACTCTGTATCCAGCCGGTATAGTCGGAAAGAACAGCCTGCGTCCAGGTGCCGGCAGTTGCAGCAGAAAAAGCGGATGTATTCAGTAGTGCCTGAGTTACAAGCTCCGAGTCAGGATCAGGGTGCTTATGGACATCGGCGATGCCAACTGAGACAACGTAACTGTTCATGTTCCTCCGCTCTTCTTATTGTCCACTAAAACATAGTTTTATTTTAGCATAGGTGCGGGAAAACGTCATAAACATGGTATTGATGGTTGATATTGTGGCATTCTGACATGGCATGGAACATTCCCAGATGTTCCATATCAACGAAATGCGTTGCTCAAAACAAAGACCAGGTTCGCTGGCCGTTCTGCCAGACGGCGCATAAAGTAGGGATACCACTGTGAGCCATAGGGCACGTAGACGCGCACCTTATAACCCTCTTTCACCAGTTTCTCTTGCAGGTCGCGCCGTATTCCGTAGAGCATCTGAAACTCAAATGTATCTTTACCAATACCATAATCGCGTACAAAGCGACGTGCAGCGTCGATAATGCCCTGATCGTGTGAAGCGATGGCCGGAAAATTCCCGCGTGCAAGCAACATCTTCATCAGCAACATGTAGTTATAATCAACGTCACTCTTGCTTTGATAGGCAATAGGATGCGGCTCTTTGTACGCACCTTTCACAAGACGTACTCGTATACCGCTTGCGATCAATTGCTCAATGTCTTTTTTGCTGCGATAGAGGTAGGATTGGACAACCGTACCTACATGCTCAAACTGCTTATGCACACGTTGGGTGATATCGATAGTTCTTTCTGTATAGTCGGAGCCTTCCATATCAATGCAAACAAAAATTGGATAGCTATTGGCACGTTCTAGAATAGTGTGCAGGTTTTCTTCACAAAGTTCTTGTGAGATATCAAGGCCGAGGGCGGTTAGCTTGACAGAGATGTTAGCATCAATGCCTGTTTGTTTGACCAGATCGATAGCCGCGATGTAGGCTTTAGTTGCATTTCTGGCTTCCTTCTCATCGTTAACATTTTCACCGAGGTGATCGAGAGCGACCTGTATGCCGCGTCGATTGAGGAGACGTGTAGCTTCGACAGCTTCGTTGAGAGCTTCACCTGCTACGAAGCGACGTGCGATGCTGCGGGCTACGCTATTTTGAACCGCAAAATTCTGTGCCTGCTGGTTATGGGCGAGATACAAGAATGTATCTTTTAACATACCTGCCCCCTTTCATAAGGAACGATCCTGCTAGAATGAACTCACGCTGAATTTATTGTACGCGGCCAATGCGCTTCCATAGTCCGAGACGAATCAGCTCATTGCGGGCTTCAAAACCAAAAAGGTCTGGGTTCATATCGTGACCGTGGCGCAGCACCAGACCTCGCAGCATCTCAATCTGTTCCGCTTTACTGGCACTATCGCGTTCGAATGGAATATGCTGCGCTAATTGTTCGATGGCCTGTCTGTTGTACCATTGATCCTGTGTCTCTGGCATAAAGTATTTACTCTCCAAAGGTAATGGTAACACTTGATGGGGTCTCGCTTCAAGGGAATTAGCTTTCGCCGAAGACTTTCATTTTTAAACCCATAACATCTTTGACACACGTTTATATACAATGAAGAAGAGCGATCTATAGCCTTTTTGCCCTAGGGGTTCTGGCAATACTTGATTATTCGTCATTGGAGTGATAGGGTGAAATATAGTATAGATAAAAGAAGAGGTAAGCGAAGAAGATGTTCTGTAACTATTGCAAGTCTGCAAGACCTGAAAATGAAGCACCGTGTCCGAATTGCGGAGCGCCTTCGTCGCTACTGGGACAATTTCCGGGTGGAGGTCGAGGTGCAGGAGAACCAGTATCGACGGCATGGAACGCCTCTGCGACATCGTTCAACCAGCAATGGAATAATAACCAGGTGCCTCAGTTCTCACCATCATCCTATGCACAGCCATCATGGCAGCAAAGTCCAGCTTCTTGGGGTATGCCGACTCAGGAACAACAGCAGAATCCACAATCGTTGTTACCTGTTCCTTATACTGGTGATGCTCAAGAGCGCAACCAGCAGACGCCGATGCAGATGGTACCGTTTCAACAAATGGTGCCCGCCCTTCCCAATGAGCAGGCGGAGACTGTCTACGTCCCACCAATGTATACGAAACCAAGGCCCATCATTCCCAGATATCGTATTATCAGTGGTATGCTTAGCGTCTTGATCGTATCAGTGTTCCTTTGTAGTGGCAGGTATTTATTACGCACAAACAAAGGGGATGCTTACCAATGTTGAGCGTATGATAGGTGCTGTTCGACCTCCTGATGTGAATGCAGCGCCGGCCTCCCAGATACCTGATCCTCCGCAGCAATCGGCTGTTGCTGGTCCGGCGAGTCTCATTATTCCAGCAGCGACCACAACATTGTTTATAGATGAGAAGTCGTTTGCGCCACGTGAGCAAGATAAAATCTTGCAGGTGAATGTTCCTTTTTACGTAACGTTCAGCGCGAAACCGCCTGAGGCGGGCAACATTATCATCAAGTGGTATATGAATGGGCGTTTTTACAAAAGCACTCCGAGCGAGATGACCATTAATCCTAAACAAACTGCAACCGTCAATGGTTTTGTGATGATGACATATTTTATTCCAGCCACTGGCATAGCTGAAATTTATTGGGTTGGGCAGGGTAAAACCCCTCAACTGGCGCAGAGATTGTATTTCTCTGTGAGGTAATAGTAGGGGCCAGATTGGTCGCGCCCACAGGTGTGGAACTTGTGGATCATTCATCTTGTCCTACACACCTGGGCGCGATCAATCTGGCCCCTACTGTTATTTACATTGCGTCTCGACGTTGACATCACCAAAAATTTTCACCTGGCAAGCAAGGCGCATGGCGGGATTTTTCTTCAGATCGCCACGTAACCAGAATTTTTCCATAAAGGTAAGAGGGCTGGTGTTGACCGAGGGCGAAACAGCGACGCGATCAGTGCCACATAAGCCATTTCCATGGCAATTGGCAAATTTCCACATACCGCAATAGACGGGTACATCATTCTCTAGCGCGGGATAGCGCACACCATCACCGTCCGGCACATCAACCTGGACCTTTTCATGTACATATGTAATCGTTGGCACGATTTATCCTCCTACAAAAGCTTTCGGTAATAAATAGGAAAAAGTATGACTATACCCTTATATAGGCTCAGTCAGAATATAGCATAGAAGGGTAAGAGCGTCAACCGAACAGGCTTCAGGGTTTCAGGATGCCAGGGTCTGTGAATTATTGCGAAGAGTTAACATTCATTACAAAAGATTACACTTGTCCACTTAGATATAGCTGCTGGTGCTGCAAGCCAGCAATCATAATCTGATAATTAGATTGAGGCATGATGAGCCTGTTTCACAAAGAGAGCACAACCTCAAGCAGAGAGTGCTTCCTGCTATCAATTGAAAATGAGATCCAGATATGATCCAACTGGAAAACGGATCATACCTGGATGCCAGAATTGTTTAGTTCTAATGACTGTCTCAGCCAGTGTCTTAGTAGGTAAAATTACAAGAAAGATTCAGGAGGGGCAATGCTTATTGTAAGTGTGTTATTATCGAGTTTGGACCAACCGAAACCATCATACTGCCAGATACTCCCATCTTTGTACATCTGATAGATGTCAAACGAAAAAGCTACTATCAGGTCACTATTTGGGTTATTATCAATCTGGGTCCAATCAGAGTTTAAGGGTTGACCATTGTACGCCCATATACTTTTATCAGTATGCATCTGATAGGGTGTCCCATCACCTGACACAATCTGTGAGGTGGTGGGATCACTACCCATTTGGATCCATTTATAGAAGCTACTATCATACCTCCAGATGGCCCCATCGTTATGCAATTGATAGAGAATGCCTTGCTCATCCGTCACAATCTTAGAGGTTTTGGGGTTAGTATCGAGCTCGGACCAACTATGGAAGCCACCACCATTGTACTGCCAGATGGTCCCATCATTGTGCAGCTGATAGAGCTTTCCAGTTCCACCAGCCACAATCCGGGTGGTTTTGGGGTTATTATCGTACTCGATCCAGTGCTGCGGGCTTGCTCCGTTGTACTGCCAGATGGTCCCACCTTTGCGTAGCTCGTAGACATTCCCATGCCCACCTGCCGCTACCCCGATGGTGTTGGGGTTATTATCGAGCCGGGACCAACTATGGAAGCCGCCACCATCATACTGCCAGAGGCTCCCATCGGTGTGTACCTGGTAGAGATCGCTTCCTCGTGCAACAATATATTTGGCCTTGGGGTTATTATCGAGTTGGATCCAATTATGGAAGCCACCACCATTGTACTGCCAGATACTTCCATCGGTGTGCATCTGGTAAAGGTCGGGCGTATATGTGAGCGAATGCGCGTACGCAGAGGTAGGCTGGCCGAGACGGATCACGACCAGTGCACAGCAGAGAGCAAAGAGACAGAGGCTTTTCCCAAAAATTCCAATCCTTCGATGCATAAATCCTCCTTGTTATTAGCTACAAATCCTTTTTTATGATCCAACAGCTTCATGAAAGGATCAAAAGTATATTCAATACAAAAAAGACATGAAAACAATGCTGTCGGCAGATGGTATAAGCAATCGTAAAGCACATTGCAGCGCCTTAAGAATGCAGACCAGTATAGAGAGCTACCTACATGAAATTGGATTGCTCTATCTTGCTACGAGGAGTCTAAGTCACAATAATAGAATGTGAATTAGATTAATCCTACCTTCAATAAGAACGAGTCTTAACTATACTTTGTGCAAATCATCTTTCCAATCGCTCTTAGCAATTATCCTTATTATATACCTAATATGTGAAAAAAGGAAGAGATAATGGGAGAAAACAGGGCTTGTGAATTATTGTTGATTAGACTCCCTAAGAAAGAGTAAACGAAGAGTGTTGCAAGGATGGGAAGCGAAGCGACGACGAGTGTCAGCAATCTGAGAAGACCACTGACGGTGAATAATGGTGATGGTAAGTGATTGCTGTTCAACGAAGGCAAGGTTAGTGATAATGCAGTAGAATAGGTTATAGAAGATTCCTTCTTCTCAACAGGAGATTTTGGAATATCTATTGTATCAGATTTAGGAGTCTCTGCCCTTCAACAATAATTCACAAGCCCTGCTTCAGGATGCCGAAACAGTGAGCACAATCGCTACCTGCAGCGTTGCCCCCTCCGGACCAGAGGACAGCGTGAGCATTCCATGATAAGAACCAGGCGGCAATCCCTGTACATTCACACTGGCATTCATATACCCCTCAGCACCAGGATCGAGCGTTCCCGCTGCTGGCTCGGCGCTTAACCAATGACCCTGATCGCTTGTCACAGCACTGGCAGTCCAGGCAAGGGGCTGGTTGCTGCTATTTTGTAGAATAATAGCTTTAAGCACGGATACCTGTCCCACAATCATCGTAAATGGCAGGACTGAAGGTGTGATTATTAGCGCCGACGCAACAGCTACAACTCCCATTGTTACCGTTAACGTTAAAGGGACATTATTGTCATATGTGAACATAATATGTCCGGTATATGCAGATGGAGCAAGCGCACTACGATTAACTATAATGTGGACACTTGCGCGACCGGAGAATACATTGTTGGCGGCGGAAATCGTGAGCCACGACTGATCACTACGTGCCTGCCAGGTAATTTGTCCGCCCCCATTATTAATGAGCGAAATCACCTTATCCGATACTACAACGGGGGCGGCTGCACCAAAGTCCAGATTTGGAGTAGATAATTGTAATGCTGGAGCGGCCAGCGATGGCTCTTCTATTGTAACACTCGTTGACACACTCAACTGAGCAGGCTCATCGGTGGCATGAATACTATGCTGTCCAGGACCCCAGCTACCTGGAACTCTCATTTGTAACACAAAGTTTCCTCGTGCATCCGTTTGCAATGCCAGAGGACGCTGATTGTCCGTAAGTATTGTTCTATTCATATCATACGTAAATGTTACTGTACTGTGCGTGTGGAAGCCACTGCCGCTCAATGTCACCATATCATTCACGCGTACTATTGCAGGCGATGCGGTTACGTGGGCTAGCGTTGTTGCAGCAGATTTTTTTAGCAACACAACCACAAAAATGCTGCTTGCGAGCAAAAAGAATATACACGAAATGGCGAGTAGGATTGCAATAGTCCTGCGTGGCAAGAGCCATTTCCTGCTTCTATAGAATGGAGATCCTTCGATAGCAGGGAACTCGGCGGCGGAAGGATCATCATACTGCATTGGAATGTTTGCCCGGCGTCTCAAAGCTGGATCGGTGACAGGAAGAATTATATGTTCAGGTTCAGGCAAACTCGTATGCCAATTCTCACTCTCTTGCGGATGCTGGACGGCGATCTTATTGGACTGATAAGGCTGATCTTCAGGGTGCAGACCTGAATAGTGGCCTGCCCGATGTGGTGATGCAGGAGGAATGGAAGGTTGTGTCCACTCGCGCTTAGAGGCCCTGCTTCTCTTTTGCACAAATGCATGGCCGCAACGGCTACATGTCTGTGCATCAATGCGTTGCAATTTATGGCAGTAGACGCACCTTTTAGTTTCCATATATGCTGTTCCTGGAGGCTAACATTCTGATAAGCATCATACCTCATCCTCCTTCATCACAAAACGTCTCATAAGTAATTATGATAATAACATATCTAGATTTATAGACGTTAATATTTGATGCTTCTCAAATTGGTCTCAAAGTGTACAGATCATTGTCTTTGTCCATGCAGAAGAGCCGGGTAGGTGCGCCTGTCTAGGCGGAGCCCTTTTTTATGATGGCATTTTTTATTATTGTATCATACGTAGTCCGGTCGAAAAAGCCTGTTTAGAAGGCATTCACCGATACGCCCGTCTGGTCCCCTGTCACGCTCAGAGAAGCGGTGCCTGTGAAGCTTGTCGTTCCATTGCTTCCGGTGGCCGAGATCGTACCTGCTCCTAGAGCTACGTTTGTAAAGGTATAGTTGCCATTTGCGTCAGCGGTAGCTGTTAAATGCGCACCACTGCCATCGGTCATGGTCACCGTCGCATTCGCGAGCGGTGCTGAAGTGGCGCAGGCCGTATCCGCGCATGCGTTGACTGTGCCAGAAATGGTAAAGCCAGTTACAGTCAATGTTACAGGGATCGTTTGTGGACTTCCCGCCAGTGGCGCACTGGTGCTATCTGTGTAAGATAGGGTGATCTGTGTTGTATAAGTACCGGGCGGAAGGGTGCCAATAGCGGGTGCTGCATTTATGCTAGCAGATTGACCATCGGCGGTAAATGAGCCAGAAGCGGGTGATGCATTCAACCATGATGGCAGCGTGCTGCTTATGCTCCATCCTACAGGCCAGGCACAATTACCAGCCGCACCGAAAGATTCCGTTTGTGGAGTAGGGTTACTTCCACCCTGAACAGCCGTGAAAGTCAATGCATTTGACGTAGGTGCATTCAGGGTACAGGGAACCTGCACATTCATATTGACTGTCATTGTTTGTGGGCTTCCACCTGCAATAACACCATTGGCATCAGGACCATCTAATTCAGCGCTGCATTATACTGCCCTGCAGGTATTATGCCTATACCTGGGGCGATTATGGTTCTAACTTTGACTGTTACTTGTTGTGTCTGTCCAGGTGCTATAGTACCTCCTTTGGGAATGAATGCTATCCAGCCTGGTCCAATTGAGGCGCCGATGCCAGTAATCGATCCAACCCTCCAGTTGAGAGTACTCTGGCCAGTATTGGTAATCGTCATAGACTGAGGCGCAATACTCTTCTGTCCTTGCATCACGTTGAAATTGATGTTCAGCGGTGAAATTGACATAACTGGAGCACCGGGTGGTGGAGGTGTCTGGACCGTCAGTTGTACAAGTATTGACTGTGTATTCTTAGTTGGAGACATTGTCAGCGTTATGGTGCCAGAATAAGGGCCTGCCGCCAGACCGCTGGTATTTACCGCTACCGTTGCCGTCGAGGTTGCCACGCCCTGCAATTGACTGCTGGCGGGAGTGACCGTGAGCCAGGGAGCCGAGGAGGTAGCACTCCACGAAGATGTTCCCGAACAGCTTGCACTGGTAGCCAGGGTTAATGATTGCATATTCGGATTTGCCTGACCATAAACCCCTATAAAGTTCAGGGCATTTGAGCTTACGATGAGAGAACAACGCGGTTGCACTGTCAGCGAGACATTTATGCTCTGTGGGTTATTGACCGCATTCTTATCCGCATTAAATAGCAATGTACTGGTATAGGCACCGGGTAACAGATTATTGCTTTGTGCATTCACCTGGATCATGGCTGTTGCTTGGGGCGCAATTGTGCCCTTTGTCTGATTAGTACTTAACCAGTTTACAGAAGTACCCATTGCTAGCAGGAATGCTCCTCTTGCATCAACTGTAGGTGATGGGTTAGAAAGCGACCAGTGGAGTGGCTGCTTGCCAGGATTGCTCACTAATAGCGACTGCGAAGTTGGATTGGAACCGCCATCTATTGCAGTAAATGAAAGCAATGCTGGTGTTACTTGTAAAACA
Source organism: uncultured Chloroflexia bacterium (assembly GCA_963744875.1). Taxonomy (GTDB): domain Bacteria; phylum Chloroflexota; class Ktedonobacteria; order Ktedonobacterales; family Ktedonobacteraceae; genus JACDAE01. Next base: position 315,540 of record CAVUVQ010000036.1, on the reverse strand, counting down.
GGCGCTCCAGTAGCAGGTAGTGGAAGTACCGACATTTGCACTTGAACAGTAGCAGATGTGCCTACATTGGACGTGATCTTAATTGTCCCATTATAGTCTTTGTTGGGCTGGAGATTAGCGCGTTGTCCAGCCACAGAGATCGTCTGACTATCACTAAATGTGCCCTGACTGGGTGCTACAAGTAACCAGGAACTATCGCTGCTCGCCGACCATGTAATCAAGCCGCTACCATCGTTATGCATGCTTAACGGACGTACAGAGTTTGCACCCACAGGCTCCTGGCCCAGATCGATCGCCAGGGTATCAACAACTAGATGAGGAGGACGTGTTGGACCCGCATTCCCAATATGCAATGATATTTGAGCCGTATAACGTGTTGTATGATCTTCAGCTTCGATTGTGTGAGAACCGGGATTCCAGGTGTTTTCAATATTCATTGAAGCATCTGCATTGCCATTAGCATCTACGTTGATAGATGACCCGAAAGTAACTGCCGGCGCTTTGAGGGTGATAGGTATATCCATGTCACGTGTGACGTAGACAGAAGAAGATGGAGAAAAATGGCGGAAGTGCAGCTTTACGCTTTGACCATAAATCACCTCGTTTAAGGAAAGAGTAAGTGTAGGCGAACCAGTAAAATTAGATGTAACAATTTTGTGGTCGGGTTTTTTATTGAGAAAAGCAACAGACACAAGAACGCTGTCAATCGTCAGGGCGAGCACTGCGAGTACGGTGAGACTGGCAAAAACAACACGTAAGCGGGAAGCGCGTTTACGCACTGCTGGCAGTGCAAAGGTATTCATTCCTTCAGCAGCCACACGGCGTATATCTTCATCTTCGATACGTGCAGCCTCGATGCTATCGGGAAAGCGGCGTGAAATCAGGGGATCGGTACGATTGGACCAGCCTGCGGCCTCAACCTCATCGGAATCACCATCATTTAGCCAGGGCCAGAGATCTGGAAGAGTGCCGCCCAGGTCGTCACTTTGCTCATCGTCAATGTTGAAAAGCTTTTGTTCGGGCATTGATGGCAATGGTGTACTATGGCGGTGAATCTCAGCCGAAATATCACGAATAGGAGAGAGACGGGAACTCTTTGGTTTGCGTTGATTGTCGGGTTCAGATGCGGCAATGCGTCGTGCAGCCTCGTTTAAGCGGTCGAGAGCCTGGTCTACACGATTCGTTTCTATACTATAGACCGATGATTGAGAACCAGGAGGGGGTACGCCAGGAGTTGGAGCCGTGACACGTTTTGCAATATCATGCTCTCTATCGGAAGTCGTTCCTTCAATTTGCCCAGATGGTATTGATACGTGTGGCGATGTCGCGAGCGCGGATACATCTTTTTCAACACGTAAAGCCCCGCCAGGGGCGGGCCGCCCTTGATTTTGTAAAAGGGCTTCGCATTCATTGCAAAATAGAGAGGTTACACTACATTGCCTGTTACAACGCAAACACTGATTCATATCCAATCTCTTCCCAAACAATTCAGGTATACGCTTTTCATCTCAACGCTCAGTCTACTTAATTCCATATAACGCACAATCTGTACTCACTATACCCTTGCCATACCCGATATACTACAAGAGTTCGATTGCTAGTAGACCTTTACTAATAAAACGGAGAAATGAGAGTTTTGTCACATCAATTCAAAGATAGTACTATTGCTCGGACAAAAATTGCTGTATACCTGACACAGGGGTAAGGAGCCAAACTTAAAATCTCATAAAAATTCGTAATGCGTTAGAAATGTATATATCATATTATGAGCATTTAAAAATCAATAAATTAAAAATGGATACTTGTCTTTAAAGAGTAAATATGGATGAAATTACCTATTTATTTATGATGTATCTTTCATCACAAAAATCTCTAAAATCCTCATATAAGAAGGGTCTGGTATTAACCAACCGAAAAACAATGATAAGGATTTTGGAGGTCATAAGCACTGTTGAAAAGGGTATAGAGCAGATAGGAGAGGGTTAGTGATACTGCTTTCCAGTGTGAGCATTTCTCAAACAGCCCTGAGAAATGTTATCTGCTCATACTTTTCAAACCTTCCTGTTACGTTTCAGTCGATTAATATTTGACCTCCAAATTAACTCATGAACTTGCCTAAAAAGTTTCACAGTGCAAATCTCGTGTCGATTACCCAAGATTTGCACTGTGAAATGGGGTCTTACGCCTGATAGCGAACTAGGCATTATCTCAATGTAACGGGAAATGCGCAAATGCGTCAATAACTTGCTTTTAGTCCAAGCGTTTGGTATTCTTTAAAGTAGAGGTATTTAGCATTGCCTCCGCCCCTATAAATCATGGAGATTATGATGGTGGAATCTCTTACCATTTTGATGAAGGATAAGATTGATGGATTGGAGGGCTCATGAGGAAGTCCAAAAGTTCACGTTCTCATCAACCTTTTTCGCAAAAAAACTTGGCAATAGCCTTTTTTTTATGTGTTGTATTCTTCCTAAATAAGCGAGATTCATCAAATAATAGGAGAACCTGATAATCTCGTAATTTACAGGTAGGTTAGCTTCCTCACAAATAATCATACGGTAAATACCAACATGTTTCACGTTGGATTTACCGTTGTTTTACGAAACATTCATCGAAAGGAAATCGTATGAAAAAAACACGACTCTCTTTGACATGGTTCACTCCCATCTTCGTTGTCGGCTTCTTCCTGTTCACACCTTTCATCAGCCTTGCTGCAACATTGCATACAGCCATCATTCTCAGGCCAAATGTTGGTACCGTTAATTGCGTCAGCAGCGATTATCTGAAGATCTGGTATAACAATGGGCAAAGTCTCATTTGTTATACGGGTAATGGCTATACGGGTGCGGCCCTTTCAGGCATCACCGAGGTTGACCCCGGGAACAATTGTAGCTGGATTCCCGCATATTGTATCGCAAGAGCTACCATCCGCCATTTATGCTACTTGTTCGGCCCATAGGATTGATCAATCACTATGACGCGATAGAAATTCAGGGACCCTACTGCAATGGCAATTTACCTGCGGTTTCGAGAGCAACTTCATCCCGGTCTACAAAATCTCTTTCGGCAACGGGACGGACTCCCACTGCTCAGGCTTTGGTCCCTACTATCGGCAGCGGCCCCTGTAGGTCCAGCAACTTCCTCAAGGTCTGGTATAACAATGGGCATAGTCTCATCTGCTATTCAGGCAGTGGCTATATAGGTGCAGCTCTTTCGGGTGTCACTGAGGTTGACCCTGGCAATAATTGTGGTTGGTTCCTCGCATATCTTAACGGTTCCAGCTCGTTCTACCAGCTCAATAGCTATGGAGCGTATTATACTGGTTCTACTTATGCCTTTAATACTGTGACGCAGATAAAAATCCAGGGACAGGTTTGCAATGGTTCTCTCCCGTAAGTGAATGGTCGTCATTCCTTACCGGAGGTGACGAGCGCTTAGAGGCATGAACTGCAGATTTCCGTTTGTGCCTCTCAAATCCCTCCTGACAGCTAGAACAAGGAAGTTGGTTGAAGGCGGCCAAGTGGGTAATGAAGACAAACCACTTATTCTGTAAATAGGGGGTCAAGTATTAGCCAGCCGAAACGTAACAGGAAGGTTTGAAAAGTATGAGCAGATAACATTTCTCAGGGCTGTTTGAGAAATGCTCACACTGGAAAGCAGTATCACTAACCCTCTCCTATCTGCTCTATACCCTTTTCAACAGTGCTTATGACCTCCAAAATCCTTATCGTTTAAAATTATTAATAATGTGCAACTCATCACGCAATCTGATCTGCTAACAAGCACAGCAAAGCTGTGTTAGTAGTAGGAGACAATATTGTCTTACTTTTTCCCCCATATTTGTACCGTAGTACCCACATACTAAACCCTACCAACTTCACAGCCCTGTTGCCATCACCATTCTATTCATCTTATTCCCCCAACAGGGCAAAAGCAAGCTCGCGCCCCTACGCCAGAAGGGGAGTTTTGGGAGTTGAACCATCGTGTTGTCAACAGTTTCCCTATCAGAAATTGGGACCGTTCGAGAAGGGCAGTTCACAAACCTTATATACTTGTTAGCGCAAAACAGCTCCGAAATCCTCGTTCAGGGTACGGAGAATCCGCTCCTGAAGCGTATTTGCTTCTGCGTCGGTGAGGGTGCGTTCTTGCGATTGATAAACAAGTGAATACGTCAGGTTTTTCTTGCCTTCAGGAATTGGATCGCCTGTGTAGACATCAAAGAGCGTTACTGAACGCAACAGTTCACCACCCTGGCGCACAATAGTACCTTGAATATCTTGCGCGGGAACCTGCTGATCCACCACAAGTGCCAGGTCACGCGTGAGTTCCTGATGGCGTGAGATAGGCTGATAGGTCAGATGGGTGGGAACAGCAGCATAGAGAGACTCCAGATCAATCTCACACAGGTAAGCGCGATGAGGCAGATCATAACGCTGCTGTACAACTGGATGCACTTCGCCCACTACACCAATCGGGCTGAATGTCTCCTCGCCATTGCCTGAAGAACGTGGCAACTCCAGCAGTGCACAACGACCAGGATGGAACGTTGGATGCTGTGTGGGTGTGAAACGATAACGTGTAATCTTTAAACCTGCTAATAACGTCTCCACGATACCTTTGAGATCGTAGAAATCAGCCGGTCGTGACAATTCACTATTCCATGAAATCTCAGCAGGACCACAAAGCGCAATACCCACCGTGCGCCGCTCATCGGGAAGGGTTGCGGGACCGTCAACGGGTAGATAACGTCGTCCTACCTCAAAGAAGCGCAGACCTGCACTGTTACGCTTGCTATTCTCTTGCACGGTTTCTAGCAAATTGCTCATCAATGTCAGGCGCATCGCTTCCATATCGCTGCTCAATGGGTTCGCCAGTACGACGGCTGGTAGAGAATGTGGATCAAAGGTCGCTAGCGCTGTAGATGCTCCCTGTTTCTCCATGATGCCCGTTTTTGTGTTCGCGGCAACTCCAACGGGACTCTGTAATAGAAAGGCTGCTGAGTCAGTGTCGGCCTGTGCCAGGAGATTTAGCATGCGTGTACGGCTGGTCATGGCGTACGTCACGATCTCATTGAGGCCAGCGCCGATGAGCAGTGTGCGCACCGTCTGTTCACGCTCGAACCAGTTGTCGCTTGCGGCTCAGGTAATGGACCAGCTGGAATAGTGCAGGGATCTTATCATAACCAATCAGGCGTATGACTTCCTCTACAAGGTCTGCACCTTCTTGAACATCTGAACGATAGGTTGGAACGGTGACATGCATCTTGCGCCCTTCGTCGTCCGGTATGACGACGAATTCAAGCGCTGACAAGGCATTCACCACTTCATCCTGTGTTACCTTCATTCCTATAAGCCATTCGATCTCATCAGTCGAGAATGCGATTGTACGCGGCTGGATGGGCTGTGGATATACATCGACAATACCGGGGTGGACGCTTCCTCCCGCTAGCTCTTCTAATAACTGACAGGCACGATTGGCACCGGCAACGGCTAGTTCGGGATCAAGCCCTTTCTCGAAACGGCTGGAGGCATCGGTACGTAATCCAAGCTTGACGGAGGTGCGGCGTACGTTCCCGGCCTGGAAATTCGCCGCCTCTAACATAACGGTGGTTGTCTGCGCACCGACCTCGCTTTTGGCACCACCCATTACACCGGCAATCGCTGTTGGTCCCTGTGGATCGGTAATCAGGAGCATATCAGAGGTGAGTTTGCGCTTTACATCATCCAGCGTGGTCATCTCTTCACCCTCGTGAGCGCGACGCACAATGATGTGTGCTCAGGGATCAGATCATAGTCGAAACCATGCAGCGGCTGCCCGAACTCCAACATCACATAGTTGGTGATATCGACGATATTGCTAATCGGGCGCATCCCGGCTGCCAACAAGCGGCGTCCCATCCAACTGGGGGAAGGTCCAATTTTGACGTCACTGATCACACGAGCGCTATAGCGTGGGCAGAGATCCGTGTCTTCTACCTTTACGTTCACCAGTTCAGAGGTTGGTGTTCCTTGCTCATGAAGAACGAGTTGTGGAATACGCAACTTCTGCCCCGTCAGCGCCGCTACTTCACGTGCAATTCCAATGACCGATGAGAGATCGCCACGATGAGCTTTGATTGCGAAATCGAGCACAACCTCGCCCAGGACGTCCACCAGCTTCTGGCCGATCTCTACATCAGGATCAAGAATATAGATGCCTGCATGGTCGTTTCCTATACCCAGTTCACGTGGTGAGCAGAGCATCCCTTGCGAGAGGTAGCCCATGGTGCGCTTCTCGCCAATTACCATGTCGCCCACTTTTGCGCCCACCAGCGCCAATGGTACTTTGTCACCTTGCTTGATATTGGGCGCACCACATACCACATCAAGCTCCTGAGTACCGGTATTGATGCGCGTATAGCTCAGGTGATCCGAGCCAGGAACTTTTCCAGGTGAGACGATCTGGGCGGTGATGATTTTATCGCCCCAATCTTTCCCGATATAATCGATGGCCTCGACCTCTAGCCCGGCCATGGTCAGTGTGTGCGCCAGTTCTTCAGGCGTCATCTCTATATCTACATAATCTTTGAGCCAGCTCAAAGGTACTCGCATTGTCTATTCTCCCCTTAAAATTGACGCAAGAAGCGCAGGTCGTTACCAGAGAAGAGGCGTATTTCGCCGATGCCATATTTTAACATGGCGATGCGCTCTACGCCCATGCCGAAGGCGAAACCACGATATTTTGCTGGATCGTAGCCGACCTCGCGCAACACTTTGGGATGGACCATGCCCGATCCCAGCACTTCCAACCAGCCACTATATTTACAGAGGCGACATCCTGCACCATCACATATCGGACAATCGATGTCCACTTCGGCGCTAGGTTCTGTGAATGGGAAGTAGCTACCACGGAAGCGCACCCGTCGTTTCTCGCCGAACAGCGCCTGTGCGAAGCGTTCCAGGCAGCCTTTAAGATCGGCCATCGTACAATATTCGTCGATCAGCAGACCTTCGATCTGGTGGAACATGGCTTCATGAGTGGCGTCGATCGCCTCGTTACGGTAAACTTTGCCCGGCACCACAACGCGTATGGGTGGTTGCGTCTGCTTCATCGTACGAATCTGCATGGGAGATGTCTGGGTGCGCAGAAGGATCTCTCCCGGTGCGACCCAGAAGGTATCCTGCATATCGCGTGCCGGATGGTCCTCTGGGATATTGAGTGCCTGGAAGTTATAGTAATCTGTCTCCACCTCTGGCCCCTGGACGACCTGGAAGCCCATTTCGACAAAGATCTGTGTTACTTCCAGAATGGTGCGTGATATTGGATGCATATGGCCCACTGGAAGTGCACGACCCGGCAGTGTTACATCGATCCGCTCCTTCTCCAGGGATTGCAGCAGTTCGCGCTGGCGAAGTTGTTCGCGTCTGGCCGCCAGTTCTCGCTCCAGTTCAGCCTTGACCGCATTGATCTTCTGCCCTACGATCGGACGCTCTTCTTTCGAGAGTTTAGGCATGACCGAGGAAAGCGCTTTAAGCTCACCACGGTTACGTCCAAGGTAGCGCACATCCCACTCATCAAGTTCAGCGGACGTAGTAACTGGCTCCAGTTCTGCGATAGCCCGTACACGCAGAGCGTCAAGTTGGCTGAGCAAATCTCCAAGTTGCTCTATCATAATAATCTCCAAAAAATGAAAAACCGACACATCGTCAACAGGGACGAAGTTGTCGGTATAGCAAGCTCCGTGGTACCACCCGTATTGAATTCAAGTCTCTATAAGCCATACAATGATAATAAGAAAGCTATAGAGCTGAGTTCCACTTGGTTTGTCTGGTAACGGAGACGATCCGGGGCTGTCTACTTCTTAGTCGTTCAACAGCCAGCTCTGGGGTGAACTTCGGCGTATAGTCTTGCAAAAGGGTTTACAGTCGGTGACCCTTTCTTCCTGGGCATTCCCTATGCGCGTACTCTCCCCATCTCTGCTTTTCTACTCTGGTAGCGTATATTTTATATTAAGATAAAGTATAGCAGACTTACTCCTGCATGTCTAGCTTTTTGTGATTTGTACTATAGCTGGCAAAGGAGCTATAAATGCGTGTGACGGTTTCTGATGCGTTATGGCCAGGAAGATATAAAGGGCGAGCAGCAATACAATAATAATGCCTAGAACGATTGCTGTTATATATAATCCTCTACCAGATGATTGTCGTTTGGGAATGGTGCCCTTTTGGGATGAAGCGGCATTTTTGGCCGTTGTATCAACTGGTTTCTCTTCTTGAGAGCTATTATCCTTCATGATTGTGTTGCCTTTCCGGTATTAAGATTTTCTCCAATGGTGATATATACTTCCCAGCGTGTATTGCGTACCCGCTCAGAGCGTCTCTGCAAGCCATATTGTTCAAGAGGAATATGGCGACCAAACCACGCATCGGGCACAACCTCTGTAATACTATCCGCTTTCGGTTTATCCTGCTTGCTTCGTACGATTTCTGCGTCCAGGTTGTGTTGTGTCCGTGGTCCAAAGACAGCAGCGGGGCCATAGACTACTGCTTGAATGCCGACAAGGAAGGGTTGCACAAAACCGACGGGCAACAGATTTGCGCCCTCAATTACAATTATGCGTCCACCAGGACGTAACACGCGTTTCACTTCCGAAATTGTCGGGGGATCATAAATATACTCGGATGGAAATGTGCTCACAATTGTATCGAACGTTTCGGCAGCGAAGGGCAGGTGTTGTGCGGACCCCTGGATGATCTGCGTCTCCGTACCAACCCTGCGCTTTTTGAGCGTTGCACGTGCGGCTGAAACCATTTCGGGTGAGTGCTCGATTGCGTGGCAGGTGTAGCCAGCTTCCTGTATATCCGCTTGCAGGTCGCCCAGCCCACAACCAAGCTCCAGCACATTTTTCCCATAGATGCGTGGGATTACCAGGCGTTGCCAGATGCGCCATTGGCCTGCGAAGGGGACGGTGCTGGCAAAGCGGTAGAGATAGCGGTTTTTGTAGAGTGTTTCAAATAGCCATTTGCGAGCGATTGGTTTCACTGTACACCTGCTTCTAAAAAGATGTCGAGCAAGTCACTGAGTTGCTCAATGATCAGATCAGGTTCGGGAGGCATTGGTCGGGGCCTACTGTGCTGTTCATAATGTCGCCGCACATAAGGAAAGAGATGCTTATAATTGAGATATGGCTGATCGGATGAAAGCTCAACCTTCGTCTCTGTGATCAGGCGTGGGGAGGGCTTCCACACGGTGAAGATATCGAGCTGATCGGCACCTGCGACATCGGCATATAACGCATCGCCAACCATCGCCGCTTCAGTAGGAGCGACCTGCAAGGCGTTGAGGGCGTGCAGAAAGATGGCAGGATTGGGTTTTCGTATGCGAAGATCGGCTGAGACCGCCATGCAAGCTGGATCGAAGTAATCGAGCAGACCAAAAAAACGCATATCTTCGACGAACGGTTGACCACCCCAGGCACGATTGGTAACGATGCCCAGAATGAAGCCACGTTCTTGTAAGCTTGCCAGTGTAGTGAGCACGTCGGGGAAAAGAGCGCGAGCCTTATAACTCCTTATACGCAATGCCTCAAAGATGGCCGCACCTGTTTCGTCGCTCAATTGGGGAAATCCCAGTTGGACGAGTGCTTCCGTCGTAACATGAGCAAAGTCTGGTTCATCATATGGATGTTCATTTTTGAACAGGTCTGTTAGTTGGTAAATAGTGGCGCGGAGATCGTGTGCTAATGTTTCGTCATCTTTAAGTGGGAAGTCTTGCTGGTTGATTGTGTGATGTAAAAGGGTGGTTGTATGTTGATTAGCGATGCGTTCCTCACGTTGCAATATATCTTTATGTGGGTGTGTCCAGAGCGTTTCGCCACAATCAAAAAGGATGCAACGAATGGTTCTGCCATGCAATATATGCGAGTCGTTTTCAGACACGTATCTTCTCCCTGTTGTGGCACACAGAGAGGCTCGATTGACGCGCCTACACCCCATCGTGGGATGAGAAGCAGGCGTGCAATCGAGCCTCTACATTGTTCTTAACTAGCGTGACGAGCTGTCATCGTTAGGTGTGAGTACATCGTCAACCAGGCCATACTCAACTGCCTGCTGTGCAGTCAGGTAGTAGTTACGGTCGGAGTCCTGCATGATGCGCTCCATGGTTTGCCCGGTGGCAGTGGAGAGGATTTCGTACAGGCTACGACGCAGACGCAGAATCTCGCGTGCTGTAATCTCGATATCGGCGGCCTGACCTTCTGCACCACCGAGTGGCTGGTGGATCAGCATGGTCGAATTTGGTAAGCAGTAGCGTTTGCCGTGTTGACCGGCGGCCAGCAAGACTGCGCCCATGCTCATCGCCATACCCATACAGACCGTCGAGATGTCCGGGCGGAGCCACTGCATCGTGTCATAGATGGCAAGACCGGCGTAGATGCTGCCGCCTGGGGAGTTGATGTACATATTGATATCTTTAGTTGCGTCCTCGCTCTGGAGGTACAGCAACTGTGCTACGATACTGTTGGCGACCTGATCATCGATCGGGGTGCCAATGAAAATGATGCGCTCTTTCAACAATCGTGAGTAGAGGTCCCAGGAGCGCTCACCACGCGGCGTCGATTCGATAACTGCCGGAATGATGCCCCTTGGCTCCAAAACTTCGCGGGACTCTTTAATCCACTTTGGATCACGTGGATTGTATACGCTTCCCATATTTGCTCCTTACTTATCTATCACGGTTCTCTCTCGCAGCGAGGAGAGAGTGGCCGTTGGTAAAACCTAAATGTGCAGAGGAAATCCCTTCAACAGGGAACATTACCGATATGATAGCACCTGCAAGAAACAAACGCAAGAACAACGTAGGGGCGCGATTTATCGCGCCCGTGTGTCACGATATGCATGTATTTCGCAATTTCACCTGTGAGCGCGATAAATCGTGGCCCCTACATTGTTCTGGGGTGATGTGGGCGATAATCGCGGGCACGATCGAAGTTTACCTGTTCTACGAGGCTTACATCCATCAGGCGGGAACGGATACGTTCATCGACGCCCTGAAAGCCCTTGGGATTGGCCGTGATCACTGTGGGCATTCCCATATTATAGCGGTAGTTGAGAAGCTGGAAAAGCTTCTCACTCGCCCAGGGAGAACTTTGTTGAGAACCCAGGTCATCGAGAATCAATACCTCGGCCTCGCGCATCTTGGAAAACAGTTGATCGAAGACCTCAGTTGCATTCGGGGCAAAGGCGGCCCGCAGATGATCCAGTAGATCGGGCACGACCTGAAATAGTACAACCGCACCATCCTCAAGGCATTGATTGGCTATAGCCGCAGCCAGATGCGTCTTGCCACATCCGTTAGGACCGACAAGTAGCAGCCAACCTTCCGGCTCCTGTGCATAGTCGTGTGAAACTTCATACGCTTCCTTCACTCCAGGAACGCGTGGGTTAAATGTTCCGAATGTACGATCACGGAAGGCATCCAGGTTTGATATGTCGCGCAGTTGCTGGCGGCGCTTATCTTTTCGTTCCGCCTCCTTGCATTCACAAGGGATAGGTCTACCAAAATTGGGATGTCCAAAAGGAACATTGGCTCGCAGGTAGCCAGCTCCATTGCATTTTGGGCAAACGCTCTTTTGCATAACTGGCGCTGGTGCCGTTGGCAGAACGTATGGCATCACAGGCTCACGGACGGCAGGAAGAGGTCGTGCTTGCCTGGGAGCTTCCTGCCTGGGAGGATGTCCAGCATATTCACGTGCTTGCCTCGGATCTATTGGTGTGCGCGAATTCAACGGCTGAGTATTGCGTTGTTGAGTGCGACTGACTGCTTGAGTGTATGCAGGAGGCGCTGATGAGCGCTGTGCTGGTGGCAGTGCTGGCGTTGTAGTACGTACAGGCGTCGTGGTACGTGTTGGCGGTCGTGCTTCGACAGGTCCAGGTGTGCGGCTCCTGACAATTTCGCGTCCGTTATTGACCTCTTCAACGCGTGTGACTTCACGTAATTGTGGAACATACTGTGCCTGGGATTGTTTAACCATCGTCTCGGCATATTGGTAGGGTGGCCTTGCAGCAGGCGCGTTCATTATCAAGCCTTCTTCCCAGTCGTCATCGCGCATGCCTGCTATGTCATCATTCTCATCCGTCCACGGTTGTATAGCATCGGAGGAAGGGACAGGGCCAAAGTCGTCCGAATGATGCAGCATAGCACGTGAGCGTGTTTGAGGATGTGTGGGAACGGATGATCGTGCGTATACTTCATTGGTGGGTGGCTGATTTATACGAGCCGGGCGTGTATATTCGCCGGGTTGTGGATAGGTACCCGGTGCGGCTGGTCTATTAGATAGTGTGCGACGTGAATGATCAGCATAATAATTTTCTTGCTCTTCTTGCGCAGCAAAATTTTGTGTTCTAAGGTCTTGTGTCTTTTTCGGTGAAGTAGCAGGTATATAGGATTGCTGTTCAGAGGCATACTGATTGCGCGTACCCAGGTTTGCTCTTTGTTCGGGCAAAGGAGGACGCTGAGGTGCTGGTTGCGTAAATTGAGGGCGCTGTTCCATGGTATTCTGAGCTGGTCGCTGCTCGTTTTGATAACGACGCTGCGACGATACTCTCCCGACTATATTATGTAGATTATTATTCAGGCGTTCCATTGTTGCCTGCCTTCCGTTTCCCAACGCCTAAGAATGGCGCGTATATAACTCCAACTGCGTTTATTATGAACTGCGGCCTCGCGAATAGCGGCCTCGACCCATTCTTCGGGATACATGTCGAGCGCATCTTTGATCTCTTCTACGATTGTTGTGCCTAGAAAACCAATATTTTGTTCAAATAAAGTAAAAATATTAGGGTGCTGTACCTCTACGGATGCAGCGGGAGAAGGACTGGTGATCCTTCGTGTATAGGTACGTGCAGGAGTATTACCTGCAACGGCAGTGCTTTCATGTTCCTGTTCGCCCCGTTTCCCGGTAAGGGTGAGGACGTGTGCCGGCAGTACGGCCCCTCCTTGTAATTCTGCGACGATTTTCTGGTTACGCGTGGTATTAAAAAAGTACCACGTGATAACTTCGGCCTCTGCTCTCTCTGTATTGACGACTGTCAGCTCTGTACTCAAAAGTGTACCACGAGCCAGGGCTTTGTCCAGTCCCTCGCTCAGGCGTTCTTCCAATGTACGTGCGTCATCCTGAAAATTCAGGCTACGTAATAGAACACGATCAGTATATAATTCGCGTTCATTTGTACAACGCGGCGTATCGCGTTTACGTGCCAGCAACCAGAACAGGTGCAGTGTGACTTTCAGTTCGGCCTGATCTTCGATCTCCGGCAAGACCTGGGTAAAGAAGATCTCTGGTATAGGCACATATGGGCTTTTGCCCGTTGGGAATCCTGTAAATTTTACCATCGTCATCCATCCCTTCCGTTTATTCTGTTGGTGGCGTAGCTTCCAGGTCACGGAAGCGCGTCTGGCTGGCCTGGAAGTATAAGCTGACTTCACCAACTGGCCCATTGCGATGTTTAGCGACGATAATATCAGCGATATTTTTGCGTTCAGAGTCAGGGTTATATACGTCGTCCCTATAAATAAACATAACGATATCCGCGTCTTGTTCAATGCTATTGTGTACAATTATATTGTTCACAACTAAATTGTGATGTTCGTCTACAGTTAAATCATAGACTTCTTCTTCACCATCAGGTTCGATGTCTACTACTTCATCCCAATATACGTCGCTTTGCGCCATGTTAGACAATTCAACCGATTGGACTACTGTCGCTACACGTAGAGCACGTTCACGACTCATACCCTGCTTGTAAATTCCTGTCCCTGCATAAGCTGTTTCTATTCCTGCATACATTTGCCGTGTTGTCATTCCTATTGTGCTCATCGCAGGGGTCACAAGTTGTCGCCAGGCCAATGCTGGTAAAACATCTCTATTCGTATTACTTATGCGTCCATCAAGATGTAATCTTACTTGTTCCAACATTTGTTGTTTACGTTCGCCTACGATTCCTATGGACGTGATGAAACGTTCTAGATCGGATTTTCCACTCAAAGAAACATGATATTGGTCACGTCCCTTAGTACCTTGTGAAATGCGCGAAACGCGAGCATTAATACCAAAGCGTAAAAGGAGAGATTGAACGCCCACAGCTAATTGAGAACTGCTTGTTGCATAGTAAATTCTCGGAATGGGTCTGTAAGAAGTATCTGGATTACAACTGGAATGACCATCTGTTGACCAAAGGTGGCGCAGGAAAATGGCAATCTCCTCAGTAGGTTGAGCAAATACACGTGATGGAATAAATTTTTCATACGACCGCAATCCATGTATTCCCATTTCATCGAGCCATATTGTAACTGGATTACGAACTCCGTGTGTCAGATGATATCCAGCCGAAAGAAATACCTGATACCATCCTCCTGTACGGCTCTTTGGGGCATCCCATTGTATACGAGGTTTCACCTTTTCTCCAAAAACCTCACTGGCAAGCATAGCCACTTCCTGAGCTAAATCTTCATCTATTGTTGTATATTGAACGGAATGTCGAGGAAGCGTACAGCCATCACCAATGAGATGACCTAATAGAGCCAATTCTGCATGTGTCATCGTCGCACATTGAAGATCAGGCAATGTGCGAGGGAGAGCAATATGCATTCCGGAGCTTATTTCATCTAAACGCAACCATCCCTTAAACGACAGAAATTTGTGATTAGCCGTTGCACGAATACAGTTTCCTTTACGTGTACTTAGCTTGTAAATGGGCTTGTATCCAGTTGAGAAAGCTTTTGTTACAATCCTTTGTTCAAGCTTCCAGGTTTGCTCATTTAAGGCCAGGACATTGAAGCCATATCGCCCGATGAGTGAGTCAATCCGTTTGTATATGCCTTCATCCGGCAAGTATACGAGTGATTCACCAGCCAGGCAACCACTCTCACGAAGGTCAGACAACTGTGGCACCTTCGATTGCCGACTCTCAACTGTACGCGAGAGCTGCGCCAGTGCCAACACAGGCACATTAAGTTCACGCGCCAGCCCCTTCAGGCTACGACTGATCTCAGAAACCTCTTGCACGCGGTTCTCGTTACGCTTATTGCCTATGGTCGATTGCATAAGCTGTAAGTAGTCAACGATAATCAGGTCAACGCCATGCTCAGCTTGCAGGCGACGGGCTTTACTGCGCATCTCAGTTGTGGAGATGCCAGCGGTATCGTCGATCCAGATGTTTGCCTGTGATAGACCTTCCATGGCGACGATGATGCGTTCCCACTCGTCGTCTTCGATCCAACCTGTGCGCAGGCGTTGCTGATCAATGGCGGCATCCATCGAGAGCAGGCGCTGTACGAGCTGTTCTTTGCTCATTTCCAGGCTGAAGACGGCGATGGATTGACCATGTTTCATGGCCGAATTGTGGGCAAGACTTAAAGCAAGGCTCGTTTTACCTACTGCAGGTCTCGCAGCCAAAATAATCAAATCCGAGCGTTGCAATCCCCCCGTCAGCCGATCCAGATCGGTAAAACCCGTGGGGACGCCAACGATCGTGCCGCGTCGCTCGTGTAACTGATCCAGCTTCGTCATATAGTCTGTCATAAGGTCGCGAATAGGCGCGAAGTCGCTATGGGTATGATTCTGGCTAATGGTGAAGATGGTTTGCTCTGCTTTGTCGAGCGCCTCCTCGGCTTCAGCATCAGAGTAGGCGATGGCGGCGATCTCACCAGCAGCGTGGGCGAGACGGCGCATAATTGCGTTGCGCTCAACAATGTGCCCATAGTATTCGACGTTGCCGCTGGTGGGAACCTGGTTGATCAGCGCCGTGATGTAGCCAGGACCACCGACTTCTTCAAGCCTGTTCTGGCGTTCTAGAACGTCGCAGATCGTGATAAAGTCGGCGGGGATGCGTTGCTCATAAAGCTGGATGATAATTTCGTAAATAGTGCGGTTCGCATCGCGATAGAAATCTTCGCCATGCAAAAAATCTGCAACCTGCGTGATGGCCTCGGGGTCAATAATAATACTCCCAAGGACACCAAATTCGGCTTCTATATTTTGTGGTAATTGTTTTTCCACGTCTCAGGCTCCAGGTCGTTTAGCCTTTGCAGGCATGACGATACCGCAATGGGCGACCATTACAGAATCTTAGTTGATTGTGCTGACTATCTCTAGCACCAGGGTCCAACCACGAGCCGCGGAATACTCTTAGATAAATAATACCGAATAAATGTTTGCTCAACGTGCGAAATTCTGTAGCGGCATCATGCATTATAACATATATTCGCACAGGTGTTCGATACGCTTGATAGCTGCGGCGTAATGGTTGAATACTTGCTCTCCCAAATCTCGTGTTCCCAAAGTTTAACGAATCCCGCGCATAAAATCAATTGGTCGCCATGGCTGTGCTATGTGGATAAGTGGATAAGTCCCACAATGCCCTGAGCGTAAGTCTCGCTCTGACATGACATAATTCCGAGTTATCCCCCACTTATCCACCGAAGTAGTTGAGTTATCCCCACTTATCCACATCTTTATCCACCGAGTTATCCACCAAAACTTGTTGGCGAGACGTAAAATGATCAGTAAATGGGGGGGAAATATGGGTAGGTGATTGGAGGGCTTGACCCGATTGGACGGGGGCGTTATTATAGCACAAAGACATACACGGGTTATGAAGGTCTTGTAATCGTAGAAGGAGCATCACTAAGGACTTATGCCAAAGACGACGAAGCGTGCCGCGAGTAAACGCGCCACGAAAATTGCAAGAGCGCATGCTACCGAATTGCCAAGGCTTGAGGTCAAGGAAGCCGAGCCACGGCGTTTACCTGGCTACAAGCCGCCAGCTCGTGGTATCGCGCGTTATCCCTGGGCGACTGCCATTGTCCTCGTTATAATTGCTGTTGGTATATTTGCGGCATATGCGAACCATGTCGGGCCATTCGCATTACCAAAGACACCAGCAAAGTCAACTATAGCCAGTGCCCAGAAGACGGCGACGGCAGTGGCTGTGAGCGTGCCTGCAACTGCGACGGCGATAGCGACAAATGCAATTCCAACTGCGACTGCTGTGGCATCCGCCATGCCAGCGGCACAAAAGACATTAATTGCAGCATCACCTTGTCTTGCTTCAAGCGTGATCAGCAAGGTTACCGATACCTCACCGGCCCCTACGGCAGCAGAGTTTAGTGCTATTAAGCACACCTTTTCATCTCCACCGCCTCAGGTAATTAATCTCAAAAAAGTGTATTGTGCAGGCATCAATACAAATCGCGGCCTGATCGTAGTTGAGTTGAGGCCAGATTGGGCACCAGTGACGGTGAACAATTTCTTCTACCTGGCTGCAAACAAATTTTATGATGGCATCGTGTTCCATCGCGTCAATCAGTCTGGGACATTAAAGATTATCCAGACAGGTGATCCGCAAGGAACTGGGACTGGTGGACCTGGCTACAAATTTAACGATGAGCCAGTCAAATATCAATACTACGCCGGTACACTCGCAATGGCGAACTCAGGTGCTAATACGAATGGCAGCCAGTTCTTTGTGAATCTGGATGACAACTCAAAGGGGTTGGCAAAGTCGTATAATCTATTTGGGATCGTCGTTAAAGGACTGAATGTCGCATTACAGATTCAGGGTCCTGGCGATGATGCAAGTACGAAAAATATTAAACCAGATGTGATGAATCATGTTATCGTGGTTCCAGCATCATAGTTTCCTGATCATCAGGGTCTCTGTCAATTGTCACGTAGGGGCGCGATTTATAGGGCCGAGTCGCGTGGGCTTATAAATCGTGGCCCTATGTTAACGTATACATGTTGATGTATATCAGGAGGTATGTATGGCAAATCAATATAGAGAAGCGCCAGCGTTGCAGATCGATCCAAATAAGAAATATACGGCGATCTTCCACACGGCGCGGGGTGACATGAGCGTTGAGTTATTCGCTGCCCAGGCACCGGTGACGGTAAACAATTTTGTGTTCCTGGCACGCGAGGGCTTTTACAATAATACGACGTTTCATCGTGTGATCGGTGGCTTTATGGCTCAAGGCGGCGACCCAACTGGTACAGGTATGGGTGGTCCGGGTTATAAGTTCCGTGATGAGGCTGGTGCACTGGCTTTGAAGCATGATAAAGCTGGTATGCTGTCAATGGCGAATGCTGGCCCGCACACCAATGGCTCGCAGTTCTTCATTACGTATGGGCCAACACCACACTTGAACGGCAAGCATGGCGTATTCGGTCAGATCGTGCAAGGCATGGATGTACTGAAATCCATTCGTGAACGTGATCCTCAGCGTGATCGACAAGCTGGCGATGCTATCTACTCCATTGAGATTGTAGAGAGCTAGCTAACAACAGTAGGGACCACGTTTACGACGCCCACGCGTATCAACGAATATTAATGATACGTGTGGGCGTCGTAAACGTGGTCCCTATGTTTGTATAAATACCAATTATTGTGGTTGCTGCACGCTCACCGTCCAGGGACTATTGCTATTAATATTGAGGTAATATCGCCACTTTTGAAATTCTTCTGCACTGCCGATAACTTGCTTGGAAGCCAGGCATGTGACCTGGGCACCCGCGTTATAGAGGCTCCCATTTGCATTGTAAATAACGATAAATAATCCTCCATCGACGCCGTTGACTCCTCGGCAACTCCAGGTGACTTGCCAATCGGCGGGCACCTTGAATTTCTGTGTATTCTTTGTTTCATTACCACCACTGAACGTGAGAAGAGTATGCCACGTACGGGTCGGCGTTGGCGTTGGTGTGGGTAAAGACGTGGAAGTGCTCGTGGCTGTACTTGCTGTTGTAGGTGATCCAGATACCGCACGCCAGATACCGAAGCTCACAAGAAGAATTGCTGCAACCAATACAATAAGCCAGAGCCAGCGCTTTCTTGCTTGGACAGGCTGTACAGGTGGTTTAGGGGTTGTTATGGGAGTTGGTGGTCGCCCTTTTTTTCGCTGTCCATGCGACCTCGTTGCTGCGGATCGAGGCATAAAATTACTCCTTTGTTTTGTCCTTGCTCAACGTAGCTCTACGTAGTATTTTACTATAACAGAACGGCGTAGTTGTGCAAAGAGGTACAGGCTGAATAAATGATGAATGGCAGGTATGCTCTGATGCATATCAATTTTCCTTGTTCAATCGTGTATATAGCAACGCAAAGAAAAAATCCAGGTCTCAGAACCTGTTGGATTTTATAATGGAAAGAAGGAGCAACGTTGTATATGAGTGCTATAGATACGGTAAAGACGTTCGTGACTGCGCTGCAATCGGGAGATATGCAACTGGCGGCGGATACAATAGCGGAGGATTTCAAATTAAGCGGGCTGACCCCTCGTGAGCTTGATGAACGTGAATTCCTGGTCTATGCAGAGTAGGTTGCTGGCTGCTATGCCCGATTTTTCTTATAACCTCGCTGATATCCGTGAGGAAGGTGATGAGGTAAAAGCGTCCATTCATATTACTGGTACACAAACGGGTGATCTCTCCTTACCTATGTTGGGCCTGGAGCCTATGCAAGCGACGGGATTGGCGGTCGATCTGGCGCAGATGGAGACGAGCTACCGTGTAGTAGATGGGAAAGTGGCTGCAATGCATGCTGTACCAATAGCTGGGAGTGGCTTGCCAGGATTAGTACAGCAAGTGGGAACGGAGTTACCATTGATGGCAAGGGAGAAGACATTTAACGATCCCGCCTATCCAGAAGAGACGGCTAGTACACATAATATAGCTGAATGAAATCATCTACTACTCAATCGACTCTGGTTGAGTACTACAACCTTGCATTACCTGATGCGTAAATAACGCGGTGGGTTTTTATTGCGTAGTATGGAAATCTAAGTAAGGAATCGATGAATTATGATGCCACAAATGGATTCAGATCAGCCGATACAGGAAGTACCTGGAGCTGGCTATGGAGCATACAGCGGCAATCCAAGCTACACACCGCCTCCACAGTACAATCCAGGGCCGCAAGGTAGTGCGTATGATGATGAATATGTTGACTCGCTGGCGCAACGGCTCTCACAGCGTATGGCGCAGGGACCACAGGGCAAAATACAGCCAGGCGTACGGGGGGATCGTGTTTCAGCAGGTATGCGCCTGGTGTTGGCAATTGTTTCTATCGTCGTGCTAATACCGCTGGCGGCTATCTTGATGGGCGCGGTAGGTGGAATATCAGGATTGATCTCCTTTGGTGCGGTATGTCTGGCAATTTTCTTGATCAATGCCGTGTTTAACGATCACCATTAGAAATTGTCGATCTCGTTCTTGATCCCTATGATTGATGTACCCAATCTCTCCACTTGCTCTTGCATGGCGGTTGTCTTCTTCTGCTCTGCCCGTACAAAGCGAGTGTATGGCGTAATGGCCTCTTGCACACGGTTGATGGAGTTATTGAGTTCTTTGTGGAATTGCTCGGTCATGGCTTTACGCAGGCGAGTGCGCAGTTCCTCCATCTTGACGGTAAATGCTTGTTTGGCACGCTTGCGACGGGCGGGAATGATATAAAGTCCCAACCCAAGCAAGAGTGCTCCCGCAAGAATACCACTGACATCGGCAGCGGCTGTTCCCACGAAGGCGACGATGGCGGCACCAAGTCCAATACCGCTGGCTCCTGCAATTGCAGCCTGGGTGACAGCACTGCGTAGATCCTGTGAAAGCTCTATTGACTCAGCTTGCCTGTCATAGGTACTTACCACACCAGCCGCCGTGCGTGCGACCGATTGTAGTAGTGTACGCCTGTTATAGTCGAATTGGCGTGCTACGGAACCAATCATCGCATCGTCACGTCGCACACTCATCTGCCTCCTCCTATCCAGGTATTCCATGACATCTTGCCATAAGCGATGCTCATGTTCTACCAGCCAGTCAATGAGTTCCTGTACGGCTTGATCAATGTGTGTGGCGCTATCGCTGGTGACATTCTGCTCAAATTCTTCACGTACGCGCTTACTCTGGATCAGATCGAAGATGCGGCCCAGGCGGATGGTTTCGTCAAAAAAGGCGTCACCTCGTGTACGCATATCCAGCACGATATTCTCAATCTCACTGAGGCGGTGCGCAAAGTTCTTTTCCATATCATCACGATAGAGAGTAAGCTGCTCGTCGATTGTACTCACGGTGCGTGCATCCTCGGCCAGCAGATTAGCGCGTTGCTCAACTGAAGTACGTGTCTCATCCAGTAGGCGCTGCATTACACCGAGAGGGCTGAGCAGTTTCAGGCGCACGCGTTCTGCCTCGTCCAACGTGTGGAAAAGGTACGCCTCAAGCGCCCCAAAGCGGCTCTTTTCCCATAATGCAATTGCATCGTGTCCCACGGCGCTGCGTGATTTTTGTGCCATCAAGGCCGATACAGGAAATATTTCAGGTTGGAAGCCGAGCAGATTTTTGCAGTTTTCACGTACAAAGTCTAACACCTCGTCAAGATTAGCAGATGTGCGTAGAAGATCGATCTTGTTCAGGATAATGATCACCTTTTTGCCCCAGCCACGGATACGTTCCATAAAGACGCGCTCACTCTGCGTGAACGGACGATCAACCGAGGTGATAAAGAGGATCAAGTCGCTACGTGGCACAAACTCCTCGGTGAGTCGCTCATGCTCGCGCAACACTGCATTAACGCCTGGAGTATCAACGATGCTAATATCGCGCAAGAAATCGACGGGCGATTCGATCTCTAGAATATTTGTATCAAGCAGACGCTGCTCATTATCTTGCCCATAACGTACGATTGTGACCTGATGCGTTGTGGGGATTACGCCTTCTTCCAACACATCATTGTGTAGAAGCGCATTAATGCAGGCGGATTTGCCCGCATTGAATTCGCCTACAATGACCAGTAGAAACAGATCATCCAGGGAGTCCGTTACCTGGCGCAAGGTAGCGGCATAAGCGTCGGCACCTTCAAAGCTGGCGAGACAGACCTGTAGTTCATTGGCGATACGCCGTTCCTGTTGGAGTAATGAGCGTTGATGTTCTTGTAATACTGATCTGGTCATAATGGATATTCCTTGAACGAGAACGAACCTCTTTATTTTGAAAATAATTCAGGTGGCACAACCTGCGGCACGATGACTTTGAGCGCACCAGGAGCGACACTTATCGTGGTAGGAATATTACCATGAGAAGTGTAACCCTTCGGATCGCCATCGATTTGAATAGCCACCGCCTTGCGTGTATGAATCTTGATGGTTGCTCCTGTTTCATAACGTACCCAACGTTTGCGTTCCTTGTTACGGAGCAAGAAACTGATGCCAACGGCGATACGTCCCAGCATACTCTGCTTGCGTACGATGCAGACATCGAGTAATCCATCATCACATTTTGCTTGCCATGTATATTTGATTGCGCCGGCGTAGAGCTGAGTGTTGCCGATAATAATCTGGAGCGCATTTGTATTGGTCGCGTGGTCATCCATCTGGAGGGCGGCCCGAAAAGCTGGATAACCGAGGCCCAGCCATGTGCCGACGAAGAGATAACCGAGCACCCCAAAGCGTTTGGCGGTCTTCTTCTCAACTGCGTGTGTTACTTCGCCATCGATCCCAATACCAACCATAAGCAGGAAATAGTCATCATTAATTTTTCCGAGATCGATACGGCGCGTTTGTCCGGAAATCAATATATCGCGTGCGCCAGAGAAATCCAGTGGAATGCCAACTTCACGTGCCCACACGTTAACGGTGCCACTAGGAATAACCCCCAATGCTGTTTCGCTGCCTGCCAGTTCCTGAATCACTTCATTAACTGTACCATCCCCGCCTATCGCAACAACCACATTGATGCCCTGTTTCACGGCTTCTTGTGCCAGGCGACGAGCGTCACCAGCTTCTTGCGTTAATTTGAGCTCTGCTTGCCAGCCATGAGAGCGCATAAACGAAATGGTCTCGGAAATTTGATCGGCGTGCTGTGTATAGCTACCAGCCGTTGGATTGGCAATCAAAATGGCGGTAGTCAGCGTATTCTGTGACGCATCGGCATTCTCTAACGTACCTTCTTGCATCTTTACTCTCTCTTAATAATTATTTGAGATTCGTTGATCGAAAGGCATATACGCTTATAATGTACCTTGTGGGGCATTCAAAAAGCAATAGGTATTTTCTTCCCTTCGTAGAATGGGAGCAAATTTGTCTGTTGTGTAGTCATGAAAATGATCCTTTCGTATATTTAAACGACTTTCTCTGAGTATCTCACGCGATCCGGTTAAATTCCACCCGTATTTATGTGTTATTGTATATAGGAGAGACGAAACTCGTATTCGTCCTGGATCGTGTGATCACTAGTAAAATCATTACTCAACGGAGAGGATGAGATGATGCAAAAAACTTTTAATTCAGTGCAGCCGTATGTTTTTGATATGGATGTGACGGCCATCTTTAAACTATGGGAGCAGACCGTAGGTCAGAAATGGCCGCTCTCAGTGACGCATTTTCGGCAAACGCTAGCGTCCTCTGAAGCACGACATTTTATAGCGAAAGAGGATGGACAGATAGTTGGCTTTCTGGCTGGCTTGAAGCGCTATGGAGAACAGGCCGAGAAAGCACACATTACGGCTTTGTTGGTTGCGCCAGATTGGCAAAGAAGAGGTATTGGAACGGCATTATATAATACAGCACTCGAACATTTTAAAGCTGAAGGTGTGCATTATGTGCAGGTAGGTGGAGGGTGGCCGCATTTCTGGC
Source organism: uncultured Chloroflexia bacterium (assembly GCA_963744875.1). Lineage (GTDB taxonomy): Bacteria > Chloroflexota > Ktedonobacteria > Ktedonobacterales > Ktedonobacteraceae > JACDAE01. The sequence continues at coordinate 291,882 of CAVUVQ010000036.1, read as the reverse complement.
CTGGCGTCCCTGCAGAATCTACCGGCTGGCCTGACATTTTTTCAAGCCCGCGGATGGCATTTTGACCACACCGTTTATGATCTGATACAAGATCTGCGTACATATATAACCCCACCAGATGTGAAATTGCGTATAGACCAGGAACAGTTACGCTTTGAGGTAGCCACGCACGAGACAATTGATGAGGCCTTAGCTTTTGAGATGCGTGAATTTCCAGGCTGGGTCGATCATTTTCAGCGCGTTGCTGGCGTGGGAGATTATAGTGATATTATCATGGCACGCGATGCCACGGGTGAGGTCGTTGCTTCGCTCACGATTCACAGTAAACTCTCACACCCTTCAAGGTGCGATCTCTTGTGGCAGCCCCTCCTGGATAAGCATACAGGGGCGATAGGTTGTGTAGGGGTGGCCGAAGCTGAACGTGGACGCGGCATCGGATTGGGCCTGGTAGCGCGGGCATCGGAGTTGCTGCGAGATCAAGGACTGACCTCTTGTTATATCGATTGGGTGTTCCTGACCAAATTCTACGCCCGGTTAGGTTATGAAAAGTGGCGTGCCTTTCAAATGGGAGAACTAGAACTGTAGAAGGTATCCGCAGGGTTATAAATCCCATTGATGCACGCAACATGGTAGGAATGTGTTCGAAACGGTTCCTACCATGTTGTGTCTATTTCATATATAACATCTTTTGCCCATTGTTTTTAATACTTGAGATTCAATCAACGCGTGGCACACGTGCTAGAATTTCAGAAACCACTTCGTAATTGATTGTGCCCAGGCGTTCTGCTACCTGTTCTGCTGTTAGGGTTGTTGGCCCTTGCCGCCCGATCAGTACAACCTCGTCACCCATGCGCACCTCCTGGGCAATATGCGTGACATCGATTATGCTCTGATCCATACAGACGCGACCGAGCAGGGGAGCTTCCTGTCCGGCGATCAGAACGTGCCCCCAATTGGCTGGAGCACGCCTGAAGCCATCAGCATAGCCCACGGGCAGCACCGCGATCCTGGTGGGACGTTCGGTAACATAGGTGCAGCCATAGCTGATGCATTCGCCAGCGGGGAGCATTTTAACCTGTGAGACCTGAGTTTTGAAGCTGAGCGCTGCCCGGAAGCCTGACGGTAAACGAACGTCCGCTGACGGGTCCAGTCCATAGATCGCGATTCCGGGGCGAACCATATCAAAATGTGCTTGCGGTAGGCTCAGTGTAGTGGCACTATTAGCTGCATGCACAATAGGAGGGCGCAGTCCCTCTTGCTCTAATAATTGGAGAATATCCTGAAAGCGTCTGAGCTGTAACTCAGAATGCGTTTGATCACTGGAATCAGCGGCAGCCATATGGGTATAGATGCCTTCAAATTCCAGGCCTGCTTGTTCCAACTCAACGGTTTTGTGGATAAGCCTCATGACTTCTGTGGGCTGTTCGGCGCGTATGCCCAGACGAGCCATGCCGGTGTCGATTTTAATGTGCACTTTGACTGTTTTACCCAGAGCCAGTGCTGCTCGTGAGAGGGCCAGCGCCGCCTCAGGAGCATAAAGCGTAACGGTAACACCGAGGCGCACTGCCTCCCGCATCTGCCAGGGGGGGACATAGCCAAAGACGAGAATGGGAGCAGTAATGCCTGCCTCGCGTAGAGGTACTGCCTCACTTACCGTAGCTACACCAAGCATACTTGCACCATTATGAAGCACAGTACGTGCAACCTTGAGGGCACCATGACCATAAGCATCAGCCTTCAGGCTAACCAGTACGCGCACAGCAGGGCCGACCAGCTCTTTTATACGGCGCGTATTATTTCCTATAGCACTAAGATCAATCTCCACCCAGGTTGGGCGATCGGGCCGCATCACCACGATCTGTTTCCAGCCCGGCGTCTGGCGCACCAGTCGTTCAGGAGCCTCGGATGGTTGAGCCATTAACTGCTCAGTTACTTTCTCCATACGTGTCTCTTCCGAGCCTTTGATCAGCACGATAGTAGGAGAGAACTCTTTTTCAGCAAGCAGGCTTTGTGCTGCTCTGGTGGCATCTTCGTGTGTCGAAGTTACAATGATGTGTTCGGATGGAAGTCCAGCTTGCTGAGCTGCTTCAGCAATCAAGGCAGCGCGTTCACCACGCGTGATCAGAGTAATCAACTGTGTGTGCGGCTTCACGTCCCGCTTGCATATGGGCCTCCGCCGAAAAATCGCCCAGTGCAAGCATATCACCAAAGATTGCGATGCGCCGACGAGCAGGCAAAGTTCTGAGCGTTTCCAGACCTGCCTGCATAGAGAGCGGAGAAGCATTATGCGTATCGTCCAACAACTTTGCGCCGGATATGCCATCTAAAGGATTGAGTCTGCCAGCCAGTGGCTGGAATTGAGTCAACGCTTGCTGGATCTCGCTATGTTGTAAGCCACAATGGCGAGCAACCGTATATGTTGCCAATAACGTAGCGATAGAATGGGTTCCCAGAAGATGAGAGGTTAGTCGAATGGGGTCTTTTGCATTGCCAGGTTCTTTATATAAAGGTGGAAGCGTACATTGTACACCGTCCCACGTTGCCTTTATGTCATGAGCGAGCGAAGGTGTGAATGGAAGGAAGTTGCAAGTTTGCTCTTTATAGACTGCAAGGTGTGGAAGAAGCTTTGTTGTCAATTCATCGTCGGCATTAAAAACAGCGTTGCCTTGTTCTCTAAGAGAGGAAAAGAGTGTGAGGAGTTCGTGTGCAAGCTGTTCGATATTGGCAAAGTATTGCATCTGTACAGGACTGATATTGGTCAAAACACCGATATGTGGCTGTACAATCTGGCAGAGTCGCGTAATTTCGCCGGGATGATCGCAGCCCAGTTCTACAACCGCGTACTCATGACGTTTTTCCAGACGACCGAGAGAGAGTGGTAACCCAAGCAGATCATTATAATTTTGCCAGCTCCTAAAAGTCGCGAAACTGCCAGAAAGGACGGATGCAAGCGCCTCCTTGGTGCTGGTTTTGCCCACGCTGCCCGTTACAGCAATGACGATGGGGTGCCATTCTTGTAAAATAAACGTCGCATATTCGCGTAATGCGACGCGTGTATCGTTGACGATAACTATAGTTGTGTTGGATTGCATCAGGGTAGTGAGCGTATTTTGCGGAAGTGCATTGAGGATACGTCCTTCAATCAACAGACCCGTTGCTCCGCGTTGGATTGCGTCGAGCAGGTAGTCATGTCCATCGCTTCGTTCGCCGCGCACCGCTACAAATAGTTCGCCAGGGAGAAGCTGACGGCTATCATGGCTGAAGGCAGTGAACTGTGTCTGGGCGCTTTGAGTAAAGAGTTGACCGTGAGTCGCTTTAAGCAAGTGATCCAGGTAGATCATTGAGCGCAATCCTTTCCATGCCGGGTTGAGTTGTCTGTCCTTTATTATAGAACGGTTCATAGAAGGCGTCGATAATTAGGGAGGGATGGACAGAATTGCTATGACTAATAAAGAAGAGAGGCCAGTTTATTCCACATCTCTATGCAAATGGGCAGTGTTAAATGGGCTGACCCAGGCATCTTCTTGCTGGAAAGCAACTTTCACAATCGCCCCATTGGGGATTTCATTTGCCAGAAGGAAGTGTCGGAACTGCTCCATATTGCTGATGTTCAGTCCCATGAGCCACGAAAGGACCGCGAGGATGAATTGCCCATGACTAAAAACCACGATAAAGTCTGCATTGGTATTCCTGAGCTGTTCTAATATCTCTCGCACACGGTTCATGAGATTGGTGAATGACTCGGCTCCGTTGCCATCTGTATAATGCTGGTCGAGTCTGCTCCAGTATTCATCTACCAGCGAGCGCCTTTCGTCGATAGTTGTACTCCTTCCACTAACGGATTGTGAAAGGTACGTAAATTCATGTACAGGCCATTCCTCCAGTGGTGCGTGAGGAAAACGCCTGTGGGTATAATCTGCAGTCTGTTTTGCCCGTAAATAAGACGATGCAATAATTAAATCGGGGCAACGCGGTAGTGCAGAAGCAATTTTCTCTGCTTGCTTGACCCCTTTGAGAGTAAGTTGTGCCGTGGTTGCATCTGCTGTTGGCAGTCCTATATTGGTTTCACATTCTGCATGTCGAATAAACCAGACAGTCGGCATTGCAGTCCTTCCTCTCTATGCTTGCTTCCTTGCAAAAATAATGCGACTTTTTGGAACAGGTAGTGTAGCACTGGAAATAACAAAACGATGATCATAGAGCGACTACTGTTTTGATCGAAGATGCCAGCGATAGCAACGATCACATGTTTTAAAAGAAAGACGTTTTAAACAGCCCTTTGGTAAAAAATATTGGCTCTCCTTCATTAGAGGAGAGCCGAAGGGAGAGATCCGAAAATGCAAGGGAATTTATGTTAACCTGCGACATGCACGCGAACCACCAGTACGGGTGGGATTTCATTATAGTTAACCCAACTGAGCAAACGACTACTTGCCGAACCATCTTCGGGTGAATTGAAGGCCGGCTCCTCTAATCCGTCCACAACGAAGCCCGCCCGAAAGCAGGCATTGAAGAGGATATGCAGGGGACGATGAAAGTAGTAGTGAGGAGCAGGCTGACCGAGTATGCCAAGCCCTTTCTGGTGAGTAAGATGGAGGTATCTGGCAATTTTGATAGAGTGGGTGGTGGTGAGGTCGCCATTGTTGTCAGCTTCTTCGACGCATAACGTCGTTGCCATATTATTAAAACATGGATGCATGAGAGAGAATACAAAACGTCCTCCTGGTTTGAGAACCTGCCGAATACCCCGCATAAGGGGATCGATCTCACTCATATCCATGATCGCCATATTGCAGACGACTGCATCAAAGCGTTGTAGGCCAAGGGCAATCATCTGATCTTCTTGTGTGGCATCGACGAGGCGATATTCAATGCGGTCAGCATATTCACTTGTACGCGCCTGGGCGCGTTCGAGCAACTGGGCACTGAAGTCAGTTGCCACAATGGATACCCCCAGTTGAGCCATACGACGTGCAAAGACCCCATTGCCACATGCAATCTCCAGCACAATTTCCCCTGCTTGCAGATTGAGCAAACGTTCGCTGGCGGGACCGACGAGGATGCGCTGAAAATCGTTGCCATCGCGCATTTTGTCATCCCAGAACGCGGCATTCTGGTTCCAGATGCTGCGAGTTTCCTCATGTAAATCAGATGATTGTGCAGTATTTTCGGCTGTCATAATCTAACAAATCCTTTCTAGCATAACTGACCTGTGGAGAGAACGTGTCAAGTAGAGACATAAAGTGACAGGCACGTTGAAAGCCCCAGTGAGCATATGCACCTGGGGGTAGTATGTTCTACGATTTACTATAATAGCAGGTAACAGATTTATGATGGAGAGATAGTATCCAGCAAGCGAATACGTTGTGTGAAGCCGCCACGTTCGGAACGACGCCGTTCCTGCTCGGCACGTACTGTAGCAGGATCAATGGAATTGCTAACCATAAGTGTATCTATAACCTCATAGAGATCGGCAAGCTCGGAAATAAGATGTTGTGCATCGGCGCTAGCAGCTTCGGCAGCCTCTTCACATAATTTAGCGCGTAATGCTTGCTGATATTCCTGCTCGTTCAGTGTAGCGATGGTATAGGTATACCCTGCACGTTCGAGAATTTCGGGGATACGATCACGCACGAGTTTATTATATTCGGTTCGCATTGAATAGCGCCTTTCAGTGAATTGTGGAGACAAAAAAGTTTTTTTAGCGTGTAAGAGCATATTGCATATGTGCCCGCGAGATAGCACTATCCTCAATTTTTTGAGTGTTCGTACCAGTTCATACAATCCATACGAATTAGAAATGTGTGCGGGTCAGGCTGCACTTTTGGCTACATTTTTTGGCTTCCAGCAAGATCTCTCAAGGCTTGCTGGAGGCTTCTAACATCAACAATTCCAATGGATTCACAGAGAATTGTTCCACTCCTACTTGCGTTCTTAAGGGAAGTATCAGGTGGCAGAAGGGAGACTATCTGTGAGTATTTCATAGAAGGATTATCATATGACAGCTTTTGTACCTCGTCAACGGGAATGGACATTTCGCCATATTATCGCAGAATTGCCATTTATTCCAGCAACCTCCAACTGGCTCAAGCTCTTATTATCGCTTCTTGCCGAGCCGCTGATGTTTGTCTCATCCCTTTGTATCATTGCCGAGACGGTTCTTCCAGGAGCAACCACCTGGCCCAGTATCCTCATCAATGGACCCAAGACTAGTGATGAGTCTGGCACCTGAAATCATTCTTCCGGGTTGTTTTCAGCAAGCCCAGAGTGCTCAACGCAATGGCAATCGTCATCAAAGGAAATCTGCTCTTTTGCCTCTGTGCTCTCTTTGGGCTGTTGACGTTGATAACATTGGCATCGTTCATCTGGCATTTTTCTGATGCCATCGCCAATCTCATCCTGTTTATTCGCTGTGGAGCTGGGATCAGCTACACGATCATTCTCAATATCTCTGGACATGATGGGAAAGCCATAGATCCCCCACAAATGCCTTCTCAACCAGCGAACGACGATCGTATTGATCAACTGACGCAAACCGTCAATACTCTGACCGCGCAATTGACGACGGTTTTATCGATCACCCAAAATAATCATTTCCTGGTTGCCCCTCTTCAGGAAGCATCACAGGCAGAGACACTTCTTCCACTTCGCACTCCCTGAATCTCCACAACCTTGCTCTTCGATGGTCGTCCCTTTCTCTACAGCGATACAGCCTCTTCGCTTGAATATTCATAAAGGGCAAAGCGATTTGCACCTGCTGGCGCTGATTGACCAACATACGATGGTTGATCCTGATGGGCCAAGGCGTAAACCTGTGAGGGAAGGTCGTGTAGAGGTACAAGAAGTGCCAAAAGGAACAATCTGCCGTTATGTATCCAGTTGTCCCTGGTGTCTCTGCTGAGAAGGTCAGGCAACTGATCGATGCTTTTTTGAGGGGAGTGAAGTGGCGTGACATGCCGGGCAATTATTCGCAGACGATTAAGCCTGTGAGGGAGGCTTGGGAGGGTCTTCAGACAACTCTTCCATAAACATTTTCTCATCGTTTGTTCGGAGATACCACATGACTCATGCTCAACGCCACCAGGAGTTTCGCAGAGCCGAAAACGGGGAGTCGATGCGTTTTTTGATGATGGGCTCCTTATTATTGACAATACGATCAAGCTATTATAAAGTGACATCAATCAATGATATACGATTTTTACGCGAGTATAGGAGGGACTATGGCCCAGGATATCAAGGTTTTTCTAGACCTATCAGACGAGGCACAGGCATTTCTTGAGCAACACCATATCAACCTCTATGAAGAACTTCAGGACGCTGAGCCAGCGCTTCGATTGCGCGTTGAACCTGATCCAGATGCTCTCTCGAATACCCGTGGTGATCTGACGACGGTGATTCTCGCGGTTGCCACACTAGCCAGTTCCCTCACGCCGCTGATCGTGCGCATTCTCAATCAATACACTCCGCCGGATCGCTCCATCCACTGGGAAGTTGAGGAAACAGAGACTTGTCATCCTGATGGGACGGTGGTTGTACAGCGCAAGCACATCGGGACACGTGATGAACAGCGTCCCTGGACCGCATTACCCTCACCAGACAAACCATCGGCTCCCGATACCACCGATAAGAAGCAACTATGAGCCAGAAACGCTATGCCTATCTCATTGGAGCGAATGGCCCTGAAAATATCCGTCTCCAATATGCCGAAACGGACGTGACCAGACTAGCAGAGACGTTACGGGGGCCAGTTTGTCAGTTTACAGCCGTCGAATCCGTTATTGCTCAGAGCCGCGATGAGGGTCTGGCGACGTTCCAGCAATTTGTTGAGCAATGCGATGCATCCGACACCTTGCTCATCCATTTTTCTGGACATGCCTTTTTTGATACTCTTGACCAACAACTCTATCTTCTCTGCAACAATACCGATAGCAACAATCTCATTACCGCCATAGACATCAGTGCCATCAAACGAATTTTGCGCCGGAGCCGTGCTCAATCCAAACTGCTGATCCTTGATTGTTGCCATGCAAAAGCTGCATATGAAGATGCGTTCAAAGGTGAGGAAGAGATACGCGATATTGTCAAAAAAGCGGCTCAGGGAAGCATGTCGGCAATCCTCTCCGCATGTGCAGGTAAGGACAAGACACGGGAATTTCGCGATCTGGATGGAGGGTCTGGTTTTCTCTCCTGGGCGGTTCGCGCCGCTTGTAGTACTCGCCTGGAAGATGCTTCATCTGATCCTGAGAAGAAAGCACTCTCATTGAGCGATCTGGATCGTTGGGTGAAAAGAGCTCTTGACGAGGTCAACACTGATCTGAGCCTGCATCCACCTCTTCCTACCCCATATCTGTTCAGTGATCAGGCTGTTGGCAATGATATCTGGCTAACGCCTCCTCCCTCTCTCAATGGCAAGCCATCTATGACTGGAAATGAGGAGAATTGCAGGAGATACTTGAATGAGGTCGCGAAACGCTATAGTTCCGTAACGCTGCCGATTGATTCATCGGAAGGATTATCGCTGCATGCCATTTTCCAGCCACTGGCCTTGCGTAGCGATCCACTGGCGGCTGAAGATCTGGAGCGCAAACAACGACGCAAATTTCTAGGAGAGTCATTAGAAGAGGAACCATATGACCTTGCTGAAACGGCAATGCGCCACGGTCACGAGAAATCTCGCGACATAAACAAGCCAACCCAACCAAAAATTGCGCAACATGGCGAAGATGCCCTCAGTGCAAGCCCACAGGGACGCATCGTTATCCTGGGTGGCCCTGGCACAGGGAAGACGACAACCCTTCGCTATCTCGTCAGTCGTCGTGCACAGGAAGCTCTGGAGAAAACAATACCCAATACGCAGGCGCTGCTCCCTATCTTTCTCTCGCTCGCTGATCTGGCCCGTTCAGGCAAGACATTTCAGAGCTATCTGCAAGATGTCGTCGAGAATTTGATGATCGAGAGGAGCTACGCAGATGTTCTCTGGACGGAGATTGAGCGTGGACGCGCGTTTGTTGCCCTGGATAGTCTGGACGAAGTAATCCCCGCTCTTCGCCCGCAAATGATAGAGCAGGTGAATCATCTGGCAGCCAGACATGGAAACATCTGGATTGTCGGTTCTCGTTTCACGGATTATAAAGGGGGGCAACTCAAACACGGGCAATTTGCTGAGTGGGAATTGTTGTCCATGACGCCGCAATTGCGCAGAGAACTGGCCACAAAGCTTTTGCCAGAATTGCTTCAGCTTCCTCTGGCGAAAACAACGACACACCTCTCTGCGCTCGATTTCGTCACCCTGTTAGAGAAGCATTCACAGGCAGCGACCTGGGGCGACAATCCATTGTTATTTAGCCTGGCAGCGGTGGTCTTCATCAAAACAGGAGGATTACCATCCAGTCGATCATCTTTATATCGTGAGGTCATCGAGGCAATTCTGACGCTCAAAGAACCGGAGAGTGTTGCACGTCGGCACCTTCTGCGTGCGCTGACAGGTCTCTCACTCTGGCTCTATCAAGAGAAGAAAGGGCGCACCTTTACAACGGATGACCTTTTTACCTTTCTAGAAGAGATTCAGAAGCGTTCATGGGAAGAAGCGGAAATCATTGTCAGAAAGATTACCACATCAGGCATCCTGGATATTGTCGCACGTGAGACGTACGGTTTTCGCCATCAAACGTTTCAAGAATATCTGGCCGCTGCGGAACTGGCACAGCAATTCATAAGTTCTGATGAGAAAAGAGCAAAAGCGTATGAGCTTGCATGGAGCAAACGCAGATATAGTCGTTGGACGGAAGTGCTCCGTTTGATGGTGGGTGTGCTGACTCAGTTGCCTGAGAGGAAGGGTCAAATAGAGGCCGCACACTGGCTCAGTCAGTTGATACAACAACGGGAGACGGAAGAGGGTGATCCTGGTGATCTTGGTCTGACGCTCGCACTAACATCGTTGGCAGAAGTAGGAGATGGTGAGCGCTGGGAGACAGGAAGAACGAGAGAGATACTACAGCTTGAAACACATGCCATTTCCCTCTGGGTAGAGGAACTCCTGGATGCGGCACGCAAAGGACGAAAAGTACGTGCAGAAAGATTTCAAACCTTAGCAGAAGATATTGCTCACCTTCGCATAGCGGGAAAAGATGTTGTCATAAAGCAGTTGATACAAGCCCTGAAAGATGTGGATAGCAATGTGCAGCAGGCTGCTACCCAGGCGCTAAAAAATCTGGGCATGTGGATATCAGAAAATGATTTGCTTCTCTTGCTGAAAAATCCTGACGCTGATGTTCGTCGGGACGGTGGTAGAAGTGCTGGGAACCTGGGGAGATCAGATGCCTATTGACCGCTTACTGCCTCTGCTTGAAGATCCTTCTTCCGGTGTTCGTCAGGCGGTGGTTCAGGTTCTGGGACGCTGGGAGATCAGATGCCGATTGACCGCTTACTCCCTCTGCTTGAGGACCCTTCCTCCGATGTTCGTCGGAGGTGGTAGAAGTCCTGGGCACCCTGGGGATCAGATGCCGCTTGACCGTTTACTCCCTCTGCTTGAGGACCCTGACGCTGATGTTCGTCAGGGCGTGGTAGAGATCCTGGGCAGCCTGGGGGATCAGATGCCGCTATTGATCGTTTACTTCCTCTGCTTGAGGACCCTGACTCTCATGTTCGTCAGGGCGTGGTTCAGATCCTGGGCAGCCTGGGGGATCAGATGCCCATTGACCGCTTGCTCTCTCTGCTGGAAGATCCTTCTTCTCATGTTCGTCAGGTGGTGGTAGAAGTGCTAGGGACGTTGGGAGATCAGATGGCTATTGACCGCTTGCTCCCCTGCTTGAAAACCCTTCCTCGCAATGTTCGTCAAAGCGTGGTAGAGGTCCTGGGCAGCCTGGGGGATCAGATGCCGCTAGACCGTTTACTCCCCCTGCTTGAGGACCCTTCCTCCAATGTTCGTCGGAGCGTGGTAGAGGTCCTGGGCAGCCTGGGGATCAGATGCCGCTAGATCGTTTACTCCCTCTGCTTGAGGACCCTGACGCTGATGTTCGTCAAAGCGTGGTTCAGGTTCTGGGAGCCTGGGGGATCAGATACCCATTGACCGTTTACTCCCTCTGCTTGAGGACCCTGGCTTTGGTGTTCGTCAAAGCGTGGTTCAGGTTCTGGGGACACAAAGGAAGCGGTTATTGATAACCTCATTGATGCCATACTTTTATCAGAAAGATGAAGATGTTCGTCAATCAGCTATAAGAGTACTAGAAATGCGCAATGAACCGATATCTGGTGATTTGTTTATGAATCTTCTAAGCGATGAGAGCAGTGATATACGCCAGATAGTTCTTCATATCCTACAAAAGCAATCTTCCCAGACGCTTTCCGACCTTGCATCTCAAGCACTGTCTGTTCTTGATGGACGAATAGAAGGACAAGTCTTTCCAACGCTTGTCCAAATGCAGGCCGCTGATACCATTGGAGAACTGGGTACTGCCTCGCCAAAACTGTTAGAAAAGCTTACTGAACTTCTCGATTGGTCGCACTGGCAGGTACGCATCAAAGCGGCTCAGGCACTCGGAAAATTCGTCGGAATATCCCTGATGCGGCACTTGAACGCTTGCTTGAGATGTGCCGTGATCCCGATCCAAACATGGGTGCAGTGAGGGACGCGGCAGACGATGCTCTGGCAGAGATCCTTTCTTTAGAGAGTGGGATTGAAGACGATTAATTGAACTAGCTTTCTTCCCACAACAAGGCTTCCTCACTTACATCATCACCGTGCTTTCCCTTCCCGCCTCAACATGCTTATATCAATTAATCGCCGATCTCGTCCGAGTAAAGTGGATACATTTAAATAACGCGATGTGCAAGTTTCTCTTGCCAAAGAAAAAGTTCATGAGGTATTCTCAGAAAAAGCTAAAAACATTCTGAGGAGGTCCCCATGAACTTGGACGATTTTATTATCACATGTTTTTGTCTGATTGACGAGATGGTGCCAATGATTCTCAAAGACCAACGATTGCGAGCACGAGGTCCGGTTCCAAACTCTCCGATAGTGAAGTGATCACGATGGAAGTCGTCGGAAGTTATCTGGGTTGTCGCCAGGATAAAGAACTCTTTGCGTACTTCCAGCGGCACTACACGCACTTTTTTCCAGCCTTGAGCGGTCTGCATCGCACCACCTTTGTTCGGCAAGCCGCCAATTTGTGGGCGGTGAAAGAGCGCCTCTGGTGTTGGTTGCGCGATGAAGTGATCAGCTACGATCCGCATGATGTCCATTGTTGATAGTGTGCCCGTTCCGGTTTGTCGTTTTGCGCGAGCGCCCTGGTGTGTCCGCTTCCGAGGCGAGGCCAGCTATGGCAAAGATCATGCAGATCGACAAACCTTTTATGGCTTTCGTTTGCATGCACAATTGAGTTGGCCGGGCGTGCTCACACGCTTGTTTCTGGCTCCAGCCAATGAATCGGATGGAGAAATCGTTCCCCTTCTTGCTGGAAGGCACAACTGGCGTTGTCGTTGGGTGATCGCAACTATTGGCTTCCTGATCTGCAAGCCTTCTTGCGAACCAAGGGCATTGTCTTGCAAGCGCCATTTCGCAAAGCGCATTCGCCACAAGCGGCAGCCTACCAGAGCCCCGTCTTGGGACGGGTTCGCTATCTCATCGATACCGTCTTTGGTCAATTGACGGATCGGTGTCAGATGAAGCGGGTCTGGGCACGTGATTTGTGGCATTTGCGTAATCGCTTGTTGCGCTTCATTTTGATGCATACCATCTGCTTTTTCTTCAATCAGCAAGAAGAGGCTCCTTTGCTTCAATTTGATCGTTTGGTTGCTTAAGAAAACTTGCACATCGCGTTAAATAGATAGCTTATACAAGCAGAGATGCAATATGATGTCAGAATAACCGCAAATGAGAAGCAGAACAGGCATACTACCACGTTTCCCTTGGCGATTACAATCATGTCAAATTTTAGTATTCAGCCAAAGGGCATGCGATTACAGTAGCTTGATCTAAAGCACTGTTTCATTGTTTTTTATCCGTCGGGGCAATTTGGAGTTTCACAAAATTCTTTTTTTGATCTCTCTGATCAGGAAGGAACATAGAAAGGCTTCTCTTTGATCTTGCCCAATGAAATTTCTACACGGGCAAGAAGTGTTCCTTGTTGAAATTAAATTCTCTTGTTGTCCGTCAAAAATGCTATAGTCTTTCTGGCCCACGGATGGAATAAAACAAACGGCAACACTCCCCGTCAATCGTGTTCCTAAGAGCTGGAATAACTCCTTGGGAATGGTCCACTCTATGCCTTGCATGACTCCATATTCTGATTGGTGAGTCACTTTCTTTACCGACCATTCAAAGCCCTTTACACGCGGCACACTATTAATCTGAAGTTTCGCAATCGTCGAGAGTATTGAAGCAACTTCTGGAAAAGGAACTCCTGGGACTAAACGAGATATTAAGCTTATATCTGCCACAAATGGAGAAGCATCTTTAGAAAGTTGAGAAATCTTTTCTAACCACTTCTCTTGATCTGGTACGGGGGTTAGGTGCCCTACCGTTGCAACAAACTTTCTCCCGCCATCCCCTACTTGATCGGGAAATAAAGGAAAACCTTAGCAGCAGGTTCTTGGAGTCCAGACCAAATAAAATTGAGTGGTTCATCTTCACTATGACCAATCGTCCAATTATATTCATAAATGGATAATGGAGTTGTATTTTGAAACGTACTTTCACTTTGTCCTATAGGAAGTACCTCTTCGTAATCCATCGTGATAGCAGGTCTTGTCTCACCGTAAAGTTCGAAATAAAATGGTTGCTCTACTGACTTTGGATTCCAATCGGATAAGTCAATCGGATAACTAACCACTTGTAACATACTATTGCTCCTCTCATCCGTTCATCTACATTTACATAATACAGTAGCACCTATCTATAGTTTAATATAAAAAGATTTTCAATGTCAATTATTGACATAGAAGTATTGATAAATGATAAACACACGGTACATCAAATTTTAGGGTGCTACAATTCGTTTCTTACAGGACCATTCCTCTCTGTTCGTTGTCTTGAAGATTGTCGCTTGTTTCTCGTGTATCCCCCATTAGCTCCTGACTCAAGACAAGCGTGAGCCAACTTTTCCCCTTGCCCTCATCGTCCAATATTTCACGGAGTTCAAGGCCATCGGAAAGCTGGATACGATAGCGATTGGTGGGCCGACCTTCCCGACTATACAACAGAGTTCGTGTGGTTCCCTCTGGAAACTGAATTGTCTCCCCATATTCCTCATGCATGCCAAATATACATCCATGGCTGAGAAGCACCTGCCTCCATTCTTCAGCCAGGGAAAAGATGAGCAATGCCTGAACCTTTTCCGCCCCCTCAACGCTTTCACTATTCATCGGTTGTCTCTCCTGCTGGTCTCTGTGCCGAAAATGTAAAAAGCGGTCCAAGGCCGCAGAAATCTTCCTGAAACATCTCGATTGAAATCTGGGCATCCAACTGGGCAAGCTCCTCCACGGTGGTAACCCCTGCTTGGAAGAGGAATGTGGAAGACTCGCTGATGAGCGCGTGAAAGCTGTCTCTCCAGGCCCGATTGGCTTCCTGATCTTCGTGATAGTAGGAGAAATCAAGCGTACTGGCTTCGGTATGAATGGCACGAAAGCCTGTCTCGTGCAGGAGATAGCCTAGGTGGGCAACCACTCCCAGGAAGCGAGGAGAATGGGAAAGACCATAGCCTGTGGTGAAAAATGCCTGACACAGGATTTCCTGCAAGCGTTCGAGAGCACGTGAGGTGGTGTAGATGCTCTCTCCCTCGGTGATGACGAGGTATCCTCCTGGTTTGAGCAGCACAAAGCAGCGACTCAACAGCAATAACCATCCTCCATCCTTGAGCCACCCCACGGCAAAGCGGACGTTGATGAGATCAAACGAGCCTTCGGGAAAAGGAAGCGTTTTCGTCAGGAAGTCTTGTACCTGGAAGGAAACATTGTTCAGGTTTTGTGTCCGCGCTCGTGCATTCGCATAGTTCATCATCTCGGTCGAGAGGTCAATACCAGTGACTTCTGCCTCGGGTCTGTCTGCGGCAATATCTAAAGCCCAACGACCGGGACCACATCCCACATCGAGGATGCGTGTGAATTCCATCTTATCCAACAACGCTGGCAGGAGTCCTGTTGCTCTCCCAACGAGTCTGGCTTGATGATCGAGGCGAACCCACTCTCCCACCGAATTGATATTGTTGATGTAATTATTCATCTGCCCCTCGCTCACGTTTTTGTCCATACGCCAGGTAATAGTCGTAGCAGGTTCGCAACACCTTCCATTCACCAGGAAGAGCGGTCACGAGACGATCAAAGTGTTCAGGAGGCACGGACGCATTTTTACAGATGAAGGCCTTGAGGCCGGGAAGACTCGCTAGAATATCTTGTTGCAGCATCTTCCCTATGCGCCCACCTGCCTCCCCAACAGAAACCCGATAGGTCTGGTAGCGGATTGCATGGAGTCCACCATTGCGTAAGAGCAAGGGTAACTGAGCCATCAGAGAGACATCAATGCCATTCACCCTGCTTGCGATATCCCACCACTGTTTGAGCTGAGTGGTTGCCGGACCGATCTGTTGAAAGTTTCCACCTCCTTCCACCAACTCGACATATCCTCCTGGTCGGGTCACACGAACCAATTCAGAAATGACAAAGGGCCATTGTTTGGCCGGAAGAGCTAACACGAGAAAGCGTTGGTGGACATAATCAAATGTATGATCGGCAAAGGGAAGTCCAGCAAAGAGATTCCCTTGGAGAAAGGTATAATTGTCTGGTCTCTCAATGGGGTTGGCTGGCTCCTCCATATCCAGACCAATCACCTGGGCATTGGGGAAGGTTCGGGCCATCTCGTGGGCCCATCGGCCTGTTCCTGTTGCAACATCCAGAATATGACGTACCTGTTTATCGATTGGCGCGGCGAAATGCGTTCCGAGCACCGCATGAGAGAAGATAATGCTGGAAGTCGAGTCGGTTCTGTTCCGGCAGATCTTTGGGGAGCACATAGGTGACACCCAGATAAATAGTGGCGCTCTTCCTCACGTGGCTGCTTTCCGACCGATGCTGTATTAACATTTGTTCGCTTTAAAGTGATGGTGTTGTCGGAAGCGCAGATGCATCACGCTTCTCCTTCCTCATGCTATGAAATGCTTCCTTGATCAGTTGACGACCAGATGGTATTTGCAATGATGGAAATGGCTTGTTCTGGCCCGAGAAGTTTGACTAACTTTTCATGCTGCTTTCCAATATTTTCCGTTCTGGCAGTAATGAAATCATGCCGTGCGGTGCCACTGGCAAATCCAGACAACCCTTGTTTAGCCGCTTCGTATTCGGCCTGGATCTGTCGTCGGATCTGGGCTACTTCGCTTTCAGACATATCAAGGTTCCTTTCTCATTTCTCATAGAGCATTAGGTGTGTGACAAGTGAAGCAATAGCAAGCATCCTATCGTTTGGACTATCACTCCTCCATCATGTCTTTCTCTGTATGTGTATTCAGGGACATATAAGAGAACTTAGAATGAGTGTAACAATTAGCAGGGGAGAATGCCATCTCGTTTTTCATCGTTTTTCATCGTTTTATCTCTGAATAATCATCACATTATAAGACCATACAAAAAAGAGAGCATCATCGAATACGACAATGCTCTCAATAGACATCTATTTAGATCCTAAGTTATTACCACATCTGAAATACGTCTTCTAACGTAGATATTGCGGGTTCTTTTGGCCACTGCATCTGAAGTTGATGATAACTCAGAGCAAGCTTATTGAAATATAATCGAGATCCAAGATCCTTTGCGAGAAGCGCAGCCTCAGACAGGATAGCACTCCCTGGCTCCAACTCGCCTTGTTGAATGTGCACATCAGCCTGGTAATACAGCATATCTAATCGCGTGATTGGTTCAAACTGTGGATCGTTGGTTTCTTGCTGCATAGCAATCAGGGCTTTATCTGCCTCCTTGGGCTGACCGAGAAAGAGCCGTGATTGCACATCACCAAACACATAGAGGGAATAGCGCGAGGCTCGTAAGTAGGGGTAGGCTGGATCCTCTTCTGGTTTGAGGGGATAGTGCTCATACGCTAATCCCATAGCACGCATAGATCCCTGAAGATCCTGGCGCATCGCGTAGACCTCTGCCAATCCGGCATAGGCTCGCCCCTTTACTAATGGGGTCACCTGATCACTAAGTAAGGATACGGCCTGTTTATAGGAATGGAGCGCGGCGGTGCTGAGTTTACGATGAAAGCTAATATTGGCAAGGCTAATCAGCGCCGTGACCTGTAAATTCACATCACCTGCCAGTTGTGCAAATTCCAATGCTTGCTGTCCGGCCAGTTGTGCGGCTCTAAAGTCCTCACGATCGGTCGCCAGTTCACATGTAAGCTGTTGCGCCTGCGATGCAAGTCTGGCTGCGGCGTGTTGTAATGGCGAGGGGCGCTGAGCGAGGACTGTCGTTTGATCTCGATAAAGAGGCAGAATATCTTCAACCTGATGTGGACTTCCTTCAAAGTACAAATTATAGCAAGCAGCAATGCCACGGGCATAGATGGTGAGAAGATCATCAGCCCATAACTCTGTTAAAGGAGGTACGGCGATGAGACTAGCAGAGGTATCAGGCAGAACAGGATGACCAGAGGCTTCAGCTTCAGAGATCCCATAGGCATCACAGAGACGTTGCAGGTTATATCCATGTGGACTTTGTATTCCGTGCTCCCAGCGGCTCAAGGTATTCACGGACACGCCGATACGCTCTGACGCCTCTTCTAACGTCCAATGCTTTTTAGCGCGTATTTTTGCCAGGCGCGACCGTTCCACACAACACCTCTTTGTTTCCATGAAAGAGCGTATCCATGACACGAAGGCCAATCTCCCCAGGGAGTGAAGCTCCTATCAACTCTTCCAAGTGTATCATACATAGTCATAAGGTCAGGGTTTCCTCATTTGTTTCACCTCGCGTCCAGTGAGAAAAACCTCTTTTTTGTATTTGAAGGTGATAAAATACTCAATGAGTCACAATGCAATCATATCTTTCTCGTGGGCATTTCAGAACCCTCTCAGAGGTAGGAATTTCTAAATTTTGGCACAAGAAAAATTCATACCAATAGGTTTGTTAGAAGGTGGCGCAGATGATGTATCATTATGGGATAACAATTCGTGAAGGTCGGGAAGCTGCTCACATGACGCAAGCTCAATTAGCTGAGAAGTGGCCTCAAGCAGATGGTAGAACCGGGGTGAGCGCAAATTATGTCTCTGAGGTTGAGCGTGGCATAAAACATATTACCGATCCTCAGACGCTGCGGAAGTTGTGTGATATCTTACATCTCCCCTATTGGAAAATGGGGTTTTCTGATTATGATCCCTTTAACCCAGGAGCCTTTCTCGTAAAAGGAACGTTCATGTATGACGAGACATTGAACACGGCAGAGAGTTTGATTAAACGAACATGGAACCTTCGCCGCATTATGTCTTTGCCTTATGTAGAAGAGGCCGTCAACGATCTCAACCGGCTCTTTGATTATTTGCAAACGAACACGCCTCCCCCTTTACGCCTGGATAAACGCTTTCAGATGCTTTACGCTCAGGTATTGCGCCTCAATGCGGTCATTGATGTAGAAAACCAGCGCTATGAAGAGGCACTCCACAAATTTCGCAGGATGCATGAGATTGCGAAAGCCATTGATCATCCAGCTACTCTGGCAATGAGTTATCTGAATATTGGAACAGAGCTAGAGCGCATGGGGCAACAAGAGGAGGCCATTGAGTGTTTAGAGCTGGCGCGAGATGAATTGTTCCGAGCGTCGAAGCAGATCATGGTTGTAACCAATGCTTACCTGGCGAGGGCGTATGCGAGTGCCGGGCAAAAAATAAAGTTTAAACGAGCCATAGAAACGGCATTACGCATTGTCAAAAGTACCGATATGTTTTATGGTGATGGAACTGATTTTGTGTTCCATTCGCTCAGTGGTATCCTGGCGGAAAAGAGTTATGGTCATCTGGAAGTTGGTGAGCCGGAAGAGACGCTGGCGATGCAAGAAGAAATCAAAGGCCAGATAGCCCTTGAAGCAAACGTCTGGCTAGATGCGTGGATTCCGTTAGATTGGGCACGAGCTTATCTGATGCTTCATGAGGTCGAGAAGAGTGTGCAGGCAGGACAGGAATTTTATAAGAAGGCCAAATTGTTGAAATCTCCTCATGCGAAGAGCCGGGCTTATCGCTTGCTGAACACAATTGAAACTGCAGGTTATGGTGATGTGCAGGTGGTAAAAGACTTCCGTTCTTTGCTTGATCATGAGGAAAAGGATGGGTTGAAAGAGCTGGATGCGTCTTATTATCAGCTTACTTCTGAATAGCTAGCAAGAGGAGGTATTCATGAAAATATGCAAGAGGCTTTAGCTTTAGCACTGGCTCGTTTGTGGAATGAAGGATGTCCTCTAGCTCACTCTACTGACAGATCAAAAATGATCGACATTGGACTGCGACGGTGGCGAAGTTTTGAACGTCGAAACAAACGAAAACACCCAACACTTGATAATCGCGTAGAAGATCTCGCAGAAGGTCTTCGGGATGCATTCGAGCCAGATCTGAAGATGGTTGGTCCGATGATGCAACATTATCGATGCGTTGCGGAAGCAATGGCAACAGTTCTTACTCACTCTCAAAATGATGATTGAGAACCTTAACGTAACACTAAATTGGGTAATGGCAACGATATGAAACAACAACAATGGATACAGAAGAGCGTCTCTTTTATTTCAGGTAGTCTCCTCGCCACTTCTCTTCTGCTCTGGCCCGCACTCATTCGACGCGGAAAACAGTTTGCAGTACGAAACAAGCTCGAAAAAGCGGATGCGATTGTGGTAGTAGCAGGGACGCGCGGAAATATCAACTTTCTAGAAGGCAAGATTCGTACTGCGGTGCAGCTCTATAAACAAGGCTGGGCACCCACACTCATTTGCGTTGGAAAGTTCAGTGTAAAAGTGACCGAGAACCCGCGACTCATCCAACGAGAAGAGGTACAAATGGCGGTTGCAGCCGGGCGTCTCCAGGAACGCGATATCCCAGGAGCTATCAAGTTATAGGATACAGGATTAGGTGCGGCATATATGCGCGATCAAGCTATACAGATGGGAGTACCTTCGCACGCGATTCTCATCGAAGCAGAGTCGCTGCATACCAGAGAAAATGCAGAATATACCCTTACTCTTCTCAAAAATCATGGGATGCACCGTGTTATTGTCGTCACATCACCTTTTCACCAATTGAGAACCTATCTTACCTTTGCCAAAGTCTTTCAGCCGCATGCTATTGAAATTGTGAATTACTATGCTGATACGGGCGAATGGCATCCGCTCACCTGGTTCCTTTCAGCAGAACAGAGAAAGCTGGTCAACAGCGAAAATGAGCGGATTCAGCAGTATCGCAAGAAAGGTGATCTCCTCTAAGCATATTTGTTTGTAAATATTGTACACGCAAATATTGAGAGATGAGGTCATTAAGGAGAAAAGACCTATGCTTCCTTCTTCACGCAACATAAAAGACACATCCACACCAACCCCCATCGATCCAAAGGACGATCCGTCAGCATATCCGCCTGCTCATTCGCCGCCTGTCTTCCTTCCATGATAGGGATACACCACGACAGACGCATGTCATCATCAACGAAATCTGGCAATTTGTGGAATATGCGGTGCTCCAATTGCAACGGGGTGAACATGCTCAGGCATTCTTGACGCTCAAAGCGGTCACAGACACCTGCACGGCTCAAGGGATACACCTAAATGATTTCCATAGTGATGTCAGCACCTTCTTTCAAGATCTGGCAAGGGTCTGGACGGTGGTATTGCTCACAGTGGATCTGACGGCCAGGGAGCGCACCCGTTGGGCGAAACAAATGACCACCTGGCAAACACGACTGGCAGGGTGGAGCAATAGTGCCTTCTTTGATGCTCCACAGGCCGCCATTCGCGAAGGGTGGGATGACGTTATGCTCCAAAACATCTTACACGGAACATCGCTCCCACCAAGATCCGAGGAAAGAGAGTTTCCCTCATATGCCTCTGTGCTCACACAAGCCCGGCTGGCGGTGCTGGAACAGCGCAAACAGTTTCAAGAATATCTGTATCTGGCAAAAGCAGAGGGCCAGACCCAGGCGTATGTGACCATGTTAGTGCGCCAGGGGCAGATCGCCGAGGCCATTGACTATGGACTCCAGCACCTTGCCACCGCAGAGGATGCATTGGCATTGGCCCAGGCACTCGTTGCCCAGAACGAGCCTTTGCGTAGTCTTCAGATTGCAGAACATGGACTGACCCTTGAAGGCAACCTCATGCCACTTGCGAGCTGGCTACGCGATCAAGCCTGGTCCATGGGAGAGCACAAGTTGGCCCTCAAAGCAGGTGAAGCAGCCTTTCACGGTGAACCCACCCTGGATCAGTATCAGCATGTTGCACGCATTGCCGGAACACACTGGCCCGAGCAGCGTGCGAAACTTCTGGAAGACGCGCGTCATGCTCCATGGACCGCCAATCCGCAGGCGCTGGTGCGCCTCTTTTTACATGAGCATCTCTTTGACGATGCAATAGCGGTTCTGAAGACAAAACAACCATATACCCTGGTTGCAGAAGTGGTCGAGGCGGCATTGAAAGAACAAACCGCACTGGAATGGGTTATTCAAGAATGCAAGCCGCAAGCGGAACATATTATGAACGGCGCGAAGGCATCCTATTACCAGGGGGCGGCTCTCTGGCTCACCAGGACACGTGCGGCCTATCGTATGGTCGGGCGCGAAGATGAATGGAATGCCTACCTCGCCGATCTATTGGTAAAGCATCAACACAAGTCAAAATTACTACCGTTGCTGACAGAGTTAGCAAGGGAGGACCAGGATGGCAATCACCCACACGAATCGTAAAGGCCAGACCTACACGCTCTACAAGGGGCAGACGAAGACGGGCAAGCCGCGCTATTATTTTGCGCGTGCAGATAAAAATCAGGATGAACCTGTCACGGAGCTTCCAGCAGGGTTCGTGATCAGCGAGAGCGTCAATGGGGTGGTTTCCCTGGCCAAAGATCGCCCGGTATTGATTCTGCCAGAAGAAGTGGCGGTCGTCGAGGATGTGGTGAAGCAACTTCCTGATGCTCGAAGGTATCGAGTTGTCGTGAAGCGCAACCAGATCGAGATTTACGAGCGGGTTGGTCCCGATTATGAGACACTGATTCCCAAAATACTGCCATCGGTACAGGTAAGTCCAGATCGTCTCAAGCAGATACAATCTGAGATGGAACCGCATGCCCAATACACGCCAGTCTTGCGCTTCACCCTTCTCGACTCAGAGCAGAGACTGTTCGGCGCGGAGCGGATGTGCTACCTGGGTGATATTGATGGGTGGTTGGACCTCTTCAAAACAGGATCGGTGGCAACGTTGGCGGATGCGCTCATTCCGACGTTGGGAACAGAGGAGTTCTTTGAACTCTGGTGACGTTCCCACCTTATCTCTACATATCTGGCGAAGGATCTTTCCAGTCCTCCGGCATCTGGATTTTCGCTTCGATCTCTGTGTGGTTTGCCAGCCAGTTTGTCCTCGTTGGACAGGATATGAAACTTACGCAACCTTGCTGATCCCAGTTGTGGTATGCTGAGAGTTTGCGTTGTTTTTCATGCTCTTCGGTTTCTTCAGATGAACCACCTGTTGTGCTTGATGTCTTCTTGTTCTTTCTGTCCCGATTCTTTTTGCTCTGGTAGAGCACTCGAAGCTTGAGCAGATCGAATTCGGCGCGACCATACATGCTTCTTTTAATGAGTTTGAGCCGATTCACATTGCCCTCTAAAGGACCATTGCTCCAAGGCAGTGTTAATCCTGCCAGAACCGCATCTTTATCTTGTTGCACGCCCGTCACAAAGGATTGAAATGCTTTGAGATGACTCGCTTGCACTGCTCCCAGCCAAGCATCAAGCTGTTCTCCTGTGCGCTCACGCACCATCTGCAGAAACGTTTTCACCAACTGATAGGCGCTTCCAGGGGTGGGCTTGCTTGCCTCAACTGTCGAAGATTCTCCTGTTCTTCGTCTTTCAAATCCTCTTGCTTGCGGAAAAAGAGCCAGGTGGCTTGTGATGCTGAGAGAGTCAAGAGCGGATTGGGCTGGAGAAGTACTCTGTTCCAGAGCCACAGCAGGACGGTGTTTGCGAACAGAGAAGTCAGGTGGTTTTAACGTCTCCAGGTAGCGATAGATCGCACGCCCAGATCCTTTGTAGCCTTTTGCTCTCAATTCTCTTTCCAGTTGTGCTCCTTTGTGGCACCCTGGTGCCAGCGCTTAAGAAGATAGGTTTTGTAGGGATCAATGAGACGGGGTCTTTGCTGTCGGGGACGAGAGTAGGGAATTCTCGGTCAGCGAGCCACTGTCGAATGGTTCGCTCGGTCATTCCTAGCTGGAGCGCAATCTCGAGGATCTTCATGCCTTGTTTGGATAGCGCGACGATGTGCTCATAGCGAGCCCTTCGCTCGGCTTGACGAGCCAGTTGCGTCTGTTGGTCGGCCTGTGTTGGCTTGGACGGCTGCGGTGGTGTGCCTGTTGCTCTTCTTCGGGGATTGTGATGTCGCCCGCTCTGCACGACGAATCTCCGCGAGACAGTGGGCCAGCAGAACCGAAACACATCCTGCCAGATTTTTTGTCAGATGCCAGCGGTCACTCACCTGCCTAGCTTGTGGAGCCCCTTTTTTGATGGCTGAGGCATATTCCGTGAGCCGTCGCGGCTGATCATTTCAATATAGGGATGCTTCTCAACCATGCTGAGACCGTCTCCACGGAGCGGTCGGCTAGCAGGTCAATGGGCACACCTAGCTCCAGATCACAGATCAGGGTTCCATAGCGGAGTCTGCGTTTCCATGCCCAGTCGTCCAGACCGATGATGTGTGGTTCTTG
This sequence comes from uncultured Chloroflexia bacterium, assembly GCA_963744875.1. GTDB lineage: Bacteria > Chloroflexota > Ktedonobacteria > Ktedonobacterales > Ktedonobacteraceae > JACDAE01. The sequence goes on along the minus strand of CAVUVQ010000036.1, from coordinate 267,961 downwards.
TCGGGCAGGCGGTTGTGATTGGCGAACCAGACGCAAAATCGTATCGCGACTCCCGCTGATGCCAAGCTCACTTCCCATCTGCTCCGGCCTGGCCTCCTACCTTGAGCCCAAGCCCACAGAGGGCTTCTTGCAACTGTTTTGTGCGTTGAGCGTGAGGATGACAGAGCTCTGGAAGTCGCTCAACAAAGATCTTTTGAGCGCAGGTGTGCTTTTTACAGAAAAAACGACGTACATCGCATGATGAGACGGATTGGACGCCCAACAGAAGGAAGGTCACGCAGTGTCCTTGTATAGCGACTTTGGATGTGCGAAGATGCGGTCCCACACGAGGGGCAAAAGCTGTTGGGGATGTTGTACGCAGGATGAGGGTGATCTCCTCCGCTTCCTCTACTCCTCTACTTCAACGTCGGGAAGATCTGGAAAAATGATGATCATGGGATGTCTTTAGGTCCTCGAAAAAGCGTTACAAAAGCGAGAAAAAATGTTCAACTTCCCAGTATACCACATTTGGAATCAGCAAGGTTGCGTAACAACCAGGATATGGGTCAAAAAGAACCTGGACAAGATATGAGTCAATTTCATAAAGTGGCCCAGGTTTCGGGAAAAGTTGAAGAGTACGTTGTGGAAAGAACTTCTGGTTCTCTGCCAAACTGAGGTAGAACTAGGATCACTGTGAAAATCTATCACAGAGCAATTTGTTCTATTTTATAGGGAGAGGAGCACATATGCCACACTTCTAGTACCCCTTCATTTAAGAGTCCCTCCAGATCAGTTTGTTGTTGTGGTGGATAGCGCGAAGCTAACATAAAGTGCGGAGTAGCCCTTTTCCACATTCTTTGCAATAGTTCTTAGGCGGCTTCTCACATGATTATGATGCCCATCAATTTAGTTGCAGAAACCGGTCACCGGTTTGAATATTCCGCTTCGAGTTGGCTCGTGAAGCTGATGCATACTTAGTCACCGAACACACGTGAGCAAAAAAGAACTTCAAGACCCTTCTGGCAAAGGATTCTGCCCCCATGAGTCGTGTCCCCATCATCACTCGTCTTCGACAATATCAAAACCATATCGTGTCATTTCAGTTTCGTACTCGCATATTGCTTCCGGAAGTGTTCGCCCCCTGAATGACATCTTCAAGATGAAGTCCAAGGTTGCGCCGTCACGCATAGCGATGTTGGCTCCTCTGCCGAGCGTTGGTGTCATCGCATGAATAGCATCTCCTAAGAGACCGAGCGTCGCGGACTTCGGCATCTCGCATGGAATACTTTCGTATACATTTCAACGAAGAAAATGATTTTGGATCGCCATGAGCCGGAATCGCCCTTCAACTTTCAGGCCATTCTTTCATGAGTTCTAAAGACAACTTTTGAAGTTCCTCGCTCCTGAAAGCCAGAAGGTGAGCGTCGTCTTTCCCAAAGAGTTGTTCTTCTTCCTCCGACAATACACACGACGTAGTCGTCTTGTGACCGGAGTTCAGCTTTCAGCATGAATTGAGTCTGCCGCTACATCAGGACGTGTTGGAAACACGACTGGCCCAAGACCTAAAAAGGTTTTTGGGAATCAATAGCGATTGTAAAAACATCTTCACGCGCTTGATTTGGAACAAGTTTCATCGCCTCGGTGATCGGGATACGACCGTAGATGGCACGCACACCTGTGTCTTGAGTATCTGCATGAGGGACACGTTGTTTTTTCACCTTCGACCGAATTCCGTCAGCTCCTACTAAGAGATCCCCTGTGGCTTTTGTTCCATCCTCGAAAGTCACGGTGACGCCCTTTTCATCACTTTCATACTGAGAAAGTTTTTTTCCGAAATGGACGATGTCTTCTAGACCAGTGAACAGTATCTGTCTTACGGTCGCACGATTCACGTTCATGTGAGACGGAAGTTCATGCGATGAGTGTGCTTGAGTGCTCCCATGCTCGTCACTTGGTAGACGATTTAGGATTGCAAGTTTCGTATCAACAATTGTGGTAAACGGAAGCGGCTTCATCGCGGTCGCGTCAAAGAGTTGGTAGAGTTCGGGGGTAAGTGACTGATACAGTGCATTCACTCCATCTGAATCAATATGTAGTCTGTACCCTTGTGGTCGATCCCAGAGGCTTGTATCGCGCTCAAAAACTTCAACTTCAACATCATGTTGACGAAGCATTTGTGCTAAGCAAAGTCCGCCTAAGCCCGCACCCGCAATAAGAACCTTTAATTTTGTCATTGTGTACACTCCTCTTCCTTTGATTGGAAAAGGACGTACTGGAGGCCAATCCCACTTCGAGGATGTGCCCGTACGAACACAAAACGTCACCCGGACTACCTACCGAGCTGTGACTTTCGCACGTCCATTTTGATTATCCTACTATTTCTCTTATCTGTCAAGTCGAACACAAGTGTTCTGTTTCAAATTGGGCGCACCCTTTTCTGAAAGTCCATTAGCGATTAATCTCGACCAGGAGCACCCAGGCGTCGTAGATGGCGACGAGAATTGAAAGCAGTGTGGCTGGGACAATCCAGTAGAGTCCACCTGTGTTCCAGATCAGAACTGCGATGCCCGCGATTGCGAAGGGCAGGGTGGCGCACAGACTGAGGGCGACGCGAAACCAGAGATAGCCATAGTAGCGAGGGTCAATCTTGCGGCGCGTGTAGGCCAAAAGAAATAAGAGAATGGTGGTATCGGCGATTCCCGCAAGCAGGAGTTCGATGCCTGCTGCTGTCAGCGACTGCGGCACCAGCAACAGTGAGGATATAACCAGAACGGCTAGTAGCAGACCAGGGCCTCTAATGCGTACTCAGGCAGGCTACCAGAGCTTAGGATACGCGCCAGGTTGATCGAAACGCCGACGAAGACCAGTCCCGCCAGTGCTGCCGAGGCCCCAACCTGTGCAACCAGGAAATTTTCCCAACCAGACATACTGTCTACCTCTTTTCAAATTGTGGCGTCTTGATTGTATCATCATTCTTGCCCATTGGCTTTTCAGTGTGAGTCTAACGAAAGAATACGATGTACTATATAACACGGTTGAGGTAACTTTATTTGCCGCAAATACATTTCAACTAGCTTCCTTCTTGCTCAGGAAACGCTTCTAATGCAACAACCTTCCCTTCTCTCGAAAGAGTTGAGGGGACGGGAACATGGTGGGGCAAAACGATCCACGCTCAACCTGGATCATTCGTTTCCATTCCTCGTGGGACCATTCATAGCTTTCGTGTTGAGAGCGAAACGGCCCGTATTCTCAATTTTTATACACCGGCAAATCTTGATCGAGTGATCATGATGACTGGCATTCCTGCTCAAATGCGCACGCTTCCTCCGCGAGGTTTGCCAATGCAAAATGATCCTCAACAGCAGCAGGAACTCGCCAAGCGATTACTTGACCTTGCCTTACAAACATTTGTTGACGCTCCCATACTCTCCAGTCATGGGTTCCTGAGGCGTGTCGGGAGCAAACACAACGAGGCATATCAAGCAATTCAGAGGGCGGCTCATCAGAAACCACTCTAGGCAGTTTGTCGGAGAGAAGCAGGTACCCCAATCTGGCCATCAGCCGTTTAATGTTGGGATTTACACCCAGGGATCAGCGGATCTGTCCCACATTTACAAACCACAAACGCCAGAAGTTGCTTGACGGCGATTGATGTGAAATCCCTTTAACTTGTAGATTTCCCGCTAAGGCTGCGTTGGAAAAGTCGCAACGTGATCAGACCTGTGTCCATCTCCTCGTGCGAGAGTATCCCTGCCAGCCAAAATTAGAGCGAAAACGGTACAATTGAGAAAGAATATAGATAAAACAAGGAAGGAGCGACCGAGGTAATAATAAAGGTATAGATAATAATGTCAAGTGCCAGGAGCAAACCGATCACACGTAGCGCACCTTTGCCTCGCCACGAGGCTGCGACGATCCAGAGGACAGCCGCAATACTCGCTCCATCGCGGAAGAAGGGATATGATTTACCGAAAGGCAGCCCGCTCATACCAGCGAGTGGCAGTAGAGCCATTGCAATATCAAGGACGAGCCAGCTATATCAGAAACGCGTGCCCACATTGGCGCTGGCAGTTTCGCAATAACTGGGAAGAGGAGAAGGTCTGCGGCGACAACCAATAGGACGTAGAATTTCAGCATCCAGCATCGGCTTGTCATAGTACGGGAGAAGAGAGAGAACGAACTGGATGGCAAAGAGAAGAGCCGCTGCATACGCTGCTTTCGTCGCCCCGCGAGATGGTCTGGTTTCGTGCATGTCGTCTACAGGCTCAACACGTTGAAGATATGTCACCCTCTTCGCGGTATGCTTAAGAATGAGACTGGTGATGACCGAACCAAGCAGCACAAAGTAGATCCCATAGGGCAGAAAGAGGTTGAGCAAAAACGTAGCTATTGCCATTGCGCCATGGCCGCAATAGTTTGTGGCACAGTGGGCAATTGCCGCTGTATCTTGCTGACTGGCAATAGGGAGCCAATACATATAGATCCCTGCTATTGTAAGCAATCCTGTTCCCATAGCGAGGGGAATTAGGTTTTTATTTTGTCTGTCGACCGTCCATGCAGCGGCTATCCCCAAAAAGAGGGGCAACACCAGGAAGAGAACGGTACTCGCGTTTAAGATGGCAAAAACGAACGCAAGAACCCAGCCAAAGGCGAATGCGAGGAGGGAGACGAAGGAACACTGAATACACTGCGAGCGTTCCTTTCAGCCCCTTTCATGGGTTTCACCAATCCTGTACTCTGTTGTGCTGACTGCTCATCCATGGAATAACCTCCTCTGTTTGTACGGGAAGCGTGCGAACATCGCACTATCCTGTCTACACTGACGAGCTTGCTACAACAAAGGTCACGGGATCCGGTGGGGAACCCTACGCACCCGAAGTGTTGTTGGGCTTGCTGCTCTATGGCTATGCCACCGGGGTGTTCAGCTCGCGGAAGATCGAGCGCGCCACCTATGAGGCGGTGCCATTTCGCTTCATCGCAGGCAATCTGCATCCCGATCACGATACGCTGGCCGCGTTTCGGCGCACGTTCCTGCCCGAACTGAAGGATCTCTTCGTGCAGGTGCTCTTGCTGGCACAGGAGGCGGGCGTGCTGAAACTGGGCACGATCAGCCTGGATGGAACCAAGGTGCATGCCGATGCCTCCAAGCGCAAAGCGGTCAGCTACAAGCGGCTGCTGGAGTTGGAGACCCAGCTGCGAGCCGAGGTCGAGGAACTGTTCGCCCGAGCGAGCAGAGCGAGCAGCCGGAGGTGCCCGATGGGCTGGTAGTACGCGAGGAGATCGCACGGCGGCGAGGACCGCCTGGCGCGGCTGGCGGAAGCCAAAGCGGTGCTGCAAGCCCGCGCCGCCGAGCGTGATGGCAACCGAGCAGGCGGAGTATGAGGCCAAGATGGCGCAGCGCGAGGAGCGAGAGCGCACGACGGGACGCCGCCCGGGTGGCCGCCCACCGACGCCGCCCACGCCAGGACCACGTGACGGCGACCAGTACAACTTCACCGACCCGGAGTCGCGCATCATGAAAAACCCGACGAATGCCGGCTTTGAGCAGGATTACAACGCGCAGGTTGCCGTAGATCAGGCGAGTCTGCTCATCGTGGGATGTGCCCTCTCCAATCACCCCAATGATAGCCAAGAAGCCGAACCCACGCTCGCAGGCCATTCCCTCCGAGATCGGCACGCCTGAGGCGGCGGCGCTGGATGCTGGCTATTTTGGCCCCGCAACGCTGGCCGCGTGTGCCAAACGCGGCATTGAGCCCTACATCGCGACGGGTCGTGATCCCCATCATCCCAGTTGGCAGCAGCGTTTCGCACCGCTGCCCGATCCGCCGCCTGAGGATGCCAGTGCCCAGGTCAAGATGGCGTACAAGCTCAAGACCGCCTTGGGCAAAGCGATCTACGGGGCACGCAAATGCACCGTCGAACCGGTGATCGGGATCATCAAGGAGGTGCTGGGCTTCCGCCAGTTCTCCTTGCGTGGGATACTGGCAGCGGCTGGTGAGTGGTGTCTGGTCTGTTTGGCTTTCAATCTCAAGCGCTTCCATACCTTATCCTGGGCGTAATACAGGAGCAGCGGCCTCCTTCCAGCCTATTCGGCCATCATCTCCGACCCTGTTCTGCCTGCGACCGCTCTTCAGTCGCTCTCTGCCCGTGCCATGAAGGACACGCGCTCTGCCAGAGCGGCTGGCATGACTGCTGCTCCGTTCTCTCCGACAAGCTGCTAGCATCAATGCTATCCTTTCACAATATGATAGGAAGGGATGTACAGATTAGCTACACTGCATAATCAGATGTACTCGAGCGAAGTCACGGGTTATCAGAGCCTGCTGAGGAATATAGAAATAGAGCACACCAACATCTCCCCACATCATATGGGCACTATCATCTGAGTCAACTTGCAAAAGGAGCCGCCAATTTGCTGGATCGCCTTGAGAATGCGTATCTCGCTGGCATTCGAAAAGCAGGTCTCCCTGAATCTGATATGGATGCCCCAGGAACTGATGATGTGGGGATGCAATCTTATAGAGCGCTTCTAGCTGGTTCGTTAGTTCCACATAGGCAGCAGCCTCTCTCTTTTGTTCACGTGATGCTTCAGGACGATAGGCATCATAGGAGAGACCTAATCGTTCAAGATACAGTGACTCAAAAGGTGGAAGGGTCAGGAGAGTAGAAAACTCAACCGCACAGGTGGGATAAATGAACTGCTCCTCCGAGGATGCCAACCGACGCTGGAGATGAGCAGTATCGCCATCATAATGCAGGATATGCCAGCTCTCACGAGCAGGTGGATAGGTATCCAGTGCTTCTTCGTTGAAGAAAAAATAGAGCATCCCCGTATGCGGAAGCTCACCAGATCGGTCATAAGGGGCAATATCAGCCAGGCGAATTTGAGCAATCAAGGGAAGAGGTTGATCATCCCACTCAGGCCAATCGCTGTCGGGAGGGAGATCTGGCAAACCACCAATTTTCGAGATACCGAGCGGCAATTCAGCTTCCTCAACTGGCGATGTTCTTATGCTAATGGTATATCTCAGCAACGATGTAATATCGTCGGCAATGCGCGTGAGTCCACTCTTCTGGATGAACGAGAGCACCTGATCTTCCATGAAAATCCTCCTAAACGTAGTTATAGATTTTTAAATGACATTTATTCTACTAAAAAGGCAAATTAAACGAATTGCAATAAATATTGCGATATTAGAGGCGCATTAAGATTGCACTTATAATGGTCGAGAATTGCAAATATCTTGCCTATTTGCTCCATGGAAGGCGTCATCCGACTTCCAACCGGTACAACCGAAAGATCCTATTTAACATAATGTTGGTACTCAATAGTATAAAGCTATTTTCTTATTTTAGCTTTTCGCGAGATTGCACAAAAATAGCTACAAAGGCAACGTAGTCAAATTTTAAGAATAAATTTTTAGGATTGCTGTCGTAGTTGCTCTGCTTTGGCCTGTACCTCTCTTGCTTCTTTATATCGACCAAATTTTTCTAGAACATAACTTTTGTTCTCATATGCAAATATATCCTTTGGATTGAGTCCAATTGCCCCGTCGAAAGCAATAAGAGCCTCCATACCTTTGAAGCGACCTCAATGCAACCCCTTTGCTGTTATGTGCAACTGCATGATTAGGATTAAGTCGAATCTCTTCATCTAGAGCAACCAGAGCCTCCTCGTATCTACGAAGACTCAACAAAGTAATGCCCTTGTTATAATATTCCTTTCTAAATTCGAAACCGAGACGAATATCCTCATCAATATCGGCTAAGGCATCTTCATATCTTTCCAATTGATATAAAACAAACCATCTGTTGCCATATACATACATAATATCAGGATCGAGTCGAATTGTCTCATCTAGAGCAACTAAAGCTTCCTCTATTTATGGAGTTTAATCAAAGCAAATCCCTTGTTATGATATGCCTGGGCATCATAAGGATCGAAACTAATAGCCTTATCGAAAGCAAGTACAGCCTCTTCATATCGGTTATCTTTATAGAGAGATAGCCCTTGCTCATAAAATCTCACAAAACTTAGCACCTTATCTTGTGGCATCCACAACGTTCTCTCATTTGTGTCAACCCGCTCATTCTGTAAGACTGGACCTTTTGCAATCACGCGAATAGCAAGAGGATAATCCGGAGCTACATCAATACTCCACCAAACATATTCTCCAAAATATTTTTTTACCACCCACAATCTTTGATCGCTATGAGGATAACGTAGCTCATCTTTTATCCACCTTACATATCTCTTACCATCTCTCCCTTGATATTCATTTATTACTCCTATTTCCAACCAACTACGACTTTCTCCATTCGGTTTAGTATATACCTCAAGGTTTTCAGTAGATCTTGAGATCTCTGTGTATTCAGCGTCATCCCTACCATGAAAGATCGTATAACTAGAGTGACCTTTGTGTCGTCTAGATTGCCTTTCAATATAGCTTTTTATAGTTTCATGATGGCCTGAATAAAGGGAATTGCCAGTTTCGTCCTTGAGACTGTATGTACCTTTTGCAACGTATTCTTCTACCGTCAATTCTCCATAGGTCTTTATAAAATTTTGCTCCATATTAAAATTCGTAATTCTCTACTCCTTTATTAAAGATCTTATCATCCAGTACATTTAACGAGAGATTATGAAAATACTCCAGCATTTTAAGTTGAACAGCATTAATAGAAATCTCTAATAGTCTAACACATTTGGGCATTATTAAACAAACATAAATAAAAGGGTTTTTATCCTTTTGTATGAAAGTAGAGCATAATCTATTAAACAGTACGCAATTCCTAATCCCCCAACGCCTTAATTAGCGCCTCCCAACCATCCGCATAAAACAAAATGCTGATCTTCATCACCATCTCATCCGACAAATCATTTAACTGCCGTTTGGGATGAGTCTCTATTCTACTGATAGACGTAGAGAGAGGCAACTATCCAATGAGGACGATGTCTCTCTCATCTACCGTTTTTCTCTCGTCTCTTCCCATACTATGCTATAATGAAGCACGTGTATTTCAACGAGATGTGAGGCAGATTGACCCATGACAAAAGCGCCTGTCCCTGTATTCCTGTCTTATGCTCACGAAGATGAGGCACTGTGCAATCAACTCAAGGCCCATCTCAGCCTGTTGCACCACCAGGGATCGGTCTCGACATGGCATGATCGCCTGATCCTGCCCGGAATGGACTGGGCACACGAGATCGATACCCATCTGGAAACGGCCTCGCTCATTCTCTTGCTGGTGAGTGCCAACTTCTTTGCCTCCACGTATTGCATTGGTGTTGAAATGAAACGCGCCTTAGAACGACATGCAGCCGGGGAAGCCGTGGTCATTCCCATTCTGGTGCGCCCGATCGATTGGAAGATTGCCCCATTAGCTCATCTGCAAGCCTTGCCAACCGATGCCAGACCCATTACATCCTGGTCAAACGTGGATGATGCCTGGGCCTCCGTCGCTGCGGGGATTCGCCATGTGATTGAGGGCTTCCCCCTTCTGACCGCTTCTGCCCCCAAAAGCAGCACTGCCACCTGTCTGGAATATCCCCTATCCACAAAACATTTTCTTCACGGGTCGCGACGAGATGCTTTCGCGCCTGCATACCCAATTACAAGCCGGTCAAATCACTGCTCTTTCACAACCCCAGGCCGTGAGTGGACTGGGTGGCATAGGCAAAACACAGATCGCAATCGAGTATGCCTATCGCTATTCTCAGGACTATGAGGCGGTATTATGGGCGTTTGCAGAGAGCGAGGAGACGCTGATCTCCTCCTATAGCGCAATCGCAACTCACCTCCATTTGCCAGAACGCGAGGCTCAGGACCAGAATGTCACCATTCAGGCGGTGAAGAGATGGTTCCAAACGCACCGCAAATGGTTGCTTCTTCTCGACAATGCGGATGATCTGGACCTTTTACCGCCATTTCTGCCCTTAAGTTCTGGTGGGCACATCCTTCTTACGACCCGTGCCAGAGATATGCAACGGCTGGCTCAGCGCATTGAAGTCGAGACCCTCTCGGATGATCAAGGAACGTTGTTTTTGCTACGACGAGCAGGCTTGTTAGCCCTTGATGCCTCCCTGGAGCAAGCCAACTCGAACGAACGAATGCAGGCTCGGAACCTTGTCCAGGAGATGGGTGGCCTTCCCTTGGCACTGGATCAAGCTGGAGCTTATCTGGATGCCACGGGCATGAGTTTGGAAGAATACCAACGGATTTACAAACAACATCGACGAATGTTGTTGCAAGAGCGGCGCTCACGTGTCTCTGATCACCCGTTGCCGGTGGCTACTACGTGGTCGCTCTCTTTTCAGAAGATGGAAGAGAAGAATGCGGCGGCGGCGGATCTGTTGCGCTTGTGTGCCTATCTTGCGGCAGATGCTATTCCTGAGGCGATCATCACAAAAGGAGCACCCCATTTTGACTCGCCCCTGAAATCTGTTGCAGCGGATCTTTTTCTGTTCGCTCAGGCCATCGAGGCATTGCGTACATATTCTCTTCTGGATCGAGATCCGCAAACCCAGACCCTCTCGGTACATCGCTTAGTCCAGGCAGTGCTGCGAGATAGTTTGGGGAGTGAGGAGGCGAAAGCGTGGAAGCGACGCGTGGTCCTGGCGGTGAATGAGGCATGCCCAGATGTAACGGATGTGAAGCAGTGGGATGCGTGTGAACGCTGGCTCCCTCATGCTGAGGTGTGTGCGACCTGGATCGAGCAAGAGCAAATGACGCTTTTTGAAGCTGCACGATTGCTCAATCAAGCGGGATACTATCTGGATGATCGTGCACGCTATAATGATGCCGAATCGTTGTATGTGCGAGCGTTAGCCATTAAAGAACAGCACTTGGGACCTCAGCATCCCTCTACCGCGACCAGCCTCAACAATCTGGCTGGATTGTATAGGCGTCAGGGCAAGTATGGCGATGCGGAACCGTTGTATGTGCGAGCGTTGGCCATTGATGAGAAGGCATTAGGAGCTATGCATCCAGATGTGGCGATTGATCTCAACAATCTGGCTCTCTTGTATGGCAATCAGGGCAAGTATGGCGATGCGGAACCGTTGTATGTGCGAGCGTTGGCCATTCATGAACAGCACTTGGGACCTCAGCATCCCAATACTGCAACTAGCCTCAACAATCTGGCAGAATTGTATAGGCGTCAGGGCAAGTATGGCGATGCGGAACCGTTGTATGTGCGAGCGTTGGCCATCTATGAGAGACACTTGGACCTTTGCATCCCAATACTGCAACTAGCCTCAACAATCTGGCAGAATTGTATAGGCGTCAGGGCAAGTATGGCGAAGCCGAACCCTTGTTGGTGCGAGCGTTGGCCATCAATGAGCAGCACTTGGGACCACAGCATCCCTCTACCGCAAGCAGCCTCAACAATCTGGCTCTTTTGTATGACAATCAGGGCAAGTATGTGGAAGCCGAACCCTTGTTGGTGCGAGCGTTGGCCATTGATGAGAAGGCATTAGGAGCTATGCATCCAGATGTGGCGATTGATCTCAACAATCTGGCTCTTTTGTATTACAATCAGGGCAAGTATGTGGAAGCCGAACCGTTGTATGTACGAGCGTTGGCCATCAAAGAACAGGTATTAGGACCGGGGCATCCTTTAACACAACTTACCCGAAGAAACTATACCTTCTTGCTACGAGACATGGGGCGTGAGGATGAGGCAACGGCACTTGAGAACAAATAGCACGCACCCTTGACTCTGTGATGTCGAGATCGTGTTCAACCAGGAGTGTTTGTCCCTCATGTTTAATCCCCCAAAGCCTTAATCAACGCCTCCCGACCATCTGCGTAAAACAAAATGCTGTTCTACTCTCTGTCGATCTCAGTAATTTTTGTGTGTCTCCCAAAAGTCCTCAACCTCCAACCCTTCACTTTGTAGACTATAGTCTGAAGACTCATGTACATAAAACCGCTACAATACTTAAAATCGTAGATATTGGTAGCGGATCGCATGGAAACACTATCCAGGCTCAACATAATATTTGGCGAGCACCTCCGAAGTGCCAGAAAAGCAGCTCACATGACCCAGGAAGAACTCGCCTTCCGAGCCAATCTCGATCGTACCTATATCAGTCTCCTTGAGCGCGGCCTCAAAAACCCCACGCTCACAACCTTTTTTCAACTCTGCCGCGTCCTTGATCAACCACCCGATATTTTTATCGCCCAGATCGACGCACAACTCTTGCAGAGCGATCATTCATGATGAGCGCACGGGTTTATAAATGGCACCCCTACACCATACCTGTGCACGTTTTGATGAGAGCCGCACCTTCTGGTGAACCTAGTGTAGGGGTGCCATTTATAAACCCGTGCGCTCACGATGTGTACGCCGATGGTCAAATAGAGAGTCGATGGTGAATACATTTAATGGCAATCAAGAAAAGTGAACTGTATAGCTCACTCTGGAAAAGCTGCGACGAACTGCGCGGTGGAATGGACGCCTCCCAATACAAGGATTATGTCCTGGTTCTCCTCTTCGTCAAATACGTCTCGGACAAATACGCTGGCCAGGCTCGCCCCCTGATCGAGATCCCACCGGGCAGCAGCTTCGCCGATATGGTGGCGCTCAGGGGCGATAAGGAGATCGGCGACAAAATTAATAAGCAGATCATTGGGAAGATCGCCGGGGCAAATAACCTCAAGGGCGTGATCGATGTGGCCGATTTCAATGATGCCGATAAACTGGGCAAAGGCAAGGAGATGCAGGATCGCCTCTCTAATCTGGTCGCGATCTTTAATACTCCCGCGCTGGACTTCCGCAAAAATCGCGCCGAAGGTGACGATCTGCTGGGTGACGCCTACGAATATCTGATGCGCCACTTCGCAACCGAGTCGGGCAAGAGCAAAGGCCAGTTTTATACCCCCTCCGAAGTTTCGCGCATCATGGCGAAAGTTATCGGTATCAATAAGGCCGAGAATCAGAGCCAGACGATCTATGATCCCACCTGCGGCTCCGGCTCGTTGCTATTGAAGGTTGCCGATGAGTCAAATGGCATCACCATCTATGGGCAGGAAATGGATAACGCAACCTACGCTCTGGCACGCATGAATATGATCCTACATGGGCATCCCGACGCCGATATCTGGCACGATAATTCGCTCTCCAGTCCCTATTTTAAGCAGGATAAACGCAACGATCCGGAAGACCATGTCCTCAAGACGTTCGATTTTGTGGTCGCTAATCCTCCCTTCTCTACAAAAGCCTGGAGCAACGGCTTCGATGCGCATAACGATCTCTATCAACGCTTTGCCGATGGCGTGCCTCCGCAGAAAAATGGCGACTATGCTTTCTTGCTGCATATCATTCGTTCGCTTAAAAGTACGGGCAAGGGCGCGGTGATTCTGCCGCATGGCGTGCTCTTCCGGGGCAATACTGAAGCTGAAATTCGCCAGAAGATCATTCGCAGAGGCTATATCAAGGGCATCATTGGCCTGCCCGCTAACCTGTTCTATGGCACGGGCATCCCCGCCTGCATCATCGTGCTCGATAAAGAGAACGCCAGTAGCCGCACCGGCATCTTTATGCTCGATGCCAGCAAGGGCTTTATGAAGGATGGCAACAAGAACCGTCTGCGCCATCAGGATCTTCATAAGATTGTGGATGTCTTTAATCGCCAGCTTGAAATCCCGCGCTATTCACGTATGGTGAGCGTGGCGGAGATCGAGCATAACGATTATAACCTGAATATTCCGCGCTACATCGATAGCTCGGAACCCGAAGATCTGCATGATATCGCGGCCCATCTGCTGGGCGGCATCCCCGACCGCGATATCGATGCATTGTCAGACTACTGGCAGGTCTTTCCCACCCTGCAACAGCAACTCTTTGCAGCGAGTACGCGTCCAGGCTACAGTCAGCTCAATGTGGAGATTGCGCAGATCAAGCCAACGATCTTCTCGCACCCTGAATTTGTGACCTACATGCAATTCGTGACCTCCCTGTTTGAGCAGTGGCAGACCACTAACCGTCCTGCACTCAAGGATCTCGCGGTCGGCAGTCGTCCCAAACAACTGATCGAGGCACTTTCCGAGGATATCCTGCGCGTGTTTGCCGCCGCGCAACTGATCGACAAGTACGATATCTACCAGCATCTCATGAGCTACTGGTCCGACGTGATGCAGGACGATGTGTACGTGATTGCGCAGGATGGCTGGCAGGCCAATAGCGATCTCATCCCAGCGCAGCTTCTCATCAAGCGTTACTTTATGACTGAACAGCAGCAGATCGAGCAACTGGAAGCCGCCAGAGACGAGATCACGCGCAGGATGGAGGAATTGGAGGAAGAGCACGGCGGCGAGGGTGGCCTGCTTGAAGAGGCGAAGAACGAAAGAGGCAAGATCACGAAAGCCAGCATCAGTAACCGCCTGAAAGATAGTATGTTTGATCCTGAAGCGATGGATGAGCGTGCGATGCTGAATACATATCTTGACCTGATCAATCAAGAGGCTGAAGCTGGCAAGAAGGTCCGCACAGCCCAGAAAGCTCTTGAAGGCAAGGTCAATGCGAAATATGAGAAGCTGAGCGAGGATGAGGTGAAGGTGCTGGTGGTGGATGATAAATGGCTGGCGACGATAGCTGCTGATGTGCAGGGTGAGCTGAATCGTATTTCGCAGGCTTTGACGGGACGGGTGAAGGAGTTGGCTGAACGGTATGCTGTCCCACTGGCGAAGTTGACGGAAGAGGTGGAGGTTTTGGGTAGCAAGGTCGATGAGCATTTGAAGAAAATGGGATTTGTATGGTGATGGAAATACAAGGTACAGAAATTATACCAGGGTATAAATTAACTGAATTAGGAGTGATACCTGAGGAGTGGGAGGCATCTTTATGGGTGTGAATAAACTGGCAATCCTGGAATATGGTAGATCCCTACGCGGATATGAGAATACTCATGGAATCTACTCCAGTATATGGCAACGAATGGGCCTATTGGCTACATATACCAAAATGCTGTGCAAATCATCCTAGGCATAATTGTTGGCCGTAAAGGAGCTTATCGGGGTATTACATTTCATTAGAAAGAGCCATATTATGTTATTGACACAGCATACTACTTAGAGGCCCGCGAGAACATTAGATCTTAAAGTGGTTCATATTATAAACTGCTCACCCATGACATTAATCATTATAGTATAGCCGGATCGGCAATTCCTCAACAAGCGAGAAACTTTCATGATAGCTTTTCGGTCCATTGTACCTCCTCTTCCTGAACAACAAGCCATAGCGACCGCCCTCAGCGATATAGATGCCCTGATCACCTCACTCGACAAACTCATCGTCAAAAAGCGCGATATCAAGCAAGCAACGATGCAGCAGTTGCTTACGGGGAAGATGCGGTTGCCGGGGTTTAATAATGAACTAAAGCAAGCTTATAAAAAAACCGATTTTGGGATGGTACCTACAGATTGGGAACTTATGTCATTGGACTCATTATCAGCTTCTATTACGAAAGGCGCGACACCAACGACATACGGTTTTAGCTGGGTAAAAGACGGCGTTCATTTCTTAAGAAGTGAATGTGTTTCTGAGCAGAGGGCTTGATCTTACTCAATCCATGTTTATTACATCTGAAGCGCATAGTTTTCTAAGGCGAGGGGAGGTTCGAACTGGAGATATTTTAATTACTATCACGGGGAATGTTGGTCGAGTTGTTTATTTAGATAATAGTTTTGAAATAGCAAATATCAATCAGCATATTGCTAGGATCAGAATACTTGATGCCAATATAGATGCCTGTTATGTTTTTTACTTCCTTTCACACCCCATGGTAAGAAAATATTATAATTCAATAGTAACAGGTCAAGCTACCCACAAATCAGTCTGAAACAAGTTAGGGATACAGAATTCCTCTCCCTCCTACGCCATCAGAACAACAAGCCATCGCCACCGTCCTCAGCGACATGGACGCCGAAATTGCCGCATTAGAGCAGAAGCGCGAGAAAACGCGAATGATGAAGCAAGGCATGATGCAGGAGCTATTGACGGGCAAGATAAGATTGACATAAAAGATAAGGTTTGGTAGAAATGAACGAGATTGACCAGATAGAGCGGATCACACAGGATCGCGTCGTCGCGTTTCTCCGCGATCAACTGCACTACCGCTATCTCGGCGATTGGGGTAAACGCAATAGCCCCAATATTGAAGAAGGCTTGCTGCGTGCCTTTCTGCGCAAAAAACGCTATAACAACGATCTTATCAACCGCGCCGTGAGCGAATTCAAGCGTGTCGCAGGCAATCAGGTCAGTAATATCTACGAAGTGAACAAAGAGGTCTATGGGCTGCTGCGCTATGGGGTTAACGTCAGCCCTGGGGCAGGTGCCAAAAAGAGACCGTCTATCTGATCGACTGGAACGACGACTGGGCCAACAACGATTTTGCCTTTGCCCAGGAAGTTACCGTCAAGGGCATCAACGACAAGCGACCAGACATTGTGCTCTACGTCAACGGTATCGCGCTCGCCGTCCTGGAGCTAAAGCGGCCAAGCATTGATATCTCCACCGCCATTCGCCAGAGTATTGATAACCAGCATAAAGACTATATCGAGCGTTTCTTCAGCACCGTCCAACTGGTCCTGGCCGGTAACGATACGCAAGGGTTGTATTATGGAACCACTGCCACTACCGAGAAGCAATTTGATTTCTGGCGCGAGGAGAATAGCCCCATTGCGAACGTGCTGGATAAGCATCTGAGCCAGATGTGCTCAAAGCAGCGTTTGCTAGAGATCATCCATGACTTTATCATCTTCGATCATGGCATCAAAAAAGTCTGTCGTCCGCATCAGTACTTTGGCGTCGTCGCAGCCCAGAAGCGCGTGCGCAGTCGCGAAGGCGGCATTATCTGGCACTCGCAGGGGAGCGGCAAAAGCCTTACGATGGTCTGGCTCGCCAAATGGATCTACGAGCACGTACCCAATGCGCGTGTCCTGATCGTGACCGACCGCACCGAACTGGACGACCAGATCGAGAAGATCTTCCTGGGCGTCGGCGAAAAGATCGTGCGCACCACAAGCGCGAAAGACCTTATCAACAGACTGAGCGCATCCACGCCATGGCTGCTCTGCTCGCTTATCCACAAATTCGCCAAAAAGGGCAAGAAAGTCAAAGATGAAGCGGCAGAAGAAGGTGATGTGGATACCTTTATCAACGAAGTGAAAAGCAATCTGCCCCCTGATTTCAAGGCGCAGGGTGATATCTACGTCTTTGTAGATGAATGCCACCGCACGCAATCGGGCAAGCTGCGGCAGGCCATGAAAGACATCATGCTGCCCAATGCTATGTACATCGGCTTTACAGGCACGCCGCTTTTGAAGACCGACAAGCAGACCAGCATCGAGATCTTCGGCTCCTATATTCATACCTACCGTTTCAATCAGGCCGTGATAGATAAAGTCGTGCTGGACCTGCGTTATGAGGCGCGAGACATCAACCAGTATATCGGCTCACAGGAGAAGGTCGACCAGTGGTTTGAGGCGAAGACCAGAGAACTGACAGATGCCGCACGTGCCCGGCTCAAGCAAAAATGGGGCACTATGCAAAATGTGCTCAGTTCAGAGGAGCGACTCAACAGGATCGTAATCGACATCATCAGCGACATGGATATGAAACCGCGCCTGGCGAGCAAACGCGGCAACGCCTTGCTGGTCGTAGATAGCATTTACCAGGCATGTAAAATCTACGAACTCTTCTTGAAGAAGGACTTTAAAGAGTGCGCCATTGTCACCTCATACAAGCCGATCAGGAGTGAGATCAAAGGTGAGAGCAGCGGCGAGGGGCAGACCGAAAAGCTGAGACAATTCGAGACCTACCAGAAGATGCTCAACGGCAAAACGACCGACGCCTTTGAGAAAGAGGTCAAAGAAAAGTTCATCAACGAACCGGGGCTGATGCGGCTCTTGATCGTCGTGGACAAGCTGCTAACCGGCTTCGACGCGCCCTCCGCCAGTTATCTCTATATCGACAAGCAGATGCACAACCACGGACTATTTCAAGCAATCTGCCGCGTGAACCGTCTGGATGAGGACAAAGACTACGGCTATATCGTCGATTACCAGGATCTCTTCAAGAGCCTCGAACGCTCAATCTACGACTATACCACAGGAGCACTGAGCGGCTACGATCAGAATGACATAAAGGGGCTCTTAAAAAATCGCATCCAGACGGGACGCGAAGATCTGGAGGCGGCGCGTGAGCAGATCAAGGTTCTTTGCGAACCTGTTGCGGCATCCAGAAGCACCGAAGATTATATCCGCTACTTTTGCGGAGACACGAGCGATCAGAATGCGCTCCAGGACAATGAGCCAAAACGTGTAGCGCTCTACAAGTTCAAGAACGCCCTGGTCCGAGCCTATCTGAACCTTGCCAACGATATGCCTGCCGCCGGATATAGTGAGGAGCAAAGCAAGCAGATCAAGGGAGAAGTTGATTATTATACCAAAGTGAACGATGCAATTAAGCTTGCCAGTCGTGATTATCCTGATCCCAAGAAGTATGAGCCAGCGATGCGCCGCCTATTTGACGACTATGTGAGGGCCGACGACAGCAAAAAGCTCTCCGCCTTCGACGATATCTCGCTGATCGAATTGATTGTCAAACGTGGCGAAGAGGGTCTGAGCGATCTGCCGGAGGAGATAAAGGGTAGTCAGGGCGCGATGGCCGAGAGCATCGAAAACAACCTGCGCCGCGTCATCATCGACGAGATGCCCACCAATCCCAGGTATTATGAAAAGATGTCCGAAGTACTCGACACACTTGATTCAGGAGCGAAGGCAACGGGTCAAAGCATACGAGCAGTATCTCAAAGAGGTTGTTGAGCTGACCCAGAAGGTACAAAATCCTGCCAGAGGGGCCAGCTATCCCTCCACATTGAATACGCGAGGCAAGCAGGCGTTGTATAATAATCTAGGGAATGATGAGGGGCGAGCACTTGCCGTGGATGCTACAATACATCAGACGAAAAAGGATAACTGGCAGGGCAATCTCGTCAAAGAAAAGGAGATCCTCTATGCGATCCAGGATGTGTT
The DNA here is from genome assembly GCA_963744875.1 of uncultured Chloroflexia bacterium. Taxonomy (GTDB): domain Bacteria; phylum Chloroflexota; class Ktedonobacteria; order Ktedonobacterales; family Ktedonobacteraceae; genus JACDAE01. Next base: position 248,942 of record CAVUVQ010000036.1, on the reverse strand, counting down.
GCAAGACAACGACCTGGGGAATCGCATCTTTGAGATTGTTAAAAAGCAGGATGAGTATAATAGATAATCAACCGACGTCTGGGTGCAATTCATTTCGTTGTGGTAATGCAGGGGAGCGATTGATAATCCCGTCCGATACTGTTGTGCCCGTCCGGAGGGGATGTTACCTCCAATGAGCACAGAAGAAAAACACCAAATAACTGTTAACGGCCTTGTTGTTGATGTAGTGCGCAAAAACATCAAAAATCTGCATCTCGCCGTCTACCCACCAGCGGGCCGGATACGTGTGGCAGCGCCATTGCGTGTCAACGACGAAGCAGTACGTCTCTTTACTATCTCCAGACTGGCCTGGATTAAGCGTCAACAGGCTAAATTTCAGGACCAGGAGCGCCAATCGGCACGCGAATTTATCTCCGGTGAGAGCCATTACTACCAGGGCCGCCGTTACCTCCTCAACGTCATTTACCGCGCAGGCTCACCAACCATCAACATTCGCAATAATAAGATCCTGGATATGGTTGTACGACCCGGCAGTGATAGCAGTGAACGAGAGCGTGTCCTGACCAACTGGTATCGTCGCCAGCTCAAAGAGATGATTGACCCACTCATCGCCAAATGGGAAGCGATCATCGGCGTGCAGGTGGCCGAATGGAATGTGAAGCAGATGAAAACAAAATGGGGCACCTGTAATATCAAAGCGCAACGTATCTGGTTGAATCTGGAGCTTATCAAGAAACCTGCTTACTGCATAGAGTACATTATTGTACATGAGATGATCCACTTATTGGAGCGCCATCACAACGAGCGCTTTTTGCTGTATATGAACCAGTTCATGCCATTGTGGCAACACTATCGCGAGGAACTCAATCGGGCACCGTTGGGGCATGATACCTGGGAATATTAAACAGATACATCCAACAAAAACATTTCTAGCAGGTTTGCTATTCGATTTTTTTGTGCAAGCATCACGAGAGTGTGACAGTTCGTTCTGAAGCCACAAGGCTGGGTGCTGTTCACCAGGTATAGAAACCTTCCACACCATACGTGCCCAGAGCCAGGGAAAGCTCGCCTCCGTGGTGGATCTCATGTTCAAGGACATGCCAGACAATCCACTGCCGGGTGTGCGCAGGCTCTTCTTCCAGCCCTTGATCCCGTAGCCATGCCTGGTGGGAGGCCGGGGGTGAAAAAAGCTGTTCCAGATCAGCGGAAGTCCAGCGGTCCAGGGCGGAGGAGATCACGTGCCAGCTCTTCTCAAACATGGCGACCAGTGAAGCTGCCTTGTACGAGGCTGGCTCGTGATTGTCCTCGCCATCGTTCCAATCGAGGTCGGGATCTCCTTCACCCATCCACAGGTGGAACCAGTTGAAGCGTGCACCGATCATATGATCGAGAAGCTCGCCTATCGATCGGTAATGCGCTGCGACAGGGAGGGCAAGTTGTTCAGATGAAAGCGATGCGATGGTTTTGACCAGGGCTTGTTGATAGTGCTCCCAGCCTTGTTTGTAGAACGTGATGAGGGGAGATGCCTGTTCGGTCATGGCTGTCTGCTCCTTATTTCCAATGATGTGCTCCCATGAGTAGGAGTGTGAGTATCATAGCATGGAGAAGGAGTCAAAACTTCTTCCATCTTGCTCTTCTTGCCACGCAGGACTCCTGCAGCGCATTGCCGAACACGCTCTTAGAAGTCGCTAATCACCAGCTTTTTCATCTCCATCATGTGTGCAAAGGCGCCTGGCTTTTCCATGAGTTCGCCCATATTTTCGGGTATAACCTGCCAACTCAAGCCATATTTGTCCTTGCACCAGCCGCACTGTTCAGATTCCGGCACAGTAGAGAGTTTCTGCCAGAAGTAGTCGATCTCGGTCTGGTCCTTGCAGGATACGGACAGAGAGATGGCCTCGTTGAAGGTGAAGGCTTGCTCTCGCCCTGAGTCCATGGCGGCGAACCACTGCTCTGCCAGCATGAAGTCGGCATACATCAGCGAACCAGCCCTGACCGGTCCGGTATCCTGATCGTAGGGCGCGAGTGTCCCCTGCTTGGAATCTTTAAATACTGACAGATAGAACGTGATCGCCTCTTCGGCGTGGTTGGTATTCTTGCCGGCGAACAGCAGTGACGGCACGATGAAGGGGCGCGACTCACTGTCCGGACGGGTGAGCATGAGCTGCCAGGTAAGCCCATAGCGGTCTTTCACCCAGCCATATCGCTTGCTGAACGGATAGGTGTCCAGCGGCATGAGCGCTTCACCGCCCTCGATAAACTTTCCCCACAGTTGATCCAGATGTTCACGAGCTTGCTCGTCACGGGACGGGTCGAAATGAATCATGAATGAAGTGGATGGGTTGAACTGAAATTCTGGTCCGGCATTAATGGCGATAAACCGTAGACCACCGAGTTCGAACTCGATCGTCAGCTCCTTACCGGCCATATTCAGCTGGAAGTCGGCCAGACCTTCCTCGGCGCTCTTTGGATAGTAGGCAGTAGATAGAACCCTCCCTTCCGGAAATGCTGCTACATAAAAATCCACAGCTTCCCTGGCGTTGCCGTTAAACCATAGACTCGGTGTAATCTTCTGTCCCATAGTATTCCTCCTCGTTGATGCTTATCTTTCTATAATAGTGTGTAAAATTGCATACAAGATATTCTACCGCCTTACAAAGCAAAAAACTTCTCCTATCTTGCTCTTTTGGCCATGTAGAATTACCGCAGCGCATTCCAAAACGGGCTCTTAGAAATGGATTTGCTTGCAACGAATGCCGCATCCTACAACCCCTTAGATGCTGCTGGGGAGTCAATCTATCAAATGAGCAAAGAAGACAATCCATTACTGCCCTTAGAGAAGAGTAAAAAGCATGGAATTAGTTCCTCTATATTTGAAGAACTGCTATGTTCTAACCAACTTGGCTCCCGATGGATAGCTTACGACAAGTTAAAAGCATTTCACGAAGCATATGAGCTTGATATACCACATGAGCATGCAGGAATTCATATGCAAGAAGCCTCGGTTACTGCTTAAATCGTCTTATTTCACAAGAGTACTTTCAACTTGCTGAAAAACTAAGGAAATATTTCTCACGATCAATGGAAAAGCAATTGCCTCGACTTTGGAGACCACCATAAATTTTTTCCATTGTTGTTTGTCTCTATTTATAATATACTACGATAAGTATAAAAATATATGAGGTAAAAATGGATGAAACGAATATTGATTTCCGCTCTTTTCTGCATTCTTACGCCTACATGTATTACTTCATGTGGCTTCTTCGCGCCACCTGACGGTTATCTTTCCAAAACTTCGACCAGTGTTTATTATTTACAATTTACAGAACAAAATGGGCAACTTTCCGGCCATCTTCAAGGTATTTACGAAACAACTGCTCTGCCACCAGGTACACAAACAGTGACGGCCCCATTTACTGGCATCCATACTGGCTCTTCAGTGACCATCACACTCACTATGTACCTTTTCTTTCATACCAATATTACTGGCACGTTTAATGGCAATACGATTGTACTCCAATTTCCACAGTCTAATGGGTATCTGGCAAGCGAAACATTTACAGGTGCATCCAATGATGACTATAATGGAGCGGTCAGCACACTTCAGGCACAGGTGACTCGCGCAGATGTCCTTTATCAGAATCAACAGGCAACTGCGACGACACTCCAGGATGAGCAACAAGCAACCGCAACCGCAGCACAAGCAACACAGATAGCGCTTCAACAGCAGCAGCAGGCGGTGACAGATGCTAATCAAACACTTGGAAATGATTTTGCAGGGCTTACAAGTGATGTCAATGCGCTCACATCATTCTCAGAGCAAAGTACGCTGGCAGGTTATGCGAATGATTGGCAAACAATGCAAAAAGATTATAGTGTAGAAGTAAAAGACGCAAAGCAGGGGTGTGCCAATAATAATGGCGTTCAAGTAAGTGATGATTTAGTGCAGGTCAATGACGACAAAGTACAGTTAAATGATGATGATACTCAGTTGAGCGATGACCAGACGCAATATACTGATGATATCTCGCCTGTCCAGCAAGACCTTACACGAGTAAAAGCCGATTGGCAAACACTTCAGCAGGCCGTGGCTAACAACAGTTCTGGCGAACCGGCTTCGGCTTATAGCAGCAGTGACGTACAGAAAGCAATGAATCAGGCCAATGGTGCGCTCTCAACCATTCATACAACACTTACGAATGCCAAGGGTCAGGCAGCGACTTACGATCAAGAATCCGCAGCCCTTGTTACTCAGGCGACAACACTAAGCAATAATATGGGATGTTAAGGCGAGGTTCAAACTGCCACATGGATTTGAACCTTGCCTAATAGTTGCAATAGGATCATCACATAAAACTCCACAAACTACCTACACATTAGTTCACCGATGAAGATCGTCAAGGCGATGATAGATACACAAAGCTACCCATCTAAATCTCATCTCCACAACCTCCACAGGCTACACATCTTTGTAGATCTTGCCTACACAAATCACCTCTCGTAAGACACAAGGGAGCAGCCTCAACAACAATGAAAAATCTTATTGCATCCTTTCCTGATAGGTCCTGCAAGGAGTAATTCATGTGAGTGAGCATAAATATTACTTGATAACGCGAAACCAAAGATCCGTTCTCGCAGAAGACTCCATAACCTTTATTCTCTCCAGTTGCATCGGCTCACCACCTGGATGCTCGAAAAAGCGCAGGCCCTCACCAAGAAGGATGGGTATGATGCCAATCTGTATTTCGTCACAAAGCCCGGCCCGTATGCACTGCTGAGCGGTATTCGCACCACCTATCACCATAACATGTTTGCCACCTGCAGCAGCCTTTGCCTGTTCAATGGCCCTTTCGATCCCGGAAGTCACAAAGGTAAACGTCAACCGATCATTCTCCTTTGGCCGCTTTTCTGGAACGGCGTGCGTCAAGACAAAGATCGGCACTTGATATTCGTAGGCATCTGCATACGCGTCCGGGTCTCCCATGGCGTAGGCATGTCTGCCCATCACCACTGCCCCTGTCGTCTCTATTGCCTCAGCGAGCAGATCGGTTTTTCGTAATGCTTCAAGATCGGGATACAGGCGGCTCACATCACCGTTTCGGTCATTGATAAACCCGTCTAGCGACATGGTTGTGCCTACAATTACTTTTCCCATAGAACCTCCATAGAATGAGTAAACGTTTCTTCACTTGAAGCTTACTCGCTCACACCGAAAAAACTTCTCCCATCTTGCTCTTTTGAGAAGCAAGAACTACATGCATTCAAAGGCGATCTTCCGGTGGGATTGCTCTTTGCTTACGATCACTTTTTCTCATAATAGATATTTTCACTAAGTGCCACCACAACTATCGGCATGGAGGCGGGATTACACATATTTGTGGAGTCTCCAGCGATCATTCTCCTAAACAATCAGATATACAAAGAGCAAGAATATATCTTCTATATGCCTATGCAAATGACTCAATTATCTCTACAAAATCTGCATCAGGTAGGTCCAGGATACGTGCGAGATTGCATAATTAAAGAGCACTAGGGTGAGACATTCTTCACAAACATCGCAATGTCGTCCAGAGCATCGGAGGCCCTTCCACCAACCTCAGGATCAGAAAGATGGGCCTCTAAGGCAGGGACAACGGTCGCAACATCGATGGTTCCATGAATACGCGCCAGGTGTCCCAGGCAGGTGGCAGCAACGGCACGCACATTTTTATCAGGATACTCTAGAAACTTGAGACAGGAAGACTGCACCCATTGCCAATCTTCCTCGTGGAAAGTCACGCTGAGGAGAGCATCGATAATCGCCTCAGCATCTCCCTGTTTGAAGATGGTTTCAGCCTCTTGCCGGGATAACGGATTGATTTTTTCGTAGTGCATATCGTCTCACTTCTTTTCCTTAGAATGAGAGGTCTGACGAAGAGCTTTCAACGCTTTTTTCATGACTCCTGCTACATAAGGATCTGTCTCCTGCGCAAGAGCCTGGCGCAATGGATCTTGTGCCTCATGCGCTTTGAGTTCTCCAAGTGACCATGCTGCACATTGCCGCGTTGCATCAACTGGGTCACGAAGGGCTTGAAGCAGAAGTGGGATTGCTAGCCGATAACCGACAGCCCCAAATGCGGTCAAAAATGCTCGCTGCATCCCTTCATCTTGTTCTTCCTTGCTAAAAGCCGCCATAAGAGCATCGCCAGTGCTGGGATTGCCTATTTTTGTCAATGCTTCTACGGCTGAACTACGTACTCCTAAAGAAGGATCCTGCAATTCCTCAACAAGCACGGAAAGCGCTGAGTCAATCATGGGATCAGCCGCACGCTCTCCCAGTATATCGCAGAGCAGTTGACGAGTGAGAGGTGCAGGATTTGCTTGCAGTGCCGCAACAAGTTCTAAAAGCGGTGCATTAGTAGTTACCTGATGCATAACCTGCCAACCATCATTCGTAGGTTCCTCTAACAAATGAATGATGTCTTGTGCATTCATTCTCTGCCTCATTTCTTTTTCGCCTTATTAGGAAAATTGTCCTTTCCTATTACTTTCCCCTGGGGGGTAACATTTGTGTGCGTTTTGTCAGGATGCTGCACATCCCAATGAGGGCCTCCGTGTAGCTGTCCTGCTGGAGGCCACACCCAGACGTTTCCATCTGCATCTTTAAAGCCTTTTTGTGCTTTATCCCAGGATTGAGAAGGATCTCCCCCCGTTTTCGGAATATAGGGCCGATCACCACCTGTAGGCAAATCATTCTGGTGCGAACGGGCCTGGTTGATTGTCACGCCCGATTGCGAAGAGCCAGGAGACGTGGGCTGAGTATGAGTTGGGGTTAGGCTCGTTGAAATCGCAAGTATTGCATGTCGTAAAGCCCAGACGAGAAAACAGGCAATAACGGCTCCAAGCAGGATACTAGCCTCAGCTCCGAGCAGTCCCGCATCCACTATACCAGCAATGGCAAGCGAACCACCGATTGTTTCCGGTGCCAACACAAGACCGATTGCCAGCAGGGCAAGATCCAACACCATCATGCCCATTCCTACCTTCATGACGAATTGCAACTGCGTCAATAAATCCTGGTCGATCTGGCGCGATTGATCCATGACATCCAGGAGCCGATTCATCTGGGCCGAAACCTCGGCAAAACGCACATTCATCGTGTTCGCAGCGGCACCAGTGAATACCATCGTCTGCCCAGTCCCTGATGCATTAGCGGGTGCAAGGGTTGACAATTGATTCGTGACGTGTGTGAGGAGTGTGCGATGCGTCTCTATCAATGTGGTCTTGCTCGTATGAATATCCTGTACGACCTGAATCGCGGGTGCGAAGTGTTGATCGACGAGACGCTGTACATACCCAATGGGACTATATTGCTCCATACCATATGCCACTTCTTCTAAGATGCTCCAGGCACCTCCCATGGCTTCGATGGTCGTTACGAGGCGGGGAATAGCTGACAACACGTCCTCACCTTCATTGATGAGCATTTCAATGAACGAGACTGGTGGTACAGGCAGACCCGCCAGGCGCAGGCCCTGTATTGCAGTGTCAACCAGCACATTTCCCATCGCTATTGCCCCAACTGCTGCAAGTTTTGCCCGGCACTTTGATCCTGCTCAGACATCGCTGCCGCGCTCGTTTCTAATGTATCTGCAAGCAGATGAAGAGCGTCATAACATTCCTGCATCTTCTGCCCCCAGACTATCACATCGTCAGAAAATGGTCCGGCAACCTTGCTCCCCAATTGCGTCGCTGGCTCTAAAATGGCAGTATTGAGAATCTGTATATGATGCGCCCACGTCGTATCAAGGCTGGTACGCAACGTCCCCGCTGTCGTTGTCATATGCGAAATTGGATACGATACCTTATCTATCATAGAATAGAGACCTCTCTTTACAGAATAATTTCCAGGCTAGTAAAGCCCTCTTCTGATCGCATTGTCTTTTTTATGTCCTTCTATTGTCATAAAACAGCAAATGGAAGCAAAACGTTACATCCTTTTCCTTTAGAACCAGACTATTTTACAATGCAAGAGCTTTTTCAGACCATCGCCATGACCAGTTTTTGAGAAACTTCTGTTGCATTTTCAAGCCTTTTCCGGATGCAATGATTGCATCTCACAAAATTGGTCATTTTGAGCGTAAATTGATAGGGACTCTATCGAAGATACCTCCCTCTTTTTCTGGGCAAAAAAGGCATCCTTCTTTCGCTACCCTCTCCGTCACTCAGGTATGAAGCCCCTTCCATTCTGTTTTTGTCTATGGTATATATTTCTACAGAAAGATAAAACAGTCGCAAGGCTGGTAGGATCGCCTCTATGCCAGTGAGTTCCTCCTGGAATCGGCGGAGTCAATCCCTCTCGGATTGGTAGGCTTGTCCCCTATGTCAGTGAGTTGCTCCTGAAATCGGACCCCTGATTGTTGTTCTTTGTAGATCATTCCCTGGTAGATTCCGTCCTTTGTAGCTCATTCCCTGTATGTTGTCCTTTATCACTCATTCCCAATACTATTTGCTTGCAAAAGGCAGGAGAAACGGAGGTGCAAAAAGCCTGTAAAAGGGTTCCCTTCCTTTCTTTTGCCTTTTTTGGCTTTTATGAAAGGAACCACTCATGAAATCAGCACAGGCTTTCCAATTCGAACTCATTACCCTGCATCGTCGTCTCCAGGCTCATTACAATCAGATTGAGTACCACAAAAGTGGTGTAAATCTGCTGGCTGCGCTTTTCAGTTCCAATGTGCGCAGACAATCCTTACAAACCGTTGCAAATGAGCGCCGGGAAATAGCCTATACCCTCCAGCAACTACAAGATGCGCGGGAGCAACAGATTGCGGCCCTCTTTCTTGAATGCTGGGAAGAAGAGTTAGCGAGCCTGCCCTCTTCCGTTTTTCTTCCGACAATTCAATAGTTTCTTCTCAGGATGATTGACCTCGGGTCAGTCATCTTTTTTGCGTTATCAGGTGAAGGATCGTTCCGGTCTTTCACCTTTTTTCATGTCCAAAAAGGAGACATATGCGAGTACAAACTGCCCAGGGAAAACTGATCAACATCCTGCGGGAGAGTGATCTAGGAGACTTCAAGGTATCCGGAGAGCGGATCCGGGCCTATTGTCCCGTTCATGGAAGTGACAGTCAAAAATCGCTGTCTATTGATCGTTCGACAGGTTGGGGACGATGCTTCAACGCTCATTGCAATGCGACTGTGCTCATTCGTGAGTTCAACCCCGAACTCTCCGAACGGTTGCTGCAACGTTATCAGTCACAGCCCATAGATTCAGAAGATCTTCTCACCGATGAGACCGAGAAATTTGAGCTGCCACACAAATTTCCAGTCGCTCGTCCTGTAACAAGCTGGCAACAGGAGGAATGTGCAGCGTTGCTGCAACAGAACGATCTGCTGTGTCAGGCGCTCTTTGACTACCACCTCGCCGATTGTTGGCAGGCTCAGGCGTATCTGGAAGCACGAAGCATTCCTCTGGAGATTGCAGACCAGGAGCGAATTGCCTATTTCCCCAGCGACCTCTTTCAGCGCTTTTTTGCTGATCAGCCCGCTCTCGCAAGGTGGCAGGAACGATTGCTCTTTCCCCTGACTTCTCCTACAGGCCGAGGCTTTGTGGGGAGATCCCTCTGGCGCTGGCAGTTGCATATCGATGAAGCGACCCATAAAGCGATGCTCGATCAGCCGGGTGCTCCTCCACGCTGGCTCAAGACCAATCCTGCGGGCTGGTTTTGCGCACCACCCGTCGAGTTCGGAGATCGGGTGATTCTGGTCGAGGGACCATTTGATCGACTGGCATTGCTGGCGGCTGGTTTTGCCTCCAATGAAGTTGTCGCGTTGGTGGGCACTACACTGCAACCTGACTGGTTCCCTGAACAAGTTCATCATATCGTCCTGGCGCTTGATGGCGATCCAGCAGGAATTGAGGCGATGTGGCGACTGGTGGATGTGATCGAAGATGATCGCCAACTCCATATTTGTCCCCCTCCTGACGACGAAAAAGGGAAAGACTGGAGCGAGCGATGGCGTCGGTATGGTGCAGATGGTCTGGCTGAACTTCTTCAGACATTTGACCTCATTGAATAAATGACAGGAGATAATGATGGATTGCACCCAGATACGTGGACCACCCAGCGGCAATTTGATCAGACATTCCGAGTGATCGAGTCGCTGGTCATCAGTACTCATTCGTCTGGCTTGACGAATGAGCCAGCACTGCAACAAGCTTCTGCCTGCATTGAGGCAGTTCAAGTACCACGGATGAGCGGGAAACTACTTCCTGCTGATTGATAAAGTTTTATACGGCACCAGGGCAAAAACAAACCCCACCTTGGCGAGGTGGGGTTTGTCGTCAGGCATGCTCCACGCACACCACTAAATCTGTCGTGAGTGTAGCATGCCTCCTTGCCTTGTGTCAAGACCTATGAAGGAGGCATTTCTATGATTGTTTCAACAGTAACGGATCGCGATGAGTGGAATTATCTGGATACCCTTGAGGATTCAGATGTCATTGGATACGCCCACTCCGCAGACTATGGCTATCTTGCTTGTGTCCTGCGCTCTAAATATCCGCAATGTCAGACTGTCAAGCTCACGACAACCACCTTTCAGGTGCTGCAATTTGGTATCAGTGCAGTATCGGTCCCGCTCACCCTGGCGCAATGTGCCCGACAGGAGCTTCTTGATGCCCTCGACGCTTCCCTGGAAGGAAACATCACCAAAAAGATTGGCTACAAATACTCTCTGACGAGGATCTCCTTCCTCAGCCCTGATCTGAATATTCGTTCTTGCCCACGTCCAGAATCATCGGGACGTGGGCATTTCTTTTGAAAGGAAAACCATCCATGCTTCAACAAAAAGTCCGTCACGATCTTCCTATCGTTCCCCACCCCCTGGCCCCGTATGGGGCTCAGGGGGTGGATTCCTCTCTTCTCATCTGGTATGACGATCAGCCTGTGAAACGCTTCCTGAACGCTTTTCAAACGGCCATCTCGGTGGTGGATTGGTCTCCTGATGGAAGCATTCTGCTCGCTGGAAGTATGACCGGCGAAGTACTCGCGTGGCGATTTGCAACGGGAGAACGATTGCTCGCGAATCGTCATGCCCATTCCTATGCCCCGATCGCGGGGATCTCGTGGTCGCCTGGAGGAGAATATCTCGTGGCACTCACCATGGCGCGGACCATCCAGATCTGGCAGGTCGCGATACGAGAGTGTCTTCTCGTGCTGCCCTGTCATGGACGCACAACGATGATCACCTGGCTCCTCGATGGCAACGGGTTCCAGACCGATGATGGCGTTGTCTGGATCGAGCAGGAAACAGGACCTCGCCACACGGTCTGACACATCTCTACAAGAGTTCCAGGCAACAACAAACCCCACCTTTGGCGAGGCGGGGTCTGTGAGGCATGCTACGCACACCCAATCTTTACAGGAGTAAGCGTAGCATGCCTCGTTGCCGTTTGTCAACATGGTAATGAGGAAAAAATGAAATTAAAATCACTCGACCCTCCCCTGCTTCTCATTGTGGATCCAGCACCAACGTTTCCATTGATCGTGAGCGTCATCCTTCGTCGCGCCAACTGCACCGCCGAGGTTGTCGCGTTCCAGACGACAGCATTGGCGACTTTCTGGCTCAACGGAAAAATGGATCAGAAAAAGGCGACAAAGCGTCCTTTAGCGACCGCCTGGGATCAATATCCTACGCGGCGTTGCCCAACAATTGCGATCGTGAGTCTCAGCTTCTCTCTTGATGAGCGAGAGCATGTCATGGATTGGCTCTATGTCCACTGTCACACCACCAAAATTATCACGACCTCAACAGATGCTGAACTGCAAGAGTTGGGTGATGACAGAGATGAGGTGTACTGGAGACATGTCGTCTCACACCTTCCGCGACCGACCCAAGACACTGATGTGATCGAGCGCGTGACCCCATTTCTCTCATAATGCTTTCTGTACCCCTTTCTCAAAGGAGGTTTTTTTATGACAGCACATCCCATTGTTTCACGCCCCTTTCCTCGTGGAAGGACAGCCCAAGGAGAAGAGATTTTCATTCTCACCTGGCGTGATCTCGAGTTCTTTTCCCAGGTCCATGTCCAGGGGGAATGGTATCGGACCTATTGCCCCATCCATGGCAGTGATCAGGAACGCTCGCTCGCAATCAAGGCCGCTACGGGCTTTGGTCATTGCTTTGGCTGTGAGGCGAGAGTCTTTATTGCTGACTTCAATCCCCAAATGGCGGCACGTCTCCAACGACAACGATATAAACATGCTTCTCTCACCCCTTCCCATCAAGAAAAGCCTCTTGTTGTACGCGAAGAGCACGTTTTGAGTGAAAAGTCATCTAAGGAATGGCTACAGCTCTGTGAACTTCAAGCACAGGGGGCCTTCGTCCTGGATCGCGATGCCGCCTGGAATGGGCAGGCGTATCTGGAAGCGCGGCATATTCCGCTTGAGATTGCCCGCCGAGTTGGAGTCGCTTATGTTGCGCCATCAGACGCTCACCAGCATGGAGAATGGCTTCGTCCGTGGGCAGATCGTCTCTTGTTTCCACTTCTCACACCGGGCGGCGAGATTGGTTTCATTGGTCGCCTCATCACCGAATGGCAGAGTTGTCGCGATGCAGCGGCTCATCAAGCACGTTTACGTGCCCAGGGACAAGATCCCTGGAGAAAAACGGGCTTGCCGGGGTGGTTCTGGGATCCACAGCACCTTCCCTCGCAAGACCCGGTTGTGATGGTGGATGGACCCTTTGATCGCTTAGCGCTGTTAGCGGAAGGCCATTTTGAGCCAGGAGAAGTGATGGCACTGGCGGGAATGACGTTCCATCCTGCATGGCTCTCCCAGGTGCGTGCCATCTTGTTTGCCCTCAATCAGGCACAAAGCAGCAAGGAGGCCAGCGAACGCGTCAAACACCACCTCGCCTGGAATGGGGGTGTTCGGGTGGAGGTCTGTCGGCCTCTGCATGGAAGCAATTGGAGCGAGCGCTGGCGACGGGAGGGCGATGGTGGTCTCGAACTGCTCTATGCCCACCATGCCCTACTGGCTCATGGCCTCTAATCCAGCGTGCCTCCATTTCAACAAAACGCTCTTCAACCGCCCCTGGACATGCCATCCAGGGCAGTTTTTATACCAAGAAAAGGAACAATCCATGAAAATAATGGTCTTACGTGAACAGCTTCAACAATATGGCCCTCAATCCCTTTCAACACAAGAATTGCTTGCGCTCATCTTTTCCCCGGAGTCTACCACCGAGCGTGTACAGGTGCTCAAAAAGATCCAGAAACTCTTTGCGGAGTGTGGCGATCTCCAAGGTGTCCTGTGTGCAGAATTTGGAGAAATCTGTCTGACCCATGGCTTTGGGGAGCAGAAGGCGGCACAGTTTCAAGCGGTGTTGGAGTTCGCCAAACGCCTCGCCGCGCATCCCCCCGAGAAAAAATATCAGATCCGCAGCGCTGACGATGCGTTCTCCCTGGTCAGAATGGACATGATGTACCTGGATACCGAGCAGATGCGCGTTCTGGTCCTCGATACGCAAAATCAGGTCGTGGCAAATTTGTGCCTTTACCAGGGAACGGTCAACAGTGCTGTTTTGAGAGCCGCAGAAATATTCCGACCGGCCATTGCTCGCAAAGCCGCCAATATCATCGTTTGCCACAATCACCCGTCAGGAAATCCTACCCCTTCACCTGAAGACCTCGAAGTCACGAAACAACTGGTGAGTGCTGGAAAAGTGCTTGATATCGAACTGCTCGATCATCTGATCATTGGCAATCCACGCTTTGTGAGCTTGAAAGAACGCATGCACTGGTAGCTGTTCCTCTCCCACAATCTTGTTTTCGTTCACAAGCGGTCAGCCCTTGCTATCAATCGAGATAGCGAGGGCTGACCGCTTTTCGCATTTTCAAGGAGAAAAACAATGACGACACAACAACGCACCCTTGCATCCCTCAAAGAAGCCCTTCAGCAGCCCTTTGCCCCCGAGACCATTCAATTTCTGCCCAAAGACATCCATCAGGAGAATGGGAAAACCGTCTGTCTTGCCTTGCCCTACGCCAATAAACGCGTGTACGAGGATCGTCTCAATGAACTGGTTTATGGGGAGTGGAGTTCTCCCTATACACCTCCATATGCTCAGGGCAATAAGCTGATTATTCCGGCCACGGTCGTGATCCTGGGCGTTGCTCACACGGACTATGGCGAAGCGTTTATGACCACACCAGGCAAAAATGGCAACCCCCGTGAAGACGAAAACACCGCGACGGAAGCCTATTCGCAGGCGTTTCGTCGTGCCTGTGCCAAGTTCTTGTTGGGCCGCTACCTCTATGATCTGCCCAAACACAAACTCCCGTATGATCCCAAAACGCGCCAGATCGCGATCTCGAAAGCCGAGCGCATTGCCTGGGTCGAAAAGCTGTATCTGGAGCATGGTCTCGCGCTACGAAGTTCCTTTACGGCTCAACGACCTGTTGTCGTTCAAACGCCAGCAACAGCGCAAGGTGTGGCACCATTGGCGACGACGGCAACTCCTGTGATTCAGCCACATGGTTCGACGCCTTCATCGGTGATTGCGACGCCTCTTGCAACTACAACTCCCTCTATTGTTCCACCAGATGCAGCAACTGTTGTCAAGGAGTCCCAGGCAATAATGCAACCCACGGCATATCCGCACGACACCTTCCTCGATTGGGTTGCGGCCCAGGTGGAACGCGACGCAGAGCGCATCCAGGGAATCTGTACTTTCTATCAGGTGCAAGAGCTTGCAACGCTCTCCGCCACGCAGCGCAAGGAATTGACCCTACGCCTCCGTAAACAGGCAAACGAGCAACGAAACCACAGGCAGGTTGTCACTTCATCGCGTTCCTAAATTTCATTTCGTTCGAGAGAAGGCCCTGAGCTGGGAAACTGGCTCAGGGCCTTTTTTGTGCTTGTCAGCACAGAAAGGTTTGGTGCTTCTATGGAAGCTCGTTCTTCCTCGTTTACCCCATATCCCACTTCTCCTCTTAGCGTCGTTGAGATCGCACACACGCTTCATGCGGCGGCTTCCGATCAACCGAGCCAACCTACTCGTCACAACAAAATGCCTTCGATCGTTGAGTTGATCGAAACCGTGAAGCTCCTTCAGCAGGCCGCGCGGCCCTACACGCTAGAGGAGCGGGAGTTGATGTCCAGTTGGCCTGGCTGGGGACCGTATGCGCCAGCTTTTGAGGCTGAACCCAACGAGCGCTGGGAAGCGATTGGGCCACAGATCCGCATGCTCCTGGGCACCATAGGCTATGAGGCGGCCAGCGCCGCAACTCCGACCAGCTTTTTCACGGCTCCCTACATTAGCAAAGGCATCTGGCGTCTGGCGGAGAAACTGGGCTTCTCTGGTGGGATGGTTCTCGAGGCTGGATGTGGCACGGGACAGGTGCTCTCCCATGCCCCAGCGCACCTGGATCTGCACATCACGGGCATTGAGCAAGAACCCTTCACGGCCAGTATCGCACAACTGCTCTTTCCCCAGGCCCACATCATCACGGCCCCCTTGCAAGAGGTGGCGCTGGCCAATGATCATTATGATCTCGTGGTGGGGAATGTGCCCTTTGCCAATGTGGCCGTCTATGATCGCACGTTGCCATTCAAAGAGAAGTTGACACTCCATAACTACTTCATTTATCGAGCGCTAGCGGCCTTGCGTCCTGGCGGCCTCGCCATCCTGGTTACTTCACGCTATACCATGGATGCAGAGACTATGCAGACGCGTCGGATTCTGTCCGACCTGGGACTGCTGCTGGGAGCGATCCGTCTGCCCAGTACCGGACATCGCTGGGCCAGGACCTCTGTCATTACCGATATTCTGGTCTTGCAACGCACGTATGACCATGCCTGGAAAGGTCACGCAGAGTGGCTTGGGCTGGATGATCTCTCCATCAATGATCAGAAAATCACAATGAATGCCTATTATGTCACCCATCCTGAGCAGATTGTGGGAACGCCCTCGCTTGGTCGTGGCATGTATCGGGACAATGAACTGATCATCAACGCGCCGGACGATCTAGAGAACGCTTTCGATGGAGCGATCGGACGTATTGCGCTGGAGGCCGCGCGGTGCAAGAGTACCTATATTCCTCGCCTCGATCCTGCGCACCTGGATATCCAGCTCGCCTCGCTACGCGAAGATGGCCTCAAAGAAGGATGCTTCTACCTGTTGGGCGAGACAGGCCTGGTTGAGATCGTTGATGGGCAGCCCAAAGCAGTCACCCGGAGTGTGGCGGAACTCACCGCGCTGGTGCGGGTCCGTGAGAGTGCGCTTGTCCTGATGGAGGCCGAGCGCGATTACACGAAACCTGATGAGGATCTGCGCTCCTTGCGTCTGGAACTGAACCGTCGCTATGATGCCTACGTGTCCAAATATGGCCCGATCCGTCAATCAAAGCTGAGCAAACGGATCGACAAGGACACGGGCGAGGAGAAGATCACGCGGCGGCTTCCCTCCTGGATGTATATGTTCCGAACCGATGAGCACTATCCGCTCCTATTGGGCCTGGAAATCTATGATGATGAGACGGGAAGCGCGAAAAAAGCGACCATCTTCTCTCAGCGCGTCAATCACCCGGCGGCGTATAAAGAGACGGCAGACTCACCCGAAGAGGCAATTGCCCTCTCCCTCGATCGTCATGGCTTCCTCCATTTCCCCTTCATTGCGACGGCCACAGGACAGCCCGAAGATGCCGTTGCTGAGTATCTGGGTGAATTGGTCTACGAAGTTCCCCAGGAGCAACGCTTCGAGATTGCTCCCACCTATCTCTCTGGCAACGTACGCCAGAAGTTGGAGATGGCTCAGAAGGCGCTGCGCGGTGATCCCCGCTGGCAGCGTAATGTCGATGCCCTGGAGAAGGTTCAGCCGGAGCCGATTGCCCCCGATGAGATCAAGGTACTGCTGGGTGCACCCTGGGTTCCGGTGAAGCATCTCGTCCAGTTTTGCCAGGAGACCATCAAGCTCAAACCAGAGATTGTCCATGACCGCCTCATGGGCAAATGGACGGTTTCCGCGCCCGCCGGGACCAGTTCGTCGGTAGAAGCCACCAGTACCTGGGGAACCGCCCGCATGAGTGCCTTCAAACTCCTCGAACACCTGCTCAATCGCAAAACGACGACGGTGGAGGATGAGGACAGTGATGGCAAATCGCATGTCAATACCGACGAAACCATGCTGGCGCAGCAGAAACGCAAGGAGCTGCAAACCCGCTTCAGCGAGTGGATCTGGGAGGATCTGGAGCGCACCAACGAGCTGGCCGCGCTCTATAACACGCTCTACAATGGCGTTGTGCCTTCCAGCTTCAATGGCGATCATCTCAGTTTTCCCGGCATGGATGCCTTCTGGCAAACACATCTCTATCCCTGGCAGCGCGATTTCATTGCCCGCATGATCAACAGTCGGTCGGGACTCTGTGCCTATCCGGTGGGTGCCGGCAAGACCAAAATCCAGGTGGCCGGAGCGATGACGTTGCGACGCATGCAACTGATCAGCAAAGCCGCAATTCTGGTTCCGAACCATCTGCTGGAACAGATCACCTCCGAAGCGAAGCAACTCTACCCGGCGGCCAATATCCTGATGATCTCGCGTGATGACCTGGCTCGTGAGAATCGCCGCATCTTTATGGCACGTATCGCCACCGGAGATCATGATCTGGTGATTATGACGCACGCCGCCTTTGAAGCCATTGGAGTCCACCCGGCCACCAAAAGCGCCTATATTCAGCAGCGCATCAAAGAGTACAAGCAAGTCCTGCTCAGTATTGGATCCTCTGGGGAGAATAAGGCCGAGAAGCGGCGCATCAAACAGATTGAGAAGCAACTCCAGCGCATGAAGGAACAGCTCAAAGAGCAGTTAGACGTGCCACATGACGCCGGGATCACCTTTGAGCAATTGGGCATTTCCTACCTGATTGTGGACGAGGCGCATTTCTTCAAAAACCTGGGATTGCCAACCAACCAGGAGAAATTGCAAGTCACGGCATCGCAGCGTGCTCAGGATATGCTCATGAAGCTGCGCTGGCTGGAGCAGCAGAATGGCAAGCGCCCGTTTGCGTCCTTCTTTACGGCGACTCCCATTTCCAATTCGATGGTGGAAGCCTATGTGATGCTCTGGTACCTCAACTATGGCTTGCTCAAGGACTCCGAACTCTTCAATGTGGATGATTTTGCCTCGATGTTTATCGAGACGGAGGCCAAGATCGAGGTCACGCCCAACGGAGCAGGATTTCGCATGTATGAGCGGCCCACCAGCTTTATCAATCTGCCGGAATTCATGCACCTGTTTGCCTCCGTCGCCGATATCCGCTCGCCTGATATTCTGGCGGAGAAGCGGCCTGAGCGCTTAGAGCATACCATTGCAATCGATCCAACTCCTGAGGTGGTGGAGTATGTGAACACCCTGGTCGCTCGCAGCGAGGAGCTTCAACGAGGAAGTCCCCGCGAGATCAACGGAAAAGTCCGACAATATGCTCTGGGTCACGACCGATGGACGCAAAGCGGCCCTCTCCATGCTCTTACATGGCATTAGCGAAGCGTTTCCTGCCAAACTGGATGCCATTGCCTCCGAGATGGCGAAGGTATATCACCGCTGGCAGGAAAATGCGTCCTACCTGCCCGGTCACCTACAAAAGCCTGCAGATCGGGTTCTGCGACCTGGGCACCCCCAACAATGTGAAGGGGGACCAGGTCTATGGGCAACTCAAGCGCTTGCTGATCGAGAAAGACATTCCCGCCCAAGGGATCCGCTTTATCCACGAAGCCGGGGACAGCGACGCGGCCAAAGCGGTGCTCTTTGAGCGATGCCGTACGGGCGAGGTCGCGATCCTGCTGGGATCGACCGCCAAGCTGGGCACAGGAACCAATATCCAGACCCGATGTGCCGCTATTCATCATTGTGATGCCCCCTGGCGACCCGATGAGGTAGAGCAGCGAGAAGGGCGAGGCCAGCGACCCGGCAATCTCTACCCGGTCGTCGAAGTCTTCTATTATGTGCAACGGCGCACCTTTGACGCCTATTCGTGGCAGATCCTGGCCAACAAAGCGAAATTCTTCAATCAGATGCGCAGTTCGACGGTGGTCAGCCGCGAGATGGCCTATTCCGATGACTCATCGTTAACCTATGGGCAGGTCAAAGCGGCGGCCACCGGGGATGTTCTGCTCTTAGAGCACGCCAATGTGACGCTTTCAGCGGATGCCTTCTCCCGTCTGCATGCCTCCTTTGAGCGTGCACGAGATCGGGATCGGCAGGAAGCTCGCGCCCTGCGAACAGATGTGTTGCATGCAGAAAAGGCCCTCAAACGCTATCAGCAAATTGAGCAGCAGATGGCTGCCTACACCCAGCCGCATCCGTTTATGACGGTCGATCGAGTGCTGATTGAAAAGAAGGAGGCGCGACGAGAGTATCTTGCCCATCAGGTCTTGCAAGCGACCAAAAAGAATCTGCCCTTCCACAAACTGGGCTCCTGGCAGGGCATTCCCGTCTTTTTGAAGAGCAATTTCCTCTCAGAGGTGCAATACTCCCTGGCTATTGCCGATCCCTCTACAGGCTTTGATCTCCCCTTTTATGCCTCGTGGTTGGACGAAAAGAATTGCTGGCGCATCGGGGCGAGCATTGAAGAGTTCTTCCAGTTGCTGACAGGGAGTATTGAGGCTGAGCAGAAGCGGATCATCAAAAAGCAGCAGAAGGCCGAGGAGTTTGAGGCCCAGGCCAGGACCATCTTTCCTCAACAGGAACCCTGGCAAATGGTTCTTGGCCGCAAACAGGCACTGGACTGCTACATTGATTGTGCGGCCAGTGCCCATTCCAAAGAGGCTCTTCAAAGGCTGACGCAGATGCGGCATCACCTGCTGGAAACGGCTCCCAAGGAACTGACAGAACGTCCCATGCCCAAGAATACGGCGCAGTTTGTGCGGCCCCCGCGCAATCCCAATCCTCAAGAGGAGACCATCTCGACGCTTCAGATTGAGGTGGAGCAGGACGGAACGCAAGAACAGACGATTGAGGAGATGGCTCGTGCGATCCAACAAGGTCACATCGTGGGTTCCAGGGCAGTGGTCTCGTTCGGCAATCTGAAACATATTCAGAACGCCAAAAAAAGGAAGAAAGGAAAAATTGCTTCTACACCACTGCAACCGGAAACGATCCTCACAGAAACGAAAGCGGCAGAGGATGCAAATCTCCCGGTTCAACCGCAGCCGAAAACAAGCAGCACGAAAAACAAAGCAGCCCAGCTTCAAGCAACGGCGTTGTGGGATCTGATGACGGAGGAGTCAACGCCTGTGCTTGTTGCGGCTCCCACATCGATTGGAGAAGCGCCAGAACAACTCACCCTTTTTTAACCTAACCTTATCAACCCAGGAGGGGAGACACGTCGAGAGCACGTGCCTCTCCTCTTTTTGTGTCAAGAAAAGGAACAATCTATGCAAATCACTGAGAATCTCCTGCGTTCCGCTCACTTCTTTGCGGGTGCAGGTGGAGACATGTGCGGTTTTTCCCTGGCAGGCTTGCAGCCTGGTTTTGCGGTCGAGATCAATCGCTATCGATGCAAGACGCTGCGGCTTAATTTCCCGCAGTGCAAGGTGTTTGAAGGACCAATTCAGCAGATGGTCCTGGCGAACTATCCTAAAGGCCCGATCCCTATCTTCTTCATCACGTTTCCTTGCGATCGCTATACGCTCGCTGCGAACATGCATGGAACGTGGACGGGCGATGCGCTGTATCTGGAAGCCTTACGAGAGATTGTGTTGTGCTATCCAGAAATAATCATTCTGGAAAATGTCCTGAGTCTGAAGCGTTTTCGGAGGGTCATGGAGACGTTTCGCGCACTTCCTTTATATTATTGCACGGAATGTGTGCTGTATGGGGAAGATTTCTCCTTACAACGGAAGAGTCGAGTCTTTCTTACTTCTCACATCGCCAACCATTTACGTTTCGAGACATTGAGGCGTATCAATTGCCTCGACCAGGGAGACACTTACGCGATTACCTGGAGATGGATACCCCGATTGCGCCGATTCCTAACTATATCTATACGCGGCTGGATGGGACCCCTAGCGCATCAGGCAAAATCTATCGGGATCGCCCGAAAATCTATGATCCTGAACAAACGACGCCTGTCAATCTGTTCACGAATTACCGTCGAGATCGCAGTCTCTTCCTGGTTGTAGATCCGCGCTGCCCACGTGGAGTACGCCCCTTTCACCTGCGAGAAGTAGCCAATCTGCATGGCTTCCCCAAAGCGTATCAATTTGTTGGGCCGTTAGGTGAGTCACTGGACATGGTTGTGGATTCGGTGATGCCGCTGATGGCCTATGCGTTGGGGAGAGCTGTGCGTGACTACTTCGAGGCTATCCCTCATTTGGCTGACGTGCCACAACCGCTGGGCCATCGTGAAATCCTCTCGACGCGAGAACAGCAGCGGCAATTGGAAGAAGCGCTCTCGATTCTGCACGACCCACTTCCTATCGGTGATGCTGAGCAATTGGCGTTATGGAAATGAACCCCTACCCCATCTTCCATACTACCATTAGCGCAAAAGAGTTGCGCCCGAACATGCCTCCGGTTCCCTTTCTGCTCTCGGTGGCCAGCTTTCTGCGACAAGACAGCAAAGGTCGTTGCTCGTTGCGCAAGCCTCGCTATCTGCCAGCAAGTACGGTGCGAGGAGCCGACTGTGGCGGATTTACAGCGGCTATGCACTGGGGAGGACAGTATCGCTTTACCCCTATCCAGTACATCAAATGGCTCTATGAGTGGAGTCCGCAGTGGGCGGCAGTATTTGATATGCCCTGTCTGTCTGAGTCCGGTGGCTATCCTGGGCCAAAGGTGGTCGAGGAACGGCAACGGTGGACGACGGAGATGGCCTGGCGCTTCTGGGAATTGTATCGGGATGTGCCTTTTTGCTGGGTCCCGTCAATTCAGGGATACACCCTCTGCGAGTATGAACAGCATGCTCGCGATCTGATGCCACTGATCCGGCAGATGCAGGCTTACTATACCGATCCGGGCTGGTGGGATGACGAGGAGGAAGGGGAGCATTTTGAGCATGTCTTTCGTGTTGGCGTAGGCAGTCTTTGTAGAAGATCACCCGCATTCATCCTGGAAGTCATTACCCGCATCCATGCCATTATCGGATGCGATATTCCCTTACATGTGTGGGCAGGCAAGCTCAAATTGCTGCAAGCGGGGATTGTCTTGCCAGGAGTGATTTCCTGCGATAGTGGAGCCTGGAATGGACTGTTTGGACATGAGCATGAGAAGCGGCGTGCCAGTGGCCTGACGGTGGTGGAGTATAGCTGGAAAATCAAGCACCCAGCATATGTGCGGAAGATAGCAAAAGCGCAACATCGTCCCCAACAACTTGGACTGGACATTTGATGGATGAACATCACAAAGGGCCGTTTCCCGATCCTCTTTCCCTCATAGAAATGCTCACCCAGTGGTATTAACGATGTGAACATACCATCATTTAACCCATCATGCGAAAGCATCAGTGGGTCTGGTGTGTTCAGAAATGAAGTCGGATCAGCGATATTTTCCTGATCCGGTTTTCGTTTAGAGGGGCTTCCCTATGAAGGCTATGACAACCGTTGAGATACAATCACATTCTCCATAAGATCGCCGATTTACTGGCGATTATGCGTGAGTGCGCTCACGCAGGACCTGACGCACCTGCATAAGCAAATGCCCCAACATGTTGCGCCCACTTCCATCGGTGCCACAGCCCCAATAATAATCGTGGGGTGCATTCTCGATGATCTCTTCATCACCCGTTGCCAGTAAGATCGCACGGATATCAGCATGCGTCTCAAACTTGCACAAAAGGGCCTTGCGCATCACGCCATCTTTGACCGTTTCCCAATCGGAACGCAGAGGGAAATCGCGTTTTCGTCCCAGGCGTGCAGCCTCCTTCGGAGAATGTGCCTGGCGGACCTGTTCAACGTAGGGAGTCCCTGCGAATTTCTGAGCCTGGAAATAATGCTCGCTGGTTGTCCACCAGACATCATCGAGAACAAAACCATGGGCAGAAAAATTGGAGAAGCAGCCATAAGGCCGTTGGCGTGTACTATAAAAAAGGATGGGCATCGATACCTCCTGTTGCATACCAGTAGTGTATCATAAAGCAGTTTCTTCATATATGCTTTATCTTATTCACGTCTCCAAAACAGGTGAAGATTTGTGCCCTGAGAATGAGAGGCTCTTTTTTTGTTTTTGGCAGTGTGAAACGGCACATTTGCATGTTCTCTATTGCATGAATACAATTCTCGTGATATTTTTGAACAGAGAATCAGGGAAAAATAAAAGCAAGAATATGTTGGGAGTACTATCCTCACGCGGAGGGCAGATTGCAATCAGTTGATCATCTTCAGACGATGGCGTTGATCTATCAGGAAATCTGCCGGGGAGAGCAGCCGTGGGTGGCCCTGGGAAATTTTATGAATGATTGGTTCGACTATGCCAGCGATCGAAGAGTTGAGCTGATTACAGCCCCTCTTGCACTCCCAGAGCACCTTTCTGAAGAGCTATTGCATTGGGCTGTCTTTTGTGCCGCCTCCATCGAATACCTGTGTGAACGCTCTGATACACCATGCCTCTCCTGGGTTCATGATTCCCAGTATGCAATGCTTGAGGAATCCTGGTTTGATGCCCCAATGTCCCACAAACCATCGGTACGAGCATTCCTGCTTGAGCAGATCCCTGAATCATTTGCCCGACGTAACATCTATTGCGGCAATCGCGTGTTTGCGAATAAGTATGAATTTGCTGAACAATACCGTCGATTACATGCGACACCTCCAGCTCCTTCCTCACCTTTTCTTGCGTAATCGTTGATTGCCAGTACGTAGATCTGATTGCCCAAGACCACCGCACTGCCTGCCGTGGCACTGAACGTCGCCAACACACTACCCAATGCATCCGTCAGGAAAAACTGGGGGATGAGCGTTGTGATGCCGGTCAACGCTCCGATGAGTCGGCCTCCCAGGTTGTAGTAATACGTGTTGCCGGTGTTGATGCCCGTTGCCCCGTAGAGGTGCTCTTCCAATCCAAAGGCATAGGTGGTGATGCTGGTGCCACTGCCCGTTGTACTCCTTCGGAGCATGCGATTGCCGGAGGCATCATAGGCATACCATTGCTGGTTGGTACTTCCTGCGTTCCAAGCCACCAGGTGATCGAGCACATCATAGGTGAGCGTCGCCGTGGTTGCATTTCTACCATTTTAGCTGATCTTTTCCTTTTGTATAGCTCTTCTGCTCCATTTCGCTCTCACCCTTCTTCTCTTCATCAAATTTGGACTTGAAATATAATCCAAAGAAGAACATTCCAAGAAGAGCCCAGAAAAAGAGTGTCGCCATTTCCGCATAATAGACAATTCTCAACGGATGGGCACGAAAGAGCGTATCAAAAATACTGATGGTAGGAAAAAGCAGGATCCCACATACACACGACAACCCCACCGTTATCTCAGCCTGTTGATACCAGTGCTTTGGACGCTTTTGTTTATAAACAATCTTAAGGAGGAGGGAGCTTATGGTAGAGCAAATATAAAAAAAACCGTACCAGAGAGCACTGGTTGTTCGGCATGGGTAATGAACAGGCTTATGAAAATAACAACAGCCCAGAAAACGATACACAGAATGGCAAAAGAATGAAACGCTTTTTGATAGGGAGGGATTTTTATGTTCAAAACGGCCTTTCCAGTAGAAAGCAAAATAAATTTCTCCAATCACTATTTTACTCCATTTTTGGGAACAATATATTATTTCCCGGATGGCGTGACGAAATGCAAAAAGATCATTACTGCTCCTGCGCTGGCAAAGATGCTACATAGTATCATTGCAAGGGTTTGAAGGAAAGAAGGATGGGTCATGTCGAAGTTGAGTGCTCTCAAGGCTAGAATCCCCCCTAATCCTAAGACAAAAAGAAAGAGACCAACGAGAATAGGATGTTTTATGTTCTTCATGATGATACCTCAGAACCCGAAGTATTATTTACCTTTACAAGAACACATGTGATCTGCTCAGGCATTGCTAATAAGATGATCAGGTCATAAAATTATCTTATGACCTGATGATTTCAACTATCCGTTGTGTAAATTCCCTTTTGTTCCCGAAGAGAGAGTCTAGTATCTAATAGCTAGCCTCTCACCAGGGAAAATCAAATTTGGATTGTTATCAATTGCGCCTCTATATGCTACTAGCTCATACGTATACCTCCGCTATTCCGTTGATAATACCCGTTTGAGGCTGAGAACGTACTATAATCATATATCGAATTCGCACCTGTGTAATGATAGACACTAGAAGTGTAGCTATAATTGCTTTGAGTGTACGAATTATAGCCACTGTAGGTCTGAGTCCAAGAACTGGAGGTGCGAGTTGATGTATGCGCATATGTTCTCTTTGATGCTAGGATCGTTTTCGATATTGGCTTAGCCCTTGGTCCGAGTACTATTTTCGGATTTGAATGCGCTTTTGATGCTGATGAACTTCCTCTGTGATTTTGTTGAGGGGGAGCGCTACTCTTTTGATGCGGAGGAGTGTCGCTATAGTGGAAATGGTCTTGTTCCGTTTGTCTTGCCCATCGATCTATTGCTGCTACTCCTAGTGTAGTTGCTCCTAAACAGCCAAGCCCAGTGAATACACTAGCAAGACATCCAGGCATTGTGAGTTCGAATCCAGATAGCGCACCTCCAATAGTAGCCGTGCCGATATTATCAGCTACATTGCTCTGCTGCAGAGGAGACAAGTTGCTAAAATTTGATAAGCTATCCCAGTTAGTGATAACAGCACCTCCAAATCCAATCAATCCACCAATTGCTGCTGCTCCCGCGGGTATCGCAAGAACCGCAGTGGCAATACCGGCGGCAGCTATGAACGTTGCAGTAACGGCAATTCCCAGTAGTATCGCTCCTGCAATCGCCATTCCCCAATGTCCAGTCGGATCATTCATCGTCTCCGGGTTCCCCATCACGTACGCATATGGGTCCATCCCCTGCTCATTGCCCTGCACCGTATCCGCCGACACAAACCGTCCCACGATCGGATCATAGTAGCGTGCGTTGTAATAATCCAACCCCGTTGCATCAGCATATTGTCCGGTATAGCCCTTCGCCGTCCCCATGGACCCTTTGGTGTAGCGCTGATTGCCATAGGGTCCGTAGACCTGATTGCCCAGCACTGCCGCACTGCCTGCCGTGGCACTGAATGTAGCCAGCACACTGCCCAACGCATCCGTCAGGAAAAATTGTGTCGTGAACGTCGTGATGCCGGTCAACGCTCCGATGAGTCGGCCTCCCAGGGTGTAGTAATACGTGTTGCCGGTGTTGATACCGGTTGCTCCGTAGAGGTGCTCTTCCAGACCAAAGGCATAGGTGGTGATGCTGGTGCCACTGCCCGTGGTACTACGCCGCAGTACCCGATTGCCGGAGGCATCATAGGCATACCATTCCTGGTTGGTGCTCCCTGCATTCCAGGCCACCAGGTGATCAAGCACGTCATAGGTCAGCGTCGCCGTCGTTGCATTGTAGGTGCGACTGGTGAGGTTGCCCCAGGCATCATAGCTCGCCGTGTAGGTGGCTCCCGTTGGACTGGCACACGTCGTTCCTATGGGATAGAGTCCCTTCAATTGATGTGGATGGGCACTATCACAATACAGGTATTGCTGCGCCGTTCCGCTGCCATTGAGGGGTCCTTGCCAGATTTGCCCCAGATTGGTATATGCGGTGCTGTTACTGTAGCCCGCTCCACTCAAGCTATTGGCAAGCGTGATACTTCCGCAGGTTCCGTTGCCTGCTCCTGGTTGGGTGCCTCCATTGCCCGCCCAGAGCAGGCGGTTCTGCTCGTCATAACAGAAGTTCTGGACCTCGCTGCCTCCAGAGCCGCTGAGTCCAGAGATGGTTGCCTGCGTATTGCTCACGCTGGTGACATTGCCCACGGCGTCATAGGCCCGGCTGGAACTAAAGATCGTCCCCGTTGCTCCACTACCACTTTGCCAGGTTGCGGTCGTGCTTGCGGGGCGCAAATCCCCATCAAAGACGAAGTGGTCATTCGCCAGTTGGGTGCCTGTAGTGGTCTGGAAATTGACATCGCTGGCCAGCCCCTGCGTATTAAAGCTGCGCGTGGCGAGATTGGCGACGCCGGTTCCATTGTTGCTCAGTCCTGTGAGTTGCCCCGTGGTACTATCATAGGCCTGGCTAAAGGTATAGCCTGCTGACGCACCTGCCGTGGTCTGTGTCATCATGGGCTGATCGGCATTGTTGTAGGTTTGCGTTTGCTTGTATGTTGGCAGCGCGGTGGTGACTCCCCAACTCGAAGGCACGCTGACCTGTACCGTGGTCGCGACGCTCTGACCACGCTGGTCATGTTGGAACTGTTGGGTGACGGTGCTCTTGTTGGTGTAATCCGTCGGAGTGTAATAGGTCGTCGCGATGCTCTGGGTGAGTTGTCCCACCGGGAAATCGGTACTTCCCGCGGTTCCCAACGTACTGGTGTCGTAGGTATTTTGCACCAGTGGATGGCTCCCACTACTACAATTGCCTGATCCATCGGTGGTTGGTGCCGCATCCTGAATACAGCGTGCACGCTCCAACAGATCATAGCTGACCCCGATGGTTCGTGTGCCTGAGACATCGGTCAATTGATCGTCGTCGGCATTATACGTATAGGTATGGGTGCCACGATCAGGATCACTCACGCTCGTGACCCGTCCCAGATCATCATATTGGGTCGTGGTGGTCACCGACGTAATGGTTTGCCCGGACTGCGGTGCCAGATCCGTCACAACGACCGATGTGGGTTTATCCAACGCATTGTACTGCGTTGTCACCTGCTTAATAGGCGTAAGCGTTCCGCCGTTTTTCCCACTCTCGGTCACAACGTAGCGTGTCCGTCCCAAGGCATCCATATACCTGACCTGGACGTGACTATTGGCATCAATGGTCTTCACCATCTCATACGTATTACTATCTCCGCTGACACTGCCTAATCCATAGACAGCGCTCGATACACTCGCCATGGCATCGGTCGTGCTGACCGTTGATCCCAGGGCATCGATGACCGTCACCGTTCCACCGGGTGTGATGCCGGTATCATCGGTTGCCCCATTGGGATCAAGCCAGGTGGTTCGGCTGGCGACGCGGAAGGGCAGGCTCGCGAGAACCGAGTGTGCGGCATCGTTGTAGACCGTGAAAGTCACGATGGTATGCGATGCATCTGGCCCCGGCGTCAATGTTTCCACCTTGCGCCCCAGGTTATCATAAAAGGTCCGCGTAACTGCACTACTATAGAAGGATGTATTCCCATCAACCTCCAGACAGGGATACGTACTGCTATCGGTACAAGTGGAGGCCGTTGTCCCCCGGCTCGTATAGCTGCCCGCTTCGCCCGGTTTTTTCACGTTCACAGTTGGATTGCCACTGCCATCATAGCTATAGCTCGTTGTGGTCGTGGCGCTATTATCCACATCCGTGACGGATGTTGGCAGTTGCCCTTGCGTGCCATCATATGCCATGGTTGTGTGATGACCGAGCACATCCCAGGAGTCGGTCGATAATGCGCTAATGCTATCATACTTGTCACAACTGGTATACCGCGTAGCGCTCCAACTCCCTGTCGGGAAGAAGGCGGGTGCGGTACTCAAGGTACAACCAGCACTACTATACAACGTGGGCGCTGCCGCTGCAACACCATCGACGGTCGCGACCGTATCACCCCAGATGTCATAGCCCGTGTACGTTTTGATGGCGGTGCCGCTCTGGTTGGCACAGTTACTGTAGGTGGTGTCGGTCGTTGCCCACCCGGCATCCGGTTTGGGCACGCCGGCGGCGACGCCTTCATCATAGAGCGTATCGGCACATTGCCACATATGCCCACCGGCATCAACCATGTCACTATGGGAAACCGTGTGCACATTATAGTAGGTCGTGCCACTGGTCTGATCGGTCGTGTTATACTTCCAGTTTTTGGTGACCGTTGGAGCATTCGAACTCGTCATCACCTCTTTTTGCAGATTATGATAACTGGCTAGTGCTGGTGACTGATGATAATCACCTAATCCACCACTGGTAGTATAGTCATCATAGGTATTGTCATGCTGGACCCAGGGGGCGTTCGCGTTGCTACTCCCGGTCTTTTCGTACTGCGTCGTGCGCGTATTCAGGTCGACCACCTCACAGGGTCGGTACGTGGTGGAAGGATAAGTGCTCGTGCTGGCACAGGCAACCGACGTGCTATTCAACCCTCCATAGTTGGTGACGGTCTTCGTGAGCAAGTTGGCATCCGTGACTGTGCCACCCTTGTAGATATCCTCTTCGAGCAATTGGCCGGCCAGATAGTTTCTGGCATCGCTTGAGGGACTATCCCAGCCCCAGGTACTGGCATAATGATCAACGGTCAGATCACCGGCGGGACTGGTGATCAGCACCGTTCCAAAGCCACGGAACTCGCCGTGATAGAAGCTTTGCCAATCGGTTCCGCTATTGGGAATCCAGCCGAATCCGACACAGTCGCTATCGGGAGGGCTGTCTGTGTCAACGGGGCACGATCCTTGCGTCTTCGTCAACCAATAATTGTAGGTGGTTGTCGCGGGTGCAATACCGGAGGCACTACTGTCTTTTCCGGTGGCGGTAATCTAGGTGACGACCTGCTCGGTCCACATTTTATCGTCCATGGGATAGAAGGACGTGCCTGAATTACAACTCCCGACGTTATTGATGCAAAAGAGCGCGTCATAGCGATTATCCCCGGCAATGTAGGGGGTGCCATGGCTGTTATTGTACGCGGTGTGGTAGACGATCGTGTTGGCACCCACGCCATTGCTATGATCGTGGTAGCTGGTCAGATAGTTCCAGCTATTCTCCATATGATAGCTCTGACTATTATCATCATATTTGTTGGTTCTGCCACCGCTGTAGGCAAACGTGACCCCCGGCGTCTGATGGCCCGTGCCATTTTGATAGACGGTGGGAGTGATGCTGGTGAGCAGGTGATTGCCCGCACAATAAGCCGACGAAAGCGTGGTGTCGGCACTGGGGCAATTGCCAAAGGCGCTTTCCTGGTAGGCAAAACTGTAGCTATAATCCAGATGAGTCGTGCTACTATCGTCGCCAACGTAGGTCTTGACGGTCTGCAACGATAAGGTGCTCATCACATCGGGATCAACCAGCCCGCCTGAGCGATCAATCGGGTCATCACAGCGTTGCGGCTGCGGTGAAGGAGCAGGCAAATGACAGGCCGTCTCGTAAGAAGTTGTGTATTGGGTCTCATACTGAATGCCGCCATTGGAATAGGTTGTGGGACCATTATAGAAGAAGTCGATGGTCCCGATGCGATTGGTGCCATTGCCATAGGTGATCTGTTGGAGGGCGGCATCGCGGATCCAGGTATGCCCGCCGCTGGTCTCATGATCCTGCACATAGGATGCCGTCAGGTTGCGTCCATTGGTGCCTGATCCCTCATTGGCGGGAATCATCTTATCGAGGTCGTAGCGATAATTGGTGCGGGTTCCAGTGGAATTGATATAGTATTGTAAGGAATTGGTGGTGCAGCCGTATTCGTAATAGTTGCCATCAGTGTCCCATACCTGGAAGCAATTGAGACTGGTGTTCAGCTTCACCTTCAGGTACGAGAGATGCTCCGTCGCGAAATTGGTGCCACTGGTATCGGGAATGAGACGATCCGAAATGTTATCGACGCTATTGACTGAATACCAGATCGTTCCACTCGGATATTTGCTGGCGGTGATCGACCCGAGCGTGAGCGCCCAGCCTTCTCCAACATTGTCAGCGGGAGTGGTGGGAGCATTGCGTGCATTGGTGGCAGCGCTGGAATAGGTCACCTGGAGTGTGGGGGCCGTTCCCTGAGGTCCAGGAGCAACGTTTAATGGATAGCGATAGGAGAGTTGGCCACCATTGCCCTGCACCGAGGCAAAGATTGGCTTCGGTGGGGTTTGAATAGGATCGGTGCCAGCGCCGAGCACAAAAGGAGTGACACTGAGCACACTGCTTTGTGCGGTGAGCGTGCTTGTCTTACGTTATTCTGCATGGGGATCACGTCCCCGGCAATGGATTGCTTTGCAGCCGATGCAGTAGCCAGACGATCAGACCAGACGAGATAGAGCCTCCCAGGGTCCAGGCCAAGAGAGGATAGTTCTTTCGTGCGATAATGGTAGATCAGGGTAATAGGTGCGTGCAAACCAATCCCTTGCAATATATTCTCCCTGTCCATCGGTTACCTGGATCTGGAAGGATCCCAGGTCTGTGGTTGCAGCGGAGAAATGGCCGCGCACTTGCGAGAGCTTCACCGTCAGCGTGCCCTGTGGTGCGGTTCCTGTAGCTGTGGTTGCCTTTGACAGATCGAGAGCACCCGCTGGAAGCACGACTTCCATGCGTTGTCCTTGTGCATCACTCCCAATCACATGTAGTGGTGCATCAGTTGATCGGACTTTCATGAATGACGCGGACAAGGTCTGAGTGGCACTCTGCATTTTCGCGGGTTCAGCACTGGGTAATGGTTTCTGGGCAGGAAGCGTACCCTTCGCTGTGTTTAAGACCGGCAGTGCTTGTGTGCTCCCAGGGACAAGAGGACGAGCCGTAGAAGCGTTGCGTTGCTGACACAAATAACCTATGATGGAACAAAAAAATTGAAGCCATTCAGTTTGCCTTATTGAAGAATGTCATTGATCTCGTCAGTTTTTTGCCTGAGTCTTGCCAGTTCTTCTCGCCCCTCATGAGCTTCTTGCATCCCTGTTCTGAGACCGATAGTTTCCGCAACTGCATACGCCTTATCGAAATACGTTTGTGCTTGCTGGAGTTGTCCCTCATCCAGGCAAAGATATCCCATCCCCATCAGGACAGCACTGGTCGCATTCCTTACCTGCATCTCTTCACCCAATTCGTAACTTTGCTGATAATGATGCAATGCAGTTCCCGGATCGCCTTGCGTATGATACACCTCAGCCAGGGTCAAATGGGAAAAAGCCAGCTCAATCCTCGCCCCAATTTCCTCGCGTATGGTGAGTGCATCTATCGCGTGCTTACGAGCCGTTTCCTGATCTCCTTTTACCAGGGCCAGGATGCCAAAGTGACTAAGCAGTTCGGCCTTCTTCAAAAGATACTGTTGTCGCTCGGCCAGTTCAAATGCCTGTTTGAAAAACGGAAGCGCCTTTTCGTGTTCACCTCTATTTTGATACGATCTGCCTATATGGAATAGCACGTCACAGATGCCTCGCTCGTCGATTGTGGTTTCGTATCCCTTCAGCGCTTGCTGGAAGTGGGCGAGAGCCGTATCATAGTCACTCTCCTCAGCCGTAACCTGATGGGCTCTGAAGAAGTACGCTTCCCCGATCTTATCGAGGACATCCGCGAGAAGGTGCGTTTTTTGTAGAGACTCTGCTATATGGCGGGCGCGAGTCAAAAACATGAATGCCTCCTCCATTGGTCTCCCTATGTAAAAACTGCTCTTGGTAAGCAATCCTCCATAGCAAAGCAATAGCTTTGCCTGATCTCGCGGGGCAACGTTCTCTTCTTCCAGGAGTTGTACGCCTATGCTCATTATGTGAAGAGCTTTATCTTGTTGGCCGAGATAAAAATAGGAGTTTGCAATCTCGCAGAAAGTGCTTATAACTGTTGCATACTGCCTCCTGATCACATCAAGATTAGGGGGCAACGTAGAATCTGACATCATTTCATCTCATCTTTTCTCTTCTAACACATATTTTATTGAATATGTTGGTCGTTATAAAGTGGTACTGGCTCCATCTACCTATGCTACCATTTTTTATCCTAACACAGATAACGCAATTACGATGATAAAAGACAATGCAGTGATTGATGTACCGATTTCTTTCATTATGTATGCTTTACTATCATCCCTCTATGCTTTATGGATCGATGTACATAATAATCTCAAAGAGATGAGATTAATCAAGCATTACTTAATCAATTGACGGAGGCTTATTGGCAAAAGGCCTTCAAAGAATGCTGCCTGCAGTCTGGTTGAGGGCTGGAAGAAAAGCTTGACGTTTTGCACTACTCTCTGTAATATTGACTTGCGTCTATTTGCAATAAAGAGGAAAAAAGGTGCATCTTCTTCGTATTCTCCTCATCTCTGCTTGTGCCTTTTTCCAATCAGAAACCTGATGAATTTTCATGAAGAAAGAAGAAAACGTGTATGGTATGGTTCTCTCATCGGCGGTTATTTCTATTGTCCCTTTTGGGCTATGCGTTCATTATCAGTGGTCTTGTGCTCGCATTTCCTTTACGCGTCGCGTCGGCAGCGAGCACTTGGGGAGTCATTCCGACTCCCAAGGAAGCAAAGACCTA
Organism: uncultured Chloroflexia bacterium; assembly: GCA_963744875.1. Taxonomy (GTDB): domain Bacteria; phylum Chloroflexota; class Ktedonobacteria; order Ktedonobacterales; family Ktedonobacteraceae; genus JACDAE01. Next base: position 215,632 of record CAVUVQ010000036.1, on the reverse strand, counting down.
CAATACCCTCTTTGGCATTGCAAGTATTTCTTCGACAGATGCGTGGACGGTGGGAAGCGTTTCTACGACGACTTCCTCCAATAGTTTGATTGAACATTGGAATGGGCATAGTTGGAAAGTCGTTCCAGCCGCTCAGGTCAATCCTGGACATGAAGACCTTGCTGCGGTGGCAGAGGTCTCTCACAACGATGTCTGGGCCGTTGGAACGACATATTCAGGTCCGTCTCGGGCAGTGATTGAACACTGGAATGGAATACGATGGAGTATAGTTCCTGCACCAACACCTCCATTACCAAATGATGAGTACGCTCTGACTGCTGTGACAGCTCTCTCCAGCACAAATGTCTGGGCCGTTGGCTATCATGTTTTTTATGGAGGACAGCAATCTCTGGCTCTTCATTGGGATGGAACGGTCTGGAGTGTTATTCCTACTCCCACAATTACGCAAGGAACAGGTGATCTTCCCCATGATGAGCTCGACAGTGTAACGGCCGTTTCTCCCAACGATATCTGGGCCGTTGGATCATTTTATTATGGAGGTTTGGGACTCATCGAGCATTGGGATGGAACGGCCTGGAATGAGGTGACGGCTCCAGCACCTCCTACTGGTGGGCAACGCTACACGTTCAAATCGATTGCAGCCGACGCGGCGGGGCATGTGTGGGCGGTGGGAGAGTATGTGAATGTGCAGACCTTTTCACTGATTGAGCAATGGAATGGGACCAGTTGGACAATTGTTCCCAGTCCCCAACCGCCAACGATTGGATCCAATGAAAATGATACACTCAGTGGTGTCACCGTTGTGAATGGAACAAGTGCATGGGCCGTTGGGAACTATAATGCTTCAACTCCCTCAAGCGGTTCTGTAGAAGACACATTAGTCGAACATTGGGATGGAACAAGCTGGACGGTTGTCCCCAGTCCGAATGTAAAGACGGTTAATCTACTCAATGCAGTGACATCTTTTCAAGGACAAACTGGTGCAGTGGGAGCTTCGTCAACATCAAATAGCATCCAGACTCTGGTCATCGGATGTAGTTGCGCATAGGTGTTCTGAAGAGAAAATAGTGTGTCGCGTAGTACTTATTCTACGCGACACACTATTTTTAAACCATTTACATGTATTTGGCCTCGAATTCCACAGGAACCCCATTAATCTTTTTCATACATACGATCATCTGGAAAAGTAAGATGCAAGTACCTGCTTTCACATGTACAGACTGACAACGCTTTCTTCACCAACTCCCAAAACTTTCGCTCAAGTCCCCCTTTTTTGTCTTGCTTCCCACTATCCTTGTTTCAGAACAATAAAACCAGAAAGGAAGCTCGATGAAATACCTCTCCCATGATCGTTCTGTCCCTCTTCTTGCGAAAATCATAATGCGAATGGGCACACGAAAACATACGAACTTCACATCTCCATCTCTACTCATTGCATTTGTGCTTGTGTTCGGCCTCGTGTTTTTCTCTACACTTGAAGCATCAACTGCATCAGCCCATACGACCAGTGGTGGTCCTGCAACACTTCAGCACTCTCATACCCAAAAGGCACTTCTGCATCCTGCAATCCTCTGCTCAGGAACCGGATGTAATCATCAAGATCCCTATGCGACGGGATGCGCTGCTTCTATGTATACCGTTGCTGTTGCATACGTCGATGGCATTGGACGAGCTGAGTTGGAGTACTCCAGCGCCTGTCAGACCAATTGGGATCAAATTTATGGCAATCGTGCGGAATATCTTGCTGGCTGTGTTGTCCGCCAGGCTGGACCTGACGGACCATCTGATGCAGCTTGCTATACCTCCACTCAGTACTCATGGATCAACACGAATATGCTGTGGTCACCACGGAATTTTGATACTGCCGGTGGATGTTTCGTAGAACCTTGCCGTGGAGGTCCATTGGGCCAGATTTCAGGGTACTACGCTCAGACTGGCTTCTATTAAAAACGTTTCGTCATTTCTGCTGTGAAAGGAATGCCTCCATGCATCTTCCATTTTCGTCTCGTCGACCTGCTCCTAAAGAACCCATCCCTCAGATCGAGGCGATGGACTTGAGCCAGCAGTTCGCACGAGCCAACACATATACCGTCCGTCTGGTTAGATTGCATCGAACCATTCGTTTCTTCTCTTTTTTTGCAGGCATGCTCTTGATTGCCGTAATCCTCCCTGCATCACCTCTCCGCCTGGTGCCTGGTTATGGAGGTGGTTCTGGCATTATCAATCCAATCTGTGGTCAACCATCTCAAGTGTTTCGCACACTCTTGCCAGGAGAGACGTATACACTCCCCAGCAAGGCACAACTCATGCAATTGCCTACACCGAAACAAAAGCCGATTGCTCTGGCGAGTGACGCGAATTATGATCCTGCAACAAACCGCTTGTGTGCCGGAGGGTGGGTTGCTCTCGATATCCGTTTCGTCCATCCTGGTCCTGCTGTCCAGGGATCGACGAATTACAATTCCAATTCTGGTGGAAATCTCGTCACCAGTGCCCTCAGTGGCCTCTGGACCTCGTTTCAGCAATGGGCGAGGGATTCGTTGCAGAGCATCTTTGATGCCGCTGTGTCCTTTGGCTTTATGATTACCACCCCAAAAGCAGTCACGTATGGGCATGGCGTCGTTCAACACCTCAATGCCTGGATGCTTCTGCTCACCAATAGCGCGATCGTCCTGTTCCTTGTCATTGGTGGTTACAAATACATGTTTGGTGAGTATCAGAGCTTTCGCGAGTTTGTGCCAACGCTGCTTATGGCGGCTGTTATCGCAAATTTCAGTCTTCCTGTATTAGGACAATTTATTGAGGTGAGTAATGCAGTTTGTACAGGAGTCCTTGGGATCGTTGGGCTGGCTGGGATCGGTAATCTGAATCTTCCCTGGGGAGCGGTTAACTGGGTGACTGCTCCTGAGTATGTCATCCTTGTCTATCTCCTTGAATTCGTTGGAGCAGTTCTGCTTTCTGGACAAATGCTGTTTCGGATTGTCTTCCTCTGCGTGCTGCTGGTAACGGCCCCGGTTGGTCTGTTCCTCTGCTTTGGCGGCGGGTCTGTCATCCCAGGAGCACAACTCTGGGGAACGTTGTGGGCGCAGGCATTCGTCGCGACCCTGATCTCCCAACCGTTGCAATTGCTCTGCCTGGGACTTGGAGCGGCTCTCACAGCCAGTTTCGGGCATAGCAGTCTCAGTCCTGTTTCCATACTGATTGGGATTGCGGCGTTGTTCCTGGCTGGCAGGATCCCCGACCTGTTGCTCTCCAATATCATGCGTGCTCGGGTCTTGAGTCAAGACACGGCTAATACGTTTGGCCAGCATGTTGCCGGTATCGCCCAAAGTGGAGCCGAGATGGCTGCGCTCATTGCAGCCTGACCAACGGAAAGGAGAAACGTCATGCTCAAAGCGGTGGGCGGTGTAGCACTTCTGTTCGTACTTGTGGTTGTTCTGCTAACGACGGTGCTCAGTGTCTTTCTCGGGGGTGGTTCAGGAATGGGAGGATCACCTCCTCCCACAGGGGCTGTGTATGGGGGTGACAACGCGGTCACCCTGGCGGCGAAGCAGATGGCCGCTCATTTGAACCTGGATTGTTTGAAGGAGGCTCCTAATCCCGATTGCCTGGGAGATGCCTCCTTCGATCGTGGGTTTCCGCAGAACATTTTAGCATGGGGAGTGAGCCACTGTCCGGGGTGTCTGGCCTGGATGAATAATCATTTTCAATGCGTGAGCTTCGTGCTTGGTGCATATGGATTGTTCCATCCCCTGGATTGGTCAGGCAATGGGTCAGACTTTTACGGGTTGTACTCGACCTCCTCCGCTGCGTCGCTCGGTTATCGGGAGTTGTTGCCCACACGCGGAGAACTGCCCATCTCACCGGGAGATGTGATGGCCTGGGATGGGGGCGCACACGGCCATGTAAGCATTGTCTTAGGATGGATACCTCCCACCAATGGAAAACAAGGGATGATTACCTTTGCTCAGGCCAATGGGGAAAAACCGATCCAAACCTTGCCCATTTTACCCGATGGACAGGTGAACACCAACGATGGATATTGGAATGGCTTTACCGTTATGGCCTACATTCATCCCGATTGGTTGCCCATCGTGCCTGGATTCCTGATGCAGCCCTCAGCGCAAACCTTGCCTGCCGGGTTAACCATGACGATGCCGTATGTGGCTGATGCCTGGAATGATGCTAACGAGGTCGGCATTGCTCCTGAGATCTTTGTGCGGCAAATCAATCAGGAGAGCCAGTTCCATCCTGACGCGGTCTCCTCAGCGGGAGCCATCGGCATTGCCCAGTTCATGCCTGCAACGGCAGCGAGTATGGGCTTTGATCCCCATAATCCTGTGGTTTCTTTGCGCATGGCAGCGCTCTCCATGGCACAAAAGCAGGCGAGCTATCAGGGAGATGATGCCAAAGCTCTAGCCGCCTACAATGCAGGCGATGGAACCGTCCAGGCGGCCATCGCTCGCTGTGGCACGAACTGGCTGTCCTGTATGCCGCGCGAAACACAACAGTATGTTGCCGTCATTCTGGGAGAATAATTTCTTCCAAAGAAAAGAGGTTTTTCGATGAGCCATCTCATGTTTCCATTTGCTGATGTCAATTCAGCATTTTATGGAATTGCAGGTCTGCTGGCAGGCTACCTTGCTGCGGTTCTGGCATTCGTGCTGGTGATTGCAGGCTATCAATATATGTTCGCTCTGGATGATCACAATAAGGCCATGCAATCCAAGCGGGCCATCGGAGTTGCGCTGGTCGGGGCAATGATCGTCGCGCTGGCCGTTGGGCTGGCACCTACCGTGATTAGCAAAATCGGACATTAAGGAAGGAGTTCCCGCTATGCCTCAGGACACGCAACCACGCTATCACCTTCCTACCCATCTGACGACGCCAGACACGATTGACCTGCCCTTGTTTGGCATCACGGTCTCACTGACGATGCGACAGGGGGCGTGCTTCCTGGTGGGAGGTAGTGTCGTCTTCCATCTCTGGCAGGCATCGCTTGCCCTGGGGGGAATAATGGGCTTCTTTGCGCATTGGGCAGGACCGTTTGTGCTGGCATGTCTCACCTATGTGATCGCCGTCCATTCGATTCGCGGTCGCCACCTGGAGGAATGGATGATGGTGTATTGGCATTACTGCAATCGCCCAAAGGTGTTTGTCTGGTGCAGTGTGCTGACATTGCGCCAGATGACCCGGTCCTCTGAAGAAGCACAAGAGAACATTCTGCATGATTTAGATGATGAGGAGTGCGAAAAAGCATGAAGAAAACAAGAGTGGCCCAGGAGAAACAGGCTCGAACACGTCATCGTGGAAGCGTACAGCAGAGTTTTGTGCAGGCCCGTCGTATCTATGACCATCTGCTCTGTCTGGAGAGCGGCTTTGTGACGATCCTGGCCGTCGAGGGCATCAGTTATGATCTCAAAAGTCCAGACGAACAACTACTGTTGAATGAGGCGTTTCAGCGGATGCTGGCTGGACTCTCCTATCCTGTCCAGATTTTGTGGCGTGTATTACCTCTAAATGTAGATGATTACCTGGATCAGTTTACCTTTCTTCCTGACCAGGAGGAAGCGGAAGGGATCTGGCCCCTGCTCTCTGCCGCACATGCCACGTTTTTCCAGCAGTTAGCCCAGCGACGAACGTTGCTCAAACGCACCATTTATCTCGTCATTCGTGCTGATGGAATGGGCAAACCACAATCTCGTGCCCAGCGCCTGCTCACACGCACACGGCGTCTGCGGTGGTCGCAACAGGTTGAACAGGCCCGGCAGGATCTCGATCTGCGTTCAGCGGAACTCATGCGCCAATTGGGAGATATGAATCTCTTTGTCAAGCGACTGCGAGGGGAACAGGAACTGGTACCTTTCTATTACTCGTGCCTCACGCCAGCGAAAGCAGATCACTTTCCGCTCGCACCAGCGGTCATTGACGCCATTGATCGCCCCATTCGAGCACCGCATCTGGCATCGATCACCCCGTCTGTTCTGTCCATGGAGACACAGGATAAAGCACTTGTGGTTGCGAGTACATCCTCTTCAACCCATCCATTTCCTGAACCTCTCAGAGGGTTTAGTCAACTGGCCGATCTGGTGGCCCCGGCGGCAATCATTGTGCAGCCCGATTGTCTGCTCGTTGAGAAGGAGTATTCGCGCACATTGGTCGTGCACCATCTTCCACGTATCGTCTCGGCTGGTTGGCTCAAGCCACTGGCTGATCTTGATGAGCCGATGGAGGTGAGTTTTCATCTGGAGCCACTGCGTTCATCGACAATGATCCAACAACTTCGACGGCAAAACCGCTCGTATCGGTCGTCGGAGATGATGGCGCGAGGCAAAGGCAATGACGCTGATCCGAACACCAAAATTGCGAGTGATGATGTGCGTGATCTTCTACCTAGACTTGCCTCAGGAGAGGAACGGATGCTTACGATCTCACTCCTCATCCAGGTCAGGGGAACGTCCAGGCGGGTGCTGAACGAAAGGACTGAACGCATCCAGGCCGTCTTGCATACCATGCTGCTGGTCGCGCATGAGGCACTCTTTGAACAAGAGAAAGCCTTTCGCTCGTGCCTTCCCCATAGCATGTGTGAATTGCCTGGGATATTGCTGGATAGTCGTAGCGGCTCAACACTCTTCCCGTTTTTGTCGAACACGCTCTTCCATGCACATGGGGTCATGGAAGGGGTCACGCCGCAAGGAGATCCCGTCATTGTCGACCCCTGGGGCGAGGGCATGGCCAATGCCAATCGCATCATTCTGGGGCCACCTGGCTGGGGGAAATCGCATGGGGTGAAAAGTACCGTTATGCGCCAGATCTTGAAAGCAGTCTGTGCTCAACGCGATTCTCATCAGCAAGAACAGCTCCGCTATCAGGTCATTATCGTTGATCCAGAGCGTGAGTATGCACAGATGAGCGAACTTTTTGGCGGACAGGTAATTCGTCTCTCGCCAGGATCAGCCCACTGTATCAATCCCTTCGATCTTCCCCGTGCGCGTGAAGAGGATCAAGACAAGGTCGAGCATATCGATCGACTCGCGGAACATCTTCAACACCTGCATCGGCTGCTGGAAATTATGCTTGCAGATCGGACTCCGCAGGGAGCGGGCACATTGAAGAGCGAAGAAAAAGGACTTCTCGACCGGGTCCTTTTTGAAGCATACCGTAGAGTGGGCATTACCAGGGATCCCCAGACGCATGGCCGGGCGGCTCCCCTCATGCGTGATGTCTACGAAGTGCTCATAACGGGTCGGTGTGGAACGGATACTACAGGACTCACGCAGCGTCTGGAGCGGTTTGTGGATGGTTCTCTTGCGGGACTTTTTGCGGGACCGACCAATGTCTCACTGGACCGGGTCATTGTCGATTTCGATATCAAAGACCTCGAAACGGAACTGCGTCCCATTGGGCTTTTCCTGGTCTCCAATTTCGTGTGGACCCAAAGCTTCCACTCGACGATCCCCCGTCAGCTCATTGTTGATGAGGCTGCAACCCTCATGGACTACGAAAGTGGTGCCATCTTCCTGGAAGATCTCGTTCGTCGGGCACGCAAGAACTATCTGGGGGTGACGGTGATTAGCCAGAATCCTCTCATCTTTACGAACAGTGCGATCCCAGCCAACTGTGCGACCCATATCCTTATGCGGCAAGATGCGACGACGCTGGATCTCATTGGGCAAATGTTTCACCTTTCCTCGCGTGAGATCCACCTGTTACGGCGACTGCCCACAGGTGAAGCGTTGTTGCTCACCAATGAAAAACGGCTTCACATTCGCTTTGAGGCAAGCGAGGTAGAACATCTGCTGGCGACAACCGATCGAAGCGAGATGGCACAGTGGCCTGAGCGATGTGCTCATGATCCTGAATTTGCCCGTTTGCTGCACCGATTAGGACTTGATGATTCACAGGGGAAGTACACCACTGTAGAGTTGCCTGAACTGGCGGCCTCGAATCATCAGAATGGAGGAGAATAAGATGTCGCATCACTCGATCGAACAGGTCAAGGCGAGCGTGCGCATTGAAGACGTTGTGCGTCAGCGCGGAGTCTATCTCCGCACCAGCCAGGGTGGAGAACGTCTGGAGGGACATTGTCCATTTCATGCCCTTGATGAGACGCCTAGCTTTAATCTCTATGTGACCAGCCAGCGCTATCATTGCTTTGGGTGTGGAGCAAACGGGGATGTGATTGATTTCGTGCAGGCATGGGATGTCTGTTCATTTCAGGAAGCTGTGCAACGTCTAACTGGTAACATCGTTGCCTTGCCAACTGTACACCTGGCACGCACAACACGGCCCGTTTTGCCAGTTCCCTTGCCACTTGAAATAGAAAAGAACCATACGGAGTTGCTCACACGCGTCCAACAGCACTATCACCAGGCATTGTTGATGCATCGCACCTTGAAGCAAGAGTTACTGCGTGCACGCGGGATTACCGAGGAGGGAATTGCCTGCTGCTCGCTTGGCTATGCTGATGGATCATTTGCTCCCCTGATTGACACTCCCGAAATGCAACAGGAGGCTCAAAAGATTGGATTGCTCGGCACAACCCAATGGGAACGCCTCTGGATGCGACTGATCCTTCCCGAATGTGTAGATGGTCAGTGTATCTGGATGATTGGCAGAACAGTGTATCAACCCCTCCAGGGCAAACGGGGTCGGAAATATCTGGGACTTTCCCTCTCCAAGCCACTGCTTGGCTATGGCCTTGCACTTGCGCGGATACGGGAACGGCGTCTGATCCGCGCGATCCTGGTTGTAGAAGGAGCCATCGATTATGTCATTGCCTCCCAGTGGGATCTTCCCGTGGTGTGTGTAGCACTGGTCGGCACCCATGCGTCGATGCGGCAACTGGTGATGCTGCTGGATCTTCAACAGAAAGCGAATATGGTCCCGTTGCTGATCAGCCTGGATGCAGACGCGGCGGGCAGACAGGCGAGTGCTCATCTGCTGACCCAACTCCAGCAGAGAACTGCCGTCGTGCATGAATTGGCTCCCATTACCTGGGGTCAAAGATATTGGCGATCTGGGCATCCATCCCGAGGGATACTCCTTACTCCATACATCAATTGAGCAAGCACTCTTAGCACTACAAGGAGGACTGCAATGAGCACCCCATCATCCAGTGCAGCAACCAATCGGAAGAAAACAGTTGTGATTGAAGCCGGATCAGCACCGTCTGTCTTACAGATGATTCCGTCCGTTCATCACCACCAGGGGCGCGATCAGGATCAGGTCCAGTTGGCGACCGTTATGCGTAGCCTCGTCCTGGATCAAAAGCACCCGATCGCGCTGGAAGTGACAGGTACCGATCAGCAACGCAGCTTGCTCATTCGAGCACGCAACCCAAATGATCTCAAGCATGTCGAGACTCAATTACAGGCGCGTTTGCCTTATGCTCTCTTTGTCTCATTGGGCGCTCACGAGGATCCCTTTCATCTGCGATTGGACGAAACGGTGTCGGTCGTTGAACTACAGGCCGGGCAAGCGTCGTATCTTCCCTTGCAAGAATTTGAGCGTATGAACAAGGGCGAGGATCCCATTCTGGGCATTCTGGGGGCATTGGATGGCTTGCCCTCAGATATCCGAGCCATTGCACAACTTGCGTTGGTGCCAGCACCTCCAAACTGGTCGCAAACCTATCAACGTAAAGCCCTTGAACATGCCTTAGAGCCAGAGCGACAACGCGATCGTCAGAAGCAGGCAATGGCCCGTGACACGGTTGGCGCTCCCAGTACACTGATGCTGATGATCGCTGCGCTATTTCTTGCCGGGTACTTTCTTTTGCAGTATGATCCTCATCTTCTTCCAGTCTGGGTGCCATCCACTTTCCAGATGCTTCTGCAAGGCAACTGGCGGCAGGTGGTGATTGGACCCCATCATCTGGAAATAGAAGGCACTCTTGGGAGTTTGCTCCTGCTTCTCATGATCCCACTGTTGCTCCGACGCATCGTATTGCAGGGAAGGCCACTTTATGACATGCGCAGTGTTGCTGAAAAAACCTCGCGCTCTGCGTATCATGTACGTCTCCGGTTGTATGTGATTGGTCCGAGGGTTGTCGTCGTGCCAAAGACAGGTATGTGGCACGATTGGAGGCGGGCACGATTCCAACGAGAGCGTCGGAGGCAGATCCTTGCACGGCTCATCGCCGCCTACCGACAGTATCATTTAGCGAATGGCAACTACTTTGTTCCCAGGAGGGTAAGCGCGTATCACGCACACATATGGGTGAGTAAAGGAACGTGGTGGAAAGGTGTTGAGCGTTCACGTCACATGATTGATGTGCAGGCCCTTGGCGCTCTCTGGCACCTCCCAGCCGATGGGGTCTTACCAGATCTCGCGCATCTGGCCTATCATCGCAGCCGTTCACGATTGCTCCCTCCAGGTCTGCAAGAAGCACAACAGGAACCATGCATCGGCTTTTCTGAGCATGCCGGACATCGTGTTCCCTTTGGACTGCCTGCCGATTGTTTGCAGAGTCATTTGCTCATTGGAGGCAAGTCCGGCGAGGGAAAATCAACCCTCATGCAACACCTGGCGCAGCGCAGTATGCGAGAGTGTCATGGCCTGATCGTGATTGATCCGCATGGCGATCTGGTCGAGCAAATTCTCACGCTGGTCCCACCCGATCGGATCGATGATGTGGTGCTGCTAGATCTCTCGGATGAGCAGTTCGCCTGTGGCCTCAATCCCATCGACGCGACGGTATCGCGAGGACGCGATAAAGCCATTTCCGACCTGATCAAAATCCTCTCCAACATCTGGGGCACCGCCTGGGGATCGCGCATGGAAATTGCCTTTGAATACGCGTTACGTACGCTCTACGAGGCCAACAAGATCTTGTGCCAACAAGGAAAGGAGCGGCACCAATACACGTTGCTCGATGTGATGGCTATCCTGACTGATGAGAGCTTTTGTCATTCGCTCTTGGAGCAGATCAAAGACCCATTTATTCTGCGCTGGTGGGCCACCTACTATGATCCTCTGAGTATACAAATGCAGCGCGATCGGATCGATCCGGTTCTCTCGAAAGTGGCAAAGTTTGAGAGTACGATTGCACGCCGGATTGTGGGGCAGAGTCTCTGTAGTGTGGACTTCACCGCCTGTATTACAGCAGAAGAAGATTGTGCTCGTCAAACTGGCCAAAGGGCTGATTGGCGAAGATGTGGCGCGTATCCTGGGGGCAACGCTCCTTGGTTTCCTCAATGTCGCCCTTGAAGAGCAAGGAAGAATCGCACACGCGCAGCGCACCCATGTTCCGATCTTGATTGATGAGTTTCAGACGCTCGATGGTGTTGACTGGGGAGCACTGGCCGAATTGCGCAAATATGGTGCAACGTTTTGTCTCGCCACACAATCCCTAGAATACTTGCGTGAAAAAAAGATTTTGCCTGTTGTGCTGGCGAATGTGAAGCAGCTCGCGATCTTCCGCATGAGTGCCGACGATGCCTGGATGGTGCATCGTGAATTGGATCTCGATCCAGAGGATATTGTCCACCTGGAGAGCCTGACCTGTTATCTCAAGCTGGTCCACGAGCGCCAACAACACCCAACCTTTTCGCTCAAACTGAATTTTCCACCACCAGGGGATCAGGAACAGGCCCAACTGATTCGGACGGAGTGCCAGCGTCGGTACATGCGTCCAGCGAGTTCCATTGAAACCGAAATCGTTGAGCGCCTGGCGCGACAGATTGGCGCGGCTCCCAGGGGCACAGGCAAGAAAGCACCAGAGACAAAAACGCAAAAAGAAGAAGGACATGCGCGTCAGGAGGGAGGCAATCGTGGACGCAAGGCACAGGAGAAACAGAAGGAACAGAGAGATACATCGTCAGGAGCAATCACAAACATGAACTGGGAGGAAACCGTGGGAGCATCTGAGGAGAGCACTAGCGAAGAAGAGCAGGAGGAGGATCCCGATGAGCGCACAGACGAAACCGACCGAGACCACCACGTCTGACGATGTCGAGGAGCGTGGTTCCCTTGCGGATCGCATGCTATTCTGGTTACTCAAACATCCCTATCAGCGTTTGGGTGATCTGACCTGCATCTTTCACGTGCATCCTTCAACCATCTGTCGACACCTGCAAACGCTGGCAACACACGCATTGGTGGAGTCACTCACGTCGGCGATCGTCTCTCCCAGTCGTCCAGAAGCGCTCTACTATCTCACAACCAAGGGGATCGAACGGGTCGCGGATCTCATCGGCGGGGCCGATCCGGCAAAGCTCGCGCGGATGTGGAAGGCAAATGAGGCCGAGTTGCTTCATCTCCTGCCTCGGCTGGCAAGTGCAATTCCATTGCAGGAAACAGTGTTCAGGTTCATTGCGGATGCGCCGCGTTACCTGGCGTACCCAGGAGGCTATCCCGCAGCCATTCGCTGGCACTGGCAACGGGACTATCTGCATCCATTTGAGCGCAAGAAGAAGCAGATGACGGTGCGGGCCGATGCAGTTGTGGTCTTTCGTCGGCGACCTCTGCGGCTGGAGGCACCGAGAGAGAACGATGAAACGTGGCATTGTGTGTTGTGGTTGGTGGATCCTGGCCTGCGTGGCAATGAGGATCTGCGCCTGATGCGCACGCGATTGGAGCACCTGCTGCTCTGGCGTGAGAGCAGTGAGCGCTGGTCCTTCTATCGGGCTTTCCCACCGTTGCTGGTGTTGGCACCAACGACCCATCAGCGCGATCTGTGGATCATCTGTGCGCAAGAAGCGGCAGCTCATCTGAGAGTTGCCCCGCTCAAAGGTGCATGTGCGATGCAATGTGATATCTCGCCGTGGCACTTTCTCTGGCACCACCTGAATGGGTCTGGAGCGGTCACGCTTCAATCGCTGGTTGACCCTCTCGTTCCCCAGGCAATTCCGCCCGGACTTCTGGCTCCCAGACAGATAGAACCGGGAACATTTCTCCGCCGAAAAGACCAGGGAGAAGGCATGGTAGTGACGGGTCATTTCGAGACACGTGCGAAGCTGTCTGGAAACGAACAGAGCCGATCTCACATCAAAGGCTGAGATATCCCTACTCAGTCTGTGCCTTTCCCATCGATACATGGAACTGCTTCAGCAGATCTATGCGTTGCCGCTCATTGCGCCAGATGAGCTGGCGACGCTTTTGCGGAGAGAGGGGGCAACACTGCGGCGCTATCTCTACGATCTGCACGAGGTTCACTGCCTGGAGACGATAGCAACCACACGTGGGAAACGACTCGCGCTGACGGAGACGGGCCTGCGATTGATGGCGGCGCAGTTGGGAGTCCATTTGACTCATATTGCCGAGCGCAATAGAGTCGACCCGGCACTGGCGGCAACGGGGCGTCAGACAAGCTGCTCCAAACGCTTGAGCATACCGCAGGCGTGTATGGCTTTCTCGCTCAGCTTCAGGCACAGGCCAGGAAAGTCGGACAGGAACTGCTCTGGTGGGAAACAACGCGGAGTTTCCGTCGCTATCATGTGCAGGGAGCATGGCACAATCTGATGCCCGATGCGCTCTTTGAATATCGGGCACGAGAAACGAGGATTGAAGCGTGGTTGGAATGGGATACGGGATCGATGCATCAGAAACCCCTCCGGACAAAATTTGAAGCGTATGCTCAATATGTACGATCACAGCAATACCGCCATGAGCATGTGGCTCCTCCACAACTGCTCGTGGTCACTTCCCAGCATGGCCGGGAACAGTCTCTTCGGTGTATTGCTGCATCAGTGCTTGACTCGTGTCCTCTGAGTGTGTGGACGACAACGGAGCCGCTCTTCCAGGTGCAAGGGCCTCTGGCGGCGATCTGGAAACCGCTAGGGTCAGGTGGGGAGGTCGATGAAGATGGAACGCGATCTCCATGGGTTGAATAGGGTTGAGAAGGAGAAAGTCCATAGATAACAATATTGAGGTTCTCAAGCAAATTTATGATCGCTTCAATTACAGCATTGCTCTTCCCATTGAAGGATTTTAAAGCGCGATACTTGAAGAATGTATCAAAAATGTGGTTGAGAATTGGAGCAGCGCGGCCAATTTTATCCTATACAGGCGGCATGGGGAATTCACTACGAACCAGTTCCCACACACCCCATTAGGGAGTAAACCGTTTCCAATGGCCCTCGGAGACCACTTCGACGACGCCATCAATCACTTTGATGGCGGTCTGATCGTCAATCGCGTACGTCGGAACCGACCCCTTTGCGGCCCATTTTTCTGCGTTGGTCATGGAATTGGCCGGACTCTCTGGGTGATCCACGTGCGGAAACAACGAAAAATCAACCAGTCCCAGCGCTCTATCGTCGCCTTTGGGCAGATGACTTGCAGGAGGTTCGCGACAGAACCAGTCGTCGTAGGCCTCTCCGAAGTTGGGGGTCACTACCATGCTCCCGGCGCTCACCCCCACGTAGATCGTCTCGCGAGAAAGCTCCGGCAAGAGGTCTGCCAGTCCCGATTGCCGCATCCAGTAGCACAGATAGAGGAAATCGCCGCCGTAAACCAGCAGAGCGTCCGTCTCCTGGACCATGGGGACCCAATACTCTGCGCGTGATGCTGGGGAGAGCGGTAAGCTCCAGCACTCCCAACGACTTCCAACCCAATTCGCACAAAGGGCTGGCGGCTGATCCGCTGATAAACCGGTAGGCCATTGAAGCTCCGTTGGGGCAGGCGTACGCTGCCGTGGGAATGCAGAGGGCGCTGGACTCGGCAATGGGTTTCCCCAGCAGATCAACCAGAGCGTTGCGAATGCTGTCGTTACTGATGCCACCAGAGGTGAGCAGAAATTTCATACGTGGTTCTCCTTGCCAATTGAATGGGAGCCGCAAGGCTCCTCCAACCCCTCTCTTTGAGACTGAAGCAGAACGACCCCAGAACGGAACGACTACGTTTCTCCCAACTTGAGTCGTATGCTCTCACTGTCAGTCTTGCGTACAAAGGTCTTCCGCTCCCTCATTGCATGCAAGACATTCTACCATCAAACATGCACAAAAAACTTCTCCAATCTTGCTCTTTTGTCCATGCAGCATTACCGCTGCGCATTTTATGCTGAGGAACGTGAACAAGAATAGCATCTGATGTAGCATCGGACGCTACATCAGATGCTACATCAGATGCTACATTAATCTCTTTACTTTTCCATAGAACAATCTCATACTTGTTTTAGATATTCCTGTAGTGATTGTCTGTTGCATGAAAACGACTACTGCAGAGCTATAGAAGAAGAAAGAGAGGAAAATATTTTTAATGCATAGTTCAGTATTTTGAATTTTTGTAGAGGATAGACTACGAATTGCAATCTCACTTGATGATAGTATTTTCTCATGTACGAAAAGGGTTGTGTGACACATGCTTCTTGTAAAAAACAGGACACAGGAACTTTCCTTCCTCATTGCCTATATTTTTGTCCTCGTTGCCTCTGCCATTGTGCGCGATTTTGTTATTGCTCCATATGTGACTCATCATATGAGTGGAATAGGGGCGTTGTTGGTTGAGCCTCTCTGGAAGTTGCTCTTCTGGATTGTGCCAACCCTTCTTTATATACAGTTTGTTGAACACCAAAACCCAATCACCTATCTCAAACTGTCCAGGAATATTGGGAAAGGACTTCTCTGGGGACTTGCCGGGATGCTCTTTCTGGTCGTCGTTTTAGCAGGTACCTTCATTCGGGCACATCTACATTTTCCGCAGAGTGCCGATACCTGGGTGAATGTCATTCTTCTGGTTGGGATCATGGAAGAGATCCCCTTTCGTGGCTTCCTATTTCAAAAGCTGCAATCACTTTTCGGCCCTTCATGGGCTGGGATTGCAGGGGCAATGATCATCTCGTCTCTGTTGTTCACGCTCATTCATACACCATTGTGGATCAGCACAGGCCAATCAGTCAATTTGATCAGCATGGTCCAGATCTTTATTGTTGCCCTTGTCTATTGTACCGCGCTGAAACTCTCTGATTCCTTGTGGAGCAGTATTCTCATTCACATGTTTTATAACTTCCTGTCTGCGATTTTATAGTGAACAGAGCATGATCAACAACCTCTTTCTCCTTGTCTTCCAGAATGTGGAAAGAAAAAAAGAACACCAAATTGGGAGCGAACAACATCTGAGGATGAGGTTTCCGAGCTTCTAGTTCTCTCATTTCTTTTCAAGGAACAAGAGAACGCTTTACAATGAACGCAAACAGGACTCTGAGGAAAAGAGGTAGCACCATCAGATGGGATATTGTACCTGGTTTACAGGCCATTTCAAACTCGATCGGCAACTTGCCTCCCATCACCTGGCTTATCTTCAGGCATTTCACAAGGCAGAGCATGTCCGTTGGGACGTTGATCTGGTGAAAAATGATCCCGACCCTCTCCGTGAAGCAGTGGGATTGCCTCTCGGCGAGAATGGATGTTATTTCGTCGGATCAGGCTTTAAAGACGAATATAGCTATCCACCCTGGATATATAACAGAGGGGCAAAGACGGACCCAGCCTATCTTGGCGGAGTGTGTCCGGGAATGCCACATCATCTCTGTGATTGGAGGCCGAGCGACGATGGGACCGAATTAGAAGCTGCCGCCGACAAGTTTTATGGATATATCAAGTGGCTACAATATATACTCGATCATTTTCTTGTTCCGTGGGGCTATGTACTAAATGGGAAGATGACCTGGCAAGGAGAAGAGGAAGAGGATACAGGAACAATTGTCGTCGACAAGAATGTGATCACAGTGTTCAGACCGATTCGTTAACAGAGTCCTCATCAAGTTCTTTCGCAAACAACGACAGGTCGACTCCATTCAGGTGATGCCTATCATTGTAGCGTTCGAGTAGCCAGTGGGGCGGCCAACCTTCTTGCATAAACAACAACTAGTGGGTCACTTGCCAAGTCCTGTCCGGTTTGTGACATACTCAAAGGGAAAAGAGAAATGTCGCTGATCTTTCTTGCCCTGTTCCCCTTTCATCAAAAATGAGCCCTGGGACAAGATTGCCCCAGGGTGACGACGCGTTCAGCGAGTTCCTGATAAATCTCTTCTCGGCAGCTTGTATTGCATGGACAAGAGCTTTCCTGAATGCTGATCCAAGAGAAATTCTGCCGGACCTGGCGGGCTACATGCTGCTGGACATTCGGAAATGCCACAAATCTGGCCGTCTTGTACCCAGGATAGGCGGATGCCACTCTGACTCAATTCTTGTGACTCCCATACCTGTCTGGCCTCTCGATCATAACACGCGATGAGGGCATTGGTCACCACCAGCAGATACTCGTCAAGTGGGGAGAAGGCGGACACATTCGACCACATCGAGTAATTGACCATACGGCGATGATTGAGATCCAACGAGATAAAAACGATTTCTTGACACAATCCAAGCACCAGCCATTGGTGCCAGATCTGTGTCTCTGCACCCTGATCGTACACATGGACCAGAAGGTATGGTTCTTCATCCTCAGCAACCACACAGGTAATACTCTGGTGTTCCAAGACCCTTTGGAACCTGTCCGACAAAGAAAGGTTCTCCCTCGGTCCAGGGATATTCTATTGTTCGGCTCAGCCGCACTTCATAGTTTTTCATCAATCACTCCTTCTCCCTGTTTTTGGACAGGAGGGTAGTATATCATATCATGTCAAGGTGATTCCCTTTCTGCTTTCTTGCAAGGTGTGGAGTTCCTGGATACACCTGTGGAAGTGATGAGAATGAAGCCCGTTTGGGCCAGTAGATCAGTTGCCAAGTCCTGTCTGGTTAAGCAGCCCTTCGGGAGTAGCGAACCGAACGAAGACGCCGAGGAATAACGGAAGCAGCGGTGGCACTGCGCGTAGGCTCGATCCCGGCGTGCATGACGTTTGCCTCCCCAAATGAATGGCGTTGGGTGACGATTCCAGCCAATGACAGCATCCGTCAACCACTGCTTGAGAATTTCCACGTCATAGGTATGATCGCCTTGCCCACGCGATGCGCAACGAGATGCGTTTTTGGCTGAGGCGTCTCCATAGGCCAGTTCAATGCTCCAGCTTTTTCCTCGCAAGAGATCAGAAATAGCTCTGCCTTATGGAAACAGGAAAGAAGCGATTTCCCCTCTCGTGCTGATCCACTCACGTGAGAGGAAAGGCAGGCAGTGTCTGGGCCAAGCCACGCATCAACACGCGTGTCACCCGGTTCGCCAGCTCTTCTGAGGACAAAACCATTGTTTGCTCATCCCATTGGGCGAAATAGTGGAAATAGTGGTAGCCGGTCCCAAAAATCGCCCAGCTCGTGACCATGACAACGGTTTCCAGGTCCACCTGCCTATCCAATCCAAAATCGGCTCCCGATGACAATCCTTGCAAAAGGAGTTCAGAAAGGACCTCTTGCAGCGTGGTCACCACGAGAGGGATCAGCGACCGGTCAGATGATCGGGTCGACTGGTGTAGCTGCATGAACCATTCGACGACGTTCTGGATAAGGACGTGGAAGGTGTCCAGATTCCAAGGACCTGAGACGAGCGCGGGACTCGCGACACGCTGCTGAAATTGCTCACGTAACCACCATTCCAGGATCGCATACTTGTCCTCAAAATGAGTATAAAAGGTGCCTCGATTGACGCCCGCTCGTTCCGTAATATCCTGCACCGTTACCGCGTGAAAGCCCTTTTCTGAGTAGAGGTCAGAAAAGGCGTGCAGCAAAAGGTGCTGGGTACGGAGTACACGCGGGTCTTCTCTCTCAGTGCTCTTTCTCTGTTTCATATGCCCCTCTCACGTTCAGTCTGTTTTCAACAATCTGCTCCATGTGTCGTCTACTCAACAAAACCCCTTTTTTGTCCAATGGTTGAATACGATCATCTGGTAGTATTGTATCCAACAGGGAGCTATTCAACAACCATTCTCAGCTCCCTGAGCCAACAGACCGAAGACGAAATACTCTTCTTCGTTGGAGAGAGCGACTGAAAGAAGGGTTTCGAGACGCAAACTTGACCGACAAGAGTGCTTTCGTCTCAGCGAGAAGGGTTGTACAGCCATAGTTACGATAGGAGAAGAAAGAATGTCTCAATATCAGAACCGCCCTCCCATAGTTCAACCAGAATTGGCCCGGGAAATTGCTCCGGGGGTCATGGTGATTCCTGACCAGTACATTAACCTCGTGCCTAATGTTGGAATCGTGATTGGCACAGATACCGTGCTCGTCGTGGAGAGCGGCATGGGGATAGAAAATGGTCAACGGGTGCTCCACAAAGCGATGGAGGTTGCAGGCTCGAAGCCACTCTTGTTTACCACAACCCACTTTCATCCCGAACATGCCTTTGGCACTCAAGTCTTCAAAGGGCACGCCACCATCCTAACCAATACCACTCAGGCAGACGAACTACAGGAAAAAGGAGCCACCTACCTGAACATGTTTCGTCATCTAGGTTCCGATGCTAACAAAGCCCTTGAAGGGGTGGAGTTTGTGACACCGGATGAAACCTATCACGGGGAAAAAATCATCGACTTGGGGGGCAAGCAGGTGGTGCTCCACGAACTGAGTGGTGGTGGTGGTCATACTCGTGGTGACCAGATCATTTTTCTCCCACACGAGGAGGTGCTTTTCACAGGCGACCTCGTGGAGAACCATTCCTTCCCAATTTTCTCTGATCAGGATGCCAGTCCCAATCGCTGGATCGAGGAACTTACATCTCTGATGCATCTTTCTCCGGCAACCGTGGTTCCAGGGCATGGAGGGCTAGGAACCGTCGCACTGATGCAGGAAGTGCAAGACCACCTGATCTTTGTTCGGGAGGAAGTGAACCGACGTCTCAAGGTGGGACAGACGCTTGAGAACATCGACCAGGAAGCTGCTCGGAGCATCAAAGCGCGGTACCAAGATTGGGGGAACGACCTGTGGATTCCTTTTGAAATCCGCAACGTCTACGCAGAGCTGACAGGAACACCACTGAAATTACCGGCTCTCAACGTGTAATCTGAAACGTCTACGCAGAGTTGACAGGAGCCATGATGAGTTCACACGATACCCAAGAAAATTGTCTGCCATCGGAGTCAAACAAGCCCAGACTGACAGACAACCATGACTCACGCTGGAATGATAATTCCTCTCAGTCCACAGGCGACGCGCTGGTGACCGATCAACGGTACCAACGAGGATTGGAGGTCTTCGCAAGCGAGTTGCAGATGCCGCGTGAAGAGGTCGCTTCGTGGTTCGCCGAACACGTTGGCGAGCGCTTCAGCGAGGAAGCGATCCTCTCGGTAGCCAGCATATGGGTCGATGATGACGAACTGAGCCTTCGTGATCGCAGCCTCATCGTCATCGCCACACTGATCACTCAGGGTAATGACGAGCCGCAGCTGCGTGCCCATACCCGCTGGGCAATCCAACATGGCTGCACGCGCTCGCAGCTTGAGGCACTCGCAACGGTCCTCGGCGTCTATGTTGGTCAGCCACGCGCCGTGAACGGGCTGATGGTCATGCGTGAGGAACTTGCCAAGCTCGAAGAGCAGTGACGATCAACGGACCGACGCCTCTCGTGGCTACCTCGGCCCGGTTGCTGGACGTTCGAGTGAGCTATTCGCCTCAACGCGTTGAGGCTTTCACGAAAGCGGATCACTCTCATGGAAGAAGCATGAAAGACAAAAAAACTATTATAAGAAGAAGATTGAAAAAGGAGAATTCAGATGACACCAGATGCATCAGTTTCAGTTGTTGGCCCGACAGCAGGTGAGATCATTCACCTGGGATCTGTTCAGATGCGTATCCTGGAAGATGGGCACACCACAAACCACCGCTTCGGCCTGGTCGAGAGCACGCTTCCTCCACATTTCACTGGCCCAGTCCAGCACCGGCATACTCAGCATGATGAGGGGTTCTACGTGGTCTCGGGCACGGCGCGGTTCACCGTTGGCACAACGACGTATGATGCGCCTGCAGGCACCTTCGTGATGGTCCCGCCCGGCGTGCCACATGCCTTTGACAATCCCGGAGACCAGCCGGTGATCCTCTTGTGTACCCTCACGCCAGACCTCTACGTCCAGTACTTCCGTGATCAGCGCGACCTGATCGCAAGTGGGAAGTTCTCGCCCGAAGCATCGGCACAGCTGATGAGCCACTACGCGACTGTTCTAGCGACCGAGTAGAAGTGAGGGTGTCGGGGGTCGAGGAGTAACCATACGGAAAACCACGAGAAGAGCTGTAAACCATTCATAAAGCTTTCGTGCGGCCCACTTTTTCAGTACAGGCAGAGAAAAAGCCGACCAGTTTAGCCCTGCGGTATCCATTCTGCTCTAGGCATAAGTGGGTGGTCTACGCTCAAAAAACCTTATCGTGGTTTTCCGTATGGTTACTCCTCGACCCCTCTATTACGGCAACGGGTCGGTGTGCTGACCCAAAAGCATGGAGATGAGGGCCTGCGCGTTGCGACTCTATGGCTGCAAGCCCTGGCCGATGAGCAGTATAAGTGGCAAGGTGATATTGGCCAGTTATGCCTGATCCTGGCCCTGGGATCGCTGTGCGAAGTGCCTGTCACGCTCCTGACCACCTTCCTAGCAGATATCGCGCACACTGATGACACGCTGGGTGCAGCAAGTGCTCCCGATCATTGCCCTGCGTTAAGGAAGAAGCTTCTATAAACCGGTATTAATCGTGTGTCAGAAGAAATGATCAGCAAAAGACTGATAAATTCTTAGCGTACATTTTCGGTTCCACTGTTCCTCAGAGGCCTATCTGCTTGGTCATAGCACTGTTGGGCTGCGAGAATGGCATGCACATTGGCCTCAGACCAGGTGAAGATCGCGTAGATTGGCTCACACAGGGTCTGGCCCATAGGAGTGAGGGCATATTCGACGCGTGGAGGTACCTCTGCATACACTGTGCGTTGCACCAGGCCGTCGCGTTCTAAAGCACGCAGGGTCTGGGTAAGCATCTTTTGCGAGATGCCCCCAATCTGGCGCTGCAGCATCGCAAAGCGCAATGGGCGATCCTGCAGCAAACACACGATCAGGGTCGTCCATTTATCGGCAATCACGTCCAGGACGTGCCGGGTCGGGCAATTCGCATCATAGACATTGGGAACGAAAGTCTCCATATAACCCCCTGTTACCTCCGGGTAAGTACCCCACTTTTAGGTGCCTTCTTGAAAAAGAAGGTTACTATCTTATAGTAACTATTGAACGTTGCATTGTCAACCTTCTCGTCTGATAGCAGTCCGCTATTGTGTGCGTGACGCCGCGCCATAGGTTTTTTGTAGATGTGGTGTGAGCTTGTCACGCATTGAAAGAGGCTGTTTAGTGTTCAAGAATAGAAGCAATGGGTAAGAAAGGATATATTCTATGTATACTATTACCGGTGCCAGCGGTCATCTGGGTCGCCTTGTGATCAAGCATCTGTTACCATTTGTACCGGCAGACCTGATGGTCGCCACCACTCGTCATCCTAATCAACTGGCCGACGTCGCCGCGCTGGGAGTCAGCGTGCGCTATGCTGATTTCTCCGACCCGGCTACCTTGCCTGCGGCCTTTGCAGGTGCCACGCGCCTGCTCATCCTCAGCACCGAGGCTGTCGGGCAGCGTGTTCCTGGGCACAAAGCGGCAATCGCGGCTGCGGTGGCTGCCGGAGTTGATCATATCATCTACACCTCGGCCCCACAGGCTGATCCCAACGCGGCGCATCCCATCCTTGCCGAACATGGGCAGACCGAACAGGCTCTGGCCGCCTCAGGTGTACCATGGACGGCGCTGCGCAACAACATCTACGCCGAAGTACTCAAAGGTTTAACCGACATGTTGCTCGTCGACGGACAACTGCTCATCCCCGAGGCCCAGGGCAAACATAGCTGGGTCACGCGTGAGGACTGTGCCCGAGCCGCCGCCGGCGCTTTGTCCGGTAGACTGGCTGACAGCGGCCCCATCGACGTCTCCGGACCCGAAGCCCTCAGCTTCGCCGACGTAGCGCAACGGCTTTCTGCTCTTAGCGGTCGCAGCATCCCAGTTCAAGCCCTACCCGATGACGAAATCATCGCCCGTGTCATCGCAAAGGGGGCACCAGCAGACACCGCCGGCTTCATGGTCTCTATGGCCAGCTGGCTGGCCAGCAACCTCTCAACCACTCCCACAGACACCGTCGAGCGTGCCAGCGGCAGCAAGGCAGTTCCTGTCGATGCCATCCTGAGC
Source organism: uncultured Chloroflexia bacterium (assembly GCA_963744875.1). Taxonomy (GTDB): domain Bacteria; phylum Chloroflexota; class Ktedonobacteria; order Ktedonobacterales; family Ktedonobacteraceae; genus JACDAE01. The sequence goes on along the minus strand of CAVUVQ010000036.1, from coordinate 192,561 downwards.
GCTCAGGCGGTTGCCTGACAAGCTGTTGAGAATGTGTTTGCAGCATCTTTCTGCTTGATAGCGGTCCAACGCTCCTTATTCCGAACCCCAATGCGCTCTCGCGCTGGCTCTGCCCAGGTGCTCGGAGAGAAAGTACTGGCGAACCTGCGTTTCACACCTATTGACTCTCTGGATTCAGCAGCTATGATTCTCATGATGATGGAGAGCAAACACGCTCTGAGCTCGACTTTGTACATTTCCAACTAAAATCAGGCAGCATAGAGAAGCCGATCAAGCATGGAACGAGAGAACAATGCAGCATCCTCCTGTGACCCTTTTGTTGGATTGCTTTGCTGTTTCCAGATCAGAAGTCACAGGGGTTACTGTATCGAACCGGGTAAAACATACACCAGGGCTAGAAAGCAAGTTTACGATGGCTGCTTTTACGGCAAGAAGAGAGAAAAGCGGCTCGACCTCCATTCCGATGAAAACATCAAAGCCCTTTCATCCCTTTTAGTAAAGCCTCCTGAAGAGCGCACTCATAGCTTAACGTATGTTTTACCCGGTTCGATACAATGACCCCTATTCTGTCAAATTCGGAAATACCCACTTCTTCGTATTTAAACCACTCGCGTGCCGGTGACTTTGGAAGTGGGCAGCATCCCCGCCTTTGACGTGCCGGTGAGGGTATCTCCATCGATGATCACATCGAACGTGAGGTTCAACCGCATGGGCCTGGTGATCGACTGCTTCCAGGTGAGCCGATTGCCGTCGAGAACCGGGTTGATCAGTGGCGTGTTTTCTGAGTCGCTCTTGGCGATCCCTGCGACGACACCACCGCTCTCGGTGAGCTCCAGCACGACGGATTGGGTGCCGATCGGGGTTGAGATGCTGATGTTCCAGGTGCCTGTAAAAGACATGTAATATCCTCTCATTCATTGCCCGCACTTGTTGAGGTGAATGCCACCCGTGGAGGTCGGAGAAGTTGCACTACATGGCGACGGCTTCAAGTCCCTTATGGTGCCAAACGGTTCCGCGTCGCTCGTACTCGAAAAGGTCTTCTACGGAACGGGCGATGCGAGGACCAAGCTCGCGTTCGAGCAGATACAGCCCAAGATCCAGGCCAGAGGTGACTCCACCAGCGGTGATCAGATCGCCATCGTCGACCACACGTGCGTGAATCGGGATAGCCCCGGTAGCACCGAGGACATCCATGCCCATGTGATGCGTTACCACATGGCGGCCTTCGAGGAGTCCTGCCATCGCCAGCGCAAGGGAGCCACCACAGACGGTCGCGACGGTGACCTTGGGATTGTCCAGTGCTTTCCTCATCAAGGCTGGGAGATGTGTCTCCATCGTCCGTGCCAGCAGGATGGGGATGGTGTCGATCTTGCGTCCATCCTCTGGGTCGCTGATCGGCCCCGCTGCTCCCGGCACGATGATGAGATCAGCGTTGTCTGGGTTGAGGAGAGCTGTTGCGTGCAGGACGAGGCCACCTGATCCGCCCGCGACCTCTCGCGGTCCTTCCGCCGAGACGAGTTCCACGGTCAGCGCTCCGCCAGCGGCAATCCCCCCCGCCCACAACACTTCATAGGGGGCAATGACATCAAGTGGGTCGAAACCATCAAAGAGTACAATTTGTGCATGCATTCCTTCAGATCCTTTCGATCTTTGCTTCGCGAACGCGCGATGGCAGATTGTTTCCTTCTCTACTATAGGAGAGGCTTGCTTCGTCGAAAAGTGGCGGAATTGCCAGAAATCAACGGATTTAAGCCAAGTCGCGTGAGCCATGCGTGCAATGATAGTCGGAGCGTTTGTCGCGCGTGATGGGAAGATGATATAGTAGAGTCATGTATACTGTCGCTATTCTTGCCCTGGATGGGGTGGTGGCATTCGATCTGTCCACTCCGATTGAGGTGTTCGGGCGTACCCGTTTGCCAGGCGGACAAGCTGCTTACTGGGTACGAATTTGCACCCCTACCGATGAGATCGACGCAGGCACATTTACGCTGCGTGCTCCTTGTCGTCTGGAGGTGCTGGCTGAGGCAGACACCATTATCCTGCCTGGTCTGGTTGACCCTACCGTGCCCATTCCCAATGAAGTGGTGGTCGCGTTGCAGAGCGCTGCGGCACGTGGCGCTCGGATCGCATCGATTTGCAGCGGGGCATTCATCCTGGCTGCCACGGGACTGCTGGATAGTCTACGTGCAACCACCCACTGGGCTGCTGCCAGTGAGCTGGCACGACGATACCCCAAAGTGGATGTCGATGCCAATGTGCTCTTCGTCGATAATGGGCAGTTTCTGACCTCCGCTGGGGCAGCCGCTGGGCTTGATTTGTGTCTCTATATGATCCGTCAGGATTACGGTTCTGCGGTGGCGGCAGAAGCCGCCAGGATTTCAGTGATGCCTCTGGAGCGCGACGGTGGGCAAGCACAGTTCATTGTCCATGAGCCTCCCATCCCGGATGGGATAACGCTTGAACCCGTATTGCGGTGGATGGAAGAGAACGCGCAGCGAGAACTCCGGCTTGAAGACATCGCTGCCCAGGCCATGATGAGTACCCGCACCCTCAGTCGGCACTTCCGTGAGCAGATTGGCACGACCCCGTTGCAATGGCTCAATCGCGCTCGGTTGCGCAAGGCGCAATGCTTGTTAGAAACCACAGGTCATTCAGTTGAGTGGATCGCCAGTCACGTCGGATTCGGCTCATCAACCACCTTCCGCGACCAATTCAAGCACCTCGTCGGCATCAGTCCCCAGGCATACCGACGCGCATTCCGAGGAACAGCGACGATACTCTGATGGGCAGAGAGCAAGGAATCTCGTTCTCACCACGGCCACCTGTGCCCGGTACCTCACAAATGGTGGATGTGAGAGGAGAAGCAGAAAGAAACTGATCGCGTATCAGGCGGATCGCTTCTGCTTGCTTCCTTTTCTTTCATGAGGGACGACGTGTAGGCGAAAGCCATGTTGCTCACCAACCAGATCAATTGATTGGTCGTTGGACACTCCCCATCTCTCTTTAGAAAAGATTGCCGACGTAGGAAAAAAGCAGCAACCTCCTTCTCTTACTTTTGTAAATAAGAACGAGTTGTCGAATGACAGGATTAATGGCGGATTTCTGCTATAACTCTTTCCTGAGAACTTCTTTTTCACAACTCTTAGCGGGGTAAGTATATCATACTCATACCAAGCGAGCGGATTCACCAAACGTGGCTATGAACCAACCTTTTGGGTAATTGGCACATAGACGAGGAAATCTTCCTCTTTGTTTTGTGCTTTAAGGGAAGAAGCCACCACATCTCTAAGCCCATCCTTCACCAAGATTGTGTAAGACCCAACATAATTTCAAAATTTACATCTGGGCCAACCTCAGACTCCTGTACTATTTCTGCGAGGCTGTACTAGTGAGTGATAGCAGTGTGCATGGCACGCTGTAGCGTGCTTGTTATTAACACGTCCGCTTTGATCTCTCTGGTTGCAATCAACCGATCTCGCAACAACTCCGCTCGCTTCACACCCGGCGGAGAGAGGCCGTGGTCAACCAGTTTGCCATCGACTGTCATTATTCTCATGGTTTTGCAGATTTGTGGGACCATAGTTTCGCAAAGAGTTGTAGTCGTCTGAGCTTGAGGAAATATATGGCTAACAACGATTTTAGGCTTTCATATCTTTAGTCGGCTTCATGAGGAAGCATCGTTTTGCAGAAAAACTTCACGAATAGTAGATACAGGTAGCTTTTTCTGAAATGCTAAGAGCAAGCCGCACAGCTTTTTTGCCGCCGCCACTCATGAGGATAGGCGGATGATGGCGCTGAAGTGGCCTGGGGAAAGCTTTGAGATCGGTCACAGTATCATGGTTGCCAGAAAAGGTGACAGTTTCCTCTGTGAAGAACTGTTTGATGATGTTCAGCGCCTCTACCAGGCGATTGATGCGTATTTTCCCTGATAGCCTTCATCATATCACTATTCCTAACAAAATTGTCTATGTGCAAGAACCCTGCCTGGTTGTTATCACCCCTTTCCCTGAAGATGGCTTCTCGTCTTCTCTTCCATCGTTTGTTTATACCAGGTGATGGTGTGGCGGAGGGCTTCGCGATAGGGCGTCGACCTGCCTCCGAACGCTGCCAGAAATTTGCGGCCGTCCAGGATGAATGGGCGGTCAAACTGATAATACATCTCGGCTGTCTCGCGGATATCCGGTGAGGTCAGCCCGGCCAGCCATAACATCTGGCGTGAGACGCGCATGATCTTCACCGGACGCCCGGCTTCCTCGCAAGCCATGGTGATGAATTGGCGTCCCGTGATCACCTCCCCTGGCGGAATGTGCCAGACGTGACCCAATGCCTCTTCATTCTCTCCCAGTGTCACCAGGCCACGTGCAAAATCATCTAGATAGGTCAGCGCGTGTGGGACGTCGGGATTCCCGAGCCATTGCAGCGCTTTTCCTGCCAACAAGGCTGCTATGAAGCGATCGCCTTCCGTCGAGTTAGCATGTGGCCCGTAGAAATCCGCTGTGCGACCAATGGTTACGCCAACTTCCCCGCGCTCATGAGCCGCCAGCAGCATTTGTGTCAATTGCACGCGTACCTTGCCTTTGCGTGTAATGGGTGCGAGAGGTGTTTGCTCAGTAATCGGTGTGCTGATGGGTGCATACATATAGAGATTATCCGAGAAAACCAGCCTGGCACCCGCTGCCTGTGCGCCTGCTATGGCACCGTTGATCAATGGTGGAAAAAGTTGTGCCCACTGATGGTAAGGAACATTAGCGCAGAGATAGACGACAGATGCTCCCTGGCAACTTGCGACCGCCTGTGCAGGATTGGAGATATCGCCTGTGACGAATTCGACGCCAGCCGGCAGTGATGTGAGAGGATGGCGACCCACGGCACGCACGCGCTTGCCCTGGGCGACTAACACTCTTACAACCGCGTTGCCCGCTCCACCACCCGCACCAATGACAACATGAAGATGTTGGTTCGACATGATTTTTTCCCTTTGTTGGATATCAATAAGAAAAGAAGAACGCTGATTTTGAGGTGTGCTCATCAAAGAGCTTGATATGAAACGGGAGTGTGCCCTGGCTGAGCGGGAAAATGGCGAGGGTAATGAGTGCCCAGAGACCAGCGGTGATCATGCTGCTCACCGGAAGCCTTTTGGCCACGTTGGATGAAGATGGGGTCATGGTAGTTTCCTCTGATGGTATATTTTGACTAACGGTCAATCAGATAGGGGTGTATTACTCTGGCGATGACCTGACTTCCAGTTTGGAACTGCTCGTAGGTGACTGGCTGACCGGTGGACTCCAGGTAGGTTAACCAGCTCTCAGTGATAATCCAGCAGGCTGCCAGTACCTCATCGAGTTCGGCCTCTGTCTGTGGAGAGCGCAGCACCTCTGCGTCAATTAAGTGCTGGACGAAAGCTTTTTGTTGCTGCATGCGCCGCTGGTAGTTCTCCCGACACCATTGACCAAGGAGCGGATCATGGCGGATCAGAGCTACCACCTCACGGCCAAAGAAGCGATAGCGCCATTGCACCTCAAACGAAGTGCTTACCACGGCCTGGAGATCCTCCAGGCGCAACAGACGCTCGTGAGGAAGTTTCCATAATGCGTCATAGTCTTGCAGTTCTTCCTCCACCAGTGCCCGAATAATCTCTTCCTTGTTACGATAGTGGTAGTAGAGATTACCGGGACTGATGCCTGCCTCGGTAGCGATATGATTGGTTGAGACAGTCGCCGTGCCCGACTCGTTGAAGAGGCGTAATGCAGCCTCAAGAATGCTTTTCCTGGTCGTTGGAGCGCTCATTGTCACCTTCTTTAGAGCAATAGCACTAATTTCTATCCAAAGTATAGAGTAAAAACTCTAAAAAGTCAAGTGGGATAATGGCACGATGCCCCTGAGTGTCATTATTCTCATGGTCTTGCAGATTGATAATACTATAGTCTTGCAGAAAGCTATGGTCATTTATGCTTGAGGAAGCATAGTTTTGCAGAAAAACTTCACGCATGGTATGGGTTGAAGTTCTTTCTACTCATCTTCCATCCCCTGTTCCAAAGACAATATCTCGGCTAAAGCCTGGTCCGCTGCTGCTTGCACTTCGGGCGATTTAGGATCTTTACGTAGTTCCAACAGTCGCCTGATAGCGCTATCAGGAATATTGCGGCGCAATGTTCCCAACGTCTTCACCGCCCTCTCCCGCACTTCCCAGAAAGGATGATCGAGCAAATCTATTACCATCGCCAGCACTGCAGGCGTCGCTCGTCCCATCAAAGCCACTGTTTCTGCAATGCGATAGTGCATCCGCGCGGAAAAGGCTCCCTGTACAGGCTCTCCTTGTAGGATAGCTTTTAGCACAGGCACAAGCTCCTTTAGTATGGCTGGATGAGTTTCCTGTAGATGCTGAAAGGCGAGGCGACAAATTTCCGTATTATTAGAACCTAGCAGCGGCCACAAAACTGTGAGAGGGATGCGCGACCCGAACTGTCTTAGCGCCTCCAGTGCGCTATAGCTAGTTTCCTTTTTGTTCAATAACAGGAGCAGCGGTTCAATTGACGCACAGGCATTGAGCTCTCCGAGGGTCTTTATCGCAGTAGTGCGTATCGTATTATTGTTACCATACCGATAGCGATTATGATTGTGAGTTGCGTATTGACCATCAGCATCTTCCAGAGTGGCTAGAACCAGGGGGAGCCACTCGCAGGCTCTGGTTATTTGGATAGCTTGTAGGACCGCCCGGCGTATCGGCGGGCGAGGATCGTTATGAAACCGCTGTAGAATTTGCTGAGGTATCGACTCGGCCAGATTTTCTAACGCATACTCCATACGCCATTCATTTGCATTGATCGTGGTATTAGACAAAGCGGTCAGCATTGCTTCCTGAGGAATACGCGCTTCTAAAGAGCTTAAGGCGTAAAAGATAGAAGAACGGACTTCTTCATTATCTGTGTTGTGCATGCTCGCGAGCAATGTGTCAATAGGGACACGCTCGCCAAGTTTGCAGAGCGCTTCGGCGGCCTCTGCTACTAGAGATTCGTCGTCATGACTCAAAAGTGAGACAAGTGGCTCTATAGGAATAGCCACACCCAGGCTTCCCAACTCACCTAGCACAGCAAGGGATTTGCTGATTATAGTATCTTCTGGATCATTGAGTAACTTGAGTAGAGGCTCAAGCGGAATTTCCTTGCTTTGTTCCTTGAATGCTCTGAGTCCTCCCCTTCTCGTTTTCATATCATCATCTTGTAAGGCCATAAGTGCACTATTTCTGAGTGCCGCCTCATCGTCTTCTAGTGCTTCCATGAGAAGATCGACTGCCGCTGGTGTCCCCAGTTCACCGAGTGCCAATAACACGAAACAGCGAGTGTTTAGCGTTTGCTTAGGATCATTCAAGAGTGCCACGAATATGTGAAGAGGGACTCTTTCTCCCATCGTGCCAAGTATGCGTATAGCAGCGTGACGTACTAATTCATTGTTGTCTTTCAATAAAGCAAGTATGGTTGCAAGTGGAATAGAGTCAGCAATACCAACCAAAGCATCGACAACCCCTGGCTGCAATCTGTTATGGTCCTCACCCAATAAAGGTAGCAGTTGTTCCAGAGGTGTTTGCTCACCCAGGCGCTTGACGGTATCCGCTAAATACCATCCCATTCCTTCGTAGGTACACCAGCGTGTTGCCTGGAGCAGATAGTCCAATGGCAAGTTTATCCCTAGATCGTTCAAGACGACCATTGCCTCGGAGCGCGTCATGTGATCTCCGGTAGGGTCTTGTGCCACGGCGGTAATCAACTGAATACTTTCGTCGTCATGTATTGAGCCGAGCAGAGATACCGCCAATCGTTGATCGTCGGGAGTATTGCCCAGAGCGTTGGTTAAACTGGTCGGCAAGATCCACTCATAGAGTGCGTAGAGTAATGGCTGTATCCATTCAGGGTGGTATTTTGACTTGTTTGCTTCTTCATAGATCAAACGCAACAATGGTTCTATCGGTGCCTGAGCGCCTGCCCGGCAGAGGGAAGCGATAATTGGAGCATTTTCATTCTGAGAAGAGAACTGGTCTAAAGCTGGTAAGAGTACCTCCAGGGGGATTTCAACATCTTGTAACTGAAGGAGTTGGATAAGTTCCCCGTAAGTACCCCTATAGGAATGTCTGATTTCCTCGTCTTGAAGAAGTTCCAGGATAGGTTCTGTCGGAACGTATTCATAGAGCGAACGTAACGCCTGGATAGCAAAATGTGTGCTATTGGAGGAGCGGGATTGTGCAATCTCTAATAGAGATGAGATCGGCGCATCCGCACCCATCGCCGCTATGGCTTGTACTGCCGCACTGCCGGTAGTCGAATGGTTCAGCATTTGCAGCAGAATATCCGCAGGGAGAGCCACACGACGTTGGGCAAGCACAGATAAGGCTTGCGCACGTATATACTCATCGCTATGATGGAGCAATTCTAGCAGGGGTTCAACTGGCACACGGTCTCCCAGCAATCCTAATGCCTGAATGCAATGTGTACGTATATCTTTGCCACTCTGGGCATCTCTTTTGTGGAGAGAAAGCATTGCCAGGACTGGCTCAACGGGAATTTGGTCTTTATAGCGTTCTATGGCTATTAACGCATAATCACGTGTCCATTGATACTCGTATTGCAAGGCATTTAGCCATAGTTCAAGTGGTACAAGTTCGCCTATCTCTTGCAAACAGTTCCAGGCTTCTTTACAGATGTCCTTGTCATTTTTGTCATAGAAAAGCGCTTGTAGCAGCTTGATGGGAATAGCGATGTTATGCATATGTAAAGAGTGTAAAGCGCTTTTGCGAACGTAAAATTCAGAGTCTTGTAAAGCAGATAGGAGCAGATCAGTATGTGTTTGTTTATGAAGTTTGCTCAGAGTCTCTATAGCGGTGCACCTGATAGAACCATCCTGATCACTAAGCATTGCAACAAATATGTCGAGTGGCACAGGCACTTCAGCCTCACTCAGAGCTTCTGCCGCAGTTTCACGTAGATCATCGTCGAGTGTTGTGTCCTGCCAGGTCTTTATCAGCAGAGGCACAGGAGTTTTCTCACCCATTTTCCCCAAGAGCTTCACAACAGTTTGCAGATCCTCCACACTCCATTGCGCATTTGTATCTTCCAGTGTGGCTATTAAACGCTCTATGATCGTTGGAGTTTGTAGTACGCGTGCAGTGTGGCAGGCATAAAAGTTTATAGACTTATCCTGAAACAGATGCCAGAGGATGTTTATAGGGATAGCGTTATCTATCAGCCCTGAAGCCGCAGGTAGATGACAAAAATTTTGGATATGCGGATCGTGTTGTTGCAAGCGTATAAGGATCGGAGCCACAAGTTGGAGGCTCAATACACGCAATACGTTGGTTTGTTCCCGTAGAGGCTGTGCATGCTGCCATCCTCCCAGGCGAAGCAGCTCTGTAAAGGCCTTCTCCCATATTCCCAATATGTGTTGCGCTAGATCCGAGGCTGCGGTTTCTGATACGCTCTCCCCAAATTCGCCGAGTGATTTCATCGCAAGTATCAAGCAGAGGTTGCCTGGATCGCCTTCGGATGTGCTATATTCCGATGCCAGAGCAGACAGCCACTTGCGTACTATCTGTAATCCTTCACTGCCATGCTCCTGTATGAGTATTCCAACCAACAAGCGTAGTATTTCATTCCAGCGGCTAAATCTCCGTTTACGCCAGAGCAGATCCCTGGTGTTTTGCTGCTGTGTTTTATCCATGCAACGACGAGCCAGAGCAACGGCAGCCAGATATTCCTGGAACATCTGATGTTTAAAACCATACACCTGATATGTCACTGGTTCCAGCACACCGGAATTTAGAAGAAGCGCAAGTGTCGCATAGAGAGATTGTGTATTCTGATTTGAGGCCTGCGAAGATAGGAATTCGAGCACATCTGTTATGCGAAAGTTGCGCCCTCGTGTTTGATAGAACTCAAGTGCAATGTCTGCCAGTAAATGACGCAGTTCCGCGCGTTGTCTGGCATCATGGATACGCATCGTGAACATTGCTTCCGTCACCTGTGCATAGAGCACTGCGCGACTGACTGGTAGTCTACCTGTTTGTGTATAGAGTACAGCAGTGAGGCTGAGTAAAAGCGGATTTTCTCCCCACGTAGCGATCTGAGTACATTGTTGCAGCTCTTCTATGTAGGCCTCCGCTGAGGGCATCGCAGGTTTCAGATTTTGTGCTACATCCCTATACAAGGCATCATAGAGTGTGGGTAATAACTGGCGAGCTAGTGTCAGGCGTTCCCGTTTGTCCAGTACTTGTAATTCCCATTCCGTGAACTGGCTGTGGGCGAATTGGCCACCTTTATACTCTGTGAAACGCGAACCGATAATCCATGTCCCGAGGCAACGTAGAGCTTCTTTATTGAGAAAAGCAATCACATCTGGTCGTAGCGCAGGCAACACTTCATCCAGGCTGTCAAGACAGAGAAACGCGTTGCCAGTATCTACTGCAACTGCCAAGATATGTGCGAAGCGCGGATCTATATCTAATTCACTGATGATAAGTTGTATATATTTCTCAAATGATAGCTCTGCACGCATGAGATCTGGCAAGGAAATGAAGAGCGGTAATGGAGAGGAAAGATCAATCTGAGCGGTCGTGATTGCCATGGAGAGCAGAGCTTTCAGAGCGGTTGTTTTGCCCATTCCTGGGCCACCAAGCACAATCATCCGCCTGTGTTCGCTTTGGATGAGAGCTTCTGTACCATCCCTCGCCTTGACAATTTTTGATGCCACTCCAGGTCGCTTGTCCTGAGGCGCGAGTGGATCGCGACGTAAGATCATTGGTTGAAAAACTGTATGCAGTGGAAGTGTCTGGTTAGCTGAAGCAATCGGAAGAGTCACTGTTCCATAGCGGGCAAGGAGTCTTTCAAGGTACTGTTCACGTGTCTTTTGCAGATCAAAGAGCAGCATAAAAATACTTCTTTTCTTACTTCTAATTTTACGCTGCATAGTGTCAGAAATTACCAATACAGCTCAGGCTAGTATATCAATGTCTCGAATATTACGCAAGGGAAAATTTATTTACAATCGTAGGAAGCATAGTTCTGGAGCGGGAAATAGGAAACATAGTTTTGCAGAATTTGCAAAACCCAATGGTAAAATGACACGACTTCACCAATATAATCTGCCGTGGCGAATAAGATAAAGATGAGTTGTGAGGTTTTCCTCTTAACAAGAGATGTCCATCGAAGATATATCCGCTACAGATAGCGTAAATGAATGGTTGAGATTTTTCAATGGATCTCTCCTCCATTATCTCGTGTCGGAGCCACCAGCTTCTCTCCGACAAACTACTACGGAAAACGAGAGGGGTTTAGAAGCCTCTAGATATCAAAAAGCTGTGGGTAGAGATGGCTGATACCCCTTCTCTACCCACTCTCTTACCTCATTGGAGAGTCTGTTATTGTCCATCTCATCCAGGATCAGAAGAGCAGCATCCCCAAGGTTTTTCGCCTCCTGAGTTTCTCTTTTGGCAGCAGCGACCAGAGCGAAACGATACAATGCCTCTGCTTTTACCCCTTGCTGCCCATCGGGAACGTGTTGCATCATCTCAGAAAAATATTTTGTTGCCGTGTCGAAATGGTGCTGTATAAGAGCAAGATCTCCTAGCGCCTTGCTGACCTCACACACATAGACCGGTTTTTCGATCTTCCGTGCCAGGACCAGGGCCTCTTGCAATGATGTTTCTGCCAGCGCATAGTCGTTTCTTCGCATGGCAAGTCCACCTTGAATGCGAAGTGAATATGTTAACCATTCGCGATGACCAAGTTGTCTGACCAGGCTCAGAGCCTCCTGGTTGTACACCTCGGCCTGAATATATTCTCCAATCTCTTCACTGGAAGCTGCCATATTGATAAGCAGAAGACACTTCCATTCCCAATGACCAAGTTGTCTGGCTAAACGCAGTGCCTCTTGTTGAAAACGAGATGCTTCCTGGCTCATACCTTGCTCAGATGCGTTGGCACCAAGATCTATCAGAATCACGCACTCTTGCTCTCGATCATTGATCCGGCGAACAATGGTGAGAGCCTCCTGGTAGTATGCTTCGGCCTGGATATATTCCCCTCTATTGTCCGCAATCACCCCAAGGGCTGTCAGCAATCTCGCTCGATGGATCTCGTCGTTGATCTGATTGGCCAGCTTCAAGCCATCTTGTGCATACGCATGAGCCTGCTCATAGAGTCCGCGTTTTTCGGTCACCCACCCGAGGTCCGAGAGGAACGCGCACATTTGCTCTCTGATGTCAGCCTTGCGTGCCAGTTCTAATCCTTCTTGATAATACTCCGTTGCTTGCTGTATATTCCCCTTGCTTCTGAGCGACCATTCCAAGATGATGCAAACATATGATCGTGAGAAGAAGCGTATCGACCATTTTTAGCATATGATACGCTCGCAGAAGATGGATCTTTGCCTCGTCATAGAGACCGCGTAGGAACAAGAATGGCGCGAACGAGCAGATAATCCTCACGTAGGCTTCTTGCTTTCCCTGAACAGAAGCAATGTTCAACGTTGCAAGGATATTATCTCTCTCTTGCTCAAGAATTTCATAGTTCGCCTTGTGTGCTTCCACGAAGGGAATAATGAAGGTAACCAGTCGTTCAGAGGATAATGCATCGGTTTGATGGGAACGCGCATAATCAGCGATGGTCTGATGCAATGTATAGCGACCCGATCCAGTGCTTTCCAGTAATCCCGCATCGGTCAATGTATCGAGAGCCTCCAGTGTACATGCAGCAACAACGGTGGCGGCTTCCTCAGAAAACGTATTGGGTTTGGGTGGAAAGACCGAAAGTGCTCGCAAGGTTGACTGTGCAAGAGGATCAAGGTGCTCATCACTTACTGCAATGAGCGTTTGCAAGGAGAGCGGTGACCCAATGGGTAAGCTTGGGTGGTGTTCGATGAGCGTTGTTGGCTGACTCAGGCTCAAGCGTTCATCTACGGCTAGCAACCGTTCGATCGACGCTTGGAGACGGCGAGGAGGACGCTGATAGGCCTGAGCATGCAGATATCTGCCTGTAAGCGTTAATGCTAGTGGTAGTCCCCCTGTAGCGTGGACCAGAGTATGCATCGTTTCACTCTTTGTGGTTGTGAGTTCCGGGGCCAGGAGTTTGAGGAGGTCAATACTTTCGGCTTCGCCTATTTCTGTCACATGGGTTGCTCCCTCCGGTGCAAATTCGGCAGCCAGTGCTGGTAGACGTGTCGTTAGCACATAGGCACAATTCTCTCCACCCAGTTTGAGTGCCAATGCATCTTCTAGATTCCAGGCGTCATCAAGTATAATCAGCAAGCGGCGCTGGCCAATCAGTTCCCGTAATGTGCGTGCCCATATCTCACGATGGTTTAAGGTTCCCAAGCCATTTGCGCTGATACCGAAAAGATTGCTCCATCGCGAAAGGATGCCTTCTACATTGGCTATTTGCCCCATGCCTGCCCATAAGATGCCATCGAAGTGGGCACGAATTTCTCTTTCATGTGCCAGTGCAATTGCTATTGCTGTTTTACCTACACCCGGTAAGCCATGAAGTGCTACCTGGATCTCACTCCTCTTTTGCAATAAACGCTGTTTGATCTCTTGAGAGAAGCTATCTCGTCCAATTAAGGAAACAGAGGAAAGAGCGGGAATGAGTGGATCAAGAAGAAAAGTTGACATTGCATCAGAGAGAAAACCCAACTGTACAAAATTCTTTTCAAAGACCAGGCTCAAGTGCTCCTGATGGAAGCGTTCTGGCATCATACCTTGCTCCCATCGGTTCACCGTGGTGCGGTGGACCTTCAGGCGCTCAGCCAGGTCTTCCTGACTCCACCCTCGCGATGTGCGTGCCTGCCGCAAGAGTATATTTTTCATTGTTTTTTATCACTTTCGCGTCAATGCAGTGAATTTGCTCATAGGATAGAAATATGTAAATTCTTCATTTGAAGATGATGATATAGATGTGGATCGGAGCGCATGTATGAGAATTTGCGACGGCATATTCCAGATCCTTATGCAGTATGAAACGAAATAATTTCTCAATCATCTCCTTTTTTGAACGCCTTTGCTTACCGGAAAGGTGAGAAAACGCAGTATAAAAAGAAATATCTTGTGTATTCCTTGTAAGCACTTTAACATAATATTTGCTTGCTTGTCAATTATTCTAGATATTCCCATGAATAAAAGTATCCAGGGCAATATGGTAATAGAAAAGTCTATTGATATATCACAAGAAAGCCAAAGAACTCTCTAGCGCATGGCATCAAATATTAATGTAGGCATTTTAGAAGGTGGAAAGAATTGCTCATGATACCATGAGGTCTATGAATGTAGCACTTGCTGCTACATCAGATGCTACATTCACTGCTACATCAGATGCTACATCAGATGCTACATAAATCTCTTTACTTTTTCTTAGAACAATACCATACTTGTTTTAGATATTCTTGCAGTGATTAGTCTCTGAGTATCAATGAAAGTCCTCAGAAATTTACCTGATGATATTTTTTAAATATTTTTAAAGGTAATATGGAAGAATATCCTCTGATATTCAAATTCCATTGCACTGAGAACTATCTATGTTTTTAAAACATACATACATCATGTTGTAAAGACGCCTTTATGGCATGTAGAAAGGAGGAATTAGAACATGTCTCATTACGATATCATTGTTGTTCTCAACTGGCTTCTTCTGCATAGTCACTGAACGATCAATTCTGCCCTTAATAAAAATTTTTACATACATACTGTTGTCCACCCGTCAGTCTGTACTCGAAGTGTCGCATACGAGAAAGGGAAAACTCTCTCATGTCTACTCGCTTTTTCATTCGTCTTTGTTTGTTTGTTTATGGCCTCATCGGTTTTGCATTTCTGCTTGCTGTCTCTTTTCAACTCCAGGCAGAAGCAGCAGTCCCCAAGGCCCCTTCCGAGCATCATCACGCTCCATTTGAGGTGAGTCAAATCATCCAGATCCCTGGTGCTCCTGCAAAGGGATGGTGCTACGACGTGAGTTGGGCGGCAGATGGTCACTACTATCTCAGTGACGATTCTCAAGCTCAGATAGATGTTGTGAGGCTAGGTACTGATGGCAAAGACATCGTCACTCAGCCCATTGGGCAGAAAGATTTCATGGGACCAATGGGGTGTGATGCAGGCAATTACTCTCAGGAAGGACCGGAAGGGGTTGAGGCATCCCATGGTCAACTGTGGACTTCTGATGGAAACAGTCATATTCTTGTGTTTGATACGCATACAGGTCGGCTTCTCTATCGCATCGATACCAAAGGCACATTCCGTGTAGACGAAATGTCTGTGAATCCGACCCTGGGAATTGTTGCCGTGACCAACCCGGATGAAACATTTCGCAAGCCCCATTCTGGAATTCCCTATCTCTCGTTTCTCTCAACACAATCTTATCAAATTGTAGCAACCTTGCCATTTCCCTATGCACAGCCGGGTCAGAGTGGCTTACAGGCTCCCCTCTGGATTGGCGGAAACGAACTGCTGGTCGATGTGCCCGCACCACATGGAAACAATGGCGGCGAGCTTGACCGTGTAGCACTCGATGACGATGGTTATGGTCATTATCAGGCGCACGTGCTCCAGCGATATGCTCTCACCAATTGTTCGCCAAGCGGCCTTGCACTAGATACTGAGACCGGAGTGGCTGCGGTTGGTTGTGCCGGAGGAAGACAGATTCTTTGGAATGTACGCACCAGCCAGGTAACGGCATCTCTCGCAATCCCAGGCGTCGATATCGTCGCGGCTACTGATCATTTCTTCTTCTTCCCTTCGTATCTCAAACAAACCCTGACCATCACAGACGAACAGGGAAGAATTGTGCAAACCATCAAAACCTCCGCCCAATCCCATACCGTCACCGCTGATGCTACCAGTGGACAGGTGTTTGTGCCATTGGATGGGGGCAAGGTGATGGTCTTACGACCCGAACATACACAGAGCTAAGGACATCCATTGCTGGTTCTTTCCTTCCTCAGATCCTTGAGCGAGAACCAGCAGTTCGGGAAGATCATTATTTTCGCCAGAACGGCAAAAAAATCCTTGTCAAAGAAAAGAGAGTATCAGAACCATGAGTCATACCAATCGTCAATTCATCATCGCATCCCTGCTGATCAGCCTTCTCTGTCTTGTTGATGTCAGTGCTATAAGCCTTTTAATACGACAGGACACCTCCGTTTTTTCAACGAGTACGCGTCTGCGAATACCTCTCAAAACGACGACATATGGGATGCAAGGTGCATCTGTGTTGCTTGTATCCCCACACGCACCCGACGAAAATGTGCATGGTCTGGCTCAAATTCGTCCCATAGGGGCATTTATCATTGTGACCCTTTCGCTCAGCGACCTGGCTCCGAAGACAACATATCTCGCCTCCCTTCATGCAGGAAATTGCGTGTTGCAGGGGCCAGTCGTCTTTCCCCTTCAATCACTCATCACCGATGCCCAAGGGAGTGCGATGAGCATCACAACACTCAATGTTCATACACTCAGGACGACTCACCTCTCCATTACTATTGATAAGACCAACACAACGACGGTGATGAAGAGACCACAAAGCTTCACTTCCATTGCATGCGGAGACGTGAACATTCATTAAATAGGAATGGCAGGCCTTCTTTCAGGAGAAGTGAGAGGTTTTTTGATGAGCCAGCGAATGGATCCGGAAACATATCTCATCAAATGGGATGATGTAAGGCACCGCATTGAAGTGAATGGGTATGCAATGAAGCTTTCTCCGACGCAATCTCGTATTTTTCGAGCATTCGCTGTATCCATCCCTTCCAGGGTTCCGGTTGCTGACGAAATTGTCGTTCTAGCATATCGATCGTATCGCACGCTCGAAACCGAAACGGCGCTTTCGCATAGACTTCTCATCAGGCATATCAGCCACCTCAATGCGCGTACGATGGCGCTTGAATTACAACTCTGCTCTTTTCGAGCCGGGTATCTTCTCATCTTCCCTGCGAGCTCAGCGAGAAACGCGCAGCAAGATGAGCAAGGAAGACATCGGAAAGGGAACGCCTCATGAATTCAACGATCCTCAAGTTCCATTGCAGAGGGAGGAAGAGAGCCATGACGATACAATCTCCCCGAGCGATTGATCAGGTCCCTTCAAGCCTGCGTGAAGCGATTAATCAGCTCTTCGCTACTCGTACCTGGCCTACATCCAAATGTGACCAGATGCTGGAACATCTCTTACGATATGCGTGTGTCGAATACCAGATTGTCGAGCAGCACAATTGGCATGCAAGGATTGTCATCCATAATCTCCTCAAGACTTATTATGCAGATTGTGAGATGCAGGAAATATGTTGCTATCAAACACTTCATATCTTTGTCCGCTTGCTCTGTACGCTTGGCATTCTGAAAAAACAGGAATGCTCCGGCCAACCAACTACATATCTATTACCCCTGGATCTGGGCTATTGCTTTCAGGTCTCGACAGTGGTCCTTGCTGAGGTCGATCGTCTCTGCAATCCAGAATATACAAAGAACCTGAAAATGCGGAAGAAAGCACAGCAGGTGAAGGAACGTCTGCTGTTGATGAACCCTGTGCTGCAAAGTATGCAGCAGCGTTATGAGAATGTGGGAGATTTGGCACGAGAAGAATCTCCCAGACGAGAGATTCTCTGGAAGATTCCTCTTCCGATGTATTGGGAAAGGAATTTACGGCCAACTCATGGTTGGGAGATTCCATCGTCGTGCTTCCTAAGCGGAGAAGCTCGTCTTTTGAGCACGAAAAACGAGAGAAACAACCGGAATCTCCCAAAGAGGACAAGAATCTTCCAGATGTAGCTCCCTCGAGTATCGAGTTTCTATCTTTAGATAGAGATTCTCTAGGGAAAGAACTCGAACTCGAGTCTCCAATGGATAATCCATGGACTGGAAGCGAGGAAGAGCTTGCTCAGGAAGCAGTGCGCTATCTCAAGCTTCTAGACGGTCCAGAATATGCAACTCCTGATTATGTGAACACCCATGCAGGCAAAAAAGCCCTTGGGGGATATAAAAATAAAATTCGACGCAGTCCCAGGCTGGCGCGGGTTGCTGCCATCAACACGCTCCTCCACCGCACATTTTACGATCTTACCAGTCAGAAGAAGCCGTTGGAAAACGCTGGCAAGTGGTTTCATAGTTCTTTTGATCGCTATGCCGACCAACAACGTCCGATGGAAATCACTGGGGAGATTCTGGATTGGGCGAAGTCATCCTATGCTCTGGAAGAGATCGCCTCAGTCTTGCTACAAGAACGCAAGCGGCAAGAGACACAGTGGTGGTCCCCGAAATCACCACATCTTCCCTTTTCGTCCTGTGTCGTAACCCACCAATATCTGCGAGATGATGCTTCAGCGCTCCGGATAAGCGTTCCTGAGCAGCAGCAGAACCTCCTCCTTGCAGAAACCGCCAGACAGGGCACAGGATTTCAATGGATGAGTAGAACTGAGGCAGAGCAATTAGTCGATGAGATCCGCCGTGAGGCTTCCTGGTATCTGGATGAGATCCATGCCTATCCAGCGCCCCAACTCGGCGAAAATGCTTACGTCGTGCAAGCATCCATTACGGAAATTCCATTTCCCGTGGTTTATGCCTTGCGCCAGGATTGGTGGTTGCATCACCAGGAACAGTTGCGATATCAAGTACGGAAAGAGCAACGGAAAGACAAAAAACGAGCCAGAGGCAATGAAAGGGGATTTGAATGAAGACAACCATCTGGACGGAGGAGCAGACCCTCCTCGAACAATATGCTGAACGTGCAGCCCTCTCGGTCGTCCGTGGTGCCAATTTTACCCAGTGCCTGACCATTAACGGATTAGCTCCATCGATCACCGTAATGATGCCCACAAGCCGACAGGTCACGATCCATGGACGCGATCTGTTCAATGAACGAACCTGGCAGAAATTCTTGGGCACCCAAGATTACACATTAGAACTATCCCGCCTGACTGGAACCGTTGATCCATTGGTCAAAGGATATCGCTCGTGGTTGCTGACCAGATATACATCACGCTATCAGGCTCTCTCAACCCAAAGCGAACTTGCCTGGTTTGAGCAGGTTACTGTCCTGGTGATCGTGCGCAAAATCATGGAAGGCAAATATACACAATTTGTTCGCGAACAGCGTGATGCCTTCGCCGATCCCTGGGTTGCCGAAGAGATGAGCGTCCTCATGCGACTCAATGCGATGGCGAGCGAGATTGCCAAATCAATTCATCATATAGTCCAGCAGAAAGACGTGACTCAGTCGCTTCTCGAACAGCTCTATGCAACACATGCGATGTATCTGGAAAACCGCTCCCTGCAAGCTCGCACACCGCTCCCTGCTTTGCCGCCGGGAGTTGCTCTGCCGCTGCTGAGCCTCGCCGCCGGAAAGGGGGAGCAATAATGCAGGAGAACCATATCCAGACGATCTTTGCCTATGAGACCCTCGATGAGGGAACACGCATCTTCATCCAACAGAAGACAGATGAGACCCATTTACTTCTCAAGCGAACCGCAGAGAATATTCTCGCGATCGGACTCATCCTTCAGGAGATCAAGGAGCGCTTGCCTCATGGGCAGTTTCTCCCCTGGCTTCAGACAGAATTTGGGATGTCACGCATGACGGCCAATCACTTTATGCAGGTCGCGGACAAATTCGCGGGCAAATGTACAAATCTTTTACATTTACCCGCCACGATCCTCTACGAACTAGCATCTCCCTCGACTGATGAGAGCATCATTGAACACGTCGAGAAGGGAGAAATTGCGCCAACGATGGACGCCATTAAAGAAGCCAAAGCCGCCCTCAAGCTGGCACAAGAGGCAGAGCGACAGGCGCGATGCAACGGCTCAGACAACGCAGCAGCACCTCTTCCAGGTCCAGAAGGACAACACTGATCTGGAGCATCAGATCGCTCAGTTACACCATCAATTGGCTGCCGTTCCTGAACCTGTGGTGCAGATCCAGGAAGTGACGGTACCCGTCATTCCTGCCGAGGTAACAACGCAATTGAAAACGCTCCAGCAGCACCTGAACGAAGCACGGTTGCAACGCGATCAGCTTTCTCAGCGCGTGACCGAACTGGGTGTGCAAGCACGAGTCCATCTCATCGATCAGGACCGAGAGGCGCGTGGACAACGCATTCGCCAGCAGTGGCGACAGGTGACGAAAGATCTGCACCACTGTGGTCTTCAGGTTCTGACACAATGGCCGACCCATCTGGATATCGAGGCATTTGATCAGGAGGAATGGGCGTGCCTGCTGCAAATACAAGAAATTACGCGCCTCATCATGGAAGCCTGTCTCACATTAGGGAAAGAGGCGCGACAGGTCGTGGAAGCAAACCAGATGGGATAATTCTCATGGAGCCACCCTGGAAAAAGAATTTATCCTTCTTCGTGGGGAAGAAAAAATCAGGAATAATTTACCTGAAAAATCTCCCACAAGTGTGCCCGGATGTGGTACTATACGAAACCGATGAGGTGATGTATGAGAAGTAATGGTACTCCGAAAAGCCGATCTGAGATTATGAAGGGAGGCATGATATACGAACAACAATGACGATAGGAATACATGTTGTATGAATAGGCTAAGGGCATTATGGTTGAATCATGACCTGGAAAGGGAACCATTATGGAAGAGACACCACCAATTCACCCATTCCTGATTACGGTAGAAGAAGCGGCCAAGCTTCTGTCACTGAGTAGGACTATGGTGTATGAGCTGATCAATCGAGAGAGACTGCCTGTACATCGATTTAATACGGCAGTCAGAATAAATCCTGCCGAATTGCAGATCTGGTTGACCGAAAGGAAAATAACATAACATGGCAAAACGTCGAGAAAAAGGTGATGGTTCGATCTATCAACGTGCCAGCGATAAAAAATGGGTTGCCTATGCGAAGATAGAAGGGGGAAAGAAAAAGTACGTGTATGGCAACACTAAGGCTGAGGCAAGCAAGAAGCTCAAGGTGTTGCAGCGATCTATAGAGGATAAGACGCTTATTCTGGCAAAGACTGAAACCGTAGAAGCATACCTGCGCTATTGGCTGGAAGTCCATAGTGCAAAAGTCAAAGAGACAACGGTGATCAGCTACAAAGCACGCATTGAATCGTGCATTTCCCACATCGGCCATATCAAGCTACAAAAGTTGACAGGTGAGCACCTGCAAAAGATGTATGCAGCTTTGAGGGGGCAACAAAAACAAGCAACTATTCATATGCTACATAGCATCTTGAAGGTAGCATTCAAGGATGCCATACGCTGGAAACGGATTGCACGCAACCCATGCGATGATGTAGACGCGCCCACAATCCAGCATGAAGAGCGGCCGTTCTTGAATACAGATCAGTGCAAAATGCTTCTGAAAGCTGCCCAGGACACTGATATAGAATGTTTCCTGTGCATGGCGCTTACAACAGGCATGCGTCGCGGTGAAATGTTAGGATTGCGCTGGTCGGATATCGACATGGAACAAAAGTTTTTAAGTGTCCAACGTACCGCATCCTACTTCAAAAGCGCATCCGCTGGAAAGTACATGGTTACTGAAACAAGCCCTAAGACTAAAGCAAGTAAGCGATCTATTCGACTGACTGACTTTCTCATTTCAGCTTTGAAGCAGCATAAAAAAAGACAACTAGAAATGCGGCTGCTAATTGGGCAGGAATGGATAAATAAGGATCTTGTTTTCTGCAACCACATGGGAGAACACTTCTCTGTAAAGACGATAGCATTCCGATACAAAAAGCTGCTGCAAGAGAATAACCTTCCCCAGTTACATCTTCACGATCTGCGTCACTCGGCAGCTACATTACTAGCAAGTATGGGCATCCCTGCAAAGGTGATACAAGAGATCCTGGGACACTCAAGTATTGTCATCACGCAGAATCTGTACGGTCATGTGATCGAAGGAATGCAAGAAGAGGCGATGGGTAAAATGGATGATTTATTCAAGAGAGAAGGATAAATTAAAGAAAAACAGTACAATGGCTACATTTTCAGCTGCATTGTAGCCATGAACTGAGGAGGGAAGCAGGTTGAACAGGGTTTAGCGTGTAAGAGCATATTGCATACCACCAAGGTGCCTGACGAAACCTTTCAGTTCCATTACTGTTAACGTGGATGAAACGAGTTGGGCTGGCAGCTCGGATATACGGGTAAGGTCATCAATATGTTGAGGATCGGAACTGAGCAGTTTCAGGAGAGTGCGCTCCTCATCATTTGCAGGCAGGAGAATCTGAGCTTCAGACTGTTGTGGCAGCATATGGAGATTAAGACTCTCCAGAATATCGTTCACATCGGTAACCGGATGAGCGCCATCTTGTATGAGTTTATTGACGCCTCCTGACCCTGGCGAAAAATTCCTGCGGGTACAGCAAAAACTTCGCGCCCCTGGTCAAGAGCCGAATTTGCTGTAATAAGTGCGCCACTGCGGGGAGGTGCCTCCGTGACCAGAACGCCAAGGGAGAGGCCAGAAATGATATGATTACGTGCAGGAAAATTCCCGGTTTCGGGCCTGATGCCTAGAGGAAATGCACTCAACAATGCACCCTGTCCCGATTCAACGATACGTCTGGCAAGCGTATAGTTGGAAGATGGGTAGATTGTGTCCAGGCCACTAGCCAGAACAGCTATGGTGCGACCTCCGTTATCAAGGGCTGTTGTGTGCGCCACCGTATCGATGCCGAGAGCCAGTCCGCTGACAATTGTTACTTTCCCTTTTGCCAGGTGACTGGCGAAATGTTCTGTAACCTGGCGGCCATATGTCGTCATTTTACGTGTTCCTACAATGCCCAGGCTAAAGCGGCGATCATCGTCTGTCAGATTTCCGCACAGATAAAGAACGGGAGGAGCGTACTCAATCTTCCTCAAAAGCGGCGGATAGGTGTCATCTTTCCAGGTAATAATAGAGATGCGCAGGTGCTCCAGGCGTTCCAACTCCTTTTGAGGAAGAATGGTTGTACGTTGTTGCAAAAATTTATCGATAGTTTTCTGATCGAGGCGAGCCGCGAACAGTTCTTGCCTGCTGGCATGCCATGCAGCAGCAACATCTTCGGCGAAAAAATCGAGTAACAATTTGAAACGCACGGGTCCAATACCCATGACGCGACTGAATGCGATCCAATATGCCAGTTCGTCCAGTGAAAGAGCTGTGGACGGGTAGTAGGGGGTTGGTTCATTAAGCACTACCATCTTCCTCCTCATCTTCTTATCCATTTTGTAGGATTACTCCTGCGGTGGTTGCTTGTGCGGTGTATAGGCTGCCGGCCAGCTTTTTTCTCCTGTATAGGGATCGCCTGAATAACCCATGTTATCCTGTATCTGGGGTGTATCTGGTAATGCCTGCGGAGGATAGGCAGGATAGTATGGGTAGGGTGCAGGGATAGAACGTGAAGTATCTGTATATGCCCTCTGGCTGGGAACAGGTGGTGTTGAATAGGACGGCGTGACATTGAGGTGTGACTGCGGCTGGTAAGAAATTCGCGAACGCCGTTGATAGGTGAAAAGTCCGCCAAGTCCAAATACAGGTACTACAATCAGAAAGATGCCCAGCAGGATTAAGAGTGTGGCGTAGGGGTCACTGGCAATATGCACTGATGCAGGGTTTTCTAATGGCTGGTTGTTTGTCTGATCGGGTGCCATTGTAGCGGGTTGTTGAAGGGATAGATGCCATTGGTTCTCAAGGTGGTCTTGATCAATACCTATGGTATGGGTAAGCTCATCGTTAAAATCCAGTGCGGGATTATTCAGTGCCTTGATCAAAGCCGCTATTTTCGGTTCACCGAAGGTCGTATACATATAAGCGACCAGATTCCAGCTCTGAGCATAGGCGAGATATGCCTTATTGGCATCGGCTGGAAAGTTGATGCTGATAGTGCTGAGTGGTAACAGAGCGTGATTTTTGAGCGCCTGCTGAAAGGTTTGCTTCATCGCTATTTCATGATAAGCCTGGTTATAAACAGCCAGTCCTTCATCGAACCATGTAGGTGTATAGATACTATTTTGACCCCCCAATTGATGAAACAGCAGATGTGTAAGTTCGTGTGGCATATCGCGTGTTAGAGTAATGTCATCAGTATTCTGGACAACCACGGAAGCTTGATTGAGTTTGGGAAAGGCGATCCCACCAACCCATTCATATGTACCTGGAGGGAGTGAACCATGAAAATCTTTGGTCGTCTGATAAACCCAGAGATTAATCGGGGACAATGGACTACCACCCAGGTTACCTGCAATGCGATTAAGGCTCATGCTGGCCTGGGATAGTATAGTCTGACCAAAATCTACTGAACGGTTGTACCAGTTCACCTGTAGTTTTCCTTGATTTAGGTGTTGCCAGACGAAGCGAGTATCAGTAATCGTAAAAGTTTGAGTGGGAGCTGTGTAGCTATGACCCTGTGCATCCTGTAATTGCCAATAATAAGTTACCACCGTACCAGGCGAAGCGAAGTCAGTTCCAGAGATATCTTCATAGCTGTGAAGTGTAACCGTGTGTGCTGGAGTACCTATGTCCGTGATGTGTGGTGTATTGTAAGGATTATTGCTATCTTTAACAAAAACCGTTGCATTTGTAATGGTACTACTGAGATCGGTTGCGCTTACCTGAAGATCGATACTTTTAGGAAACGTAACGGTATCTATCTGGCTGGTCACTGTAATAGGATTGGCGGCGGCCAATGTATGGGATGGGTGAATCGTTAGTATGAGCAAGCTTAAACAGATGCTGGTGACAAAGATCAGTAGATAGCGGGTGGGCCGCAAGAACATGCAAAAGGCTCCTCTCAGCAACGGTGCAATACCGATACGCAACATGTTCCAATTATACATGATCTGGCAAGAATTTGCATCCATTATGCCCCTAATGGGTGCCCATCAATCTCTTGTGCAAATAGATTATATAAAGTAAATAAATTATAAACGGTGATAAAGCCACTTGTGAAAGTATTTCACGGGTATAACAGTCGTGTAAAGACCATCTTTTGTCCTTGTGAGGGAGAGCGAATAGCCAGAATGGGTAGTGACGCGTTAACGTGTATCATATTGCCCGTTGAGTTGAATAGAACACAGAACTCACTGACCTGAAAAATGAGTTCTGTAAGGATAGGTGTTATGTAGATAGAGTGATGTGGGGAAGATGTTTTGCTAATACTCTTATAAAAAAATATTGAGAAAGTTCGTTCTTTTTTCTGCATCTAATGGCAGGAGAGAGCGGAGAAACATAGCGGGGATCTGCTTATGAATAGAGCGGTCCGCCGTATTAGCAACGGGGATATAGTTTATTATGAGTAATAATTGGAGTCGACCACCAGCCGGTTATCAACCAGATGAGAACAAGAATAAAGCGCCTCATACAGGAGGGTTGTTGCAGGACTATAATCAGCAGCAGCCTGGTCAGCCAGTCAAGCAATTTTCACCTCTTAATGGTCCCAGGCGGCAATCGGAGCCATTGTCTGGCGGTTCGTTTCAACCGGGTCAAGGTAATGTAGGTCAGGTGCCAGGAACTGGTCGTGTACCAACGCAAGGATTACTCACGTCAGCCAGGAAGCAGGGTTTACTTGGCAATGCGATGCATATGGTGCAGCATATTTCTGGCAAAGTAGTGGCGGTCAACAGGCAACAAATGGTCGCACCACCTGATCCGTTGGTACGCTATCGTCCAACCGGTCCTGGTATGTCTGGTCCTTTGCCAAAGGCAACACGGTGGAAGCGTTCCAGCACCGTACGACTTGCTATGCGTATGCGTCATCGTCGTAAACGTGTGGGAGAAGGTGGCCGAAAAGTTGGTATCGGTGTACTCATAGCGCTAATCGCCCTTATTATCATCTCTGCTTCCTCGGGCACTGCCTATGGGTATGCATATTATCAGAGCCAGCAACCGCAGTTGCAAGGTCTAGCCAGTAAGCAGATTTCGCAAGTGACGCGTATTTATGATCGCAATGGTGTTTTACTTGCCAACATATCTGATCCCAATGGACATGGAAGGCGTACATCGGTGAGCTATGAGCAAGTTCCTCAGGTGATGCGCGATGCCATGATTGCAGCCGAAGATCCGACGTTCTGGGATAATGGAGGGGTTGATCCACAAGGGTTATTGCGTGCCGTTATCTATAATGGTTCCCATGGTGGTGGAAGTACTATTACACAGCAATTGATCAAGAATATGCGGCAGAATGGTGATCAGATTACATGGCAGCGCAAGCTTTCAGAAGCCGCGCTAGCGATTGGTATGACGCAGGAGTATCCCAAAAACAAAATTTTGGAAATGTATCTCAATGTCTCACCTTTTGGCGCAACGGAGCTTGGCGTTGAATTGGCCTCCGAGGATTATTTTGGTCTGGCACGAACATGTGACAAGAATTTCAACTGCACTCCAGCCGTTTCTCAATTGGATTATAATCAGGCAAACAAAACACATGATCCTCTTCTTGCATTGGCACGGGCATCATTGTTAGCGGCAATGCCGAACAATCCAAGCCTTTTTGATCCAGGCACATGGTCACTGAATGCAACAAACAAAAATATGGCTTTAGGTCGTCAGATTTACGTTCTACAAAGTATGGCGAATATGGGTGTTCTAGAGCCAGGACTGGGACCAAATGGACAACCAGGACCCATAACGCCAGCAATTATACAGCAAGTCGAGAAGACGACGCTGGCAATGAAGTTCCATTCGTATCAGGCGAGCATGAAAGATCCCGACTTCGTGCTATGGATAGAAAACCAATTAGAAAATGTGTTAGGTAATGGAGATTCAGAAAAAGGTGCCACTATATTACTCAATGGCGGTTTTAATATTCGTACAACTATCGATTACAACCTGGAAGCTTATGTAGAATCGGCGGTCAAAAGACATCTGACAGAATCGGAATATCAGAAGTTGACAGGTGTATATGCAACGCTAAATAGCGCTTATTATAATGTAAATGATGCAGCAGTTGTGGTCATGAATGCCAGGACTGGCGAAGTGTTAGCAATGGATGGAAGTTCAAATTATAATTCTAACGATAAGCGTGTAGCTGGTCAGGAGAATATGGCTGTTTTGCCTCGCCAGCCAGGATCAACCTTCAAACCTATCGAGTATTCTACCGCTTTTGAGATGGGACTGTATCCTGGTGTTGTATTGCCCGATATACAAACTTACTTCCCTAATGGTGCAGGGCCAGGAACGCCTATAAGTAGTGTTTACTCTCCTAACGATTATGGTGGTCATCCTAATAAAAAGCCAACTACAACTATCAGAGTGGCAACTGCCAATTCATATAATCTCCCAGCAGTGCGAGCATTGACTTTTGCTGGTGTACAGAATGTAATAGCTACTGCTCAGCGTATGGGTATTACTGATATTAATCAAAAGCTCACCGATTGCCAGCAAAATCACAAAAGTGAACCATTGATTACCTGTATCGGAACATCTTTAGCACTTGGTACAACGGGAATATCCTTACTACAAATGGTCAACGCATATCAGACGTTTGCAGATAATGGGAAGCATGTTTCGCAGCAAGGCATTTTAGATATATGGGACAACTACGGTCATAACTTCTATCATTTTGACCCCAATCATGTTCAGCCGATTCAGGTACTCTCACCGCAGATCTCATATATGATGACATCAGTACTTACTGATGAAGCTGCACGTGCACCAGAATTTGAGACGGACCATGATCTTTCATTCTGGGATTGGGATCCAACATGTTCCTATGCACAACCATGTCAGCAACGTGAGGTTGCTGCAAAAACCGGTACTACCGATGATTTTAGGGATAACTGGACGATGGGTTACACACCAGATGTCGTCGTTGGTGTATGGACCGGCAATGCTAATAATGACGCGTTTGGACAAAACGTTATCGGTATTACTGGCGCAGCGCCTATCTGGCATAGCATTATTGAGCGTGTGAGTGGAAAGTGTAATGTAGATACTGATAATATCCCTTGCGGCAATATTAACCTTAAAGCCCTGGGATTGGGAACCCAGCCTCTATTCACAGTGCCATCAGGTATTCATAAGCAATGTGTCAACAGCATAAATGGCTTGATGGGAGCTGGTGGAAGTTGTGACTGGATGCTCGATGGACAGGATCCAGTGCAAACAGGCTTGTTGGCGAGCGATTTCAATGGTGGAAACGGGAATACAAATGGAGGTGGAGGTAAGAATGGAAATGGTGGAAAGAAAAATGGTGGGTAAGTTCTGGTTATTGATGAGGTAAGTTAAGAGTGAGCTATTAAAGTAGTTCATTCTTGAATGAGATAGAATAGAAATTGACATCCTTTCGTTTCGCTCAGGTAAAGAAAGGATGTCAATTTCTATTCTGAAAAAATGGGATCATGCTGCTGTGTCTTCTAATAGCCCCAAATTTCCCCTTGACAATCTCCCCTTGAGAGTGCTATTCTGTATTTGCACTCTCATGATGCGAGTGCTAGCAATCATAGTTGACAAGTATTGTATCATCCCGTTATAGTAATGTGGAAGCGGGAGCGGTACACCAGGACGGCAAGGGCAATAAAAACATGACACCGCTGAGTCCACGTAAACAGCAGATACTGCGTGCACTGGTTGAAGAATACATTTATACCGCCACGCCTGTTGCATCCGAGACTCTGGTTCGTAAGTATGGGCTGCGTTTCAGTTCCGCAACGGTCCGGCATGAGCTGGCGGGCCTGGAAGAGGCACAGTTGATCTCTCAGCCTCATACCTCTGCAGGGCGTGTACCGACTGACCTGGGTTATCGCTATTTTGTCGAACATCTGATGCTCGAATCGACTCTTTCGCTTGATGAGCAGCGCTTGATCCGCCACCAGTTTTATCAGGTTCAGGATCAATTGGACCAGTGGGTACGTCTTACGGCCTCCGTAATGGCTCGCCTGCTGCATAGTGCCGCTGTCATGACCCCACCACGGGCAAGCGAAGGCCATCTCAAGCATTTTGAAGTGCTATCAGTCACCGATCTTTCCGCACACATCGTGCTGGTTTTGACGGATGGTACTGTAAAGCAGCAGCGTGTCATGCTGGATACAGCCATCTTTCAGGATGAACTAAGCATCGTTGCGGCACGACTGAATAAGCTGTTCGACAATAAGAATGCGGAAGAGATCGAAGCGCTAATCAACAAACAGGATTTCTCGGCGGTAGAGCGCCTGATCGCTGTCACTATTCTGCGTATTCTAGAGCAGCATGGTGACATGGTGGGAGATACCTTCTACCGTGATGGCGTGATCAATATCCTGGACCAGCCGGAATACAGCCGTATAGGGCCTGAAGAGGAGCGTAACGAACGTGTACGCAAAGTCATGGAAGTGTTGGAAGAGAATCGCTTCCTACCAGCCCTGGCTTCACAACTACGTTCCGCTGATGGCGTGCAGGTGATTATTGGTGGGGAAAATCAGTGGGACGAGATGAAAGATATCAGCCTGGTTGTAGCCCGTTATGGACAGGAAGGCAAAGTGAGTGGCCTGCTCGGTGTGATAGGCCCGACGCGGATGCAATATAGCCGCGCTATCGCAGTGGTACGCTATATGGCTCGCATGATGGACGATCTACTGGCAGAAGTTTATGGATATGATGATGAGGAACCACGGCACGATACAGAGGGTTTTCGCTAGTAAACGAAGATACGCTGCATCGGGTCACCATATCAATAATAGATAAAATCAGGGAGGCAACAGTGCCAAAAGTTATAGGAATTGATTTAGGAACCACAAACTCCTGTGTTGCAGTGATGGAAGGCGGCGAGCCAGTCGTTATTCCGAATGCAGAGGGAGCACGTACGACACCATCGATCGTGGCAATTAATAAAAATGGTGAGCGTCTCGTTGGTGAAGTCGCCAAACGCCAGGCAATCACCAATCCAGAGAACACGGTCTATTCGATCAAACGCTTCATGGGACGCAAATTTGATGATCCAGAAGTTGATCGTGACAAGCGCCTGATGCCCTACAAAGTGGTGCGTGCCAGCAATGGTGACGCCTGGGTAGAGGTACAGGGCAAGACCTATAGCCCACCTGAGATCTCCGCAATGATTCTGCAGAAGCTGAAATCTGATTCGGAAGCCTATCTGGGTGAGCGTGTCACACAGGCCGTAATCACTGTCCCGGCCTACTTCAACGACGCACAGCGTCAGGCAACCAAAGATGCTGGCCGCATTGCAGGTCTCGAAGTTTTGCGTATTATCAACGAGCCAACCGCCGCATCGCTGGCCTATGGACTCGACAAGAAAAAAGACGAGCGCATCTCAGTCTATGACCTCGGTGGAGGTACCTTTGATATCTCCATTCTAGAACTGGGCGATGGCGTCTTCGAAGTGAAAAGCACCAATGGTGATACCCACCTGGGTGGCGATGACTTTGATCAGCGCGTGATCAACTGGCTGGCCGACGAGTTCCGCCGCGAACAGGGCATTGATCTGCGCCAGGATCGTATGGCATTGCAGCGTTTGAAGGAAGCGGCTGAGAAAGCTAAGAAAGAACTGTCTAGCTCCATGCAGACAGAGGTCAACCTTCCTTTCATTACCGCCGATGCCAGCGGACCAAAGCACCTGACCATGGCGCTCTCGCGCTCCAAGTTGGAGCAGTTGGTTGAAGACCTGGTCGAGAAATCACGCGGCCCGGTTATGAAAGCTCTCTCCGATGCAGGGGTACGCCCCGGCGAGGTTGACGAAGTCGTACTGGTCGGCGGTCAGACGCGTATGCCAGCCGTACAGACCATGGTCCGGCGCATCTTTGATCGTGAGCCAAATCGTGGTGTGAACCCCGACGAGGTCGTCGCAATCGGCGCTGCCATCCAGGCCGGTGTTCTGACCGGCGATGTCAAAGACGTGCTACTGCTCGACGTAACTCCATTGTCGTTGGGTATTGAAACATTGGGCGGCGTCTTCACACGCCTGATCGAGCGCAACACCACTATTCCTACGCAGAAGAGCCAGGTCTTCTCGACGGCAAGCGATAGCCAGCCGAGCGTGGAGATCAACATCCTGCAGGGTGAGCGTGAATTTGCCAAGGACAACCGTTCTCTGGGTAGCTTTATTCTGGACGGTATTCCACCCGCCCCACGTGGCGTGCCACAGGTCGAAGTCACTTTCGACATCGATGCCAACGGTATCGTGAATGTCTCCGCACGCGACAAGGGCACGGGCCGTGAGCAGAAGATCACCATCGTCGCATCGAGCGGCCTTTCCAAGGACCAGATCGATAACATGGTACGTGATGCCGAATCACATGCCGTCGATGATAAGAAGCGTAAAGAAGAGGTTGAAGAGCGTAACCTTGCTGATAGCGCAGCCTACCGCTCTGAGAAGAGCATCGCCGAACTGGGCGACAAGCTGTCCTCTGAGCAGAAGGGTGAGCTGGAGACAAAGATCGCTGACGTTCGTGCGGCCCTTGCGACCGACGACGTTGCCCGTATCAAAGAGACACGCGAGTCTTTGGAGCAGGCTTTCCATAAAGTGAGCGAAGACATCTATCGCCAGGGTGCACCTGCAGGCGGACCGAGCGACTTCGGTGGACCTGAAGGCCCGGCACAAGGTGGCGGAGCACAGGGTGGAGACGACACCATCGAGGGCGAATACAAGGAAATGTAGCTGGTAGGAGATGAGGGCACCACCCAGGTGCCCTCTGCTCTTTCCATCAGCCATATATCCTGATTCGCCCTTTACCCTTGCATCTAGTTTGTATTGTATTGTAAGCTTGTAAACAGAGCATATTAAAGTTCTAAATGGTAAGTAAATTCAGTAGCGCGGATGAGATCGCGCCCTGTTTCTAAGCATAGAGGACCTGCTGATGGCCGCAAATAAACGAGACTATTATGAAATATTGGGTGTAGCGCGTACTGCGACGGATGATGAGATCAAAAAGTCGTTTCGCCGGCTCGCTAAGCAATATCACCCCGATGCAAATAAAGAGCAGGGAGCGGAAGCACGCTTTATTGAAATCAATGAAGCTTATGAGGTGTTAAGCGACCAGCAGAAGCGAACAGCCTATGATCGTTATGGTCATGCCGGAGTTGGCGCTGGAGCAGCGGGGGCAGGCTTTAACGACTTCGGAGGATTCAGTAGTATTAACGATCTCTTTGAGACGTTCTTCTCAGGGACGGCTGCAGGTGGAACACAGCGCCGTGGTGGAACGCAAAGAGGGGCTGATCTGCGTTATGAACTCACGATCACCTTTGAAGAGGCCGTATTTGGCTGCCAGAAAGAAATCGAATTGCCACGCTGGGAAACCTGTGGGACATGTCGAGGTAATGGCGCTCAACCAGGAACATCGACTTCGCGTTGTTCAGCCTGTCAAGGAACTGGTGAGATACGGCGTGTACAGCAATCGATCTTCGGTCAGTTCGTCAATGTTACAATGTGCGAACGCTGTCGTGGCGAGGGCCGTGTAATCACTACCCCATGTGAGAAGTGCCGTGGGCAAGGTCGTGTACGCAACAATCGTCGCGTCGTCGTCAACATCCCTGCTGGCGTCGATGATGGGATTAACGTCCGCGTCACTGGTGAAGGCGAAGTCAGCGCACGTGGCGGCACACCCGGCAACCTTTACGTCATTCTCTCAGTCAAGCCACATCCATTCTTCAAGCGTCAGGGCAATGACATTATCTACGAGCTGCCTATCAGCTTCACTCAGGCCACGCTTGGTGATGAGGTTGAGGTACCAACCGTTGACAATAAGCCAACTCCGCTTAAGATTCCCGCTGGTACCCAGAGCGGACGCTCGTTCCGCCTGAAAGGCATGGGCGTGCCTGTTGTACATAGCAGTGCACGTGGAGACCAGCACGTTATTGTTAAAGTCGTGACGCCAACAAATATCACGCCGGAACAAAAACACCTGCTCGAAGAGTTTGCACGTTTGGAAAAAGAGCAGAGCGAGCAGGACGGAAAAAACATCTTCCGCAACCTGTTTGAAAAGACCAAAGATGTATTCCAATAATCGTAGGGGCCAGATTTATCGCGCCCAACAATTTATTGAATCGTAGATCCATTTCAATAAATTGCTGGGCGCGATAAATCTGGCCCCTACGATTACAACCGTATCGCATCTTTTATACGTATATTCTTTACTTCAACCGGCGCAATTCCCAGGCCAAACTCGCCCCCAATCGCCAGATGATCGCTGGCAGCACTGCCCGGCATACCTTCACCATCGGTTAAGACATAGCATGTTTCCAGGTGCGCTGCCATCTCCGGGCTGGCGAATATGAAATCAATGCGACCAGCGGGTGAGGCGGCGGGACAGGTGAAACCACGCGCCTTAGGATGAATGTGCCGATAACAATCGACATAACCAGCTTCAAGGAGTAAGCGGATGCTGGCACGTGGCGCGTAGAGCGAGGCAGCACTATTGAACAATGCAGAGAGAAGCGGATTGCCAGGAATAATCCGCAGTACAGGGTTGAGGAAGCGTAGTTTTGGTGGCACCACCCCATTAAGATAGGGATGGCCGTCATAATCGCTCTTATTTGTCTTTTCGTTGTCAATACCTATCACATAACGAACGAGTGCATTGGCCGCAAAAGAATCACCAGGGGCCAGTGAGTTGAAATCGCCCATTAGCACATGAGGTATCTCCTGGGCACGTACAGGAGATAGAATATTCAGAATCTCCTGTACCTCCCGTTTACGGATGCCTCCTCCACCACGCCCTTTATTGAAAGAGGCCGATAGATGTGTCACAAAGACGGTAAATTGCTGCCCGTTTGTTTCCTCAACACATACTTCAAGTAATGGCCGTTGCAGGCTGGGATGAGGATGCGTCTGTGTTCTTATCACAGGCAGGCGCGTGAGTAGAGCTAAGCGATATCCATTTGCCTGATGTGCTGGTGCTCCCATGATAAGCTGCATGCCGAGCATATCGGCGAGTTCCTCAACAACCTGTGGTCCCTGCTGCATGCGTGGGTGGGTAGCTTCAACCAGCCCCACGATATCCGGATGTGCCGAGCGAATAATAGTCGCCAGTTGTGTCGTCCGTCGCGTACTATTATCGCGTACATCATAGCCGCCTGCCAATATGTTATATGAAACGATTGTTGTCATGTGTAATATCTGTCCTTTGAGATACGTGTTCTTCTATCCTCTGTCTCTAAACAGTATACAGCGGACAACAATAAGCGCAAGCATTATCGGGCTTGTATCCTATGTCCGAATGAGCTATATTACCTCAGACACGGGTGCAGGAATATTATTGTTCTTTGATCTGGTGATAGCGCTCGTACCACTCCTCAGATAATGTATCAGCCTGCTGCTTCATCTGCCGTTCGCCAAATGAGAAGGAAGCAGGAAGGGGAATGTTGAGATACTGAAGAATATGTAATGTTGTCTTTTCGGATGCCTCGACCAGATCTTCATAAACTACAGAATAAGGTTGAATAGCGTTTTCTGTAAAATAACGCTTCCATGCCTCTTCATGTGCGAGGGTGCGCTGTACAAGGTGGTCAATAGCGGCGTAATTAAAAACCAATTCCCTGGTCGGACGTGAATGTGGGCTATCTGAACCCTGACCTTGCCTCCATGACCACGACTGGATAGCTCTCCATAGGGAAATTGCTTGACGAACTTTATCCCGCCGACTGATATGAACGTAATGCAGATTGGGGAAGATGCTCGCAAATAGCTGTGGGACAGGTAAATCTTTATATGCTGGTAATTCGCGCAAATAGAGCAGGAAATCTTCCAGATACCCCCACATGAGCTTTGCTCCGAATACTCCGTTGGGAGTAGTGCCTTCTTCTAAAACATGCGTAAGATAATCAGCGTAATCTGCATAACCCGTAAGTACAGGAGAAACATTGTCTCCACGGGTATAGTTTCCTATCAAATTGAGCAGTTCTGGATTACTGGTTTTTTTGAAGTAATCACGTGGACTACGCGGCAATCCGGTTTCTTTAAGAGCTTCAAAATACTCCTTAGGATGACCAGCCAGACCAGTATTCGTTAAATCTTCACATAATAAGGTACTGCCACTGCGAGGAGTTGCACAGACGAGGTAAGAAATATGAGGTTGCACCATTTGCCTCCATGAATGTGTGAATTTGCATGTATAGTTCGCACCAGCCAGCGTGCTAAAGGGCTTTCCATTGAGACGATATCACATTTTATTCATGCTTTCAAGTTATGTATGGCATTCTATCTGGTTATCATATTCAAGATGAGGTATAATAGGAGGGAATAAAATTCTTCTCGCTTGCTGAAAGGAGCTATAATGTACGCGGACAGGCCAAATATTCTCTACATGCATTCTCATGATACTGGTCGTTATGTCCAACCCTATGGATATGCAATTCCCACCCCAAATATCCAGCGTCTTGCTGAGCAGGGTGTTTTATTTCGCAAAGCATTTTGTGCTGCACCAACCTGTTCCCCAAGCCGTGCCAGTCTTCTAACTGGACAACATGCTCATATGACAGGAATGCTCGGCCTGGCGCATCGCGGCTTCTCTTTGAACGATTATTCTCAACATCTTCTCTATACGTTGCGGAAGGTGGGCTATTATTCTGCTCTGGTTGGTGAGGAACATCTGGCAAAGGATCACAGAACAATTGGTTATGATCAGGTCTATCCTATTGAAGGATTTCGTGCTCACATTGCGGCTCCAATCGCTATTGATATGCTGAGTCGACCCAGGTCTCAGCCTTTTTTTCTCTCGCTTGGTTTTTTTGAGACGCATCGTGAGTTTCTCAAGCCGGGTCTGGATCGAGATGTGAAATACTCATTGCCACCTGCTCCCTTGCCTGATACGCCAGAGACCAGGCGTGACATAAGTGCATTTAAAGCGAGTGCATGGGATTTAGATCAGGGGATTGGTTCGGTATTGGATGCGCTGGATGCAAATGGGCTCAGCGAGAATACACTGGTGATCTGCACAACCGATCATGGTATTGCATTTCCGCGCATGAAGGGCAATCTCACGGATCATGGCATCGGCGTTATGTTGATTATGCGCGGGCCAGGAGGTTTTTCAGGAGGAAAGGTGTATGATGCATTGGTTTCGCACATTGATCTCTATCCAACTATCTGTGATCTGCTAGAGATTGAACATCCTTCCTGGTTGCAGGGAATATCTCTCTTGCCTTTGATACATGATGAAGTTGACGAATTGCATGAAGCCATCTTCGCGGAAGTCACCTATCATGCGGCATACGAACCTCAACGTGCAGTCCGTACCGGGCGCTGGAAATATATTCGGCGTTTTGATCATCATCTCGGCCCTGTACTTCCCAATTGTGATGATAGTCCAAGCAAAGATGTTCTCATGGATTATGGGTGGACAGGGCGTTCGCGCCCGCTAGAGCAACTCTATGATTTAATTTTTGATCCCAACGAAGCTCATAATATCGCCAACGATTTATCTGTAGGGGTTATTCTGGAAGAAATGCGAACGCGCCTGGATGATTGGATGGTACGGACGGATGATCCCTTATTGCATGGTCCTGTTCCTGCTCCTCATGGTGCAGAACTCAATGACCCGGATCAGTTTTCAGCTTCTTATCCCACCAGATTTATTTTATAAGCGTTCTCCTCGCTAATGCAATGATGATTGACAGAACAGTAGGGGCCATCTTTAGAGCGCCTCACAATTTATTGATCTACTTACTCAGATCGAGATTTTCAATAAATTGTGAGGCGCTCTAAAGATGGCCCCTACGTTGTTTTAGTTGTTTTAATATGTATTTGTTGTTTGTTACTCGATAGTAGCGTCTGGCGCGGGTCGTTGCCAGCCACCTTCAAAGACAAATTCATCGAGTGGCTTGCGGGTGCGTGGAGCAAGTTCGCGCTCACGCAACGCTTCTGGAAGTTGATCGAGCGTACCCGGATAGCCGAGCGCAATCATCGTGATTGGCTCATAACCTTCAGGGATATTCAGCTCTGCTCTCGCCCTGTCTTTATCAAATCCACCCATTGGATGTGTCATAAGACCCGATGCAACGGCCTGTGTTAACAGGTTGGCTGTTGCCATGCCTGTATCGTAATAACTGATATATTCTGATCCGGGTCGTGGATAAAGTTGTGCCACAACCATGACAAGCACTGGCGCGGTCTGGGTCCAGCTTGCATTACGTTCCCACAGAAGAGAAGTGAAGTGTGCATAAGCTTCAGCATTCTCTTTAGTAGCAAAAAGAAAACTCCAGGGTTGCTGATTGCCCGCTGAAGCCGCCCAACGAGCTGCTTCAAACAGACTATGTAAGGTTCCGCGTTCAACTGGCTTGTCGCCGAAAACGCGTGGACTCCAGCGCTCGCTTATTAATTCATGTATAGGATGCTGCGTCTCCGCTGGTTTACGAAATGGAAGGGTATCGTTACTAATCACTACTACGAAGTTCCTTTCGGGAAGTTACTATTATTTTATTAGTAGCATTGTAACTGATAGGTTTTGAAAAGTCAAGTCTAATATATTGGGACCAGGGCTATATGGTCGGGCTTATAAATCGCGCCCCTACACCATTAGCGATCATGATAGCTGAATGGCCCTGAATGCCCATCCAGGGCTGGTGTAGGGACGCGATTTATAAGCCCGCTTTGGGGATGCAACCACCAGGGATGCAACCACTGGGGATGCAATTATCCTCGACAAAGCTATCTTATTGCCAGCTAACGCGCTCCAACAAGTAGGCAGGGAGCGCATCGATGGCGATGCGTTCTTGCGTCATTTTGTCGCGCTCGCGTACAGTGACGGTCTGATCCTCCAGCGTCTGGAAGTCGACGGTGATGCAGTAAGGCGTGCCAATCTCGTCCTGGCGGCGATAGCGGCGACCAATTGCGCCGATCTCATCATATTGCGACACCATCAGGCGTTGCAGGCGCTTGTGGATGCCTTTTGCCGTTGAGGTTAGCTCCTCTTTGTTCTTCTGTAAGGGGAAGACCGCTACTTTGACTGGCGCGAGCATCGGATGCAGGCGTAGTACGGTGCGAGGCTCCTTGCCATTTGGATCGGGTTCCTCTTCATAGGCGTCGAGGAGCAGATTGAGGAACGTGCGATCCACGCCGCCGGAGGTCTCGACGATCCAGGGAATATAGCGCTCTTTGGTCTCAGGATCGGTATAGCTAAGGTCCTGACCGCTATACTGACTGTGACGCGAGAGATCCCAATCCTGCCGCCAGTGGATGCCTTCCCACTCCTGCCAACCGAGCACTGTGCGGTATTCAATATCGTATGCCTGTTTCGCATAGTGGGCGAGTTCATCTGGACCATGTTCGCGGAAGTGCAGGCGATCTTTGTGGTTGATGATGCTTTTATACCACTCGAAGCGAAACGCCTTCCAGTAGTCAAACCACTTTTGCATCTCGTTGGGGTGGACAAAGAATTGCAGATCCCATTGCTCAAACTCACGTTGGCGGAACAGGAAGTTGCCCGGTGTCACCTCGTTGCGATATGCTTTCCCGATCTGGCAAATGCCGAAGGGGATCTGCATACGAGAAGACTTCAGGACGTTATCGTAGTCCAGGTAAATGTTCTGGCAAGCCTCACCACGCAGGTAGGTTTTCATGCGATCACCCTCAACCACGCCAAGGTAGGTCTCCATCAGCAGATTGAATGTACGCGGCTCCGTCAACTCTCCGCCGCAGTTGGGACATTTGTTTTGTGCCACATTCTCCGGTGCCAGGTGGTCGATGCGGAAACGGCGTTTGCATTTTTTGCAGTCCACCAGGCGGTCAACGAAGTTTTCGACGTGCCCACTGGCTTCCCACACACGTGGATGGGTGATCGTTGCGCCCTCGATGCCGACGACATTATCGTGGTTTTGCACCATTGACCACCACCAGTAGCGCCGAATGTTATTGCGGAACTCGACTCCCAGAGGGCCAAAGTCATAGATACCCGCGACGCCACCATAGATTTCAGAATTGGGGTAAACGAAACCACGTCGCTTGCTGAGTGCGACGATCTTGTCAATAGGAACCAGGGGAGTGTCCTGCACTTCTGGTGCCTGTTCTGTCTGTGTCATGAGTGGTTTTTCCTCTCCACATAAAAAATGCCCCAGGCGTACAATACGCCCAGGGACGAATATCGCTGACAGAGAAACCTGGGGCTATGACGACAGGTAGCGATATGCGCGGTTCCACCCTGCTTCTTCACTGGAAAAGTGAAGCCACTCTTATGTATGTCCAACTCCGAAGCGCCCTTCACCTGTTGCTGATTGCCGACCTTGCACCACTCGTCGGCTCGCTGGTATCGCTGGCAGGCTACTCTTCTTCATCAACGTTGGGTATATGCCATTTGTTCTGTGTGCAGTATAACGGAGATGGGAAAAAGATGCAAGCCTCTACTTTTTCTCTTTCTGTGCCGCTTTTTCCCATAATACTGGCACGATAATTGAGATAGCTGTAAATGCTGCCACTGCTACCGAGGTCCACCCTATCATTTTGGGAACCGGTGACTTCCTGCTCATTTTCTTGCTCCTTATCGATGAAACATATCTTTTCTATCATGTACGAATAAGCCGCCTGAAAGATGCAAGATAAATCCCACACCACTGGGCACGCACCAATCAAGCCCCC
Organism: uncultured Chloroflexia bacterium; assembly: GCA_963744875.1. Lineage (GTDB taxonomy): Bacteria > Chloroflexota > Ktedonobacteria > Ktedonobacterales > Ktedonobacteraceae > JACDAE01. The sequence continues at coordinate 153,104 of CAVUVQ010000036.1, read as the reverse complement.
AATGGTGTAGGGGCGCAGTTCACAAGCCCGGTGCGTACCGCCTAATAAACGCCTGTACCCGTTGCCATGCATCGGTTGAAGCCGCCACATAATCAGTTGCCCGGCGATCAAAGAAACTATGTGGCGCGTCTGGATAGGTGATAATCTCGTGTGCAACACCTGCTTGATCCAGCTTCTCATCCAGTGCCTGTACATCGCTGCTGGGAATACCAGGATCGGCACCACCGAAAAGACCCAGGACCGGGCTGGTGATATGTGTCGCCTGATCAAGGATGCTACCAGTGCTGCCAGGCATAACCCTGCTCAATCCCGCATAGAAGCCGATAGCTCCAGCCTGACCAAAATTCTGGGTCGCTGCAATGAGCGAGACGCTACCACCCAGACAGAAGCCAATGGTAAAGATGGGAGTATCCTGCCTGTCCTGCCGTAGATAGGCGAGTGCGGCAGCCACGTCACTAAAGATACTCTGCACGTTGAGCTGCTGCACATGGGGCCAGAATTCGAAGCCATCATTACGCCCGGTCAGACCTGCAGTGCGACCGAAATAGTCCATGGCGAGTGCTCTAACACCTGTTTCGGCGAAGCGCAAGGCCAACTCTTTATAGAATTGATGCAAGCCGCGTACATCAGGGAAGATAAGCACCTGTGCTCCGGTTGGATGTTCTGGTTGAGCGGCATAGGCTGCGAAGCGATTACCATCAGTCGCCTCCAGCACGAACTCTTCACCCCTGGCAGTTCCATTAGCGCCCGGTGGAAGTGGCGGGCGGGCATTATCGTCATAACACATCGATCAGTCTCCTTTTTGCATCAAGGGAAATTCCCTTCGACATAATTATAACTATCCAGGCGAAGATATGCCAGTTAAACATAAATCTGTTGGAGCTAATGTAGAATCAGGTCGCGTCTGTTGAGTAAAAAACTTGCCAGGAATGTCAGCGCTATGCTATATCCGATGGTCACAAGTATCATGCTGAGGCTATAGATATCGAGTGCACCTCCTGTACCGAGGCTGTAACAGATGGTAATTGGGATTAAGGGTAGACGTACTATCGAGAGATATTGAGCGATGATAGTGGGACTTGTATTGGAATAGAGTATGGCTACGCACCAAAGCAGGAAGATAATCTGTAGTAGACGTGTGGCAAGAGGGCGGTAGAGAACGATGGACACGATAGCCGCGAGGATGGTATTGAGCAAAAGTCCAATTGCACCAGGAAGCATGTTGCTAAAGGTCGCGCCCTGAATACCGAAGTGAGGAGCATGGCTATGGAAACCCAGTGCCAGGAGTAGAGTCAATAAAAAAGATGGTACCCGTAGAAAGGCGGTTGCCACAATCAGTCCTCCAATATACGCTGAGCGGGAAGAGAGACGCGAGAGTGGAAGATACATGCGAGCTGTCATCGCCCTCTGGGTCATTACAATAGTACTAAGCACCGCCAGGGCCGAGAGTGTCTGATTCATGATGCCATAGAAATAGGCTACATCTCCACCAAACTCATAGAAGAAAGCAGCATATAAGAACCAGATAAAGACGATATCGCCTAAAATCCAGCCGCTACGTATATGACTTTTGAGTATGAAACGTGCTATCGTCAATGTTGGAGAACGCCACAAAGAGGTTAGAGAAAAAGCTGCTGGCGTTTGAAGAGATGAACTACTCATTTCTGTTCTCCCTTTACTACACTGCTGACCTCTGGCTGAAGTAAAGGTTCTGCATTCCCGTTCGATGTTGTTGACACATAGACCTCCTCAAGCGTTTTGCTGACCGGATTGAGCGAAACAATAGGAATATTGGCGGCAAGAAGTGTAGACATAACGGTCCGCTGAGCAGAATCAAGGATGCGTAACAGATTACCCTTCGCCTCCACTATATGCTTACTTAACTGCAAGCGGGTTACTATATCGGCTGCTACCTGATCAGAGGCAAGTCCAATTTCAACGATACCCTGGGAATGCAGCAGGTCATCAACTTTTCCGTGCAGCAGCAGTGTTCCACGACGGAGAATGCCTACCGTATCACAAAGCGCTTCTATCTCTGCAAGGTAGTGCGAGCAGATCAGCAGCGTTTTGCCTTCTTTACGTAAAGAAGAAAGCAACTGGCGTACTTCCCATTGACTATGTGGATCAAGCCCACTGGTGGGTTCGTCCAGAATGAGTAGATCAGGATTAGTCAATATGGCTTGAGCGATTGCCAGGCGTTGTAGCATGCCTTTTGAATAGGTGCCAAGGGAGCGGTCAGCGGCCTCAGATAAGTTGACGCGTGTGAGCAATTGGATGACGCGGGAGGCATTCGTATTGTTCCACAAGCCAGAGAGTTGTGCCAGGTAGGTGAGATATGCGCGTCCGGTGAAGCAAGTTTCAAAGATGGGGCGTTCGTGGACATATCCGATGCGAGGGTGTGCATGTGCGACCTGCGTTTCTCCCAGGATACGGATGGTACCAGAGGTGGGGTAGATAAACCCCATAATGATGCGTACCAGCGTTGATTTCCCTGCACCATTTTCGCCGAGCAGGCCAAATGAAGTGCCCTCGTCGATGTTCAGTGTGAGGTTGCGCAAAGCGGTAACGCGTCTGCTGTAGGTTTTGGTTAGATCGATGCATTCGATGATGGACATAATATCGTACCGAACCTTTCGCAAGTATTCTTCGATATGTAGTGTATCTCATCTTGTGGGAGGCAGGCAAAGTGTACCTGGTCGCTTCTCTCATTCTTTCCTGCTTTCTGATGTGTGTTAGCGAAGTGTAGCACCCCTTGCTACACTTTCTTGTCTGGACAATCTACAGTGGTTGAAAGAAATGAGGGTTCAATTTGCCAGCTTCCGCGTTTGAATATTTATCCTTCTTGAAGAGTGGCAAAACTGTGTGCAATTGACCAGAAACATCAATTCGTGCTATCATAGCGCAACGTAAATGAATTCAAAGGACAAAATTTAGAGTCGCGTCTATGCAAAATATTGTACCGGGCGCTTTACAACGTCTCAGGGCTGCTGACATTATCCGTATGGCCGGATTAGGAGCGGCGGCATCAGGACAGGAATATTGTCGTTCCGGTGTGGTACACAATACACAGCGCGATGGAGCGCGTCTTGCGGGCGTTGTTGGGGTTCCTCATAATACTACCTCTTCTGCCGAGGTGCCGACAGCAGAGGCGCGTCAGTATTCTGTTGAAGTTGAGGTCCAGAGCGCATCTGCATGGGTTGGGAACTGTCAATGTGGGCAGAGTACTTCTGTAGCACTCTGTATGCATGCGGCTGCCCTTTTATATCAATGGCTGGCACGTCCGGCGGCATTTGTCTCGTCTGTCACTATCAAACAGGAGCCAGATGATGGCAATGAGGAGGCTAAAGCTTTGGAGCCTACTCCAAAACCTGAGCATGCATCAGTTTTTACAAAACCATTAGTCACAGTGAAAAGTTCTGCACCTTCTGATGGCTTGCAAGATATTCTCACCCAACTGGGCCTGAGTGAGTTGCGGGGTATTGCCCGCGAATACGAGATTGTCACGACTGGTATGAACAAGGTCCAACTGGTAGAAGCAATCATCGATATTCTTAACCAGCCTGAGGCTGTGCGTAAGGTGGCATCTACATTGGAAAAGCCTCAGCGCCAGTTGTTGGCAGCTCTGACTCTTGCTGGTGGCTCTATGACAGATGATGAGTTACGTGGCCTGTTTGAACGTTTCTCATTAGGGCAGCCAGGACAATTACAAAGCGTCCTTTTGACTTTACAAGGAAGAGGATTGCTGTTTCGTACCAGTTTAAATGCAGCGTCGCGTACAGGATTGGGCGGCTCCTTACTTGACATTGGTTGGTATGTGCCCACCGAAGTGCGTATGGCGCTGCGTGTTATGGTTCCTGTAACACCTTTTCAGATAAAAGCAGATGCTGAAGATGTCAACATTTCACAGAGTAAAGAGCGTGAACCATATAGTCTATTGGCCGATCTGCTGCTCGTGGCGCGTATATTGGATGGTCACCACTTAACTTCTACTGATGAGTGGCGTGAGCGCAGTACCACGACTCATTCAGAGACATTCGCATTCGCTCGCTCCAATGCGCCGCTCTCGGTTGATGGCTCTGTCCCTGTCCCTCCTCCCGATGATATGCCTTCGGAGGCGCTTCTCGCTTCAGTCCGTTCCTCTTTTGAACGCTCACCAGCTTTTTTACGTTTTGCAATCCAGTTGTTGCGCCTGGCAGATATTCTCCATAAAGATGATAATGGTACCTCTTATCTACGTGTGTTGCCTAATGCAGCCCAGTTGCTACTGGGTCCTACACGTAAAGATGCTATGCGAGACCTCTTTGAATTATGGTTAACTCAGTCCTCTTACTCCGAATTATTTGATTTGCGTGAAGATGGTCTACGCTTGCGCTCTCGTGCCACTTCTCTCAATATTCCCATCTTACGCCCAAAGGAACTGGACGAGGAGAATAGCGAGGCACGTGCGGCTCTGATTGCTTTATTAGCCCAGGCTCCACTCAATCAGTGGATCAATTTTACAGCTTTTGCACGTTTTGTTTATCGCCTGAACCCAACATTTTTGCAGAAGAGGCAACGTCTGTTCTCCTCTCCACACTGGTGGTTGGAGTTGGAAGAGGGACACCCTTTACGTCCTTTGCAGTTGAGTGATTGGCTGCACGCCGAAATCTATTATCTGGCACGTTTTCTTTATGGGCCACTGCATTGGTGGGGCATCTGCGATACTTCCCTTGCGCCCGATGGGCGTTTGCTCGCCTTTCGTCTTACACCTGTGGCAGGATGGTTGCTAAATGGCGTAGAATTAGACGAAGAGATTCCAACGCAGAATTATCAGGATCTTACTAATCCGTTAGAGATAATAGATGGTGAAGCTTTGCTTGTTCCCAGTTCCTCGGCTGCATGGCCGCTTATCGAAATGTTGGAGATGTTTACGGAGGTCGCGGGTGTACGCAATGATCGCTTATGCTATCGTCTTACGCCAGGGGCGCTTGGCGAGGCATTAAGCCGGGGCAAACGCCCGGCAGATTTGCTAGCACTTCTCCAGTACAACGTGTCCCAGGAGCAGGTAGATGGAGCAATGCACGCGTTATCACCTATCATGGCACAGCTTGAACGCTGGATTGCCAGCTATGGACGCGTTCGTATCTATACCGGGGTGACGCTGTTGGGTACAGCGGATGCAGCGGTGATGCGCGAACTTTCTGCGACAACATCGCTGGATGAACAGATTGTGCGTACTATACATCCTACTTTGCATATTCTTAAGAAGACAGGAAGTGAGCGCATTCTGGAAGATCTCAAACGACGTGGGCAATCACCTCTTGTCCATGATGAGGAGCTGTATGGAACAGAGTGACCTTGATTTGTTGCAGACGGTGCCTCCTTATCACCTGCAAGTAGTGGCAAAAGCGCGGCACGTACACCCCCTTTCAAAGACACCAGGCGGCGCTTCATCTTCTGGTACTCCTTCAGCCATCTCTTCCAGTTCCCTAAATACCATAGAAATTGCTCAATCCATCTTTGATTCTGAATCTATCCAGGAAGCGCTTGCATCATTAAATGATATTGAGAAAATCATCCTGCGCGAACTGGTTCTTTGTGGTGGGCGTGCGAATAGCCGCGATCTTGCTCTGTACCTTACCTATGAGGGTATACTGGCACCTGTGAAAAAGGATGAGGTTGCGACTAATTATGAAGTGCTGGGATTGACGCCTGTTGTGCCTCGGGGGATACAGCCAGGATCTTCACTGCAATACCCGCCAGCCCATCCACATGGCCTCTTCGAGTTGGCGTTACGTCACCTTCTCTTGCTGGGTTTACTTTTTTGGGGGCGGCAGACGAATTTTGCCGGACGGGATTATACCAGTGGCATTCATGATGGTGTATTGATTGTTTCGCCCTCGGTAAGAGAGGTTGCACGAGCCACGCTGGAAATGGATGAGGATCAGCTCTCTTCTCATATTGGTGAGGATGTTGGTGATGCAATACGTGCTTTTCAGCGCACCCTCTATCTGTACTGGTCGATGGTGGCGGCTATGCGCGAAGGACTGGCGCTGGTGCATAATGGATTGCTCTCGCGTTCCGCCCTTCGCCACGTTACTGAGCATATGGGAAACAATGTGCATGTTGATCAGGTACGTTCAGAGAGTGATGTTCCGCGCTTATTATTTATACGTCAGTTGATGATGAAGTTGGGATTACTGCAAGAACGCCGTAGTACAATTTATGCCGCACCTGCCGAAGCCTTCTTTTCACTCTCTGTGCTTGAACGTGCCCGGCGCTGTTATCATTTGTATCTGGAGACGCCGCTCTGGGATGAGTTGCTCTATTTGCCTGAGGTTAATGTGCGCCCCGGACCTGGTCTTTTGGATGCGGCTCATGAAGAAGTGGTGCGTTCCAGGCAGGCTGTAATGGAACGGGTGATGCATGAAAGCTTTGGCACCTGGCATAATATCGCCGCTTTTATTGCACGTACAAAATTGTATATCCCTTACTTGCTGTTTCCCCGTCAGTATGGATCACGTGCTGAGCGTTATTCGAGCAGTAGCAATCCCTATGGTTGGGATTTTCGTTTACGCCGTGGCTGGCTAACTCATCGCGAGGGCTGGCATATGGTCGAGGGTGGTTTTGTGCGTACCGTGCTGGTAGGTCCTTTACATTGGCAAGGGATAGTTGATCTGGATCGTGAAGATCATCCTGGCATGTTTCGTCTGCTACCTGGCGCTGCATCTATTATTGGTTCGGAAACTTCTGTAGGCGAAGAGATTCCCTGGGGACGCTTGATTGTGCAGCCTAATTTTGAACTGATAGCTCTCGCACCTGTTTCTGAGGCGCTCCTGGTCAACCTGGACCGCTTCGCCGAACGGGTGAGTTTAGAGCATATCGCACAATACCGTTTAACAAAAGCAAGTGTTACGCGTGCTATTCAGGCTGGTTTGCATGCTGAAACAATTCAGTCCCAGTTGGAACGGGCGGTAGGAGGAGAGATTCCTCAAAATGTGCGCTATTCATTGGTGGAATGGGAGCGGCAGGCGCGGCGTGTCGAGGTCTGGCAAGGAGCTACGATAGTCGAAGTGGAAGATGCCAACCTGTTAGATACATTGTTTGCCGATCAGCAGACGCGCACACTCTTTGGTCGGCGTCTTTCACCCTTATTAGCTGAAGTTGCCCCATATCAGCTCCCAGCCGTGCAGGAAGTGCTCTGGCGACGTGATTATCTTCCAGCCCTGACCGAGGCATCTGTCCGTGATGGTGCTATGGAGAATAGTCGTCTCTCTGTGCGTGAACCGCAATGGCAATTGCATAATGATGGACTGCTGCAACCATTCTACGTTGTTCCTGATCTCTACTTAGTTGCGGAGATTGAGCGTTTCAGCGAACTACACGAGCCGACTGGTTGGTATCGCATAACCGCTGGATCATTGCAACGGGCTCTGCAGAATGAGCTGGAGCTAAACTATATTGTACGCTTTTTACAGCAGTATTGTGAGGGCGGTATTCCTGGTTCTTTGCTCATTCGCCTCAAATTGTGGGGCAGTGGGTATGGAGAAAAACAACATATCATGGTGGAGCATGCTCCGTTGTTGCGCCTCTCTAGCCCGGTATTGCAGGATCTCCAGGCCGACGAAGAGCTGAAAACATTGTTGGGTAGCGAAGTGGAGCAACAGAGCCGCCTGGTGCGTATCGATCCGCAGCATCTGGAACGTGTGCTAGAGCTGTTGCATGAGCGTGGTTTCAGTATTGATGACTAACCACAAATCCTGTTGGATAACCTGTTGACAAATCGCCAGAGGTATGATATTTTAATAGCGCGAACGGAGTCAACGCAAGTAACGAAGATCGCACAGACAGTGGCAATTAGCGGGAGTGGCTCAGTGGTAGAGCATCTCCTTGCCAAGGAGAAAGTCGCGGGTTCGATCCCCGTCTCCCGCTTCCCCCTTTTTCAAGCGGCGACGTCGCCAAGTGGTAAGGCACGGCTCTGCAAAAGCTGCACCAGCGGTTCGAATCCGCTCGTCGCCTCCCTATAGAGACGTGATATCGGTCACGTCTCTTTTTATCGATCAGGATGCCTACATGCGCCAGCAGCGAAGCTACTCCACAGAAGCTATTATTCTCAAACATACCGATCTGGGTGAGGCGGATCGGATACTTACGCTGTTCACTCCACACAAAGGCAAACTGCGCTTTATCGCAAAGGGCGTGCGTCGTCCCACCAGCAAGAAGACAGGCCACCTGGAGATTTTATGTCATACTCAGTTACAGGTAGCTGTAGGACGCAATCTTGATATGATCACTCAGGCGCAGAGCATCGAGAACTTTCCGCATTTGCGAACCGAACTCTGGCATATGACCTGTGGCTTCTACCTTGCCGAACTCATTGAGCGTTTTATAGAAGACGATACCGTGCACCTGGATGTCTATAACCTTTTCCTTGAGTCCTTACGTTGCCTCGACGCGGATGCGCAAGAATTGCATGAGCAGCGTGCCCAGGGAACATATGTAGAGAGTGTACAAGTACGGGATCGCACACGACTCCTGCTACGCTATTTTGAGGTTAGCCTGTTATCATACGTGGGATACGAACCTGTGCTGCGTACCTGCGCTCATTGCAATAATGAATTGAAGCCCGAAGAGAACGGCTTCACACCGGCTCTTGGGGGAGCGCTCTGCCCCGACTGTACCCATCTCTGGACGCAGCCCCTCTCAATGAATGCCCTCAAAGTGTTGCGTCTGCTGCAACGTACCGAGTGGGCACACGTACCGCATTTTCACCTTGATACACGCCTGCAAACTGAAGTTGAAAATACCATGCATGGACTGCTACGTTTTCACCTGGAACGCGACCTGAAATCGTGGAGCTTTCTGGAGATGTTGCGTTAGAATGCCAGGAATATCTTCTCTTTTGTAGCCCTACAGTTGAAAGCTGTAAGGCTACAAAGTTTCATTTAGTGTTTTTTTGCATAAGAACTGTCCCCACCGGAATGGCTGTTCTGGGAGGAGTCATTGCCACCATTGGAATGGCTGTTCTGGGAGGAGTCATTGCCACCATTGGAATGGCTCCTATCGTTGGAAGAACCATGGTTATATGCGGCTTCGCACTCGTTGTAGCCTTGTTGGAAAGCACGTTTGTAGGCCTGGCTATACCCTTGATCATAAGGAGATGATGCTATTTTATGGAAACCCTTATGTTCTTGCTCACAGGTGTTGTACCCATCCTGATAGCCGTCCTCATGACCCTGGATATGCCCCTCATTGCGTTGGCTCTGGCAAAACTTATACCCGGCATTGTATCCTTCGCTATACCCTCTCCTTCATTGTATGAGTAAGCATGTGGAGCATGGTACTTACAATCGGAATAGCCATCCTGATAACCATACCTGTAGTTATCGCTATAGTCACCATGATAGTAATGCTGGTCAGGATGATAGTCTGGGGAATATCCACCAGTGCGCGAGGCAGCGAGAACGTGTGGTGCACTACCTATAACAATGAAAGCGCTCAAGAGCAAGGTTCCAAGTACTATAGTACGTAAGATACGGTACATAAAAAACTCCTTTTGAATTGAAACGCATTTTTAGGAACTATAAGGGTAGGTTGCTACGTAAATATAAATACCGATTTGGCACTACGTGGGAAACTATCTTTGTCTAGAATAGAGGGGTGAAGAAATGGTGTTTATCGATATGCTATCCATTTAAAAGTGATCTCGTCTTTCTGGCGTAAAAGATAATGCTTATTTATCCAATTATTAACTGGCAGATGGAATGAAGCATTTCTTTAACATACTGAAAAATGCTTTATTTATATTTCTGCCACAATTTTGTCAGAAGCTTGTACAACTTCCGACGCCACGGTAGCAGAACCACAAATAACAGTATTATGACGAGTAAGGCTGGTGTAGAATGCCAGGATGTTAGCGTATCGAAGGAGAACCAATTAGAATTGGAAGCTGTAGTTCCAGAAACCGTACGCAAGGAAGCCTGGCTTGTTATAGACTTTGGGACGATATGATTTGTTACTGGTTGTGCAGGGGATATTATAAAGTTTGTCTCGTAACTCACATTGTGCCCACCCTCATAACTCAGAGATATTCTGGCAGTGTATATTCCACTATTGAGCACGGTATTCTCGATGGATACCGGATAGTTTATTGCCGTTTGCGGTAAGATCGCCGCCAGTTTCATTGACACGCTTTGCCGTAATATCCCTTTTTTGTCGCTTATTTGCAATATGCCAGAGGGATGCAGCATCTGTGTGCCAGAATTCGCCAGGCCAACCAGTAAATTTTGAGATGTACTCTTCCTGTCATAAATAATTCTTGTTACACTCAACTTTTCCACAGTTGTACCAGGAACATTGACGAGAACGCCGAGAATCTCTTGCATATGCACCTGTACGTCGGTGTGAATGGAATGAGATTTTGAGGATACTGTCTGGCTAGTCGCATCTCGCGCAATGATACCCCCACCATGTTGACCAGGACGTACCTTGCCAGGGATTTGTAAACTGAATGGGACATCCTGGCTCTGTCCTGGATTGAGCGTTATTTTCTGGCTACTGAACGTAATCCAGGCCCCGACATCCTGCCGTGGAGCTTCAGGATCAAGAAATGTAACCCCACTCGTCTGGCTGGTAGTTGCATCTACGGCGTAGAGATCGACGGATCCTCTCACCGTTCCACTATTCGTCACATGGATACTATCCTGGATCAGATTATCAGGCTTACTTGTATACGTGAAGTATCCTCTGTGAACCACGTTGGTGTGAGGAATGCTGCCAGGAGTTATGCTAAAATGAGCACTGCCAGCCGCCGCATGAACGATTCCTATCCCTTGAACTCCTGCCAGTAAAACTATAATGACCAACCCTTTCATCAGTAAACGTGAAAATATCCACCGCGAAGAAAAAGGCGAGAACACATACATCATATATCTCCATTGTCCAGTTATACCTTAAAAAGCATAATGTACTCATAATATGACAAGGAGAGCGCTGTCTTAGACAGTGCTCTCCTTTCTTCGTCTACTGGCGCATGATTAAGCGAACGTATTCAAGAGCGAAAGCGTTATTGCTCCTGAGTAGGCACCAGGATAAGTGCCTACCGGAATAGTGTAGGTACCTGTTACACTGATGGTTGAAGCCCCTGAAAGAGGATTTGTTCCATCACTTGTCTCAGTCACAAATGTTTGAGGAGTGGTGCCGTTTAGTGTTTGTGGCGTTATTGTTGGATCTGGGCAGGTAGAACCTGCTATTACCGGGGTTGCTGTAACGGTACAGGTAGCTGTACTGCCACTGGTACCAATAGTTAGTGGAATAAAGACGCTGGAGTGACCACTGGTAGAAAGACCAGATGATAATGCTTGTAATTGCCAGCCCTCCTGAGTCTCGCGTATGTCTGTCACTGTAGCATTAAAAGTGAAGGTGTTAAGCCCAATAGCCACTGCCCCACCAACGGTACTGGCATCACTGGTAAACGAAAGCCCACTCACCGGAATATTGGGACTAACAGTAACTGCTACGTCACAATTTGGTGTCCCAGATGTCGTACTGCCATTAGTATTGGTCCTAGGATCACAGGATGCCGTTGTTGCTGCAATGGTAGCAGAGGTGTGCATTATAAACGCCCCTGCCATCATTCCTACTAACACGAAGGTTGCAGCCAGCTTCAGGATGGTACGCTTCTTCAAGATATGCATTGGAAAACCTTTCTTGTTTCTACACATTGCTCTGTAATACAAGCCCATCAAAGGGAGATTGGAATTCATTGATGCCTCATTGCTGCTCTCATCCGGATGAAGCAACTTTCAGCATCGCGCAATTCCGCATTTTCCTTCTGTGTTTACTATACTCACTTCTACAATAGATATAGGCGTAAGGTTCAAACATAATGCATGTTAATCTGACTTATCTGTTCTCTCTATTGTTTAGAAGAACAAATTTATTTTTATGACACAAGAGACTAACATCCTTAGATGGTTAGCCTCTTTGCCAATTTTCAGGATTATGGCGTGATAATCCCTCTTTTCTGTGTTTGTTTGTCTATGGAGGTTAAGGGGGAGGAAGAAATTCTAACAGGGCCATCGGTAATCCCTATCGAAACAGTCCAACTTACGAGTGACTGGCACAGTGCATATGCAGTGAGCATCATCGTTTTTTGCCCATTTATTGAGGTCGTCCATGCTGAGGTTGAAGTTCCTGACATGGGCCTGTTCTCAAAAACTGCATACTTTGATGGATCGAGGCCCGCATTCTCTATATAGAAACCACCACCACTCAATGTTGTATCAGATGGACATACAGCCGTAGCTGTTACTTGCCCCTGCTCACTGGTAATAGTTGCAGAATCGGTGACTACCTGTGTACGAATCACCTTGTCTGGTCCAATATTACCCTGCGGTCCAGCAGGACCGATGGGCCCAACATCGCCTTTAGGTCCGGCAGGGCCAGTTGCGCCAGGATCCCCTTGAATACCAGGATCCCCTTTGTCCCCTTTGGGACCGGGATTCCCTTGAATACCAGGATCCCCTTTGTCCCCTTTGGAGCCAGGATTCCCTTGAATACCAGGATCCCCTTTGTCCCCTTTGGAGCCGGATCCCTTGAATACCAGGATCCCCTTGAATACCAGGATCCCCTTTGTCCTCCCTTGGGAGCCGGGATTCCCTTGAATACCAGGATCCCCTTTGTCCCCCTTGGGACCGGGATTCCCTTGAATACCAGGATCCCCTTTGTCCCCCTTGGGACCGGGATCCCCTTGAATACCAGGATCCCCTTTGTCCCCTTTGGGGCCGGGATTCCCTTGAATACCAGGATCCCCTTTGCCCCCCTTGGGACCAGTGGAACCAGTAGAGCCCCTGGGACCAACAGGACCTCTAGGACCAACAGGACCTCTAGGGCCAGTGGTTTTAACTATATTCTCTTTATCTTCCAGGAGGCTAGTTGATCCAATTTTACTTCCACTCTCCATAAAAAGATTTTTTCTTGAATTTAGTTGTTTACGGCTGATTTTCTGTTGTAAATGTGAGCATTCTTTTTTTTCCAACGTCAGGATGAGATTACGTTGAGCTACAATACAACTGTGAATAGTAGATACAGATGTTGGATAAGCCACTGCTCTCACTCTTGTAGGAAATATGGAAACGCTTATAATTGCACAAAAGATAAGAATAAAACAAATCTTTAGTAAGCATTCCATGATGATTTGTGGTGCAGTGTTGCTTTTCAGTTGCTGCTTCATACCGCTCACTCCTTTCTCACTATGGCTTTACGCTTCTCGTTTTGCTTTGGAGAATTGGCATATACTACCTATCTCAACATTGAGGGGAGCGATGTAATGAAGATTATAAAGATGAAACTCAGCCTGTTGTTCTGATTTTGCTTTTTTACATACTCTTCAGTCGTGCTTCTCTCTATTCCAAGATACTCGCGCTATAAATCGATCACTTCTTGCTTGTATATCTATCTGTTAGATCTCCTCTTTACACTCCTGAGCAGCCAGGCTTAATTTGTGATATGGTACTTCAGATGGCTCATCCCGGTCGGCACCTGTGCCAATAACATATATCTCATGAAACCGCGTTTCTACAAAAACACAAAAATAGCCCCTCGTGTTCAAACACGAGGGGCTATTTGTCGGTCGTTTACGACAAAAACTTGAACGTGACGAACATGTGCTGAATGTACTTCTGCATTGCCTCCGGATAATAGACATCTGGAGCATAGACATAAATGTTGTAATAATCTTTGTTATGCAAAACTGAGGCCGTCATAAGATCAATTTTATTATTGCCGCTGGTCAGGTAACTGGTCTCTAGTTTCGTCCATACCGCTCCTCCAATAGGGGGAAGATCGCCCGTAGAGGACATCGTTTGCTGGTTGGTTAAATTATTTTGCTGACCGAAATCCAGGGCAATCCCTTGATTAATCTCACTGGCACCACTTAGCGTAGCCGAAAAACTATCAATGTAGCGAGTCACAGAGAAGCCAACAACGATCTGTTCTTGTTGGGGTGGATGAATAGCCAGGATTGTTCCATTTGTTGTCTTTTGCGGCGCATCCTGGACCCAGGTGGAAGGATATTCCAGGGCAATATTCACATCTTTAGCTGTAGCTGACTTAAAAGATGTAGGAGTCGGTAACTGGTTCCCCTGTGAGGCGGCAGGTGTTGCGGCGGGTGTGGCCTGAACCTGGGCGACTGTCACTTTTTTCGCCGCCGCTGGTGTAGAAGAGAAGCGTCCCTGGCTCGCTAATACACCTAATGTGCCACCAACCCCTATTACTAAAGGAATGAGTAGGATCAATACAGCGCTCATGACCTTGCCAAGCGAGCGCGTTGACTTCTCAACGTAGCGTGATGGTGGTGCTTGAACAGGTGCTACGGAGCCATTTGCATAAGCAGACCTCGCGGGAACGCTCATAGGCCATGGGGGAGCACCGGCAGGCAGATACGAGAAACTTGACGTTGATAACTGACCCGACGGACTAGCTGCTCCACAACTGGAACAGAAGGTGGATGAATCTGGCAGTTCTGCTGCACATCGAGAACATTTCATGAGTCGCTCCCTGTTATTCTGGTGTCTTGACCAAACGACAATCAAAGCGCACAACGCCGCTCCTTCGTTCGGTTACCACTTTCACCACTTCAAGTTTTATCGCTTCCCCAATTCGATTGGGAATGTCTTCTTCATCTAATACACGGCACTCGAAGTGACGCTCAGGATCACTGGCATCGGCGAGTACGCATCGTACATAAGAATGCTCTTCGCCTTGAAAGACCGTTTTTAAACCGGGTTCCTTCTCCAGAAGAATCCCTTCATGCGTCATCACAGTTTCTCACTTCCTGGCACGCTACAAGTCGAAATCTAACAATAGAAAATCGTTATAAAAATCCATACTCTATTTGAACTATAGAGAAGACGAGAGCAATTGTCAACCTTTTTGAAGCATCTTTTACAAAGTATTTGCAGTGTTTTTACAAATTGGCACAATACTCTTCTCGTTTTCACTCTCTTGACTCACAGCCAGACTTGAATCGTTCCATCAGTAAGTGCTACTACCAATTGTTTACCCGCGAAATGCAATGCGCTGACCTGCCAGGGGTGATAGAATTTTTGTAGTATCTGGCCCGTACTAACCGACCAGAGATCAACCACACCTTCGTTGACCTCGCTATCTTCACGTGCAATAGCGACCCATTCCCCATCAGGAGAAAGCGCTAATCTAGAACTACCACCCATTGCTCCGCTTATCAGTTCACTATAAGTTCCCTCAATCGTATCACAAATCCGCAGTTTTTGCCCCTCCTGAACAAAAGCGACCATTTTTCCATCAGGAGTCACCGCATAGGGCGGACCACACTCCGCACATTTTCCGACTACGATTGAGGATACGATCTGTGGTCGTATCTTTCCCAGACGTGGCTTTGCAGCGAGATCCCAACGGCGCACAATTGCTATCTCACGCTGATCATGTGGTAAGCGTGCACAGGAGAGCGTTACAAGCGTTCTGGCATCTTGTGATAACGCACGCAAGCGAATAGCCCAGAATTGTCTGTTCTCAATGCCTTCTTCGGCACATACCAATATTTCACTCAGATTATTAGCAGCCGTCCCTATCTCATGCTTAGCGACATCACTTCCCCGCACTCCCCAGGCTCGCGGGGTACGTGTGTCATCGACAAGCAATGGCAAAGCTATATGTGCAAGGCGCTTTCCTTCCGGCAATGACTCGAGCGCCATGTCCAGTGAATAATGTGCAGAGACAGCTCGTTGCTGCAACGAATAGCTCCAGAGCCGTATACCATTGGTGCCATCCCATACATGCAACCCTAACCTTCCCCAACCTGCCAGTAAAGTACCGGCCTGAGAGAAGCGTAATTCACGTAATGACTCAACTGAAAATGTAGGGTCAGCAACAAAGTTGATAGGCTCCTTTGCTGTTCCGTTCACAAGAGGCCAGAAGGCTCCTTTTCCATCCAGAGAACCTGCGGCGATGATCATCCCATGCACCGTAGGCACACAATTGAGCGCGGAAATCACGCCCAGGTGGCTGGAAATGACCGAACTTACGCTTAATGGGCCACGCGTACTAAAGATGTTAAGTCCAGAAAACTCTACATCCTCGGCTGGATCAAAGACATGCGGACGTACCGGCGTCCCACGACGCATATCAATCACACCACCGATTACCGTATCGTAGTTGCGACGCTGCTCAGGATCGCCCAGGACCGCGTAGGCTCGATTGATACGCTTCATCTCGACTTCGCTGCCTGGACCAGCCAGGTCGGGATGATAGCGTCGTGCCAGTTGACGATATGCTCGTTTCAATGTGTCGGTATCGACACCCAGGGGCACGCCTAGAATAGCATAAAAATTCTCAGGTCTATCCATATATAACTACATCACTATCTGCTCTATAATGACACAATTCGTGTGCGTGCACGGTCGTTACGCTGAGCAAGACGGCGCACACCCCACATATACCACGTAGCAAAGGTCCGATATGGACGCCATAATTCACCAAGTTGCATCATCTCTTTTTTTGTGGGCCGTTCAGGTAACTCATATGCCTCGCGTACCCCTTCCAGAAATCCCAGATCATCAACGGGCAATACGTCGGCCCTCCCAAAACAAAAGATGAGGATCATCTCAGCGGTCCAGCGTCCAATCCCCTTCACTGCTACTAACTGGGCAATGACGGCCTCATCATCAAGCTCTGAAAGATGTGCAAGATCGAGTTGCCCGCTCTCAATATGCTCCAGCAGATTGCGCACATATTTCGCTTTGGGCGTTGACAAACCACAATTGCGGAGTGCATCAACGTCCAATGGTGCCAATGCTTCAGAGGTAATCAGGCCGTCTGGCAAGGCAACGCGCAAGCGTCCAACGATTGCATCCGCCGCTTTGACTGAGATTTGTTGAGAGATAATAGCATCTATCAATGCTTCAAACACGTTTGAGGAGGGTACAAGGGTACAAGGCCCTACACGCTCAATGGCTGTACTCATAATGGGATCAATATCACTCAGATAGGTAATTGCCATTGTAATGATATTCTGAAAGGATTCTTGCGCTGTTGTCATAGCATTATTTTTCCTGGCCTGTTTAGTATAGTTATTGTACAACACCAGAACCCCTGATTAAGAACATTCAGAGTCCACCATCCACAACAGAATTTTTCAGTTGGCATAAAACTGGCACATGCCAGGCTCTGATTTACATACAAACGGAACTATAGTTAATAACAAGACGAGAGCATCGTTGGGAATCAAAAAATAGCCTGCAAAGTGAGGAATTAAACCATGCATTTATCTTGCTATAGTTCAGATGCAACAGATGATCAGGTCGTTGTAAAACAGGCAGACATCGAGGCATTATTGGTCGAGTATGACCAGTATCTTATCAGACAGGTTTATGACTGTATGCATGCGCATACAGACGTTGTACGGCCAGAGGTACTTGACCTGGAAACGGATGAACTGGTACAACGCGTGCGCATTAAATTCTGGCATGCGTTGGAAGGCAAACACATAAACTTTCCCAAAACGTACATCAAGCGTATCGTCAATAGTGAATTCATTGACATGGTGCGCCGCATGAAGCCGAACTATACGTTAGACCTGCCTGTGGACGATGAGGGAGAGATCTATCAGGGTCATATGCTCATTACGCCCAGTGTAGGAATGGCAGATCCCTCCGTAGAATATGAGGAACGCGTCGAAGCGAGCGAACGTATGCAAGAGATCGTCGATGCTGTACTGACTCTTCCAGCACGTCAACAACAGGCCATGATCTGCGATATGCGTGATCGTGTAGATGACCTTGATGCACTTACGAAAGCCTTCAAAAAGCGTAAAGCTGTTATTGAGACGTGGCAATGGCCGCAACAGAAAAAGGAAAAAACCCTTCTGCGTGCATCACTTAACTATGCAAGAGTCAAAGTCAACTTGCAGATGAGTAATGCCCACCATGCTATCAGCTCAGGACATACTAATCATAAAGTTGTATGTTAAGCCATCACATAGTATCCACTGGTGGATTTTTGCATCTCTGGGATGTTCCTTCTGCTGGAACAGACATAAGTTCTCGCAAGTAATCGAGAGTGAGAGTCTGGGGCAGGTCTCCTAGATGATCAATCCACCAGTTAGCATCCGGCTGGCGATTTATAGCACGTATGCATGCAGACAACCCGCGCTGCAACATTTTCTCGGTAGCATCTGGCATACCGCGTCTTTGCGCAAAGCGTCGGTCAATCTCCGCGAGACATTCTGCACGGATACGCAATGCCCAGGTGATCATTGCCTCTGATCCCCTGAGATCCACCAGACCTCGTACTCTGGCTTCTTCGAGATCCTTGAGCGTCTGCTGGATACGTTGATCACGTTGCGATTGACGATAACAGTCTGAACAGAGTTGCGCTACCAGCCATTCTTGTTTTTGCCTACGCTCCGCCTTTACACCGGGAAAAGAGACCCATTTTTGATGACCACAACGGTACTGCACATAGTCGTGTACCGTCGCCACTTTCCACTCCCTTTTCGCAAGCCATGAGCATAATGCAGCGTACCAGTAGAGTAAGTGCCACCTGATCCCTTTTATGGATGCGCTCTGATCATTTTCTCCCATATATACATTATACAAATGGCCCATTATTTAATATAGCTATTTGCCTATACATAATTCAGGTGAAGTCCATACATTTCAGTAATCCATGTTGAAATGGGAGCCTTACAGGAAAAGATTTCATTATCCTGTAAGGCTCCCATTTACAATACCCCCATGCATACGAGCTAGACTTATCGTGTTACTTTCGATTATCCATATCATGTTGATGATCGGGAGTAGCCTGCACATGCTGCTCTTGCGCTGGTTTCTCATCGGTGGTGGTCTCTTTATGGACAAGACTGGCAATACTTTGCGGCGTCTTCTGGATTCCCTCAGCAAAGAATGCATTGACCTGCGCTCCTAGTAGCAAGATTACCGAAAAGTAGTAGAAAAAAACGATGAGAATTAGTGCAAAGCCCGCCTGCCCACCATAACCTTTCATAAAGTGAGTGACATAAAGGGGAAACAACGTCAGGTAGATCTGTAAGCCGATAGCGGCTATGACCGCTCCACGCCAGCTATTGCGAAAACTAATGTGCTGATGGGGCACAATAATATAAATGGCTTCAAACAAAATCCAGGAAACAATCAAGCTACCCAGAATACTGATAATACTGAGGAGGAATTGCCCACCTGGAAGCGAGTTCACCGCTGTAGCCTTCAGGAAAGAGATGAGCACAGCGGGGGCGCTCGACGCCAGAATCATGATCGGGATCAGGATAGCAAAAAGTAAGAGCATGCAGATCGCCATGAAGTTCTGCTTGATTACAGTACGGGGTGGTTGATGGTAGATGATGTCGAAACAGTTCTCCATGAGAATGAAGAGACGCGATCCGCCAAAGATGGCTGTTACCAGCACAATAATTCCCAGACTACCTGCAGAACTCTGTATTCTATTAAGCAGTTGCTGCACAATGCCATTGCCCAATCCTTGCGGAAGTATTCCCGATAAACCGTTGATAAATGACTGCTTTACACCAGGTGCTAAGCCGCCTAGAACAAGGCCAAAAATCAGGAACAACGCGATCAAGATGGGAAAGATCGCTACAACCAGGTTATAGGCCAGCGCACCCGCTTGTAAGTTCATCGTCCAGTCATTGTTAAACTTCTGCATAAAGGCGCGTAAAGGTCCAACGCCTTTCTGCACAACCGCCGACTTTTCGACATTCTGGACAGCCTGAGATGACTCGACTTTCTGCACATCTTGTTGGACTTTCTGCACTGGTGGCGGCACATTCTTATTGTTGCCTTGTTGTCTATCGGTTGCCATAATAATACCTTCCAATCTTCTATTCTGCGCACTCTAGAAGGCGCAAAGAACTCCATCAATTCAGATAAATTTGTCTATTAATTTGAATTCCATTACTACACGTACGATAAAAGGTAAAAAGATACTGTGCCATAACTCAACACTGCTGAAGTCGTTATTGCTCAATTTCTCAATCTCCACATCATGTCGTACAATGCCTTTGACACAATAATCGGCAACATACAGCAAGGAGCATCTTCATGGCTGATACACATACAGGTTCTTATGCGCATACCAATCGCCTCATCAACGAGACGAGTCCATATCTGTTGCAGCACGCCCATAATCCTGTCGACTGGTACCCCTGGGGCGAGGAGGCGTTACAAAAGGCGCAGCAGGAAGACAAGCCTATTCTCCTGAGTATCGGGTATTCCGCCTGCCACTGGTGCCATGTGATGGAGCGCGAATCCTTCGAGAATAAGGAAATCGCCTCATTTATGAATGCACACTTTGTACCTGTTAAAGTGGATCGCGAAGAGCGGCCAGACCTTGATTCTATCTATATGCAGGCTGTACAGGCAATCACTCGCCAGGGTGGTTGGCCGATGACGATGTTTCTGACTCCCGATGGACGCCCTTTTTATGGTGGCACCTACTTTCCACCACGCGATCGTCAGTATGGAAGCCAGATTATGCCAGGTTTTCCTCATGTTATGCAAAACATTGTCCAGGTCTATGAGCAGCAACGCGAAGTCGTTGAGGAGCAAGCCAATCAGCTCGCCGATTATCTAAGACAACATAGCGAAGCCCCCATCCGTGGCAAAGGAACAATTACCGGGGAGAACCCACTCGATCTGCTTGCTACTGCCAGTCGTGAACTCAGGTCCGATTTTGATGCAGTCCATGGTGGCTTCAGAGGCGCTCCCAAGTTTCCAAATACTATGGCGCTGGAGGTTCTGCTCCGTGTGCATCTTCATCGCTTAAAAGGTGAACTGCCAATCGAGCAAGAGGCAAAGTATAGTGAATTAGAGGTAGTGGAGACATCACTACAAAGGATGGCGAATGGTGGTATCTATGATCAACTTGGTGGTGGCTTCCATCGCTATTCGGTTGATGACGAATGGTTAGTCCCCCATTTTGAGAAGATGCTTTACGACAATGCGTTGCTCAGTCGCATCTACCTGCACACGTATGTTGTCACAAACAACCCGTTTTATAGCCGCATCGTCGAAGAGACGCTTAATTATGTCATGCGCGAGATGACAGCGCCGGAAGGCGGCTTCTATTCAACTCAGGACGCCGATAGCGAGGGTGAAGAGGGCAAATTCTTCGTATGGACCGTTGAAGAGGTTAACTACCTGCTGCCACCTGAAATTGCGCCCCACTTTATGCAATATTATGATGTGACGCCGCAAGGAAATTTTGAGGATAAAAACATCCTGCATGTTGTGCAAGATGCTCACACTGTTGCGGACGACGCTCAACTCAGCCTGGATGAGTTGCAAGGTCGGCTGGAGTTGGGGCGCAAGATACTCTTTCAAGAGCGCGGAAAGCGTATCAAGCCGGCTCGCGATGAGAAGATCCTTACCTCATGGAATGGTCTGATGCTCCGTAGCTTTGCCGAAGCTGGACGCTATCTGAGTCGGTCCGACTACTTACAGGTTGCCATCAACAACGCCAACTTCTTACTTACAGCCTTACGCAAAGATGGACGCCTGTTACGTACTTATAAAGAAGGACGTGCCCATCTCAATGGGTATCTAGAAGATTACGCATTCCTGGCCGATGGACTCTTAGCACTCTATGAAGCGACCTTCGATCCACGCTGGTTTAACGAGGCACGTGCCTTGATCGATCAGGCTATTACGCTCTTTGCAGACGAGCAAAACGGCGGCTTCTTTGATACAGGCACCGATCATGAAACACTGATTACACGCCCGAAAGATATTATGGATAACGCCACTCCGGCAGGTAATAGCGTTGCCATCGATGTCCTGGTACGGCTGGCAGCTTTTACGGGTGAGGCTTCCTATCGAGAACGAGCCGATGAGTATCTGCAGCCGCTCGCGAGCCTGATGGCAGAACATCCACAATCGTTCGGACATGTTCTGGGTGCTCTGGACTTCGCCGTCTCGCCTGCCCAGGAGTTTGCTATTGTGGGAGATCCTCAGGTAGACGATACCCGTACGTTGCTCAATGCAGTGAACGCTCATTACTTGCCCAATAGTGTACTTGCTTGTTGTGCTCCCCAGGATACCCAGGCGATGCAAAGCATTGCTTTATTGGCTGATCGATCCCAAAAGGAGAATAGGGCAACTGTGTATGTTTGCCAGAACTTCGCTTGCCTGGCACCGCTTAATGATGTGAGGGAGTTGGAAGCACTATTGTAAACGCCAACAAGGATTGAGGCCCGCCGCCCAATAATGGTTTACAAAGAGCAGTATATTGAATGTGAAAAGGGAGCGTAATACTTAATTGATTGATTATATCAGATAGAAATCTAAGTTATGCTCGTGAGGGATAGTCAGATATGTACTGGTTTCCTGCGCATCATAAAGGGACACGCAGGAAAAAAGCATTATATTTCTATCTGGATGCTGGAGTTACCGTTGGCTGAGCTATTGGTGCTGGTGTTGGCAGAACTGTCGGAACTGGCGTCCCAGGTACTGATGATGGTGTTGGCAGAACTGTCGGAACTGGCGTCCCAGGTACTGGTGATGGTGTTGGCAGAACTGTCGGCGCTGGCGTCCCAGGTACTGGTGATGGTGTTGGCAGAACTGTCGGCGCTGGTGTTACCGTTGGTTTCGATCCAGGATCGCATGTCGGCACTGGGGTTGGTTGTGCTATCGGAACCGCCGTCCCAGATACCGACGCTGGTGTTGGCCGTGCTATCGGCGCTGAGGTTGCCGTCGGATTCGCTCTTGGATCGCATGTCGGTGCTGGTGTTGGCTTCGATGCGGGCGTGGAATTCGTTGGCCCTCCACTTCCAGTATTACTTTGATGAATATGTGTTACCGCGAATAAAAGCGAACCAATAAGTAATGCGGCGATGACCCCCGCAACCAGTAGATTGAGGTATTGCCCTTTTTTCCGAGCAGTAGAAATTAGCATATCATTCATAGATTGAGTCCTTCCTTGCTTTATTTTGTGTGTAGCTTGTCTAGAAGTCTGCATAGAATTGAGAATGGGGAAGCGTTCTGTTGCACGTAAGCGTTGGCGCATACGTGCCAGCGATTGAGCCGTATCGACGGGTGTGTGCATAGAGCGCAGATCCTGTAGCATTGCCTGGTTGCGTATATCCTCCTCTTCGGGAGTAAGTTTTTCATCATCAGCCATAATCTCTGTTCTCCCTATTCGTGTGAAGAATAATTTGTCCGCAAAAAGGCGAGGGTGCGCGAGAGCAATTTGCGCAACGCATCCTCACGTTTGTTGAGCAAAATAGCGATTTCAGCGAAGCGCAGGCCATCCCCAAAGCGGAGTTGTAACAATTGCTGCTGTACTTCGGGTAGTTCGCTAATTGCTGCATGTAATTGCTGATAGCGCTCCTGACGTAAGGCTATGTGCTCAGGGGATCGACTTTCATCTTCGTATAAATGCTCGGTTACGCTATCCAGTGCGACGAGAGGATGACGTTGTGTACGACGATAGATGTCAACCATTTTGTTGCTGGCAACTCTATGTAACCACATCAACTGCTCCTGGGCGCTCAATCCAGCCAGGTTGTGATGCTCTAATGCAGCTACGAAGACCTCTAGCGTCACATCTTCGGCATCTTCAAGCGAAGAAAGATGCAACCGTAGATACGCGAAGATGATATGAGCATGGCGATCATAGAGCGCTGTCGTCGTGCTTGCGTCAACTTCCATAGCATTCGTTCGATTTTTGAATTTGCATAGTCTCTTTTCAGTTGCTATTCAAAATAGCCCCGCCTGTAAGGCTTCATATGGTTTATCGCTGAGATGACAAAAATGTGACAGGGTTTATTTGCTCAATACCTCCCTTGCCATCTCCAAAAACGCACTAATGGCAGGCGAGATCCACTTTTCTTTATGCCACATCACTTGTGTACATACCTGGAAGTTATGTCCCTCCCAGTTCAATACAGTGAGCCTCCCCTGGGCCACATCGGCAGCAACCGTCACGGCAGGCAAAAAGGCAATTCCCATGCCTGCCATTGCACATTGCTTGATTGCCTCAACACTACTAAAATCGAGGTTTATCGTGAGGTGCACTCCTACCTCGTTGAGTGCACGCTCAAGCACATTGCGGTATGATCCTATTTCGGTCAGAAGGAACGTCTCACCATCCAGGTCCATAGGATTAATAACTGGCAAATGGCTCAAACGATGATCATGGGGGGCCAGAATTAACAACGGCTCAGGTATCAAAATCTCGGTGACTAGCGTGTTCGAATGGATCGGCTCTGCAATGGCAAAGGCAATGTCAGCACTCCCCTCGCTGACACTGCGCCAGGGATCGATAAAAGTGCTCAAGCGAAAGATCAGTTTCACCTGTGGGAAACGTGCACGAAACTGGCGCAACAGAGCAGGTAATCGATATGAGCAGAGCGTCTCGGGCGCGGTAATCGTCAACGTACCACCTGGTATCTCCTCGTTTGTAACTACGGAACGCGCCTCGTCAACCAGTTGCAAAATTCGCTCAGTATACTGCAAAAGCCGTTTCCCGGCATCCGTCAATGCAACACGCTTCCCCAACCGATCAAAAAGGCGCACGCCCAGCTCTTCCTCCAACACCTGTATCTGTGTTGTAACGCTCGATTGTACATAATTCAGTGATTTCGCCGCACGACTGAAGCTTAATAAGGTCGCAACCATGCGAAAAGTTGTGAGTTGACGCAGTTCCATTCTCGTTCTCCCATCATTTTTTTTGATAGTTATCATCAAATTCGTTTCATTGACTTGATAGTAACACAGTGTTACACTTTAGACAAGAAAAGATTTTTAGCATGTTACTTGCTAATTAGAGTAATGCACTCACATTTAAAGGGAGAAAGTTATGTTGTTCGCATTTATGATTATTGTTTTTTTACTGCTACTTCTCCTTGATATTGCAGCCATACATTGGGGTGCTGACAGTCGGGATACGGTAGAGAGTCCCGAGTGGGCACGTCATCAGGAATTCTGGATATAAATAGAAAACAGTAGGGGCCAGATTGATCGCGCCCGTGAGTCACGAACGAACTATGAAATTGTGACTCACGGGCGCGATCAATCTGGCCCCTACCATTCAAAGGTGGAGACTCTCTTGAGACAATGATATTAAAAATATAGGATAATAGTATCAAAAAATCAGGTTTATCCATGCTCATCCGGACAAAGTATGTGTTATAATTCGTTGTGGCAGTAAAGGAGAAAGCCGCAGCACTATGGATCTGCATAAAAGTAACAATACTGAAGAGTGGCGCAATACAACGTTGAAAAGCGCTCAGGCGAAAGCAGCCGAGCGGCAAGCAAACTTTGTGACTAGTTCAGACATAGAAGTACCGGATGTCGCAACTGCTGCTGATATCCGTAACTTTGATGCTTCCGAGCAACTGGGCTATCCCGGCGAATTCCCATTTACACGTGGCGTACAACCAACAATGTATCGCTCTCGTCTCTGGACTATGCGCCAGTATGCTGGTTTCTCAACGGCTGAAGAGTCGAATAAGCGCTATCATTATCTCCTTTCACAAGGCACAACAGGCCTCTCAGTCGCCTTCGATCTACCAACACAGATGGGCTACGATGCCGACCATCCCTTATCAGAGGGAGAAGTAGGCAAAGTTGGTGTTTCTATCTCCAGCCTGGAAGATATGGAGACGCTATTTCATGGCCTCCCACTTGATCGTATCAGCACATCCATGACGATCAACGCGACTGCAAGTATCTTGCTTGCACTGTATATTGCGGTCGCGAAAAAGCAGGGCATTGCAATGCGCCAGCTCTCAGGCACAACTCAGAATGATATCTTAAAAGAATATATTGCGCGTGGCACGTATATATATCCACCGCAGCACTCGATGCGCATTATTACCGATATGTTCCGCTTCTGCTCTGAGCAACTCCCACGCTGGAATCCAATCAGCATCAGCGGCTACCATATCCGCGAAGCTGGCTCTACAGCGGTGCAAGAGGTCGCCTTCACGTTGGCAAATGCAGTTGCTTATGTGCAGGGGGCACTTGATGCAGGTCTCGATGTGGATCGCTTCGCCGGTCAGCTCTCGTTCTTTTTCAATAGTCACAATAATCTATTAGAAGAAGTTGCCAAGTTTCGTGCTGCCCGGCGCATGTGGGCACACATTATGCGCGAACGTTTCCAGGCCCAGGATCCACGCTCGATGATGTTGCGCTTCCATACTCAGACAGCAGGTTCGACATTGACGGCACAACAGCCCGATAATAATATTGTGCGCACAGCATATCAGGCTCTGGCAGCCGTTTTGGGCGGTACACAATCGTTACACACCAACTCAAAAGATGAAGCGCTCTCTTTGCCTACAGAAGATTCTGCACGCCTTGCCCTGCGCACACAGCAGATTCTCGCTTATGAAACCGGCGTGGCCGATGTTATCGATCCTTTCGCTGGCTCATATTATGTGGAATCTCTTACCAACCAGATTGAGGAGAGGGCGTGGAATTATATCCGCCGCATTGATGAACTGGGTGGAAGCGTGCGTGCTATTGAGCGCGGATATATCCAGGCCGAGATTGAGCAGGCGGCCTACAACTACCAACTCGCTCTTGAGCAAAAGCAAGCTGCCGTCGTTGGGGTTAATCGCTTTCAAGTAGAGAATGAGAAGCCTCCAACGCTTCTACACCTTGATGCAGAGGTTGGCAAGAGGCAAGCAGCAAAACTGGCAGCCTTACGCGAGCGACGCGACAATCAGTTGGTCACACAACAACTACAAAATTTAGAAAAAGGCGCTCAGGGTAATGAAAATCTCATGCCACTGATCCTCGCTGCGGTTGAAGCGTATGCAACCCTTGGAGAGATTAGTAATGCGTTGCGCCACGTGTTTGGTGAACAGCATGAGTTTCGTAGCATGGAATAGATGAAGTATATTATGCAATATCGGGGTTTAGATGAAGATGCAGAGACGCACTTTGCGTCCTCTGCTCGTGGTGTTGAGCGTAGTGAACACCCCTTTCCTATTGAATATCTCCGGGAAGAGAGCCTGGACCTTCTACTGGCCCAGACTGATGCCCAGACAAAAGAACGCGCCCAGGCACCCATCGGTGTTTTCGACTCCGGTGCTGGTGGTTTGACCATTCTCTCCGCGCTCAGACAAGAATTGCCACAGGAGCATTATGTCTATTTCGGCGACACTGGTCATTGCCCTTATGGGACGCGCAGTGAACTAGAAATTACTGAACTGGCAACACGAGCCTGTCGCTTTTTGATCAAGCAAGGTGTCAAATTAATTGTTGTGGCCTGCAATACAGCTTCGCAGGCAGCACTCAACACGCTACGTGCAACTTTTTCGTTGCCCTTTGTTGGCGTTGTCCCAGCCGTGAAACCTGCTGCCCGCTTTACAAAACGTGGTCGTATCGGTGTGGCTGCAACAAATCAGGCTGCTAGAGCCACATACTTGCGCCAA
The DNA here is from genome assembly GCA_963744875.1 of uncultured Chloroflexia bacterium. Classification (GTDB taxonomy): domain Bacteria; phylum Chloroflexota; class Ktedonobacteria; order Ktedonobacterales; family Ktedonobacteraceae; genus JACDAE01. Next base: position 125,677 of record CAVUVQ010000036.1, on the reverse strand, counting down.
TTGATTGATGATTATGCCAGTGGCGTGCAGGTGTACGCAGTCGGTTGCCCGGAACTGGTCACCCTGGTTGAACATGGTGACTTCGATGGCCCACTGGTCGAGGAGACGCTGCAACAGTCGTTGCGTCCCCTACTGATAAATGATGTAGATGTCCTGGTCCTTGGATGCACACATTTTCCTGCTTTACGTAAGACAATTGAAAAAGTTGCTGGACCTCAAATTCTGGTTATCGATAGCAGTGCAGCAATTGCACGCCGTACACATTCAATATTAGATGCGGAAGGCATCATCCACTCAATCGATAATGGACACGAACTGGGACAACTTCAGGTCTGGTGTAGTGGCGATACATCCGCTTTCAGTGAGGTCGCCAGCAAATTGCTTGGATATCCTGTCCATGCTCAACAGGCTATACCTTAAAAAGGGTTCTGCATCTAAACCTCCATCCAAATCGCTTAAAAGATATAATGATCTGTAGAAAGTGAGTATAAAATGGAAACACGAATGCTAGGACTTGAAGCTGCGCACACCGTACACGAAATTGCTACCTGGGCCAATGATCTTATTGGTAAAGAAGTTCCCGGACTTCCAGATTATAGAGTAGTCAGGGTTATACAATTCCAGCTACTAAGCACGCAAAAAGGCTATGATGCCATGCTTCTGGTAGAGGTCGCTGAAAGACCTGTAGATACTACCAAACAGGTAGCCATAAGCGCAGCAGACATTGAGGTGATCGAAGAACTGACAGCGGCAGTTGGAGAACCGCTACCAGGAGAGAACACGTTTGAGGATTAGGGTATCGCGCCCGTACACGGGCGCGATAAATCTGGCCTCTACCGATCAACTTCGCCCAATACGAGGTCGAGGCTGCCCATAATTGCGATTACATCGCTCATCTTGTGACCACGCAACAGCTCGGGGAGCATCTGCAAGTTGATGAAAGATGGACCACGTAGTTTAGCACGCCAGGGATATTCGCTGCCATCGCTGATAAAGTATATGCCAAGTTCGCCTTTGCTGCCTTCAATGGCAAAGTAGGTTTCACCGCGTGGAGGTCGCAATGCGATCGGTGTTCTGACACCAATTGGACCGCCAGGTAATTTATCCAGGGCGACACGACACAGACGTACAGACTCAAGAATCTCCTGTACGCGCACTTTGTAACGCGCGAAACAGTCGCCCTCTTGTCGTATCTGTATATTGACAGGCACCTCGCGATAGGCCATATAGGGGCGATGCACACGCAGGTCCCAGTTGACGCCGGATGCCCGCAGCATTGGTCCAGTCAATCCGTAAGCGATAGCCTGCTGTGGATCAATATAGCCAACGCCCTGTGTACGCGCATCAAATATTTCATTGCCTGTGAGCAGATTTTCCAGTTCAACCATGCTCTTATCAAATTGATCGAAAAAGGCTTCGCATTCTTTTAACCAGTTTTTGGGGAAGTCGTGCAAAACGCCACCCACACGCAAATAGTTGACGTTGAAACGGCTGCCTCCCAACGCTTCAAATAGCGAAAGGATGGCTTCACGATCACGGAACGTCCAGAGTAGTGGAGTAACAGCACCCAGGTCGTTAGCGTAGGTACCAACTGCGACCAGGTGGCTGGCAATACGTTGCATCTCACCAACCAGCAAGCGGATATATTGCGCACGTCGTGGAGCTTCAATGCCCATTAACTGCTCCACAGCTCCCACATATGCAATTTCGTTAAGCATGGGCGAAAGGTAATCGGCGTTATCCATGTAGCGAATACCACCCATGACAGGCCGATTCTCTAGAATCTTCTCAATGCCACGGTGCAGGTAACCGATCACTGGAGTACAATTCGTCACAGTCTCGCCTTCAAGCATGATCACCAGACGCAGCACACCATGCGTACTGGGATGCTGAGGTCCCAGGTTCAGCAGCATCTCCTGCGACGATATCCCCTCGGATGTATCACTGGTTTGCCATTCAGCATTTATATCCTGATTTGTTGCCATACGTTCCTCGTTACTTTATTTCAAGCTATCTCCGAGCTATTTTTGACGTAATACTTTACGCACACGCATACCAAAACTGACCGACCACATAAGAGCCATTAACGCCGCCATGCCGCCAAACAACAGGCGATTGGGATCAGTAGAAAATACAGTGAATGTGAACGCCATCCCCCAGCAGCCTAACGCTACCATACCAGGCATAATCATTCCTGATATATTAGCAGGTACCGGGCGTGGCTGTATTCCCGCTTGTCCATTCACTGCTAATGTCGTATTCTTGCCTGGAACCTTTCGCGGACTATTATGTACCACGCTGGATTTCTTATGATTTCGAGCTTTTGGCATAACGCTCACTTCCATTCCACATATGCTGCATCAAGTTTTGTTTTTTCCAAAAATATCTTTGCCCGTTACGGACTCACCTTCCGGCGTGGCCTCGTTCCTGTTCGCTTCTTCCTGAATATTACCAGAGGTATGCCCAAAAGTAGGTGTACCAGGGTGCAGGCGCTCCTCCTGGCCCTGGCCCAATTTCTTCTGCACTACACGCTCTACACGCTGCTGCTGAAACTTGTCCGAAACTGCCATATTTGGCTCTACCTGTGTAGTAGCACGCGGCTTCACTGTAAATGGAACCTGATGGAAGGTCTTGAGCAAGGGGTAGCCTTCGAAATCATCGTCAAGCAGCATACGTCTCAAATCAGGATGGCCCGAGAAATGAATGCCATACATATCATACGTCTCGCGCTCTAACCAGTTAGCAGTCGGCCAGACAGAAACTACACTATCCACCTCTGGCTTTTCGCGGTCTATCTGCACCTTGAGCTGCAGTAATTGACTACGCGATATTGAGCGTATATGATAAACTGCCTCCAGGTGGTCGAGCATATCGACTCCCGAAATACAGCTTAAAAGATCAAAACCAAGTTGATCGCGCAAAAAACGGCACACTGCTACTAGATGTTCACGATCAATATTGAGGGCAAGAAAATCACCTTTCAGCGTTTTCGGTGCCAGGGCTTTCCCCGTAATCTGTGCTATTGGAGCCAGATCACGTGCGAGTGCTGCATTCTCATCACGATATCCAGTTGTTGCGCTGGGTAGATTTTTTGAGCGTGGTACTAAATCCATCACGTAACTCCCTATATTAGCCTCTGTTCTTTTAACAAAAGCTAGAAGATGCTGCATAGATTATAGCACAGGGAGGAAGGTGCGACAATTTAAGGCACGACATAGGGATGGTCAATCCTCGTGGCGTGCCTTATACCATCCCCCACCTGTCTGGTCTACAATTGGGGCATCTGAACTGCATCGGGTTTTGCTAACAACTGGATGCCGTGCTCTACGGTATGTTGAGGTGTCTCGGTAAGCGAAATGACGATGACGCTCACATTATCCTCGCCACCACCATCCAATGCAGCTTTAATCAGTGCGTCAGCAGTCATCGTTGGATCGGGAACCGAACTTTTCAGGACACCCTCAATCTTGGGGTCGCGTACCATATCCCAGAGTCCATCGGAGCAGAGCAACAATTTATCTCCAGGCTGCAAATGCACCACAAATGAGTCGACCTCTACCAGAGCCTTCTCACCCAGGCTGCGATAGATCTGGTTGCGCTTGGGATGCGTATAAATGTCATCTGGCTTGATGATGCCAGCCTCCACCAGGCTCGCAACCACTGAGTGATCATTGGTAACCTTCTTCAAGCCATCCGGAGCACGGTAGAGATAGGTACGACTATCACCAACGTTGCTTACATAAGCAGTCGCACCTACGATAAGCGTTGCAGTCACCGTTGTTCCCATATCCGCTCGTAGTTCTAAATTATGTTGATGAACGACCTGATTCGCATGCTGAACGGCATTTGCAAGCAACAGTTCGAGGTCCTTACTCTGTGCATCTACTATTTTAGAGAGCTTCGGCAACATAAAATCGATGATGGTTTGAATCGCACTCCTGCTGGCATCCTGCCCATTGGCATGTCCACCCATGCCATCAGCTACTACAAAGAGTCCAAAGGGGACCGCTTCAGCGTTTGCTTCGCGTTGCCATTGCGCAGCGAACAGGCTATCCTCGTTTGGCTTATATTTGCGCTTAATACCAGGATCCGAGCGTGTCCCTACCGCAATTCCGAGACGTTGGCCCTTTACAGACTGAGAAGTAAAGCCATATGGGACAGTTTTTTCTGGATCAGTCTGCCCGTTTGATAGTGCAGGCGACATCTCCAACGTTGGTTGCTCATTCGGCAAACCCGGCGTCATATCAATAGTTGGTTGCTCAGCAATAGAACGCGAGGGTGTGAAGGGTGCAGGCGAATGTTGAACAGGCGGTAAGGGTGGCCTCGTCACGCGCATATGATAACCAGACTCGCTTGGTGAAAGCGCCATACGACAATTTGAACAGAAATTATCATCCGGTTTTACTGCTGCTCCACAATTGGGACAGGGCACAGAAGTAGTTAAAGATAAAGGACTTGTTTTGATTTTACCGCCTGAGAAAGCAGGCGCTACAGATGAAGGAACCCATTGTGGTTGCTGACCCTGTGCTCCTTCCATGGCCTTAATACGTTGCGCTTCTATGTTTGCTTGCCGTTCTGCCTCTGCATAATCTTTGAGCACACGTCGTCGACGGAGGAAACGCGCACGTAGGAGCAACGCCACCACTAGCACTAATAACACAGCCAGGATGGCAAGAATAAGTACGATAAGCATACTTTTATTGGGGATCGTGAGTTGAACGCCAGCAAACTTGATGGTAATTGATGACGAAGGTTGCGCTTCCTGACTTTTAATCTTATTGAGGCGAGTGGTGATTAGTTGCGTAAAAGCAAGCGGAGTCTCGAATAGAGGATTCTCCTGTTCTGCCTTTTGAAAAGCAGTGTGAGCCACAGTATAATTGCCTTGATAAAAGCTTGTAATACCCGTTTTCCAATTTTCATAGACCACGTTATTATGTACTGGTAGTATTGCAGGTGGCGTTGATGGCGTTGGAACTGGCACGTTCTCTATCGCATTTGCCTGCTGTAACGAGGGAAACTTGCCATCGGGCAATGAATTTATTACTGGTGCTAAACCACTCACGGGCACAGCCGTTTTATTGCCTAACTCAATCGCAGTAAGTTCACCCGCCTGGTTAAAAATCGGCGAGCCAGCCTCTAGAGGATTCGTTGCATCACCCGGTTTTTCTAGTTGCGGAGTCAGGTAACGCTGAATATCTTTGAGGTATTGGTCACCTGCCTGTACCGTGGAATTAGACGGAGCCGGAACAGAAGCAATGGGTTGCGACTCATTTTGAAGTCGCAATCCCAGCGCCATATTTTGTGTCTGGTTGTCATTTGCTAGATCAACATGAGGAAATGTCTGGTTAGAAGAGCTAGCAAATGATAAGAGTGCGAGACCACCACTACAAGTAGGAAGCTGGCAACGCACCGAAATAGGCGGCACCTGAATCGCTGGTAACAATGCAGGATTAAAAACGGTATTGAAATAAAGGTCAACATGTAATAAGGTGAGATTGGCTGTTAGCGGCGCGGATGAGCAGGATGGACGATCAGGATTAACGAGATTCCCATCGGTTAGCAACCAGTTATTCTGATCACCATTGACAGATGTCCAACTCGATACTACCACAGCTAACCCTGTACACTGAGCAAGCGTAGCAGTGTTTGGTTTTATTGCATGACCGGCTGGAGGCTCATAGGTTGCAACCAGGCGAACCACGGAGACATCAGTAAAGTCTACTGCTTGTGATGCTCCTAGAGTAGGAGCGGCCATGCTCGGCAGGGAAGATGCGTGTGCGGTTTGAGAAGTTAACAGTATCAGTTGCAAGACAACAAGAAATCCGCTCAGTATAGAGAAAACAGGTGCCACAAACCTGCTTCTCCCCTGGTTCCTGGGTGTGAAACCATACATACTCATTGACACTTTCCCTTCATGCCAGATTGACACCTCATAGAGCTTGCCTCTTATCGTCCTAAAATTGTTCGTAGACGCTCAAATGTCTGTTTGACCGCTGGATTGGCCCCCAGGGGCTGAATTACGTAGCTACATTGACGATACGCTTCTTCCAATTTATTCTCTCGCTCATACACCTGACATAATAAAAAGCGTGTCTGGTGATCAGCGGGGTTAATGAAAAGCACCTGCACAAAAGCACGTTCTGCGATCATTAATTTGTTTAAGCGTAGAGCCATTTGACCAAGCGAAAAATGAACTTCTGGATGAGCAGGTTGCTCTGGCACCAGTCGCGCTGCCTCCTGATATTCGCGCAATGCGGAATCAAACTGACTCGTTTTCTCGTAGCATTGTCCCAGGCGTTGATGAGCTTCAAAATCATTGGCGTTGAGGCGTAATGACTCTATATAAGCCGGAATGGCCTGTAACGGTTGCTGAGTCAGGTAGAGAGAAACATCACCTATCAACTTATGCGTTTCAGCATCATCCCGCTTTAGTTCTAAAGAGCGCATATATGCTCGCACGGCCAACTCTGATTGTGCCGGGACGCGACGAGCAAAAACCTGCCCAAAAATTTTATGTACCTGGGGGTTATTTGGCTCCTTTGCGTACGCCAGTTGCACCTCGGTGTAAGCTGGTTCAATGCGTCCACCCGTTAAATGACCTTGTGCTGCGATAATATGCGGGCCAGCAGGTCCCGTAACACCTAAAGTTACTACCCGATCAGGCCCCGATGCTGGCCCAACGCCGACTGGCGTTTGCGGATTCCCTGCCCGAGGCGGCGTATTTCCCTGATTCTGCGGTTGTAGCAACGGAGGCACAACAGTTACCGGCGGCAAATTCACCACAGCACGTTCCATGTCAGTTGCACTTGCCCACCGTTGTGTCGTATCAGGACTCAATGCCTTCACTACGATCTGCTCAAAGGTCGGCGAAATGTCAGGACGCAAAGAACGAAGGGGTGGGAACGAGAAGATGCTAGGCTTATTACTGGAGGCATCATGATGGGTGAGCACGCGATGCAACGTCGCTCCCAAGGCATAGATATCGCTCCGGGGTTCTGGCATTCCATGCAGTTGCTCAGGAGGTGCATAGCCAATCGTCATAATAATTGTCGCCTGGCGCTGTGACTGGAAGGTGCGTGCAATGCCGAAATCGATCAATTTAATTTCATCGCCCTCGGCTACCATAATATTGGATGGCTTAAGGTCTCGGAAGATAATCGGCGGCTTCTGACGATGAAGATATGCAAGCACACTACAGAGCTGCTGTGCCCAACTACGCGCACGAACTTCGGGAACACCTCGTGCACCATTGATGCCAGAAACATTACCCTCTTTCTCCAACACATCACTAAGCGTACGTCCCTCGATAAAATCCATCACCAGATAATGCTTACCATTCTCCAGAAAAAAGTCGCGCACCCGTGGAATACAAGGATGATTAAGATCCAAAAGGAGCGTCGCCTCACGGGAAAACCATTCTATTGCCTGGACGCGATCACTCTCTTGATGAAACTCATCCAGCATTTCTTTTACCGCGCATGGACGCTTAAAACGCGTATCAATTGCACGATAGACAGCACCCATGCCACCCGAAGCCACCAACTTCTCAATCTGGTAGCGATTGGTTGAAAGGACTGTACCCGGCATTAAACGGCGTTGGTAACCAGCATTTCTTCCATCTGATGATGGTGTAGAAGATGGCATTGACACAGTTTGCCCTCCAGACGGAGCAGAAGAAAAGACGGACCCGGACATTGCCGCCGGTGTCAATGGCAATTCCGGCGTATTATCCTCTAGCCCCCCCCGTGGCACCACGGCATTATTTACAGGTACCATATGTTCAGGATCAGACGAATAATTGTTTGCCATATATCGCACACCGCTCCATCAAAATCTGAACTCTGCTTTTCTATACTTCCATGACATGCATACATTCTGTATTATAATGGAGTTCAGAGAACTTCCTCTCCATCTTTCAAGTTTAGACTTATATTGGGGGCATTATAACATATCTTTCCCCATATGAGCAGTCTTTGACATCCTCCCCGTGCCTGTAAGGGCAGGGGATTCCCCTCATTGCTGAGAGGGTTCCCTGGCTTCGTCGGAAGTTGCCAGCAGCAGTTTTCACCGCTGCCGGTCTGACACTCTCTCCACAGGCGTATCATCCGCAAGCCCTGCGGCATGAATATTTATTACTGGCGTTGAGATCTCTGTCATGATGCACAGAGCATTCTGGACAGGTCCATTCACGCTCTATGCTAATAATAACATGCCTTTGTTGAGTCTTCTATAGTTTTGCTGTCTCAAATTCTATCTCCGCCATTTCTTTTTGCCAACCCTCCTTAATTTGTACATTAGATTGCGGATCGTCCTCTATATGATATGATTGAAGAGTCGCATATGACCCGCTTAAGGCAGAAAGTAATTACATATCTATGGCTCATTCTACTATGTTCATACGCCTGGCTGTTTGTTTTATCATGACTTTCTTCCTAGTGGCTCTTATCCATCCGGCTATGGCCCGCGCCGCTGGCTTTCCCATCATTGCTGTTCTGCATGCTGGTCGTGCTCCTGAGGCATTGGCGGTTGATACACAAACCCATATGCTCTATATTGCTTACGAGTCACCTGGTCTCCTTGTCGGTTTCGATCCCATCAGCGGCACCGTGCGCTGGCGCACCCCACTGAGCAACTCCGCTACAGACGTACAGGTTGACAGCACCAGCCATCATGTCTATGCTAGCGCCGTTTCCTATACTGGCCGACGCAGCAATCTTTATGTCCTGGATGGGGCCAACGGCAAGATCCTGGCAACCCTCTATTCAGGTAATGGCGATAATAGCATTGCCCTGGATGCTCGTCGTCATATCGCCTATGCAACCAGCCTGGATCAGGGGACCATCTATAAGTATACGTTTTTATCTGGCTGGCAACATGGACCACTTTCTGTACAAACCTCTCAAATCTCCAGTGGCAAACATCCAGCGGCAATTGGGGTAAATAGCCGTCTGGGATACCTCTACATCGCTGATAGTATTGCCAATCAAGTGGCCGTTATCAATGAAGACAGCGGGCGCACCCTGGCAACTATTGCGGTTGCCAACCTGCCAGTCGCACCCTTACGCGTCGATGAAGTGACGGATCGTATCTATGTAGTCTGCTCAACGGGGCAGGAACTGGATGTAATTGACGGCAAAACGAATAAAGTTATTGCGCAAGTGCCGGTAGCGCCTTATCCGGAGGGTATGGCGTTTAATACCGCGACGGGTCAACTTTATGTTGCCGATGAAGGAAATAAAGAAGGCACGAACCAATCCAATGGTGGCACGACGATTACCGTCATCGATGGACAATCACTTACGGTCTCCGGTAACTTACAGATCGGTAGCGGCCCTGATGGCATTGAGGCAGATCCAGCATTGCATCGCGTCTATGTTGCCGTCGAAGATAGCAACACCGTCGTAGAAATTGCCGATAGTACTGATCTGCCTCTTACTTCACGGAATACTGCACGTCAACTACTGATTGCGCATGAAACCGCGTCCTTGCTGCAATTTGCCATGAGCGCAACGCTTATTGTCATGTTTTTGACGATTGTTGGTTCGGCACTGGGCGTTCTGTTACCGCGTTGGCGTGCGCGGGGAAACCCTCAAACTCCGCCAGGCGGCGCGTCGTCTCGCTCAGAGACGCGTAACCTTCAGCCGTAAGATAGGATAGACTTGTGCGTTTGAGGAAATCAAAGACCGTCGTGCACGAGAAGCTATGCGCAAAGCCGCCAGTTGGGAGAATTGCATTGACTCCAATCGCATAATTCCCGGTAGAGAAAGGCGTATACGGCCCGATTAGAATCTCACCTGCATTCTTTAAATCCGGTAAAATGGCAAAGGGTTCTTTTACCTGCACGCCCAGATGTTCTGGTGCAAATTCATTGACAAACGCAATCGCCTCTTGCATATTTTGCGCCAGTACAAGACCACCAGTACCTTTCTCCCCCTCGAAACCTGCACGACAAAAATCCTGCCTCCATTGTGGCAACGCTGCGATTTTAGCAGGTAGCAGAGCAAGCACAGCATCTACCAGTTTACGGCTATCCGTGACCAGCAAACTGGAAGAATCGGCCCCATGTTCGGCCTCGATCAGCAGATCACGTGCTACAAGCTCGGGATTGGCGCTCTCGTCGGCCAGCAGAACCGATTCGCTGGGGCCAGCAGGTAGACCCACATCAATCGTGCCGTAGAGTAAACGTTTTGCCGCCGAGACATAAGGATTGCCTGGTCCCGTGATTTTATGTACTCGTGCAACGTGTTCGGTGCCGTACGTAAGGGCGGCAATCGCCTGAATACCTCCGAGGCGATAGATCTCATGGACGCCACAGAGATCAGCCGCAACGAGGGATGCGGGATCGATTTCGCCATCTGGTCCCGGTGGTGTGCAGACAACGATACGTGGTACTCCCGCGATCCGTGCAGGCGTTGCGAGCATATACATTACCGAGGGAAATGCGCCTTTACCACGCGGTACATAAAGTCCTACGCTGCTGATTGGTGTGATCTTCTCACCCGCCATGACGCCCGGTGCAACCTCCGTAAACCATTGTTCGTGCGGCATCTGGCGCTCATGGAAAGTACGCACATTGTGTATTGCGTGCTCAATCGCGGCATGTACATCTTTATCAAGGATCTTGTGGGCACGATCAATCGCTTCCTGCTCCACACGAAAACGCTCAGGTGCTAGTTGAACGCGATCGAAGCGGGTCATAAACTCGGCGACTGCTTCATCACCACGCTCACGGACGGCTCGCACAATCGGACGAACGTATTCTAGTAGAGCATCGATGTCGGACTCTCCGCTCCGCTGCATCAAACGTGCTCTTTGTGTCTCGTCAAGTTGCGCGAGTTCATAAAAGTGAATCATGTCGTGTGTTCCTTTATTATGTTGCTGGCAAAAATACTTTTTCTCATGGGATGAAGAATGATACTAATGCATGAAGTGCGTGTGATATGGTAGGGACCCGGTTCGACCGCGTCCGCGATTCATCGACCAGGGGCCACACATCCAATCAATTGCGGACGCGGTCGAACCGGGTCCCTACCATATCACACGTCTATCTCTATGCTTGATGCATCAACTTTGGCGAATTTCTTATTGGAGCCAATGTATGTATCTACTCCACTACCCTCTATTGTGTCATTGTGGGATGAGTTATTGCAACTCGTCGCTTTCCCCGACCAGCATTTACTGAAGATATTATCCCGGCTTCCCGTGCATCTCGCTCAACCTGCTCAGCAGCAGCAATATCACTACCCATCCAACGTGCACCGAAAAGGCCAATCAAGCCAGCAAGTACCAGGGCGGGAACACATGTCACCAGTAGAGCTGTGCTCAAATCATGACCTGCGACCGCATTCTTAAAATGGAGTCCATGCGTCGGGTCAAAAGCTGCTGCCAGTACGCTAACAATTGAGGGAGAGAAGGCATCACCCAGTAGATGGGCAATCAGCAAAACGATGGATAACGCCGTAGCACGCAGAAAGGAGGGAGCGATATCCTGCAGAGCCGCTGTACTGGGACCCTGATAAAAGGTGAGCAGGATCGTCGTGATGACAAAAAAGATTGTGAATAGAAGCAGATTATGCGTCGTCACAGCAACGACAAAGGCTGGTGCACCTAAAATAAAACCAATGCCACAGATCAGAATACGCGCACCCGCAAAACGCTTTGTCAGGGCATCAGCGAAGTAACCACCTGCGACAGTCCCAACCATGCCGGCAAGTGCAATCACCCCGCCTGCAAAGAGGCCCGCGCTACCAGAACTGAGGCCAAAGGTATCTTTTTGTTGCAGGTAAGTAGGCAAAAAAGTGAGGTTAACGGATACCACAAAATAGGCAAAAATCTGCATAACCGTCAATACCACTAACGATTTAATACGTAGGAGGCTTTTTATGTTGGTGGCAATGCCCTGTGGTGCTCTAATGATATGGCGCGGTTCCTTCTCTACTTCAGTTGCATTAAACAAAGGATCGAGCTCTGCCTCCTCTTCATCGGCTTGATTCCGTGTTGGCTCTCGCACGCGCCAGACGAGAAACGCCAATAACAGGCCTGGGATACCAGTAAAAATAAAGGCCAGTCGCCACGATCCTATATAGAGACCAGCGACGATACCCCCGATTGCAGTCCCGAAGAGAATACCGATGACCTGCGCCACGTTCCACCAGCTCATAATACGCGAGCGCTTTTTGCGGCTAAAATAGTCGCTCATAAGAGCCGTGCCAGCAGGAAAATAGCCTGCTTCCCCTATGCCAAGGAACATTCTTGAGATAAAGAGCGTTGCGAAATTAGTGGATAGAGCGGTCAGAGCCGTAATCACGCTCCAGACCGCGACAGTGGTTGCTACGACATTCTTACGTGCCAGACGATCAGCCAGGATACCCAGCGGCATAATGCCAAGTGTATAGATAACCAGAAATGCAGAGGAGATAAAGCCGATCCCTTCAAGGCCAAAATGCAGTTCTTTAGCAACTTCATTAATAGCCCCCGATAGGACGGAACGATCCAGATAATTCAGGAAGCTTATTGCGAACATAACCCAGAAAACGTAACGAGCATAGCTTGCTTTGATACGTGAGGCGGCTTTCAAATCGGGGGAGATTTCACGCATATAACCCTCCATTGGGACATACGATTGTTATGAGGAAGATCAGGATGAGCTACCGGGAGTACGATACCACAAATATGATTGGTTGGCTAGTGGGGCATCCACCATTTGGATAAAAGCACTCTTGAGCGATTTATGACGCGTTCAAGTATCACGTTGCTCAGATGTGGGTTCTTAGTATCCAAGAACATAAAGAGCCAGAATGGAAAGCCCTCTGGAAAGGATGGATTGTACATCCAAACCTTTCCCAAAGATATCCACCTGGCTCCTGATCTTTCTTGATGCGCTTAAGAGTACTTGAGACTAGTACTCAGGCATTGCTGGCGCGCCAGCTTTCTCTTTCTCTGGCAGGTCGGTGACGAGAGCTTCGGTGGTCAGGATCATGGCCGCAATGCTGGTTGCATTCTGCAAGGCAGAGCGCGTCACTTTAGCAGGATCGATGATACCGCTCTCGACCATATCGACATACTGATCGGTGAGAACGTTGTAGCCAATATGCTTGCTACCCTTCTCTTTCTGAGCGCGACGGATGCCTTCAACAATTACCGAGCCATCGCGTCCACCGTTTGCGGCGAGCTGGCGAATTGGCTCTTCCAGGGCGCGACGCAGGATCAGTGCACCCGTTGCTGCATCACCCGTCAGGTTCAGATTATCAAGAGCTTCGATAGCATTCAGCAGAGCGACGCCACCACCTGGGACCATACCCTCTTCGACACCCGCACGGGTAGCGGAGAGTGCGTCCTCGACACGTGTCTGACGGTACTTCAGCTCAACTTCGGTGCCAGCGCCGACTTTAATAACGGCAACGCCACCAGACAGTTTTGCCAGGCGCTCTTGCAGTTTCTCACGGTCATAATCGCTGGTCGTATCTTCGATCTGAGCCTTGATCTGACGTACACGATTTTGAATCTCGGCTGTATCGCCATGCCCCTCAATGATCGTCGTATCTTCTTTATGTGAACTGATCAGGCGAGCAGAGCCAAGATCGGCCAGGGTTGCGGAGTCGAGGCGGCGTCCCATCTCTTCGCTAATAACCTCGCCACCTGTCAATGTTGCGATATCGCGTAGCATTTCTTTGCGGCGGTCGCCGAAGCCAGGAGCTTTCACAGCCAGAACGTTAAGGATACCGCGCAACTTGTTGACAACCAGCGTTGCCAGAGCCTCGCCATCGACATCTTCTGCAATGATGACAATCTCGCGGCGACCCTGCTGGACAATCTTCTCAACAATAGGCAGAATGTCCTGCACTGCGCTGATCTTTTTGTCCGTGATCAGGATGTAGGGATTTTCGAGCGCAGCTTCCATCTTCTCTGTATTGGTGACGAAGTAAGGAGAGATATAGCCTTTATCGATCTGCATACCTTCGACATACTCGGTCTCGAAATTGATGCCACGGGACTCTTCAACCGTGATGACGCCATCTTTTCCAACGCGATCCATCACTTCGGCAATCAAGTTGCCGATCTGCTCATCAGCGGCTGAGATAGAAGCGATCTGCGCGATCTCTTTCTGATCCTCAACTGGGATAGCCATCTGGCGGATATATTCAACAACGGCCTGTGTACCCTTGTCGATACCAGCCTTCAACTGCATAGGGTTAGCACCAGCAGCCAGGTTCTTCAATCCCTCGTTAACAATGGCCTGTGCCAGCACAGTTGCTGTAGTTGTACCATCACCAGCAACATCATTTGTTTTAGTGGCAGCCTCTTTAAGGAGCTGAGCACCCATATTCTCAAAGGGATTCTCAAGCTGAATCTCTTTTGCAACGGTTACGCCATCATGGGTAACACTGGGAGCGCCAAACTTCTTATCAAGGGCGACGTTGCGGCCCTTAGGACCAAGCGTCGATTTGACAGCGCCAGCCAGAATATCGATGCCCTTCTTTAAGGAACGACGGGCTTCCTCATCAAATATAATCTGTTTTGCCATTTTATACTCTTCTTTCCTCTTAATCTCTATCCAACAATGGCGAGAATATCATTCTCTTTTAGCACCAGGTACTCTTCACCATCCAATTTGAACTCAGTGCCGCCATATTTAGCGAACAGAACGCGGTCACCTGCCGCCACATCAATAGGTGAGCGATCGCCATTATCCAGCAAGCGCCCATTGCCTACCGCAATAACGACACCTTCCTGGGGTTTCTCTTTCGCTGTATCAGGAATCACAATACCGCTTTTGGTAACTTCTTCTCGTGCAGCGGGCTTTACGACTACACGGTCGCCGACAGGACGAATGTTTGCCACGACATATACTCCTTCTTGATAATGAGATGTTGTATTATCGCTGGTCGCGATAAAATAATTTGGGATCGGTCAGTTTATGCCATAGTGGATCACCCCTGCGATATTCACAGAACGATATTGTGAGTAATCGCAGTTGCAGGGACCTTCACTGGCACAGCCACTGCAGCAGTAGGTTTTTTCCCCTACCACTACTGGCGGCCAGAGGATCTCGATATCGCAGTTTGCACAACGTGGCGACGTCTGCTGAGACGAACTTCTCTGCTGTGCAAATTCTACATCTTGTGATTGATTGTCCTCTGTGTACATACCTTTTTATCCCAGGCCATCTTGCTTTGTTTAGTCTCTACGAGGAAGTATCGCATAAGAACTATTAGATTCGCATAGGAGAAGTGTTAGAAATGTGTTAGAAATGTATGGTACAATAACTCCTGAAACATTTTGAGAGGATGGTTATTTTGTATGTCACACATTGTTGCAACGCTTCATCAGCAGAATTATGCCCTCACTATAAACGAAGCAGAAGCTGCTAACAAGGTAATCCTGGATAACCAGGAACATACAATTGATTGGAAGCTGATTGCTCCACCTGTGCAAGGTGCAAGTGGGGATGTGGGTGGTCGCTACAGCCTCCTTATCGCCGGAAAATCCTACGAAGTGTTTGCACGACCCATCACACGCCCCGAAGTAAAAAATGGTCAGACCTACGAAATTTTCATTGATGGTCAGCGTTTTGAAGTTACTGCAGAGGATGAACGAACCCGAGCACTAACGGGTTTAATTAAAGGAAGCACTCATAGTAACGAGGCCACGATTTATGCTCCTATGCCAGGACTGGTTATTGGCATGCCTTTGGAGGTAGGAACTGAAGTGAATGCAGGCCAGTCAGTCATCGTTCTGGAAGCTATGAAAATGGAGAATGACCTCTCTTCACCTATCCATGGGAAGATTAAAGAGTTTCTCGTACACAAAGGTCAGACGGTTGATCTGGGTTCTGCACTGGTTGTCATCGATGGACGTTTAGAAGCGTAACTCCCTTTCCCCTGACCCACCGGCCTTCGACAGTGGAGCATCTGACCCTATTTATGCCTGAACGAAACTCTTTTGTGTGAATGATCACACTTAAATCGTTACATGAAACATTGTCTAGCCCTTCTCATCAATGTATGCTTATGTATGTATGGAAATGTATGGAACGTCAGCCCTTTTATTTGGATGAGATAGAAAAATGGGACAAATGACATGTTCAACTGACCAGGTATTCGTCTATACTCAAACTATCAAATACAGATTTGCAACTAATATTGGTAGTAGAGGATGTTAATGTACGCGTGGTATCATACTTCAGCCTTTGCTGGAGGGGAAGTAGTGAAGAGTCATGGGTATCAGAATGGATAGAGCTCCCGGAGAGATGAGTTTAACGGATCTCGTAACATGTTGCGTACACGAGATGAACAAATATCGTAACAAAGAAGCCAGTAATGATCGCTATGGCCTGGAGATTTTCCGCCGTGCCGTGGTTCTGCATAATGATGATGCCTGGACCTTTTTACAGCGGCAGTTTGGTGAAAATGCACGCGCCTGGTTTAGTCGGCATCCCAGCAGAGATATTGCTTTACGTTACGATAGCGAACAGAGTTATATCGACGAAGCTTTCCGCCGCTTCTGGTTGGCAGTAAGCGATCAGCAACTTACATTTACAACTTTAGCAAGCGCACTTAGTTACTTACATCTATGTCTCAATTGTGCTATTATGGATGCATTACGTGCTTTCTCGCGACCCAGGGAAGAGCCTATTGCCGACTATGGGCAATTGAATAAAGAGGAGCTTTTAGTCGAGGATTCCTATCAGGAGAGCGAGTTATGGGAAGTTATTGAAGCACTCTTGTCGGGAGAGAAGGAAAAACGCGTTGCTTATTTGCATTTTCACTGCAACCTCAAGCCGCGCGAAATCATTCGCTATTGTCCCGGAGAGTTCAGTAGTGAGGGCGAAATTTATCGTCTGAAACGCAATATTATGGAACGGATTCTACGTAACGTCGATAAGATTCGTTGGCGTCTTAGTGGTGATGAAAAATGAGAGCAATTCATTTAGAGGGAGAGCAAGCAGAGTGTGCTCTCCCTTTTTTGCAATGTGAGCCTCTAAAAACGCTGCCCCCTGCGTTTATAAAGCGATAAGAAATGAAGGTGTTGTGTAAGTGGATAGTGAAAGAAATGGCGTCGTCGAGGAATAACATGAGGGATTGCGCATGATGGATGAGTGTACGAACTCAATGGCTCCCAGTGCCGAGGAACTATTGAAACTAGTTTTAGACAAAGAACCTTTAATGCCGAAGAGCCAGGAGCACCTGGAGCAGTGTTTCACCTGCAAGCAACTGCTCATTGTATATACGCGAACCCCTGATCAATTGCTCTCAAAACTGTATCGTAACGCGTGCCCCAGTGTAACTCAACTCAATCTTTATTGTGCAGGTATGCTTAGCGCTCATGAGGGACACAATATAACCTATCATATTGCTGAATGCCCATTATGTACGAGTGAAGTTGTCACTATTCGACAATTTCTCGCCGATTTTGAACCATTTCCTATGCTCGAAGAAAAAATGGCCGCTCCCCGACGTATAGTTGAACAAATTATTGCTGCATTTGTTCCCTGGAAACCACAACTGGTTACGCGTGGAACTACACCTGATGGCCCCTGGCCGCGTCAGTACCGCGCAGGAGAACTCAATATATCCTTACATCTTTCACGTGGAAGTAGTGGAGAGACTATCCTGTTAGGTCTCTTTACAAGCGATGGCCTTGATGAAACGATCGAAGAGCAAGAGGGCATGCTTGTCGATTTGTATTCTGCACAAGGTTTCCCCATTGCCCAGAATGTAAATTCGTCCACACCCATACCATTGATGACGGCGAAAATTGATGACCTGGGCCATGTCGTCTTCAAATCTGTCCCATTCGGAGAGTATCTCATGGTCGTGCATCTGCCTGAGAAGGAAGTTGTTATCGAAGGATTAATGATCGAAACGCTATAAAATAAAAGAGAGGGAGGATCACCATGATCCATCCCTCATCTTTATATTTATATCCGCTAGCCTCTCCAGGAGGCATTATTCCTCATAGGAATAGTATACGGCAAAAGCATACTTTTTATAGAGTACGGCGTGTACCACCAGCGACCGCACGCAGGATCGCAATCAGGATACAGGCACCGATGAATGCAACGATGATGCTATAAATGATGTTGCCACCTGAGCTGAAACCCAGTGCATTCATAATGAAGCCACCAATAAGAGCACCAACGATACCAACGACGATGTCACCAACAACGCCATAGCCGCCGCCGCGCATCACGACGCTTGCCAGGAAACCTGCAATTAAACCAACGATAATCCAGAAAAGTAAAGCTGTTAACATTATAATTTCTCCTTCTTTTGTAAACTAATCTATAGCTGCGACAAATGCATTTCTATCAAAAGTTTCTGCTTACCCGGTAAGCGTGAGGATTACTTACATTTGTCTTTTCTATAATAACCGAAAATTTTATAGAATACAAGGCATAAACGGGCTTCAGAAACGACTCTAAGAAGAAGTTAAACTACAGTTAATCTTTCTCTAATATCCTTAATAAATGATGTATAACTCTTTGCTTGCCTGTTTATCAGAGCAATATTTCCTGTGCTTGTGGCATTGTCTTCTTACCAACAGATATGCTATGTATATGTTTGTGCTCTTGTTATGTAGAGGAGGGATATCTTGCCCACCCACCGCTTCTAAGCCTTCTCAGAAAACTAAGCGAATGCCAACTGATAGTAACGATTTTGCAATAACGACTTTGCAATATAATAAAGAAAAGAGAGGTACTTGATGACAACAACGCGTATTTTCCTGGTGCGCCACGGCGAAACGCTTGCTAACCGCGAATTTCGTTATATCGGTGCTCGTGATGATGCGCTCTCCACACATGGGGAGGAGCAGGCATGATTGTTGGGAGAAGCACTGTCCACGTTCTCTATTGCGGCTATATATAGTAGTCCCTTACAGCGTGCCTATCATACGGCACTACCAATTGCGGCACGACATGGTCTGGATGTACAAACAAACGAAGATTTGAGTGAAGGAAAATTCGGCCTCTGGGAAGGATTGAGCCGGACCGAAGTTTTGGCTCGTAGCCCACTTGATGAACAACAGTTACGTGCATGGGAGGCTGATCCAACACTTGCCCCACCAGGAGGGGAGAGTTTTGCAGCAGTACAAACACGGGTTTGTAGTCTTGTTGAGCATCTGGTCGCTTTGCATCCTGGGCAGGAGCCTTGTGCTTGTTTCCCATGTAGGACCGATCAAAGCACTGTTGTGTGCTGCATTGGGTGCCCCATTGACCACTATCTTCAATATTTTTCTAGATCCGGCAACCATCAGCGTCATCGATTGGCGGCAACCACACCCTCTTGTAAGACTGATGAATAGCCATGCTCATCTCGGTTGGGAACAGGCTCGCTGGCGAAATTTTTGATTACAATGCGATACAATTTGGAGTATCATAACGTCTATTCTTATAGGATTCTGTTTTAAGAGTGACCGTCGCTCACAAAAGTTTGCATATGAATAATTTGTCCCAGAAATAGGCGAAACTACCTGTCTCAGGCGATTCACATTGTATACTTAATTTTAGTGCCCTATGACCATGCGTTCAAAAATTGATATGAATTATAAAGATTCTAGAGGAGTGCTTGATGCGGACGAGTGTCGTTGATGAAAAGCGTTTACCGGAAAGGGAAGACCGGGCAGCGTATGAAGCGGTTTTGCGTGCTCAGATGGTGCAAACTGGGAAGCAAACAGCAAAAGTACCGTCGCGATCCTTGTCCCACCATCTTGTTCCTACTGAAGGCTGGCTACCTCTCTTGCTTCTGGCAATAGCGTTATATAGCGTCGTCGGTTCGATTATTGCAGCGAATTGGGTAAGCCATAGTATCATATTGTTGTGGAGTCCTGTTGCTGGTCTGCTAATAGGTCTTGGAGTGGCGAAATTGCCGAAGATGCCGCAAGCAATATTACATCTGGGTGCATGCCTTATCGGCCATTGGCTGGCGATCTGGTTGACTAGTGTTGTTGCTTTCCAGATAAACTGGGTCCTCGTTCTAGGTGGTTTGCGAGCCGCCATCACTGGTACCGTGGCTGCCGGGACGATACCTACTAACGAAGTCGTCTTTTTCTTTTATCTTGCCTTCCTCTGTTTCTTTCTGGGATATTTTGGCAGTTGGTTGGTCTATCGCGCCCATCTACCCTGGCTGGTTGCCCTGGTCTATTGTTCTATTCTATTGGTGAATCTCAATTATGTGAAACAAGATCTGACATATCTTATTGTTATTCTGTCCGGTAGCTTGATTCTGCTTATTGCACGTGTTCAACTGGTCTCCCAGATTCAGAACTGGGTGGCTGAAGGATTATACACTGATGCTGCCTGGATGCGGAGCATGGTCCACCGGTGTATGCAGGTGGCCTGTATATTAACACTGGTTGCACTCCTGCTAAGCTGGCTTTTACCAACTCAGAGCCAGGGCGTAAGTGGTAAGGCATTCTGGGATCAACTGGACAATGCCTGGAATAATATTCTCAACGGGCGTCTCTCACTTCAGAATGTTGGTTCTCTCACTCAACCCTATCAAACACCAAGCAATTTTTTCAGCGATCAATTGACTATTAGTGGTAACGTACGTCTTCCAACGGGAGAGGTATTGTACTACACGAGTCCGCAATTACTGCCACACTATCTCGAAGGCTTTACCTACGATCATTTCGATGGCCATAGCTGGACGACCTCATTGGCCTACTCGCAGGCATACTCTGCAAATGCACCCATGCCAGTCGATAATGATCGAGCTGATAATTCTCAGGTTACGACTGCGATTACGATTGTGCAGCCACCGGAAGGAACAAAACATTATATCTTTGGTCCTCCCTCAGCCAATAACTTTTGATACCGCCACTGCTGCATATAGCGATGGCACAACTGGCGCGTGGGTCCAGCAAAGTCCCCTGGTCAAGGGTGAGCGCTATACAGTTACTTCGATGCAGACGACCAGTGATAGCGCGTTATTATCTGCGGTCCCTTTGCCAGCAGCAAGCCAGGATTTCTGGCATAATGATAAAAATTATGCCTCCCTGGCTATGGATTATATGCAAGTGCCGCAGGACCTCTCGCCGAACGTTCAGAATACAATGAAGCAATGGACCAGGGGAGCGACAGATGCGTATAGTGCGCTCAAGATGTTGGAAGCGCACCTGAGTGATCAGGCAGTGTTTACCTATTCGATTACGAATGCCCCTGTTCCTGGCAATATAGATGCCGTTGATTGGTTATTGCAGACGCGTAGTGGATATTGTACATACTATGCAACTACTATGGCCGTCATGGCACGACAAATGGGTATTCCCACACGTGTAGTGAATGGTTTTAGCCAGGGGCATATCGATCAGGCACGCCATGTCTGGGCGGTTGATGGGCAGGATGCACATAGCTGGGTGCAGGCATATCTTCCCAGTTTTGGCTGGGTAAATTTTGACCCAACACCAGGTTTTGCCCCCAATGCTACCCCGACTTCCTCGAAATTGCCTCCATCGACGAAGGCGACTCCCAAACCTACTCCCATCATAACGCCATCGCCTGCTGCAATCAAAAATCAAACTCATCCAACCAATCTCACCGACACCAACGACCCGACCACAAATCAAGCAACCTCTAGAAAAGCAAAACTCTGTCAATCAGGGAGCACTGTTAGGTACATCAATCCTGGTTCTATTCCTGTCCCTACTGATTTTTATAATGGCTATTGCCTCATATTGGTGGCGCAACCTCTACGCCGAAAACAGCTTTACCTCTGCCATGTTCTGGCGTTTGTGCCGTATCGCAACCTGGGCTGGCCTGGCTCCCCGCTCCTCACAGACGCCATATGAATACAGTGGTATGCTCAGTACTCAGTTCCCTCAACAAGCTCCCTTCCTCTGGCGCTTAACAGAACTTTTTGTTTATGAACGTTGGGGACCATCCAGGCAGAAGCCTCCAATTCCAGAAGATGAGACGAAACAACATCTGGCACCTCCACTGCGCAGTCTGTTCTTACGCTTGCTCTTACGAAGAGTCAAGAAATAGACTCAATTTTGCGCCCGTTCGGTCAAAAAAGAATACTATTCAAAATGATTATATTGCATCTTTGAATGTATTAATGCATGTTACCAATATAGAGCGTACTCGTCTGCTTTTATGTGAGGAGATAACTTTGTAATTTCTTTGCTGTTTTATTGTGGGGAGAAAGTGGAAAGATGTTATTAGAACCTATAATCGAATGTGTTTATGGATGGGGCCAGGTGATGCGCCTCTATGACGATCACCTGGATATTGGGGGTACCCCTTATCCGTTGATTGATCTCATCGCCATACATTCAAATTATTATCATGTGTTAGGCGTACCTTCTGTCCGTCTTGAACTCTGTTTTAAATATAAAAAGGTAGTGTTGCGCGGCATCGCCGCCATCGAGATCGCACAACGAACGGCATCCTATTTGAGTGCCTTTTGTCGTTTGCAAACCCCTGATGTAGCTCTAGCTCCTATCGATAACATCCGTGTTAACCAACCCCAATGGATCACGGATGTAGTAAAAGATCATCGACAGACCGATGACCTGCTGCGCGTCGGAATGATCCAACCGACAACTACTGAAATAGTAGCACGCGCTCGTATAACCGATGATTATAATGAAGAGCCTCGGAAGAAATTTCTAGCATTCAAATTGCCACACTGGCAATTAATCGGACATGAGCAACGTCAGCGTAGAATGAAACGTATCCAGGCCAGGCGAGCTCAGCGTGAGCATGGCTTTGATGTTGAACAACTGGCTCTGCGCCTGCAAGCTGAGACATTACCCCAGGTGTATGTGCCAACGCGCTTACTCGCTGGCGAATACGCCCATTATTGTACGAACACAACCTTGTGTGAAGAGCCGCTATCAGGCGCAAAACAATCTAGTTACTGTGCCAAGGATCAGGGCATGCTCATTCTAACCGATAGGCGCATGATCTACATCGGACGCCGACGCCAACTTGTTCTTGACTATAAACGCCTTCTCCATGTCTCTCGTTTGCCAGGAGCCATAGCCGTCTTGAGCGAAAGTTGGGCGCAGCGTGAGCTATTTGAAGTAGCATTCCCGCTGGAATGTACCATGTACCTGGATGCTATTTTGCTTCGTTCCCAAAAAAGATCCATTAATGAAAGAACCCATGCTAGAGTGCGTCAGCTCTATCCCTCTACAAAGACCAGTTCTTACGATACTCACAAAAGTAATTATGAAACTCAAGACCCATGGCGCTCAATGGGCCCTTCTAATAAATAAGTTGGTTGTGTGGTGTGAAGGAGATACACATATATGCTCAATACAGTTATGGCTTTATGGAATCAGAATCCTGGGGAAAATCGGCAGAGGATAGTAAAGCTACTTTTTACATTCCTTTTTATTAGTGCCAGTATATTCTTACTTCTATTTACGCTCAATAGTTCAGCCTGGTCCTCAGTTACGGCACATGAGCAGATCCAGACGAAAAAAGAAGGGCCAATGCGAATGGATAATCATGGTGGAACGGCAACAGTTGGCTCTACCCCCATCAGCACTGATGCAGTAGTAGGTATCGCACCTGCAGCGACAAGAACTCGTATCCAAACATGTGTCCGTACCCCTACTGCTGTTGTACAACCGAGTGTAGCCCCATCGCAAGTGGTAATTTATGCCAATAGAAACCACCCTTTGGATCGTAAGAGTAGCAAATCACGCCGTGTACGCTCGAGGACTACGCATGTAAAAAAAGATAAGCTACATCCCAGAAACAGGCCACACGTTAAGGTAGTTGCAACCCCTATCCTTCAGAAGATCATTGTTGTGACGCCCTCACCTTCGCCTGTTCCTATAATACCCTTACCAACCGTAACACCAGTCGTTACTGCGTTAGCCACTCAGACACCTGTGCCAGCAGAAGGAACTGTTGTCAGTAGTGATATGCCGGATATCGTAATCAGTAATGCAACACCCGATGCATCTATGGTTTCTACAAATTCTTTTGTTCATAGCTTGCGAAAAAAAGAGGCCATGCGTATTCCTGTTCCGTCAGTTTCTAAAAGTACTAAGAAGAGTACGACGAAGAACAGTAACCGTGTGTATGAGGAGGTGGAATGCAGCAAGAGTACTACTTATAAAGATGATAGTGAAGGAACCATCGTGAAAACAAAAAGGCATACAGGCTTGCTTTTAGGAAGTTCGTTATTGGGAACACTATTGTTCTGTTGCTTCGTATTTGCCAGGAGGCGGGAGAAATAGCCCTCTTGTCCCATTCCCTCTTGACAGCGCATCCCATCTGTGGGAGAATGCTGAAGCCGGAGGAACAGGCACTCACTGAGAGCCTCTCCCACCGACAGGATGAGACAATTGGATACCTGTTCCAGACCCCTTGACAAATACGTCAGGATATGGCATAGTATCTAAGCCGCTACAAGAAGACAATCACTTGCTCGTTCACGAGTCGGTGCTCCTGTCACGAAGGCATGCTTGTAGCTTGAGCCACGCTAAGGTGGCCCCTCAGGGATCTTTTCACCCTCTGTCACAAAACCCTCAAGGTTTTTTTACGGCGTTTTTGCGCCCACTTTGACCTTGAAACCGGTCTTTGGTGACTGCGAAAGCAAGGGAAATGAGATTTCTGACGTCAAGCAAAATTGGTAGGAAAAACGCTTGACAATGTGCCAGAGATATGCGATACTACTGCTACAGTGAACGAACGAACGATTTACCTCGTTTGCCCGTTGAGAAGGCTCAGAGCCACTGATGCTCGAAGGCTTCACTGCAACATTAACCTTAACAATTGAAGAGTGGAAAGCAGAACGATAACTGTTTGTCAAGCAGTTTTCTGTCAACAACTTGTTCTCCTTGCAAAGGGAGAGCGAGCTTTTAATCTGCAAATCAAGTCAAGTAACAACAACAACGTAACTTGGTCATGATCGCAACTCAAGCCAATGCATTTTTATATCCTCTGAACAGAGGGTATGACCAATAAATTGGATGGCGAGTTTGATCCTGGCTCAGGATAAACGCTGGCGGCGTGCCTAACACATGCAAGTCGAACGTCCTACGCAAGTAGGGAGTGGCGGACGGGTGAGTAACACGTGGGCAATCTACCTTTCGGTGAGGAATACCGGCGAGAAATCGCCGACAATACCGCATACGCTTCGTGAGAAGCAAAGTCGCAAGACGCCGGAGGAGGAGCCTGCGCCCGATTAGCTAGTTGGTGGGGTAAAAGCCTACCAAGGCCTCGATCGGTAGCTGGTCTGAGAGGATGATCAGCCACACTGGGATTGAGAACGGCCCAGACTCCTACGGGGGGCAGCAGTGAGGAATTTTCGTCAATGGGGGCAACCCTGAACGAGCAACGCCGCGTGCAGGATGACACTTTTCGGAGCGTAAACTGCTTTTCTCGGGGACGAGTAAGGACGGTACCCGAGGAATCAGCCCCGGCTAACTACGTGCCAGCAGCCGCGGTAATACGTAGGGGGCGAGCGTTGTCCGGAGTTACTGGGCGTAAAGCGCACGCAGGCGGTGCGGTAAGTTCGGAGTGACAATTCTCGGCTTAACTGAGAAGGGTCTTCGAAGACTGCCGGACTTGAGGGCTCACGAGGGACACGGAATTCCGGGTGGAGTGGTGAAATGCGTAGATATCCGGAGGAACACCAAAGGCGAAGGCAGTGTCCTGGGGAGTACCTGACGCTCAGGTGCGAAAGCCAGGGGAGCAAACGGGATTAGATACCCCGGTAGTCCTGGCCGTAAACGATGACCACTAGGCGTGGGGGGTATCGACCCCTTCCGTGCCGTAGCTAACGTGATAAGTGGTCCGCCTGGGGAGTACGGTCGCAAGATTAAAACTCAAAGGAATTGACGGGGACCCGCACAAGCAGCGGAGCGTGTGGTTTAATTCGATGCAACGCGAAGAACCTTACCAGGGTTTGACATGTTCTCGCACCACCACGAAAGTGGTGTACCCGCAAGGGACGGGAGCACAGGTGCTGCATGGCTGTCGTCAGCTCGTGTCGTGAGATGTTGGGTTAAGTCCCGCAACGAGCGCAACCCTTGTCGTCGGTTATAAGTGTCCGACGAGACTGCCGCGATCAACGCGGAGGAAGGCGGGGATGACGTCAAGTCAGCACGGCCCTTACATCCTGGGCTACACACACGCTACAATGATCGGTACAACGGGTTGCCAACCCGCGAGGGGGAGCTAATCCCAGCAAAACCGGTCTCAGTTCAGATTGGAGGCTGCAACTCGCCTCCATGAAGTTGGAGTTGCTAGTAACCGTGGGTCAGCACACCACGGTGAATACGTTCCCGGGTCTTGTACACACCGCCCGTCACACCACGAAAGTCGGCAACACCTGAAGCCGTCGGGCTAACTCGCAAGAGAGGCAGACGTCGAGGGTGGGGTCGGTGATTGGGGTGAAGTCGTAACAAGGTAGCCGTACCGGAAGGTGCGGCTGGATCACCTCCTTTCTAGGGACACCGAGTTCTTCGGAACTCCATCCCAGGTCGGTCAGAGACCAGCGACGCGAACAGTGAACGGATTGTTTTCCACTCTTGAGTTGTTAGGGACAAGCAATTGTCACCCGACAACGGCACATGAACAACTGAATAGGATGAATTTTCAATTTTGCTGAGCGCAATTAAGCAAGAGTTGAAGCAGAGGAACACATACCGAAGAGACAAACAGACAGATAGAGAACAAGCTACACAGAGTACGAGGTGAATGCCTAGGTGCTGAATGCCGATGAAGGACGCGGAGACCGGCGAAACGTTCAGGGGGAGCTGCATCCAAGCGATGAGCCCTGAGTATCCGAATGGGGCAACCCATCCAGAGTCATGTCTGGATACCCCCTGCTGAATCTATAGGCAGGCGGGAGGGAAGCGGGCGAACTGAAACATCTCAGTAGCCCGACGAGAAGAAATCAACCGAGATTCCCGTAGTAGTGGCGAGCGAACCGGGACGAGCCCAAACCATCCTTTCTTTACGAAGGGGCGGGGTTGTAGGACCAGCGAAAAGTCAATCTTGATCACGTGAAGGCGTTGGAACGCGCCACCAGAGAGGGTGAGAGTCCCGTAATGGACGATTGAGAGCGATGGGCTGGGATCCTGAGTACCACGAGGCACGTGAAACCTTGTGGGAAGCTGGGGGGACCACCCTCCAAGGCTCAACACATTCAGCGACCGATAGTGAACAAGTACCGTGAGGGAAAGGTGAAAAGTACCCCGAGAGGGGGATGAAAGAGACCCTGAAACCACGTACTCACCAGCAGTCAGAGGCCACTGTTCCAGGAGGAACTAAGGGCTGATGGCGTGCCTTTTGTAGAATGATCCGGCGAGTGCATCGGCGTTGCAGGTTAACCAGCGGTAAAGCTGGGGAGCCAGAGGGCAACCGAGTTTGAAGAGAGCGCAGGTAGCGCCGATGCGACCCGAAACCACGTGAGCTATCCATGGTCAGAGTGAAGCGAAGGTGAAACTTCGTCGAGGCTCGAACTCACCAGTGTTGCAAAACTGGGGGATGAACTGTGGATAGGGGAGAAATTCCAACCGAACGTGGAGATAGCTGGTTCTCCCCGAAATGTATTGAGGTACAGCCACGTGACAGCTACTGTGGAGGTAGAGCGCGGCATGAGCTAGGGGCCAAGTGCTGGTTACCAACCTCAAGCCAACTACGAATGCCACAGCAGATCAGCGCGTGAGTGAGACGGCGGGGGCTAAGCTTCGTCGTCGAAAGGGAAACAGCCCAGATCACCAGCTAAGGTCTCAAATTGATGCTCAGTGTGAAAGGGAGTCAGTACGCCCAAACAGCCAGGATGTTGGCTTAGAAGCAGCCATCATTGAAAGAGTGCGTAATAGCTCACTGGTCGAGTGTAGTGGCACCGACAACGTATCGAGGCTTAAGCATCAAACCGAAGCTGTGAATAGGTTTTTAAGGAACCTATGGTAGGGGAGCGTTCTCTATGCCTGAGAAGCCTGACTGCAAGGACAGGTGGAGGCACGAGAAGTGAGAATGCCGGAATGAGTAGCGTAATATCTGTAAGAACCAGATACACCGGAAGCCTGAGGGTTCCTGGGCAACGTCAATCGTCCCAGGGTGAGTCGGGTCCTAAGCCGAGGACGTTACAGTCGTAGGCGATGGAAAGCAGGTCAGAAATTCCTGCACCAGAGACGATCATTATGAGCAATGGGGGGACACGGTAGGGAAAGTTAACCCGGCGAATGGACAGGCCGGGCGTCTTGTCTGAAGTGCGTGGCCGAGGGAAATCCCGGTCACCTGTGCATGACAGCAGGACCGAGCTTGAGCAATCAGGCGGAAGTAACCGCGCCCCAGGCCGTCAAGAAAAGCCTCTCGCCAGAGCGATCTCTGCCCGTACCGCAAACCGACACTGGTAGGCAAAGAGAACTCTCTTCAGGTGAACGAGTGACCCTCTGTTAAGGAACTCGGCAAATTAACCCCGTACCTTCGGAAGAAGGGGTGCCTGAGTAGCTTCCATGCTTGCATGGGGGTGAGCAGGCCGCAGGAAATTGGCTCAAGCGACTGTTTACCAAAAACACAGGTCTCTGCTAACGCGAAAGCGGACGTATAGGGGCTGACTCCTGCCCAGTGCCGGAAGGTTAAGGAGAGTGGTGTTCGTAGCCACGACCCGAAGCCCCGGTGAACGGCGGCCGTAACTATAACGGTCCTAAGGTAGCGAAATTCCTTGTCGGGTAAGTTCCGACCCGCACGAAAGGAGTAACGACTTGAGCACTGTCTCAACAGAGGACTCGGCGAAATTGAAATACCCGTGAAGATACGGGTTACCCACGACAGGACAAAAAGACCCCGTGGAGCTTTACTACACCCTGGCCTGGAAACGAGGCGGATTGTGCGTAGCATAGGTGGGAGCCGAAGAATGTACCCTTGTGGGGGTGCAGGAGGCAGCAGTGAAATACCACTCTCAATGTGTTTTGTTTCTCACCCGGATCCCATGAGCTGGGACGGGAACAGGGTCAGGCGGGTAGTTTGACTGGGGCGGTCGCCTCCCAAAGAGTAACGGAGGCGCCCAAAGGTTTCCTCAGGGTGAATGGACACCACCCGCAAAGAGTGTAAAGGCAGAAGGAAGCTTGACTGCGAGGCGGACAGGCCGAGCAGGGACGAAAGTCGGGCTTAGTGATCCCACATTCCCGTGTGGAAGGAGTGTGGCTCAACGGATAAAAGCTACCCCGGGGATAACAGGCTTATCTTGCCCAAGAGTTCACATCGACGGCAAGGTTTGGCACCTCGATGTCGGCTCGTCGCATCCTGGGGCTGGAGTAGGTCCCAAGGGTTGGGCTGTTCGCCCATGAAAGCGGCACGCGAGCTGGGTTCAGAACGTCGCGAGACAGTTCGGTCTCTATCCGTCGTGGGCGGAGGATTATTGAGGGGCGTCATCTTCAGTACGAGAGGACCGAGATGGCTTGACCGCTGGTGTGCCAGTTGGGGGGCCACCCCCATCGCTGGATAGCTATGTCGAGAAGGGATAAGCGCTGAAAGCATCTAAGCGCGAAGCCGCACCCAAGACAAGTGATCCCACTCTCTAGTAGAGTTAAGATCCCAGGGAGACGACCTGGTTGATAGACGGCACGTGTACGCCCGGTAACGGGTTGAGCGAAGCCGCCCTAATGATCGTACGGCTTGTTTCATCGTCGTGTTTCGTCGGCATGAGCATCGCTGCTTCAGCACTTGCTCTGCGCTCGGCAAAATTGAGGACTCATCCTATTCATGTGGAAACAGTACCAGCATTATGGGGCTGCGTTTACAAAGCCCTAAGGGGATCGTAAAGACCAATACGATCCCTTTTTGCGTTGCCTGGTGCGCCCTCTTCATCTCGCCCACAAAGGAGGTAGTATAGCATGCTTATCGACTTTCATACGCATATCTTCCCTCCTGAAATATGTCAGAAACGTGAATATTACTGTAACCGCGATCCCTGGTTCCACTCCCTCTATGCAGATCCACGCGCCCGTATGGCGACCGCCGATGATCTGATCGCAGAGATGGATGCTTCAGGCGTCGCCGCCTCCGTTACCTTCTCTTTTGGCTGGACCGATACTGGCTTGATAGAGGAGACAAATAGTTATGTTATAGATGCCATGCGCCACTACCCACAGCGTCTCTATGGAATGGCAGTCATCCAGCCAACGGCAGGGGCGAAAGCTGTATACGAGTTGGAGCGCTGTGCCCAGGCTGGTATGGTTGGCCTCGGCGAACTTATGCCCCATGGGCAAGGTTATCGACTGAGCGACATCGAGTTGCTCACACCCCTTATGGAAGTCGTACGCGCCTATCAATTGTTGGTACTCTCGCACTGTAGTGAACCAATCGGGCATATTTATCCAGGCAAAGGTGATGTCTCGTTACAAGATATTGTCACCTTCTTAACCGCCTTTTCCGATATTCGTTTTATTGCCGCTCACTGGGGTGGTGGCTTGCCGTTCTATAGCCTCATGCCAGAGATTCAACGCATTTCTGCTCAAGTGTGGTATGATACAGCTGCTACGATCTATCTTTATCGTGCGGATATCTTTCCCATCGTCACACAACTGGTCGGCGCAGATCGTATTCTCTTCGCCAGCGATTATGCTCTATTGGGCCAACGTCGTGTGATCGACCATATCAAGCAATCCGGCCTGGATGCGGATAGCCTGCAAAATATCCTTGGAGGCAATGCAGAGCGCTTGCTTGGCTTGCCGTCTTCCTAGATTATTGGGACGGGTGCAGGTGCCACTCCCATATATAAGGTAATCATTGTTATGCGCGTAGTTTCTCTTGGCAGCGGAAGCAGTGGTAATGCCCTGCTGGTTGAGGCTGGCCCTCAAGGTCGTACAAAGTTACTCGTCGATGCCGGACTGAGCGGAAGCCTCCTTCATGAACGCCTGCGTAAGGTGAATGTACACCCTGCACAGTTACAGGGTATCCTGGTTACCCACGAACATAGCGACCATGTCCTCGGTCTGCCTCTATTGACGAAACGTTACTCAACACCTGTTATTGCTGATGCCCGTACCTGCAAAGCAATCGAAGATGGCATCCTTTCTGGCTCCTGGCGCACCGATTCTGGCGCTCTTGTGAATACTCCTCTTGAGGATGTATCTGGAGCTACAGCGCTCTCTCATGGATTGGACTCCTCTCCGATCCAGAAGAGCCAGGATAGTACACGCTGTATGCAACCTTTGTCTCCGGGAACACATCGTATGATTGGTGACATTGACGTACTTTCGTTTCCCATTTCCCATGATGCCGTTGCTCCATGTGGCTATTTATTAACTGCTGGTGGGTGTCGCGTCTGTCTCGTGACTGATAGTGGCGAAGTAACTGCCGAAATGTTGACGCATATTGGTGAAGCCGATCTGTTGATCCTGGAGGCCAACCACGATCGTGAGCGACTTCGGCGCGGTCCCTATCCTCAAACACTCAAGAACCGCATTCTCAGCTCTACCGGCCACCTCTCTAACGATCAAACGGCTGACGCTGTTCTACGCACCTGGCGTTCAGATGGTGTGCGCTGGTTATGGCTGGCGCATCTCAGTCGCACTAATAATACACCCTCGCTTGCCCTCAAGAGTGTACGTGCACGTTTGCAAGCGGCAGGCGTGAATCTGGCCCATATTCATATCTCTACCTTGTCACCTGGAATGGGAAATATGTGGGATTCTACGCAATTGTGGCATACGGAGAGCTTGTGGGAGATGAATGCTTGAATTGAAATTTTTATTGAACAAACAAATTACACCTGGGAGATAGAATGTCTATTAATGCAATTATCTTTGATCTAGATGAAACATTAATTACCGATGAAGATGCAACAAAAAAAGCGCTGCAACAAACAGCCAGCTATGCTCAAAAGCAGTCCGCTATCGAACCGGAACGTTTATATCGAGCTGCCTATACTTATGCGAAGCAGTTATGGCGAGCTGCACCAACGTTTCCCTATTGTAACTCGCTGGGTATAAGCGCCTCAGAAGGACTATGGGGACATTTTGAGGATAGTGGTCCCCAATGGCAAGAACTTCATGATTGGGTGCCGGGTTATCAAATAGCTGTGTGGGAGCATGCTCTAGATGTACAAGGGTACCCGAACCGAATATTTGCAGCGCACCTGGCAGCAGTCTTCCGTGAGAAACGACTTGCCAGTCAAGAACTCTTCCCCGAAACGGAGACCGTTTTGCATGATTTGCACTCAACATATAAATTGGCTATATTAACAAATGGCGCACCTGACCTGCAGCGCAAGAAAATCGAGCGTAGCGGACTGGCGCACTATTTTGATGCCATCGTAGTATCGGGCGAAGTCGGCGTTGGCAAGCCACAGCCAGCCGTCTTCAATGCTGTGTTGGGACAATTAGCTATCCCTGCTCATGCAACGCTGATGGTTGGCGATAGCCTTGAGCGCGATATGCTGGGTGCTGCACAGAGTGGGCTGAAAGGCGTATGGGTGAATCGCCGTGGACATTCCAGCAATCATCAATACGCCTCGCTCATACATGCTGAGATTACTAGCCTGGATGAAATTTACAAGGTTCTATAAAACGGTAGGGACCACATTGTTAGCGTCTGACAATGTGGTCCCTACCGTTTATACCCATCTCTATTTCAATGTATCCTTCGTTACGATCAGCTCAGTAGAGAGCGTCCTTCCCTGGAAGATGAACGCGAAAAAGTTCTCATAGATATTAGGGAAATGATTCGCCAACAACTCGATCTGGAGCAGTCGGAATAGTTTCCCAAAGCCAATATGACGTTTCCCCATCTTAAAGCGTGTTGCAGAGAACCATGTATAACGCTCTTTGTCTTCTGTATTCGCAAAGTGCTCTAAGGTCCGATATGTAAAAAAGCGTACATGGGTTGGATCGCCAAATGCACCGACGCATGTGTAGTATGGAACCAGAATATCAATAATAGCTCCTGGCTTACACACGCGATGGATCTCTCCCAACACATCCGCAAGATTGCGCAGGTGCTCCAGAACATGATGCGCATACACGATGTCGAATGTATTATCTGCGAAAGGCAACTTTTCTTTATCAAGATCCAACACAACATCCACCCCTGGAAGTGCAGTGATGTCTAAGCCTATTGCCCCCGGTACTTTATGCACACCACATCCAATGTGCAGCATTTTTTTCTCTGCTGTAGCACCGTTCTCATTCACAGTTGCCGCTGAAGATGTTTCCATATAATCGCCTCCTCGCGAGAATTAATAACTATTCTTATTGTAACAACGTATTTGATTACAATAATATAATCACATTTACAAAAATAGGCTTAATTATTGTAAAATAGATGGCGTATCTGGGAACTATTCTCCGCGCAACTTGCTATAAACAACCATATCGTGCCAATCGCCGTTGCGCCATTGTGCTTTGCGTAGCACGCCCTCACGGGTAAAGCCAGCTTTCTCTAATGCTCGTTGCTCGGCTCGATTAGTAATATCCGTCGAAGCTTCGACGCGCACAATAGGATAGACCGAGAAGAGGTATTCGGCCAGTAGCTGTTGCGCCTCGACGCCATAGCCCTTCCCGCGCTGCTCTGGCACCAGGACAATACCAAAATTATAGGCACCACTTGTCTCGACGGGACCATAATGCACCATATGGTAGTCGACATCGCCCACTACCTGATCGTTATCACACGTCACTATAACCAGCGTGCCATGATGGAAACCCAGAAGGCCATCTTCATGGAATGGCCTCTCCAGCTCATTGTGCTTATGCAAACGAAAGAAGTTAAACTCGGTTAGAAACGCGATATCGTTCGCGTGGGCCGCAAAAAATGGGAGATCCTCCTGGCGAACGGGCCGCAGGTAGATTTTTTCTCCATATAACATAATCAGTTTTGTCCTTCCACCAAAAATTTATCTCTCACATTTTACCAGCAAAGTAGCAGATATGATATGCAAGGATGCACGTATTTTCAATTATCTTCTCCTGCGCGTCTACTTAGTAGGCATTTGTATCAATCATACAAGGAGGAATATAGTATGGATGTTCTCGTTCCGCAAGGATTTTTCATCGCAACCTTGATTATGTCGATACTCTTTGTGATCTGGCTTCTGTGGAGGCTCACACACCCGATGGCGTGTAACTGCGGATTTAGCACACGCCTGGTATGGAGGCTCAAAAGACATGTTCTGATGAAACACGGGTGGAAGTAGTAGGGGTGCAATGGAACGAAGTGGAATAAACCCGACCCAATACGGCATTGCCTTATCCCGAGGTGCAATGGAACGAAGTGAAATAAACCCGCTGCTCTAATGTCAACGCACATTACACTCGTGTCAACACATCCTGCATAAGCGCCTGTCGTGCACGGGCTACAGAGGGTTCAGCTTTGAGCGACTCGAAAAAGCCCAGCGCCTGCTCAAAGTGATAACGTGCACGCCCCAGATCTGCATTGCGGCTGTTACGTTTGCTCTCTTTGGGAGCGAGTGCTCGTTGCTTATAGAGCTGACCCAGTTGGTAAAGCGTATTGCCGCGTTCCCAGGGCAGATCCAGAACCTCGCAATGGCGCAGTGCTTGCTTAAGATCATTCTGGGCAAGCTTCCATTCCTGCTGCTCCATGTACATGCGACCTCTAGCACGCAAGGCGATGGCGAGGCTCTTGCGTGCTCCCGATTCCTCTGCTATATTGATCGCTCGTTCGCAGGTGCTACTTTGTATCTCTACGCTCTCGCCGGTCGTCACCAGCAGTTCGGCCAGGGTAGATAAGACTTCTGGTGCTGGAAGTGGTTCGCTGTTCTGCAGTTTTTCTTTATAATCAGCGGTCGCATGCACCCAATCTTCGCGTGCCAGGTAGATTGAGTGGTGCGTGCTGGATAATGCCCGTCTGGTAGACTCATCCGCGCGATCTATTTGCTGATCAATCAGACGTTTGTATTGGCGGGCATAGCGATCACCCTGCTCCTGATTGCCTGTAAGATAAGCAATCGTTGCTAATGTCTCCAATGCCCACAGTTGGCGTTTCTCATCCTGCTCATATTGTTCAATTAAGCGTAATATATCAAGGGCTACCAGGCGAGCGTTATCCCAACGATTCCATTGCCACCATGCACGCATACGCCCGGTCATGCTGGAGAGCAGTAGGGATGGGCTTTCCATTGTCTGCGCATTGCTCCACGCTCGTCCAAACCACATCAGCGCAGAGGAATAGTTGGCGATCTGCTCATGCGCATTGCCAAGTGAGAAGTAGAGGTCATAAAGTTCCTCGCGCTCGGTTAGCTGACTTTCTAATTGTAGACGTCGATGCTGTATCTGGTGGACTTCATTATATTTGTGATATTCATCGTAAATAAAGCCCATGGCATCCAATACCAGGGAGAGGGCGCTAGGATTATTCAGCTCTTCGGCGAGGTGCTGGGCAATCTGCCCGTTAGTGAGCGCCTGCTCTGCCAGTTCGGCTTTTTGTGTGTATGTGGTTATCTCCAACTGACGAATGTACCAGAATGCCTGGTAGGTGAGAAACGCAACCTTCTCCCGGCTAAGTGGTTGGCCTTCGAGAAGCTGCAAGCCTGCATCAATATAAGTGCGTGCCTCTTGCAGGTCTGGCGGTGTACTGAAGTAACCCAACCAGCGTGTTGCCAGCTCAGCCATGCGTTCATAGAGGTAGAGCAGGGTCGTGCCTTTTGTCGTGGCAGCCTCCGGATGATCTTTTGCAAGGTGAAGCGATTTGCGGTATTGCAACCACGCTTCGTCCAGATTGCCGCGCTGGAAATGAGCGTCGCCCAGGCGCTCATAGATGGCGATGCGATTAGGAAGATCCGCATCACTTTCGTCCAGCAATTCAAACGCGTCATTATATGCTTTCAGAGCCCGTATGGCGTAATACGTATTGAGCGCCTGATCGCCAGCCAGCATAAGATAGAAGATAGTACGCTGGCGCAATTCTGGTCGTGTCAGACGGATAGATGGCGCAGTTGTGTTAGGATCATCGTCTGTTTCAAGGGCTGCTATCGCCAGACCTGCTGACCAGTTTGTTAATGCCTGTTGATAGTGGTAAGCAAGCAGCACAGCGAAGTTTGCCTGCTCGTTTTTGACCAGATCTTCGAGCCAGAGCGCTATGCGTTCATGTTCCTCCGAACGTCGTGTACGTGGAATATTGTTATAGACAACGTCGCGGATCAGAACATGCTTAAAGATAAACACGGAGTCGTATTCTACTGGGCTACGAGCCTCTTGCTCTGTCTCCGCTATAAACTCGCGCTGGATCAACGTTGTAAGGACTTCTAACAATGTTTCAAGACTGAGATTGGGTGCGAG
Source organism: uncultured Chloroflexia bacterium (assembly GCA_963744875.1). Taxonomy (GTDB): domain Bacteria; phylum Chloroflexota; class Ktedonobacteria; order Ktedonobacterales; family Ktedonobacteraceae; genus JACDAE01. The sequence continues at coordinate 89,461 of CAVUVQ010000036.1, read as the reverse complement.
CACATGGAGCGCTGAGAGCCAGAAGGTGCGACCCGCGATGGCAGCATGTTGCAGCACAAGCTTTTCTGTTGGACTCAATAGGTCAACGCGAGCCGCCAGTACTCCTTGAATGGTATCAGGGACGCGTGGGAGTGGTAGCATGTAATGCGTGCCGAGCTGCATCTCATCCGGCGGTTCACCCGCCGCGATCAATGCATGTGCTTCACTACGTGAGTCAATGCGCCAGCACTCGATGCCATGCTCATGATCATCTTCACATACCAGGATACCTTGATCAATAAACATGCGTATAATCTCTTCCACAAAGAAGGGATTACCCTCCGCTCTACTCAAGATTGTATTGCGCAGTATTTCTGGCAGGTCGCTGGTATTTAACAACGCGTCGACCAGTTCGCTGCTCTCCTCTTGCGAGAGCGCTTCCAGTTCTATCGTGGTAAAGTTGCGACGCCCACCACCCCAATCGCGGCGACGCTCAAAGAAATCTGGACGTGCTGGACAAAGGAAAAGAATCGGCACAGACGTGATACGATCGGTCAGGTATTCTAGCAGATCAAGCAATGCTTCATCAGCCCATTGCAGGTCGTCGATCACAATAATGAGCGGTTGTTGTTCTGCTAGCGCTTCAATGAAGACGCGCCACGCCCGCAGCAGCGCAATCTGCGTGCCTGTCTGTTTAGCGCTGACATTATGCGTGCTCAGTTGATTATCACGCATTGATCGATCTCGTTCAGGTAGTATCGCTTTGCCGCTCAGATTGCGCCCAATGCTGCGCAAGATGGTGCTTGCAATCTCTTCTGTCGACTCGCTCCGTTTTGCGATTGTTAATGTATCATGTACCAGCTCAATAAAACGTTGTTGGAGTACATCAATGCCATCATCGTCCTGCACTTCTAGCAACGAACGCAGGATTTCTACAAGTGGCCAGTAAGTAATACCCTCGCCATAAGGTGGGCAATGTCCCGATAGTACCCTGGGAGGAAGATGTGCACTAAGGGCCGAGGTGCTTTTGAAGCGTTTCTGCTCACGCTCAATAAATTCATGTATCAAGCGCGATTTGCCGATGCCCGGCGTGCCCAGTATAGTTATCAGATGGGGATGGTGCTCAGCTTCCACCCGTGCATAGTTCGCGTGTAGCAGGGTGAGTTCCAGCGCACGCCCGATCATACGTACCTGCCGCCCCTCAATGCCGCGTGGATGTTGGGTAACGATCGATGTAGGTTTACGCAACTCCAACACAACGCTTGCCATAATTGGTTCAGCCTTGCCTTTAATATGGATAGGGGCGATGGGACGAAAATCGAAGACCTCGCGTGTGGCAAGATATGTGCGTTCTCCCACCAGGATAGTGTCGGGCGTGGCAACCTGTTGCAACCGGGCTGCAACGTTCACGGCATTACCTGTAATCAAAAAATCCCGCCGCTTATGGAGCGTATTGTTAGGGATCGCGACCTCGCCGGTATTAATGCCAATACGCATCTGCAGACGGTTCGCGTCAGGATCGAGGGCCTGCCTTTGTTCATTGAAACGTGCCAGCGCAGTCTGCATATCGAGAGCAGCACGGATCGCCCGGTCAGGATCATCCTCGTGTGCGGTCGGAGAGCCAAAAACAGCCATAACCGCATCGCCGATATATTTCTCGACTGTGCCATCGTGTCTGCGTATCTGCTCGGTCATCAGATTAAAATACCCCGTCAAAATAGCACGCATGTCTTCGGGGTCCAGGCGATCCGCCAGTGGAGTCGAGCCGGTGATATCGGCAAACATAATTGTCACTACCCGCCGCTCTTCGGGTGGCAGGAGTAGCTCTGTATTCGCCTGTACCGTTCCATTTCCTGACGGGAGCGCGTCGACGACTACCAGTGCAGCCGGATCGGATGCCTCCGCTACAGGTGTATTACGCACCTTTCCTGCTTGTAGAGCAGTGCCACATTCAATACAAAATTTGGCTATGGGCAGATTGACTGTCCCACATGTAGGACAAATAACCAGGCGATTACCACATTCAAGGCAGAATTTTGCATTCGCAGGATTAAGGGTCTGGCAATTTGGGCAACGCATGTACACCTTGTTTCCACTACCTGGGCGTCTTTCTTCTATATGTTGCAGATGAGTGCACTCTTATTTTACAACATAGAAAAAGGGAAAAAGGACCAGATCGCCGTATCCTCCGTGGTTTATGGGAAAGAAATGGTTATGGAAGCGTATATATAAAAGTGAATTGTGAAGCTTTCACCGCAAGTGATTCTAAGTTTTTTACATTTGTATTCATGATGCATAGAAGTATATATCATAGATATGGTAAGGTAATGCCTCTAAGCATGGTCCCCCGAAGAATGGAGGCCCGTAATGCAAAGTCATAATGAAATTTTATCCTTTTGTGCCATAACAAAAATCTATTGCTAATAGTTCTATGTCGACGTGCAGAATGATGGAAATGTGAATAAGAGACGTTATAGGCATCGATACTTGACGATTTCGCTATGTTTGCGTACTATGAAGGTAGACGGAAGGGAGTAAATCATGCAACAAGACTTTCTGGTTGAGAGTCGCAGCTATGATCAGGGCCTACGAGGGTCCTGGCGCACATATAAGCTTGATGAGGGGTTGCGGCTTGGCAATGAAGAGGTTTCTGAAACGGCAGGTGATGCCGTGCGACTCTGGTTACCGGCTGGTACCCCGATGCGTTGGGCGACGGGAACGCGTCCATTGCGTAACAATTGCCTGCAAATATTCTGGCCACAACGCTGGTATATGCTCAGCGCCTTTTATAATAATCGCATACTCATGCATACTTATGCTATGGTTATACAACCTGCCGCAATCCAGCTCGATCGTTTATCATATACCGATCTTGATTTAAGCGTTCTGGTAAAGCCGAATCTCTCCTATGAGGTCCTAACACAGGCTGAATTTGAGCAGATGGCGGATCTCTTTCATTACAGTGAAGAGGTACGTATCGGCGCTTTGATGGCATTGCGTGCATTAACAAGTACAGTTCAACGTAGCATAGGCATTTTTGCATCTGTACCATCTGAACTTCGTCAAACCGATTTTCACCTTGCCCATTGTGGCGATTAGCAAACCATCTGGCGAAAGGAGCGATTTCGTGCCGAAGCGCATTGATCATGTAGCCATTATCGTTCGTAATATTGAGCAGGCACTTGCTTTTTATCGCGATACATTAGGCATACAACCCGGCGAGATCAAAGAGGTGCCGAGCGAACAGGTGCGGATCGCTTTTTCTGCCCATGGGTGGTCCCGCTGGCAGCGAGATTGAGCTGATCGAGCCTACTTCTCCTACCTCCAGCGTTGCAAAAGCCCTGGAGAAGCGTGGCGAGGGACTTACATCACATCTGTCTTGAAGTTGACAATATCGACGTAGCCCTCCAGGAGATGCAGGATAAGGGTGCGCCGGTCCTGGATAAGCAACCACGCATTGCTGCGGAAGGTCGTGCTATCTTTCTTCATCCCAGGGGAACAAATGGTGTGCTGCTGGAATTGATTGAAAAAGAAAAATAAATCGCGTATGAACTTCTAAAATAGAGAGCATCTTATAAAATAGACATCAGCCATCTTCATAGTAGATAATACCAGGTGTGGAAGAGATATATACTCAATGCGAAAAGCGTTAAAATAAAAAGGGGAGTATATGGCGAAGCCTGTAATTTTTGCGATTGACGATGATTCCGCAGTACTGCAAGCGATTGAACACGATTTGCGTCGGCACTACGGTCACCATTACCGTGTATTACGCGCAATTTCAGGGAAGATAGCCCTTGAAACGCTCAAGCAATTAAAGATGCGCAATGAGGTCGTAGCACTTTTTGTAGTTGATCAACGTATGCCACACATGAGCGGCACCGATTTTCTAACTGAGGCAATACAATTATTTCCCGAGTCTGCTCGCGTACTGTTGACTGCTTATGCTGATACCGAGGCTGCCATCAAAGCGATTAATACGGTTAAGATCGATTATTATATGGTGAAGCCCTGGAGCCCACCGGAGCAGAATCTTTATCCTGTGCTTGATGATCTTCTCAGCGCATGGCAAAGTTCGTACCATCCACCTTTCGAGGGTATTCGCGTTCTTGGACATCGCTGGTCGCCTCTATCGCATCAGATCAAGGATTTTCTGGCACGTAACCTGATTCCTTATCAGTGGCTGGATATCGAAGTTGATGAGGAAGCCAGGCGTTTGCTGGATTTTATTCCAGAGGAGCAATTGCAACTCCCTGTGGTGTTGTTTGAAGATGGATCTTATCTCTGCAAGCCGACGAATAAAGAATTGGCCGAGAAAGCACATCTCAAGACGCATGTCGAAGGCACTTTCTACGATCTCATTATTGTGGGATCTGGCCCTGCAGGGTTGGCTGCTGCGGTCTATGGTGCATCCGAAGGGCTGCACACATTGCTAATTGAGCGCGAGGCACCCGGTGGGCAGGCTGGCACCAGTTCACGTATCGAGAATTATCTAGGCTTCCCCTCTGGCTTGAGCGGAGCTGATTTGAGCAGACGTGGTATCGTACAGGCACAACGGCTCGGGGCCGAACTCTTGACCTCGCAAGAAGTCGTCGGCGTGCGCGTTGAAGGTCCTTATCGCTTTGTGAAATTGGGGGACGGCAGCGAGATTAGTTGTCATGTACTGCTGGTCGCGACGGGCGTCTCTTATCGCAAACTAGATGTGGCGGGTATGGAGCGCCTCATTGGTGCAGGTGTCTATTATGGAGCCGCTATGAGTGAAGCCATGTCGTGTCGTGATGAACACGTCTATCTTATTGGAGGAGCCAATTCGGCGGGCCAGGCTGCGATGTATTTTTCCAGATATGCCAGCCAGGTCACAATACTGGTGCGCGGTCCTGGGCTTGCGCAAAGTATGTCACAGTATCTAATCAATCAAATATCCGCAACCCCAAATATCACTGTTTGCACCTATTCCAGCGTGGTAGAAACGCACGGTAGTGATCATTTAGAGGCGCTTACCATCGAGAATGTCAAGACTGGAGAGCGCGAGAAAGTCGCTGCCACTTCCCTTTTCATCTTCATCGGTGCTATGCCATATACCGACTGGTTAGATGGAGTTGTAGAACGCGATGTGCAAGGATTTATTCCCACTGGACCCGATCTAATGCACGACAAATCACGCCCGCGCAACTGGACGCTCAAGCGCGATCCGTTTTTATTGGAGACAAATATACCAGGCATCTTTGTGGCAGGCGATGTACGCTTTGGTTCTGTAAAACGCGTCGCTTCAGCCGTTGGGGAAGGCTCAATCGCCGTCCAGTTCATCCATCGTTATCTAAGCGAGGTCTAACAACATGCAACAGGATCTACGTCAAGGGCCGCTGTTTGCTACTATGTCAGAAGATCAGGTACGATGTGTGCTTGAGCAAGGCAGCGAATGCGTCTTTCAAACAGGCGATGTGATTTTTAACGAAGGTGATCCTGCCCTCCACTTTTATGTATTGTTAGAAGGCAATGTCCAGATTACGAAGCGTGTGGGAGCGCAGGAGACTACGCTGGCCCTGCATACGCTGCCAGGAGCTTTCACGGGGGAGATCCCACTGCTCACTGGTACTCCATATGTTGCGACGGCGCGTATGGCGAAGGCGGGCAAAATGCTCCGCTACAGTGCCGCCACTTTTCGCCGCCTGCTTACGCTCTGTCCAGGCATGTTGGATGTAATTCTGAATGTGTTGGTCACGCGCATTCAGAATACCGAAATTATCACTATGCAGCAGGAAAAGTTGTTTGCTCTGGGGAAGTTATCGGCAGGTCTGGCGCATGAACTTAACAATCCGGCAGCAGCAGCGCAGAGGGCTGTGGAACAATTGCGCGAAACTATTGGATCTAGTGTAACCTATATGCCGCAGCGCCCGGATCACCAGACCAATGCACTCAAGACATTGCAACAGGAGGCTTTACGGCATGGGACAACCGTCTCCTTACTCGATCCATTGGTAAAAAGCGACCGTGAAGATGAATTGGCCTCCTGGTTAGAGGATCATAATGTTGCGGATGGGTGGCAACTGGCCGCGACTTTTGTGGAAGTCGGTTTAGAAAAAGCATGGTTTGACGAGCTCGCAGCACAAATAGATGAAGATGAGCTTGCAGGTTTTATCATTTCACTGGAGAAGACGCTGCAAATGCAGTCATCTTTAAATATTCTAAAGCAATCTACCGAACGTATCTCTACACTTGTACAAGCCATTAAATCCTATTCCTATATGGATCAAGCCCCATTGCAGGAAATCAATGTGCATGAAGGCCTGGAAAGCACGTTGACTATTCTCAGTCATAGGCTAAAGAATATCGAAGTTGTGCGTAAGTATGACTCCACCCTCCCCCCTATCAATGCATATGGAAGCGAACTAAATCAAGTATGGACGAACTTGCTTGATAATGCAGCGGATGCGTTGGAGGGAAAGGGGCAGATTGTACTGAGCACGCTCCGTGAAAATGAGTTTGTTGTGGTAGAGATTGTCGACAATGGTCCGGGCATTCCTGAAGAGATACTGGTGCGTATCTTTGAGCCATTTTTTACCACAAAAGGCGTAGGTAAAGGGACCGGCCTGGGCCTCGATATTGCCTATCGTGTTATTGTTGGACATCATAAAGGAGATTTACAGGTCATTTCCAGGCCAGGCGCGACCCGCTTTATTGTACATCTGCCAATGAATCTCGCATAAAGGTGCCATCCTTCTAGATAAGCAAACAACTTCCCCTTTTTCCTGTGAGATGCTATCAAGAAAAAAGTACTTCTCTTGTAAATCCCCTCAGAAATCAGCGTGTCTATAGCATTGGCATGGATACAGATGAAGTAGGAGTTTTTATTTACGCTCGCCGTGTTACTGGACCTATGAGTCAGTGTTCAAGTGAGCAAAGGGTAAAATACATTTAAAGAGAGTCGGCGTATAATTCCTGTTTTAGGAGGATAGCATCGCATGAAAACATTTCGCGTTTTGGGACCTTTCACCGTTATTGTATTGCTAGCTGGATTTTTGGCTGCATGTGGTGGTACTACGACCCAGGGTACTACGACAACAACTACCACTAAACAGACTACCACCATGAACACAACCACTAAGAACACCGGGACAACCCCGGCTAAAGTGCCGCCTACAACTAATGGCAATATGGATGGCGGTAACATGATGCAAGGGATTACCATTAAGCCTGACATGGCCGGAATGAATGCCGCTATTCGCACAGGAAAGGCCACTATCGATGGGACTCAGGTAAATGTTTTGCTGACAAATAAAGGCTTTCCAGTGTACACCTATAAGCCAGATACGGCCTTTACTGCGACCTGCACAGGTGCCTGTGCGAAAGATTGGCCCCCGGTTCTGGCTCCCCAGGGCATGATGACCGTCTCCAGTTCTATGACATTGTTGAAACCATTGACAGTCCATCAGACGGCAAATGGCGCTCAAGTCTTCTATGATGGACATGCTCTCTATACCTATGCAGAAGACAAACAGCCAGGCTCCGCAATGGGTCATGGTCAGGATATGCAATGGTATCTGGTTGCTGCTATGTTCGGCAATATGACCGCTACAAATAATGGCAACGTAATGATGCAAGGGATCACCGTTACACCTGGAATGGTTGGTAATATGGGCGCGTTCATTCATACGGGCAAGGCCGCTATCAATGGCCTTCAAGTTAATGTTCTGCTGACGAATAAGAACTTTGCCATGTATTACTACAAAGCAGATACAGCCTTTAAAGCAACCTGCACAGGAGCTTGCGCGAAAGATTGGCCCCCGGTTCTGGCACCACAGGGGATGATGACCGTCTCCAGTTCGGTGACATTGCCGCGCCACTTATCGGTCCATCAGACGGCAAATGGCGCTCAAGTCTTCTACGACGGACATGCTCTCTATACCTACGCAGCAGACCAACAGGCCACTAATGCACTGGGTCGTGGTCAGGATATGCTGTGGTACATGGTCGGCTTCCTTCTGTAAAGATACGCCGATAATTCGTAAACGCGCAATAAGGTTCCTACCTTATTGCGCGTTTCTCTGGATTTGAGATGTCTGCATCCATTGATCGACTATTTGCTGCTTTTATCGATTGTCTCAAACTCTTCCTTGGTCAGTTTGATTGTTGCGCCTGTGACGTTCTCTTCAAGGTGCTTCACGGAAGAAGTGCCGGGAATTGGTAGCATTGTGGTGGAACGCTGGAGAAGCCATGCGACAGCGATCTGGCTGGGCAATGCATTATGTTGTTTTGCGATATGATCGAGGGCACTTCCTGGGCGAGCCAGTTCTCCCATGGCAAGAGGCGACCAGGGAATAAAGCCGATGCCCTGACGAGCGCAGGTGTCTATCATCTCTTCAGATTGGCTGGCTGTCATGCGTTCAGATTTACGATGCGCCAGGTTATAGCGGTTTTGTACTGTGACAATCGGCACAATCTTTTGCGCTCGCTCAAGTTCGTCAAGTGTGATGTTCGAGAGCCCCACATGGCGAATTTTGCCTTCAGCCTGCATCTTTGCAATTTCACCGACTGAATCTTCAAAAGGGACCTTCGGGTCCGGGCGATGAAACTGATAGATGTCGATGCGGTCAACACGCAAACGGCGCAAGCTTGCCTCTAGAGCCTCGCGCAGGTGTTTGGGGCTTCCATCCATCGGCCATTGGCCTGGACCTGTGCGTAAGAGGCCGCCTTTGGTTGCAATAACAAGACCTTGTGGATAAGGGTAAAGAGCTTCCGCAATAAGCGACTCACTTACCTCTGGACCATAGGAGTCAGCCGTATCGAGCAGGTTGATGCCCAATTCGAGCGCACGATGTAGAAGGGCGATGGCTTCTTGTTTGTTCTCAGGGGGCCCCCAGATGCCTTCCCCTGTGATACGCATTGTCCCGAGTCCAAGGCGATAGACCTGCAAATCTCCGCCTAATGTAAGCGTTCCACTTGCCTGCGCTGTTTGTTGTGTTGTATCGGTCATGTGTTGTCTCCTTATATATTGAATGTGTGATACGTTTGTAACCCGGTTTATCTGGCGCAAGGGCTTGTCCTGCTACCGCCCATTGGAAACGATTTCCTTGAACCGGGCGGTCGCATAGTACATGCCTACCCACATATTTCTACATCTAAATATGTTCACATAAAATCGTCCTGTTTCGCACCATACTATGATTCTCACGTACAGTGCTGACAGGACGTTTCAAGCATTTTTGCGGATTGCTTTATTTGTTCTCGTGCCCGGTTGCTGAAAGAACTGGTGCGAGGCCGAGGCCCGTGGCGAGGCGTGTACCGAGTTCATTGTCTACCTGGTACCAGTTTTTGAGTGCGCGTTCCTGCACGAAGCGATCGACGCCCTGGCTCATATGTCCAACGATGGTGCTGACCAGGTGATCTTTATCGGTTGCAGAGAGCGTATGGCGGTAGAAATTGCCGGCCTGGACGAAGTCATTGTCCTCTGAGTGCAGAGTATAGGCGCTGCGCAGGATTTCTCCGCTTGTAGCCCAACTCGGGTCAGAGTAGTGCTCTGGATCGGCCTTAGGTCCGCCATAGCTGTTCGGTGCATAAACAGGTTGCTTCCCATTGTGACGATAACGCATGGCTCCATCTTTATTGTAACTATGAACCTCTACATGCGGCTGATTGACTGGCAATTGCAGGTAGTTGGGACCGATGCGATAGCGGTGCGTATCGGGATAGCTAAACATGCGTCCAAGCAGCATCTTATCCGGGCTGGGCCCAATGCCGGGGACCATGTTGGCAGGTTCAAATGCAGCTTGCTCGATCTCCGTAAAGAAGTTCTCCGGATTGCGGTCGAGCACCAGACGGCCAATCGTCACAGGCGGATAATCGCTATGGGGCCAGACTTTGGTGAGGTCGAAGGGATTGAAGCGATAGGTTGCGGCATCCTCGAAGGGCATGATCTGCATCTCTAAGCGCCAGACGGGATAGTCATTTTTCTCGATGGCTGTGCGTAGATCGCGGCGATGGTAGTCAGTATCTTCCGCTGTCATCGCTTTTGCTTCGGCGTCAGTGAAGTTCTCGATGCCCTGTTCCGTCTTAAAGTGGTATTTGACCCAGAACCTTTCGCCCTGTGCATTGATCCACATGAAGGTGTGGCTGCCATAGCCGTTCATATGGCGATAGGTCTTTGGTGTGCCACGGTCGGACATTAGAAACGCTACCTGGTGTAGCGATTCTGGGGAAAGGGACCAGAAATCCCACTGGGCGTTGTTGCTGCGCATATCGGTATCGGGCATGCGCTTCTGCGAGTGGATGAAGTCTGAGAATTTTGAAGGGTCACGGATGAAAAAGATCGGTGTGTTATTGCCGACCAGATCATAGTTGCCCTCTTCAGTGTAGAATTTGAGGGCGAATCCGCGTGGATCACGTGCAGTGTCGGCTGAACCCAGTTCGCCAGCTACGGTTGAGAAGCGGGCGAGGACTGGTGTACGTTTCCCAACCTTGTTGAGAAACGCTGCTTTGGTCCAGGGCGTTGCATCGGCGGTTACTTCAAAATAGCCAAACGCGCCACTGCCTTTCGCGTGCACAACGCGTTCCGGCACGCGTTCGCGATTGAACTGTGCCATTTTCTGGATCACATAGTGATCCTGCATGAGCAAGGGACCATCGGGTCCAATGGAGAGTGAATATTCATCACTTGCGGCAGGAATGCCCGCATCGGTTGTTGTTATGGGATTTTCTTGATCTGTCATTTTTACTCCAGTTTTAGTCTAAAGCCTGTTTCTAAGCTACTGTGTCTCCTTATATTGACTATGGGCTTCATTATATTGTAATCATATGGCAATGGAATACGTCTACCTGTTTTGCTGGGTTTTTTACGATTTTCCTCTAGAATGGCTTCTTTATGCGACGGTGGGCGCGCTAAAATCCGCCTTTAACTCAATATGATATTCTTAATAAATATGAAAGGATGATTGAAAAATGCAAAATAAAGATACAATTTCTACAGAATCACAAAGATCTGTACGACTACCAGCGCGAGAGCGCGTGGGCCTGGCTATATCAGGAGTTGATGCGGCAGCGGCGGTATCAGCTATTGTTGCGGCAGAGTCTGCTGGTGTGCGCCAGGTGTGGATGACTCAGGGAGGACCGTCTCCAGATACGCTCAGCCTCTTCGCTGCAGCAATGGTCCAGACCAGTAGCATTCGCCTGGGGACTGCCATTATCCCTACCTATCCACGTCATCCTCTAACAATGGCGCAGCAGGCATTAGCGCTTGGTGATCTTGCACCTGGGCGGTTACGCTTAGGTGTTGGACCAAGCCATCGCCCTATTATCGAGGGAACATATGGTATTCCCATGACGGCACCTTTAGAGCATCTCAAAGAGTATGTGAGTGTGCTAAGGGCCGCACTTTGGGGGGAGGGCAAGGTTGATTATCATGGGCGCTTCTTTACCATTAAGACAACATTACCACGTACTCCACATACGCCCATTTTGATCTCGGCCCTGCGCACTGGCGCGTTCCAGCTTGCAGGAGAGATTGCTGATGGAGCTATCTCCTGGGTATGTCCTGCTCCTTATCTGATTGAGAAGGCGTTACCAGCTTTACGTGGAGGAGCGGCCAGCCGCAATCGTGCAACTCCCCCACTGATCGCTCATGTTCCAGTTGCTCTGAGTCAGGATCATCAGGCGGTGTTGGATGCTGCGCGTAAGCAACTCGGTCGCTATGGGCGGCTCCCTTTCTATAGAGGGATGTTCGCTGATGCAGGCTTCCCAGTCTCATCCGATGGAATACTGTCCGATGCTTTACTGGATAATCTAGTTGTTTCTGGTGATGAAGCAACCGTTGCCGCCCGCCTTACCAATTTATTGGCGCAAGGGCTGGACGAATTACTTGTTATGCCTATAGCTATCACGGATATTGCAACTGAGCAGGCGAAACTTGCGGCGTTGATTGGGCAGCTCTCTGATGGTTGATGACATGTAATTTATGGATAAAGATGCGATAAAGATAGTTTGCAAAGGAAAGCACGACGATGTATGGCAAAGGCTCAACTACAGAACTTATCACAACAGAAGATATACAACAATTGCTTGCTCGCTCTTTTGATGAGTTGTCTCTGGATAACAAACGCATACTTGTGATTATCCCAGATGCGACCCGTACGGCACCTATCCCACTCCTATTTCGCTTGCTTTATGCACAATTGGGCAAACGTGTGGCGCGTCTTGATTACTTGATTGCGCTGGGAACCCATCAACCGATGTCTGAAGAAGCTATCGAACAGCTTGTGGGTGTATCGCAAGCTGAGATGGCAGAGCACTATCCCAATGCGCAGGTCTTCAATCATCGTTGGGATCAGCCGGATGCGCTACAAACGATAGGTGTGATCTCAGCACAGGAAGCGCACAATCTTACCGAAGGGATATTGACAGAAGAGGTTCCTGTTACGCTCAATCGTATGATCTTTGATTATGATCAGTTGGTGATCTGTGGGCCTGTCTTTCCACATGAGGTTGTGGGCTTCTCCGGCGGAGCTAAATATCTCTTCCCAGGGATTGCTGGTGCGAACATTATCAATTTTACGCATTGGCTGGGTGCTCGCTTGACCAGTATGCACACGATCGGCGTCAAAGATACGCTGGTAAGGCGTGTTATTCATCGAGCGGCAGAATTTGTGCCCGTGCCAATCCTTTGCATGTCGTTGGTGCTTAAGGGAGAGGATCTGCATGGACTCTATATTGGTTCCTATAAAGAAGCGTTCAGCAATGCAGCGGATCTCTCAGGTCAACTGAATATTATTAAAGTAGAGCATCCTTTCAAGCGTGTGCTTTCGATGCCGGCGAAGCATTATGATGATCTATGGACGGCGGCCAAGGCGATGTACAAGACCGAACCAGCGATCGTTGATGGTGGTGAAGTGATTATCTATGCGCCCCATATCAGTGAGATCTCTTATACGCATGGCAAGTTGATCGACGCGGTGGGATATCATGTGCAGGAGTACTTTCTCAAGCAGTGGGAGCGCTTCAAAGAAGTGCCGGGAAGCATTCTGGCCCATAGTACGCATGTGAAGGGGATGGGGACTTATGATGCAGAGAGCCGGATAGAGCGGCCACGTATTCAGGTGACGTTGGCAACCGCAATTCCTGAAGAGCGCTGTCGACGTGTTGATCTAGGTTACATGGATTACAGCACGATAGATCCGAGGGAATGGCAGGGCCGTGAGCAGGAGGGTATCTTATGGGTGCCCAATGCGGGCGAGATGCTCTATCGTGCGGATCTCAAGGTTGCATCTCTACCTTAGAATACAAGAGAATAGCAGCCGAGTTATGTGTGCGAACGTGAATGCATCGCGTTTGTGCTGAAGAGACTCTCTTCCCGTTCATTTTCTGAAATGTTGTATCTGATTCGTGAATTGTAGGTCTGAAGGAGTGAGAGATGACTATCCCAACCCAGGCATTTGGACGAAGCGGTCATATGAGTACGCGCACAGTATTTGGAGCAGCCTCTCTGGGTGGAGTTACGCAGGCTGAGGCGGATCGAACGCTGGACGTGTTGCTCAAGTATGGTGTGAATCATATCGATGTGGCTGCGAGTTATGGTGACGCCGAACTGCGTATTGCGCCCTGGCTCAAGCAGCATCGTAAGGATTTTTTTCTTGCGACCAAGACAGGTGAGCGAAAGGCGAAGGAAGCCCGCGAGGAACTGCATCGTTCACTGGAGCGCATGGGAGTCGACTCTGTGGATCTGTGGCAGCTACACAATCTTTCCGATCCAATTGAGTGGGATACCGCGTTGAGTCCAGGAGGGGTCATTGAGGCGGCAATTGAGGCAAAGCAGCAGGGATTGATCCGTGGGATTGGTGTGACCGGTCATGGACTTCAGGTTGCAGCTACTCACCGACGTAGCCTTGAGCGCTACGACTTCGACTCGGTATTGCTTCCTTATAATTACATTACGATGCAGAATCCTTATTACGCTGAAAATTTCAATGCGCTGGTGGCAACCTGTCAGCAACGCAATACAGCAGTTCTAACGATCAAGTCGGTTGCGTACAAGCCCTGGCGTGGTCGGGAGCGTACGCGTTCTACGTGGTATGAGCCCTTGGAAGAGCAGCAGGATATCGATCTGGCGGTGCATTGGGCGTTGCAGCGACCGGGTATTTTCCTGGCGACGGTCGGTGATATTAATGTATTGCCTAAGGTGCTTGATGCGGCCAGCCGTTTCCAGGCGGGTCCATCCGAAGAGCAGATGCAGGAATTGCTTGCGCGTACGCAGATGGAGCCTTTGTTTGTGTGATCGTGGGGGTTCGATTGATCGCGCCCATGGGTGTATGGAACTAGTTCCATTACACCCATGGGCGCGATCAATCGAACCCCTACAATCTTGACACCGACATATGCATTCGTTATACTCACCTGTAACTCTCGCTGGTGTGAAGGAATAGACATAAGTTGCCTATGATAACTAGATGCAAAGCATTAAGGGGCAAAATGTTGTATAGTGTATGTTAAATATGTAGAACAGAACGTTCTGTTCTTAGATGGGCTGGTTGAAACAATGACGTTGTGCCAGGCAGAAGAAAATGCATGTTTTCTTTAAAAAGTGTGGAGTGAAGCTGGGAGACTCGCGCCGCGCTTTCGGTGATAGAGAGAAGGTATATCGCGAGAAATGGAGCGATATCAAACAATGCGGGCTTATTCTGCGGGTGGCGTCGTTTTTCGTCTTTCTCCAATGTACTCTCCGGAGAACGACTTTGCCATGGAAGCTGATGGTACAGTATATGATGCCATCGACTCCGAGGGCATGGTATGTATGGAGGTGGCACTGGTGGGACGGAGCCATGCAGGAATCTGGGCCTTACCCAAAGGAACGCCTCAAGCTGGCGAGACAATCGAACAGGTGGCGGTGCGTGAGGCACAGGAAGAGACGGGTTTACAGGTTCGTTTGATTGCTTATATTGGAAGTATCTCGTATTCCTTTGTGCGCGATCAGATACGTTATCATAAACAGGTACGCCACTTTCTTTTAGAGGCTATTGGGGGCGATACCCGGTTGCATGATGCTGAGTATGACGTTGTGAAATGGTTTCCACTTCACGAAGCCTGTCGCCGCCTGACCTACCAGAATGAGGTAAATATTCTTTACCACGCCGAAGATATGTTGCAGCGTTGGTTGCAGTATCGACGCAAAGAAGGACAGAAGTAGCTTTATGCAAAGCCAACCTCGCTATACATTAGTGCGTCGCATTCTCTTTCCCTACAGTGGAGAAGAGCCTTTGACCCGTAGGCAGGGGTTGCGTGTGATCGGCGTCTGGGCCGTGTTTTTTTCGTGTGGACTTTTTTTGTGTACATTGCCAATGGCCCTGGCATTTATGGGAACCGCTTCCACAATGAGGATAGTTATGTTCCTCGCGATCACATTTGTTGCAGAAGCTGTCATTTTTGGTGGATTTGCATGGCTTGTTGTGATTATGAATAATCGATCGGCCCAAATTATGCTGCAGCGAAAAGCTGCTGGGACAGGTAGTACTAACGGAGGTAGGTATGGATCTTAGTGTTGAAGGTAAATCGGAGCGTATCCCCCCTGGTTCGCATATCTGCCAGCTCTATAGCAAGGTGACAGAGATCCCAGCGGTGACCGCGCGTTTGCTGAGGGTCGGTCTCACGCTTTCTGAGAAATGTCTTTTTGCCGCAGCTCCTGCTCAGGTAAAGGAACTGCGTGATGAACTACGTAAATTGCAGGTTGATGTAGAAGAATATATTGCTTCTGGGCAACTCGTCCTGTATGAGGAGCGTGAGATGTTTTTAGCAGGAGGGAAGCGCTTTGACCCTTATTTCCTGCTCTCGTCTCACCAGACATTTATCGCGCAGGCATTGCGGGAGGGGTGGCAGGCAGTACGTATTTCCATTGACATGACGTGGTTGGCGAAAGATATCGCGACCCCTGAACAGGTTCTCAAATATGAAGCCGCATCTGATGCTGTGTTTACTTTCCAGAATGCGCCTATTATTGCCTTGATGCACTACGATCATAGTAAGCTTGTGCCAAGCCTGGTGGTTGAGATACTCAAGCTACACCCAATCTCAGTTGTGGGCAAATATATCAAGCGCAATCCCTATTACTTGAATTCAGAGCAATATATGCTGAAGATTTTACGTATCAACAAGGAAAAGGGAAATGGCCCACAAACAACATAAAAACATGTATTTAATTTGGATACATGTTTTTATGTTGTTTTAAGTAGATTTTCTTATCTTCACTCTTAAGAGTTAAACAAGCCGCCCAGGCCACCCAGATTGATGTTATTCTGTCCACCCGCCTGTTGTGCTCCTTCTGGAGCGGGTGGATGATAGGTCATTGATTGGATGCCAACGCGTCCAGGCCCAATGAAGCGGTTCAAGATGATAGATGCACCGGCCATCATACCGCCGATCGCGCCGAAAATGCCGCCTCCACGTTGTGAGCCAGCAACCGTTGTTGTGGTCATCTGAACCGATGGATCTTTCCACAGCCATGCGCCTGGCTCGACATCCAGTGCTTCACCTGGCGCAAGCATCTTTTCAAAGACGTTGCCATAACCATGTAACAGCACCAGTCCTTCACTACCCCGTGCCGTGAACTGGTCAACGAACAGGCCTGTGCGACTGAAGAGGATATTGGCGGCTCCCTGTACAAAAGTAAAGCCATAATCGACGTTGCCGGTTGCAACGAGGAACTGGTGCTCACGTACTTCGACCATCTGACCAGGTTGCAGGCGTAGTGCAACGATCTGCCCAACGGAATCACGTGAGAACGAAATATTACCTGGTCCTTGAGCTTCGCTAATAAAGATCTGTAGACCAGCAAATAAGCGTTTTGCCGCACCTTTAATCGATTTAAAACCTATCTGTACACCGGGATGTTTCCAGAGCAGAATATGATGCTCAAAGTAGATTGGCATCTGATTCCCCAACATAATATCGACTACCGGTACCAACTCTCCATCGATCGAGATGGTCATATCGGCAATTTTCAGAGGTCCCTTCGGATTATGCAGTTCGGCTTTAGGTACGGCTGCTCCAAACATACTGTTGCTGTACTCTTCATATTGGTTGGGGGGAATATAGGCACCCTGTGGTGCTCCATAAGAACCCTGAGGTGGGGGTGGAGTCTGGCTGACTGGTTGCGGCATTGGTGCTCCACAGGTTCCACAGAATTTGACTCCATCGGCAACCTGGTTATTACAGCGGGGGCAAATCATGAGTTGATCTCCTTAATGCGCTTTGACTTGATCTTAGAACCCTCACTTCTCTAGAACTGAAGTATTCAACAATGTTGATAATATCAGTATTCGAGGGAATCTACAAGGGTTTGCAGTGTGATGTACTTCACTGAAACGATCCTTTATAAGAAATGGTAAATAAAATATCGTATTCAATGTGACTTTATTCCATGCAATGTTACCACTTTTTAACCCGTTCGTATATAGAAAAAGAGTACTGAGACAGCGACAGATATGCTTCTAAAGCTTGTTTCACTATACTAATATTGGTAGGTAGCCTTAACCAGATCTCAACCAGATTATAACTTTGTTGCTCTTTTCATTCCAATGTGTTTCCATTATCCTTGTATAAGGAGGAGTATTTGTTGGAATAAGAGTTTTTGTAGTTTCACTGAAATCGATGGAGAAATTTTATGGTGGGCCTTGCTGGTAAAACTCTGGATCGCTATGTGCTGGGGCAGCGCATCGGCAAAGGTGGTATGGCTGATGTGTATCTTGGTTACGATCCCTATTTCCAGCGTGCTGTCGCTATCAAAATCTTCAAACAAGACAATGATGGTATGCTGCAGCGGTTTATGCGTGAAGCAAAAATAATGGCTTCTCTCCATCATCCCCATCTTATGCCTATCTATGATACGGGTGAGAGCGAAGTAGATGGCCTGACACGCTACTATATAGTCATGCCGTTTGTTGATGGTGGAACACTGGGGAAACGTATACGTCATTCTATGCTCTCTCTGGATGATGTCAGTAAATACCTGCTGGATATTGCCACAGCCCTCGATTACATCCATGCGCATGGTATTATCCATCGTGATATTAAATCCACGAACGTTTTGTTAAGTACTGACGACCTCTGTTATCTCTCTGACCTTGGTGTTGCACGCCTGGTGAATGATGTATATACCTTTACCAGCACTGGGAATGTCCTGGGCACCGTCGATTACATTGCGCCAGAATTGTTTGTAAGCAATAATAAGGCCGATCCACTTAGCGATATCTATTCACTGGGCGTGCTTCTCTTCGAGATGGTTACTGGTCGGAGACCCTTCGCGGCTGAAAATCAGGTTGCTCTCGCATCGATGCATGTGAATGAACCTCCTCCTCTGGCACGGACCCTGGTGGCGACTATTTCGCCCTCTGTCGAACAGGTCTTATTAAGAGGGCTGGAAAAAGATCCGACGCGTCGCTTTCCGACGGCGATTGCCATGGCCGAGGCATTTCATCAAGCGACAAAAATGCCTCACAGTTTTATTCCGGAGGCTCCTATTAGTTCTAAACAGGCTGCCGTAGATGTTGTTGGTGAGGTCGAATTACCTGATCAATTTACCGCAAAGCAGGTCGTGCAAGTTCCCATCACCGCTGATCTGGGAGTATCTGCTAAGGCAGCGGATAGGAACGAGAGTCACGAGATTGCACCTGTAACACCTGTTGTGACCTATGCACGTTCGCGAACACGTATTCTGACACCGCTGCTTATTATCTTGCTTTTTGTAATTGCTGTACCAACGGCCTGGGTGCTTGGTCAAATGCAGACAGCGACGACTATGCACACTACTGGTGGGGCTGTCGTGTCTTCTGCCAATGTTACTCCTGGGACTCCTACCAAACAAATAACTGTGCTTCCTACTGTGATCTCAAAGCAAAAAGGTACTCCGGTGTCAGCTATCGCTCAGAAACCTACTTTTTCTCCTACTCCACAGCCGTCGCCTTTGCCACAGGTGCATTCTACTCCGGCCATATCTGCGCGTCCATCTCCTCCATCACCTTCCCCCGGTAATATTGTGCTGGATCCAGGCTATGAAATGCAGGGTTCAACGCAGGTTGCATCTCCCTGGGTTGAAGTTGGTACTGCTTCTATAGTTTCCAACGCTGGGCAGATTCATTCTGGTAATAATGCGGTTCGCATCGTTCCTACTACTGATAATTCCTGGTCAGATATTGAGCAGACCGTAAGTGTAAAACCAAATACTGATTACACATTAAGCGTATATATATGCACCTCTAATACGCTTAATACCAACTCAACAATTTTTGATGCGATTGCAGTGCATGGCTCTAATCTGCAAGAAGTGCATTATTTCCCCTCTCCTTCCGGCTATACTCAAATCTCGCTCACATTTAACTCGCAATCCTATACTGCGGTTACTATACGTCTTGGCTTTGTTGGGCAGGCGAATATGTGGGTGCAGGCGGATGACTGGTACCTGCATTCTTGAAGTAGGCCTCCTTGCTGTAGATGCGAAGAGGCCTCAAAATGACCAATTTGGTGAGATGCAATGATTGCATCCGGAAAAGGCTCAAAAATGCAACGAAAGGTTCTCAAAAATTGGTCAGAAGGAAAAGTGTTTGTTTGCTTCTTATGACCAGTACTTCTCAGCGATGCGCTCGAAGTGTTCCGTCGCCTCAGCCGCTGTTGGTATTTTGAGCACATTCTCCTCGACGAACTTCTGCGCGTCTGGATATCCACTCGCCAGGATTTCTTGCGCTGCCGCCTTCCCATCATAAGGTGTATAGCGAAACGCATATCCCTCAGAACTCAGCAAGAGCCAGTACGCGCCCGGATGGTCCGCATAGGGCATCCCTACACTACCGGCATTGAGAATGCGTAGATTGCCGACACGTTGTTCAAACTGAATATGGGTATGTCCACAAACCACCATCTCCTGCTCAACATGCGAGAAGATGACACGAAGCCGCTCTTCAGGCGTGATGGGGGTAAACAGTTCCTCGTCATTGCGAAGACTGGCATGGCAAAATACCACGTTTCTCAGGCCTTCAATCGGGATCACAAGCTGCTCTGGCAATGCGGCCAAAAAGTCTCGTTGCGAAGGGGTGAGCTGTTCGGCAAGCCAGCGTAGTCCCTCAAGATCCTTCTCTGACGGTGCTGGCATGTATTGTCTGTTAATCGGCTGACCATCAAACATCATGACCACTTCACGATCGGCATTCCCGCGAATGGAGCGAATGTGATCGCCAAACTGGGAGAGACGTTGCAGAGTCTGTCCAGGCATAGGTCCGGAGATAATATCTCCTCCCACGACGATCATATCGGGTTGGACCTCTTCGAGTTCCGCCAGTACCGCATTCAGCGCTGGAAGGTTTCCATGGATATCGTAGAGGGCTGCAATTTTCATCTTCTCATCTCCTTGTCTCTCTAGTGTTTTTGTGTGTCTGTTGAAAGACTAGCAGATCGCAGTCGTCACGTGAAGGGGTTTTCTATGCTCTGAGCATGTCTGGTCTTTGGTTTCCTTGTGTGGAGATTGTGAAGTGTTTTTGGCGGCAATGAGCAAATATTATTTGCTCATCTTTCTATACTGGAAGGTATATCAATTATTGCCTTATCTATGAATAATTATGATATACTATCACCATATCTATGGATGCAAAACGGGAATGGTTATATTTTATGAGGGAATAGAATGAAATTAGCAGGGCAATATTTGGGGCACTATCATGTTATTCGTCAAATTGGACGAGGCGGGATGGGTGAGGTCTATCTGGCAGAGGATTCCCATTAATTAGGTTTCTCTGTTTTGAGAGAGAGGAGAAACGTTATGCTCACCCTTTTCTATTCTCCCCATATGACCAGTGTCGATAACGAGGCAAAACGTGCTTCCGGCCATGCAGATGTGCCTCTCTCTGAGATGGGTCGGCAACGAGCGCAAGAACTGGGACAGTACTACGCAACAGAAACACTGGATGCGATCTTCTGCTCGGATCTCCAACGGGCATTGATCACCTCCCAGATTGCTTTCGC
This sequence comes from uncultured Chloroflexia bacterium, assembly GCA_963744875.1. Lineage (GTDB taxonomy): Bacteria > Chloroflexota > Ktedonobacteria > Ktedonobacterales > Ktedonobacteraceae > JACDAE01. Next base: position 68,497 of record CAVUVQ010000036.1, on the reverse strand, counting down.
TAATCGTGGCTTGCCCATCGTACCCGATGCCCGACTCCGTGAATACGATTATGGTGACATGACACAATATCCGCTTGCCCAGGTAGAAGATGAGTTCCCAAGACGCATCAGGGAGCCATTCCCAAATGGGGAAAGCCTGCTGATGGTCGTCCAGCGTATGGGAGCTTTTTTATATGATGTATTGCCTGACTATGATGGGAAAACGCTGGTAATTATTGGACATCGGGCAACCAGATATGGACTTGAGTATTGGTGTAACAATGCCTCACTTGAAGAGATTGTCCAGACACCCTGGCCGTGGCTCGATGTTCCTATCTGGCGTTATGAATTACATGCGCACGATCTTCAACAACGCTCGGTGATCAGCTAAATCTTATCGGAAAGGAACAAGAATATGGAACAGGCAAAAGAGCATCAAGCATCGGTCCAGATACCCCCAATCCTCAACATTATCGGAGAAAAAGTAGCCCTTGGCCCCATTCATCGTGATCTGGTGCCGCTCTATCATCGTTGGGTAAACGACTTTGCAGTTCTTCGTACACTGCATATTCCACGACCTTCAACGCTTGAAGAAATCCAAGCTGCTTATGAGGCAGAGGTAGCACGGGAACGCCAGCGCACGGTCGTCTACTTCACCATCTATGATCGTGTAACGCTACGTCCTATTGGAAGGACTGATCTAGGAGATATTAATTATCGGGATCGCAGCGCGGGCTTTGGTATTGAAATTGGCGAGGTTGACTATCGTGGGCGCGGGTATGGAACAGAAGCAACTCGCTTAACACTTGATTACGCATTCACCGCACTTGGCTTGCACAGTGTTTGCCTTGAAACATGGGAATACAACCTTGCGGCACAACGCGCTTATGCAAAAGCGGGTTTTCGTGAAACCGGGCGGCGACGACAGGCAAAGTTCATGGGCGGAAAGCTTTGGGATATCGTCTGTATGGATTGTCTTTCCACAGAGTTTGTCAGTCCAGTTCTCAGTCAGATACTCGTGCCTGATGAACTACGTGGACATTCTGAGAAGAGGCAAACAGTGTAAGGTTTGGCCTGCAGGTAGTAATCGGCGTTACTACTCATGTTTCTACAGGTATGCGCAAAGCCTCTTCGCCGCTTTCTGAGACCTCTATTGACACGATGTTACGGCCCCAATACGACAGAGAAGGCTTAAACCTTCATTTCTCAAGGAGATAAATGGAAGAGAAAATTCTGTGTGATATGTTGGAATTATTGCTGTCGGAAGCCTCCAATATGCCCTCTCAGCGGGCATACTGGAGGCCAAAAAGTGTAACCTGACTCGCACATTTCTGATTTGTATGGATCATGTGAACGGTTACGGATCTGCAAAAAGCAGCGGGAGAAGGGGCTGAGTAGGGGAATACTTTATATGGTACAATGTACCAATAAGGTAGAAGCCATAATATTCTGCGCCCACTTGGAGGGTTAAGCAAGCAAGAAAGCGAGACAAACGTGATTGCGGATAAAATCCGTGCTGCATTTGATGAGGCGAGTCAGCGTCATACACGGCCACGTCAACTTATTGCTGAACGGCTGATAGAACATGCGACGAGCGGGACGGATTTCACGGTTGATGATCTCTGGCAGGAGTTGCGCGAAAGCGAGCCACGGTTGGGTCGCGCAACGGTCTATCGTTCAGTCGAGATGCTGGTGAATATAGGTCTGTTGGATCGTATTGAGTTCGGCGATGGAAGTCACCACTACCGGGTCTGCGGTGGTACGCACCATCATCACCTGACCTGTACGCAGTGCCATTGCGTCGTAGAAGTTGATGTCTGTTTGCCCGTTGAGCAGATCAGAACTATTGGCTCGCAGACGCATTTTGATATTGAAGGTCATTCCCTCTCACTCTTTGGCCGCTGCGAAAAGTGCCGCTCTGCTCATTCTGCGTAAGCCCCATTCATGCAATAATGCGTTTGATTTCTTTGATGGCCTGCTCATTATTGCGGTAATGGATACTCTGCATACCAAACAGACTTGCGGCATCGACATTGTCAGTCCTGTCATCCAGAAATATTGTTTCATAGCCCCGGACTTGCAGACGTATCAGTGCCAGTTGATAGAACTTTGTTTCCGGCTTTAGCATGCCCTCTTCAGCGGAGAAAATCTCAACATCCACCAGTTTATCCAGTCCATATTTCTGGTTGAGAGCTTCGCGCGTGCCGGGCCATGCGTTGCTGAGCAGAGCAGTCTTATACTTTGGACGTAGACTCTGGAGGAATTCTGCCAGTTCGGTATTAAGCGTTTCCGTGGTAGTAAGGCTGGCCTCAAATGTTTGTAGCTGTGCAGGATCGATCTTAAAATGCTCGCTTACTTTACTCCATAGCTCCTGCCTGGATAGCCGCCCTCGTGTAGCAGCATTCCCAAGACCTGATCTATTAATAAATTTGAAGATAGCGCCTTCCGGCAAGCCCGCCTGCGTTTCCCACGCTCGCTCTTGCTCATGTCCATTATTGTGTAGGAGAACGCCGCCGATATCGAAAATCACTGCTTTAATAGCCATGATCGTAAACTCCATCAGTAAACTGTTGAGATTTCAAGACGAGCCACAACAGACTCATCATCAACAGGATATACTATTTCGCGCGGCGTTGCCAGTTGTGAGTAATTTCCCTTGCTTACATATTCATATTGTTCACGTACGAAATTCTGAAATGTCTTCAATATCAAGAATCCATTCGTGTGCATAACGAGCAAGAATTGAGCCACGCATTCCAAGCTGAATGGCCCTGCGCTCAACCTTTGCTCCGGAGGGATGATGGTCAGGGTCCCACTGTAGGCGTACCTCTGATTGTCCAATAGCCTGTTTCCAGGCCAACTCGCTCGTGTATATTCCAGCTTTATACGACGAGTGGACGGCCTGTGCCAGTAAGATATCGAAGCCTGAACGCTTCAAGCGTATTGCTAGCGAGACCTCTTGTCCTTCTTTTGTGCCCCACCCCGAGCGATACATCATCCACAGAAAATTGGGTTTGATCCAACTCATACGTGTGAATGAGAAATCACCGCCAAAATAGCCATGTTCAGCAGCAAAGTGGCCAATGGAGGGTCGGTACGCCTGGTAAACGATGATGGATGTATCGTCGTACTGAGCGAGGATGTGGTGACCTGATTGGGGCCAGCGTGCGTTTTGGGTGAGGTAGGATTCAGTGTTGATGCGCATGTTTTTTTTACTTATTTCTATCCATACAAAAAATGAAGATCCCGAGGATGCATATTATCATGTAATGAACTGCAAAATAATATTTTTTCTACAAAATGCAGTATAACCCCTTTGGAAAGTTTCATCAAGTACTAGCCTGAACAGTTATATAGAGGTTGAGGAGCTGGATCATTACATAAGATATCCCCAACTTTTTAGATACTTGAAAAGTTGGGGATATCTTATTGTTAAGTTTGTAAGCTTGTATAGCTTATCCTCTGCAATCTCAGCTACTACATGCCCCTCCATTCACGCTAAAGCTTGTCGGCGCAGCATTGCTGCCACTCCAGGCACCGTTAAAGCCAACGCTTACTGAAGCATTAGAGGCCAGACTACCATTCCATGACATGTTTTGTGCCGTTACGTTGGCACCACTCTGAGTCCAGGTCGCGTTCCATCCCTGCTGTACCTGCTGATTGCCGGGGAAGGTAAATTTCAGCGACCAGCCGTTCAGGGCAGTTGTTCCTGTATTCGTGATGGTGACGTTCGTCGTGAAGCCACCAGGCCACTGGTTTTGTACTACATAACTTACCTTACATGTGGCTCCAGATGTTGGCGTGGCCGTGGGCTGGGGCGTTGGACTTGGAATTGGTGTAGCCGTAGCCGTAGTGGTCGCCGTTGGTCTGGGCGTTGGTGATGGTGTGCTCACAGGTGTGAATTGTTGGCGTTGGTGTATTGGTAGCACCCGGCGTTGGCGTTGGCGTACTGGAAGCGGACCAGACGAAGCTCACGGTTGCGCCTGCGGGTAATGTGTAGGAGAACGACTGACTGCTATTCCAGGTTACGTTGAAGGTGCTGCTACTGCTACCACCGTTATGAGCAACCACAACATCGCTGCCATCAGGATTTTTGAATGCTACATCAGAGATACTGCCCGAACTCGGAGTGCTGGCGGAGACGTGATACGCGCCCGGTACTACAAACTTGCTGAACTGACCTAATAGATAGTAATCGTTCGAGTAGGTGACGTTGCCAGTATTCTGATCAATTGTTGCCACGCCGTTACAATCGGTGCAGCCACCTGTATGAGGGCCGTGGCTGGTATTGAGGGCGACATTCCATAACTCTACCGAGCGCGACCAGTTTTGCACGGACTGCATCAATAGATCGATGGTGCTGATGTGCGTAATCGAGATACCGGTTGCGCACTCCGTCTCATAGACTTCCTTGTTTGGATACTGGTTATGGACCGTACTCATCGCCGTAGGACTGCCGTTGTAGCAGTGCCAGGCGATACCGGCAAGATCGTTATTCGTTGTGGGATCACCGAGAAGCGTCTGTGCGTAGCTCTGGCCGCTCCAGTCGTGATCATAGCCAAGGATTTTGGGGTGCAGGTTCGCGCTCGTCAGTGCTGGAGCAAGGTTGTTCTTGATAAAAGAACTTTCATCGCTTGCAGCCCAGGACATGCCAGGATAATCTGGGGGAACATATAACGGCTCGTTCTGCGGCGTGATTGCGTATATGGGAATGCCCTGTGCCTGGTACGCCTGAATAAACTTGACGAAATACTGTGCCAGTGGAGCATAGTCGGACGAGATGAGCGTGCCAGTCTGACCATTGACGACACCAATCATCGAGCCGTTCGTCTTCATCCAGGCGGGAGGACTCCAGGGATTAGCCATAAATCTAATGGAAGGATTTAACTGGTAAGCCTGCTGTAGCACGGGCAAAATGTAGCTTGTGTCGTGGGCAATCGAGAACTTTGCCAGGGTCGGATCGGTCTGACCGGCGGGCAGATCATCATAAGAGTAAGCACCCGTGACCGAAAAGTCTGACGCTCCCATTGGGATGCGCACAAAACTTAGACCAATGCTGGTTGGATTACTCGCACTGGTCCCGAACAGATTTGTCATTAGCGTGTTGCGCTGACTTGTGCTCATGTGATTGTAGATTAGCCACGCTGAAGAATCGGTGATGGCGGCTCCAAAGCCATCCATTTGTTGTAAGTGTTGGGTATCATCGACCGCAATGGTTGGAGATGATCCTGCACCAGAAAATTGGATATCGCTCTGGCGTGTCAGGTGATTAACTCCATCGGAGGTCGTCAGCCAGACCTGAACGGGTGGTGTTGCCGCATGAACGGCGGAGCGTATAAATATCATGCCTACAATGCTGGTTATTACCAGAACGCATAACAAAAGTCGCGGCGTATGGGTACGCATAACAATCCTCCTTGATACAACCTGGTGGGCATCCTCAGCCCGTTGTGAGTATATGATATCTGCAAGTATGCCATATATTTTACAGTGAGAGAGTATTTTGTCTTTAATTATGCACAAATTATTCAGTATCTATTCAGGAGCAAAGGAGAGACAACTGGGGCGTGGTAGCGCTTAATTACCTGAGATAGTGAAAGCTAAAGGACTAAAGTCCATTCTTAACCGGACTCCTACCTTTTTCTCAACTGAAATTTAGCCTTTAACGAGTACAGTATCTTCTAGATGGAAAATATGGAAAGTAGTGATGCACACGAAATGTTACTGCAATGTTAGCAGGAAGAGGTAAATGTATGCCACGCAGTTCACAAGATAAAATGATGCAAAAAAGTTCTGATAATGAAAATATGCTCTTCTCAACTTTTCCGAGGGATAGTCAATTAGAGACGGCAGACCAGATTCGTGGTTTTGAGTTGTTACGTCTGGCCTTCTTTGCATTGAAGTTGCGTAAATTTGAACAGCGTCAGGAGCGTGTCAGGGACGAGGCCGAATATAAGTTTCGCTGCAGTCTGCTGCGGCATGCAATCTTTCAACAGGTTCTCACGTTGACGAAACTGGGTGCACGAGAGCAGGCAATGCAGCTTATCGATGCATGTCGTAAATAGTTGTGGCACGATTGCTACGTGCGATGAAGATATTGCCGCTGATCTGAACGGAGATACCTTCTTGCTCAAGGGCTTGCTTCAGTTGTTTGATATTGCTATCGCTGTTGAGAGCAAAGATAAAGGGACCGAGTTGACGTAAGCCCGATGCTTTGAGTTTCGTTGAGTTATTAAGTTGGGTAGCGACGGCCTCGCTCGATACTTCCAGAAGTAGTACATGAGAGAGGCGGGTGCCTTTGTAGGATCTGGCCCAATCATTCAAGCTATAAACTACATTCTGTGGGAGTTCTTTCTGACTGTGTTCCTCTAATATATGTATAATGTGCTCAACGTTTTTGCCGCCTTCCAATGCGCGTAAGAGGGATGTGCGAGTGAGTGTGAGACGGCTGACCATGTTGGCCTGGGTGATCTGAGTGAAGGGAAGAAGGCTATAGAGTGTGGGCATGTCTGGTTGCAGAATCAGCAACTCAAAGCTAGGTTGGACGATCAGCGTACGCGAGTTTGTGTCTGCCTGAGGTGGATTATCTCCAATCAGGGGTAGAATGGATGCGCCCATCTCAGTGAGCATAAACGCGGTTGGGTTAAGTTGTTGTTGTGCTTCGAGTGCGTTGGCACGATCATAACCAAGGTCAACGATGCCAAGTTCGTGGAGCGTTGAGGAGAGCATGCCGATATAAGTTTCGCCATCACCTCTCTCCCATTTTTCGCGCGTCTCTCTGGTTTTACTGGGTCCGTTTTTGCGTGTGTAGGGTGTCTGGGGATGCATAACAAATGGATCTTCGTCCCAGATCTTTTGTAAGAGGGAGGCGACGGTATACCAGCGTCCTGGTGTGCAGTTAGCCACATGTTTCAGCAGGATCTCGCGTCCCGCCATAGGTTTCCAGGCATAGGGGTCCCAGGCGCGATAGTGGGTGCCCTCTAGATCATCCCAGCGGAAACTCTTTTGCCAGGAGTGCAGCAGGTATGCAGCTTGCCCGCGAAGATCCAGGCTTGCCCACCAGGAGAGGCGATCTCCCGGTTCGTAATGATCTTTGATTTCTGGTAATGGAGCTTTGGGGAGTTGTACCAGTCCGTTTTCTTTGGCAACATCCAGGAGCATCTCCATGTAATTATCGTCGTATTGATAATCCGGACGCACCTGACCGCGTAGTTGGGTCCGAATCTTGTTTGCGATACGCTTGGGAACCCTTCCTACCTGTGTTGGTTCGATGGTTTGCTGATAGATGGCGTTTATTATGTATGCCAGATCATATGGGATCGCCATCTCACTGGGACGAATCGCAGCGGGTACATAATCTTCTGAAACGGCGGCTACAGGTAACTCTATGACTGTGTTGGCAGTATTGGTCTCGATAGGTTTCAGGCGTAAGAATATATCTTGCGGAATAAACAGGATGCGTCCCTCACGTGTGAGGGTGTCAAAAGCGAGAGCAGCACTTTCAAGTTCGTAGATTACTGGTGCAAGAGAGCTATCGTCCAGACCACTATGCGCACGTACTTCCTGCATAGTTGCCTGCCCACCCTGTTGGCGTAGCCATACATAGATGTCGCGTGCATTGCCAGCGAATTCGGAGAGATAGTCGAGTGGCTCATCCACCTGAAGCAACTTTTTGGCGATCATCTCTCCGAATTCGCTGCGTGAATGGTATTTTCCCCACTTTATGGTATAGCTTTGATAGATTTCAGATTGTGTCTCGATATCAAGGCCCATTACGATTTCAGCAAAAGGCTTCTTTGAGCGATCACCCAATGGAGTGAATATCTCGCGCCCAACGTTATAGAGCGTGGTCAGATAATCATCAAAAGGGTAAAGCATGGCAACAGTATTTTTCCCTTTTGCTGAGGTGTCATGTGGAAGCTGAGGATGATGTCCAATTTTGCTCGCGTCTATATTTTCTTGTCTTTGATAGAGGAGCAATTTTTGTACGAGACTATCGACGGCTGGCTCGTAGCGTTCAGGTGAGATCTGTGCCTTCTTTTGTAATGCATCACGACGCAGGCCGTCGCGTGCGGAATAAGACATGGAATGATAGAGGATCTGGCGTTCATCGGGTGTAATGTATTCCCATACAAAGCGGGCGCAGATAGGCTCTTCCAGGCTTTCTATGATGATTCCCAGGTACTGTTCAAAGTTCCTGTACGTCTCGCCGGTCAGACCCCAAAGACGAAAATACTCTTTACGTTGTTCCTCTGAAGCAGCTTCTAGAGCCTGTTCCAGATCATACGTATTTGTTGTACTTATCCTCAACGCCACAACTCCTCATAAAATTAATCAGCCTGATATTGTTCCAGATAACGAATAACTTCGCGCGTCAACTGACTTGGAGTTGATGCGCCAGCAGTAACGGCGACACGTTTTTTGCCTTTAAGCCATGCTGTATCCAATTGTGAAAGATCCTCAATGCGTACAGCAGGGACGCCAGCCAGATCCTGTGAGACCTGTACCAGACGATTGGTGTTATTGCTGCGTGGATCACCGACGACTACGGTCAGGTCAGAGCCTTTTGCCTGTTCTGCAACCGCTTCCTGGCGCGATTGAGTAGCATTACAGATATCAACGTGAACCTCGGCGTGGGGATAACGCGCTTTGATGTGTTGAATCACCCGATGTGTATCCCACAAAGAGAGGGTCGTCTGCGTTGAGACCGCGATTTTCGCTTCCTGCTCTTTTGTTAGTACCAATGTATCTACATCAGCTTCCGTCTCGACCAGGCTGATATGTCCGGGTACTTCGCCCATGACACCTTCTGGTTCCGGATGGCCTTTTTTTCCCACATACAGGATATAGTAGGCTTGCGCCACCAGATTGCGTACAAGATCGTGCGTCACGGTAACATCGGGGCAGGTGGCATCGATGCAGTGCATGCCGCGTTCCTGCGCCCGGCGTTTGACCTCAGGCGAGACGCCGTGTGCTGTAAAGATGGCAGTGCCTTCGGAGACCTGTTCCAGAATAGTAGCTCTATCGGGACCATCGAGGGTTATGATACCCATCTTTGTCAATTCATCGATGGCGTGCCGATTGTGAATGATCTGCCCAATCACATAAATGGGGCGTGGCAAGGTAGCATCTTTGGCGGCCTGGCGTGCGATCTGTAATGCATCAACAACCCCATAACAATAGCCACGGGGAGAAATTTTTATGACTTCCATCGGAACCTCGTATGGGTAATTCCCTACAAACAAAACATTCGTGTCATTTTGACGTATAGAATAGTTATTATGAGTGTATCATACCTATCAAGATGCCTTCGCCATCTCTTTGTCCAGAATATTACGTAAATCATCGGGCGTATACAGGCAAACTGTGGGAAGTAAGCCAGCCAGTTCCTCGACAGAAGCAGAGGGGTATGGAGCAAGGTCAAAAATGAGCAAGGGGATATGCCGTCCATCACAGCCGGTTGCGATGCGGGCTGCGCTCAATAGAGAGTTTTTTTGCCCTGTTTCGTAAGAAGGCAGGCTAATCAATAGTTGCACATGTGGGAGAATATAAGAGATGTGGGCGGGCGTATCCTCTTCATACACATATTTCATTCTCAACGCGCGTAATAATTTCATATAAGGGTAACGTAGCTCTTCTGGCCCTACTAACAGTGCTGAACGTCCTTGCAGACCACCCAGGCAGGCATCCGCGATAGATACCACCTCTGGTGCTATATCCTGCATTGCGTATTCTCCTATGGAACGATGCTATAAATCCGTGCCGCTAAGTAACATTCTAGTATGATAACGCGAAATGTCGCGATTGTCATCCGGTAAAGACAGTATTTTTTACTAAGCATGCGTCTGTCAGGAGAAAAAATCAGGCAAGATCAGGGAGGCGTACACGAGAGAAACTGTTCGTGTCGTTCCAATAATAAACGGAGAGAACGCGTGTATGGTCTAAATCGCTGGAAAGTTGCCCACTCCAGCACAGCCCACAACCCTCATCAGCAAGATGGGTGAGTGGGGAAGAGAGAACCTGCCAGCGAGTTGCGTGAGAATTCCAGCTCCAGAGCCAGAAGGTATTCATTGGCTTTTGCCCAATGTTGTTAGGTGTTGGCACGCCTACTTTTGGATCGACACCAAAGGCGAGGAGATGACCATCACCTGTAACGCTTAACGATTGGAGCAGGCCGGGATGTGCTTGCGTTGCATGGATGGTTGGTAGTGGAGGAACGGCAAACCATTGCCGACCATCTGTGCTCTCAAAGGCCCGCAATGCATACAGGTTGGAGGGAATTTGCTCATCAACCAGAGCATAGAATGGGGTTGTTGGCGTGGGCCAGGAAGCTCCCTGCTGTGGGGTGGTAAGCAAAAAGATACCAACCTGTGCGGGAAGTGGTCCCATCCGCTGCCAGGAACGTCCAGCGTTGTGGCTCATCCAGAGGGACGCTTCAGTATTAGAGGCATCATTTGCGCCTCGTACACTGATTGCCAGGTTTTCATCTTTGCCCACCTCAGGAGGGAAGAACAATTTTCCTGTTCCGAAAGCGGTGTCGGCTCGCGACCAGGTAGCCCCGTCATTGTCGGTGCGCTCCAGTAGACTCAATTGTGGTGTGTTCTGTCCGCTAGCATAGGAGTACCACATGTAGAGGTGGTGGGCTGTTGCCGTAATCGTACAATAACCGTTCTTTGCTCCCTGGGGTGCGACGGACGTATGCAAAAGATGCTTCCAGGTGCTTCCACTATCCGTACTGAGATATAAGGTGTCGCGGTCACAGGGACGTTGGGCATTGGATGGATTATTCACCAGAAAAGCGATACGTTGGGGTTGAGAAGCAGCAATTGAGAAAGAGCAAGCGGTCCCAGAAGTTGGCGGCAAGGGGATTGAGGACCAGCGTTGTCCGGCGTCATGTGTGTTCCAGAGCGTAATCGAAGCACCATTTCCAGTACAGGCGTACACGGTTTCGGAGTCAACAGGCGAGACTGCATAGGAGAGTAATGGGCTACCTGGAACGGGAAGAGCATTTGACTTCCAGGGGAATGCAGTAAGTTGTAGCGGCGTCGGTGTTTGCAGGTTCTTTGTAGTTGCTATCGTCGTATTTGCAGGATTACATCCTGCAATCAACATGGAACAGAGCAGGATGACGGGGATATATGTATAGAGTCGGGTTGATCGCATAAGATGAAATCCTTTCCAGAATGTACAGAGTCTCCGTATAGATGTATCTGTGAAAACAACGCACTGCTAGAAATAAGTATATCTGGCATTTTCTTTTAAGGACATCAGGGAATAACCGTATTTTCTTCTCAAAAAACACCTGAGAAGTGTTTAGTATTTGTGGCATGATTATCAGCACTTCACTTCGGTTTTGTTACCAACAACTTCAAAAAACTCCGCACCAGTATAGTACTAATGACGTAAATGCCCATGCTTACCAGAGTCGTAACGTCGATAGTGTAACCCTGATAGGGTACAAGGGGGAAGAGGTGATCGAAAGGAGCAATGAGGGGATCAGTGATCAAGGCTATTCCTTGCGTGAACAGGTTCACATTCATTACTATGTTAAATAGATGGAGTAGAAAACGCGTCAGGAGGAACAGAATGAGTATTAAGAGAGCGAAGCCCAGGAGTTGATTGATCTTGCGTACGAGAACTACACAAAAATGTCCAGATCCGTATAGAAAGCGTTGCCACCAGGATGTCCTTAGCTGGTAGCCGATGGGAAGTGGAGCCGTAATGGGATTGAAAGCTGGCTCTGTGGCTTGATCGTTGGAAGCATAGCTGTTTCTTGCATCATTCCACCGTTGCATAACTTTGTCCTCGCTCTCTAAAGTAGGGGTATCCCTTGCGGGTACCCGCTTCCCAATGAACTTCTTATGAACTCTTTTTCCTAGTACGCGGGCACCCGCAAGGGATGCCCCTACTTTTAGCACGATTTCTCTATCCGCACGCATATCCTGTTCGTTCAGCAATGATATTCCATCCCACTTTTCACCTGTTGTATCAAGCAGAGCCTGTTTCAAGAGGCCACAATGATATGTAATAACCTGCTCACCTACCTTACGTTTCCGCTGCTGATCTTGTTGCATACAGGTTGCGAATGAAACATTAAAGATGAACAGATGTTTATGATAATGATGACGTTCCGCCAGATCGAGCAAGCGTTGCCGTGCATCGGGTAGGAGGGCGGTACTATCAGCGATGGTAAAGCGATTTTGATACATACGTTTGCCGATAATATAATAGAAGAGATCGAATGTATCACGATTAACCTGCTGGTTTGCCTCATTGTCACTGATCAGAGCGCGACAGGCGTCCGAAGAGACAATCATTGTATTATAAAAGCCAGCGTGTTTGTGACTGGCGACTATCCTTTGCGCAAAGGTACTTTTCCCGCAGCCAGCCGGTCCGCACAGCACCAGGAGCGTCCTGTATGGTACAATAAGGGTTGGTGGCGGTGCAGAATTCCCACGTACTCTGTCCATTGCGATGTATTCTCTCCTTTGATATAATGCGCATGCATGTATGTGAGTACGAGGGCGTCCGTTCAGATTATATACGGTCTGACCCTTATTTATAATATTACAACACGTACAAGAATGTTGCTGAGTACAGTTGCGTATAACGCATTGCTTATAGTACATCTGGTCTATGATGCCTGAGGAGGTTGTTGTGTCTGTTGAAATGACTCTTACCAGTACAGAGATACGTGCCCGCTATCTCGATTTTTTTGCCAGCAAGGGGCACCAGAAGGTTCCCAGCTCGTCTCTTGTGCCACGCAATGATCCGACTGTTATGTTGACGACGGCGGGCATGCAGCAGATGATCCCTTACTTCCTGGGACGCGAAACTCCTCCCGCGTCAAGGCTTACGTCAGCGCAGAAATGTTTCCGCACCACCGATATTGATAAAGTAGGCAACCAGCGCTCATTGACATTTTTTGAGATGCTAGGCAACTTCTCGGTGGGTGATTACTTTAAAAAAGATGCTATTGCATTTGCCTGGGAATTTCTCACTGAAGTGATGAAATTGCCAGCCGACCGACTCTATCCAACGGTTCATCCTGAAGATGACGAAGCTCCGCAGCACTGGCACGATATCGCTCATTTTCCCGATGAGGTGATTGTGCGTCTGGAGGATAACTGGTGGGGACCGCCGGGAACTTCTGGCCCCTGTGGACCTGACTCTGAGATCTACTACGATCGTGGCGTTGAGTATGGCTGTGGCTTGCCTGATTGTAAGCCTGGTTGTGAATGCGAACGCTTTTTGGAGATCTGGAACCTGGTTTTTATGCAATATTACCAGGATATTGATGGTAAACGCACGCCATTGCCGCGCAAGAATATCGATACTGGTCTGGGTCTGGAGCGGCTAACGATGGTGTTGCAGGGCAAAGAGTCGGTCTTCGATACGGATATGTTTCGTGCGGTTATTGACCACTTTGCGGCATTAGCCTCTACTGTATATGGGAAAGATGCAAAGACCGATACATCGCTGCGTGTGATTGCTGATCATGCGCGTGCACTGGTTTTCCTGGCTGCGGATGGTGTTCTGCCGAGCAATGAAGGGCGTGGTTATATCTTCCGCCGTATTCTGCGGCGTGCGGTTCGGCATGGCAAACTGCTGGGCGTGGATCGGCCCTTTTTGTCTGAGGCTGCCGATACCGTGATTCGCCTGATGGGCGATTATTATACGGAGTTGCGCACGCAGCGGGATCGCATTGTCGAAGTTTTGAGCGTCGAGGAACAAAAGTTTAGTCAAACACTGAGTGCCGGTCTGGGCCTGTTGAACGAATTACTTGCCGATTTGCAGCAGCGGCAGCAGAAAGTCATTCCTGGTGAAGAGGTCTTCAAGCTATACGACACGCATGGTTTCCCGGTCGAATTGACGGAAGAGATCGCCGCCGAGCAGGGCTTTACGATTGATACCTCTGGTTTTGAGCAATCTATGCAGCGTCAGCAGGAGCGTAGCCGTTCCGCCAGTACTTTTGTACAGGCAAAGGATGACCAGGCGCTGACCGAATTGCTGAAGCGCCATGGCCCAACAGAATTTATAGGGTATGAGGGTTTTTCTGGCAGTAGCAAAGTTATTGGTCTGGTGGTAGATGGGAAAGAGGTAGAGAGCATTAGTGCGCCACAGCAGGCGCTCATTTTGCTTGATGTCACACCGTTCTATGCTGAAAGCGGTGGACAGGTGGGTGACCGGGGCGATCTTACAGCGCCGATGGGTGTCTTCCATGTGCAGGATACGCGTCGTCCTCTCAAAGGCCTGATCGTCCATTACGGCAACATCAGCGAGGGACATCTACGTGTCGGTGATAGTGTGCAGGCCGAGGTAATTGAGCAGCGTCGTCTGGATACGATGCGCAACCATAGTGCCACGCATCTCCTGCATAAAGCGTTGCGCAATCTATTGGGACCGCAGGTGGAACAACGCGGTTCGCTGGTAGAACCGGAGCGATTACGCTTCGACTTTACCAGTCCACGAGCTTTGACGGCAACGGACCTTGCGCATATCGATGAGCAGATTAATCGCTGGATTCGTGCTGATTTTCCCGTTCATACTACTATAATGCCGTTGCAAGATGCGCTCACGACAGGCGCAATGGCTCTGTTTGGTGAGAAGTACGATGATCTTGTGCGCGTAGTATCCATGGGGAGTAGTACCGAGTTATGTGGTGGGACGCATTGTGCTGCAACTGGTCAGATAGGTTTGTACGTTACAATACAGGAGGCCAGTGTTGCGGCAGGTATCCGACGTATTGAGGCATTGACAGGACGAGGAGCCGAAGCATATCTACGGCATCGTAGTGCGCTCGTCGAAACGGTGGCGGCAAAGTTACAGACGACGCCTGATGCGCTTGAAGCTAAGGTAGAGCAGGTGACCCAGGAACTGGCGTCTGCCCGCCGCCAGGTCGTTCAATTTCAGCGTGAGGCTGCATTGCGGCAGGCCGAAGAAATTGTGCATAAAGCTAGCGAAGTTGCGGGTATCTCTGTTGTCGCGGCAACGGTGAATGCTCCTGACGATAAAGTCTTGCGTGAGATGGGAGACATGGTACGTAGTAAGCTCAGTCATCCAGGTGTAGTCGTACTGGCGAGCACCTTTGATGAGCGTGTAGGTATTCAAGTAAATGTAGATGCTGCCTTGACGAAGCGTGGACTGCATGCTGGAAAAATCGCCGGTGTGGTAGGTGAACGCCTGGGTGGTAGAGGAGGTGGGCGACCGGAATCAGCGCAAGGTGGTGGTAAAAATAAGGCTGAGTTAGGTGCAGCGCTTGATCTCGTGGTAAAGTTTGTCAAGGACAATTTAACGTAAGGGAGAACCCATGCAAAATGTATGGCAGTGGATCAATAGATTTGGGATGAAGACATGAATACTCTCCTTCAGCGTCTGAAAGGCCTCTTTGGAGGCAGACAAGAAGAGAACGAATACTACGAAGACGAGTATGGGGAAAGTGACGACCTGCAAGATGTACCAGAGGGCAGTGAGCGTCACCTCTTTACTGCGTTAGATATTGGTACGGCTTATGCAAAAGCGATTATTGTCGAAGTGCATGGGGATCAGGCTCAAGTATTAGGCGTGGGTCGGCATCAGCAAAGCTACACACATATGTCGGATGGTATCGTAACGGATATCTCGGGCGTCATTTCCAATTGTAACGAAGCTTTGTTGAAGGCTGAAACTGCTGCCGGAGGCACCATTGCGCCTGCTGCAGTGATCGGTATTGCTGGTGAGCTGGTCAAAGGTAGCTCAACGACGGTAAGTAAGCAGCGCCAACAACCATCAAAGCCGATTACAGCGGAAGAGCTGGAAGGGCTGATTACCAGTGCGCAACAGAAATTATTAAAGAGCGCCAAAGAGCGTATTGCGGCGGAAACGGGCTATCAGAATATCGAAGTGCGCCTGACGAATGCTGCGGTGATTTCAGTACGTATTGATGGACAGGTCGTGAGCAATCCAATCGGCTTTCGTGGCCGTCACTTTACGCTAACACTCTTCAGTGCCTTTGCGCCGCTGATGCAGTTGGGAGCGCTGGAGACGGTAGCCCAGGGACTGGATCTGACGCTGGTGACGATCGTTGCGGAACCTTATGCATTAGCGCGTTGTCTCAGTAACAACGCTGGTGCTGATAGTGGGGCGATCTTTATCGATATTGGTGGAGGAACGACCGATATTGCCCTTGTGCGGCAAGGGGGTATTGAGGAGACGCGGATGTTCGCGCTTGGTGGCAGAACCTTTACACGCCGTATAGCCACAAGTAAGGGGATATCGCTAAAAGATGCCGAGCGACTGAAGATCAACTATAGTAATGGTGATATCAAGGGCACCGGGCGGGACGAGATACAGGCTATTCTTGCTCCGGAATGCCAGACGTGGATGGATAGCGTCGAACTTTTGGTAGAAGAACTGGCGAAAGGGGAACTTTTACCGCCAGCGATCTACGTTGTGGGTGGAGGGTCGGCCTTGATCGATATCCATCAACGGCTTGAAAATTTTCCCTGGACGGAGCGGTTGCCATTCTCGCGTCAACCTATCGTGCGTACGGTGCAACCAGATATGGTGTCGAGCATTATTGATCGCGAGGGGCTGCTGCTGAACGCGCAGGATATTACACCGATGGCACTTGCTTATCAGGCTATCGAATTACAAAATGAGAATAACGTGCTTGAAAGAGCGCTTGACCGCGTTATTAATGCTATGCATATCTGATAATGTGCTTTGCAAATAGAAAAAGAATTTCATTCTTCATCAGGATGCGTGCTGATGAAGAGAGAACTGTGACTACCCACTGATAGGAATCATGGAGATGAAATATAAGGGGTGAAACGGGCTTATGAGTGATGAGAAGACGACGATCTATATCAGCCCTGAAGAGGATTTGACGAGTGTCCGTGAGCGGCTGGAGAAGATCCCGGCTCACTATATTACCCTTGTCATTCCGATGGAGACGCAACTAAAGAGTCATGTGGCCTGGAAGTTGTTGCGTGCGCGTGTACGCGAACTGGGAAAGGAAGTCCAGATCGTCAGTGATAGTGCTCAGGTACGTTCAGTGGCCAGGGATGTAAACTTTAAAGTTGCCTCCTCATTGGAGGCATCTCCTACTGGTAAGTCGCGTCCTCCCAGTAGCCGTCCGGGGCGTATATTGGGCAATAGAAGCAGACCTACGGGTTCTATGCAGCGCCCTACGCAGAGAAGATCTACAAACCTGCGCGGCCCGGAACGTTCATATGAGCCTGATCCGGCTGATCGTTGGTTACCAGCGACGGATCGTTCTCTTGAGCAGCATATTTCTGATAACTCGCTACTGGAAGATGATGAGGTCTCGGATAGTACCCATCAATCTTCTGCCCCTGCTTTCAATAATGATTTTCCTTTGACGCCCGATAAGGGTCAGCATTATGATTTTCATATCGATACATCACCACCCATTCGCCCTCTTCCCCCTCAATATCTTGAGGAAGATCCAGATCTATGGTCCGAGGATACTGATGTAGCACGCAGCATTCGCGAAGCGGCCTCTCAGGGGGGAGAGGAACCGGGACCATCGGGTCAGGACGACGATTTTGATTTAGAGGAAGAGCAGAGTGAGCCACTTGATGCGTCGTTGCAACATTACAGGATGACTCCGCGTCCTAATCTGGGTGAAGATCCTCTGGATTTTATGGATGATGCTCTGCCGCCACCTCCTATGAAGCAGCAACGGGGGGCAGTCCCCTTTTCGGATAGTTTTGAGACGCAGGAACATACAATCCAGGATGTACCAGATGTGCCGTTAAATACATTACACGGCCCTATCGAGGATGACGGAGATCAAGGCGATTTTGTCATTCATTCTGATGTACCTTTTGCATGGAGTGAACCTATTGCTGAAGATGATCAGGATCGTGCCGGGCCTTCTCGTGTGCATGGTGTACGTCCGCGTAGTAGTCGTACCGGGCGTCAATCTTCTCCCCAACCTCCATTGCCACCTGCAATCCCTGGTCAGGGTTTTGATAGTGATGATGAACTGCCTTCTATTCCAGACCTGCCAACGCAGATGACGCCTCAAACTCCACCTGTGCAACCAGCAGCGTCTGGGACTTCACGCCCGAGTCGAGAGTTACGACCACCTCAACGAAGAAGTGGAGGATTGCCCTCAACGCCTCTAGCACGCCGCAGCGGTGGATTAGTCCAGGGAAATAGTGGAGGATTGCCGCCAGCAACGCCGTCACGTGTGAGTGGGGCAATGACACCGCAAAATGTACGCCCGAGTGGTGGCCTCCAGAACCAATCCGCACGTAGAAGTGGTAATTTACCTCCAAACACTGCGAGAAGCGGAGCAATATCTCCCGAGCAGGTACGTCAGGGTAATCGTAGCACGCAACTGAGACCTGATGCGGCACCAGGTTCCCGAACGGGTAGCTCACAGTTGACTGCCAGTGGGCGTCATCGTACTGTACTATCACGACCAGGAACACGTCCAGGGCGTGGTGCACCGCCATCTCGGCAGGGTCCTCCATCGCGTGTCGCTGTGAAACGTGCCTCACGTCGGCGCAGTCCTGTGGCACTTTTAAGTGCTCTCATGGCTATTATTCTTGTGGCTATTGTTCTTCTGCTTTACTGGCTCTTGCCGAAAGCCGTCGTGACCATGGTACTTCCCTCGCAGAATTATTCTGTGCCTGTAAAACTAATTGCCGATCCCAACAGCCGGACTAACACAGTTGTCGGTACCGTACCGGAAACTACTCTCAAGAAAGATTTCATACTCAATGGATCAGGAAAAGCCACAGGCAGTACAAAAGTTGGTACTGCCTCAGCTACGGGCACCGTGTTTTTTACAAATAATAGCGATCAGTTGATTACCATTCCATCTAACATAGTACTCTCTACGAGTAGCGGAATCCAGTTTGTGACGCAGGATAATATTGCCCTGGGACCCAAAAATAGCACGTTTAACCGCCTGCCGTCTTTTATCCAGGCTCAGGTTTCAGGCGATAGTGGAAATGTGCCTGTGGGTAGTATTACCATTATTACCGCGGCTGCGAAGAGCCAGATTGAGCAGTATAACAATAAAGTTCCTGCTACTGCGATAAACTTGCAGGTAACAAACGATGAACCTACCAGAGGTGGTGGCGTAGGAAATGCTATTTCTGTGACGCAGAAGGATCTTGATAACACACAATTGGCCTTGAGTTCGCAATTGCAGAACAGTGTCAATACATGGATTCAGCAGCAACTGGCACCTGGCGATGTCGCTGGAAAACCCATCGTTACGCCAACATTGACTAATGCACCCAAAGTAGATACGATTGAGCAAAGTGATACTTTCTCGGCCAGTCTTCACCAGAGCGTGGAGGTTGCGGTTGTGCATCGTGCCGATCTACAAGCAGCCACTATTGCGCAACTGAATGCATCTCTCAGTCAAGACAAGAATCACCAGAATTATCAGGTTGCTTCCGATGCGCAGTCAGTGCAGATTCCAGCGTTTACCCCTGTCAGCAATGGTCTGTCCATGACCCTCAATTTCAAACCGACAGGCGAGATCATCCAGAAAATTGCTGCGAGCGATGTACAACGGCAGATAGTGAATAAGTCGCCAGCCGATGCGGAGGCAACGCTCAAAAATCTAATGCCAACCATTCAAACTGTACAAGTAAAAATAATGCCTGGCTGGTTACCTTTAACACCAATTCGCGCGGATAATATTTCCGTACAATTTGTAGCAGGTTCAGCGGCACCGACAAAGAAGTAACGGTACTTAGGTATAGGTGGCTCGGGGAAAGCTAGACAAAACAGACGCCACTCGTTAGAATTTTATCGATATAGAAGGGGTGCGACTGTTTTGTGTAACTTGTATAGTGAAATAGACATGGGAACTCCTGGTGTATGACACGATTTATAGCGTTGGATCTGGGAGAAGCGAGAATAGGCGTGGCGCTAAGTGATGCCAGCGGTTTTCTCGCCTCTCCTTATACCACCCTTCACGTTTCTCGCGATGAAGAACAGACGCTCGCAGCTATTAGACGCCTGATCACTGAGACTGAGGCCGAGGCTCTAATTGTTGGTTTGCCTGTGAGCCTGGATGGAGAGATTCATATGCAAGGGCAGCGTATACAATCCTACGCTGAGCGCTTGCGCTCTTCGATTGACATTCCACTCGTTTTTTGGGATGAGCGCTATTCAACGGTTGAAGCACAACGTCTCTTTGCGCAATCAGGTGAAGACGGAGTGGGCAAACGCGAGAAAAGAAGTGGAAGGCGTGGTCAGGCCAAACGGAAGCGTAAAGGCCACGAGATCGACGCGCTGGCAGCCACCGTTATTCTCCAGGACTACCTGGATTCCCAGGGGCGTAAGACAGAGGAAAAACAAGTATGAGGAAACCTCGATCAAGGGCAGCGATTATCAGTGTTCTTTTGCTTGCTGCTATCATCTTCGGATTGGTCTATTATGCCTGGAATACCGCCACCGATATCTTTCAGCCTGTAAATGCGAATGCGAAAAGAGTGGAAATCCCTTTCACGATTGTTCAAGGTGAGACAACGGCTCAGATAGGTGATAGCTTACAGGCAAAAGGGCTTATTCGCAACGCTCTGGCATTCCGCATCTGGGCACGTGTGAAAAATCTTGATACGTATTTGCAGGCTGGTATTTATAAGAAATTGAGTCCCAGCATGAGCATCAGCGATATCACTGATCAGTTGCTTAATGCGCAACCAGATGCAATTCTCGTGGTCATTCCTGAGGGGTGGCGTCTCGAACAGATAGCGCAAGCTTTTGCCGTCTCGGGGCTGGTGAAATACAATGCAGATGATTTTCTCCGTTACACGAAGAATATTGGTCAATTCCCTGACAGGGCTCAATATCCCATTTTGAAGCAGGTACCAGCGGGTCAACAGAGCATGGAGGGATTACTTTTCCCATCGAGTTATGAGCTTCCTGTTACGGCTACAGCTCGTGATGTTGTCAATCTGCTGCTGAAAACGATGAGTGATAAGATAAAAGATAACAACCTGGCTAACCTGGCACAGCAGCATCAAATGAGTGTGTACACTATGCTCACACTGGCCTCTATTGTCGAGCGTGAAACGAGAGCTAAGTCGGATCGTGGGGGGGTCGCAAGCGTCTATTGGAATCGAGTTTATAAGCCTAATGCTGAGACTAATGGTCTGTTACAGGCAGACCCAACAGTTCAGTACGCACGGGATACTGAAACTCCGCCCAGGCCTCCGCAAAAGTATTGGAGTCCGTTGCAAGCAGTAGGGGGGCAGGTTGCGCCGAATAGCCATTGGAATACGTATACGCAGGCTGGCTTTCCTCCAACACCTATCTGTAGTCCAGGTCTTGCAAGTATGGAAGCAGCGGCGGCACCGCCCACGACTGGCAATTACTACTTTCTGGCAAAACCCGATGGAACTTCTGTCTTCGAACCAACATTTGCACAGTTTCAGCAAGATGAACAAAAATACCTTCATTAAGAAGATTTTATTAAGAGAGATAAGATATGCATTTAACTTTAGTGCAGGCAATTGTTCTGGCTCTTTTGCAGGGTGTGACAGAACTTTTTCCGATCAGCAGTCTTGGTCACACCGTGATCTTACCAGGCTTGCTGGGTTGGGGAAAACTGCAGACGGATACTTCCTGCGGAGGGCAAAGTTGTTTTTTGCCCTTCATTACCTCTTTGCATCTGGGCACGAGCATAGCCTTGTTGATCTATTTCTGGCGTGATTGGTTGCAGGTTGGACGCACATTAGTGGTAAGCATTAGAGATGGTGAGGTGAAAAAGGGTGACGAGTCGTGGGTGAGCTGGCTGCTAATCATTGGATCCATTCCTGCTGGTCTGCTAGGTGTGTTTCTAGAGACGCCCCTGAAGCAGGCATTTGGTTCGCCTTTGCTTGCCGCAACGTTTCTTATCGTCAATGGCTCAGTCCTTTTTGCTGGCGAACAATTGCGCCGACGTTCTGAAGCACGCTTCAGTGTGCTCTCTCCCAAAGAACGCGAAGCGCAATTCCGCTCATTACCTTCCCTGTCGTGGAAGGAAGCGGTGGTTGTGGGCCTGGCTCAATCAGTAGCGCTGATTCCTGGCTTCTCACGTTCTGGTACTACTATTGTAGCGGGCCTGGGGGTGCGTCTCACGCATGAGGATGCAGCACGCTTCTCCTTCTTGCTGGGAACGCCCATTATCTTTGCTGCGGGCGCTCTGGAGGTTCCCCAGCTATTTGGGCAACCTTCCTCGACGTTGTTACTGGTATTTATCGGCGCTGTACTTTCGGGTATTGCGGCTTATATAAGTACAAAATTTCTGATGAAATACTTTGAGTCTGGTCGCCTTGATCCTTTTGCCTATTATTGTTGGGGGGCCGGATTACTATCGCTTTTTCTATTCTGGTTCGTGCTCCATGTCCATTCGTGATAACGGACTATCCAAAAGGGCTATTTGTTCTCTCAATGTGCAGCTCTGACAGGTCCGTCCGTTTGATATAATAGGGTTGCTCTGAAATGGTCAGAGCAAAACATCAATTTATTAGAATGAGGTACGTTATTATGAAAAATGCTGCGATCTACTATGCTGCGATTGCTCTTGGTGTGATTGCCCTTATCGTGGGCATCCTGTACATTACTGGTACCCTGGGTGTTCATCACGCCCGTGGTTATGCTGGCCTCGGTGTCGGTGCTCTGCTGATCATTGTTGGTGTCGTTGGTATGGTCATGGCGAAGCCTAAAGCTGTAGCTAAATAGCCATTATCTCTATTTGATCCAAAAAGAAGAACTCCAGAATGATGTTACAGTTACCTGGAGTTCTTTTTTACGGATACCAGGAAGATTGATCACTTCTCTAGAAATTCGTTGTCAGGGATCAAGTTTTGCTTACTCTGGTCGTTACTATAAGTAGGTACTGATCGTCCTCGATGGAGAACAAAAACCATCAATTTTGAGTGTTTCTGTTAACAATAGTTTTATAGTTGTATATAGACCAATAAAAGAGATTGGTCGTAGATGTTGACAATGGAGGTATTCCCTTTATGGCTAGCTCGAATAATCGTACAATTTTCTATGCTGCGATCGTTGTCGCTATTATTGCTCTTGTACTGTGTGTGTTCTATCTCGTCCCTGGTGTAACGCATCCTTTTGTGAGTAGTGATCCAACCGCGGCACATTATAAGCATGCAGCCGCATTTGGTGCTCTGGCCGTTATCGCTATCATTGGTGCTCTGGTCACACGTCCTAAATCTGTCTAATAATCATGTGAGCAGGGTAGGGGTGTAAGCTTGCCTCCACCCTTACCCGCTTCCTCCTACTCCAATACCTGCCCGATAATCTGCCTATACCCACGCAAGAATTCTTCTGTAGTCATGGCTTTCTTTCCCTCCAATTGTAATTGTTTGACCAGTAGCAATCCTGATCCAGTCACGATGCCCAGCACCTGGTGTCCGGCTTCTTCTTGCAGGCTGACTGTGCCTGGAAGAACGTCTGTACCCGTTTCTACAGTGCGTGCCTGTGCTTTGAGGATCTTCAGCAGCTTGCCTTTCCAATGCGTGTATGTACCGGGCCATGGATCGTAAGCGCGTACCTGGCGTGCCAGAGCACTGGCAGGAAGTTGCCAATTGATTGCTCCATCCTCTTTTTTAAGCATATGAGTATGAGAGGCGCGTTGCTCATCCTGCGGCTCTGGAGTAATCGTTCCTGCGATCCAGCCCGGTAACGCTTCTAGTAATGCTTGCGCTCCCAGATCGGCCAGTTTAGCAGTCAGGCTGCGGGTAGTTTCATCGTTGGCAAGAGGAATGCTGCGCCTGAGCAGAACGGGGCCAGTATCAATACCTGCATCGAGCTGCATAATAGAGACGCCGGCCTCTTTGTCTCCCTGTAGGATTGCTTCGGCGATAGGGTCGGCCCCACGATATTTGGGAAGCAGGGAGGCATGGATGTTCAGGGTCCCATAACGTGGCTGATTTAGTACGCGTTGCGGAAGTATCTGCCCAAATGCGGCGACGATGTAGAGGTCTGCGGCATACATTGCCAGCGCTTCGCTGTTTTCCGTTTTCTTGAAAGATCCAGGTTGCCATACGGGAATATTGTGCTCTAATGCAACCTGTTTGACGGGTGAAAAGACGATGTCGCGTCCACGTCCTGCTGGCTTATCGGGCCGTGTGATGACGGTGGCGATCTCGTACCCCTCGGGTAAAAGGTTGCCTGGATTAGCCCCTTTGATGAGCGCTGTAAGCGCTGGTACGGCGAATTGCGGTGTGCCCATATAGATAATGCGTAGCATGGATGTTCCCTTTCTACGAATGTGTTTGTCAAACCGTAAGGTGCAAAAATTCTGAGAGATGATTACCTATCGTAACATATTTAGGTTGGAGTTTGATATGTAACAAATCTCCCCCTCCAATTGAATATGTAGTAGCATGAACGAAAGAAGAGATATCTCTAGAAGGCCAGAAGGTATGCATTGATGGAATCTGAGACAGCCCGGCAGGAGGCTCAATTGGCCCTTATTGCCGTTGAAGCTGCTAAGAAACAGCAATTGATCGCGTTTCTTACTGAGAATACAGCACCTCTACTTGGCACCTTGCGCTCTTATGTGCAACGTATGGGCCTTGCTACCGGCAATGATGTGCCCGCCGTCGCACTTGAGGTGTTACAGGAGGCGGTCGTGGAGGCGCTGAAGCATGCAGACAGGTTCATTCCAACTGGTCAACCCATGGCATGGCTGCTTGGTATTTCGGTGAATGTGATTAAGCGCAAGAAGGCTGAACTGGCGCAGCGTGCCCGGCGTGAAACGTCTATCGCTGCCTTCTCTAAGCAGGAGGAGTCTTTGAGCGAGGGTGAGCTATTCGATCAGGTTGCATCCTATGTGTTGGCCGGGCCAGAGCAGGATGTTGAAGCTAATGAGCAAGCGTCGTCTCTGCTTTCTCTTGTCTCAGCGGAGGATCAGCGTATATTACGTCTAGCATTTTTATATGATTTTGAGCGCGAGGCACTGGCAGAACAACTGGGCATTACTCCAGTCGCGGCACGCGTAAGGCTCCATCGAGCACTCAGCCGCTTACGTATAGCATGGCGCAAGCAACAGATGGACCAGCAGGAAGGAGAGCAAAAATGAGTGAATTGCCCTTGACAGAGCATCGCCTTCAGGCATTACAGCGCTATATACGTGCCCTGGAGTGCGCCGATACTGATGTGATAATCGCCGTACTGGAAGACGCTGAACACGACAAAGCGTTAGAACGTATGCTTCTGGAAGTAAATGCAGTTTACCAACTTGAAGATCGTACTGTCGTGCGAGCCACTGACATGTTGGCCGCACAACAAATACTTCTCACTGTCGCAAATCAAACAATAGGGAGAGAAGAGATGTCCATGAATAGTAATGAGGATGCGGTTCATACCGCTTTATATAGCAATCAGACAGAATTAGATAATACGTATGTGAAAAAACTTCAGGGCAAGAAATTTGCAACGCCTGTGTTTCCCGCGAAAACCGTTGCAACGCCGAAATGGTATTCCGCGCGAAAGAGTTGGATCGTGGCATCTGCTGCTGCCATCCTCATTGTGCTTTTACTGTTGCCTGGAACCAGTGCACTGGCGAGTCAGTTTTTATCGCTCTTCACAGTCCAATCGTTCCAGCCTGTGCAAGTGACGAACCAGGATGTAACGGCTCTATCGCAATATTCGGCTCCTAGAATAGATGATCTGGGAAGCGTACATTTTCAGGCGAATAGCTTCCGTGTGCATAACAACCTTAGCCAGACTCAGGCGGCGAAGAGCGTCAATTTTTCTATAGCGCTCCCAACACAATTGCCCGATGGTGTTGCGAATAGCCCATCTTTAAGCGTTATGGAGGGTGGTCATGGCGTCTTCACCTTTAGCGCGACAAAGATGCATGCGTACCTTGTCAAGAATGGGCATGCGAATGTGAAGATACCGGCTTATCTGGATGGAGCTACCTTTGATGTTACGACAACTGCTGGCGTTCTCATCAAATACGGCTATCATGGCGGTAATCCCTTTCTGGTGGCAGAACTGCCCAGTCCAGTGATACGGGCTACCGGAAGTGCAACGCTTGAGCAGCTACAAAGCTTCTTGCTGTCGCTTCCTGGTCTACCTCCATCGCTTGTCGCACAACTCAAGCAAGTAGATCTTGCGAGTGGTACTATTCCGTTGCCTGTGCCCGCTGGCATAGATGCGCACTCGGTGACCGTGAATGGTACATCCGGCGTTTTGCTACAGAGTACGAAGGCAACGACCGTCGAGGGTATCAAGAATTTCCCAGGTGGCAGTATGATTGTCTGGCAAGCCAAGGGTATCATCTACGCCCTTGGTGGTATAACCACCAACACAGACCAATTGTTGGCCGCAGCCAAATCGATTTAAATGGCCCACAACCCTGGGTAGAGGTGTCATCTACCCAGGGTATTCAGGCGTAAAAAGCAGGAGGTGACCAATGCAAACGTCTCCCCCATTCCATACAGCACAAGGACATTCAAAAGGAACCGTAGGGGAACGTTCCCTTGTCCCTATTATAGAAGTGCGTGGTTTACGTAAACTTTATTCTCAGCTTCTTGCGGTTGATGATATCAGCTTCGTCATGTATCGTGGCGAGGCTTTTGGCTTTCTCGGACCAAATGGTGCGGGTAAAAGTACTGTTGTGAAGATTCTTAACGGGCTGGTCGCTCCCACCCAGGGCATGGTAAATGTACTTGGACAGCCCCTTGGCGATAGGGAAGTGCGCCGCCATATTGGCTATCTACCCGAATTCCCCACTTTTCATCGCTGGCTCAAAGCTGCCGACTTCCTGGAGTTTCATGGTCAGCTCTATGGTCTGCGCGGTAAAGCGCTGGCGAACCGTTGTAAAGAAGTGCTGGAAATGGTTGGCCTGACGGGACGCGAGCAGCAGAAGCTGGGTACCTTTTCCAAAGGGATGTTGCAGCGCATCGGCCTGGCCCAGGCGTTGCTCAATCGGCCTGATCTGCTCATTCTCGATGAACTGGTCTCCGGCCTTGATCCTGTTGGGCAGCGAGATATGCGTGACCTTCTGTTGTACTTGAAATCTGAGGGGACCAGCATCTTTCTCAATTCGCACCAACTGGCCGATGTAGAGGCCGTATGTGATCGCGTGGCAATTATTAATCAGGGATGTATTCTAAAAGTAGGAACGCCACTAGAGCTTTTCGGTAATCAGCAGATTTTAGAGGTGCGCGTAAGCTCAGCGAGCGATGAGTTATTGCAACAACTCAAGCATGTTGTTGTGGATGTGCAGCGCGACAAAGATGATCCTAATTGCCTCCTTGCTGAGATTGAGAACGAGGAGCAGGCGGCGGATATTGCAGATATCGTCCATGCCTGTGGAGCGCGTCTCTATGCTCTGGCCCCACGTCGCCGTTCGCTTGAACAGCTCTTTTTCCAGACCATTGAAACATTTTCACAATCATAAAAGGGAATATACAATGGGAATATTGTTAATGGCTCGCTTCACTTTGCAAGAGGCCTTTCATCGCTGGCTATTGTTTGCGATGCTGCTTTTAAATATCCTACTACTGGGTGTTTTCGCGCTCATGCTTAATTCTGTCTATACAAGCGAAGTCGCGCGTGCCTCTTCTCAATCTGACCCACAGCTAACGTTATTGCAGCTAAGTCTCTCGATTAGCATTTTATCGGGATGGGCGGTGTACCTGCTCAGTGGTGCATTGACCATCGTTTTGACGGTTGGTATGACATCCGGCGAGATTGAAGCAGGCACCTTTGCGATGACCGTCTCTAAATCACTGCGTCGTTCGGATATCATTTTTGGCAAGTGGCTGGGTTATGCACTGATATTGTGCGTGTATACCGCGATGCTGTTTTTTACTTTCCAGGGCATCATTTTTCTGCAAACCGGGTACTGGCCGCAACAGGCATTTCCCGCTCTTGGTATGCTCGAACTGAGTACGCTCGTGCTCCTGGCCTTGACAACTTTCGGCAGCGCGTGCTTCCCGACACTTGTCAATGGAGCCATCGCAATTATGCTGTTTATCGGCGCTCCATTGGCCAGTTTTATCCGGCTCATTACAAGCCATCCAGGGCAGACAGCGGAGAATATTACGACGACTATCAACCTGATTATACCAACCGATGCCCTCTGGCATGGCGCTTCGTTCTACCTGATTCCATCCTTCATTTTTCAACTTGGACAGGGACAATTGCAAGAATTGAAAACGCCTTTTACCTCCATTCAACCCATTGCGCCGGGTATACTCATCTGGGCCGTGCTCTATTGCATCATATTGCCCATAATTGGCGCTTTGCGTTTTCAGCGGCGGGATCTCTAACGCGTGATCAGCAAAAAGGTTGCTATGGAACGTTCTCTCATGCATGACATAGGAGTAGTTAATGTCGTTTATGCAACAATGAAAATTTGCTAGAAAAGTATTACCTGTTTCTTTTTGGCATATGTTTTAATGATGCATAAGCGGCTATAGCGCGAAAATATTCTCTCATAGCATATTCGGGCTATATTGACATCTCAACACCCTCATAAGTATACTGTATGGGCCTTACATTTATCCTGACAGGGAGGGAATTGCTCAATGTTGGAGGGGGAACCACAGAAGAGCCTGGGTGAGCATTCATTGAAGAATGCCTATGAGGGTGCCGTGATATCTGATATGCCGCAATCGTATCCGTTAGCTTTTGATATTCATACAGCTACGCCACCGCCGACGAACCCTCAGACTATTATGCAGCGGGCGGATGAGGTCACGACTGTTCAGCGCATGTTGAGTGATGCTCAGACCAGTGCCGTGATACTTATAGGTAATCCAGGGGCGGGAAAGTCGACATTAGCTGCCTTATTGTATAACCGCCTCTTGTTGTCGAAGCAGCAAGGACTCCCTGCTCCTCATCACCTTGTGTGGTTGAGTATTGGTACCTATACGACACTGCCCGATCTATTTGCGGCCATTCTTGCAGGGCTGAAAATCCCGTATATGGGTTTCTTTCTGCTAAGGCCTGATCAGCAGGCGGGAGTACTTTTGCAGTCGCTACGGCGTCCACAAGAAAATGCACTGATCGTGTTGGATCAGTTCGAGTCGCTTCTGCATCCGGAAGTTTCTCAGGGAGTAGCCGGGCGTGGTGCCCTTGCGCTTTTTCTGGAGCTGTTGCAGACCGATCTTGGTGCCAGTCGTTTTCTGCTTACGGGCTATAGTTCGCCATACAGTGAAGAGATGGAAGATACGCGTGTGCGTTCCTGTCTCGTCTCGCGTATGAGCATTCCGGAAGGTGTTGCGTTTTTGCAACGCCGCAGTGTGCAGGGTTCTCCCGAAGAGCTCTCGCTTGTCTGGCAACGTTGCGCGGGTCATGTCTTCGCTTTGCTCTTATTCAACGCGCTCGTTTCTTTAAGTGGCATCTCGCTCAGCTATCTGCTCACTTCACCTGACTACCAGCCTTTGTGGTCCGGTGAGGTGACATTTCAGTTGATTAATAGCGTCCATCAATACCTCAATCCACTACAATATGCATTGATGCGTACGCTAGGTCTTTTTAATGAGCCTGTACCTTTACAAGGTATTATTATGGCTTTGCAGGGAAAGAAGCTGGCTGAGAGCGGTAAACACCCTCCTTATGCAGCTTTTGAGCGAGAAATGAGTATGCTAGCCGAACTTTCCCTTGTACAGCGATCAGTAAATATAGCTGGTACAACCTGTTATTTGCTTCATCCCTTGCTACGTCAATACATGCTAGAAAACTACCCGGCAGATGATCGGCGTAGTGAGGAACTGGCGTCTTTAGGTATAGATGTATCATCGAATCTGCCCGCCAATAGTCCTGAAGCTCTGCAAGCGGTGCTGGCTCCCGGACATCTGCAGGTCGCCGAATATTATCTGCAAGTTGCATCCGAAACCAGTCCCCCACGAGATCAACGTAAGAGCCTGCAAGAAGTACAGCCAATTGTGTCCGCCATTCGCCATCTTTGCCTGGGCGGCTACTGGCAAAGAGCCTGTGACCTGTTATTTGAAGAAGGATTGCATGAGAGTATGGTCCAATGGGGTGCCTGGAATACGCTGATTGGCCTTTACACTGGCTTGCTGCCTCCTTTTGGTATGCTGGTGCGCCGTGATGAATTGCTCGTTTATAGTCATGTAGGCATGCTTTATGGACGTATGGGTGAGTATCAGCAAAGCCAGTCCTATTTTGAGCAGGCATTATCTATTCAACGCCAGTTAGGTGATCATCAGGGCGAGGCAACGATCCGTGTGAATCAGGGAGAATTACATCGTATCCGTGGTGAGTACGATCTGGCCCTTGCGGATTTTGAACGGGCTCTGGCTCTTATTGAAGAGGATAAAGAACCGCGCTGTATTCTGTTGCATAATCTAGGCCTGCTCTACCAGAGCAAAAAGAGCTATTTGCAGGCACGTACTTATTATCGTGAAGCATTGCGCCTGGTCTCTACCTTGCCAGGACAGTATAACAAGGGCATGATTTTGACCAATCTGGGAATGCTTCTCTATGAGCAAGATGAGCATCTTGAGGGCGTTGCGCTCCTGCTGATCGCTCTGCGTATACGTCAGGAAGTGCAAGATCAGTCCGCGACCTCCTTAGTAACATTTCTACAGGCATTGAAGCAAAGAATGGGACCAGCAGCCTATGATCAGATGTGCCAGGAAGCGGTGAAGATCCAGTCACAGGTACTCTCTCGCTTTGTACCAGTAGATATGCGACAATGATAAAAACGATGCAGGTTGCAACGAAAGAGAGTTCCCGGTATGTCCACCGCTACTTCTAGCACCGATCAGGCGCAAGGTAACGCAAATAAAAATTCTTCGCGACATAAATTTCAAGGCAGGTTACTATTGCTACAGGTATTTGTTGCCGGAGCCGCCTCGCTCTCTCTGGAGATGGCTGCTTCACGTCTGCTGGCACCCTACTTCGGCACCTCCCTGTTCGTATGGGCAAATCTGATCGGCCTCATTCTGCTCTACCTGACGCTTGGCTATTATGGTGGAGGATTGTTGGCCGATCGCTATCCACGCCCCCAGGTCTTTTATACATTGACTGGTATTGCCTCATTATTGATCGCCCTGATCCCTGTTATTGCTCAACCCATCCTGCACTGGTCCCTCTTCGCCTTTGTGGGCAACGATCTGGATGTGTTTTATGGCTCATTGATCTCGATCCTTGTGCTCTTTTCTCTGCCGATGTTTCTGCTCGGTTGCGTCTCTCCATTCGCAATACGTTTGCGCGTGGAGCAGATCGGTAAGGCTGGACGAACGGCGGGCATGCTCTATGCAATCTCCACAGCGGGCAGCATCCTGGGCACCTTTCTCCCCGTGCTTGTGCTGATGCCCTACATTGGGACCTCGCTCACGTTCCTGGTTACGGCTGCGACTTTGCTGCTTATGTCGATTGTTGGGCTGGTTAGCACGCGGTTGAGTAATATATAGTTCTTCAATTAAAACGCGCAAGGGTAGGGACCATCTTTAGAGCGTCTAACAATTCATTGAGGAGCATCGTGGCCTCGTTGATCCCATGCGCATCCGTCCCTTTTTACACAAACATGAGAGATTTTCCCTGCATTGCGTGCGGACAAATTCCCTCAATAAATTGCCAGACGCTCTAAAGATGGTCCCTACCCTTGTGCGTCTTAATTGAGAAAGCGTCAATTTTGATAAACCATTGACTTAATTAAGTAATTGGTTTACAATAGAGTCATGGATATGTTTGTCGCACTTGCTGATCCTACACGAAGGAACATTTTAGAACTACTCGCCAGCCGAGGTGAGTTAGCGGCTACTGCTATCTACGAGCAGTTTCCTGTCAGCCCACAGGCGATCTCACAGCACCTCAAGGTCTTACGTGAGGCAAACTTAGTGGAGATGGAGAAACGTGCCCAGAAGCATCTCTACCGCATCAATCCACAGGCGCTGTCCCAATTTGAAGCGTGGGTGAACAACATGCAGAGGATATGGAGCGAGCGATTTGACGCGTTGGATACCGTACTTGAAATGGAAAAGCAGAAGGAAAGGGAGTAACATTCTATGACAACAAAGACAACGACTATTAGTGCAGAACCAGGGAAACAAGAAGTAGTCATCACGCGCGAATTCGATGCACCACGCGAGCTTGTTTTTAAAGTATTCACCGATCCAAACCTTGTCCCGCAATGGTGGGGACCAGGACGCCTTTCAACTATCGTAGATAAGATGGACGTGAGGCCGGGTGGTCAATGGCGCTTTATTCAGCGAGATGCTGATGGCAATGAATACGGATTTCATGGTGTGTATCACGAAGTCCTTGCGCCTGAGCGCATTATTGACACCTTCGAATTTGAGGGTTTGCCGGAGACAGGACATGTGACTCTGGAGACGATGAAGCTTGAGGAGTTGCCTGGAGGAAGAACCAGGTTAACCACACAATCCGTTTACCAGTCAGTCGCTGACCGCGATGGCACGCTGCAAAGTGGCATGGAAGATGGAGTTAATGAGACTTATGATCGTCTTGCTGAGATTTTGAAAAAGATGTAATAAGCATCTACACGGGCGTGAACATTGAAACATGCCCGTGTGGCCGTTTCTCTTGTGCTGAAAATGTGGATAACTATGTGGACAAATGTTCTAATTTGTGGATAACTTTCTTCTTCCAAATCCTTTTGAGCACATCACCCATTCAAAGATATAGACCCATCACGAGGAAAGGGTGATCACTGAGTCTCGTTCGATTAGCTCAACTTCTAAAACAGTAGAAGTACTGATCTCGGATGGCTCTTTTGCCTGCTCTAATAATTGCTTGACCGCGATCGCTCCCAGCGCTTCTTTGTTGACGCGTATGGTCGTGAGCGCAGGAGTCAGATGGGCAGCCATGGCAATATCGTCAAAGCCAATAATCGAAATATCTTCAGGGATGCGCTTTCCAGCCTCGCGCAGAGCTTGCATAGCACCGATCGCAGTTTCATCATTGGCACAAAAAAGAGCCGTAAATGGCATATTTCGCTTGAGCAAGCGTTGACATGCCTGGTAGCCGCCCGTAGCACCTAGATCACCCACCTCTATCAATTCAGAGAGGCCAGCGTCGATTAGCGCTGTACGATACCCAATTCTGCGCCGTTCGACTGCATAGAACTTACTGATCGATATAGGGCCACGCAGAGTAGAGCCGTCGATAAAAGCTATCTGACGATGTCCATGCTTTATAAGATAGTCCATTGCCATAAGTGCCCCTTCCAGTTCGTCGCATAGGACCGAGTTGACAGAAATACCTGGCACATAATTAGCAATGAGCACAATGGGGATGTTGAGGCGCTTCAAGAGGCGGGCCGTCTCATGATCCGTCGGCCCGACCAGCAGAATACCACCAAGTTTCATATCCTGGATCGTCGAGAGTATTTCCTGAGGCGTTTCCTTTGCCTCGCCGATATCCTGATAGATCACTTTAATATGCGACTGACGAGCCTCGCGCTCAACACCATTCAAGATATAGGGCCAGAATGGATTACTCATAGCAGAGCCATTATGTAAAGGAGAATAAAATAGGAAGCCAATCTCTTTGATAGGGCGGGTATTATTGGTTGGAGGATCTTTCGCGACCGCTCTATTATAACCAACATCGGTCGCGGCTTTCAGCACACGATCCCGTATCTCTTCGGAAACGTTACTGTGATTGTTGAATACGCGCGATACGGTTCCTACCGAGACACTGGCCTGGCGAGCAACGTCTTTTACTGTAACTGAATCAACCATATACAAATTCCTTCTTATTTAAAGTTGACAGGGATAGTTGTGTAACTAGTTTCCTTTTCTGTTTGTTGGAGTATATCACAAAAGTGGGTATCTATCGTAATCTTATTAGCGAGCATCATTTGCTATGTTCACTTGAAACATGATGAAGGGCTGGCGTACAATGTTGAGATAGGAATCTTGATCTGCATAGGAAACCTTTGTTAAAGTAGTTAATGTAAATAAAGAACGTCAGGCAGGAAGTGCCGTGAGAGGATGATAAATATGAGTAGCATAGATCAGCAGAGTCTTCCCCCGAATTATTTCTATCATCGGTTGCCCAATGGTATAGAGATGATCGGTCAATATATGCCCAGTCTCAGTTCCACTACCTTTGGTTTTCAGTTGGAGGCGGCGGTCATCCACGAGCCGGAAGAGAAATTGGGACTCACCCATCTTTTTGAATATATGCTCTTTCAGGGGACCAAAAAGAAGGATGCGCGTGCACTTAATGAAGCATTCGAATCGCTTGGAGCACGGAAAGGAGCCAGTACAGGCCTGGAGACGGCCCAGGTATCCGCACAGATTGTACACACCAAATTTGATGCAACCCTCGAACTGTTACATGAGGTATTGTTGACGCCAACCTTTCCTAAAGATGAACTGGAGCAGATGCGTAGTATTATTCTGCAAGAAATTCGTCGCCATGATGATGAACCGATGAGCCGCATTTTTGAACATGTACGCTCAACCTTTTATCAGGGGACTTCGCTTGGCCGTTTGACGCTGGGCACTCCTGAGAGTGTACGCGCATTACAAAGAAAAGATTTGCAGGATTTCTGGCAAGCACGCTACCAGCCAAATAATGTTCTGTTCAGCATCGCTGGCAAATTCGACTGGGAGCATGTTGTGCAGAAGATGCAGGATCTCTTTGGGGATTGGCAAGGCCAGGCGACTCCCTCTCCTGTGCAGAAACCACATCCGGAGAGCACTGTCTTTCTGGAGCATCAGGAGGGACAACAGGAGGGGAAGCAAGAACACCTGGGAATGATGTTCCCTTTTCCTGATTATACCGATGTTGACTACTATCCTGCGTTGGTGATTAGCGAGGTGCTTGGTGGCAATATGGCTTCGCGCCTTTTTGTCGAAGTTCGTGAGAAGCGTGGCCTGGTCTATGGGATCTCGGCTGGTCTTGGAAGCAATAAAGCAATTGGTGCGATGCGTATCTATGCGGGCACAACTCCTGAGCAGGCGCACGAGTGCTTACAGGTTATCGTGAACGAACTGCGTAAACTGGAGCAAGAAGGCATTACCGCCGACGAACTGGAGCGTGCGAAAGTACAGTTGAAGAGCGAGAACATCATGCGCGGCGAAGGCTCGGGCGCTCGTATGGGGGCGATAGCACGCTCCTGGTGGTATGAGCGCAAAATACACACTATTCAGGAAGTCAAAGAGTCCATTGATGCGGTGACGCAAGAGCAGGTGTTACATGTCCTGCATCGCTTCTCGCCACTCAATCCACTGATTGTTGCAGCGATTGGCCCGTTAGAACGTGATGCGCTGGTGGGAGATACGCTGTAATACACGTTAATTGTTATGAACAGAGCCTATAGGTGGCGACCACGTAGGGGCACCATTGAACGGAGTGGAATAAGCCCGCACGCCTCACCGCCTACGTGTCCGCAGCCTATGACGCCGGGGTTCTGTTGTTTCGCTTTCTGGCTCCGGTCTTCCTCAAAGATCTCCTCAATGGGCATCTGGAAGAGGCGAGCGATCTTAAAAGCCAGGGGAAGACTCGGATCGTACTTCCCCGTTTCCAGCGCGTTAACTGTTTGCCTCGACACATCTAGATGGTCGGCAAGATCCGCCTGTGACCAGTTGCGCATGGCTCTGAGAACTTTTAGCTTGTTATTCATTGGTATCTCCGGGAAGCAATCGCTGTACCAATGCCCCACATAGCAATCATTAATGGGAAAACAAAGATCCAACTCAGATGTGGAAATCCAACATTTTCGAGGAACCCATAGCTGAATGTCAGAATACCTGCGCTTGCGAAACCAAAAGCCAGAGCCTCAGATTGGATACGACGCTGCAATTCATCTATACGACTAAAGAAGCGCATATAGGCACCGAGGGCGAAAAGTGCCGGTACGATTGGAAGCAGCGCTAATGGAATACGCCACCACGCCCCATTGGGGCTGATGTTGATCAATGTCACTGAAACAATGACCGCAATGACGTATGCACCCATGGCTAACAAAAACTCTTTTGTATAGATCCTGCTCGCTGATTTGCTCATCATTTTAAATCTCCTTTTTTGTACAATTGAAGACACGCTTATAGGTAATGGAGGTGACAAGTGCTGGCACGATTGGAATACACATTAATGGAATATGCAACCATGCCGTATGCGGGTGGGTGTTGATCAACATCACCAAAACAATGACCGCAATGACGTATGCACCCATACCTAACAAAAACTTTGTTACAAAAACCTTGCTTGCTGGTTTACTCATCATTTTAAATTTCCTTCCTATTAGGTGATAGGACTATCTACCATCGTGATAAGCACGTTTGTCTTAATGTCAACCTTACTTTACATAGTGTAAACCATAAACGTGTTTTTGTCAAGTCTATTTGACAAATTGTCAAGGAAATTTGTTTTCCGCCGGTGGGCATTTGTTTCCGCTCCTTGACAGATGCTTATATCCCATGTAAAAATGCTACCGTGCCAAATTACTTGAGCAAGATTTTATAGATAATGTTAGGACAGGTATGCGAAAAAGTGGAGCAACTGGGGCAAAGAAGACTTTGAATAGCTCTAAGAGAGGAGCGAATGCTATGGCCGGACGAAAACGCGATGTGAGCCAGGATCAAATTCTGGCGGCGCTGGAGCGTGAGCATGTGCGCTATGTGAATCTGGATTTTACTGATGTTTTAGGGATGGCAAAATGTGTCACTATTCCTGTTGAGCAATTTGCTGATAGTGTCGCGGCTGGTAAATGGTTTGATGGATCTTCCCTTGAAGGATTTGCGCGTATAGCCGAGAGTGATATGTATCTTTTCCCTGATATCTCGACATTTGCTATTCTGCCCGGCAGGGTGCGTCCTATTCAGCCTTCGGAGGGCTATTCTGTTGATGAAGAACTTGATGGAGAAGAGATCGTTGCGCGTGTAATCTGCGATGTACGTACCCCCAATGGGGAGCGCTTCGATGGAGATCCGCGCACAACGTTGCTGCGTGCATTAGAGGTAGCGCATGGTATGGGCTATAACTTTCATGTTGCGCCCGAATTAGAGTTTTTCCTTCTGCACTTTGAAGGCAAGACTCCACTCCCTTTGCCACGGGATCATGGCGGTTACTTCGATCTCTCGACCGACCAGGCAACCGGTGTACGTCGTCAGATGGTACATGCCTTGCAACATATGGGAATTGCGATAGAGGCCAGTCATCACGAAGTTGCAGCCGGTCAACACGAACTTGATTTTGAGATAAATGATGCCCTTTCTAGTGCCGATAGCTTGATGACGGCCCGTTACGTATTGAAGTCAATAGCTGCACAATATGGTCTGTATGCAACCTTCATGCCCAAGCCTTTTTATGGCGTTAATGGTTCTGGTTTACATATTCATCAGCAATTGATAAGTATTGAGACGGGCAAAAATGTCTTTGTCGATGAGAAGGCTGAATATGGTCTGTCAGATATTGGACGCTGTTTTATTGCTGGTCAGCTTGCTCATGCGCGTGGTATGTGTGGTATTCTTGCACCTTTGATCAATTCCTACAAGCGCCTGGTGCGAGGCTTTGAGGCACCCGTGGTTATCAACTGGGGTCGTGTAAATCGGCGAGCACTGATCCGCGTTCCACGCCCCAGTAACGACTTCCAATCGTCGATGCGCATCGAATTGCGCTGCACTGATCCAAGTTGTAATCCGTATCTGGCCCTCGCGGTAATGTTGCGTGCCGGACTGGATGGTATTCAGCGCAATCTGACCTTGCCAGCCGCGATGGACGAAAGCCTCTTTTTGCAAACAGAAGATGAGCACATGCGCACTTCCGCCCGCCTGCTACCAGCAACAATGGGTGACGCCCTGGACGGATTGCGCGAGGATCCTCTGATTCGCGAGACGCTGGGTGATTCCATCTACGAAGGTTTTGTCGACGCCAAAAATCTTGAGTGGACTGAATATTGCCAGCAAGTTCATAACTGGGAACTCGATCACTATCTTTCTATCTTTTAACGTGCGGATGTATAGAGACGCTCATGCTCATCTAGCATATATTCAAAAGAGAAATGTTGCTCGACGTGAGCACGACAACGTGCGCGGGAAAGGTTTGCTAATTGGCCAACCAGGGCTGCCGCATGTGCACAATCTCCAGCTTCAACGAGAAATCCAGTCTCTCCCGCAAGGATAATCTCTTCCGCAGCACCGCGCCGGAAGGCAATGACTGGCGTTCCCGCCGCCATTGCTTCAACGGCGACCAGACCAAAGGGCTCGTCCCATTCAATCGGAAAGAGTAACCCACGTACCTGTCCCATGAGTTGCCATAATTGCGCATGCTCTAGCTGGCCCAGGTACGTGATACGCTCACCTGATTGCTCCAATTGTGGCTTGATGCGTTCGTCATAATATGTAGCATCATAGATCCCACCAGCTATCAGGAGATGACGACCTGCTCGTTTGGCTATCTCAATTGCAGCCTCAACACCTTTCTCAGGAGCGATGCGTCCGGCAAAGAGGAGTGGCGCATCTTCAGGGACGGAGGCAACAAAAGGAATTGCGCTACTATTCAGGCCATTGTAGATGATAGCATCGATTGGTGTATAAGCGGCGTATGTGTGGGCACAGGCCCTGGAGACGGTAATTAGTTTCAGGGGATGGCCCTGCTGATGAAGCACATGTAGTGCCTCGTTGATCTCTGGAGATACTG
Source organism: uncultured Chloroflexia bacterium (assembly GCA_963744875.1). Taxonomy (GTDB): domain Bacteria; phylum Chloroflexota; class Ktedonobacteria; order Ktedonobacterales; family Ktedonobacteraceae; genus JACDAE01. Next base: position 29,932 of record CAVUVQ010000036.1, on the reverse strand, counting down.
CTGGTAGATGCAGTGTATGCAGAACTGGCAACCTTGTTAGCAATGCGCTACTGGCAAATGCAGGCCAATCGAAGGCATGGGCGTGAACAATGTCAAATTCATCATGTCGTTGTTGCAATTGCAGGAAGAGGCGCAGAAAGATATTAGCCTGTGCGAAAAAACCACTATCTGCTGGACGTTCTCGTTCGGGTCCAGCGAAATTTGCTGGTTGAACGCTTTCTGGTACGTGTAATGTTTCAATTGTGACACCGGGCACAAAGGAGTCCTGGCGTGCGAACAACGTTACGATATGTCCTCGTTTGACCAGGCCACGCGCAAGTTCAGCCACCAGCGCCTGTGAGCCACCTACGTAAGGTTGCGCGATGGGGGTGACGAGTGGAGCGACCAGAGCTATTCTCATGTCTTGCCCCGATAGGTTGCCAGATTATTTTCAGTTTCATGCACTCTCACCTCGTAAAGCATGCCTGCTGGCAAACCACGTTCCAGGCGTTCCCAGAACTTGATTGCTAGCATCTCAGCGGTTGGGATGACGCCCTCCAGCCAGGGCACGTCATAATTGAGATGTTTATGATCTACCCAGTCCACTACCTGCTCATTAATAACCTTCTTCATGTCGGTTAAGTTCATTACCATGCCTGTATGCTCGTCTGGTGTGCCCTGTACAGTCACTTCAAGGATATAGTTGTGCCCGTGCCCATTGGGATTGGCACACTTGTCGTAGATTTCATAATTCTCCGCTTCGGAAAGAAAAGGACTCCACAGACGATGTGCAGCGCTAAACGTCATACGTCTCGTCAGGTAGACCATGTGTACCTCCCACGGGTTTGTAAACGGCACCCCTACACGAATTTGTAAAACCCTACACGGGTTTGTAAACGGCACCCCTACACGAATTTGGTGGTATTATGCTATGCGTTACTGAATATTTCAATGTTGCTTCCACTTAAAAATCTTCCAGAGTCATCGGCCAGGAAGAGTAGCATCTCGGCCATGTCGTCAGGCGTCATCCCGGCTTTCAGGTGTGGAGCGGCCTGACGTAACATCTCGGTATCAATCGCCCCAGGACTGACGGCGCAGACGCGAATGTTATACGGTTTTCCTTCCACGGCCAGAATTTCGGTCAGCCCTGCAACCCCTGATTTTGAGACGTTGTACGCGCTTAGACCGGGGAACTTCTCCACACCTTTCACGCCTGAAAGTGAAGATATGTTGATAATAACTCCCTGTTTTTGTGCTGACATACTGCGAAATGCTTCCCGGCAGCACAGAAATGTTCCGCGCAGATTGACGGCGATGACGGCATCCCAGGTTGCTACATCCATTTCAACAAATGGGCGTACGGCAACCATTCCCGCGCAGTTGACGAGAATGTCGACGTGCCCATAGGTAGCTCTGGCGCTCTGGAACAGTTTTTGTACATCTTCCTCTTGCGTAACGTCGCCTGCGATTGCCAGCATGTTTCCTCCCATGTGTGTGATACTGGCGGCGGTTTCGTCGAGGTGGGTTTGTGTGCGACTGAAGAGGACGACCGTTGCCCCTTTTTGGGCGAAGAGTTGGGCCGTGGCGCGTCCCACGCCACGGCCTGCTCCCGTTATGATTGTGACTTTATTTTGTATACTCATGGGAAAAATTATAGCATGATTTTTCAGCATAGTACTTGTAGCACAAGCGAAAAAAAGTGATCATAACTGGCTCGTAGCCGTTATAACCCATGTTTGCGAATTTTGAAACCTGTCTTCAACAAGAATCGTGTGTTATAATGCTGAGTACAACGTTTTCAGCGGGAACAGCTTTTCTAAGTTTCGCAAGGTTCTAAAAACATGCAACAGTTTGGTCGCAGTAGCGCATTCGCATCTTCCTGGCATATGGGGGCAGCATGACTACAGGCACGGTATTGTCTGGCTTACTTAAGGATTTTGGCCTGGTAGAAGTCTTGCAGGTGATGGAATTGGGTGGGATGACGGGTGCCCTCCATCTCAAGCAAGCCAACGGGCATATGGGTATTATCTATTTTAACGAAGGCAAGATGGCTAACTGCTCCGAGTTCGATCCCGGTGCCCTCACGCTAGGCGACGTGTTGCAGCAACTTGGCATGACGACGTATCAGCACATCGAAGAAGCCTTCTCTCAACAACTACAGGACCCCTTTGGGAAGCGCATCGGTGAGCGCCTCGTGGCGAGTGGGGCTATATCCGATAAGCAACTGCGAGATGCGCTACGTATAAAAGCCATCTGGACCATACGCGAATTATCCCTATGGATAGATGGATCGTACGATTTTATGCCTGCTCCCAATGTACAAAAACTCCTGCCCTATGGAGAGGCGTCCCTGAATATCGAGGTCATGCGCGTGACGATGGAGATGATTCGTTATAGCGATGAGTGGGAAGAGCTGATAAAAGTCCTGCCTCAAGGGATACGTACTGCATTACGCATGTCGCCGGCTATTCCCTATACCATGCGTTTTGATATGCGCACACTGGAGCTTTTTACTTATGTGAACCTCTATGGGAGAGTACGGCGTATTGCCAGTGTGATCCGTCGTCCGGAACTGGACGTTGCGCGTGAACTGGCTCAGCTTGTACAGCAGAAATTTCTCATGGTGATCCCGCAGATGGAGATGGCTCAGCGTAGCAATAACCAGAAGGGAAAGAGCAACGACAAAAAAGTCCAGCTTCCCGAACCCGCCGAGAAACTGCGCCTGGAGAACTTTGAACTCCTCAATCTGATCAGCCGTATGGAGCAGGCCTGGATGAAGTGTCGTACGCCAATGGAACAACTTTCTACTCTAGTGCTATTTGTCAACTGGACAATGGATGCATTGGCCGATACCTGCCGTGCCAATGGGACAGAACTGGATGCCAATACGCTGAGATCATTGATGGCGAATGAAAACCTCACGAATATGGGATCCTATGCTTTCAAGGTCGAGCAGAATCATATTGATGTTGAGAGCTTCACCTCGCTCTGCTACGAAGTCATGAGCGGCGATATGAAGAAGGCTGAGGGCTTTTATGATGAGGCAACGATGGTGCTTCATCGTTTGCTCTGTGCCATTTTTGAGACGATCAATGCTCGCGTTGCGGACCCCCGTGAACGCCTTGAAAATCAGGAAGTGTGGGAAGCAATGTTCGAGCAGTTTGCTTTGCGGAGTAGTGAGGTGTAGAGGCAAGCAGCGTCTTTATTCTCTATGCTTGCCCCATAGGAGTGGAATTCTGTTGGCAGCTCACGCCAGACGTACACGCTCCCGATACACTCCTTTTAGTATAATTACTTATATGTCAAGGTATGCTCAAGAAAAGAATACTTTCGCTCAAAAATTCTGCTATGCCAGACAAAGAGTATGCCCATCGTTTGTCGTTAAAACAAAGATGCCAGGATATTTAGACATTTCCTGGCATCTTTGTTCAAAACAGTTCAGGCTGTTTCTATAGTTGGACTACCGCCTGCTGTTTCCGGAGTGGGAGTTGATGGCGTTTCCTGCGTCGTTGCCGCTGGAGCCTCTTCTGCATAGTCGCTCTCTTGCGCTGGTCGCTTAAAGATGTAGTATGCGGAATTAGCGGTCAATGGCTGAATGCCAACCAGTTCCCAGTTCTCGCGCCCCAGATCATTAAGGTAGCGACGGGCAAAGCCACTGCGTCGCTCGTTGCCGATTAAGGTCTCTTGCCCCTCACATGAGATGCGCCCACGATAATCAATGTAAACAACCTTATATGCCCATTGCCCCATGCTATTTTCCTTCCTTCTTAGAGAACCTGCCCATAAAATTGAGTACCTATCCAGCATGGACCATCGACGCCATATCCGATGACGTGTTGCAGAAGCAATAATAACGCTGATTTTTTGTATCTCACCGTCTTGCCTCGCTCGCTGACGATAAGCCTATCGGCCTTATTATTAACTTCTTGCACGATCGTCGCTACATCGGGTTCCACTGTCGCTGTGCGCTCGATCGTTGGTCCACGACTGTCAGGTTCCTCTGCACAGAAGTAAGTATAACCGCATAGGCGATATATCGTACCGCCAGTTTCAACAGTTTTTGGAACAGTATGAATCATCGGGAGGGAACCTGTCCATTTGTACAGGGTCAAATTAATGTAGGGGCGCAAAAAAAATGTAGGGGCGCGATTTATAAGCCCGTCTATATACGTAATAGCTACCAATGCATATATTACAATGGAATATTGAAAGAGAACGTTGTTCCTTGCAGTCTGTTACTATCTTCCTCTTCCGTGTTTGGTTCTAGTTGCAAGGTGCCGTTATGTGCCTCAATGATCGATTTAGTAATGAAGAGTCCCAGTCCGGAACCCTGGCGTCCGTTTGATCCTTGCAGTCGTGTATAGGGGCGGAAAAGTAATTGCTTATCGGCGGATGGAATACTTGTCCCCTGATTATGTACGCTAACATCGACGGTATCTGAGGTGGTCCAGACATCGACGGTAACAGTGGTATGTTCGTCGGAATACTTGATGGCGTTATCGAGTAAGTTGCCCAGTGCTTGCTGCAAACGTCCACAATCCCAATTGCCGATGACAGGTGCATCGGGTATATTAACGACGAGCGTATGATAGGGCGCAACGGGACGGAGCTGATCTACGGTCTCTTTGACAAGGGTGCAGAGATCACATTCTTCGCGGATCAACGTAAACTGGCCGGAGCTCAGACGTGATGCATCAAGAAGATCGTTCACCAGGCGTGTCAGACGCCATGCCTGGCTAATAATAATATTTGTGTGGCGCTGTAATGTTGCGTTGCGTGTGGGATTTGCATCTGGTGCACATATATGACGGGAGATCATTTGTGCATAGTTAATAATAGGTGAGAGGGGACCACGCAACTCATGTGCAATCATGGCCGTAAACTGTTCTTTGCGGGCCAGTTGATCTTGCAGTAAGAGATTATTAGCAGTTAACTCATCCACCTGACTTTGCAATTCCTGGATGATTTTTTCTTGTGATTTTTCCTGTTTCACCTGCATACCCTTCGTCTCCTCTACAACTGGCTTCACATCCTTGTTCTTAATAAGAGGTTGTGTAATCAGTATACACTGTAGTGGAGACCGATGCTGCATAAAGACACATTGACTAGGAATATTGGGTAAGCCGACCCTCTAGTTATTTACGTTTGTAAAGATGATAGGCGAAAAACGTGAAAAGTATCATGTGAAAAAATGCTACGTCTGTTGAGGTGGCAAGAAATGAAGGTCTTGCAACTCTTCTAACGCCGCCTCACTAAATTGAGAGATATCAAGCGTTGGATCTGCATGTGCCAACAAATGATGAATGCGTTCAGTAACGCTTGTACGCATATAATAATCTGAAGTAAGAAGAAGCTCTCCAATAGCGATCTCTATTTGTTGGCGCTGCAGCGCGGCAAGCATAGATTCTGCCATGTTCCAACGTTCCTTCCACTATCTTTCTTATTCTAGTTATGCTGACACAACACACTTACTCTGCGGTAGCGGCTGCCGTTGAAGGCTTGCTATCACTTGTGCTTTTTGCAGGTGTGCTGGTCTCAGCTGGTTTGCTTTCGCTGGTAGTCGTGCTCTTATCCTCAGTTTTTTTCGTCTCCCCATTAGAGTCGTTGGAGACGGGAGCAGCACCATTGCGATGATCAGTCTTATAGAAACCTGTCCCTTTAAAGACGATACCAGCAGGATAGAGAACTCTGCGGATATGCTGACCACATTCCGGGCATGTGGTTAAAGGTTGATCAATCATTTTTTGCCATGTCTCGAAGCGGTGGCTACAGGATTGACAAAGATATTCGTACGTTGGCATGTACCTGTTACCTCATAATCGTTCGGACGCACTTTACGTGTGCGTGCCTATCTGTCATTTTTGTGGGCGGGATAGATCTGGCCCATACGGCTGTAATAGTAGCGTGAAAAGGGTGGATTGTCAATCCTATCGTTGGACTGCTAACCCTCTTTACTATCCATTGATCTGAAACGTCTATCATATAGTACAACGTTCGCAATGCAGAACTTATTCCAGGCGTCCGATGTATTCTTTGACCTTCTCGGCTGCATCATGTGTCATGCCATCAAGTGCGGCAAGTTCGTCGATGCTGGCGGCACTGATTGCTCGTACAGAGCCGAAATGCTTCATTAATGCCTGTTTGCGTTTGGGTCCAATGCCGGGTATCTCGTCAAGAACCGATTTGAATGTGCGCTCGGAGCGTACTTTGCGGTGATACGTGATGCTAAAGCGATGTGCCTCGTCGCGAATACGCTGCACCATATAAAGTCCTTGCGAAGAGCGTGGCAAGATGATTGGCTCTGTTGCGCCGGGAATATAGATCTCCTCTAAAGAACTGGTCTTTGTATGATCTTCTTTGGCAACGCCTATGGTTGGAATGTCGAGGTTAAGCTCCTGCATCACCTCCATTGCAGCGCTCAAATGTCCCTTGCCGCCGTCGATAATCACCAGGTCTGGCAAGGCCCATTCGTGATGAAGTTTATTGGTATCTTCCCCAATCTCCGCACCATCGCTTACTTCGCCATTGCCCCCTGTCAGAGCTTCATCCAATGCTACTGCCGTTTCCTCGTCAACTGAGCCTTCGCGGGAGGCTGCCTGAGCCGCTTTACGGAAGCGTCGGCGCAATACCTCCTGGTGGCTGGCATAGTCGTTTGCGCCTTCGACGGTTTTGATCTTGAAACGGCGATATTCACTATTTTTTGGCCGTCCAGCCTCGAAGACGACCATGGCACCTACCGAGTTGGTTCCTTGCGTGTTCGAGATATCATAGCATTCGATACGCTGGGGTGGGGTTGCCAGATTTAATGCCTCCTGCAATTCTTCCAGGGCAAGCTGCGTTTTCTGGCTATCGGTCAACCACTTGATGCGTTGTTGTTCCAGAACCTCGCGTGCATTCTGTTTCACCATCTCAACCAGACGCACTTTATCGCCCCGTTTCGGCACGCTGATATTTATTGCCGCCTGACTGCTGCCGGGTGCAGCTACATTTTTGCGCCTCTCCTTGAGCCAGGTTTGCAGGATCGCGCGATCGTCTGGCTCAACCTCGACGATAATCTCCGCTGGAATATGAGTTGAGGTTTCATAGAACTGTTGCAGAAACGATGTCATAATCTCGCCAGGAGTGCTATCGCGCGTGCCTTGCAGAATAAAGTACTCGCGACCCACCAGCTTTCCGTTGCGGAAGAAGAAAACCTGGGCGCACGTCTCATCATCGCCACTCGCCAGCGCAACGACATCCTGGTCGTCCTGTCCCTCCGTGTTGATGATGCGCTGCTTCTCTAGAATGCGCTCAACAGCTTTGATGCGATCACGGATACGTGCAGCATCCTCGAAGTTCAGATTCTCGGCTGCATGCTCCATCTGTGTTCCCAGGTCTTTGAGCACCTCATCATGTTTGCCTTCCAGGAAGAGAATAACCTGCTGAATCACCGCATCGTATTCCGCGCGTGAGGCATAGGCGACGCAAGGTGCAATGCAGCGATGAATATAATATTGCGTGCAGGGGCGCGGTAAGAGTTTCAGCTTCCAATTTGCTGGAGGTTCGCCATCGCGAGGTGGTGCCCAGGAGCTGGCATCGTAGCGACAGGTGCGAAAGGCAAATAACTTATTGAGCACATCCAGCGTTGCATCGACCGCCCCAGAATTGGTGTACGGTCCAAAATAGCGATTGCCATCCCGCTTAAAACTGCGTACTCGGTAGACACGGGGGAAGTCCTCGGTGAGCGAGACCTTGATATAGGGATAGTTTTTATCGTCGCGCAGCAGCACATTATATTTCGGACGATACTGCTTAATATAATTGCTCTCCAGTACCAGAGCTTCGACCTCGTTCTGTACAACCAGGAACTCGATATCGTCAATTTTCGCCACCATGCTGCGGTTCTTGGGACTCAGGTCAGTTGACTCTTGAAAGTACGAGCGCACGCGGTTATAGAGCAAGATCGCCTTGCCCACGTAGAGAATCGTGCCGTCGGCGTCTTTCATTATGTAGATGCCAGGCCTGTGTGGGAGGGAATTTAAGACGGACTGAATTTTTTCATTCATTATAATAAGTGACCTTAGATAATATGGTGAAGATGAATGCGTTAAATGCTGGCAACATGTGTTCTTATTATACTGCTTTATATGAGCTATGTCGAATAGATGTTATTTACTTCCTTCCCTTGATTGCATCTATGCCAGAGTAGTGTGTGACCCAGTTCATCTGGCGGAACCCATGACCACCGTAGGGACCCGATTGATCGCGTCAAGCAATTCATTGAGGCGTATACAAAGTGCAATGCGGGTATTCTGTACAAAATACGCTTCAATGAATTGCTTGACGCGATCAATCGGGTCCCTACCCTGTTTAATATGCTGGTGTAGGGGTGCCATTCATTATCCAGCCGCTCGCCATGGTTCCGTCAAATGATGTGGCCCCCTTTTTGCATCTCGTTTTGCATCTCATAACCGGGTCACAAATTACTGTAACCCGGCTGCTTTTTCACTTCCAGACATTAATGCGTGAACCGTAATTGCCTATCAGGAATACGCCGACCAGTTAATATTATAGTTCTCCCCGGTACTATCAATTGGCCCGACACTATCGAGCTGCTTATTCGGTGTCACACCCGTATCAAACATGTTGTAGTACGAGTGGGGAATCGTGCCCACACCAGCAATATCTGAGGTTCCATCTGTGTGAAATCTTGTAAAGTCACAGCCCGTGAATGCGACCGTTTTGAAATTTGCCAGATCGGTCGCTTTGCCACTTACCGTGGGACGTTCGACGATGCATTCGGCGGTTGAGCTATGCGAGAATGGCGTCGCCGTATCTGTATGGCTATTGTAATCGCCAACCGTGTCGTTCTCAATGTAGAAGTAGTTGTCCCCGCTAAATGCATCATTTGAATCTGCCTCTACATAGATCTGGTCTCCTGCCGCTAGCCTCTGCAAAGGAAGATTTTGGGCTGTCCCCTGATAAGGTTCAACTTCCCAGAAGGACTCGTTGGTTTGATGGCCCGCTGAGTCGACACTGATATCTACTCCCGCCTGCACCAGAACACTGTTGCCGCTGAAGGTCGTATCGCCACCAATCCCTGCCCAGATGGAAACCGCCGAGTTCTTGTCAGTGGTCTGGATGGTTGGCACGACAAAAGAAACTTCTGCCGTACGAAATGTGCCAGGATTATCGCCAGCCTCATTGCCAGACCAGGTATTCGAATTACACTCCTTTCCCAATGCACAGTTGGTGAACTTCAACGTGTGCGGAACATTTTTGCTGGCAGATGTGCCGCACGTGCGATGCTTCAGATGAGCAAAATTCTTCGCCCATTGCTGAGGGTTTTTCGCGATGATCACATGTGTTGGTAAACCATAACGAACAAGCTGTTGATCAGTCAACAGACTTAGATTTACATGCTTTGGTGGCTGTAAACAAGTTTTTTCGCCCTGTTGAGCAAGTGCCGTTAATGATGGACCTGTTTGAATAGCTACTGTCTGTGCAGACACAGTCTGAAATTGGAGAAGTGAGAGCGCAAAAAGTGCCAGTACACAGAGCAGCGTACACCCCGCTCTATTTATAAAACGAGAAATCGATCTCATGGAGAATCCTTTCATTTCCAGCAGAACACACTTTCAATCTTCATAGAACTGTTCCTCAAGGTGTAGGGGCGCAGTGTAGGGCGCAGTTTACAAGCCCGTGTAGCCCCACAAATACCCGCGTGCCGGGCCAAATGAAGATCGACGATAGAATAATGTATGGATTGTGGGCAGACGAAACTGCCGCTTCTGATCACGTTTTTGAGCACAAGCGTTCCCTTGCGTAGCTGTTTCTGTATGCTGAAACCTGAAGAGGCCATTTGCACCTTACATGCTATCCCCCACATGTAAAGCGCTATTCATCATTTTGTCCTCGTCATAATAAATAACATGTGGAAACTCAAAAGTCAAGAGAAATAGGGGGGGATTTTGTTCTTGTAAAAAAATACCCACACGTACTTTTTGAATAGCCGTACTTTTAAAAACTCTTCCATTCTACAGTGCAAATATGAGAAATTTTTGAAAACACCCCTTTTACTCTTGACATAATCGATTTTCTTTGTGTATACTCTCACTGGGCAAAAGCACAAGGATGCCATAAAATATGTTTTGTTTCTCCTGGCTCTGCTTTACAATGATGTTTGCCGCTCCGATGATGGTTGCTAATATATGATGACATCCTCCCTACTTGTACTGTCTCTTTGTAAAGAGAGACGGCGATTCTATGCTCTTTCTGTTACTTATGCAATTATTATGAAGGGAAGGAACTCCTGAACAGCTATCCCACCGTATCCCACTAACGAAATACTATCCCGATGGTACGCTTTCTTCATTTGTCCTGTACTCAGATACTGTTTTTCTGATGCAAACAGGTCGATAGGTCGCCTGTTCATCATGCCATCAGTATGTGAGTTTATGAATATGTTGTTTTTCTCGGAGTTCTCTCATAAGAGAACTTGAAAGGAGTCCGCTCGTGTCATTGGATGCATATGACCTGCGTCCGCTTCCGCATATTCGCCTGTTGGATCAGGCCCGCACCGGAAGCCTGCGACTCACTCGTCTCTCATTCACTCTCCTGGATCTCTTTTTGATATTCTTGATGGTCGCGTTGGGTATTCTTGCGGCCTTTAGCCTGCTGCTCAGTACGACAACCCATCCAGGACAGACAACCATCAATCCATCACTCCATACCACCTCGGTGGGGCCGATTTTTGCACGACCCGTGGTCAATACACCCGCACGTGCTTTTGACGCGACGGCACAGCCACAGACTGGTGCTCCGGTTGCTGGCCCGCATACCAATATCACGCCTGTCGATGGCCTGGGCGACGTTGGTTTTTACGACTACTTCAAAGACACCATCAACAAGCACATCACCCTGAAGGTCAATATCGGCAGCGGCAACCTGCTTGTCGAGACCTCCGATGTCTCCATTCGCGGGACGGGCATTGATCTGTCTGTAGGTGGCACCTATAATAGCTTGCAAAATCATTTTGCTCAACATGGGAAAGGGTGGACCTTCAATTTCGGCTCCGATGTCTCGTTGCAGAGCAACAGCGATGGTTCGGAGACCTACTTTGATCCCACGGGTCATGCCTGGACCTATAAGAGCAACGGCAGTGGAGGCTGGACCGATCCTGCCGGAATGGATGCCGATCTGGCAGCCGGTGCCAACGGTACCCATACGCTGAAGTTTTACAAAACAGGGGAAATCTACACATTCAATGCGGCCAATATTCTGGTGAAGGACACCGACAAAAACGGCAATGCCGTGACCTTTAACACGGATGCCAATAACGCCAGCCAGGTCGACTCGATCACCGACACGCAGGGACGTACCACGACGATAAGCTACGATTCCTCTGGTCGTGTGAGCCAGATCACCGATCCGCTTCAGCGCTCAGTCAAGTATAGCTACGATGCGGATGGAGAACTCAACAGCATCATCGATCAGAATGGCAAGGTGACGCAATTTGGCTATAGCAACGGTACCCTGACCTCGATCACTGATGCGTTGTCTAATACGACGAACATTGCCTATAACAGCAATGGTCTGGTGGGAGCGATCAGTGATCCACTCCATAACGAGACGAACTTTGCCTACTATAGCGGTTCGGCCAGCCAATGCACCGCCTTGCAGTCGAACACCAACTCCTGCACAACGGTCACCGACGCAAACAACCATACGACGACCTATGCCTATGACACTGGCTTCAAGGTGTCTGAGGTCAAGGACGCCAGTGGGAACACGACCTCGACGACCTACAGCCCGGATAACAACGTCCAGCAATATACCGATGGCTTGCAGGATCAGACCGTCTTCTCGTTCACCGCTTCCAACGGGCACTCCAACCTGGCGTCGGCCACCGATGGCAATGGATCCAAGACGCTCTTTGGCTACACGGACCCGAACCATCCCAACTATCCCACCACGCTCAGTGATGCGAGTAATCACCAGACCACAGCGGGATATGATACCAATGGCAACGTGACTTCAACGAAGGACACGACGACAGGTGGGACAGGCATTACCAGTGCCAGCTACGCCTACAATGCCAATGGAACCATCGCCAGCGAAAAGGATGGCAAGCTGAATACGACCAGTTTTGCCTATGACAGCCAGGGCAACCTGACCAAAGTGACCTTCGCCGCTCCTCTGGACCCCCAGGAGTTGACCTACGATGGGCTGAGTCGGGTGACGAGCCTGACCGATGGGGATGCCAACAAGACGAGCTACACCTATGACAACCTGGACCAGGTCTTGAAGGTGACCTATACCGACAATACTTCGGTGAGCTATACCTACGACGCCAACGGCAATATCACCAGCATCACCGATCATACCGGAGTCACGAAGTACACCTACGACGCCGATAATCGCCAGGTGACCAAGACGCTCCCCGGTGGCACGGTGATCACCACCAGCTTTGATCCAGTAGGCAACCTGACCTCGCTCTCCACCGTAGGAGGAACCACCACCTACGGCTATAACCCGGTCAACCTGCTGGCCTCGCTCACGGAGCCAGGAGGAGCGACGACTACTTTTACGTACGATGCCAACTACCATCGCACGCAGACCAGCTACCCCAATGGGGTGACGCAGAGCATCAGTTATGACAAAGCGGGCCAGATCCTCTCGGTCATCGGCAAGCACGGCAGCACGGTGCTCACGAGCTACACGTATAGCTACACGCCCAACAACCTGCGTTCTCAGGTGGTGGATCAAACGGGACAGAAGACGACGTACACGTATGACACGTTGAGCCGTCTGACGGGAGCCAACGTCTACAATAGCGCAGGCACCCATGAGAACGCGTTTACCTACGCCTACGATGCAGCAGGCAACCGTATCAGTTACACGCAGGGAGTGACCAGTCCGGGCACGATCACGTACACCTACAACGCGGCCAACGAACTGGTCAGCCACTCGGGCAACATTCCCAACGGCGTGAAGTACACCTACGACAACAACGGCAACGTGACGGGTTGGACGCCAGTCTCGCCCTCAATCACCTACAATAAAACCAACCAGATGACCGCCTTTGGCTCGACGACGTTCAGCTACAGTGGACCCGACCAGAATCAGCGCGTGCAGGTCAACAGCACCAACTATGTCTATAGTGGACTGGGCTGTGATTGTGAGTCGAACTCAGCAGGAAGCACGTATTACACCCATGACAACAAGGGCCAACTCATCGACGAGCGTACCTCCACAGGCACCTACTACTACCTCTTCGATGGCCTGGGTTCAGTGGTAGGTCTGACCGATAGCACGGGCGCTCTGGTAGGCAACGAGACGTATCAGTACGATCCCTATGGGCAACTCATCCGGCAGCCCAGGAGTGCAGCGTTGCGTACCAATGCGTGGCGCTACGCCAGTGGCTACTACGATGTGAGCACCGGGTTGTACAAGTTCGGGATACGCTACTATGATGCGACGACGGGTCGATGGACGCAGAGGGATCCGGTTGGAGGAAGTTTAGCGGAGACGACCAAGATCAACCCGTATGTCTATGCTGCCAATAATCCGGTCAATGGGTCGATCCTACTGGAGAGTATTGCTTCTTTGTTATATACTCAGGATTGGGTGTTGGTACTCTTTTAGGTCTATCGGGCATTGTAAGTATCCTTATTGGAATACTTGTATATAGCTTAACGACTGGCCCTATTGGACTAAGTGTAGCAGCTGCTCTCATATCAATAGGTGTCGTGGCAATTTTCATTGGGCTGATTTCAATAGATGCATTCCCTAACGGAATACAGGTATGTCCTCACGGGATCTGATTGGTTTTTAAAGCATGTTTCAAATTCATGCAGCAGATTTTGTATGATATGACCAAGTAATCATCATACATATTTGAGTATTGTTTAGATCATGCTTAATATACAGTTTAAAGGAAGAAGTCCTTGCATGTAGATTTCTTCCTTTAGAAGATATAAAAAAGAGGTAAATTCATGTTTTGGCAACATTTTATTTGGAATAGGGTGACAGCAAAGCAACGTAATATCGCTTTGACGGTAACGTTGATCATCTTTATAGGATCATTAGTATTTATCTTTAAATCATCCAGTGAAAACTATCCATTAGATTACATACTAACGTTTTTTGACGCCTATATATTTTTTAATCTATTTCTATTTTTTACTGTTTTTCGGGAACGTTTTCGTGAAGGCCGTCTCCACTGGTATCAATACAGGAACTTTTGGTTTGGAATACTCTATTGTGCATTATTATTAATGGGCACATTTATGATTATTTATGATAATAGACTTATTACTCTGTTAACTATGCTATCCCTTTTGTTTCTTTGTGGAATTGTGGTGTTCATTTCTTACATTTTTCTTATATTGACATTGAAACAGAGGAAGAAAATAGAGCCTAAAAATTAGGTTCTTCGATTTCACTGGTTGAGGCTTCAAAAAGAGGAAAGTGACTGCTTCGATGCAAGTGGTTGAAAGCTGTCACTCTCTTGCGAGTGACCTTGACCCGTTTTCGTAGAGTCTTCGACCATTTGAACGAAGTTCTAGAGAAACGCTCGTACGCTATAGAACGTTTTTGTTCTGAGTACAGCATGAGGGGTATATTGTGTCAAAAATTTGCTTCAACGTCTTACATCCTCCTTTGTTCATAAATGAGCGGGCTGACGTATCCGAGCGTGGAATGCCTCCTCTGGCGATTGTTAACCTAAGCAAAGGAGTTACCGCCTCTGCTCGGCTTCAAAATGAAGTAGGGTACCGACGAGGTACCATAAGAAGTTCTCATGGCCCTTTTTCGTTACCCCCTTCCCGAACCGGACTGGACCCTTTCAGTGTCATCCGGCTCTCCAGTTCCTGTTTCCGAAATGACGCGGTTGATGTTCCTGCATGAATCTCCTCATGACATTTTCGACACACGATCAGTGTTTTGCGTCGTCTTGCTGCCATTTGTTTGACCCAGACAGGTTTTTCTTTTCGTCCTGGCTTTTCCAGATCGGCGAGCTTGCGGATATGATGAACCTCTACCTTCTCTTTCGAGCCGCAGAGTTCACATGTATCTGCCAGAACTCTTTGAAGGAGTTCGCTCCGATTGGTCATGACGAATTGAGGGAGACGATCAACAAGGATGGCATCTTGTTTCCGTTTGAGAGGGATACCCCCAAAGCGAGCGACAAGTGGCTTCTTGTCTTCGCCTCGCTGCAATAACCACTTGCAAGCATTTCCTTGGCCCATCCGCTCTGTCTCGATGGTGGCTTTGTACTTCTTTGCCATCTTCGTGACGGTAGACCGGTGTTTGCCTGCCAGTGTTTTGAGTAGGGATGTTTCTGCTACCCAGTGCAACTTGCTGAACCAGCCAACATTGTGAGCGAGGAGATAGTACTGGACAATCCCTCGATACTCCGCTTGATATTTGCTGACAATGCTGTAGTCACTCTCATCAATCAAGACGCCTCGTTGGGCTGGTTTTCCACGTCGCATATAGAGCGCACATTTTTGTTCAATGACTTCCTTTGGCACGCGTAAGCCAATCGTTTCGTTGACTTGCCGTTGTCCTCGACGGTCCAGTTTATCATCGGCATGTTGGCTCACGATCTCGATAGCCGAGAAATTTTGCGGCACCTGTTCGTAGCATGCGTGATCAGGGTCTTTTCTTCGGAAAGTTCTAGTTTGAGCGTTTCACGGAGGAAGTCTCTGATGTTCGCGTTTGATCTCCTCAGCTTCTGCTTTGGGACCACTGAAACCAAGCGCCCAATCATCTGCATACCGCACATAGCGAAGTCTGCGATAATTGGGGTCTTGAGGGTCTTGGCTTGGCAATTTCCGCCGTTGCTTTCGCAAGGCGTCGAACTGCTTGCCGATCTCCTCTTCGCTTGGCACGGGCAATGGCATTCTCGAATTGCTGGTAGGCAGGATTTTTCCTCTACGCTTCTCCTGATTGTATTTAGGGAGCAGGACTGTTTCGACAAACGTATCCAATTTGTCCAGGTAGATATTACTGAGTATGGGGCTGCACACTCCGCCTTGCGGTGCCCCGCTGAGCGTTTCATGCCATCGCCATTCTTCGAGATATCCTGCTTGGAGCATGTGTCGAATGAGCCGCAGAAATCGGTTGTCGTGGATGCGTTCACTCAGAATGTTCAAGAGGACCTCATGATCGAGTCGTCCGAAACAATCTGAGATGTCGCCCTCGATGACCCAGTGAACCCCCTTCCATCCATGCACAATTTCGCTCAGGGCAGTATGGCACCCTCGCCCTGGGCGGAAACCATGAGAATGATCGGAAAAGATCGGCTCAAAGTAGGCGTCAAGGAGTTGTCGCACCACTTCTTGCATGACCTTCGATGACCAGGAAGGCAACCCAAGTGGCCGTAACTTTCCTGATTTCGTTTGGGAATGTAGATCCGTTTTACCGGAGTCCATCGCCACCGTTCATGACGGATAAGGTCAATCATGGTCTTGATTTTCTCACGCGACATTCCATCCACAGTTTCTCCTGTGGTGTCTGGCGTCATTGCTCCATCATTGGAGTACAGACGCGCATATGCACGAAAGTAGAACTGTGGATTGTAGAGTTGTCGATACAGATTCTTTATTGGTAATCCTTGTTCTCCGCGTTTTCGGATGATACTCAGGACTGTTGTGGCGTCCTGCAATTTCGCATACCTCGCTTTACTGAGTATCTAGGTCCCTGTGCCCCTTTGCCCTGTACGCCGCTTTCCGGCGCTCCCTGGTGGGACGTGACCCCCACGACTCATATGGGCACTCTGTTACCCTAAAGGTCGCCCTTTGTAGGTAATCCCGTGGTACGTCTTTGAGATACGTTCTAGCCACACGTTAGGGCCTCCATTCATCTCTTGAATTGACCTCGTTGGTCTTCTTTCACATTCAAGGATTGCGTCAGCCAACGGTTCAAGCCAACACAGAATGTGACATCGTTTTCAAGCGTTCTTCCGATGGGTGGTCACGATACACCAAGTCGAGATTGGAGTTCAAGCAGTTTAGCCTTACCCGTAGTGAGCGAGCCGTACGGCTGCCATGCTCTACAACGCATTCAAGCATGCGCCGCTTTCCCAACATGCTGTTGTTCCGTTTGGCTTTCGCCGCTGGGTTAGTTGGTAGCTCAAGAACTTCTCCTTAGTTCTTCCTGTCTGCGACAGGGATATCTCAAAGCGCCTCACGGCGCACACCGGACATGAACGTTTCCCTTCATCCGGCTCCTCAATGATATGGTCGTTGTCAGAGATATCTTTGGCACGCTCAGCGTGCCTGTCATCATGGCAATGTCGGTGAAGAAGACATTTGTTCCCAACTTCTTCTCCTCCACTTTGCTCCCCGGGCGTGATGTGTGCCTGCCCCGCTTTTGTGGAATGGTGAAAGATTCGGATATACTATTCCAGAAGGAGGGCAAAGATCATGGCAAAAGTGCAAAAGACCTACACCGCGGAGTTTAAACGGGAAGCGGTCCGACTCGCGCAAACGAGCGACAAACCCATTACCCAGATCGCCCGCGAGTTAGGCATTTCAGATACCTCAATTCATCAGTGGCGTAAGGAACTAGCTGTTCATGGGGGTGAAGCTTTTCCAGGCAGTGGGCATCAGACGGCCTTGGAGGAAGAGAACCGACGACTCAAACGAGAACTGGAGCGCACACGCCAGGAACGTGACATTCTAAAAAAAACCGTCGGCTTCTTTGCGCAAGACCAGCGATGAGGTATCAATTCATTGAAGAGTATCGAAGCATCTATCCCATCACGGTGCTTTGTACCATCTTGGAGGTGTCTATGAGTGGATATTATGCCTGGCGCAAGCGTCCGATGAGTGAGCATCAGAAGGAAGATGCTCTCCTAACAGATCAGCTTCAAACTGCTATTCTGCCAATCGAGGGGTCTATGGGAGTCCACGACTGCAAGTGGAATTGCGGACCCAGGGCATCAAGATCTCACGCAAACGGGTGGCACGCCTGATGAGAGGATGCGGCCTGTGTGCTCGCCGCCCTCATGATCGCACGACAACGACCCATGCGGAGCCAGGAGCACGAGTAGCAAGCATGTCTTGGCTCGAGATTTCACGGCAAATCGTCCCAATGAGAAGTGGACAGGGGATATTACTGCCGTGTGGACCTATGAAGGCTGGCTCTATGTCGCCGTGGTTCTCGATCTCTTCTCACGGCGCGTGATTGGATGGGCCATGGCAACCACTCAAGAGGAAACGTTGATTGAGGCTGCCTTCCGTATGGCGTTGCTTGGCAGGCATCCATCAGCTGAGTTGCTCTTTCATTCGGATCGCGCTTCGCAGTATACCAGTGATGCGTATCGAAACGTGCTTGCACAAGCGCATGTGACGGCGAGCATGAGTCGTACAGGAAACTGTTACGATAATGCGGTGACCGAGTCATTCTTCAGCACACTCAAAGGGGAATGCGTGGAGCGTACCTCGTTCCAGACTCGGGAGCCAAGCAAGTGATCTTCGAGTATGTCGAGACGTTTTATAATCGTGTTCGCCGACATTTCTCGCTTGGATATGTCAGCCCAGTTACTTATGAACAATTGATGTATTAATTCTTCTTTTTAGAGTGTCCACAAAAGTGGGGCAACCTCATTCTTGTAAAGACTTAATAGCGATGATGGCTTGTCTGAGTCCTTCACGCAGCGTCTAATTCGTCTGATACGACTCTTCCAGCCTCTCATCTTTCTGCTGCAAGAGATCGTGCCACCTTGCTTTCTCCGCTCGGAGTTGTTCTAATTCTTCCTCGTTCGTCATGGGTTACTCTACCAGATTGATCTTCCTTCTGCAACTGCATAGCCCTTATGAATAGTTACGAATTTTACACGTATCCTGGGTCTACCTCAGTCAAGTCCTCCTGACTGGTATTCTACCACCCCTATCAAGAGTCACTACCCACAACTGACATCAGCGAGGTTGCGTAACAACTAGAAATTAAGTCAAAGGACAGTTCTCCGCTGATTGAATAGCCGATGAGTAAGGCAAGAAAATCGATGGGTTCATAGCTGCCAAAGCGTCCGCGCACCAAACAGACCCTAGAGGCTGTGTCGAAAGGCCGCTAGAGCCAAGGGAGTATCCTAAAATCAAGGAGAAAGTCGAGGAAAGAACAAGCAGCAAGGACGATTGAGGAAGAAGAGATGTTCAATGAAGAGAAAGTCCTATCCAAGTGATATCAGCGATGAAGAGTGGGAAATTCTGGAACCTTTGATACCACCAGAAAAACCGGGTGGACGACCAAGAAGCACAAACATGCGTGAAGTGGTCAATGCGATTTGGTATGAATGACGTACCGGATGCCAATGGTGCCAGCTTCCTCATGAATTTCCGCCTTGGTCGACCGTTTGGCGCTACTTCCGCATCTGGCGCAAAACAGGAATGTGGGAGCAGATGCATACCACCCTGCGAGAGCGCCTGAGAAGCCAATTGGGACGCGAACCTACTCCCAGCGCAGTGATCATGGATAGCCAATCCGTGAAAACAAGCGAAAAAGGGGGGCACGTGGCTATGACGGCGGCAAGAAAGTCAATGGTCGCAAGCGGCATATCGTGACCGATACCCTTGGTCTTCTTTTGCGCGTGAAAGTGCATACGGCGGACATGCAAGACCGTTCTGCCGTGCCTTTGGTGCTAGAAGGGATGCATGAGCAATTTCCTCGTGTTTCTCATATCTGGGTTGATCAAGGATATACTGGGGTGGGAAAGCAATGGATAGAAGAACACCTTCCATGGACAGTTGAGGTGGTTCAAGCATGCGTCCAAAGCGCGTGGCAGTGGGTGTCCCATTGGAGATCTCAATGATCTGGCCACGCTCCATTTTGAGTGGCATCGCCTCCCCCCTCAACGGACTGGTTGGCGTGGTGTTCTTCCTCGTCGATGGGTGGTCGAACGGACGTTTGCCTGGTTCACCTTTTGCCGTCGTTTGTGTAGGGATTATGAATTCCTCCCTCAAAGTAGCGAAAATTGGATCTATGCCTGTATGATTCGTTTAATGACCCGCCGATTGGCGCGAGCCAGCCCCTGAGGCCTTTCGACACAGCCTCTACTGCTCTGTCAAACTTGATTACGCCCTTTTGTACTCGACATGATTTCCTCAATGACCGGGTATAATCGTTTCAATTTGATACGAGCATCTGGAGTAGTAAAGCGCCAATGAAAGGCGAAAGGATGAGAAGCTCGTCGAGACTGCCAAGCCTCAACTTTCTCTTTCAGGCTTGGCAAATCTTTTACACGTTCATTCAAGACTGTCTCCCTAACACGGAAAGCTCGATCTCTGCCATGTTCAACCAGCTCCCATGAACAGGCGTATAATGAATCTCGAGCTTTTTGCGTAGGCGCGTCGACTCTTCTGGCAGAAATACTTTATAGAAAGAGCCGGGAGTATGCGTATTCAGGTTATCCATCACCAAAACCAGCTTTTCTGCATCAGGATATACTTCATCAACTAAGTACTTGATAAAGCGTGCGAAATCTCCTGCTGTGCGCTGCTCTTTGACACTTGTGACAGTCTTTCCCGCCAAGGGTTCGCAGGCCAAAAAAATACTGCAATGCCCTTCTCGCTCAAATTCGTAATCAATTTTCTTTATCTTGCCTACACGCATTTCTAGTGGTTCTTTTTTCTCACTCACGATTGAACACTTCCTTCATCCACACAGATTTGTAGCCTCTGTGGATCGTACGCCTGCGTATACACCTCTAACACGCCTTCCATATGATAGACATAATTCCCGTCTCTCGTTGGCCCTATACACCATTGCTTTTTTTGCCAAGACTTAAGCGCGGTTTTTTTAGAACAGCTCTTACCGTTTCATGGCTCACTCGCTCCACTATCTCCAATTCCACTATTTGATCCCGATGGCTCGGAGTGTCCATCGCTCTTGCCCCTCGGGATGCTCCGTATACAGCATCGCAATGATCTGTGCTTCTTGCTCTCCATCTATTTTTTGCTTCTCTGGCCGTTTTTGCTGTTCTCTGCGATTTAATGCATCTTCCAATCTATTTTCTACAAATCGTTTCCTGACCACTTTCTGAACGGTCTCTCCTATCCCGAAGGCTTCACTTACCTGCTTTTCTGTCCATCTTGGGCCTTCTGGACCTTGGTCCCTCTTGAGCAAAATCTGTGCATGCATGATTTTCCTTGTAGGTGCTTCTCATTTTTTACTATTTGTTCCAAATACATCCTTTGCTCTTGGCATAATCGTACGGTATACTTACTCATTGAGGTCTCCTTCTTGGTCATTTTTCATTCCTTCTGAAGGATACCTCATTTTTCCCGTGTAATCAAATTTGACAGAGCACTACGCGCAAATGCATCTAACAAACCCTCGTTGCCAAGTGCTGGGCAATGATGACCACTTCTACCAACCCTGAAAGCCAATCCCCAGGAGATGTGTGAACCTCAATACAAGGGTTCGGTATCATACGTAAGAGAGACCTCCTTCTGAGAGAGCGTTTTATGACCTTATCATGAGAGATCTCTTTTCTTGTATGCTACTAGCTTGCTTACACCTCGTTGCGCATCCCGTAAACAGATCCAAATTATAGTTTTAGTCACACTAATGCATATTTAATAACAAACATCTACTCCTGCTGGAAAAATGGCTGCAAGAAGACCAAATCCAGATGCAATAAGAGCGAAAATAGAGGCAACAAAAAGTAAGCCTATACCTACGCCTATACCAATAGGGCCGAAAATAGCAGCAGCACCTGCTAGAAACGTAAACGCAATACCACCTGCTGCGAACTTAGCAGATAAAATGGCAAGATCTGATTGACTGTAGAAAGTGCAGCTATACTCTCCAGTAGGATCGACCTCATTGACCGGATTATTGGCAGCATAGACATACGGGTTGATCTTGGTCGTCTCCGCTAAACTTCCTCCAACCGGATCCCTCTGCGTCCATCGACCCGTCGTCGCATCATAGTAGCGTATCCCGAACTTGTACAACCCGGTGCTCACATCGTAGTAGCCACTGGCGTAGCGCCACGCATTGGTACGCAACGCTGCACTCCTGGGCTGCCGGATGAGTTGCCCATAGGGATCGTACTGATACGTCTCGTTGCCTACCAGAGCGCCCGTGCTATCGGTCAGACCTACCACTGAACCCAGGCCGTCGAAGAGGTAGTAGTAGGTGCCTGTGGAGGTACGCTCGTCGATGAGTTGGCCCTTGTTGTCATGGGTGTAATACGTGCTTCCTGCTGAGTTCGACTCACAATCACAGCCCAGTCCACTATAGACATAGTTGGTGCTGTTGACCTGCACGCGCTGATTCTGGTCGGGTCCACTGTAGCTGAACGTCGTCGAGCCAAAGGCGGTCATCTGGTTGGTTTTATTGTAGGTGATTGAGGGCGAGACTGGCGTCCAACCCGTCACGTTGCCGTTGTTGTCGTAGGTGTACTTCACGCCGTTGGGAATGTTGCCCGAGTGGCTGACCAGTTCGTTGGCCGCGTTGTAGGTGTACGTGATCGTGCCCGGACTGGTCACTCCCTGCGTGTAACTGATACGGTTGCCTGCTGCATCGTAGGCGTAGGTAAACGCGTTCTCATGGGTGCCTGCGCTATTGTAGACGTTGGCTCCCGTCAGACGGCTCAACGTGTCATACGTGTACGTCGTCTTCTGTCCCGTTTGATCCACCACCTGAGAACGCAGGTTGTTGGGCGTGTAGCTATACGTGTAGCTCGTGAGCACCGTGCTGCCGTGCTTGCCGATGACCGAGAGGATCTGGCCCGCTTTGTCATAACTGATGCTCTGCGTCACCCCATTGGGGTAGCTGGTCTGCGTGCGATGGTAGTTGGCATCGTACGTAAAAGTAGTCGTCGCTCCTCCTGGCTCCGTGAGCGAGGCCAGCAGGTTGACCGGGTTATAGCCGTAGGTGGTGGTTCCTCCTACGGTGGAGAGCGAGGTCAGGTTGCCTACTGGATCAAAGCTGGTGGTGATCACCGTGCCACCGGGGAGCGTCTTGGTCACCTGGCGATTATCGGCGTCGTAGGTGTACTTCGTGACTCCGGTATGATCGGTGATGCTGGTGATATTGCCGTTGGCGTCGTAGGTATAGCTCACCGAAGTATTGTCGGTATAGGTCACCTTCAAGACCTGGTCCAGGTTGTCATAGGTGTAGCTCGTCTTGTTGGCATCCCCATCGGTCAGGCTCGTCACCCGACTCAGCCCATCGTAGGTCAACTCCTGGGGGTCCAGAGGAGCGGCGAAGGTCACTTTGGTCAGGTTGCCCTGGCTGTCATAGGCAAAACTGGTCGTATTCAGCTTGCCATCCTTTTCGCTGGCGATGGTTCCATTGGCATTGTAGGCGTAGCTGGCACTGGTAATGCCTGTCCCACCTGTCGTCGTGTCCTTCGTTGAAGTCACGTTGCCATTGGTATCATATCCCGCTGTGGTCTGGTGATTACTCGCATCACTGAGCGTGGTGGGATAGTTGGGATGGTTCGGGTCCGTGTAGCCAAAGAGCGTCTTGGATCCATTGCCATCGGTGGCCGACGCCAGGTTGGAGTGCCCGTTGGAAGCGGTGAACGAGAAGACCGTCTGATCCTGCAAGCCATCGGTATATTGCTGGACGTTGTTATCCGGGCTGTAGGTCGTCGAGGTCGTGTTCCCACTGGCGTCCTTGACCTCAGACACCTTGAAGCCAGTGTCATAGGCATAGGTCGTCGTATGGTTGTTTGCGTCGGTGACCGTTGTGCAGGAGTTGGTGTTCGACTGCAAGGCGGTGCATTGGCTGGCCGAACCGCTATAGTAGGCAAAGTTCGTCTCGTTATGGAGTGGATCACTGATCGCTCCCACCAGACCATTGCTGTTATAGGCAATGTTCGTCGTATTAGACAACGCATCAGTGATCGAGGTCAGGGTACCGTTGCTATAGCCAAATTGCGTCACCTTGCCATTCTGATCGATGATGCTGCTCAGTTCTCCATCGCTATCATAGCTGTAAGAGATCGTACGCTGAGCCGGATCGGTGATTGAGGTGACGCGACCGGAAGCATCGTAGCTTACAGTGGTAGTACGTCCCTGCGTGTCGGTGATCGAGTCGACCTGGCTGGCGTTATTGGCATCCGTGTTGAAGGTCACGGCATTGCCGTTTTTGTCGGTGTCCTTCACCAGAATATTAGCCGCATTGAATGTGTAGATTTCCCCTGTTTTGTAAAACTTCAGCGTATGGGTACCGTTGCTTCCCGTCGCCAGATCGGCGTCCAGGCCAGCAGGATCGGTCCAACTGCTGCCGTTGCTCTTATAGGTCCAGGCATGACCCGTGGGATCAAAGTAGGTCTCCGAACCATCGCTGTTGCTCTGCAACGAGACATCGGAGCCGAAATTGAAGGTCCACTTGCTGCCGTGTTGGGCAAAATGATTTTGCAGGCTGTTATAGGTGCCACCCACAGACAGATCAATGCCCGTCCCGCGAATGGAGACATCGGAGGTCTCGACAAGCAGGTTGCCGCTGCCGATATTGACCTTCAGGGTGATGTGCTTGTTGATGGTGTCTTTGAAGTAGTCGTAAAAACCAACGTCGCCCAGGCCATCGACAGGCGTGATATTGGTATGCGGGCCAGCAACCGGAGCACCAGTCTGTGGCTGTGCCGTCGCGTCAAAAGCACGTGCAGGTGTATTGACCACAGGTCGTGCAAAAATCGGCCCTACCGAGGTGGTATGGAGTGATGGATTGATGGTTGTCTGTCTTGGATGGGTTGTCGTACTGAGCAGCAAGCTAAAGGCCGCAAGAATACCCAACGCGACCATCAAGAATATCAAAAAGAGATCCAGGAGAGTGAGTGAGAGACGAGTGAGTCGCAGGCTTCCGGTGTGGGCCTGATCCAACAGGCGAATATGCGGAAGCGGACGCAGGTCATATGCATCCAATGACACGAGCGGACTCCTTTCGAGTTCTCTTATGAGAGAACTCCGAGAAAAACAACATATTCATAAACTCACATACTGATGGCATGATGAACAGGCGACCTATCGACCTGTTTGCATCAGAAAAACAGTATCTGAGTACAGGACAAATGAAGAAAGCGTACCATCGGGATAGTATTTCGTTAGTGGGATACGGTGGGATAGCTGTTCAGGAGTTCCTTCCCTTCATAATAATTGCATAAGTAACAGAAAGAGCATAGAATTGCCGTCTCTCTTTACAAAGAGACAGTACAAGTAGGGAGGATGTCATCATATATTAGCAACCATCATCGGAGCGGCAAACATCATTGTAAAGCAGAGCCAGGAGAAACAAAACATATTGTATGGCATCCTTGTGCTTTTGCCCAGTGAGAGTATACACAAAGAAAATCGATTATGTCAAGAGTAAAAGGGGTGTTTTCAAAAATTTCTCATATTTGCACTGTAGAATGGAAGAGTTTTTAAAAGTACGGCTATTCAAAAAGTACGTGTGGGTATTTTTTTACAAGAACAAAATCCCCCCCTATTTCTCTTGACTTTTGAGTTTCCACATGTTATTTATTATGACGAGGACAAAATGATGAATAGCGCTTTACATGTGGGGGATAGCATGTAAGGTGCAAATGGCCTCTTCAGGTTTCAGCATACAGAAACAGCTACGCAAGGGAACGCTTGTGCTCAAAAACGTGATCAGAAGCGGCAGTTTCGTCTGCCCACAATCCATACATTATTCTATCGTCGATCTTCATTTGGCCCGACACGCGGGTATTTGTGGGGCTACACGGGCTTGTAAACTGCGCCCCTACACTGCGCCCCCACACTGCGCCCCTACACCTTGAGGAACAGTTCTATGAAGATTGAAAGTGTGTTCTGCTGGAAATGAAAGGATTTTCCATGAGATCGATTTCTCGTTTTATAAATAGAGCGGGGTGTACGCTGCTCTGTGTACTGGCACTTTTTGCGCTCTCACTTCTCCAATTTCAGACTGTGTCTGCACAGACAGTAGCTATTCAAACAGGTCCATCATTAACGGCACTTGCTCAACAGGGCGAAAAAACTTGTTTACAGCCACCAAAGCATGTAAATCTGAGTCTGTTGACTGATCAACAGCTTGTTCGCTATGGTTTACCAACCCATGCGATCATCGCGAAAAACCCTCAGCAATGGGCGAAGAATTTTGCTCATCTGAAGCATCGCACCTGTGGGACATCTGCCAGCAAAAATGTTCCGCACACGTTGAAGTTCACCAACTGTGCATTGGGAACGGAGTGTAATTCGAATACCTGGTCTGGCAATGAGGCTGGCGATAATCCTGGCACATTTCGTACGGCAGAAGTTTCTTTTGTCGTGCCAACCATCCAGACTACGGACAAGAACTCGGCGGTTTCCATCTGGGCTGGTATCGGTGGGGATACGACCTTCAGCGGCAACAGTGTTCTGGTGCAGGCGGGAGTAGATATTAGCGTCGACTCAGCAGGCCATCAGACCAACGAGTCCTTTGGGAAGTTGAACCTTATCAGGGAACAGCTCAAAATCTTCCGTTGCAGAGGCTAGCGGCAGGAGACCAGATCTACGTAGAGGCAGATTCAAATGATGCATTTAGCGGGGACAACTACTTCTACATTGAGAACGACACGGTTGGCGATTACAATAGCCATACAGATACGGCGACGCCATTCTCGCATAGCTCAACCGCCGAATGCATCGTCGAACGTCCCACGGTAAGTGGCAAAGCGACCGATCTGGCAAATTTCAAAACGGTCGCATTCACAGGCTGTGACTTTACAAGATTTCACACAGATGGAACCTCAGATATTGCTGGTGTGGGCACGATTCCCCACTCGTACTACAACATGTTTGATACGGGTGTGACACCGAATAAGCAACTCGATAGTGTCGGGCCAATTGATAGTACTGGGGAGAATTACCCTATTACCTGGTTAGCCTATTCCTGACGATCTGAAAGAGAAAGAGGTGACCCACCGGGCTGTCTAGTGGGCCACCTCTTTCAAGCCAGCATCGCATTCTCCGCTGTATAATGGAGACCATTCCAGAACGGGGGCTGGCGAGTTCACTGCTTTGTATTGCTAACTGATCAACAGAGGAGACATGTATTCATTGATGAGGGCTAGCCCGCGAAATGGAGTGGTCTCGTATTAGGGATCTGAGTATTAATGGACCGGAAAACAACGCTAAGGAATTTTGAGATAGTCTTAACCTCCTTATTCTTGACGTTTAGACTATCTGGGATAAAAGGCCCCCAAACCTTGCGGAAGGAGGCCAAATCGAGTAAATTTCGAGTATCAAATCCAAAGGAAGTTTACTCGTATGAATGGCAGTAACACACTCAGACGATTTCGTCACGATATTTAGGGCAGTTTTCCAAAAGCGAAAGATGCATTGTTCAATACGGTCGATGCCTTGATGAGCGAACCACAAGCCACATCATTGCCAGAACTCAGCCAATCGGTGTGGTTTGAGCGACAGTGGTCGTCGGTCTATGAGATTGGAAGATGGGCGTATTGACCAAAGCGCCTTGAGAGACGTCTTCTGGCGATATGCACCTCGTCCCTTGCCAGGGCATCGCCTGTGGATGGGGATCGATGTGAGTGGGATTGCTCGCCCCTTTCGGGAACTGCCGCTGATCGTACGGCTCTCACCGTTCATAATCTGCCCAAAGGCACGAAAGCGATCACCTACGGATGACACTTCTCGACGATGGTTGTGCTCGATGAAGAGCCAAGCAGTCAGACCTTCATTCTGGATCAACAGCGGGTGACGTCGGACACCACCGCAATCCAGATGGCGATCGCGCAAATCAAGCTGGTAGCCCGCCAAGTGCCAGCACGAAGGATTGTCGTACTGGATCGGGGGTATGATGCGACCTGGTTGTGGTGTCAATGCAGCGGCCTGGACGTGGGAGTGCTGGGACGATTGAAGCAAAAGCGCTGTTTCTATCGGTCCGCTCCGCCGTCATCGGGCAAGCGAGGAGTGCCTTGCAAAGATGGGGCTCTCTTGCAAATTGGCAACCACGCGACCTATGGAACTGCGGATGGGCACGCTTGCCGAAAGGATGGCAAAGGTCGCACCGTGGAAATTTCGTGGTGGCGCGATCTGCATGTCAAAGAGGCACGCTGGCTCTCGCTTACGGTTATTCAGGTGGTCAGACCTCATGCCGCCAATATGCAGTGCGATCCTCGGATCAGTTGGTTGGTCTGGCTGGGCGATGAGCAAGAAGAGATGACGGACATTGCTCTGGGCTATGGCTTGCGTTTTGGGCAGGAGCACGGCTATCGCTTCGACAAACAGCGCTTGTTGTGGGATGAGCCTCGTTTGCGCACCCAGAGCAATTTGAGCGCTGGAGCCAAATTGTGGCCATTGCTCATAATCATCTGCTTCTGGCCCGAGATCTCGTTGAGGTCCAGTTGCCCCATGGGAGAGCAAACATCGTCGGACCACCTTGCAACAGGTGCGTAGCGGGATGAACAAATTGTTGCACCAGTTGGAAACTCCGGCCCGGCCCCCAAGCCTCGCGGAAAATCGAAAGGCAGGGATGTGGGGCAACCGTTCGCAAGGTGATACGTTTTCCGGTTGTTTTCAAGAAGCCAAAGGTGCCTCAGCTTGTCCCATCTTGATGCTGATCTAACCATTTTCTTTGGGAATCTTCCTTGCCACGGAACTTCTTGCGGAGTTCTGTTGCTACCTTTTAGTTTAAACATCAATCATTTGAGGACCAAATTTAACCATTTTGCGAGTATTTACTGAAATTATTACTAGTAAATGTAGTGGTTTAAGCTTTTATCTCAATATGCCAGTGGCTACTACGATGTGAGCACGGGCCTCTACAAGTTCGGCATCCGCTACTACGATTTGGTGATTGGACGCTGGACGCAGAGAGATCCGGTGGGCGGGAGTTTGGCGGAGACGACGAAGGTGAACCCGTATGTGTATGTGGCGATGATCCGGTCAATATGGTCGATCCCAGTGGAAAAGCTTCGGTTGGCTGTAATCTTGCTGTTGCTCTAAACTCCTTTGCAATCGGTGTTAGTATAGGAGGCATTATTAGCGTATTGACTGCATTTGTACCTTTGTCAGTATTAGGATTAGGCGTAGGATTAGGTGCGCTTGCACTAGCGGGGTCCGTGTTTTTTATAACCTTATTAGCGGTAGCGGCAATTTTCTTTGGTGCTTATGAAATTGCGCAAGGTATTGGTACAATTCGTAGTGCTTGTAGTTCCTAAACAGCAAATTGAATTAGTACATTGAAGCTGAAAAAGCCAGATAGGAAACTGCGGTCAAGCTTATTCAGTGAACACACATGAGATTTGCCTGATCACAGATATATTCTGCTTTCATGTATTAGTACAAACCTGATATGTGAGAAGTGAAAAGATAACAAGCTTTACTTTTTACTTCTCATTATTTGAATTGATTAACTCAATATACGATTTGCATAATAGGAGATGAAGGAGGAAAGTATCCTTTAAAGCGAAAGCTGCATATTTCACCACTTATTATTCTTTCCCTTATGTCGCCTGGGACAGAGTAAAGAAAACTTGTGCATCAGGTATTTTATGCTTTACATTCTTGGAACTTCAGTAAAGGAGAAATTATGAAGACCTCTATAAGCCGTTTACAAATCATTTTGATCATAGCTGTTTGCTTGTCTGCAATCATTATGATTGTATCTATTATTTTTGATCACTCATTACATATTTTTCGTTATGCAGGATATTTTACACAAATTCTCCTTGGAATACTTTGTTTATCTATGAGTTATAGAGAGACGAGCAAAAGCCTTCAAATAAACGAGAAGGTGGCACAGTATAAACAACCTGTAAGAAGGCTAGGCATTGTATTGATTTTATTAGCGGTGCTCTCTTTTTGTATCTTTGATTTACACACTCTTCTGTTTTAACCTGTACTTGCCTGTTTTATCGGTATGTGATGCTATTGCAGCACTGCGCTAATTGCTATTATTGTGCAGGCAAAAAACTCTACACGTTAGACATTCGCTATTATGACCCCAGCACCGGATGGTGAACGCAGAG
>CAVUVQ010000035.1:0-264947 GCA_963744875.1 uncultured Chloroflexia bacterium | reverse complement strand
TGCGTCCTTTGCTCAAGGATGCGAATGACATGCTGATGGGTTTGTGGGATTTGCGGGAGTGGGTGTTGAGTGGGTTGAAGAAGTGAGCGGCGACCTGTTGCTTTGCTCGATGTGTGGTGTAGATGCAGAGATGATTCTGAAGAGGAGCTGTTTAATTTTGATGAGCAGGGAAGGGCATTTTGTCCGGCTTGTTGGGAGAAACGAGAATGACTGATATTCGAATGAGAGAGGGTACTTAATGTATCGTATAGCCATAAAGAATAAGATAAAGTTACTACTAAAGAAGATGGCAGAAGTACAAAAGCTCACTTGTTTATTGTCAACCCCTCAATGCTCTCAATATCGATCTTGCGATCCAAATACTTTTCAAGAACACGCACGATTCTTCACTATCGTCACTTGGTCGTCGAAAGCTCCATGGCTGATCCGGGTGATAGTTGCTGCATTGACCCCACTTTGAGTTGCCAAACGCAGTCTTTCTCAGCCCAGCCTCTGTAATTAAATCATCGAGTGTTGTCATCTTTGTCCATCCTAAATACGTCATCCGAAAGAGGGAATACCCTCTGTGAACTCATGATATCATGACAACTTTGCTATGGTCAAAATGAAATAATGCTCTATGAGGGAATGATGCGATATGTCAAGATAAGTATTGACATTAAAGACTGAAGAAGATATGATTTGTATGGGCCTGATGAAATGGATGAGGGTACCCAACCAATTTTGAGAAGGAGAAATCGAGCGCGGAAGATATACACCTGTTACATATAGTTTGCATACAGCCTCTATAAATCGGCTTGAGAGCAAGATTTTCAATACATAACATTGATGCAAGGAACAGACCTGGTATGAAGAACGTAAGTTGTAATTCTGTTATGATTAGAACAAATGGGAAGAAATTTGTCTGATCATGAGAAGTAAGAACAGTGTTACGATCAAAATACCACAAGCTACCGAACCAGTTAGAGAAGATGTATCTCTATGGATACTTTCCAATACGGTCGGCAGAAAAAGCGCATTTGTTGTGGATAATTGCTCTTTGAGTTGCTAATAGGGGGTATTCGATGTCTGATAAGTGTACAGGTGGTCCTAATCATGTACGGTCGAGCAATACTGAGCATAAAAAGGTTGATTTGCGATCTATGGAAGATCTTCCTTTGGAAGTTATCACACTTTTAGATGTTTTATCCCGCATTGAAATACGTCGTCAGGCGAGGTTGCGTTCAGAAGGAAAGGGGTAATCCTATGCCTCGTCAGAAATATCATCGTGATCGTGTGTATCAGGTTATTGGTGAACCTGGGCCAGGGAGTGTCGCTGTTGGGTATGTGCGCTACAGCTCTGAACTTCAAAATGAAACAAGCATTGTGACTCAGAAGAGACTCATCACAGGAGTTCATTGATAAAAAAGGATGGAAGTTAGCTCGTTGGTATGAGGAACCAGAGCAGAGTGCGAAATATGATAGTCTTGAAGATCGTCCGGTCTTTGCTCAACTGTTGAATGAAGCGGGCGTGCGCTATCAGTCGTGGTTTGCGCCTTTACTAATCGTTGGGCACGTAGTATGGAGGCTGGCTATGCTTCGCTTTCGCGTTTGCGGCGTGCGCGTGTGTGGTGGGCTACGGCTGATGGGCTATGGGATATTGATAAAGTTCAGCAGGATGGTTTTGACGTTGCCTTTGCTGTCGATATGCAGATGAATGCGAGCTATGTCCGGCAACTCTCAAAGCGTACGATTGCTGGCAAGGAAGATCGAGCGCGTGATGGATATCACAATGGGAGGTTCCTTTTGGCTATCTGCGTCCTGAGTATCCGAAAGCTCCTGATGGTGCTCCCTCGACGTGGCGTCCTCCTCGCACTCCTGTTCGTCCTGATCCGGTGACATTTCCTGCCCTGGTACGTATTGGAGAACTTAGCTGCCCAGGGATGGACAGATAGGGCTATTGCGAATGAGCTAGATGGATACATTTCTCGTACCGCTCGCTTTGGTGAGCGGCTTCTGACCAAAGATACTATTGCGGCTATTCGGCGTTCGTGGTTTCCACGAGAGTTCGCGCCAGGTTCTGGTCATGGAACAATAGAAACACCTGCTGGCGAGTTGGTAGAGGGAAGCATCAAGCTGCATGGCCGTATGAGCTATGGCAACGGATGGATGAGGTAAAGGATGAGTCAGTATCGCCGTCCGACGAAAGAAGCGCAACAACGCCCTCATGAGTTTAGCCGTATTATTGTTTGCGCTGCACTGTCGGCGTCCGTTGCGAGTGAGAGCGATGGTAAGAGTATTCTTCCCTACTATAGGGATACCGAGTCTTGAGCGGAAGTTGCCCTGCTCACTGTCGGGAACTCTTTCCGTGAGGAGCAGCTTATTGTGATGCAATTCGGGGAAATATTCCAGAAGTTTTGAACTTCCGCAAGGTGGCGCGAAGCAATCGCCGAAGGATGCCAAAGAAGCCAGCGACTACAGAAGATAGATGAAGGATGAGCGCATTCGGCAGCGTCGGGCAGAACTGGATGCAGAGCACAAGCGGCTGTTCGGCCTCTATCGGAAAGGCTATATCACCGAGCAAGACATGATAGAGCAAGTGGAGGAGTATCAGCGCTGAATTGTTCCACTTACCTGTTCCTGTGATGCATGATACGAGAAGATGACGTGGAAGCAGCCCTCTCTGCTGGCGAAACATTGGAGACAGGTGGCGGACTATTGGAGTGAGGCGATGCCAGAAGAGAGACGTGATATGGTGTGGTCACTCTTGAAAGCGGAGGGTTGATCTATGATCTGGAACGCCATGTGATTGTGGGTCTGAGTCCTCGTGTGGGTGTTTTGCCCCGTTAGCTATGGGACTGGAAGCTACAGAAATGTGGGAACAGCGTGAGGACGTTTGTGGCTGCGTGAGGATACTGGCCCCGAAACGTGATGTACGGTCTAGGTCGTCCTGGCGGTCCTTCAAGTTTGACTCGCTGAACAAGAGCGGGCGATTATGTTGATACGTCAAGGGATGTCGTTGCAGAAGATAGCAGAACTCTTGGAAACCTCTTACGAGTACCATCCAACGTATTGCGAAAAAAGCCAGGGACTGCTATTGCAGCGAAGCGAAGAAAGTTGTCTCCGGAACAACAGGACGAGGCACATCGATCTGTTGCGAGGGGATGTCCCTTTCAGGGAAGTGGCGCGTTTCGAGGTGCAACCATGAATCGTCGCAGGCGGCATTGCGAGAAGGGATTGCGTTGCGACCGAAAGGACAGAAAAGCTGACTCCAACGCAGACGAAAGCTGACGGCTGTGCAAATACAGGAAGCGCGTGATCTGCTTGCTGCTGGGCATGTCGCTGCGGCAGGTAGCAAGCCATCTGGGGATTAGTCGTGGGCTCTAGTCGGATACTAAAGAGGGATAAGAGCGGGAAGAATAAAAAAAAGGCGTAACACTGTGGACTTTTCTTGTCGGGGTTCCCCTTTCTGTGCCTTCAGGCGGAACCGACGGGATTCGAACCCGCGATCTTCTGCGTGACAGGCAGACATGTTAGGCCACTACACCACGGCTCCTCTTTTCCGCTTGTTCATGCTTTTACTTCACACTCACTCGCGTGATTAGGATAATATCAAACTTCCTCGCACCTGTCAAGCCCTTTCACTCCCCAATTTTGAAGATAGCAGCCCCTTCTCTGAAAAATAATCCTTTGTATATCATCTACTCCTCTCTCAAGTCCTGACAGATGATAATACCCTCCTCTGGCGTATGCTCTGCAAATTGGATTGTCGTGGCCCTCATAACGTATAATGGGAAAAGGAAATGATATAACGTATCGGCTTTTGCCTGGGAGGTCTCCGTGAAGCGATCTATCTCTCGCCCTCTGGTAGGATTGCCCTCGCCTTCTGCGCCTCTTCCTATAGAAGGGACCATTTCATGCTCCATCTGTCAGGCCGTATATGCGCCCGCACGCCTGCACTCCTACCTACTCCAGGCTCCTCCCATTGCCCTGGAATTGGCATTTCTGGGTATGTGCCACTTTTGCTTCCGCTGCCGTCGACCGTCCTGCCCCAATTGTTGGGATGCTATCCACGCTGTTTGCGGGCAATGCACACGCGAAACTCACGTTCCCTTTCGTACGGAAACTCCACCTCTGGCAGGAACATCGTATCCCTCGACCCATTCAATCCTTCCTATTGATGATCATTCAATATCTCCCTCACTGGTACCCGTGCAACCCGGTCGCTTTCAGGAAATCCTCCAACCATCCATGAATACTACATCCAACCAGACTTCACACACGCACCACCCCGTAAAATCAACCGGAACGAGCATTGTATCATCACATATCGATATAGACGCCATAGAAACACGACCCGACCCTGCCAGTTCGTTAGATATAGATGCCATAGAAACGCGGCCCGATCGCACAGGGTCTCCACATGCCGACAAAATCAAAACCCGCCCAGAACATTTCAGGAGCAGGAAGCAGAAACTCATGCATACCCTGTTTGCTTCCATTCTCCTCATTGTTTTTTTGCTTCTCACTGTAATCGTCGCTTCTTTTCTTATAACGAACGTGAATATTTCTATTTACAAACTGCTACATATCGATATCCGCTTTGAGCTTATTTCATTTTGGCACTTCTTACAGAGCCTTTTCTAACTCCTCTCCTCTTTTCGGGTGCAACCTGTATCTAGCATGCTCTCCCCGGCAATGCAGACCTTATCCTCTGGTCAATTATGGTAAATCGATGTATCATAGAGGAAAGTTCCTTTTTATTGAGTGGGCGCTGTTTTCTCGTATGCAAAACATGTACAGGGTATGAAGGACGGCAATATATCAATGAACCCACACTGCTTTTTGGGGAAGGTGGTATGTGTAAATGATAGCTGAAGATGCGCGAGATATTCTCGTTGATGGCTATAATGTAATCAAGAATAATGTTATGTTTCGTACACTGGAAACAAAATCTCTGGCCGAGGCGCGTTTGTTGCTGATCCGGCAACTGCAAAATCGCTATCGTCACACTACTCATCGCGTGATTGTTGTCTTTGATGGTGACGGTAAGCATGAGCAGGTGAGCCACGAGGAGCATATTCGTATCGTGTATTCGCGCTATGGAGAAACCGCCGATAGTGTGATTAAACGCCTGTCTGCTGAAGCTCGTTCAGTCGGTCGGCTGGTACAAATGTATAGCGACGACGAAGATATACGCCAGACCGTTGTTGAACATGGTGGAAACGTGCAGACAACAAATCATCTTATGAAACAGATGCAAGCCGCCCCCCGCGATATGGCTATCCGCTCTCAACATCGTCAAAAGATGCGTCGTATCTACGGCATCGATACCCCCTATAAGCTCGAAGATGAGTTGGAACCCGATTATCCTTCTAACAAAAAAAAGAAAAAGCGTTCGTCACGCCGCCATCACTAGCCTATCTTTGCCTGCTTCCTAATATATGGAGGAATTGTTTTTTTAAACCTTTTCTAGAGACTTTCTGGTAGAATATTCATTGAAAATAAACATTTTCAATGAATATTGTCTCCTCTTTCTATCTTTAGGAAACGATAGTATAAGCACTCAAATTTCGCTTTTTTACCTTGACACTGTAGTAAGATTGCTATATCATTATTTAATGATGAAATAATATTTTTTCATTGAAAAATTAATGATCTGCGCTCATTCTTTTTTGTTTGAGCATTTCGGTGCGGAACGTTGGTTTGAAAGTTCCAGGGATAGGAGATTAAGCGCTATGACGCGACAACGTATTGGCATGTTTCTGTTCATGATTGTCAGTATCCTCACTATGCTATTTTCCACCCTCTGCGGCAATGGGCTACTGGCACATGCGGATGCAAGTACAGCCCCATTCTATGGTTTTGAGGATGGCATTGATGGTTTCACCGCCCCGGCCTGGCTAAGTAATAATGCCGGTCAACCATCTCAGAGTACCGCTCAGGCTACCGAAGGGACTCACAGCCTGGCCCTTCCAGTAAATCTTGTCAATGGCGGCTGGGATCAATCTGGTGTCGATGAGGTGATCAATAATTATAACCCCATCGATCTGACCGCCTATTCTGCCATCAGTTACGATATCTATGCTCCCGTGGCGAATATCTGGTCGGAGCCGGTCTTTAATGATCCGTGGCTGGCACCTGTCAATCCTAAACCGCTGCAGATAGGTTGGAATACGATTACGTTCGATATTAGCCCCTCCAGCCAGGACTTTCCTGATGCTGGTGCTTACTTCAGTACGGCGAAAGAGTTCCTCTTGCTTGCAATTGGACGTAATGCAACCTATAATGGGCCTGTCTATTTTGATAATGTCCATTTTGTTCCCGCCACGGGTCCCGTCGTTCGTGTGATAGCCCCGCAAATCGATGATACATTGAGCGTGCCTCAAGGTCAGAGCTACACTATTCAGGCACAGGTAACGGCACCGCAGGGGCATTCTATTACGAGCGTTACTTTCAAGACACCAACACAATCAGGTGCGTTGACCCTGGATGCGACAAGTGGCCTCTATACAGGTTCCTGGAATATCTGGCGCGAGGGTGAAGGTCTCAAGACGCTTACACTTACAGCAACGGATTTGAGTGGGGCGACGATTACGATTTAACGCAGCGTCCTGGTACAGGATAGTCAGTTGAAGGTGCACATTACGAATCCTACCTTTGATCAGATCTTGTCGGG
Source organism: uncultured Chloroflexia bacterium (assembly GCA_963744875.1). GTDB lineage: Bacteria > Chloroflexota > Ktedonobacteria > Ktedonobacterales > Ktedonobacteraceae > JACDAE01. Next base: position 258,289 of record CAVUVQ010000035.1, on the reverse strand, counting down.
CAAAGTCACAGTGAGCGCTCAGGTGCAGGCGGATCCACGCTTTCCATTGAGAAGTGTGACGCTCAAGGTTGGACCACTATCCTTACCTATGCGTACCAGTGCCAGTACCCCTTCTACCTATACTGCACAACTCGACTCGTCGAAAATCCCTAATAATGTCTACACTGTGAGCGTGGTTGCCCGTGATACTCAGTTTGCTGTAAGCGATCTCGCGGACGTACAGATCGCGAATCATCTTCAGCCACAGCATATTGTACACACTAATGGCACTGTGTTTACGGATGGAAGTCGATCTTTCCGTTATGTGGGCTGGAACGAATATGATCTCTTCACGCGCAATGATGAAACGCTTAACCATGACGAGCAGACAAGCGAGGGGAATGTGCTCCTCAAAGGTACGGTTATTCCCTGGCAACAGCAGATTGATCGTCAGATGCTGGAGGCGGAACGCGCTGGTCTGACCGTTGTACGTACCTGGGCGTTTGATAACATCGCATCCGACCCCTCCGCGTTCGAGACCGCACCAGGTCAGTTTAATGAAAGCACGTTCGCGAAACTAGACTATATCGTTGCCAGTGCCCAGCGCCATCACATGCGCGTGATCCTGCCTATGGAGAATTATTGGAACGATTACGGCGGTATTCAGGCTGTTGCTACCTGGCTTGGTCTGCCCAATAAGCTCTTGTTTTTTACCGATCCTCAGGCTCAACAGGTCTACAAAGATTATGTTGCTCACCTGGTGAATCGCGTTAATACCGTGAGCGGCGTTGCTTACAAGAACGATCCCACCATTTTTGCCTGGGAGTTGATGAATGAGCCAAACATCAGTTGTGGTGATGATCCTACTCCCACTCACCAGTATTGCGATCCTACAGGGAAGGTCTTGCGTACCTGGATTGCAACGATGAGCCAGTATATCAAAAGTCTTGATCCCCTGCATATGGTGAGCGCCGGTGCTGAAGCACATGGTCAGATTCCAGCAGGCGATGGTGTCCAGAGTTTTCAATGGGGTGGCTCTAATGATCCCTTGTTCACACAGAGTGTGCCCAATGTTGACTTCTTTACATTCCATCCTTATCCTAATACATCATGGATCAATCTTACCTTGCAACAGACAAAGCAGTTGATCCGCTCTATAACGAAAGAAGGGACACGACTTGGAAAGCCGGTCGTGATGGAAGAGTATGGCATTGATCGCAATGTAGCACTCTATAATCCCGCTGGAACAACTCTCCTGCAACCAACTGATCCCGCATTCGCAACGACACGCGTGACATGGTATCGTGATATGCTCGATGCCCTCTATGATGCTGGAGGTGCGGGTAGTAATGTCTGGCAATTAGCGGATTGGTCCGACAATGACTACAACGTGAACTCTTATCTTCCGTTGCTAGGAGTTGAACGTGATGAGGGCATTATGAATGTCTTATCAACGACCGCAAAGCAGATAGGACAGGGAGATAACAACAGTTGGTGGTGGTAATATCCTCATCGTAAATATAATAAGAGGGTCATCGATGTTTTATCGGTGACCCTTTTGTTTTGATACTTTTGTTCACAATTTAGTTTTGAACGACTGATGGCTCTTCAACAACTGCAACGACTTCTGATGCGTTGTTCTGGCGTTTATTGTCTGCCGGGACTGGTTTTTTAAAGCGCAAACGCAGGACGCTGGTAAATCCTTCAACGAAGATATTGCCAGACATTTTAGATTGACCGAGGCGACGATCCATAAAGACGATTGGTGTCTCGACGATTCTGTATCCCTTTTTGAAGACGCGGTAGGCCATCTCTACCTGGAAAGCATACCCCTGAGCCTGAACAGTATCCAGATCAAGGTTTTCGAGGACTTCACGTCGGTAGCAACGGAAACCAGCGGTGCAATCATGGACGGAGATCCCCAACACGAAGCGTGTATAGATGTTGCCGCCACCGCTGATGATACGGCGTAGCAGGGACCAGTTTGGCGTGCTGCCACCTTTGATATAACGGGAACCGATCACCAGGTCGGCATTTTCGATGGCCTTCAAAAAGTCAGGAAGGTATTTGGGATCATGTGAGAAGTCGGCATCCATCTCGAAGGCTGCGTCATAATGATGCTCAATCGCATATTTGAAGCCCGCGATGTACGCCGTACCCAGGCCAAGTTTCCCTGTACGATGCATAACAGATACGCGGGAATTCTCGGCGCTGATCTCATCCGCCAGCTTGCCAGTACCATCCGGTGAATTGTCATCGACGATCAAAATATGAGTTGCAGGTGCATATGAGAAAATACCCGTCAGTAACGACTGCAGATTCTCAATTTCATTATAGGTCGGGATAATAATTAATGTCTTCATAAAATCATTTCTCCAATGTGTACCAGTGTTGACGCCAGTTCTAGAACTTCAGGCGTTCTTTGCATAAATGGATGCGTTTTGTTTTTTTACTAACCCTCTCAAGACAAAGTCGAGGGCATGAAACTCAATTGGATCGCTACAGATAGCAAGCAGCAGGGATCGCTATTGTAGAAACTTATAAGTGCTCTCCTACTCCATTATTGAGGGAGCGCGTAGAGTACGACCATAATTAATACGACACAGAGAATAACGGTTCCGAGTATGTGTCGGTCACGTAATAGTACTTCCTCTGGACTTCCCCCCTCCATACGCATATAGACCAGGTAGAGATAACGGAACATACCGTACAACACCAGTGGGAGCGTGACGGCGATCAGGTGATGATGGCTGAACGTCCCCTCGATGGTATAGAGGCTGTAGGACATGATTGTCCCTGTTACAGCGATAGTGATCATCTGGTCCAGCATAGGAATGCTATATTCTTTCAGGATCTGACGGTGCTGGCTTGCCTGCCCTTGTAGGAGGACCAGTTCATGTCGGCGCTTGCTAAATGCGAGAAAGAGTGAAAGAAAGCAGGTAACGATATAGAGCCATGGCGAGATAGAGACGGGAACAACAACTGCACCCGCTATAATCCGAAGCACAAAGCCGCTGGCAATGATAAAGACATCGAGCAGTACTACATGTTTTAAGCGTATACTATAAAGGACCATCAATGCCAGGTAAGCGGCAATCGTGAGCGTAAACAGGAGGTTAGCCCCTCCAAATGCGGCAAAGATGTCGGGTTTTGAGCCGATCGGGATGATGAAAATGAGTGCAGTAATGATACCTGTGCAAAGCACAAGCCCTACCAGCGCTCCAATTGCCCAGGAAATGGGGAGTTTGCCCGAAGCCAGGGGACGCAGGCGCTTGACTGGATGCTGTCGGTCTTTCTCCAGGTCGAGCAGGTCGTTAATTAAATAAATGGTGCTCGATGCAAGGCAAAAAGCGACGAATGCAAGTACCGTGCGTGTGAAAGATGATACCTGAAAAAGCTGCCCTGCGAAGACGAGTCCAATAAAGACCGCCAGATTTTTCGTCCATTGGCGTGGACGCATTTCCTTAACTAATGCCTGCATGCGCTTCCCTACCCCCAGCGTTGACGATGTTGTGTCTTCTACCGGGTGTGCAGTCTCTATCTCGTGTGTAGGATGCTCTATGCGTGTATCTTGTTCTGAAATTATTTTTTCCAAGAATATATGCCCCTTCAATATATAGGTGTCATGTGTAGATCAGGTTCTTGTGAAGCCAGAAGGAAAAGCTCCATAACTCAGTCATTACCTCATACAAAATGAACCTGAACACCAAAACATACAGAGAAAAAAAGTACGTATAGGCATTGGGACGTTTGAGAGCGAAAAGAGGTAACATCCTTCGCTCTTCTATGACCAGAGGGGTAAGCGCAAAATGAAAACTAATAAATGCGCTGTTGTAAATCGCTGATGCGATGAATGGTGATGCGATGCTTATCAGTACTGATAACGCCTCTATCCATGAAATATCCCATCACCTTATTGACGCTCTCACGCGACGCACCGACCATCGATGCCAGTTCCTGTTGCGTGAGACGTACGTCAATACGTGTACCATCTTCGACCCTGGTTCCATGGGTCTCTGCCAGTTCCAGCAATTTTTTTGCCACGCGCCCGTAGACATCCAGAAAAATGAGATCTTCAACCTGCTGATCAGTACTACGGAGTCGTTTGACCAGCACTTCCAGGATCTGGATAGCAATCTTGGGATTTTTCATAATCACGTTGTGGAAGTCGCTGCGTTGGACGGTATAGCAGATGACATTTTCCAGCGCGATAGCATCAGCCGAGCGGGGTAAGCCATCGAGCAGTGCAAACTCTCCAAAATATTCTCCCTTACCGAAGACAACCAGCGAGAGTTCCTGCCCATCGGTGCTGATCAAACAGATTTTGACTTTTCCCTCTTTGATAATATAGAGCACCTGCCCAGGGTCGTCACGATGAAAAATCACCTCCCCTGCACGAAACCTACGTGTCTTTGCTACGGTCATCAGATCGTTGACCTCGTCGTCGTTCAGGCTGGAAAAGATAGTTACCTGTTTCAGGTAGGCAGATTCGGTATCGGCTCCCATTCTTCTTGCTTCCTTTTTTGCTGACTGGATGCTCTAGTCTATCTGCTTCCATGATAGCATAAACCATTCTTGACACGCAATCATTTCATCAGTTTATTTATTCCCAGGCCTTGGGGGTGAATGTTTGTTGTACTTGATGTAGTCAGATGTTCTAGAGTAGAGGGAGTTAGAAACGCCTGAAGAACACCCACAGGTGTGGTCCGAAGACGAACAGGCCGATAATGATGGCCAGAAAGGCGCTGAACAGGACCGCACCGGCGGCAACGTCTTTCGCGATCTTTGCCAGAGGGTGATATTCGGGTGTGGAGAGGTCGATGGAGAGTTCTATGACTGTATTAAACATCTCGGCACTAAAAACGCTGGTGATTGCGATGAAGACCATTGCGAACTCAATCGCTGAGATGTGGAGAAGAATGCCCAGGATAATCGCCACCAGGGCAATGGTTGCATGAACACGGATATTGCGTTGTGTGCGGAACGCGTACCCAAGTCCTTGAAATGCGTATGAAAACCCTGCAATAAACTTTCCCAACTCAGTTCTGGGAGGTGGTTGACGCCCCGGAGGCTGGCTCATACTTATTGCGCTTTCTGTCCGATCTTGCGCAGGACCGCTTCCTGAATACTCACCATTGCCTGATAGCCCGCCTCAGTATGATCGTCATAGCCAACGAGATGGAGCACTCCATGTGCGAATAGATAGAGAATTTCGTAAAGTGAACTGTGACCAGCCTCAGTTGCCTGGCGAACAAGTGTAGGCCATGACATAACAATATCACCTAGATTAGTAATCATATCTGGTGGAGTAACAAATGGAGGTGTTTCCTGGCCTGGTTGTTCATCGTCGCTCTGTATGGTCCAGAGTTGGTCCGCAGGGGCATCTACCAGCGGCTGTTCGAGCAAGGGAAATGAGAGCACATCAGTCGGTTTATCCTGTTGGCGATATTGCGTGTTCATCTCACGAATGCCCTCGTCGTCAGTAATGAGTAACGTTAGCATAATCGGTTGGGTGATGCCAACTGTATGCAGTGTTAGTAATGCTACTTCATCGATATTTACTGAGGCGAGCAATTGTTCGATGATAGTGTTTTGCTCGCTGTCATTGATGGTGATATAAAGTTCTACCACAGGATGTTCTTGCATGCACTCAAACCTCAGTATAAAATAGGAAAGGGTACCCCAGAATTGGAGCACCCCGGAGCATTCTAACCTTTGCTGCGCACGAGCTTCCGTCTACGTGCCGCTTCTTTTCTTTTTCGTTTAATGGCAGGGGTCTCGTAATGCGCACGGCGGCGTGCCTCAGCGAGGATGCCGTCTTGTTGTATCTTCCGGTTAAAGCGTTTTAAGGCTACTTCAAACGACTCATTAGTGCCAATTTTGACTTCTGACAAGCAGGATATCCCCCCTTTCACGGCCTATTTTACGCGGGAAGATGCGTATTGTATCTTCACCAACCCTCTATGCGCGGACCTGGGGAAAATTATAGTGTAGTCTTGTCGCAGTGTCAAGCAGTTTTCTGGGTAGCTTTTCTCCCAAACTCAATCAAAAAGATCACCATGCCGATGAGTAGAACGCTAAAGAGGCTAATCGCACGATCAAGCAGAATAGCAGCGGCAGTCAGGTTTACGGCGTCGGGTCCATGGTAGAAGAGTGCGATCATCGCGACCATGCCACCTTCGACGAGACCTACCCCGCCGCCTGTGGTAGGAAGGGCCGTCAGCAATGCTTCACCCAGGCCAATCACAACGGCGGCAGCCAGAATATGGATGAAACTGCCACCAATTAAACTCAAAGAGGTCGCTACGAAAAAGAAACGTAGAGCCTCACAGGTCCACACGCCAACCGTTAGCCCGGATAATACAGGCACGCGCCGAAAGGAGCCGAGCGTTCCTTCCTGAAAATGATAATAGTGTGCGCGAAAACGTTGGGGTATCAGCTTCGCGATACGTTCGCGAGCCACGCGTAGTACACCTAAACCAACCATGCCCAGGGCGACGACGGCCAGCAGAATTTCCAGGCTCACGCGCAATTGTGTCGGCATATTTGCATGGAAACTAACCAGAATTGCTGGGATAAACATGAGAAGAAGTATGATAAGATCTAACAAACGCTCGGCGAGGATGGTGCCAAAAGTGCGCGTCGTAGATACCGTTATCTCCTGGCGTAAGAGATACGCCCGGTAGAGATCCCCCAGTTTTGCAGGCACGACCCCATTGGCGAAGAATGCCAGGTAGACGATCTCGGTAAGTTTCCAGAATTTTGGCAATTTGATGCCGTTTGCCCGTGTGAAGCCCACATTTTCCAACAGAAGTTGCCAGCGTAGGGCACGGATTGCAAATGAGCAATAATAAATAACGAAAGCGAGCAAGAAAAAGAAAATATTTGCGCTGCGAATGACATTCCATGTTTTCTGCGGATTGATATTTGCTCGCTGGGCGAAGATAAGCAAGGCTACGATAACGACAAGAAGCGGTAGTAATGTGCGCCAATTCAATAGCCTTTTGCCCAGTGCGAGTTGCTCGCGTGTAATCTCTGTATCGTCTGGCTGTTTTGCATCAGCAGAAGGCATACTAGAGCCTTTGACGTTATCCGTAATCAAAATATCCTCCTAACTATGGACCGCATATATGACGCTACGTGCCATCTTATGTATACAACTGGCAACAAGCACTGCTATCAATGCTACCATCAAGGTGCAGTCATTTACCAGCTTTTGAGGATATTTCACTTTTTTACACGCTTTTGAAATGCGTATTTTGACTAAGAGATGGTAGATAGCTGATTTGTATGGTTACTGAACCACGCGATGGTCCGTTTCAGCCCTTCTTCCATGGAGACATGCAACTGCCAGCCCAGGATGCGCTGTGCTTTGTCGATATTGGGACGCCGCCGTTCGGGATCATCGACGCGGCTGGTTTCGAAAAGGATGTTTGAAGAAGATCCGCAAAGTTGAATAATGGTTTGTGCATATTCAAGCACGGTATGCTCTTCTGTATTGCCCAGATTAAAAACCTCTCCGGTAGTATCAGGAGTAAACATTGCTCTCAGTAATCCATCTACCATGTCACTTACATAGCAGATGCTGCGTGTTTTCGTGCCATCGCCATAGATAATAAGTGGTTTATTCTTGAGTGCTTGCGTAATAAAATTAGGGATCATGCGCCCATCATCAATCTGGCTATTAGGTCCATAGGTATTGAAAATACGTACGATGTGGATATCAAGTTGATATTGACGATAATATTCCATCGTGAGCGTTTCGCTGAGCCGTTTGCTTTCATCATAGCAGGCGCGTGGGCCAATAGAGTTGACATTCCCCCAGTAATCTTCGGTCTGTGGGTGCACTAACGGGTCCCCATAGATCTCAGAGGTGGAGGCGACAAGAAAGCGAGCCTGCTGTTTGCGTGCCAGCTCAAGCATCTGATAGGTCCCCTGGCTGTTAACCAGGATGGTTTCGATTGGGTGTTCCATATACCCAATCGGGCTGGCGGGACTTGCCAGATGGAATATGGCCTCCGCTTCACAATGAAAGGGTTGCGTGACATCGTGTTGCAGAAAAGTAAAGCGTGGATTATGCAATAAAGATGCTATATTGTGTATAGAGCCAGTGAGAAGATTATCTACACAGAGCACAGTATGGCCTTCATCGAGCAAGCGTGTGCAAAGATGAGAACCAATAAAGCCTGCTCCGCCAGTAACAACAATGTTCAAGGAACTAGACCTCCAGAAATAGAGAGAATAGGATATCCCTCTTTATCATATCTTATTGGCTAGACGAATTGAACGCCAGTAGGTAACTGTGGGGCATGAATCAGGACTTCATTACAAGCAGGCTTTCCCTTTGCTACAAACAGGTGCACGCTGGATTTTTGCCATTAAGATTAGAACAAAACTGATAGCGACTCAGTCTCATTCTTTATTGTACACTTTCGTTCTGGATTGTCTATATTTCCAACGCCGATACAAGACCTCGTCACCCCAACTGAGAAAGCCACTGGTGGTAAATCCATGCACGATAATGACGGCCAGCAAGGTGTGTGGACCTGATGGAAGCAGATATACCAGGCTAAAGACGACACCAGCCAATCCCACGCCACCAACGCTGCGCCAGTTCCATTTGCCCAACTTATGGTAAAGTGTGTAGGCGGCTGTGCTAATCAGCCAGCCCAGCAGTAGAGAGTGCGTCCAATAGGTAATGACTTCCAGCAGAAAGCCACGAAAGAAGAGCTCTTCGACGGGGGCGTTGATCAACAGGTAAAAGGCGCTCTGAAGAGTCTGATCTGCAGGGGTGGGCCAGCGAAACCAGGGACCAACGATGAACATACGATAGAGGACGGCGAATGCGGCCATCCCAATGCCAACGCTCAACCCGAGCACAATCTGTTGAGGAACATCGTGCAGTGTCAGACCAAGAAACGCGAGTGGCTGATGGAGTAGCGCGATGTAGATGAAAGGGATCGCCCCCATCGGGATAATGCGCATTAAAACATCGCGCCAGAGCCAGCGCCATGAATTGGCGACGGTAGAGCGTACGACCTGAGGTGATTTGACCGATGACACGCGTGAACCCCTTCTGGGTAAAAAAACTTCGTTGTTCGTTTGGGTTGCTGACATTGATGGCACTTACTTTCCGCTTGTGTTAATTTCTGGTTAAAGGTGTGTTAAGTAAGTGTAATCAATTTGGCGTTTTTTGTCCAGGGCTGAGTGATGGAACCCTCTCTACAAGCCAATTAATACACATGCAAGGAAACAAGTCAACTCTAAGCAAAAAGGGACTCTGCATCCTCCAGGGGGAACTGGTGAGAAATTCATGCGTTATTTCCCAATAAAATTCGCCGACGAAGATACAGACGATTGCGGTAGCCATCGCCTTGACGCATCAACGCTTTGGTCCGATGGTTTTGTCGAAGGCAAAAACCATTCGAAATGCGCGTAGGCAAAAAGTGAAAGAACCAATTGCTTGTATTCATGGAAAGGAGCACACAATAAACGCGCCTGTGAAACTAGTTCACAGGCGCGTTGATGGTGGAGATGGGGGGGAGTCGAACCCCCCGTCCAAACGTACCTACCGGAGAATGTACTACAGGCATAGTCGATGTTTTTACTTTTCGTCCTGGTCTCCCACCGACAGGATCTCTGGACGCTGGTCCTCTGGTCTTAGATGGCGACTAGAAGACGGTCATCGCCATAGCAGCTCTATGTTTTTTGACGCCCGTACCCGGCCCCATGGAGCAAAAGCCGGACGGACGGTACGTCACTGGTTATTAAGCAGCGAGAGCGTACGAGAATTTGTTGTTTTTGGCAACTAATTTTTTGTCGGTTGTTTAACGAGAGTGCTTACCGACACCTCGACCTGCAATTCTTCAATCTGCCCGCCTGTCGAAACCCGACATCCCCATATGCAGAACTGGTCAGCGCAAACTTTTCATCTGCTTTCCCCTGACCGTCCCATATTATAACACACACGTTGACAAATAGCAAGACAAAACACGCATCAATTTTGCCAATGTATTGCTCTGCCAGACTTCGATCAACGTTGATGTAATGACGTTTGACAGAGCAGTAGAGGCCGCATTCACAAGTACCATCAATGCAGCCTCCCCATCAAGATCAGCCCACTTCCAGTTTGATGGTGTCGTATATACGCCCACCACCACCACCAACTTTGATGGCCTGAAAGGTCACACTATTGGCTCCAGCTTTCAATAAAGACGCTGGAAAAGTCATAAGCACCAGGTGATAGTGACCACTCTGATTACCACTGCGGTAAATCGTCTGGTCGTTAGGGAAGGAAGCCATGCGCCCAAGAGAGGTGCCGTTGACTCCAACCACAACGTCCGCAATCTGGCTCTGTCCAGCGAGCGCGATCGTTAAATGTCCTGTACCACTATAACCGTGAGCGAGCGTGAAATTCACCTTCCAGGTTCCCACCTGAGTCTGTGCATAGTACCAGTCGTTGGCTGGCGTGCTCTGCCCAATCGTATAGGTCAGGTTACCGGGCACCTGGTTGTTTAAACCGTATTGACGAGGCACATTCCCCAACTTGAATTCGTCGGCCTTGCGGTCAGCCGTGCCGATCTGCCAGAGCACATTTTGATAGGTTGGAGGCGACCAGGTCAATGCTCCTAGATCAACAGTAGCTCCACTCACGACGACGTTATCGTGCTCATATTGATCCGTCACATCCCCAATACTGCCACCTGTAGAGTACGCGTAGAGGCTGTAGGTGTTTGGACGCACATTGGGGATGCTGAAATGACCAGCAGCATCGGCCTGAGCGTAGAAGATGTAGTCTGCTCCCTGCTGATAGATGTCACCACCTGGTTGTGCCAGTGTCACCATCGCACCCGCTGCCGGGCGTCCGTCCGCGAGAGTCAATGTTCCACTCACCGTTGTACGCGCAAGTGGATAGTTCGCGTTGGATAGCCAGTTGTAGGGCCATTGGGCTCGTTCTGTGGCAGCCTGAGCCTGGGCATCTGCAACACTTCCGTTATTAAAGTAGAGCAACCAGGGGCCATAGATTTTGCCACTGGGAATTGTCACCGCAGGCGTTCCGAAATGACCACCAACCAGCATATTGAGGACCGTACCATCGCCCGACGCGCTCTCAACATGGACCATTAATTCCTGTTTCATTGGTCCACCTTCGATATATTCGTGGCTGGCGGGAAGCATCCAGACGCCATAACCGTTGCCATAGACGCCGTGCACCTGGTCCTCTGCAACATAGGTCGCCCAGTCGTATTTTGTGTAGACGGTTCCATTAGTAAGCTTAAACGTTTCGTTCTGGAGAACCTGCGATTGCTTGATCTGACTTATTTGCGGAAACGCTCCCGAACGTTCAGCATTGTATCCGTTATTGAAGATGTTTCCATTGAGACGATAGATGGTACGAAACTCACCTACGTTGCCAATGCCAGTGGCGACGAAATAGGAGTAAAGGCCACTGACACCACTACGCACGACATAATGGAGATCGCCCCAGGTACTGCTGTAGGCGATATCCGCCATAGTGGGAGTATTTGTTATGACATGTAAGCTAGTTGGACTGAAGCCGGTGCCACCATTAATTGAGCTGTAAAAGCCTCTTGCCGGTCCAATAAGCTCTTTGCCATTTATCACAAGGGAGTAGCCTCTCCCGGCATTGTTGAACTTAACAGTGTAAAGGCCATTAGAGACGGTTGCGTTCATTCCTGATACAGTGAGTTGGACGGAACCAGCAGCCGCTTTACGAGTGGCGCTTGCGCTTGCCTGGAACTGGTGAGCTGTATAGAGAGATATTCCTGAAACAAGTAGTCCAAGAATGAAGATGAGCGATGCCCACATCCGTGTAGTGCGTCGTCGTGTATATGACATCAATTGTTTCTCCTTGATTGCTGCACATGAATACTGCTTGCTTATCGAGAGCAGGTGGATGGATGAGCGAAGCTCGTCAACTCTGGAGCGTATACTCTTTCCTTACAAAGGGTAGATGAAGAGAGAGGGTGAGGACGTTTTGATGAGGGAAAAACCCTGTGGTAGAGCAGATGATACCCTGAGAAGAGTAAATAATGCATACGTGTTGTCCTCCATGACTAATCTCTAACAGTAAACATAGCCGCAATCTATACTATAGGTTGAAAGATATTCCTTACCTTTCACATCTCAAAGACTACATAGGAAAAAATTCTTTGTCAATATTTATAGAGAATAGTAGGACAGTAGTATGGTCAAGCAACATTGTTCTTAACCTGCCTGGCTGAACCTGCGCGAGGACTTCCACTTCCTTGTTTCCTTATCAGCGAAAAATAGGTCATTCATTTATTTTGTTGGGTGCCTCGCCAGTCTATTTTTCAGTTATCATAACTTATGTTTTCAAAGCAATAGAAAAAGCTTGACAAGTTTATATAAATATAGGTAAGATGAGTAATAGAAATCCCTCGTGGTATAGCTCACAACTTTCAGCGTGAAATTATCAGTGGCTGGTGCCTGATTCTAACAAAAATAGGTGGATAAAGACGGAGAAAACGAAAGCTTATGGATGGGACAATCAGCGAGGGAGATGTACCCGCAGAGATACGCCGGGAACAGATCCTTACTTTTATCAAAACAAGAGATTTTGCTCGCGTGGCCGATCTGAGTGCCAGATTTCGTGTTTCAGAAGTCACCGTTCGTGGCGACCTTGATGTGTTGGCCGAACGGGGAGAGATCAGGCGTATTCGTGGCGGCGCAATGCCTCGACCCGCTATTCAGATGGAGCGTCCTTTCGAGGAAATGAAGAATGCGCGGGCCAGTGAAAAGTCCAGTATTGGTCGCGTGGCCGCTAGCTTGATTAGTAGCGGTGAGACGCTCATTCTTGATGTAGGTACAACTACAACGGCAGTTACACGTGCTCTCATGCAACGTGAAGAATTGCGCGACGTTATCGTCTTCACAAATTCCCTTAACATTGCTTTGGAGTTAGAGGAGGCTATTCCACGCTTTACCGTTGTACTCACTGGCGGTACGTTGCGACCTTTACAGCACTCGCTCGTCGATCCGTTGGGGATGCTGATCTTTGATCGTATCAAGGCTCACACCGTCTTCCTGGGCTGCAATGGTATTGATCCCGTCTTCGGTGTCACGAATATCAACCTGCCAGAGACCGAGATTAAACGGCACATGCTGCGAGCCGCCAAACGGCGCATTCTGGTTGCCGACGGTTCCAAAATTGGCAAGGTCGAGCTGGCAAATACATGTAATATTGACGAAATTGATCTTTTGATTACCGATAGCTCTGCTGATCCTGCCATTCTGAGTACTCTGCGCGAAAGCGGTCTGGAGATTATGATTGGGCTTTGACGCGAGCTAAAAAGCGTTCAAGATTGACGATGGTGCGTTCATGTCGGCCCTCACCAACTTTTTGTCGTTCGTCGTAGGCGACAACGCTGAAGACCAGGCGTCTCTTATCGATCTCAATCAGTTCTGCGCTCGCACGTACCTGTTGCCCCAATGGTGTTGCCGCTAGATGCCTGATGTTAACATGTGTTCCTACTGTGACATAACCCTCGTCCAATGCGTCCGCAACAGCTTTCCATGAGGCATTTTCCATCAATGCAATGAGCATTGGTGTCCCGAAGACTTCGACTCCTCCCGCTCCAATTGCCGCCGCTGTATTTTCATTATTGACCGTGGTTACGGCTTCTCCTGTCATTCCCTGTTTTAGTTGCATCGCAACAGGTCCTTTCTGTTTCTTTCGTTTTATTCTAGCCTGTGATATTGTCGTCCGTCAATTAAAACCAGAGTAAGGGTGCACGGGGCATATGCACTATTGATAAACTCATCAATAGATCTGCTTTTCCGATAGCCAACCTTCATCACACCACGTCGTTGCTTTTGTACTCGCCAGCGAGACCACAATGGTGTATAGGGTGTACCCCAAAAGATCCCGAATTCGCAAAATCATCTCCCCACATTTTCTCCCGTCTGGATAGGCACACTCCACCACTCCACCACTTCATCCATTCAACTTGCAATTCCTAAATCGATCAGGTATTCTTTCTCCAGGGAAATCTTCTCCAGCGTCATTCTCCCCCAACACCAACAGGAAAACTTTCATGACATACACCACTACTACCTGCTCTTGAAAAAGACATGATATTATTATCCAATAAAAACAAATTTGCTATTGTCTGAGAGAGGATATATCTTATTTATGGCTATGCATATTCAACGTGTTGCTCATCGGGGCGGCTCTCATCTAGCTCCTGAAAATACCCTGGCGGCATTTCGCAATGCGCTGACATTGCCTGTTGATGCAATTGAGCTCGATGTACAGATGAGTCGCGATGGTCAATTGATTGTATTTCACGATGCTACTGTGGAACGTCTGACTGAGGGTACAGGCAATATTCTGGATCTCGATTTTGCTGCGCTACGTGATCTGAATGCCTCCACCCATTTCCCTGGCGGCTGGCCCGCAAGCGAGCGCATCCCAACATTAAGCGAGGTACTGACCCTTATGAAGGACCGTGGTCGTGTCTATATCGAAATAAAGACGAGCGAGCGCGATGGTGTCTATGGTCGCTATCCACACATTGCGGAGGCTGTCCTACGCGATTTACGTCAGGCTCGCATGCTCAATAGCGTGCTGATCATATCCTTTGATTGGCCTATGTTACTGCATATCAAGTCATTGGAACCACGGCTTCAGACGGGGGCAAATGTCTCCAAGGACCTCTGGAATCCTGACGTTGAAGACGCGTTTACGACGCTTTTCCAAAAGATGCGAAAGTTTGGTTGTAGTTGGGTGAATATGGATAGTCATCTTTTCACGGATGAGATGCCCGCTAAAGTGCATGAGCAGGGGATGAAACTTGGCCTCTGGACGGTCAATACGCTGGAAGACATGCGCCGTTTTGCCTCTGCACGAGTTGACTGCGTTAACGACTGATCGGCCAGATCTTTTCGCCGAGTTGTGACGTGTCTTATGACAAGATGAAAAGATAGACGCGATAAATCTAGCCCCACCGGTATTTTCGGTTCATATGTGTCTGTTTCAGGTGTTTATTCGTTCTATTAACTAGAATAGCTATGGTACTATCGCCTGTATTTTAAAAAAAACTGTATGTTATAATAGTCGCCAGCCAATGGCCCGCTGCTCTATTCCATGTATGTTTGAAAACGGAGATCGTTAACAATGCAACAAACACAAATTCCACCGCATGAAAATGAACTGGAGTCACTCACTCCTGATGTATCACCCCAGGGGATCGCTATCTCTATCGTCGTTCCCGTGATGAATGAAGAATTGAATGTGCGTCCTCTTTTTGAGAAGCTCTCAGCCCAACTGGAGAAGCTTGCGAAAAATTACGAAATTATCTTTGTCGATGATGGAAGCACCGACAAGACGTTTGGTGAGTTAGAGAAGCTCTATCAAGAGCATCGCGGCATCGTACACGTCATTCGCTTCCGCCGCAATTTCGGGAAGACGCCTGCGCTCGTTGCCGGCTTTGCGCGTAGTCGTGGCGAGGTTATCTTTACCATGGATGGCGATCTACAGGATGATCCCGAAGAGATCCCGAATTTCCTGGCGAAACTGGATGAGGGCTATGATCTGGTGACAGGTTGGAAATTCCCTCGTTTGGATCCCATCTCAAAGACCTTTCCATCACGCGTCTTTAATCGTATGGTCAGTACCATGACCGGAGTATACCTGCATGATATCAATAATGGGTTTAAAGCATATAGACGCGATATTATCGAAGACCCTCATTTGAAATTGTATGGGGAGTTCCACCGCTTTGTGCCCATCATGGCCCATTGGCGCGGTTTCCGCATTGCGGAGATTAAAGTACGCCACCATCCACGTAAATCTGGTGTATCGAAGTTTGGCGCTGGTCGCTTCGCTCGTGGCCTGGTCGATCTGTTGAACGTTTTGTTCCTGACCACGTTCCTGCGTACCCCTCTGCGTCTCTTTGGCCCACTTGGCTTCTGGACGTTCTTCCTGGGCATCCTGGTCGACATCTTTGTGGTCATCCGTAAAATCTTCTTCAATCAGCAGATTCACGATCAGCCATTGCTCTTCGTCGGAATTGTCTTGATGATCTTTGGCATTCAATTTATTCTGACCGGCCTGCAAAGTGAGATGATCCGCAATTATGCCTTCCAAAAAGGCGAGGAATATAGTATCAAGCAGGAATTGGATTAATGCGCTGGGCGAAAAAGATTGGGAAGCCTTTGAAGAGGAAGTAGTTAGTGATTAATGTAACATGGCGCAAGCGTTTCTCAGTGCTGAGAAATCGTCTCTATCTTTATCCTGCTCCTGAACCATTACAGCACAAGCGTCTTTTCTGGCTGGCGATGGGACTGGTAACGCTTGCAGCCATCGCCTTCAGCACCTATTTTATTATCTATCTGGTCAGTTTGCAGAATGCCTTTCAGCTCAACGCCGAAGATATGGGCATCATGGATCAGGCGATCTGGAGCACAGTACATGGGCAGGTACTGCATCAGACCGTCTGCAATATTTTGCATGATAGCAATTGTGGTGGCTTCAATGGTATCACACGCTTCGGACTCCACTTTGAGCCGATTCTATTCCCTGTTTCTCTGTTCTATCTGCTCTGGTCCGACCCCCGGATGCTGTTGATTTTGCAGGTGCTGGTTGTCGCGACCGGAGCTTATCCGGCCTTCTGGCTGGCTCGTTTGCGTTTACGCAATGATTTAGCCGCCGTTGTCGTTGCGCTGATCTATTTACTCTATCCCGCCCTTCAGCAAGCTACAGGCATTGACTTCCACGCCGTCGCGTTTACTGCATCGTTTCTGCTCTTTACGCTGTACTTTATGTATACACGTCGTACAGTCTGGCTCTTTGTGTTTGCTGTGCTCTCCATTCTTTGTAAAGAGGAGATTGGCATTGTGATCGCGATGTTTGGGCTCTGGTCGATGGTATTTCAGAGACGCTGGCGTACTGGACTGGCTCTGATAATCATAGGGAGTGTTATGTCAGCCCTGGCGATACTGATTATCATTCCGCATTTTAGCCCTACTGGTCAAGGGATGCTGGCTAGTCGTTACTCATCTGGTTCGCTGCACCTGCTGGTGGCACAGCCAAAAACTTTTCTGCATCAGTATCTACTGGATCAAGCTCATCAGGCTTATCTGCGCTCACTCTTTGCGCCGGGCGCTTTCTTGCCATTATTGGCACCCTGGATTCTGATTATGGCTGCCCCATCGCTGGCTATTAACATGCTCAGTTCTGATGTGCAGCAATATACAGGGCTTTTCCACTATAACGCCGAGATTGTGCCTGTGCTGATCTTCTCGCTCATCGAGGCAATGGTGCTGATCCTGTGGGTTGTGCAGTGGGTGCTGGTGCGTTTGCAAAGTCCAGAAAGTGAAGTGTCGTCAGATGGCGTTGCCTCTACGCAAGCCGCGCCTTCCTGGCAACCGACACGCCTATTTCATATAGCGATTTTGTGTGGAATGCTCTTGCTGGTGCTTTTTACGACTGTTCGTCGTGATGATACCTTCTTTGGCAAGATGCCATTTGCGGAGAACTTTCAGTGGCCGACGATTTCCGCTCATACGCGACTTGCACAGCGTTTTATCGCTATGATTCCGCCTGACGCCTCAGTTTCGGCGCAGACGAAGCTCGTGTCGCACCTCAGTCATCGCGCAAATATCTATATGTTCCCGTATGGCACTCCCTTTAACCCTGCACAACCTGCAACAGTGTCTACGGATAAGGCCGACTATATTTTGCTTGACCTGGAAGGGGATTTCTATCCCTATAATACTGAACTAGAATACATTCGGGATGTGAAAACAGTCCTGCTCAGCGGGGATTATGGTATTCTTGCCGCACAGGATGGTTACCTACTCTTGAAACGTGGTCTGCCGCAACCCGGTATCTCGCCTTATTCTGTGTTATCAGCGGTACAGATGACGGACCCCACGCTCAATTACCTGGTATTGCCCAATTTACCAGCCAGTCTTTGTTCAGATATATATGTGGAACCGCAGAATGCAAAACAGCAAGTGCAGGCAACGTTTACAGAGTGCTGCTGGTGGCTCTTTTAGTCTGCTTGATTATAATGTGAATACTGCCAGCACGATTAATCGGACAAGTGGTATAACAGTTACGACGGAGTGGCGAGTAAACGCTCCAATAAAAGTACCGATGCAGATGCTCTTTTTGATGATCGGTAGCGATGGCAAAGAATACTTTGTCAGTAATAATGTATCACAACTTTACTGGTGTCAGACGAATACATGGAAAGTGGGTTCCGTAATACGCCTGACGAGTAGAACATTTACGGTCAATGATAGTAAAGTCCCATATGGACTAGCACATTTGTCCCTTACCCTTTTACCTCTGGCACAGACATCGGATAAAATGATGGATATACAAGCGCGACTGCTATTGCATGTTGAAAATGTTCCTGGTACGGCTACGCCAACGCAAAATACGAATGCGCTGCAACTGAAGTCAATAAATATTATTCCATAGCCTTTTTTACGATATGTAGAAGAAGGTGCATGTGTATGGTCGACATGACATATACAATACTGAAATGAAAGGGATTGTAGTGATGGGCATTTATCTAGGTCAGCTTCCGCCAGCCGAGATTGCACGCTTGAAAGCGGAATTAGCTGAGACGCTGATCGCTCATTTTTGCTACCCACGCTTTTTTGATAGTCGCACCAATGAATTGCGCATGCGACCAGTCGATCGAGCCAAGCGCCAGGAGGTCTGGCTTTTTCTGAGTTCGGTCGATTTTACGTCGTGGGGTCGTGTCGATCTGATGTCGCCAGATTTTCAGCACCAGATAGAACGTCTCTTTATTCAATTTGTGCAACGTAACCGCGCTTTCTTTGGAGAGCAGGGACGGAAGAGGATGTCTGATGTGCGTATGCTCATCAATTCCTCGTCGTTGTCGGTAGTGCAGGGATTGCGTGGGCATCTCACCGGGCAGCGTGGAGCGCACCCATTTGGGAGTCCACGTTCTAATGTTTCCTGGTCGCAATCTACTACAGGTCGCCAGGAGCCTGATTGGGAACAGATTGCTGCTGCAACGATGCTACTACAGCAACAGTTACAAGAATTGCGTGGTGAGATCAGACCAGGGGCCAGTAATGGTGTGGATGCACGGGCAGCCAATGGTACAGCCAGGCGTCCCCAGCCTCAGCCGCAACGACCTCAGACTCCTCCAGGGACAGGAAATCCGGCAGGAGTAGTTGAGCAAGATAGCATCACAAACCTTCCAACACCTCCTTCTATTCCGGCTGCCAATATAGCGTCCCTCCCAGCCTCAACGCGACCTGGGACTATCAGCCCGAATACACCAGTGACGCCGGCGCGGAAATTAGATGCGCCTATGACTTCACCTCTGAAGCCTGCTGCATCGGTGAGTTCTGTCCCATCTCCTCTCGCTGAGCAGGCAAACGGATCGACGCCTGGCGCACCAGGCATGAAGAGTGGACCTTTGACTTCGTCGCCAACTATGAAAAGTGGACCACTAGCTCCTTCTTCGGGAAAAGTAGTAAGTGGAGCATTGCCACCATCAGCCATAAGAGTGAGTGGCCCATTAGCGTCTGCTGAAACAATGGCGGCGGCTGTCGCTCCTGCCGTTTCTACTCCTTCATCTCCTCTTCAGCCACGCAGCGTAGCTCAGACTGCACAACCCGGCTCTTCTACTGTAGCGGCCAGCCCACGCGAAGCAAACATGCTGACGGTGGGTGAGGATGATATGGCTATTTTTGAGCAGATGCGCCACCAACTCGTTGTGTGGTTACGGGTGGAAGCTATACGTGCAGGTTTAGAGGTCTCAAACCAGACACCTGCTCAATTGCTGGATATGCTGCGGCAACATGCACGTTTCGATGAGACACGTTTGCAAGTGGTCTCAACGCTGCTCAATCTCTCAAACCAGATCATCAAAACGGGTGTTGTCAGCTTGCTAGATTATAAACAGGCATTAATGTTCCATCTTATGCATACGCGCCACTAGCCAGTTTGTACAAAAGTAGGCCAGAAGTAGAAATTATGGAAAGTATAGGGTAAGTTAGAACGATAGAGGGAAAAGAACGATGCTGTGAGACAAGAAAGGAGAGGCTGAGTGCTTTCTCATGGACGGGGGAGCCTTTGCCGGGCGTGCTGATGACAAAAGGCCGGGATAAAGTCGCCGAGAGTCTGAGCGATATATTGCAGATGATCTCTTCAAGACGCCGTAGTGGTTTGTTAAGCCTGGAGCGCTATAATGCGGGCCGTTTTGAGGAGGGAGAGATCTACTTCGAGAAAGGGCACCCTGCTCAGGCCTTTTTTGAGAGGTTGTCTGGCCAGGATGCACTCGCAACGCTTTCGAGTTGGCGTAATGTCTATTATTCTTTTACGGCAGATGTGCCTATACCTGCTATTCCCCCGCTACCACCAGGAGGTGTGCCTCCTTATGCGACGACAGAACCTTTAGCGAAGCTGCGCCATACAACGGGATCTGTGCGCCATACGAATGAGTTTACTCCAACATCTCCATTAAGGCGTGCAACTCAGCCGCAGCCTCCTACAGGACCTCGTCCCCCAACAGGTCCTCAGCCACCACAGCAATCTCCACTGCCCGAGGGAGTCAGACGTGAACGTACGACTGGTTATAATCCCCCTTCTAGTGGTACAGCCTGGGGTTTTGAAGCCCTCATTCCCCATCGATTGAGCAACGAACAAAATGTCCTTGCGCTCCCTCTAACGCGCCCACAACGTTCAATTTATTTATTGATTGATGGAAGCCGAACCGTTGGCGATCTTGTGCGTTGCGTCAGTAAGCCTATGCAGGATGTAGAGCGGCTGTTGATGGAGTTGAAGCAGCAGAATTTGATTGGGTTCTAGCCGGGGCTGTGTTGATGATATCCATGTGTATTAAGCTGTTGAAGAAGCCGGAGCCGTAATTGTCGGCAACAATTCCTGTAACTGCCCTAACCAGTTCGTGCCGAGCAGACGACGTGGTATATGGATAACTCCTTGTTGAACACGTGCTTCATTGCGGAAACGCCGATAGAGGACGATGCGGTTGGGGATGACGTTACGCTTCACCGTAAGTATAAACTCGTTGTCTTTCATGACAATGGCTTCGTATCCCAGTTGCGAGGCCTCCACTTTCAGGCGTACGATCGCGAGTAAATTCTGCACGGGTTTAGGTAATGTACCAAAACGATCGCTTAATTCGGCGGCCATTGTTTCTACCTGTTCCGTACGATTCAGGTTAGCCAGGCGCTGATAGAAGTTGACCTTGAGCGTGCGATCACCGATATACTCGTCTGGTAGATAGGCATCGAGTGGTAGATCGACGCTGGCATTGGTAGTTGCCGCTTCGACCTGTTTCCCCTGCATCTCCTGTACGGCTTCAGCTAGTAATTTGCAATAGAGGTCGAAGCCGATTGTGTTCATGAAGCCAGATTGTTCTGCGCCCAGGAGATTGCCTGCGCCACGGATCTCCAGGTCTTTCATTGCGATACGGAAGCCCGCGCCCAGTTCGGTGGCCTCGAAGATGGCACGCAGACGTTTTTCCTGGATAGGTGTCAGGCGTGCATCTTTCGCATAGAAAAAGTAGGCGTAGGCCTGGTGGGTGGCACGACCAACACGACCGCGCAACTGGTAGAGCTGGGAGAGTCCGAAAGTAGGCTGCATTGTTTACGATAATCGTATTTGCATTCGGGATATCGAGGCCGTTTTCGATGATCGTAGTTGAGACGAGGACATCAAAATCGCCGTTGGCAAAGCCAATCATCACGCGTTCCAGTTGCTCTTCGTTCATTTGTCCATGCCCGACAGCGATGCGTGCCTCTGGTAATAAGCGCTGCAATTTCTGGGCAATAACTTGAATGCCCTGCACGCGATTATGGACAAAAAAGACCTGACCGCCGCGATCGATCTCGCGCAGAATGGCCTCGCGTATGAGCGTTTCATCGTATTCGCGAATGACGGTGCGAATAGGCAGGCGTTCCTGAGGTGGTGTTTCGATAACGCTCATATCGCGTAGATTGACGAGCGACATGTGCAGTGTGCGTGGGATAGGCGTTGCGGTCATGGTCAGCACGTCGATCTCTGTACGCATCTGTTTGAGGCGCTCTTTATGGGTGACGCCGAAGCGTTGTTCTTCATCGACGATCAGCATGCCCAGGTTGAAGAAGACGACATCTTTTTGCAGGAGACGATGCGTGCCAATGACGATATCGACTTTGCCAAAAGCGAGGTCTTCCAATGTCTGCTTCTGTTCTTTCTCGGAACGGAAGCGGCTAAGCAGTTCCACGCGGACGGGATAGGCTTTGAGGCGTTCTTTAAAGTTATTATAGTGTTGCAGAGCGAGTACCGTTGTTGGTACAAGAATGGCGACCTGTTTCTGGTCAAGTACGGCTTTGAAGGCGGCCCGTAAAGCGACTTCAGTTTTGCCATAGCCAACATCGCCGCAGACGAGCCGATCCATGGGGCGTGGCCGTTCCATGTCTGCTTTGACCTCTTGAATGGCGCGTTCCTGGTCGGGTGTCTCCTCAAAGGGGAAGGCATCTTCCAGTTCCTGTAGCCATGGCTGTTCTGCATCTGAAGGGAAGGCGTGTCCGGGTGCAGCCTCGCGAGCGCTATAGAGTCTGAGCAGTTCGCGTGCAACGTCTTGCACATTTTCTTTGACCTTTGATTTTGCGCGTGTCCACTCGGTTGTGCCGAGCTTGCTAAGTCCTGGTACAGAATCGCCCATGCCGATGAAACGTGTCACGCGGTCGAGCTGGTCGGTTGGGATATACAACTTATCGGTGCCTGCATAGTGGATGAGCAGGTATTCGCGCTCGACGCCTGTAAGGCTTAGTTTGACGAGTCCTTCAAAGCGTCCGACGCCATGCTCCTGGTGAACGACATAATCGCCGGGATTGACCTCTGAAAGGAACGAGGCAGGTGTGATTGGACGCCGCCTTTGCACGCCGCGCCGCTTCGACCAGCCAAAGATCTCGGTATCGGTGTAGACATAGAGTCCCAGCGAATGTGATTGCCATCCTTCGATCATCTGGCCCTGGATAAGAGTGAGTGTTCCGGCTTCGGGGCTTGCTGAATATTTGTACCGGGGCTGGCGTGGATGGTTGCTTCGTGGAGAATGCTTTCGTCGCTGAGCACTTCCGCCATACGGCGGGCCTGCATGGTGACGATAATCACGCGTTCTCTACTGTCGAGTATCTTGCGGCAATCCTGTACGAAAGAACGCAGGCGACCGCCATACGAGTTGGCGCTGGTATAGGCTGGCATCAGATGTTCGGTGCCATCGTGCTGACGTGCATCGAAATCGCCCTCGGCGGTCGAGAGAATATCGGCGAAACGGAGCTGGCGGCGCTGGTGGATCTGTGGTTCCAGTGTGTTCCAGCCGACATGTGCAGGACGCAGGTGAGTGGGATTCTCACGTTCCTGTTCGAGGCGTTCGCGCATATCTTGCGCCTGGGCATCGAAATCGGTGATGTGATTCTGGATGCTGGCTGGATTATCTAGAATGAGGAGTCCATTGCGTGGCAGGTAGTCCAGGATCGTGGCCTGGCTATGCAGGTAAGGTATGTAAAAGGCGATATCGGGAAACGAGCGCTTCTGGCGTAGCTCTTCCAGATCATGTTTCCAACGTTCCTCGGCATCTTTGTGCAGGATATTGCTATCGAGTTGCTCCAGATCTTTGGCGGCCTCTGGTCCACGGACAGGAATGGCCTCGCGTGCGGGTCCAATGGTGCATTCATTGATGGGATTGAGGGAGCGTTGTGTTTCCTGGTCAAAGGTGCGGAGAGATTCGATCTCGTCACCAAAGAATTCGACGCGTACGGGACGCGGAAACGATGGTGGAAAAAGGTCAATGATGCCGCCACGATGACTGAATTGTCCTGGCTCTTCCACCTCTGTAACTGGCTCGTAGCCCAGGTTATAGAGATGTTCCAGCATCATTGTTAGATCGATCTCCTGTCCTGGTGCCAGGCTAAAGAGAGAGGTTGCCAGTTCTTTAGGTGGGATGATGGGTTGTGTCAGGACGCGGGCAGAGCAGATGACGATGGGCGTGCGCTTGCCTCCCACCAGCATAATCATGGTTTGCATACGTTGTTGGGTTGTTTGAGCGTCAGCGATGAGGCGCTCGTAGGGGAGCGCATCGCGATCGGGTAGAAAGAATATATCATCCGGTGTGGAGTGAAATGCTTTTAATGCTTCAGCCATCTGCTGCGCCTGTTCCTCATCGGAGACGACGATCAGCAGCGGCTGTTTCAATGTTGAGGCCAGAGCGGCGATGACAAAAGGACGCGCCGCTTCAGTGATACCTGTCAATGCTGGTACCCCTTCGGCGTTGCGAAGTTGTTCTAGTAAACGACGATATTCCGGTCTTTGTGTTAATAGTGCGAGTAATCCCTGTAATGTCACCAGCTACCTCCAACCAAAACATGGTCAATAGCGCTACAAGCACTGATCGTAGCGATGTGAATCCTTGTTTTGCTCATTAGAATGTCCTCTGTATCATATCCTACATGTCAGATCCATGCAACGTCTTGCGGTGTATATTCAAAAAGTAGAATGCTAAGCGCTCCGAATATCTACATGGAAAGGAAAGCTATTGCCGCAATCCCCAGTACCAGGCCGATGAGTTGCCAGGGAGTGGTTTTCTCATGGTAAACGAGAGTGCCAATCATGACTGCCCCAATACCCGAAAGTACCGAGAAGAGTACTGCTCCCTTGCCCAATTCTGCACCTGTGCGCAAGCTGATGAGCCAGGCGGTGTTGGCGGCGAGAAAGCCGAGCAGAGCGAGGATCGCAAAGAGAATTCTGCCATTGAGCGAGAACTGTTTTGCGAGAATGTCGGCGAGCAGTTCAAATGCGACAAGGAGCAACAAAAAATAAAGCCATTTGGGCGGGAACATAACGATCCTTTCTTATAGTTATTTATGAAATGGGAGAAAGAGAGAGAGTTTTTTGAAAACCGGGATCTTTTGGGGTACACGGTATACACGGTGGTGAGATTTGATGGAAATGGGAACAAGGGAATCCAACATCGACTTTCTTGTAGTCTGGTGTAATTATAAGCTATGAAGGAAGGGATTGCAAGCTCAGCAGATGGAAGAATGGATAAGGGGATGTTTGTTGTGAGTCAACTTAATGGTACAATGAAACGTATATATGTTGTTTTGAGCCCATTGTCTTAAGTGTTCTATTTTATTCAATAACCTGAGGGAGAGAATTATGGCAAAAGCATTGAGAAGGACTGATGCACTGAGCGATTCATTTGCCCGAGCGAGTTCGATGCATGCGGTCTGGATGTTAAGGATGACGTTGGGATGTGTGGCTTTGCTCGGATCGATTATTTTTGTGCTGGGAACCAGTTGGGATGTGCAGTGGCATCTGTTGATAGGGCGAGATCGGACATTGATTCCGCCACATCTTATGATGCTTAGCGGAGTTGCATTGAGTGGGTTTGCCGGGTTAGCAGCCATATTGATTGAAACGTTGTGGGCGCGTCGTAATCCGCAACTTGCGCAGAACAGTACTGGTTTTGCCGATGCCTTTCATGGTTCTCTGGGAGCATATGTTGTTGGTTTTGCGGCCCTGAACTCGGCCATTGCCTTTCCCCTGGATGCTTATTGGCATTCGCTTTATGGGATTGATGTCTCTATCTGGGCACCATTTCATATCATGATTATTATGGGCATGGGAATTGTGGCGCTGGGGGCCGCTTATATGTTGATGTCGGCGACCAATCTGGCGGTGAGCGCGGGAGTGCAACGCATGGTGCGTGTGGGCTATTCGGGGGTAGTGGTGGCATTTGGGGTCGTGTTGTGTGCTCTAACATTCTTTCTTATTGAAGCGCCCAGTACAAACCATTTTATCCATCTGAGTTTTATAACTATCAGTGTATTCATGTTTCTTCCGGCCCTACTTGGTACCTGGACCTTCGTTTCCGTGAAGAGTGCTCTACCCTGGCGCTGGTCGGCAACTACTGTTGTGCTCATCTACTACCTCTTTGCGATCATAGTTGATCTTTATGTTCCGCGTGCGACTGGCATCTTGATGATAACGGAAGGACTGAGTTTGAGGAGGAGCAATCCGGGTGTGGCGATCCTTACGTTCGATTGGCCGTTGTTGCCTATTCTGGCTGCGCTTGTTGTTGATATCGTGACACGTTTTGCCCAGAAGCGGGACTGGTCAGTTAAGAGGTTGCTGTTGACTGAAGCAAGCCTGGCGTTGATTGGTTTCATTCCGCTCACGTTGTTCAATCCGACCCTGTTTGTGAGGCTTCCTGGTCGCCTGGGAATTGCAGGTTTCGTCGTCTCCTTGCTTCTAGGATGGGGTGGCTCATTGTTGGGAGCGTGGTTTGGGCAACGTACGGGAACGGCGTTGCAGCAGGTAGAAAGTCCGGTAGAGCAGCAAGTGGAAGAGGCGTGAAATGAATAAGGTATTACAGCGTATTCTGCTGGCTATTGGGATTATTGCAGTCATTGTTCTGGTGAGTAGAGATTGGCCTTTCAATTCAGGCGACGCAGCCGGGGAGTACTCCGGAGCGGGTGGTGCATGTGAATGCTGGGGCGTATCCGCTGACGGTGAATCTGTATAAAGATCCGGCCAATGCGGGATTTGCCATGCCGTTTAGTATCACGACTGAGCAGGTTGGAGGGTTGAGTTTTGTTGTTTCGTCGATCCCTGATCGTGGAGTGGATGCCACGCCAATTCGAGCTGGCCTCACGACGTTGAGTAATGGTGTGCAGGGGGCTGTTGAGATTACGGTGCGTGGGGGTTGGAATTTGCAGGTAGTGGTGCATGGGCCAGCCGGGCAAGGGATTGCTACTGTACCGATTGTGGCGACGGCTCCACCTGCTATTCCGCAGTGGTTGGGCTGGCTGGTGGGTTTCATTCCGCTGTATGGGTTGGTGTTGTTTTTGTTGATGCAGCGGAATAGGAAGAGGATGCGAATGGTAGTGGCCGAGCAGGCATTATAAAGCCCTCTTTATGCTCTTTCAAAAAGTCTCGCTTTTTCAACCTTCAAGTGGTTGCGGAGATGGTACCTTATGGGTGGGTTTGATGGTTAGTATTAGGAAATAGAGTCGTTCACTGCCATAGGAAGTGTAAAGTAGAAACTACTGCCTTCTCCTGGCACGCCAGGACTCTCGACCCATATGCATCCTCCCATTGCTTCAATAAGGCGTTTGCTAATGTAGAGTCCAAGCCCTGTGCCGCGTTCGGGACCAGTAAGGTCGCGCTTGAGGCGCACAAATTTCTCAAAAAGAAAGGGGAGTTCGTCTGCAGGAATCCCCGGACCGTGATCCCTTACGCAGATAATCACAGACGAGGCGGGAACATCGGCTTGAGGAAGGGATGCGCCTGTTTGGGCGCTTATCACGATAGGCGTTTGCTGCGGGGTATATTTGAAAGCATTTGAGAGCAAATTACGCAATACCTGGCGTACGAGTTGTGCGTCTGCCCAAACGATAAAGGTTTCATCTATCAAGACTTGCAATTCATAATTTTGCAATTTTCGTGGGTCAAACTGTGCGAGCACCTCTTTTACTGTTTGTTCTACGGACATTTTTTGAGGGCTTGGCGGTTTCATATGACCATCGAGGTGAACGATGTCCAGTACGTTATTCACCAGGAGTTTGAGTTCTTCACAGCCACTGAGAGCATGCTTAAGGAAGGTTGTTTGTAGTGTGCTATCCAACTGATTTTGACTCTCTAAAAGTAAGTTCAGGTATCCGTAGACCTCTGTTATGGGAGTGCGTAACTCGTGATTTACATTAGCCAGGAACTGGTCTTTGAGCTGATTCAAGCGTTGCTGATATTCGTATGCGAGGCGTTGCTCTTCAAGAGAGCGGGCAATTGGTTGTGCAAACTGCTTTCCTACAATGACCCCAGCAACAATTGTCAGAACGAGAATAAGTGCTGCACTCAGACTGATAAGACGCAATTGTTGGTCAGCCAGAGCGGTCACAGTACTAAGAGGGCTTAACACAACGTATGTCCAGGGGACTCTATCGGTCTTTAAGCTCACCACTTCGAAGATCTCATGTTGATCAGCCGGGACCATCTCAGAGGCTAACGATGAGTTGTTATTTTGTTTCTGTTGTACTGCGAGTGCGGGATCGGGAAGCACGGGAAGCATCTGGTGATTAGATATGCCATAGAGGTTCTCATCACGAATGTGCTGTTGGAGAGCGGATGGGAGTGGAGCAATCGAGGTGAAGATATGAGGAGGGACCGTCATACCAGTTGGATCATTGACGGCATGAAAGTTCGTTGAAGCAATACGTACACCATTTTCATCCAAAATAAAGGCATAGCTGCCTGATCCATTCGCATTCGCATCATCATTAACGATCTGCCAGATGTAGCTGAGGTCAAAGGTGGTCCGCAAAATGCCCACCACTTTATAAGAGGGGGTTACTACGGGTGCATAGAGGTCGATATACGCATCGTTGCTGAGGGGATTATAGAAGACATCTGAAACCAGCGTTCGGCTAAGCGTTTGTAATTGTTGTAAGGCAGGGGGCTGAATGAAATATGCTCCGTGGGCTTGAGGAGGAGTAGGATAATACAGGCGTAGATGGCCCTGGGTATCGAAGAGAGACCAGTTTTCATAGTGACTACCAGGCACGTGACCTGTTGCAAGGCCTTCTCGGGCCTGCTCTTTGAAATCAGAATTACCGGCGAGAAACTGCTGAATTGGTGCCAGTTTGCTGATGGTTTCAGTATCCAACAAGCGTTCAGACATATAGGTATCGATCAGTTGAGTTCGGGTATGGATGTCTGTTTGCATTGCCTTAGTGGCCTGATTGATCAGGGCTGGACGCAATAGGAACTCGCTCACGATAACAGCGAGAAGCAATGGAAGGATGGCAGCGAGCACCAGAAGCCCTGAGAAGCGTGTGGTGAGTGATAAGCGCTGCCAATAATGTTGAGCATGTCTCGATTTAAACATGATGCATTTACTTATTTGCTTTCATAGATGGCAGCCTGTGCCTCTGGGGTATCCACATTGTTCTTATCGATAGTAAAATAACCGGTAATAACTCTTTTGTTCAGGTTATTTGTTTCACCTGACAATGCCTTGACGGCATATTCTACGCCAATTCTGCCCATCTCGGCTGGTAGTTGGGCAATGGCAATATCGACGACACCATTTCTGAGATCTACAACGGCGTAGTCAGGAGCATCCATGGCGACAACCTGGATGATGCCTTCCTGGTTTATATTCTTGATGGCCTGGGCGGCTCCCAGGGCACTGGGCATATTCACCCCGAAGATTCCTGAAAGGTCTTTTATACGGTGTAATACAGTGGCAGTTTGCTCTGTAGCTAGCGTCGAGCTATCATTATTATAGTCTACTTTCACCACTGTGACTGCACCTTTGGTTGCTGCGACGGCGCTTCGAAAACCTTGTTCGCGCTGTATAACTGTACTGAGGCCGGGTTTCACGTTCTGAATATAGACTTTGCCCTGGCCGCCGATGGCTTTGATCAGGGCGGTGCCTGCAATTCTGCCACCTTCGACGTTATCGGAACCAATGTAGGAGAGAGGGAAAGTGACGGGGCCATGGGTGTAATCGCCGTTACCAATATAGGTATCAAGGGAGATGATCTTGATGCCAGCATCATATGCATGTTTCAATGGTTCAATCATGGCATCTTTATCGCAAGCGGCGATAAGGATCGCGTCGACGCGTCTGGCAATCATTGCCTCTACAATAACGGTTTGTAATGTAGGGTCGAATTGAGCAGGAGCGGCGGTAACGAGCGAGACGCCGAGTTCGTTGGCCTTTGCCTGTGCCCCCTTCTGCATAGTGATGTAGAAAGATTCTTTCTGTACGCCCAGTACCAGGGCAATGACATAGTGTTTTTTATTCTGGCTCGTTGGATTTTGTGAAAAAGGATTGTTGCACGATATCAGGCCTGCTCCGCTGGAGATTGCTGCCGCTCCAACGAGAAACTTTCTGCGACGTAATCGGTGTCTCCACCACTCGATGTTGTCCATATCTACTCTCTCTCCTATCTACACAGAGTTATCCCAAAGATTTTGCAAAAAAGTATGCAACAGATAATTTTTACCAGGATGTCGAGTGTGTCTACTTTACTCTTTATCGTCATATTGATCGGGATTGATGATGCGAATTGAAGATCCAAATGTTGAAAGTAGGTCTGAAAGGAAATGCCATTCAAGGATTTAGTCGTGGTCAACGCCTCCATCACATCTTGCATCCCTATGAGAGACTTCCTCTCGAAAGATAGCATATTCACGAACGAATGACAATATTTTATTTCCTGTTTAGGAATTATGGCAAGCTCATTGTTCATCACGTTGAATACATATAGAGCTAGATTTGTTCTGGATCATACGTCAGTTCGTAGAGTTTTCCATCTGGCCCGCGAAAGTGTTGCCAGGCGTTACCACTTAGCTCATCTACCTGCAATGGTCCGACCAGTTCGATATGTGCTTGCACCAGTTCCTGACTTGCCTGCTTGATATCCTCTACGAGGAAGCCACAGACGACTGAATCTTGCGAAAAGTGCTGGTTGGGTCCCTGGGGGCCAAAGATCTCGACCTTATCCTTGCTTGGAAGTTGGAAAACGCTGAAATCGTGAGCGTGATGGACCTGCTGTAGACCCATCACGTCCTGTAAGAAATGTTCCATCTCTTGAAATTTAGCTGTTTTGATGCCCATCCAGACGAGCGCTTTGACTTTCATTGACTGAATTTCCTTGTTCTCTAATCGCCATCGCTTCCGATCTCGGTCAGAAGTGTTTGTCTTTTCAAAGTATAGGCGCTGAAACAGGATTGTACATTGGTCAATAGGACAGCTTTTCTAAAAGTCTCCTGTGGATAAGGAGTTTTACAAATTGAACGATGCAATAAGAAATTTTGTTACTTGCTTGACTATCTCTCTCTCGAATGGTAACTCTACACCCGCTGCTTTATATAATTCGGGCACAGAACGTGTGTTGCCAAGCAAGAGCGCTTCCCGATATGTATGCCATGCCGATGCAAAATTGTTTTGTGCTTTCTGCCAGAGTTGCAGTGCTCCCAGGTGCGCCAGAGCGTATTCGATCTGATAGAATGGAGCGGTGAAGATCATGCCCACGCGTTGCCAGCCCATGGCTCGTTCCTGCTCCAGTCCACTCCAATCGATGCCCACTTCAAACCTTATTGATAGTTCCAGCCATTTCGCGTCTAGATCAGCAGGGGTAACATTTTCAGGCGCAGAAGTGTAGACCCAATGTTGGAAAGCATCAACCAGGATGATGGAGGGAAGCCACTTCACGACCACATCCTCTAATGCTTTATGATAGACGTGAGACGCAACTTCAGGCGTGTAGAATCCTCCATGTTTCTGTTCCAGGTAGGGTGAGGCGAGATAGGTCATGGCAATGGCGGCAAACTCTGCTGAATTCGCTGGGGCTACCGATGTTCCAGAAAAGTCCCTGTTGTTCCAGAGAGAGTGCATCGTGAAATGCATGGCCGCTTTCGTGCAAAACAAGACTCACATCTTCATAGGAGCCGATGGTGTATGCACGAATGTAGGGGAGACCAGTCGCCGAGAAGAGCCATTCCTCGCCCCCATGCGGTTTCCCAGGTCGTGTTCCCAGGTCGAGATAGCCGTGACGCATCCGTTCAAACAACGCTCCAAGTTCTGGATCGAGATGATGGTATATCTGTATGAGTTGTGCTTCGAAGTCTTTGGGATCTGCAAAGGGCCGCTGCGATATATCAAGTTGTGCGGAGAGTTCTTTATCCCAGGGGCGCATAGAAGTGAGACCCAAAGATCGTCGACGTTGTTCTCGTAGTGCTGTTGTCAGGGGAATTATCTCTGCTTCGATAGCATTATGCAATGACAGGCAATCTGCTGGCGCATAATCGAGGCGTGCCATTTCTTGCCAGCAGTAGGCGCGATAATTTGGAAGACCTGCATTGCGTGCCAGTTGACGACGTTTGCGAAGCAAGTTGAGAAAGAGCTGATCGAATACTTCGCGTTCCTCACTCCAACGTGTCCAGACCTGTCGCCACGCCTGTTCGCGTGTGGCCTGATCCTGAGCGACGACACGTTCCTCAACCTGGGGAAGAGGAATGGTTTCGCTGTCTATGTGCACAAACATGTCCCAGGCTTTGCGGCCATACTCACTACTGAGCGCGGCGATTTCCGCTTGTAGCGGGATGTTCTCCTGGCGAAAGAGGCTGGCTTCGGCACGCAAAAGGCGTACCATCTGCAGATGCTCAGGCGCGGGCATATAGTTGGGAATAGCAAGCAGTTTTGTTTTGAGTGCTTGATTTAGCGCCTGATAGGGTAAAAAAACCTCTTCTATGAAATGTTGAAAAGCTTGTTGGGTGGCAATATTTGTTTCATCCCAGGACCGATCACGCTTGAGATGTGCTCTGGCTTCCCAGACGATCTTTTCGAGAGCGCTCCACCTGTGCAGCCAGGAAGGAACGAGTTGAGCTGTGAGATTTTCTTTGAGCAATGTGGTAAAGAGAGGTTCGAGTGTTTGCCAATTTAATGGTTCGATGGTTTCGGTCGAGTGCATACTGAGTGCTCCTTTTCAAGGTAGTGGAGAGACGAAGAGTTAGTGATCGCATCGGTAAAACCTGTTGTATGTGGAAGGTCAGAAAATGGAGAGAGCAGAATGATATCTTGCTTGTCGGGGCATAGACCGATAGAGAAAGAGGAGGCGAGGAATAAATGCACGCGACGACAAAATGTCCGCTGCTTGCTCATGCACCTGGCGCAACTGAAAAATCCTTCTTCTGTAAGAAACAGAAAAGAGAGGTCAGTGACGTTTTACCGATGAATTGGGAAATGGTACATGTTTAGCGGATGCTCATTAACGTCGTAGCTCCTTGAGATTAGATGTTCTTCACGTACTGTACTTGATAAGGAAATGGATGTCAAGTAGGAAATCTCTTCTTTTACACTTCCTCTGGCAAAATTGGAAAGCCCTGATACAGGGAAACGTCTCTTGCTAGATAGCTTAAGAAGAGCTATAATGGTGCAAAATAGGAGCCCAGACGAATGCTAGAAGAACCTATGATGCAGCCAGGGACATTTAGAACTATAAGTGAGACTACTACATTTTATCCTTTCAAACCACAACAGTATTTGCTAGCTTTTGAGGCACTTTTTTTCATAGCTTTAACCATCATAACAATAGCACCTGATTCGGTAATGATGCTGTCAAAATTTATAGTAATAGTACCGGACATCATTGCCGTTTTCACAGATCCTCATATCCGTATCCCCTTTATCATTGTTGCCTGTATAATGGATATCTTTTGTGTGTATGTATTGATTGTAAGAGCGCCAATTAAGTTTATCTTGAGCAGTGATGGTATCTTCTATAGTAATCACCTATATCGTATCTATAGCTCATGGGAAAATGTTATAGGATTTGAAAATGTAAAATACAGCATGATTTCACTAAAAGGCCTGAAGCTAGATAAAGAATTTCAACATGGCCCAACAATTGAAGAGGGCAAGCAGCAGGGATTCCCAGTTTTTGAGTATAAAAACCCGGCTTATGCAAAAAGATATCCGCGAAAAGGGGCAGGGCTGTATTTCTCCGTTGGACCCGGCGCGAATACATTTCCACTGCTAGGTATGTCCAATAAAAAGAGGGTAAAGAAAAAGCTTATCTCGGTCATATGCCTGTATGCTCCCCATGTTCGCACGAATTGAGTCAATTAGTTTGCTTATATGCGCTACAACTTTCTCTGTGATGTTTCCCTTTTCATAAGATGGTGAACGCTCCGTTCTGTTTTGGCACATCTTTGGCCTATTTGCCTCTTGACAAGAATGCGATATATCGTTTATTCTATAATTGTCCAAACGATATATCGCATTCTTGTCAAGAGGCAAGGAACGAGGCAGGAATTTTACCCCTGAGTATATTTAAAAGTGTGTATGCTCCTTGACATGAGGTGCCCGCCTGAATTATAATTAGGTTGCCTAATAAATTACATACCAAAGTATTGGTTGGTTCCTAACGAAGGTGAGGATGTGGATATTCAGAACAACGAAACTGCGCAGAAGCTTTTGAGGGCTTTGATGCAATTCAAGAGGGCGGGTTGGCATCAAACGTCGACAACGGGGTACAAGCCTAGCGAGCTGCGAGTCCTTTTTTGTTTGGGCAAGGGTGTGCGTCCTGATACGCATGAGTTAGAAAGAGATCCGCGACCTGATGATATGCGAGAAATGAAGGTTTCGGAGATTAGTCGGAGGTTGCATGTGACGCCGCCCACGGTCACACAACTGATCAAGGGGCTTGAAGCAAACGGATTAGTGGAGCGCAATATTGATCCAGTGGACAGGCGGGCGGTGGGGATTAAGTTGACGGAAAAGGGTGAAAAAATCACCAGGCAGGCGGCCAATGATTTTTTAACCTCTCTCAATGGATTGATTGAGTATCTGGGGGAGGAACAGAGTGATCAGCTTGCCGAACTTTTAGTCAAAGTATCGCGTTATTATAACGATAAAGCTGCCAGTGTAGATTTTGCGCACTGGGGTGGAGAAGAAGAGATATGATTAAGTTAGCGCGGTTTTTAAAACCGTATCGCATGATACTAGTGGTTGTGATCGTGCTTGCGATTGCGCAGGCGCTATCCAACCTGTATCTACCCAATTTAATGGCTGATATTATTGATAATGGAATTATCAAAGGCGATACGGGCTACATCTGGCGCACAGGTGGGCTGATGTTGCTGGTAACTATCGGAGGAACGCTTGCCGCAGTTGTTGGCATTTTCTTTTCTTCCCAGGTGGCAACCGGCTTTGGCAAAATTGTGCGTGCCAAGATTTTTACACGTGTGGGACAATTTTCGTTGCATGAGTTCGATCAACTGGGCACCTCTTCGTTGATTACCAGAACCACCAATGATACGACGCAGGTGCAGCAGGTGATGATCCTGGTTTTGAATATGCTGATCACTGCTCCAATCACGTTGGTGGCTGGTATTATCCTGGCGATCAACCAGGATGTCGGACTCTCCTGGATTTTTGTGGTGGTCATTCCGGTGCTGGTGGGTGCTATTCTGCTCATTATGAGCCGGGCCATCCCGCTTTTTAGCATTATCCAGGTGAAGTTGGATAAGCTCAACCTTATTCTCGATGAGGGTCTGACAGGTGTGCGTGTGGTGCGTGCATTTGATCGGCAGCGTTATGAAGAGCGGCGTTTTGATGTGGCGAACCTTGATTTAACGGATGTGACCGTCAGAGTGAATCGGATGGTAGCTGCGTTAATGCCGACTATGATGCTCGTTTTGAATGTTTCGAGCGTGGCTATTCTGTGGTTTGGAGCGATTCGCATCAGCAATGGGGATATGCAAGTTGGGGCGCTGTTCGCATTTTTGCAATATGCAATGCAGATTCTCTTCGCGTTGCTCATGGTTTCGATGATGTTTATTATATTGCCGCGTGCTGAGGCATCGGCCAAACGTATTGATGAAGTGCTGAATGTAGTGCCCGAAATCAACGATCCAGAACAGGTGAACCACACAGAGATCACTAGAGGGTATGTGGAATTTCAGGATGTGACCTTCAGTTATGCTGGTGCAGAAGAACCTGCGCTTTCACACATCACCTTCAGTGCCGCGCCGGGAGAGGTTACAGCGATCATTGGTGGCACGGGTGCTGGTAAATCATCGCTTGTCAATCTCATTCCACGTTTTTACGATATCGACAGTGGGCAGATCCTGGTAGATGGTGTAGATGTGCGTGCTATGTCACAGGAGCATTTACGGCAGAAGATCGGATTTGTGCCGCAAAAGGCCGTGCTCTTTTCGGGAACGATCGAGGATAATATTCGCTATGGCAAAGAGGATGCGACGGACGAAGAGGTGAGGCATGCCGCAGAGATTGCGCAGGCCAGGGATTTTATCGAGAATATGGCGGATGGCTTTGCGTCCATGATTGCGCAGGGAGGCATAAATGTTTCGGGTGGACAGAAGCAGCGCCTTTCGATTGCGCGTGCTCTGGTGAGAAAGCCTGAGATTTACGTGTTTGATGATAGCTTTTCTGCGCTGGATTTTAAGACCGATGCACGGTTACGAGCTGCGCTCAAGAATGAGACCAGGGATGCGACCGTATTCATTGTGGCGCAGCGTGTGGGGACCGTCATGGATGCGGACCGGATTATTGTTCTGGACGAGGGACACATCGCAGGCATCGGGACGCATCGAGAGTTATTAAATACCAGTGAGGTCTATCGTGAAATTGTCTCCTCACAGCTTTCAAGTGCGGAGATTGAGGAGGGAATAGCATGAGTGTGCAGCGTAATGGACAGCAGGGTGGTATGGGAGGCGGCCCGATGGGCCGAGGTGGCTGGGGAGCGATGGGCAGGCCGGTAGAGAAAGCCAAAGATTTTCGTGGCACGCTTAATCGCTTGCTGCGCTACTTTATCCCGCAGAAATATCGCTTGATGATCGTGCTTGGTGCGGCCATCATCGGGACCGTATTCAACATCATTGGCCCTAAGATACTGGGATTGGCGACGACCAAATTGTTTGCAGGTGTGCTAGCGAAGTACGAAGCATTTCTGCATCATCAGCCAGCACCTGGGATTGATTTTCACTATATCGCGACAGTGCTGCTGATCTTGCTCGGATTGTATATTATCAGTGCGATTTTCATATACATCCAGCAATATATTATGGCGGGTGTGGCACAGCGTACAATGTACCAGTTGCGCAAAGAGGTGGATGAAAAGATTTCACGTCTGCCACTTAAGTACTTTGATACGCACACGCATGGAGAAGTGATGAGTCGTGCGGTCAACGATATGGATAACCTTAGCACGACTTTGCAGCAGAGCCTGACGCAATTGATCACTTCGGCGGTGACGCTGATCGGTGTGATTGTGGTGATGCTGACGATCAGCCCGCTTCTGAGCCTGGTGGTTGTGTTAACACTGCCATTGAGCCTGTTGGTCACGATAGGGATTGCGAAACGCTCACAAGAGTACTTTCGCAGGCAGCAGAGGGTGCTTGGTGAACTCAATGGGCATGTTGAGGAGATGTACACGGGCCATAAGATTGTAAAAGCATTTGGGCGTGAAAAGCAATCCATCGATGAATTTATCGAGCGTAACGAGCGATTGTATGAGGCTGGTTGGCGGGCACAATTTGCTTCAGGCATTATTATGCCGCTGATGCGTTTTATTGGTAATATCGGATATGTGATTGTGGCGGTTGCTGGTAGTATTCTGGTGACACAAGGTTCGATCGCAATTGGAGATGTGCAGGCGTTTATTCAATATGCGCAGCAGTTTACGCAGCCGATCACGCAGCTTGCCAATATTGTCAACGTGATTCAATCAGCGATGGCTTCGACTGAGCGCATCTTTGAATTGCTTGACGAGCCAGAACAGACT
Organism: uncultured Chloroflexia bacterium; assembly: GCA_963744875.1. Taxonomy (GTDB): domain Bacteria; phylum Chloroflexota; class Ktedonobacteria; order Ktedonobacterales; family Ktedonobacteraceae; genus JACDAE01. The sequence continues at coordinate 220,954 of CAVUVQ010000035.1, read as the reverse complement.
CCTGAAGCGGAGACATCGCAGGTTATTGAGCATCCAGATGGCGCGGTTCAGTTTGAGCATGTGCGCTTTGGATATAGCGAGGATGCCATTTTGATGGAAGATATGAACATCGATGTCAAGCCGGGGCAGATGATTGCAATTGTTGGACCGACCGGAGCTGGCAAAACGACGCTGGTCAATTTGTTGATGCGTTTCTATGAAGTCAATAGTGGTAGTATTCTGGTTGATGGAGTTGATATCACACAGATCAAGCGGGGCGCATTGCGGCGTATGTTTGGTATGGTGTTGCAGGATGCGTGGCTCTTCAATGGAACTATTCGGGCAAATGTCGCGTATGGCCGTGAGGATGTGAGCGAGGGAGAGATCGTCGAGGCGGCAAGAGCGGCGTATGCAGATCACTTTATCCGTACATTGCCACTGGGCTACAACACGATCCTCAACGAGGAGGCTAGCAACATTTCGCAGGGTCAGAAGCAGTTGCTGACCATTGCGCGTGCGTTCCTGGCTGATCCAGAGATCCTCATTCTGGATGAAGCGACGAGTAGTGTGGATACGCGCACTGAGATGCAGATTTAGACGGCGATGACTGAATTGATGAAGGGGCGCACAAGTTTTGTGATTGCGCACAGGCTCTCCACTATTCGGGATGCGGATCTGATCCTGGTCATGAATCATGGTACGATTGTTGAGAAGGGTACGCACGAGGAATTGTTGGAGAAGAACGGTTTCTATGCTGATCTCTATAACAGTCAGTTCGCGACGCGTGCTTTGCAGGAAGAGGCGATTTAGACGTAGGGGCCCTGTTTATGGTGCCGGGTGTGTAGGGCGATTTATTTCGTCGTACACACCCGGGCGCGATAAATCAGGCCCCTACAGTAGTATTTTCATCATGCTGTGCTCGCTGATAAAGCCAGCTTTTTCTATGGCTTTCCTGGAAGCATGGTTGTCAGCGGCACATGAGCAGATGGGTTTCCAGCCTACCGCATAGCAATGTTGCTTTAATTGAATGAGCATGGAGCTGCCCAGTCCTTTTCCGCGATATGATCGGGCTACTACCATGCCTAGATCGGCGTAGGGTAGTTGTTGCGGGTTGGGGATGCATTCTCCTGTTGCTACCAGGGTCTGTTGATCATACAAAACGAATAATTCTCCTTGATTGAGGCGTTTGTGAAGAAATGCCTCGATCCATTCGCCTGATCCTTCCGTATTAGCGTGGTAAAAACGCGAGATAGCAGCAAACTCACTCTTTTCTGCTTTCGTGAAGACGATGTTGGTGGGTCTGAGTGCAGGCTTTATCTGTATGTTATCTTGAAAAAGATATGTATGAAGCTCACTGCTTTTTTGAATATCAAGACATAAGGAGAAGTACAAAGGCTCCGGCGTACCTGCAATGGCATACTGGATATGATGGTTTGAAAGAATTCAGCTAAAGATCTCTTGTGCCTGTGCTTGATATTCTTCTAAAAGGTAGAAGCGTACGAGATAATTATTGGAGTCTATGCAGAAATGTCCTATGTGCTGTTCCTGGTCTTGTATTTCCCAGAATGTGGCATGCGGAATTACAGTACTTTCCCACATTCCGTCCATGGGAGCAATAAGGGTGTGCAGGTAGTCCTCCCTTATCTGCTGTATTATGTTGGGCTGTTCAAGCTGAAGACAGGTTATCATTGAATTTGCCGATGCCATGTTTGCAAAAAACGTGTCTCATCTTCTGCATTGAGTCCAGCCTGCAATTGCACCTTTTCAGGGCGTTGCTGATCCCATGTTAAAGTATCCTGAACAGTTTGAGCTAAAGGACGAAAGGTCAGACCTGCTGTAAGAGCTTTTTTTATGCTAATGGCGTTGAATCCGAGAGTTTCATCCGATTCTGGGAGCCAGAGTGGGACCTGGGACCAGGGAATGGCACCTGCCTCAAGCAGAAATGTATCGTTGAGCCAGGTAAAGTGTGCATTACTGCCAGTAACACTTTTACAGGTTCCCAGAATTTGTTGCATGTTGAGTTGTTTTTCTGGACTGGTAGCGTTATATATTCCCGTCTGTTGAGCTTCAAGCATGCGGATAATCCACTCGGCGAGATCGCGTGCATCAATGATTTGGACCTGGCGATCTGGTCGTCCGGGGGCGAGGACTTCTCCACCTTGTGCTATGCGATGGACCCAATAGGTGAAGCGGTCGCTATAGTCGTATGGTCCAACGATGATGCCAGGGCGAATGGTGAGCACGCGACCCGGCATGGTTTCTGCTGCTGCCTGCTCACAGAGTGCTTTTAATGCCCCATAGTTTGCGCCGTAAGCTCTTGCAGGCGTTCCTTGCATGGGGGGCACGATGTGTTCGGCTTCAGCAAGCTGTTCTGGGGTGAGAGTTTCTACTGGCGTGGTTTCATCTACATCGACGTGGCTGAGATCGGCATAGACAGAGACGCTTGAAATAAATGCATATAGTGGAGTGGTATGAGCAAGGATTTGTGCTATAGAGCGAATATGGGAGGGGACATAGCCGTTGGTGTCGATGATGGCATCCCATTGTCTGCCTTGTAGGGCTGTTAAATTGCCCTGACGGCTACCGTGTAGTTTCTCGATGTGTGGGTAGAGGTCAGCTCCATGGAGTCCTCGATTAAAAAGGGTAACTTCGTGTCCTTGATTGAGGGCTGCTTCAACCAGGTGGCGGCCAAGAAATATGGTATACCAAAGTATTGATTGGTTCCTAACGAAGGTGAGGATGTGGATATTCAGAACAGCGAAACGGCGCAGAAGCTTTTGAGGGCTTTGATGCAATTCAAGAGGGCGGGTTGGCATCAAACGTCGACAACGGGGTACAAGCCCAGCGAGCTGCGAGTCCTTTTTTGTTTGGGCAAGGGTGTGCGTCCTGATACGCATGAGTTAGAAAAGGATGCGAGACCTGATGATATGCGAGAAATGAAGGTTTCGGAGATTAGTCGGAGGTTGCATGTGACGCCGCCCACAGTCACACAACTGATCAAGGGGCTTGAAGCAAACGGATTAGTGGAGCGCAATATTGATCCAGTGGACAGGCGGGCGGTGGGGATTAAGTTGACGGAAAAGGGTGAAAAAATCACCAGGCAGGCGGCCAATGATTTTTTAACCTCTCTCAATGGATTGATTGAGTATCTGGGGGAGGAGCAGAGTGATCAGCTTGCCGAGCTTCTAGTCAAAGTATCGCGTTATTATAACGATAAAGCTGCCAGTGTAGATTTTGCGCACTGGGGTGGAGAAGAAGAGATATGATTAAGTTAGCGCGGTTTTTAAAACCGTATCGCATGATACTAGTGGTTGTGGTCGTGCTTGCGATTGCGCAAGCGTTGTCCAACCTGTATCTACCCAATTTAATGGCTGATATTATTGATAATGGAATTGTCAAAGGCGATACGGGCTACATCTGGCGTACAGGTGGGCTGATGTTGCTGGTAACTATCGGAGGAACGCTTGCCGCAGTTGTTGGCATTTTCTTTTCTTCCCAGGTGGCAACCGGCTTTGGCAAAATTGTGCGTGCCAAGATTTTTACACGTGTGGGACAATTTTCGTTGCATGAGTTCGATCAACTGGGCACCTCTTCGTTGATTACCAGAACCACCAATGATACGACGCAGGTGCAGCAGGTGATGATCCTGGTCTTGAATATGCTGATCACGGCTCCGATCACGTTGGTGGCTGGTATTATCCTGGCGATCAACCAGGATGTCGGACTCTCCTGGATTTTTGTAGTGGTCATTCCGGTGCTGGTGGGTGCTATTCTGCTCATTATGAGCCGGGCCATCCCGCTTTTTAGTATTATCCAGGTGAAGTTAGATAAGCTCAACCTTATTCTGGACGAAGGTTTGACAGGTGTGCGTGTGGTGCGTGCATTTGATCGGCAGCGTTATGAAGAGCGGCGTTTTGATGTGGCGAACCTTGATTTAACGGATGTGACCGTCAGAGTGAATCGGATGGTAGCTGCGTTAATGCCGACTATGATGCTCGTTTTGAATGTTTCGAGCGTGGCTATACTATGGTTTGGAGCGATTCGCATCAGCAATGGAGATATGCAAGTTGGGGCGCTGTTCGCGTTTTTGCAATATGCAATGCAGATTCTCTTCGCGCTGCTGATGGTTTCGATGATGTTTATTATATTGCCGCGTGCTGAGGCATCGGCCAAACGTATTGATGAAGTGCTGAATGTAGTGCCCGAAATCAACGATCCAGAACAAGTGAACCACACAGAGATCACTAGAGGGTATGTGGAATTTCAGGATGTGACCTTCAGTTATGCTGGTGCGGAAGAACCTGCGCTTTCACACATCACCTTCAGTGCCGCGCCGGGAGAGGTTACAGCGATCATTGGTGGCACGGGAGCTGGTAAATCATCGCTTGTCAATCTCATTCCACGTTTTTACGATATCGACAGTGGGCAGATTTTGGTAGATGGTGTAGATGTGCGTGCTATGTCACAGGAGCATTTACGGCAGAAGATCGGATTTGTGCCGCAAAAGGCCGTGCTCTTTTCGGGAACGATCGAGGATAATATTCGCTATGGCAAAGAGGATGCGACGGACGAAGAGGTGAGGCATGCCGCAGAGATTGCGCAGGCCAGCGATTTTATTGAGAATATGTCGGATGGCTTTGCGTCCATGATTGCGCAGGGAGGCATAAATGTTTCGGGTGGACAGAAGCAGCGCCTTTCGATTGCGCGTGCTCTGGTGAGAAAGCCTGAGATTTACGTGTTTGATGATAGCTTTTCTGCGCTGGATTTTAAGACCGATGCACGATTACGGGCAGCACTCAAGGATGAAACCAGGGATGCGACTGTCTTCATTGTGGCTCAGCGTGTGGGGACGGTTATGGATGCGGACCGCATTATTGTCTTAGATGAGGGACATATTGCAGGGATCGGGACGCACCGAGAGTTATTGAATACCAGTGAGGTCTATCGTGAAATTGTCTCCTCACAGCTTTCAAGTGCGGAGATTGAGGAGGGAATAGCATGAGTGTGCAGCGTAATGGGCAGCAGGGTGGTATGGGAGGCGGCCCGATGGGCCGAGGTGGCTGGGGCGCGATGGGCAGGCCAGTAGAGAAAGCCAAAGATTTTCGTGGCACGCTTAATCGCTTGCTGCGCTACTTTATCCCGCAGAAATATCGCTTGATGATCGTGCTTGGCGCGGCCATCATCGGGACCGTATTCAACATCATTGGCCCTAAGATACTGGGATTGGCGACGACCAAATTGTTTGCAGGTGTGCTAGCGAAGTACGAAGCATTTCTGCATCATCAGCCAGCACCTGGGATTGATTTTCACTATATCGCGACAGTGCTGCTGATCTTGCTCGGATTGTATATTATCAGTGCGATTTTCATATACATCCAGCAATATATTATGGCGGGTGTGGCACAGCGTACAATGTACCAGTTGCGCAAAGAGGTGGATGAAAAGATTTCACGTTTGCCACTCAAGTACTTTGACACGCACACGCATGGAGAAGTGATGAGCCGTGCGGTCAACGATATGGATAACCTTAGCACGACTTTGCAGCAGAGCCTGACGCAATTGATCACCTCGGCGGTGACGTTGATCGGTGTGATTGTGGTGATGCTGACGATCAGCCCGCTTCTGAGCCTGGTGGTTGTGTTAACATTGCCATTGAGCCTGTTGGTCACGATAGGGATTGCGAAACGCTCACAAGAGTACTTTCGCAGGCAGCAGAGGGTGCTTGGTGAACTCAATGGGCATGTCGAAGAAATGTACACGGGCCATAAGATTGTAAAGGCATTTGGGCGTGAAAAGCAATCCATCGATGAATTTATCGAGCGTAACGAGCGATTGTATGAGGCTGGTTGGAGGGCACAATTTGCTTCAGGCATTATTATGCCGCTGATGCGTTTTATTGGTAATATCGGATATGTGATTGTGGCGGTTGCTGGTAGTATTCTGGTGACACAAGGTTCGATCGCAATTGGAGATGTGCAGGCGTTTATTCAATATGCGCAGCAGTTTACGCAGCCGATCACGCAGCTTGCCAATATCGTCAATGTGATTCAATCGGCGATGGCTTCGACTGAGCGCATCTTTGAATTGCTTGACGAGCCAGAACAGACTCCTGAAGCGGAGACATCGCAGGTTATTGAGCATCCAGATGGCGCGGTTCAGTTTGAGCATGTGCGCTTTGGATATAGCGAAGACGCCATTCTGATGGAAGATATGAACATCGATGTCAAGCCGGGGCAGATGATTGCAATTGTTGGACCGACCGGAGCTGGCAAAACGACGCTGGTCAATTTGTTGATGCGTTTCTATGAAGTCAATAGTGGAAGCATTCTGGTTGATGGAGTTGATATCACACAGATCAAGCGAGGCGCATTGCGGCGTATGTTTGGTATGGTGTTGCAGGATGCGTGGCTCTTCAATGGAACTATTCGCGCAAATGTCGCGTATGGCCGTGAGGATGTGAGCGAGGGAGAGATCGTCGAGGCGGCAAGAGCGGCGTATGCAGATCACTTTATCCGTACATTGCCACTGGGCTATAACACTATCCTCAATGAGGAGGCGAGCAACATTTCGCAGGGTCAGAAGCAGTTGTTGACCATTGCGCGTGCGTTCCTGGCTGATCCAGAGATCCTCATTCTGGATGAGGCGACGAGTAGTGTGGATACGCGCACTGAGATGCAGATTCAGACGGCGATGACCGAATTGATGAAGGGGCGCACAAGTTTTGTGATTGCGCACCGGCTCTCCACTATTCGGGATGCGGATCTGATCCTGGTTATGAATCATGGTACGATTGTTGAGAAGGGTACGCACGAGGAATTGTTGGAGAAGAACGGTTTCTATGCCGATCTCTATAACAGTCAGTTCGCGACGCGTGCTTTGCAGGAAGAGGCGATTTAGACGTAGTAGCCATGTTTATGGTGCCGGGTGTGTAGGGCGATTTATTTCGTCGTACACACCCGGGCGCGATAAATCGGGCTCCTACAGTAGTATTTTCACCATGCTGTGCTCGCTGATAAAGCCAGCTTTTTCTATGGCTTTCCTGGAAGCATGGTTGTCAGCGGCACATGAGCAGATGGGTTTCCAGCCTACAGCATAGCAATGTTGTTTTAATTGAATGAGCATGGAGCTGCCCAGTCCTTTTCCGCGATATGATCGGGCTACTACCATGCCTAGATCGGCGTAGGGTAGTTGTTTCGGGCTGGGAATGCATTCTCCCGTTGCTACCAGGGTCTGTTGATCATACAAAACGAATAATTCTCCTTGATTGAGGCGTTTGTGAAGAAATGCCTCGATCCATTCGCCTGATCCTTCCGTATTGGCGTGGTAAAAACGCGAGATAGCAGCAAACTCACTCTTTTCTGCTTTCGTGAAGACGATGTTGGTGGGTCTGAGTGCAGGCTTTATCTGTATGTTATCTTGAAAAAGATATGTATGAAGCTTGCAGCTTTTTTGAAAGCCAAGACATAAAGAGAAATATAGGGGTTCTATCGTGCCTGCGATGGCATATTGGATGTGATGAGTTGAGAGAATCCAACGAAAGATCTCTTGCGCCTGGGCTTGATAGCTTTCTAAAAGGTGAAAGCGTAGAAGACAATTGTTGGAGTCTATGCAGAAATGTCCTCCCTGCTGCTCCTGGTCTTGTATTTCCCAGAACGTTGCATGCTGAATTACAGCGCTTTCCCACATTCCGTCCATAGGAGCGATAAGGGTGTGCAGGTAGTCCTCCCTTATCTGCTGTATTATGTTGGGCTGTTCAAGCTGAAGACAGGTTATCATTGAATTTGCCGATGCCATGTTTGCAAAAAACGTGTCTCATCTTCTGCATTGAGTCCAGCCTGCCATTGCACCTCTTCAGGACGTTGCTGATCCCATGTTAAAGTATCCTGAACAGTTTGAGTTAAAGGACGAAAGGTCAGACCTGCTGTAAGAGCTTTTTTTATGCTAATGGCGTTGAATCCGAGAGTTTCATCCGATTCTGGGAGCCAGAGTGGGACCTGGGACCAGGGAATAGCACCTGCCTCAAGCAGAAATGTATCGTTGAGCCAGGTAAAGTGTGCATTACTGCCAGTAACACTTTTACAGGTTCCCAGAATTTGTTGCATGTTGAGTTGTTTTTCTGGACTGGTAGCGTTATAGGTTCCCGTCTGTTGTGCTTCGAGCATGCGGATAATCCACTCGGCGAGGTCGCGTACATCAATGATTTGGACCTGGCGATCTGGTCGTCCGGGGGCGAGGACTTCTCCACCTTGTGCTATGCGATGGACCCAATAGGTGAAGCGGTCGCTATAGTCGTATGGTCCAACGATGATGCCAGGGCGAATGGTGAGCACGCGATCCGGCATGGTTTCTGCTGCTGCCTGCTCACAGAGCGCTTTTAATGCCCCATAGTTTGCGCCGTAAGCTCTTGCAGGCGTTCCTTGCATGGGAGGCACGATGTGTTCGGCTTCAGCAAGCTGTTCTGGGGTGAGAGTTTCTACTGGCGTGGTTTCATCTACATCGACGTGGCTGAGATCGGCATAGACAGAGACGCTTGAAATAAATGCATATAGTGGAGTGGTATGAGCAAGGATTTGTGCTATAGAGCGAATATGGGAGGGGACATAGCCGTTGGTGTCGATGATGGCATCCCATTGTCTGCCTTGTAGGGCTGTTAAATTGCCCTGACGGCTACCGTGTAGTTTCTCGATGTGTGGGTAGAGGTCAGCTCCATGGAGTCCTCGATTAAAAAGGGTAACTTCGTGTCCTTGATTGAGGGCTGCTTCAACCAGGTGGCGGCCAAGAAATATGGTGCCGCCGAGAATCAGTAATTTCATCTGCCTTCCCTTTTCTCTCACATTTATTTTCTATAAAACCATGATAGTATGTTTTGAGGGTCAAAGGGAAGATAAATTCTATGCTTCTAGCATAGAGGGAGGCGAAAGTTGGCCTCTTTCAGTTTAAGAAAGGGGCCAACTTTACTGGTTTTCGTTTCACCTACATTGTTGTCCAACCTACGAGCCTGATATTATGATTAGTAGTATAGAGGGTTAAAGGACCGCCATTCAACGAGCCAAATGAGTTGTAGTCAGTATAGAAGGAGCTGTTGCGCGAGAAGTTTGACCAGGGATACTGTGTGAAACGGCAAAGGATGTCTAAGGGACTATGGGTAATGTGGGTCAGTTGGATGAGACCAGTTCCATCTGTATTGATCTTCCAGAGGCCGTTTTTCGGGTTTCCGAAGTTGCCGTAGTCATATACTGCCAGGAGAAGGTTTGCAGAACTTCTGCCAATCACACGCAAGCCAACCACAGGCAATATAGAACAGTTTAAGATTTTTAGAGCATTACTGTTGATTGCTCTAATGTCGATGGTGCATTGATTAGTAGGACCTTGATGTATATATGAGCTCATAAAGAATTTGCTTGCATCATAGCTACTGTCAAAATCCATGATGAAATCATGAGGGCCGACGAAGAGTTGCATGGCATGATAATTCTGATCTGGACCTTTATTTATGTCGAGAAGCCATACATGTGACCCACTAATATCGGTGATGAACACATGCTGGTTATCGAGCCATGTGCGAGGCAGGAATTGTGGATCCGTTACTTTCGTTGTTAGTTCCCGTTGCACCTTACCGTTGCTTAGTTGTAGCAGGTAGATGGATTGAGGTGATGGAAGGTTTGCACTCTGGTTAAAAATGATCTTTTGCTGATCAGGCGACCATTGGACGCCGAATGTATGAGTTGGATCAATTTGCTGGCCTGCGGGTGCACAATAGAGAGTCTGGAGGTACCGACCATCTATGCGTACTAACTGGATCTCGGATATACCATGAACCAATGATGTAAAGAGTATCCATTGACCATTATGGGAGAGCTGAGCCGTCTCAAAATCATTTCCATGTAGATTAAGGATGACTGAAGTTGCTCTGGTTCTCACATCGTAGCGTTTGAGGAAGAATAGTCCGCCTCCCGATGGACCATTTCCTCCATCCATACTATTAGAAAGGTAGACTACGTTTTGATCACTGCCCAACTGTAATGAAGGTAAGGTCGCCGTTCTTCCAATTCCTGGTCTGGGGCAGCTTGTATTTGTGATTATGGTTGGTGTGGTAAATGTTGATGTTAGCATTGCGCCAGACGGTGATGATCCGATATTGCTAATAGTAGCCGAACTACTGCATGCCGAGAAAAAAACGGAAAGGAGAATAATAAGCGTAAACATAGTCATACGAATTTTCATGTTTTTCTTTTACCTTTCATGTTTTAGGAAACTAGATTTTTTATAGGATATTTAGAAAGTAAATTGATTGTAACATATAACATGGTGAAGTTATGTGAACCACTTCACAATTGGCAAAGTGTATCGAGAGTTGTAGGGGGAGGACGACAGGCGAGGCCTGCTGTTATTTGTATTTAATATGATCAAAAAGTTCATGTGATGATTCTAAAGATACTTGATAATCTGCGCGGGATTGCCAGCAACGACGACATTATCTGGAATGTTTTTTGTGACGATCGAGCCGGAAGCGATGACGACATTATTGCCAATAGTGATGCCTGGATTAATTACTGCCCGACCACCGATCCACACGTTGTCTCCAATGGTTACTGGTTTGCCATATTCGGCACCTGCGATACGTTCTTGAGCATCGATGGGGTGGGTGGCAGTATAAATGTGGACGCCAGGAGCCATTGCACAATTATTTCCTATAGTAACGAGACAGACATCGAGAATAATGCAATCGAAGTTAGCATAGAAGTTCTCGCCAACGTGGATATTGTAGCCATAGTCGCAGTGGAAGGGAGGTTCTACGAAGGCGTGTTTGCCTGTTGAGCCGAATAGTTGTCGAAGGAGTACGGCACGAGTTTCACGCTCTGTCTCCTCCGTTTGATTGTAGAGGCGGGTTAGTTTGCGGGCGTGGAGGCGTTCGGCGGCGAGTTGTTTATCGGATGCTTGATAGAGTGCGCCTGCGAGCATCTTTTCTTTCTCTGTGGTCATTTGCTTTCTCTGCTTTCTTTCTATTATATTGCATCGAGCAGTGTATGAAATACAATCCCAGCCAGTAGATTGCGTGTTCGTAGTAAAAAATACCGGAATATGTCTGATTGTATACGAGTCGTTTTAATGTTATCATCTTTTTACCTTCCTGATATGTTACTAATGAATTACGCTATTTGCAAGTGTTTCGTGTAGATAGAGGGAAATTTAACCCTTGCTGAATAAGTTTCCTGTAGCAAGTTGTACAATGGGCCAAACCCATACTATTCAGGAGGTTTTCTATGAGTGAAGGACAGATCGTACAAGAAACATCGTTACCACGCACACGAGAGAGTCTTGCACACGACTTACGCGAGCTTGGTGTAAAGCAAGGTATGACGATTATTGTGCATTCCTCTTTGCGTTCATTGGGTTGGGTCAGTGGAGGTCCTGTTGCGGTTGTGCAGGCATTGATGGATGTGGTTACGTCTGGGGGGACGATTGTGATGCCGACGCAGACGGGGGGATACTCTGATCCGGCGACATGGCAAGCGCCGCCAGTGCCAAAGGAGTGGTGGCCGATTATCTATCAAACGATGCCAGCCTTTGATCCGTTGGTGACGCCATCAGAGTATATGGGAAAGATTGTGGAGGTATTTCGGACATGGCCCGGTGTGTTGCGCAGTTCTCATCCTCTTGTGTCGTTTGCAGCCTGGGGGGAGCATGCGGAATTTATTATAAAGGAACACACACTTGATTATGGGTTAGGGGAAGGCTCACCGCTGGCACGGATGTATGAACTGGATGGTTGGATATTGATGTTAGGGACAGGCTATGCTACCAACACGTCGTTGCACCTGGCGGAATATCGTGTTCCCAATCCCATAGAGGTGGTGCAGGGTTCGCCTATTAGTGAGGATGGAAAGCGGGTGTGGAAGATATATCGGGACATTGAGATAGACTCCGACATTTTTCCTGAGATTGGCGCTGAATTTGAGCAGACGGGACAGGTGAGGATCGGGCTGGTCGGATCAGCAGCTACGCGCTTGTTACCTCAGCGAGCGGCTGTTGATTTCGCGGTGCAGTGGTTTACACGTAGGCGTGCTGGATAGAAGGATGCAATACCAATAAGAGAGTTGGGGTGGTGTCCCAGGTTGATAAATCACGGACGCGATAAATCGGGTGCCCTACCATATTGCATGTAATATGGACGCGATAAAGCGTGCGGTATAGAATATTTCATGTATTAATACTATCCTCTGCAGGTTTACGTCCCAGCCATCCTGCTCCAACAACTAGCAGGGTAAGTAGAGCGCCGATGAGCAGAGCGTTAGAAGGTCCAAAGAGGGCGGCCAGCCAGCCGATCAGGAGGTATCCCAGGGGGAGACTGCCATCGAAGAAAAGTACCTGTACGCTGATGACGCGCCCGTGTAGATGATCGGGAGTGATCATCTGGAGCATCGTCATAGCTGGTGCGGCGAATGCTTCCTCTGTAAAACCAACGCTTGCAATGAGTAGCAATGACAGGGGATAGATGTGGGTGAGCGCAAAAATCACCTCTAACGTAGCAAAAATTAGCATGCCTAGCAGCATGTAGCGGATCGTTGGTTTTTGATTGCTCCAGGCCAGCCACAGTGCTGAGAGCAGAGCACCAACGCCGTTTGCAGTGGAGAGAAGACCCAGGCCTGTTGCTCCCACATGCAATACATCGGTGGCAATGAGTGGGAGAACGACGCCGAAGTTTGCGCCGAAGAGTAAAACCAGGCCAACCACAAGGATTACCAACAATACTGCTGGTGTTTGCCAGACGTACACTATGCCCTCGTGCAGATTTTGCCACATGGTTTGTGGTTTATCTATGTTTCCTTGTTGATGTATCTGAGTGTGTAGCTCGTGACTTTTGATCAGTGCCAGGCCTATTATCACTGGAAGGAAGCTGATTGCATTGAGTAGAAAGAGGAGTGGTACGCCGCTGGCGGCAATGATGAGGCCGCCCAGGGCAGGTCCCACAATGCGTGATAGAGAAGAGAGTGAGGAGTTCAGGGCTACGGCGTTGGGAAGATCTTCGCGTCCGACCATTTCGACGACGAATGCTCTGCTGGCTGGTCGGCCCAGGCTATAGGTGAGTCCTAATAGGAGCGCAAGGCAATAGAGATGCCAGAGTTGGAGTGTTCCGGTTGCTAGCAGTAGCCAGAGGAGAAGTGCCTGAATTGCGGCGGCTGATTGGGTTATAAGTAAGACGCATCGTTTGGGCCAGCGGTCGGCGAAGATGCCTCCGAAGAGCGAGAAGAGGAGGATTGGCAGAGCTTGCAGCGCTCCTACGAGGCCGATTTGCCAGGCGCTATGGGTGAGGAGCAGGACGAGCCATGCCTGTCCGATGGCTTGCATCTGGCTGCCCAGTAGTGAAATGATCTGCCCGGACCAGAAAAGGCGAAAATTGCGCTGGCGTAATGAGGTGAAGGTACGCAGTAGACCTTTTCCTGCGGGCATGTTGTTCCCCTCCATATGATGAAATTCGATGTGGCTTTCGATTGTATACTGGTTCACAACTTTTGACAAGCGAGCATACGAGCACACGGGCTACGGGCATATGGGCACACGGGCTTATTCCACTTCGTTGCATTGCGCCCCTACTCCTATTTATGTACGTATGACAAGTGCGCTTGAATTTCGGAATAATCAAGAGTAGGGGCGCAATGCAACGAAGTGGAATAAGCCCGTGCGCTCACTTGACAATCTCGCCTTAATATATTAATATTTCAGTGAATGTTGAAATATTGAATTATCTGTGACAAATAGAGATCATTTTTGAAGGGAAGGCTGGTTATGAGCATAGAGGATATTCCATCTGAGCATGAAGTTGTGGAAGTGGATCAGCGAACGGAGCGTGTTTTCTGGACAAATATTCTCTTCTTCGTGGTGCTGGCTTTTGGAATAAGTTGGGGTATCTGGCTGCCTTTACGTGCGATTGGTGTGCCTTTGACGATATATGCTGCAATCGGGATGTTTGGTCCTGCGCTGGCGGCGGTAATTGTGCGTCTAGTGCGTCAGGAGGGATTTGGCGATGCGGGTTTACGGCTGGTGGGGCGTGGAGTGAAGAGAGGCGGCTGGATGTATCTGGCGGCGTATGTGTCTATTCCGTTGTTGTTGGCGGCAGGTATTGTGCTGTCTTTATTGACGGGAGTGCAACATTGGGCTTTCGCATCTAATCTTCACCAGTTGGGGGTGATTGCGGTTGATGCCTTGCGGAAGCAGGGGCAGGCGCTTCCGGCGGGTTTATCGGCGGATCAACTGGCGCTAATCAGTCTTGGTGGGCAGACTGCCCTTGCTTTTACGTTGGGTCTTATAGTGAATATGATCTTTACATTTGGCGAAGAGTTTGGTTGGAGAAGTTACCTGTTGGTGCGCCTGGCACCTCTAGGTGGAGTGAAGGCGGCGTTGATTACGGGTGTTATCTGGGGGCTGTGGCATGCACCATTGATTGTGCTGGCTGGCTATAACTATCCGGGTCATCCGTGGTTGGGTATTGTGATGATGGTTGTGTTCACGACCTCCTTGAGCTTCATCTTTGCGTGGCTGCGTTTTCGTTCGGGGAGTGTCTGGCCCTCAACGTTGGCCCATGCAGCGATCAATGGGCAGGCGGGTTTTGCTACCATCTTGCTCTCACATGCGGACTCGCTTGTTGCAGCACCTATTGGGATTATTGGGGTGTTGCCTATGCTGGCGTTTGGGATCTGGCTGGCGGCTACCGGGCGGTTGAAGCCAGTTGCTAGACAGATACGTCAGGCGGTTGAAAATGTGTAGGGAAGATTTTAGGAAAATAAGCTTTAAAAAAATAAAAAGAGAATATGAGGGGGAGGAAGTAGAATGCAAGAGGCGTATAAAGCGATAGCTGATCCCACGCGTCGTCGTATTCTCAAATATCTGCGCAGTGGTGAGCGAACGGCGGGCGAACTGGCGGAATATGCTGGTGTTGGTCGTACGGCGCTCTCGCATCACTTGACGGTATTGAAGTTGGCCGACCTGGTGCGTGTTGAGCGGCGCGGCCAATTCCAGGTCTACTCGCTCAATACTACCGTATTTCAGGATTTGATGACCGAGGTCATGGGATGGTTTGGTAGTGTAGATGATGAGCTAGTAAGCTGATCCTGGCGATGAAAGAGAGTTGCCGGGGTGACACTATTCGAGAACGATGTATTGTTTGATGGTTATGCACTTGTGCTAATGAGGAGAAGCTTATGGACCCTATAAATACGGAGAATGTAAAACCTTTATCATCTCGCTCTACGCAGATATTCATTCTAGCGATTATCGGCGTGCAGGTACTGGTTGCGCTCCTGTCTTACCCATTTTTGCCAGATACAGTTCCGACCCATTGGGATGCTGCCGGGGAGGTGAATGGTTACGGGCCTAAATGGGTGGATACGTTTCTGTTTCCACTAATTACGCTGGGCATTTATATGCTGATACGCTTTCTGCTTAGTATCAGTCCTCGCATAGGTTCTGAAGGTGGGGGACAACGTGCGAACGTAGAAGTAGTGGATCGCATTCTCATCAGTGTTTTTCTGGTCCTTCTGGTGGTACAACTGACCATCCTTGCGGTGATTTTTCATTTGCCGGTTGATATCTCATTTGTGATCTGCATGCTCCTTTCAGTCAATGCTGCTTTCTATGGGAAACTACCTCGGCAAACTGCGTCGCAACTTCTGGGCTGGTATTCGTACACCGTGGACTCTCGTGAGCGATACTGTGTGGGAAAGGACGCATCGCTTTGCCGGTTGGCTCTTTGTGGGAACGGGAGTTGTGGGTATTGTGTTGAGCTTTATTCCAGTAATCCGTGTCTGGGGTGTGATAGGTCTGTTAGTGTTGGACGTTGTGCTGGCAGCGGTGTATTCTTATGTGATCTATCAACGTCTGGAGCAGAGCGGAAAAAATCCTATGTCACCACCATTTGACGGTGGAGGCATAAATAGTGTGTAATTCATAGGTGGGCCAGATTTAGGCGCGCCCGCTTGGCCTTACCACCGCAATATGATAAGGAAGATACTATGAGTTCCCAATTTACGCCACCAACTTCCTATGGATTGCAGCGCCAGTTGCAAGTCTATGTGGGAGGGCTTGGGGGTCAGCGACCGCAACTGCCCGTGGGTTACGGAGGCGTTGGAGCAGGCGGCAAATGCGGCTATGACTCCTGAAGCCAGTGGATATCTCAATGGTATGACTGATAGCATGCAGGCCAATCTGGCGGCATTTCGGCGTTGGCGTATTGTGCCACGGATGTTGCGCAATGTGGCGGAACGTGATCTGAGCATTGAGTTGTTCAAGAAGCAGTATCCATTGCCTTTCCTGTTAGCGCCCATAGGAGTGCATTCGATTGTGCATGCCGATGCGGAACTGGGAGTTGCACGTGCGGCGGCGGCGTTGGGTGTCCCGATGATCTTCAGTACGGCATCGACAGCGCCATTGGAGCAGGTTGCGCAGGCGATGGGGGATGTTCCGCGCTGGTTTCAACTCTATTGGAGCAAAGATCCAGCGTTTAATGCCAGCATCGTGCAACGGGCGGAGCGAGCGGGTTGTGAGGCGATAGTGGTCACGCTCGACACGTTTATGCTGGCGTGGCGGCCATACGATATTCAGAATGCTTATTTACCATTTTTGCTGGGGCAGGGTCTGGGGAATTATTTCAGCGATCCAGCATTTCGCAAGGCGCTGGCGCAGGCACCGGAGGAGAATCCGCAGGCGGCGATCCAGCATTTTCTGCAAATATTTACCAATCCATCATTGACGTGGCAGGATCTGGCGACGTTACGTGAGCAGACGAAGCTGCCAATTTTGCTCAAGGGCATTTTGCATCCTGACGATGCGCTCAAGGCGCTGGATGCGGGGTGGATGGAGTTATTGTTTCCAACCATGGAGGGCGGCAGGTGGAGGGGGCGATTGCAGCACTGGATGCGCTGCCGGGGATTGCGAAGGTCGTGCAGGGGAGAGCGCCAATCCTGTTTGATAGCGGGATTCGTTGCGCCTCTGATGTGATTAAAGCAATAGCGTTGGGGGCATCGGCTGTTCTATTGGGGCGTCCATATATGTGGGGTCTGGCGTTGGGAGGGGAGCAAGGTGTGCGGGAAGTGCTGGCGAATTTCCTGGCTGATCTGGATTTGACGCTGGCGTTGAGTGGGTATAGGGGATTTGGGGAGGTGGATGGAGGGACGATTGTGCGTATGTAGAGGCCATGATTACGACAGTTCACGAGATGGGGATGTAGGGGATAGGGGCGCACGGGCTTATTCCACTTCGTTGCATCGCGCCCCTATTCATACGTACAATTTTGTGTTGTTTAACCTTTGAGACCACTCTGCTTATAGCCTTCAACGATGTAGCGTTGCAGGATAAAGAAGATGATCACCAGGGGAAGTACCGCGATAGCGGAGCCAATAAAGAGTTCGTGCAGGTTGAGCACTTGAGCGTTCAGGAATTGAGAGAGCACGACCTGGACGGTGTAGGCAGATTCGTCCTGACCAATTACCAGAGGCCAGAGGAAGGCGTTCCAACTGGCGATAAACGTGATAACGCTTAAGGAGGCAATAATGCCGTAAGAGTTGGGAATCACGATGCGCAAAAAGATGCCCCAGGCACCCAGACCATCGACGCGTCCGGCTTCCTCCAATTCATGAGGGAAGCTGAGGAAGAACTGGCGGAAGAGAAAGGTTGTAAAACCACTGAAGAGGCCTGGTACGACCAGTCCCTGGAGTGTGCTGACCCAGCCCAGGTAGGAGACAACGACATAAGTGGGTACAAAGAGTACAGCGCTAGGGATCATCAAGGTGACAAGAATGGCGAAGAAAATCGTATTTGCCCAACGGTAGGGGATGCGGGCAAGACCATAGCCAGCCATGCCACATAGAACGACCTGGCCTATTGTTTGCAAGATGGAAACAAGGGCAGAATTTTCCAGGCCATTAAGAAATGTAACATCGGGATCGTTAAAGAGTTCCTGTATATTCTCGAAGTGGAGTGTACTTGGAAACAGTGTCCAATGAGGTGATGTAATCTCCAGGTCTGTTGCAAAGCCATTGCGCACAATGAGATAGAACGGGATCAGGAAGAAAAAAGCCAGGATGATAAGCAGAGCATAGCGTAGTATGGTGCTAATCGTAGCGCCCACCCGTATGGGGGGTGTCTGACGAGATGACGTTGAACGTGCAGTTCGTGTAGCTAGAGTTGCCATAAAATCCTCCTAATCAGCTCTGCCAAAGCCAAGGAAACGTCCCTGGATGAGGGTAAAGATGATGATGATGATCGTTAGAATAATGGCTCCGGCACTACCCAGACCGTAGTCTCCATTGGTTAATGCAACAGTATAGAGGTAGACCAGTGGAGGGCGTGCCAGGATCGAGTTACCACCAGACATAATGTTATAGAACTCATCGAAAGCCTGGAAGGCGGCGATGATGTTCAGCAGGAGAACGGCGATAGAAGCATTGCGTAGCATAGGGAGGGTAATATTGCGGAAGGTCTGCCACCCTTTGCGTGCACCATCAACCATAGCAGCTTCATAGAGTTCGCGTGGAATATCTTGTAGACCGGCGATGAAAATAATCATATAGATACCGACCTGGAGCCAGAGGCGCACTGACACGAGTACTATCCAGTATAAGGGAGGAGTGGGACTGGAAACCCATTGGACGGGAGCGATATGAAAAACGCTAAGAATAGTATTCGCAAGGCCATAAAATATACCATTGAAGATACTCATGCGCCAGACGATTGAGGCCAGGACATACGAGCATGCGGTAGGTAAGAAGAAGACCGAGCGAAAGAAACCACGTCCAAATTTGACACTATTGACCAGCAAAGCAAGGCCTAACGAGAAAATAAATGTCGTGGGAACAATGAAGACGGCGAATATAGAAAAGGTACCCAGTGATCCAGTAAAACTGGGATCCTGGAGCATTGAGATATAGTTCTGTAGTCCGACAAATCCTGTAGGCGTAAGTGTTGCACGTGCGGTAGAAAGGCTAAGTACGATACTCCATACAATAGGAATATAGAAAAACACGATCACGCCGAGCAATAAAGGGAGAACAAAGCTCCAAAAAGTCAGAGCATTTTTGCGTGAACGGCTGCGGACTTTTCGTGCGCTCTGTTGTTTCTCCTGGCGAGAAACCAGCTCCTGTGCTGGTTGAGAGGTACTGAGGGACTTCATTGCTTCATCCTTCCTCAAAATACATAGTGGACATCCGCCTGAGAATAACATACACGCGGATGTCCAAAAATGCAATGGTATTCAGCATGAAATGCATACAAAACATGTGTGCAGAGGAGGAAGTAGTCACGGTATGTTGTAACTACTTCCCTTATCCCTGGAAAATTGAGCACACAAAGATGCATCCAGGTGCGATCACTTAGCTGTTGAGCTTTGCCAGTTCAGCATTAGCTTTATCAGCGGCCTGATTTAGAATGGAAAGGGCATTTTTGCCATTTTTCGCAATGCTACTGACTGCATTTTGTAACCCCAGGTCTATCGCGGCATCCCAATATGGTGAGAGGGAATGACCATACTGGTTCAAGATATTGACGGCATCAGCAGCCTGGCCTGTCTTGAGTTTTGTCAGCCGCGGCAGAAGCACTGATACGTGGAGGAATATGGAAGCCATATCCGACGTTCCAGTCCGTCTGAACTGCAGTGTTTGTGATCCACAATGACTTGACGTAGTCTTTTGCTGCTTGTTTGTTTTTGCTCTTAGCGCTTACGAATTCAGCCCATCCACCATTGACGGTAGCGGGTGTGCCTTTAGCGTCTAGAGCAGGATAAGCGAAGACACCGAAGTCATCGCCGATAGCGCTTTTCTTGATGCCAGGCATAGCCCAGAGGCCGCACCACTGCATGGCAACTAAGCCCTGAGTGAATGTTGAGGGATCCCACCAGAAAGTTGGCGCATCGGGGAGTACACCACCAGAGGTATTCAACTCGTATATTTTCTCATATGCGGCTGCGATACGATCGGTGTTGTAGGTTACTTTGGTGTTATCGGCACTTATAAGATCACCACCGGTAGACCAGGCGGCGATCTCGTAAAGAGCAGAGACGGCGCTATCTGGGCCGAGATAGATGCCCTTCACGCTCCCGGTTGTCAACTTCTTTGCGGCTGCAATCAGATCATCTATCGTTTTAGGGATTTCCAGGTTAGCCTTCTGGAACATGCTCTTACGATAGTAGATAAAGGTTGGATCATTGATCATCTTGATGCCGTACACTTTGCCACCGACGGTAAAGGGTGCGAGCGAGGAAGGTTTGAAATCGCTTTTGACGTCTGCGATAAGATCGTCCAGTGGCTCAAGCAAGCCAGCCTTGACCTGGTCGACGCCAATACCTGGCAATTCAAATACATCGGGAGCCTTTGATCCAAGCAATGCAGCACGTACGGCATCTGGATATGCGTTGCCGGTGCCAGCAACCCAGTTGACGGTTACATTGGCTTGCTTATAATCTTTAGCATATTTCAGCACTGCTTCGTGGGTGCCTGTTTCACCATACTGGTGATACCACTGGGTCAGGGACGGGACGGATGGATTTGAGGCGGTACCCACCACCACTGCTACCACCGGCACAGGCGGCGAGGAAAGAGCTGCCGAGTGCTGCTGAGCCAGCGGCTGCACCTGAGTACTGGAGGAAACGCCTGCGTGTGAAAGATGTGGGGAAACGCTGATCCTGAGTCATGTGTCTGTTCTCCTTTTTGTTGGTACACCTTAGTACCAATATTCGTTCCATCGAAATAGTAGAACCTCAATAAGTTCCGCAAATGCGCGATGTTCTTCGTAAGGGAAGAACACCCGTGTTGGAAGAGCAGAGAAAAACGAAAGTCTACACTTAGTTATACGTACTGCTTTGCTTATTTATCACGCGAACAGCCAAACATTGTGTAGAAAAGCCTGTCAGTCGGTAGAAAGAATGCGTCAATGATCACATCAGGCTCATGAGAGTACTTTATGATCAACGTCGTATTGATCATTTCTCTATGGAAATAAGGGGGAAAGAACCTCTTCCCTTAAATTGTAGCCTGCTTGTTTTCCTTTCTACTTGTCAAATAGAAACATAACATTTATACTAACTTTTGTCAATGATCAAAGTTGTAAGAGCGCAGAACTTCGAAAGCCATAAGTCGAATAAGACAAAGGTATGGCAAGAAAGAAAAACCATTTTGTTTGGCTGGAGACCTTGAGGTGATAATGAGATCAGCATTTGCTTCGTGTTGTGTGAGTATTTGAAGCAGATGGAAGCGGGCTCCTGATATTTGTTAAGGACAAAAAAATGGATTATACTGCCCAGCCTATGGGTCGTAAAATGATGCGAGAGATGAACCAGAATATGTTGCTAAATCTCATTCGTGCGCATGCGCCCATATCTCGTACGCAGTTAAAAAAGATATCGGGTTTAAGTCTGGCGACGATTGTGGGAATGACGACGGTGTTGATTGAGCAGCAGTTGGTGATAGAAGTTGGGGTGGCTAGATCGACGGGGGGGCGTAAAGCAGGGTTGTTGGAGATTGATCCAAGGGGTGGGTATGTTATTGGTGTTGATCTCAGGGAATATCAGATCGTGGGGGCGGTATTGAATTTGCATGGGAGCATTATTTATCAGGAGGTGCGTCCAGTTTTTTTGCGTGATAATGCTGAGGCGGCGGTGGATCTCATTGTGGAGGCGGTGGAGACATTCATTGTGCACTCGCAGGTGCCACGCAACAAGGTTCTTGGTCTGGGGTGTGGTGTTTCAGGGATTGTGAATACGCAAGAAGGGATCAGCGTTGAAAGTTGGATTTTGAACTGGCATTGTGTTGAATTAGGGAATCCTCTCAGGGAGCGTTTGGGGATCCCTGTTTTTGTGGATAACGCTGTAAACTGCCTGGCCTGTTATGAGAAGACGTATGGGAAGGGGCGTAACGATCATGATTTTTTGCTTATCACATTGGGTCGTGGATTGGGTATGGCGGTGGTGATAAAGGATGTGCTCTTTCGAGGTGCTCAGGGGCAAGGAGCTGAGTTTGGGCATATTACGTTTGATGTGAATGGAAGATTATGCGAATGTGGAAAACGGGGTTGTTTAGAAGCATATGTTTCGGATCATGGTATCTTCAAAACGTATAGCGAACTTGCCACGCCTGCGCTAGAATTTAAGGCGGTTGGTTCAGATGTGTCAGTGATTGATTACCTTCTCTCACGTATCCAGGAGGGGGATACGCATGCCTATGAGACGTTTGCATTGACCGGGGCATATCTGGGGATTGGACTGGCTACGTTAGTGAATCTTTTCAATCCTACCTGTATTATCATTACGAATGGGGAAGGATATCATATCGACCCATTATTGAAATCGATGAATACTTTCATGGAGCAGCAAATTTTTTCTCTCCTGGGAGATAATTTAAAGGTGATTGTTGAAGATAATAGTGCTGTTATGAACTGGGCGCGAGGTGCGGGTTGTCTGGTGCTACAAGATTTTTTCTCTTCACCGACAGAGATCTAATTCAGCGTCAGGTGCGATGTTGTCCCCATACATCAGCGTTGACCAGGCTTAGTGGGTGTTCGCCTCTCAATATTCTAGCAATCTCTTCACAAGCCATTACTTGCATGCGCTCGACGCTGGCAGCCGTAAACGATCCGATGTGCGGGGTGCAGATGGTATTGGGCAGGTTAAAAAGGGGATGGTTAGCCTGTGGAGGTTCAGGGTCAAAGACATCGAGTCCTGCACCAGCCAGATGTTGCGAACGGAGTGCGGCGAGCAATGCATCTGTATCGACAAGTGCACCTCGTGCCACATTGATCAGGTAGCTTCCCTTTGGCATCAATTGTAGCCGTTCAGCATTCATGATGTGGTATGTTGCTGGTAGTGAGGGGCAATGCAGTGACACGACTTGCGCTTGAGGCAATAAATCCTCTAGAGAGGCTACCAGTTCTACGCCTAGCTTCGTGGCCTGATCGGGCTGAATAAAAGGATCATATGCGAGTACGCGCATTCCCAATGCCTGTGCGATCGTTGCCACGCGACTGCCGATGCGTCCTAATCCGACCAGCCCTAATGTGGTATCTCTGGTTTCCATACCGAGAGGGAGAGCTGTAACCTCTGGAAATGGATGGCCTGAACGTAGCATGCGATCTCCAGTTGTGACGCGTTTGCAGAGATTGAGGAGTAGCGCGATAGCATGTTCAGCCGTCGATTCGGTTGGACCATCGGGGGTATTCACGACCAGGATACCGCGTTGCGTTGCGGCGTCCAGATCGATGCGATCAACGCCGATACCGGTGCGGGCGATGATACGCAGGCGTGGCCCAATGGCATCCATTACTTCACCTGTGAGGTGAGTTGTGCCTCGGAGGAGGATGGCATCAGCTGTAGATGCCTCTGCGTACCAGTCGTTGAGTTCTCCCACAGTGGTTACCGTGACGGTTGCCAGTCCGGCAAGAGCGGCTAATGCTGCGGGATGTAGTTTGCGGCCAGACCATACGCGTGCCTGCATAGTACTCAGCCTTTCTTTTCTTGTGAGCTATCTTTTTGCGCCTGATGTAGTTGGCGGGTTGCACCTGCGATCATACTGTTCAAGTCTGTGGTGACGGTGACGAGCTGAAAGCCTTGCTGGATACGTTTTGCTGCGCTGGCACCATCGCCAGCCATGATGCCGGTGGCGAGATGATTTTGCTTTGCGGCAGCTTGAATACGTTCCAGTGCTGCTACAAATTCGGGTTCAGTACCATCGTAACTGGGTGGGAAACCGAGTTGTGCATGGAGATCGTTGGGGCCAACAAATGCAACATCTATGCCTGGTACGGCGAGGATATCTTCAACATTGTTGAGGCCATCTTTGCTCTCGATTTGGATCATGACAAGAATTTCGTCATTGGCTGCATTGTTGTAGCTTGCTCTATCGGTGGTACCAAAGCCATAAGGGGCAAAGGCACCACCGATGCTGCGTGTGCCCAGTGGTGGGTATTTCGACCAGGAGACAACGCGTGCGGCCTCTTGAGGGGTATTGATCATGGGTGCAAGTATGCCCCATGCGCCCGCATCGAGCGCCCATTTAAACCACTCAACGCTATGAGATGATGGGACGCGTACGAGGGGTGCACTGGTTCCTGCATCGGCGATGGTGGCGAGCATATTTGCCATAATGACGGGATCGTAGGCGCTGTGCTCCATATCAATAAGCAACCAGTCAAAGCCAAGCCTTGCCATTGCGCGAGCGGGAGGAATGCCTGGGAGATTGAGCCATGCCCCGAGTGCTGGCTCACCACGCTTGAGTTTTTCTTTCACGAAATTTTTACGCATCAATTGTTCTGCTTTCATGATGTTAATGCTGCATCCAGTGGAGACCATACATCGTCCGGTTCCCAACTGGCGCGATACCAGAACGCAACAGCCAATTGGCTATGCTGAAATTGTGGTGTCTGCTGGAGGATCTGGCGAAATTGTGTGACGATGTTGACCAGATTTTTCCCGCTGGGATACCATACTGTACGTTGGATGCCAGAGCTATCGGTGTATGTGATATGGACTGAGGCCGCATCGTTTATATTGCTTGTCGTCTGATCAATTTGGGTGGCGGGGATGTTCGCGATCAGGTCCTGAGCAACTTTGTCGTTAATGCCACTATTGAAGACCCAGTTGCCATTTTCTAAACGCCAGGTGGCACCGTAAAAAGGCAATTCCCAGATAATATGTGGAAGCATTTGCGGCATGGTTTGCAGAGTATAGGCCAGGAGTTGCTTGAGCCAGGGAACGCTGACGGTTGGTCCTGGCGTAAAATAGGACTGATCCAGCGCCATAATGACGAGGAAATCTGCTGCATGGCCGAGTAAGCGCCAATCTTCAAAACCATTAATGCCATAGTAATCGTCGTGATCATTTAACTTATGGATGAGTGCAATGCCATATTTTTTGTGTAGAGGCTTGAGGGCGGCCCACACTTTTTGATTAAAGGTAGCGAAATATTGCCCGATAGAAGGAGCATTAGAGTCTGCGCCTTCCAGATCCATAATCACGCCATCGTAGTTGAGGCGTTGTACTTCCTGCACGATGCTATCGATGTAGCTCTGATGGGTAGTGCCTTGTACGATGTAGTCAGTTTCTTGTTGTGCTGTCCATGAGTTGGGGCCGGTATCCGTTTCGATAGTAATGGTGAGATAGGCCATGCCACCCTTGTTGTGGATCAGCTGTACGACCGAATCCATGCTTAAGCTACCCTGGACGCAGTTATTGCTGTCACCCTGGATGAGGTGACCATTGGTGGGATCGACCCAGCCGGTACCAACCAGAGCGGCATCAGGATTTATAGTAGCGGTGCGTAGATATGCCTGTACTCCTTGCTGGCATTCTTTTCCCACAATCCAGCTTAGAGTTGGAGCTTTTCCATGCAAGAGTCGTGCGTCATTGACGGACGTTATTTGTGGTTGGATGCCTGAAACGGCCTGTGAGTTGAAGAGGAATTGTGAAGAGCCGATGAGCTGGCTCTGAAATAATTTCCAGGAAGCGAGTAAAATTGCGAGCAGGATAAGGGCGAGTCCCATCAATATCTGTGCTTTATTGTTTTCTTTTTTTCTCACCTGGACTGTATCCTCTCTAGCCTGAGCAGACGCGACCTTCCTACCGAGAATTATTATATCCAACTATAGATATAAGTAGCAATGTCAGCCATGTTAGAGGTTGAATTATAGCAAAAAACTCCCGAAAAAACTCCCGTATAAAAAGTTCCGAGCTTATGGGGTTGCGTGTTTTTGTCGATGTATATATATGCAGGAAGCGAACAAAATTTTATGTATGCTGGCGTATATATGGAGGAAGGAAAGATGTGGGGATACTAAGTTTTGCGCCTTTCCTTTTTAGTAATTGTTGTGTATACTAATGACATTCTGTTTTCTCAATTATAGGGAGCGTAGAAAAAATGCTCAATGAGGAGAATATATTATGCTATCAATGGAACAGGAAAACCAGGAGCGTCTGTATCATCTTAAAAATGCTATGTTCTTGAATGTAATGCAAAAGCCACCAGCTTTGAGAAATGCAAAAGCGCTTGCGGCGTTTATGTCATATCATACGGAATTACAGCGGCGTGTGCGTGCGAATAAAGGTTTGAATGAGCAGGAAGTTTCGACTCTGAACGCGCTGTCAAAAGAAGTATAGAGGCGTGTTTGTGAGAAGGTTGGGTATATTCCTGATGCGATTATGGTGAAGATAGTGATGATCGCATCAGGAATATCTGCATCAGGCGACCGAGGTGATCTGGGAGTGCCAGGGAAGAGCGAGGCGAGTCATGCGGAAGCGCTCGATTGGGACAGGTGGTGGCAGATCGCGTACAAGACAGCTCAATATTTCGCCCAGGAGCGGGCCAAATTTGAAGCCATGACCACTGAGTCCGGTTGCGAAGACGATGCGAGGATCATAAGGAAGACAATCGAGGATAAAATCTTCATCGGGGCTTACATCATACATGCAAGCCTCGACGCGTACAAGTTCAGCCTGTTCCAGGGCGGGCAGAAGCTTACATAATCTTTCAACGATACTTGCAATGGTTTCAGGGTCAACCACGGGTGCTGCATCGGGATCAACTGGAACGCCAAAGTCGTGAGAGGTAGCTTTGAGCCAGCATGGCCCATTTTGTGCACAGGTATTGTGGAGGGGGAAACCGTAGAGATTATCGGCAAGAAAAGCCGGGAATTTGTGTAATGCAAACGACGAGGCTGGCAGGTTAGCAAAATAGAGAAGGTACTGGCGTGTCAGGCGGATGGGGAGGTGCAGGTCGTCAAGTAAGCGATGGACCCAGGGGCCGGTTGCCAGAACGAGGCGATCGGCCTGTATTTCATCGTCATTAGCCAGGTGAAGACGGATAGGACGCGCCGTATTTTCATGGCAGAAGGAGGTAATCCGCGAATTTTCAAATATTTTGCCACCCAATTCTAAAATCAACTCTTTCAATGTCTGTAAACAAGACGAGGCGTGAAGAAGGCCGGCATTTCGATTATACGTAAATAAATCATAAGGGTCCAGGTCAAATTGCGGAAAATGTTGTCTACAGGAGCGATGAGAAAGGCGTTCAGGAGAAAGCCCCAATTCGTTAAGTGCCAGGTAACTGGGAAGGGTGAAATTATCGTCTTCGTTCCCCAGTGCGAGCAGACCTGTGCGTGTGTAGAGTGTTCGACCAGAGACAAGCTCCAGGTTTTTCCAACGCTTGAGGCTTAACTGAACCATTTCCGAGTAGAGATGATCGCTGCCATATTCAAAGCGTAGTAAGCGAGAGAGACCATGAGATGTGCTTCTGCCATGATCGACTGTTGCCTGTTCCAGCACGGTCACATGCTGCATGCCCTGCTTCAGCAAAGCATAAGCGGTCGCCAATCCAACTATGCCTGCACCTACAATGACGATTTGTTGCTGATACACGATACTGGTTTGCCTCCTATCATTATATGCGAATATATCGAGTATAGCAGAGGCTGAGAAGAAGTTCAAGAAAAATCGGTATAATTTCTCTGAGAAAATACACATCTATGCGAAATTTATATACTTTTTATATTGTGAAAACAGCGGAATTTATTTGTATATGTTGTATCAGAAAGTATATATAGCAAAATAATAACAAATATAAATGTTTGTATTTAGCAAGATAGCGACAGATATATTTTTCTTGCTCGACTTTGTCATGGCAAATAGCTTACAATGGAGTGGAGTTAGTTATATAACGGGGAGGAACTTTTCCTGGTATGGTTCGCGGCATGATTGCGCTAAAAGTAGAGAACCCGTTTTTATTTATTAGGAAGAGAACTGGAAAAAGAGAGAATGCAAGAAAAAGATTTTCACGCAGGCTTTGTACAAAAGCTAACCATTGCGCCTACAAATTTGCTTTTCGGGCGACCAGAAATGCCATCGTCCAAGTATTATACCTTACGCTATCTATTAGCGGCAACCCTGGCTATTGGTGAAAGCCAGGTGATGTTTCCTGCTGCGAGTGATGATAGTGATGCCCTTTTTCGTGGATGTCGTGCATTAGGGGCTGAGCTGCTATGGGAAGATGAGGAACAGCATACGTTGTTTGTGCGTCGTCGCGAGCCTATACAGAGCAATGGGACTGTGACTATTAATGTTGGGAATGCGGGTGCGGTGCTGCGTTTGCTGCTTGGTGTTGGTGCGCTTCTGCCGGAGGTGACCTTTACGACTGATCATCCGCAATCGTTGGGCAAGCGTCCAAATCGCGAATTGTTGGAGGCATTAAACATGCTTGGGGCTGTTTGTGAAGGAAATGGTGACGAGGGTTATCTGCCGATCACAATCCATGGTGGTGAACTGCATGGTGGACATATTGCGATCTCTGGAGCGCGTAGTTCCCAATATTTGAGTTCCCTGCTCTTCCTGGCCCCTTTGTTAAAAGAAGGTTTGGAGATTGAGGTTATTGATGAGTTGAAATCGCAGCCTCTAGTACGTGCCAGCTTGAACGTGTTGCATGAAGCTGGTATTGCTGTTGAATATGATAGTACCCTGCGTCATTTTAAGATTGCGGGTGGGCAGCGTTATCAACCTCGGAAGTATGTTGTGCCGGGTGATTATCCTTCTGCAGCGGCCTTGATAGCGGCATGTGTGGTTTCTAATGATCCTGCGAGCGAGATACGCCTCTCTCGCCTGCAACCTGGGGACGAGGTGGGTGAGACATTGCTGGCGGCTTTTGTGGCGATGGGAGCGGATCTGCAGCGCAGTGGTGATACGATTATTGTGCGTGGTGGGCAACGTCTACGGGGTATCGAGCTGGATGGCGATGGCATTATAGATTGTATTCCCGTACTGGTTGCCACGGCCTGTTTTGCCGAAGGTGAAAGCGTTTTCTACAATATTGAGAGTCTGCACTATAAAGAGTCGGATCGCATTGATGATCTCTGTACAGAATTGCGTCGTGCTGGTTGTGCTGTTTCGCCCCGCTCAGATGCGATTATTGTGCAGGGGCGTCCTCAAGGTATTGAGGGTGGTGTTGTTGTTGATGGGCACAGTGATCACCGATTGTTGATGGCTCTGGCGATTGTTGCTCTGCGAAGTCGTCATGGTCTGACGCTTACCGGGACTGAGCACATTGCGAAAAGTTATCCAGGTTTTTTTGACGAATTAAAGCGTCTGGGGGTGGAAATCCGGTAAAACGCGAGGGCGGCGTAAACGCGGCCCCTACATTTGTATTGTTGTTAAAAACTTTGGAATGCTGCGTGCTTTTGTGGCCTGTTCAAACGCGTAGGCAAATTTGATAAGTGTGGGTTCGCTAAAGGCGCGTCCCATAAAGGTAATTCCAACTGGCAATTCAAAAGTGGAACCGGCTGGTACGGTGATTGCAGGGTAGCCTGCCAGGGCGGCGATCTGTGAACTGCCTCCACCGGGATTGTGGTCGCCGTTCACGAGATCGATGCACCATGCAGGGCTGCTGGTTGGCATTACTAATGCGTCCAGGTTATGAGCGTCCATGATGGCATCGATGCCATCCTTTCTGGCGTTGAAATGGTTTTCAGCCAGTGCGGCCAGGTACTCAGGATCAGCAAGCGAGGTTGTTTCCTGGGCCATAAGAAAGATATCCTGGTTGAAATATTTCAGTTCTTGTTCTGCGTGCTCCTCATTGAAACGGATAATCTCTTCCAGGCTGCGAACGGGGCTACTCTTTAATGCGGAGAGGTAAGCGTTAAGGTCAGCCTTGAATTCAAATAAGAGCACTTTCATTTCAGATGCGGATGATGCGATCTGCTTTGCCGTGGGGATATCGGCTGGATCAATAATCTCAGCGCCTAGTTCTCTTATCTGGGCAATTGCCTGATTAATGATGGTATCCACTTTGGGGTTGTAGCCGAAGAATGTCTCGCGTGGTATTCCGATCCTGGCTCCTTGCAATCCTCTGGGATCGAGAAATGTGGTGTAGTCGCTGTAAAATTTGCCATCGCTGGCTTGTGTGATAGGGTCAAGAGGGTCAATGCCTGTAATAGCACCTAACAGTGTTGCCGCGTCGGAGACGGTGCGCCCAAAGGGGCCAACGGTATCCTGGCTATGGGCGATGGGAATCACGCCTGAGCGGCTGGTGAGACCGACGGTTGGTTTGATGCCTACAACACCATTCATCGTTGCGGGACAAAGAATAGAGCCATCGGTCTCTGTACCAATCGAGGCGGCAACCAGGTTTGCAGCGACCGCTACGGCTGATCCGGCGCTGGAGCCGCAGGGAGTACGGTCGAGTACATATGGGTTGCGTGTCTGCCCACCGCGTGCGCTCCATCCGCTGGAAGAGCCGCTGGAGCGAAAATTGGCCCACTCGCTGAGATTAGTTTTTCCCAGGATAACGGCACCTGCTACCCGCAATTTTTGCACGATAAAGGCTTCGTGCGCCGGACGTGCTCCCAGTAAGGCCAGTGATCCGGCGGTTGTCTCCATACGGTCGGTTGTCGCAATATTCTCTTTCAATAAGATGGGAATACCGTGGAGTGGACCGCGTGGCCCTTTTGTCTGTCGTTCATGGTCGAGTTCTTCTGCGATGGTCAGCGCGTCGGGATTGATCTCGACAACTGAACGAAGCTGTGGTCCTTGCCAGTCAAGTTCCTGTATGCGTTGGATGTATATTGTGGTTAATTGGTGCGCTGTGAGTTGTCCGTTGGATAATGCAGCTTGCAACTCGCTAATGGTCGCCTCTTCTATCTGCATGGTTTGTATCCTCCCATATATGATGATTACAGGCTCAAACACGCCTCGGCGGCCAGCCAGAACAACTTTTCACGCACAGAGGTATGTTTATGCCAGTGGCGAGAATCCCATTGTTCACTACTGACATCGTCGCCACTGTAGAGCAACTGGGCAAATTGTACCTTGCGAAATTGTGCAACGGCAAAGAATGAGGCGGATTCCATCTCGACGGTCAGGCATCCTTCTGCTCTGCGTCGTTGTACCTTTGTTGCTGTTTCCCGATAGATGGCATCAGTCGTCCATGTTTTACCCGTGACATACTCACACTGATGGGCTTGTAGCACTGTTTCAATTGCTTTGACCGCTTCTGGATCAGCGGACACTTCGCGACCTGGTGGAAGATAATGGTATGACGTACCCTCATCACGCACAGCAATGGTGGGAACGACGATATGGCCGAGGGCCAGGTTTCCATCGAGAACGCCGGCACCTCCACAGGCGATAAACTTTTTGCAGCCCAGGGCGATAATTTCCTCGAGTATGCCCGCAGCGAGCGGTCCTCCCACGCCTGGATGGAAGACGGCCAGACGCTTCCCGGCGATATCAACTTCGTAGATCGGGTTGGTGCCGATCTCGCTCTTCAAATGTTTGATGACACGTGCGGCGTGCTGCTGTGATAATTGGGTGATGATGTCTTGAAAGAAGCAGGCGACGGCATGCTCAGGAATGTCAATTGGTTGGAGGAGGCGTCCTGGTTCGAGAATGGCTTCGGGTGCTGCATCGAATTCCAGGATAGGATAATTTTCTTGCATGAATGATCCTTTTGGTATCTAAAAGAGCGCGTATTGGAAGCGTCTATCATCTTTTAGCAGGCGTCCGGGTAGCGTATGGATTTTATTATAGCATGCCTTTTCTTTACGCAACTTGTTGAAGGTTGTGTAGGTGATCCTATGGGTGGTGGTTGTAAAAATGTCCCTTATGATGATACAATAGGCGACGACCGTTGCGGAAGGGAGTGTTTCAGGATGTGCTGAAATGTTTTTCTTTAACTCATCTGAAAGGACAAAAGGGGTGTACAAGTTTAAAGGCTTTGACAGCGCTGAATGCGGTGATAGCATGTCTGCGCTTGAAGCGATGGTCAATGCCTGGATGGATGATGCTCGGCCCCGTATCCGCCAGATGTGTCAGACAATGCGCGGTGAGCACATTCTGTTAAGCTTTGTCTATGAGGACTTACGTGAGTTGGAGCAACGTGTGACGGCGCAGACGCAAGCGGGGATTACAGGTGGCTTCCCGCGCTTTTTTGATGAAGAACTTAATGAGGACCGTCCCACCAGCCCGCGCGTTCCAGCGACGCCTCCTCCCATGCATTAACAAGAGCAACACGACCAGATTGAAGGAAAACCATGCCGCATCCGTATTTGATTTATGTGACCCCTGCTGGGGAGATACGTGAGGATTCACGTTTACAAGCACTCGCTTTTGGAGGTCGTCTATTGACTATGGACGACCTGATCCCTTTACCCGATGGTGCCACGCTCTCCATGATGCCCGATCGCCTGGCTGTCGGACGCAAACGCAATGGTGAGCAACAGGTGCTCTCACGGTCGCGTGGTTGGGCTGTTGCTGCTCTGCTGCCGATTGGTTATACACGCACGTTGCTTCCTGCGTACGAGAAAGTACCGGATATGGAGCCGCTGCCCTTTTTTGGTTATAGTGCTGTTGCTGGTCTGAATGGTCGCATGTATGTTGCCGCTCTGAAAACAGATGATCCGCGTAAGTGGCATCCCCGCGCCTTCAATCGTCAGAAATTGGAACGCCTGGTGAGCGAGAAACAGGCTGCTTATCCCCAGAATCGGATTATTACGCAGCATGCTCACTGTGCGCTTGATTACTCCTGCCCAACCGCCAGCAATCTGTTTTTGGAACGCTGGGAGATGGCAATCGCCGTCTCACCTGGCTGCAATGCACGTTGTATCGGCTGTATTTCCAAGCAGGAGGAGGAAGATCTCATCTCGCCGCAGGATCGTCTGACCTTTATTCCCACTGTAGATGAGATTGTGGAGGTTGCGCTCCCCCATCTGGAGTCCGCTGAAGATGCAATTGTGAGCTTTGGACAGGGTTGTGAGGGTGAGCCGTTGCTGCAATGGCATCGGATTGCAGCAGCTATCAAAGCTATACGTGCGCGTACAGATAAGGGCATCATTAATATCAATACGAATGCGAGCAATCCGCGCTGGCTGCAACGGCTCTATGATGCAGGACTGGATACCATTCGTGCCAGCACCATCTCGGGTCATCCCGAGACTTATGCCGCATACTATCGGCCTCTGGGGTATACGTTTGATGATGTCAAAGAGTCGCTTAGACGTGCGCGTGATGCGGGCCTCTATAGTTCGATCAATCTTTTGAGTTTTCCGGGTATGATCGACCGTGAGCGTGAAGTCGAGGCGCTCCTCACATTTATCAAAGAGACGGGTCTGCGCCTGATTCAGTTGCGCAACCTGAACATCGATCCCGAAGTGTTCTTGCCACGTATGCCAGACCTGGACTCGATGGGCAAGGCGTTGGGTATGCGCACAATGGTTGAGATAATCAAACGCGAGGCACCGGACGTGGAGATCGGCAATTTTACACGCCCGGTGAAGCGTGTGTTTAATGGTGTGGTTGGGTAGTTGGAGCAGTGGCACGGGTTGGAGCGAACAAACCCGTGTTTTCCCGAAATCGGTTGCCTCAGCAAATCTACGCAGCTATGAATTCTTGCGCGAAGCGGTGTAGAGCTGTCAGATCTGTTGCGCTGGGGAGATCCATAATGATCTGCTGGATACCCAGGCTTTCCAAGGCAGCAATGCGCTGGCGGATTGTTGCGGGGCTACCAACCAGAGAGGTATCTCTTAGATCTTTCTTGAAGACTTCCGGTACGAGTGCCAGAGCCTCCTGATCGGTATCAGCGATTGAGCAGAATGCACCGGTTGTGCGATAAATGCTTTCGTAATCGCGTCCTACGGTTTCACAGTGGCCGCGTAGGACTGAGAGTTTATGTTCCACCGTCTTCAAGTCGCCGCTCACATTACAGGCATCGCCATATTGTGCTACGAGTTTCAAGGTTACTTTCTCGCCACCACCACCAATCAGGATTGGAATATGCGGCTTCTGCACACCCTTGGGCTGATTGATTGCACCGTGTATCTGGTAATACTTGCCCTCAAAGGTTGCCTCTTCTTGTTCCCACATGGCATGAATTACCTGGAGTGCTTCCCTCAGTTGGCGGAGCCGCTCAGGGGCATCGGGGTAGGGATAGCCATAGGCTTTATATTCGTGCTCGTACCAGCCTGCACCAATTCCAAAATACAAACGACCATGGCTTAATACGTCGAGGGTGCTTGCCATCTTTGCCAGTAACGCTGGATTACGATAGCTATTGCACGTCACGATCTGCCCGATACGGATGCGCCTGGTATCACGTGCTAATGCGGCTAACGATGTCCAGCATTCAAACGTCACTTCCTGAGAGGGAACGGGAACCGTATGAAAATGATCGACGAGCCACACGGCCTCATAACCAGCTTCATCGGCACTTTTAGCTACATTTGTCATCGTTTCATAAGCTTCGATGGGATCTTTGATCCCGACAAGGGTCATTTTCCAGCCATTGGGGAGCGCAAGGCCAAATTTCATGTAAAGCCCCTTTTCTATTAAAAAAGACGATGGGTTCAAATGGAGAGGGAAGGGCTCTCAACTTTATGAGAAGCCTGGATAGAAACAGTATGATCTACGGTATGAGTACGTGTCAAGCTGATCTTCACCCATTTTTTTATGTGAGATCATGGAAGAACATGATCTCACATGTATCGTAAAGTCAATGTATCGGTGCATCTCCCAGTAGTACGGATGGTACTTGCTCCGGGGCGGCTAATCTGAGCAAGCCGTAGCCAATACCAGACAATCCGACCATTAAGCCTGGTGTCTCTATACTCAATGGAACGCCTGTGACCCAACCCTGCCTGTCAATACTATCCAGAAGCATGGCACTGATGCGATCTATTGCTTGCTTATACTCTGCTTTTTTGAGTACATGGGCTGCGGTGAGAAGGATATCCAGGTTACCCAGGTCGCCGTGACAGAGGGAGTGATTTAATCCAAAGCCTTCGCGCAATGTTGTTTGAATGGCAATATTAATCTCATTACGTATTTCTGGTGTGTCAAGGATAGCCAGACCTCCCAGGCGTGCCAGGGCAATGCCGGGGGCACCATGGCACCAGGCGGTCATATATTTCTTCTCGAGTGGTGTTGTACTGGTGGAAGCAGGATCAGAGCGCAGATCGGGCCAGTTTTGAGCTTTAGACGAGAAGAGGCTTCGTTCATAGTCGATTGCTGCGCGTGCTCCCTGCTGAAAACGTTGCTCTTGCGTGAGCTTGAACAGGCGTAATAAGTTTAAGGCGATGCCAGCGGTACCATGGCTAAAACCAGCCAATGGAGGCTCACCATCTTTGAGGCTCCAGCTAATCCCCTTTGCCATTGGTTGGGCGCAAGCAAGAAGATGATCTCCGCAGAGTCCAGCACAGGTGAGTATTGCGTCAGATGGAGCGACTGCGTAAAGGCTGCACAGCGCCGCAATACAACCAGCCGATCCACCGACCACATCAAAGATTTTTTCTCTTGCGATGATAGTTGGCAGGAGCTTGACGATCTCCTCGGCCTCCTCGTACAGGGCTAGTTCGTGCCAGAGCGTTCCTAGATGTGAGAGCAGATAGATATAAGAACCCATGCCCGAGAAGGTACCAATGCTACTGAGATGCGGGTAAGGCTTTTTCTGTGCTACAAAATGTCTTATAGCCTTGAGGCCTAAACGTGCTAACGTGCTATACTGCTCATTTTCGGTGACTGTGCTCAGGTAAGCCAGGAAGAGTACTATGCCAGATGCGCCGCCATACAGGTCTTCTTCTGCGATGGTGAGACGCCATTCGCGCTCTTTTACGGCAGTGACGCCGAGCCAGCCAGCCGTTTCCTCATTAGTGAGTGCCAGTTTGCTCAGACGATCTCCAACTTTCTGAGCTGCTGTCAGCAGTTGTTCCTGCGTCACGCTGTTTTTGGAGGGTTGCAGGTGAAGTATTTTGTGTACCGCCTGATCTGTTCCCAGGATCATGCTGGTGAATGACGCCTGAATGATCCAACTTTGGCGTTCCAGATCTTCCTCGTCCAGTTGCTGTATGCGTCTGGTGACCAGTTCAAATCCTGACTCAGCGAAGAATGCAGCGATCGTTTCGCCATTGCAGGTGTAAAGATCGTGTGCATCTACGCGGGTAGTAAAGAGGGGAATATCTCTTTGGCGCAGGTCGGCTTGCTCCGCTCGAATGATTTTTTGTAGATGAGGTTGGTGTTCAGTGCCTATCCATAAGCGATCGAAGAGGCGGTCGCGGTCTAATGCGTCGCGCAATACATTTGGGTGGAGGCTGTCTGTTTGTAATTGTGCATAGAGGCGTGTTGGGCGCAGGATGCAGCGGATCTCAGCGGAGGCGAAGCGTGGGAGTATCTCGGTTAGCAGTGCGGTGCGTAACTGTATAAGTAAGCGATAGGTTGCGCCAAAGCCGATGTTGATACTGGTACTGTAATCCAGGGTATTAATCTCCTGTCCATCTAGAGTCGGGCGATTTTTATTCGTCGGTAGCGCAATGCGTTCGTTGGTAAGTCGCATCTGGTCGGTGCCTGTTTCCACCCATCGAGAGACTGGTTCTGGTGTGAGTTGGCCGGGTTGACCACCCAGGCCGCTGATATCGATGCCCTCAATGTCGCCATTGCCCCATATTTTTTGGGGCAGGAGGCCAATGCGCTGCACCGAACGCCCAATTGTTTCGAATGCGGGCGATGCAAACTTTTCCTCGTCAGAGATATTGATGCGTGGATGAAAAAGTGATTCCAGGTCTATTAGCATGGGATGTTCGCCCATGGCGATAACATTTTCGGCGTGGAAGTCTACCGCTTCCAGAGTATAGAGGAGGGCAAGATAACTACCCTGACGTTGGTAGAAGCGCTCCACTTCTTCTGGCGTGGCGCAGGGCGCTGCTCGTAAGAATTCGGCCCAGCCATATGTCTCTTTATTGAGAATGGTGAAGGTACGTAGAGGGGGTTGCTGCCCCTGTTCATTCAACCAGGCGAGCAGCTCTTGAAAATGGGTATCGATAGCCATTGAGTGTGGTTTGTAGACAAGGCGAAAGTGAGAACTCCAGGTGAGGATCGTGACGCTGCGTCCACCACGATGGGTATCTCCGACTCCTTCGTGAATTTCGATCAGTTGGCCGGGATGTTGTTCAGGAGTAAATGTGCTGCATATCTGTTCCCAATCGGTGCAGAGGCGGGTGAGCAGTTCCTGTTCGCGTATGACCCAGCTCTCTATACTTTCTACAAGCAGGCGTGTCAGGAGTGCATATTCCTCTAGAAGAGGTGGAATACCCTTGTGCTGTACTACTTGCTGGACGAAATCTTGAAAACGTTCTTCGGGTGTGGTGCCCTGGAGACGTCCCTCCACACGAGCGACGTTGAGTTCCAGCACGGCTGTTTTAATAAAGAGAGAGATAAGTTGTTCGGCAATAGAAATAAGCAGTAAAGAAAGTATGCGCTCTGGATCGAATGGAAGGGAAGTATGTGTTGTTTGTAGAGCCTGAATTGTTGCCTGAATACGCTTGACGCCATTGTGCAAAAGTGGTTTTAGAATGGTGAGCAGGGCAAGGTGATGAGGATCGAAGCCATCTTGTGGCAAGTGCAAAATCATCTTTACTCTGTGTATCTGTGAAAGCTTGTAAAAGCTCTTCTAGCCAGGGAAGAGGGCCAGAAATGCGCTCTTGTAGTGTTTCAATAGGTTCGGCCAGCAACCTGAGTAGATCTTCTTCCGTCAGCCCATCTAAGGAGAGGCGTTCGGCAAATTGCCCTTCCTGTTTGAATGCCAGTTGTTCTTTCCAGCGTTGTAGCCGTTTATGTGCCAGTTCACTATTAAAGGGGGGAGAGGGATGTTCCTGTGAGTGTGTAGTGATACGTTCGGGTAGTGCGAGTGCGTGATACCATGTTGCCAATGCATGTGATTTCTGCATCTCAGGTGAGATGAATATTTTTGTCATAAAAAATCTCCTGAAGGTAGGTAAGAAATATATCTAAAAACTGTTTTTCTCCAAAGTTTTGGATAAATGGTTTGGAGACGAAGATAGTCAGGATGATTACAAACATCCTGACTATCTTTAGATGTGGAGACAATAAACACCAGAAGGGTGCATGCCAGGGAATTAGTGCTTTACTAATCTATGTTTCCTGCATTGCCTTACGCTGTGCCAGATGGCATGGATCTTGACAGTTACCGACCGCCTCGGCCACCGTCGACCACCTCGACCGCCGTCGGCCACCGTCTCCCATCGATCCCAGTCGCCACGACCCCAGCCGCCGCGACCCCAGCCGCCACGACCCCAGCCGCCTTCGAAATCGTCTCCGGATACAAGTACCCAGCCATATGGCCAGACATATTCGTATTCTGGGCGACCTCCCCACCCACCAAGGGCGGTCTCCAACTCACTATCAGTCAGTTCGAGTGCACCAGCCACTGCCAGTTCTTCGTTAAAATTCATTGCAATGTTTCCTTTCTCTTCGTGAGAGATATTAATGATTGTTAGCTATGACACAACAGGATGGATGCAAAGAGTCAACCAACGTATGAAACGTAGATCGAATCACTTTTCAGACGGATTGCATAAACGAAACCTACTTCGAATTATGCAATGGTTGCGTCCTGTATGCACTATTCTATGTGCCTAAATATATTATACTCGCCTGTCTATAAATAAGTAAATTAACATATTTAGAGCATTGTGAAGCATAAATGGGTTTGATATTTGTAGCGTAACTATGCGAGACGATGGATCTAGTGGAGAAGTGTGTAAAAAGCTATGAGGTATGCGAGCGTTATGCGACGCTCGCATGGTATACGAAGACGTTATTTGACCTGTGTATTTACACAAGGTTCAGCTTGCCATTTTCCATCTGTTGGTACATCAGGCGGGTGTAGTAGCCATTGCGTGCCATCAGGTCATGATGTGAGCCACGTTCCACGATTGTGCCCTGATCCATGACGAGAATCAGGTCAGCGTTGCGAATAGTGCTGAGACGATGGGCGATAATAATTTGAGTGCAGGCCAGTTTTTGCAGGCTGTTTTCTATTTTCTGTTCGGTGATTACATCTAGATTGCTCGTTGCTTCGTCGAGGAGCATGATGGCCGGGGAACTGGCGAAGGCACGTGCAAGGGCCAGACGTTGGCGTTGTCCGCCGGAGAGGGCGCTACCGCCTTCAGAGACGAATGTTTCATAGCCCATGGGCATCTGGAGGATGTCGTCATGAATGGCGGCCATCTCAGCGGCTTTGCTAGCCTGCTCAATTCCCATGTTGGGATTATTCAGGGTGATGTTGTGGAGTACCGAGCCGCTGAAAACGCTACTATCCTGTAGGACAACACCGAACTGGCGGCGCACTTCTTGATAGTTGAGAGTCTGGAGGGGGATGCCATCGTAGGAGATCGTGCCTGCGGAGGGAAGATAGAGGCCGAGCAATAATCTACCCAGGGTGCTTTTGCCCGAGCCAGTACGACCGACGATTGCCACTTTTTGCCCGGCATGAATCGTCAGGTTGATAGCATTCAGCACTGATGGAGTATCGGGTGCGTAGCGAAATGAGACCTGTTTGAGTTGGATGCTTCCACTGAGTTTTGGTGGTTGATGGACTGTTTGTATATCCTGTTCTGGTTCGGTTTCGGTGATATCGGCGATACGTTCGAGGTGAGAATGAACGAGTTGGAGTTGCTGGCTACTGGTTACCAGTGAACTCAGGGGGCTAAGAAACGAAGTAGCCAGTGTATTGAGTGCGAACATGGTGCCTATGGATATCGAGCCGTTGAGTACCTGTGTTGCGCCTAACCAGAGCAGGGACAGTGAGGAAAATGAGCGTAAGGTGCTGATGGCAGCACCAATAATAGCGGTGATATAACTGCGTCGGATGGAGATGTTGAGCTGGTCAAAAAACAGATTCGACCAGCGTTCGAGTGCGCGTTGTTCGGCACCGGCGGCTTTAAGGGTAGCTATGCCAACCAGAGCTTCGGTAGTGTAGCCCTGTGATTTGCCCTGAGCTGCCAGTTCTCTGTTCATGAGTTCGCGTATCGGGCGCGTGGTGCTCAGGAGGAGGATTGCATCTACGGTACCAATAGCGATCGTCAGAAAGCCAAATGGTCGTGATTGCCAGAACAGAATGCCGAGATAGGTGATAACCGTACTCACATCTAAAATCGTCGAAATAAGCTGACTACTAAGTGTATCGCGAATGGCTGTGTTACTACTTAATCGGGTCAGGATATCCCCGCTGGAGCGTTTCTGGAAGAAGCTGTATGGAAGGGTGAGCAGATGCTCGAAGAAGTTGACCATCATGTGTGTGTCGAGCCGTGCACGCAGGTAGGCAAGGAGCCATTCTCGCAGGAGAGACGTGACGACCTGTGATAGGACGATCAGGATCATGCCCACGGCGAGCAATGTCATAATACCAACTTGCTTATAGGGGAGAACGTCGTCGATAAGAAATTTTGAGAGCAGGGGAGACATCAAGCCAATTGTTTGTAGAATGAGTGATGCCCCTAGAATTTGAATCAGGGTGAGCGGTGTTTGTTGTATATATTGAATCAGGTAGCCGCGTAATGTGACTTTGCGTGGTCCTGTTTTGCGATTGAATTGGGTGCCGGGTTCAAGCATGATGGCGATGCCTGTAAAGCCGGCGTCGAACTCTTCGGAGCTGAGATGGCGTCTGCCGGCAGCTGGATCGACGATATCGACACGTTTAGGAGACCAGCGCTCGACGATGACGAAGTGATTAAATTCCCAGTGGATGATTGCGGGAAGGCGCACGAAGCGAAAATCGTTATGTGGCAAGGATATCGCTCGTACACGCATACCATAGCTACGTGCAGCTTTAACTATACTGAGTGCTGAAAGTCCATCACGTCCTACGTCACAACGCGTGCTGACCTCTGATACAGAAGTTTTGCGACCATAATAGCTAAGGACCATTGCCAGGCATGCTGCACCACATTCGACCATATTCATTTGACTTAACTGTGGCAGGCGTCTGCGGCGTAATGTACGCCATAGGGAGCCTTTGGGAGCTTCACGTGATAAATCCTCTGGTTTGATTTTCACCATCTTGAGCGTTGGTTTTTCGGATATATCATCCTCATCAAATGAGAGTGCAGACCAGTAGCCTGGTGTTTTAAATTGTCTTTCACGCATAATTTACAAGATCTCTATCTTTCCTGAATTAGTTGCCAATCAACTGCCCTATCCACGGTAATTGTGAAAGAATGCGTTGTGATCCAACCTCGATCTGGGCGATCAATGAACTGCCAGCGTAAGTCCGGGCTGAAACTGTTGTACGGAACCTGACCAGTAGAATGAGCGAGGGCTGTGTGACAAGAGACGCGTTAGCATCTTTCAACTGGAATTGTTTCCGTGTACTATCTGGACTCATGATAGCTGGCTCAACTTCCATGACATTGCCTTGTATCTGTGGGCTATCTGCGCCAATTTGTACTTGTACGGATTCACCTACATGTACCGTTGTAGATGGTCCGACGGGCAAGAAGACAACGCCAATGCAGTTTCCACCAGTGCTTTCTTGCACGATACCCGCACCGTTGGTGTAGGTGGGAATGCGCACGTTCCAGGCGAATATGCCGGCCATGAGGAGGATACTGAGCAATACCCAGAGAAAAACAGCCATAGGTACAGGAAGGATGCGTAATAGCACATCTTTTTCTCTGTTCCGTATGTAATGCTGAAGTGCACTCTCGCGAAAAATTTGGCGTTTAGGTACGTGCATAGATTTTTCTCCAGATGATGAATACATTGAAAATGTCTTACTCTATGCAGTATACTGAGACTTCCAACAAGCTGGGTGTTTTACATGTTATGCATGTTTGGTGGGTGGTTGCTGTGTATGTTGTGGGGAAAGAAATGGTAGGGACCCGATTGCATCGCGTCCGTGATTGATCAATCGTGGGCCACGATTCCATGAATGGCGGACGCGATGCAATCGGGTCCCTACCGTTTTACGTGCGTTTCGTCATTTTTGATGCATCATTTTTGGCGAATTCCTCAATTTTTGGGAATGCGTCTCCATTGTATATTTACAGCGAAACTTCTTTTTCGTGCCATGTTCCGTTTTCTCTTAGCATACGTCTTGCGGCCACGGCGACCGGGTCCACTCCCAATTGTGCGAGGCAATCGTGGGTGGCGCATCCCTCTGGTGTTCCTAAGAGGTGATCGTGATAGAAGCAGGGCATGCATGGGAGATCGAGATGTACGACTGTTGCGCGTTTATGTGATGAGTCGCCGGTGTATGGTCCCCAGGCTTTGAAGTTCGAGAGGCCAAAGATAGCAACGGTTGGTGCTCCGACTGCGGCAGCCAGGTGCATAAGTGCCGAGTCATTGCCCACGAACAGGTCTACCAGTTCTAACACAGCAGCGGCGACTTTGATGTTGCCTTTTCCGGCGAGACTACGTACAGGCATGTTGGATTGCATCATGCTTATAATCTGCCGATGTAGTTCTGTTTCTTCAGGGCCACCGAGCAACAATAATTGTCCACCTACATCTGAATAGAGCGTGTCGGCGAGTTGTGCGAAGCGCTCGGGTGCCCAACGGCGTGCTGTGCTGTAGCCGCCACTCCCGGCGTGGAAGGCGATAAGAGGCGAACGTGGCTCTCTGGACAGAGATTCTTCGTAGACGAGCATATGTGCTTGAGCGCGTTCCATTTCGCTGATTGGCACATGCAGCTTTTTATTTTGGATCTTTGCCCCGACCGCCTCTGCAATTGCCATGTTGTACTCGGCCTCGTGCATAGCTCCAAAACCATTGTCCTGAACGCGCACATTTAGGAAGCGACCATGACCGTTATCGAGTCCCACGCGCCACTTTGCTCCTGTCGCACGCATGAGGGCCTGATGTTTGAGGCGACCAAAGGGTAGTGTCAGGTGATGTAGGAGCAGGACTGCATCGTAGTGACCGCTGCGTAGATTATTCCAGAGGGCGGCCAGGCGCAACATAACGGCTGGATGGATGACCATTTGCTGTGGCGAGTCGAAGAGATATTTGTCCAGGACGATACTATTGTTGATGACATCCCAGCCATCGAGTAGGCCAGCTGAATCGGGTGTGACCAGCAGATCGATGCGTGCCTGCGGATAGGTCTCGCGCAAGGCGCGAAGGGCAGGAGTAGCCAGAAGCAGGTCGCCGATGCCTGCCAGCTTGACCACCAGAATATGAGCATCGGCTGGTAGCGTGATATGTTTACTATAATCTGGTATAATCTGTATCTTCTGTGATCATTTTTCACTCATTCATGTGGTGTCCAGAGGTAGAAATCGGTTTTGTAGTATTCCTGGAAACCGAGGTGGCGATAGATATTCATACCCATTTCGGACGGTGATAGGATAGCGATGCGATGGCCGAAGCGTTGAGCCTCATGGAGGAGGTAGGTGGTAATGGTAGTACCAATGCCTCTGCGCCGTACATCTGGATGCGTTGCGATACCATAGATGCCTGCAACTCCTGCATGGAGGAGCAACGAAGCGATGGCAACGGGGCGACCATGTAGCCAGCCTATGTAGTGGTGCCAGGGATAGCCATCGCCAAAGCCGGTTCTACAGTATGCTTCGTAGTAAGTCTGTCCAATCTCTTCTGAACTGCCGAAGCCAAGCACCGTCAGTGCTTGCCACTGCTTGAGCGTCTCGTAGTCCACAATTTCTTCGATGACCAGTCCTGGTACCTGTACATTGACCTGGCCCCATCTTGTGAGCATATCCAGCATCATGGGATAATGACTACTGCGATAGGTTACTCCGTGAGCCTCCAGATATGCGGCAAGGTTACCTGGTTGTGCCAGGGGACCAACAGGCCAGCCTATCTGTACTTTGCGTTCTTGAAAGTAGGTCAGCACTTCACTGATGCGACCATCAATATAAGCTTTGTCGTTACTGTTTATGGTTGTGTGCAATACGCCGTTGAAGCCAGCACGCCCGGTGAAGAACCAGCGCATTTCCGAGTCTTCGTGCAATTCACCTTCGGGGAAAGCGCGAGCCATGCAGGCCATCTCTTCCGCAAAGTTCGCTTCCATGGCCTCTATAATTTTTGTGTGTTCTATGGCTGAATGTTCCTGTCCAATCTCGTTCAATCGAAAGCCTCCTGTCTAGCAACTTGTCTATCCTGTAACTTCTCATGAAGAACACTGAGTACCTGGTTGGGTTCAATATTTTTCATGCATTGGGTGGTAAAGAAACGGCAATCAGCCGGACTTTTTGCATCATAGCATGGACTGCACCAGATGTCACTGCGTAGTACTGTTGCCGTTGGACTCAAGGGACCGCTGTGGGCTGGATTGGTTGGACCGTGAATGGCGATGAGAGGAGTCGCAACGGCTGCAGTTATATGCATGGGACCACTATCACCTGTGATAAGCACGTCGGCACGTTGTAGGAGTGCGGCGAGTTGGGTCAGGCTGGTTTTGCCTGCGAGGTTGACGGGTCGTTCATGTGTGCGGCGTAGTATTAACTCAATGAGTGGTAGATCGTTCTGTGCGCCTGTTAAAACGACGCTGTGCCCATCTTCACGTATCAGGTGGTCGATTAATGTTGCCCAATACGGGACGGGCCAACGCTTGGATTGCCCATTGTTCGAGCTAACATGGCAAGCAATGAGCGTTTGAGTAGATTGTATGCCTTCTTGTTGTAGTAATTGTGCGATCTCCTGGCGTGCTTGTGGGTCGACTGCAAGGTGTGGGATGCGATCATCCGGGCCAATGCTGGCACCGGCTTTTTGTGCCAATTGAAGACAATAATCTACTTCATGCAGTTGGGTGCTTGAGTCGGCCCAGTGGCGACCGGGCACGCTATCGGTCAGGAAGCCTGGATAAGCTTCTCCAGCAAATCCAACGCGGCGTGGTGTACCACTGAGGGCTGCCA
Organism: uncultured Chloroflexia bacterium; assembly: GCA_963744875.1. GTDB lineage: Bacteria > Chloroflexota > Ktedonobacteria > Ktedonobacterales > Ktedonobacteraceae > JACDAE01. The sequence goes on along the minus strand of CAVUVQ010000035.1, from coordinate 176,302 downwards.
GTAGCGCGGCCCAATTGCCAAAGACGCTTATGGTGAGATCATAGTGGCGTGTGTGCAGACGTTTGCGCAAGGCCAACAGTGCTTTCCAGTTTTTTGGACGTAGCAGAGCCTGGGGTCTACGCCAGACATTGGGATCGTAGGCAATAATTTCGCTTAGATCAGGATCGCTGGCAGCAATCTTTGCGCTTGAAGGGAGTGCTAGCAGATCGATCTCCGCGTCTGGATAGGTACGTTTGAGCAGGTGGACAACGGTAAGCGAGAGGACAAGGTCACCGATCAGATCGAGGCGAATTACCAGTATGCGTTCAGGTGAAAAGCTCTGAGGGCGTAAAGGAGGGTAGTGTGTGCCGATACGACGTAGCCAGAGGAACGCTCCTATTATGCTCATGAGCGAGGTAATACTCAGTGCGAGAATGCGTTTGCTGATGCGCACGCTCCTATTGCGCAACTGCCGTCGTGCATCAGGGCGTAGTGGGTAGCCGTATTCGTCTAACGCAGGTGTCTGCGGTAATTGTGCCATTATATGTTGTCCTCATATGGGCGTGGTGAACGTGGCCCGTACGCTGGGCGTCCAATTACATGCCGCGTGGTTGTAACCGGCAAAATTTTTTCATGTTCGCATTATAGAGGTACTGAAAAGAAGTTTCAATACCCCTGATTATGGTAGGACTTTCCAAATCTCATCGGGGCCACGGGCTTATTCCACTTCGTTGCGTTGTGGGGCCACGGGCTTATTCCACTTCGTTGCATTGCGCCCCTACAATAGGGAAAATTGTGCTAGCGTTGATGTGAGCGCCTGCTCAACCTGTTTTTCTGGAATGAGGCGTACACAGGGATGCTGGCTCACTTCATCAGGGTTAAAATCGAGACGTCCGCATGGAATTGCTGGACAGCCGGGACATTTTTGGATGGCCCGGATCACGATATGTTGTTCGGGTGTACCCCAGGGACCAAAAATATGTTCATCGGTTGGTCCGAAGAGTTGTAGTGTACGTGTATTCTGTGCTACTGCGAGATGGAGGGGACCACTATCGACGCCGAGCACTAATAACGCACGTGCCAGTATCGCTGCTAATTGTCCGACGGTCATATCGCTCAGGAGCAATGGAGGAGTCTTCATACCGCTGGCAATTGCTTCGAGCAGTGGTCGCTCCGATGGGCTTCCCGTGAGCACAATGTGTATTTGTTGCGGGGCTGGATATAACTCGTTGATGCTATTGGCGCAATGTGACCACGCCTCATTACGCCATAATTTGACTGCTGCACCTGTTCCGGGATGGATGACAATGACAGGCATTTCTGTTGTGATACCGTTTGTAGCCAGTTGTTTGTCTATCCAGCTACGTTCCTCTTGGGTTGGTACAAAGTGCAAAGGATAGCGAGTTGGTGTATAAGGTTCATCCAGTTGCTGGTATCCCAGTATGAAAAGGCCAGTGCTGGCAAGGCGCAGGTTGGAAACCGTAGCATGTTCGGGTTCTGAGATTGCCAATTTATGCGTAAGAAATGGTCTGCCTGGTTGAATGGCATAGCCAACGCGGCGTGGAATGCCCGCTAAGTAGATCAGTGCCGCACCCCACCAGAAGTCGGGCCGTAAATTGATGGCAAGATCGTAGTGTGCACTTTTGAGCTGGCGTGCAAGCTGGAAAAGCAAGAGATAAGGGTCGAGCGGTTTTGGGGAGCACGCTGGAAGCCCGGAAAGGGGCAGGTGAGGATTGCATCAATAGCTGGATGACGTGCGACGATCTCACGCGACCAGGGACCGACCAGCATGGTAATATGGGCATCTGGAGCGTGTTCTTTCAAGGCGTTTAGCACAGGAGTTGTGAGTACCAGGTCACCAAGATGATCGGGACGGATGAGCAGGATACGTGGTGCTGGTTTGCGAAGCCTCGTTTGCCGTATGCGATAGGCTGCTGGTGCCCCTATAATGCGAACAAGGAAGAGGATTACAGTCCTTAGCAGGCGTTTCGTTTTCATTGCACAACCTCATCATTGTGCGGAGTGGGAACGAGGTGTTCGATGGCGGTCCACACGTCGTCAAGGGTCACTGCTTGCATACATGTACAATTGGCGCATGGTTGCATTTTTCCCAGGAAAAAGCAGGGCTGGCCGTTGGGATGACGCCAGAGCGCTATATGTCCGGGGTCATCAGGTGGATAAGGGCCGTACTCTTGCGGACTGGTGGGGCCAAAGATAGCAATGACCGCTGTGCCAACGGCGGCGGCCAGGTGCATCGGGCTGCTATCGTTCCCGATGAAGAGCGCACAAGCTGCGAGGTACGCTGCCATTTCGCCAAAGCTTGTTTTGCCTGCGAGATCGGTTACCATGCCATCTGGTAGGGTAAGGCCTTCTAAAAGCTTTTGTGTCAGTGCCTTATCGTCTGGTCCGCCGATCAGCAATACATGGACATCTCGTTCCAGAACCAGGCGGCGGACAATCTCTCGGTAGCGTTCTAAAGGCCAGCGTTTGGAAGTCAATTGCATGCCCGGATTACTGCCTCCGCCTGGGAAGACAGCGATGCGGAGGTGGTTGTCCGGTGGGACTTGCAGTTTTTCGGCGGTGGTTGGAACAAATTGCATGTGTGGGGAGTCGACTGTGAGGCCAATGGCACGGGCCAGATCGAGATATATCTCGGCCTGATGCTGGAGGTGGAGGGGAGATGTTGAAACTGCGACACGATCTGTGAGCGAGAAACCACGGCCCAGGCTATCGGGTCCGACGCGGCGGGGAACGCCTGCGAGCCAGGGAAGTAGGGTGAGCATTGGTGAACGATCAAGGACGAAGGCCAGATCGAAGGAAGAGCGTCGCAGTAGCCGTGCCAGGCGGAAATAATCCTGGAGTTTGTAGCGACCGGGGATACCGACAGTCCCGCAGTCGATAACATGGCTGACAGTGGGCGTGTGTTCTACAATTACTTTTGACCAGTTTCCTGCGACGTAGGTGATGCTCGCCTGCGGATAGTTATGTTGTAGCACTTGCAGAAGCGGCGTTGTCATGATGAGATCGCCCAGGCAACAGGGTTTGATCACAACAATGGAACGCGGCTGTGTTCTGGCTCTACGCACAAATGGTCGTTGTATATAATCAAGGAGCGCAAATGGCAGGCGTAGGAACAGACAGAATGAAGTAATAATATGTTGACGCAGTTTCAAGCTCCTTCGTCTTTTTCTTCAGGACTATCAGCTCCCTCTGTCTCCACGGTATGTGGCCCTGATTGCACCTCTTCGGGAGTCTCAACAAGGATTGTTGGTTGCTGTGTAATCTCACTTTTGCCAGTCGGGGCACCACAATTATGGCAATAGGCATCACCAGGGATCAGAGCAACGTTACAGTGGGGGCACAACTGCTTTTCTTGTCCGGGTGTGTTCATAATGACGGTGTTAAAAGAGCTAAGGGATGTTACACCTGGGGGAGGGGGAGGTGGTGGGGCGGGCATTGTTTCATCGTAAGGTTGATAATCGGACGGTGGGGTTGTGTATGCTGGTAGTGTGGGGGATGTTCCTGGAGCTTGTGCCTGATTCTGTTGGCTTTGAACGAGGTTTAGTTCATGTTGGGCCTGCTCCAGTTGTAGTTGTAGTTGGGCCAATTCCTGGCAGAGAGGAAGAAGTTCATTTTGTGTAAGTTGTCCAGCGGCAAAGATCTGCATTGTTTTTACGAGAAGCTCATCTTCCTGCGTATGGAGTTGCTGTGTTAGATTATCAATAGTTGAACGTAGGCGTTGCGTTCGGGCGCGGCGTGTCGCTTCCTGTGTCGCTTTTTCCAGACCGCGTTGTACTGAATCCCAGATATTCATAGCTCTTCCCTTTTGTTGTATCGGCGGCATCACAAGATGCGTATTGATCGTTCCCATTATAACAAAAGGATGGTGGGAAGTCGAGAATTAGAACGAAGGTATGTGGCACGCCTCGTCGTTTGAACCCCGTACGGGCGTCGTAAACGTGGCCCGTACAAATGGGTCACGTTTACGATGCCCGTGTAGATGGTTACCTTTATTTTTTCTCAGCGCCAAGGATGGCATTGACCGTGGTTCCGCAGACGGTGCACTGGCCCTTGAGGGCAGGTTTGCCATTTTTCATGGTGATGCGTTGTGCGTCGCGTAGTTCAGTCTTTTTTTTGCACTTAACGCAGTAATATAGATCGCTTGACATAATTGTACCTCTACTTCCATCTTAGTAAAAACTTATGTTTTCGACGGTGGGATGAATGGCCCGCGTGAGATAGGTTTCGTAACCTTGCTCATGCAGGGATTGCTGGACTTGTGTCGCACGCACCAGTTCAGCGAAAGGGGCAAAGAGGGTGGGACCACTACCGGAAAGTTGTACGAACGTTGCACCTGCCTGAAGCAGATCTTTGCGTGCCTGAGCGACCTCAGGATAGCGTTCTAGTACGCCGCGTGCCAGGCCGTTGTGCAGATCTTCCGGGTGTAAATCCTTCTTTGCTTGTAATGCAGCACTGATTGCCCGGCTGTGAGTTCCGTCGGTGTAGTCGCTGGCTGGCAGAGAACGAAACACTGCCGCTGTTGAGACACCGATTGCGGGTTTGAGCAGAAGTAGCCAACGCATGGTGCGCGGCCAATGCGTTGCAAGTGGCGTGATACGTTCACCACGTCCCTCGCATAATGCCAGGCCTCCGCTCAGAAAAAACGGAACATCGGAACCAAGTTCTGTCGCAATTGAAAGCAGATCCGCCGGGGATAGGGGAAGTTGCCATTCCTGCTGTAGTGCCAGCAAGACCGCTGCAGCGTTACTACTTCCGCCGCCTAATCCCGCAGCCATGGGGATGCGCTTTTGCAATTCGATGACAACCCCTTGTGAAAGAGCGAGGCGTTGGCGTACAGCTTGCGCTGCACGAGCGGCCAGGTTGTCGGAACCGTTGAGTTCGGGGCGTGTACAGATGATGTGTACACTGCCATCAGCGGTGGTTGTGAGACAGAGAGTATCATAGAGGTCAACAGTTTGCATGACTGTTGCCAGTTCATGATAGTTATCGGCCCGACGTTCCAACACGTCGAGGGTCAGATTAATTTTGGCATACGAGCGTACAAAGCGCGTCGTGCCAGAGCTAAGGGTAAACTGTGCTGCATAACTCATGCGTGCATTGTGCATAGAAAAAAAAGACTTGTCAAGCTCATTATGTTTTTTTGTGCCAAAAGTCGTGTTATCCTGTCCTTTTTTGCCTGGTCGATAGCCAGAGGTTAGCACGAAAGTAACCTGTGGCCCGTTTTTTTAGATAGCTGATGCTTGCTTATGCTATACTGGGTTTAAGTACACATAAATGTTTTTGTTACCCACTCCTTTTTGTTGTTCACTTCAATTCGTTGGTAGGTCTAATGGATATAACCGTCGCCTATTTTCATCCGTTCCTTCATCCGGAGAGTGTCAAGCGTGATTTTGAGCAGATCCGGGCGATGGGGGCAGGCAGTGTCGTCTGCGCAATACATGAGCAAGAGGAACAGCGCTGGTCACGTGATCTGGAGCGTGGTCTGTCGCAGGCGCAAGATGCGGGCTTAAAGGTCTATCTCAGCCTTGGACGTTTTGGCAATTTATTCGCTGGCCCTTCATTGATGCCAAGCTGGTATACATTTCGTCATCCTGAGTCGCGTGTAAAGGATCGTCATGGACGTTCGCATGGTATTTCTTGCTATAATCACGAAGCATTTCGTTCCTGGCTGTTTAAAGAAATAGAATATTACCTATCTACCTATCCTATCAACGGCATCATGCTTGACGAGCCGAGGGGACCAGACATCACCTGTTTTTGTTCGGTGTGTCGTGCCCTATGTCCTGACATTACCGACCTGCAAAATTTCCGTCGTCGTTCGATGCTTGATTTTCTGGGTGAGTTGTTTGGCTGTGTCAAGCGTACCGACCAGGATGCAAAGACCTCAATCGTGCTTTTGCCGCAAGATCTGGGCATGGTCGACGAAATTGCCCAATTGCCGCACCTTGATATTGTGGGGTGTCATCTCTTCTGGCAGTTGCTTAATGAGGACGTGTCGATGGTAGAGCCGTGGGGGCGTACCGTGGTGGAGGCGGCGCGGTTGCATAATAAACGCAGCCAGCTCTGGTTTCAAAACTTCCATCTCGATGCTCAGGGTGAGCAATCGCTGGAAACGACGTTTAGTGGATTGTTACGTTGTGATCCTGATGATGTTGCCTGTTATTATTACTGGCGCAATAATGTTGATCCGGAGAGTGTGTGGCAAACGACGCGTTCTCTGATGCGGCGTATTCCACGTCGCCAGTTGCACTGGCAGACGCATCCCCGTATTCCTGTGCCGAATATCGCTGACAATAATAAAAATTGATGGGGCGACCCAGATGGGGTGTACCCGGGCTTATTCCGCTTCGCTCCATCGCGCCCCTACCATGAGGGCAAGAGCGGAAATTCGTTCAAAACAGGTGTATCCTTTGGTAGGGGCGCGATGGAGCGAAGCGGAATAAGCCCGGGCACACCCCATCTAGGTCGCCCATCATCTCCGCTCTTGCCCATCGTACCACCTTTGCCTCGTGCCAATAGGGTTGCCCAATCGGCCCGGTAACCCTACTATTTTATCGTATGGGAAATGAACCGTTTAGCGGCGTGCGCCTGGGCCGGATGTTTCCTTTTCTTTCTCTTCCTGGTAGACGTTTTCCAGCAGTTCGCGCAACTTTTTAATTGATGTTGTGTCTCCTTTTTCGTCAGCAGTCAGAACCACGGCCTGAATGCCCAGAGTGCGGAGCGTATAGAAGTCGTCCTCGCTCAGGCTAGCTGGTACGCTAAAGAAGGCCGGGAAACGTACTGCCTCGCGTACTGCCTGATAATTCAGGGCTTCCTCAATGGATAAAGAACTCAATTGTTCACTGACGCCAAAATCCAACAGGACGGCTGAGATGCCATCGAAGGCGGCAAGATTACGAATGAAGAGCGGATACAGGTCGTCTGTACGCATGGGTACGGTCACGACTTTTTCCAGTTCTTTTTCCTGTGCTAGCAGGCGTGCAGGCGCATTAAAGGGCAGGATCACATAGTGAATGCCGAGATCTTTAATAGTGGTAAGGTCTTCGCGCTCCAATGTTTCCAGGTTTCCGGTAAGTTGTAGCCCGGAAATCAGGTGTTCGTTGCTGGCTTTGGCGGATTCGATCTCTTTCTTCAATGCATCGAGTTGTGAGTCATCCTCGCCATCCCAGGCAAAGAGCAGACCATCAGCGCCGGCTTTCAAAACGGCTTCGGCGCTACCGGCGATAATTTTAGGGAATGCGACAACGAGTGAAGCGGCATGGGCTTTAGATTCGGCCTTATTTTTGCCGAGGAAGCCAATGGAGCCGCTGTTTTGCGTACGTTGCGCCTGTTTGAATAAGTCTTGTAGTTTAGGCATTCTGCAAAAGTCTCCTTTTATCAGGGATCTCCAAAGCGCGTTAATGGATGTGCGTTGTGAAGATCTATTGTAGCACAGGTTGTTGTGACAATCGGTGCCGTGTCATATGTGTTGATGTATACCGGAAGTACCAGTGTACAAAGAGTAATTCATTATAGCATTTTTAAGCACATGCTAGCACGCGTCCGCCTATTTTTAAGCACGTTTCGGTATACAAAGCCCTGATTGTTACTCAAGACGCTTCATCTATAATTGCGCATACTTGTTTATAACCTTGCTTCATTTCCACGTATCGATTATAATAAACGAGGTTCCCAGCTTATTGTCTGGTGGTTGACAATCTATTGTCGATTAGTTGGTTGGAAGGGTGTTATGTTGCAAGAAGCTGTTGATGACTATATTGCCACACTCTCGCAGAGAGAGTATGTGAATGGTGGCAATAACTCCAATACGATCATGGCCTATCGGAACGATCTGGGGCAATTGTGTAGCTATCTCATATCTCAAGGGGTAGAGGATTGGCGGCAGGTGACTCATGAGCACATTGCTGCCTATCTGCGGGAGATGCGTGATGGGATGTCTTATCGACCTACAACGATTGCGCGTAAGCTTGCGGCCCTCAAGTCTTTCTTTCGCTATATGCTGAATACCAGGAAGATATTATCCACGAATCCTGTTGAGGATCTGGATACACCTCGTATTCAGAAGGACTTGCCGCAGGTATTAAACGCGGAGCAGATCAGTCATTTATTCAGCCAGGTACGTAGCGATACTCCAGGTGGGTTACGGGATCTGGCGATGTTGCATATGCTCTATGCGACTGGTATGCGAGCCTCCGAACTCATTTCGTTGGATCTACACGATCTGGATATTGAGCATGCGACGGTGCTTTGTCCGGGGCGTAATGGGCATACGCGCCGCGAACGTGTGCTCCCTTTGTCGCTCGTAGCGGTAGAGGCGGCTCAGCGCTATCTGGCTGAGAGCCGTCCTCGTTTGGCCCGGCATGAGAAGGAGCAGTCGCTTTTTCTGAATCATCATGGAGAGCGCCTGACGCGACAGGGTTTCTGGCTCATTATCAAGGGTTATGCGCGTCTCGCTGGCATTACGACGATCACGCCGCATATGCTGCGTCATTCATTTGCTATTCTGATGCTCGATGGAGGTATGGAATTGCGCTCTGTTCAAGAGTTGATGGGGCATGCCCATATTTCCACGACGCAAGTTTATTGTCAGTTGAGCCATGCTTATCAATCTCAGCATTAGTTGTTAGGGTGCCATAGCTAGCTGCATTTGCCTTGCCTTGCCTGACTGGGAAACGTTGTAAGATGTGTGGGAACCCGTCGTACAAGCTTCCAGTGAGCGCAAGGCGCAGGTAAATGTGCAATAATATTCTGGCAAGTTGATTCTTTTGTTGGATCATAAAGGAGGTAGCTTTTTTTGATGAGTCAGTCGCATGTCACTTCTGAAGAGCGCTTTGCGATAATTGTCGAGGAACTTCTTGGTAATCCAGGTGTAACACCTCCGTTAGATGGAACTCAGGCGAAGAAGCGTTTCGGTTCATCGGAGTTGAAGGTAAACAATAAAATCTTTGCGATGCTTGTGCGGGACAGGCTTGTTGTCAAGTTGCCGAAGTTGCGGGTCGATGCACTTGTTGGTTCTGGAATTGGAGAGCGCTTTGATCCTCGTCATGATGGTCGTTTGATGAAGGAGTGGATTATGTTAGAGCCTGCGTTTGCGGAGGAATGGTTGCCGCTGGCGAGAGAAGCGATGGAGTTTGTGGCGGCAAAACGTTAACCTGGGAGTTTTTGTATGTTCTATGATCAAGTTATAGAGGCAACGAATGCTATTCTGGCCCATGTTGCCTGCAAGCCTGTTGTTGCTCTGGTGCTTGGTTCCGGGCTGGGAGACCTTGCGCAGGAGTTGGATGATGTTGTTGCAATCCCTTACATAGAAATTCCCCACTTTGCTCGCTCAACCGTGGCGGGGCATGAGGGGCGTCTGCTTATAGGCAATCTGGCGGGTGTTTCTGTTGTTGCTATGCAGGGGCGTTTTCATCTTTACGAGGGATATACCCCTCAGGTGCTCACGTTTCCTATTCGTGTGATGTCTCTGTTGGGGGCACGGACGTTGATTGTGACCAATGCGGCTGGAGGGGTCAATCCTGCCTATCAGCCAGGCGACTTTATGTTGATCCATGATCATATTTCTTTGCCCGGTCTGGCTGGTGTCAACCCGCTTATTGGACCCAATGATGAGCGTTTCGGGGTGCGTTTTCCACCGCTGGCAAAGGCGTATGATGGGCAGTTGCGTGCTCTTGCACATTCTGTGGCGGCAAAACAGTCAGAAGTGACCTTGCATGAGGGTATTTATACGATGGTTGCCGGGCCAAGTTTCGAGACTGAGGCGGAACTGAGATTTTTGCGCGTCATAGGCACGGATGCGGTAGGGATGTCTACGGTGCCGGAGGTGATTGTGGCGCGTCACATGGAGATGCGTGTGCTGGGTATCAGTCTGATTACTAATCCTGCGACGGGCATTGAGACGGACGATGCCAGCACTGTGAAGCATACTGATGTGCTGGCGATTGCTAACGTTGTGCGTCCTTATTTTGCGAGATTGGTGCGGGGGATTGTGGAAAGTATTGCTACCCTTGCTTTTTGACTACAAGATCGTGCCAGGTCCAGTTGTGATGTTTTGCCCTGCCAGTCAGCCAGTACAACCAGAGTATATGTTCCATCCTTGAGAGCAGGATTTATCTTATAGTTCCATGTGACCTGTCCCTGGTTATTGAGATTGTTGGACTTGTGGTGTCTCAAATTGTAGCATGGTTCTGTCAATTCTGGGAATCCTTGCCGTCAACTTTTCCATCTAGAGGTTGTACAAGTTGGTTTAGATGCGTCAATACATTATCCTTGTCTGGAAATTGGAGATTTTGCCTTCTGCTACATGTTTGGTTATCCATAGTTTAAAGGTAATGCCAGCCGCGTGGATAGGTCGATTTGCCTGTGCGCAAAAGTTACTCTTGTCTGTTGATTGCCTGTTGTATCTCTGGCCTGTGCTGAGAATGTGTAGGTAGTTAGTGCCGTCTGGTATCTGGAAGCCCCAGATAAATTGAACTACTCGGTGCACGGATGGGCATCCAAGTGCGATTACCTAAACTGCAGTTTTGGGTGTCGGTATGGTGCCCTGTCCCTTCTGAGACGGCATAATGTTTGTTATTGGTGGAGGCGTCGCTATTTTCGAAGTCTTTCCTGTCAATGCCCCAACCGAAAAACCGCTTGCAAGGCCCGCCAGCTGAAAAGAGCAGGAGGGCGACGATGAGGATAACCTGAGAGCGTGGCGCTCCTCCTCTATTGGCCTGTTGATCTGGTTGTGGTCTGTATTCTAACTGTTGCATCGTATACTATTCGCTCTCTATCTTAAATTGTAGACAAAACACTTGTTCCCATCTTATCATGCTTCTGATCAATTTCTTGCTAGACGAAGCGCGGCATAGCCCAAATTGGTACCTTCAGGGTGATACTCTCACGTATAAGAAAAAAAGAGGCCGATCGCTTCCTGGGGGAGACACGATCGGCTTAACCCAGATAAGAGGTGTGGGGGAAGCTCCGGGTCTGCATACCTTCCACTTGAGCAACCAGGATGGCTCGATGGCACCAGCGTACATGCCATGCCACATATACTCCACCGCCAGCGAGCCATCCTGCCACTTTTTAGCTTCTTGTATTGCTCTCTGTCTCAATAAACGGACCCTCGGCGGTTTTTCGCATGACCCTGAAATAGGCTCAGAAAATTTCACCCACTATAACTACATTTTTGCCCCAGGCGAATTTCTATGGTACAATGGAAAAATAGTCCGCAAAATCAACGTTGAGAAGAGAAAAAATTTTCCTGGAAGGAGCCTGTTATGGGTTTGCATTTGCCAGAACTTATCGTGCTCGTAGGGATTGCCCTGGCTATATTTGGCCCCAAAACGCTGAACTCGATGGCACGCAATGCCGGGAAAGGCGTCTCGCAGGTTAAAAACGTCAAAGATCAGATCATGGCGGAACTGCCGATGGAAGAGATCGCAAAGGTCACTAACAGTATTCCTCAAGTGCCGCTAAATCCTCAACAGGCCGTACGTATGTTGTTGACGCCTGAGCAGAAAGAAACCGTCAAAAAGGATCGAGAAGCAAGGACAGCCCAAAAATCGTTGAAACGAAGGTTGCTGAAAAACCTGTTGGGACAAATGCTGATGCCTAGTTTCTAATTATTCCCTCTGTCAACATCGATTTCTATACAAACAATACCAGACCTCTTTGAGCAACTGATCCAGGGCTTTTATCTCCTGGATACAGTGCTTCTCCTGATCTTTGATCTGAATACACAATTGTTGTGCTACCTCTAATGGTTGAATAAAAGAGTAATCCTTTTTCATTATTTTTAGCACACTTAGCACACTGTCTGGCATGGTTCTTGCACTGTATTAATATCGTATATTGCATTAGTTATTATATACGTATGTGTGTGTAGAGAGTCTTTCAAAGGAGAAGCCTCAGATGGTGTCAACAATTCCACGTTTCCATTGGCGCAAGGCCGTTCCTGTAAGATTGGTTCCCCTGGCGCTCCTATTTTCCCTTCTCATCTCGCTTTCTTTTCATTCCAGTACTGTCGCAGCTTCCCAGCAGACTATTGCCCCGGATGGCCCAGGTGCACTCTCTTATTTCGACCTGGCGCGTAAAGATTGTGTAGGTACTGCACGCGATACGAGCTCGAAAGTCTGGTTTACCCTTGCCGATGGTGTATTGAGTGATGTCTATTATCCAACCATCGACAACACGAACGTGAAGACCCTTCAGTATGTCGTGACTGATGGGAGCACCTTTACGGATTTGCAGACGCGCGACACCACTTACACAGTTCAATTGCTTGATAAACATGCGTTAGATTGTCGCGTGACAACTACGGCGAAGAGTGGCAAGTATAGCATCGTGACCGACTATCTGACTGATCCTGGTCGCAATGCAGTTGCTATGCATGTCAGCTTCAAGCCTCTGATTGGAACGTTGTCTAATTACAAATTGTATGTACGTTATGATGCGACAATCAACGGCAATGGTGGTGGTGGTAGTGGCAATGGGGGAGCAGATACGGCGCTTACGGATACTTCTAGCGGACATCCCCTTCCGGTTGCTTATGACACGAATACGAAGACGAATGCTGTCAATCGTACCTACGCCGTGCCTGTTTATAGCGCACTTGCTGCCTCATCACCTTTTTTGCAGGTGAGCAGCGGTTTTGTGGGGCAATCCAGTGATGGACAGGTGCAACTGGACAGCGCACATTCACTGACGAACATCTACAATGAAGCGGTCAATGGCAATGTCGTGCAGACGGCAGAGGTAGACCTTGCGCGTAGTGGGAATTTCACTCTGGCTCTTGGTTTTGGCACGCAACAGAGCGAGGCTATTGCTACTGCACGTGGAACGGCTACAGCCTCATTTCGTGATATGCAACAGCGTTATGAAGAGCAGTGGCATGACTATGATAGAGGCCTTATTGCTCCCCCAGCCCACTTTAAGAGCGTGTCTGAACAACAGTGGCAGAGCCTGGTCGACGAATACTATTTGAGTGCCAATGTGATTCGGGCATCGCAGGATAAGACCTTTGCTGGTGCAGAAGTTGCCAGCCTGGCGTCTCCATGGGGGCAGGCGGTTTCGGCTGGTGATCCGAATAATACGTACTTTGGTTCTTATCGTGAGGTCTTTGCACGCGACCTGTACGAGGCCTGGACAGGCTTCTATCTTGATGGTGATATACAATCGGCTCGTGCTTTGACAAATTTCCTGTTTGAGAAACAGCAGCAGCCGGATGGCTCTATGCCGCGTAATAGTCTGCTGAATGGGAAGGTTGCACCTGATTCTTTCAATACGCAGTTGGATGAGGCGAGCTATCCCATTATCATGGCGTATCAATTGCATATGGACGACCGTACCCTCTATGAGAAGCATATCAAGCCTGCGGCGAACTTTGTCATAGGTCATGGGCCATCATATGGAGTTGAGCGCTGGGAGGAGCAAACGGGCTATTCACCATCGACAATTGCCGCAGAGATTGCTGGACTGGTTGCGGCGGCTGATCTCGCGCGTATCAATGATGATAGGCAGAGCGAGCAGATCTGGCTTGGTGTGGCGGACGATTGGCAACGTTCTATCGAGAAGTGGGATGTGACCACGAATGGTCCGCTAGCAAGTCATCCCTACTATATTCGTCTTTCCAAGACGGGTGATCCCAATGCCGCAATCAGCTACAATGTTGGCAATGGTGGTCCTACGCTCGATCAGCGGCAGGTGATTGATGCTGGTTTCCTGGAACTGGTGCGCCTGGGTCTCAAGCCATACAATGATCCGGCGATCACCGAATCCTTGCCTGTAGTTGATCAAACCACAGAGGCAGATACAGCCAGTGGACCGGGCTGGCATCGCTACAATGGTGATGGTTACGGAGATGATGCAACAACTGGTCATCCCTGGCCGCCTACCAATCAAGGGACCGGACATGATTGGCCTTTGCTGACTGAGGAGCGTGGGCAGTATGATCTGGCAGCAGGAGATACGACCACCGCCGTAAATCTGCTTGCCACCATGCAGCGTTTTGGAGCTGGCGTGGGCCTTATCCCCGAACAGGACTGGGAGTTGCCCAATCTTGCCGCCTCACCTTATGGGAGTGATCCTACAACAGCTTCGATTGGCTTCCAGAATGGTCAGGCCGCTGGATCTGTTGCGCCGTTAACATGGTCGGCAGCCGTCTACACACGTTTGCTGCGCGATATCACGGCCAACAAGCAATTGGAGCAACCTGCCGCCACCTACAATCGTTATGTTGCTCATCAGCAGGGACAGACGGCTCTTACCGTCACGTCGCCAACCGATCAGTCAGCGGTAATGACTGGATCGGTGACGGTCACAGGAACATCGTTGCCACACAATAAAGTTTTTGTTTCTGCGACGAATACCGATCAGAATAGTCAGACGACGACTATCAGTACCGAGGTGAAGTCCGATGGAACATTTACTGTATCGCTGCCAGTATTGGGTGGAACGACGGTATTGAATATCGTTGCCGTAAGCCCATCCGGCGCGACTGCTCACGTGGTGCTTCATATAGTCTATGACTATACACCTGGAACGACGGTTCTTAATGTGACAGATCCCTCTAATGACGACAATGGTCCTGGTAACTATGCGTATCCAACGGCGTCTGATTTCCATGCGGGCGCTTACGATATTCAGAATTTCCGTGTTATTGTCAGTCCTGATGGTGCGACCACAACCTTCAAGTTGCAGACGCGCGATCTCACGCCGACGTTTGGTAGTCCGCTTGGTGCACAGTTGATTGATGTGTATGTGCATAATCCGACAGCGGCAGTTGCCAATACGACGACGGGGGCAGCGTATGCATCGCGCAACTACACAATTGCGCAAAGTGCAGCGTGGAGTCGTTTGCTTGAAGTGCAGGGATTTGGGCAGAAGTATACCGACGCAACTGGTAACTCGGTTGGTACAATTGCGATTGGAGCGAATGCTATCTCGCGTTATATTACGTTTAGTGTGCCAACGGCCAGTTTAGGGGGCACGCCGCAATCTGGCTGGGGCTTCACTGTTGTGCTGTCTGGTCAGGATGGCTTCAGTGCAGATAATGCTCGCGCCTTTACCGCGACGCCCGGTGGGTACTCGTTCGGCGTCTGTGCTACTGCGAGTAGTGATCCGCACTGTACTGTAGATCCGACGACGGTGCCTAAAGCAATGGATGTTTTGACGCCTGTGGGTGTTACCCAATCCGATGAACTGGATTATACGAAACATAATCCAGTCGTGTTACAGGATGTTGTTATTCCGTAGGTATGTTTCCAGTGACCCATCAGGAAGCTATCATTTCACATGAGCAATGATAGCTTCCTGCTTTTTAAGCTTTTTCCCGACAATTTTGCCTTCGACTCAAAATTGTGTTATGGTTTCAACTGGTAGTCTGATGTATTCCATCAGGCATAGGCGAAAATATTAAATTCCAAACGAACATAGATGAAGGAAAAACAATGGCAGAACTAAAACAGCAGAAATGTGAGGCGTGCGGACCAGGATCGCCTCAAGTAACTGAGGAGGAATTGCGGGAATTTCAGCCCCAGGTTCCTGAGTGGGTGATTATCGATAGTAGCGGTGGTGTCAAGCGCCTGGAGCGTGTCTTTAAATTCAAAAATTTTGTTGCGGCACTAGATTTTACGAATAAAGTTGGAGCCATCGCTGAGCAAGAGGGTCATCATCCTGCATTATTGACGGAATGGGGACGTGTGGGTGTTGCCTGGTGGACGCATAGTATCGATGGGCTGCATCGCAACGATTTTATCATGGCGGCGAAGACTGATGAAGTGTATCGTCAATTTGTGTAGCTTTGTTTGGTGACATTACTCTATGCACGAAAATACATGTGTTTATAAAGAGTAAAGATGAGTCGAAAAGGTCAGAAAGTGAGCATATATTATGGCTGCTTCTCTTATCATTCGGCCTCCACTTTCTCCTGATGAACTTGTAGAACATATTAAAGGATATGTTGAGGTAGCTCAATCTTTTTCCCCCGACCCTTTGCCAGAGGACGCTGCAAACAGGTTGTTGCTCAAACTCACAACGCTTCCAGGCTATCGACAGGAGCAGGTACGTTGTGCATATCTTAATGGTAAACAGTTGGGAGGCTACAGGATTTATGAACGCCTGTTGCGTGTAGGATCTGCCCGGTTGATTATAGGATGTATTGGTGGAGTCTACACGCGTGCTGAATTTCGCAATCAAGGTGTGGCAACTGCACTCATGCATGATGCGATTGAATATGCCCAGGCTCACAAATATTCTTTGTTGCTGCTCGATGGTATTCCTAACTTTTATCATCGTTATGGCTATTGCGATGTGTATGACTTGTCCACGCAAGAGATTAATCGTCGGGCTATCCTGGCACTGCCGGAGAGTTCCTATACTGTACGCCTGTTTACGCCAGATGATGCTACGAGTCTGCATGATCTCTATACGCGCCATTTTAGTTCCTACATAGGTAGTTTTGAACGCTCAATCGAGCAGCAACTTCACTGGATGCAACATATTGAGCCGGAAAAGCTTTTGCTGGCAGTCGATCCTGCCGCTCAAGTGCAAGGATATCTTTGCTTAGCTGCCGCTCAAGTGCGAGGATCTTTCTTTTTATCTGGAACTCAGGTGTGGGAGCTTGTAGTAGATGATTGGCCTGCTACGGTAGCCTTGCTTCAGTACCATGTCCGTCAGATGAAAAGTCAGGAAGATCATCGGTATAGTGTGCCACCTATGTCCCCTGTGGTGCATTGGCTGACGGAAAATCTGGAGGCCGTTGATATTTCCATCCTAGATAACCCCCCGTTTTTTTGGGTTGTGCGCGAGCAGGTCTTTCGTCAACGCAACACTGGTTGGATGGCTCGTCTGGTAGAATTGTCTGTATTGACTCAGGCAATGCTACCAGAATGGCAAGCTCGCTGGCATCGTTCGTTGGCACATTGGTCAGGAGATATCTCTCTGATTGTGGCCAATGAAGCGTTTACATTACGCATAGCTGGTACACATCTTCAATTGCTGGATGTGCCCGATCTCACTGCAAGCGCTCTCTCATTAACTCCTCAAACTTTCATGCAGGTCGTGTTTGGCTATTTCCCTATTGCCAGAGTCTTCCAGCATAGCACTCATCCGCTATCCGACGATCTGACAAGAGTGCTCACGATCCTTTTCCCTACCGGGCAAACCTGGATACCAACATCTGATTGGTTTTAGCTAAATTTACACATACCCATGTTCCAACAAAGCCTCTCCCGTACGCGTGAATCCTTCTGGAGATGGAATGGTGACATCGAGTGCATCGGCGATTCGTGAGATGATATTAAAACCAGCACAAATAATCAGCGCATCCTCGATAGCTTGCTCGCTGATACCCGCTGCGAGGAGTGGTTGTACATCAGATGGCGAGACCTCAGCAGGCGAGAGCGTTACCTTTCTCCAGGAAATCTAATGTCATGACGTAGTTTTTCGTCGATAGGGGCGGTGTGCCAATCGCTGAGGACGGCCTGGACCAGTTCATTGTTCAGGGCGTGTGACGCAACTGCGCCATGGGCACCTGTTCAATATGTGCATTGTAGCCTTGAGGCGGTAAAGGAGGCGAAGAGTTCGCGCTCACCCACGCTCCAATCTGATGGCCCGCGTAGGACACGTTGGAGACAGGTTGAGAAGGGATCACCAAACAGTTCAGGACGATAGGAGAGTGTGCGCCTGATATCCGAGACAGGTTGATCTTTTTTGATCTCTTCAATCTTTTTTAGGCGCATTTGCTTCTCCCTTCAGTGCTGCCAGACCTTGCTTGAGACACATCATTCCGGCACCTGCTGCAACACTTAATGTTATTTCAAAAATCGCATCTTCGCTATACCCATCGGCATATAATTGTGCAATATCCTGATCCGTGACTTTATAAGCATTGGTCGCTACTTTTGTTGCATAAGTTTGTATCTCAGGTGGAAGAGCTTCTCTGGTTGTACTGGAAGACCGTAGAGTTGTGCGGGTTGTTGAGCAAGTGTCTACGTAAAGAAGCAGGCGTTTCTCCTGGGGTAGAGAGAATAGCGTCCACCACGTTTTGAAAAAGCTCTAAGCGTTCATCAGCCATTTATTCGTCTCCCCGCTGTATCGCCTGAGACAATATTATCCGAATATTTCCTTACATTTGCCAGTATACAAGTGACTGCAAGAGTAAGGGAGCAGTCGGTTTTAAAGCATTCTGGCATCTAAGTAATTACAATAGATGACTTGATATGAGTATAACATATGGAAAATTTATATGGTACAATTAAAAATAAAAAAGTTTTAAAATATCTTGATCATCGCGACTGGGCCGGGGTAATAATCCGCACATTTATCAGGGCTTGATCAAGGATCTTCCCTTTGATATCATCGGTCTATCTCCTTATTTTCCCGCAATGTTTTGTGTTCAATTTTGCATTTGGAGCGATTTTATGAACAACTGGACGGTGAACGACATACACGATCAGCATGGTCGTGTGGCGCTGGTTACAGGAGCGAATAGTGGGCTTGGTCTGGAGACGACGCGGGCGTTGGCCGCTCATGGGGCACACGTGATTATGGCTACTCGTAACCCTGACAAAGGACGGTCGGGCAGAGGCCGAGATCAAACAAACAGTGCCTGATGCATCGATAGAATTAGTTTTGTTAGATCTGGCCTCATTGGCTTCGGTGCGTGAGATGGCGGCTCATGTTTCAAGAACGCACGATCGCCTTGATCTGCTGTTCAATAATGCAGGTGTTATGGCTATTCCGCGTCAGGAAACGTCGGATGGTTTTGAGATGCAGTTTGGCACGAATCATCTGGGACATTTTGCGTTGACTGGCCTGCTCTTGCCAAAGCTTGTGGTGACCTCTGGTAGTAGGGTTGTGACAACGACGAGCATTGCTCGCATTGGCGACCATATTCACTTCGATGATTTGCAGCGCCAGCGCTCTTATAGCCGCTGGAGAGTCTATGGGCAGAGCAAACGTGCAAATCTCCTCTTTGCCTTTGAATTGCAAACGCGCTTAACCGAAGCTGGAGTAAGCACGATCAGCGTTGCGGCACACCCAGGTGGATCGAACACTAATTTACCGGGAAACAGCATTGCCCTATCCAATTCGTCTATCGATAAATTCATCTTTGCCTTGAACAGGCGGCTGATGATGCAAAGTGCACTTATGGGCGCTCTGCCACAGTTGTATGCTGGAACGGACGCACATATCTCTGGCGGCGAATTGGTAGGCCCAGGCGGCTTTGCGGCGATGCGCGGGTATCCAAAGGTGGAGCGCAATGCCAGGAAAGAATATGATCGATCCATGGCTGCACGCTTATGGGAGGTGTCAGAGGAGCTTACCAGGGTAAAGTATGACCTGCGGTCGAGATAGATGCGAGAATAGACATAGATTTACTTACCTTCCCAATGTTTATAGGTTTTCTATATATCTTCAGCAATTGGATCAAACATGATTTTCTGCTGACTTATCATTTCCTTGCTAAACATGCGCACAAAAACGTCATAAAGTAGTTGACTCAGAGCAGGTAGCGATTTAATTTTCTGTAAATGTGGCAGAAATTCCTTAACTTCTACAGAGTATTCATCTTCGGGGGCACCAAGAGCAGCTAATCCTACTGGGTCATGTAAGAAAAGTATTTCGCTTAGTTGATCATAAAGCTCTCCATATTTTTGCCTGAGCAGCAGCCCTCGTTGTTCCTCTGGTTCCATTTCTTCAGACATGTCTTCCCCTTCCCTTATGAAATTATTTATCCTTCAATCAGAGCAACTGCATAGCATGCAATCCCTTCACGTCTCCCAGCAAAACCCAGACCATCCGTCGTAGTAGCTTTTATGCTTACCTGCCCTTTATCCAGACGCAGATGTTGGGCGACATGATCGCGCATAGTCTGTATATAGGGGCTAAGTTTCGGACGTTCGGCCACTATAGTGGCGTCAATATTTCCTATAGACCAATCGTGTTGTTGTAACAGATCGATGGTATAGGCAAGAAAGACGGAACTGGGCTGATCTTTCCAGCGGAGATCGTGCGAGGGAAAGTGGCTACCGATATCGCCGAGAGCGGCGGCCCCCAGTAAGGCATCGACTATAGCGTGAATAACGGTGTCGGCGTCCGAGTGGCCTGCGAGGCCGTAGTCGAAGGGGATAGTCACGCCACCGAGGATCAGTGGGCGACCCTGGGTGAAGGCGTGAACATCGTAGCCGGAGCCAATGCGTGTTGTCATTTCTCTAAATGTCCTTGTAATAATGCGGCGGCGAAAAGGAGATCATCCTGTGTTGTAATTTTGATATTGGTATAGGAGCCGGGGAAGACTGCTACGTGATGGCCTATACGTTCAAGCAGGGTGGCATCGTCGGTAGCATCTTCTTGCGCCAGGGGGCTAGCATGTGCTTGCTGGATGAGGGGGAATGCAAAGATCTGTGGCGTCTGTATCATCCAGAGCTGAGAACGGTCAAGGGTCGCGTAGATGCGTCCGTTTTGAACTTGCTTGATGGTATCTTTGACAGGAACTGCTGCTACAACAGCCTGATGTTCCAGGGCGGCCTGTAGTCCCGTTTCCAGTAAATTTTCCGTAATGAAGGGACGAGCACCGTCGTGTATCATGACCCAGCGGCAAGTGGGGTTGTGCAATGTCAACTTATCAAGGCCGATGCGTACTGAATCTTGTCGTCGTGCGCCCCCTGCAATAATAGCGACAACTTTAGAGCAGTCTTCCTGTGCGCAGAGTGTTCTGGCATCCGCGAGGCGTTCGGGGTTCACAACGAGGATGATGGAGTCTATGATAGGCGAGCGTTGGAAAATCTCCAGGGTGTATGTGAGCGTAATGCGTCCGGCGAGTGGAAGCCAGAGTTTGTCTTTGCCTTGCATACGTCTGCTAGAACCGGCGGCTACGATTACGACGGTGGCTTTCTCTTGCATAGTTGCCGGAACCTTCTCCATAGAAAGAATGGGCACCTGCAAAGGTGCCCGTATTATTTTACAACAGTCGTTGTTTCGCGGGCGATTGAGTGTCGGACATAATACTGCTATTTTGTTTAGGATGAGCGAATATCATGCGTCCAGCGACTGTTTGTAGGACGCGTGTGACGGTGACTTCGATGGTCGTGTTCATGAACTGGCGTCCATTTTCTACGACGATCATCGTTCCATCATCCAGGTAACCTACGCCCTGTCCAAGTTCTTTGCCGTCTTGCATAACTTTGATGTGGATATCCTCACCTGGTAAGAGTACGGGTTTGATAGCGTTTGCGAGTTCGTTAATGTTAAGAACCTTGACGCCTTGTAGTTCGGCGACGCGGTTGAGGTTAAAATCGTTGGTGATGATCGCGCAATGGAAGTTCCGCGCCATTTTGACGAGTTTGCCATCCACATCGGCGATCCCTTCGATATCAGTATCGATAATTTCGATGGGGACGGTGGCGTCTTTTTGCAGGCGGTTGAGAATTTCCAGGCCACGGCGTCCGCGATTGCGACGCATGGTATCGGCGGAGTCGGCGATACGTTGCAGTTCGTTTAAGACAAAGCGGGGAACGACTAATGTGCCGAAGATGAAGCCTGTCTGGCTAATGTCTGCGATGCGACCATCGATGATGGTGCTGGTATCGAGCAATATTTGAATTGAGTCAGGGGTAGCAGTACCATCTTCGAGTGCATGTTCACGTTCTTTGCTCTTTTCGCGTTCTTCGTCGCGTTCACGTGTGCGGCGCATCAGTAGCTCCCTGGAAGAGATGGGCGATATCATTTTTGCGGATTACGGCGATGGTTACGCCGAGGTAACCGAAGAGGACAGCGCCAACGAATGGCAGCAGGTGACCCCATGTAGCTGGCAGATTTGCCAGTGGAATTGCCAGTAATGCCGAAATGATAAGGCCGATGGTGAGACCTATCGCGGCAGCGACGAGATCACTGGCGGCAGCACGGCTGATCTTTTCGCGCATCCAACGATAGGGAATAACAGAGATATAGGGCGTGATGATAAAAGCCACAATGATGATGACCACTCCGATCGCAATACCCCACTCCAGCGAGAGTTTGTAGTCGGTAAGGACAGTGCGATCAAAAAGTAAAATGCCTACAACCGTACCTATGGCAATCACGCTACCAACGATACGGGAAATCGTATTAATTGACATCCCTGCATCCTCCAACGCAGTGCACCAAAGAGTGCATAGGGGGCTCAGACGAGAGCTGGGGCGCAGTTAGCAGGTAAGGACAGTGATGATACAAAATGATAAGTCCTGGTATTTGTCGCCTGACCTGCGAAACGTTGAAAACATGCCCGTTGAGCCTCAAAAACATCATTTCAATTATGCAGTATACCTCTTTCCTGTTCAGGAATCAATAGTTCTGCTTTGCAAATTCTTTTTGGCCCTCCTATCCTCTTTTTTTACGAAAGTTTCTATTTGTTAAGTTCTAGAAGCGGGATATTCGCCTCTGCTAGCTCTTAGTGTAAGGCAATTTCCAGGGCAACTGCAAGTGAACTGGCTGTAAGTACTTTAAAATCCGCTGGAAGTCCTACATCTGTTAATTCCGTACGTACTTTAGCGCCATTACCTGCACCTGGAATGATGCAGCGCTTGAATCCCAGCTTGGCTGCTTCGCGTACACGTAGAGCCAGGCGACTAACGGCGCGTAGTTCGCCGGAGAGTCCTACTTCACCAATTAAAACCATGTCAGGTGGAATATTTTTCTCGCGATAACTGGATGCAATGGCGGCGGCCACGCCGAGATCGATAGCGGGTTCCTCTAAGGTGAAGCCACCTATGACGTTTGCGTAGACATCGTGGTTGCCCACGGCAAGTCCGACGCGTTTCGTCAGTACGGCTAGCAGCATCAGCAGGCGGTTATGTTCGATGCCATTGGTGGTGCAGCGTGCATTGCCAAAGTTACTGGGAGTGACCAGTGCCTGCACTTCTACAAGTAGAGGGCGAGTTCCTTCCATGCTGACAACGACTGCGGAGCCGGTAGCGCCTATGGCACGATCGGCCAGGAAGACTGCGGAGGGATTAGAGACTTCCAGGAGTCCTTCGCCATGCATTTCGAAGACGCCAATTTCGTGTGTGGCACCGAAGCGATTTTTCACGCCCCGGAGGAGCCGATAGGAGTGATAACGTTCACCTTCCAGGTATAAGACCGCGTCTGCGATGTGCTCCAATGCTTTAGGGCCAGCAACGGTGCCTTCTTTTGTGACGTGTCCGATCACGAAGATGGGAATGTGCGTGCTTTTAGCCAGTTGCATTAATTGAAGGGTACATTCGCGCACCTGACTGATGCTACCGGGTGCAGCGGTGAGATGGCTGGCGATGACGGTCTGGATTGAGTCAACGATCACTAGCGAGGGTTTGAGGCGATGTACGGCTTCATTGATGATATCCATCTCAATGGCAGCTAGCAGGTAGAGTTGTTCGCCGCTGATATCCAGGCGTTCGGCACGCATTTTGACTTGCTCAATTGATTCTTCGCCTGATATATAAAGAACGGGTCCCACATTTTCTGCGATAGCGCCCGAGACCTGGAGGAGCAGCGTTGATTTCCCGATACCTGGTTCGCCGCCGATCAAGAATCAACGAGCCTGCGACCAGCCCACCACCAAGTACGCGATCCATTTCTGGATAGCCGACGGAGATGCGTGGTTGTGCCAGCGGTTTGATCTGTGGTAGGACGACAGGTATGCGTGTGCCCTGAGCAAGAGCGTCATTGCCAGTGAGGGTTTGACGACGTTGCTGAGCAGGACTTTGTGGGACATCGACCACTTCTTCAAGTGTATTCCAGGTACCACAATCGGGACATTTCCCCATCCACTTATTTTGCTCGCCACCACATTGCTGGCAGATGTATTTTGTGCGTACTTTTGCCATTATAAAAATCTATACCTGAATAGCTACAAATGCTTTAAAGGAGAGTGAGTAAGAAAACCGATCCTATCAGAAGTATACAGGAGATAAAAAACAAAGAGGGGCGTGAATGTTCACGCCCCTCTCTATTATTATACTTCGCTGCCTCCGGGGCCACTTTCACCGCCGGCTGATAGGGCCGCTTCTGGTGTTGCAGGTGGGTGGCAATTGCTCGATGCGATTGCGCACTTGCAAGACAAGATCGTCATCGACCACCACTGCTTCAATCAGATCGCCCGGATGGAACTTGCCTTGCAGCAAGCCCTCAGCCAGTGGATCCTCAACCATGCGCTGAATAGTTCGGCGCAAAGGACGCGCACCATACTGCGGATCAAAGCCTTTCTCGAATTAAGAAGTCTTTGGACACCTGTGGTACGACCAGCTCTATCTGCTGCTCGGTCAACTGTGTGCGTACACGGTTGAGCAACAGGTCGACGATGGAGTACATCTCTTCCATACGCAGGGAATGGAAGACAATAGTCTCGTCGATACGGTTTAAGAATTCCGGTTTGAAAGGTGTTCTTCAATTCGCCGAGCACCTTGCCCTTCATGTTATCATATTCGGCTTGATTGGCTTTCTGTTTGTCTTTCGACTGGTTGAAGCCAATGGATGCTTCCTTATTCAGGAGTGAGGCACCGACGTTTGATGTCATGATCACAACGGTGTTGCGGAAGTCCACTGTGCGTCCCTTCGCGTCAGTCAACTTGCCATCTTCAAGAATTTGAAGCAGCATGTTGAAGACATCGGGGTGGGCCTTCTCGATTTCGTCGAGCAGGATCACACTATAAGACTTGCGGCGAACCGCTTCGGTGAGCTGACCACCTTCTTCATAGCCGACATATCCGGGAGGGGCACCAACCAGACGAGCGGCTGCATGGCGCTCCATGAACTCTGACATGTCGATTTTGATCAGGGCTTCTTCGCTACCGAACATAAATTCGGCCAGTGTTTTGGCAAGTTCTGTCTTACCAACACCGGTGGGACCCATAAAGATGAAGGAGCCAATTGGACGTTTGGGATCTTTCAAGCCCGCGCGTGCACGACGGACGGCGCGTGCGATCTTCTCAATTGCCTCGTTCTGTCCGATGACGCGTGAGTGAAGTGCTTCTTCCATCTGGAGTAGGCGCTGTGATTCTTCCTGAGCGATACGCATAACGGGGATGCCGGTCCACATGGAGACGATCTGAGCGATTTCCTCTTCTCCAACGGTGGGTTTGTCGGTTACCACGTTCGCGATGCCAGCCGGACTCCAGTTTGGAGATGCGGTCGCGCAACTTGACCTCGCGGTCGCGTAGCTCGGCTGCCAGTTCATACTCCTGCTGCTGGATAGCTGCTTCTTTTTCGCGCAAGACTGATTCTAGCCCTTTCATCGCCTCTTTGAGGTTCAGAGGGGCCAGCGAGTTCTGCATACGCACGCGGCTCGCTGCTTCGTCGATCAGGTCGATGGCTTTATCAGGCATGAAGCGGTCAGTAATGTAGCGGCTTGCCATATCGGTTGCGGCTTTGAGAGCTTCGTCTGTGATAATCAGGCGATGGTGCTGCTCGTAGCGTTCGCGGATACCTTTGAGAATCTCAATGGTTTCCTCGACCGTTGGTTCGCGTACAATTACTTCCTGGAAGCGGCGCTGAAGGGCGGCATCACGTTCGATATACTTGCGGTACTCGTCGAGCGTGGTTGCGCCGATGCACTGCAATTCGCCACGGGCGAGTGCAGGTTTCAGAATATTCGCGGCATCGACCGCACCTTCTGCTGCACCGGCACCAACGAGTGTATGTACCTCGTCGATGAAGATGATGCAGTCGCGGCTGTTGCGAATCTCTTCGATAATCTTTTTCAGACGCTCCTCAAACTCACCACGGTATTTAGTACCAGCGACGAGGGAGCCGACATCGAGGGTCAAGAGACGCTTGCCCGCCAATGTTTCTGGGACTTCGCCTGAGATCAGGCGTTGTGCCAGGCCTTCCACGATGGCTGTTTTACCAACACCGGGTTCGCCGATCAGGGCTGGATTGTTTTTGTTACGGCGGGAAAGAATCTGGATAACGCGCTCAATCTCCTGGTGGCGACCGATGACAGGATCAAGAGTTCCTGCGCGAGCAGCGGCGGTTAAGTCGATGCCCATCTGGTCGATGGTGGGAGTTTTTGAGTGTTTGGCGTCACGCTCGTGTGAGGAGCCTGACTGGCTAAGGACTTGAATGGTCTGTGTGCGAACCTTTTCAAGGTTAACACCCAGGCTTTCCAGAACGCCAGCGGCGATGCCTTCGCCTTCGCGTACCAGTCCTAGCAACAGATGCTCTGTCCCGATGTAATGATGGTTCAGGCGACGAGCTTCATCAACTGCTAGCTCGATCACCTTTTTGGCTCGTGGGGTGAGACCAATCTCACCCAGGACGATACGATCGCCCCGACCAATTATAAATTCGACGGCGCTACGGACTTTATTCAGTTCAACGCCGAGATTTGCTAATACTTTTGCAGCAACACCTTCGCCTTCGCGTACAAGGCCGAGTAGGAGGTGTTCTGTCCCAATATAATTGTGTTGGAAGCGTTGTGCTTCTTCCTGTGCGAGGCTCAGGACTTTCCTGGCCCGCTCTGTGAATTTATCAAACCTATCTCTATCGTTCACCTGTTTGTCACCCCCCTTTCAATGGCAGAGGGTGGAACCGAGCCCTCTGTGTCGCTCAGGTCAACTATGGAATTCATCATACAACACTCTTTGTACAGCGTCAAGGATAACAACTGTGCCTCCCGTCTATCAATATACGCTCATTACTTCTCTTTGAGAAACAATCGACCTCAACACTGCGCGAGCGTAGAGCATCGGCAGCGTAGAGGCCACGTAATCGTCTGTTCAGGTACAATGTACTTAGCAGGCGGCAAACATCATTTTTTTATGATGCTTCCAAATAGTCTCTGGCTCTCCTCTTTCTTAATAACAAAGGGTGTAGACCCTTTGCAATATCTGGCAAGCGAATTGCTTAGACTTTATGACTAATCGGTTTTCGTTCCTTTATAGTATAAAGGAATGGCGACCGGGAGCGCATGCTTATCAAACCCTATGAACCCATTCTTTTTCAGGATTGGATTCCCGACTAGAGCAAACGAAGCTCTGGTAGGATCAGCGACGATTTTCAGCCTCATTCTTTTTAGGACGCTCATACGAGTCTGAAAGGATAATGTGTCCTGCAGCCTTGAAGGGAGTAGGAGCATAAAACCCTGAAACATCAGGTCGAAATGTATTTAGGGAAAAAACTTCCCTATTCAGAGTCCTGAAAAGATGCTTGTAGGAAGAGTATATCACTTCAAGTAGAGAGAAACAAGGCGTATTTTCCCTACGGCCAGAATTCGCTCCTATTGTATAAAAAATTGCGATTTTCTGGTATAGGTCGGAAGGACCAGGAACCAGAAAATCGCAACACTATAAGTAGCTATAGTACGGAATTATTTTTACTCAGAATCTTCGGAGCCTTCTTTGGTACGTTGGCGAGCGGCTGCCCGGAATGCTTCCGCCATGGCAGTCATTTCGCCTTCGTCTTCTTTTGCCATACCGGTCAGGAGAGGATTCTCGCGCTCACGTTCGGCACGTTCGCGTTTGTTTCTGTTGTGCTCCTGTTGTGGTAAAGCAGCCTCTAGAGATGGTGCTGCCGTCTCCAGAGATGGTGCTGAAGGCTCATGTGTGGCAACAGTGGTGTCAGAAGAATCTTCTGTTGCCTCGGTTTGTTCCGAGGTTGCTTCCTTTGGCGGATCCAGTTCGTCGGCCTGACGGAGGCTCAGCCCCAGGCGACGGCGTTCTGCTTCGATGCGCAAAATACGTAGCTGTAGCTGTGTGCCTTCATGCAGAACAGTTTTGGGGTCCGCCCCAGGTGTTAATTCAGATTGGTGAATCAGGCCTTCGATGCCGTCTTCGATGCGTGCGAACGCGCCGAAGGGAGCGATCTTCGTGACGACTCCGGTCACCACCTGCCCTGGTGTGTAGCGTTGTTCGACGGTTGTCCAGGGATCAACTTCGGCACGTTTGATTGAGAGACCGATTTTTTTCTTCTCTTTATCGACGTTCAGGACCTGAACTTCGACTTCCTGACCGACGTGCAGAACCTCGCTGGGATGGTTGACGCGGCTCCAGGCGAGCTGGCTGATGTGGACCAGGCCGTCGGCACCACCCAGGTCGACAAAGGCACCGAAGTTGGCCAGATTGCTGACCACGCCTTTGCGAACCTCACCCGGTTTGAGTTCGTCGAGCAGTTCTTCACGGCGGCGTTGACGCCATTCCTGGACTGCTAAACGTTCGGAGAGAATTAATCGGTTGCGTGCCCGATTGATCTCAATAATCTTGAGCTGCAGTTCTTTGTCTTTCATGCTCTGCAGCTTAGCAGCCGTTTCCTGGTTCTCACCGCCGGAGGCGACTTCTTCACGTTTGAGATTGAGAATCTGAGAAATGGGCACGAAGCCACGAATGCCGGCAACGTCAACGATCAAGCCACCTTTGTTGAAGTCAATGACTTTGGCTTTGAGTAATTCGCCATTTTTGTATTGTTCTTCTGCGATACGCCATTGTCGTTCAGTGTTTGCGCGTTTAAGCGAAAGGATTGCATGTCCTTCTGACGACTCTGGTTGGATCACATAGACCAAGACTTTGTCATTGAGATGTAATTCGCTAAAGGAGCCATAACCGCTGGCTGGCAGTTCTTTGGTTGAAAGGACGCCCTCAGATTTGAGGCCAATATCGACCAGAATTTCGTCCTGGTCAATACGCACGATTACGCCCTCGACCACATCGCCGCGCTTAATGTTGATGGGAGTGGTTGATGCAGCCAGCAACGCTTCCATCTCATTCTGATCTTCCATTTCCTCAGGGTTATTGTCGTTTTGCCCTTGTGGGTCAATTCCTTCGATCATCGTCTGTACCCGCCCGCTGTTAAGATTTTCCGCTGGCATTGTCGAAAGGTCGCCGTGCTGTTGTGCTTGCATGGGTAAAAAACCCCCTTCGATCCACGGTTTTTGCCCGATCCTGCCGTCTACTTCGGTCTGCATCCTTGTGGGATGAGTGCGTTACTTCTTTGCTGTTTCCTTTTGATGACCATCTGGTTTCAAAGCGAGCGCAAGAAGGAATTCACTTTTAGAACCATGGGGAGCGTTCCACAGGACCTGGACTTTTCGGAGGAGTTGCTTAGGCGGTATTCGTTTCGGCCTTCTGTAATTCTTGCTTGCTTAAAGAAAAGGAACAAGGTTCGTTGTTGACCATGTGTCTGCTCTACAGAACGGTGCTACGAAGCGATACTTTCAGGCCAATAGTATACATTACGAACACAAAGAGTGCCTGAACAAAGCATACCCCCACTCGAATGCTTTTATTATACCAAAAGCCGCCCAGGAATGCAAGAGAATACACAACCTAATTTCAAATCTCTCCGATGTTTTTCTATCTAACGTATTGTAGCACATTGGCGCAAGCGATTCCAGCAAAAATCAAGCAGTTTTTTTGCGCAGCATTCTTTTTCATCTTGATCCTTTGTTTGTTTCTTCTCTTCCTCAATAATGTGCTAAAATACAGGTATGGAAACTCATGAGATACTGACACTTTTACGTCAACGCTTGTTACCGATTGATCATATGCAGGGGCAAGTGGATCTGGTTGAAGGTTATCTTCCTCATGCGCGTCATGCTGCCGTGCTTGTCCCTCTTTTTGAGCAGGATGGGCAGATCTTTCTGACTTTTATCCGTCGTGCGACCACATTACGCTCTCATAGTGGTGAAATTGCATTTCCTGGCGGCAGTGTCGATCCTGGTGATACCTCTATTGTAATGACTGCTATTCGTGAAGCTCAGGAGGAGATTGGCCTTGATCCGGTACGTGTGGAAGTCCTTGGCTTGCTCGCGCCAGTTTTTACCGTTGTCAGCAATTTTTTGATTACGCCTGTGGTGGCTTTTTTGCCTCAGGGACTGGGGGAGTTACATTTGCAAGCGAGCGAAGTTCATGAATTGTTGCTTGCACCTTTACATGGTCTTGCTGATCCTGCAATTTTACATACAGAGAAGTGGATCCGTGAGGAGCGGACGCGTCTGGTTTATTTCTATGATTACGGTTCTTATCGTATCTGGGGAGCGACTGGCCGTATATTGAACGAGTTTTTGGAGGCTATTTCTGATTTGTCGACGGGATAAAGGGTTATTTTTATGAAGAATGTTAACCAATAGTCATGATCCTCTTGCGCCCTGGTGGGATTTGAGTACAATAGATAGAGAACGAACTATTCTGTAGTGTGTCTGTTGTATTTCGTCTTTTGAAGATGAGGCTGGTTTGTAAGAATTTGTGGAGAAATGTTGTGACGACACCGCCTGATGCTCGATCTTCGAGACTTCCACCACACCGACCCTATGCTCCCACACCGAATCACTCGATGCCCGCAAATACATCCTATATCCCTACTCCCCCATCATCCTCCGTGTTTCCTCCGTCTGGTGTAGGAACTCCGAATAGATCTGCTCACGAGCATGCCATCGATTTCGCCACGCATTCCTGGGATCTGGCAACTGGCGGTTTGAAAACGTTGACCGCGAAGCGTGAATTCCCTGCACGTCCTGATCGACGAGCGGCTGGTACTTTGCCCAGTGAGATGACGCGCAGCTACCTGTTTGCCTTAATCATCCTCATATGTCTGGTGTTGACGTTGATCGGTGGTGGTATTGTCTTGTTTATTATGCTACAGCTATAACAGAATTGGAGCCTTCAACCATATGCGAAACTTTTCACATTAATGCCCTGATATTTCATTGTCGTGCCGAGACATTGCCGGTACTCCATACAGATCACGTGCTGCATGCACTGCTTTGACAATTGCTCGCGCGAGTGTCATCGCTGCTGTGGTGCCCAATGTACTGATCCGTGCGGCTGCCGTTGTTGTATCCTGCCCGGTAGATAAGCGTGGCCCCAATGCCAGTGCAAAAATAGTGTCGCCATCAAACATCGTATGCGCCGGACGGATCGTCAGCGCTATACCATTGTGCGCCATCTGAGCCATTTTGTTGGCCTCATTTTTGGTAAGCGATGCGTTGGTAGCGACGACCGCAATTGTTGTATTGCTAAACGGGTTGGTGGCAAGAAATACCTGCCCGCTGGGATTGCTTGCTCCCGCGATCACTTGCTGCGTTTGTGGGTCGAGGATATCTCCCAGGGCATTCACGACGACGAGTGCCGCTACGAGCGTGCCATCTGGCAGTTGTGTGCTGGCTGAACCGAGACCTCCTTTCATCATGAAGGCAGGTCCAAACGTTTTGCCCACCGTTGCACCAGTGCCACCTCCAATGTTTCCCAATTCCACTGGGGCATCTGTCGCATGTTCACAGGCCCGATATCCTGCGGCGGAATCGGGGCGTATTTTTGCTGAGCCGAGACCCAGATCAAAGATGGCTGCCGCTGGAACGATAGGGACACGGGCAACTCCTGTATCGTAGCCGATGTTCTGTTCTTCAAGATAGGTCATGACCCCGTGTGCTGCCTCCAGACCAAAGGCGCTGCCGCCTGTCAGCACTATTGCGTGTACCTCTTCAACCATATGCATTGGTCTGAGAAGATCGGTCTCGCGTGTTGCAGGTGCTCCTCCGCGCACATCTACGCCTCCAGTCGCCGCTGGATCACAGAGAATAACGGTGCAACCTGTTGCTGCTTCGAGGTTGGTGTCGTGCCCTACACGGATGCCAGGGATGTCGGTTATGTCGTCATGCATTGTTGTGTGCCTCTTTCTTTTTTACCCACTTTTTGGGAAGAAACTCTACGAATATGTACCAATTACCTCTAATGCTTAAAATCCGGTAGGGACCCGATTGCATCGCGTCCGTGATTGATCAATCCTGGGCCACGATTCCATGAATGGCGGACGCGATGCAATCGGGTCCCTACCGGATTTTATAGATGCCTTGACAATTCGCGTTGCCCATTATATACTTTCTTTAAATGATTATGCAAATATGCGCATAATTGAGTAATTTAAAGGAGGTATTCTCGATGGCTCTTCAGTTACCAAGGCGTACGACTGCCACCATGCGTATAGGTCTTGAACCAGTATATAATACGCTAAACAGTTTCTCATTATTGACGGCCTCTGAGCAAGTGCCAGGCCTCAATTCATGGATTGTACGCACGGCTACGGCGCTTGCGCCTGAACTTCGGCATACGAATCGTGTGCTCTTCGAGGGGTTGCGAGATGCCTTGACGCCGCCACCTCCTGACGCAGACTTTGTGAGCTACTTGCAGCAATTGCGTCAACAAGATCCTCTTGATGTGCGCAACGTTGTGCTCGATGAGTTGCGCCTGCGTTTTTCGCGTCGTATGTCATCTGAAGAGACTGCGGTTGCTCCTGATAGAGAGCGCTTGCTTAATGATGTACAGGCGTACCTGACTTGTGTCGAGTATACGCAGGTTGATGTGCCCTTTGATCCTGTGTTGCAGGCTGAGGTTCATACGCTGCTTCAGGATGCTCCTGTTTTGCATACATTGCTTGTTTCTCATCTTGAAACTGTGTGGGAAATGTTTGCTCCGGAGTGGAAGCGTGTTCAGTCTTCTTTGCGCTGGCAAGTTGAGATGTTTACGCGTAGTTTTGACGAGGAGGCACCACTTGCTGAAACCTTTTATGCGCTGACTGGGAGCAGGTTGCCGTCAGATATAGCCGGGCGTGTAGGTGAGATGGAAGAGGTAATTCTTGTCCCTTCCTGGCATAATGGAAGGCATGTGACCTTGTGGGAGCATAATACGAGCGTGAGGTTGTTCTTCAGTGAGCCGCCGAACTATGATGTAACTGGATTGCGTTCAGTTCCGGTTAGGCGTCCCGAATTGCAGGCACGGCTCAGTGCTCTTGCCGATGAAACACGTCTGCGTATTCTTGAACTACTTGCGCGGCGGGATGAGATGCTTGCTCAGGAGATCATTGTTGCGCTCGAACTGAGTCAATCAAGTGTCTCACGTCATCTCAAGCAGCTTGTTTCGTTGGGATACCTGTATGAGCGCAGGGGTGAGGGAGCGAACAAAACGTATCGCCTGAGTCCTTTCTATATTGATCGAACTATGCAGGCGCTTGGGCGACTGGTAGCGGGGGAAGAGGTACGAATTGCTAGTGAGATGCAGGATGAAACGCAATCTCATGAACTCAGGCGTTTTCTGGATAGAAGTGGAAAACTTGCGCTCTGGCCGCCAGCGAAGCAGCGGGACAAATTGCTCATTCTCGCATACCTGGTCACCTTTTTTGAGCAAGGGCGTGTCTACAACGAGAAAGAGGTCAATGAATTGCTTCTTTTGCATAGTACGGTTAAGGATGCGGCAGCTCTGCGACGTGCTTTGTACGAATATCGCTTTGTGGATAGAACGCGCGATGGGTCGCAGTACTGGCTGATTAGGACAGATATAATGGGAGATCATGATGGTAGTGCTTGAATGAGAGAGGCCAGAAGCTTTCTGAATCTTGACCTTCTGCAATCTCAATTTTTCATAGTTCAGCCCTTGATTTATATTATTGCGATGTGTTATATTGAATATAACACATCGCAATAATATAAATCAAGAAATGAAGAGATGAGAAAGCATCTTCTCTTAAGCACGGAATGGAGGTCATCATGACTCATTATGGAACGTGGAATTCCTATGGAGGAGGTAGCTCCATAATACTGGCAGTAGGACTGTTTATCGTCACGGGTGTATTGATATTCTTAGCGCTTCGATTACATCATCGGATAGAAGTTAAAAGACCTGGAAAGTTTCTTAGTGTTTCTCTCATCGTGATGTGGCTGTTGTCGGTAATGACGTTCCTGGTTGCTGCGGCCATCTACGGGCTTGCGGATGAGCAGCAGATGATTCGTTTCACCGGGCCGATGAATCCCATCTTTCCCGTGACAGCAGCCTCAGGGGTGATTACTTTTTTCGTGATCATATTCCTGGCACAACGAAGTGGACCCTGGGTTGCTATTGGAAGTGCTATTGTTGGGGCTATAGCTGCACCGCTGATCTTTGAACTCCCATTCGATCTTATTGTGATGTGGCGAACGTATCCTCCCACTCCTCAAGTAGCGTTTACCTTGCTCTACTTTTTTCCTCTCTTTCTCATAGAGATCTTAGGTTTTATGATGCTCACATTCTCACCTGTAATGAAGCTATCGAGATATACCCTTTTCTTTTTGGCGGGAATGTTTTTAATCTTTGCGGTATGGGCGTTGTTTGGTTTTGCATATCCAGCAACTCCCATACCGTTTACTCTTAACGTGATCTCAAAAATCGTGGCGTTTGCTGCTGCTGTAACGCTATTCCTGCCTCAAGAAAATATGATTATTGCCGATGATAACGTTAAATTGCGGATTTGAGGCGCGTCATTGCTTGTGACACGCTCTCTTGATTGTTATAGATTGCTGAGCCAGCTACGAGCAGGTTGGCACCAGCGCGGACTACCAGGGGCACGGTTCCTTCATGCACTCCGCCATCGACTTCGATGTCACAGTGCAAGCCCCGTTCGGTAATCATTTGCCGGGCTTTCGCAATCTTGGGCAAGGTTTCTGGTATCAGTTCCTGACCGCCAAAACCGGGATTGATCGTCATCACCAGGAGCAGGTCAATCAGAGAGATCATGTCCTCAAGCATAAAAACAGGTGTCGATGGATTGAGCGCGACCCCGACTTGTTTGCCAGCTTTTCTAATCTGTTGAATGACACTATGCAGATGAGGACAGACTTCATAGTGTACGATGATCAGGTCTGCGCCTGCTCTAGCAAACGTCTCAATGTATCGCTCCGGGTTTGTGATCATCAGGTGCGTTTCCAGCGTTGCATTGGTGCAGCGTCTCACTGCTTCGACGACCATGGGACCCATTGTAATATTGGGAACGAAATGCCCGTCCATCACATCGATCTGAATGCGTCGTGCTCCAGCTTCTTCGACTTCACGCACCTGCTCTCCCAGGCGCGTGAAGTCGGCGGATAGGATTGAGGGTACAAGTTCAACCATGTGTTATCCTCTCCCTCTTCTTTTATGCATTTGGAGCACGAAGCTTGCTAGCTGCTGCCGGATCAAGCATCCAGGTCACTTCGCCTTGTGTTGGACGAATAATCTGCGCTGGATACTCGTCTGGATTGTATTCACCTTCCAGAACGGCTTGCAGGGCGTCAGCTTTATCTTGACCTGTGACCAGGAAAAGAATATGAGTAGCTGCATTGAGTAGAAGCGGTGTAAATGTCAGGCGAGGTGGTGGTGGTTTGGGTACGGTGACTGGCATAATCAGGCGCGTCTGTTCATGTAGGGATGCCTGGTGTGGGAAGAGCGATGCTGTGTGCCCTTCGGGGCCCATTCCCAGTTGAAGCAGATCAAAGCTGGGGATACCATTGGTGCCAAAGACGCGTTGGATTTCCTGTATATAGGTCAGGGATGCCTGATCGTGATCGTCGGCATCGGCGGGCATACGGTGTATCTGGGCGGCTGAAATCGGCACCTTGCTCAGCAGAACTTCCTGAGCAAGGTGATAGTTGCTATCTTCACTATCCGGTGGAACGCAGCGTTCATCGGACCAGAAGATTTCGGTGAGAGCCCAGTTGATCTGGTCTCGATACGGTTCGCTGGCGAGCAGACCGTAGAGTTTTTTGGGTGTGGAGCCGCCCGCGAGTGCTAATGTAAAGCGACCATGAGTTGTAATAGACTCACTGGCGACGCGTACAACATAGCGTGCAGCTTCTTGACTGAGTGTATCGATATCAGAATAAATTTTGACAGACATACAAGACTCCTGAGCTAAGCTTTAGAATGCAAGCAATCTGGTGACTTCGTGTAAGGTGTCCTCGTAGAGATGATCTCGTCCCATAATCTCCAACTCGTCGTGAAGCAATGCCACTGGATTGCTATTGGTTGGTATTTGTACTGTGCGTTGAGATTTTGTGCCCTCTTGTAGTTCAACTGAGGTAAAAACAAGTTCCGTGTCATCGCCCCGATTTAAGCTGAAAATGGCCTGTTTCTGATTTATGTCGCTTATCAGGCGAACGAGACAGATATTGCCTGGGCGCAAGTTGGGCTGCATGCGGGGTCGGATAGAGATGCTTCCGTCTTCAGAGTTTGTCAGACGACCTGTTTTACCGCTGCTGTTACTGTTTGCTGGTAGAGGTAATGCTCCTATAGGGCGCACAACATGCCATGCATACGTACCAGTTTTCGCGTCGGTAAGGTTGCCAGTATGATCAGTTGAGAGTTCCCAATTGAGAACAGTTTTGAGCCAACCAGCGAGCAAGAGTGCTTCGATAGGGTCAGGTGAAACGTCGCCCTGTTCGGTACGAATGTGGCCACTATCTGAAGTGACGGTGTGTTCGATCTCAATCCGATGGACGCCAGAGAGATAGGGTCGATATTCCGAGACATCAAAGAATTGTGCAACGAGTTCGCGCCATGGTGTGACGCGTCCCCAGTTTAAATCGCTAATTGCGCTTTCGGCTTCTTGCTGCATAAATGAAGAAAGGATACGGATGCCTGTTTCAGCATTGAAGAATGTATGCGAATCAACAATAACCCTGGTACTCATTTTGACGAGATCAATGAAAGCTGGACTATCTTGTGGTGGATCATTGAGCCACCAGAGGTAAATAGGAAGATCAGGTTTGAGCAATGGTTGCACGATGGAAGCAGCAGAATGGACAGCGTTGCCGCTTACCAGAAGGGTGACTTGCTCGAAACTGTGACGCATGACATCAGAGATGATAGGGAATGAGCGCAATGTCACCCAACTAGAGACGCTAGAAGAAGTGTCATTGCCGCTGTCAAGAATGAGGAGTGTAAAGCGTGCAATGTGGGTACTCAAGAGATCGCGCATAAACTTACTTGCCCGTTGTGCGGATGCAAGGTCGGGTGCGCAAATGACAAGATTGAGTACACTGGTGCGAACGTTAATGTTTTGACTGGTACGGACATTGTCGGCTGACATACGCCAGAGGTGAGAAAGCTCTTCCTCGACGTTTTGCAGTTGTACCTTTTTGCCTGCCCAGGGAAGACGTGGTCCCATGGTGTCGGTGTTATCCGTTGCCAATTCCCAACCCCCTTTATCGTATTGAACGTCATTGTCCTTATGAACGCCATTGTACTCTCTTATCTGGTACAACACAGTAGCGTCTATTGTCAGGGGCGACGCCACCTATACCCATCACGCCAGATAAACTCATCCGATGTTTGTGGTCCCCAGGTGCCTGATTCGTAGGTCAGAATGGACGATCTTGGTTGGGTTTTCCATTCATCGAGAAGACCCTGAACGAAGACCCATTGAGCTTCTACCTCATCTCTTCTTGTAAAGAGTGTGGAGTCACCAAACATGCAATCGAGTAAGAGGCGTTCATATGCTTCTGGTTGTTCGCGTACAAAAGAGGAGCCGTAGAAGAAATCCATGTTGACGGCACGAATTTGCATATCGGTGCCGGGTACCTTGGCTCCAAATTTGAGCGAGATGCCTTCGTCTGGCTGAATACGTAACGTGAGTACGTTTGGTTCAACCTGTCCTTGAGCTTCGCTGCGTTTGAAGATCATCAAAGGTGCCTGTTTAAACTGAATGGCGATCTCGGTTACGCGTTTTGGCAGGTGCTTACCCGTTCGTAAGTAGAATGGTACGCCTGCCCAGCGCCAGTTGTCAACGAACAGTTTGAGAGCGACGTAGGTTTCGGTGCGTGATTCTGATGAGACGCCGGGTTCTTCAAGGTAGCCAGGTACCTGGCGTCCTCCTACCCATCCGGGACCATATTGGGCACGAATGCTGTTGGTGGCTACTTCGCGTCCAACCAATGGTTGCAGGGCATGCAGCACTTTCACTTTCTCGTCGCGCACGGCATCGGCGTCAAACGCAATCGGCGGTTCCATAGCAACCAGTGTGAGTAGTTGGAGCATATGGTTCTGTACCATATCGCGAATAGCGCCCGATTCTTCGTAGTAGCCACTACGTCCCTCCAGGCCCAGATTCTCGGCGACGGTGATCTGTACATGGTCCACGTATCGTCGATTCCATACGGGTTCAAAGATGCCATTTGCCAGGCGGAAGACCAGGATATTCTGTACCGTCTCTTTGCCGAGGTAGTGATCGATACGGAAAATTTGTTCCTCGCGAAAGACCTTACCGACCTGTCGGTTGAGTTCTTTCGCGGAAGTGAGGTCATGACCGAATGGCTTTTCTATAATTATACGCGTCCAGCCTTTACGATTGCGATTCAGTCCTGCCGCGCCCAGATTCTGAATGATCTCTGGGTACTGACTGGGGGGTGTTGACAGGTAAAAAATACGATTTCCGCTGGTGCCACGCTCTTGATCGATGAGATTAAGCAGCGTGTTCAGTCTTTCGTAGCCGGCAGGATCATGAAAATTGGATTGCAGGTAGTGGATACCGGCTGCAAAGCTTTCCCATACCTGAGGATTGACTGGTTTTTGCCGCGAGTATTCGTTGATCGAATTGAGCGCCTGCTCACGAAACTCTTCGGTGCTATAGGGGCGTCTTGCAAAGCCTACAACCGAAAATCCTGCTGGGAGCGGATGCTCTAGCGCCAGGTTATAGAGTGCAGGTAGCAACTTTCTGTGTGTCAGGTCGCCAGTTGCTCCGAAAATAACCATGACGCATGGTTCTAAACTTTGTTTAATGCGTAGCCCCTCGCGGAAGGGGTTAGACGCCTCGGCTACGCCACGTTGAGGCATGCGAAATCTCCTACTATACTGCTATATTTTTTTTGACCCATGCTGTGCCCTCGCAGTATCCGCCTGTAGCATATCATATCTCTACTCATTTTGCATCACTAGCTCCAAGGATTTGGAAAAACGGTGAGAGGGCACAACGCTAATACTTTATAATACACGTAAAATGGTAGGGACTCGATTACATCGCGTCCGTGCTTCAGCGGATGGTGGTCTCGAATTGATCAATCACGGACGC
Source organism: uncultured Chloroflexia bacterium (assembly GCA_963744875.1). Classification (GTDB taxonomy): domain Bacteria; phylum Chloroflexota; class Ktedonobacteria; order Ktedonobacterales; family Ktedonobacteraceae; genus JACDAE01. Next base: position 137,521 of record CAVUVQ010000035.1, on the reverse strand, counting down.
GATGTAATCGGGTCCCTACCATTCTACATGTGTTTGTGGATTACAGGCGCATTATTCGTGCGCCTCTATCCTCGTATTGCTTTTAGCGTGCAGCCTTTTCCTCTTTGATGGCATTTTTTTTGCCATCGAGGCCAGAGAACAGTTGATGAAAAGAATCGGCGAACTTCTTCACGCCCTCGTCTAGTAGTTGTTGCGTGACTTGATCGTAGTGAATGCCGACCTTTTCCAGTTCCTCAAAAAGGGAATGTGCAGCAGGAATATTATCTCCGATGCTATAGCGTACACGTCCATGATCGCGGAAATTTTCAATGGTCTCCAAGGGCATGGTGTCTACGGTGTCGGGGCCAATCAGTTCCTCTGCATACAATACGTCGCGATAGGCTGGATTTTTGGTGCTGGTGCTGGCCCACAGTGGGCGCTGCACATGAGCGCCTGCATGTTTGAGCGTCTCGAAGCGTGGTGTGCCGAAGATGCGCTGGAATTCCTGATAGACGAGACGCGCGTTATCGATTGCGGCCTTGCCCTCTAGTGATTTGAGGTGCTCAGCATCGCCACCGGCCTTGATTTTGTCCTCAAGCAATTTGTCGACCAGTGTATCAACGCGGCTGACAAAGAAACTGGCGACTGAAGCGAGACGACTGATATCCTGTCCTGCGCCGTTGCGATCTTCCAGTGCTCGCAGGTAGGCATCGGTTACGGCGCGATAGCTATCGAGCGAGAAGATAAGCGTTACGTTGACATTTATACCATTGTGCAGTGTCTCGTAGATGGCTGGAATACCTGCTGGTGTGGCTGGAATTTTGATCATCAGATTGGGACGATCAACCATCTTCCAGAAACGTGCTGCTTCGGCGGTTGTGCCCTCGGTATCATTTGCCAGTTCGGGTGAGACTTCAAGGCTGACATAGCCATCCTTGCCGTCGGAGTGTTCGTAGATAGGACGCAAGAGATCGGCTACGTTACGAATATCTTGAATGATGACGGCTTCGTAGATCTCATTGGTGCTCTTACCTTCGTTGATGAGCTGCGATATCTGTTCGTCATACGCATGCCCCTGGCTAATTGATTTCTCAAAAATGGTCGGGTTTGCGGTGACGCCGAGCACGCCATCTTCGGCGAGCATGCGTTTAAATTGGCCGGAGGCGAGCTGTGAACGATCAATATTGTCGTACCAGACGCTCTGTCCCTGTTGTTTTAGTTCAACTAATGGATTGGTCATGAGAAGTTATCTCCTTTAGATATGGTGCAATGTCCTGGTTACATGGAATGTTATTTTCTTGTGCCAGGCACTCTTCATTGTACCGCTTTCTGGTTACTTTGACTGCATTTATTCTACGATACTTAGTACACGAATGAGTGGATAGTATTGACACACTCTATGTGCCATTTTTAGAGCTTCGTCCCACACCGGGTGATTGCATGGCTAGATGAGCTTATAAATTGCGCCTCTACATCATTGGGGAGGGCCAGATGATGTGAGTCAGAGCACTCCTTTGTGTATCGATGGTCGGGAAATAAAATTCCTTTGTTGTATTTTGTACACTAAGGATCTGTCTATTAATTATAACATGAAAACGCGGCGTTTTATTGCCTGGGTGCGTAAATCGGCCCCCAACGCGGGATTATAAATGGCACCCGTACACCATGAAAGCCCTACCCATTACGTTATTCCTGGCGTGCTTTTTGTTGCAATTCATAGAGCTTGCTAATGGCTTCGATTGGCGTCAGTTCATCGATGGCAAGGTTTTTGATCTCCTCTAGTAATGGATGTGGTTCGGAAGCCAGCAATGTCATTTGCCAGGCCGCAGGCATCGCCATATCACGCATGGCTTTGCGACGCGTTTTGGCATCGCCTTTACGTTCCAATTCCTCCAGAATCTCTTCGGCGCGGTGAATGACCGGGCGCGGAATACCGGCCAGTTGTGCGACGTGTACACCGTAGCTACGATCAGCGCCTCCCGGTACGATTTTGCGCAAGAAGACGACCTTGCCGCCTTCTTCAGTCACGGCAACATTCATGCAGCGAATGCGTGGCAGCAATTGTGCTACCTCGACCAGTTCGTGATAATGGGTGGCAAAGAGCGTTCTTGCCCCACAGCGCTTATTATTGTGCAGATATTCAACCACCGCACGTGCAATGGCGAGGCCATCATAGGTGCTGGTGCCGCGCCCGATCTCATCGAGAATGATCAGGCTACGTGGCGTGGCGTGATGCAGGATGTTGGCTGTTTCAACCATCTCGACCATAAACGTACTCTGTCCGGTTGCCAGATCATCCTGTGCGCCGATGCGTGTAAAGATGCGATCGACGATGCCGATAGTAGCGGCCTCGGCGGGGACGTAGCTGCCGATCTGAGCCAGGAGTGTGATCAAGGCTACCTGGCGCAGGTAGGTTGATTTGCCTGCCATATTGGGACCTGTGATGATAATAATCTGCGCCTCGGAATTAGAGATATTGCTATCATTAGCGATGAATGGTATGTCGGTCTGTGCCTGTTCAACGACGGGATGGCGTCCGGCGACGATATGAATGGTATCACTATCGCTGAGCTGTGGTCGACAATAATTGTGCTTTGCAGCAACTTCGGCGAGGCTCAGGTAGACATCGATCTCGGCCAGAGCGTGGGCGGTGTTCACGATGCGTTCGGAGGCATGAATAGCGATATCTGCACGCAACTGCACAAAGAATTCGTTCTCCATTTTATTGATGCGTTCCTGGGCGTTGAGTATCGTTGTTTCATACTCTTTCAGGTCTGAGGTAATGTAGCGTTCACAGTTCGCCAGGGTCTGGCGGCGAATATAGTCTTTGGGCACGCGATTTAATTGGCCGTTTGAGACTTCGATATAGTAGCCTGTGGCTCTGTTATAGCCAACTTTCAATGTGGTAATGCCGGTTCGTTTGCGTTCGCGTTGTTCCATATCGGCCAGCCATTTACGTCCGTTGTGCGAGATATCTTTTACCTGATCCAGTTCGCTGCTGAAGCCGGAGCGCATGATGCCACCTTCTGTAATGCTGACGGGCGGCTCCTCGACGATGGCGTGTTCGATGAGCGTGATGATGTCGTCATTGTCGGAGAGCCTTTGCATAATGCGGGTCAGCATCGGCAGATCTGTTGCTGCGTTGTCGCTGAGGCAAGAACGAATCTCTGCTGCTGCGCGTAGTCCATGTGCCAGCCCTATCAGATCGCGTGGTGTGGCGATGCGTTGGCGTACGCGATTGATCAAGCGCTCGACATCGCCAGCCTTTTTTAGTCCTTCGGCCAGTCGTGCCTGCAACAACGAATTATGCAATAGCTCGCTGATCGTTTGCTGACGCTGCTGTAGAATCGCTATATCGAGGAGTGGTTGGCTCAGCCAGCGTCGGAGCAGGCGACCTCCCATAGGGCTGCGTGTTTTGTCGAGTACCCAGAGAAGAGAGCCTTTGCTGGTGCCACCGCGTCCGGTTTCGAATAGTTCAAGATTGCGTCGTGTGTAGGGATCGAGCGTCATAAAGCCGTCGGTGTAGTAGGTCTCCAGGGCAGTAAGCTGTTGTAAGAGACCTTTCTGCGTTTCCTGGACATAGGCGAGAACGGCACCCGCGGCGCGTATCGCCAGCGGCAATTGTGCGCAGCCAAATCCCTCCAACGAAGCTACATTGAATTGTGTCAGTAGGCGGTGTCGTGCGTCGTCTTCCGCAAAATAGCGTACATCGTAAGGAGTGATGTGCCCGGCGAGTCCATCCAACAGCTTTGCTAGAGGAGCGAAATCATCGCTATCCTCTTCTTCATCGATCTCAGGGATTTCGGCGTTGGCGTTGCCGTTGCTGCCAATTTTTGTGACCTGCTTCTCACTCATCACGGTTGCCAGCCAGCGTCTCTTGCGGCTCTCCATGCGATTGTAGTGGGCTTCGACGAGGACTTCGGCGGGTCCGACGCGAGCGACTTCCTGTTGGAGTGCCAGTTCTGGTTCGGGCGTATTGATCTGTGTAACGGCAAATTCGCCGGTGGTGATGTCAATATAGGCGATGCCCAATGCGTTGCGCCCCACGATCACTGCGGCCAGAAAATTATTGCGTTTGGCGGCCAGCATGGTTGGATCGATGACGGTACCTGGGGTCACGACGCGAATGACGCCACGTTCGACCAGACCTTTAGACAAAGCGGGATCGCTCATTTGTTCGCAGATGGCGACGCGATAGCCTTTACTGACCAGCCGTGCGATATAGCCATCGGCTGCGTGATGGGGGATGCCCGCCATAGGTGATTTCTCGCCGCGCCCGAAATCGCGTCGTGTCAGCGCAATCTCCAATTCGCGTGCAACAATCTCGGCGTCGTCATCGAACATTTCATAGAAGTCGCCCATGCGGAAGAAAAGGATGGCGTCAGGATTCTGCTGCTTGATGTGCAGATACTGTGCACGCACAGGACTATGAATGGGATTCTCTTTAGCATACTCTTCGAATAACACGTCTTACCTCCTCAAGCTCCACACCAGTATATGCCTGATTCACAGCCTAGTCAATAAACCAGTAGGGGCATTCCCTTGTGGATGCCCTCTGTGCCAGCAAGTGGATATCCATGTGCCAACTGAAAAATATTGAGCAAATATTTTCGTTTCCTTTGCAATTTGGCGTGGAAGTGTTTATACTATGATGGGCATCTTTCCCATTACTGAAATAAACTGGCTATTTGCTCGTTCATACATAGAGAGGCTGGTGTGACCATTGCCTTCTAAACTATGTATTCTTTTTGAGGAGGCATTTTATGCTCTTATTTATACTACTGCTATTTATATTGGCAGGGGGTATATGCGCGGTGATCACGGTTGAGAATTTGATGACATCGGTTCACCTTATCCTCTTCGGCTGGCAAACGCCAGAATTGCCTGTCGGACTTCTTGTCCTTTCAGCCTTTCTTCTTGGTGCCCTGTTACTTTATGTCGTATCATTTCTCTCAGCCTGGAGTGATAAAAGGGTATTGAGGGAGTTACGTAAGCGTGTAAGTGAGCTGGAACAACAGCAGACGATGCAACAGAGGGCAGCCACTGTACCGCCTCCTGTGCCACCTTTACATTCAAATACTTCAACATTGCAAATGCCAGGTATGTTCACACCTCCGAAGTACTAAAGCGCGTGTTATCTACGTAGGATAATTGCCAGGAGTCTATTCAGTAAGCGCCAGAAACCCTTACGCCGCACTTTTTGAAGTTGTGGCTTTTTGTTGTCCTGTGGACTTACGCTTACTACGGACATGTTAGTAGCTGTTTCAGTAGGAGTTTCCTTGCTTATTGCAAGTGCATCTTCCTGCGGATAAACATCAGCATCTTTGGATACATCCTCAGCCTTAATAGTTGCTATTTGCTGTGTGGGATCCTCGTGAGACTCTTCGTCGGGCGTTTCAATAATTTCACTGCTCATGGAGGCGGCTGGTTCGCTCTGCTCCATGAGGGTGGAGGTAGCGATCTCTGTTGGTGGTTCTGTTTCAATGAGCACATCATTTTGATTTAGAGGTTGGGTAATTTTTCTGGCAAGAGTTGCGAGAGATGTTGATTCAATCTGGTCCAGAGGTTGTGTAATTTTTCGGGTGGGAGTTACGGGAGTTGTCTGTTCTATTTGATCCAGGGGTTGTGTAATTTTTCTAGTGGGAGATGCGAGAGGTGTTTCCTCAACTTCGGCAAAGGGGAAATTCAGGGAAGTTATTTTCTCAGTTGCTTCTTCGTCGTCCATGAGTTTCTGCAAGAGTTGTTCTTCGGTTGCTGTATGGAGTGTTGCCTGTTGCTCATCATGAATTGCCAGTGTTTCAGCATCGTTTTCCGGTTGGTTTATAGCTTCGGTAGCTTCCATTGATGCAATCCAGTCGTAGGCACCCTCAAGTGCATGTTCGCACCATTGGGTATAGTCGCCTTGAATAACATCCAATTTTTCGCAGTGTTCGAGCAATTGCATGGTGTGATCAAGCCATGTTTCGCCTCGTTCCAGCATCCTATCGAGGAGATTGAGATCGTTGACACCGCTGGCCTGCAATTGGGCGAGGCTGGCGAGCGCTATTGTTGAAAGAGGGATTTGCTGCATCAGCGTATTATTGTCTATGATTGCTTGTTGGATGGCGCTGGTCTCTGTATATAACGTATCGATGCGTCTTTGTAGTAGCCAGAAGTGATAACTTTTATAAAATTGCTCAACTTCTCGTGGTTCGAGGCGTTGAAAAACAGTATCCATAGAGGAGAATGTTTTTTCTGTAGCGGCGTTAGAGGGAAGAGAAGTGCCGTTTCCATTTCGATTACTGATTTCGCTCATTTGTCAGACCCTTTTCCTGATGTGTATTGCGAGGGATCGGGTGGCTGTTTGCCCCAGCGTTCCAGCCAGCGTTGAATGGAAGTGTTTGTGCGTTCGTCGGGCAAAGATCTCTGCTGATCGGTGGTGTTGGTGGCGAGTGGAGCTTTACGTAGCCATTTAGGGATATGGATCTGCGGTAAAGTCTGCTCATCATCGGTTGGTGAGGGATGTACGTCGGGATGCGGAGTGGATGGTTGTTGTGCTGCCTCGGGTTGTTGCCCATTGGGTGCTCTTCCTGGCATCTGCACTTTCTGTGGATCGAGATTGGGAAGGCTGCTCCAGGCGAACAGGGCGGACGAGACGCTTTTTGAAGAATATGCTTTGCTATCAGTTAAGGAGCGTTGAGGTGTATCTTCGAGTAAGACCTGGGCGCTCTGCTGCATTGCGATGGCCTGGAGGATGGAATTATCGGTACAGGAGGCGGCATCTTCCAGAAGAGCTGCCTGCTCTTGTAGAGTATGCAGTTCTTGTTCAATGTGTTCCAGGCGTTCGCGCAACTGTTGATCAATTTCGCGATGATATAACCATTGGCTGTATTTGCCCATAACCATTCCTGTTTATTGTGTGTATTGTTATGCCATCATGGTGCCGTATGTGTTGAGAGTATAGCACGCGCGTTGTCTAAAGACAAGCGAAAATTATTAGCGGAGTGCCTATTAGTTTTACGTATTCGGAGGCTGATAGTGGTACATGATAATGCGTAGGGCTGCTCTATAAAAGAGAAAGCCTACGCATTATTTATTTGGGGGATTATTCTGTTCCTTCGCGTTCTCGCGCTGTATTATACGAGATGCGCAGCAGAATGCCGATAATGATAAAATTGGCAAAGATTGAACTACCACCATAGCTCAGAAAGGTAAGGGAATACCAGTGAGGGGCATAAACTTCATATTTCCAGCGCAGATAATCAATGTCTGAATGGCAAAGATGCTGGTGAATCCAGCGGCCAGAAGTTGATTGAAAGGATTGGTGGCTTCAATCGCAATGCGATAGCCACGATAGACGATGAGCAGGTAGATGCCAAGCATAGCGAACAAACCTGCCAGGCCAAATTCTTCACCTAGTCCTGTAAAAATCATATCGGATTCGACTACCTGAACCAATGCTGGATGTCCTAGTCCCAGTCCTGATCCTAGATATACCACCGCTAGAAAGTGCGATAAGTCCCTTGTACTACCTGGAATGCGCCCATTTTCTGTGAAATTAGTTTGGCTTGTGGCCAGTTTTGCCAGTTTACAGCATCAAGCCTACTGTCGGCAAAGCGTGCTTGTACATAAGGAAGAAGGCTGTAGCCGATTAATGCCAGAATAGCGAAAAGTCCCAGACTTATCAAAACATAGGACATTTTCCCGCTGCCCAGGTACATCATGGAAAGGAAGAGTCCATAGAGGAGCATTGCCAGGCCCAAGTTCACGTACAATTAAAAAGACGATCAGGGCTATTCCCAGCATGAGCATCAGGGGTCCTAATTGGCGTAGTGGTGGAAGGCGCAACCTTCCCATGCGCATGTAACCCTGTGAGAAGATGTCACGGTTCTCGCTAAGATAGCCAGCAAAGAAGATCACGATCGCAATTTTGAGAAGTTCCGATGGTTGGAGTTGGAAAGGGCCAACACCAAGAATATCACGGGTTAGGTGCATTGGTATGGAGTGTTCTCACACCTTGAATGACGCTAGGCAATAAGGCGATGAAGCCTACAAATATCCAGGTATATTTGTAGCGTTCAAGCCAATTGGTGTTTCTTAAAATGGCAACAGTTGCGAGACAGATTATTAGCCCGATGAGCACCCATACGAGTTGTTTGGGTCCTAGCGTTGCTAGCGAAGATATTTTTCGATAGACTGCCAGATTAGGCCCAAGGCGTGTTGCCATGAGGATGCCAATGCCGCTTAGCAACCCCACCAGTGGCAACAGAAGTTGATCGGCTTTGCGGAAGAAGATGCTCATAATGATATTTGCAACCAGCAATGCCCCAATCAGGCCGAAGACGGGGATCATGTCCTGTACGGCTGGCAGGCTCTTTGGGCTAAAAGGTGCCTGCGGATTTGAACCAGGGCCTCCGACAAGTAAAAGCGTCATCGCTGTAAGCAGGACGAGAAAGGGCAGAATGAATAATGCCAGTTCTCGCCAGCGATAGCGCGTGATTGCACGGGGAGATTGACTTGCCATCTATAAACACCTCTCACTAATCTTGCATTGTTTTTTATTGAGTCAATTTAAACAGGATATAACCGACACGTATAACGTCACCTGGTTTTGCAGGCGTAGCTTCACGAGCAGGCTGATTGTTCACAAATGTGCCATTCACGCTGCCCGCATCCTGGACGTACCAGACGCCATTGCGGTACCAGAGGCGTGTATGCTCGGCGGATATAAAGCTATCGGAGATCTGAATGACATTGGTTGGTCCACGTCCGATGTTGGTCTGTGCCTCGAGGTCGAAACGGGTTCCTGGCAAGATGCTGCTGGGTCCACTATCGACCACGACGAGGTGACCAAGCACACGCTGCGTTTTGACGACGCCATCGGCATTTGCCGCTGCAGTCTTGCGCAGATCGCGTGTAATTACTATGACTACCTGCATCAGAAAGAGGTAGAGTAAAACAACCAATAATAGCCTTAATATGAATAAAAATGAATCTATTTGTAATGGCATTAGAAAGATCTCACCTTCTCTCAAAAAAGAAATCGTAGCTGCCAATAGTGAAACTATCACCATTGCGCAACACATGCTGACGCATATGCGGCGTATTATTGATGGTTATTCCATTTGTACTACCGAGATCGAAGATGGCAAACTGTCCATCGGGCTGATATTTTATCTGAGCGTGGTAGCGTGAGACGCGCTTATCTTCAACAATGATATCGTTGCTGAGCTGGCGACCAATATTGATAATAGGTTTTTCGATACGATATATTTGTTGTCCTGCCTGTGGCAAGCGAATAGTAAGCCAGGCTTGCGGCATAGGAGGAGGTGCAGCGGACGCAAAATTGCTGGAATTATTTGCCGTGCCGGGTCGCGCTCCGGCTGGTGCATTCGCGACGCTGGGGTATCCGGCGGAGCGTTGGGGAGACGCGTTGTCGATGCCAGGGAGTTGCTGATCGGGTTGCAATTGAGCACGTAGCTTTGCCAGTTGTTCAGCACTTAATGCCTGTGTATGCATACCACCATCTGAACCTGCCTGCTGGTCTGCCATCTCCGCTTCAATCCTGATCAGTCCTGTACGCAAGGAGCTGTCGGCGTGTAAACGTATGATGGGCATGGTGCGCAAGGTAAAACGATGCTGACGTGCATATTCTACCAGGTGATTCTGCCAGTCGCGGATAAACATACTCTGACCAGGAGCGAGTTGCTGATGGTCTTTAATACTCATATAGATGTCATAGACATTTGGTGCGAGGCGGCGTCCCTCTCCCTGCAACAACGTGTTGTCTTCCATAGAACGCTCAAGCTTGCGTGCGATCTCGATCGGCTCAAGCTTTGAAGGAAACATGCGTGCAAACGGACCTTCAACCATGCGTTGCATTAATGATTCAAATTTTGTTAATGGATTCTGGCGAGCTTTCAATGGCTCACGCTCCTATATTTGTTGCTAGAATTTGACGTGCTTGCAGTACATCAGTTGCGATCTGTTGCTTTAAGGCATCAATACCAGGGAAGCGTTGCTCACCGCGTAAGTGTGCAATAAAATCTATGCTTAGCTCTTTGCCATAAAGGTCAAGATTAACATCAAACAAATGCACTTCCACCAGCCGTTCTGTTTCATTAAACGTAGGACGTACCCCGATATTCGCGACACCTTTATAAACGTAGGAGTCTCCCGGCGCGTCACTGTCTTCAGCTTCTCTACTCTTTTGTATACGTACACGTACAGCATAGACACCGTCCGCTGGCAATAACTTATGTGGTTCAGGCCGGATATTCGCGGTTGGGAAGCCTAATTGCCGTCCGCGTTTATCCCCCTGGACTACAATGCCGGTGAGAAGCATAGGATGACCCAACAGATCATTTGCTTCTGCGATATTCCCTTCATTGACGAGTGTGCGTATGCGTGTGCTGCTGATGCGCGTCTGCTCGGCCTCTTCCAGTGGGATCGCGCGAACGGTAATCTGATGTTCTTGCCCATACTTTTGCAGAAAGACGATATCGCCTTTACGGTTATGACCAAGGCTAAAGTTTTCTCCTACGACGAGAGCCTTAAGATTAAACTGCGTACGTAAGATATCCATGAATTCAGTTGCACTCATTGCGGCGACGGCAGGCGTAAAATAGATAACGATGTTGCCTTCCAGCGCGCCGTACTGGTATGCCAGTGTCAGTTTTTCTTCTAGTGTTGTGAGATAACGCACATAGATATCTGGCCGCACGACCATCAATGTATGCGGTGAAAACGTAGCGATCACTGGCTTGCTCTGCAATGATTGCGCTGTTTGAACAAGTTCATGCATGAGTCTCTGGTGCCCTTTGTGGATACCATCGAAGTTGCCAATGGTGATAGCGATGGGTTCATGCGCATCGAGTGTTGTTGTGTATTCCATAATCTATTGTTGAGTGCTTCCGGGTTGTGACCTGAAGTACCTATTCCTTACTATTCTCTCGCCTATAGTACCACAGGTTAATTCGTGCTAGCAATGATCATAGCCATAGTGCCAGTATACGGTACGACCTGTACAATTCACGCTATGGCCTGTTTAAGCGTTATTCATTCCCAGGCTCAAACACCTTTTTGGGTTGCCATACCTGTCCTTCTGCATCCCAACGTGCGATAGCGAGAAAACAACCTTTGCTATCATAAATACGAGCAAGGGCGCTTTCTGGTTGGAGTGCTGGAAGATCATAGTGAAATGTATTGCCGTGCAATACACGCACGGCAGTTTCCTCATCGAGGTGAAGTGCTGGATAGTGTTGTATTGCATAATCGGGTGCAAAGATGTGCGCAGTCAGCGTGCCCTGTGTGATGATGTCGGCCAGTTGTTCTAGTGAACTGCTCTTTTCAAGGGTAAAAGGTCCGCTCCGTGTGCGTATTAAGCCTGCGAGATGCGCTCCACATCCGAGCTGCTCACCCATATCGTAGGCGAGCGAACGAATATACGTACCCTTACTGCATTCGATGTCGAGCGTGAGGAGTGGCGCTTGCCAATTGACGATGCGCAGTGCGTAGATTTCAACTGGGCGAGCCTCTAATGTAATCTCCTCGCCTGCACGCATGCGTTTATAGGCTGGTTGTCCTTGTAGCTTGATTGCAGAATAAAGTGGTGGCATTTGCATCTGTGCGCCCATGAAGTGTGGCAATAGTTCTTCGATGCGGGCTAAGTTCAGTTCACTGGTATCGCTGGTGCGCAGAATACTGCCTTCTACATCGTAGGTGTCTGTGACGATGCCGAAGCGGATGTCAGCCCGATATGCCTTGCCGCTTTCGCTGAGATATTCTGCAACGCGTGTACCCTGTCCGATGCAGATAGGCAATACTCCGCTTGCTGCTGGATCAAGCGTCCCCGCGTGTCCAACCCGTTTCTGCTTGAGAAGTTTGCGTACTCTTGCTACGACATCGTGTGAAGTCATGCCGATGGCCTTATTGACGTTTAAAATCCCATCCATATTTCCCCTACCTGTCCATTAGCTATCGTGCTTTTTGATCTCTTGCTCCAGCATTGTTATGACCCTTGACATCGCTTCATCGATTGGTAAAGAGATGGTCGCGCCAGCGGCGCGAGCGTGTCCACCGCCTCCGAAACGTCCACAGATTTCGGCGGCGTTATATGGTTCGGCGCTGCGTATACTGATGCGTGTCGTCTGAGGATCTCCATAGCTCTTAAAGAGGACCGCGATCTGTACGCCTTCGACATCGCGCAATACTGCGGAGAAGTTGTCATCCATATCTGCCGTTGCGCCAGATGTTGCGAGCATTTCGTCGTTGGCGTACGACCAGATGAGGCGACCATTACAGGATGTTTGAGCTTTCTCAATAACCAGAGAACGGAAGCGCATTTGTGCCAGCGGCTGCGTCCGAAAAATGGGTCTGATAATGGTTTCGGGGATTGCGCCAGCTCGCAGAAGCACTGCGGCAACCTCCATTGTCCGGGCCGTAGTGCTTGAATGCTGAAACGAGGCTGTGTCGGTAATGATGCCTGTTAAGAGACAGGTTGCGGCATCTTTGTTCAGCGTTAGCTTTGCTTGCTGTTGGAAGAGAATGAGCAATTCAGCGGTGGCGGCGCTGGCAGGATCAATAATATTGACCTGTCCGCAGCCGTGGCTACTGATATGGTGGTCTATATTAAGAATGGTAGCTGAAGCAAGAAAGGCACGGTGATTATCATAGAGCGCACCATAACGTGTCAACTCACCGGCGTCCAGGGCGATTACGAGATCGAAGCGTTCATCCCCCAATGTGTTCTGGAACGTATCAATGCCTGGTAGAAATTGGAATGTGGCGGGGGGTGGATCTATGCATACCGGGACACATATTTTACCCATCGCTTGTAGCATATATGCAAAGCCCAGTGCTGAACCAAGGCAATCTCCATCGGGATTTTGATGCGCGAGGAGAGCAATGCGCTGTGCTGGTTTGATCAGCGCCATTGCTTCTTGCACCAATAAGGGATCTATTTGTTGAGCGAGTCCTGGATTAAACAATGTTGTGCTCATTAGTAACCTCGGGCGTTTGCGTTTTTGCACGTTCTTCTTGCTCGACCTGATTAATCAGGTTGATGATGCGTGCACCTTCAGCTATTGATGTATCGAGCTTAAAGGCGATCTCGGGCATGTAACGTAGTTCAATGCGTGTTGCCAACTCGTGACGAAGGTAGCCGGTTGCATTTTTGAGGCCTTTCATTGTATCGGCCTGTTCTTCTGGAGTGCCCATGACGCTTACAAAGATTTTTGCATGGCGCAGGTCTCCGCTCACTTCGACATGGGTAATGCTGGCGAAACCGACGCGTGGATCTTTGACTCTTGTGCGTAATAGATCGCTCAGCTCCACGGCCATGAGTTCGCCCAGTTTTTCTTGTCTATATTGATGGGGCATTTCGATTGTCCCTTTCCCGGTAGGGTTGCTCCTACCCACTACATCTCTTCTACCCGTTTATTGGTTATCTCATAGGTAGGGGCGTGTCCTTGCGACCGCCCGGTTCAGGAACATAACACATTTCCCGAACCGGGCGGTCGCAAGGACACGCCCCTACCCAGATTGAAAGTCTTTCACAAACATTATTGGACAATGGCACGATCTACACATATTCGTACCATTGTAGGGGCGCGGTTTACAAGCCCGTGTGTCAACACTGGTTAAGAGCCAGCTTTGACTTTCTCCTGAGAGAATGCTTCGATGATATCACCGACTTCAAATTCGGTAAAGTCTTCAAGGACGATACCGCATTCGTAGCCGCTGGCGACCTCGCGAACGTCGTCTTTGCCACGGCGCAAGGAGCCGATTTTGCCTTCGTGTACCTTTGTACCTTTGCGCATCACGCGTGCCTGTGAAGAACGTGTCAGCTTGCCATCAGTGATACGACAACCGGCGATGACAGTCAGTTTGCCCGCTTTAAAGATTTGCATTACTTCGGCATGCCCATCTATGACTTCGCGCAATGTCGGTTCGAGCATACCCACCAGGGCGGCCTGAATATCGTCGGTCAGTTTGTAGATGACATCGTAGTAACGAATATCGACGCCATCTTTTTGAGCTTCACGCAGTGCAGCACCATCGGCCTTCACGTTGAAGCCAATGATGATGGCACCTGAAGCGGCTGCCAGGTGGACATCGGTTTCGCTGATGTTACCAACACCTTCGTGGATCAGGCGTACTTTGTTGAAGTTCTCTTCGCCGACCTTCGTCAGTGCATTTTTGATTGCTTCCGCAGAACCCTGTACATCATATTTGATGATGAGTTCCATCTCCTTGACTTTGCCCGCCTGCATCTGTGTGTAGAGGGTGTCAAGGCTGACCTGGGTGCTTGCGGCGCTTTCATCATGACGTTTTTCAGTCTCTTGTTGTGCGCGTTGTTTCGCGGTACGCTCGTCAACGACGGCTTCCAGATGGTCGCCTGCCTGCGGGACTTCTGGTAGCCCGATGATGCTTACAGGGGTGCTGGGTGGTGCTTTCTGAATACGCTTGCCGCGATCATTGAACATCGCGCGTACTTTTCCTGCGACCGCTCCGACGACAATGTTGTCGCCCATTTTGAGGGTACCCTGTTGTACCAGGACGGTTGCTGTCGGACCGCTATTTTTCTCCAGGCGAGCCTCGATAATGACTCCGGTGGCTAAGCGATTTGGATTTGCGCGGATATCCTGTACCTCGGCGACCAGCAGGATATAATCCAACAGTTCGTCGATGCCGAGACCCTTACGTGCAGAGACAGGGACACAGACGATATCTCCGCCGTATTCCTCGATCACAACATCCATTTCGGCCAATTGCTGCTTCACATGATCTGGATTGGCATTGGCTTTATCGATTTTGTTGAGCGCGATAATAATCGGCACTTTCGCCGCGCGTGCGTGGTCGATTGCTTCACGCGTCTGGGGCATCACGCCGTCATCGGCTGCGACGACGATAATAGCGATATGTGCTCCCTGAGCACCACGGGCACGCATTGCGGTAAATGCTTCGTGACCCGGTGTATCCAGGAAGGTAATCTTTTTGCCATTGACTTCAACCTGGTAGGCACCGATGTGCTGGGTGATGCCACCGGCCTCGCCAGCCGCGACCTTTGTTTTGCGGATCACATCGAGCAAGGAAGTTTTACCATGATCGACGTGTCCCATGATGGTGACGACGGGTGGGATAACGATTGTGTCGTCATCGTTGCGGGCCGCCATCATCACTTCGTTTGCCGAGAGTTTTTTCTCCGCTGGGGGGAGGGATGACGTAGCGGTTGCGCTCATGTTTGGCTCGAAGCCAATATCCTGAGCGACCAGCGATGCTTTGTCGTACTCAACGATCTGGTTAATATTGGCAAAAATGCCTTGCTTGATCAATCCGCGAATGGCTTCATTGGGCGTAATGCTCAACAGTTCGGCCAGATCTTTCACCATGATCTGTGGTGGAAGAGAAATGGGGCCAGTTGGTTTCTCTTTGACAACGGGGGTTCGACGCTCATGCGTTTTCTGCGCTGATGATGTTGAGCGTCCACCGCCTGGACGGTTTCCGCCACCGAAACGGCCCTGTTGTCCGCCGCCTGGACGGTTTCCTGTTGCACCTGAATTGCCGGAACGCGGGCCTGATCGCTGGTACGGTGCGGAGGAATGTCCTCCCTGTTGTGTTCCAGCCGGGCTGCCACCTGGTGCACCTGGGCGCTGGGGAGCGTATCCTGAACGTTGTGGTGGCTGTTGCGTCTGTTGACCTGGTCCCCCTTGTCGGTAGGAAGGGGCTGGTCGTGATCCTCCCTGGTAAGGGCCATTATTATTGCGTTGCTGCATGGGAGCGCCATTGCTACGTGGCTGAACGGGTGGGTTGCCAGGCCGTTGTTGCATTGGTGCATTATTGTTGCGTTGTTGCATTGGCGCACCATTATTATTGCGTTGCTGCATGGGAGCACCATTACTACGTGGCTGAACGGGTGAGTTGCCAGGCCGTTGTTGCACGGCTCCAGTGTTACGTGGCGGTGCTGATTGCCCACTATTTCCGACTGGTCGCGGGCCTGCAGGCCGTTGCGAGGTCGAGGGACGTTGTGGTGGTGCTGCACTTGTACTCTGTTGCGCGACTGGAGGTGTTGTCCCCTGTTGCGCGACTGGAGGTGTTGTCCCCTGTTGCGCGATTGGAGGCGTTGCACTTTGCGGCGTAGCAGAAGGTGCAGGTGTAGCATCTACGGGTGATGTTGTTGTCGTATTGTCACTTCCATTTTGTATATGAGCCGTTGTTGTCCCCTGAGGACTTTGTGTTGTACGACGGCGCGTTGTTGGTTTTGCGGTTTGCTCCTGGTTGCCTGGTTGAGCGCTTTCTGCTTTCGTGCGGGCGCTTGTTTTCGCTCGCGTTCCTGCCGGTTTGGCCTGCTCAGTGGCATCTGGGAATTCAGATGTGTCTCTCATGAAGAAGACTCCCTTCTATCTGATGATGCGCCACAAGTGGCGCTGGAAATCTCTCTTCACAGCCATAAAAAAGGTCTGTCGCCCTTCTTGCATGAAGAAAGGGGACAGACCCTCGTTGGTGCAGTGCCAGGCATGACTCAGTCTGCGCTCACTGGCGTAGTGGCTATGGTTTTTTTATATAATCATAGCTGATCGCTCCGCAAACATCGCTTGCTATAACTGCCCTTTAGACGAGGGGCTGTGTCTCTATCAAGAGTAGAGATAAAATGACGCATTGTTTTTTCAATCCTCATCCAATCCGAAGATTAGATGCCAGTATTGAATAATCCTCTCCCTCCTTAAACAGGAGAGGGACAATATACACTATGTCTCAGTATATCGTACTCGGCTGAGACTTGCAACGGGCCTGATAAATCAGACCTGGGCCGGGCGTCGTAAACGCGGCCCCTACGATGGGTACGATGGACCGGGCGTCGTAAACGCGGCCCCTACACGGATGCAGAATTATCGGTCCCTTTTTTGCGTGTAGACTGGTTTTTACCGACGGCAACCGTTGCTATTGGTTCATCCTTTGGCAAGGTCGCAATGTAAGCATCCAGTTCTGCACGATCCTCATCGGATATGGCGACTTCAAATTCCTGTTCGAGTCGGTGCTTTTTGATTGCGTTCTCCCAACATGAACGTCGAGCACAGAGATAGGCTCCTCGCCCGGACTTTTTGCCTGTGGCATCGATCGTTACATGTCCATCGGGTGTACGCACGACGCGCAAAAGCTCGCGCTTGGATTTTGTCTCACGACAGGATATGCAGGTACGCAGGGGTACATGCTTCTGTTTCTTTGGTTGTTTACTTACTGCCTTTACCATGCACGCCCCTCCTAGTCCCGCTCATATCCATATGATGAATGAGAATTATGGCGTCCGCCACCTTGCCACCACGTCCGGTGGAGCGTCGTGGGCTGCTATCGTTACGGTCGTGTCGTCCATGGGGGCGATCGCGCCGTGCAGAATGTGTGGCGACGGGCTCCTGGAAATCTTCGCTTGGTTCATCGTAGTGCTCGCCCTCAACAGGTTTCGTCACATCAACGCGCCAGCCGGTCAATTTTGCTGCAAGGCGGGCATTTTGTCCATCTTTGCCAATGGCAAGAGACAACTGCTTCTCTAGAACTGTGACGATTGCCGTATGGTCGCTTTCTCGTAGCTCAACCTTGAGTGGTTTGACCGGGCTGAGCGAGTTTGCGACAAAGGTGGCGGGATCGGGACTCCACTGGATGATATCAATTTTTTCATCGTTGAGTTCGTGCACAATATTATTGATGCGCGAGCCGCGCACGCCGACACAGGAGCCTATCGGGTCAAGACCCTCTTGCCGTGCAACCACGGCAACTTTTGAGCGGCTGCCTGGTTCGCGGGCAATGCCTTTGATTTCGATGGTTCCTTCATAAATTTCGGGAACCTCTGATTCAAACAGGCGTCGTACCAGGTCACGATGGGTGCGCGAGACCAGGATCTGGAGCATGCGCCCCTGCACACGACGTACGTCGTAGACATAGACACGGAGCTTCTGCCCGGTACGATAGCGCTCAGTTGTTACTTCTTCGCTGTTTGGCATCACGCCATCGACTTTGTCAGCCTTATCGAGGTCAAAATCAAGGAGCCAGCCACGGGCGGGATCTTTCCGTGTGAGAGTGCCGAGGCGGATCTCGCCGACCCAGTTTTTAATCTGGTCGTAGAGATGTTCGTGCTCCGCCTCGCGAATCCTTTGCAATATGACCTGTTTAGCGGTTTGCGTTGGGATGCGTGAGAAGATGAACGAGGAATCGACATCAATAAATTGTCCGAGGGCTGCTTTTGGAATAGTAAGCTGAGCCTCTGCCAGAGAAACTTCCTCGTTGGGGTCTTTAACCTGGGCTACCACGCGTTTTGACTGCCCATACGTGCACCTCGCCGTTCTTATCCACTTCGATACGGACGTTTTCGCCGCCGCCGAAGCTTTTACGGTAAGCTGCTAGTAAAGCATTTGCTACGGTTTCCATTACCACTTCGCGGGGTAGTCCTTTTTCGGCAATCAACTGCGCAATTGCAGCTTGAAATTCGCTCCTCATATGCCATAATCCTCCCGCTGGTGCTCAGTAGAAACTACTTCAATTTGTTCGTGTGCAAAGAAAAAAGTCTCTGGCAAACAGAAAAGTGGGGCTATTCCCACTTTTCTTAAAAAGATTCTTTTAATTCTTTACGTATTATAGCATGTTGTAGTCCCTTTGACTAGTGGCTACAAACACGGTTTCCTCGCTAGATTGAAGTTTTCACAAAATTACGTGGCGCTTGTGACTCTGCATTTAAATGCTCACAATCACTTTTTTCTACTTATCCTATATAACACACTCTTCTGCTGGAATATTCCTGCTTAGCTCTGATGATGGGTACGCTAGCGCTCCATATAACCCATATTTGAGAATATCGTTGCCATGTTCTAATGTATGCTGACATGTCTTGGTGACGGCCCAGCGCAGTGTGACCTGTCCCCATACGGTCGGTCGCATCTCTTCCCATGCGTCGGACGCGAATTGAGCTAACAAGGCGATCTGCGCTCTTCTCCCTTCGCGAAACTTTTCCAGCCACAATTCTATGTCGGGTGCTTGCTTCCATACAATCTCTTCGTCATGTACAAGCGCTTCATAGCTTCTATAACGTTCAATGCGTTGATTATCATCTGCTTTGTAAAGCGTAGCATGTTCATCATCGAGCCAGAGTCTCATGCAGGGAAGGACGACTTGCTCCTCATTATATTGAAGATGCATCACATGCCGTGCTACTGACCAGCTTTCAGGTCTTTTTGGTGAAACTGTGTAAAACAGGTCTTCTGGTATCTGTTGTACTGCCCAGAGCAATGTATTGGTGCTCGCTTGGAGGAGTGTATTGAACGATTGAGTGTAATCCATGTATAGCCTCTCCCTGGTTTGCTGATACTGTACTTGTAGTTTCCACTCACTTTGCACTGAATTAAAAAGAGGGATCTTCCATATGATATACTCGTTTCCAGAGAAGAATAAAGAGGTCTGTAGGGGTCGTGTCGATGCATCATTTGCCAGGATGAATCCGTTCACAACGCCAGTGTAGAAGGTTACAAAGGAGTCGGAAAATGGCTGTATCTCATCTCAATGAAGACGAACAGGCGCTTATTGAAGCGATACGTGAAATTGCGGAGCAGCGTGTAGCTCCGCGTGCCGCTGCAATTGATCATAGCGGAGAGTTCCCCTGGGATATGAAAGAACTGCTGGCTCAGCAGGATATTCTGGCGATGCCTTTTCCCGTAGAATATAGCGGTGTTGGAGCGAGTGAGCTTGCCATCGTAAGGGCCATCGAGGAGCTGTCGCGTTGCTGTGCGACGACTGGTCTGCTGCTGGCCGTGCAACAACTGGGCGCGACCCCGATTATCCTGGGTGGTAACGACGAGCAGAAACGCAAATATTTTCCTCGCCTGGCAAGCGGTGAATGGCTGGCCGCTTTTGGCCTGACCGAGGCCGGTTCTGGCTCGGATGCAGCGGCGATGCGTACACTTGCCGTTCGTAAAGGTGATAAGTATATCCTCAATGGTTCAAAGCGCTTCATAACGAATGGTGGTCTGGCGCAGGTCAATTCGATCTTTGCGATGACCGATGTAGAGAAGGGAACGCGTGGTATCAGCGCTTTTATCGTGGAGAAAGATTTTCCAGGCTTCTCGGTTGGTCGTATCGAAGACAAGATGGGCATCAAAGGTTCGCAGACCGCCGAACTAATCTTCAACGATTGCGAGGTGCCAGTTGAGAATCTCATTGGGCGCGAGGGCGAAGGTTTCAAGCTCGCGATGATGACGCTGGATCGCACCCGGCCCGGTATTGGCGCTCAGGCGTTAGGCATTGCTCAAGGGGCGCTCGACCTGGCGGTCTCCTACTCAAAGCAGCGTATCCAGTTTAACCAGCCGATTGCCGAGAACCAGGGCATTCAATTTATGCTGGCAGATATGGCGACAAAAGTTGAAGCTGCACGTTTGCTTGTTTACAATGTCGCCGAGTTGATTGATAGTGGCGAGAAGCGCTTCAGTCAGTATTCAGCGATGGCGAAGATGTTTGCTTCAGATGCCGCAATGGATGTAACCAATGACGCCATTCAGGTTTTGGGCGGATACGGTTATATGAAGGAATATCCTGCAGAACGAATGATGCGCGATGCTAAGATCACGCAGATCTATGAGGGCACCAATCAGATTCAGCGTTTAGTTATTGCTCGTGCTCTGCTTTCAGATGTATAGTAGACTTGTCAGGTCAGAGAAAAGGGATGTTTACATGGACGCATCTTTGCGTCAAAAGCTACTAGATATTTATCATACAACGAAAATATGTTAAGAGGTTAACGAATTATGTCGTCGGTTTCGTTCGATCCTATCGCACATCTCTATGATGCTACGCGTGGTTATCCTGATGCTGCCGCTCAGCAGATTGCGCGTGCGATTGAACAGGCGGCCCATGCTACGGCACAGACCGCATTTTTAGAGGTGGGTATTGGTACGGGGCGCATTGCTTTTCCTCTCGCGTCCCTTGGTCATATCTATACGGGTGTAGATATTTCGCACAAGATGCTGGCAGAACTTGAGAAGAAGCTGCGCCAGGATGCATGGTTAGAAGACGAACGTCCCTGGGGTGCTTTACCTGATGAAAATATGGAGTTCGCTTCCTCTGTGCAGCGCTTTGTACATGAGGGAAGACAGAGTTCGATGCGCCTGGTGCGTTCTGATATGACGCAATTGCCATTTCGGGATGCTGTATTTGATGCTGTTGTCGCTGTGCATGTCTTTCATCTTGTTGCGGACTGGAAAATGGCGGTACACGAGGTATTACGTGTGCTGCGGCCTGGGGGCATGTTGTTACACTGTTGGGATAAGAATACGAAGGGTGATCTACAGTTAATTGGCAACCAGTGGAGCATGTTTCTACAAGAGGCGGGAGGGAATGGGAAGCGTCCAGGTGCAACCTCGACGCAAGAGGTCTATAACTGGTTGCGTGCGCAGGGCTTTCAATCTGAGGTGCTGGCACCAATGTTCTGGAAGATGAGCGTAACGCCACGCCGGGCGATTGAGAACTTTACACGGCGCTATATGTCGGGTACGTGGTCGATTCCTGATGATATCTTTTCCGTTGCTAGCGACCGTCTCTGGCGATGGGCCAATACCTATTATGGTGCTCAGATTGATACACCGCGTGTGCAGGATCGTTGTTTTATCATCAGTATTGTGAAAGTATAGTTGTTGACTGTTATGGAAATCGTCATTTTTGTGGGTTTGCAGGCTGCAGGGAAAAGCACATTCTTTCGTATGTATCTTGCCGAAACGCATGTCCTTGTAAGTAAAGATCTCCTAAGTAATAATAAGCATCGTTCACGGCGGCAATCCCAACTGATCGAGGAAGCGCTCCAGGCGGGTTCTTCTGTCGTCGTTGACAATACGAATCCTACGCTTGCAGATCGTGCTGAACTAATCCAATTGGGACGTATGTATTCTGCTGAAATTGTGGGGTATTATTTTGTACCGGAGGTGAGTCAATCACTTGCGCGTAACAAGCAACGCATAGGTAAAGAGAAAGTGCCGGATATAGCTATTTTTGCCACGATGAAGAGATTTGTGCATCCTACATATGAAGAAGGCTTTGATAGGCTATTTTGTGTAGTTGCAAATGATGATGGAACATTTAATGTTAGTTGCGTATTGAAGAAGGAACATGAGTGAAATAAAGTTAATTAACTCAACGCACAACGACTATATTGATACTATGTTACAAGAAACTATTGCGTTACTCAATACACGTTTCCCTGATCGAATTCATAGCTATTACATAGAAGGTAGTTATGCTAACAATAGCGGTATAACTACCAGCGATATCGATTTGCTGATTGTCTTCAAAGAGAATTTTAAGAATGAGCAAGAGAGTATAGAGGCCGAGACATTTGCTCTTCATTGTGCTGTTCCTTATTCCGTCGAACTAGATGTCGTGTTGCTCAGTGAGCATGATTTATCGAGAGGTGCCTCTCCTAATTTTAAGATGGGCAGCATTTTGCTCTATGGTCAGGATCTCCGTTCACATGTCCCGTTGATTTCACTTAGCGAGTGGACACGTGATCGTATGCATTCTTCTTGCTGGCGTACAACACATCTTTTCAATCGCAAGCCGGTTATAGCCTATCCGCTGGATTATCCCGATCCTTCAGCAGAGTTCTATGGGTATGATGCACGCAAACTTCGTCTTCCCGATGGGCAAGAAGTGAATTGTACGCGTGACCTTATTCGCCTGGTTGGCTGGTCTGCAACGGCGTTGATTGTATTCAAAGCTGGTCGTTATGTAGCGCGTAAAAGTGATTGCCATAAAATCTATCAAGAATGTTTTCAGGATGAATGGGGCCAGTTCTTACAAGATATTTATGAGCAGTGTCGTGGTCGTTGGAACTATCTTATTCCTAAGGATGGTGAAGAACGTAAGATGCTACGTTCTCTCTGTCGGCGTACGCTTGCATTTGAAAACCATTTTCTGAACATCTATAAGCAATTCCTGTTATCAGAATTTCTGCATGCTGACGAGCAGGCGTTGTTGCACGCTTTGTGGGTACTTAGTAAAATTTTCTATCAAGATAGAGAGATCGAAGCTGCCATACGACCCCTGGCAGGATGATCATCGTCCTGCTCTTAGAGAGGCGGCTCAATTAGTGGTAGCAAAGTTTCCATAATCGGACAGCGGATTATTCAGTTAGTCTGCGTGTAGCACTTTTCATGCTCTCCAGATGGACGTATCAGGACCTTATCGATGCGCCTGCCGTCCATATCCACGACCTCAAAGACGTATTGATCGATGGTCACGCTATCACCAACCTTTGGAATGCGACCCATGTAGGCCAACAACATTCCGGCCAGTGTGCGGTAGCCATGATCCTGCCCACTATCGCTGTCTGGTAGCTTGAGTTTCTCACGTACATCTTCCTGGGGCACCATGGCATCAACGAGCCAGCTTCCATCAGCTCGTGGCACAAATGCATTATGTTCGGGTTCGTCATATTCATCCTGAATTTCACCGACGAGTTCCTCCAGCACATCCTCCAGTGTGAGCAAGCCCACGACCTGGCTGTATTCATCGATGACGATAGCCATATGAATGCCCCGGCTGCGGAACATCGTTAGCAGGTCGTCAACATGCTGATAGGCGGTGACGAAGAAGGGGGGACGAGCCAGCTTTTTGAGGTCGGAATCTTCATTTTTGATCTGGGTGAGCAACAGATCTTTAGCGTAGAGGACACCTATGATATTGTCGAGCGAATCTTCATAGAGTGGCAGTCGTGTAAAGCCAGACTCTCTGAGTGTCTCAATGACCTCTGGCAAGGGGGTTCCCAGTTCTATCGCCACGATATCCGTGCGCGGCTGCATAACATCATCGACCGTGCGATCAGTAAAACGGAAGACGCGGTTAATAAATTCTTCTTCTTCGCTCTCGACCGTTCCGCTTACTGCGCCCTCACGAGCAAGGTAAACGATATCCTCTTCTGTGACGGAAGATTTTCTGGCTTTGCCTTGTCCGATCAGGCGTAAGACGACGTTTGTTGAAAAGTTCAGGAAGCTAATAACTGGTTTCAACACGATTGATAAGCCATTCATGAAAGGTGCGGTACGGGTTGCAAGGCTTTCAGCCGATTGTAAGCCCAATCGTTTGGGAACAAGTTCTCCGACGATTAGTGAAAAATAAGCGACGAGTATAACTACACTAATTAAGGCGAGTGTATTGGCGTAGGGTTTGAGGAGAGGAACCTGTGTATAAAGGGTCGACAACGGTTCGCTCAGACTGGCCCCGCTAAATGCTGCTGCGAGCGTGTTGATAAAGGTCATTCCTACCTGAACGGTTGCCAGAAAGCGGTCGGGATTTTCAGCTAGATCAAGGGCTTGCTGTGCGCTTTTTTGTCCGGTGTCAATCATCTGGTGTAGACGGCTGCGACGTGCTGAGACAATCGCGATCTCAGCTGAAGCGAAAAAGCCGTTTGCCAGCAGCAAAATAAAGGTTATCCCGATCTCGGTCCATAGAAAAGTAGACATTTACCCCACCTTATATTTGACAGTGTATTTCCTTTTACACGGTAGAACTTCTTAACCTGATACATTTTAGCATAAAGTTTGCTTTGCCTCTGTAGGGAAAAATATCGTATAGTCATAGGCTTATTGATATTATTGAAATAGGAGTGAGTACTGAAGAGCTGCATGCGGAGATTGAGAGGCTGGCGCAAGGCCAGCCCCATAAAACAATCACTTTGCTTCAATAGCGCGTACAATAATCTCGGAGATGTCCTCGATTTTCATTTTATCTTCGGCTTCGACGCCTTTGACGCCATCTTCAAACATGGTGATGCAGAAGGGACAGGCGGCAGCCAGAACCTCGGCCTGGGTTTCTAGAGCTTCGTTGACGCGATTCTGGTTGATGCGCGAGCCGATCTTCTCTTCCATCCAGGCGCGTCCACCACCGCCGCCGCAACAGAAGCTTTTGTTGCGATTGCGTCCCATCTCGCTGATACCGTTGCTACTAATGACGTTGAGGACGCGTCTGGGTTCGTCGTACACATCGTTGTAGCGCCCGATATAGCAGGGATCGTGATAGGTGAACTTGCGCTCGTCGAAACCTTCGGGCAGATTGAGCTTGCCGTTCTCACGCAACATATCGATGAAGACACTATGATGCACAACTTCATAATTGCCACCAAGCTGAGGGTATTCGTTCTTGATGGTATTGAAGCAGTGCGGGCAAGCGGTGATAATCGTGCGCGTTTTACTGGCGACCGCCGTACCATGGCTGGTTGAGTGACCATTGCTTTGTGCTGCACTGTTAAAGCCATAGCCGTTCAACGTCTCGATATTTTGTTGGGCCTGCGTCTGCCACAGATATTCGTTTCCGATACGGCGTGCTGGATCGCCGGTACAGGTTTCTTCGGGGCCAAGGATTGCAAAGTCAACCTTTGCCGCCTTTAGAATTTTGGCGACTGACGTTGCAACCTGCTTGTTGCGCTGATCGAATGATCCCATGCAGCCGACCCAATACAGCACCTCAGCTTCGGGATTTTCGGCCAGCAGCGGAATATCCATGCCGGCGGCCCATTCGGCGCGTTTATCGTTGCTGATCTCCCAGGGATTGCCGTTGCGCTCGATGTTGTTGAAGAGGGAGGTGACTTCGGTGGGGAATTCGCTCTCTTCCATCACCAGTGAACGGCGCATGTCCACGATCTTCGGCACGTGTTCAATAGCGACGGGACAGATCTCCATGCAGGCCATGCAGGTTGTACAGGACCACAGGGCATCGGTGGTGATGATGCCACCTACCATAGGTTCATGGTGGGCTTCCTTTTCATCTTTCGTTTTGTCAGCTTTGATGCCAGCAATCCCGAGTCTGCTATAGAGAGAGTTCTCGCCTAGAATCTCAGCACTGTTGACGAAGAGAGCTTCCTTCACACCCAGAATAATCTCTTTCGGGAAGAGCGGTTTACCTGTATTGGTTGCCGGGCAGACGGTATTGCAGCGTCCACATTCGGTGCAGGCGTAGCCATCGAGGAGTTGTTTCCAGGTGAACTGTTCGACTTTGGAGACACCGTAGTCATCGCGCTCTTCAATGTTCTCCAGTAGTGGAAGTGCGCCCTTTGGTTTGTAGCTGCGAAAGAAGATATTGAAGGGTGTTGCCATCAGGTGCAAGTGTTTGGAGCGTGGCAGGTAGATCAAGAAGGAGAGCACCACAGCGATATGTAGCCACCACATAAAACGATACGCAACAATATCGTTGGCCGTGCCCGCTGCACTGAACCAGGGACCGATGACTGAGCCGATGGGCGTCCAGGCTGCTCCATTGCTGGCGGCGAACTCGAACCCCTCAACAAGAGCCAGGGTGAGAATAACCAGGAGAATCAGGCCTAGAATGATAAAGCCGTCCCAGGGACCATGTAGGAAGCTATTGAGTTGGCGGGGGCGTACAAGACCACGGCGGATGGCAAAGACGATCAGGGCAAAGAAGACCAGGATGACAAGTACGTCCAGGATAATAGCAAATACCCGGTTATCACCGATCAGGGGAAGTGTGCCGTTGAAAGCTCCAAGGATCAGGTTTAATAGCCCGAACTGGATCACGATGAAGCCCCAGAAGGTGAAGAAGTGCGCAATACCTGGGAGGGGATCGCGCAATACGCCTTTCTGACCAAGGACATTTTGAAAGAACTCACCGATGCGATCATCGATATGGTCGGTACGATCTTCACGACGTGCTTTCGCCAGTAGGGTGACCAATTGACCCGCGCGGAGGCCGAAAAGGACGAGCGCTCCTAGAAAAAGAAGGATGAAGAGCGTAGTGTCAATCCAGCCCACCGTTGGACGAATGACAGGGGGTGCCATAGTAACCTCCGTCCGTAGGGGCGGGTCTTGCACCCGCCCATGTCGAGATTAATTTGGGAATATTTTTTGTTATGCTTTGCGCCGTTTCACTTCTTCAGTGAGTTTAGGTAGAATGGTGAGCACGTCACCCACGATACCATAATCCGCAAGTGAGAAGATGGGTGCCTGCTCATCTTTGTTGATTGCGATAATATACTTGGAGCCTTTCATACCCGCAATGTGCTGGATGGCTCCGCTGATGCCACAGGCGACGTAGAGCGTTGGTTTAACGGTCTTGCCTGTTTGTCCAACCTGGTAGCTATAGGGCAACCAGCCAGCATCAACGATAGCACGGGTTGCACCGGGTGCGCCGCCCAGAGCCTTCGCAAGATCTTCTACCAGTTGAAAGTTCTCGGCTTTGCCTAAACCACGTCCGCCACTGACGATCACGGCAGCATCTTCTAGAGCTGGTCCCTCGCTGGCGACCGCCACGGTTTCAAGCACTTTAATACTCTGTGCTTCAGCACTGAATGAGGCATTGAGTTGCTCTATCTCTGCTGTACGGCCCTCGTAGTGTTCAAGGCCAAATGCTTTGGGGCGTGTGAGTACGACGCCTGTGCCTTGTTGTGGATGTGTTGCGGTAACGACGGTCTCGCCACCCCAGGGTACGGTTACGGTCAACTGATCGTCTACAAATGCAAGGTCGGTCGCGTCGGTGATCAGGCCGAGATTGTTGCGTACGTTCAGGCGTGCGGCGATGTCGCGCAGATCATAGGTTGTCGCCATCAGCAGAAGATCCGGCGTATGTTGTTTTAGCAGGCTGCTGAGCGTATCGACTGCTGGTAAGGTGAGATAGTTATCGTAGGTGGCGTCGGCGTGAACATAGACTTTCTCCGCGCCGTATGCTCCTAAGGTGGGTGCAACATCATTGGCTGCTGCGCCAAGCACGATCGCCTCGGCACGTCCCAACTTTGCAGCTTTTCCCAATACTTCCAGTGATGAGCGAGCGGCCTGACCGTCTTCCATCTCAACCAGAACCCAGATTGTCTTTGCCATAGAATTTCCTCTTTACTCACATCGGCGTAGGGGCGGCACTTTACGTGCGCCCTCGTGCCAGGATTTGGCGTTTATGATTAGATAAGTTGATAGCGTTGCAGAAAATCTGCAATATGCTGAGCGGCGTTGCCATCGTCTTTGACGATCTGCCCGGCTGCACGAGCCTCAGCTGATCCGATAGTCAGAACACGTTCGCGTGCACCAGCCTCGCCAACCTGTGCGGCATCGATGGCGAGATCGGCCAGTTTTAGCTGACTGAAAGGTTTCTTTTTGGCACCCATGATGCCCTTCATCGTGGGGTAGATGGCTTCAAATGAACCACTGGCGATGGTGACGAGCGCAGGTAATGCGGCTTCGACCGTCTTATAGCCGGTGGGAGTCACGCGTTTAATGACGGCTTTGGAGCTTTCCACTTTGATTTCGCGTGCGAATGTAAGCTGTGGGAGATTGAGGAACTCTGCGATACCACCAGGAACCATGCCGGTGTAGCCATCGGTGCTCTCGGTGGAGCAGAAGATCAGGTCTGCGCTTTCCTTTTTCAGGACTGCAGCCAGGACGCGTGCTGTACTGATGGCGTCGGAGCCGGCCAGAGCGGGATCGGTGACCAGGATAGCACGATCAGCGCCCATTGCGAGGGCGCGACGCATACCTTCTTGCGCCTTTTCGGGTCCCATACTGACGGCGACCACTTCGCTATTCCCAAGAGTATCGCGCAGTTTGATTGCTGCTGAAATAGTGCTTTCGTCGCCGGGATCGAGCACCAGTGAAACGCCAGTACGGACCAGACGTTTTGTTGCGGGATCGAGTTTGCTAATGGTAGTATTCGGATCGGGCACCTGTTTTATGCAGACAAAGATTTTCATTATAATGTACGCCTCTTCTTGTTGATAGGACGTAGGGAGAAAGGAAACTACGTCGTTTCTTTGTAGCTTATCCTATTCTACCTATGTAGAAAAGAGGGTGTCAACGTTGCTAGCTAACGGGCCGACATGCTCGGACGTGTTTTCCTGTCTCGTTTGCTGAGGATGTCTCGTGATAAGATAAGATGAAGGAAAACTATACAGAGTGTAAAGGAAGCTACTATGCAGACACGAAAACTCGGCGACACAGACATGCACATTACTTCGATTGGCCTTGGCACCTGGGCAATTGGCGGCCCTGGCTGGGCGGCCTCCTGGGGGGCACAGGATGACAACGATTTTATTGCCGCCATTCACCGGGCTGTTGATCTTGGCCTTAACTGGCTTGATACTGCGGCTGTTTATGGGTTAGGGCATGCCGAAGAGATTGTGGGCAAGGCTTTGAAGGGACGCTCGGATCGCCCTTATATTTTTACGAAATGTTCGCGCAAAGTTGGAGCGGATGGGAAACTTGGGGGCGTGCTGAAGGCCGATTCTATTCGTCAGGAGGTCGAGGATAGTCTGCGCCGTTTGCAGGTTGATGTGATTGACCTTTACCAGATTCACTGGCCTGTTCCCGATGAAGATATCGAAGAGGGGTGGCGCACAATGGCTGAGTTGAAGAAGGCTGGCAAAGTGCGTTATATCGGGGTTTCAAATTTTGATGTAAGCCAGTTGCAGCGTATTCAGGAGATTGCTCCGGTCAGCTCACTACAGCCGCCCTATTCGCTTGTCAGGCGAGAGGTCGAAGAAGAGATTTTGCCGTTTTGCCAGCAACAGCATATTGGGGTGATCGTCTATTCTCCGATGGGTTCAGGTTTATTGACGGGTGCGATGACGCCTGAACGTATTCTAAGCCTGCCTGAAAACGACTGGCGTAGCAGAAATCCGCAATTCCGTGAACCATTGCTTTCGCGCAACATGGCCCTGGTGACACTATTGCATGATATCGGCAAACGTCACAATAAGACGCCTGGTGAGGTAGCTATCGCCTGGACATTGCATAATCCAGCCGTTACCGCAGCTATTGTTGGGAGCCGTCGTCCAGAGCAACTCGATCAGGTGGTTGGTGCAGCCGATTTCAAATTAAGTGAAGCAGAGATACAGGAAATCGAAGTGTTTTTCGCCCAGGCGTAAGGGCTAGATTTATCTCGCTCAGGCGTTTACGACGCCCATGTGTGTAGAAAGAACCTGTTGTTATGAACGTAGAAAACGAAATAATGCCTGATAACGAAGCATATCAGCAATCGCTCGCATTGATACAGCGTTGTCGTACACCCGCAGGTTTTGTGGCATCGCCCATTGATATCGATAATGATGCGCGTATCTGGACACGTGATGGAGTGATTACAGGGTTAGCCGGGCTTGCCAGTGGTGAGAAAGAACTGGTAAAGGCTTTCGATGATACCTTGAGCACAATTGCCATGAATCAAGGAAAACACGGCGAGATCCCCAGCAATGTTTCCGTAGATGGAAAGGACGTGAGTTATGGTCATCTTGCTGGTCGTGTTGATGCCGCGCTCTGGTATGTCATCGGTGTCTGTGCCCTGCTAAACCATACAAAGCGAGCCTCACAGAACGTGCGCTTTCTACTGAGTGTCGAGCGTGCCCTCTACCTGGCTGAATGCTGGGAGTATAACGACCGTGGCTTTCTTTACACGCCTATTTCAGGGAACTGGGCTGATGAATACGTGCAGCAAGGCTACGTGCTTTCAGACCTGCTACTCTACGAAATGGCTTTGCGTAGTGCTGGTCAGGTTTTTATGAACAAAGAATGGCAAAAAGAGGCGGTCGTGTTGCGCCGCATGCTGGAGGTGAACTATTGGCCGCGCGAGACGCTCGTCGAAGATGCACTGGTTTATCATCCTCTTGCTTATCGTGAGCAGGTGAAGCGTGGAGAGCCACAACACTGGCTGCCAGCGTTTTCGCCTGCGGGCTATGTCTCCTATTTTGATGGGATGGCCCATGCATTGGCGCTTATTACGAATCTGGGGGATGCTGAGCAGCAGCAGCAGGCAGCCATGTATGTACATGGTCTGGAGACACAGGTTGGTAATCTCCTTCTCCCAGCTTTCTGGCCTGTGATCAAGCTGGGAGATCCCCAGTGGGCGGCCCTTGAAGCGAATCATCTCTCTGAGCAGATAAAGAATCAGCCATACCAGTATCATAATGGAGGATTGTGGCCGCCGCTTACGGGTTTCTATGCTGTGGGGTTGGCGCAGCACCAGCAGAAGGAACGGGCTATGCAACTGCTAAGCGCAATGAATGCGGCGAATGCGCAGGGGCGCGAAGATCGTCAATGGGAGTTTGCCGAGTATCATCATGGTCAAACATATGTCCCTATGGGAACTCATTACCAGGCATGGAGTGCGGCGGCAGCTATTCTTGCGCATCAGGCCGTCTGGCATGATATCGTACCCTGGCCTTTGTCTGTATAGCGTGGAGATCGGGATCGCCGACACCACTAACTAGCGGCGTTGTCGCCTTTGCACAATCGCCACAAAGACCAGGAAAAACCCTGCAATACATAAGGGCAACCCGATGGACTGTCCCACGGTTGCCCATAATAATGCCCCGCCTATCTCCAGCATCAGCCCACCTACGAAAAGCATCACAATGGCTATATTTGAGCTTTCAAAGGTGGTTTTTATTTCTTGGCGTCCATAGATAGGTGCAGTTGGGAGCGTTGTCTCTATCTGCTCATTGTTAGTGTTTTCTGCGATTTCTTCATGTTCAGCATTTTCCGCGAGGGCAGTCTCGTTCACTGGAGCATAGGTCTCAATCGCTGAGCGCAACTCGGTATAAAGGGTCTCGATCTTTTGGCGTGGGGCGCGAATGTATACCTTACGTTGTCCTTCGCTGACCAGCAATTCACGGAAGAGCGGCTCAAAGTTTTTCTCTCTTACTGCTACATTACGAATTTTTGTCAGCGGCAGGGCATCAAGAAAGAGACGTTCACGCGGAAAACTGACAAAGTAATAGCCAAATAGCCGCTGGTTGGTGAGAATTATGTCGCAGGGTGTGCTGCGTTTTTCCAGTCCTCCGTCCCATATCCCCGGTAAGGCTAATAGTAGTTCTTCGTCTGGCTGTAAATGATTGCGTAATCCCTTTATTTGGGCTAAAATTTTTTCTGTTATATTTATTTTATTTGCCACGAGGAACATACGACCTTTCTCTGCTTTTAATGATCCAGGTAAATCAGATTATAGCATATGGGTAGCATAATATTCGTAATCTTCTGTGTCAGCAGTAGATCTATTGATGTTGTGCTTGATATAAAACCTTGCAACCTCCTACAATCAAAATGCGTGCTTAAATAAAGGAAGCATAAAACAAAACATGAGTCACTCGTCTATTTAACATAAAGGAAAATTGTTATGCCTGGTCTACTTGCGGCTCGTGCCCAGATGGGTACATCGCTGGCGTTCCATATCATTTTTTCAGCGCTGGGAGTGGGTGTGCCGCTGCTTCTGTGTATTGCGGAAGGGTTAGCGTTAAAGACGAAAGATCCCGTCTGGATGCAACTTACCCGGCGCTGGACGCGAGCTTCAGCCATTCTCTTTGCGATTGGTGCCGTGTCGGGCACAATTCTCTCGTTTGAATTGGGATTGCTCTGGCCGACGTATACGAAGTTTGCCGGAGCAGTTGTGGGTTTGCCTTTTATGCTGGAAGGCTTTGCGTTCTTTATTGAGGCAATTTTCTTAGGTTTGTATCTCTATGGGTGGGATCGACTTTCGCCGCGTGCACACTGGTTTTGCTCCTTCCCGATCTGGATCAGTGGGTTAGCATCTGCCTGGTTTATTGTAAGTGCGAACTCCTGGATGAATACGCCGGTTGGCTTTGTGATCAAGAATGGGCGGGTGACGGGCATTAATCCAATTCAGGCTATGCTCAATCCCAGCACTCCTTACGAGACGGTGCATATGATGCTGGCCTGCTATGTTGCGAGCGGCTTTGGCGTAGCGGCTGTTTATGCGTTTGGTATCTTACGCGGCAAGAATGATGAGTATCATCGCAAGGGTCTGATGTTAGCAATGGCGATGGGGATGATAGCCATTCCATTGCAGATTGTGAGTGGTGACTTCAATGCGCGTTTCCTCTATGATGTGCAACCTACCAAATTTGCGGCGATGGAGGGGGTCTTCCATACTGAGAAGGGTGCGCCAATTACGATTGGTGGGCTGGCCGATCCTAAGACGGGCAAGGTCTACTATGCGCTGGAGATTCCTGATGGCTTAAGTTTGCTGGCGACCTATAATCCCAATTCGACGGTGAGAGGTCTTGCAGATCTGGCACCCAGTACAGATTGGCCGAATGTGGAGTTGGTGCATTTCTCGTTTGATGGTATGGTTGGGAGTGGTTTCTTTGCGCTCTTCGTGGCGTTCGTCTTCTGGCTGCTCTACTGGCGTAAGAAGCGTAATATATCAACGAACCGTCTACTCCTGCTTGGTATTTTGTTAACTGGCCCTTTGTCCTTCCTGGCAATCGAGTTTGGTTGGATGGTGACGGAGATCGGGCG
Source organism: uncultured Chloroflexia bacterium (assembly GCA_963744875.1). Lineage (GTDB taxonomy): Bacteria > Chloroflexota > Ktedonobacteria > Ktedonobacterales > Ktedonobacteraceae > JACDAE01. The sequence goes on along the minus strand of CAVUVQ010000035.1, from coordinate 104,294 downwards.
ACAGCCGTGGGTCATTTATGGTTACTTGCGTACAAGGGATGCAGTGACGACGGCTCCATGGTTGGATTATAGCTTCCTGGTCTTCTCTTTGATCTATCTCCTTCTAGGCAGTGACGCTTATCTGGTTGCTGCTACTTGTTGCGCGTTCGCCGTTGCCGCAGGTTGGTACACCTGGAGAGGTGGAGCAACAACCGCAAACGATAGGGGTGTAATGATGAGTGTTGCCTTAATTGCGCTGATCGTCCTCTGGTGGGGATTGATCGCTTATGCTGTGCTCGGGGGAGCAGATTTTGGTGCGGGCGTGTGGGATCTGCTGGCATTTGGCAAACAGGCCGAGCGCCAGCGTAACTTGATCAATCATGCGCTTGGTCCGGTATGGGAGGCAAATCATACGTGGCTGATCTTTTTAGTTGTAGGATTGTTCAATGTGTTTCCACCAGCCTTTGCCGCGCTCTTTACCTCGCTCTTTGTGCCTTTTAGCATCGTGTTGATTGGTATTGTGTTACGAGGTGCGGCATTCATTTTTAGCTATTACGCTGTCAATGCGCAGGGGCCGTTTGCACGCTGGTGGGGGCGTATCTTTAGTGTAACAAGCTTAATCACGCCTTTCTTTCTGGGTGCTAGCGCTGCTGCTGTTGCCAGTGGGAAATTGCTGACACCCGATGGAACCGCACGCGCTGATCTGTTTGCTTCCTGGACATCGCCGTTTGCTCTGACGATTGGAGCGATGGCGGTGGTGCTCTGTGCGTCGCTTGCAGCGGTTTACCTGACGGTGGAGGCAAGAAATGATAAGGATGAAGATCTGGCGGAGCAATATCGTCAACGTGCGCTGATCTCAGGAGCGGTGACTGCTGTTCTGGGAGCGCTAGGTTTGTTCTTTTCGCTAAATGATGCCCCAACGCTATGGAGTGGAATGCTGGCACATGCCCTTCCGGTGGTGATTGCTACCATGCTGATCGGGCTGGCTACTGCTATCACGCTGTTCCGCAAACAGTATCGTGTTGCGCGTGTTTTGATCATCACGGAGGCTGCTTTCTTGCTTAGTTCATGGGGATTATCGCAGTATCCATATATCATTCCCCCACATTTCACGATTGATAATGCCGCTAATGCCTCCAATGTTATCGTGACATTGCTGATTGGTATTGGTATTGGTCTGCTGGTCCTGATTCCGTCGTTGTATTACCTGTTTTCTGTTTTTAAGCTTCCCTACCCTATTCCTGGTGTGAGGAGGTCGGTGAAAAAGGGGGAGTAACAATATCTACTGTTACTCCCCAATCACTATTCCGTAATAATTTATGGAACCTTGATAGAATAAGCGCTGCTATAAAATGGATTGTATAGGAAATAAAGTTTGTGTCGCAAACGGAACCTCCCATTGATAGATCGCAAGCAGAACCTTTCAGGAGTAAACACACTACTAGCAAAAGGGTGACTGATCATCTCGCGAACGAGCGTACGTTTCTGGCCTGGATACGGACGGGTCTTGCCACCATCACCTTTGGGTTTGTTGTGCAACGCTTTGGTTTATTATTGCGCCAGCTCGGGGTGAAGTCGACGCTCATTGCCTCATTGCACTCTTCTACTGTAATAGGTGTAAGCCTGACCTTGCTGGGTGTGATTATGATGGTTGTGGCGCTCGTAAATTTTCTCCAAAATCGCCGTGCAATTGATAAGGAAGAGTTCTATCCGCGAGCCAGTTTTTCTATTTTGTTGACGATTCTTGCGTGCCTTATCGGGTTGCTGCTGGCATTCTATCTTGCATTTACTGGCTGATATCGACATAAGTTTTTAGTAATAATATGTTATTGTCACACTGGACGAAAAGAGATATACTACTAGAGGTTCCCAGGGAAACAAGACGTTTGTCGTTTTCACCATGAAGGTGAGGAACAGAGAGACACGAAATGACAGAGCATGATCGGCAAGAGAGAACAGATGATTTAGAAACTACAATACACTCTATCGAGTCATTACAGCAAACGGGCGTATTGAATATCGAGCGTGCCAAAGGTGGTGTGCGTGAAACAGCGAATTTAGTATTTCTGCGTGGGCAGGTAGTTGAAGCTGTTGTTGGTAGTCGTGTTGGTCAGGATGCTTTGGACTGGGTGATTACATGGGGGAGTTGTCGCTATACCTTCGATGTCCGTTTTCCGTCAGAGATTGCTGTACCGCCACCTTCCCCTGTTCGCGTTGATGAGACAAGTTCTGCTCCCTCACCTCTCGGTTTTATTTCGCAGGTGGTACAAAAGTATACGCATATTGCAGATACTACTTCGGTTGCTGAAGAGAAGGTTCCAGAAAAGCCAGTCGAAGAGGCACCTTCCCCTTTTCCTGTGCCAGGAACTCCCTTTCCCGCTGCGTATCCACTTACTCCTATTCCTCCCATTCCACAGACCATGGTGCCACAGATTGAGATGACGCGACTGCGTGCTCCATTTCGTCTGGTGAATGGTCCTGAGGTTGTGAACTATATGGAACGTTTTGGTCTATCCCGTCTGCACAGGCATGTCTTCTTACTGCTCGATGGACAGCGTACTGCTGTTGATGTCGTGAGGTTGACAGGGCGCTCTTTTTATGAAATTCAGGCTCTTCTCGCGGATTTAGAACGTTTAGGCTTGATAAGAACGGAACATACATCGGTAGGCGAGCCTATGAATGGCATGTAGCCTGAAGAAGATCCTCTGTTCATAGTGAATATGTGCAGATGATGTTGCGTTACACGCCCGGCATGCGGCACGGGTATTGTTAGCGCACCCTCTACATATCATATCCTCGCCTATGAGCGTTAGTAATGCAGCCCTCTCTCCATCCCCTTGTGTATCCGCATCTTTTCCTATCTATACATATTATTTCGCATGTAAAAAAATACAGTCCTTACTGTAGCCAGATGGTCACAACAAGGACTGTATGTGTGATGATCACCTCTTTGGTGAAGTGATCATCGATTGACTAGAGTGCCGGGTAGGCGTTCTGGACCAGGACGTTAAAGCCAGCCTGGAACCATGCGCCGGAGACCGGAGAGTTAGGCATTGCTCCTGATGGTAGATTCTGGTTCAGCGCGTTTCCACCATATGTTGGATCGCACATGCGGTCGAAGCCCTTGCCTCCAGGATTAGAAGGACCTGTGGGGATCAATGAGCTTGAGCCATCGGACTCTCCGGGAGGCTTGATCCAGACGTACGCGGCGTATCCGTTGCCTGGATTGGCCTGTGGGCGAGCACCAATGCCGCCTGGCTGGTTACACCAGTTGCCGACACCAATTCTCCTATCAATCCTGGTAGCGTTGACGAACGTATTCAGATCCGTTGAGGTGCTTGCGCCTGCCGGGCGACCAGCACCACCCCAACCATTGCGGGATGTATCAGTCAACATTCCGATTGTGCTTGGGAGGCCAGCAGCAATCATCGCGGCTTTCCAGGCAGCGTCGAAGGAAGCCTGATCGATGTACGTATTCCACTGGTAGAATGCAGCGGAGCGTACAGGGTTGCCGCTGATTGACTGGTTGGCTGTCATGTACGGTTCGACGGTCGCAACGTAGTTTGCGGTATTGCTAATGAAGCCGTCTACGCTATTCACGCCACCAACAGCCCCTTTGATCGTGTTACTGATCAAAGTCACCGCTGGTTGGAAATTGTTTGGCCAGCCGAGCCAGCCATAGTGGCCGATATCAACGTAGTTGTATACATTGGAAATGGCATGCAGTTTGCTCAGTGCGTACTGGACGCCCTGGACATATGCGCCGTTAGAGTTGACAGTAGCACAACTCGCCAGGTTCAGGTTAGTGACCAGATTGGGCAGCGAATCCGGTTCAATGATCGCAGCGATCCGCAGTTTGCTGTACTTTGTCTGATTGATCGTGGCTGCGATCGGATCAATGTATTGAGTTTCGTAGGTAGACAGGCCAGTTGCAGGGATCTCACCATTAGATGCAAGAGCTGCGCAATCACGACCTGGCAGGTCGTAGATAACGAGGGTGATCACGACGGTCTGACCGCTGCTGTTTGCCTGCTGTACTGCTGCATCCAGATGTCCTGCAAGGCTTCTGGCGTAGCCATTTGTGCCGCTTATCGCTGCCATGCTGTCAAGCCAGACTGCTGTGGAGTATTGAGCGACTTTGGCTTCTGATGCGCCAAGTGTGCCACCTACAGAAGCTGCACCTGCTTTAACTTCCGCTGCCCAGTCAGGGTTAATATATCCCTGAGCGCCGACATAGGGGTTAGCAACATGGGTGCCAGGAGGTGGTGTTGGTCCAACAGTTGGTGTGATGCCGGGAGTTGGAGTCGTCCCAGGAGTTGGAGTCGTCCCAGGAGTCGCGGTAGGTGCTGGAGTTGGTGTGGTACCGGGTGTAGGTGTGGTACCAGGTGTGGGTGTTGGTGCTGTTGACCCATTACAGGAGTTACCATTTACGGTAAAGCTGGTAGGTACAGGATTGCTTGATGTCCAGGCACCATTGAAACCAGGGTTGACGGACCCGTTGGGTGCAATGCTACCATTCCAACTTGCATTTACCACTGTCACGTTCTGACCAGACTGTGCAAATACGCCATTCCAACCTTGCGTTACAGTCTGACCGGTGGCCGGGAATGTGAACTTCAGGCTCCAGCTTGTCCATGCTGTGGCACTGGTATTCTGGACAACAATATTGCCTCCGAAGCCGCCGGGCCACTGGTTTGTTACCGTGTAATTGACCTGGCAGTATGAAGCTGCGTGGGTAGACTTGATCCCAACAAGAACGCCGCTGAATGCAAGTAGTAGTGTTGTGATCAATGCTAAGGATATAACTATCCTTTTAGCCATTCTTAACCTCCCTGTTATAAAAACCGTACTTGTGTGACAGCAAATTATCCGCTGTCTAGACAAAATGTCTGTATGCCTCCATGGCATCATTTTGTCTTTGCAATGCTTGTCTATACACTTAGAAAGTAATCGATGGGTAAGTAAATATCTCTCCTCTCTATATACCATGCAATTATAAGCAACATGGTTGATGTTATACATCTGCATACAATTGATCAGGGCAACAAAGACTTTTGCGTATTTACCTGTGGGCGCGATAAATCTAGCCCTTACCCGTGACAGCCTGCATTCCAGACTGACGCGTGTCCCTCATTGCAATTATGGCTAGATGGAGCTATGTTGTCAACGAACTTCTTACTTTGAATAGAAACTGACCATCGTAAAGCAATATTTAGAGCTACCTTGTTCACATGTTTTCCTGGGCGGCAAGCCGCTGAAGAATACACCCTCATACACTCTAATAATGTGTATAGTATAATGATGGGTATATGTTGGCCGAGAAATCCATAAAAGAGGTGTAAGAAATAATATGATTGGCACAATGCTTTTTACATCGGCGCTCTTCATTCTTTTTTATATAGCGGCAGCTGTGAGCCTGTTTTGGGATAGCAGACGTAAAGCTGTGCTTGAGAATGATTTGTTGCAGCATGGAATCCATGTTATAGGGTATATTGCAGAGGATGTTGCTCCCTATAAGAGAAGCACTCTTTTGTCTTATCACTATGAATATGAAGGGAAAAAGCGTGTAGGTAAGCAAATGGTTAGTAAGCGAGCTAAAAACACTTTGCGGCGAGGAAAATCTGTCAGTATTCTCTTCCTTGCGGATAATCCTAGAGCGACAATGATAGAGAGTAACGATCCTCGCATAAGAGAGTCACGTGTATTAAGGCGGGCAGGGTATAGATCAATGCTTTATCTGTGTGTTTTTATTCCACTTTTTATAGTTTTATTAATGAGTTTACATTGATGGATCTTTCTAGCTTTTTTCACTTAGGAGCTGTTTGAGGATATAATAAGGAAGTTACGTCCAGTGTTCTTTTCAGGAGGGAAATATGAACAATGTCGTTTTGGGGCTGGCGTTTCTGGTAGATAGTATGCTTTTCTGGCTGTGGCTACAGAAAATAGGAGAAGAACGTTTCTATCATTTGCATGTGTATCGTGAGAAGAAGATGGTTGAGCGTGTGAATGATATAGTCGGTATGAACTCCGCATTGGAGCGTGCAGAGGATTGGTTTTTGGCTGGCGCGGAGAAGGTAATGGTATGTGATGAGCATGGTATGTGTAAAAGGCTTTTTACGCGGGATGATTATGAAAGAGAAGGTGGAGTGTGCTACTAATGGTAACACCTCCAAAGATTGATGTACGTAAATTTGCAGACAGAGGCACCCGTAGAGGCTCTATTGATAAACCTCGGCAGATGCCAATTATTCTTGACAGAGTATTACAATGGCGGCATTCACTATTTAATGGATTCTTTGATGTGCAAAGATGATTTTTTGTATATCACCGGCAAGGGCTATTTCGTCTACTGTAGCCAGGTTGCTTAGAATAATGAGCGTAATTCTCGCGTGGGGATAGAAGCCATTGTAGGTTCTGAAGCCTGGAATTTTGCCATCGTGCCAGATCAGCCTCTGACCATAGCCAGCATTTTTGGCAATGAACCAGCCATAGCCATACTTTGATCCTGTGTATTGTGAGGGTATGTAGGGGGTAAATATTGCTTTCAGCGTTTTTCGCGAAACCAATGTGGAATGCATAAGTGCTTGATCCCAACGATAGATATCCTCGACGGTGCTATAGAGCAGGCCAGCGCCAAAAGGAACGACCACTGGGGGTGAAGGTTCCATCGTGCAAGGCCATTTTCGTCACGCCAGGCATCATAACCATCAGCATGATCACGTGTCGAGATATAGTGTGGATTAAAACCGGTGTTTTGCATATGTAAAGGATTAAAGATGGCTCGTTGTAAGAAATCGCTGTAAGGCTTTCCTGAGACGCGTTCTACGACGTATCCCAACAACTGATAACAGACGTTACAATAAGAAAATTGGCTCCCTGGTCTGAATGCGAGAGGAAAAGCACTAAAACTGTTAACCCATGCCTGTGGAGATGCATTAGAGAGACTAAGATCGTCTATAGCTGGAATGCCGGAGGTATGCGTGAGTATCTCATGCAGCGTGATGGTGCGCCATGCCTGGGGGCATGGAGAAATGTAGGTACAGATAGACGCGCTGACGCGTAGTTTCCCTTGCTGTTGCAAAATGAGGATCGCCATCGCCGTAAATTGTTTGGTTGTGGAACCCAGATAAAATCGTGTGTGCGGCGTATTAGCCCGTTTGCGACTCCAACTCGCCATACTATACCCTTTACTCAAAATAATATGGCCGTTGTGTGCAATGAGTATCGAACCACTAAACCCCTCTTGTTTCATCTTGTGTGTGAGCATATGATCGATCTTAACTGCAATCTGTTGATCATGAATTGCCTGTATGATGAGATTTATGTTCAAATGTGCAAATGATAATTGCTGATGGATCTGTCTAGACTCTGCATGTCTGGAAGGTGATGCAGAATGAATAACGCTGATAATAGCATTCCAGCTTGAAAACAGAAATACTACTAATAGAATTATGCTAATGATCCCCACCAGGGCAGTTCTATTTATAAAAGAGTTGTTGTACCATCTTTGTAATGGGGAGAGAGATTTTCTCCACTGTTGCTCATTCATTTTCTCGTTTCCTTCTATTCATCATAAGGTCATGGCATCCGGATGAACGCTCCAACGGATGTAAAGCTTTTAGAGGAGTGCTTATCTTTCTCCATCCAGAGTATGCCATGGGACCGATGCGCAAAAATACTATATTCTGCTTCTCATTATATTCAGTGGCACAAAATCGGTCGGCATGGAGTTGATGTGGGCGCTATTGCTGTTCAGGATCAGTGAGCAGCGGTGTGTGCGAATTGTGCCAGGAAGCCAAAGGAAATCATGAGAAGAAAGATAAGCAATGTGATCAGGGCCAGCGCGATTAACTGGCGATATTTGCCACCCGTTTGAGGAGGATCGGGAGAATATTCTACGGGTATAACCTCATTCAGGTGCTGAAGATCATAGAGCAGATCCTGCATCTGTGCATAGCGTTTTTGTGGATCGCGGCGTATCGTATGCATGACGATGGTCGCCAGCACCGGGGAGAGGTCTGGCTTGACGGAAAGAATAGAGGGGGGATCATATGCCATCTGTGGATTCGTGTAGGTGAACTCGCCTTTTCGCTCAAAGGGAATCTGGCCGCAGAGTAGTTCATAGAGGATTACTCCGACAGCATAAATATCGGTGCGTACAGTGCCGCGCTTGCCCCAGAAGAGTTCGGGGGCCATATAGTTTGGTGTGCCGATCAGGGGTGCAGGAAAAACTTGCCAGCGTGTACGTTGTTTTGTTGTCAAAAGTGCGATGCCGAAGTCAATGATTCTCGCGTCGTTGTTGTCCATGACGATGATGTTTTCTGGTTTCATATCGCGGTGGATCACGCCATGTTCATGTGCATAAGCGAGAGCTTCACATACATGAATGATCAGGTGAAGAGCCTGGGGAACTGAGAGAGAAGCGACCCCATCCTCGTGCAGCATCATGCGGAGCGTGCGCCCTTCCAGGTATTCGAGTGTCAGGTACTCAGTCGTTCGCTGTTCATCCTGATAGAGATGATGTTGAATATAGGGATGATCAAGAAGGATACCTATCTTCTTTTCACGTAGATAACTTTTATAGCTATCAGCACCACCAACGAGATCGTCAATGGGGAATTTGAGTACGACTTGTTGTTCTGCCAGGGTATCTTTTGCCAGGTAGATGTGACTGCTTGTGCCGGCGCTGAGCTGACGTATGATTGTGTAGTGATCGATGTGTTGACCCGGTTGATAGAGTAGTGGCATGGCGTTGCTCCTTATTATGGATCGATATTAATCGATAATTTACCCATCATCAAAGTCTGTTTCCATCATTGAGGATGCGCTAAAAATGGCGTTTCAACAATCCATAAACGCACGAAGAGGATGCACCAAAAATGGCGCTTCCACACTCTATAAACGCGCGAAAATGGTAGGGACCCGATTGTATCGCGTCCGCAATTTATCGATCCGTGGACCACCATTCAATCAATTGCGGACGCGATACAATCGGGTCCCTACCATTTTCGCGTAATTTGTTATTTTTTCAATGCGTCTAGCGCAAGATTCAGATCAAGGACATTCACATAGGGTTCGCCGAAGATGCCCAGGAAGCGTCCTGTCACGTGATTGTTGATCAATTGTGTGACGGTGTCCTGGCTCAATCCGCGTGCCGCTGCTATGCGGGGTGCTTGATAGAGTGCTCCTGCGATCGAGATATCCGGGTCCAGTCCAGAGCCTGAGGTTGTGACCAGATCTACGGGCACGGGTCCGGCAGGGGCGTTTGGATTCTCCTTCTTTAAATCAGCGATGCGTTGCTGCACATCCTTGACGAGTGTAGCGCTGGTTGGACCCAGATTTGAGGCCGTCGAGTTATCGGCCTCATATGGTGTTGGAGTACCATTGAGGTTGGATGTCGCCGAAGGGCGTCCGTGAAAGTATTGTGGCTGTGTCCAGTATTGCCCGATCAATTCGGAGCCTATCACCTGACCACTAGAGTTTTTGATCAGGCTACCATTGGCCTGGTAGGGAAAGATCAACTGAGCTATGCCAGTAATGATGCCGGGATAGAGAAAGCCAGTGACAATGGTCAGAATCAGGGTTAGCACTACTGCTGGACGCAGATATTTGCTCAGGAATGATTGTACGGGTCGGCGCTCAGGTGAGCGTGCAGGTATCTGGCCGGGAGCATTCGGCGTTATTGTACTCATTATTTTCCTCGCTTCAGGATCGCGTTTCTCTCAAACGGGCGGTGGCAAGCACCGCCCCTACATCAGAGGGATAAGAACCGGGGTAGAGGGCATACCTTCTACCCTATCGTAAATTACAAAGTTAGATGCAATACTTGCAGGATAACGTCGATGATTTTAATACCAATGAACGGAACGATGATGCCGCCAAGGCCGTAAATCAGCAGATTGCGGCGCAGAAGCGGACCTGCTCCAATTGGACGGTACTTGATGCCGCGCAAGGCCAGCGGAATAAGCGCGATGATGATCAATGCATTAAAGATGACCGCCGAAAGGACCGCGCTATGTGGCGTTGCCAGGTGCATGATGTTCAGTGCCTCAAGCTGCGGATACGTCACCGAGAAGGCCGCCGGGATGATCGCGAAGTACTTGGCGACATCATTGGAGATACTAAATGTCGTCAATGCACCACGTGTGATTAAGAGCTGCTTGCCTACCTCAACGACCTCAATCAGTTTCGTCGGATTGGAGTCCAGATCGACCATATTGGCTGCCTCTTTAGCCGCCTGTGTCCCGGTATTCATGGCGACGCCGACATCGGCCTGAGCCAGTGCCGGGGCGTCGTTTGTACCATCGCCCGTCATTGCCACCAGCTTGCCACCCAGTTGTTGCTCTTTGATGAGCTTCATCTTTGTTTCAGGGGTGGCCTGAGCCAGGAAATCATCGACGCCAGCCTCTTTCGCAATGGTTGCAGCGGTGAGAGCATTGTCGCCGGTAATCATAATGGTGCGAATGCCCATGCGCCGCATCTGATCAAAACGTTCGCGCATGCCGCTTTTAACGATATCCTTCAATTCAATGACGCCAAGGACACGTGCTTTTGTCGTCAAGCCGTTGGAGCCTGCATCTGCTTCGGCGACCACCAGTGGTGTACTACCGGCACGTGCAATGCTCTCGACGATGCCTTTCAGCTCGTCGCTGCCTTTGCCGCCATTCTCTGCGACATAGGTATTAATGGCATCGGCGGCACCTTTCCGTACGCTATGGATGCTGCCTGTTCCATCCAGATCGACGCCACTCATGCGGGTGACTGCCGTAAAGGGAATAAAGGTTGCTGCCTTTGGCTCTTCTTCTGTCAGGTTATAGCGTTCTTTTGCCAGCACTACGATAGAGCGACCTTCTGGTGTCTCATCGGAGAGGCTGGAGAGCAGAGCAGCCTGCGCAACCTCGCGCTCTTCCACGCCGCTGACAGGAACGAAGCGGCTTGCCATGCGGTTGCCTAGCGTAATTGTGCCAGTTTTATCGAGCAGGAGCACATCAACGTCGCCGGCGGCCTCGACTGCACGTCCACTCATCGCCAGCACGTTGCGTTGCACCATGCGGTCCATGCCTGCGATACCGATGGCTGAGAGTAGTCCACCAATCGTCGTTGGGATCAGGCAGACCAGCAAAGCAATCAGTGTCGTGACCGAGACGGCCTGTCCTGAATAGATGGCAAAGGGTTCCAGGGAGACCACCACCAGCACGAAGATGATCGTAAGGCTGGCAATCAGGATATTGAGCGCGATCTCATTTGGCGTTTTCTGGCGTTTCGCTCCTTCAACCAGGGCGATCATGCGATCAAGGAAGGTCTCACCTGGATTCGCGGTAATTTTCAAAATTATCCAATCGGAGAGTACCCGGGTGCCACCTGTGACGGCACTGCGATCGCCGCCGCTCTCACGAATGACGGGAGCTGATTCTCCAGTGATGGCAGACTCGTCGACCGAAGCAACGCCCTCAGTGACTTCGCCATCGCCAGGGATCACATCGCCTGCTTCCACCAGAACCAGATCGCCCTTGCGTAGATCGGGCGCTGCAACCTCCTCTACCGTGCTGGTACGTTTGGGACCTGTCAGGCGTTTGGCGAGGGTCGTTGTACGAGCTTTACGCAAGGTATCGGCCTGTGCCTTGCCACGTCCCTCCGCCATTGCTTCAGCCAGGTTGGCGAAGACGACGGTGAACCAGAGCCAGATCGCAACTGCCAGACTAAAGAATCATCTCAGTAGTTCAACTGAGTGCGGGTAGTGCCGCTGTTGGTGTGTGCAAACAGTAAGCGTATGAATTCGATCGTCGTGACAACACTACCGATCTCCACCACGAACATCACAGGGTTTCTAATCTGTACACGTGGGTCCAGTTTTTTGAATGAGTCAGGAATGGCACGACGAATGATCTTCGCGTCGAAGATAGAGATCTCTCCCTTGCGGCGCGTCTTCGTCTCAACTGTTTCTAATGTGTCGGGTTTTGTCTGAGTTTGCATGTTAGAACGTCTTACCTCCGTACATCAGCAAGTGTTCCACGATCGGCCCAAGCGCATAAGCCGGGAAGTAGGTGAGAGCACCGACGATCAGGATCACGCCCATCAAGAGCGCTACAAAAAGCGGTCCTGTTGTTGGAAAGGTTCCGAGTCCAGCAGGGACAACCCGCTTCTGTACGAGCGAACCACCGAAAGCAAGCACTGGTATCACTTCAGCGAAACGCCCAAGTAGCATCACGATACCAAGTGTCCAGTTGTAAAATGGCGTGTTCGCAGCGAGTCCAGCAAAGGCCGAGCCGTTATTGCCATTAGCGGAGGTGTAGCCGTACAGGATCTCAGTAAGGCCATGTGGTCCTGCATTAGCAATTCCTGCCAGTCCCTGGGGAAGCGCCACTGCGAGAGCCGTAAAGCTCAAGACCAGGAGTGGCGAGATCAACAGGGCCAGTACCGCCATCATAATCTCTTTGCGTTCGATCTTCTTGCCCAGGTATTCAGGCGTGCGTCCGACCATCAGACCTGCGATGAAGACCGCGATAATGGCAAAGTAGAGCATACTATACAGACCCGAGCCGACACCTCCAAAGATGAGTTCACCGAGCGCGATATTCACGATCAACACCAGGCCACCCAGAGGTGTATAGCTATCGTGGAAGCTCATGACGGTGCCCGTTGAGGTGGCAGTTGTAGTTACTTCCTGAATTGCTGACATCGTGATGCCGTAGCGTACCTCCTTGCCCTCCATATTGCCGCCTGATTGGTAGGACGTGACCTGTTGGTTGGCACCAACATTTGTCAGGAGAGGATTGCCGGTCTGTTCGGCAGGTATAACCACAGCGATACCGATGATAAAGATGATAGCGGATACTGCCCAGAGCGTCCAGCCCTGGCGGGTATCGCCCACCATTTTGCCGAACATGTAGAACAGTCCAGCTCCAAGAGTGAGTTCGGAGAGAATAATCAGCAGGCCCGTAAAGGCATTAGGATTTTCAAAAGGATGTGCAGAGTTTACGTTAAAGAAACCACCACCATTTGTGCCCAGATCTTTGATGATCTCCATCGAAGCTACGGGACCTTGAGCGATGGTTTGTACCTGCCCATTGAGGGTATGTACTACTGTGTAAGGGCTGAAGTTTTGAATCATGCCCTGTGAGACGAAGACGAGTGCGCCTACGAAACAGATAGGGAGCAAGATGTAGAGCGTGCAGCGTGTGATATCCACCCAGAAGTTACCCAGATGTTGAGCGCTGCGGCGGGATAATCCGCGTACCAGGGCCACAGCCAGCGCAATGCCAGCGGCGGCGGAGACGAACTGGTGATAGGTCAGGCCAGCCATCTGAGTCAGGTAGCTCATCGTCTGCTCGCCAGTGTAGCTCTGCCAATTGGTATTGGTTGTGAAGCTGGCGGCTGTATTAAAGGCCAGTTGTGGCTCCACATTCGGCAGACCTGCCGGATTGAAGAGTGTGCCTTGCCATTGTTGGGTACGCTCAAACAGGTAGAGGAGCAGCATGCCTACCACGCTGAAGATCAGCACGGAGATCATGTAGCCCGTCCACTTCTGTTCCTCCTCAGAGTTGATACCGGAGAGGCGATAGAAGAAGCGTTCAGCGGGAACGAAGACTGGTGAGAGCCACGTGCGTTCCCCATTGAAGACTTTAGTCAGGTACAGGCCGACTGGTTTGGTCAGCAGGAGTATGATGACCAGGAATAGGAGTACCTGCAGGACACTATTCAGCGTTACAGGCATAATGTTTTACCTCGCTTATGTTTAAAAAACGACTAAAATTTCTCGGGTGCCAGGAGTGCAATAATAAGATAGATGAGTATACCAAGAGTGACGATGCCCACCAGAATGTATTCTATAGGTGAGTTCATAGCCTTCTCCTTTCTTCTGGGCGTCATAAATGTGGCCCCTACAGACGTTCACAGCCTTCGGTGAAGAGGGTAAACGCAATAAACATCACAATGGTGACGACAACAATCAATAGATCAAGCATACAGTTCCTCCTTGTGAACTGATGAGTACGAAAAGTCTCAATGTTTCATGAAGCTGGCGGCGTATTAATTTCTTTGCGCTGCGCTGCTTCGGAGGCAAGACGAAGTAATGCCTCCATTGGAAAAGGTTTAGGTAGATATGCAACGGGATGAAATTCTGCTAATCGGCCTGGGCTGACGCGTACGGCAGAGAGGACCACGACCGGAAGTTTCTCAAGATCGCCATTGATATCCTGGGGATGAATATAGCCTTCTTTGCGAGCGGTACGTAGAATGTCCCATCCCGTTTGATCCGGAAGATTAATATCTAGAAAAATCAGATCAAAGGTTGTAGTGCGCAGAAGTGCCAGGGCACTTTCGGCATCGATGGCTATGCTAACATCATAGGAACGTGCCAGAAGATTGCGTCCTATCAGGTCGCGCAAGACCTCATCGTCCTCTACTAATAAGATCCGTGTTCTATGCATGTTGTCTCTTCCTTTTCTTGCTTCAGTATCAGTATAGCGTAAGAGAAATAAATAGGCGGTCTGAAGATGTGTGTGTTTGCTCAGGATTTACTCAAGATTTTGTGGGATCGATCTCCTCTCCCTCATCATCATTGAAGCGATAGCCGACGCCGGGGATAGTAAGGATGAAACGGGGTTGATCGGGAGTAGGTTCGATCTTCTGGCGTAGTTGTGCGACATAAACGTGCAGGCTGTGAGCTCTGCCGGGGGAGTCTTCTCCCCATACACCGGTTAGCAGCATCTGGCGTGTCAGGATCTTGCCGCGATGCATAAGAAAGACTTTGAGCAGATCATATTCAGTTGGAGTAAGCTGGAGAGTTTTTTCATTGAAGCGAACATCGCGGCGTGCAAGATCCATTTCGAGGGGGCCGATGCGAATATGAGGGGCGGTTCCTGTCTGAACGCGTGCGTAGTGGCGTAAGGCGGCCCGCATGCGTGCCAGAACTTCATTCATGCCGAAGGGTTTAAGGATATAGTCATCGGCTCCTGCATCGAGTGCCTGAACCTTATCTTTTTCTGTGCCTTTGACTGAGAGAACGATAATGGGAGTATTGGATGTCATACGCAAAGATTGGCAGACTTCAAGGCCACTCATACCTGGGAGCATCAAGTCGAGGAGAACGAGGTCAGGACGATATTGTTGGAAGAGTTCAATAGCGTCTTCACCGCTCCGAGCTGGAAATACCTTATAGCCATGGGCTATTAGACTGCGTTGTAGGGCACGAATGATTTCAATCTCATCATCAACCACTAGAACGCGTGCACCGGGTTTACTCATAGTACTATCCCTTCTGGTTTGCTGACGGGTAATGCGATAGAAAAAAGAGAACCGCCACCTGGACGTTGTTCGGCCCAGATACGTCCTCCATGTGCCTCTACGACGCCTTTACAGATAGCCAGTCCAAGGCCGGAGCCTGGTGGATATTCTGGCGATGATTGTCTCCCTATGACGCGATAAAACTTGTCGAAGATACGTTCCAGGTCTTCTTCTGGAATGCCGGGTCCACGATCAGCAATGCGAATGATCACTTCTGACGCTGCAAAATGGATACTTATATTGAGGGGGGAGTGTGTGGGAGAGTAGCGCAAGGCATTTTCCAGCACATTTGTTAGTACCTGATCAATCTGTACATAATCCAGTTCTACAACAGTAAAATCATTAGGGACATCAATATGGAGATGCCGTTGTTGTAACGAAGGCTGCAAGCGGTTGAGCACGTCGCGGATGAGAACGGTCAGGGGATACCATTCTTTCTCAGGCTTGAGCACACCACCCTCAATACGAGACATGTCAAGTAAATTGCCAACCAGGCGATTAAGGCGATCTGCTTCACTTTCTATCGAGAGTGCAAAGCTAAGGCGTGCTTCGTTGTCCCACTCTATATCCTCCTGAAGCAGACTGCTGGCGGCAGCTTTGATTGCTGTGAGGGGAGTGCGTAGATCGTGTGAGACCGAGGTAAGTAAGGCGGCGCGTAGCGTGTCGGTACGTTGTAACAGTTCGATATGTAGATGATCGCGGCGTAAATGGGCGCGTTCAACCAGAGATGCGACCTGATCCAGAAAAATGTGAAAGAACGAGGTTTTTCCGTCAGATTGTTTCTCGTCTCGTACCAGATCTTTAAAAGAAAATTGCTGATTTGTGGGTTGGATACAGAGGCGCAAGACACCGATTACCTTTTGTCCAACCTGCAAGGGGTACAGGCGTACAGCCCTGGTTTTGGGGGCATGGAGCGGGGGTAGACGGTGTAAGAGATGAGGAGAAGATGGAAGTTGTGAGACATCATTGGTCAACTCCAGACTACCTCTATGTTCCATAACCCATATGGTTGCGGCCAGTTCATCGCGTGAGAGGAGAAGTGTTTCCGGTGACTGGAAGGCGCTGGCCTGAACATGAACTGAGTTTGCGGTGTCAGCCTGAAGAATTGCGCAGTCAGAGACTCCCCAGGGAGAGAAAACATCGGCTATTGCCGATGTAAGTACATGGAGTTGTTCGTCGAGTTGATCTTCATTGTTGGTGATGCGGACCAGTTGATAGAGGATGGCGGTTTCATGTTCGTGGCGTGTAGCTTCCTCAGCGATGCGGCGGAGGGTCGCGGCCAGTTGTCCGGTGAAGATGGCGGTTGCGAGAAAGACGAAGAGTGCGATCCATTCCTCCACGCGATAGATAACGAACGTGAAGAGGGGAGGAATGATGAAAAAGTCGAAGGAGAGGAAAGCGATCAGAGAGGCCAGGATAGAGGCGTAGCGTCCACGTGTGCTGGCGAGGGGGAGAACGATCAGTAGATACATGATAGAGATGTTGGGAATGCGTGGGTAAAGGTGAAATGTAGAGATGATATAGGTCAGCAAGAGCACGCTCGTGGCGGCCAGTGCCGTGTCGAGCAGGTACTGTTGCCAGGAGTGAACGGAATAGGTTTTCACTTGTAAGAGCAGTTTAGATAGACTCATGGCAAACTTTCTTATCAGAAGAATGAGCGAGGGATGTCGAGGGCAAGAATGCCGATCCCCAGAGAAAGTTCTCTTTTGGACGCAGTATAATACGCGAGATATCAATGGATGCTCAAGGTATGGGGAAAAGAACTCAGAAGAATCTCAAGAAAAGTTACGATAAATGTTGGGGGAAGTCGCGCACGTCTGCATGGTCTTCCCCACGGGTACGTGAAAAGAGAGAGACTTATTGGAGAGCGACGGCAACGGCATCGGGAATAACAATTAAATCCTGTCCATAACGGAGAACCTGCTTGGCGTCAAAGGTTGGATAACGCCCACTGATCCGTGCACGCATGCCAGCCGCTAACTCAAATGCCACAACTTTTAACGCGTTTGGCGTAGAGACATCCAGCAAAATGTTGCCAATCTTGCCAATAACGGTGCCACCTTCGCTTAATACATTGTAAGAGAGAACCGTGCTACCGAGAGGCAGTTTTGTGATCAACTCATCAGTTTTCTCTTTAATGAGATGTTCCTCACTGGCGAATGTGACTGCATCGGCTCCAATGGCACTGATGTTGCTGGTGGGTAGTGCTCGATGAGCAAAGAGACTTGTTTTAATCAATAGAGCATAAATACTGCTCTGTTGGGGATCAAAATAGAAATCCTCCAGGGTGCCCATTTTCATTCCCGTATCCATTGCGACTACCGCAAGCCCTTTGATCTCCGACCATTTTCTAGGTACCGCTGTGTTTTGCATCCTCTGTCTCCATGTAAAGAAATATCTCCATATACGAAGGAGTGGAGATGGACTCCACTCCATTATAGCATGGATCTGCTATTTCTTTAGATGTATGCTCTAGCGGGACGGCTTCAACAATTTATGGAAAAGACCGAAGAGCAAGAATGTGGGAGGCCATTGACCGACAAAGATGCTCCAATCGCGCTTTTGGAAAGCAAAGAGCAGCGCGGAAACAATGATTGAACCGAGCGCAGCCCAATACCAGACCTCGTCGGGTACCTGATCGGTGATACGGAAGTATTGATCCTGTGCATCCTGTGCCTTTGAAGAGGCAATGTCTATTTTTGCCATGATGTAGTTTCCTTTCGTTTTCTGAGACTTTAGAGATCCGTGAAATTTCTTGTGGGTAATTTCCACTGATCTCTACACGATTCTTTACGCCTTTAGGTGACACTATGTAACCAGTACATATAAAATAATGCAACCATATATGTAACTGGTTATCATATAGTCAATGATTATTGATGGCACGCGAAATTTGAGCGTACTCTCGCTTAAACAGGGAGAGTCAGCGCAAAAATTCTGGCATCACCTCTCTTTGACATTTCGGCAGAAACGTTTTACTATTTTTACTATACCGAGAAATTACTTATGATACATTAGTATCTATGATTGATAGAGAGGTTTTTGTGATGGATGATACATTGCCAGCACCCGCTGCTTCCCAATCTACCTGGCGGATATGGCTCAAAACCAGTCGCCCGATGACGCTTACGGCTGCGGTGAGTCCCGTGCTTGTGGGGACAGCGGTCGCGGGATATGAGGGGACATTTCGTCCTGCTACGTTCCTGGTGACGCTCTTTTCGTGTTTATTTCTGCAGATCGGGACAAATTACTTTAACGAGTATTTCGATTATCGTTATGGACTGGATCATGCGGGTTCGCTGGGAGCCATGACGGTTATTTTTCGTCATGAGATGACCGCTAACCAGGTACTTTGCGGGGGTATTCTCTGTTTTGTGTTTGCAGCTATCGCTGGTCTGTACCTGATTTTTACCGTAGGTCCTGTTATTATTCTGTTTGGGCTTGCTGGGATGTTGATCGCTTACTTTTATAGTGCAAGACCCTTTAAATTTTCCAGTCGCGGCCTTGGGGATGTCCTGGTCTATATTGCGATGGGTTTTTTGATGACATGGGGTTCTTATTACGTGCAGATTCCGCACTGGTCATGGGCCGCCTTTGCTGCCAGTATTCCCGTTGGTTTTACAGTCACGGCCATCCTGAATATGAACAATGTACGCGATTACCAGGACGATCTGGCCGTCAATAAAAAGACGTTGCCTGTACGTTTTGGCATTAAGTTTGGGCAGCGGTTCCATGCGGTTCTCCTGATTGGGAGTTATGTTGCGGTCACGCTCTTTGCTCTTGTTGGCATTCTCCCTTTGTTAACACTTGCGGTCTGGCTCACTTTTCCGCTGGCTTTTACTAACGTGCGTTCGGTTTTGAACGCTGTTGATCGCAAAGCATTTATTATCGGCATCAAACGAACATCTCTTCTGCATCTGCAATTTGGTGTCGTTCTGACTCTGTCTATTGTGCTTGCTACTATGGTGCGCTAGTGTAATTCATATATCACATAAAGTACTGTAGGGACCATATTTATAGCGTCTAACAATTTATTGATGGATGATGCTGCAAATACACATCAATAAATTGTTAGACGCTATAAATATGGTCCCTACTTTTATGCGTGATTTATTGATTTGAGATTGTAGTGTTCCAACCATAGTGCGTGCAATTCGTGCACCTCTTGAGAGGGGAGTGTGATGGGGTCGCCGAGTTGACGAGCGATAGTGTAGATACGGGCACTATCCTCTAGAGCGTGGGCAACCGAGAAGGTATGTGACGGATTGGTTCCGACAGCCATCGCACCATGATTGCCCCAGATCACTGCTGCGCCTTCACCAAGCACCTCTGCAACGAGTTCGGCGAATTCTTCCGTGCCAGAGCGTTTGTAAGGCGTGACGGGAACCTCGCCGCCAAGACAACTTGCTGATTCCGCAAGAATGACCGGGACAGGTTTATGTACGACACTGAAGGCCGAGGCATAGAACGAGTGTGTATGCATCACACAGTGAATATCGCGGCGGCGACGGAGGATAAGAGTATGTAGAGGTGTTTCTGTGGATGGACTCCACTTTCCTTCTACAGCCTTGCCGTGCTCATCGATCACAACAATATCTTCGGCAGTGAGTGACTCATAGTCTCCACCACTTGGTTTGATGCAGATCAGCCCACTTTCTGGATCACGAGCACTGATGTTGCCCTGTGAGGCACGCACAAGTTGACTATCATACATCTTTTTTGCATAGCGGGCCACTTCGGTTCGCAATTCAAACAGTAACATATTGTACTCCAATCATTTCTTTTGTTCTTGTTCGCTCAGTGCCTCCGCCCGCAGGCGTTTGCGCCTCGCTTCTAGTAAGCGTTCTGTCGTAGTTAATTCTCGTTGTACAGGTTGAACCTGAGTTGCATGAGCTTTATCAGCGGGCGTAGTACGCATTGTTTCTTTACTGATTGGAAGCGGTTTGGGTGGCTGTGCGCGGGTACGTCGCTCCTCGCGTTGTATACGAACCGTGCTCAATGTTGTTCCGATCGCACTGTCTTTAAGGCCATCAGTCGTTGCAAGCTGGAATTTTCCAGGCCGGAGATGCCCAATTAGCCATCTCCACGCGACCGCGAGCGACTCCAGGCTGGAGAGGCGTCGTGCTGCGATATCGATTGGGAGCAACAGGGCTGCCAATGCAAGCAAAAAGAATGTAATGGGTAGGGAGGCCGCAACTGGAACCAGGTTTTGCGGAAACGCTCCACTCCAATCATTTATTTTTAGGAGTGTTCCCCCTCCATCCTGAGCCAGAAGCTTTAGAAACGGAACATCTGTACCCTGGGTACGAAATTCGGGAGAGTAGGGAACAACCATGCCTGTTGTGGCTGTGAGTCGGTTGGCTGATCCGGTGCTGGTAATCCCTTGCCAGGTAACCTGAAAGACATAAATGCCTACTGGTGCGGCTGAGAAGCTCCCTTGCCAGCGTTGTGGTGCTGCTGGCTGTAAACTGATTGTCTGTTGTGAATGATCGGGAGCAATGATGTGTGCCACTACCTGTTGTTGGTTTGTTGCCTGGGTTGTTGGGATATCTACGGTGATGTGTCCACTCCCGTCTACAATTTGCCCGTTGATATTCATGCTGCTATCGGGTGCGGGTAGTGTCCATGTGACGAGATTAGCCCACCACTGGGCGGCTTGATTCCAGCGCAACCAGTGCGAAGTCCAGAGTCCCAGGGCATCGCTTGTCCATGCAGCGACACGTCCCAGCCCATACTGCCAGACGGCGAGTACGGGGTCGTCACGATGACTGACGAGGACCATCTGTGCTGCCGGTTTAGGTGTTGTCGCAACGTATCCATCCAGAATGGGAAGGCCATTTAATCCCGTGAGGATGGGATGTGTCCCAACGACAGCGGGGGTAAAAGGTTCATTGATAATGGTGCGCCTGGCGGCACGTTCGGTCTCTTTGAGGAGTACCTGTGGAATAACGCCGGGGTCGTCCGCACGATAGAAACGTCCTTTGCCCCATGATGCGATGTTGATCATCGTGCCCAGTTCCTGGTAGTCAGCCGAGTTGGTTGCCACTGTGGAGACGGTAATATTCTCCTTTGCCATTTTTGTGACTTGAGGGGCATAGTTGTCGAAGGCATCCCCATCACCAAGCAGAATAACATGCTTGATTTTCGCATTTGTACGTAGAAGTACTTTTTCAGCATTTACGAGATCTGGATTATAGCTCCCTGGATCGGTTGGACTCATGGCGTTGATGGCTTTGTTGATAGTTGCTTTGTCGGTAACATGTTGCATTGGAATGGCGAGCGTTCCGTACCCAGCGGAAATGCCGACCTGGTCTTCTGGTGTTAACAGATTGATGACACCTTCGGCGGCTACCTTAGAGATATTGACAGGCAATGGGGCTTCCAGGCTTTCAATAATGAGCACGACGGCGAGACTGGGCGTGTCTTTATGCTGTGGGATATCCATGGTGACGGGCAATGTTTCTTCTAAAGGTGTATTGGCGTAGCTACCTAGTCCATAGCTATTCTCGCCTCCGCTGACTACTAGACCGCGTCCGAGATCGCGTACAAACGATTGCAATGTTTGCATACGAGCGGTACCCAATTCGACTGCAGGTACATCGGCGAGAATTACGGCGCTATAGGTTGCCAGCCCCTCTAATGAAATGGGCACATCATTGGGTGTTGCGGTCACGACATTGATTTTTGTTGCCTTCAAAGCGTTGGCAATATTCACACCACTACCAGGGTGTCCCTCGATCAACAGGATTTGCGGTGCACCCTGTACGTTAACAAATGCAGTTGCTTCATTGTTTTGGAGAATAGTATCTTGAGGTGCATCAAGATCCAGCCGATACGTATGAAAGCCAGGTGGGGGAGCCAACAGGTTAAAACTCAACTCTTGTTCTCCAATGCCCAGAGAGAGAGTTTGCTGGATGATAATACTCTGGTCCATGAGAATGCGTACGGTGGCTGTCTGGCGGACACTACTGTACAGTTGGGCGTGCAGGACAAAGCGTTCGTTGGTGTGTAACTGGGTCGGCGCTGTAAGATTATCGACACGCGCTTCAGGGCCTGTGGAGGTGGGAAGTGGCACGATGTCCAGTCGAATGCCTTCTTGTTGCAATAACTGTGCTTCCTGCAAGGCATCTTCGAGATTTTGTTGTCCATCGCTAAGTAACACAATATGCCGTCGTGTATCCGCTGGCAAAATAGCTGCCGCCAGACGGAGCCCTGCTGCCAGATCGGTATAGTTGGTATCAGGGGTAGACTCGAAATGCGAAAAATCGATCTGTGTTTTGACTGATTGCTCTACCAATGCATTCCGTCCGACCGCTACAATACCCACTTCGTCTCCGCTGCGTTTATGTTGCAGGGCTGAAGTAATCCATTGCTCGATGAGCGGGCGTTGGGCCGAGGTGCTATCAGAGATATCTCCCACAAAGACGGTTGCCTGTTGCGTGATGGGTTGTTGCCAGGAAGTGCCAGCGAGTGCACTGATGATCAGCGTAAAAAGTGCCAGGCGGCAAGCCAGAATGAGACGCCTCTGGGGAGCTGAAAAAGGCAACGAAGTCCTTCTCCAGGTGAGATACACCAGGATGCCGAGTGGGAGTAAGAGCAAAAATAACCATGGTTGCTCAAATGATAACACGTTGTTTCCCTTTCATTCGGCGCGAGTGATACGTGTGGGCGTCGTAAACGCGGGCCCCTACGTGCGTTTGTTTCTGGCGCGTCTGGTTGCTTTTAAGAATTGTCTTCTGGCAAGGACATAGCGTTTTTGTATAGTTGTTATGCGTATATTTTTTGTTGTAAATGATGATGAGCGTTTATCCTGGAAGGTGCGTTGGCCAGCCAGTTCTCGCTTCTGCCGTGTTGGCTTTTGTACCTGATAGCCACGGCTGAAAAGCCACCATTCGGCGCATAGAATCAGGAGCAGAAGCGCAGCTATCCAGGGCCAGATCTCCCGCAACTCGCGTGCTACCCCATTCCCATTGGCTACAAAGTTACTACTACGCAGTACTGGCAGGGTCAGAGCAGGTGCAAGATTAGACTGCAGTGGATCAAACAGATTCACTGTAAATGCACCATACAGAAACTGGCCGTGGACGCGTTGTGTTACCTGATAGATGCCAACAGAGTCGGTTTTGGCGAATGGAATGACTGGGAATGGAGGCCCTACTGTTGCTGTTTGCTGTTCAGGACTGGTAATAGTGACCTGATCTGCACCCGGCCAGGTTTGAATGGTGACGGGGTTTCCAGCTTTTACCTGTCCATCGCCCGCGACTGGCTGGGGCAAAAACCAATTGGTGAGGTTCTGGATCAAAATTGGGAAGGATGGTTGTAATCCCAGGTCGCTATTGTGCAGGTCAAACCCAAGCGCGGCGATGCGTTGATTGTTTTTCTCTCCTGCAATCATCAATGGTGTCTCAGGCGCATCAATGACCGATTGTATGTCTGATGCAAGCTTCAACTGATGGCTTGCCTGTAAGGTATGAATACTGCTGAGATCGACCGCTGAGAGCAAATTCATGTTGTCGCTGCCTGGACTGACGCGGCTCACCTTGATCAGGGGACCTGATGTACCAAATGGATATGATCCTGTCGGTGGATTAACGAAGAGAAGACCACCAACAGGTAAAACTGGCGGTATGAAGCCATCAAAGATAGTTAGATCATAATTTCCTGTATTGACATATTGTGCGGGCGTCGTCTTTGCTAAAATCACGTCTGGTTGTAGCGCAAATGCTGCCTGTAGAAACATATTACCGTTGGTGACGAGGAGCACGCGCCCTTTCTGGGAGCCGCCAACTATCGCCCATGCGTTATGATCCATTGTCATCGCATCTTGTGAAATAAGTTGAGCATGCAAAAAGCGTGTAGTGGATGAGAGGCCAGCCCATTGGACGGTTCCGGTCGCCTGTGGAGCAAGTGTCACTGTTTGCACACTTACTTCGTGTCCATCTGCAAATAGCTCAACGGGAATTGAGCGTTGCTGTGAACTGTAATTTGCAATCTGTGCCAGTGCAGTAAGATTGCCTTGTAAGGTGCGTGAAGAGAGGGTCAATAGGGCTGTATTGGGTGCCTTCGTGCCAATACTCAAGTAACGCACAGGGAAAGGGACAAGCAACTGCTGATCGGTTGTGGTGACATGTCCATCTCCTACAACCAGCACTTGCAAATTTGTCTGTCCTGCTGCCAGAGAATTTGCCAGCGATAAGGCCAGTTCCAGGTCGGCATCCTGATTAGTGACTTTTGCGCGTTGGAGTGCAGCTGACAGGAGCGCTTTATCATTTGAATCCGCAATCAGTACCTGAGGAGTATTTGCCATCGTGATCAGTGAAATATGATCCTCAGGGCCAAGGTTAGCAATCATGTCAGCGATATCATTGCGGGCACTCTCAAATCTGTTGGGAGCTACATCCGTTGCCTGCATGCTTGCTGAGGTTTGCAGGATAATGATGGTGTTCCCACTGATAGAACTGGTGGTAAAGATCGCGGGGCGTATCAGGACGAGCACGATAAAGAGGGCAGCTAGAAGCTGTAGGAGCAGAAGTGGTGTCAAATGAAGGCGTTGCCAGGGGCGACTGGCCTGCATGTCTTGTAGTGCCTGTTGCCAGAGCAATGTGCTGGCAATCGTGCGCTGCTGACGTTTGGGGCGCATGAAATAGAGCAAAAGGATGATGGGAATGATTAAAGCAAAGGCGAGAGCCGCCGGAACAAGAATGTTCATTCATTTCATCCTTACGATACTAGCGAACCAGCTCAATCTGGCGTAATAAACGTTGTATAACATCAACCACAGACATTTCACTGGGAATAAGTGTATATGTTGCCATGTGCATATGTGCAAATTCCGCGATTTCTTGCGTAAAGCCGGCCAGGCGCTGTTGATAGGCGGAGAGTATGCTCGGTGAGATACTCACATCGATGCTGCCGGAGCCTTCACTATCGCGCAATTGCCAATCGCCCTGGATATCTGGTTGGATCTCTTCGGGTGAGAGAACCTGCAACATCACGACTTCTTGCCGTAACTGGCGCACTGCGCGTATGCCCGTTTGATAGCCGCCCGGTGCCATAAAATCTGAGAGAATAATAGTGAGTCCAGGGCTATTGACCACACGTCCCAGATCGTAGAGTGCTCTATTGAGATCGGTGCTCCCTGAACGTGGTAGGCGGGTCAGAAAGTCGCCGATATTCCAGATGGCATTTTTGCCGCCACTGCCGCGCCTGAAGGAAACGAGGCGATCGGTGAGTGCGCCGACGATGACGTTATCCTCGCATTTGAGGGAGACGTAGGCCAGTGCGGCTGCCAGGGCGATCGCGAGATCGGCTTTCGCTGGTGTGCCGTAGTACATCGAGTCGGAGCAATCGATCAGGATCGTCACTGTGATATTCTCTTCGGCTTCAAAGACGCGTAAGAAGAGGCGTTCCAGGCGTGCGTAGGCTCGCCAGTCGATGCGGCGAAAGTCGTCACCCGGCGTATAGCGACGAAAGTCAGAGAATTCCATCGACGAGCCTGCCAGGGGTGAGCGTCTGCGTCCTGGGCGACCGGACGCCATGGGGCGTCGAGCCTGTAGTGACAGGGTATCGAGGCGCTGGAGCGTCTGGGCGTCGAGTGGAAAGCGCAGTTTTTCGTCGGCCATTATTGTGCCTCAACCTCTTCAATAATCGTGCCAATCAAACTCTCCGTCGTCACATTATCCGCGAGACCGTCGAAGTTGAGCACGATCCGATGGCGCAGCACTGGATAGGCCACGGCCCGCAGGTCTTCTATAGATACATTATAACGACCTTCGAGCAGGGCACGCACTTTAGAAGTCATAATAAGCGCCTGCAAACCACGTGGGCTGGCACCATAACGGACATATTGGCGCACTTTCTCCGGTGTGTCTTCCTGATCAGGATGCGTTGCCAGGAGTAGGCGTACGGCAAATTCTTTAATGTGTGTAGCAACGGGGACGGCACGCGCAATGGTGATCAACTGGAGCAACTCTTCGCCATCAGCGACTGCCTGAGCATGCATTGATAGTGTGCCTACGGTAGTGTCGATGATGCGCAAAAGATCAACTGCCTTCGGAAAATTAACCTGGATTTTGAGCAAGAAGCGATCAAGTTGTGCTTCAGGGAGGGGATACGTTCCCTCCATTTCGAGTGGATTCTGTGTTGCCAGCACGAAGAATGGTGCTGGTAATGGACGCGTACGGTCGCCCACGCTGACGGTGCGCTCTTGCATACCCTCAAGCAAGGCGGATTGTGTTTTGGGCGTGGCACGGTTGATCTCATCGGCCAGAACGATATTGGCGAAGATCGGGCCGGGCTGGAAACTAAAAATACGTTTGTTTCCTCCTGATACCGGGTCAGGCTGGTCGGCAACGATGGTGGTGCCAACGATATCAGCGGGCATCAGGTCAGGGGTAAACTGGATACGGGCAAATTTGAGCGTCAAGGCATCAGACAAGGTGCGGATGAGCAGCGTTTTTCCTAAACCTGGTACGCCTTCCAGCAGTACGTGCCCGCCTGCAAAGAGGGCCAGCAACAATTCACGAATAACACGCTCCTGACCTACTACAATGGAGCACAATTCCTTCTCTAAACGTTGAGCGATATCCATAAAAGTTGCGATATCATTCTCGTTTGGCCCTTCCTGAGTTTCTGCTGAAGGATTGTGCCCATTTTGCAGGATACTCCCCTCATTGAGGGTCTTTATTTTATTATCACCTGTATTTGCCATGCGCTTTAGTGCCCTTCTAATTGATTAAAGTAATTATGAACGAGATCTTTTTGATCGGAGGAAATGTTGCTGTTGTCGATTTCATCATGTGCCATCTGATTATATTGCTGGATAACTTGTGAGTAGGGAACAGAGTCACCCGTCTGAACAATGCCAGTATTATTGTCTGCGCTTTGCGTACTGGAGCCTGAGCTAATCTGACCAGGGATCGTAACCTGCTCATTTTTACTGGTCCCTGTTCCATTGTTTCCATTGGAACTCCCTGTTCCCTTGCCCTGTCCCTGGCCTTGCCCTGTCCCCTGACCTTGACCCTGGCTTTGTCCTTGTTGAGTCTGCTGTCCCTGCCCCTGACCTTGCTGACTCTGACCCTGACCTTGTTGAGCCTGCTGTCCCTGTTGTCCCTGAGCCTGTTGAGTTTGTTCTTGATTCTGATTATTGGAACCATCGGTTGAGGCGGCAAGATTATTTGCCACCTGCTGCAATGATTGAGATGCGTTATTGACGCTGTTCTCTTTTGCCTGCGTAGTGGCGTTTTGTGCTGAGGCGTTTTGTAGCGCATGTGCGGCATCATTGACTTCACTTTGATTGCCATCGGCGACTGCTTTTGCCGCTTGATGAAGTGCAGAACTCAATGCCTGATCTTGACCAGCCTGATTAGCCGCATTTTCAAGTTGTTGTGCTAACTGAGTGCGTTGTTGGGGCGACATTTTATCAATCTGGCTGCCCAGCTTTTGGAGAGCCTGGGAAACTTGTTTGCTATCATTGCTAGCCAGCGCATTTCCTAGCGCTTTCAGATTGGCGTTGTTGCTACTCTGCAAAGCCGAACTGGCTGCAGTGTTAGCCTGTGCTTGATTAGTTGCCTGGGGATTGCGTTGCTGATTGAGCTGAGCCTGCGCCTGGGCAAGAGCTTGCTGGGCCTGTGTACTAGTTTTTGCTTGCTGTAGTTTATTTTCCAGATTTTGCAAGATCTGTGAAATTTGTTGTTGCTCTGTGGGAGAAAGGCCAGATTGCTGAGAGAGATTTTGGCGTACCTGTTCGATGGAAGCAATTTGCTTCGCTATCCGTGCTTGAAATGTTGCCTGTTGCTTGAGAAGGGAAGTCATTGGATTAGGTAGTACAAGCAAGAGTACAAAGCAGATAGCCATGAGAAGGAAGAACAATGTGGTGGAGCGTTGTGGTCGTAGAGAGAGAGCCTTAACAGGTGTATGCTTTTGCAATTGTTTCAATGCATCGTGACGTTGTAGTTTTGCCAGAGGGACTGATTGGTCACGTAACTCCCATGCTGTGCTCAAGCGATCATGCAGTGAAAGGTTTCGATCCGCCACCCGTGCAGTATGGGAGAGCGAGGGTCTTTTCCAGAGCGCCAATCCCAGAGTGCTAACCGTACTTACAAGTGCAAGCCCAATTGCCCAGGCGTTTGCATTTTCCCAGGGAGTGATGCGAGCAATAAGAAGCACAACGCATGCGGCTAAGAGACCTATAATGATACCCCACAACGTCCAACGTAGTATCTGTTGCAGGGAGAGTCGCCTGCGCCATGGTCGCAGTGCATTTATGACGCTCTCGCTATCCAGATGTTCCTGCGTAATTGCTGCCAGTCGGGATGGCATCAGGGTTGCCATAACAGTACCTTTCTTGTATTAGCCTCTCTTGATGCACGCTAGCCAATCAGATGGGAGTGGCAGGTTCCGTTGGGCGATAAATCTAGCCCCTACATTAATTTATACCATATTATGCTACGACGCATTCGCCGAAGGTGTGTTTTGTGTTGTTGGTTTCCTTCTACCCAGCAGGCGTAGAGGGATAGGAAGTCTGGTTATGTAAACGCTCAGCAAAAAGAAGAGCGCGGAGGCGATCAGGTTGAGGATAATATAGGCGATCCAGGGACTGAGGTGCAAGCCATGAAGCGTATATTTGCTCATGGTGCTACCGATCGGGTAGGTGTTTATCAGCGCTAGTAGTGGATTCCAGACGAGCAGAGAAGAAGGCTGGCTTGAGAAGAGTGGTGATTGAAGGAGGCCAGCGGAAGTGAAGATCTGGAACCAGTTGCCTGAAGAGTAGATCGTTGTGAAGAGGATGAGGGGCATAAACATCCAGAGTACGGAAGCCATATAAGCGACGGATGTGGAGACGGCTGGTCGGGCGAGCAGAGTTGAGCAGAAGAGACTGAATGTGCCAATGATCAGGGTTGTACTGACGAACACGAGGAGGGCACTTATGATCTGAAAAGGGGAAATGCCGCCGAAGAAAAAAACGAGGCTAAAAAGGGGAATGGATGCCGCGATGAGCAGGAGTGCATTGACTAAGCCAGCCACCAGTTTCCCAGAGATCAACGAGAAGGCGGAGATGCGTGAGCAGAGTAAGAGATCAAAGGTCTGGCGTTCTTTCTCGCCATTGACGGCGGTGGCGGTAAAAGCTGGCGTGATAAAAATGATGAGAAAAAGTTGAACGATCGAGAGGAGCATATACAGGTAGGTGCCAATATCGTTCAGGGTTATGTTCCCACTGCCGTTGAAGTTGGAGAAGCGACTGATGAAGAACCAGCCTATCAGGCCCATGAAAAGGATATAGAGGACGATAAGCCAGATAGTGCGTTCACGACGCATGCGCAAACGCAATTCTTTGACGAGGAGTGCTAAAAAGGTCATAATCGACTACTTCCCTCCGTGATACTCATAAAGATCTCTTCGAGACGGTCAGTACTTGTGCGTGGTGCGAAAGAGGTAATGGGTATACCCTGTGTGATCAGCTCAGCCATGATCTGAGGTAATGCCTGCTCATCGCCATTGAATTCGGCAACGAGTAAATTCCCTGTTTCGTGTGTAATGTTGCTCATCGTGGGCTGTTTTTTGAGCAATTCCAGTGCGCTGGGGATGTGCTCAGCTTCCAGAATGCGAATTTCAAACAGG
This sequence comes from uncultured Chloroflexia bacterium, assembly GCA_963744875.1. Lineage (GTDB taxonomy): Bacteria > Chloroflexota > Ktedonobacteria > Ktedonobacterales > Ktedonobacteraceae > JACDAE01. The sequence goes on along the minus strand of CAVUVQ010000035.1, from coordinate 74,411 downwards.
CGGTTAGTACTGAAGTGCTGAACGATATGCTCAACATCGCCAGAGGCGACGAGGCGACCTTCTTGCAGAATAGCAATGTTAGTACACATCTCAGCCAGTTCGGGAAGGATGTGAGAGCTGATAATAACAGTTTTGCCGATACTCTGGAGCGAATGTACCAGTTCCCGCAATTCTACACGTCCGCGAGGATCAAGGCCAGAGGCTGGTTCATCGAGTAAAAGAATGTCTGGATCATGGATGAGTGCGCGGGCGAGACAGAGGCGCTGTTTCATACCACGCGACAATGTTTCAACCAGCTCTTCACGTTTTGGCGTAAGATCGACTAATTCTAACAGATCCTCTATGGTGCGTCTGCGCTTTGGGCGTGGAATTTTATGAATACCGGCATAAAAATCGAGGTACTCAACGGTCGTCAGATCGGGATAGACGCCGAAGAAGTCCGGCATGTAGCCAATTTTGCGCTGGATAAAGGAAGGATGTTGGCTTACCTCAGCGTTTTCGAACCAGACTTCGCCGCTACTTGGACTGATCAATGCGGCCAGGATGCGGAGCAGAGTAGATTTTCCTGCTCCGTTTGGTCCAATGAAGCCATAAATGGCACCACGCGGGATGTCCAATGTAAAATCGTTCAAAGCGTAGAGCTTATGATAGCGCTTGGAGACGTTCTGTATTTTAATGATTGCATCTTCCGCAACGGCTTTTTGCATAGGCCAGACACATCCTTTTTTCGAGAAATTAACTTGTGAGCAATCCCCTCAGTTGTAGTGAGGGTTTGCTAAAGACAGCCGTACCTTGTGAGGCATTTTGATTGGCAAATTGCATTACGATGCGCCCACCGCTATCAATATATGATTGTGCGTTGTTAATGGAAAGCAAAAATTGGTTAAAGGCAAAGCGTTGCCAGGTATGTTTCTGCCAGTTGTAGAGAAAGATCCGCATATGATTAACATCGGTAATGGAGGTAATCCCTTGCCCTAGCGGGATACCTCCCTGTGTCAATGTGGATGGCTCAGTAAGGGTGATGTTTCCATTGTGGAGTTGAAGCCCTTCAGGTAATGCAAACTCAAAGGTCATGCTGCCTGCATTGAGCGTATAGATACCGGGCGATTGTGTTTGAGCACTCTGGCTTTGAGCATCGATCAATTGGCCTGTTATCATATTAGATGGTACTGTGACGGTCTGGTTGACTGAGTCAGAAAAATCGACAGTGAGCGGTGCTTGCAGGAATGTCTCCTGTGTTCCGGCAATATGGCTTCCGGCAATATTAATGCTATCCGCAGAATTTGAAGCAGGTGTTATCCAACCAATAAGAGTTGCAGGTGCACCAGGCATGAGAAGGGGATCACGTCCACTGACCTGTGTTGATGGACCGTTCCCACTATTCAAGGTCGAACTGCTATTCACAAGCACGCCATTAGACATAACGAATGGTTGTACAGATTGGAAGCAAGGAATCGTGCCGCAATACTCATAGCTGTTCTCGCCACTCAGGATCGCGATCTGGGCCATGTGACGTTGTAGGGGACTCAGATGCTGTGTGTTGTTATCATATGCAATGTAGGGTACTTGCAAATTGTTGCTGGCTGCGATCTGATCTGCAAGGGAGGTGGGTGTAAGGTTATTCGACGAATTGGGTGAACTTTCCATTGTTAAAGAGACTGTGCGGGTTTCGCCGGCGGCCATATTTCCCAGCGACTGGAAGTGGTTACTTATGAGCAAGTAGGCATTGTTCAGGGCATAAGGTAAGCTGTTCGTGACCGTACCATGTAACAGGTTATTGCTCTGAAATGTCAGGTGTGGGATGATGCCACCTGCTAAATGGCGATCTTGCTTTGTCACCAGGGTGCGTAAGCTCCATATATTGGTGCCTTGTAATTTTACATCGGTTTCGTTCTCACCTGAAACGATTGTGGCTGGTAGTGCTTGCGAAGAAGATTCGTTATATGTTTGTACGAGATTCGTGCCAGGAACGTTCACCTGGATATGTCCTTGATTAGGAAGATAGACGCCGACGTATGTTGTTGCGTGAGCTGCTGTACCATGTGCATCTGGTTGTCCAAGTTGAAGGATTGAGATGCTGCTACTGACGATAGAAGTCCCTTTTTGTTGGAGCGTCAATGTATAGGTTAAGGCGGAGAAAATGACGATTGCAGTCAATGTAATGCGCCAGCTCCAATCGCGTTGTTTAAGCAAGCGTACGAGCAAAAGACGAACGGGACCCAGTACGGCGACATATCCCAACAAGATAGCGAGAAGCAGCCATGTGGGAGGGAGCATATTGGGCAAGGAAGATTGTAACAGACCGCTAAAGCCTCCGTTGCTGCTTGCTGCAATCATTGATGATCCAGACTGAGCTATATTCGGGCCGGTGGTAAGAAGCTGGTCACCTAATGTGCGCAAGAAGAGGCCTTGCCATAGAGCACCGATCCCAGTCCAATTGAGAACAGGATTAAGGGTTGGATCGAAGGCCAGGTAACAGACCAGACCCTGGCCCTGTTTCTTTTGTACGAGCAGAGGCGTGGTATCAGAGGCAAGAGCGACTGTACTATGCGGTAAAGGAATTGCTGTGCTGGCGATGACCGCCCCTTGTACTGTATCGGAGGTATGCTGTACAGGGCCACCTTTCGTAGGGCCACCGACAGGCAGAAGAGAAGTTTTTGTGGGAAGCGTTTTTGATCCTATGAGAGAGACGGGAAGAAGATCGGCAGGGAGAGGGCTCAGAGTACGTCTCCATGTGGGTCCACCGACAACGATTAAAGAACCGCCCCAGTTGACCCAATTCTGTAACGTTGTCAACTGATTTTTCGTTAAGTTGCTCGTGGTAAAATTATCCAGGATAATAAGATCAAAATTCTTGAGGACTTCGGTCATTGTTGGCATGCTGCTCGCATTTAGTGGTTCAACAAGGATGGATGCCGTCGGGTCAGCTAGAGGAACTGTACTGAGAGGCGCGAAGCCGGTTGTCTGGTCTGAAAGGACGCCTACAAAGATATCGCCAGGTCCGATGCTACGTAAGGAGGTTGTTTCACTGCTTATTTTCTGATTATTTGCGTCAAGTAGATTGACGGTGATGGTTTGTGTGCTGCCCTGGTCGCCAAGTGAGATCGGTATGTTCAATGTGACCTGTTTCTGAGCATTGGTAGGGAGGGTGATCGCCTGTTGATATGTCAATGTGGGAGAAGACCGGGTGATACTGATAGAAGGTGCTGGTACGTTGATTGAGATGAAGCCATTAAAATCCGCGCCGTCATTGTGCAATGATACCTGTACGGGCACCCAGTTACTATCGCGATAGCGTGAGTTGAAGCCAGCATTGATCTGAAATGTAGGCCTGCTGACAGCCGGAACATTACTGTATGCTAATGCGTTGAGAGGAAAGAGTAAAAAGGCCGAAAGCATGGAGAGACAAACGTAAACAAGGACGCCTGGAAGTAAAAGTAATGATCTGTGATATTGACCAATTGGCATGTTCCTGGGCCTCTTTCCTGACTGACGGACGGATACGGTGCACGGAAATGTCTTACTTCTATCTCGTTCTTCCCTACTTGATAGTATACATATTTTCTTATTATGGCACATTTTGGGTTCTGACATGTCGGATTGCCTCTGCCATTGCACCATTAGTACCTGAACGTTTGTCAAAAGAAAAGGGCACAATGAGCGTATGATGCATGAAATGCACTACAAGGTAACAATAGGTGTCCCTAGAACGAATGTGCCTTGCGAAGCATTGTGATTGGTAAGCTTAAACAAAACGCGCTGATTGGGGCCAACATACGCCTGTTTTTGTACAAAGATTGTATATTGATTAAGCGTCGTAGTGTCCCATCGGTTGGTTTGCCAGTTATAGAGAGAGACGTGCAGATGTTGTTCGTCTGCAATGTTTCTTGCGACGGTGTTTTCCAACTGGTAAATGCCAGATGGTGGATAAGGTAATAGTGAGATTGCCAACGGCTGTGTCTTTACGTTTACCGTCTCAGGTACTGGAAGTTCAAAGGTCATGCTGCCAGTCGTCATTAAATAGATACCTGATTGGGTTTGTATATTATTTCCTTCGACATTGATCAAATAAGTATTAAGGGTGTGAAATGGCATATGTGTTGTGTCTAGGAAATGCATGGTCAGTGGAATTTGTAAGAGTGTTTCATGGGTTCCCGTTGAAACAGTGCCATTCACAGTGGTGATGTTTGAAAGATCTGGTTCTTGATCAGCCCAGCCAATAAGGGTCGCGGGTGCATTCGCCAGTAGAAGTGGATCGGTATCAGGAGATGAGAACATCACTGGATTGCCGAACAATTGTTGCGACTTTCCGCTATTTGTGACGCAGATATTTAGCCCACAAGCGAAAGAACTGAGTTCACCACTCAGAGCAGTGAGCGTCTCCAGATGCAGGTCTGAAAGTGTTTTTGTTTGGAGAAGGTTGGTATTGATGTTGTATGCGGCTGGTAGACCGGCATCGGTCGTGATTTGATCAGCCAGTGTTTCAAGGGGGTCAGTTGTGTTTTTGAAAATGCCATGAATAGTACGGGTCTGGTGAGTTAATAAGAGGCCGGAATGAATATAGCTTTTCCCCATCAGGATATACGAATCAGTGAGTGAATAGGGCAAGGTATTGGTGATGGTGCCAAGAACAGTATTGTGATCCAGCGTAAGGTGTGGAACAATGCTCCCACTGATCTGGCGCTCCTCTTCGGAGATGATAGTGTGCATCGTCCAGGTGTGATCTCCGTTTAGTTTAACTGTGGTTCCATTTTCGTTAGCAATGATATGTACCTGTTGTGAAGAAGAGGTGTCAGTAGAGATTGTTTTCGGCAGAGCCTGTGTAAGGCCAGTTCCGGGTACTGTCACACGAAAGCTTCCTTGATCTGGGAGAAAGACACCCGTATAGGTCGTCATATGGGCTGGCGTCCCATTCTGATTAAATTGAAGGATGGAAATGCTATTGCTAAGTATCGCGTCGTTTTTTTCATGGAGCGCAAGGCCATACGATAGGCAGGAGAAGACTACAAGGCTACTGAGCACGATGTGCCAGGTCCAGCGCCTTTTGACGGAGCGTACCACCAGGAAGCGTAACGGCCCGAGCGTGAGCAGGTAACTGAGTATGACAAGGAGGAGCGGCCAGGGCAAAGGTAGTGAGTGTGGTAACATCGCATACAACAAATCTTCCATACCCATGCCGATCAAGGGAATATTGGGTGTCGCGCCAATGCTCCCATTAGCTGGCAGAATAGGCGCACCTGTATTGGGTGGTAGTAATTGATCACCTGAAGTGCGTAGGAGTAAGCTCTGCCAGAAGATAGGCATTCCGCTCCAACTGGTAAGTGGTTCTAGGGTAGGATCAAAGGCGAGATAGTAAAGTGTGCCTTGCCCTTGCTGACGTTGTACCACCAGTGGAATTTTTCCTTGTGAAAGGATAATGGTACTGATAGTACTTGCTGGTGTGGGTGTGAGCGTTGCCTTGCTGATCAAAATGGGATCTTCAAAGCCCTGTACTCCTGGTGCCTGTTTTACTTGTGGTGGAACATCATTGATGGAGAGAGACGAGATGGGATTAGAAAAAAGGGCGATACCGGTTATCGTAACAGGCATCAAGTTTTCGGGGAGAGAACTAAGGGAACGTTGCCAGGCTGGGCCTCCCACCTCAATAAATGTTCCTCCCTGTTGTATCCATGCTTGTAACGCACGCAATTGATCGTTATTCAGTGTACTGGAAGTGAAGTTATCCAGCACCAGCATATCAAAGTTATTAAGTGAAGCGGCTTGTGTAGGAAATGTACTTGCATTGAGTGGTTCAGTGAGTAGCGTTGCAGTATGATCAGGGAGTTTAACATTAGTGAGGGCGCTGAAATTCCCTGGTTGATCTGAAAGAAGGCCCACAAAAATGTCTTGTGAATTGAGAGGATCTACAAAGGTTGTATGCGTCAGCAGGAGATGCCCGTGGGTATCAAAAAGTTGCACATTTAGCATTTGAGAAGCATCGGGCGCACTGGCTTTAAGAGGAATGTAGAGCGTAACTTGTTTTTGAGCACCCATAGGGAGGGTAATGGCAGACTGATAGAGGGTAGATGGCCATTCTGCGTCACTGAGTGAAGGCGGAGGGGTAATTGAAAGCAGCCCAGTAAAATCTACGCCTGTATTGCTCAATGCAACATAAACAGGTACCCACGTACCATTTTTGTAGCGACCATCGAAGCCTATATGCACCTGAAATGTTACAGTGGAGTCAGGTGTCTGAGCAGGAACCGAGTGGGTAGCAAGAATAAATACCAGGGTAAGAGCTATTAACAGTGAGGTACCTATGATAAGAAACAATCCGGGTGGGCGAAAGATCCGGTTTTTATCTGGCATGTGTTGCTCTCCCCATGAAGTATGATGTGAGACGGTCGCTCTCTGCGTATTATCATGCTTTTAGCATAATTTTGCCTGGAAAGCAAAGAAATGTCTCACCATGTGCCAAGTTGAATTGCTCTCTTAATATAATAACATACCCTGGAGAGCTATTGAGGAGTTCTGAAGATATGAGGAGCGAAGGAACTACGCTGGACATGTCAGCGTAGTTCCTTCTTGTGTCAGGGGTGGCTGTTTGCGGTCAAGCTAAAATTAGTAGCTACCACCGCAACTGCTTCCGGAGACGGGAGCGCCGCCGGTGTAGTAGGTAGTCGTGGTTGTAGTAACGCTGTAGGCTCCGCTCCCGCTATCAGATGGACCATAGGAGCCATAGCTTGGTGCGTAAGATGAGTTGCCGCCACAGGATGAAGATCCGTTACCATAGAAGGGGGACCCGCCATAGGAAGGGGACCCACCACCATAGGAAGGGGACCCGCCACCATAGAAGGGGGACCCACCACTATAGTAAGGGGACCCACCGTATGGTGGTGTGCAGTCCCACCCCTGTCCTCCAAGTACCGTTTCCAGTTCGGTATCGGTCAGTGCAAACTCTTCGGTCGAGCTTGCATGTGTTGCTTTGTTGTTAAGTTTCATAACTCAGAAATTTCCCTTCTTACTCAAAACAGTATTTACAGCAGCAACCGGAATGATGCAGTTGATTGATAGCATTGTATGAACAATGATATGTTTGTAATTCATATACAACTAATCTTGTATACAATACTTTACGTCGTTGCATCCCCATAATCGGTGCCTACTTTTATTATATGCACCCGACCAAAAATGCTGTAAAACAATTATTGTAAAGTAAGGGTATGTTTTATAAGCTCGTGTGTCTGGTCAACCTGTGTCAATTTTATCAGGGCAACATCTGGCGCAGGCGTTTTCCTACGGCTTCGATCGGGTGTTGGGCATCTCTCTGGCGCATGGTGTGCAATGCTGGATAGCCAGCCTGCTTTTCCAGTATCCAGGTGCGTGCAAAGGTACCATCCTGAATATCTTGCAAGGCGGCACGCATCTGTGTGCGGGTGTGGGAGTCGATGATGCGTGGGCCGGTGATGTAGTCGCCAAATTCGGCGGTATCGCTAATGGAGTTGTGCATGAAATTGATGCCACCCTGATAGAGCAGATCAGCGATAAGTTTCACTTCTTGCAGACAGCAGGTGTAGGCTATTTCTGGTTGATAGCCGGCTTCGACCAGTGTTTCAAATGCGGTGCGAATGAGTGTCGTCAGACCACCACATAGTACTACTTGCTCGGCGAAAAGGTCTGTTTCAGTTTCTTCTGCGAAGGTTGTTTGAATAATACCGGCACGTGTGCAGCCGAGGGCGCGAGCATAGGCAAGGGTAAGAGCTTCTGCGTGGCCTGTGAAATCCTGATAGACGGTCCAGAGTGCGGGTATGCCTTTTCCTTCAGTGAATACCTGTCTGAGAATTGCCCCTGGTCCGTTGGGTGCAACCATTGCCACATCGATATTGGTCAGGGGGAGTGATCTGTGCATAATGAAGGCTGAAGCCGTGAGCGGTAAGCAGCATTTTGCCGTCGCTCAGGTGCATTCTAATATCCTCTTCATACACTTGTCGCTGGTGCTGATCGGGTACCAGCAGCATGATCACATCGGCGCGGCTGGCGGCTTCAGAGGGAAGAAGGACTTGCCAGCCATCTTCTTCGGCACGTTTGCGGCTACGACTCTGTTCTGGAAGCCCTACCAGCACGTTGCAGCCGCTGTCACGCAGATTGAGCGCGTGGGCATGGCCCTGACTGCCGTAGCCGATGATCGCGATCTGCTTAGAGAGTATTGCTGTAAGATCAGCGTCGTGGTCATAATAGATTTTTGCCATCGTATTTTTTTAATCCAGGCCTTGCTTTTGTGTGTCCAGCAAGAGTTCTAAAACGTTTTTGTCGAGGTGGTAGCTTTCGCTATCGTTGGGAAATGTGCCAGATTGCACATCGGCGCTGTAGTGCTGTAAAGCATCGATTGCGCTCTCGGCGAGATGAGCATATTGGCGGACGAATTTAGGCATTTTCTGCTTCTGCATACCGAGTACATCGTGAAAAACCAGTACCTGCCCATCGCAATGAGGGCCAGCCCCGATGCCAATGGTGGGAATAGGGATTTCTCTTGTTATCATCTGAGCCAGAGTGTCGGGAATACCCTCCAGCACAAGCGCAAAGACACCTGCATCAGCGAGTGCATGTGCATCGGCCAGCAGATCCTGAGCTGCAGCGACCGTTTTGCCCTGGACGCGATACCCACCCATGGTGTGAATAGATTGAGGCGTCAGGCCGAGGTGTCCCATGACGGGAATTTCTGCATCCAGGATAGCTTTAATAGTAGAAAGGCGTTTGCGTCCTCCCTCCAATTTTACTGCTTCAGCTCCGCCCTCTCGCACCAGGCGACCCGCATTGCGCACACTTTCTTCAAGAGAAACATGATAGCTAAGCCAGGGCATATCGGTAACGACGAGAGCGCCTGGACGAGCACGCGTGACGGCGGCTGAATGGTGAAGCATCATGTCGACGGTGACGGAGAGGGTGTCGTCATAGCCGAGCAGCGTTGTTGCTACCGAGTCGCCAACTAGAATGATGTCAATCAATGCCTCGTCGACGATCCTTGCGCCGGGAGCATCATAGGCGGTGACCATCGTAATCTTCGGGCCATTTTTGCGTGCCTGGATGGTCGGTATCGTAATTTTATCGCGCATAGTCTATTGTCCTTTTTGGCTATGGACTTGTGAAGCCACATTTTTTACACATGGGAAGAGGCATGTTCGACAAACTGCCCTATGTTCCATATCCCATCGGCTTGTAATACAAAATTGTCGATTAAGCGTGTCTGTCCTATCCAGGCGGCAATAAGCAAAAGTGCAGGTGGTTGCAGTGTCTCACGTATCGTAAATGTATTTGCATCACGTATTTCTACATAGTCCAGGCGGATTTCTGGTTCGCGGGCAAGAACATTTTTCATTGTATGTACAATCTCTGCGGCACTGGATTGAGGGTGTGCTTCAATCGCCATACGACCTGCCTGTAGTGCTTGATAGAGCACGGTTGCGGCGTGACGCTGTGAAGCTGTCAGGTAGCTATTGCGGCTGCTCATTGCCAGTCCATCGTCTTCGCGTATGGTTGGGAGTGCATGGAGGGTGATAGGGAGGTTGAAATCCTGTATCATGCGTGTGATAACGGCGGTTTGTTGAGCATCTTTCTGCCCAAAGTAGACGGTGTCTGGTCGTACGAGTTGAAAAAGCTTAAGTACGACGGTCGCGACGCCCCGGAAATGGTTAGGGCGGGTCGCACCTTCTGCTTCAGCCGCCAGGGGACCTTCGGGAACGACATAGGTAGTGAAGCCTGGAGGATACATTTCAGTGACGGAAGGTGTGAACACTACATCGACGCCCAGGCTTTCAAGCGTGGAAAGGTCACGCGCGAGATTGCGTGGGTAGCGGTTTAAATCTTCATGGGGAGCGAACTGAATGGGGTTGACAAAGATGCTGCCTATCAGGGTCTGATTCTCAGTCCGGGCCTGGCGATAGAGAGCGAGGTGTCCTTCATGAAGGTATCCCATGGTTGGAACGAAGCCAACTGGTCCATTCCATTGTGTACGTGCATACACTAAGTCTTGAATAGTGCTGATAATTTGCAATAGCGTAAAATCCTCCTTGCAGGTGAAGAGGTGCAAGAATGAACGTGGTTTTGGTATTAATTAAGGGAGTCGTGTTACTCCATCAGGTCCAGCGATGATGGCTTCCTGTGCAAAATTGAGGAACAGGCCCGTTTCTACCACACCGGCGATACTGTGCAGGTGTGCGTCCAGCTCTTCTGGATGAGCAATGCCACCTGCAAAAGTGCAATCAAAGATAATATTACTATTTTCGGTCACGAAGACGGTGTCTCCAAGCATACGTATCCGCACACTTGCTCCCAGTGCTTCCAGACGTTTGCGTATAGGTGTTGCTCCAAAGGGAACGATTTCGACCGGGACAGGAAAAACCGTGCCCAGACGTGCGACCTTTTTGGTCGCATCCGCGATTACAATGAAGCGACGAGCCGTCGATGCAACAATTTTCTCGCGCAGTAATGCGCCACCAGCGCCTTTGATCAGGCGTATTTGAGGATCAACCTCGTCGGCTCCATCGATGTAAAGATCAAGCTCGGGATAGGTATCGAGATCGCTCACTGAGATACCAACGTTGGTGGCAAGATCTTTTGAGTCCTGTGAGGAAGCGACGGCACCTGCAAGGTGGAGTCCATCCTGAACACGTCTGCCCAGGGCATAGATAAACTGGTGTGCAGTCGAACCAGTACCCAGTCCAATGATCATACCATTTTCAACGCGTTGAGCGGCTGCACTACCGACCTGCTGTTTCCAGGTATCGCTTTCGATATCATGCCTCATCGCCATGCTTTTACAGCTCCTTGTAGTAATATATGACCTCGTGATTAGAGAGTATTCTACACCGCAACATTTCGCAATAGTGAGGTCAACTAATTTGCCTATAGCATAGCACGCATACGAAAAGAACGCCAAATGGAGTCTATTATAGACAGAGGGGGGAAGTCCGTCGAGATATCTTGCTATCTCTTCGGCATCGTGATACACTCTTCGAGTAATTATGAAGCCAAATTAAGAGATGCCTCGCGTGTCGGTAGTGTTGCGTGGAAAAAGAAGGCTCAGGCGTTAAATTGGCTTGTTAGAAACAGGCTGTTTCAGGTGGTAGTAACGATGTCTGATGTCTGGCGTATTTTTGTGGTTGAAGCAGAAGAAGCGCTTAACCATAATATTGTGAATTCTTTGCGCAAAGATGGCTATATTGTGCAGGGTGTTATGAATGGTGCAGATGCCATCCACATCCTCTGGTCAGAAGAGTATGATGTAGTTCTCTGTGATCTCAAGGCACCAGGAGCTGATGGGTTTGAATTGCTCCAGTGGCTACGTGCCTCGCATCCCAATACGCGCACGATTCTCATTGGCGCACCCGACTCTGCTGATCTGCGTATGCAGGCACTTGAGTCGGGCGCTGCTGGCTATCTTGAGAAACCTCTGGACCTGCATCGACTCAAGGAAGAGTTGCGTCGCCTCCTGCAACAGACGGGTTTTTCCGCCAATCTGGACTCATTTGATCTGTTAGACGTGATTCAGATTATTACGATGAGCCGTAAGAATATTGCTTTATTGGCAAATACAGGCCTGGAGGAACGAGGTCTACTGTGTTTTAAAAACGGAGACCTGGTCTGGGCCGAATATGGGATCCTGCGTGGCGAGGAAGCTTTTTTTGCACTGGCCGCTCATAAGAATGGAACAGTGACACAACAGCCCTGGGATGAGCAAGTGGTCGCGAACGTGACACAACCGCTCTCGCGCCTGATCTTTCAGGCTCTTCAGTATCGCACAAAATATGCAGATCAGCAGCCATATAGTGGCGAACTGGCTCCTGTGTCCGGTGGGTTGTCATTTAACGAAGAGCCCATGGGAAACAATACATTGCTCATGGGAGAAGAGGACGACACTCCGTTTGGCGTACTGGATGATTCCCTTCCACAAGATGTACCGTTCGCGTCGCCTGTGGTACCACAAGAAGCCAGTCTCTCACAGATGGATGCGAGCAGAGAATGGTGGGAGAGAAGTGGGGCTATGTCGGCTTTGAATAGTGAAGATGGTATAGGTGTGCCTTTGCCAGCCGCTCTAGAAGCCGCTCCTACTATGGCAATAGATGGATCTGTACGCGCTGAGGGTACGGTAGTCCCACAGCCGTATAAAGCGGTTGGTGGTTCGCGTGACGATCTGCCCTCCTGGTTAACGGAACAACCGACGGCTGCTCATTCAGTCGTACCTTCTCCCATGCTTTCAGCTTCTGCCCAGATTCCCGTTATCAAGGCTTCGTCGTCGGAGTGGCAACCCTCCCAATCTATCAGTAATGGAGCGCTGGCATCTGGCTTGAGTACTGGAATGAGAGCGATAGTTGGAACACCAAAGCAAGCCACAGGAACTCAGCAACAGAAACAAGGTACAGGAACGCAAAAGCAGGTTTCGCGTCCGCATAACCAACTGATAACCGATACAGGAGCGCGACGAGTGAGTCCGGCTGAATGGCAGATGCCGGAACCCTCTGCACTCACCTTTCCGCTTGCTGAAGATGCGGCACAGAACGTTGTTCTGGTTGGTACAAATGGGAGTGGGAGCCTTTCTGCTACGAAAGAAGCAAGTGGGACTTTACAAAGTAGCAAGCATAACTATAACTATTCTGCGCTGGTCTCGGCGCTACAATCCCTGGGGTATTCTATACCTGGTTTTATTGCTGCGGCTGTGGTAAATATAGATGGGCAATCAATTGCCCAGGTTGCAGTAGATGAAATGGATATCTCGCGTATCTGCAAATATTTTAGCACTATACTGAAAGATACCCAGCAATCAATTGCTCAGGGCATGTGGGGCGATTACGAAAATACAATTATTACAAGTTCCGATCGTTATATTCTAATGCGTATCATTAGTAATGAGCGCTCGACGTTCCAGGTTTTGATTACAACCCATGATGCGAAACCGACAGAGAGCCTGGAAGTGATGATGAATGTTGAGGGCGCTATCAGTGCTGCTCTACGTATTTAGAGGAAATAAAACATGAGTGAAAAACAAGAGAAGCCAGTAGAAGTCGAAGAAGATGGCGAAAACCGCCTTTTTTCGGTTATCGTAGGTGGTTTTATCGTTATAGCAATTATGGTTGTTTTTGTGATTCTCTTCAATCATTAAAGAGGTTCTGCCCTTTGGAGAATGCTAGGAAGAACTCTCAGGTATGTCCAGCAGGTGTTTTAGCTGTTCAATATCCACATCTTTTTGCGTACTTGGTTCTGAAACAGAGTATTTTTGTGTTTCTGGTTCACGTCGTCGTACTGGTTGATGCGAACGCGGTTGGGGATGTAAGAGTGCTGCTTCCTGCGCATTGCCTTCTTGCAGTAAGGGACGTTTTTTTGCCTTTAACGCATTGAGTTGTTCTTCGAGCGATTTCGCGGCTGAGAGCTCGTTCATCTGCGTATCGAGGTCGCGTTGTTGCAGATCTGCCAGTGCTCGTGCCCGTGCTTCGGCTTCCAATACAGCGTCTTGTGCTTTCGTTGTGCGCTCTTTTTCCTGTAGTCCACCTGTTTTGTTGAGCGCATCAAACACCCGCTGCTGCAAGAGTGCGTTGCGTTTGCGAGCGGCTAGCAGATCGAGAGTGGTCTCTACCTCGGAGATCTTGACTTCGAGTTGACGCAATGCTGTGCGCATGGTGCGGACCAGGTGCTCCTGATCTTTTTGTTGTTGCTGATAGCGTTGCACCTGTTTGGTGAAATCGTTATAACGAACGAGAGCTATGCGTGCGGCGTCGTCATTCCCTTGTTGAATTGCCTGCTCTGCCTTCTTCATCCACAGATCCGCCTCAACCTTGCGTTCCTCACTACGTTTGCGCAGCTTATGACCTTCTGCAATCGCGGTAGCAACCTGTGTCTTGACCTGAACCAACTGGTTACGCATGTCAAGTTGTAGCTGCTTGAGAGCTTTTTCAGGGTCATCGGATTTCTCAATCACTGTGTTGAGATTGGCGCGTAGCAAGGTGAGCACACGTTCCAACAAATTCATACTATTCTCCGTTTAACGTCTAACTGGATGGGTAATCGGGAGGGTACCCATCTGTTATTAGAACGGAACAGGATCGACAAAAGATCCTGTTCCATCCTTGCTACTTTTCTGTCGTGCCGTTCCCATTGGTTCCATTGACGCCAGCGGGTGTGGCATCAATCGTTCCGGTGGTCCCATTGGTGCCGGGTTTATCGCTATTAGCGAGGGCAGGGACCTTGCTCATCAGATCGCCAATGCGTGTTCCGCTGAGTAGTTCAAAGAGGGCTGGCACCTGGGCAACCATATTGACGATATCGCCTGTGAGGCGGCTGGCACCCATTCCAGCGCTGCTATCACTTGCACCAGTGGAGACGATGGTGACCTTGTCGACTTTGCTGAGAGGTTCTGCGATGGCACGCACGATCTCTGGCATTCCAGTGAGCAGTTTGTCGAGCACTGCAGCCTGATTGTATTCATGGAAGGCGGATGCTTTAACTTTCATCGCGTCGGCTTCTGCTTCACCTTTCGCACGAATAACTTCGGCTTCAGCGAGACCTTTAGCACGCACGATTTCGGCTTCGGCAAGACCGCGAGCACGGGTAGCCTCTGCGTCACCCATACCACGGGTTTTTACTGCGTCTGCTTGACCTTGTGCTTCAAGGATTACACGCTGACGTTCGGCTCCTGCAACCGTTTCGACGCGGCGACGCTCGGCCTCAGCGGACTTCTGCACGGTCGCTTGCAATTCTAGCTCACGGCGCTGAATTTCAGCCTGTTGCACTTTAATCTGTGCGTTCTTTTCAACCTCTGTGACCCTGATGGCCTCAGTAACGACCTGCTGTTGGGAGACGTTGGACTGGATGTCGTATGCCTTGTCGGCAGCCGCCTGTTGTTTCTTAACCTCGGCATCGAACTCAGCCTTCTTCAAAGCCAGGTTACGTTGAGAAGCTGCCTGCAATGCCAATGACTCAGCTTCAGCTTTCACGCGCTCTTGATCGGCGGATGCACGTGCAACAGCAGATTGACGAGCGGCATTCGCTTGCTCGATCTGTGTGTCACGTTGTGCCAGGGCGGAAGCGATATCGGCCTGTTTACGGATCTCGGCAATCTGTGGACGCCCCATGTTGGTGATGTAGTCGTTCTCGTCGCGTACATCTTTAATGGTGAAGGAGATGACTTCAAGGCCCATCTTTTCCATATCGGGAGTAACGGTGCGTAGCATCTTGCCGCCAACGCTCTCAGGGTCTTTTACCAGATCTTCAACGGTCAACTGTCCAACGATACCACGCAGGTGACCTTCCATAACCAGGCGGATCAGATTTTCGCGATCTTCCTGGGTTTTGCTCAAGAATTGTTCGGCTGCAGTTTTAATGCTTTCTGTGTCGGAGCGTACCTTGATCTGGGTGACGGCTTCGACGTTGACTGCAACGCCCTGTGTCGTGTAGAGCGCCTGGCGGGGAGCAACGTCAAAAGACATCAACTCTAGCGAGAAATCCTGTGCTCTCTGGTAGAGAGGCACCACAAAATGTGAGCCGCCGGTGATGACTTTGGTACCACCGGCACCATAAACGATCAGTGCCTGGTTCGGACCAACTTTACGTAAGAGGCCACCTACGATACGGAGGAGAATAACTACAACAATGACTAAGGCCGCTACGCCTATACCTGACTATTTCAAGTACCCATGATGTATTACTCCTTTTGAGAATCTTTTCGTATGACGTATTCATTATCGGTTCTATCAGGTTGTTCTAATAAGGCACGCAATTCAGCCATCCCATCGTCTTCAGGGCTGGGGAGAGTTGCTGATTCTTCCTGGTTCACAAAATGATCCCAGGTGTCAACTTCGGCAATGCCGCGCTGATAATTGACAACGACGACTTCCTGGTCACGCTCAAGGCGGCGTCCATCGAGAGTGCGAGCAGGGATGCTTTTGCGCATGCCACCCGGTGAGACATAAATGACTTCGCCCAGACTATTTTCCGGTATGGTCATGCTCACTTTTCCGAGCAATCCAGTACGATCTGAGACATCCTGTACCGTGGCTCCTTCGCTATCACCAAAGACACGCCCGATGAGTGCCAGGAGCAGAGCTGCAATGATCAACCCACTGAGAGCTGCCAGTGCGATAGAAAGCGGCAGGGCCAGTGTGGTGTTATTATGGAAGACATAGCCGAAAAAACCAAATCCCAATAAGAAAAGAACGATTGAGGTTGGATTGAGATAGGTAAGAACAGTATTTCCTCCATGCCCACCGCTGTGATTTGCATGTGGCGTTGCATGAACGAGATGCGTATGTCCTGTATGTCCACCAACGTCTATATGGTGTGTACTTCCAATATGTTCACCCCCGTGGCCGCCTATACTTCCTAGAAGAGCTGCTACGACAAGGAAGAGCAGCCCGAAGAGAAAGCAAGCTATAAAAACGAGGGAAAGCGGGTCAGTTGCTAACATAGCTTTTGCTCCTTTGCCTCTAGAAACAGTATCACTTGAACACAATGTCGATGAATGCATCTACATGATTTGTATTGGCTTTGTATCATTATCTTCCTTCCTTGATAAAAATAACATCGAAAATGTGTCCTATAGAAATAGACGTAGAAAGTGAGAAAAATACAAGTGAGTCGAAAGCTATTATATTGCTATTCATTCGCATGAATGGTGATCGCATCAACAATCGTTTCAAGTTCTGCCACAGGGAATTCCATGAGTCTCTGAAAGGCTTCGAGATAACGTAGCGGCTCCTCAACTTCTGTGAGACGTAACAAAAGTTCCTGCAAGGCTGGTTCTGCGCTCCACTCCTGGGCGCTTGCCGTTAACCAGGTGTTCAGACGATCTCCACCTTCAAATTCCATCTGAGTGACGAGATCGACGCTGTAGTCGGGTGGATCACTGACCAGATACCCTGGATGCACCTTGAAGAAGCGTGACAACAGGTCACGACTGGATGCTGTCAGGTGTAAGCGCTTGCTACTCTCCAGTTGTGACAGATACGCCTGGCTGATGCTCTCATGCAATTCTTCCTGCATAGCCTTCACGATTTCTATCTGGGTCATAGGCCGGTTCAAACCTCGCAGTTCGCCTTCTATTTCGCGTAGATGTTTGATTTTTTCCGCTAAATTCATCTCTCTATCCTCACATAACTATTTGCTATATTGATTATAGCTGTTTGTTATGCCCTTGTCAAGCATTTTAGCGATGTGTTTTTGCGAGAATTATTGACGATGTCTGCAACCAGACATCGTCAACGTAGAGGTTACAACGTGATTGCTCCTGTCGCGCTATCCACATGAATGGTTACGGATGAGAGGGGTGTTGGAGCTGGTCCCGAGACGACTGCAGCAGCTTTCGCTGGATCAAATTCTGCTCCATGGCAAGGGCAAACAATCAATTGCTGGCCTGGATCATAATCTACCTGGCAACCTGCATGGGTGCAGAGTGCATCATAGGCAACAAATTGCCCATTATTCAAATGAACCAGGATGCCTGGATCACCTGAGGAGGGAATAGTGAACGCGACCGAGCTGTTGACTGCAATGGACTTGACCTGTGCAATTGCGTTTGTCGCTGAACTTCCTTGCGTTGCAGCAGGCGTTGTTGCTCCGGTGGCACCATTATTGCTACTCCCAGTGCCTGCACTTGTCGAGGTACTCGTGTCATCGGCGGAAAAGAAGAGGGTGCGGTAGGCCAGAATCATCGCTCCCAGGCCAAATACGATACCACCACCAAGCAGCGAACCTTGTAGGAAACTGCGCCGCGCCTCACGAGCTTTTTGTGCCGCGCTTTGTTGTCGTTGGCGGGCAGTTTGTTGGCGGGCATTACGCAGTTGGATAGTGCGCTGCTGGTTTCCATGGAGTTGCGTTCCCAGGGGTGCAGTTGCAGGAGTATCGTCGATGACGGTTGACTTTTCTGTTGAGCGGATGGTGGTGCCAAGGATGAAGTCCAGGATACCCACAACTCCCCTTTGTTGTTGTACCGAAGATAAGGGCAGGAGATTGAGCGCGAGAAATTCATCTACGGTAGGTAAACCGGTATTGAGTGGACCATTGATGAGCAGTGTGATCCAGCAAAACACGAAGACGATATCGGCCCCATAGAAATAGGGATAAACGTGCCATGTGACCGAGAAGAAAAAGATCAGGCTCAAGAGCAAGCCAAAGAAAGCTGCTGGTCGAAAGAGAAGACCAATCAGCACGCCTAATCCGATCGCGATCTCCCCATAAGCGACCATGAAGCCAAAGGCCATAGAGTGGGGGACGACGACGTGCAGGAGGAAGCCACCAATGGGCGAGCCGTTGGCGAATGCGATCATCTGCCTGCCAATAAAACCAGGCTTGTTGGAGTGGAAAAACTGTGGGTCAGTAAATTTTTGGATGCCTGCATAGATAAATGTAACTCCTAAAAAGAGACGGAGTGGCAGGAGTACCCATGATGAGATATATGATTTATAAAAGCTTTTTTGTGTTTGCATGATAACCTCTCAGAAGTAGCATAGCAGGTTGTCCGGCACCTGAAAAGGATAGACCCTTATAGTAATACTCCTATGATGTTAAATTCTCATGAATTCACTCTCTATTCGAAGTGATAATATCTTCAAGGTACATACGAAAATAAGTTACATACCCAGGACATCGGCCATCTGGGCAAAAAAAATGAGGCTTGCTCGCATGTACAAGCCCCGGCATGTAGGATACGTAGGGCCTGTGACTCACTCTACGTATCCCACAAGTGTAGTGTACTGGCTGGATCTCAAGAAATGGACAGAAATGTGTAAAGTTTTGATGTAGATGACATCCAGCGTCTATCTACCAGGAAGCATGTGCAATGTTCCTTCTCCATTTTCCTCGATAGCCTGTCGTGTAAAGAGCATAGGATGATGTTCAAGCTTCATCCACAATGGGATAAAGTCGTCATAATGCTTGCTGGCCGGGAGTCCCGATTGTCCTGGTGCATGTATTGAGAGTGAGCGAGATAGGTCAGCCAGATCGACGATCTGACGAAACGATGGAACGGTAATCACAACTTCAGGATTACTTGCCAGCGTGGCACCCATATTCACTGTATCGTTATCGCCACCAACCGCATAAGGACCACGGTTGAAGAAGCGTTCAAGTGCTTTGACCGATCCCAGCGGGTGATTATAGGTCATTTTGTGGATGGCTCCATAGTGCCAACCGAGGATATTAGAGCCCAGGCGGTCGCGTAGCTCATCAAGGGCTGCCTTGAAGGCGTTTTTCATAGCGCTATCCCATGACTTTGGGCCATTGACAATAACTGAGTTCTCAAACCAGCTATCGTCGTGTTCTTTCAAGAGGCGAATGAGCAAGGGTTTACTCCGACTGCCATACCCATTTGCGGGGGTGAGTATATTGCTACCGATACCCATATAGCTACTTTTCAGTGCGTCGTCGTCACCCAATACTGTATTGAGGAAGATGTGCTCCAGCTTGCTAAAGAACTTTGTGTATATGGCAGCGGCAATGCTGGTTGGTGTGAGCATATAGTCCCAGGCCTTCAAAATCTCTAATGCGGCCTTTTCGAGTTGCGTTTCGCCTTGCAGTTGGAAGAGATGGGGCAGAATCTCTACCGCTGGCAACGAATAGTAATCGCCCTGAATTTCTGCCATATCTGCCAGCGTTAATTTTTCTTTGCTTGTTAACAGGTCACGGATGCGTTGTGCACGATAGCCGTTGAGCCATTCGTTTGTGATGTAGTAGGGGTAATTATCGTCGATCACACGGTTATTGGCGGTCGCAATAAAGTGCTGTGTAGGATTGTAGGTCTGAGGGAGTTCATCAAAGGGAATATAGCCCGTCCATTCGTAGTCGCCAGTCCAGCCGGGCGAAGGGACGAGTGCCTGACCTTTGTTGCGAATGGGGATGGCTCCAGCCATGATGTAGCCGATATTGCCCTGCTGATCCGCGTAGACAAAATTTTGCGGCGGCACATCCCAATCGTGGAGGGCCGTGCGAAACTCCTCCCAGTTCGTCGCGCGATTAAGCTTTGATACCGCTGAAATGATATTACAGTGTTCCAGCCCGGTCCAGCGCAATGCGAGAGGAACTTCGCTCGTCTCGTTTTCTTCGGTAGATGTTGGTTGAAATGAGGTCAGAATTGGTCCATGGCGCGTGATACGTACTTTTTCAATGACAGGCTGTTCCTGCCCTTTTACGATAATCTCTTCGCGTATGACCTCGGCGTCTTCCCATTTCCCCTGGTACTCATACTGATCAGGATTTTCAGGATTAAATTTCTCGACGTAGAGATCCTGCACATCGGAAACCGCATTCGTCACTCCCCATGCGATATGCTGATTATGGCCAATGATAATCCCTGGTGCGCCTGGGAAACTCACGCCAGTGACATCGAGATCGCCAGCGACAAGGTGACATTCGTACCAGATAGAGGGAACAGCCTGGCCGAGGTGAGGATCATTACAGAGAATCGGAGCGCCTGTCTCGGTCATAGTGCCATCGACGACCCAGTTATTGCTACCGCCAAACATGCTAAATCCGCTCAGTTCCTGAATCTGTTCATATTGTTCGCGCAGACCCAGATTGATGCCCTGATACTCGACTCCGGGAGGGATAATGAGAGGATGACTTGCATCGTAACCGGCCTCTAGTTTGCTTGCCCGTTCGGCACCAAGCTTGGCGACCAGGTGTGCACGGGTGATCTCAGTTTCCCAGTTGCCGCCCAGGCTCCAGCCCATCATCTTGGCCCACTGGATGGTATCGGCGGGTTTCCATGGTTCTGGCTGGAAACGCAGCAGTGTGAACTCGACCGGAAGTTTACCCTCATTAAAAGCGATGAAGATATTGACTCCTCGTGCATAGGCGTCAAGTATGCGCATGGCGGATGCTGGGAGACGTGTAATTTCGGCGGCGGCAGAGCGATGCATTCCCAGGCGGCGGCAGAAGCGATCAGTCTCCAGGAGTGCATCGCCAACTATTTCGGAGAGGCGACCCGAGCATAGGCGGCGATTCATTTCCATTTGCCAGAGACGTTCTTGTGCATGAACATAGCCCTGTGCGAAGAAAAGATCATCCTCGGTCTGAGCATAAATGTGGGGAATGCCATAGGTGTCAGTGATAATTTCGACGGCTTCATGGAGTCCTTGTATATGTAACGTTCCGCTCTTCTGAGGTACGGGACGGCGTGCTAAGAGATTGTAGGTACCAGCAGTCAGTCCAGCGAGGTTTGCAGCATTGACCAGTGTTTTTTTCCACCGTGTGGTCATTAAGAACTCCTCTCAATGTGTATAAAAGGCCGTCTCTGCTATCACGATAATCCCGGCCTCAAGGATTGGCGTACGGGCCATTTTTATAGTACGCGGGTGTAGTTATTGTTGGTGACACCCGAGTGCCGTAAACGTGACCCCTACATTCTATCCCAATTCTGTCCCTTTTGCTGTATCGCGTACCTCGAAGCCGAGAGCTTTGAGTTGATCACGTAATTGGTCCGATTCTTGCCAGCGTCTGGCGGCACGAGCCTCGTCACGTTGGCGAACCAGCGCGAGTGCTTCATCGCTTACAACCTTTGCCGCCTTTGGCTCGATAGCAGCAAGACGGAGGCCGAAGACGCGATCAAAATCGAGTAGGAGGCGATAGCGTTCGGCGGGTGCGATCTTGTTATTGCGTGCAAGCTCGCGTGCAAGACTGAGCGCGATCGGCAGATCCAGGTCATCGTTGATGGCCGTATGGAACGCATCTTGTACTCCCTGTGCCACCGCCGATAACGGTTCTGATGCATCTTCGATCTGTGTCGTTTTTGACTTTGCCACAGCCGCAAGTTCAGCGATATCTGCGCGGAAGTTATTCAACGCATTTTGTGCACCGGCAATCGACTCGTCGGTGAAGTTGAGTTTTGAGCGGTAGTGCGCGGTCAGTAGCAAGTAGCGAAAGGCCAGTGGATCAATGCCGCGTTCCTTCAGATCTCGCAAGAGAAGGACGTTACCAACGGAACGCGACATTTTACTATTGCCGAAATCCAGGAACTCGCCATGCATCCAGTATTTCACAGGCGGCTTGCCACTGACGCCCTGACTCTGTGCAATTTCGTCTTCGTGGTGAGGGAAGATGAGATCGACGGCACCTGTGTGAATGTCGAACTGTTCGCCCAGGTATTTTGTTGCCATCGCCGAGCATTCAATGTGCCAGCCAGGGAAGCCGCTGCCCCAGGGGCTCTCCCAATTCATTTGCCGATTAGCATCGCCATGCTTCCATAGCGCAAAATCCTCGGGGGCATTCTTATCCTCAGCCGTCTCCAGAGAGACACGTCCACCCGCGCCCGTACGCAGTTGCTCGATCGTATTGCCCGAAAGAGCGCCATAGTGTGGGAAGCGGCTCACATCATAATAGACGTTTCCATCTTTCACATAGGCCAGACCTTGCTCAACCAGCTTCTCGGTCATGGATAACATTTCGGGAATGTGATCAGTTGCTTTAGGATTTAATTGCGGGGGAAGAATGTTCAATTCCGCCACATCATGCATGTATTGTTCAGTGTAGTAGTTTGCAATTTCGTAGGCTGAACGACCAGTAGCACGAGCTTCATGCTCCAGCTTATCCTCGTTTGCGCGTTCGGCATCATCCTCCTCGTGCAGGTGACCGACATCGGTAATGTTGCGCACGAGAAAGACATCGTAGCCATTATATTCAAGCATACGACGGAGCCAGTCTGTCATGGTAAAGGTGCGCAGGTTACCGATATGAATATCTTTATAGACGGTAGGGCCACAGTTATAGATGCTAACACGCGGAGGATGAAGGGGTTGAAACAGCTCTTTATGGCGTGTCAGTGTATTGTACAGGTGTACAGGTTTTACCGAAAGGGTAGACATAGATGCATCTCCTCTAAATGTATAGACAGAGTGTAACAGGTTTGTAAAGGTATGTGTAGCCCGGAGGAGACGTGTGTGGGAAGGATGAGTTGCCAGCAGAGCACGTCACGTACGTTCACAGAGGTGAGCTACCGAGAGTTTCCTCTGTGAACGTAGCGACAGGTGCAATAGTGCATTCTTGTAAGTGCTTGATGAGTTTTCATATAGTTTTTTGCCTTCACGCGAAGTGCCGCATATCTTTTGAAAGTAGTATATCATATTATGATCCAGGAATATAGCTGAATTTGTATTTGGGTGTTTATTTTCTGGCAGGAAACGGGTCTATCCTGTATCTAGCGATTTCTGGAAAATGTCCCCATTCTACTGTCGGGGCCGCGTTTACGCCGCCCGTGTAGAGGAACATATCCATCCATTATAACGTCTTTGTAAGTAACAAAACTTTTTAAATAATAATAAGGAGCAATTTATGAACATGCTTTTGAAAAAGTTACCGGATCTCTTCACTTATCTCGCCTAAAAATCTTCTATTTGTATGTTTTACTCTTGTTAACCGCTTGTGGATCTCAGTCTGAAATCAGTAGTTCGTCAGGTACGCAGTCAGCTCCTCCGCAACCTCCCATATGCAGAGATCCATGGTATTGTCAGCCAACTTCACATGATTAATGCCACGACGGGTTGGGTGCAGAGTTGGTATACTGAGTGGAGATGTTATCCATAATGATATCCTCCGAACTATTGATGGTGGGGTCCATTGGAAAGTTGTGCTGACCTGCTCGCCAGTTTCGTCAGATGGGGGAAAAGCGGCCGGTTTTGTCACCGTGTCTCAACTGATTTTCGTACATCGGCCATCGCCACTGTACTTGAGCCTCTTGGGAACAACCAGTCGCGGATTTACCATACCAGTGATGGAGGACTAGACATGGCAACATTCAGTACTTAATGCACGAGCGCTTCTTAGTAGTCCTGTTTTTGTTGATAGCCAACATGGCTGGTTCCTGGGCACTGATCACTTCCCTGGACCAGATGCCAGCAGTAGCTATATCGGGCAAGAGATCGCACTATTTCGTACCAGTGATGGTGGAATGCATTGGCAACGGGTTGCAAGTGGGTATGCAACCGCGCAACTCCCAGTTACGAGCGACGATGGCTATGGCACCACTTCCACCTTTTACCGCCAACGCCAGAATAATGTTTACGAATCCGACGACGGGATGGATTATTGGCGCAACCTATCGCGCTGATACGACGAGCACTTCCTGGCTCTATGTCACACATGATGCAGGAAACACCTGGCAACATATCGGGCTTTCGTTTTCACCACAAGCAATGGCTGTGTGGACGCCATCTTTTTTTGACGAGCATAATGGCCTGTTTCCAGTAATGGTCAGTGGGCCTGCACCTCAATATGCTCATCAGACCGCCATTTATAGTACAAGCGATGCAGGGAAGACCTGGGCGCAAAGTGCCTTTGTACCATTCGATGTAACCTATAGTGTGTTTCTTAGTATGGACTCAGCCTGGACATATGGGCTGAGTAGTCAGGAAAAGACATTTTATACCACAACTGATGGCTGGAAACACTGGACAAAACACACAACCGCAAGCACCTTCAAGCAACTCTCTGATTTTAGCTTCATCTCCCCAAAAATAGGATGGGCTCTGGGCGAGAATTGTACAATGAGATTTATGCCCGAACCCGGTGGAGGCAGACGACCTGGAGACATCATTAGCATTTTAAAGACAACTGATGGTGGTCTGACATGGTATGAGGTTTCACACGCAAAAGTGTAAGGCTGAAAACTCTTGACATGTTCACTTTCTAAATGCTATATTTTTATCAATTGATAAACTAGATGTAAGAGCTTAGGGAGGAATAACTGAATGGCACGGGGTCATGGGCGTGCTATCCAGCGGGCCGATACCGAAGAGACGCGTCGCGCCATTCTTCGTGCAGCGCATGACCTCTTTATGGAACTGGGCTATCGTGCTGTGACTACACGGATGGTTGCTGATGCCAGTGGCGTAAAGCAACCATTATTATACTATCATTTCGCCGACAAAGAAGCTTTGTACCTTGAAGTACAACGTGAGCAATCGATGGCATATAAGGCAGCCTTGGAGCGCATTGCTGCCCGACATAACGAAAATGTACCTGAACGTTTGCTGCATGTCGTCGTGTATTTGCGTGGCTCTCATCATCAGAATATGGGTATGTTAATGCATGAACTCAAGTATGAACTCAGTCCAGCGGCTCGTATTGCCATGAGGGAGTTTTTTCTTACCTGTATTGTCACGCCGATTATGTCCATTTTTGAAGATGGGTTACGTACAGGATTTTTGCGTTCTCCTGCTATTGGTGGGGTACCGCCGCGTGTGGCTACCTACTTGCTGTTAAGCGCAGTCTCTGGCTTGTCGGAGAAGTCAGACGTGCCTGATGAGGCAGGAATAGATACCCCTATGTTCCAGAAAGAAGGCTCCGATCCGGCTCAGATGCTGGTGTATGTACTTCTGTATGGTATGGCAGCCGAACAGCCTCCTGTAGCTCATTCTGATACTTGACTTCGTTTTTAATTGTGTATAGTTTATCAAGTGATAAAGGAGTATAGACGATGGAAGCGACACCTGGCGCATCTTCCTTGCCGGAAGAAGCACCTGATCCTCGTTATAAATGGCGCGTTCTCTCCTCCGTGGTTGTGGGCCTGTTTATGG
Organism: uncultured Chloroflexia bacterium; assembly: GCA_963744875.1. GTDB lineage: Bacteria > Chloroflexota > Ktedonobacteria > Ktedonobacterales > Ktedonobacteraceae > JACDAE01. The sequence goes on along the minus strand of CAVUVQ010000035.1, from coordinate 48,882 downwards.
TCATCCTCGACTCAACAGTGGTGAATGTTGCGCTTAAGACGTTGCAACTGCACTATTCTGTTACAACCGATCAGGCGCAGTGGGTGATTAGTCTTTATACACTGGCATTGGGTATCTCTACACCCTTATCCGGCTTTCTTGGTGATCGGTTTGGAGTGAAGCGTATCTATCTTGGCGGACTCGCGCTCTTCGGAGTTGGTTCGCTCCTCAGCGGCCTCTCACCTACTTTGACGTTGCTTATCGTCTCACGTGCTATTCAAGGCATCGGTGGTGGTATTGCGCTGCCACTGGGAACAGCGTTGCTCTTCAGTGCTTTTCCACCAAGGGAGCGTGGCACTGCATTTGGCATTTTTGGTATTGTCCTGGTCTTTGCGCCAGCATCGGGACCGCTCCTTGGTGGCTTGCTCGTTGACCATAATCTGCTCTCATGGATCTTCTTTTTGAATATTCCAATCGCTATTGTTGGTATCTCGATTGGCATACGCTTTCTGCGTGACACTCCTGGCTCTGCCAATGCTCGTATAGACATTCCGGGTATTATTCTCGCGAGCCTGGGCTTTGGAGCAATCCTCTATGCTGCATCGATTGCTGGTGAGCAGGGAGTTGGGTGGGGAGATACACGTGTGCTTGTTTCAATCGCTATTGGTGTGCTGTCACTGGCTGTATTTGCGGTTGTAGAATTGCGTACCTCGCAGCCATTGCTTGATCTACGCTTGTATAGTATTCGTAGTTTTACTCTGGCCAATATTGCGAGCCTGGTTGGTACTATTGCCCTCTTTGGAGCGGAGTTTCTACTTCCATTGTACCTGCAAATATTGCGCGGGGAGTCTGCTTTCCAGACGGGATTGATATTGCTGCCATTGGCGCTGGCATCAGCCGTCTCAACGGTTATTGCCGGGCGCATCTCTGATCGCATTGGTCCGCGCTTACCCATCGTGATCGGATTTTTGCTGATCACCTACAATACCTATCAGTTGTCGCAGATTCAGTTGGACACCAGTATAGGCTTTATCATCTTCTTGCTCGTATTACGGGGCATCGCAGTTGGCTTGATCATTCAGAATAGCCAGCTTGCTGCATTGATGGATGTGCCACTCTCTCGCCTTAATCGTGCGACGCCGCTGGTGCAGGCGACGCGTCAGACGATGCAGTCGCTCGGCGTTGCTGTGCTGGCGACCATTCTTTCGAGTGCCGTCCTCATTACTATACCAGCCAATATTCCCTCGGCCAGTTCATTGGCGAAGTTGCCACCGGCATTGCAGGCTAGTATTCAGCATACGATTCATCTGTTCGAAAGTCAGTACATCACTGGTCTGGAGCATGCATACCTGGCTACGTGTGTTATTGCTATTACAGCGACGCTTGTCGCGCTCTTTCTACCCGGTTGGCCGGCCAAATATCTGCCCGCATCTCAGCGTGGGGCCCCTCCTATTGCTGAGCCAGAACCGAGTGAGGTGGGGTAAATATAAGTCATAATGAGGCGTGCAGGGCAATATTTGCCTTGCACGCCTTTTTTTATGAGAGAACTGGCGAACGTTTCAAATAAAAAACTATTTCATTTTGGATATTTGTCCCCATTTCTCGAAAGTGGCGATATAACTGATGTTGTTGATGATGCACTCAGCACAGTCGTTGATTGCTCCAACATCAGTTGATATGATTCAGTGAGTTCAACAGTATGTACGGGTAACGACTTGAAAAGCTTCTCGTGATATTCAAGGTCAGGGATGGCCTGATAAACCCAACCATCGCACCCGCCGAAGGTCAAGTCGATGGTCTAGCGCATCTTCTTTCCTGGCTGATTGACCTGATTGACAGCCGCTGCTTCACTTTTGCTCTTCCGGGGTGAGGCTGTTGCCATGACGTAGAGCTTTTGGGTCCAGAAGAACGCTCCACTTAACAACGTAAGTCCGATCAGTGCAAGCAGCCATAATGGCATAGTACTCAAAACGTTACTACCCGATCCCGATCCCGGTCCCAGTGCTTGCAGTGGTGTACTGGTTGCTTGGAAGACCTGCGCGACCTGCTGTCGAGTGATGGTGAAATTCGTTGTGTAGTTCAGCACCCGTCCCTTCCCATAGTTTAGCTTAAGAGTAGCCTGATATTTTCCTGGTATAAGTACCTTCTTTTGCACATTGACAGGGTAATTGATGGACGTACCTGGTAAGAACGTATCGAGCTTCATTACCGTCGTTTGTAGAAGGTGCCTCTGAGCATCAGACACCTTGAGCGAACCCACAGGCTTGAGCATGTCATTACCTGTATTGCTCAGTTTTACTAACAGGCTTTGATAACCATTGGCACCACCCGCCTGAATTCCCGATGTGCTCAACTGCTCGATAGTTGGACCAGGAAGATTGATCTGCACTGCGATGATCGAAAGATTCTGGATAATGATCTGGACAGAGTGCTTCTTATTTTTCGGAGCTTTTACCTCGTCTGCGGCAACAATACCTCCTATGTGCTGGCCTGCAAGAGCATTCCTGGGAACGACAACCTGAAATGAGACCGTTTTACTTTGCTTAGGAGCAAGTGTTACATGCTGGGCGCTCAAGCTGATCCACGTTCCTGCGTTTCTCTGCTTCACGTTTGCAGCCAGGAAGACTGTTCCGCTGGTTTGCCCTGTTGTGGCATCTACAGCAGAGAGGGTGGTTGTACCCGTTGCAGTGCCACTATTTGTGACGAGCACGCTTCTCTTAAGCGTTATACCAGCATGGGCGCTGAGGATAAAGTAGGATCTTGTAGCCGGAACAGATGGATCAAAACTGGTAGGTTTTAAGCTAAAACTGGCTACTCCACCTGCGGCATGAACGGCTGAGAAATGCAGTGCCCCTGACAGAAACATGGCTACGAGGAGCGCACCTACGACCATACGTGGGAGATGTCCAGGAAAAAAGTGTGGAGAGAGCTTCTGCATAAAAATGCCTCCTCGTGTTACTACTCTGTCAAAGTTAATTGCGCCTTTTTAGGGTGCGATTGATAAGCTCGTCCAAAGGCGCAATTAACTTTGATTACTATCTGGGTAAAGGAAAAGCTGCTCATGAAAGCAACCTTTCCCGTTTGAAGCAAACACATGTGGGACAGTAAGGATGCCTATGGTGCGCTGATAGCCGCCACCGTGATCGTGCTGCTGTAATCAACTGCAAAGGCATTGGCAGGAATGGTGATCGATACCGTCGGTGTGATAGTAGATGTGCCCATTCCTGTGTTAACCTTCGCACTGTAGAACCTCATGGCTGTAGCCGATGCTCCTGGTAGAGTCATCGGATAGGTGACAGGTGACACTGTCGATGCTACTGGATCGGTTCCTGTACCAGGAGTCATACCCACAGCCGTAATCATCGAAGCATTATCCGCAAGTGAATGACCACCACCTGTGAACGTGGTCGAGGTTATGGTCAGGTTCCAGCCAAGACCTGAACCTGTTGCATCGGTCACGGCAACAGGAAAGCTATAGACAGGGGTTTGAGCAACACCAGGCGCGGGGTTCACTGGTGTAGCCCAGGAAAGAGTGTCGCCACTACTGGACTCAGTCAAACTTCCTCCCCCACTCAAATCGACGTGGACGGCAGGAGGGCTGTCGGCGAAAGCATTGCTGAAATTGCCCAATGTCATCATCATCATAAGCGCCAGGCCTACAGCGCCACCAATTGCATGTTTTTTGAATATGTTCAAGGGTGTAACTCCTTCGGGGAACTATGCCAGCATCTATATAGGGGGAGCTGGTTTTTCTTAATGTATCTAGATGTTTTTATCTAGCAACTCTTACTATCGGCACGGTTGTTGAAAACTAAAGCCTCCCTTTGACACGCTCGGTTTTCTTACAATGGTTGGTATTGACTCTTAATAGAAGTAATAAAATACTGGTCAGAGGGATGAACCTTCCCTATCGTTTTTCTCAAGAAAGCCGATAGGAGATAGTAAGATGATAGGATTACTACCCATTTTGCAGAGAACAGAAGGAGTTAATTCACCTGGCAAACATATCCATGCAGATTCACATCTTTGCTGTAGTGCTCCTTACCACCTCTACTGATGTTCTATCGATTATGAAGGGAAGAGAGACCACGGCAAATGAATACGAGACACATGATGCGATACTTTATGTCCTTCAGGTTGTCCATCATTTTTCCTCTGCTTATGTTGCTATTGCTGTTTCCAGCATCGGTGCGAGCTGCAACCAACCCGTCTCTTGGAACGGCTGGCAATTTCGCTGTATTAGGGAGCAGCACCGTCACAAATACTGGTGCTACCAATGTGACAGGCGATCTAGGAGTGAGTCCAGGAAGTGCGGTCACTGGATTTCCGCCCGGAACCATCAGCGGGACGATACATGGAGATGATGCTGTTGCAGTGCAAGCTCAGCAGGATGCATCTGTTGCCTACACAAATATTGCGGGACAATCCTGCACTGACAATTTGACTGGCCAGGATCTTGGCGGCAAAACCCTGACGCCAGGAGTCTATTGTTTCGATACTACAGCCCAATTGACCGGAACACTTACCCTTGATGGCCAGGGAAATCCCAACAGTGTCTTTATTTTCCAGATTGGAAGTACCCTTACTACTGCAAGCAATGCCAGCGTAGTGTTTAGCAACGAGGCGAATGCATACAATGGCTTCTGGCAGGTTGGCAGTTCTGCAACGCTGGGAGTAGATACGAGTTTCGCAGGAAATGTGTTGGCCTATGCCTCCATCACTACTACCACAGGTGTAGTAACAAACGGTGGTCTATACGCCCTCAATGGGGCAGTAACATTAGATACTAATACACTTGCGATTGCGCAGGGGCCATTAACGGCGACAATTGATTCGATATCGTTCACCCCCCTGACCCTCAACGGTCACGATCAAACGACAGAGGGGCAACTTACAGTGACAGTTGCAGATCAGACGGGAACTGATGCCGGATGGCATCTAATGGTGACCTCAACACAATTCCAAACGGCAGGAGGAAAAACATTATCGACTACAGCTACTTCGATTACGGCGGTGAACTCTGCCTGTACATCTCAGTCGTCCTGTACGAATGCGACCAATTCGCTCTCATATCCTATTACACTACCGGCAGGGACGACCTCTCCATCAGCGATACAATACTTTACTGCTGCAGCCAATACTGGAGAGGGAACCCTCACTGTAACCGCAAATCTGTCTTTGAAAGTACCGGCCAATACTTACAGCGGAACGTACAATGCGACAATCAATGTCAGCCTTGTCTCAGGGTCTTGAAACTTCATATTAATGACTGAGCCTGGAAAAGCAAAGTTTCACCAGGAGAAGACAGAGGCCAGCCGTAAGTTGCATCCTACTTATATTTTATACCTGTACAGCCTCTCCACCTGCTCGCACCGCAAAGTACGACGCCTGCTGATGATGTACTACCAACGCTGCTGTCGATTGTTCCGGTACCAGTTGATATGATTCGGTCAACTCGACGCCAATGGTGGCGGAAACTGGCAACAACTTGAAGAGCTTCTCGTGGTCCTCAAGATCGGGGATGGCTGGATAGCCCCAGCTATAACGCCTTCCTCTCTCATTATCTAATCCCAACTCACGCCTTACCAATCTGTTTGTGTACTCCGCTAATCCTTCCGCCATTTCGACGGCAAGGCCATGTACGAAGTAGGCTTCAGAATAATCTCCCGCCTGCTGGAGTTGATTGATTTTCTCACTGGCAGCTTCGCCCATCGTCACAACCTGCAGCGCAATAACATCGATCTTACCACTTTGCACCGAGGCAAAGTAGTCGGCGAGGCAGAGCCTGTCACGTTCTGGCTGGCGTGGACAATGGAAACGTGCAATCTCGCGTGTGACTTTTCCGGCCTGTTGAAACTCCTGAGCATCGTAGATAATGATATCGTTGCCGTTTGATTGGCAAGGGAAGTAGCCATAGACGACGCGTGGTTGCAGGTAGAGCTGCTGACGGGCCTCGCGCAACATGCGCTCCAGGCGCGGCTGAAAATCTTGCTCAACCAGACGTGTGAACTCTTCACCATGCGTTTTGCCGCCCCAATGCAGGCGATAGAGCGTTTTGTAATCCATGCATACGGCGACATCCTCAAGGCCGATACGCTCTAAGACGCGAATGCCCCAGAATGGCGGCGTTGGAATTGAGAGCGCTGGCTTAATACTCGCGGAAGGCGTTTGTGCATTTTCCATGCTCTGGGAAGTATGCTCTGGCGTTGTATTCGCTTTCCGCAAGCGCTCGGTCAATGCTTCTTGCTTAACGCGCTGTACAAATGTTGCCCGTTCGTCAGCACTATTTGTGAGCTTGTCGATAATATCCAATCCCTCAAATGCATCTTTTGCATAGAAGACACCGGAATCGTATGCAAGTGGCGTGGACTCTGGCGTTTGCTCATCAATGAAGAGGATGCGTCGTCCAAACGAACGATTGATCGCTGCTCCACCAATAATCACCGGAAATTTCAGTCCGCGTCTAGAAAGTTCTTTTACACATAATGGCATCTGTTTCGATGTGCTTACCAATAGCGCTGAAAGTCCAATCGCATCCGCGTTCACTTCAACGGCTTTATCCAGGATTGTATTCAAAGGCACCTGCTTACCCAGATCGTAGACTGTGTAGCCGTTATTGCTCAGGATCGTGTTGACGAGGTTTTTACCGATATCGTGCACATCGCCGAAGACGGTTGCCAGCACGACCTTGCCTTTGGTATACCCTTCCTGCTTCTCCAGATAGCCTTCCAGGTGAGCGACGGCCTTTTTCATGACCTCGGCGGATTGTAGCACAAAGGGCAGAATCAGCTCACCGGCTCCAAAGCGGTCCCCTACGTCTTTCATGGCTGGCAACAGAACCGTATTGAGCACGTTCACCGCTGCGTCGCTGCGCGGAATTCCCTGCTCAGTAGCCCGTCCAGTGATGACCTCATCAACGAGTGGCTCGATGCCTTCTTTGCGTCGGTGCAGGATCTGCCAGTGGATACGTTCGGCTGGTTCCATGCCTTCAGTTGGATCGACCTTTGAGTTATTGGTGTCTTGTTGCGGGCCATGGGACTCGAAGTAAGCAATATAGCGCGGCAGAGCGTCTGCGCGATTAAAGATCAGGTCATCGGCAAGCTGGCGCTGTTCGGCATCGATCTCTGCATACGGTTTGATATGCGTTGGATTGACAATCGCCATATCCAGACCAGCCTTCACCGCATGATACAGAAAGACGCTATTCAACACGGCGCGTGCATGCTGCTTGAGGCCGAAGGAGACGTTACTTACGCCTAGAATTGTCATAACACCAGGCAGTTCTTGCTTAATTTGTGTCAGGGCATCGAGCGTCTCTATTGCTGCTGTTTGTAGTTCTTCCTGTCCCGTCGTGACCGGAAATGTCAGTGGATCGAAGATAAGAGCGTTGGGTGAGAGATGGTATTCGTTCACGCATATAGCATAGATCTGATGTGCGATCTCAACTTTACGTGCGGTGGTCTTGCCCATGCCGATCTCGTCGATGGTCAGAGCGACTACGGCAGAACCATGCTCGACAGCCATGGGGACCACGCTCTCGATGCGCTGGCGGCCCGTTTCCATATTGATCGAGTTGATAATGGCGCGTCCGGGATAGACTTCCAGTGCGGCTTTAATCACGTTCGCTTCGGTTGTATCGATAACAAGAGGAACTTCGACGCCCATGGAGAGCTTTTTCACAATCTGAGCCATCTGTTCCGCTTCATCGACGCGCTCGGTTAGCGCAACCTGTACATCCAGCACGTGAGCGCCACCCTCAACCTGTTCGCGCCCAATGCCTAGAAGTGTGTCATAATCGTCGGCCAGTAATGCCTGTTTGGCTTTGCGACTACCCTGCGCATTGACGCGTTCCCCAACAAGCAGGGGAGCCGGGTCCTGGTGCATCGCCGTGGCACGAATGGCGCTGGAGACAAGTGGGGGGGTAATCTGTGTGAAATCTTTTTGCCGGATGTTCTCATCGGCAATTGGACGGGGCCGCCTCGTCACACTACGACATGCCTGCACAATTGCTCGCAGGTGCTCATGACTATTGCCACAGCAGCCACCAATAATATTGACACCGAATTCGGTAATAAAATCGCGTAGAGCCTCCGCCATTGCTTCAGGCTCAGAGGGATAGAAAGCCAGCCCATTCACATTCAGGGGAATACCTGCGTTAGGGATGGTCGAGATTGGGAGAGGACAGTTCTCGGCTAAAAAGCGTACCGGTTCGCGCATGTGCTCCGGACCCGTCGAACAGTTTAAGCCTATAATATCCACGCGTAGAGCAATCAGCGTCGTCATCACAGCCGCAATATCGGTGCCCAACAACATGCGCCCACTGGTGTCAAGCGAGACCTGGGCTTGAATGGGAACGCTGCGCCCGACCTGTTCCATTGCCTGGCGTAGACCTGTGATGGTGGCTTTGACCTCTAAGATATCCTGGCTGGTTTCGATCAGTAAAACATCGACGCCACCTTCGAGCAAGGCTGCCGCCTGCTCGCGAAAAATAGTGACCAGTTGCTGATAGGTAATATTGCTCAGGAGGGGATCGCTGGACGATGGCAACATCCCGGTCGGACCGATGGAGCCTGCCACAAAGCGTGGTTGCTCAGGTGTGCTATAGCGATCAGCAACGCTGCGTGCCAGGCGGGCCGCCGCCAGATTGACCTCGCGCGTCAGGTGCCCGATGCCATATTCATCCAGTTTCAAACGACTGGCCGTAAACGAGTCGGACTCGATCACATCGCAGCCTGCCTCCATGAAGCCAGCATGAATCTCCTCGATCACTGACGGTTTCGTCAACACCAGATATTCGTTGCAGCCCTCGGTTGCCTGCCCACCATAATCTTCGGCGGTCAGTTGATAGGTTTGTATATTCGTGCCCATTGCGCCATCGTAGATGATGACGTGTTGTGCCAGCGTGTCAAGAAAGCGACTCATGCACCCTCCTCCTGTCCTTGCAAAGAATGTTTCTCTATAAAGGATAATTGTGTACCAAAGTTGGTATGTCTATTTAGAGATGGTTATCTATATATTTGTGTCAATGGTTGGGATGGATGTTATCAGGTATTGTATTAACTTTTTATGTTTTGCTTTTATTCAGCGAGGGCCGCCACTAATTCCCGGCAAAAATCAGGAATGTCTTCGACTACGCGTCCCCATACCATCGTGCCATCGCGGAAAGCTGCCTCATCGATCCAGACACCGCCAGCGTTTATAATGTCATCCTTGATGCCCTTTGAGCCGGTTGCTTTTCGTCCTTGCATAATACCTGCTGAGATGGGAACCCAGCCGCCGTGACAGATCGTACCGATAATTTTGCCTTGAGCATGGATGTCACGCACGAGCTGTAGTACGCCCTGACTGCGACGTAGTTTATCGGGTGCCCAGCCGCCTGGAATGACCAGACCATCCAGTGTGTCGGCTTTGGGAGCTTCTTCGATGCTCACATCAGGCGTCATCTCCAGGCCATGTTTGCCGCGTACCGTCCAGCTTGTCAGTCCAATGACGATAACGGTGGCACCTTCTTCGCGCAATCGCATGACGGGAACCCAGAATTCCAGATCTTCCACCTCTTGAGCGACAAAGTAGCCGATTGTTTTGCCTTGTAAGCGCATGACGAGTCTCTCCCTCTGTAGATGCTATGTCTGTGATGGAAATATTATATCATGTATTGGGGGGAACAAAGAGGAAGAGCTTGCTAGCTAGTGGAATACTCGCTCAAGCTGTGTACCCAGGGGAGGGTGTTGTGGACGGCTTTCCATAATCGGGTATCACTTGTCCAAAACTCGCATTTCTCACGCTCTGCAAGTGCCAGATAGTATGCATCGTATGTTGCGGGTAACTTGAACTGATAGGCCAGTTTCAATGCCTGATTATTGAATGTCGTCTCGGCTGAAAAATCGAGTTTTATACCTGGTAAAATGACCTGGTCGAGGCCTTGCAATGCATCTTCGAGCGATATATGGCCTGCACGTACATACTTATAAAGAGTATTACAAGCTTCATAAGTAAGCAGAGCTGGCGCAAGTACTGTTATTCCTTCATTGATCCAATCTGTTAACAGCGCTTTGGCTGCACCTGAGTCAGGCATATTAACAACCCATTTAACCATTATGTTAGTATCTACCACCACAACACTTCTCATTATTGTCCTAACTCCTGTGTTCGTTCTTCCCGCATCTTTCGAATGACTTCTACCGGATCTTCAAAAATCTGTCCTCGTGTACGTTGCATTATCTCATCGCTTGCCTGAAGTATTTTTGCTAACGTTTCTTTAGAGACAGGGTTTCTTTGTACCCGATAAGCCTCATCATCTTCTGTTGGAATCGTTTGTTCAAGTACATTTTCAAGATATTCTTGTACTGACTGATCGCCTCCAGCAACAGCCTTTTGGATCCGTTTTTGTAGCCGTGGACTGATTTGCAGCGTGATCTGAGTGTCATTCTCAGCATGTTCATCATCGTGTTCTTGTCTTCGCATTGCCATGCTTTTCTGCCTTGCCTTTCTTTGAACATCCTTGCTGACCTCTTACAACACATTATACGTCATCGTTCAATTCTCATTAATAAGTATATAGTAATATACTGTTTATACCCATGATGTGTACCCGAAAAAGCATCTCTCTAGAACCCAAACCGCCGTCTCATCCGTATTATCCTGGTAAGCACCTTATTGAAAATTCACTGCACGATTGTTAGAGGGAGAGATATGGCAGACCAATTTACGCTTGGTATCGAGGAAGAGTTCCAACTGGTAAAGCAAAGTTCAGGTGAACTGTGTTCATGTGCGCAAAGTATTCTAGACAAGAGTGCCCCATACTTTGAAGAGAAGATCAAGCCGGAGATGCTTCAGTCGACGCTGGAATATGTGTCCGATATTCTGCCCGATCTGCCCGCTGCTCGCAAAGAATTATATTCAGCGCGTAGCATGCTTTCTCGTCTTGTTCAAGAGGAAGGGATGGCCCTGGTCAGTGCGGGCACCCATCCAAGCGCACTCTGGATGGAGCAGGAGCTTACTGAAAAGGACCGTTATATCGAGATGGAAGAGGAATATCAGGATGTCGGGCGCTCTATTCTAATATTTGGATTGCATGTGCATGTCGCGGTGCAGGATAAAGAGTTGGCAATCAAGGTTATGAATCAGGTAAGAAGCTGGTTGCCCCAGATACTGGCTCTGTCATCCAATTCACCCTTCTGGAATGGGCGTATGACGGGCATCAAGTCGTATCGCTCGGTCGTCTGGAAGCGCTTTCCTCGCAGCGGAATGCCGGATGTTTTTACCTCCTGGAGTCAATTTGATCGTTATGTGCAGGATCTCGTGGAAATGGGATGTATCGATAACGGCAAGAAGATCTGGTGGGATATTCGCCCGCATGCTTTTTTTGATACGCTGGAGTTCCGCATCTGTGACATGCCCTCAACATTAGAGGATACACTGGGTATTGCGGCGCTATGCCAGGCATTAATCGCGAAGCTGACCTATCTGAATGAGCGTGACAAGGCTGTTCCCAGTCTGAGGCGCGATTATATCGAGGAAAACAAGTGGCGTGCGATGCGCTATGGCCTGGATGCCGAGGTGCTCGACTTTGAAGGCCTGCGCCGTCTAAGTATGCGTGATGCTCTCCGTGAAACGCTAGTTTTCGTCGATGATGTGGTAGATGATCTGGGCAGTCGTCGTGAGATTGACTACATTCGGACTTTATTGGACGATCCTCAAGGGACGGGTGCTGATCGTCAGATGGCCGTCTATCAGGAAAGCAACGATCCACAAAAGGTATCCCAGTTTTTGATCAAGCGTACGATGGAAGGTGTGCAAACAAATGATACGCATGAGGGCCGCAAGTCCTTGCGTTTCAGATCGCGCAAGGCCATTAAGCAGGCAAGTTGAGTTTATAGCGGTATTTGACTTCCTGACCAGTTCCTGAATTGCCAATAAATGTGAGGTTATTAACCGTAATCTGCCAGCTAAAAGTGCGATCGTTGAGATAGCGCACAATATGAGCAAGATTATCGCTATGCAAATCTCCAAAACCGATAGTGATGTGTGGTATCCAATGGTCAGGATGATAATATTCCAGGATACCATCCCCTGTATTGGAGAGTTCTTGCCAGAGCAATTCATGCAATTGAGTGAGTGCAGGATTGCGTACAACAGGAATGTAGAGGACCGGTGCTTCCCCTGTAAAGATACCCAGTCCACTAGTTCTAACTTGAAATGACGTTTGATTAGACGCAACTCTTTGCAGAATAGGTTCAAGCCTTTTGATGTCGTAGTCGTCGGCAACATGATAGGAGAAATGAGGGTAGGGCGTCACATAGATGCCTTTAACTCCAAACCTCTGCTGTAATTCAGCCCACAGATTTTCTACGTAGTGGTAATGAATATCATCTAACAGAGAAACGATCCCTATCATTTTTCACATCCTATGCCATATTGTATTTGCCTGTTTTTAAGCAAGGGGTTGTTGTCCCATTTCTTCGAGCACTTGTCTGGCCTGCTCTAGCGTTTGTACTTCAAGAAGCTTGTCAAATGCACTATTCAATTCAGCAATCGCTATATTAGTATATCATCTTCTCAATCTCCGCACAGAAGCGTCCAATCTCCTCCTCACTGTTAAAGTAATGCACCGATGCGCGTACCATGCTTGTCAGGCCGCGTGCCTCCATATCCAGGCGTGTAGATTCGACGACGGAGACTGTGACGTTGATGTTCTGCCCAGCGAGTTTCTTTTTGATCTCTTCCGGCTCCAGTCCCTCTATCGTAAAGGTCACGATCCCGCATTGAACGATGCCGCGATCGTGCACAATCACGCCAGGCAGTGGACTGAGTTGTGTGCGCAACTGATAGGCCAGACTTTTGACGCGCCGCCAGATTGTATCTAATCCCCACTTCATAGCATAATCGATGGCAACGCCGAGGCCGATCTTGCCTGCGTAGTTGGCCTCCCAGTTTTCGAAGCGCCGCGCATCTGTGCGCATCTCATAGCGATCCCGTGCTACCCATGTCGCTGCATGCATATCAAGAAAGGGTGGTTCCAGGCGTTCAAGTATGGTACGACGTACATATAAGAAACCGGTGCCACGTGGCCCACGCAAGTACTTTCGACCCGTAGTCGAAAGCATATCACAGCCAATAATATTAACATCAATGGGCATCTGCCCTACTGACTGGCAGGCATCCACAAGGTACAGAATATCCGCCTCACGTGCCACTTTCCCTATTGCCGCGATGGGATTGACGAGTCCACCGCTGGTTGGCACGTGTGTCACCGCAATCAGTTTAACGTGCTCATCTAGCATCTGGCGCAATGCTTCGACCGAGACCTGCCCATGTTCATCATTGGGAATGGCTTCAATAGTCACCCCGGTCTTACGGGCAATCTGTAAAAAGGCGATGTAGTTGCTGGCATACTCGGCCATGCTGGTCAAAATCCGGTCGCCAGCTTGAAATGGAAGAGAATAGAAGGCCATATCCCAGGCGCGGGTTGCATTTTCAAGCATGGCGATCTCATCGCGCGAACAGCCGATCAGTGCTGCGGCTGCATCATATGCATGTTCAATCGCGTCAATTGCTTTGTCGAAAGCTTCGTAGCCACCAATCTGAGCCTCGAGTTGTAGATGTTGAATGGTTGCGTCGAGTACAGGTTGTGGCATCAATGAAGAGCCTGCATTATTAAAATGGAGTACGTGAGCACAACCGGGTGTATCCTGGCGAGCACGTTGAAGGTCGAATGGCATAGTGTGCGTCCTCGTTTTTATGTTATTGTATCAGAATATGGCACAGGTTGGTGAAAGTCAACTTACGCTTGCTATCCTTTTACCGCCGAGCCAACGGCACTATTCATAAAGTAGCGTTGGAAGATAAAGAAGAGCACTAGCACTGGAATGGCATTGAACATGGAGCCTGTAATTAGCAAATTGTACTCCGTATAATGGTCTGTCTTAAACTGGAATAATCCCACTGGAAGGGGATACATATTTGGGCTACTGGTTGCCAGCAAAGGCCAGAGGAAATCGTTCCAGGCACCCTGGAAGCTCAGAATAATTACCGCAATCAAAGCAGGTTTGACCAGGGGAAGAATTATCTGACGGAAGGTACGCCAGCGTGATGCACCATCAATTCGCGCCAATTCTTCCAACTCTTTAGGAAGCCCTTTCATAAATTGCACCATCAGGAAGACCGAGAAGGGTTGAGCAGCCATGGGTAGTAGCAGTGCAAAGTAGGTATTGATCAGGTGCAGGTTGTTCATAACCAGGTATTTCGGGATCAATGTTACGGGCAATGGAATCATCATCACGGCCAGAGTTAGCACAAAAATGAAGTTGCGTCCAGGAAAATTCATGCGTGAGAGTGCATAGCCCGCCATGGCCGAGAATAATACATTGAAAAGTGCCGTGCCTATCGCATAGATGCCTGAGTTGAGTAACCAGCGTGTGAAGGTGCCCCCTTGCAAAACCTCTTGATAGTTTCCAAGGGTCCAGGGATTGGGTAGCAGCGACGGCGGAAAATCCAGAATGTGCTGGAGCGTTTTGAAAGACGAGAAGAATGAAAAGATGAATGGCCCCAGTGATGTCAGAGTGAAGACGATCAGAAAAACATAAATGATCACTTTATACCATTGAAAGTGCCTCTCGGGCTTATCAGATGGTGTCATAGTTGTAGTACGCCCGGCTGTTTGTGTTCGTGCAGATGCTTGTGCCATAACTCTCTTCCTCCTTCTAACTCTCTACATCAATCAGACGGCGTTGAATCATCGTGAAGATGAAAATGACAATAAAGAGAAGCACCGACATCGCTGCGGCGTATCCAAACTGGTTATCACTGAAGCCCTTGTTATAAATCTCAAGCAACGGCGTTAATGTTGAGCGTAGCGGGCCACCATTGGTCATGAATTTGGCCTGGTCAAACATCTGAAACGCACCAATGGTCGCAAGTGCAACCACCAGAAAGATAGCTGGACGTAGCAAGGGCAGACTGATGTTCCAGAAAGCTGCAAAGCGGTTTGCACCATCTACTTTGGCCGCTTCAATCAACTCGGTTGGTATATCCTGTAGAGCCGCCAGAAAGTAGATCATAAATGTTGCAGATGTTGTCCAGGTATTCATGATAATGAGAGCTGGTAGAGCCCATGCGGGATCGTTTAACCAGTCTGGCCCCGTAATGTGGATGGTCGAGAACAGGTAGTTGATGGCACCCTGGGGCGCATAGAGCCAGAGAAAGATGAGGGAGACTGCAACGGAAGAGGTAACCGCTGGAATGTAGAAGATGGTGCGAAAGGTACCCTTGAGGAAGTTGATATTATGGAGAAGTACCGCCAGCGCCAGGGCCAGAACGGTCACTCCTATTACATCAAAGAAGGTGTATTTGACGATATTCAGCATCGATGTCCAGAAATCGCTATCGGCGACATCGGAAAGCTGCTGAAAGAGAAGCTGGTAGTAGTGGAAGCCAACGAAAGTTGGCGTGGTAAATCCGATATCTACTTTGAAGAAGCTCAGGCCAATACCGTAGAGTGCCACGAAAACGGTAAAGACGCCCAGGATAATCAGGTAGGGGGCTAGAAAGAGATATGCCGATACCGTTTCACTCGTTCTCCATCCTCTGTCCGGACGCTTTCCACGCCTGGTCGTTTCTGTAATTGTGCGTGCAATTGATGCATTCGAAGCTGCAGGTTGTGTAGCCATGAAAATCCTCCTCTACCCATTTCTCTGAAAATCTTTCTAAAGGACGAATTAATTTGCCTTGCCTTGTGTCATGACTGTAGCTCGTTATTAATCTTGCTGGCCGCACTGCTTAGAGCGGTCTGGGCGTCTGATTTGCCGAGCATAACTGACTC
Organism: uncultured Chloroflexia bacterium; assembly: GCA_963744875.1. Taxonomy (GTDB): domain Bacteria; phylum Chloroflexota; class Ktedonobacteria; order Ktedonobacterales; family Ktedonobacteraceae; genus JACDAE01. The sequence continues at coordinate 33,083 of CAVUVQ010000035.1, read as the reverse complement.
AATAGATTGCTGCAGATCGGTGTGGATCACATCATCGTGTGCGCCATAATAATCCGCATACCCGTAGGAGGAGGCATCAAACATGACTTTGAAGCCAGGATGCTGAGTAAAGTAGGGATCATTTTGCAGACCTTTGATGGTTGGCAGCGCAAACCCTGCATCCAGTTGGCTTTTCTGCACATCTGTTCCTGTCATATACTTGATCAGCTCCCAGGCGGCTTCAGGATGCTTTGTGCCAGAATAGGCACCCCAGGCATTCGTGTAGATGAGGTTTGCCCGTTTACCCGTGTCTGGATCTTTGGGGAGAGGTGCAATATCATATTGGATATTAGGATAGGTGGAGGAGAGGAAAGGAATGAGCCAGCCCCCTTCCAGAGCCATCGCAGCCCGTTGTTTGCCAAATGCTTCACCAGCCCAGGCAGAACTTACCGAACCAGGCAAGACGGAGGTACCATCCTTCTGGAAACCAGTGTAGAATTGCAGCGATTTAATACCCGCCGTAGTATTGAAGGCCGCTTGTGTTCCATCCTTATTCAGCATCGAACCGCCCGCCGCGAACAAGAATGCTCCCCAACGTGATGCATCAGCCGCCAGCGTAATGCCATAAGTAGAGGTAGCCGCATTCCCCGATTTCGTCAACTTCTTCGCTGCATTCTGCATATCCGTCCAGGTCCAGTTATCTGTGGGTAAGGGCACACCGGCTGCCTGGAACATCTGCTTATTATAGAAAAGGCCCAGCGTGTTCCAGTCTTTCGGAATGCCGTAAACCTGGCCACCTTTGCAGGTAAATGGACTCATGAGCGCTTCATAATAATCGCTTGTCTTGACCCCATCTTTCGCCATATAAGGTGAGAGGTTAAGCAACTTACCCGCGTTGATATATTCGCTACCCATCTGTGGTTGTACATAGAAGACATCGGGAACATTTCCGCTAGAGATATTCGCCCGCATCTTAGTTGGATAATCGGCAAGCCCTGTCCAGTTGACCTTAATATTGGGATGAGCTTGTGTGAACTTGTGCAGGTTCTGTTGTACGAGTGCATCTTCAGCTGGGGACGAGGTAGCACCAGCAACATTGAGCGTGATTGAGCCTGTTTCTGGAGCAGCCGTAGTTGTATTTGTGCTGCTCGGACAATCAATAAAGCTCGTCGCACCGCTCAATCCCTGTTGAGCGCCGCCTGTACTACCACCACTTCCTGGGCTACTCGTGCTTCCACCACACGCACTTAAAATAAGAATGAAGAAGACAACGAAAGGAATGAAGAATTGTCGTTTCATCACGAACCTCCTGATAGTAATTCTGCAATGAATTACACCAAACTGGATCTGGAATTTCCTTCACTACATGTACATCGATTTGTAGAGGTTAATTTTTGCTGAAGTTGTGAGTGGCTCTTAAGGGTGTGGGCACGCTCTATATAGTATACGCGTCTCAAGCATATATCTTATACAATTATTGCTTGCAATGCTTTCCTTCAAAGGATGGAGACCTCAAAAAGATGCCTACTTGAAAAAGTAATAGCTACAGGAGTATACTCCCATGAAAAAGAGGTGATGATATGTTTCAGCGTATAGCAATTATAGGATTGGGATTGATCGGGGGATCGCTGGGGCTTGCGCTACATAAAGCGAAAGCCGCACAACAGATAGTTGGCCACGATCTGGGAAAAGGTGTAAGCGATCGTGCGTGTAAAATAGGGGCCATCGATGCTGCCTATAGCACGTTAGCAGATACTCTACGTGGAGCGGACCTTGTAATATTCGCGACCCCTGTGGGCGCTATGCGTGCATTGTTGCAAAGTAGTGCTCCCTATCTGTCACCAGGAGCCGTCGTAACCGATGTAGCCAGTACAAAAGTGCAGGCTATCACCTGGGCCGAAGAGTTTTTGCCGCCCACAGTCTCCTTTGTAGGAGGCCATCCTATGGCGGGAAAAGAGTTGAGTGGAGTTGAGGCAAGTGACGCAGACCTCTTTAAAAATCATATCTATTGCCTTACTCCTACCACCCGAACCAGACCAGCAGCGATCGAGAAAGTTGCGATCATGGTGGAAATGATTGGCGCTAATGTCCGCTTTCTGGAGCCAGTTGAGCACGATGGTCAGGTTGCCGGCGTCAGTCATCTCCCTTTCCTGGCATCTATTGCCCTGGTCAATACCGTTGGGGAAGATGGTGCCTGGGAGGATGCATCGTTGTTAGCTGCCAGTGGCTTCCGTGATATTTCGCGCCTGGCCGCAGGAAACCCTGAGATGTACCGTGATATCTGCCTCACCAATAGCGAAGCGATCATACGCTGGCTGGACGAATATATAAGCTCGTTGCAAGGATTGCGCATGCGTATTGCAGCACATGACAAAGACCTGGATGAAACCTTTGACCAGGCCCGGCAAGCCCGACAGAAATGGCACAATAGCCAGGGGCGCGATTAATCGCACCCCTGACTTCTCCAGCTCTTTTCAGCAAAACGGGTTTTCCGAAAACCCTGGATGACTCATAATCCTCTCTGTGATGAAATGGTTGAGAAACAAACGTCTTTAATCGGCAATTAATCCAGACACGTTGCCCGTGCCCGTTGTCTCAAATTGAACGACATACGTGGTGCCATCTGAGACATTCGTAGCGGGAGTGTACCATGTATTCGTCGAGCTATATGTCTTCCAGCTATTGCAATAATTCGCATGGACAAAGCAGATGCGTACAAAAGCAGTGCCAGGCAATGAAGTAAGCTTCAAGTTGATATCAGTACAATAACTTGATGTGACATAGGGAGTTGAACGAGAAGGAAATTCGTATAGTGTATTGGCCTGTGAGTAAAAACCAATGCTGAATGCTTGCCCATAGCAAGTAACCGCCGCCCTGGTGGATTTCGCCTCTACTGTATGTCCTTGGACATAGGAAAAGCTCAGTAAAAGCGCACACAATACCATGCCGAGACCGATGCGGGAAAGAAGTTTCATTGTTGACACCTTTCTAAATCAGTAAAAATCTTTAAGAGAAAGACCTCAGGAGAAGTGAACACTCGACGCAGAGAAGTCCTGTCAAACAGAGCATCCATAGAGCAATCGAGTGAAAGTATCTTGTCCATTGCTGTCCTCCACACAAGTATAGTCAAGATGTATGATTTTCTACATAGCATCAGCTATCATTTAAAAATATCAACTTGAAAGACAAGATATAAACTTGTTTTTATTACTTGACTTACATCTTTTGCCGCTGTATCATAGTCTTCGTGGAACAAGATAGGAGCGTAAATTATGACAGATCAGCAAGAGAAAAGTTGGAATGAACGACTGCGTCAGGAGCGTATTCGACGGAACTGGCGACAACGTGAAGTTGCAGAAATGTTAGGAACGACGACCGTAACAGTTACCAGATGGGAAAGTGGGAATCATCTCCCCAGCGCCTATTTCCGTGTCAAACTGTGTGCTCTTTTTGGCAAAAGTGCCCAGGAATTAGGATTTGCTCCGCGTGATCTCTCAGCTTCAGCGAGCGAGGAAGGTATCGCGGAGGGTGTGAGTGAAAGCATTGAGATAGCGCCGGAAGAGCATACTTCTGCTGATACTCTCGCTCTGGCAGTGCAGCTTTCGACAGAGAAGCTACCCGAAACTTCCTCCCTCCAACTTCCTTCGCCTGTCGAGTCAGTCAGACAGAAAGGGTCGTTTGTCGCGCCGCAGTTATTGAAGCGTCGAAAAGCACTCCTCCTGTTGGGAGCAGGAGGACTTGGAGTGGTGGCAGCAGCGAGTTCGGCATATTGGCTTACATTACAGAATACGCATTCAAAGCAATCATCTCATCTTAAAGTCACCACTCCTCTCCGCGTGCCACTGAGTCAGCGCTTGCATCACTTGTTTGACGTTACCATCTCTAATTGGGTAAATCACCTGGCCTGGTCTCCAGATAATCGTTATCTCGCGGTTGCCAGTGGGACCAATAATCTGGTGATTTGGAATATAGAGAAAGATGTCATTGCGTTGATCTATCTCACGTTGAACAAATGGGTGAATGATGTTTCCTGGTCGAAAACCAATTGGGTGGCTGCCGTGACAGCCGAGGCGGGCGCGGGTTCATTGCATCTCTGGAAATTCCCTGCCCGAGCAGCAGCGATTACCATGAAGAAAGAGTATGCGTTGCGTTCAGTTAGCTGGTCCCCTGATGGGACCTATCTGGCAATTTCTGGGCATAGTCCAATTGTCGAAGTATGGCACCCATTCCCCCTTCGTATGATCAGTCATTATACCGATGCTACCTTGAGCCTTTTAGGCATCTCGCGAGTTAAATGGTCTCCGTCGGGACGGTTTCTGGCCTCCGCTACTGATAATGGGACCGCGCATGTGTGGGAGGCTTTGACTGGCAAGCCGAGAGTCATTTATCGAGGGCATAAGAGTCGTGTCCATGATCTGTGTTGGTCTCCAGACGAGCGGGCAATCATCTCATGTAGTACAGATCAAACCTCTCACATCTGGGAGGCATCAACTGGGAAGACACTCCAGGTCTATCGTGGTCAGAAGGGCGAGATTGAAGGTGTGGATTGGTCACCCTATGGCCCCTGGGTCGCTTCCGCTAGCGCCAACCGCACGGCGCATGTCTGGTCTCCTTTCACCGGAAAGTTGATAGCTGTTTATGATACATACAGCAAAACCGTAGAAACGCCACAGTGGTCAGTCGATGGAGCCTGGCTTGCTATCGGTACCGAGGAGGACGGAGTAGAAATATGGCCCGGTCGGTACTAAGTCCCCTAAGCGTGGAATAGCGGAATAAATGAGAAGAGGCCGTCGTGCTCAATCAAATGTCACTTCATCCAGGAGGTGGAAGGAAGATCAACACCCAATTGTCCGAAACTCTTGACAGCGCATCCCATGTGTGGGAGAATGCTGAAGCCGGAGGAACAGGCACTCATTTGAACGCTTCTTCCAACGACCAGATGAGACTTTTGGAGACCAGTCCCAGACCCCTTGACAAATACGTCAGGATATGGCATAGTATCTAAGCCGCTACAAGAAGACAATCACTTGCTCGTTCACGAGTCGGTGCTCCTGTCACGAAGGCATGCTTGTAGCTTGAGCCACGCTAAGGTGGCCCCTCAGGGATCTTTTCACCCTCTGTCACAAAACCCTCAAGGTTTTTTTATGGCGTTTTTGCGCCCACTTTGACCTTGAAATCGGTCTTTGGTGACTGCGAAAGCAAGGGAAATGAGATTTCTGACGTCAAGCAAAATTGGTAGGAAAAACGCTTGACAATGTGCCAGAGATATGCGATACTACTGCTACAGTGAACGAACGAACGATTTACCTCGTTTGCCCGTTGAGAAGGCTCAGAGCCACTGATGCTCGAAGGCTTCACTGCAACATTAACCTTAACAATTGAAGAGTGGAAAGCAGAACGATAACTGTTTGTCAAGCAGTTTTCTGTCAACAACTTGTTCTCCTTGCAAAGGGAGAGCGAGCTTTTAATCTGCGAATCAAGTCAAGTAACAACAACAACGTAACTTGGTCATGATCGCAACTCAAGCCAATGCATTTTTATATCCTCTGAACAGAGGGTATGACCAATAAATTGGATGGCGAGTTTGATCCTGGCTCAGGATAAACGCTGGCGGCGTGCCTAACACATGCAAGTCGAACGTCCTACGCAAGTAGGGAGTGGCGGACGGGTGAGTAACACGTGGGCAATCTACCTTTCGGTGAGGAATACCGGCGAGAAATCGCCGACAATACCGCATACGTTTCGCAAGAAACAAAGTCGCAAGACGCCGGAGGAGGAGCCTGCGCCCGATTAGCTAGTTGGTGGGGTAAAAGCCTACCAAGGCCTCGATCGGTAGCTGGTCTGAGAGGATGATCAGCCACACTGGGATTGAGAACGGCCCAGACTCCTACGGGGGGCAGCAGTGAGGAATTTTCGTCAATGGGGGCAACCCTGAACGAGCAACGCCGCGTGCAGGATGACACTTTTCGGAGCGTAAACTGCTTTTCTCGGGGACGAGTAAGGACGGTACCCGAGGAATCAGCCCCGGCTAACTACGTGCCAGCAGCCGCGGTAATACGTAGGGGGCGAGCGTTGTCCGGAGTTACTGGGCGTAAAGCGCACGCAGGCGGTGCGGTAAGTTCGGAGTGACAATTCTCGGCTTAACTGAGAAGGGTCTTCGAAGACTGCCGGACTTGAGGGCTCACGAGGGACACGGAATTCCGGGTGGAGTGGTGAAATGCGTAGATATCCGGAGGAACACCAAAGGCGAAGGCAGTGTCCTGGGGAGTACCTGACGCTCAGGTGCGAAAGCCAGGGGAGCAAACGGGATTAGATACCCCGGTAGTCCTGGCCGTAAACGATGACCACTAGGCGTGGGGGGTATCGACCCCTTCCGTGCCGTAGCTAACGTGATAAGTGGTCCGCCTGGGGAGTACGGTCGCAAGATTAAAACTCAAAGGAATTGACGGGGACCCGCACAAGCAGCGGAGCGTGTGGTTTAATTCGATGCAACGCGAAGAACCTTACCAGGGTTTGACATGTTCTCGCACCACCACGAAAGTGGTGTACCCGCAAGGGACGGGAGCACAGGTGCTGCATGGCTGTCGTCAGCTCGTGTCGTGAGATGTTGGGTTAAGTCCCGCAACGAGCGCAACCCTTGTCGTCGGTTATAAGTGTCCGACGAGACTGCCGCGATCAACGCGGAGGAAGGCGGGGATGACGTCAAGTCAGCACGGCCCTTACATCCTGGGCTACACACACGCTACAATGATCGGTACAACGGGTTGCCAACCCGCGAGGGGGAGCTAATCCCAGCAAAACCGGTCTCAGTTCAGATTGGAGGCTGCAACTCGCCTCCATGAAGTTGGAGTTGCTAGTAACCGTGGGTCAGCACACCACGGTGAATACGTTCCCGGGTCTTGTACACACCGCCCGTCACACCACGAAAGTCGGCAACACCTGAAGCCGTCGGGCTAACTCGCAAGAGAGGCAGACGTCGAGGGTGGGGTCGGTGATTGGGGTGAAGTCGTAACAAGGTAGCCGTACCGGAAGGTGCGGCTGGATCACCTCCTTTCTAGGGACACCGAGTTCTTCGGAACTCCATCCCAGGTCGGTCAGAGACCAGCGACGCGAACAGTGAACGGATTGTTTTCCACTCTTGAGTTGTTAGGGACAAGCAATTGTCACCCGACAACGGCACATGAACAACTGAATAGGATAAATCTTCAATTTTGCTGAGCGCAATCAAGCAAGAGTTGAAGCAGAGGAACACATACCGAAGAGACAAACAGACAGATAGAGAACAAGCTACACAGAGTACGAGGTGAATGCCTAGGTGCTGAATGCCGATGAAGGACGCGGAGACCGGCGAAACGTTCAGGGGGAGCTGCATCCAAGCGATGAGCCCTGAGTATCCGAATGGGGCAACCCATCCAGAGTCATGTCTGGATACCCCCTGCTGAATCTATAGGCAGGCGGGAGGGAAGCGGGCGAACTGAAACATCTCAGTAGCCCGACGAGAAGAAATCAACCGAGATTCCCGTAGTAGTGGCGAGCGAACCGGGACGAGCCCAAACCATCCTTTCTTTACGAAGGGGCGGGGTTGTAGGACCAGCGAAAAGTCAATCTTGATCACGTGAAGGCGTTGGAACGCGCCACCAGAGAGGGTGAGAGTCCCGTAATGGACGATTGAGAGCGATGGGCTGGGATCCTGAGTACCACGAGGCACGTGAAACCTTGTGGGAAGCTGGGGGGACCACCCTCCAAGGCTCAACACATTCAGCGACCGATAGTGAACAAGTACCGTGAGGGAAAGGTGAAAAGTACCCCGAGAGGGGGATGAAAGAGACCCTGAAACCACGTACTCACCAGCAGTCAGAGGCCACTGTTCCAAGAGGGACTAAGGGCTGATGGCGTGCCTTTTGTAGAATGATCCGGCGAGTGCATCGGCGTTGCAGGTTAACCAGCGGTAAAGCTGGGGAGCCAGAGGGCAACCGAGTTTGAAGAGAGCGCAAGTAGCGCCGATGCGACCCGAAACCACGTGAGCTATCCATGGTCAGAGTGAAGCGAAGGTGAAACTTCGTCGAGGCTCGAACTCACCAGTGTTGCAAAACTGGGGGATGAACTGTGGATAGGGGAGAAATTCCAACCGAACGTGGAGATAGCTGGTTCTCCCCGAAATGTATTGAGGTACAGCCACGTGACAGCTACTGTGGAGGTAGAGCGCGGCATGAGCTAGGGGCCAAGTGCTGGTTACCAACCTCAAGCCAACTACGAATGCCACAGCAGATCAGCGCGTGAGTGAGACGGCGGGGGCTAAGCTTCGTCGTCGAAAGGGAAACAGCCCAGATCACCAGCTAAGGTCTCAAATTGATGCTCAGTGTGAAAGGGAGTCAGTACGCCCAAACAGCCAGGATGTTGGCTTAGAAGCAGCCATCATTGAAAGAGTGCGTAATAGCTCACTGGTCGAGTGTAGTGGCACCGACAACGTATCGAGGCTTAAGCATCAAACCGAAGCTGTGAATAGGTTTTTAAGGAACCTATGGTAGGGGAGCGTTCTCTATGCCTGAGAAGCCTGACTGCAAGGACAGGTGGAGGCACGAGAAGTGAGAATGCCGGAATGAGTAGCGTAATATCTGTAAGAACCAGATACACCGGAAGCCTGAGGGTTCCTGGGCAACGTCAATCGTCCCAGGGTGAGTCGGGTCCTAAGCCGAGGACGTTACAGTCGTAGGCGATGGAAAGCAGGTCAGAAATTCCTGCACCAGAGACGATCATTATGAGCAATGGGGGGACACGGTAGGGAAAGTTAACCCGGCGAATGGACAGGCCGGGCGTCTTGTCTGAAGTGCGTGGCCGAGGGAAATCCCGGTCACCTGTGCATGACAGCAGGACCGAGCTTGAGCAATCAGGCGGAAGTAACCGCGCCCCAGGCCGTCAAGAAAAGCCTCTCGCCAGAGCGATCTCTGCCCGTACCGCAAACCGACACTGGTAGGCAAAGAGAACTCTCTTCAGGTGAACGAGTGACCCTCTGTTAAGGAACTCGGCAAATTAACCCCGTACCTTCGGAAGAAGGGGTGCCTGAGTAGCTTCCATGCTTGCATGGGGGTGAGCAGGCCGCAGGAAATTGGCTCAAGCGACTGTTTACCAAAAACACAGGTCTCTGCTAACGCGAAAGCGGACGTATAGGGGCTGACTCCTGCCCAGTGCCGGAAGGTTAAGGAGAGTGGTGTTCGTAGCCACGACCCGAAGCCCCGGTGAACGGCGGCCGTAACTATAACGGTCCTAAGGTAGCGAAATTCCTTGTCGGGTAAGTTCCGACCCGCACGAAAGGAGTAACGACTTGAGCACTGTCTCAACAGAGGACTCGGCGAAATTGAAATACCCGTGAAGATACGGGTTACCCACGACAGGACAAAAAGACCCCGTGGAGCTTTACTACACCCTGGCCTGGAAACGAGGCGGATTGTGCGTAGCATAGGTGGGAGCCGAAGAATGTACCCTTGTGGGGGTGCAGGAGGCAACAGTGAAATACCACTCTCAATGTGTTTTGTTTCTCACCCGGATCCCATGAGCTGGGACGGGAACAGGGTCAGGCGGGTAGTTTGACTGGGGCGGTCGCCTCCCAAAGAGTAACGGAGGCGCCCAAAGGTTTCCTCAGGGTGAATGGACACCACCCGCAAAGAGTGTAAAGGCAGAAGGAAGCTTGACTGCGAGGCGGACAGGCCGAGCAGGGACGAAAGTCGGGCTTAGTGATCCCACATTCCCGTGTGGAAGGAGTGTGGCTCAACGGATAAAAGCTACCCCGGGGATAACAGGCTTATCTTGCCCAAGAGTTCACATCGACGGCAAGGTTTGGCACCTCGATGTCGGCTCGTCGCATCCTGGGGCTGGAGTAGGTCCCAAGGGTTGGGCTGTTCGCCCATGAAAGCGGCACGCGAGCTGGGTTCAGAACGTCGCGAGACAGTTCGGTCTCTATCCGTCGTGGGCGGAGGATTATTGAGGGGCGTCATCTTCAGTACGAGAGGACCGAGATGGCTTGACCGCTGGTGTGCCAGTTGGGGGGCCACCCCCATCGCTGGATAGCTATGTCGAGAAGGGATAAGCGCTGAAAGCATCTAAGCGCGAAGCCGCACCCAAGACGAGTGATCCCACTCTCTAGTAGAGTTAAGATCCCAGGGAGACGACCTGGTTGATAGACGGCACGTGTACGCCCGGTAACGGGTTGAGCGAAGCCGCCCTAATGATCGTACGGCTTGTTTCATCTTCGTGTTTCGTCGGCATGAGCATCGCTGCTTCAGCACTCGCTCTGCGCTCGGCAAAATTGAGGACTCATCCTATTCACTTGCATATGGTAATAAAAAAGGAAACCGCTCTAAGCGGTTTCCTTTTTTATTGTCAATTATGCCAACCCCTCCTATTAATCATCCCCCGCTTGTTTACCTGATTACGATCAGGCGTTGAGGTTGTATTGAGGTTCCCCTGTTATGGTATGAGTAACACCTTAAGCGAAGCAGCCAAAGGGTGGCTACCGATGTAAATTTACATTATTTTATGTATTAAGGAGAAAAATGATGACACTATCCCCAAAAACGCATCTTGAGGCAACAGGCGTTCGGACGAATGAACACAACAGAGTGCAAAAAGTGTGCCGAATTGCGGTTCCGCTCGTGTTGGCACTCATGATATTTGCTCTGGCTGGATTTGTTGGCACCAATAAAGCTTCCGCCAATGCCACGTGCGGCTCTTTTGTGCAGAAAAACAGCGCCTCTATTCTTGCTGACGACGGTAGCAAGGTAGTCGGGACGATTTCTATCTGGGTCAATACCTGTAGCAACCAGGCATATGCAAAAGTTTCTTGTGTGATTGCAACTGACTTTATTCAGAATTTTATTGAAGACTTCAAGGTTCCCGGTCAGCCTATATTCTGGAGCGCTTCGTCTGCCTGTACCCCTGGTCAATCGGTAAGCTCGCCAATAAGTACTTACACGCCAACACAGACGTGTGCCTTAGGGTATATCGGAGACTCTTACCTTTTTCTGCAAGATAATGCCTCAAATTCGGGAACTAGGTACGTTTGCGCTTAAAATCTCATCACGTTTGTCAAGTAAATTGTGGCTCATCCTCAATTTAAGTGAGCTACTATTAGTTTATACTAAACAAATGATACTACATGAGTCATCCCGAATTTTAGAAACAGATGTTCTCGCCCAGGTGGATCCTCACCTGGGCGATTTTTAACTCATTGGAGGGCGTTTAATTATCCATAACTCACGTTTGTTAAAAAGCATGCCATTTTTTTGTTTTCAGGCATGCTCATCGGCATGTTGCGCACGTATAAACAAGGCACCTGCAACTCCCCCAACAAGTGCAGTAAGCCAGCCCACATACAAGAGGCTAAACATACTAACAAATAAGGCAACGAAAAGCACATCAAATAGACTTCTAATTACAAAACCCGTAAATAAAGGGATATTGCCCAAATAGGTAATGAATCCAGCCAAAAGCCACGCTACCGGGTGAGCAATTATGCTGGCTATGACCCCTACCATAATCCCCTGCTTTAGCGTATGCCGACCTGGTTTCGTAACGAAATACCACCACATAAATGATCCGGTCAGGAGAGCTGCAAGTGTGGCCGCACCATAGAAGAGTCCTATATTGGGAATTATCGCACTGTTTCGATGGATCACGATGTTAAAGTAAAAATTGAGAGAGAGGAAGGCTGCAAGAAAGCCTGTTGATGCCGCACATATCCCAGTGAAAAGGGCTGAAAGGATGGTATCAGATCGTTGAATAGGAATGGGACGCATTTTCATTTTCATAGCTTCCTCCATGCTGTATCATTTATTAAATTTCCTATAGACGAGGATCCTTTAAGGTTATTCTTACATTCTAAAGTATAGATTGTTGAGGTGGATTACGCAATATCTTTGTATATAGATTGTGTTCTAATGTGAAAAATGCACAATGATGAAAATTTTCCACGTAGAAGTGTTTAATGATATACTGATAAATCTGTTCGCTTGTTCTTCTCGTGTTATATGTCCTATTTATATGCTTATCTCGATGGTTTTCGGGAGCAAGCAATGAGCCACTAAATGGGCATGTTGTGCGCAGGTAATAGCAGTTTAAATGCCCGCTTAACCTCTCTATATCTCCTGGTCTTGACATCTATCTGAAATATTGATATACTAGAATAGCGGAATTGCAATATGGTAAAGTCATTGAACCTGAAACGAGGAGGCTATTAATGATCAATCAAACGTGCTCAAGGGAATCATTGCCGGGAGTGAATGAATAGCCTCCCGTTCTGGCCTTATCTGGCTTTCTATCTTCTCGCTATTTCGTCAGGTTTAGTGCTCGTAGGCTATGGGGGATGTGGCAAAGAGAGAACTATAATGGATAATGATGAAGAGTGTTTGCTTGCACTTGAGCAAAATGTTGCATCTTTACAGGAGCGTGTGGTTGCTTTAGAAGCAGCTACACATCTGGCATCCCTATCACAATCTCCCTCTCTTCCATCAGCAGATTTTGGTACATTACACCTGATGCAAAGTCGTCAGGGGTCTCCCTATGAGCAAGATGGGAGTAGTGGAGCTATTATCTATGCAGGTGCTGCTCATCTTGCCGGGGGAGAGTATGCGTGGCAGGTGGAGCGTCCTGTGCCCTGGTTGCTGCAACTCTTGGGTAGTGAACCAGAGGTTCTCTCGCAGACATTTGCTGCGTTGGGAAGCCCGCTTCGTCTCATGTTACTGCAAGAATTGCTTTCGAGTCCCAAAACCAACCAACAACTCCAGGAAGCATTGGGTGTTTCTTCGGCGGGTCAGCTGTATCATCACCTAAAAGAGTTGTTGGCAGTACACCTGATTGAACAGAAAAGCCGGAATCTTTATGCGCTTCCCGTGCGTAATGTCATACCATTTTTGGTTCTGCTTGCTATTGCACATGATACTACAGGTAAAGAATAATAAGCTCTCGCGGGTAAATAAATGCTGGAGTAATCTTTCTTGCTCCTCGGATATCCCACACGTTGTTGTCTCTTCATCGTGCAGCGATCCAGGGATTTATGTCTATGGATGAAACGGACAAGCCTTCTCTCGCACATGACTGGCTCCTTCCAGATCATTGGGCTCCTCATGCCACGCTTGCTGCACATTTGACATCGGCACAAGTCTTGAAGGGACTTGAGAGCTCTCTTCACCATTGGACACTGATTCACGGGTACGCTACAGGGATTGGAATGCGCATCTTTCCCGAAATGGCTGATTATCGCTTTTATCCGTTCAATGATGCATATATCCCTCAATAAATTGGTAGACGCTATAAATAGGGTCGCTACGGTGTTTCTGTATCTAGTCAAATAAACGGTGTGGATGCATTATTGGCATCGTTTATTTGACTGTATCCAATGGTGTAGGGATGCCATTCATAAACCCGTGCGTCACTCATGAAAACCGTCAATTGTTTCATCCCCGCGCCCATGGTTGCACAGTTGCCCTTACCGCTTGTCCAGAAGCCACCGCCTGCTCAATCATCAAACCCAGATAATGATCCTGTGCAGCTTCGGCCAGGCTATACATATCAGGACCACCATCAATATACTGGTCCATACCAACCATACAACTCGCAATGGCGATCTCGTCATCGCTCAAACGTGCAGGAACAAAGGGATTTTTGTAGATCCACTCATTGCCCGCTAGAATGCCTTTATGGTAATATCCTTCCAGATTGCCTGCTATTCCCGCGTCCTGCCGTACCAGTTCATAGGTAATTGGTGTCAGATAATCTGCAAGGTAAAGCACCTGGGTATTGTTAATCTCGCCGCGCTCTCCCCGCACGAGCAGGCGCGGGGAGCGAATCCATGAATGATACTGATCACCTGTGAAATCGAATACGCCCAATTTCTCCCCAAAGTTCAGATAGGCGATGGTCTGTTCAGAGCTCACTAACCGTTCTTGTTCAGGTGGTGCATAACGATCTGGTCCGCCTATGAGTGGCGAGGTGAAACTGTGAGCTGTAATTGTAACCGGCTCATAAGCTATATCCAGGAATTTGCGTATCAGACTAACCCCGTGATAGCCGTGAGCAACCGATACCTGAGCTTGCGTCACTGCTCCCAGCTTTCCCGATCGTGCAAGGGCTATGCGTGCAGCATGCAGCGGTTGCAGATGATATTGCTCGGCGACCTGGATTCTTGCCCCTCGTTTGCTCAGATCGTGCAGAGCGATCAAGCCAGGAACGTCTGGTGCAGGTGGTGTCTCAGTTAATGCTGGAATAGAGCGTTCAGCAAGAGTATGGAGAATCTGAGGCGCTATGGTTCTGGGAACTGAGACGACCATGAAGCGCAGGTCATTGATTTTTAGTAGATCATCAAGTGCTGTATATGTTTTTACATGCCATTTTGCTTCAAGCTCGTGTGCCTTCGCTGGATTGCGCACGAACATCCCTGCGACCTCAAATTTTTCGGGCATGGCCTGTGCAATGCGCAGGAAAAATAAAGAACGCCAACCCCCACCAATGATACCAAAACGTATTGCATTCATATAGTCTCACCCTCTTTTCTACTGTATGCCAGATTGTTTATCCGTTGTTGAACCTGCATAATCTTCTTCAATGATAGCATAGAGAGAGGTATCTTCCCATTGTCCATATACCAGTTCAAAGGTAACACGAGATGCAGAGATAGGTCAGTGTCAATTGTAGTGACCAGTGGATGGGTTGGGGTGTATCCGTTTAGCTCTCTCATTCGTGTAAGAAGCGGTACAGATATGCCGTTGGGCAAGTGCCGAAGATGCTGTTGATATGGCATCTCTTTTATTCATCAGGCGTATCTTATCATACTGAATGATGAACCTGGTATAATTTTTTAGTTGTGTAAAGAAAGAAGGATTCAAGATGACTCTTGCAACAATCGTATTAGCTGCTGCATTGAATCCAGGAGGCATTATTGCCTGGATTGTGATTGGTCTGCTAGCTGGCTGGCTGGCCGGTGTTATTATGCCCGGTCGTGGGTATGGTCTGCTTGGTGATATTATTGTAGGCCTTATTGGCGCTTTCGTTGGTGGATTAATCGTGGGCCTGCTTGCTCCTGGGTCGTCGTTTGGTTTCATAGGTAGTCTCATCGTAGCGGTAGTTGGCGCTTGTATTCTAGTTGCCATTTTGCATGCTGTTACAGGGAACCGTACAAGAGCCTGAGTAGAATCCTTTTTAAAAAAGAGGACATCCGTTAAAACCCTCTTCTTCTGATCATAAAAAAGCAGAAGAGAGGGTTTTACTTGCTATTGGGGTGAATTGTCACGCAAAAAAGGTAGGGGCTAGATTGATCGTGCCCACAATACATCCGTATTGTCCATATTATCTTTATTTCATCGTTTGTTACGACGTTTTAACCAGATAAATCCTAACACTAGCCCGACCCCTATGCCAACCGCAAACGTCCGGCGTTGTTTTTGTATAGCGACTACATTTCGTGCTGGCATGCTATAGAGTCCCCCGACACGATAAGCCTCATCAAGCAACTCAATTGGATGCATAACCTCCATTGGCAGGCCTCTTTCACGTATCCCCATCGCGATCTGCATCATACAACCAGGATTACCTGTGGCGATGATCTCTGCACCGGTTTCCACGACGTGATCCATTTTGCGCTCTAACAACTGGTGACCCATTTCCTGGTTGGTGATATTGTAGATACCAGCACTTCCACAGCACCAGTCAGATTCTTTTAGCGTGACCATAGTAAGACCAGGAATAGCTTTGAGCAACTCGCGCGGTTGCTGCTTGATTTTCTGGCCGTGGAGCAGGTGGCAGGCGTCGTGATAGGCGACAATACGATTGACTTCGCCCATCTCACGCTTTAGCTCAATGCTCATCAAGAACTCACTGATGTCCTTCATTTTGTCACTAAAGACGCGAGCACGTTCCGCATATGCCGCATCATCACGCAACAGGTGATCGTACTCTTTGAGCGTCGAGCCGCAACCAGCGGAGTTGATAATGATGAAATCGCAGTTATACGCTTCAAATACATCGATGTTGTGGCGGGCAAGGTTGCGCCCCTGCTCGGCCTCTCCCCCATGTACATGTAGCGCTCCACAACAATTTTGTTGGAGTGGTGTGATAACTTCACAACCATTAGCTGCCAGAACGCGGATCGTTGCCTCGTTGATGTCGCGAAATACCTGGTCCATGATACAGCCACTGATGAAGCCAACACGATAGTGTGTCAAGCCGATTGCAGGTGTTACTTCTGCTAAAGGAGCAGGCGCGATGGGACCACGCGCATCGTTCATCAATGCTTCAGGTGTACTCAGCTTGCCTTTAAAGGGCGTTGGCAGGTTATTGATGGCGTCGAATAATCCTGTGCCATGTACCAGTTTTTGTAGCCCACTGCGTTGATAGAGCTTCAACCCGCCAAATACTAATGTTAAGATCAGGCGCGAAGGCAACATAATATCAAAGAAGAAGCGGCGCAGTAATTGGGCCGCGAAGTGAGGATTGAGTGGGTTTCGTCGTCGGACCGAGCATAAGGGTGTATTCGTTTGTGTCCGCCCTGTCTGGACCTTCCTGGATGGCTACCGCGCTGGTTGTTAGCTGGATCTGTTCGCGGGCAGCTTCGATGAGTTTGCCGAATTGGACGCCGGATGGGCAGGCTGTTTCGCAGGCGCGGCAGCCAACACAGCAATACATGTGCTCAACAAAGTCGTCGGATACTTCGAGGCGACCATCCGCCACAGCCTGCATCTGATAAATACGTCCACGCGGCGAGTCCATCTCAACGCCCAGTACAGCGTATGTTGGGCAGGTGGGTAGACAGAAACCACAGTGAATACACTGCCGCATCAGATCGTAGGTATGCGTGTGACGACGCAAAGGCCCGGTATTCGGAGCCAGGATCTGTATTGGAGTTGTATTCTTTGCATTCGTTGCTGTAGGTTCGAGAGACATAACCCACCTCCTGGATGGTAAAACAGTCACCGACGCGGCGTGAGTGGTTGTGCTGCGACAACAGTGACTTCTTGTCGATTGTGAAAAAGCTGACGTGCCTGAACGATCCCATAGCGTTGCCTGATGGTATGCAGAGCCTCTTTCAGGTTTATCAGTGGGTTGATTCCCGGTGCCGCATGGGGCAGTTTAAGCACACTGATCATAACGCCATCGGGCCGCAAACATTCTGCAGCACTATCTAACAAACGTGCAGCCTCACGGGCGTCCATACGCATGTCGTTAGCGATGATATCAAAACGATAGCGTCTTTGCAGGGCACCCTCAAGATAATTTTCGGCATAGCCCCGATAGTGTTCCAATTGCTTGCGTCTTGCCAGACGAGGGTCAAGGTTAGCCGGGTCTACCGCTATGACAGAGAGTCCTGCATCAAGTAGGAGCCTGGTCCAGCCTCCTGGTGCCGCTCCCAGGTCTAATGCACGTCCATTCTCTGGCAGCGAGATACCAAAGACCTCTAATGCTTCTAGTAGCTTGAATTCGGCGCGGCTGATCTGTTCCTCCGTCTGTGCGAAGTG
The DNA here is from genome assembly GCA_963744875.1 of uncultured Chloroflexia bacterium. Classification (GTDB taxonomy): domain Bacteria; phylum Chloroflexota; class Ktedonobacteria; order Ktedonobacterales; family Ktedonobacteraceae; genus JACDAE01. Next base: position 15,603 of record CAVUVQ010000035.1, on the reverse strand, counting down.
GCGAGCACCACCGGGCCACGCGCTCAAATTCTCCTCAGCGGTCGAGATGCCCAGATAAGCTTTGTGCATGGTACAGAGAATAGAGATAACGATCTGCGGCTTTTTGATCGCTTCGACCGCTCCCGTTTCCTCTGCGAATGCCTCTGCCAGGGATTTATTTAACTCCCCACTACTATAAGGGCGTTCACCAAGGCTTTTATCGGTTTGCACAAAACGCGTCTGTACCGCGAAGCGTGTACCTTTCTCTAGTGCCGAGAATGTGGGTAGTTCTGCAAGCGCCATAGCTATCGCGCCCATATCCTGCTCTTTATTCTGCAGATCTATGAGGGATTGTACAGGTGCAATGTGACGCACAAAAATAGGTATCTCCGTCGTCACTTTGTGCAGAAACGTTGCACTATCAGGAACGCCACACAGGGTGATCCCTGGCGCAAGTTCTTCGATGCCTGTCAGGCGTTTGTCGATGTGTTTTAATTCACTTAGCGCATCCTGTGCGAATTCAGGATGTGTCGTTACAAGTAATAGATTTTCGATCTTATAAACCTCCCAAAAACCGTCCAGCAACAAATGTTCTCTTTGGATCAAATTGTTGTTTGAGCCGTTGCATCATCGGAAAATTTGCGCCCGGCTCTCCCCATATACTAACACGTCGCTTCAACTCGACGGGACAACGTTCTATGATCAGACTGCCACGCATTTCCTGCGCATACTTCCGTAACGTTGCAATTGCCTCCACTAACCGTGCTACAGCATCAGCAGGACGCAGTTCGATGTAGAGGATGCCATTCCCCGCATGAGCGATCGTTGCAGCTTCAAGGTTATGTCGACGACAGGTATGTGCAAGTTGTTGGAGATACGGTGCGACCATTGCTGGCAGGAGCGCAACCTTGCAGGTGAGCGTGCCTTGCATATGTTGACGTACAGCTTGCCAGAAACGCTCCTGTTCTTCTCCCTGTAAATCCTCACCCATCAATGCGTTATGCTTGCGTGAAAGCATGCGTGTTTCGTGCATCTGGCGGTCAAGCGTGCTGTTGCTACCCTCGAAATTAACAGCCAGGGTGTGACCGCTAGTTGGTAGATGCAATCCAAAGAAGTCGCTCATATCATTGGCGGCTCCTGTATCGATCAGTTCCAATGCACATGGTGTGAGCTGCGAGCTGATAATCCCCATAACCGTTTTCATTGCATCTTCAATGTTTGTATAGGTGAGCAGAAGAGTGCGCTCAGCGACCGGGAGCGGGTGAAGCTTAAAGTTTGCTTCTACGATAATGCCGAGCGTTCCTAACGAGCCAATATAGAGCTTATTTAGATCATAACCGGCGACGTTTTTGACGACGCGTCCACCACTGCGTGCAATATCACCATTCGCCTGTACAACGCGCAACCCGATCAGCAGATCGCGTGCTGTGCCATAGCGCAGGCGCTTAGGGCCACTGGCATTAGCAGCGAGGATACCTCCGATGGTGGATTGTTCTGCATCTGGTGGATCGAGAGATAATCTCTGTCCTTGTCTGGCTAATTGTTTCTGTAAAGAGGCCAGGGTTATTCCAGCCTGCACATGACAGGTGAGGTCAGGGCCTTCGTGTTCCAACAAGCGATCCAATTGATTTGTTTCTACCACTACATCGATATGGCCGGGTGGGTCTCCCAGGTTCATGCGTGAACCGCCGCCACGCGCGAGTATAGTGAGAGCGTTCTGATTGGCGAGAGCGACTACTTGAGCCAGGGTATCAATACCTGATGGAGTAACCAGCAGACGGGGTAGAATACCATCTATGGTATAGTCACGCAAGATAGCAGTATCATCCGTTACCTGTGCTGAGGGAACATCTTGTCGTAGTGTATTGACTAGCGCGGCAAATTCTTCCATTGGTAACCTCTTATGCAAAGGATTGTTGATGCTCATTAGAGCTGCTTGATATCGGCACACCGTCCCGGCAATGGAAAGAGTTTACCAGGATTGAATAGCTGATCGGGATTCCATGCTGCGCGTACCTGTTGCATGATGCGCAGGTCAATATCACTAAATATCAAGGCCATCTCTTCCTGCTTTTCAATGCCGACCCCATGCTCACCGGTGATTGTACCACCAGCATCTGCGCAAACCTGAAGAATTTCGTGTCCTGCTTTGCGCACGCGCTCAATCTCACCAGGAATCTGTGAATCGAACAGGATCAACGGATGGAGATTGCCGTCACCCGCATGAAAAACATTGCCAACCTTCAATCCATAAGCCATGCAGATTTCGCTGATCCGTTTGAGTACCGAGGGAAGTTTAGTGCGTGGAACGACACCATCCTGAACATAAAACTCCGGGCTGATGCGTCCTACGGCACCGAATGCGTTCTTGCGTCCTGCCCACAGGAGTTGTCGTTCCGCTTCATCTTTAGCAATGCGAATGACACGGGCAGCATGTTTATTGCATATAGCCACTATTCGCCCGATTTCTTCTGCCACACTTTCACTCAATCCCTCAGACTCCATTAATATCACTGCCGCTGCATCTGTAGGGTACCCAGCATGGGTATCCGCCTCGACTGCTTGTAGAATCAACTCATCCATCATCTCAATGGCGGCTGGGATAACGCCGCTAGCAATAATCTCGGAGACCGTATTCGAGGCGTCATCCATCGTATCAAAGACGGCGATCATAGTTTTGACGGCCTCAGCAATGGGTACGATGCGCACAATAATCTTTGTCACAATACATAATGTCCCCTCCGAACCAATGAGCAGCCCTGTGAGATCATATCCCGGTGTGTCCAACGTCCAGCCTCCGACCTCGAGGATATCTCCGGCAGCCGTGACCACTTCCAGGCCCAGAACATGATTGGTTGTAACTCCATAAATAAGTGTATGCGGTCCCCCAGCATTTTCGCCTACGTTGCCCCCGATGGTGCATGAGCGCTGACTGCTTGGATCGGGTACATAGTAGAAGCCTTCAGGTGAAAGTGCTGTACTCAGGTGAAGATTGACGAGTCCTGGTTGTACAACGGCACGCAGGTTTATGTAATCGATCTCAAGAACGCGGTTCATGCGTGTGAAGACGAGGACGATGCCGCCATAAATGGGGATAGCACCGCCGCTGAGGCCTGTGCCAGCCCCACGTGGTACCACTGGAACAGAATAGCGTGCAGCAATTTTGACGATCGCGGCAACCTCTTCGCTATTAGAGGGTATCACGACGATCTCAGGTTTGCCACGATCGATCGATGCATCATATTCATACATGGTCAAGTCATAAGCTGAATAGAGGACATAGCTGGCTCCAAGCAAGGTGCTCAGTTCTGCAATTACTTCCGCTTTGCGTGTTTCCGACATACGTTGATAGATAGGAGATGATGGAGTGGCAGAAGAAAGTTCCAGAATGGTCATAAATTATGTCCCTCTTTGTTCAGCCGTATCGTAACAGCAGGTAACACTCGTCGATGTGCACTTCATAATAGAGATGATACCATGCAATGACAGGCTTGTGAAGGATATCTTCCATGTAACACCTCATACGATAGATAAATTGTCAATAAAATCTTTTATCGATACTGTTGAGTTATCTATTCAATAGCCGTTGTGGCAGATAGTTCTTATGTGCGGCAGCGAGATCATCATAGACCTGTTCTGCTTTCCTGAAAGAAGATACCAGAGGATTGGCGGTCAGCGCTTTAATTGCATCGCGGCGTGTTCCCCAGAGAGCTACCTGTGCTGCGGCACCTTCGTACTCGGCGAGCTGGCTGATGAGTCCGCGCTGTTCAATTTTGATGCCACCGTCACCCTGTGTGAAAGGTAGCGCGCCGCGAGCATCTACATGGCAAGGAAGCTCGACGATGCGATCGTCAGCCAGGAAGTTAAGCGACCCCTTGTTGGGGACATTAAGTACCCATTCTTCGCCTGTATTGTTGAGGATGGAACTCAGGATATCTAACGCGAAAGCACCGAAACCTTCATTGCCGGGTACTGATTTAGGGTCAGGAGCAGCTTTTTGTGCTTCTTCACGATAATGCGTCAGCAGGTCTGGGAGTACAGCCATAATATCTTCGGCATGAGAAGTAGGCTTGCGTTGTAAGAATTCAAGGGCAGTATCTGGAAAATAATAGTAGTGCATGTAATGCGAGGGAATGGCTTGATAGTGAGTAATGAGCGTTCTAATTATGACCTGGCTGTGGCTGGATATATTCATTTCTGGTTGAGAGTTGATGAAATTTTCACACCAGGAAACAATCTGTGGTAGTACATCGATGCCATCCCGCCAGACTGCCGTGGTCCAGTTGCTCTGATTGAGGCCGATGGTGCGCGAATGGAGCCGCTTGCCGGGAATTGCGCCGACGCCGGCGATCCGAGCGATTTCCTGAATTTCCTTGATGGGGCTGTCGCATAAACCAATCGTACGTATGCCGCTCACATGTGCAACGGCTTCAGTAACGATGTTGCAGGGAGAAGTACAGTTCAGCAGAAACGCACGCGGGATGACCTTCTCCATTTCTACGGCGATGCTTGCTATGAGAGGGACGGTACGCAAGGCGCTGAAAAAGCCGCCAGCTCCAATCATCTTCTGACCAATCAGGCCATGGCGAAGAGGGATCTTCTCATCCAGGCGTTGGGCTTCTATGCCGCCAGTATGGAAGGTGGTCAGGACGAAATCTGTGTCAGCGAGGGCCTCTTCCCGGCTAGTTGTACGCTCAAGGGTTAATGCGACATCGGCATGCTGGAATAGTTTTGTGCCGAGTGTGTAGATTAACTCAAGCTCTTCTTCATCGGTATCCATCAACACGAAATGGCAGCCACGTAGTTTGTTGCTCATATGGAGCATCGCTTTGATGAGTCCTATACAATAGGGATTACTTGCACCAAGAATTGCAATTCTAGCGGCGTGATAGTCGAGCGGTACATCGGAGTCCGCAGCAGCATTTTCCTCAATCATGGAAATTTTAATCCTCTTCTCCAGGTTGGATTTCTCATACAAAACAGTACATCTTCAGCTTACCATATAGATACGGATTAACGTCAAGAACGTATAAATCGTCGCCAACACCAGAACAAAGCACCCGCACATGCAATTGCCAGCCCCGTGAAGAGCAATTTGCGTGGAGTATCTGTATTGTCGTTGTTTGCTGGCGGAGCATTAGCTGTCGGGTCAAGCGGAGCGACCGCTGCCGTTGATGATGTACTCTGGGGACGACGCCGATGGACTGGGAAGTTGTAATTGATGCCATGGAGGTTGTACCCCATTTATAACAGTTGGATGGCTGTTTTGTGTGGTGGTCGTTGTTGTGCCTGGATTCGTCGAGAGCGTTTTGCTCGAGGAACTTTTAATGCTGGCCTTGCCAGAAACTTTACTCCCACTGGTTTTTTTCTTTGTCGTCACAGGTTTAGGGGTGTGTGTTGGTTTAGGTGTGGCTATGGGGAGGACATTGCTGCGTCCAATAGTTGGTGTATTTGTAATCTCCCATTTGGAGGCACCATCAGGCACACGTGCGTACGATTGATCAGGTCCGAGGTTCGCTGGTAGGGTAATCTGATCAATGACAGTTCCATTGAAGAGCAGGCGTCTGGTAAAGGTCTCTGGTGTATTATTAGGGAAGATGATGTTTTTATTGGGAAAGATGACCAAAAAGCCATGAGCTGCGATCGCCGAGCCAAATGGGAAGTACATAGGGGTTGTCCCGGAACCGCCATCGATAGCTGCATGGACGCTATAGATATCGAATGAGAGGGCCAGGGGATTATAAAGCTCTAACCATGAAGTGTCGTTAGGCCCTGGCACTGATGTGGAACCGGGGCAGCTCCAGGTTTTTTTTGAAGAAAGAAGTGCTTCATTAATAAGGACTGTTCCAGGCTGTGCGGGAGGAGTTGTAAGTTGACCCTGAACGGTTGGAAGACATGCCTGCTGAGAGGCTCCTAACGCAGAAAGAGGATTTGCAACAAAAAACAAGAGCAGAAGAAGGCATATACTCAACCTCGTCACCACGTGCACCATGCTTACCCTACACCTTTCTTAAAACGAATACTTCATAATTGTTACAATTATGAAGCCCGATGCTCTACAAAGCATTTTTACTTTACAATATATATTATTGTGTGTAATACATTGTAATGTATACCATGATAATGTAATCGTGTCAACAAACAGGCATTGTATGATCTCAATCTTGGTGGAATTTGCGGAGGACATAAGAGTAGTATGGCGAGCGTCTTCTATACAATACAATGACACCATACCAGAGAGATATGGTGTCATTGTATTGTATAGAAGTTGTTTGTTTACTGCGAAAGGTACTGGAAAGGCACTTTTAGTTTGCCTGGGAAGCGGTCATGAATGACACGACGAACGGCACCAACGCTGCTTTCACCCAGGGTAAAAGCGAGGATGGAACCGATAACGATGCCACAGATGCCGCCAAGGGCGATACCTTCTAGAAACATGCGATTGCGAAAAAATGTCATCGTCGCCACCTTTTCTTTAGTAAGTTATTATTGCAGATACACAACTGTTTTTGCATCATTCCAGAGACGTTCAATGTGGTAGTACTCTCGTTCTTTTGGACTGAAGATGTGTACAATAACATCGCCAAAATCCAGGAGAAGCCAACCTGTTTCAGCGACCCCTTCCCGGTTTAGTAATCTTGCTTTCTGTTCACGTAATGCATCAGTAATGGCCTCCGAGATAGCCTGGATCTGACGTGCATTATTGCCGCTACAGATGACAAAGTAGTCAGCAATTGTCGTAATTTCTCGAATATCGAGTAAGAGAACATCAGACGCTTTTTTGTCGGATGCAGCATCTACCGCGGCCCGTGCCAGTTGGGTAGGATCTAACAGAACTCCTTCCACGAGTGCTCCCTATCATTGTTTATTATTGACCGGGTACAAATCTTGTACCCGGCATGGTTTATAGATCGTGTAACGCATTATAACATATGCGCCTGCGAGATGGAACTACCCCAATTCTTTTGAGCGTACGTATCCGTTCACCTGACCCGTACGAAGCACAAAAATGTGCGAGTTAGGCTACATTATTGGCTACATTTTTTGAGCTTCCAGTCGGCTTTCTCAAAGCTGACCGGAAGCTTATGACAAGCAAATTCCGACCTGTTTGTATGTTTGGTTTCCTTACTATACCTTGCTTCTTTTCTTGAAAAAGATGCATAGTGTAGTGGGGAGATCAGACATACACATTGATAGAAGGATCTTTATATGACTTCTCTTTTGCCCCGTCAACGTGAATGGACATTTTGGCGCATCATCGCAGAATTGCCATTTATCCCAGCGACTTCCAATTGGCTCAAGCTCTTATTAGCACTTCTGGCCGAGCCACTCATGTTTGTCTCATCCCTCTGTATCATTGCTGAAACCGTTCTTCCAGGTGCAACCACCTGGCCCAGTATTCTGACCGATGGACCCAAGACGGTGATGAGCCTGGCCCCAGAAATCATTTTGCCTGGATGTTTTCAGCAGGCTCAACGTGCCCGCCGCAATGACGACTCCATGAAAGGAAATCTCCTCTTGTGCCTTTGCGCCCTTTTTGGATTATTGACGTTGGTAACATTGGCCTCATTCATCTGGCATTTTTCCACTGCCATTGCTAATCTTATCCTGTTTATTCGCTGTGGAGCTGGCATCAGTTACACCATTATTCTCAATATCTCTGGTCATGATGAGCACGCGCCAGATCCTTCTCAACCAGCGCCCGACGATCGCATTGATCAACTGACGCAAACGGTCAACACTCTGACGGCGCAACTGACAACAGTTTTATCGATTACCCAAAACAATCATTTTCTCGTAGCACCTCTCCAGGATTCTTCAGAGGTGCAGGTACCATCCTCTGAAGCTCCGCCATCATCTTCTGTAGGAACCTCTTCATCGCACCTTTCCACCCTCGTACAGCCTGTGCGTTTGAATATCCGCAAAGGGCAGACGTGACTTGCATTTGCTGGCGCTGGTTGACCAACACACGACGGATGATGCGGAGAGGCCAGGGCGTAAACCCGTACGAGAGGGTCGTGTCGAGGTGCAGGAGGTGCCTGATGAAGTCGTGTATCCCGTTGTCCCTGGTGTCTCGGCTGAGAAGGTGAAGCAACTGATTGATGCTTTCTTGAGGGGAGGCAAGTGGCGTGACATGCCAGGGAATTATTCACAGACGATCAAGCCTGTGAGGGAGGCATGGGAGCGCTTGCATACAGCTATGCCGTGATATTTTTTGTTGCTGGGAGGTGTTGTGGAGATTCCATAAACGAAAAAGAAATGATTTGTTGTTCCGTTATTCGGTGAATAGAGACCATTCTTCTTGCTCAAGGAGAAGGATGAATGGTCTCTACTCATGTTCAATCGCCCACTCGCGAAATCACCCTTACAACATAAATCATTCGATTCGTGTACTTGTTCGTCCATGACTTTCAATCGCCCACTCGCGAAACGCCCCTATGCAACTCTCCAATGGCTTCTCCTAATCCAGGAGACGACAGAAAGTTTCAATCGCCCATGGTAAATGACATCCGAAGTGAGCAGGTTTTGCCCCCGACGTTAGCGCTTGCTGCCAATTACCCGAAAGTGTTGCGCTTTCGGTACCTGAGTTTTGCGCACTGTTGTATGCAGAGGTATGGTTGCTCTGACAAGCTTCTCTGATCAGAGCATAAAATCTGCTTTTGATCCTTTACAGAAGCATTTCAAGCTCAATTTCGTCGCGCAGGGGAATGCCATGTTCGCCCACGAGCGGAATTTGTGGCTTGATTTTGCGGGATTGCTCAAGAGCATTTCGGTGGACAGCGACCAGAACGAAACCCCGTTTCTGATAGAAACGGAGCGCATTCAGATTATCGTTAGTAGTAATCAGCCAGAGGCGTGTACAGTTCGTTTGCAATGCTGTGTTTTTGACAGCATGAAGCAAAAGGACCCCAATTCCCTGGCCAGGTCGCAAGCTATTGATACTCACGACTTCGCATGCTTGCCCTTCGCTATGATACGTCACTACCCCAACACATTCACCTTGATCTTCCGCGATAAAACCAGGTAATTGGGATAACTCATACAGGACCCCGCGGCTGATCACAATGGGTGCTCCCCAATGTTCGCTGGCAAATTGAGCAAGCCAGACGCGGTCTGATGCTTGTATCTCTCTGATGACAATCGGAGACATCGTTTCTTTTCCTCTCTCTCCATGGCTACCATGCGCAACACTCAGCTACCGAAAGCGCAACACTTCGGTACAATCCACCCTTGCCCTCCCATATGAGCACTGGCACAAAACTACTTGGGCAAACCGCTTCACATCTAGGGTATCAGCAACAAGAGCCTATTGGGCACCGTCCGAGCCACCTTCGTCGTGGCGATCGAGCGCTGCTCGGATCTGGCTGAGCCACTCTGCGCCTAGTTGGCGCCCGTTCGGGAGTTGGTCGTCTCGATCCCAGCGCCACGTTGCGATCATCGCGAGCACGAGGATCCGGCAATCCCGAAGCAGGTCTTGATTGGCTGCCGGGTAGTACTCACCGACTTCTTGGGGCGCATGCGCGATGTCGAACTCGACAGGCCCGCGGCAGCATGTCTCGAGGTCTACAAAGAGCAGCCCTCTCTTCGTCCTGAGCACGTTGCCCGGATGCGGCTCGCCGTGCAGCAACTGCTCGCCGGTACCACGCCTTTCGACGGCGTGCCTCAGGTTTCGCAACGTCTTGCTGAGAAGCTCCCGCTCTGTGTCAGGAAGTTCCGGAGTGTGGACGCGGTTGCCAACCAGCGACTGCGCCTGGGCGATTCGATCCGTGAAGTGCAGCGCAGTCACATCGATCTGCCGCATGCCGGCATGCAGCCACTCCAGAACCTGCGCATACTCGGATGGTGCGATATCACGAGACGGCACAGGCTCGTAGTATTTCCACAGTGTGACCGCGAAGCCGTCACGTACGTAGACGCGCGGCTCCACGCGAGGCTCAGGCTCAGCTACCGGACTATCGGTTTGGGCGAGTCGCCGAGCGACCTCAACCTCGAACTTGGCGCCCGCCTGATGCCCTACAGAGGCTACCCGAGCAAGAACGTCACAAGGCAGTAGGCGCACAGCGATGCGATTTGAGTTGTGAACAACAACTGCGTCATCGACCCTCAGGCCAAGCGCTGATGCTGTGGACATACCCGCCGCCACCGCACGCGGAACTTCTGACGTCTTCATCGTTGCCCTCCGTTACCACTCGTGGCGAGTGGTGCACAGCTCTGGTTATGGAGGAGCATTCCAATCCATAAAGTGAGGACCGTCATAAAAAGAATGTCACCGATGAACGAGATAGTGCTTCCTAACCACACTACTGTGTAGCTGCGATGAATGAGAAGAAAGCGCTGGCGGAAAAGTGCCAGACACTTTTGACAATGATGAAGCATATCAATCCTTTCGCGCACGCAAATGGGAGAGGTGATTCAGGTCTGAACACCTGTGTACAGCCATGAGCATCCCTGCCGATCTCTCGATGAGGTACGCCATTTACACGTTTGAGAAACAGTGTACCTGATGGGGAGCGGTTTTCCCAAGCAGTTTTGCGCCAGTGCTCATATAGGAGGGCAAGGTGTGGATTGTACCGAAGTGTTGCGCTTTCGGTAGCTGAGTGTTGCGCTTGCTGGATCACAGATGAAGAAACAAAGATGCGCATCTTACAGATGCAGCAAGCGGGAAAGATCCTCCCACCCATATGCGAGTTCCTCATAAGACGCTCCGCCTATCTGGTCCTGTCTCTGCCTGATCACCTTTCCTCCGAGGGCTTCATAAAAACGGCTCGCAGGATTGCTTGCCAAAACCCAGAGCATCATTGAAGAAAGGTGGCGATCTGTGAGCTGCTGAACGAGCGCCTTCGTTAAGCGACGTCCCAGCCCACGTCGATGTACCTCTTGTCGCACATAGATGGCATATAACTCCCCTTGATACACAGGATCACCTCCCCGCTCTGGGCCTCCGTTGACAAATCCAACAATGTTGCCAATCTCGTCTGTGGTGACGAAGGTAATCTGTGCAGGATCCGTTCAGGGCGTCTTGCTAATACTGCTCTCGCCCTTTATATGAGAGGCCAGCAAGCAATGCATCAGGGAAGATCCCCTTATAGGTGGTGCGCCAACAGTCAATGTGGACACGAGCAATGTCAGCCGCGTCCTCGCGTTGTGCCGTTCGGATAGTTTCCATACTCATCGTCTTCTTTTTCGGGACGTTTTCTTCATGCACTGTGTCATTGAGCATTTCGATGAGGATACCTGAGAGGCAAGAGAATTGCAAGGCTTTTCTGATGGAAACCCTGCAATCCTCTGCAATTGAGGCGTTTGGTTGCGTTCACATGTGCCCTTTGCCAGAATGATTGGGTCTTCGAAATCGCTTCCTCTATCAAGCAGCCTCTTTCATAAAGCGTGCAAAATGTGAGAGAGGAGTAGCGTGTGGAGCTATGCCCTCCAACCAGTCATGTACCCGGTATACATTGATGGCAGTTGCGATCACGACATGCTGAAGATGGGTGCGAGGCTCTCCAATATAACGCGAACGCCGTAAACCCATTCGACGCACTCCCTGAGCATGGACTCCTTCTATGCCTGCTCGCTTGGCATACTCTTTCTTAAATTCTTCAGTTTGCTCTCGCTTGACGGGCGGCTTCTAACGCAAAATACGCCTCTTGTCGCCGTACGGAGAGGCTCCGTCGCTTGGCCTGGGTGCACTTGAGAGCGTTCGGGACAACGCTCCACAGATAGCAAAGCCAAACTTGATTTTGATGATCTCCTGATTGCGCGTCCATGTGGGCGTCCAACTGCTGCTCGTCTGCCCCTGCGGACACCGAGCTTGTTCGTGTTCCCAATCAATTGAGAAATCGGCTTAACGCATAGCCGTTCTGCTCTCGTGCTTGCCAGCGATAATCTTTGGCAGTCGGACCCACTAAATCTACCTGATAGGTTGTCTGGCTAGCGACCAACGCTTCAGCATCCGTATATCCCGCATCCACCAGATGGTGTTCTGGGAGTAATTCCCGCTGCTCTAAAACCGCATGAATATCGGGAAGTGCTTGTCGATCTGGGGTGGGAGCGATGGTGGTCGTCACTTGTGTGATGAGCCGTGGAAGGTCTTCATCACAGGTTTCACTAAAATGTGCTTTGTAGCCAATCCAATAGGTTGAGCGCTTTTTCGCTGCTGATGCATCCAGATCGTAAGGAGAAAAGTAGAGCTTTGCTGCCTCCAGTCGATCCTCGTCGGCAATCCAGGTTCCTCCCATCTCCTAGTGGCAAGTAGTCTTGTTTCCAGACGCGTTGTAATGTATCAACCGCCGGGATAGAGAGCATCCAGTGACTGTTGAGGTCTGCTTCAATCGCTGCCAGCAGCCCCCACCCATCCTGGCCCACCTGATGAAGAAGCTGTTGGCGCTTGTCTGCGCTCTTAGGGAAGGCGATATTCCTCAGCACGATGTCCATAGCGTTCCAGCCAATCTGGCTGCACCTGGCCCTGTAACCAGTCGGGCGCTACAACGGCTAGAATATTGAGGGCATGACGCAGCGTTTCCACGACACACTCAGCTCGATTGAGAGCGCGAATTTTCGCCAGCACATGTGTAGAGTCTGTTCGTTGGCGCCCACGCGTTTTGAGCCAGCCACGCTCTTTGCACAGATCTAACACCGCCTCCAAGAAGCGCTCTTCGGCGGTCAGAGCCACCAGGCGCGTCCGAAATTCACTCAAGACGGTGTGGTCAAATCCCGGATCAGTCAACTCGAGACTCAGAGCGTATTTCCAATCCAAGCGGCTGCGTACTGCATCGGCAGCTTGACGATCGGTCAAATTCTCCATGAATTGAAAGATGGTAACCAGGGCGAGCCGCCACGGGGCATAGGCTGGCTGTCCGCGACCTGGATACAGATCGGCAAACAGTTCATCCTGGTAGATGCTTCCTAATGTATCACGAAGATGAATGTAGACATTGCCTTTGGGAAAGACTGCACGCACCACTCGAACCATTTCCGGGGGATCTCAGGGATGGGTTGGGGTTTCATCGACATAGCTGGCCTCCTGCTCGGCTCATGGGAACGATAAAGATCCCTTTATTCTATCAGATGCAGGCTCATCGGATTTCGCCACCAATACCATTAAGTGTGCCTACTTGCTTGATAATCTGAGCGATAACGCAGCTAAGAGCGTGAGTACTATGAGGGCTTCTGTCTTGGCAGCGAGGGTGCGAGAGTCGAAGGGAACGAGAGTTTGTTTGCCAGCGGCAGCAGAATGGTTCTGGAGTGCTCACGTGTTCATCCAGTTTGGCGTTCAGCGATGACCTGATGGATGCTTCCGATAATATCGTGGAACGCGTCATCACGATCTGACCATTTAGTGATGGGCAGACCGTTGCTTGGAAGCACCTGGAGGTGTGCAAAAGGCATAGTGTGCCAGTGGACTGGACGAAGCAGGATGGGAATGGTCCGAGCGCTGCCCTGCTTGTGGCGCTCAATAGCTCGCCCCATCTCGATATCATAACAATAGTCCGAAGCGAGAAAGTCTGGGCTGATCAACAGCAGGATAAGATCAGCGCTCTCCAGGTGCTGGCGCATTTCTTTTCCCCAATCGGTGCCCTCCTTGATATGAATGTCGCTCCACATCGAGATCTGGCCCAACTTCTGCAAAGGGGTGAGGTATTTATTCAGTAACGCCATCAATTCCCGGTCTTCGTGAGCATAGCAACAGAAGACTTCGAGCGGGTTGGACATAGCGGTTTCCTCCTTTCATCAACGTTTGACGGCTTCTCCTCTCATGCACCTGTAGAGAGATCCAACATCAGAGGAGAGTATACATCTTTTGATGTGAATATGCAATGAGAAGAAGGAAAACTCTTGGGTACCCTCTTTCCTCGTTTTATCTGCCTTAGAGCGCATGGAGCACTCGCTGGCGGAGTAAGGCGAATCCAGCTCTGCCAAACCCCATACGTTTGAGAAATTTCAGCTTATGCACCTTTCCCTCGACCACACCGTTGCTGTGAGGCAGCGTCAGGCCAGCCAAGACAGCCGCTTTATCTTTCTCAATGCTACGGACCATTCTCTGGAGTTCACAGATCTGACTCTTTCGCACATTCTCCAGCCAAGTGTCAAGCCGTTCGCCTTCGCGACAACGAAGCATGCTCATGAAGTCTTGCGTCAGCTCATACGCTCTATTGGCTGTACAACTCGCCTGGCGGATGGTTGCGAGTTCATCTCGTTCAGCCCTCTCCAAATCAGAAGGGTCACGGACAAACAACCAGACCGCTTTTTGTGAGGAAAATTGCTGGAGGGGAGCCTCTGGAATAGCTTGAGCTCGTTCAGCTCGCACTTCTGGAGAAGCTGAATATCCCCGCAGTGACCTCAAGAAACGATACAGTGTTCCTGCACTGCCTTTGTATCCCTGAGCTTGCAGTTCCTGAAGGAGGCGCTGACCATTGTGCTCCCCCTGATTCCAGCGCTCGGTCACGTAGGCCATGTACCGATCTATCCGCTTGCCCTCTTTGCGACGACTTTCTGCGCTCCCATAGGGGATGCCCCGTTTGAGCCAGTGACGAACCGTTCGCTCGGCCATATCCAGACGGCGAGCGATCTCTTTGGTCGTCAGCCCTTCATTTCGCAGTTCGACCAGTTGCTGGTAGCGATCCAATCGTTCCGCGCGGTGAGCAAGATGAGCACTCCCTGCAGGAGGATCTCCGCCGAGAGCGGTCGTTGCTTGTTGCGCATTCTCTCTATCTTGCTGCACTAAAGCGGCATCCGCAGGCATCGAAGCCTGGCGGATCTCAGCACGGCAACGGGCAAGAATTTCTTCGACAATCTCTGTTAAATTCTTCGCTAGGTGAAAACGATCCGCGCACTGAGTGGCTTGAGGAGCGCCCGCACGTGCAGCAGCAGCATAGTCTTCCCCTCGATCCCGGCTAACGATCTCAATTTCCGGGTGCAAGCGCATCCAGGCCGCCGCTGTCTCAGCGTCGCGGTCTGGGAGTAAGTCGATGATGGCATGAGTGGTCAAATCAACCAGGATGGTCCCGAATTTCCGGCCTCGTCGAAAACTCCAGTCGTCAATACCGAGCACTGAAACCGTTCCGACCTGTGGAGTAAACAATGCCATCAGTCGGCGTAGGATGGTCGTCGGAGAAATACACATACCAAGGTGCTCGGCCAGCCGTGCTCCTACCTCACCACTCGTTGCGCGACCAATCGCCTCGATCCACAGGCGCAACCAATTCGTCATGCGTGCGTACGACTGGATCAGCTCTGGAAGCCGTTCCGTAAAAATTGAGCGTGAGCAATCGCGTGTGTGGCAGATGAATTTCCGCACGGTGAGAAGGAGGAGAACCCGTCGCCCTCCGCAGGGAACATCTGCAATCTTACGTTGATAGATACTATGCACTCGCTCAGAGAACTGATGGCAAAGCGGGCAGCATGCTGTGGGGTCAGAGCAGGCGAGGTCGATGGTCAGAGTCAGTGTTGTCGGATGCACAGCGGTAATGGCCATGTTCTCTGGCAAAGCAAAACATGCAGAGAGCATGCTCATGTCTTCAGCATTCATCAATGAGATCCTCCCTCCCAAGGAACTGAGGAAATTCAACTCATTGATGGAAGTATATGAGTAAAACACAGCTACTGTCGAAGCAAGTAGGCACACTT
>CAVUVQ010000034.1:0-460477 GCA_963744875.1 uncultured Chloroflexia bacterium | reverse complement strand
TCGATGCTTCCATTACACGCATTATGAAGCTCAAAATGCAGTACGATATTGTGCCAAACAATCTGGCGCTACAGTTGGCTGGTATTACGGGGGGAAGTGAACAACGGAATTAGAGATATTATCTTTTTGCTGTACTTCAGTGGTGATAATTCTAACAAATCTCTTCAGGGTCATGTTTTTTGAGGATATTTGCAAACTCAATAAAACTGCCTTGAAGGGTAGGTACTTGCCAATAGTGCATACGCCAGCCAACACCTTCACGTGTTATGGTTAGACGCCATGCTTTTGCGTGATCTTCTGGCCTTGTCTGTTGCTTGCTGTCGGCAGTTTTGCTCTCTCTAAGCTGACGTAAGTTATAGGTTTTTATATCTTTTGCTTTCCCAGCAATAATAGCTGAGGCAGCTCGCACTATTCTCATAAGTACTTGTTCGTTTATGTCTAATCCATTCATGCTTATTGAGTCGAAAAAGCATGTTCTAAAACTATAAGGTAATGGCTTTGCAACAGAACCTTGCCAGTCATGCTTGTGCCAGTGATCAATTGCATAACGCATACCCTTTTCTCCTTTATCCCATAAAGTTATAATCTCTATTGGGGGAGGAAGGTCATCAGGAGTAAATAATAGTGTGAATGTGTGTGTAAACGGCAGATCATTCCACTCAAAATCAGGTATAGATGCTACAATTTTTGCTGAGACTTGGATTTCTCTTTGTTTGGTTGGCAATGCGAGAGTAGCTATTTTCAACTCTTTTGCGAACAAGCTTCCCATTTGTTTGCAAGCTCCTAATTTAACCAGGAGTGGATACATTTCGTCACGTGTAGGAATGGGCCAGCGAGCGGAAAATTGTTCTGGATAAATAATAATTGATGTGGGTTCTGGTTCTATCAGATAACCTTGTTGTTCAAGATTGAGTTCCAGGTTAGTTTCTTCATTAAAAAATTGATTAAGCCAGCTTGATAATTGGCGAATATTAATATCAATCTTGTGCATACTCTGCCAGTGTTGTAACAACCCCGAATTTGGGTATAGCTCATTTTCTAGAAGTTTATTAATGGCGTCAATAGCATAGAACCAGCTATGAGGAGAGTTAAGCCCTTCTTCCAACCACCGATAAAGATTATTGAGATAGGCTACAACCACATCCTTTTCCGCATTTGCCGCAGGTGCCACAACAATAATCGGATCCACAAAAATATCAACCATCCTGAGCTAATTTACTCCTCCTTCTGATACTGGCTGCTGTAATTTTGTCTTCCTGGTGCATTGTCTCGTCAAAGAAACCTTCGGGCCAGTTGAGAATATTTCCTTTGGGTGAAATCTCTACAGGCTCAAACCTGGTTGCACCTTGTTCATCTTGATCTACAAAGTAAATCATGCAATCACTTTTTTCTTGTCCCCCCGCTTCTACAATATGGTAACGCAACTGATTGACCAGATTTTCGCTATGGGTTTCAATCAGGCATTGTTTATTGCATTTGGATAGCCCTACAAAGAAATCTCCAAGTCGAGCCTGTACGCGTGGATGCAGATGAAGTTCTGGTTGCTCAATAATGAGAAGTGTATTTTTGGGTGCCAATAGGCCCATAACCAGGATAGGAAGGACTTGACTGACTCCGAAGCCAACTTCTGGCAATGTACGAGGATTCTGATCGGATTTGAGTATAATCTTCCACATCACATCGTTCATTCCAGCAGACTCAGCACTAATCTGATTAGCCACCCCAAGATATTGTACCCATATATCTAGAGCGTTTTGCAAGGTAGCTTGCTCGTTTTTCCTAGTAGAAGGGTTATAATATTGTATTTGGGCAAGATAATTTGCCTGATAAACAGCAGCTGCGTATTCTCCTCTCGAACCAACATCATCTAATTCTCCAGCGGAAAAGCGTTTTTGAGTTGTGCTTGGATCAAATCTTAGAGGACCTAGATAACGTATCTGGGTAGTGAAAAAAGACATGATTTTATTTACTGCATCATCGAGATTTATGAGATATTCTGGTTTCAAAATGTTTTTGCTATTTTCAGGATCAATATAATTATTCATTTTTCTTAAGAGTTGAGTAGGAAGGAAATGAAATAAAGTTGCCAATGCTTGGAATTGATCTTTATTTTGTCTAATGAAGTCAGAAGGAGAATAAAAATCACTGGTACTATCTTCGGACAACTCATCTGACGCATCTATACTCAACAAATCCGGGGGTAAATTGGAATTACTAGTAATATTTTCATCTAGCTCATATATACCTAGATAATTATGTTTGTCTCGGCCATAAAGCGCTTGACGCCAATATTCGGGGGAAATATCATTTAAAAATTGCTTGAGTTCATTGTCAGAAAATCTTTTAAAGAGAAAAGATTCTTTTACTTCGTGCTTTTCAGATCTTTCTTGAAATGGTCCATCAATAACGAAATATTCAAAGTACAACTCCATCGAAATTTCATCAAGTAAAACTTTCGATGCCTCGATTGCAGAGGAGGATATTCCATTTTCATTGGCGCTGCTAAATTGAGCTTTCACTTTGTACTTCCTCAAAAGATCAGATGCAAATAGATCTGGTCGATAAAGAGGGTCATCAACGAAGGTATCATCATACGCGGCGTTGTATACGTCGCTCCATTCAAACATACATGTCATTCTACGTGAGTCGGAGAAGTCGCTTAGAATATCCTCAAATGTCCTAAGTTCAACAAGAGATCCTTGAGGCACAAGGGGGCGGTCTGCGACTTGATTACTCAATGTCTGAGCGATCATCAAAATCGATTGCAACAAACTGGTCTTTCCCGAACTATTCAGGCCGGCAAGGATTGTGACGGGCGCGAGCTTTAACTCTCCCGAATTAATGATAGGTTTAAAGTTTTCTATGGACCAGCTCTTGAGCATCCTTTTTGACCTTTACAGAATCATAGCCTGCGACATTTGTAACGTCAATCTCATTGTACCTTACTTTGTATTCTTCTGGAATACTTATTTATGATGATTTTTCAATACACTTCCTCTGTCCTGGCAAAAATATAACGATATCTGATTGCTTTGACCTATCAGAAGCGATCAGATATCGTTAGCTAGAACTTCAGATTGTGCTCTTCTATATAGCCTTCCATGTAAGCCCCATAATCGGAGCTAGAATTGGTCCCAACTTATTGGCAACCTTCACATGTCCGGCATCGCTGGGATGAGGACCGGAGTTGTAGTCAGAGGCGACCAACCATCCAGTGGTATCAACATACCTCACATTGTTATCGCCAGCTGCGTTGGCGGCCTTTACAGCGGCCAGGGTGGGAGTAGCCTTCGTGCCTTTGAACGTTCTTAGTACTATGATATGCGTATTCGGGAGTTCCGCGTGTATGTTTTGCAGGAACGTGATATAGGTTGACTCGAACGTTGCATCGCTTACATGATAACCAGCGTCATTGGTGCCCAGGTTAATGACGATGATGCGGGGCCGATAACGCGAAAAGTCCCAATTGGGTGAATTAGGGAAGTAGACCGTCTGTAGTTTGAAGTACGCCCGGCTCATACCGATGGCATTAGGCGAACCACATTGCACATTATCGGTCAGGCAGATACCACCCTGAGCGATCTGGGTATGCTTCACTCCCAAATTTTCTCCAATCAGCCATGCATAGTCAGAGAGCGCATGTTTCGTGTCTGTCGCACCAGCTGTAATTGAATCTCCTACAAATTCGATCAGTTGCGAAGAGATAGGGGTAGCCACAGTTTTGGCTCCTGCATCGAGCATGAGTCCCTGAAACGCGATGTCATCATGTTCGGAATAGGCGGCCACACGCAGCGTGTGATTTCCTGCTGCAAGAGGAGTTGGGGTTAAATTTACTGTACCAATTGCGTTGGCATAAAAAGTATCTTTTCCATTGTCAATCAAGACATAAATATTGGCGGCATGAGCCAATTTGATGCTGACAGTGGTGCCAGTGAACGTTGTTGTGAAGTAAGCCCCAGGCCAGTAGCTGGTGTAGACCGTGCTGGAGCTGGTGTCCCAACGTCCAACATAATTGATGTTTAGGTCAGTTGGTAGTACGTTCTTGCCAGCAGCATGGGCTGCCGTGGTAGTTATGATGCTGCATAAGCAAGCAATAACTATGAGAGCAGTGATTAGAAGGTTCCGCGAAATCCGTTTCGCGGGGAATCCGTACGTCATCTTTACCTCCCTGTGAAGATCAGAACGAAGTGGAAAGACAAACCAAGTGATCCAAGGCAGGATCACCAATTTCGTGTAAATTATACTGAATTGCAACTTCCTTTGTCAATTTGGTATGCGTCCGGAGTTGGTTAGTTATTGCGTACATACTGGCTTGTGATATAATGCCTAACAATACTTCCCCTCAAGGGCTGAAAGTAAGAGGAGCATGACGAAGCTTGTTGTCAAGGATTGCTTCGTCGATGAGATATGTTTAATAAAATTTTGATTGCAAACCGTGGTGAAATTGCGTTGCGTGTCATTCGCGCCTGTCGCGAGATGGGGATACGTAGTGTCATCGCCCACTCAGAGGCCGACCGATATTCACTTCCCGTACGTATGGCTGATGAGCGCATCTGTATTGGACCGGGTCAAAGTGGGAAGAGTTATCTAAACGTTCCAAATATTATCAGTGCGGCCCTTATTTCTAATGCGGAAGCGATTCACCCTGGCTATGGTTTTCTTTCTGAGAATACCAGTTTTGCCGAGATTTGTGGTGATGTGAATATTACCTTTATAGGTCCTTCTGCTGAAGTGATGTCTGTGATGTCCGATAAGGTCTCTGCTCGTGAAGCAATGGCTGAGGCGGGCTTGCCGACACTTTCCGGTACTCCTATTTTACGTACATTTGCGGAAGCGCAAGAAGCCGTGAAAGATATCGGCTACCCCTTAATGTTGAAGGCAGTTGCCGGTGGAGGTGGTCGTGGTATCCGCCTGATTAAGCGGCCCGATGAGTTTGAGCGTGTTTTTAACCTCGCACAGAATGAAGTCCGCGAAGCCTTTAAAGATGACGGCCTGTACCTTGAGCGCTATTTAGAGCGAGCCAGGCACATCGAGATTCAGGTGTTGGTAGATAATTATGGAAATGGTGTTCACCTGGGTGAGCGTAATTGTTCTTGTCAGCGACGTAATCAAAAAGTACTGGAAGAGTCTCCCAGTCCACTTTTGCCGCGCGAACTTCGTGATGAGATCGGTAGGAAATCCATACGTGCTGTACAACAAGTGGGCTATCGCAATGCTGGCACATTAGAATTCCTGGTAGATGAGCAGAACCACTACTATTTTATGGAAATGAATACCCGTTTGCAGGTTGAACATCCTGTGACAGAACTGGTGACGAGCCTTGATCTGGTCAAAGAGCAGATTCGCATTGCCGATGGTCAGCCTTTACAATTGCAGCAAGAAAAGATTCAGTTTCGGGGTCACGCGATTGAGTGCCGCATTACTGCCGAGGACGCCGATGCTGATTTCCGACCTCAGACGGGCACGATCGAACAGTATCTGCCACCAGGAGGCCCGGGAGTGCGCGTCGATAGCCATCTCTTTACGGGCTATGAGGTTCCGCCACATTATGACTCACTGCTTGCAAAGTTGATCGTCTGGGCTGATACGCGTGAAGCTGCAATTGCACGTATGCAGCGTGCGCTTGACGAATTCATTATCGAAGGCATTACGACAACGATACCATTCCATCAGCGCTTATTGAAGCATCCAGGCTTCATCAGTGGTGATACGTATACGCGTTTTATACAGGAAGAAGCAGCGGCTTTAGGCATATAATTAATCTCGCATAATTTCGGGCGTTCGCATGAAAAGCCCATAACATATCAGGAGGTGACTCTATGTCTCGTGTAGTTGTAACCGGATTGGGACTGGTTACCTCATTAGGTAACGATCTGGCATCTTCGTGGGAAGCGTTGTGCCAGGGAAAATCCGGGGTAGGCGAGATTACCGCTTACGATACCAGTCAGTATCGTGTCCATTTTGGCGCACAGGTGAAGACTTTTGATCCATCATTGTACATGGATCGTAAAGAAGTGCGGCGCAACGATCCTTACGAACAGCTCGCTATTGCAACTACAAAACAGGCAATAGAGCAAGCTAAGCTGACGATCGACGAAAGCAATGCCGAAGATATTGGTGTCTATGTTGGTAGCGGTATCGGCGGATTGGTCACATTACATGATCAATTTAAGGTTTTGCATGAAAAGGGACCGGATAGGATCAGCCCGTTCTTTATTAACATGATGATTGTGGATGGTGCTCCTGGTATCATATCAATTATGACGGGAGCAAAAGGGCCAAATTGGGCCGCTGTCTCTGCCTGTGCTACAAGTGGAAATACAATCGGCGAGGCATGGGAAACAATACGGCGGGGCGATGCAAAGGCGATGATTGCTGGCGGGGCTGAGAAAGCTATTACGCCAATTGCTATGGCTGCGTTCGACAATATGCATGCTCTATCACGACGTAATGACGATCCACAAGGAGCCAGCCGCCCATTTGATGCTACAACGCGATGGTTTTGTGATGGGTGAAGGATCAGGCATGTTAATACTAGAGGACCTGGAATTTGCGCAAGAACGTGGCGCACCTATTCTCGCTGAATTGGTAGGATATGGCTGTACAGGCGATGCGTATCACGAAACTTCGCCAGC
Organism: uncultured Chloroflexia bacterium; assembly: GCA_963744875.1. Classification (GTDB taxonomy): domain Bacteria; phylum Chloroflexota; class Ktedonobacteria; order Ktedonobacterales; family Ktedonobacteraceae; genus JACDAE01. The sequence goes on along the minus strand of CAVUVQ010000034.1, from coordinate 453,842 downwards.
TCCTGGCGGGTGCAGGCTCTGGTACGGGCGATGCGTCGTGCCTTGCAAAAAGCAGGCATGCGAGCCAGAAGAGGTTGACTATATTAATGCCCATGGTACGTCAACAGAACCTATAATGATGCCAATGAGACAAAAGCTATTAAAACCTGCTTTGGAGATCATGCTCATCGTGTTGCAATCAGCTCTACCAAGTCGATGATTGGGCATACATTGGGTGCCGCTGGAGCTGTAGAAGCTGTGATCTCTATTCAAACCATTTTGACAGGTATAATCCCTCCCACCATCAACTTGCATAATCCCGACCCTGAATGTGATCTTGATTATGTTCCTAACGAGGCACGCCACGCGGCGGTAAATGTTGTGATGTCGAATTCAATGGGCTTTGGTGGTCATAATACCTGTCTGATTTTTAAGCGGTACGAAGAGTAGAAAAATGGATACACAGAAAAAGATATCGTGGTTGGATCGCGTTGAAGATATCATCAACGTGCTCAATGGTAGCACAGTTGGTGAACTTGAACTGACCGAGGGTGACACTGAAATCATCATTCGCCGTAGTCCGGGAATGGTAATGAGCCTTGTGTCTGCTGATCCAGGGCTTGTTAATGGTCGGGGTGTTGGACGTGGCGATACTACTCAACCTGTCCTCTCACCAATGACAGGGGTCTATTATGCTTCGGCATCTCCAACATCACCTGCCTTCGTGAATGTTGGTGAGACGATTCATACTGGTCAGGTCGTTGCTCTGGTAGAGGCTATGAAGGTGTTCAATGAGATCACTACTGAGATATCCGGACGTGTCGTTGCCATTATTGCGACCAGTGGCAATGTCGTCCAAAAAGGTGATGTATTGCTGCGTGTTGAACCTCTGTAATTGGTATATGCCATATTTATAGCGCCCGTGCGAATCATCTTTGTCTAATGTACATGATGATTCGCACGGGCGCTATAAATATGGTCCCTACTCGTCGTAGAGCATCTGTGCCTCTTCTACTGTATAACCTTCTGAGCGTAGGCGAAGCAATAGTTCCTCGCACTGTGCGCGATCGCGCGTTTCGAGCGTAATGGTTTCTTCTCGTTGCATGATGGGCAAGCGACTGGAGATGCGTTGATGGCGCACGTCAATCACATTGATGCGCATATCTGAAATCGTACCAAGGATACGCATAAGCTCACCTGGACGGTCGGTGAGGCGTGTGTGAAGCACAAAGTAGCGACCAGCTGTAGCCAGACCATGTTCAATAAAACGTCCAACCAGGTTGATATCAATATTGCCACCAGTCAGCGGCACGAGTACTTTCTTTCCCTTGAGTTGAGTGGCACCACTTAATAATGCAGCCAGTCCAATTGCGCCGGCACCTTCTACCAACATCTTGCAGCGCTCCATTAACAATAATACCGCGTTAATGATGGCTTCATCGTTTACTAGCACAACTTCATCGACCAGGCGCTGAATAATAGAAAATGTTAGATTTCCGGGTCGTTTCGTAGCAATACCATCAGCGATGGTCATGATTGACGAAGAAGTTGTGATTTCGCCTGCCTGAAGCGAGTTGTAGCAACTGGGTGCGCCCTCCGCCTGGACACCGATAATCGTGATGTCAGGTTTAAGTGCACGTGCGGCGATAGCGATGCCAGAAATAAGGCCTCCACCGCCAATTGGAACCACAATCGCATCGGCATCTGGGAGATCATTAAGCATCTCCAGACCTAATGTGCCCTGCCCTGCAATAATGTCAGGATCGTCGAATGCGTGCACGAATGTGGCACCCGAAGCTGCTTGTAATTCGAGGCAGTGTTGATATGCATCATCATAAGTGGCACCATAAAGTACGACGTTCGCGCCATACCCTTGAGTTGCAGTAACTTTTGCCAGAGGAGCAATTTCTGGCATTACTATCGTGCATGGAATCTTATGTTCAGCAGCAGCAATAGCAACGCCCTGTGCATGATTACCTGCGGAGGCCGCTATTACTCCTGCGCTGCGTTGCTCTTTTGTCAGGCGTGAAATCTTGTAGGCTGCTCCTCGGGCTTTAAATGAGCCACCGCGTTGCATATGCTCAGCTTTTAGATAAATATCTGCTCCCGTCAATTCGCTCATGGTACGAGAAGCAGTAAGCGGAGTGTGATGCATAATTGGCTTCAGAAATTTATGTGCCTGCCAGATGTCGGCAATTGTGACAGAGGGAGCCATTACCTCTGTGTTGGTGTCGATGGGTGTATGATTGTCAAGTAAACGCATAATGACGCGATGCGACTCCTTTCAGCCCAGCATAAGGACATAGCCACGATCGTCGTGGTGGTATATGCCACGCTGCATTGCCTGGGTGCTATGGAAAGGATTATAGCGCATGTGGCAAGGGGTCGCAACTCGTAATATAATGTGGGACCCTCTGTAAAGATGGATCCCACATTATATTATAGTGACAACAAAACATTAATCGCGTGAGCGGAAGATCTTAACGCGCCGATAGGGCTCTTTACCACGGCTCCGTGAGATCAAGTTATAGCGCGTTGCCATTTGATGCTGCAAGCGACGGATGTAAGCGTTCGCTGGTGCCAGTTCCGCTGTCGTCAGTCCCTTGTTTAAAACCTGGTGAATGGCATCCTCAGTCTCTAACATGGCTTGCTTCGTTGGATCATCAAATTCTGGCGTGCTGGCTTGATCCGTAGTGGACTCCTCCTGCTCGCTTTCCACTGAAGAGGTATCTTCGGGCAGATCGAAGATACGTGCCAGTGCGTGTTGCATCTGGACGACAGTATTGTTCTTCAAAATGATGATCAACTTACGCGCCTGTTCAGCCTGTTGCAAACGCTCTGGCTGACGGCGATAGTAATTTTTCAGCGTGATGATGGCATCGGCTTCACTCTCATTATTGGTAATAATAAGCGGCACACGCAGATGTCGCGCTGACTCAGCCAGACGATCACGATTAACACCGAATGGGTAAACACGTAGTGTTTTTGTGATTGACATAACTGGTTGAGCATCTTCGGCTTGATAGATCCCTTCCGTTATGGTTGCTGTAGGTGCCGGGCGGCTGGCTGCTACCAGAGTTCCTGAGCGTGGCTCAACATCGGCAGGCGATGTACCTGTTGGTGCCAGGGTTCTCATTTGTGGTTGCACATGGTTGCGACCACGCACATTGCCGTCATTGCGGGAACCTTGCGCCTCGATCTGGCGAATCTGTGTCCAGTTGTTTCCCGGTCGATCTCCACGTTCTCTCCGTTCGCCCCGTTCATTGCGTTCAAAGGTGCTGGGAGAAAAGCCCTGGTTCTGACGCCCTCCTATACTACCACCCGCCCCAAAGCCACCTGCACCCCAACCGGGCACTTCCATCGCGCCAGCAGGCGTGCGACGTAGCGAGACATGACCAGTTTCCTCGTCACGTGTCCGTTCCTCGGCCATAGCGGGTTGACCGCGTAGAAGGCTGTCTACAATATCCGCGACATCGCGGTGCACAATCACTTCGTCCCAACTTTGCTGTTCGACCACCACTTCAAAGGTTGGAGGAGCTTTGCGCTCCAGAATACTTTTCTGTGTATGGCGTCGTCGTGCTTCCTCGTCGCCGAGAGTGACGGTTTGAATACCACCGACGAGGTCCGAAAGAGTCGGGTTGACGAGCAGATTGCCAAGCGAATTGCCATGAGCCGTTGCAACCAGTTGTACGCCGCGTTCCGCGATAGTTCGCGCCGCTGCTGCTTCCAACTCAGTCCCAATCTCGTCGATTACGATGACCTGGGGCATGTGATTTTCTACAGCCTCAATCATCACTGCATGCTGCTCTGCTGTGCGAGCTACCTGCATGCGACGCGCACGACCGATACCGGGATGCGGAATATCGCCATCGCCCGCGATCTCATTTGAGGTATCCACAACTACTACACGTTTATTTGCTTCGTCTGCAAGAACACGAGCTATTTCGCGCAGCAGGGTAGTTTTCCCCACACCTGGGCGACCAAGAATCAGTATGGATTGACCTTGTTCAACAATATCACGGATCAGGGCAATACTGCCAAGCACTGCTCGCCCAATACGGCACGTCAGGCCAACGATTTTCCCCTTGCGGTTACGCATCGCACTTATACGGTGCAATGTGCGTTCAATACCAGCACGGTTGTCGTCGCCAAAATCGCCAATACGTTCGACCACATATTCAAGGTCGGCGTATGTCACAGGCTGAGAGCTAAGGATCACCTCTCCTTCGGGGAAGCGGCCCTCGGCATAACGCCCGAGGTCCAATACGATCTCCAGCAGTTCGGTCCGGTTCGGTAGCCGATTGACCGCGTCGTGGATATCTGGTGGCAGAGTCGCCAGCAGGGCTTCCAGATCGTCAGTGATCACATGTTGCATAGGCAGTTTAATCACCTCGTTATTTTTTGGCGAGAATTGACCGTCCCCAGGCCTTTCAAGCCATAGACCGCGCGTTGCTCCAGCAGGGGGACTGTGCTTTGCCTCATGGCGAGTAAGGCCATGTGTCGCACGAGCAGCACTCGGGTAGAGGTCTGCTCAAATCCACTGTTGCGCAATGCGGTGATAACAAAAGAGTCGTACTCACGCACCAGGCAATAAATGCGTCGTACGTCCGTTTCCAGAAGCTTATTGATGCCGAAACGCAGAAGCGGCTCGGCCAGGTCGGCATGCTCTGGATGAACGCTGAGAAAAATACGATGTGGCTCCAGACCTTTGCCCCGACTGATCCGTAGCCATGCTCCTAAACGCACACCTACATCACATATATAATTCTCATTCCCTCTTGAGAAAAAGGAAGATAATGAATGCTGTGACCCGATATGCAGTCTGGCATATTCTTCGCTATTATCCAATAATTCTGCCATCTGTACGCGTTGGGGAGTGACAGCACGATAGAGTTGATGCAATCCCCACACGTAATGACGGTGCCAGCGTCGTAATGATGGCAGTTCTGGCGTGGCGTGCAACGGAGTTGACGCAGGTTCATAGACATACGTCAACTCTCGTGCATAACGTTGAAATCCCGTGCGCTGGAACATATCCAGTTCTGGTATCTCATCTTCCACCTTCGCAAAAATACGAAGGATGCCATGGGAAGCAGCCATCTCTAGAGTATATTCAAGAAGCGCAGTGAGAACCTCTTCATCTGAAGAGTTACGCTGCGCCATAGAAGCGAGATAAGGCATGTCCCACGCTGTATGTGATGGGCGTTCTCGTACCTGGGCAAAACCAAGGATACGCCAATGATCTTCGCAGATCCATGTACGTGTGGCAGGATAAAACGGGAAGATATGTCTCAGGATAGGTGATGGAGGCAAATCATTCTCTACCGGCTCTAGCCAACATACAAAATTTGCAAATGTACGTTGTTTGCTACGAGCACGGCGGTCAATAGCGTAGATGATTCCCGGCAAATCAACATACAGTACCGGTCGTATCATCCAGTGCTCCCGCGTCGTGTTCAGGCGTATCTTTCAAGGCGGGCGTCGTAAACGCGGCCCCTACGGACTATGCCCCTACCCTTTGACGCTCTCTACTATGCGGAGAAAGTAGTGGTGGAAACGTGGGTCTCTCTGACCGTTAGTCTGAGCAACCTCAGGATGAAATGCTGTGCCTAACAGGGTTCCTTCGCGGACGGCGACGATGGTTCCGTCGTCGAGCGTTGCCAGTACTTCTACTCCGGGGCCAACCGATTCAATAGATGGGCCACGGATGAAGAAGGCGTGGAATGGCGCTTCTCCTAGAACGGGCACGGACAGATCAGTTTCAAAACTTTCCCGCTGACTGCCAAATGCATTACGACGAACGCGAATATCCATTGAGGCCAGTAATGGCTGACCCGCCAATGCATTATCCGTCTCTTTTGACAATAAAATTAAGCCTGCACAGGTTCCCCAGATTGGGACACCTTCTTGAATCTTTTTCTGTAGTATTTCGTGTAAGCCGTACAATACCATCAGTTTCCCGATTGTAGTACTCTCACCACCTGGTATAATTATACCATCTAAATCTTCAAGTTGCTCGGGGAGACGAACGGCTCTTCCATCCGCTCCCAGTTCTGCAAGTACCTTCAGGTGTGCTTCAAAATCACCCTGTAATGCTAATACGCCGATACGTGGTCTCGGGTTGTAATTTTGTGTTGCCAATTTGTCTACCATCCACGTTTTGCCATGAGTGCTTCTTCAGGAAGGGTATCCAGATTAATGCCAACCATTGGTTCACCGAGGTTGCGCGATACTTCGGCAACAATACGGGCATCTTGATAGTGTGTGGTTGCTCGTACAATCGCTTTGGCCCGTGCCAATGGATCACCTGACTTGAAAATGCCTGATCCGACGAAGATGCCCTCGGCACCCAGGCGCATCATAAGTGCTGCATCAGCTGGTGTTGCGACTCCGCCTGCTGAGAAGTTCACGACCGGCAGTTTGCCCAGTTGTGCTACTTCACGTACCAGTTCATAAGGTGCACCGAGATTTTTAGCCTCAGTCATCAATTCCTCTTCCGGCAGATTTTGCAAACGACGAATGCCTCCCATAATGGCTCGCATATGGCGTACGGCTTCAACGATATTACCAGTGCCGGCCTCTCCCTTGGTACGCATCATGGATGCACCTTCGCCGATACGTCTGAGTGCTTCGCCAAGGTCGCGTGCTCCACAGACAAAAGGCACGGGGAAGAGATGTTTATTGACATGAAAGCTCTCGTCAGCAGGTGTCAGTACCTCTGACTCATCGATACAATCAACGCCGATTGCCTGCAAAATCTCGGCCTCCACAAAATGACCGATCCGACATTTTGCCATCACTGGAATAGTGACCGCCTCTTTAATCTGAAGAATAAGTTCGGGGTCACTCATACGTGCAACGCCCCCTTGCGCACGGATATCCGCAGGTACACGCTCCAATGCCATCACTGCGGAGGCACCGGCGTCTTCCGCGATGCGTGCCTGCTCTGCATTGACGACATCGCAGATAACTCCTCCCTTGAGCATCTCTGGGAAGTTTCGTTTGACCTGTATCGTTCCTGTTTGTTTTTGCATAGTTTAGTTATCTCCTGGCGTGTGTGTATAACGTTTGTAGGAATTCTATCACACGCTGAGCGTCGCTGCTACAGCCAATTGCCCTGTAAGAGACCAGCCATCATAGATTGGCCTATAGCAATGGTTGTATCTAACATATTGAACCAGCTTGGATGTAAATAGCTGCATCCATTTGATGCATTGGGTATAATATAGATAGAATGACACCTTTCAAGGGAAGTGTGTGGATATTTGTAGCAATGGATTTTGTAGGGAAGTAGATAGAGAGTAGTGAAATGACGAAAGGTTGTAAAAAATGAAGATTTCTGAGGAACTTGCCATGCTTACTGCAATAAACTCAGACTAAGGTTCAGTGCTGTATCGACGCGATGCAGTTCTTCGGAGGTAATGACACCACGGCGACGTAGTAAGCGTGACTTTTCTATCGTCATAACCTGCTCACACTTAACATCGGTATAGTCGCTCAGGCCATTTTCTGGCGATGGAGCTATACGCACATGCAGCGCCAATTCGCGCTCCGTTCGACTCATAGACGCCACTATAGTTAGTGGGTAGGAGGACGAAGCATTTCCCCGGTCGTTCTGGATAATCAATGCCGGTCGGATTCCCTGCTGTTCAGCACCGCGACCTGGAGACCAATTCACATCCCAGATCTCCCCTCGTCGAGGACCTGGATGGGATGCATTGGATTCATATTGTCTGGGGCTGGGCAATGATTGCCTGGCCTCTTCACTCATGCAACCATACCTTCACGTCCGGCTTCAAAAAAGAAACAGGCTTCTTCTAATGTATCTGGGATTGAACCAAGGTAGGCGTAGGCTTCATCGAGGGAGGAATTGAGGGCAGATAGATCACGTTCACGTTTCTGGATAATTGCACTTCTTAGTTGTTGATAATTATCCTGTCGCATAAGTTCCATAATTGTCTCCACAACATCTCCAAGGGAGGATTCAAGTTCGACCGCCAGAGCCTTTAGCTCTTTATGCTGAGTCGAGGGGATTTGTATAGATTTGCGAACGAGGTTTTCATGACGATAAAAATCTGTATGTGCAATAGCCATGAAGACGTCTCCAATCATATCAACACAACGCCGTCTCTTTTTATTGTAACTGGCTTACCGACAATTGTCAATAAACCTTCAAGCACTTTCCTTAGAAAAATAAGAAATTGTAAATATTCAAATTTACAAAGTTTTTAAAATACAAAGAAAAGTTTCCTTTTGTCGTTTTATTTCTATTCTGCCCTCTTCCCTGTTGGCATAATGCTGTCTCTATAAACATTAACGAAACAAGGTGTGAAAAGGAACAGCCAATCGCCTCAACCTGAAATATTGCTTTGTCTAGGTGCTTCCCTGACACTCTTTCAATGGTGTCAGGGAAGCTTTATCTTCACTACGCAAGAATAGTGCCGTGGAGTATCGCATGTGGTAGTTGTTCTGGAAAATCCTTGATCCATTGTCGAATACGTGCCAGATCATCTACATCAATTGTGCTTTCGCCGAAATGTGTAAGATCCATGTTCGCGCCATCCAGGGAGGCATAACTCAAATCAGCCCCCTCAAAATGAGCTGCACGCAAGTCTGCCAGGTCTAGATGCGCTTTATAGAGATGAGTGCCTTCGAGATGAGCCATATGTAAATTTGCACCTTCAAGATGTGCTCCACTTAGATCTGCACCTTCAAGAAATGCTCCGGTATAGCGGCCACTCAGATAAGTCATTTCGAGATATGCTCTGCTCAGATTCGCACCTTCGAGATGCACACCTCCCAGGTCGCTACCTGTTAACATCGCCTGGTAAAGATCGGCGCATTGGAGATAACATCCACCCAGATTTGCTTCTTCCGCATGGACATGGCACAGTACAGCTTCTTCCATATGTGCATAACTCAGGTCAACGCCTATCAGATATGCATAACTTAAATCGCACCCTCTCATATGTGATCCGTTAAGGTAGGCACCTTCTAGATGTGCATGTGAGAACGTTGCATTATGCATATGCGCACCTATCAGATCCGCTTCCTGCATTTGTGCACGCAAGAGGATTGCGGATTGGAGATGCACTCCACCCATCTCGGCCCGTTCCATTCTGGCTTCAGTGAGATCGGCTTTTGTCAAGAATGCACCATTTAATGCCGCCCCTTCGAGATGCACATTATTTAATAGAGCCTCTTCAAAATGGGTACGTGCCATGTCCCGCTGCTCTACGCTAGCTGGAAGCCATTCAGACCAGGGGAGACCGCCAATCATTCGTGCCAGTGGTAATCCGCGTAGATCGGCCAGCCGAAGATCAGCTCCACGGAGATCCAATCCACTCCGTTGGCGTTGCTGTTCATCACGCCAATCTACTGGACCACCCCCTTTTTCATGCGTGGCAAGCAACCATTCAACATCAGCACGTCCCAGCTTAATATCTTTGAAAGGGTAGCGACCCCGTTCTATATCTGGTGTGGTCATACTCTGCATGCTCAGGAAAACCTGGCGTTCCAGATCGATCTCCGGCTCCGTACGCCAGATCTGCCCTTGTTGTTGCCAATAATGCACCCATGCGAGGCTATTTTGTGTCGTAGATTGGTTCATCGCATTTCCAAAGATATGAACGTACAAAACCCATCTACCAATTCATTATCCCTGGCCTCTAAATTGTGCTCTGGATCAGTGTTATTTTTATTACTATATACGTACACATCGCACGTGTGAAATTTATTTTTAGATATCAAATTTGTATCCTATCCTTTCCTTCTTACAAGATTACAGGTGTTATTAGTATAACAGGAGAGGTTGAACTCTTGAAAGGATAGCAACATTATAGGAAAGTTCTACCCCCAAAGGGTACCATCTTCATTGAGTGAATACTCACAAAAAAACTCTATTCTCACTATGGCAAGCACATAAAAGGAGTCCGGAATGGCACATATTAGCCAATCACTTGTATAAAGACTGAAAGGATGTTATTTCTTATATATTGGGGTTGCATAAAGGGGATGTCATATGCCAAATCTTGTAGATCAACGACTTGGAAATTATCGTTTAGTCAATTTAATAGGGCAAGGCGGCTTTGCGGATGTCTATCTAGGCGAGCATCTTCATCTCGGAACACGTGCGGCAATTAAAGTATTACAAATTCGTGTGGGTAGTACCGGTATCGAGCAATTTCGGACTGAGGCACGCACTATCGCCAGTCTGATCCACCCTCATATTGTGCGCGTGCTAGATTTTGGAGTAGAACAGGATATCCCCTTTTTAGTCATGGATTATGCGCCCGGTGGCTCTTTACGTCAACGCTATCCTGAAGGAAATTTTTTACCTGTAGTATCTATTATTGCCTATACAAAACAAATAGCCTCTGCGTTACAATACGCTCATGATCAGAATTTCATTCATCGCGATGTAAAGCCAGGTAATATGTTGTTAATGAATGAGAATACGCTATTATTAAGTGATTTCGGCCTGGTAAAAGTTGCTCATAATTCAAATTCATACAGTATGCAGGGTGTTGCTGGCACTGCTGCATACATTGCACCTGAGCAGATCCAGGGCAGGCCTCATATTGCTAGTGATCAATATGCCCTGGGTGCAATTGTTTATGAGTGGTTGAGTGGTACCCTTCCTTTTCAAGGCTCACCTATTGAAATATATGGTCAACACCTGCATGCCATGCCACCTTCCTTGCATGAAATTTTTCCCGCTATTCCACCTGAGGCTGAAAATGTTGTATTCAGAGCGCTTGCCAAGGATCCTTCTCAACGTTTTCCGCGTATCGAAGACTTTGCTATAGCTCTAGAACAGGCATATCATGTTGCCGGTAGTCGGCAAACCGTATCTGATATCCGGCCAGTTTTTTATTTGCCAGCCACCTCGAAAGCTTTAGATTCAGGTTCTTCCCCGCTCTATCTACCAGGCCGTGTACCATCCCAATTTTTGTCACCTTTGCCGATACATGAAGAAACCTCTAATAATTTTACTCCATCTCACTCCATTTTCATGAAGGTAAAGGGAGCGCTTAACTATTTGGGAATGATGAATGTCGCCTTGATCGCGCTGACGCTTCTCGTTGTACTGGCCAGTACCGTCTGGTTTTTCTCTTTTGCTCTCCCTCGTCTCCAGGCCAGGCCGCTGGCGAAAACTGTCTCTGGAATACAAAAAGGTCCTACTAAGCTAACACCGTCTCTGGCTCCTTCGTCTACCCCATCACTTCCACCCGGAATTACATTTACTCTTTCTCCCGCTGTAGTAAGCTGGGGACCTGATCGTATGGACCTTTTTGGGCGTGGTTCGGATGGTGCCGTTTACCACAATTATTGGGATGGTTCCTGGCATAGCTTCGAATCGCTTGGTGGCAATTTCACCTATGGAGTTGCCGCTTCCTCATGGGGAGCTGGTCGCCTGGATGTGTTTGCCATTGGCACTGATGGTGCAATCTACCACAATTATTGGGATGGTTCCTGGCATGGTTGGGGAGAGCGGTTGGGTGGAGTGTTTACGTCAGCGCCGGCAGCGGTAAGTTCAGGGCCTAATCATATTGATGTATTTGGGCGTGGTACAGATAATGCAATCTGGCATACCTATTGGGATGGTTCCTGGCATGGATTCGACTCTCTGGGAGGAAGCTTCGTCAGTGCTCCGTCTGTCTCATCCTGGGGAGGTGGTCGTCTGGATGTGTTTGCGGTTGGTACGGATAACGGACTGTATCATGCCTATTGGGATGGCAATTGGCATAGTTGGAGTGATCGTTTGAGCGTTACCTTTACGTCAGCACCTGCCGCAATTAGCTGGGGAACCGGGCGCATCGATGTGTTTGCTCAGAATAGTGATAATACGATCTGGCATGCTACCTGGAATGGTACCTCCTGGTCTCTTCCTGAATCCCTGGGAGGGAGCTTTACTACTGCTCCTGCTGCCACTTCATGGGCTGCAGGACGCCTGGATGTATTTGTCATTGGTGCGGATAATGCGATTTACCATAATTATTGGGATAGTAACTGGCATGGTTGGAGTGAGCGCATTGATTAAGATTGGTTGTTCTTTAATTCCGGGCCGATACAAGATGTTTTTCTACGGTTTCGATAAGCACATCCACATCGAAGGGCTTCTCAATAAAATCGTCAGCCCCACTGACATCCGCCAGCTTACTTGCATCGGAATGGGCTGAGAGCATAACAACAGGGATATGAGCTGTGGCTTGATTGCGTTTTAACTGCCTGCAAATCTCACGCCCATCCTCCCCTGATAGCAAAACGTCGAGTAGGATTAGATCCGGGAAGCTACCTGTGAGATTCTGAAAGCAATCGCCGTTCATGCTTATCTGGATCTGATAACCCTCACCCTCCAGGACGATCTGGATCACTTCCAGGATGCTCGCGTCATCGTCGACGACCAGTATTTTTTGCTGCATGTTATCTGCTCCCTTGCACCTCACTGTAAGCCGACTTACGTGGTAAGGAGAAATAGGATAACGCCCTTCCCCTGCGCGAACAGTTTTACTCTTTGACCTGGTTATTTGTCATCTTCCATAAGAAGAGATAGCTTTCTATCGATTTCTCTTCTAGAAAATATACACTAGTATACCACATCTGGATGGGAGATCAATATTCTTTGACTTACACCTTTAAAGTGTAAAATTTTTTCTACGTTTTTAAATTTATTTACCTATTATATCATGAATTACCAGCTTTCCACGGTAATGTAACCCACCTGTTTTCTTGAGCAAAACAAAAATCTTGTTCAACCATCGTACCCTGGAAGCCTGAAGGAACGACCGCAAAATGTTTGGCCTGTGTGCGAGGGAAAATCGCCAGATCGAAGGACCATGGATCTCCCACATCTTCAGATAAGACGCGCCAGGAGAGGTTTTCCTGCCACGAATCTGTAAAGTACACACCGATCTCACGGAAAGATTTTGCCATAACAGACATAATATGCCAGATAATCACACCAGCTTCTGTTGTATAGACCGATGTATGTTCTTTCCTTAAACTTTGTGCATCAAAGACCAGGTTAAAGCCGATCCATGTGGGGAGTGTTTCTATACTTGGTACAGCCAATTGTGTATAGAACGAAATGCTCATACCGATGCAATCTATATTTTGTTTCTGATCAGGACTCAATCGGAAAGGGGCCGCATAGATATCACCAAAGCTATCATCGTCAGTGGGCCATTCAATCCGTGAAATCCATGTGAGAGCCTGTGGATCATCGCATCCAAGGTTTGCAATAACTTTCTGGTATCGTTGTAGAACTTCTCGTAGTGTTTGTTGGGTGTAGGTTGCATAGGTCTGTATCTGGACGTGCTCGGACATATTTTTATTCCTATTCTAGAATAGCTTTCATTGTTTCATCAAACCACTTCTCACCAAACTTCTCACCTCCATACAACAATAAATTCGGCTCCCCCGTCGCTGAAATATTACCGTGATGGGTGACAATAAATTCATGCAGGCTTTCTGCTGTTATATGTAAGGAATAAAGTTGTTTGATCTCATCCTCTTCTGGCGTTCTATTGTGTAGCACTTCGTCTAGAGAAATGTTGAGTTGGGTCAGGAAACACATTTCACCATGGGGCGTTTGTAGATCATAGACTACTCCCAGGCTGTATTGTTCTTCGATATCAGTTGCCTGGATGCCTGTTTCCTCACGAATCTCGCGGCGTATGGCGGCGAATGGATCTGGTTGCACACCCATATCCAGCTTGCGTTCAAAGAAGCCTCCAATAACGTGATAACGCCCTACATAAACATCAACCCCCTGGCGCTTGTCTAGCAAGATGTGATTATCGCTTGTCTCGACGACAGAGCACACAGCGAGAGGATTGCCCAGGTGCTCGCGTGGATGCGTTTGTGCAAAATCTGGGGTGCGTGTAGTTATATACTCTTTGTAGCTGGTATCCCCTAAGACAAGATACAATACACTGTTGGTCTGAGATGTAGCTGTGATAAGACGGAACAGGGGAGCATCAAAGAGACGTTGATCTTGTTCACGCGCCAGCTTTAATTTTCTTTGCCATTCTTCATCCATCCATGCCTGTATCCCCGTTGTTACAGGCATACGCCTTGTTGGATCATAGTCAATCACGACCCGCTCTGGAGAGTACAGCCCATGCACTACAATTTCAAATTCAAGCATGAGCCGCTTATTCCCATTCTATTGTCGCGGGTGGCTTTGATGTAATATCGTAGACGACACGATTGACTTCACGTATCTCATTCACCAGGCGATGTGAGATGCGAGCGAGTAATTCGGGTGAAAGCCTTGCCCAATCAGCGGTCATAAAGTCGCCTGTCGTGACTGCTCGTACGGCCACAACATTGGCATAGGTACGTTCATCGCCCATGACGCCAACGCTTTGCAAGGGGGTCAGCACTGCAAATGCCTGGCCCAGTTCGCGATATATGTTTGCATGTCGTATTTCGTCGGTCACAATTTTGTCGGCTGCTCGTAGTATTTCGAGACGTTGCTCATCAATAGCTCCGATAATACGGATTGCAAGGCCTGGACCTGGAAATGGATGACGCCAGACCCAATCTTCTGGTAAGCCGAGCGCGAGTCCAATCTCACGAACTTCATCTTTAAAGAGCGTGCGCAATGGTTCGACCAGTTTCAAAGTCATCTGTTCCGGTAAACCGCCGACGTTATGGTGAGTTTTGATACGGACGGCGGTTGAAGCTGTGTCATGGCTCGTGCTTTCAATAACATCCGGGTAGAGGGTTCCTTGTGCCAGGAAACGAATTGCCCCCATATTTTCTTCCAGGCGCAAAGCTTCCTCCTCAAAAACGCGGATGAACTCTTCACCTATAATTTTGCGTTTCTGTTCTGGATCAATAACGTCAGCAAGGCGAGCCAGAAAGCGTGCGCGTGCATCAACAACGATCAGCGGAATATGCAGGTGGCTACTAAAAGTATCAACAACTTGCTCTCGTTCACCTGCACGTAATAGACCCGTATCCACAAAAACGCAGGTAAGTTGTTCACCAACCGCACGATGGACCAGGAGCGCCGCTACTGCCGAGTCGACCCCACCTGAAAGCCCGCAGATGACACGCTCCTGGCCTACATGCGTACGGATCTGCTCAACGCTTTCCTCAATCATTGAACCAGCCGTCCAACCAGGTTCACAACCACAGATGCGGAAAAGGAAGTTACGAATAATATCTTTTCCTTGTGGCGTATGTGTTACTTCAGGGTGAAATTGCAAGCCAACTATCCCTTCATCATTGGCGATGGCTGCAACGGGATTGCTCTCGGTACAGGCCAGGACACTGAAGCCTGAAGGGAGTTGATCCACGCTGTCACCGTGGCTCATCCAGACGGGTAGGCGTAGCGGTGGTGAAGTTAATGAGGGGTCGAGATGCTCGGTTTGAGCTGGTGAAACAGAGATGCCCTCGAAGATGCGAAACGATCGGTTCCCTGCTTGAGGTGAAGCAGTTACTTCGATAGTAGCTGGTCCGTATTCGCGTAATCCATGGGCTGGCGCAACATGCCCACCCAGTTGTAGGGCTAATAATTGCATACCATAGCAAATACCCAGTACAGGAAGACCACTATGCAGTATAGCGGGATCGCAGATAGGAGCATTTTGATCATAAACGCTGGATGGACCACCTGAAAGAATAAACCCTTTGATATCGAGATGCGTATTTTGTTGCAATTGTGCCAGGGTTGTGTGTGCGGACACAAGCTCGCTATATACATGACACTCACGCACACGACGGGTGATCAGCCGACTGTATTGTGAGCCAAAATCAAGAACGATGATCGCCTGTCGGCGCTCTGAGGAATGCATAGTTTGCCTTTCTGCCAGCATATATTTCATAGAGAAGAGTTCTCATAATTGAATGGAGTATATCACACGGAAACGTCAGAGGCTAATGCTGAGCCGCCTCCAGGCAGGTTACTCCTTGCAAACCTACTTCCGCGCTGTGGCGAACACGGGCTGGAAGAATCATGCAATCACCGGGTGCAAGGTTAAGAATGCCATCATCACCTTCTACGTCTGGCAAGATAAAAACGAATAACTTGCATCGCCAGACTCCTTCTTGTAGCGAATGTTCAAAAATTTCTTTTCAGTCTAACATATCTCTGTAAACGGGATATGAAGAGTTATCAAAATATGTGTTAAGAGCAAAAACATTGTGAACTATAGCCATTGTAGTTGGGGTTTCCAGGCGGTATAATAGAATATTGACTCCATTAAAATCGCATGTTGGAGGTGTAAGAATTTAACTGTGAAGCAGGTAAAACGCCTAGAATGAGAATATGAGAGAGACGAAAACATCTCATTCTAAATCTTAGTTGATTGAAATAGGATGTCAGGCGTTATGGATAACATTGAGGAGGATATACAGGAGACGTGCAATGAATACAACACAGCTCGCGGCACAACTCTTTCATCTCCAGTCAGCCGATCTTGAACTTGATCGTTTGACTGCTGAGCTACAATCGGTTACGCATACTTTGCAAGGGGATGCTACCCTGAAGAGGTTACGTGTTGAGTACAAAGCCGCACAGCAACAACTACAAACCGGTTTGCAAGCACAAAAAGAGGCTGAATGGGCGCTTGAAGATGTAAATAATCGCCTTCGTACCCAGGAGGAGCGTCTTTTTAGCGGTGGGGTGAATAGCTCCAAAGAACTTCAATCGTTGCAAAATGAGGTCCAACGTCTTCGTGGTCAGCAAAGTCAGCAGGAAGAAGCAACCTTAGAAGTGCTTGACGCAGCGGAGACGTTACAGGAAATGGCGCAACGTAAGTACGTAGCTCTGAAACAAGCAGAGGATATGTGGGAGCAGCAGGCCGCATCGCTGATTACACGACGGGATCAGTTAGAAGTGAAACAACAAGAATTACGTCAGAAACGAAAGGAACTATCCGCAGGGCTTGAGCCAGAAATCCTTCTGCGTTATGATGCAATGAGGCGTACAAAACAAGGAAGAGCGGTTTCTAAAGTAGAACAGAACTCGTGTCAATGGTGTCGTGTCATTCTCACACCGAGTGAGCTACAACATGTACGTATCAGCCAGGAGTTGCAGATGTGTACAAATTGTGGACGTATTCTTTACTATGATCGTTAGGCATTTTAATGTTTTTGCAAGGGCAAGGAAGCTTCTTATGTTCCACTGACGCATCTCCTACGTCACAGCAGACGTACTTTTATTTTTCTCTTGTCTGGCGTTGACAATCTTTGTGTAGTCTAGTATGCTGTTAATATTAAAAGAGTTGTTCATTCAAATTCTGGCTCGGCCAGTTAAAGGAGGTGCAGGTATATGGAGAAGCACACACAAAAATTTTCTGTGCCTGTATGCACCTTGTCTACCCGACATGAGGATAATAGGCGAATGCCGCATGAGCAGGCCTCCTCTTTCTTAGTAAAAGTGGTCTGGCCTGACCTCTAGCCGATTTCTCGCTTTTCGTTCATTCCCTCCTATGCGGTAGACAGTTTCATTTTAAAATTGCATCTGATTACCGTGTTTTTTTATTCTCCTGGAGGGATAAGAGTATTGATTAATGATCCGACTATGCTCACTGGCATAATTCTAAATGGCACACATGGCATTTACGATGTCCATACCCCAGATGGTATCCTGCGCTGCACACTGCGCGGAAAACTCAAAAAGGCATTTGCACAGGCTCAATCCACAAAACCACTGGGCAAACCCCGGCAGATACATTCTGATAAATTGTTACATATGACCCCATCACAGCGTACAGAACGTATAGAGCATCAAAATGATACCCCCTTGCCCACACGCCTTTCCGTTGGCGATTACGTAAAATTGCGTCGAATTGATGCAAAAAATGGTTTGATAGAAGAGATACTACCTCGCCAGAGCGCTCTGGTGCGTAAAGATGCAGGTTCAACACCGAAAAAAGTGGTTCAGCAGACGATGCTTGCCAACCTTGACCAGGTGGTGCTTGTTTTTGCTTGTGGACAGCCCGATCCACACTTTGGCATGCTTGATCGTTACCTGACACTCTGTGAGTCAGCGGAATTACATTCATTAATCTGCCTCAACAAAGCCGACCTGCCACATCCACGTTATGTAGATGAAGCAGCTCAGCTCTATACTAGACTTAACTATACTGTTATCTGGACCAGTGCGCAGACTGGCGAGGGTATAAAAGAATTAGCGTTGTTATTAAAAGATCACACCTCGCTTTTTACAGGTTCTTCGGGAGTCGGGAAATCTTCGCTGGTGAACGCTATCGAGCCTGGTATGGCAATACGTACCGGTCTGATCAGTGATGTAACTGGCAAAGGCCGACACACGACTACTGGTTCGCAACTCTATCCTTTATCAAGTGGTGGCTGGTTAGCGGATTCGGCTGGTATTCGAGCGCTTACAGGTTGGAATATTCAGCCTGAGGAACTGGCCTCTTGTTTCGTGGAATTTCGTCCTTACCTGGGTGAGTGCGAATACTCCGACTGTGTACATATTGACGAGGAAGGATGTGCGATTCAGCAAGCCGTTCAGAATGGAGCTATTGATGAGCGCAGGTATAGAAGCTATGTACGCATTTACAATGGCGAGGAGCGCTGATCTATGAACACTCAATTGTAAGCGCCTGTATCACTTCATCATCTTGTTCCTCAAGCACAGTACGTGGATCAAGCAAGAGGGCATCATGCATGATGCGTGTAATAATAGGAATTGGACGCAGGCGCAGGCGTTTTGCCAACACGTCTAGAGGAAGTGGTACCTGTACTGCGTTAAGAGCAAGTAGAGTAGTAGGCAAGGTTTCACCGGGTAAAGAACCACCCCCAATGGTTGACGCACCGTGTTGTGTATAGGCACTAATACCATGGCTGTGCAACTCTGTTACCCAGTGTGCTGCGCGGGAAGCGATTCTTTCGGGAGGAGTCGCAATCATTCGCCATACAGGAATATGTGTTGTGGCCTGTCCTCGTTGATAATGACGCAGCGTCGTTTCGAGAGCTGCCAGCGTCATCTTATCGATACGTACAGCACGCATCAAGGGATGACGACCGATACGTGCAATACTATCAGCTTTGCCAACTATAATGCCCGCCTGTGGACCGCCTAACAATTTATCACCAGAGAAACAAACCACATCGGCACCTTCCGCAATACGCTCCTTGGGCGTTGGCTCATGCGTCAGGCCATACTGTTCACTATTAAGCAAGCAGCCGCTACCAAGATCCTCCATAACCAACAGCCCATTTTTATGAGCCAGTTCGGCTAGTGCATGAAGAGGCGCAAATTCAGTGAAGCCAGTGATCAAAAAATTGCTGGGGTGAACGGATAATAATAAAGCCGTCTGTTCAGTTAAAGCGTTTGCATAATCCTGGATACGTGTCCGGTTCGTCGTACCAACTTCGACCAGGGAACAGCCACTCTGGCGCATAACGTCGGGAATACGAAAGCCTCCACCGATCTCTACCAGTTGGCCGCGCGAGATGATTACTTCGCGTCCATTAGCCAACGCGCTTAAAGACAAAAGTACTGCTGCCGCATTATTATTCGTAACAATAGCAGCTTCTGCTCCGGTAAGCTCACGCAAAAGAGCTTCAGTGTGAACATGACGAGAACCACGTTCACCCATTGTCAGATCATATTCTAAATTAGAGTAGTTCTGAGAAACCGTTTGAACGGCTTGCAACGCTTCCCGACTGAGGGGAGCACGACCAAGATTTGTATTGACGATCACTCCTGTTGCGTTAATGACAGAATGCAAGTGAGGTTGTTGTTCCTTGTGGAGGATATCCTCAGCCTGGGCCAACAAACCAGCCGAAGAAGGGCAGGATGCCCCTGTGAGAATGTCGGTGCGAGCTTGAGCGAGGCTGGTACGTATAGCGTATACCACAAGATCATGCGAGAATTGTATTATGAGATGCTGACTGGCCGGAGCCTGAAGAAGTTCATTAACAGAAGGTAACTGACGTAACTGATTCTGATCGGGTATCATACAAGAAATATCCTTAATACCTTATTTGATTTTTTACAGTGTTACGTGTATACTTTTCGTGTGGTGGCAAAGAGTCCTCTTTCCAACTCGCTTGAGAGATTGAAACACTAATGCAACGAGTAGAACATGGTGATCGCGAGGCTGTTTGCCACTTTGCCCATAACAGCACGCAAATCAGCATCATTGAGTCGGCAGATAGCATATTGGTCGGCGAGAAGTGTGCGTAAGATCGGGTACATTAGCTCAGTCTTTACCAGACTATCAGTATCGAGGAGTGGATAATCACGTTTCAAAAGCAGATGGTGATAGGGACGCAGTTTGCCGCGATAAGATGTTAAGGCGACAACATTAACAGCGCCAGCATGACGGCAAAAAGGTTCGCCTGACACGACGAGAGCGGGGTGCCAGTCGAGAATACGTTTCTCCTCAATACCGGGAGGGAGAGATTGATAACCAAAACTTACCCAATACACCATGCCACACTGCACAGGTGTTTGATAAGTCAGGGCATCCGGTGCAAGTTCAGGTGGATGTGGCATAGCTATTTATATGTACGTCTCTATTATTTCACTAAGGCCTTACCAGAACCGGAGCGTATACTGGCGTATCGTTGATCTCAAGTTGCGCATAAAAACAGGCACTCGTGAGTGACCAGGAACGTGCAACGAGACTGAGACGCTCCTCACGTTCGTCCTGACTTTCTTCTTGAAGGGCAACAGCTATGAGATCCATGTCACGCTGATATTGTTCCTTAAGTAAGGGTGAACGGGTGAAGTCACAATTCGTCATCGCCATAGAAGCTACCTCTTATTCCAAGTCCAATTTGCCAAACATACTTCTGGGCAGCGGAAGAACCGCTCTGGTTGAGGGCTATAAATTTCTTCAACGTTGGAGATTATACCAGCAATTTCTTGCAGAAGCAATGCTTTTTGCCATCATTTTAAAAAAAGAGTAAAATTTCTTTATGCTATCTCTTTACAATTTCGCATATATCGCTTGCTATGATCAGGTTTATTGTTATCATGACTGAGTAAAAAGTATCTCATAAAAAAATGCTTGACATCAACGGGCATGTCGGCTATAATGTGTCCCGTCGATCACTCAGAATGAACTGGTGTGTTCCTCAACCTGGGCAGTTACCAAAGTGGACAAATGGGACTGACTGTAAATCAGTTGCGAGAGCTTCGGAGGTTCGAATCCTCCACTGCCCACCTATACATATATGCGTTAATAAGGTATGATGTGCTTTGTTAATGTATGAGTATGGCAAGGTTGGCCCGTGTGGCGCAGAGGTAGCGCACAGTCTTGGTAAGACTGGGGTCATGGGTTCAATTCCCATCACGGGCTCCCGTGGTTTCTGAATGATGTCTGAACTAGATGCTTTTCAGCGTAGTTCCATCTTCACGAAAATCCGCGTAGGACGTAAAAAAGCTTTCGCTGCCGTCTTCTGAGAAGGTCGTCACTCCCTTTTTGTTATGCTAGTGAAAATAGTATCTCAAATCGACGATCAAGTTATCGGGGGGCGGCTGCTGCATGTCTATACCCGTTGCCATCTGATCGCAAGTAGGTTTGCAAAGGAGCCACAGTTTAAGAAATGGCTAAGAAGAAGTTTGAGCGTAATAAGCCGCATGTGAATGTGGGAACCATTGGCCACATTGACCATGGCAAGACGACCCTGACCGCAGCGATCACCAAGGTGCTGGCTGCTGCTCAGCTTGCGAAGTATACGGCCTTTGACAAAATCGACAAAGCTCCCGAAGAGCGCGAACGTGGTATCACCATCGCCATCGCTCACCTGGAGTACGAGACCGAGAAGCGCCACTATGCTCACGTGGACTGCCCCGGTCACGCAGACTACATTAAAAACATGATCACCGGAGCCGCCCAGATGGACGGCGCGATCCTGGTCGTGAGCGCTCCTGATGGCCCAATGCCTCAGACACGCGAACACGTTCTACTCGCTCACCAGGTCGAAGTCCCTTCAATGGTGGTCTTCCTGAATAAAGTCGACATGATGGACGACGAAGAGTTGCTCGAACTGGTCGAACTGGAAGTGCAGGAACTGCTGACCAAGAACCATTTCCCCGGCGACGATATCCCCATCGTGCGCGGTTCCGCCCTGAAGGCGTTGGAAAGCAAGGGCGACCTCTCCCGCAACGATCCGGATGCCGCCTGCATCTGGGAACTGATGGACAAGGTTGACAGCTACATTCCGACCCCTGCTCGTGCTACCGACAAGCCGTTCTTGATGCCCGTAGAAGATGTCTTCGGCATTAAAGGCCGTGGCACGGTCGCGACGGGTCGTATTGAGCGCGGCATCGTCAAAGTCGGCGAATCGGTTGAGATCATTGGCATGCGTGAAGATGTGCGTTCGGTGATCGTGACCGGCGTGGAAATGTTCCAGAAGACGCTGGACCAGGGAGAAGCTGGCGACAATGTTGGCTGCTCTGCTGCGTGGTGTTGAGCGTGCTGATATTGAGCGTGGACAGGTATTGGCCAAGCCGGGTTCGATCAAACCCCACAAGAACTTCCTGGCCGAGGTCTACGTGCTCTCGAAAGAAGAGGGTGGACGCCACACGCCCTTCTTCAATGGCTATCGTCCCCAGTTTTATGTCCGCACCACGGACGTGACGGGATCGATTAAGCTGCCTGAAGGAGTGGAGATGGTCATTCCGGGTGATAACATTCAGATGACGGTCGAATTAATCCAGCCTGTGGCAATGGAAGAAGGCGTCCGCTTCGCCATTCGTGAGGGTGGACGAACGGTTGGCGCTGGTGTCTGCACGAAAGTGATCAGCTAAGTTCAAATCAGGGTATTGGTGGACGTAATCTTGTTACGTCTACCAATACAGTGTCATTAATCCAGAGTGTGACAAGTCCAGCTCAAAACATGAATGGAGTGAAGGAATGGCTAATAAGAGCAAAGAAAATCGCATTGTGGTAACGCTGGCTTGCACAACTTGCAAAAGCCGCAATTACACCACTTCGAAGAACAAAAAGAATAATCCTGAGCGCATGGAGCTAAGGAAGTATTGTACGACCTGTCGGGTTCATGTACCTCATCGTGAGACCAAGTAGGGATAGTAGGGAACCGTTACACTGGTGGAGCTTGCCGGTGAGCACTGGCGGCAGTTACTACTGATCAAGAAAGGCTTAACGTGGCAAACAAGATGGCCGACAAAAAGAAAACGACGAGCCGGAGTCAGATGGCTGAGCCCAGGCCGCGTACGACGAGCGAGAAAGCGCCGATTGTCAAGGCGGCTCCTCGTGAAGAACGTAAAGAGCAGCCGAAACAAGAAAGTAAACAAGTAAAGCGCAGTACAAAGGGTTCTATTAGTACGATGCAGCGGTTACGTAATGGACGCGTAGGTCGTTTTATTACCGAAGCCTACTATGAACTCCGTCATAAGGTAACCTGGCCTTCTTTTGAAGAAGCTCGAAACATGACGATCGTAGTTATTATCATATCTGTTGTCATTGGAGCAATACTAGGCCTTGTTGACTATGGCCTGTATAATCTCTTTCTGTATATCAGCGGTCGTTAAGCGGCTTCGTTACCTGGAAGTTTATGAGGGAAAATACCGTGGTTACTGAACATACCAGCGAGAATGGGCAACCTACACAGCCAGATAGCGAGCGTGCCTGGTATGCTATTCATACATATTCAGGGTATGAAAATAAAGTAAGAAGTCACCTCGAAGCCCGCATCGCCTCTATGGACATGCGTAATAAGATCTTCCGTGTGATTGTGCCGATGGAAGAAGAGGTGGAGATTAAGCAAGGTCAACGCCGTACAGTGCAACGTAAAGTCTTTCCTGGCTATGTCCTCGTAGAGATGGTTATGAGCGATGAAGCGTGGTATGTTGTGCGTAACACTCCCGGTGTGACAAGCTTTGTAGGTTCTGGAACCCGACCTGTGCCCCTCCAGGAACATGAAATCAAGTCTATTCTGAAGCAAGTCACGAAAGAGACTGAAAAACCAAAAGCAAAAATCAGTTTCTCTAAAGGTCAGAGCGTGCGTGTTATCGACGGGCCATTCACAGAATTTATCGGTACCGTTAGTGAAATTAATATGGACCGTAATAAAGTGACTGTTCTGGTTTCATTTTTCGGTCGTGAAACTCCGGTCGTGCTGGATTTCCTCCAGGTGGAGAAAATTTAGAACTTCCTTCTATTCTAACCCGTTTTCTGAGGAGTTAAAAAACAATATGGCAAAGCGTATCAAAGCTGTAGTACGACTACAGATTCCGGCTGGCAAGGCCAATCCCGCGCCACCGATTGGTACTGCGCTTGGACCTCACGGCGTCAATATTATGATGTTCTGTAAGGAATACAACGCGCGTACTGCCGAGCAGGCCGGTCAGATTATCCCTGCTGAGATCACGATCTATGAAGATCGCTCTTTTACATTCATTACCAAAACACCACCAGTTCCTTTCCTTTTGCGTACTGCGGCTGGTGTTGACAAGGGCTCTGCTGTCCCTAACAAAACAAAAGTTGGCTCTATCTCTCGTGAGAAACTACATGAGATCGCTGAGCTGAAGATGAAAGACCTCAATGTGAATGATATTGAGGCCGCCGAGCGCACTATCGAAGGTACTGCCCGCAGCATGGGTATTACTATCTCTTAGTTGCTGCCCGAAGTCACTGCGGTTATAAAGCCTCAAGGAGGGCAAAATAAACAATGACTACACAATCTCACGGAAAAAAATACCTGGAGGCTGCAAAGCTTGTTGATAGCGAGAAGCTTTACGAACCCCAGGAAGCAGTTTCACTCCTCAAGAAAATGAACTATGTGAAGTTCGATCCTACACTCGAAATCCACATGAAGCTTGGTGTTGATCCTCGTCATGCGGACCAGATGGTGCGTGGTGTTGCAATGCTGCCCGCTGGTACAGGTAAAGAAGTGAAAGTCCTGGTTTTTGCACAGGGCGAAAAGATTGCCGAAGCCGAGTCTGCTGGTGCGGATTTCGTTGGCCTCGATGATTTAATCAAACAGATTGAAGGCGACTGGCTTGGTTTTGATGTTGCCATTGCAACTCCCGATGTGATGGGTAAAGTAGGTCGCCTGGGTAAGAAACTTGGACCCCGTGGTTTGATGCCTAGCCCAAAAGCTGGCACCATTACATTCGATCTTGCTAGAACAATTCGTGATGTGAAGGCTGGTCGTGTCGAATTCAAAGTTGACAAAACAGCTCTTTTGCATATCCCTGCTGGCAGGCTTTCTTTTAATGAGGATGCACTGCTCTCGAATATTGCTTCAGTGGTTGATGCCGTAGTCCGTGCTCGTCCATCTGGAGCTAAAGGTACGTATATGAAAAGCATTGTGCTTTCTTCAACGATGTCGCCAAGCGTTCATTTGGATGTATCGGCGGCGACAGCATTGAAACCGAATGCATAATAGCATATACTACCCGTAACAATTGTCAACCGAAGACAGCAAGTATGCCCATGTGCATCTAAGCGATATCTTTTTTACACATCGACTTGCCGAGGAGTGACTATTCCGTAGCCAGTAATGCTATATCCAGTGATCTATGCCTGAATTTCAGGCTGGTTGTCACAGGGAATATCTTTACTACGCACAACAGAATAGCTTTCTTCTCACCTTCGGTCATAGTGCCGAAGGTTTTTTGTATACAACATCCTCAGAAAGGAGGAGAACATTTATGCCTACACAGGCAAAAGCGGAGAAGCTCGAAGAATTAACAGAGAAGCTAAGTCGCGCGACCGTCGCCATATTGGTGCAAACCCAGGGCCTGACAGTTAAAGATATGGGCGATCTACGCACTAAAATGCGTGCCGCCAAGCTTGAGTTCCAGGTCGCGAAAAACACGTTGCTGCGCATCGCTTCAGAGCGCAATAACATGACAGAACTGGATAAAAGCATCTTTAATGGCCAGACATCTGTTGCTTTTGGCTACGATGATGAGGTAGCTGCCGCAAAGGCTGTCGCTGATTATGTTCGTGGCTCTAAAATTGCAGTTCTGAAATCAGCGATTCTTGGCGGTCATGCGTTAAGCGCTGACCAGGTTGAAGGCTTGAGCAAGATTCCTGGTGGAAAATTGCAGGCAAAAGCCGAAGTTGTTGGAACTGTGCAGGGACCATTGGCTAGTACATATGGTTTGTTGACCGCACCATTGCGTGATCTGTGCTATGTGCTACAAGCACATGCCGAACAAGTGAACGGTGGAACACCCGCCGAATAATTTTTTAATTTAAATATAGGGGTCGTGCTTTACGACAGCTGTACCTCACCAAAGGAGAAAACAATCATGTCCGTAGAGACAATTATCGCTGATATCGAACAGTTAAACGTATTGGAACTTGTTAGCTTAACCAAAACATTGCAGGAGAAATGGGGCGTCAGTGCCGCACCTGTTGCCGCCGCCTCCGCACCTGCTGCTGCTGCCGCGCCCACTGAGGCCGCTGCACCTGTTGAAGAAAAGACCGAGTTTGATGCTATCCTTACCGAAGTTGGCCCCAACAAGATCAACGTCATCAAGGTTGTGCGTGAACTCACCGGACTGGGCTTGAAAGAGGCCAAAGCAGTCGTCGATGAGGCTCCTAAGGCTATCAAAGAGAGCTGTTTCTAAGGACGAGGCCGAGAAAATCGCCGCCAAAATGGCCGAAGCTGGCGCAAAAGTTCAGATTAAGTAATCGGACTCTTTCCTCGTGAACGTTCAAGCAGAAGTTCTCTTAAATGGTCCGTGTAAAGCAGGATAGGATACGAAGACGCTTTATTGCGTCTTCATCTTATCCATGTTATAATGCGGAAGTGTAGTTTTCATTTTCCACCTTGTAAATAGGAGGTGATTAAAGAGCGTGACTTTGAATACAGAAGAAAAAGCGGAAATTATTGAAAGTGCCCGTGTACACGAAACTGATACTGGTTCGCCTGAAGTTCAGGTTTCCATTCTGACACGACGCATCAATCAGCTAACCGAGCATATGAAGATCCATAAGCATGACCTCCATTCTCGTCGAGGCTTAATCATGCTCGTCGGACAACGCCGACGTTTACTTGCATACTTGAGTAAGAAGAGTCCAGATCGCTATCGAGCATTGATTGCAAAGCTTGGTTTGCGCCACTAATCGCGGGGGTTGTTGTGGATGCGGTCGGCAATTTATTGTGTATTCTTCCCGACCGCTGCTCCATTTTTCTCCACATACTGAACCGAATGCCTTGTGTTGAAGAGAGATTGAGACGAACAGAACGAAGACGATACGCAAAGAGTATTGATCTCCTCACTGATTAGGAACCGACGCATCGGAATAGGCCGCAGAAGGATCCATGCGGTAGCTAGTACTTTAAGAGAATTTGCACCCGGCTTTTGCAAGAGATGGATGTGAAATACTCCCTGTGAGGATTGGAACAATTTGTATAGGGTGCTATAGTCGGAGGAAATATGATTCACCGTCAAGAAGCTGTCATCGGTGGCCGTGTTATGAGTATTGAAACTGGTCGCGTGGCAGAGCAAGCTAATGGCGCTGTGTTGGTGCGCTATGGAGAAACCATTATCCTGGCAACTGTGGTTGGCAGCGATGAACCTCGTGAAGGTATTGATTTTTTTCCCTTAACTGTTGATGTTGAAGAGCGTATGTATGCCGCTGGCAAGATCCCCGGTGGTTTTATCAAACGCGAAGGTCGTGCGAGTGAACACGCTATCCTCGCCTGTCGTCTTACTGATCGTCCTCTCCGTCCTCTCTTCCCCAAAGGTTACCGCAACGATGTCCAGATTGTTATCACTGTCCTTTCAGTCGACCAGGAAAATGATTCTGACATTATGGGCATTGTAGGTGCCTCGGCGGCACTCAGTGTCTCTGATATCCCATTTTCTGGCCCTGTTGGTGCAGTTCGTGTTGGTTACATCGATGACCACCTGGTCATCAATCCCACTGAGTCTCAGATGCCTAACAGCAAATTAGACCTGGCTATCGCCGGTACATCTGATGCTGTAATGATGGTTGAGGCTGGTGCAAAGGAACTGCCAGAAGATTTGATGCTGGAGGCTGTGCGCTTTGGTCATGAAGCTCTGCAAGATATCATCAAAATGCAGGAGAAGCTAGCCCAACTCGTCAATGTTACCAAACGTACATTTGCTCCCCCTCTTGTGAATGAGGAATTGCGTAGCAAGGTTGCTGCATTTGTACTACCTCGTTTTGAAGCTGCGGTAAACAATCCCAACAAGGCCGCTCGTTCTACCGCTCTATCTCAGGTGCAGGACGAATTGGTCGCAGAACTGGGCACTCAGTACCCTGACCGCTTGAAAGATATTATTACGTTTTATGAAAAAGAACTGAAATCCTACGTACGTAATAACATTCTTGATAATGGCGCACGACCCGATGGACGTGATCTGAAAACGATCCGTCAAGTCACATGCGAGGTTGGTCTCCTGCCCCGTACTCATGGTTCGGCCCTTTTTACACGCGGACAGACGCAAGTATTGAGCGTGATTACGCTGGGCTCTCCTGGCGATGAGCAGATACTGGATGGACTGAATCATAGCGAGAACAAACGCTTTATGCACCATTACAATTTCCCTCCCTACTCGACGGGCGAAAGCAAGCCTCTTCGTGGTCCAGGGCGGCGTGAGATCGGGCATGGCGCATTGGCTGAACGTGCTATTGCAGCTGTGATCCCTTCGCAAGATGAGTTTCCTTACACCATCCGAGCGGTCTCTGATGTCCTCTCATCGAATGGTTCAAGCTCGATGGGTTCTGTATGCGGCACCACTCTCTCTTTAATGGATGCTGGTGTGCCTATCCATGCACCCGTCGCTGGCGTCGCCATGGGCCTGATCACAGGTGAGGGCGAACGTGCTGGCAAATGGGCAATTCTCAGTGATATCCAGGGTATCGAAGATGCTCTTGGGGATATGGACTTCAAAGTTGCCGGTACTGCTGATGGCGTGACGGCCTTGCAAATGGACATTAAGGTCAAAGGCATCACCTATGAGATCATGGCAAACGCTTTAGAGCAGGCACGCGAAGGACGCATGTTCATCATGGATAAGATGCTTGAGTCAATCGATGCTCCTCGTGAGGAACTGTCCGGGTTTGCGCCGCGTATTCAGACTATTAAGATTAATCCTGATAAGATCGGTGCGGTGATCGGACCGGGCGGCAAGATGATCCGCAAGATCCAGGAAGAGAGTGGCGCGAAGATCGATATTGAGGATGATGGTTCAGTTAACATCTCGGCATCCTCTGGTGAGGCGATGCAGATCGCTATGGATGCTGTCCGCGCCCTGACTGAGGAGGTTGAGGTTGGCCGCATCTATACTGGTACGGTACGTCGTCTCGTCGATTTCGGTGCCTTTGTCGAGATCCTTCCAGGTAAAGAAGGTCTCGTACGCACTTCCCAACTGGCAGATTATCAGGTCATGCGACCAGAGGACGTTGTGTCCGTGGGTGACGAGATCACTGTTATGGTGATCGAAGTTGATCCACAAGGGCGCGTCAATCTGTCTCGTCGGGCTGCCTTGAGTGGTGAATTGCCTTCACAGGCTGAACTGGATAGCGAACGTGGTCCAGGCCGTGGTGGTCCAGGCCGTGGTGGCCCCGGAGGTCGTCCTGGTGGTGGATACGGAAGTCGTGATAATGGCCCCAACCGTGGTGGTTATGGTGATCGTGGCGGCTATAGTGGTGGACGCGATCGTGGTGGCTACGGCGACCGTGATGGTGGTTCTGGCCGTAGTGGTGGTGGTTATGGTGACCGCAATAGCGGTGGTAGCAGTGGTGGTGGCTTTGGACAACGGCGACCCATGGGTCCTGGTACCCCTCCTGCCGGTCCAGGTCGTAGCCCCAGTACTGGCCCACGCCGCGATGGTGGTTTTGGCCAACGTCCTGATCGACGCTGGTAGGTTAATAATCATGGGGGACAGACAACCATATTGGTTGTCTCGTCTCCCTATAATGTCTTACCCTCCTATCCTTTTAAAATTGATGAACGAAAAGGGGTAAAGCGCTATGTCCTCAGAGGAGACGTTGCGAGAGGTTGCTATAGAGGTCTCGACCTGTGTAAAGTGTAATCTTTGTAAAGGTCGTACAAGAGCAGTACCCGGCGAAGGAAATACAGACGCCAGGATATTATTTATTGGTGAAGGACCTGGCTTTCATGAAGACAAGCAGGGCCGTCCATTTGTTGGCCCGGCTGGTCAATTTCTAGATGAATTGCTGGAAAGCATTAATCTGAAACGTGCAGATGTATTTATAACGAATGTTGTGAAGTGTCGCCCACCGAATAACCGTGATCCCCTTCCTGAAGAGATTGATGCCTGTGATAATTATCTTGATCGACAGATTGATGCCATCAAACCACAGGTTATCGTAACATTAGGGCGCTATTCAATGGCTAAGTTCTTCGGCAATGAGAAGATCAGTTCTATTCATGGTCGGGCTCGTAAGAAAGATGGATATATCTGCATCGCTATGTATCATCCAGCCGCTGGTCTACATCAAGCAAGTCTTAAAGATGTTATTCGCAATGATTTTAAGAAAATTCCTCTTGTCGTCGCCGAAGCCGAACGTATGGCTGCTGAGTCTCCCGCAAAGGTAGCCGAACCCGCCAAAAGTAGGGAAGAGCCACCTCAGCAATTATCACTGTTTTAAGCGTTGTTGGCTAATATAATTTATGATGCTGTAACAAGAAAAGATCCTCAGTTTTTTCTGTTACAGCTTTCGAAGTCATCCTCAGACTTCACTTCGCATTCTCTAGCATTCCAGCCCATAGACCTTGTATTTCCAACACTATTTCGTATATACTCCGAACAGAGAGGAGTATATCTATACATGTAAGTGAGGCTATATGGGAAATACTGTGAAAAAGGCCTTGTATCCTGGATTGTTCGCTGTATTATTGGCGCTCATCCTCGCATCACGTCTATCTTCTGTTCATGTAGCTGCTGCCGCCTCTTTAAGTAGAGCTAGTACCTGGGCTGGGCAAACAAATGGCTGGGCAAATGTACGCTCGGGAACCAGTACCAGAGCTTCCGCTGTCACCATCTATGCTCCTGGTACCCCTGTCACCGTTTATGCGACCGTCTCAGGTCAGGTCGTCTGGGGTAACATCTCCAATTGGTATCGTATTTCCAGCCTCAGTAGTGTTCCCCTCTATATATATGGCGGATTGGTGATAGCGGCCAATCAATCCAATGGTGGGGGTGGACCAGCACCGTCTTCGCAGGGCAAAGTGATTGTTGTAAGTCTCTCACATCAATGGCTTTATGCCTATCAAAATGGTACGGAAGTCTTTAATGCGGCAGTGATGACTGGAAGACCGGGCCTGGAAACTCCTACGGGAACGTTCCATGTCTTTGCGAAGCTCAGCCCCACAACCTTCTATTCTCCCTGGCCTTATGGCTCGCCGTACTGGTATGCGCCCACATACATCAATTACGCGCTGGAATTCCTGAGTGGTGGCTACTTCCTGCACGATTCCTGGTGGCATACGGTCTATGGTCCGGGCACCAATGGTTGGCACTACGATCCGACCTACGGCTGGCAATGGGGTTCTCATGGTTGTGTCGCGATGCCTCTCAGTGCTGCTTCGTGGTTGTATGGTTGGGCACCAATTGGCACAACTGTACAAATTAACCCGTAGTCGTAGGGGCTAGATTGATCGCATCCACGATTTATCGATTAGGGGCAAGGAACGATCAATCTGGCTCCTACCCCGCGTTAGCTCCTATCACAAAACCATCTATCTCACTAATCTTGCCGCGCCAGTAAGGTACTTTTATTTTGTGACCAGCGCTCATCATCGTGACTTCGCGCAGATGGATATAGCGAAAAACGATGGGAAGGCCCTCAGGTCCAATTTCAGGTTGGTCGGGTGCAGGTATCAGAGCGGTGTAGTACTCTTGTAGAAAATCGGCGGTTT
This sequence comes from uncultured Chloroflexia bacterium, assembly GCA_963744875.1. Classification (GTDB taxonomy): domain Bacteria; phylum Chloroflexota; class Ktedonobacteria; order Ktedonobacterales; family Ktedonobacteraceae; genus JACDAE01. The sequence continues at coordinate 422,027 of CAVUVQ010000034.1, read as the reverse complement.
CTGGTTCTTGTTCCCGGTACATTTCTTCATGCAAGTTAATGTAGAATTGAGCATAGGCTGCGGTGCTGACCATGGTGCCGAAGACAAGCAAACCATGCATCTGAAGCATGATTTCAATCTCCAGATTTTGTTTTTCCACCAATCGTGCCCATGCCTGGAGCGCAAAGTCTTGCGAGCTATACTCTTTAAGCCAGATATTGCGCCGTTCGCTACGTGTGAGAGGACGAAATCCGCTCTCGGTGCTAATCGATTCTGGACCAGTCGTGCTTTGTTCTGACGTATCTGCCATGAGGAAGAAGCCTCCATTGTATTTTTGTCTATGTGGGCACTGCTCGTGGGCTATCTTCTAGCACAAGATGGAATGTACTCCACACCGCAACATAGTTAATGCATGGAAACAGTATATATGTTTTAAAAGAAATTGCAATAAGCATGCGATATTTATTCTGGAGGCTGAGGTCAGAGGTAAAATGAATAAGAGAGCACCCTATGATAGGGTGCTCTCCTGATTACGGATTAACGATAATAGGTCCAGGGAAAATCTGACCCCCACCGTTTCCCGGCTGCTGGCAGCCTCGTCTCTTATTGCAATTTTTTTGTGGATTAGCGGTATAAGTGCTCATCATCGTAGGCATCGTTCCATCAATAAACCAGTCGGTTACGGTAGGCTCGCCGGGCCGGGGAAGTAATCCTGTCATTGCTGAGACGGTACCGGCATGAACATCAGCGGGTTTTGCAAAGTCGTCAGGTGGGAAATGGTAGCGCTGTGACGCATATTCCATAATATCATGCCAGATTGGGGCTGCGCCTGTAATACCGATGACCCCATTGTTCATTGCAGTATCATCACTGTTACCAGCCCATACTCCAACTGCTAAATAGGGTGTATAGCCCATCGTCCAGTTGTCTTTGAAGTTATTGGTTGTGCCTGTTTTGGCTGCAGCAGGCCGATCCAGCTCAAGAGGATTACCCGGACTAAACTCCTCATAACGTGCTGCATTATCAGAAAGTATACTACTCATCAAAAAGGAGATATCCGCTCCTAATGCACGTTTCCCTTGCGGGTGCATTTCGTCGTACCTATAGATTGCCTGTCCCTCGTTATTACTGATTTCCAGAATAGAGGTTGGTGGCACATGTACGCCTTTATTAGCAAACGTTGCATAAGCACTCGTCATATTAAGAAGTGATACACCACTAGAACCAAGAGCCATTGATGGTCCTACATTCGAAGCTTTCTGATTTGCAACTTCGTTAAGTCCAAGGCGGCCAGCCATATTTTGCACATTTCCAATACCGGCATACAATATACCATCAACAGCTGGTATATTAAACGAATTAGCAAGAGTGTTACGAATTGTGCTAGGAAATCTATTAATATAGGTTCCCCCATAGTTGCCTGGATGGTAGAAGCCACTTGGGTCATTTTTATCTACGTATGGGTAGATCGTTGAATGATTAGGTACATTCATTGCCGGATACCACCCCATCTCGAAATCTGTTGCATAGACAACTGGTTTGAATGACGATCCTGGTTGACGTTGCTCTAAAGTGACGTTGTCTTCTCCCCTTACCTGTGGTGTATTCATCCCGTATTTGACGCTACCATCCATAGCCAGAATCTCGCCATTGTATGGATTCATTACTACCGCGCCCGCGTTGTTAACATTGTAGTCCCTTGCCAGTACGACATTGCCAAGTAAATCAGAGTAATGCAGATTATAGAGCTTGTCATAAGCTATCTGTTCAACCTTCTTTTCCAATGTCAGATCCAGTGTTGTATAGATACTGTAACCACCATCCTCCAGATTTTGTGCTCCTATGAGTGGGATCAACACATCATCGATCACGTAGCGCACAAAATGGGGAGCCAGAGACGAGTTGTTAATAGAATGAGATTTGAACGTGTATTTTGCCATCTCCTGCTCAGCCAGCGTCATTTGTTTTGCTGTGATGACACCCATTGTGAGCATCGCTTGCAGTACAACTTTCTGCCTGGCGAGCGCAGCAGGCTTGTTGATAATTGGATTATACAGCGAAGGACCCTGTGGTAAGCCTGCAAGCATTGATGCCTGGGCAAGGTCGAGTTGACCAACAGCAGCCTTGCAGATTGTGTGAGAACATTTTGGCTGCAATCCAAAAAAGTCCTGTGCAGCCGCTTCCGCACTATAATTGAGGTCACCATAGTAGACAGTATTCAGGTACATCTCCATGATTTTCCACTTCGGGTATTGCTGCGTCAGTCCTGTAGCGAGTAGCGCCTCTTCCGCTTTGAGCTGAACGGTGCGATTTTGCCCGTCAAAAAACTCTTTTTTGATCAACTGCTGCGTAACAGTACTCCCACCCTCTACTACCTGATTGCTTTGTGCATTCGAGAAGGCCGCTCGTATGATGCCGTTCAAATCAACACCGTTGTTTGTCCAGAATGTGCGATCTTCAGCCGCAACTGTGGCGTTCACTAGTAGGGGAGATATGTCGTTGTAGTTAATATATGTACGGCGTCCTTTGTCTTGCTGATGATCATAAAGTTCGTAGAGTAATGTCCCGTTACGGTCATAAATACGCGTTGTTTGAAATAATGAATGTTGTGCAATGCCATTTAAGAGAGGTAATTGTGTTTGATAGTAAGCATAGCCAGCACCAACACTTCCAGAAACAAGCAGTGTTAGCAGTGCCAGGACGATCACTGTTGTAGTTACTATCCGTGGTACCATGTCCTTTGAAACACGAGCCTGGCGGCGTTTGCGCATGATCATACGGTTAATGCGCACGCGGTGGAGCGCTTGCAACTCTTGCGATGATAATGGCTGTTTGGTGCCGGACTGCTCGGGAACAGTTGCAATGTCCTGGTTTCTGTATGGGATATAACTTCTGTTCAATGTATCGTTATTAGCATTGGCAGAAGGAACGAGATCTCGTTTCCCCCCGTACTGATTATTGTCAATTTCATCTATAGACATGCAACGTCTCTCCTAATGATCATAGACATACATTCGTTTTGTGTATCATCCCTTGCCATCGCTTCTCATTTTTATGGATACCATCCTCAATAATACCATAGTGACTCCTTTATAGGCGAAGATACCCCCCACATTGGGGATACCGAGACTTTTAAGCGTGGAAATCTTAACCAATTTATAATGCAACCTCTTACTACCCGATACGTATTTTATTAGTGAGGGTTCCAGGTGTGACAAGGAGAATGTATCGTGAGCCAGCAACAACTCGTTCCAGAGCCGCAAGATGGCGACTCTCAGGGAAGTGAAGAAACATACAAGCGTCCTTATAAGGCTGCGCGAAGCAGTAATATGCCTAAGGACGAACATCCTTCAACCTTTGAGGAGACGATTCCGCCTTATAGCTATCGCGCTCAGGATCGTGTTACGCGCAATACGCCCGACCCAGGAAGTGGCGCACATTTGCGTGAGACAAATGCACAGGAACGTCAATCTCGTCGTCGGCGTTTCAGTCCCGATGGGGATGCTCTGGAGAATGGTTATCAACCATATCGGCAACAGCAGCGTATGTATGGTCAAGTACCGTCATGGGCACGCCCCCAGCAACATAAAAATAAACATCTTTTACGCTGGATCATCACGCTTGCTCTGGTGATCATTTTCATCAAGCCTCTAATAATACTCGTTGGGGGTATATTCTTTGCTGGCCTGACTGTGCTCGGCTTCATCATCCTGATTCCTCTTATCGTTCTGGGTGCTTTGCTGCTTGCAGGGTTAGTGCTTGCCATTCTTGGTCTTGTGTTGGGGCGGGCGGTCTGGCGCAGTATCTGGCGTTGGTAAGGATAGAATTTAGAACTTCCCCAGGAGTTTGTTCCTGATCAAATCGCTTCGCGTAAAGGATTTGACATCCTCTCCATACCCTGTTACATTAAAAAAAACTTTTAAGGTAAAGAGAAACATCGTGACTGATAGCCCACAATCATCAGAGATACAAGATAAACAATATAAATACAATGAGATAGATCTGACAAGTGTGCAAGAACTACGTAATTTGCTCGCTGCTCATCGTATGCGCCCGCTCAAATCCTTTGGTCAGAACTTTTTGGTTGATCGCTCCGTTTTACAGAATATCGTTGAGGCTGCTGCAATTGAGCCGGACGACGAGCTATTAGAGGTGGGTTCTGGCACCGGGGTGCTGACGCGCGAACTGGCAAAACAGGCCCGGCGCGTGGTTGCTGTTGAGTTGGAGCGCGATATGCTCTCGTTATTGAAGAATACGACTGCTGCATATCCTAATGTGGAACTGGTGGCACGTAATTTGCTCTTTCTAGATCCGGTAGAGATCTTCGCTCAAGCACCATACAAATTGGTGGCAAACCTCCCGTATTATATTACGGCACCAACTTTTCGTCATTTTTTGGAGAGCGCTAATCCGCCTCGTCTTATTGTGGTGATGGTGCAGGCTGAGGTCGCACAACGCATTATTGCCGAACCAGGATCGTTAAGCGTACTGGCGGTGAGTGTTCAGTTCTATGGTCAGCCGCGTATTATCGCCCGTGTCCCTGCACGCGCATTTTACCCGGCCCCCAAAGTGGATTCCGCTATTCTACGCGTGGATGTGAACCCACAGACACCGCTTTTACCGGCGGAACGTGAAAAGTTCTTTCGTGTTGTGCATGCGGGTTTTTCGGAGAAGCGCAAACAACTTCACAATTCGCTTACCCATGGCCTGCATGTTAAGAATGAAGTGGTTCGTTCCTGGCTCGCAACTGCCGCAATTGATGCCAGCCGCCGTGCTGAAACATTGAGTATTGAGGAATGGCTACACCTATCGCATGTGATAGAAACGGCACAAGGCTGATCATATATGTTATGATTAATGAAGGAATAGTTTCCTGGCCTCGGAACCCTTGTGATAGTTGTAGCGTATTATGGTATAGATTTATATTGACATAGATGTACGTTTTAGAGCAAAGAAATAATAACGTGTATGGAAACATCTGAGCAGTTTTGTGAGAATTGTGGAGCCGCAAATCCTGTAACTGCGCACTTTTGCCAGAATTGTGCTGCGCCGCTCCCTTTCAAACATACAACAGGCTCTTTGCCTGAACAAACTCTGCTTAATAGCCGCTATCAACTAGAGGCTCGTATCGGTCAGGGTGGCATGGGTGCTGTTTATAAAGCTACTGATACTCGTTTTAATAATCGCCCAATTGCTATTAAAGAGATGAGTCGGAGCGGCCTGCCTGCTAATCGGATTCAGGAGGCTGAGGAATCTTTTGAACGGGAAGCTCACTTGTTGGCAGATCTGTTGCATCCCAACTTGCCGCGTATCTACGATCACTTTAGCGAGGATGAACGCTCCTATCTGGTCATGGATTTCATTGAGGGCCTGACATTAGAAGATTACTACGAGAAGGCTGACGGAAGTCCTTTACCGCTGGACCAGGTGCTCAACTGGGGCGAACAGATCTGCGATGTGCTGAGTTATCTGCACACCCATCAGCCCCCTATTATCTTTCGTGACCTGAAACCTTCTAATATTATGATTAGCGAGAGTGGGCATGTCTACCTGATCGATTTTGGCATTGCTCGCATCTTTAAGCCTGGTCAGTCTCATGATACCGTCGCACTTGGCTCACCCGGCTTTGCAGCTCCTGAGCAATATGGGAAAGCACAGAGCACACCACGCTCCGATATCTATAGCCTTGGTGCTCTACTTCATTGCCTGCTTACAGGTGTTGATCCTAGTGAGCAACCATTTTTCTTCAGACCAGCTTCAGAACTTAATCCAATTGTCCCACCTGAGCTGGAAAGGTTGCTCCAACAGATGTTGGAGATGGATGCAGACAAGCGTCCCTCCAGCGCTCAGGATATCGTCAAGGTACTACGCCATGTTGAACAGCAGCGTATCAGTGGCACGTTGGTAACTGCCACGAGGAATACCACCCGAACCACAAAGGGTAGTCAGTTATTGCAGGACGCCTACACTCTCTATACCCAAAAACGTAGCCGCGATGCAGTGGCTGCCTATGATCTGGCATTGCAGACTGAGAGCCTGAATCCGCAGGCGTGGCAGGGACGGGGTCTTGCTCTTGCTCTCAATGGTCGTCACCGTGAGGCACTTGAGTCGTTCGAACATGCGCTGCACCTGGACCCCAAACTGATTACTTCATTAAATGGCAAAGGCACAGCGCTAAACATGCTGCATCGTAACAAAGAAGCCCTGGAGGTTTTTGAAAAAGCTGTCTTGCTAGAGCCAGATAATGCAGTTTCGTGGAATGGGAAAGGTGCCGTGTTGAGCGCTTTAAATCAGCCGGAGCAGGCTCTGACAGCGTTCGATATTGCCCTCCACTTCGATATGCATATGGCTCAGGCCTGGAATAACAAGGGATTGATCTTGCGCCAGTTGAAGCGCTATCCCGAGGCGCTGCGAGCATTCGAACAGGCACTTTCCCTTGAGCGCGACAATGTGACCTATTGGAACGGGAAAGGACTGGTTCTGTATGAGCTGGGACGCCTCAAAGATTCCATGCAGGCATATCAGGAAGCGATCAACCGTAGTCCCAATTATGCGCCTTCGTTATATGGTCTTGGAAACGTGTTCTATACGCAAAATAAATATAAAAGCGCTCTCGATCATTATGATCGTGCTGTCAAAAGCGATCCCAATTTCGTGAAAGCATGGGACAAACGTGGGAATGTTCTGGGCGACATGGGACGTTTTTCTCCGGGACTGGATTCGTATGAAAGGGCATTGCGTCTTGATCCACGCTATGCCCCCGCCTGGAATGGCAAAGCGAGCATCCTATGCCAGTTAGAGCGTTTTGAGGAAGCCTTACAGGCATATGAGCAGGCATTACGACTCAATCCCAACGCTCCACAGGCCTGGAATGGCAAGGGCAATGCTTATTATCGGTTAGGTAACTATGAACAGGCATTAGCCGCATATGAAAGAGCATATCGCCTTAATCCTAAAATGGCTTCAACTTTACACAATATGTCACTGGTATTGAAGCAACTACGGCGTTATCCGGAAGCACTGGATGCAGCCGAATCAGCGCTTCGCCTGGCTCCTAATGATCCAGATAACTGGCAACGGAAAGCGGAAGCACTGAAAAAACTGCGCCGCACGAAAGAAGCTCGTGCGGCTGAAGCTGAAGTCATGCGTTTGAGTAATCAGGCATAATTGAAGGAAAAAGTTGGTAACAGGGAACTTCTTTTCATTGTATCCCTACTAACGCTCTGCTAAAATTTGGCTTCGGTCTGGTTATCTATAGTCATCAAGCTTTCGTCGTAGTGCAGCACCGCATCCGCTCCCAGAATTTTATGTTTATTTGAGCGACGATTGGTGCTATCTTTCACCTCATAACCAACCACACGTAGTGCATTGACTGGTATGGTGCCGATAAGTATCTCAGCAATAGTGCCGGCTTCTTTTTCATTTTCGCCCTGCACTTTCGTATTAAGCAAACTGCTACCAAGTGGAAATGGTGGAATCCTCGTTGTCAGCATCTGCTCACTATCGATGATTACAGCATCCTCTACGATATCCTTGATAACGTTTGCTGGTAGGGCCTTAACACCTGCAAGCGGTGTACGTACACTCAGGGCGTTTATTGAATTTGTGCCCAACTGGAAATAGAAGTCTTCGACTATTCCCGCGTTTTTTCCCTGAGAGGGGATTGCTACTTTTAATCCCCGTAATTCTGACCATTTTCTGACATTCTTCTGCGTAGGCATGTGGAAACACTCCTCTATAGATTAACCTTAGTATGTATCCTGACTTTTTACCTGGCCTGGTTGTAATAGTACAACCATCGGTAAACCATAATATAAACAGATGCTAATTTAAATTCTACATCATCAAAACTTCCAGGGGAAGATGTAATCCTCAGTACATAAATCTTTTTACCTTGCATCACGCGCTAACACAGGATTGACTTTCGCAAATGGCCCCACCTTATAAAGATCGTCGCGATTCCATAATACCTGGAAAGTTGCTGCCGTTGATGCGATGGTCAGCCAGAGTGTGAGCGTGGCAAGTGAAAGTGCAACCTTTGTGTCCTTGAGCTTGAAGACAGCTACGATCATACTAGCAATCGTCAGGAAGAACATATTCACCGTTAGAAAGAATGCGTTAATAGGCGAGCGCAAACTAAAATAGGCCGCACTGAAGAGCGCATAGTTAAGCCACGAAGTCACCTGTAGTGCGAGAAAAGGATCGCGCCCCGGCGTTCCCTCTGGCATATTCAATACACGCAGATTCCCATAGATCGTTGAGATATTGTTGATCGTCCAGGCTGGTCCGAAGACCCATGATGGTGGTGTGATCACCGATTGCTTCAGCATTTTAAAATAAGATACGTCGCCAAAAACCGCATCGCGTAGATTATTGCTCTTATTTCCTCTAATCTTACTTGTGAGGCCAGCAAGACCAAATGTGAGAACTTGAATGATCAGATAAAATGCAACTCCATGATACCAACGCCACTTCCTGGGTCGCTCGTTTGTAATTAGCTCAACTACCCCTCGTGTCTTACTGGCTACTGACATCGGCTATCTCCTTATTTTATGTCATCTATATTGTTTGTAAAAAACGGCTCACAATAGCTTGTACCTCTTCCAGCCGTCCCTGGAAAAAGTGATCTGCTCCCTCGATTGCAACCATGCTTTTGGGTGCAGGCACCTGCTCAAACCATTGAACGGTCAGGTCGTATGGGGCCGTATCGTCTTCTGTTCCATGAATAATAAGTTTAGGTTTATGGCATCCTTGCAACGTATTTTCTTCAAACCAGCGTGCCGGAACTCCAAGACCAATCATCGCCTGGACACGATCATCATTTGCCCCTACACGTAATCCTACATATGCTCCAAAGGAAAAGCCTGCAATAATTATAGGCACACCAGGATAACGTCGACTCAGAAATTCTAATGCATAGCGCACGTCGTCCATCTCTCCTCGCCCTTCATCATAAGTGCCCATGCTTCGACCAACACCCCGAAAGTTGAAACGAAGTGCAGGGATATTTTCTCCCTGTAGCGTTTGTGCAACTTTAAACACCACTTTATTATGCATTGTACCTCCATAAAGTGGGTGTGGATGGCACACAACACTTGTATAACGAGGTCGTGTACCAGGCTCTTCTGGTTTCAGAATGCCTTCTAGATGCCCCGTAGAGGTTGGTATATTTACTTGCAATATCTGACTGGTTACCATGACCGCTTCCTGTTCTTTAATAATACTCCTACTATATAATCTAAGAGCTTTGTAACGCTCCTGTCAGTATCTCTCTATGCATAGATAACATACAAAGCATCCTACCACATTCCAATCAATACCCAAAGATGAGATAGTTATCCAGATAGTATTCAATCTGTATAGAGAAATATACTTTTTCCATGTTCATAGGTTATACTATCCCTATGGGATAAGTATGACCGCTTCGTTGAGAAACCTCTATTGGCATTTCTGAGCGAGAAAACGCTACGACTTGATACGTGCATAGGCATACTGCTTTTCTTAATTTGTGGTAGTATGCAAACAAAGTTTTGTCTTGTGCAAATATTTGTACTTCTGCGGTAGAAGGATGAGCAATGGAAACATATGGTTTACATCAATACCCTGGACGGCTCTTTGTAGTGGAGGGCGTTGATGGATCTGGCAAGAGCACACAGATAGCATTACTGCGCCAATGGCTGATTAGCGAAGGCTATACCGTGTTTTTTAGCGAATGGAACTCCTCTCCCCTTGTGAAAAAGACGACGAGCAAAGGCAAGAAAAAACAATTGCTCACTCCAACTACATTTAGCCTAATTCATGCAACGGATTTTGCCGATCGTACGGAGCACGATATCATTCCTCCTTTGAAGGCGGGCGCGATTGTACTTGCCGATCGCTATATTTATACCGCCTTTGCACGAGATGCTGCTCGTAATGTCGATCGTCAATGGGTACGTGAACTTTACCAATTCGCCGTAAAACCCACCCTGGCCTTCTATTATCGTGTACCCCTGGAAGTCTCTCTCAGCCGCATCCTGACTGGTCGTAACGAACTTAAGTATTATGAGGCGGGTATGGATCTGGGGTTGAGCACTGACCCTCAAGAAAGTTTTAAGCTATTTCAGCAGCGTATTGTGGGCGAGTACGAGGCTATGATCAAAGAATTTGGTCTGACCGTTATGGATGCGACGCTCCCTATCCCTGACCAGCAAAGACATATGCGCGATCTTGTGCGTCCATATCTGCATGGTGTACGTCGTCTGCGTTCCTCTTCACCCGATGAAGTCTGGGCTGGATTGGCTCAGGAGACCCATCTAAGACGTATGGCGACCCAAAGAGGCTTTGAATAGTGGATGCGGATTTACAAGAGTATCGCTTAAATACAAAAGATCTGATTGCGAGGAATGCTATGACCAGATTGGATTTCTATGGTATTGATGCAATTGGCCTACGTACACGTGATGAGTTATTGCCTGGTCGTCTCATTGTAATTGAGGGAACAGATGGAGTTGGACGTTCAACCCAATTAAGCCTGCTACGTCCCTGGTTGGAAAGTAGTGGCTATGCGGTTATTGATACAGAGATGACCAGTTCGATACTGGCTGGCAACGGTCTCAAACAAGCTAAAGAGGGAAATACGCTTGGTCCAATAACTTTAAATCTTTTTTATGCCACTGATTTTGTGGATCGTTTTGAAAGCCAGATTTTACCGGCTCTACGTGCAGGTTTTATTGTATTGGTCGATCGCTATATTTATTCGTTGATAGCACGAGCGCGTGTACGCAGTGCTGACCCTCAATGGTTGCGTTCTATCTACGGATTAGCCCTCAAACCAGACGCTATTTTCTATCTCAGAATCAGCCTGAATGATCTCATCCCACGCGTGTTACAGCATGGTGGCTTCGACTATTGGGAATCAGGCATGGATCTGCGCATGGGAGCAGACTTGTATGAGAGTTTTGTAAACTATCAGACGCGTTTGATTGCTGAATATGAAAAAATGGCTCATGAATACAATTTCCAGGTTATTGAAGCCGCACTACCAGTAGAGCAGATTGTAGCTCATCTGAAACAATATATCTGGCCCCTCTTACCTCAAGGCTGAACACTGAAGAGCAACAAAACGCGCCTGCTCATTGACAAGCGCGAATGGGGAAATTTGTGATGGTAAAATCTCTTTATCGTGAATGATGTGTTTTCGATGCCAGTCCTTGAGCGTATTTCCAGTCGGCGTTGAAAGTTGCGAGCAGGTTCGATACAACAGTTTTGTTGGAGATCATAATGCCAACTTCACGACTATAATGGAGCGATTGATGGCTCAGATTTTGTGAACCAACAAATGCAAGATGCTGATCGGCGATGATCATTTTGGCATGGATAAAATATTGGGGAGTGACGTTGACGGCGACTGTGGGTGACAGGATGCGATAGGTTTCGTTATTGTCAGCGGACGGCACCCCTGGTGTTGTTGGTGAAAGTGGAGGTAACATCAATTGGACTGTAACCCCATTATTCGCGGCGTGCAGGAGAATTTTCTTCAGGTTTAGTGCTCCATCGCCTGGAGGATCATTGAGATATTCGACCTGAATTGCGAGGCTATGTTTTGCTGTTCGAAGTAATAAAGGCACTAATGATAGTGCATTGATATCACTGATAATCAGGTTGGATGTATCAGGGATTGTTGGTAGCGGACGCCCTGTAGCATCGGCGAGGAAGACGGCTTTGAGCAGAGCAATATCATCTGAATTGCTATCACAGAGAATATACTCGCGATTGGCATAGCCCGCACGGTTGCCACCAAGAGCCTGTGCGGTAAAGTTAGCGGTCATGATATAAGCTCTGGCTTTTCCTGGTACATCGGCATCAACAAGGATAAATTTTGCATGATGAACGGCGACAGGTTTACCATCGGTGCGAATACCTTTATTCTGTGTAGCCCACGAAGGGAAACGTCGTGAGCCTGTAGGATCAAGACTCGGTGGCAGGTCAGGTTGATGATAGAGAAGATGGAGATCCAGGTTGTGATGGGTGGCTTTGTGGTTGAGCAGCATCTGCGCGACATGATCGTTATCGAACAGATACATCTCAATCCATAACGATTTTGTGGCGGAGGCGATGATATCTTGAATGACCTTCAAACCAGCTTCTGGCTGGATGCCTACAAGAGAGATATGTGCGTTGGCACCTGCAGGTAATGTAGGGAAATGGAATGGGCTAACGGCAGGCGCATGATGAGACCAGGGTAAGTGCATAGCGTTTTTGCTCCCCTTCGGAAATTTTCTTTTTCAGTTCCTCCATCATACGCTATGGATGCAACAAGGCTACAATAACCAGATCAAATAGGTGTTTGCATATGGTGAACAGTTACAAAAATCCATTGCTCACAGCATACTTTCTTCAAAATGTGCTGTGCGCAATGGATTTTATATTACATTCTTAATGGAGTCGATCAAGGGTATTGCTACAATCATCAACAAAGAAGACGCCCCGGAAACCGTTGACAGTTGTCAAGCCAAAGAGACAACCTCCGCCAGTCCCTGAAGTGTTATCGACCAGTTTATGGGCAACTTGTTGACCACTCGGCGTGATCTCGACGATATTGCCATCATTCCCATTCGCGACCAGGATATTGCCATCAGGAGCAATCGTCAGTCCCAACGGATCATTGAGCACGCCGCCTGCACTCACGATTTTGCCTTCACCAGCAGTAGTATAACGTGTAAGCGCATTTGGAATAGCTACAACGCGATTATTTACACTATCAGCGACATAAAGGGTGTTACCATATCCCAATCCAACACCCGTCGGACCAACCACGAGAGCAGCCGGATCCGTTCGTTCTGCGAAGCCTGACCCAATGATTGTAGTCTGCTGCCTGTATGGGAGTCCTTGCCCCTGGTGCGGCACCTCTAAAAGGATACGTACCACTGTCCCTTTATGAACAACTGCAGGACTGGCTGCAACGGTTCCGTTCAGCACATTCGTCACAAAAAGCACAGCTTCATTGTTCAGATCCAATGCTGTCATGTCCCAGGGTCCATTGATAGCGCCACCCGAAAACGTTTCAACCGCATGACCTTTACTATCGAGTACGATCAAACAACCAGCCTTTGCGGTCGCCGATGAACCATCAGAAGTTGGCAAACTTCCAACAATGACCCAACCTCTTTGCAGCACAGCAAGTGCTGTGGTCAGGCCAACGCCACCAGGGCAGGCACCGGGTAATTTATTGGCATTGATCTGCGCAAACGTGCTCATCTTTCCCTTTGGTGAAATCTGAACAATAGTAGTGCCAGTCCCTTGCAAACCACCATTGCTCCCATTGTTATTGAAGTTGCTTATCAGAATATCGCCCTGCACCAGGTTGCCAACCGATTTTGGCACCACAGCCATCCCATAGGGATTCTGATCGCCATTTGCTGGAACTGTTGAAGCAATCTGGTTGACCTTGTTCAAACCTGCGATGAAAGAGCTACCAGAAGCCAGCGCAATAGATGGGCTTGCTATGATGACTGCCAGAACGGCTGTCATTATGACAGGCAATAGATAGCCTTTCCATCGTTTCGTAAACCTCATAGAAATACCTCCTTGTAAAACTGTTGCTAGTTAAAACAGCTATTCTCGTCTTTTTACACCAAATTTAACTACGCTTTGAGGTTACAAAACTTGAGGTGATTGCATTGGCCCAAATGGTTAATGAAAGCAGTCGAGGATGCGCCCGACAAGCCCGCGAAATTTCTTGAGTTGGCCGAGGCGCTTTTAAAACAGGGAAGCAAAGCCATGATCATTGGCTTTATGGGAATGTATCACAGGCTTCCGTGATTGGAATATTTCTTATGATCAGGGAATGGTGCGTTTTCTCGTGGGTACTGAAGTGGAACGGGCGCAATGGTCGTGCCCCACTGGCTGACTGGTAATTGTTATCCTCTTTGTCGTATGGAGGATCACTTTCACACGAGAGAACTCAGTCGGAGTTCTTTCTCCTCATCGTACCGAACAGGATCAAACCATTGCCTGTTTATGGCCCTTAAGGCTTTGTGATATTAACAAATCAGAAGGGTATTCACCCAACCAAATCGTACCATGTACACTATGTCCCTTGCTGAAACGTGTAAATAAGTGTTATACTCTCGGTAGATAAGATTTTTTGTATAGCCCACAGTTGCTCCGTATCCCAGCATGGTTGTAGGCATTCTTCGATGATGCCACTACTGGAAACGCGACTACTGTTTTGGGTAAAGGAGGTGAGGGACATGGACGCTGGCCCTAGTCATAGTAGGCGTATGAGATATATATGTCTACTTTTGGAAATGTTCTTCTCCTCATTGAGTACGACTTCCGGATTAATTTATTCTTGATCCCCAGGCGCATCACCGCCGTCTTACTCGATGAGCGTGCATCATCCCCAGCGATGCGATTGATGTCGAGTAAGCAATATTCCACCTGCCAGTAAGTCCTTTTCTGCTGTTGCAGCGTCTCCCTGCGCGACTTCTACATGTGCTTGTACTATCCGTTACATTCCCGTAACGCTGATTAACGATGCATTATGTCTATTCGCTGTAACATTTGTTACACAGGTTGACGAGTTTTCCACTTATGCACAATTGCTGTGGATAAGTGTCCTAAACTTATTCTCTTGAAAGGCGGTGATACTATGATCTTTTTGAGTTCTCTGCTACGTCAGAGTGTCTATGATAACGAAAATCGTCGTGTAGGCGGTGTGCGGGATGTTTGTGTCGCTCTCGATGAAACATTTCCCGTTGTGACTGCTCTGGTTGTGCATTCTTCACTTAGCAATGACGATAAAATTATTCCCTGGACTCAGGTTGAAAATATCGAGTTCTCTCCCGTACATTTGACCGTTAATCAAACACAGATTACACCCTACGTTCCTCTCGCCGATGAGCTGTTGCTCAGACGCGATATTCTTGATAAGCAGATTGTGGATACGCAAGGGTTTCGTGTGGTGAAGGTCAATGATTTAAAGTTGGTGCAAATTAAGAAGACCGCGCGTCTCCTGGGTGTTGATATTAGCTTCGGTGGCCTGCTCCGTCGCCTGGGTGTTCAACCAGCTGTAGATATGTTGAGCCGCGTCGCGCCTATGCAGCTTGCCGAGCGTACAATCACCTGGAATTATGTAGAGCCAATCAAGGTCGTAAGATCTGGTATGACCGGCCAACTCGCTGCCGTGGGCGCTAGTACGGGTGTGGGTACAGTGGGAGTAGTACCCCAGGTCCAATTGAACGTCAGTCATAACAAGCTGGCTGATCTGCGCCCTGCCGATATCGCCGATATTCTGGAACAACTCGATGTAGAAGATGCCGGTGCAGTTCTTGATCGTCTTGATGCAGAGACGGCGGCTGATACGCTGAACGAAGTCCAATATCCATTGCAGTCCGAATTGCTCAGTGAGTTGGACCCGGAGCGTGCCTCAGATCTGCTCGAAATGCTGCCACCAGACGATGCTGCCGATATCCTGGCTGAAATGCTTCCAAGCGATGCCGAGCGCCTGTTAAGTCTGATGCCAGCCGAAGAGTCGCGCTCCATTCGTGAACTCCTGCGTTATGCCGGGGAGACGGCTGGTGGAATCATGACCAACGAGGTCCTGGCGCTCACCGAGAATGCCACTGTGGAGGATGCATTAGCCTACCTGCGCCAGCACTCCGAACATCTTGAGATGGTGTACTATCTCTATATTCTTGATGAGGAGCGTCACCTGGTTGGCGTCGTCTCGTTACGTCAACTGGTGACCGCTGAACCTATGGCTCATATGCACGATCTGATGGATCATGATGTGATCAAAGTTCGGTCAGATACTGATCAGGAAGAGGTTGCACGCATCATCTCCAAGTATGATCTACTTGGCGTACCAGTTGTGGATGCCGAGAATCATCTGGTTGGCCTGGTAACGGTGGATGATGTGATCGACGTAATTCATGAAGAGCAGGCCGAGGATTTTTCTGAAATTGCTGGTGTCGATGTTGAGGAGACGGAAGAGGAAGAGCACTTCTCGTGGCGTACAGCGCTGCGGCGTTCTTCCTGGCTTGCCGTGAATGTAGTGGCAGGTCTGTTCCTGGCAGTGATCATCTCGCGAGTTTTCCTTCAATTCTCTATACCAATGTTGCCCTGGCTTCGCTGGTACCAGTTAATCTTGGTTCGCGTGCAGCACTCAATGCTATCATCTGCTTGATCCCTATGCTACTGCTTGCCAGTGGTAGTACGGGTTCGCAGGCATTGGGTATTACTGGTTGGCAACTGCGTACAAAGACGGGACAGGATTTCTGGCGCGGTTTCTTTAGCGAGTTGCAACTGGGTACAGTTGGCGGCGTGTTGGTCAGCATACTGGTTGTCCTTGCCGTATGGTTGCTCTTTCATGCGTGGCTGTTGAGCCTGGCTATTGCGGTTAGCTTTGGCATTACACTGTTGATTGCGTCAATCTGTGGCCTGGTGTTGCCAAATCTTTTAAATCGCTTGCACTTGCGTGGAAGCCTGATAACCGGGCCACTGCTCGATCCCGTGATTGCTATTATTAGTTTGAGTGTCTTTTTCCTGATCGCTCTTATGTTTATTGATCGATTGTATGCATAAAAACTCATGTGGTGCTTTGTCAAACGTCAATCAATCGGGTCGCTACGGTGGTGCAATAAACTTTGACAAAGCAGTACTGTCGCCCTCTTTTTAAATCTGAAATCTGGACAAACTCATTACAATATGTTATATTCAATTAGAATTAGCAATTAGTTATAATTGGAGAGCAAAAATGTCTAATAATATAGTAAATACCTGTGATTTTTGTGCTAGTGTTAATAAGGAAGAGGCAACTACATGTGTTAGTTGTGGCCATCAACTTCGTGGGGAATTGAGGCAACAATCTTTAGAAGGCAAGAGCAAAAAGGCTCGTCTCATTTTTTTTCTTTCTCGTATTGGAGCTGCTGATTTTATGGGTCTCACTCGACGTTAAATAATTGGTGAGGATAGAGTTTTCCTGATTCTCTTTGCTTAATAAAACCTTTTAAGTAACTCAACTGTGGCATACACGCCACTCTAGTACAAGCGGATAGAGTGGCGTGTATTGTCCCAACTTGTTAAAATATCCCCAAAAAACCTATTGACAAAAATTTGTGTCCGGTATATACTTGCAACTGTCGTTAAGAGAGTATATTCCTCGATAGCTCAACGGTAGAGCAACCGGCTGTTAACCGGTAGGTTACAAGTTCGAATCTTGTTCGGGGAGCCTCACTAGAGGGCCACCAGTGTCGGTGGTCCTTTATTGTTTACGAGAGGAACACTTCTCGTTTGCTACTCACCCCTTCCGTATCACTTGTATTCGTATTCATAGATCAATGGATATGTTTGATAAAATCTGGGGGCCATAATTACTCCCTTCTTCCAGTGAGGATGGTGATTGCGCTTGACTGATCTCTCTATCGATTATCAGGATGCCTTCAAAATCTTTCTTGAAGCCATCTCCTCGCCCGTATTCATTGTGGATCGCTCGTTACTCGTCCACTTTATGAATCAGCCAGCTTTGCAGCTTTGTAAGTTGTCCGCAATTTCTACTGGGGTTCGCTTCGATCAGGTGATCTCTGACAGAGGTGTTGTCCTGCTCGTGCAGGAAGCGCTTTCTACTGGAACTCCTCATAAGAGGTGCTATGATAAAGGACGGAGTGATGTATCCTGGCAGATCACCGTTACTCCACTGACTCAAAGTCCTGAAGAGAATAGTTTCTTCTCGATTCTCATTGAAGATATGGCTGAATTACAACGCCTGGAACATGCACAACAAGATTTCCTCGCCAATGTTTCACATGAATTGAGCACCCCTCTTACCGCAGTACGTTTGCTTGCTGAGACACTCGAAGACATCATTGATACCGATCCAGATAAAGCGCAGCAATTTGTAGAGAAGATCGAAAAAGAAGTACAATATCTCACAGGAATGGTCGCGGAACTGCTTGAATTATCTCGGATCGAATCGGGTCAACTTTCTATGACAATTGAGCCGATAGAGTCTGCTCAACTCGTACGCGAAGCTATGGCGCGTATGTTGCCCCTGGCTCAGCGGCATCGTGTACGGCTATTGACCGATATTCAACAGGGTAAGACAATGGTCGCCGCCGATAGTAAATTGATTATGCGTGTGCTCGTAAATCTGGTCCATAATGCTATAAAATTTACACCTTCCGGGGGAAAAATCGTGATTGGAACAGCTTTGCAAAAGGGCCAGCAGCGTTTTTTTGTGCAAGATACTGGAGTTGGAATTCGTACAGAAGATCTTCCACGCGTCTTCGAGCGCTTCTTCAAGACTGATCGCGCTCGCTCAAAAGCAGATTTTATAGGGCCGGGCGGTGGTGGTACAGGCCTCGGCCTGGCTATCGCTCGACAGGTAGTTGAAGCACACGGTGGACGCATTATGGCAGAAAGCCTGTTAGGAGAAGGAAGTACTTTTACCTTTACTCTTCCCGTTGCGGTACCACATGAAGCTTAAATCTTTATTGGCAGTACGTTGATTGGTGAGGATTTTACCAGGGAGGGCTACTACCATGGAAGCAGAATTAGAACATCGTTTGCTCAATGTAAGTAAAGAGCAACTGATAGCTCTTTTACAGGAACTTTCTGTTCGCCATCCCGTTATACTTACGGATATCCTTGAACTGTCGGAGCAATTTTCATATAAAGTAGATGACGCGGTAACAGAAGAAATTGATATAGGAATTGATAGTGAAGCAACAGAAGACTGGGATTTTAGCGGTGACGATGATATCCTGGCTGAACTTCACCCCTCCTCTCGTGCTGTCCTGGCTCCACTGGATTTTGAACACAAGCAGCAAAAGATAAATAGTTACGCTGAACGTCTCCAACGTGGCGAGTCGCAACAATCTATCGGAAGTGATCTACTACAACTTTTGCGTGAAGCAGAAGTTCGTGCCGATCAACATGATTATCAAGGGGCTCTTGATCTCTATGCTATGGTTTTGGACAAGCGCCTGGCTGAAAAAAATGGAACCCTTGTCTATATTTTTGATAAGGCCATGGATGAATCGATGCCATTTCTTGAAGCTCTCCTGAGTGAGACAAGTAGCAGCATTACCTTCGATACCTCTATTCCAGCCTCTCCGCTTCTTACTCCCTCCATGCGCCATGCCTGGCTTGAACGTCTCTTCATTCTATGGCTCAAACGCCTGGATCTTCACCAGACCGAAGAAGATGTGCCAGAGATTATGCTTGATGTTGCCTGGAACGATGACGCAACGTTATTACGTGCCCTGGTGCAAAATGAATTACAACAACAAAAACAGGCCGCTCATTCTAATATCGTTGACTTCCCACGGCAGCATCGTATGCGGGCACTTGAGAAATTTCTTAAGGAATTGCCCTATCTCCAATAATAATCAGTTTATTACTGTATAGTAATATTTATGGTATATTTTATGAATAAAGATGCATTGAATTTTGCGATTTTTTGTGCCAAAAATGTTGCAGTCGGGTGGATTTATATGGTACTATTCTCTTCTGGAACTCATCCTACTAAGCCATGTTTCCATAAATCCGATGCTATTTGCGTTTGTATAAGCACAGGTATTTCGCAATTTCGCGAAATGCTATCGCTTACCTTTTTGAGAATATTACTGCTGCCTCTTTTTGCAGATGATGGTGTATAACCTCCGGAAAAGATGGATGAAGTAGAAGCAGTCATGTAAAATGCTTTCGGTAGGAGTACGTGTATACGCTTAACTCACCTATGGGCTGTACTCATTTCTAGTCGTGTTGACGTGTTGTGCCTGGGCTTGTGTATTGAGCGGAATGTCAGTTACAATGGGTTGTGAGGAAGAGAGAAAGAGGATGCATTATGAACAAGCTGATCATGGTGATTGATGATTCGGCTACGGTCTGTAAAATTATTGAAACTTGCCTGGGACGTGAAGGCTTTGATGTTAAAACCTTCAACGATGGGGTCGAAGCTGTACGCTGGCTGACTGAACCACAGTCACCAATACCCGATCTGGTCCTACTTGATATTGAATTGCCTAAAATGGATGGCTATGAGGTTGCTCGTCGCCTGAAGGCAAAACAGCGCTTCCATGATACTGTGATTGTGATGCTCTCACGCAGAGATGGCGTCATAGATCGTCTGAAAGGTCGTCTGGTAGGTGCTAAAGATTACGTTTCTAAACCGTTTAAGACACAAGATATTATTGCTATCACGCAAACGTACCTGTAAGGAGTGATCTGCTACAAAGGATTATGTTTTTATGAAAGAGCATCTTGCTCTAACTTTTGTATCATTAAGCCGTTCTCAAGCTCAGGTTTTTGAGCAGTTAAGTGATGAGGATTTTTGGCGCTATGCTACAGAGGCGGCAAGTCCTCCACATGCTCTACCGCGTCTGGCTGATGAGTATCTGGTTTGCAAGCTGGGAACAAGGTATTGTATGTTACCTCTGACTTCCCTTGTAGAGGTTATTCCTTCTCCGCATCAGCTTACTTTGCTTCCATCTGTTCCACATTGGATGCTCGGTCTGACAACATGGAAGAGCGAGGTCATAGCCGAAATTGACCTTGAAGCTTATCTTTGGAGTGGTGTGGAATTCACGAATAAAGTAACGGCTTCTACACCTATGCAGCGATCATCGGCTGATCTTCTGCTACTTGTCCATGTGCAAGGTATAACAATGGGCCTGATCGTAACAGCAGCTAATACAACTGTACGTTTTGATGCAGAATATATTGTGCCATTCGAATTGGCCCCAGATTGGTGCCTGGCACTTCGTCCAGAAGGAATTCGTGGTGTGCTGGATGATGTACTTGTGCTTAACATTCCTGCTATATTTGATGATATTGTCCAACAAATTAAAGAGCAATCGCTTGCATGAATGAAAAACAACCCTCTTTTGATGAGAATGAACTTTCTGAAGATGATCTGGCTGTATTGCGGGCTTTTGAGGCAATGGATGATGATCTGCTGCCGTCTTCCTCATCTGCCACATCTACGTTAAATACACGGAATGCAGTCCAAGATACAACGCAAAAGGTTTCTACAGAGATCCCTTTTGAAGATATGCTGCTAGTTTTTGTGACCGAGGTTGATGGAGACATCAGTTCCTTGCGTCGTGCTTTGAACCAGCTAGAACATGAAACTCATATTCAGCCCGGTCGTTTTGAGATATTTCGACGTAGTGGCCACAAAATCCATGGTTCTGCCAGCTTCGTCGATTATCATTTCATGGTGAAGGTTGCTCAACATATAGAAGATATTGCTACTCAGAGTCTGAATAGTGCACTTTCCCCTGAAATCAGCATCAAGGCTCTCCGTTATGCTATTGTAGCTCTAGAAACGATTTTTCAGGATATAATTGCCAAAGGTAAAGACGATGCAGCACCTCTTGTCCGACTTGAGGAAGAACTAAGTAATTTGCCATTGGATAATGAAAGCGAAAAGCCTGCTAAAACAGTAGATCTGTCTATGCAATCGGCATCGGAGGTAGTAGAAAATCTGCCTGTTCTTTCTGCTTCATCGTTAAATAGTGGTCCAGATGCTTCATATATGCGTATTGATGCAAGCCGTTTTGCTGATCTTCTATTGCATTCTGAACAATTAGGTGAGCTACGCACGCCCCTGGCAAGCGCTCTAGAACAGGTGGAGAAAGCTCTTCAGGAGTTAAATAATGCGCGAAGTCATCTGGTACAACTCAAATCGACGCAATTTGCTCTTCTTACCTCTCCCCAATTCACACCTTTAATGGAGGAACTTCCCACCTCATCGTTAATGACTCGTATTCTCAGCAAAGCCAGCCAGGGGAGCGACAGCCTTCATCCTTCCCATAAAGATAAAAACAAAACACATACTCATACTTTTAAATCATCCACATCATCGTTATGGGATGAATTAGATATTGAACACTACAGTCCACAAGAACTCTTACTTAAATCTATCAGAGAAGTAACCTCCGAAGTAGACATTGCTTCCTCGCGTGTACGCATAGCTTTTGCCCATTTTCATTTAATATTGCAGGAATATACAAATCAAGCAAATACTGTGTATAACGATACGTTGATTTTACGTCTTGTTCCACTGAGTTTGTTGGTACCTCGTTTGCGCGAGGC
The DNA here is from genome assembly GCA_963744875.1 of uncultured Chloroflexia bacterium. Taxonomy (GTDB): domain Bacteria; phylum Chloroflexota; class Ktedonobacteria; order Ktedonobacterales; family Ktedonobacteraceae; genus JACDAE01. The sequence continues at coordinate 399,965 of CAVUVQ010000034.1, read as the reverse complement.
TCTTGCTGTCAATAATTCTGAACAGGGGCAACATATACAATTTGAAGTTGTGGGTAGTGAGACAGAGATTGATCAACAAATATTAGAGGCTCTCTCAGTTCCTCTTATACAATTGCTGGCGACGTGCCGTGTCGATCCATCCCCGTTACATAAAGGGGTGTCTTCTCGTGTGTGGCTGCATGCACAAGAGGTAGGCAATGATATCTCCATCGAGATCGGATTTTCGGTAACAACCAGTGGTGGAGCTGTAGAGCCCTTGCGTGAGACTATGCAGCGGCTGGATGGAACTTTGTCATTGCAACGCAATACTACTGGTGGTGCCAGTTTTCATCTGCGCCTTCCTCGTTCGCAAGGAACCATTCGTTGTCTGCTTATTCGCGTCAAGGATCAACAAATCATTGTGCCATTTTCGCAAGTACAACGCATTGGAGATAGTAAGCGCGAAGAATTTGATAAACTTTATAGCCTTCATGATCTACTTGGCTGTCCTACAAAACCCGAAGTTTCAGAGCGTATTCAGCCTGTGCTTATCTTACTCCAGAGAACATCACCGTTTTCAGTTGGGGTTATCGTAGATGAAGTGATGGATGAAGTTGAACTGGTGGTCAAGCCTCTGGCATCCTACTTACAGCGTCCTGGGCTTACCAGTGCAGGCATTGATGGAAAAGGGCGGGCACTTTTGCTGGCTGACCTGCCCGAACTGGTCAGGCATTACACTCAATTGCAATATAGTGCAAACAATAAAAATCCTGTTAAGGCGGAAGTTATTTCATCTAACAGGCAAACGCCGCCTAAAATCTTGCTTGCCGATGACTCTGTTGCTCTACGTAATACGCTGGTTCACATGCTCAAACATGCCAACTATGTTGTTCTCGAGGCTCGTGATGGCCTGGAAGCACTGGAACAGTTGATACAACACGTGCCAGATGTCTTCTTGCTAGATGTGGAGATGCCGAATCTGAATGGCTATGACCTGCTCGGCATCATGCACCTCTATCCTTCTCTGGTCGGTGTAAAGATCATTATGCTGACCTCTCGCTCCTCTGAAAAGCATATCCAGCATGCTATGGATCTGGGAGCACATGCCTATCTAACCAAGCCTTGCTCACAGGAGACGCTCGTAGAGACGATCCAGAGGATGCTACAATCGTGATCCCCATCGAGAGAGCATTACTGAAAAAGTATGAAGAATGGGAGGTATCAATGGATATAAAACAGTTATCAGATGCAGTAGAACACGTCTCACAAATATACGCTGAAAAATTCACCATTGAACGAGACGCTACCTGGTTTGTCTTGAAATTGCAGGAAGAAGCAGGCGAGCTAATTCAATCATACCTCATGCTTTCAGGGAAAGCGCGTACAAAGGGAAAGTCTTCTGAAGAAATACAATCTGAGTTTCGTAAAGAAGTGGCTGATGTCTTTTGTCAAACGCTTTTGTTAGCCAGATTTTATGGTATGGATTTGGAAAAAGAGATTGAAGAAAAATGGTTGCGGTGGGACAATGCATAAAAAAAGGAAAAATAATCTGGTGCCACATTGACAACTTCAATGTGGCACCAGAGTGTTATTAGCGATAAGAAGCGGGAGCGGCATCAATGGCACCCGTTTCAATCATAATCTCGCGTAACTGCTTGGCATCGACAGTTTCATGCAAACGTAGAGACTTAGCGATGCGATCTAACGTCTCTTGATGCTCTGACAGTAAGCCAACCGCGCGGCTATAAGCCCATTTGACGATACGGTTAACCTCCTCGTCGATTACGGCGGCTGTCTTTTCGCTGTACTCGCGCGAACCCGTTGCTAGAGAGGTTCCTGCAAATGGATCTTCACGCTCGCTGAACGAGATGGTGCCAAGACGTTCGCTCATACCCCAGCGTGTAACCATCTGGCGGGCAATGGCTGTGACGCGTTGAAGGTCGTTCTCAGCTCCGGTAGTGATGTGCCCGATAGCTACTTCCTCAGCAGCACGTCCACCGAGTGCCGTTACAAGTTGCGCTTCCAGGTAATCCTGAGAATAATTGTAACGATCATCTAGAGGCGTATACTGTGTGACACCAAGTGCCTGACCACGTGGGACTATAGTCACTTTGGTGACGGGATCGACATTCTCTTGCAAGAGACCTGTCAAAGCGTGACCACCTTCATGGTAAGCAATGACGTTGAGATCGGCATCGCTCAGGATCAGAGGACGCTCTGCACCAATGAGAATCTTGTCCAGTGACTCCTCAAAGCACACCTGAGTTACGGCATCAAGATTGCGACGTGCGGCCAATAGAGCCGCTTCGTTGATCAGGTTTGCGAGATCTGCGCCGACCATACCAGGTGTAGCTCTCGCAATGCTAATTAAGTCCACATCGCTGGCAAGCGGAACGTCACGCGAGTGAATTTTGAGAATTGCCAGACGACCATTCCAGTCAGGTCGTTCAACAGTCACACGACGATCAAAACGTCCAGGACGTAGCAACGCTTTATCCAGTCCATCGGGACGATTGGTCGCGGCGAGAACGACAACGGCCTGACGCGTATCGAAACCATCCATCTCGACAAGCAGCTGATTCAATGTTTGCTCACGTTCGTCGTTGCTATTGATGCTAGAACCGCGTTGACGACCTACCGCATCAATCTCGTCGATAAAAATGATGCTGGGAGAAGCTTTTTTCGCCTGATCAAACAGGTCACGCACGCGACTGGCACCTACACCGACGAGTACCTCGACGAATTCGGAGCCACTCATCGAAAAGAAAGGCACACTTGCTTCGCCGGCAACGGCACGCGCCAGTAGAGTTTTCCCTGTTCCTGGAGGTCCAACAAGCAACACACCACGTGGAATCTTACCACCCAGGCGCTGGAATTTCTGAGGCGTTTTCAGAAATTCAACGACCTCAACAAGATCGTTCTTTGCTTCGTCTACACCTGCAACATCCGCGAATGTTGTACCTGGCCGATCCTCCAACACCACTTTAGCCCGGCTTTTACCAAAGCTAAAGATGTTCTGCTGGCTGCGCGAGGCATTGCGGAAAACCAGGAACAGGAAGCCGATGATCAGTATCCATGGCAGGATGTTCAAAATGATATTAAGCACAAGGTTATTGTCGGAAGCAGGTTTGGCTGAAAAATTGACCTGTTTCTGAATCAAGAGTGCTGTAAGGTTTGGGTCACCATTTGCTAACTGTGTGAAGTGAAACTGGTTCCCCGTTTTCGTATTTCCGTTGACATCACGAACAGTAATTGCACTTTTAAGGGTGCCTGTAGCATCCTGACCCTGGAAAACTAGCGAGCTGACATTGTCATTCTCAACCTGTTGGTAAAAAGTACTATATGGGATCTCCATCACGTTGGCCGAGTTTGTATTGTTGCTCTGGGTGAAAACCTCAAAGAGATACCACCCGACAAGAAGCACAACAATAATAATGATGGAGCGAATGAGCAGAGAGGTACCTGTATCTTTTGGACCTCCTCCATTGCTACCTTTATTACTTCCGTTACCTGGTCGTTGCGATCCGCGCGAAGGCGAGTCATTCGGATTGTTCTGATACATATAGATAGCCTGAGCATCCATTGGTTCAGACCTGCTTTCTTCTGCTTTTCCCTGTTCCTCTATTCCATCTGGCTATTCTGGTTCTAGCTTGCTTTATAGAGCAGAGAGTTGATGAGAGATATGCTATACATACGTTCTAGCCTGCGAAAAGTTACGTTGCCGAGTTTCTTAATTTCAGTTCCCTCATTTCAGTACCCTCAAGTGGGTCGAGAAGAAATGGTAGCCTCTGTTCCTCTAGCGAAGGAAAGTATACTTCTCAAGCCTGAAGAGGTCAAATTAAGGATTTTTCTGGTCATCCTACTACAATACGACGTTGAAGTCCGCCAATTCGCATACTTGATAGCGTGTTGGCGTTTTTATAAAACCACTTTCGATCCTTCCCTATAGTATAATCGAAAGACGTGAAAGTGGGTAGGGCCGACTGTCAGCAATTTCTGCTTTTCTGCTATGCTTGACAACTCGCAAAAAATGTAGTATTGTAGGAAACGTCGACGCGGGGTGGAGCAGTGGTTAGCTCGTTGGGCTCATAACCCAAAGGTCGGAGGTTCAAATCCTCCCCCCGCTACCAGTTACGTCGATACGCATTCTATAACGACGCGGGATAGAGCAGTGGTTAGCTCGTCGGGCTCATAACCCGGAGGTCACAGGTTCAAATCCTGTTCCCGCTATTCTCCTAAAATCCTCTCTGTTAGAGAAACGGAGGGGATTTTATTTGCCTCATTTTCTTAGCTTGTATTCTTTCAGGAGGCTAACTACCCTTGCAATTTATACCACAATTATTTTGCCTGATGAGCAGGTCTCCTTTTTCATTATCTCTAGCCTTTAGCAAGCGCAGTGGGTAGAAAGTGTGAGCAAGAGTGAAAGAATAAGGAGCACTAAACGTATGAATAGCATTCAGGTGCCTCATTTGCCGCAACCATCCTCGCCTTCTTCCGGAGGCAATTTACTTCAGAGACTCTGGAACTGGTGGTCCACAGTTACTGGTCCACGCAATGATACCTTCAAAACAGATATTTTTGCTCAGGAGCGCTTACGTCGCGCACGCCTGGTGAGTGCTTTGCTGGTTCTCATTATTATGGTGGTGCTATTACTCATTCCCAGCACCTATCCATCCTCGCCCTCCATCTGGGTGCCAATCTTTATTTTAGCGGCTGGTGGTATAGTCATCGCATTGTTCAATCGGGCAGGATATATCACATTAAGCTCTGTCTCTTATGTTCTACTTGTGGATGTGGCGCTGACGGGTTTTTTCTATTTTAAACCTGCAGCAGCACTTAATAGTACGAATATGACAGCTTTTGATCTCTTCGTTCTCGCCATTCTGGTAGGTGGAGTCATTTTACCAAAAGCACTCATTCCTCTGACTGGTATCCTGCAAATCCTCCTTATCATTATGATTTTTTTTCTCCGTCCACATGATGCCACCCTCGTCTCGTTGATTGCGCTTGCTGGCAATGTCTATGTTGCGCTTTCGTCAACCATTGTGCTCCAGGTTGTCGGTACAGGGCTTGCCTGGTTACATGCATGGAGTGTTGAGCGTGCGCTTATCCGTGCCAGTCAGGCAGAAGAACTGGCACGGGCACGAGCTGAGTTAAGCCAGCAAGCATTGCTTACCGCGCAGCAAAAGCAACGCCTGGAAGAAGGAATTACGGCTATTCTGGAGATTCATCAGCAGGTTGCAGCGGGTAATCTGGCCGCACGGGCACCGGTGCATGAAGACCAGGAACTATGGCAGATTGGTCATGCCCTCAACCTTCTCCTGATGCGTATTCAACAACAAACACAAAGTTATCGCATTCTTCAATCCACCTATCAAGAGCTTGAACAGCTTGTCCAGGTGTTGGATATAACACCGCCAGGGGTACCCCCTGCTCTTCCAGTTTTCCATACGCCTTTAGTGCAACATTTACTGAATGCATTGAGGCGATGACGTATAAAAAGGTGTTCCTGGGAAGCCTGTCTGGAGTGATTGTCTATATACCAAAGTCACGCTACCTCTTGACAGGCTATGATATTATATGTCCGTAGAGCAAGAAATTGAGAGCTTTTCAGCAAGAAATTTCTTGATAAATTCTCTCATTGAGAGTAGTTGGTAAGGCTGCTTTGAGGCGACGTAGCTCAGTCGGTAGAGCAAGGGACTCATAAGCCCTGTGTCACAGGTTCGATTCCTGTCGTCGCTATTCACTTGATTATTAAAGAGGCTAGTGTATATATTGTACACCAGCTTCTTTTTTTAGCGTAACCTGTAATTTTACGCTTCTAGCTACCATTGCACTTCTGTTAGAAACAGAGTGATGGCTAGCCAGTAATAACTCCCTTTGAGTTGAGTGCAGCCGTATTCCGAAGCTGATGCTCAACCATAGAAGCAATTCTCTTCAAGCGTTGTAACTGCTGCTCATCTAGCTGACGTGGTAGCCGATCGATGAGACATAACGTCCCAATTCTATGGCCTTGCGGCTCGTGGAGCGGGCAACCAGCATAAAAGCGAATGAACGGTGGCCCTGTCACCAGGGGATTGTCAGCAAAGCGTTCATCTTTTGTTGCGTCGGGAATGACCATGATCTCTTCTCCGAGGATAGTGTATGCACAAAATGAGACATCACGAGACGTTTCGCTGACTGGCAATCCCAGGTGTGTTTTAAACCATTGCCGATTAGTATCAACCAGGTTGATTAAGGCAATTGGCACCTCTAATTTTTGTTTGACAAAGCGCACAAGGCGATCAAAACGCTCTTCAGTAGCCGTGTCGAGTATGCCCAGTTCATGCAATGCAGCAATACGTTCTTGCTCATCAGACGGAAACGGGGCCGCAGGTGACATATGCTTTCTCCATTTCTCTCAATGGTAGCAACAACTCGACCCTTTCAGTATAACTCGCTCATAAAATGAGCCTGTTCTTGTCACTATGATGTAGCTATGTCTAGGCTGATAACGTATACTTAATGTAAGTGTGATCACTGAGTATCCACTTGATATTGCCCCAATTGGGGGAAAGGAAGATCATTATGGCGGACCAGAACCTTAGAACCCAAGGGCGCTCCAGGACTGGTAGACTCAGGGTCTTCAATCGTGCTTTGTGGAGGAAGTGGAGCAGGTTTACCGTTAGCGGCCTTATCTTTATTATCGTTGGCATCGTCGTAATCATTATTGGTGCCTTGCTTAATACAGGAGCATACTCAGCTGAAGGGTTGCTCATTGGTGTTGGTGCGATTATCGTGATTGTTGGTATTGTTAGACTACTCATTGGCTTTATCAGCCCATCGACCCCGGAGGATCTTATTCCTTTAGAACAACAAGAGGAAGAGATGCTAGAAAATGCACGCGTGGATGATAGCGTGTAGTGCATATCTTGCAAAATTGACATTGAAGTATGTAGTTTTTGCCTAAAAGCAATCCAGGAAACTGCGCCCAACCGTTTCCTGGATTGCTTTTGGGCAAAAACTACTAATGTTGTTGTGCCTCTTCCTTATTAAGTTTAGGCGATTTTGAAGTAGGAAACTCTTCAAGTACATCTTTAGCGTATTTCTCATTCCCACGAATAATTTCATAGACTACTGCTCCCAATAATGCTCCACATAAAGGTCCCACAAAATATACCCATACTGTAGCAAGTGATATTCCACCCGCGAGAAGTGCTGGCCCAAGACTACGCGCTGGATTCATACTTCCACCTGTTAGAGAGTTTGCAAATAGTCCGGAAACAACAATTGTAAAACCTACTGTCATACCACTATCGGCACGATTAAAACGCTTATCTGTCGCTGAAGCCATGCTTACTAACATCAGTACAAATGTGAGTAATGCCTCTAATATAATAGCAGGGAGAAAAGCGATTTTAAGTGTTGTTGCTCCATAATGAACCAGAGGCAGCCTTATCCGGAAAAAGGATACCATGAATACCACTGGCACATATTGCACCTGCAAATTGCGCTAGCCAGTAAGGGATAGTATGACGCCAGGGAAAGCGACGTGAAATGGCAAACCCAAGCGTGATAGCAGGATTAAAATGAGCAGAAGAGAGATAGCTTAAGGTATAGATCATTGCAGCAACTGTAAGGCCAAAGGCAAGGTGAACAACGAGGATACCCGCTGGATTATTTGTATCCCCTACCATAATACGCGTGCCACAGCCAAAAAAGACAAGTGCGAACGTTCCGATAAACTCAGCCGCATAGCGCCTTAATACGTCCATATCTATTCAGTCCCTCCATATCTACAATGCTTTCCTTTCGTGCACTATTCAACAGAGCACAAGAGATTAGCATTTGCCACTAACGTAATAGGATAGGTGCATTTTGCCACTATTTATTATTACGTATGGAGAGGACTACTTAGATGTGAAGGCAATCTTCTCTATGACAAAAGGTGAGAACTTTAAAAAACTCCACGGACGAGAGGCTCGGAGTTATACCCCCCGTCCACCTACCGAGCACCAATCCCGTGAAGGATAGCGTCGTATATTGAGGCATAATGATTTGCGGTCATTATGGATTGGTGGGTTATTCAGGAAGACACAAGTAGAAGGTTCTGCTGTTCGTCTGCTCACTCAGATACCTTATCAACCCATAGTCTTTACGATTATCTACAAAGCGGTTTTCTATCTATCTGTAGTATAATGTCCGTATATTAAATACATGTTATGTCAGGGTTAAAGGTTGTTATCGCTGTACGAAAATCGGCGTACAAGAAAAACACTCATCCCAATCCATGTAACAATTCTACTGGCGCAAAATATGAAACTAGATAATAAAAGAGAGGTACTACAATTACATAGCACCTCTTCCCTTTTCTACTAACGATATTGAGGGTACTGGGGATTCTCGGGATTTTGGGGATACTGAGGATATTGCGGACCCTGTGGACCTTGTGGGTACTGTTGATATTGTTGAGGCGGGGGCATGCCAACCATTCCTGCACGCTGCCGAAGTTGATTTAACTCCTCATAGATCGGCCAGGTTCCAAATGCAAGAATACACATGGCAATGAGATTTGCAATAGGAACAAACATCAGCAAACTCATCGCTCCACTATATCCTGCCTTTGAGAAAATTTTCCAATAGATAATAACGGAAAAAACAATGGATGCAAGAGCGAGTACTACGATAAAGATGCTAAATGTTGCAACGGTCGCTCCAATAGCTTGTGATTGATCTGGTGGCATTAACGGTTCCTCTCTTTATAAAAAAATTTCATTAAAACGAATGAAGCAGTTTAAATCATTCGTCTTTATCTATAACTATAATACACGAATTAAGGTTGAGTATCAATGACTTTATTCACTATTTTGTGGTGAACGAATGCATATTCTTGCTTTCCCGGTTGAGGGTCCACAAGACAGCTCACATGGCTCTTATTTTTGCTTTCTTTTATCCTTGACATTCCTTCCTCTTCCCCTCTATACTCAATGTATGAATACTCAGTGATTTATTATAAAGGATAAGGTGGCGTCCGTATGTACATTGCGCGTATTTCACCTTCCTTTATAATGAAGGAATAATGAAGGAGGCCTGTGTTGAGAAGTCTGCATTCATCGCGCATTATACTTATTTTTCTAGGACTATCTCTATTTCTGGTTGCTTGTGGTCAGAGTACTACCACATCTAGTAGTACTACGAGTGGTGCTACTCCAACGACTGCACCAACGACGCTCAAAGTGTTTGCTGCTGCTTCGCTAAAAACGTCGTTCACTGCTATCCAGACGAAGTATCAGCAGGCTCACCCTGGCGTGAAGATTGTTTATAATTTTGCAGGCTCCCAGGCGCTCGTTCAGCAAATTACTCAGGGAGCGCCTGCTGATGTTTTTGCATCGGCGGATCAAAAAAATATGAAGAAGCTGACGGATGCTGGTCTGGCAACCAGCCCTCAGACATTTGCTGATAACACGCTAGCGATCATCATTCCGGTTGGGAATCCGGCTCATATTACCGCTTTGAAGGATCTAGCAAATAAAGGCGTCAAGATCGATGTTGCTGCTTCTACAGTTCCGGTGGGTTCTTACACTTTGCAGGTACTTGATAAGCTGGGCAAATCGCCTGAGTATGGTTCAACCTATGAAAGTTCTGTGAAGGCAAATTTTGTTTCTCAGGAGGAAAATGATACGGCCATCGTCCAAAAAGTTGAACTGGGCGAGGCGGATGCTGGTTTCGTCTATACCAGTGATGTGACGGCTGCTGCTGCTACGAAGGTGAAGTTTATTTCCATTCCCACGACATTCAACGTGATTACCCAGTACCCAATTGCAGTACTTAAAAATGCAACTGATACGAATGATGCGCAGGCATTTGTGCAATATATTCTCTCGTCTGATGGGCAGGCCATTTTGACAAAGTATCACTTCCTTCCTCCAACGGCGAGTTCGTAGTTATGACATCTTCAAATTCCCGTGCGTCCATCTTGTGGTCTCGTTGGCCTGCCAGAATCCTTGTAGGTTTTCTGGCAGGTCTATTTTTCCTTTTTATTGGCATACCACTGGTTTCATTGCTCTTTCGTGAGTCACCCGCCCTCGTCTGGAGCGAGATGTTACAGCCAGATGTCTTTCAGGCATTACAACTCAGCCTACTGACAACAACGTTAAGTGCGCTGGTCGCTGTCCTCTCTGGGCTTCCCGTGGCTTATGTGCTGGCTCGCACTAACTTCCCTGGACGCAAACTTCTGGAGACATTGGTGACGCTCCCTACCGTACTTCCCCCTGTAGTTGCCGGTGTTGCCCTCCTGCTCGCCTTTGGACGTGTAGGACTACTTGGTCGCTATCTTGATATGCTTGGGATCACTATTCCTTTCACAACAGTTGCTGTAGTCATGGCGCAGACCTTTGTTGCCGCTCCGTTTTTCATCAATAGCACAAAGGCGGGTCTGGAGCAATTAGACAAACGTTATGAAATGGCCGCCTATACTTTACGTGCCTCACCTTTCTACGCTTTTCGTCGGGTGGTATTGCCATTGATTCGGCCCGCATTGCTATCGGGCATCGGCCTTTCCTGGGCACGTGCGCTAGGTGAATTCGGCGCTACGATCACTTTTGCAGGCAACTTCCCTGGCACCACGCAGACTATGCCGATTGCCGTCTACATCGCCTCTGAGAGCGATCTTGATAAGTCTATTGCCCTATCCGTCGTATTACTGGCTGTTTCTTTTGCAATTTTGCTGGCGCTGAGGATTGGGCGTGGATATGTGGAGGCAAGGTAGAGAAGATACTTCCCATTTTCGCGCTGATTCACGATTGTGCTATTTTATATTAGAGAAACGAAAGTTGCCTTAAATTACGCCTGTGCACTCCTCCACTCATATGTATTTCATCTTTTCCCACTCATACCCTTATTCCTTTTTTATATGAATATATAATTTGATTTGGTTGCAAAAGTAAAATGAGTATATAGAGTAAAAATATAGATTATTTTCAGAGGAGTAATAATTTTGAACACATTAGAAAAGAAGTACGAAAAATATCTAAATCCCAGCCCATTACTTTTTTCGCGTTCAATTCTGCGGCGTGACTTTTTAACAAAAGGTCTTATGCTCGGAGGCACCGTTATGGGACTGAGCCTTTTAGGAGAAAAATTGCCTTACTTCCATCCAACTCCACATCAGTTACCCCTGGTTATGACTGATCAGTTGCATGCCTGTGTTCGTGCTACTGACGGACAACTCTGGCACACAATCCGTTTCACAAATAGTTGGCAAGCATTCTTTGGCAATGTGAATGCCCAGGAAAGCAATGGAAACAGCCTCCGCTTTAGCGACGTTGATTGCTCAGGGATCGTGGGCAATTTGCATGTCACGGCTATTGCCACTGACGGACAGCTCTGGCACACAATTCGTATCTCCAATAGCTGGCAATCATTCTTTGGCAATGTGAATGCTCAGGAAAGCAATGGAAGCCTCCTACGTTTCTCTGAAGTAGGATGTGCTGGAACAGCCAACGATAATCTGCATGTCACAGCAATTGCAAGCGATGGTATCATCTGGCATACAATCCGTTTCACAAATAGTTGGCAAACAAGCTTTGGCAATGTGAATGCTCAGGAAAGCAATGGAAGCAGCCTTCGTTTCACGAGTGTTGATTGTGCAACCATTGACGATGATCTGCATGTCACAGCAGTTGACCAGAATGGCATCATCTGGCACACGATTCGCTTTTCCAACGGAACCTGGGTATCAGGTTTTGGGAACGTGAATAATCAGGAAAGTAATGGAGGAATATTGCGCTTCAGCAACGTGGGTTGCGCCGCCATTGGTGGAGATCTACATGTCACAGCAGTTGATCAGAAGTGGCATCATCTGGCACACGATTCGCTTTTCCAACGGAACCTGGCAAGTCATTCTTCGGAAATGTGAATGCCCAGGAGAGTAATGGAAGTAGCCTTCGTTTTAGCGATGTAGATTGTGCCAATGTTAACGATAATCTACATGTCACAGCAGTTGCAACTGATGGCATTAGCTGGCATACAATCCGTTTCGCAAATAGCTGGCAAGCATTCTTTGGTAATGTCAACGCTCAGGAGAGTAATGGAAGTAGTCTCCGTTTTAGCGCAATTGGGGCAGGGGGTATTGTCTAATACCCAAAAATACAATGCTCTGATACGCCCGATATATCCCTTATTATATATTGGAAGCATGATCAGAGCAGAGTATTGTGGGTTATTAGAAAATGGTTTTGTTTAAGGTGGCCAGGAACTCCATATTGTTGCTCGTCTTGGACATATGCTGCAAGAGCGCCTCCATGGCCTCCAGGCCACGTTGATCGGCTAGCGTTGAGAACATACGACGCATGACCACAACGGCACGGAGCGTCTTTTCGTCAAGCAGCAATTCTTCGCGGCGAGTACTGGAGAGGGAGATGTCGATGGCGGGGAAAACACGGCGTTCAGCAAGCTTGCGGTTCAGAACCAGTTCCATGTTACCGGTCCCTTTGAATTCTTCGTAGATCGCGTCATCCATACGACTATTGGTTTCGACGAGGGCCGTGGCGATAATCGTCAAGCTACCTCCATCTTCGATCTTACGTGCAGCTCCAAAGAAACGTTTGGGTGGGAACAGCGCACTTGGATCAAGGCCACCTGAGAGCGTGCGACCACTTGGCTGTACTGCCAGGTTGTATGCCCGACTTAGACGGGTAATACTATCCAGCAGGACCACTACATCGCGTCCACCTTCGACCAGGCGCTTGGCACGCTCCAGCACCATCTCAGCGACGCGTGTGTGTGCCTCGGTCGGCTCATCAAAGGTAGAACTGATCACTTCAGCCTTTACGGAACGTTTCATATCCGTAACTTCTTCTGGTCGCTCGCCAATCAGTGCGATCATCAAATGCACATCATCGTAGTTCTCTGTGATGGAATTGGCGATAGACTTGAGGAGCATAGTTTTGCCAGCTTTTGGCGGTGAGACGATCAAACCACGCTGCCCGCGTCCGATAGGTGCGACCAGGTTGATGATGCGCCCAGAGATGTTTGATGGACCGGTCTCCAGATTAAACATCTCTTGTGGAAAGATTGGTGTCAGATTGTCGAAGTGCGGTCGACGTTTGGCAACTTCGGGATCAACCCCGTTGATAGCCTCGACACGCAACAAACCATAGTACTTTTCATTGTCCTTTGGCGGGCGGACCTGGCCCGAAACCATGTCACCTGTGCGCAGACCGAAACGACGAATCTGCGATTGGGAGACGTATACATCCATGTTTCCTGGTAGGAAGCGCTCCTGGCGCAGGAAACCGAACCCATCCTCCACAATCTCCAACACGCCTGCACTAAAGATGTTTCCTTGTTGTTCGGTGTTGGCTTGGAGAAGTCTGAAGACGAGGTCTTGTTTTTTGAGGGCACTGTAGCCGGAAAGTTCGAGGTCGCGAGCAAGGTCGCGTAGTTCCGGCAACGTTTTTGTTTCTAACTCGGCTATGTTCACGTTGCATAGGGCGAAACACAATTGTGAGGAAAGCGCCCTTTCTCCTTTCTGCATTGAACCTGGATGATCTGGTGGGAATCGAAAAAATTGGGTTGGGTAACTCTGGAAAAATACCCACTTGAAAAACTGTGGCAACAGGTAGCTTTGGTGATGTTAAGAGGTGCCAGCAATAGACCAAAGATAGTATACAACTCACCTCACACAATCATATATTTTTATGGAAGCAATTGGCGATGGAGTACGTATCTTTGAAGCTAGCTTCAATATACCACATGAGTAAGTGGATGTCAAGGGTTTAAACTGCATATCCATGTTGTACGACTGTACATCTCCAATAGGCATTTCGGCTTCATACGCGCGTTGTATGTGAATGGATGCCAGATATGCCCGCCACATTGACTCTATAGACCCCATCATAGAATGAATAGTGGTTTTTGTCAATCACATAAAACAGGTAACATCCCTTCTAAGAATCTTCTCAGCGTATTAAATCCTGCTTGTGAAGGCATTAGATTCGCCTTAGGGCTTCCAGCGCAAGCTCAAAATGGGACATATGACCCATGAAGAGATGTCCTATTTCCAGTAAACTTGCTCGTATACAGAATAGATTAGTAAGGAGGTAGTAATTATGAACTGCACAATGTATGCGCCAACAGATACCATGCTTGATAGGAAAGTTTTCAATCAAGTAAATGAAGAAACGAGAAATATGTACGCAACCGAACCTATGCCTGCTATTAAGAAATTGGCATATCAACAACCTGATGAGGAAGAACTACACACATCATTTGAAGAGGCCATCAGTGATCGCCTGCTGGCACTTCATAGCCGCCTGGACCGTTTGAGCAATCCTACCCTGGCGATCCAGGGTGCTGAACGCAACACCGATCCCGTTCTCTCTACTATTACGTCAATCAGAAACGCTACAACCTCTCGGAAGTTTGCACCCATCGTCGCAACTTCTAATCACTTAGAGGATGGACCCCATTTTGCCTGGAAACGTATGACTATTTTTGCTTGCTCTGCAACAATGTTTCTCTTGCTTGGCTTCGATGTTATGGGCTTCCTTGTTCTTCATATGCATTAGAAGCAGAGAAAAAACTTCTTCATTTCTCTGCTTCTCTCCATTTTCCTCATCACTTCCTGTAAAAATATTATTTTATTCATTTAAAGATATGCATCTATGAAGCTCTTTATTTTTATGTAACTCGCTTTATCCTTACACTTCATGTCACTTTTCCTCTAGCAAGGGCGTTTATAATAAAAGGAAGGGTTGGGTAAAGCACACGAATGGCTGGTTGCTAGTAGGAGTTGTGTAGTAAAATAGAAGAAGAGATGCTTACAGAAAACCCGATACGTATTTTATGTAGAGAGGTTTTATTGTGCAAACAAGTTCAAGGAAACAGCAACTTCCTTCCCGACCTGAGGGAAGTAATGCAAATGTTACGTCCGCTATTGGGATGGAGGAGACCGCTGGACACCTTCGTGCGAGACGAAGTTCACTTTTTACCCAGACGGTACTATGGGTTACGGCCCTTATTTGTATCGCTTTTCTGCTCGGTTCTTTTACACAGGCATGGTCGAATAGCCAGTTAGTGCAAAAAGTGCAGAGTGCTCAGAAGCAGCTTGAGCAAACGCAAGCTGAACATGATCGCCTGGTGCAAACGGCAAATCATTATAAAGATCCGTCGGTTATTGAAAGTGAGGCCAGGCAACAACTGGGCTATATACGCCCTGGTGATCACCTGGTGGTTGTTGTAAATGCAAATGACCAGAGCCAGCAGAATACACACAAGTCGGCGATTGTTGAAGGAAAACAGAGCCTCTGGCAAGAGTGGTGGCGTACCTTTTTGGGGATTAATTAATGCAAAGGTCCTCTTGTCCTTGACAAACAAAATAAGTACATGTATAAACTATTGTAATAAACTTGTGAAATTAAACCATTTGGAAAAGTAAGTGGAACGAAAAAATATCAAAATTTTATATACTTGCCTGATCATGTGGCTCCAGTACTGGCTGGAGCTTCTTGGCTTTTTACATACGCGGGAGCGTTTCGGTGGATGAGCAATTACTATTCACAAGCGGAACGCATTTGTTATAGGCGTTCCGCTTTTTTTATTAAAAAAATCTATAAAACAAATTTTTCTATTCTACCCTTGCTGTATCAGCGTTGATCCACAAGTTTACCTGAAAGCCAATCATCCACTGTTGGTTGAGCCATGTGTACAACTCAATGCTATGAGTTGTTTTTCATAATGATGATCATTGTCTGGCTGTGCTAATTCCATATCCGGGGTGGCAGTGCAGTACTTCATCTTCATAGGAGTTGTCATTTATGAGTGTACAATCTTTTGTAGCGACATCATCTTTGTCATCAATGCCGTCGCTTGCCACGGCCATTGAGGCATATGTGCAGCAGCATTTATCGCGTTACATTGAGGAATTAAGTTACCTCTGTGCTATTGACTCTGGCACTTATTATAAACCGGGGCTTGATGAGATTGCTCTCTATCTCTTTTCCCGCATGCGCGATCTTGGTATGGATGCTACCATTATTGCAAATGAAAACTGGGGTAATGACTTCTATGGGGTGATGAATGGGCATGGTAAAGGCAAAATACTTCTATTAGGCCATATTGACACTGTTTATCCTGTTGGCATTGCTGCAGCCCGTCCGGTACGTATTGAGGGTGACACTATTTATGGTCCAGGTGTCATTGATATGAAGGGTTGTGTTCTTTCTGCGGTCTATGCAATCGAAGCTCTCATGGCTATGAACTATCACTCGTTCGGTGAAATTCGTTTCCTCTGTGTTTCTGATGAAGAGATTAGTGATCGTCACAGCAAAGAAACTATGCAAAAGGCAAGCGAGGGATGCGATGGCGTGTTTGTATTAGAGGCGGCACGCGCTAATGGTGACA
Organism: uncultured Chloroflexia bacterium; assembly: GCA_963744875.1. Lineage (GTDB taxonomy): Bacteria > Chloroflexota > Ktedonobacteria > Ktedonobacterales > Ktedonobacteraceae > JACDAE01. The sequence continues at coordinate 383,603 of CAVUVQ010000034.1, read as the reverse complement.
TTGTTAGCGCTCGCAAGGGTGGTTCCTGGTATACACTGAAAGCTCATGGTCACTCTGCTCATGCTGGTGTTGAGCCGGAAAAGGGTCGTAATGCTATTCTAGAATTGTCTCATCAGATACTACAATTTCAGAGCTTGAATGGCTGGCGTCACGGATTATCGATCAATCCAGGTGCCATTTCCGGCGGTACCGCTGTAAATGTGGTCCCTGATTATGCTGAAGTGAGCTTCGACATGCGCTTCTTAAATGCTGTAGATAAGCTTGAGACTGAGAAACTCTGGCGGCAAATGATGCAGGTCAAACGGATAGCAGATGTACAACTAGAGTTAGAGGTACAGCCCGATAATAGAGATCCTATGGTGTGTACCGACGGCAATCTAATACTTGCTCGCCAGGCTCAAGAAATCGCCAACAGCCTGGGATTTTCCGTGAACCACGCTTTCACTGGTGGCGTTTCGGATGCAAATTATGTCTCTAGCTTTGGACTTGCAGCTCTTGATGGGCTGGGCCCTGTTGGTGGCCTCGATCATAGCCCCGATGAGTATATGGTAATGAGTAGCATTGCTCCTCGTGCAGCTCTCCTTGGGGGATTGATTGCAATGGTTGGTGCGTAATACTATGCCCTACCCCTATTCGACTAAAACAGCCCCACGTTCATCCAAACGTGGGGCTGTTTTGTTTTGCTAGAAAGGTTTAAGCAGGAATAGTATCAGGAGGAGTGAGTGTGCCGCTCATGATCTGAGCAGCAAAAGCGTCAGCCTTTGCCTTGGCATCAGCGGGTACATCTTTGCTTACTGGTGCATAACCAACGCCATTAATTTTAAGATCGAATGTCGGAGGCATATTCGTGTACTGCCCATTCTCGAAGTTCTTAATGGTAGTGTATACTGCTGTATCTACGCGCTTGAGGGCACTGGTGATAACACTTGTATGAACGTAACCCTGATCACTATCTACCCCAATACCGAAGACGCCTTTCTGATCCGCTGCATCAAGGGCACCTACACCACAACCACCAGCTACCTGGAAAATGATATCTGCCGAAATTCTGGTTGATCTGACTGGTTGCGATGTCTTTACACTTGGCTGTATTGCTGAAGTCTTGCGAGTAGTTCACAATTACTTTTACGCTGGGATCTACTTTCTGCGCACAATACTTGTATCCTGCAATATAATGGTTAACTGGCGGAATGGAAACGCCTCCCACGGCACCAATCGTATTTTTCCCGAGCAATTTTGATATTTTGCTCTTGCCATCTAGCTCCATTTGCCCTGCAATCGCACCAACCAGACAGCCAGCTTCCTGTTCTTTGAAATAGAGAGACGCAACATTTGGAAGCGTTTCACAATCTTGTTTGCCTACAGGTACAGCACAACCATCAACAATCGCGAATTTCGTGTTTGGATACTGCTTAGCAACTGTATCTAGAGGCGTTTGCATAAGAAAGCCAACCGCAATGACCAGGTCGGCGTTCTGAGCCGCCTGAGTTAGATTAGTATTATACTCGCTTGCCGACTGCGTTTGAATCAGTTTCTCTTTGTAGCCAAATTCCTTTAGGGCCTTGGTATATCCATGATAAGATAATTCGTTGAAGCCCTGGTCATTAATACCACCAGTGTCCGTGACAATCGCAACCGTCTTGACCGTTTTTGCTGGTGTACTGCTACTACCGCTGCTAGTGGTAGTGCTACTACCGCATGCAGTAAGTAGTAGCGTAAATATAGTGACGAATGATGCGATGATGGTCAGATTGCCAAGTCTTCGCATGTGAGGTCCTTTCTTCTCCAGGCGCGAGAGGGCTGGTGCTCTTGCCTGCTTCTATTGAGCACCTGTCACCGCAAGAAAAACGTAATTCCCAGGGCACACAAGGAAGTATGTACCGTTTTCCCTACGAGGCCACAACGATGTACATGATGCCGTCTGTGCAAGTAATCCTGCCGAAAATAATAAACAAACAAGTGCATGCGCAGACCGCTTCTGTAAATTACATACGTAGTAACGGAACCATTTCTCACCATGCAAAGTTAGAGGTGTTTATTTTTTCCATAGTGAAGCGAAAAAAGAAATGGGCAATGGATGTTGTTATACATCTCATTGCCCATTTTGTAATTTATGCTTGAGGAATTCTTATGAGCGAATCTCTTCAAGCATAGAAAGGTTGATGAATAGATCACAGCTTTGACGCAACGTCGCCGACATTGCCTCATCAAAGGCGGCTACTTCAACGCGCACACCATGATCTGAACAGTAATCAAGCATCGGCATGAAGTCGCTATCACCGCTTACCAGTACTATGCAATCAACGGCTCCACCATCAACGATGCGTACAACATCCATACACAAATCCAGGTCCAGGTCGGCTTTTTTCGCACCACTTGAGAACGTCTTGTAGTTCTTTGTCGTGATACGATAGCCTAGCCCTTTGACTGCTTGCAAGAACATCTGCTCGTCACCGGCCTGAGGGCTGGTGGGGCAGTAAGCGTGTGCACGTATAAGGCGACGGTTTCCACGCAGGAAGTCAAGTAGTTTCCCAAAATCTACTGCGATACGTAACGTGCGAGCTGAGTAGAGCAGGTTTGCAACATCTACAAAGACACCGACACGTTCGGTTGATGGGAATGGTGGCAGCGAGACCGACACATTAGTTGGTGCCTGGCTGTTGCGACGCATTTCAGCTACCATGCGGTCGGTCTGTGTTTGAATCGCCTGCGAAATGGCCGTGGCAAAGTGATTCATCGATGCAGATGATGGTCCAGCTTCATGTGTTCGTACAGGTGGGTAGATTGGGGAACGCTGGGACTCAGCCCGCACTGTACGTCCATCGCGTGTTACAACACTGCCACGTGCAGGGGATGGTTCCGGTCCCATGAATGGTCCGGCAATTTCATTTCCTTGATTCATTTGATTGACCGTATATCCAGAGACAATTGTATATTGATTACTATTGCCGTTCACTCCAGGAGTGGTAACCGGGTGTGGTGCAGCAGGGAGTGGCAATGGTGGAGGTGTAATTACTGGCATTGCCGCCGCGGGTGCTGGTTGCACGGGCGGTTGGACAATAGCTGGTGTCTCTGTCGCAGCCGCTATCGTCGAACCATTGCTACTGGTGCCAGGGCGATGTCTGCGCCGTCGCCGCGTACTCGCTTTTTGCAATTCAGCATATTCCAAAGGTGGAAGATCTTCTGGCGCGATCTCGCCCGTTGCTGCAACGGACTCGTCAGGTGAGGGAGAGACAACGGCATCGGCTGTAGCCATTGTAGCCATAACCACAGGTTGCTCCTTTTGGCGCTCTTGCCCTTGACGACGACGACCACGCTCGCTTATAGAAGGCGTATTGGTATGCTCTACAGAAGTACTTTCCGGCAGTTGCTTTTGTGCTGGCTCTACAGTGATGTTCTCTGCTTTTGCATTGCTGGCTGCAGGTTTCATAGGTGTCTCGACCACTTCAGCCTGCTGGTTGTTCCCGTTGTGCGCTGTTTCTATATGCGCTGGTGTACCGTGAATTTGTAGCTCTTTTTCCCTGCTTTCTTCAATTCGCTGGGGGGCAGGTGCTGGCGATTGCACGGGAATTGAGCCTGTAGATCCAGTTGAACCATTTGTGGTAGCAGCAGCAGGACGATCAAACCGATAGCGGCGTGCCGGGCGTGGTTGTTCTTGCTCTTTTACAACCTCTGTTGTCGATGCCACTTGTTCAACAGGAGCGATCGCCGAAGGAACTACAGTTGTTTCAGCATTAGCCACTGGGGGTGCAGAAGCTGCAGAGTTTCCAGCTTTTTCAGCGTTGGCTTCCTCTCGTATATGACGACCACCATGGCGTGGGATGCGCAAACGTGTGGCAGGACGTAACAAGGGTGATACCGCACGTTCTGGCACAGGTGGTGGAGCGGATGGCTCTTCTACCAATTCTTGTTGAGCGACAGGTGCAGCATCACTTTGAGCTTCTGCACTAGCTGTTACTGGCTCCCCTGCATCAACTGAGGCGATAGGCGGTGCTATTTCACCTGTGGCTGCTTCCGCGCTAAATGCTACTTCTACATTTGTAGGTTCAAATGGTTCATTGTGTATTTCTTGCCGTGAGGCGTTCAAACGCGCCTCCTCTGCTAGACGAAATTCTTCTATAAAATCGGTGAAAGGGCGAATCTCATCTTCCTTTTCTTTTGAGTGCGAAGTCTCATTGCTATCTGAGGCTAAAACTGGCCTCTTCTTGCACAGTGGAAATGCCATAATCAGGCGTAGCTTCGCCAATAGGTGTAGCCTCAGGACTGGAAGTGTTCTGGGGCTGATCCTCCGGTTGTGATGTGCCATGCTGCTCTTCTTCTTGTATCCTGGAAGCCTCAGAAATGATGGGCGTTTCCTGGATGGTTTCAGTTGGTAATTCGACAGGAGCAGCAGGCTCATCAGAAGCAGGGATTCCTGTCTGGATTTCTATCCCTTCCGAGGGAACGGTCTCAGATGTAGAGGGGATGACCGTGTTATCGGGGACAGATTGATGCTCCACAAAGGATGCATCGGCATCGCTGTGCTCATGATGAGTATTTTGTGTTGTCACTAAGATCTCCAGTCTCAGTCGTTACGAACCGGAGCGCAGGATAGTACTATAGAGTATGTTCGACTGAAGATAGTTGGGGCGAACATGTGTGCTCTGACCTTTTCCAGCTTTATGCCGATCCATCCGCACTACTATCAGCGGAATAAGGACATTTTGTAAAGCGGTTTATTTCCCTGGGCCGGGCTTATAAATTGCGCCCGTATATTCTGTATGGGATAGGTTTATAAATCGTGCCCGTACAGAATGTATTGGGATGGGCTATAAATTGCGCCCCTACAATATCCTCGGCAGTCTTCTGCGCTATTATGTTTCTCGGTTCGATCTTGTTTTGCTTTTACTCTTGGTGTACACCACCACTGAACGGTGGAACAATGGTGGGCACGGGACGAACATCAGTTTCTCTAGTTTCGTTCGTTCCTACCATCTCAGGCAGTTGACGATTGTCTGCACTGCTATCTTGTTCGATGGTGGCAGGAAACACAGATTCTCGTTTTCCCACAGCTTGACGTGTTGCACGCCAGATAGAGAGAATACGTTCCACGGCAGTCACATTCGAGAAGACCGCCAGTAAAGCCACCACCCAGATACCAGTACTGGTAAAGATTAGTCCGATAGCCAGTAGAATGACACGTTCAGGGCGGGCGAGTAGTCCGGTTTTACACTCAAGCCCCAATCCTTCTGCGCGAGCTTTGGTATAACTGACCATTAATGAACCCAACAGCGCTATATAAATGAAGGAAATCATCCAGCTTTGCTCATGCTGCATCGGCCAGAGAGGGTCTTTAAGGCCTGGATGCTGCAAAGCATAATAGAGCAAACCAAACAGAATGATGCCTTCCGAATAGCGGTCAAGCGTCGAGTCTAAAAATGCGCCAAAAGTGGTGGCTGCATTACGAACACGTGCCATCGCTCCATCAAACATGTCAAAGATGCCTGCAAAGAGCACCAGCCAACCTCCAAGTACTATGAACCCTTGAGCAATTACTATCGCTGTCAGTCCACTGAGCAGCAGCCCTATTACGGTTAACATATTTGGAGTAATACCCAGTCCAGACAATGGCTTTATGATCAATGTGACTAGATATCTAACTCGTTGCTGAATGCGTCTGCTAAACATATCTCTATTGTATCATACCTGGCCCTTCAGGACTAGCTCTTTTCAGAGAATTTCTGTTTTTTCTGTGAAGATTGCTTACCTGATAAGCCATCAATGTAAAAACTATTGCGTTATACAAGTACCCTTGCACAACGCAATAGTTAAAATGCTGATAATTGCTAGTTTGATCATGGATTAAGCAATTGCCTGTATACGGCGTGCTTGCCGACCCTGTCTACTTACCCTATAACGCATCCAACGTACATAGTCCTGTACATTCCATAAGCTTCCACCAGGAGCGCTTAAACCACCTTCAATTGCGCGCCGGACATCCTGCGCATTTTTGCCTTCAAACCATGTCATTCCACTACCAATCGAATTTAATGTATGTGCATCACTATTACCAAGTTCTGCCAGGCCGTAGACATCGCGGTTTACTCTCATCGCAACTTGATTGGCATAAATGCCACAGAAACTCGCATTCCAGGTCTCAATGCCATCAAGCCAGACATCTTTACTTGCATGGATGCGATCCATCACTTCTCTTTGACAACTATGACGGAAAAGTCGGTGTAAAGGGTGGGCAATAATTGCCAGACCACCTTGTTCGTGGATCAGGTCGATGCTGCGCTCCACACTTAATCCAGGTGGAACACGCTTCTCTATAAAGAGTCCTAGTAGATGTCCCTCTTTTGTACTTACCTCTTCGCCCACAACAAAATCAAAACGGTAAGAACCTTTAGCCCAGAGATCCCTTGCACGCAACGATCCTTCGATAACGTCATGGTCAGTGATAGCAATAACGTCCAACGCTGTTTTATCCTGAACATGATTAAGGATTTCCTCAATCGTCCCTATCCCATCACTATAGGTACTATGCATGTGCAAATCCGCTTTTCCACGCTTCCCTGCATAGTACGCCTGCCACGCCGTCATCTGCTTGCGCTTCCTCAACATTGCTGTTCCTGATGATGGATTCTCGGGGTGACTGATTATGTTGTTAACTCCGGTTGTTGTCATGTATCTCCTCTGTGTCTGCTATATATGCTAATCTTCAACATCCTTACTATAAATCTAACATAGCTGTGTTAAAGATCAGACTTAACTCTTTGTAATTGCTGTATTAAAAGATAAACATCGTATCAGAAATGCTGGTCTTCACCGATTTGTGGAATATTGTGTCCACTGGAGTTCATAAAACACATTCCATCCCTTGCCGTTGTAATATTTCTTGCTCAATCCTCTAATGCTGCATCCGCTTCCATCAACGCCGGACCAACTGGAGGTGTTTCTATGAGAATCGCTGGATCGATTAAGTTCTCTAACCTCTGTAAACATAAACGAAAGCTTTCAAGGTTCAGTGAACAATGGACCAGCCGTCCAGCTCGACGCGTCTCAATTAAGCCTGCACGCCGCAGCTTGCGCAAATGCCATGAAACGAGTGGTTGGCTGAGCTTCAACATGTCTGTAAGATCCGTAACTGTAACCTCACCATGTCGAGCAAGATGATAAACTATCGTGAGCCGGGCTATATCGGCTAACGCCTTTGTCATCAGTTTGAGTTCGCGCCAATCGTCCATGTACTCCCTGCTATCGGTATCAGATGTTCATATAAAGATTTGTTTCATAAACTTATATTTATATTTTAGTGATTTTTCAGATAATTGTCAAGGTTGTAGGAATGGCTGGCTGTAATGCTTTCTTCACTAGTATGTATCGGCACCTTTGCTGTAAGCATCATCAAAAAACCTCCTCTTAATGCAAGAGGAGGTTAAATGTGGGTGACCAGGGAGTCGAACCCTGAACCTACCGATTAAGAGTCGGTTGCTCTGCCATTGAGCTAGTCACCCATATCAGTGGGATGATAATATCATAAGGAGATAGCTTCGTCAAGCATTTAGAGATCTAAATTAAGCGTGAGCTAATGGTAGTGTAAATATAACGGTCGTTCCTTGCCCAGGATTACTTTCCGCCCAGATGGTTCCTCCATGCGCAGTGATAATCGCTTTGACGATAGCAAGACCAAGCCCACTACCTCCATTTGCTCCAGTTCGAGAACGGTTGGCCTGGTAGAAACGCTCAAAAATATGAGGAAGATCAGCAGCATCAATGCCCACACCCGTATCATGAATCTGAGTATAGAGCATAGTATCTTTACTATAAGTCCTGATATCGATGCTACCACCTTTTGGCGTATGGCGACGCGCGTTATCTAGCAAATTGAGTAAGACCTGCGTGATACGATCACTATCGGCCATAACTGCGGGGGTCTCGGATGCAATTTCATTCTGGAGAGAAATACCCATTTGTTCACATTCTGGTTGGATGACATTCAACGTTTCGTCGACTAGCGAGTGCATATCAAGTGGTGCCAGATCAAGTTGTGCAGTGCCCGCCTCTAATGATGACATTTGCTGTATATCTTTCACCAGCCGACGCAGGCGTTGTACTTCACGCCCGATACGTTGTGCAGTCTCCTGACGCCCCTCTGTATCAGTGATGACTCCATCCGCTAGCGCCTCGCTGAAACCCTGGATCGCTGTCAACGGAGTGGCAAGATCATGGGCAATATTAGCCGTCAGGTCGCGCCGTGCTTGCTCCTGGTGACGTAGCTCCTTCACATCCGCCTCAATGGTATTTGCCATGTCATTGAATGTGCTTGCTAATCTTCCCAATTCATCCTGTGTTTTGGGTACTGACACACGTTGCGTATAACTACCCTGCTTCATCTGCTCTGCCGCCAACGTTAACGCTGCGAGTGGGCTTGTAAGACGACGCGCAAATAGAAAACTGAGGATGATAACAAGTACTGCAACGATGAGACCTGCTAGCAAAATTGCCATATTGGCCTGCTGCAAAAAATATTGTGCGATCGCTGGAGTAGTCAGAAGCATAGCACCAATAAGTTGACCATTATAGTTCAATGGCGTACATACAAATAGCGATGAGAACGTACTACTATCCGCCACCATCTGTATCGTTCCGTCTGTCTCTTGATTTTTATGCAACGTTTCTGTAAACGCATTGGTCAAAGTAGGATCGTTGCATTTGCCCTGCTTCAGAAACTGCGAACCACTACATACAATTTGTCCTCCCTGCTGATCCACAAAAATGAAAAGGACGGGATCATCGGGTGCGGTTCTAATCATCGGAATGTTATTGTGTCCATAATCAAATACAAGTTGGTGTGCCCGAAATTGAGCCTGTTGACGTAGTCCTTCAAGTTGTGTGGTGGTAAAATAATTTTGTACGGCAATCGATACGGCAATCGCGAGAATGAAAATCGCTCCTAGAGCGACCGCAAGGTAACTTAGAACAAGCTTCAGGCGAAGGCTCAGTTTTGAGAGCGAGAAGCGCTTGCTCATGTCTTCTTACTCTCCTTGTGTACGATGAGGGGTAACTGGCGGTGTAGGCACAAACTTATAACCAACTCCCCACACCGTCTGGATATGATGTGGCGCACCTATGGTAGCCTCTAATTTTTTACGTAACGTGCCTATATGTACATCAACAGTGCGTCCGTCGCCCAGATAAGTATAGCCCCAGACCTGGTTCAGTAACGACTCGCGTGTAAAGACTCGATCCGGACTTGACGCCAACGTTACCAGCAGATCAAACTCTTTGACGGTAAGGGTAATCACCTCGCCATTAACCATCACTCTGCGGGCTGGCATATTAATAATGAGGCCACTGAAACGCAGTTCCTCGTTGTTTGCCTTTCCCTTTTCTTCGTCTTCCTGAGAGTTGTTATGCTGTAGATCCTGGGAACCTGTAGTATTTGATGTGCTGCTTCGACGCAAGATAGCTTTGACTCTACTTACCAGTTCACGCGGGCTAAAGGGTTTTACAAGGTAGTCGTCGGCTCCCGATTCCAGCCCTGCGATGCGATCTTCTTCGCCCTGGCGTGCTGTCAGCATGAGAATTGGTGTATCAGCCCACGCTCGGATACGTCGACATACCTCCATCCCATCAAGCGCTGGCAACATAAGGTCCAGTATCACCAGGTCTGGATGCTCACGTGCATGCAATTCTAAACCCGCAACACCATCAGTGGCACTGACAACGGTATAACCAGCCTGCTCCAGATAGAGTCGGATGACCTGGGCAATATTTGCTTCATCTTCAATAATGAGGATCTTCATAGTTTTTTTACCAACATGTAATATTTTGTTTCCTATTGTACCATGTTTTAGTCTACTCTTTACTCATCAAAAAAATAATAGGACTTTGTAAAATGTTTGTATAAAGAGGCGTTGGTGGAATGTCTTGATAGTAATATCCAGACCAGATTATACCATAACTTTCAGCATTCCCAGCCGTTCGAGCGCCAGGTAAGCAGCCGCAATCTGTCCCTGTACCGCGAACTCTCCATTATAAATCAACGTGAGAAGCTCAGTGGGCGTTACCAGAAAGTTTTCGATAACCTCCACTGGATCAATTTTCTGCATGCCTGTTTTGCTCACATTATAGGCAATATACCACCAGATCTCTGTCACCGCGCCTGATGGATTGGCTAACATATGTGAAAGCTGTTCCATCTGGTCAGGCGTTGTGCTGTAACCCGTTTCTTCCATCAATTCGCGATGCGCTGTCTGCACTGGATCTTCTTCGTCATCATCAATACCACCCGCTGGAAACTCTAACACCTCAAGGCCAATTCCATGTTTATATTGTTTATTGATGATGAAATGACCATCCTCTGTAATCGGAACGATGCCTACCCAACCACGATTCTCAGTGATATAGTAATCTGGAATAACTGTCCCATCGGGCAATTCTATGCGCTCCCGACGCACCCTTAAATGTGTTGCGTCTAGTACACGTTCAGAGGAAAGTATCTTCCAGGGATGTTCCTGTTGTGTCATAAATTTTCTACCTGCTTACTATATTTTATTAGCTACAGTTCATGTGTCCCTTCTACATCCTCAGTCTGAAACCTGAGTAGAAAAAGGAATTCACGGTTGCCATCTCTTCCAAGAATAGGGGATGTCTCGCTCTTTTCTACAGAAAATGCTGTATGCTGTCCTATCCATTCCCGTAGATCTCGCTGGACCCGATTATGTACCTCCGGATCAGTAATAACTCCACTACCCCGGTCAACCTCAGCCTTCCCTGCTTCAAATTGAGGCTTGACCAACGCTACAATCCAGGTCTCCGGCGCAGGTACAAGGAGCGGAGCTAGAGCTGGCAGTACTAGCCGGAGCGAGATAAATGAAACATCAATGACTGCACATTGAATTGGCTCAGGCAAACTATTAAGGTGGCGAATATTTGTGCGTTCCATCACAATAACGCGCGGATCATTGCGGAGTTCCCAGGCGAGTTGACCATGGCCGACATCAATTGCGTAAACCTTCCTGGCTCCACGCTCCAGCAAAACCTGGGTAAATCCACCGGTTGAAGCTCCAACATCAATAGCAATAAGATCGGATGGGTCTAGCTGAAAGCCATCCAGTGCTTTTTCGAGCTTCAGACCCCCACGACTGACATACTTCATTTCTGGCGCAATATCAGCTATACGGCAGGTTGCGTCAAGTGATATGAGTGTTCCCACTTTATCGACCATACGTTCCCCTACATAAATCTGTCCCGCCATAATAAGTGCTCGTGCTCGCTCACGGCTGGATACTAGCCCACGTCTTACCAGAGCTACATCTAAACGCTCTTTGTTTGTTGCCATACTTCTCGTGCCTTAAGAGTTATAATAAATAAGAGCGCCAGCCCCAACAAGTCCCGCATCAGTGCCCAGTTTCGCAGTCACAATACGCACTGTTTCTCTTGGTACACGCATCGCACGGGTTGCAACGATACGACGGGCTGGTTCTATCAGTAGATCTCCCATCTGGGTGACACCACCTCCCAGAACAATAATTTCCGGGTTAAAGCTGTGAATAATATCTACCAACCCAACACCCAGGGCCTCTGCCGCCCTGGCGATAATTTCATAGGCAAGAGGAACGCCAGCCTGTGCTGCCTGTGCAACAACACGAGTATTCACATGGAGCGGTGTCGTAACCTCTATCTCGTTATCAACGGGGGTATTTGCAGTTTTGTCCTTCTCAGGATGTGCAAGGGCGAATGCGAGCAATTCATCCCCTTTTCCTATTGCGATGGCTTCATTTGCCTCTCTCGCAATGGCTGTTCCAGATGCAATCTGTTCCAGGCAACCAATATTGCCGCAATTGCAACGTCTCCCTCGCCAATCAATGGTAATATGCCCCAACTCACCTGCTGTTCCACTGGCTCCATCTAGCAGTCTACCTGCGCTGATTATCCCGCCCCCAATACCTGTGCTAATTGTAAGGTAGACCAGATCTGTGAACCCTCGTCCAACTCCAAACATATATTCTCCCAAAGCCCCTGCATTTGCGTCATTCTCAATGAAGATTGGGAGATGGAATTCTTCTCTGAAAAGCTCACCTAATGGCACATTTTTCCAGCCAGGCAAATTAGGAGGATCAAACACAACTCCTGTGCGGGCATTCAGTGGACCAGGCGCTCCAATTCCTATACCCACAATCTGATCAAACGAAACTTGCGCCTGTGCCAGCGCCTGGCGTACCGCCTGGAACATCCGTGGAATAACACGCTCCGGTTCTGGATTTTCACCTGTAAGCATTCCCACACGTCCAATAAGTGTTGCACCACGCAGGACTGCCGCCCGCAATTGCGTTCCCCCCAGGTCTACACCAACAACCAGAGGAAGATCATCCCTGGCCGTAAACTGATGTGCAATTCCGTCGTTTTCACCTATCATAAACCAGCTCCTCAAGTAGTTTCTTTAATGGTGTAGTATGCTAAATTCCTTTTTCGTCTTAGCTCCATCTGGAAGAAAGTATACACGAGGAACTCAGGTCGGTCAATTGACGATGCACACAATAAAGGTCATTACTAATAATACGTATTTTTTGTCGCGAATTTTTACTCCATACATATTAATAACCATCTTTTTGTGTATTTTGGAAAAGATAGTTACTAAATTAGAAAATAGAAGTTACAGAATATAGAAACTAAAATTGGGAGGTTAAGTGGATGAATGAAGTGAAATCTTTATCTGTGATTGTTCCGCTGTACAATGAGGAAAAGAATATCTTACCTCTTCATCAATGTCTTGAGGGTAGTTTAAAGTCCTATCAGTTGCCCTACGAGATCATTTACGTCGATGATGGAAGCACTGATGCAACGTTTGTAGAACTTCTCGCATTGGCACGCGAGGATCCACATGTGAGTATTGTGCAATTGAGCCGCAACTTCGGACAAACTGCTGCTCTAAGTGCGGGAATAGCTCATAGTGCTGGCACGCTTCTCGTCTTTATGGATGGTGATCTCCAGAACGATCCACAGGATATTTCCCGCTTGCTTGAAAAGCTAGATGAAGGCTATGACATTGTTAGTGGTTGGCGTCGCCATCGTAAAGATGCGCGTTTCAGCCGCAAACTCCCCTCATATATAGCTAATCATCTCATTTCCTGGGTCACAGGTGTCCATTTACATGATTATGGTTGTACCTTGAAAGCCTACCGCCGGGAGGTTTTTCAGCACGTGCATCTTTATGGAGAAATGCATCGTTTCATCCCTGCCTATGCCGCGCTCTATGGTGCAAGGAGCACTGAACTGGAGGTAGCTCATCACCCACGCCGTTTTGGAACCTCCAAATACGGTATCTCACGCACTATACGTGTGCTTCTGGATCTATTAGAGCTAAAATTTCAGGCACGCTTTGCTACAAAACCCATGCATGGTTTCGGGATACTGGCCCTGTTATGGTTTTCTTTAAGCCTTCTCTGTCTCCTTTTTACTGCTGGCTCCAGGTTCTGGTTCCAAGATCGAGAAAGACAACGATCATCAATTGTAGGCTCAAATGCCATAATCTGCCTGGGTTTTGGGAATATGTGCCTGTTTATGGGTCTGCTTGCCGGATCGATAATGCGCATTTATTACGAGTCTCAGGGTCGCTTACCTTATGTGGTCAAAACGGTCATCCCGCCCTCAATGACTCACGCTACACAACAATCACCATTCTCTTCATCATGGAATGAAATGGCCGCTGACAGGACGCAAAATACGAGTAAGATAATCGTTAAACAGGAGTTATAACATGCGTATTTTGATGATTGCTCCCCAACCTTTTTTTGCACCACGTGGCGCACCATTGTGTGTTTATCAACATATTAAGGCTCTCATTACGCTGGGCTATAAGGTCGATCTGGTGACGTATCCCTTTGGCAAAGATGTCGACCTGCCCGGCTTAAAAATTTATCGGGTTCCAGGCATACCATTTATCCAGAGTGTAAAGCCTGGCTTCTCATTAGCTAAGTTTCCTCTCGATCTGCTCGTTTTACTAACAGCCTTGCGGTGCTTATGCCTGGGCCGCTATCGGTATCTTCATACCCATGAGGAAGCAGCTTTAATAGGTGTACTACTTGCGCCGTTCTTTAGTTGTAAGCACCTTTATTATATGCACTGTGATCTCTCCCAACTGGTACCGTCGTTCATGAGGCGCTTTGCGCTTATGTTGCAAAGATATATGGTGTGTAGAGCGAACGCCGTCATCGCTTTTTACCCGGAAGTCGCATCCACAGCCAGGAATATTGCGCCTGAACAATGTATTCATACTCTCTTGCCGTTCTCAGTTGATGATGAGTTGCCACATGCGACTGAAGAAGATGTTGCATCTCTACGCCGCCTCTGGAATATCGAAACAGGTCCTGTCTTGCTTTATACCGGGACGCTTGAGCACTATCAAGGCTTGAATATGTTGTTACATAGCGTGTGTATCGTCCGGGGGGTGTTTCCGGAAGCCCATTATGTAATCGTTGGCGGTCATGATGTACAGATCAAATTTTTCAAACAGTTAGCTCTGAAACTGGGCGTCAATGACAATGTACATTTTACTGGTCAACGTCCTCTGGGAGAAATGCCACACTATATGGCGCTAGCTGATATATTGCTTAGTCCACGTAGCCACGGAACGCACGTCCCTTTAAAAATTTACACTTATCTGCGCTCTGGTAAGGCTATTCTAGCTACAAATATTCTCTCCCATACCCAGATCCTTACCTCTGAATTGGCCTTGCTAGTACCCCCTACTGCAGAAGGATTAGCCCAGGGAGCGCTGATGTTATTGCGCAATCCTGCACAGGCTCGTGCACTGGGAAAACATAGCCAGGACTTTGCCAGAGAATACTATAGCTGGCCCGCGTTTTTAGAGAAAAGTCGCCAGATCCACGAAGCGTTCGTATCTCTGGCGCAGTAACTTTGTTCCTGTTATCAAATAACGTGTTGCTGTCATGTGGAGGAGGAATATCTTATGTACTGCCTGGTAACTGGCGTTGCTGGTTTTATTGGATCTCACCTTGCTGAACGTTTGCTTGCCGATGGGCATGAAGTGTGTGGCATCGATAACTTTCTTGACTATTATCCCCGTCAGGTCAAAGAAAACAATTTGCAAGCAGTAGCCTCTAATCAGCATTTTTCCTTTGTTGAGGGCGATTTACTGACAATGGATCTCTCCCCCTATTGTGAGAAAGTTGATTGGATTTTTCATCAGGCCGCTCAGGCCGGTGTGCGTACAAGTTGGGGAGCTGATTTTGCACGCTATGTCGAGTGTAATGTGCTGATAACTCAGCGCTTACTAGAACTTGCATTGCGTAAGGATGTCAAACGCTTTGTTTATGCTTCCTCGTCCTCTGTCTACGGAGACATGAATATGCTTCCTCTGACTGAGTCTACTCTGCCTCGCCCCTTTTCTCCCTATGGGGTAACAAAGCTGGCCGCTGAGCACCTTTGTAAGCTGTATTATGATAATTTCAGGCTCCCAACAGTTTCTCTTCGTTACTTTACAGTCTATGGACCACGTCAACGACCAGACATGGCCTTTCATCGCTTTTGTAAGGCCATCATCGAACAACAGCCGATCTGTATTTATGGAAGTGGTGAACAGACACGTGATTTCACCTACGTTTCTGATATCGTTGCTGCTAACGTGCAGGCGGCTACCAACGAACGCGCTATCGGTAAGGTTCTGAATATTGCTGGTGGTGCACGTGCTTCTCTGCATGAAGTTATCGATATGCTACGCGAGATCAGTGGTTTTCCAATCACAGTAACTTTTGCTGACAAACAATATGGTGATGTGCGCCATACATACGCATCTACCATTCGTGCAGAACAAGTGATTGGTTACCACCCCGTCGTCCCCCTACACGAAGGATTGCTTAGAGAATTTCAATCTATGCTCCCTTTAACAGGAAGTGGAACGCTAATTTCGGCTTAGTTTAACTTGCTTGCCTTAATTTATATGTGTTTAGTATGTTTGGAGGGGTGGAAATGAATGTTTTTTCCGAATCGTCGTCACGGCCTAAACGCTTACGTGACTTTGGCGCTTTTCAGACCGATATCTCTTCGCTTGATACCATCACGATTACAACTATCCAGCAACAGACAAGTGCGCCTGAGCATATTCATAATAGAGAACACGCGAGAAAACGCTTCCCTGCATTAACTATGCCTTCTCGAAAACCTCTGAAACAGGGTAATAGTATTAGAGATGCATTCCTACTTCGTGCCCGGAACGCCGTAACCCACAAATGGCGTCAACTGGTTGTCCGCCTCTTTGTGACTGTCATATTACTTGTTTATCTGTTTAAATCTCTATCATGGGAGACCATGATGAGTGCTCTAATACATATGCGTCCAGGTGATATAGGAGTTGGATTAGTTGTTGGAAGTAGCGCCATCGTGTTGAGTGCTTATCAGTGGCGCGTGTTGTTACGCGCTCAACAAATTCCTTTCGATCTCGCCGACCTGATTAAACTCTATATCGTTGGTATTACCGTTAGCCATTTTCTTCCTACTGGTTTTGGTGGTGATGCCTTCAAGTGCTTCTATGTTGGGAGAAAATCACATAATGGTGTTGGCGCAACCACTGCAACTATTATGTGTCGCGTAATTGGTTTTGCCTCTATGATACTTCTTGTCGTTCCAGTGCTGATAGTATTGCACCAGGGACTCCCTTTTCTTCTTACCCTGGCATTTATGCTACTTTGTTTATTGGGGTGCACCGTTATTATGCTCATACTCCTGTTATCACTCCTGCTTCCCACTTTTTCAAAAAATAGATGGGCACAACATCGTTTTTTTAAACGCCTGGCGGGCGTGGGAACAGCTTTGCATCAAAGTGCTTTGATGCCTCGTCCGATAGGCAGTGCGCTTCTGTATGGAGTTGTCTTCTGGCTGGTGGCTATTCTCAATTGTTATGTCTATGCAAATGCTCTTGGCATTCATGAACATCTGGCCTTTTACTTTCTGGCTGTTCCGCTGGCCGCCCTTGTTGCAAGCTTCCCTCTTTCATTGAATGGGTTTGGCCTCCGTGAGGGAGCCTTTGTTTATGCCTTGTCTTTTGTTCATGTGCCAGCAACAGCAGCTTTACTTCTCGTATTTATGCTGGATCTCCAGGCGCTTTTCTTTGCACTGATCGGTGGTTATATCTATTTCACTCTTGGTGGTGAAAGAAGAAAGACGCTTTTAAGAGGGAATATCAGTGAGTAGTAGAAATGAAAGGTACAGGGATTATAATATGCGTAACTATCAGGGGCGCGGCCAGTTTCGTCCACCATTCAGCACAGAAGTATTGCGTGAGGGAGAAAATGCTCTTCCCACAGAAGTGTTGCATGTGCAAAAAAATAATGATGCACCAACAACCTTAAACCCTTGCTTAACCATGCAATCTCTACCCGGTTTATACCCGGTACAGGCACAAACAAAGTCCATTGCTCTATTACAATCAGCACAATGGAGAAGACCATTAATCCCTGTTACTCTCCCGCAAAGTATTCGACCTGACTCTTCTATTCCTGCGAAGCGTCCTGTGCTGAAGAAAAAAATCATTTTGGTAATCATTACTATTATCTTGCTCATCGCGGTCGTTTGTTTCACCTGGACGAATATACAGGTAACTACTCCTGACGTTACACTTTATCAGGTAAGCGAACATACTGTTACGCAGTATAGTGGAGGTGGGGGTATGGTTTTCCCGCACCAACAATTTACCCTTTCTTATCCTGTTGTTGAGTATGCAGATGATGTGCTGGTAAAGATTGGTGATCAGGTCTCTCCCAATCAACCACTAGTAAAGCTTGATCCAACACGCCTGAATGCGCAGCTAAAGCAGTTATCAGACAATGTTACTGCAGCACAGGCTTATCTTTCCAGCGTCTCGACTACTGGCAATGCGGCCAGTATTGCTCAAGCGCAGCAACAATATACACTCGCCAAAAGTAAGTATGATGCTCTTCTGGCTGAGTCCTCTTCTCTTTTACTGCATAATGGAAACCTGATCTCACCTATGAGTGGAATTATAACAACGATAAATGTCAATTCAGGTGAGATTTTTGCCGCCGATGCTCCACTTCTTGTCATCATGGATGAAGCGACGGTGATTGTACACGTTAAAGTGCCACTTGCCGATATTTCACGGGTACATACCGGCGAAATGGCAGTGGTAACTCCATCTGCGCTTCCCAATCTAGATTTTCAGGGTACCATCAGCGCTGTTGTACCTCAGGCCGATCCGCAAACTGACACTTTTGAAGCCTGGGTGAGTATTCCTAATCCACGTAAAACCCTCTTGCCAGGTATGAGCGCCTTCGTCCGTATTCAGATACCAGCACAAGCTCTTGTTGTCCCACGTCTCGCTGTACTCAATTCTTCTCATCAACCCGTTACCTTCGTCGTTCGCAATCAATTTGCCTATCTGCAACCTGTGCAAATTGATGCGCTCGTCGGTGATCAAATTCTTATCCATACTGGCCTGAAGGTTGGCGACCAGATTGTACTGGTTGGTCAGAATACATTGCGTAATGATCAGCATGTTCACGTGCGCTTAGTAGAAGTGTAACTATACACACAAACCCGATGGAGGTAGTATTGTATGTTGGTTTTATATAAGCCGCTTGAGCTAAAATTGCAACGCTTTTTGCCCTGGTTTTATACACTGAATGGTACAGCTATTGTGGCCGGTTGTTCCTTGCTTTGCGTGAGTATATTGCCATGGTTAAAAGATCCCCTTGGTACAGTCTACTCGGCCTGGCAGTTGCCCCTGTATCCTGGCTGGCCGTACCAGGTCCCTTTCCTGAATTACGGACTTCTTTGCGTGCTTTGTGCGCTATACACATTTATCCACGCTTTTATTGGTTGGCAACCATCTAGAAGACATAATTATTTTACCTATGGTTATAGAATGGCTCGCTTGATCTCTATCATTCCAGTGATGCTATTTCTATTCCAATATCTTTGTGTTAATGTATCAGCCCTCGCTCTTCTTGCCAGACATGAGCGGCAAATGCTCTTCATCCAGATGTATTTTGGTTATAAAGGTGATAGCCAGATTATTATGCTTAATCCTTTCATCTTAAACATCTCAACACTCTGGAAGAAACTTCAGCTGCTCTTGAATTGCCTTTCGTATGGTCCACCTTCCCTCTGTGCTCTCGCATGGTTTCTACCTGCTTATCATCATTCCACAATTCCCCTTGTTCATTCTCTTAAGACTGCTCGTAAGCATAAATTGGCAATTGTCTGGGGCATTGCTATCCTGGTTGTACTCTTTGGACGCGTTCCTGTGGGAATGGCGTGTGAATATGCAGCGAAAGAAGAGTTGGCCTCTGGTAACTATAACCTGGCTCTGGTTTTATTAAACTCCGCACACCTCTTTAATCCACAGCTTGAACAGGTTGCCTATTATCATATAGAACAGGGGCAAGCACAATATTTTCTATCTTCTGCCCAACTGACTACCGATAGTCGTGTCTATCTTGCTGCAACCTCTCGCGCTCAAGGGGATTATCTTGATGCCTACCAACAACTCCTCGCCGTCTGGTATACGTATCCAACCGCTCCCTGGCTGGTCGATGAGATGGATAGCACGCTTGAACATTTGATAGAAGCAAGGCGTCCTTTACGTGGCTCTACCCCCAATCGAATAAGTGCCGATGAAGGTGCTTTACCCTGGCTGTATGTACTCCTGAAAGTCGATCCTGCAAATTCCTATGCTCTCTATGTTACGGGACGTATTCAATACGATTTGCATAACTATCAGATGTGCATCGTCTATATGTCTGCTCTATTACGAACCAATTCAAAAGATAATATTCGCTCATCAATATATACATATATGGCTTTAAGCGAGGCCAGATCAGGTAATAATGTGCTGGCACGTTTCCTGTTATTTAAAGCTATTTCGCTCGATCCAGGCTATCACAATAACACGGCACGCGAAGAATTATCAGGTTTACATTAATAGAGAAAGAGGCGAAGAAGATGTTTTTTTTGTCGCGTACAACATGGGTATTGCTGCTGCTGACTTGTATTGGTGCCAGTTGGTTCTCTTGTCAGTGCTTGCTTGTACCTCATTCTGCCTACTTTACCCCTGATTGGAAAAACGCGCAGTGGATTCAAGCGGCAGATGCTCAAACTCCTGTTGCCTATTTTCGCTATACGACTGGTATCAATGTTTTACCTGACGCTGCCTTTGTCATGGTTGCTGCCACGCAAGTTTTTCGTTTGTATGTGAACGGAACCTTTGTTGCTTCCAATGCCGGTGACTTTTCTCAGAATAGCACTCCCATGACCTATATCTATGATGTAAATGCACTTCTGCATCCAGGATCAGATGTGATCGCTTTACGCATTGCTAATGCTGATCAACAACTCCCATCTGTACGCGTGAACTTTGGCATGGTTAGAGGAAATCTAATTTCTTATGCTGGATCAGGCACGAACTGGCAAGCTACCGCGCAAAGTACACTTGTCTACCCTCGTTATGCTACAAAAACAACCATGTGGATGACAGGCGGTTTTACATCTTATGTCTGGCCTCCTGCACGTCTCGCAAATGACCTGCTATCATCACCACCTTTATTAATCAATCCTCTGTTATACGAACGCCCCGTTGCCTCTTCCTGGATAAGTGCAGGTGCGGGTCACGATGCTTACTTCGTACAGCAAATTCCTTTTGCCGGTTCTGCTATCTGGTTACGTCTTGTTGCGAATGGTACAGCAGACATTTTTATTAATGGTCATTTGCTGATGATCTGGAATGGACAACCCCCTGTTCTCAGGCAGAAGGTTGCAAGCTATTTGAGTGCCGCCGAAACTCCTGTACACTATCGAACAGGACTTGCTCTTGGGATCTACAACGTTACACCCTATTTTCATTCAGGCAGTAACATACTGGCTATCCATGTCTCAAATCCAGGCGTAAGCACCGCACAGGTAGGATTAGATAATCTACAAGCGGTGCTAGCACTGGATGTTCTTAGCAGCGATACGCAAGGTCATAGCACCTGGCTTAGCCTCGCTACAAACTGGCATGTCTCCCTGCATTCTATTGACAATTGGGAGAATGGAACCGACGCGGCCCTTAAATGGTCATCACCCATCCACGTTGCTCGTCCGGGAGTGAGTAGTACATATTATCTACCTGAAACTTCAACTTTGCGTAATACTCAGGTACTTCCCCTTTTACTAATCACAGAAATCGTCTTGTTCACATGTGGAATGGTAGTTGCTCCCTGGCTACTAATCGCCCTGGGAGCACAGCGGCGCTATTACATCTCTCCCCAGGTTGCCCTCGAGACGTTGATCACCGCTTATGTGCCGGCTCTGATCTGTGAAACATTACTGATGCTTCTCTCTCGTGAGTCATTGCTTCCACAACCCTTCCCTTACACCAACTTCTGGGGCTGCTTCCTTATAATTATTGTGGTGGCTGGCTACATTTTGCTCTGGCTGAACGCACGGAATACCCTTTGGGAGTCATATTCTAGTGGCAATTCTCGTCCTGGTAGGCAGAGATTATCGTTTTTTGGATTACCGGCTTTCCCCTTTAGGAGAATGCATCCGTTACGGGGCTACAAAATTTATCCATATCTACCAAAACGTATCGTTGTACGCTTCTATCGTCATTGGATGCTGCTACCATTGATCCTTATCGCACTACCACTATCCTGCTATGACCTGTCATATGAGCCCTACTGGCAAGATGAACTCTCAAGTTATTATGCAGCTCATGGTGTATTAGCTCACTATCTCCCTTTTTTCCCATCGGGATTTCTCTACGAGAAAGCAGAACTCTATTCATATATCCTTGCCTTCTGGACAGCTATTTTAGGCAGTTCAACTGGACGCTTTATTAGCGTAATTGAATATATTTTCAGTATACCGTTACTCTATCTTGTTGGTTGCTATTTCTTTCGTCGGCGTGTTGCTCTTCTGGCATCTGCAATGCTGGCCCTTTCGCCATCTGTATTATTGTGGGCACGTCAGGTGCGTATGTATGAGCAGGCCCAGGTACTGAGCTTACTGGTTATGTACCTTTTTTGTCGAGCTGTACAGGAGCAGAGGCGATCACGCTTTCTGTATATGGCCCTGTGTTGCCTGATTTTAGACTACTTGAGCCATGAAGAGGTATTTGTTATTTTACCAGCCTTGATCGTTGGTATCTTGATGTTAAGTAGAAATGGGCCTTATCGTTTCCCTACAGTGCTTTATCAGAAAAAATGGTGGTGTGCCCTGGCAGTGGGGAGTAGTTGTATTGCTATCCAACTTTTATTAACGCGCGTAACCCATCCACCAGTGCTTGGCACCGATAGTAGTCAACGTCCCTTTGTACAATTCTCAACCGACAATGTGCCATTCTACCTCGACCTGCTCTTTTTTCCAACGCTAAATGGCACAATGCCATGGATTACTTTAAATTCAATTCTCGCGACTATTGGCTGCGTCTGGACGTACTATGACACTAACCAGAGGGCAAAATATTGTGCTTTATTCCTCTGTATATCATTCCTTACGTTAATGCTGATCTTTACTATGCAAGCCGACCGCTACTTTTACCCATTGCTACCAGCCTACTACCTGATGGGCGCTTATGCAGTCATAAAAATGCTTGACGCTGTACATTCAGTGGTTTATGCCGATGTGCTGCTCCG
The DNA here is from genome assembly GCA_963744875.1 of uncultured Chloroflexia bacterium. Lineage (GTDB taxonomy): Bacteria > Chloroflexota > Ktedonobacteria > Ktedonobacterales > Ktedonobacteraceae > JACDAE01. Next base: position 360,966 of record CAVUVQ010000034.1, on the reverse strand, counting down.
AAAAACTGCTCATAGCAGGATTTTGCGTCAAACGTATCTCTCTCAACCGATGCACTGGTTACTACAATGTAATTTGCTACTGGCTTGCATCACCGTTTTGCTTGCTCCAATGCTTCCTATCAGCAACTATAATCTCTTTGTTAGTCGCATTGCAGGTCTTTCATATCATCGACATTATCCAGACTATGATGCGGTAGGACAATACATGCAGCAGCATTGGCAAAAAGGCGATATTGTGATCTCTGTTGCTCCAGACTTTTCCGTCTTTTATTACACTGGTCACGTTGACTACTTTTTTTCTATTGATCGCGCACTATTTCTATTTGAACGCGATGGGCATATCGTCGATACATCCCTTGGTGTGCAGGCACTACTTGATCAGGATGATCTTCGCACCGTTCTTGCTGCTCACGCTCGTGTCTGGATTATCTCGGACAATGCCGAGTACCAGGCAGAGGTCACCAAACGTTTTGTCTTCCCATCTGATTTTCATATTGTTTTTGAAGGTTATGGATCGGCAGTCTATTTTCGTGGTGATGGATAATAGGGTTAATATATTTACCCTTTTTATACCCACCTTCTGCGGCCCCAGATAATAACATGCATCTGAGGAAGCACACGCACAAAGTAATCATCCCAGAACGGATCACGCACACGCTCGATCAGTTGCTCCAATGCTGATGGATAATTGGGTGTTGCATTATCACCTTCTGGTTGTAGGATGATCGGCAATTGTCGTTCCACAAATTCGGGATAACGGATCAATAGACGACGGAGATGCTGCTCATCCTCTTCGTCACGTACCACAAATTTCCATTGTTGTTGCTCTGGACGCAATGTCGTCAGGAAACGTTCAAGAATTGGATAACGTAAATAATTCTCTCCCGCACTTTGCAACTTTGGCGAAAGACTCCATAAGTCAATTAAAGGCACAGATGCTGTGGGGAAAATGGTGGCATTTGTTTCGATGGTAAGATGATACCCATCCGCTTTGAGCAAACGAGCAAGCTCAGGAAGCTCTTTCTGCAACGTTGGTTCACCACCAGTCAATACTACATGACGCGCTCGCAATTCTCTAATACGTCCTGCAACGACCTCCGGTGAGAGCGTTTCCCATGTTCCACCATCGTGTACGCTCCACGAATATTTCGTGTCGCACCATGAACAGCGTAGATTGCAGGCAAAGAAACGCACAAACGTAGTTGGCACCCCTGAGAGTATCCCTTCACCTTGAACCGAACGGTAAATCTCCATTACATTCATCAAATTTGCTCTCGTTCTGCCTGGGTAATCTCTACATAACTGCTCTGCGTCTCCCACAAGCGAATGCGATAGAGCAGTTGCTCTGGTAGACCTGCTGTGATCAATGTATCCCACATCCAATGTGCGAGATTTTCGGCAGTGGTACGCAAACCTGTAACCTCATTGAGGTCACGATGGTCGAGCGGCTCAATAATCGCATTACGTACACTCTGTGAAAGATCCTCAAAATCTATAACCATCCCAGAATCGGATTGACCTGGCACATCTTTAATTGGCCCTCTCATAGCAACTTCTAGTTTGTATGAATGACCATGTAAACGTGCGCATTTGCCTTTATGCCCTGGTAAATGATGGGCCGCCTCAAAATGGAATATTTTTGTTACAATCGCAATATGCATCCTATACCTCGAATTGTAGCTGGTTCTGACCTGTCATGGGGATGATCTTGTCTGCTTACCTTAGAGAGGAGAAATGGGCGAACTGGAGGCACTTGCTCTGGTTTTTTTGCCCTCTATTACTCTATCAATCAGGATACAATACATTGTTCCCCTATTCTTTCTTGCCCTTAGTCTAACGCATAAAGCAATTTGTGGCAAGTTTTAAAAACAGACCCAAAAAGTGTTGACAGCCCTCCGGAACTATGGTATTATTCACCGTGTTGAAGGAACCGCCTGTATGCGCAGGTGAACCGGTGATTATAGCGAAGAGGGTACACCCGTTCCCATCCCGAACACGGAAGTTAAGCTCTTCAGCTCTGATGATACTGTGGGGGCAACTCCATGGGAAAATAAGACATCGCCGTTTCACCCGCTCACATAGGCGGTTTTTCTATGCTTAACGCAATCTGCATAGATATTGGTATAAATAAAACAAGGGCCGACGAACATCGGCCCTTGTTTTGTAAACAAAGAAAATCTGCTAGAACTTTCCCTGATTAGCATATTTCTCTGCATAGTCTCCAACAATTGGCAACTTGAAGTACTTGCCCTGGAAACCGTTGATCATCAGGACGATCCAACCTACAAACCCTACAAGGTCTACCAGCCATGAGAGGTAGCCGAAAAACCATAGAAAGGAAAAATTGGATAGAATACTAATCAATATGCTTGCTACCGTGAGTCCACCAAAAAAGAGAATCGATTGCATAGCGTGAAAGCGCACAAAGCGGTTCTGCTTCTCTGTAAGAAAAATGATTAAGCCTGAAACCCAACTAAAAACATAACTCAACCCGGCTGCAACATTTTGGGTTAAACCTAGCGATGTGGTACCTGCTGCTGGTGCACCAAATGGCTGCTGATATCCTGGCTGTCCATATTGCTGTTGCCCATAATTAGCCCCTGGCTGCTGATAGTAACCACCCTGTTGCTCATAACCACTGCCCGGTTGCTGATATCCTGGCTGTCCATATTGCTGTCCACTATAAGGATCTGTGGCTTGTGGTGGCTGTTGTGGTTGTTGTGGTTGTTGTGGTTGTTGTGGCGGCTGGTAGCCACCATAACCCTGATTGGGATCTTGCCCCTGATAACTCATGATAAATGCCCTCTCTTTATGAATAATATGATCAACGACAAAGAGTATAATAATAACCATTTTAGCAAAAGTAGATAGAAAATGCGTCTTTTTTCGTATCTCTATTTTGCAAGATGATCGTTACATACAGGATGCATAAACAGTATACATCCAAAATCAAGAATTGTGAATTGCCAAAAAGTTTTTGTTTAGCACATCAACCTCTCCCCATAGGCAAAGAACCTTGAAATAAAGGTTCTCAGAGGGATGCATCTTGCTTCTCTACTTTATACAACGAACCAGTCAGGCAATTATCCAATATCTGTATCGTCTTGTTCTGCACGGACCTGCGGATAAAAGTCATTAGCAGCAGAGTCTGACGGGGGAATTATGAATCCAGAAGGATTTTCTTCACCGTCCTGTGCTTCACTCTGCTCATCTGCTGAAAGTTGAGGTGTATTTTGTTCGTGCAACAGTGGAATATGCTCATCCATGTGCAATGGAAAAATCTCAACTTCCCTTTGACCAGGTAGCCCTCGTTCTTCTGTTGGCGCTTCAAGTAGAGCAGCCTCGATAACCTGATCCATATTCTCAACAGCCGTAAAGTGGATACGTTGTCGAATTTTAGCTGGAATATCGGCCAGATCTTTTTTATTTTCTGCTGGAATAATCAGTTTGGAAATTCCTGCTTGCTGTGCTGCAAGCACCTTTTCTTTCAATCCACCAATCGCAAGCACGCTACCCAGAAGTGTCACTTCCCCTGTCATGGCAAGATCCCCACGTACTGGTCGCTTCGTAAGGGCTGATACAAGTGCGGTCGCAATGGTGATACCCGCCGATGGTCCATCTTTTGGTATAGCATTTTCAGGCAGATGGATATGCAGGTCGGTGGTATCCTGAAAGCTGGGATTGATATGTAGCATATCGGCTCGTGTGCGAATGTAGGAGAGCGCAGCCATTGCCGATTTACGCATGACATCTCCCAACTGCCCCGTAATCATAAGATCTCCCTTGCCAACCATTGTGACAACTTCCACTGGCAACAGAATACCCCCATTTTCAGTGACCGCCAGGCCCATTGCACTGCCAACCTGGGTACGTAACAAAGGCGGTGCGGTGTTATAACGCGCTGAACCAAGATATTGTTCTATGTTGTTTACTGTGAGTCTGATATGGCTGTCAGGCTTTTCAAGTACGCGTCGTGCAACCTTACGACAAACATTTGCCAGTTGCCTTTCAAGATTACGTACCCCTGCTTCACGTGTGTAATCAGTAACAATACGTTGCATCGCTGGTTGCCGTATGGTAAGCTGCTCCGCTGTGAGTCCATGCTCCATGAGTACTTTTGGCAGTAGATGACGCAAACCAATGTTGACCTTCTCCTCAAGCATATAACCTGGCAGATCAATGATGTCCATACGGTCGGCAAGCGCACGCGGAATCTGGTATTTAACATTGCCTGTACAGATAAAAAAGACTTCGGAGAGGTCAAATGGTAACTCCATGTAATGATCCGTGAATGTACCGTTCTGCTCAGGATCAAGCACTTCTAACAAGGCTGCCGATGGATCCCCACGATATTCAGAAGAAAGCTTGTCTACCTCATCTAGAAGGAAAACTGGATTACGTACGCCGACAGTCTTCATGCTTTGAATAATACGGCCCGGTAACGCACCCACATACGTACGCCGATGTCCACGTATCTCCGCCTCATCATGCACGCCCCCTAATGAGATGCGTGCGAACTTGCGCCCCAATGCACGCGCAATAGAATACCCCAATGACGTTTTACCCACACCAGGAGGTCCAATGAAACACAGAATCTGCCCCTGGCTCTCTCCCCAATTCAATCCTCCCCGATTGGCAAGTTGTTGACGTAGCTGACGGACGGCCAGGAATTCGATGATGCGCTCTTTAATTCCTTCCAGCCCGTAGTGATCTTCGTCAAGGATGTGACGTGTCAACTCGATATCGAAGACATCGCTACTATGCTCAGTCCAGGGCAATGCCAGCACCCAATCAATATAAGATCGTATCACGGCCAGTTCAGCCGATTGCGCTGGTGTGCGCTCAAGACGATCAATTTCCTTACGTACCTTGGTCGCTACTTCAGGTGGTAATGTTTTTTCTCGCAGCCTGACCCGCAACTCCTCAGCTTCCGATGAGGTCTCCATTCCCAGCTCTTCTTGTATTGCTCGTAGCTGTTCACGCAGATAAAACTCTTTCTGAGTACGATCTACCTGTGAACGTACACGACTGCGAATGGTTGTCTCAAGCTCAAGGATCTCGATCTCGTTACCCATAATTACGCAAATCTTTTCCAGGCGTTCCAGAGGATCGAATGTCTCCCTGAGATCCTGCTGTTGTTCCATCTGGGTAACAAGATGTGCTGCGAGCGTATCAGAAAGGCGGGCCGCCGTCTTGATAGCTACAATGGAGTTAATGTCTTCTACGGAAAAGCGGCGATTTAATTGCGCATAACGCTCAAATAGATTGGTGGCATGACGGACAAGGGCGTCCGCCTGGGGACCTTTTACCTGTGGCTCTGGGGGCATGCTTACTCTGACGCGGAAGAATGGCTCAGAGTCAATGTATTCCTCGATCTTAACGCGACTGATCCCTCGTACTAACACTTGCAGGCTTCCATCTTGCTGACGATGCATCGTTGTGACTTCAGCAAGCGCTCCTGTTTCAAAAATGTCTTTTGGCTGCGGATCATCAATATCAGCGTCGCGTTGTGTTGTCGTAATCAGTGTTCGGTCGGGACGCATCATCGCTTCTTCAACTGCCCGCACCGTCTTCTCACGGGCAATAGTAAGCGCATGCCGATTATGCGGAAACACAACAATGTTCTTTAACGCCACAAGTGGATACTCGGCATCTGCATCCTGTATTATTTCCTGGCGTTCCTGTTCACTCATTGGTTCCCGCCTGTCTATTTCTGACTGCTCAACTGCAACGTTTGTGCAACTCCTGGAAAAATAGATGAGCCTGCTCTATGCAGACTCATCTTCAGAGTATGCTGCTGTGCTTCGGTCACTTCTTGTAACGAGCAATGGCTTGTTGTGTGATGTTATAACATCCCCGTTGATCATAACTTTCTTTACATCTGTCCGCGATGGTACCTCGTACATAATATCAAGAAGTACTTCTTCGATAATCGTACGCAGCCCTCTCGCTCCTGTGCGCTGCTTTAACGCTTCTTCGGCAACTGCATCGAGCGCTTCATTCGTAAAGACAAGTTCTACCCGATCAAGCTGTAACGTTTTTTGGTATTGTTTGATAATAGCATTTTTGGGTTCCGTGAGAATACGAATTAATGCTTCTTTATCAAGGCTATCCAGCGATACCGCTACAGGCAGACGCCCCACAAATTCAGGGATCAATCCGTACTTGAGGAGATCATCCGGAATGAGTTTAGCCAGGATAGACTCCTGAGCTCGCCTTGTCTTCTGCAGCGGTTTCGCCTGAACGGAAGCCTATACTTTTGTTACTACCCAGGCGCTGTTCTACGATCTTATCAAGTCCTTCAAATGCTCCACCACAGATAAAGAGGATATTCGCTGTGTTGATTTGAATAAAGTCCTGATGTGGATGTTTGCGTCCACCTTGCGGTGGTACGTTCGCAACAGTTCCCTCAACGATTTTAAGAAGTGCCTGCTGTACGCCTTCACCGGAGACATCACGTGTAATAGAGGGATTATCAGACTTACGTGCAATCTTATCGATTTCATCGATGTAAACTATGCCACGTTCTGCACGCGCAACATCAAAATCAGCCGTCTGAATGAGGCGTAGCAGGATGTTTTCAACATCCTCACCAACATACCCTGCTTCAGTCAATGCTGTAGCATCGGCTATACAGAAGGGAACATCAAGCACCTTGGCAAGCGTTTGCGCCAGTAAGGTCTTACCCGAACCCGTAGGGCCAATCATAAGGATGTTACTTTTACCCAACTCTACATCATCGACTTGCATACCTACGCCAATACGTTTGTAATGATTATAGACGGCGACGGCCAGTGTCTTCTTGGCCCTCTCCTGTCCGATGACGTAGTTACTTAACTGGTCATAAATTTTCTTTGGCGTCGGGATCTTCCCTGCTTGAAGACGCGGCTTCGCTACAGTTGCCTGCTCTTCCTCAATAATTTCTCGGCAGAGATCGATACACTCATCACAAATGTAGACCCCGCCAGGTCCAGCAATTAGACGCTGAACCTGGTCCTGACTCTTGCCACAAAATGAGCAGCGGTAGGTTGTACGCATGTTTTTCGAATTTGCCACGTCTAACACCTTTCATACAAGTGCAACAACGCACCCGATGGTTGCATTTCTACTCTACTGTCTCCGCATCTGGTTCGCTTGCTAGAGGTGCCGCTTCTACGGCTGTCTCGATCATACTTTCAACTTTGAGATCATCCGCTGAAACGTCTTCGCCAGAAAGAGCAGCCACTCGGGCATTCTCTTCGCTTATCTCTTCTGCCTCCTCTACGTAACTCTCCTCATCAGGATCCGGATCCGTTGTCAATTCTACTAAGCGTGAAAGGGTCTTTTCCTGTCGGAAACTGATTGCTACCGCACGCAATTGATTCTCCGTGCGAGGTAGCTCTTCCCCGGCCTGAGCATATGCGCGATAGATTTGCTCTAAATCTTCAGCACTGACAGTGATTTCCTCTTGACGCGCTACTTCATCTAATACAAGTGTACGCTTTACGCGATTTTCAGCATCTGGCCGCAACTCTGCCCGATATTCTTCCCGATTCTTACGCACCATCATGAGATACTGATCCATCGAAAGCTGCTGGGCTTCTAACATATGCGAGAAGCGATGCTCCATCTCTTCCACTTCCTCTTCGATCAGCAATGGATGAATGGTCATCTGGGATTGCTCGATAACTGCGTTCAAAACCTTCTCGCGCAACTCATCACGTACACGGCGCTTCTTATTCTCAAGGATATTGTCGCTAATAGCCTTGCTGAGATCCTCTAATGTTTGATACTGGTTCTCACTTACCGTTGCCGCGAGCGCATCATCCAGTTCTGGCAGGTGCTTTTCTTCTATTTTATGGAGCACAATTGTGTAGTCTGCCTGCTTCCCGGCTAGCTTCGTGTTCGTGTAATCTTCGGCAATTGTTGTTGTGAATGATTTCGTCTCGCCAACCTGCATCCCCACCACCTGCTCATCCATGCCAATGAAGAGTCCTTCGCGTTCTTTTGTAAGCTCGAAAGGATTATCTTTGAGATCGGAGATGCTCTGATCCTCTGAAGTAAGCTTGAGGTCAACGGTTACACGATCACCATAGTCTGCGGGACGTTCAACAACAGCCCACTCAGCCTGGCGGGTTCGTAACCCTTCCAATTCCTTGTCAACTTCCTCGGAAGTTACTCCCACCTCTTCTCGTTCGAAATGCAACGAATGATAATCACCAAGCACAACAGGGCTGATGATAGGAACTGTGAGGCTGAAGTGATAAGGTTGTCCCATCTCGAAGGTAGGTGCATCCAATTGCGGCTGTGAGATAGGAGTCAACTCGTGTTCTTTTAAAGTATTACGATAAGTCTCTGAGATAAGCTCATCGAGACCTTCTTGATAGATATATTCTTTCCCTATTTTTCGTTCTAGTAATGAACGGGGGGCTTTTCCTCGCCGGAAACCCTGTACATCGACTTGCTTGACCAGTTTACGATATGCTTTATCCGAGGCTTTTTCCATCTCGTCCCAGCTTATCTCTATGTCAAGGACAGCCTCGCTTGTTGGCAGCTTTTCAACAGAGACCTTCACGTTTCCTCCACAGGTTCTTCTTTAAGAAGTCTACTTAATAATATTGTACTGTGCGGCTGTGCACCGTGTTTTCCTGCTATATATTTGATAGTGATACTATACCCCAGGAAGCACAGAGAGGCAATAACCACCCATAGACCACCCTACAACAGCTGTAGCAGTTTATCATATCCTGGCATTTATCAACACGTCATGATCTATATGGTGCATGTCTCTTTGAATGGGAAACAACTACTATAAAGAATTGCTTCCCATCCAGACAGATTGGAGCGGGAGACGGGGATCGAACCCGCGACTTTCTCCTTGGCAAGGAGATGCTCTACCACTGAGCCACTCCCGCAGCTTCCGAAAATTCCTCTTGCATAATGGGCGGTGAGAGACTTGAACTCTCACGGTTCATCACCAACAGATCCTAAGTCTGTCCTGTCTACCAATTTCAGCAACCGCCCCCGTCCATGGCTCAAAGTTATAATATCCCACCTGTGGATAATACATCAGCAACTTCCCCACTGTCAAGACAGTTTATCCTCGCTAAAACTTTTAGCTCATTTCCCTTCATAGTAATCTGAGATAGAAAAGAAACTCATCCCAATTCTAATGAAGATGTTATCTCAATGAAAGAATGAATTACCCAAAATTTCTAGCATAGTTGGAAATAAATATCATAAAAAGCGAAACAAACATAAGTATACTTATTACTATCCAGGGCTGTTTGTACCAAGGAATTTTCACTCCTTCTTTGCTTTTTTTTGATATACGTTTCAAACCAGTATAAAGGAATCCTATTAAAAAAAGAAGCATGGTGACATAAAATATACTATTTGCTAGCCGAAGTTTGCCAATCAAGAAAAATATTTCGAAGAGAATAATACCTAGAAAGAAAACTCCACCCAAGATGACTTGTACTCTATCAATATCTGGCTTCATAACTTTATCCTTCTTTTTTATTCTATGGCACACAAACGTTCTGTTACCAAATTATAATATATTGATTTTTATAGGCTAGAGATAATGATCTCGTTGCTTCTATTACTAAAGATAAGGAATGCTTTAAAATTGCGCTTAGATCATAATAATGATAACAAGCATCCGATTATCATTATTATAATCTAAGCATAAGACTATTTAAATTATCTTAACAGGAAATGCTGTTAAAAGTATACTTAGGTCATAGGAGATAATAGTAGTGATGTTATCTCCTGCGACAAAAATAGCGCATTTTAGCAAAGCCATCTGCTATACCTCCTGCCAACTGATATACCTGATAAACTATGAACGCCACCCAAATGATGAGTCCTACTATCCCAGCAACAGCGGCTAAGATGTAACCGAATGGTCCTGCAAGCCAGGAAATCCCCCAGGCAAAAGCAACGAGCAAGCCTGTAACCCACGCAACCATTCCCTGAATTTCAACGCCAATTGCCATACCAAAGAATATAAGGGAGAAAAAGCACAGAATACCATTTGCTCCCGATGGATCGACGTAGTTGATAGGGTCATTATTGGCATAGACGTACGGATTAGCCTTGGTGATCTCCTGCAAACTACCTCCAATAGGATCTCGTTGAGTCCAACGTGCACTTTTGCTGTCATAATAGCGAATGCCAAACTTGGTTAACCCAGTACTGCTATCATAATATCCACTGTCATAGCGCCAGGGATTGTTGATTCCACTCTGTTCCACGTGAGATGCATCATTACCAAAGGGATCGTAGGCATAGCGGTTAACATCATTGCCACTGCTGTCGGTCATACCTACAACTGAGTCGTTTTTATCGAAAAGGTAATAATATTTTTTGCCATCAGGAGTCCGTTCGTTGTTGAGTAATCCACAACTACAACGTACAAACGATGTTGTTCCGCTGCTATTCTTGCTACTGGTCAAACCTGTTTGGCCATAGACGTCTGTATTGCTATTATTTATTACACGCTCAGTCTGGTCACCCCCACTATATCCATAGTTATTGTTGTTATTGCCTCCCACCGAACCCGAACCACTCACATCTTGATTGCTGGCATTATAGGTGTGTGTTTGATTTGGAGTGAGTGGCCCTCCATTAGTACTGACGACGTTAGTGAGATTTCCATTCCCATCATAGCTATAGGTCGCACTACCCGAGGTTGTAGTTCCATCTGTATTGCCTGTATTGCTAGCATTTGTCAGCTCGTTTGCGGCATTATAGGTAAATAATGCATCAAATGCTACTGTTGAAGCAACAATCACTGGCTTTTTTGTAATAATGGTAGTACCCGAGTACTTCAGCTCGGTACGATTACCGACTCCATCATATGTGGCATTCCAATTTGCCATTTTGCTTCCGTCTGCATTGCTATACTTGTCTACCTCGCTTAATTCGTTTTGCGAGTTATAACTATACACTTGCTTGAACATGGTCGTTTGCGTCTGCATCACAGGATCCAACGATATTTCATATGCCAGATCGGTTTGGCTTGATGATGAACCTGAGGGAGTATAGTAGTAGTTGAAGTTGGTATAGATAGTGGATACTGTGGGCTGTCCGCTGGTGTTAATGGTAATCTTACCGCCCTTGTTAGAGATCTCCCGACCTATAGCATCATAAGCCAGTAACATCCCGGTGCCATTGGGATATAGGATGTTCGTCCTGTTGCCATCCTTGTCGTAGCCATAAGTTGTTGTAGATCCATCTGGTTCGGTCAAAGAGGTCATCTGATTCACTTGATCATATCCATAGCTGACGACTCCAGTGCCATCGTTATAGCTGGTCAGATTCCCCGATGCATCATATCCAGACACGATACTTGTACCACCTGGAAGCGTCTTTTGTATCTGACGATTGAGTGCATCATATTTATAGCTCGTCGTTCCTGTATTATCTGTTTGCGTGAGCTGATTCCCATCGTTGTCATAGGTGTAGCTGATGCTATAACTAGAATTTGCCCCGTAATTATAGGTGACCTGGAGAATGTGGTCCATCGTATCATAACTATATTTTGTGGTCTGCCCCTGCCCGTCTGTGAGCGTTGACAGGCGACTGAGTGCATCATAGGTTAACGTCGTCTGACCCACTGGACCTGCTGGCGTGATACTCGTCAGGCGTCCCTTGCTGTCATAGCTATTGAGTGTCACATTCCCATTTGCATCGACCTGTGAAGTCACATCACCATATTGATCATATGTATACTGAACACCCTGCTGATTGGTCTTATTGGTTGTCGAGAGTAGGTTCCCGTTGTTATCATAACTCAGGTCAGTCTCATTGTTTTGTGTGTTGGTTAGCGAGAGGGGGTCGTAGAGTATATTGCTTGCCTGCGAAGATGTGAGACTCTGTGGATATGCGTATCTGGTGACCGCACCAGTTGCATCAGTGTATTTAGTTACGCTGTTGTTATTGTTGTAGGAGTATGAAGCAATATTGTTCTGAGCATCGGTGATACTCTGTACATTATAGTTGGTGGTATCGAATGTTCTATTGTTAACATAGCCCAACGTATTCTTGGATGAGGTCACCTCCAATTGACTGTTATAGGTATAGGTTATAGGATTCCTTTTGGTATCCGTAACGACTGTGTTTCCAGTATTGTACGTAAACTTTGTCACCCCTGGATTGGTGGAGTTGGCATCCGTAATCGTCTGCACTTTGCCATTAGATGTGTAGGTGATCGTTGTTGTATTCCCATTTGGATCAGTGATCGACGTAAGCAGTTGTGAATTCGGATTGTAAGTAAACGTCGTCTGTTTACCGTTAGCACAGATTATACTGGTCAGATTCGCGTTAAAATCATAGCCATATGTGATAGTTCGGTTAGTGTTATCAGTAATAGAGGTAATTTGATATTGACTATTCTCAGCGACACTTAAGGAGCGCCCCTGTGTATCTGTAATACCAGTTAAATCTCCATGAGCATTGTAATTAAACCCGATCCCATTCAAGTTCTTGTCGAAATCCCCAAACCAGGTTCCATTGTGATCGAAGCCCCAGGTCTCTCCGCCATTGTGAAACATAATCCAGTAGCGATTTGTTGAAGTATCGTAGGAGACCGATGCTCCCAATCCCTGGTTATCCTTGAAGAGAGGGGTACCATTAGTGTCTGTGCCATTAGCAACAAAGAAGGCGGTATAACCGCTAGGGCCATGCAGCGTAACGCCTTGCGAGAGATTGCTCAGATCAAGGGTAGCACCACGACCAATGGTGAAGTTCCAGTTAGTGCCATGATCTAACAACCATCCATTATCTTGACTGTCATAGTAGCCCCCAAGATTCAAGTTGATACCTGTTCCTGCAATTTGCAGTTCGGTCGTATGGAGAATCAGGTTGCCATTAGCAACGTTGACCTTCATATCTAGCAGATTAGAAAGTTGTTTGTCAATGTAGGCATAAAGAGGTAAATCGCCCATTCCATCCAAAGGCGTTGTTCCATTGGCAATTGTTGCCTTTACTATCTTTGCTGGCGCCATTTTCGTTTTGAGCGATGAATAATGTGGTGCCGGATTTGGTACCGCCATTGTTGGCAAATTAAGATGTGGTTTGCGCACACCAGTAAAGGTCTGAGGTTTAATGTTGGTGAAATGTGCTACATGGAAGGTAGAGGTAGATGCTCTTGCATATGCATGTGTCCCCCAAACAGGAAAATTGATAAACAAACCAGTGGTTAAAATGGTGGTGATTAAAGCTATACGTAGTAATGAACCCGATAAACTAGTTGCTAAGAATGGTTTGACAAAAACAAGTCGCTTTCGCAAAATCTGCGGAGGTGCTCCTTCATCATTGTTCGATGAATGTAAGTACATAGCAAAGACATCCTTTTCTTCGTGAAAGAAATACAATAAATGGATTTTGTTGATATATAAAAAAGGAAGGTACGAGAGTATGATATCCTTTGGAAGAACTAATATAAATAATATAGATATATAAGATATAAGAATCCATCCATAAAGTAATCGAATAGAGTTATTATCCTGATCTCGTTGGCTACTTCTATATTGTCAACGGCTCAGATTATAATATTTTAATGCGAAGAAGTCAAGGAAATCTATAAGGAAACAAGGAGTTTTCAGTTAGTCACAAAAATAATGAGGAATCTTCCTGCAATGCTATATTCCATCCCATATTAGTAAAAAGGCGATATCATTCCAGCAGATAGTTAGCTGGACGCCCTGTTTCGCCTACTTACTAGCTTATCTGAATAGTTATTGCCATTCCTAATTTCCATGTTCCCAATTCGACCTTTATGCGTTTTACATAATACAAGGATAAGAAAATCTATAGAGATGTATGTTTTCTGTCCTGCCATCTTTAGCCCTGCCACTTTCTGGGCTGCTTAGATGAGGTGCCATCTATATCCATATTCATGGTTTTACCAGCTCTTACGCAAGAGCCCGAAAACTGTATTATGCCACAGGGAATGGAAGACCTGTTTTCGTCGAACACTGTAGATTGAATACTATTTTATGTTTACTACCTTTTATTAAGGGGACTTTTAGTGAAAAAACACCTGTATCTTCGCTTTATTTCATCTGTTGCAATGCTTACATCTATGCTTGGCATTGCTCTAACAGTCGTAAGCTCACCTGCACAAGCTGCTACCTTGCCTTATCACTAGCATCCCGTTCAGGTAAGCCCTGTCATTGTGCAATCAGGACAGCCATTAATGCGCAATATCAATTTGCCTGCCAGGCTCCAACCGCACCCAATCGTTGTTATGTCCCACAGCAGATTCGTGCCGCTTACTCCATCCAGCCTCTTTTAAATCAAGGGATTACAGGCAAGGGCCGCACGATCGTTATCATTGATTCCTATCAGAGTCCTACTGTGCAAAGCGATCTGAATACCTTCGATAAAACCTTTGGCTTAGCATCCACGAATGTCAATATTATTGCGCCCGATGGATTGACGCCTTTCAATTATACTGATCCCAATCAGCTCGGTTGGGCTGAAGAGATCTCCCTCGACGTTCAGTGGTCGCATGCCGTAGCTCCTGGCGCTAAAATCGATCTCGTGCTCGCGAAATCAAACCAGGATGCTGACATCTTGAGCGTCACAAAGTATGCTGTTGAACATAATCTCGGCGATGTGATTTCTCAGAGCTTCGGAGAGGCCGAGAGTTGTGCCGATCCAAAGCTTCTGGTAGCCGAGCATGAGGTTTTTGAAGAAGCGGCCAGCAAACATATTACCGTTCTTGCTTCCGCAGGCGATCAGGGTGCCGCTCAGCCAACATGCGATAATAATTCTTATATTCTGAGTGCTTCTACTCCTGCCAGCGATCCACTGGTGACAGGTGTTGGTGGTACGCAGTTAAATGCAGATGCGCATACGGGTAAATACATCAGCGAAGTTGTCTGGAATGAGCCTCTTCTTCCTGCTGGTGGTGGTGGTGGTTACAGCACACTCTACAAACGCCCAGAGTATCAAGAAGGGGTCGTGAAGGGTGCCTGGCGTGGCGTCCCAGATGTGTCTTATAATGCTGCCGTCAATGGTGGCGTGCAAACATACCTTGGCTTCCTCGGTGCTCAATCGAACTTCTATACCTTTGGTGGCACAAGCTCAGGCTCTCCCCAATGGGCAGGCATCGTCGCGTTGCTTGATCAGCATACCAATCATCGTCTGGGTTTTATTAATCCTACTCTCTATAAAATTGGTAAGAACCGCGCCCAATATCCGGCTGCTTTCCATGATATTGAGAAGGGCAACAATACATTTGTAGGTACTGATGTGACTGGTAACACAGTGACGATCACCGGCTACACTGCTGGTGAAGGTTGGGATGCAGCTTCAGGTTGGGGTTCACCAATCGTCTCACACCTGATCTGGTACCTCTGGTAGTTTGTACTCAATCGGGTTTTCAGGCATACCGTCTCCCTTTGGGAGGCGGTATTGTATTTTCTAAAGAAGATACTCTTCTGTTCTCCATAATCTTCATCATATTGGTGCATTGTTAGTTTTTGTTCGTCAATTTGTGAACAAAAATCCCCTTGTTCTCTCCTTGAATATGGTACACTCAAAGAGAGGCCAGATGTCCCCGTGTGTCGTTTTACAATCAGATGGTAAAATGTCATAGGCTATAAACCATATATAGTAGGACCACTTACAGATGAAGCACAACATACCACGACCGGTCTCCGCCGTTGAGTTGGAGCAACCTGATCTCTACATTAACCGGGAACTAAGCTGGATTGAGTTTAACCGTCGCGTCTTTCAGGAAGCTGTGGATAGCCGTCATCCTCTGCTCGAACGCGTCAAATTTCTTTCTATCTTTGAGACAAACCTTGATGAGTTTATTATGATTCGCCTGGCTGGCGTCAAAGATCAGGTTGCTTCTCGCAAAACCTTGCGTAGTCCTGATGGACGCACCGCTGAGCAGCAACTGGCTGCCGTCCGCAAGCAACTGGCTCCTCTTGTTCAGGAAGTGCGTGAGTACTGGCGCAATGAGCTTTTGCCTCTCCTCGCACAACAACATATCTATGTTCTTGATTATAAGCAACTGGATGAGCAACAACGTACCGCTATGCGTCGCTATTTTGAGAACGAGATCTTTCCAGTTCTCACACCGCTTGCTGTTGATTCTGGTCATCGTTTTCCGCATATCTCTAACCTGAGTCTGAATCTGGCTGTCGTGGTTGGTGAAAGCTTTGCACGGGTAAAGGTGCCTCCTACCCTTCCACGCCTGCTACCTGTTCCTGTCGATCCAGATACCGAGCCTTCACCAAAAGTTGCTTTTGTCTGGATCGAACAGGTGATTGCTGCTAACTTAAGTATGCTCTTTCCCGGCTTCGATGTCTGGGAGTCCTATCCTTTCCGCGTATTGCGTGATGCCGATATCGAATTACAGGAAGATGAAGCTTCCGACCTGCTGGAATACATCGAGCAAGAGGTGCGCGATCGACGCTTTGGTGCGGTCGTAGATCTCGCGGTAAATCCCTCTATGCCTGTGCATATTCGTAACTTATTGTTGAATGGTCTGGAAATTACTTCTCACGACCTGACTGAGATCGATGGTCCTTTAGGCATGGGCGATGTAATGGAACTGCATAGCCTTCCCCGCCCAGAATTGAAGGATGCTTCTTTTACCCCTCGCATACCTACCTTCCTGCAACGAGGATCTGACATGTTCTCGGCCATTCGCAGGGGAGATATCCTGTTGCACCATCCCTACGATAGCTTCAATAGCGTCGTCGAGTTTATTCGTGCAGCGGCTGAAGATCCAGACGTACTTACCATCAAACAAACGCTTTACCGCGTGGGATCAAACTCGCCTATCGTTACAAGTCTTTTACAGGCGGTTGAAAATAAGAAACAGGTAGCCGTTCTTGTTGAGTTAAAAGCCCGTTTTGATGAGGAAAATAATATTGCCTGGGCGCGAGAATTGGAGAAAGCGGGCGTTCATGTCGTGTACGGTTTGATTGGTTTGAAGACGCATGCGAAGGTGGCTCTGATTGTACGTAGAGAGAAGGGAGGCCTGCGCCGTTATCTGCATCTTGGTACAGGAAATTATAACGCCACGACCGCGAAGATTTATGAAGATCTCTGCCTGTTTACCAGTGAGCCAGACTTTGGGGCTGATGCAACTACGCTCTTCAACGCACTGACTGGTTACTCGCGGAAAAACTCTTACCACAAATTGCTAGTTGCTCCTGTGGGACTCCGTCGTGGTGTCGTGGAGCATATTGAGCGTGAGATCAGCCTTCATCAGCAATATGGGAATGGTCGTCTGATCTTTAAAATGAACGCATTGACTGATCCTGATATCATTCGTCACCTTTATCGAGCTTCGCAGGCTGGTGTAAGTATAGATCTCATCATTCGTGGCATGTGTAGTCTGCGCCCTTCCGTTCCTGGTATCAGCGAGAATATTCGTGTGCGTAGCCTTGTCGGGCGCTTTCTAGAACACAGTCGCGTCTATTATTTTGGCAACAATGGCAGTGCGGAGATCTATCTAGGGAGCGCCGATATGATGCAGCGTAACCTGAACACGCGTGTTGAAACGCTCTTTCCTATCGAGGACATAGAGCTGCGTGAGGTCATTCTGACGCGTCTGTTGGAGCCTCAATTGGCCGATACTGCTAACGCGCATGAATTGCAATTGGATGGTCGTTATCTACCGGTTCACCCAAAGGAAGGTGAGCAGCCGTTCGATAGCCAGGCATACTTTATCAATCATCCGTTATTCGATATGGCGGGGGATGATGATAATGATGATGACACTTCACCTGGTACTACAATTAGTGCTATTCCATCGAGTGCTTAAAAAAAGTCTTGACGAGACATTGAAGACATGCTATAGTAGGGCACACAAACGTAAGCGCCAAGGTAGCTCAGTTGGTAGAGCACAGCACTGAAAATGCTGGTGTCGTCGGTTCGATTCCGTCCCTTGGCATGCCAATTTTAGAACTCAAATCTGTCATTAACCTCAAATGGCTTCCGAAGCTGCTTGAGGTTATATTTTTGCTAAGAGTTTTTGCTATCTGACAGCAATTTGACAGCAAAAGGTAACTACTTATATCTTGCCTGCTCACCTGCCATGCATCTCCATAGAGATTCTTCGTCTCACTCTCATTTTTGCGTTATATTTCGATACTCAAAAGCGATCCTATCCCAGTACTCTTAAAGGAGATTGAGAAAAAACGCATGGAAAATCAAATCAGCGGGATTGCTGAAGAATTCTTGTCGCCACAGGAACGTTCTCGACTGGTTAGCATCTGTAGCAAGCTGACCGGCAATCCAGACGTAGCTGAGGATCTGACTCAGGAGACCTTGTTTTTGGCCTGGCATCGTATGGAGACATTGCGCGATCCTGCGAAGCGTGTGCAGTGGATTGCCGGGATTGCACGCAATGTCTCCTTGAATTGGCTCCGTCAGCATGGCTGAGAGATGGCGCACAGCATCGAATTGCCCCAAAGTGCAGAAACTCAGGACGCGTTGATGCTGTGTCAAGGCCGATGGATTGGTGGCTCATGAAACTTTTTGGTGAGTGCCTGGCAATTTGGCTCAAATCTGCTACACTTCCCTCATCAAACTTGAGGACCAGTAGAAGGGGCCGTCAACAAAATCAAAACGCACAAAAGGCTCATGTATGGACGAGCAAGCTTCTCTCTTCTCCGCACAAAAATGCTTCACCAAAAAGTTTCATGAGCTAGTATACAATCGGCTCTAATACGTCTGGAGTGACGATGACGGAAAACTGTACATGTTGCGCATCCTGTGGGTATGCAGAGCATCAAAAAAATACGTGGACTGTATTAGGCTTGTTCAAGGATACGAGCAAACGCCTGTATATAGCTTCGATCAGCACATTGCTTGCGCAGCATCCAATATTCTGCGCCCCAAAAGAGATACGCATACAAGGGAACCTCTGGTTGGGACCAGCGCATGCAGGTGTTATAGTTGGTGATGACGTGTTCTGGCAAACAACTGTACATACCCAGCTTAGAGGGATTGGGTGGAGTCGTTACCTTCTCCCATGGCTCTGCCTGTCCCTCAGCGATCATCAATTGTTGCCCATGCGCATGAGTCCACGCGAATAAGCGCTTCCGTCTCTCTTGCTGCCAGAGACTCTTCCCACCATCCAAATACAGAGTTTTGCGCCCAATGGTCATGAGCGCGTGGCGTGGGTAGTAATCAATCCCGACGATGTCTGCCAGATGTTGTGCAATCGTCAGTGAATCGCCTTGATCGCGTGTCTGCCACCATTGGGAGAGGCGTATCAGCAAAGAGGTAGGCAAAAAGCCGTTCAACATAATCGGCCTGGTGGGATCAGCTTTCCTGATGACTTCCATTTCTTTTGTGACAAAAGCCACATCTAAACGCCAGGAGTGTTCTACGCCAAGTGGATCCACAGCCTCGTGCTCCAGTTGCCATGCAACAATCCCTTTCCGCTGCTTATAACGCTCCACCAGTTGCCCAATAAATGTGGTCGCTGCTGTGAGCAGGGCCGGGTACGAGGACGGCTTGATCAAGGTATGTTCTGGCAAAGGGGAACTCAAATGGTGTGCGGGTACAAAGAACTCTGGATAACTAAAGGCTTTCAGTGGTCCAACACAAAGAATAATCTGTTTCCCTGCCCGTTCGACGGCGTCGATCTGCCAATCAAGGGTGTCAAAACAAAAATGTCCTGGCTCTGGCTCTATGGAGTTCCAGTATGCTCCTAAGCGAATAAGCTGAAACGGGTACGCGAGCAACGTTTGCAGGGTGCTTTGCATATCTAAGCCTAATGCGTCGACTTGCGGCGTGCGGAAGCTAATGCCCAGTAGCGTGGAGTGACGGGGTTCGATTGATATATGCTGCCATGCGTCCGTCAAGGGCTGTGTTGCTTGCTTCAGGCGCATTTCTGCTGCCAGTGGTAGCGCCAGGAGGCTCATCGCGCCAATTCCAGACACAATGATGCGTGCTGCTTTGTGTGAAGCCCTTTTTTCTGTATTTTGCATGTATCCTTCCTTCATACTATAAGCGTTTTCATTATTTATTGCGTTCACTCCGTACAAAGAGAAGTGTACCAATAAGAAGAAATAGTATGAATATAATAGTCATAATCAGAAGATTGAGCAAGGGGGGAGCGAGCACGACTTGCTTGTAGGTTGCAGGTTGCCCCTGGTAATAAACCGCTCGCGTCAGATCAACTGCATAGCGTAGGGGTGCTATTTTTGACACAATATCCAGGTAGAGTGGTAGCCCTTTAAGAGGATTAAAGACGCCCGCCAGTAGAAGTTGTGGAATGATCAAGAACGGCAAAATCTGATTGGCAACGCGCTGACTCCCCATGGTTGAAAGCAGGATCAGACCGAATGCTCCTCCCAGCAGACAGGTAGCGATTCCCACGAAAAGCAAACCTGGCAGCATCGTCCAATATATCTGGACGCCAATAACTGCTCCAAAGGCGACAATCACGATGGCCTGTGCAAATGCTACCAGCGACTCGCCCAGGATTTTGCCGAAGACCAGCGCATAGCGTGAGATGGGCGCAATAAACATTTCCTGCGCAAAGTCATTTTCGCGATCTTCAATCAATGAAACGATGCCCAGGGCGGTCGATTGAAACAGCGTTTGTGCAAAGACTCCCAGGAAAATGAACGTGAGGTAGTTATAGCCAAAACTTGCTCCAAGAGTCGCCTGTAGTCCCTCCCCAAACAAGCCAATGAAGAGGATCGGCAAAATCAAAGTGACGACCAACCGCACGGGATCTCGTGCAAATTTCAGCATGTCGCGATAGGCGATTGTCACAATCGCATTTGCTTCTCGTCTGCTAGTGAGCATGATTATCGTCCTCCATGATTTCCAGATACGCATCTTCAAGCGTCGGTGTATGCGTTTGTACGGAGGTAAGGGGTGTTTCGATTGCTTTCAGCACCGTATGGATCGCTCTAGCTTTGAGTGGAAGCCTGAACTGTGGCGTCTCGACAAAGGGAAGTTGGAGATAGGTAAGCTCAGTACGCAAGGCGGTGCGATCCTCTGCGTCAATCAATACATATTCCTGGACAAGTTCGGCCTTGATTTGAGTTGGTGTACCACGGGCAACGATGTGCCCTTTCTTCATCATGCAAATGCTCTCTGCCTGTTCGGCCTCTTCGAGATAATGTGTAGTCAAAAACACAGTTGTCCCATGTTCCTTGCGTACCAATTGCAGATAGTTCCAGAGACTGCGTCGGCTGGATGGATCAAGGCCAGCAGTCGGCTCATCCAGAAAGAGCACACGCGGTCGATGCAATAAGCTCCGCACAATCTCGAGTTTGCGCTTCATTCCACCAGAATAGGTTTTGACGGAACGAAAGAGATCCTCTTTGATGCCTAGAATCGTCGCGAGCGTCTCGATCTGTTCGCGATAGGCACTCGACATCAGGCGATACGATGGGCGAAAGGGATAAAGGCCGTAGAGTGTGGCATGGAAGCGAATATTTTCCTCACCCGTCAAATTCAGGTCCAGGCTGGGTTGCTGAAAGATGATGCCAATAATCTCGCGAACCGCTCTGGTATGCTTTGAGACATCATTGCCTGCAATCAGAACTGTGCCCGATGTTGGAATGAGCATAGTGGTCAGGATAGAGATGGTCGTCGTTTTACCCGCTCCATTTGGCCCAAGGAGTGCGAAAAGCGAGCCTGCATCGACGGTGAAGGAGATATCATCAACCACATTGATCTCTGTGTGTTTGTAGCGCTTGACCAGGTGCTCAACCGTAATCATGTTCCACCCATTGCCATTATAAGTTGTCATCAGGCACCCAATGCTGAGCCCAGCGCTGGTCGATACGATCATGCGTACGCTGGAAGCGAATATCGGTTGAGAGCCTCATCCTCTCCAATGAATCGTGGTTCCGAGTGGCGGCATGGATCATATATGGACTGTGGATCACCATATCTCCAGCTTCGTAGTCAGCGATCAGCCAGCGGCTCTGGAAGCGATCAGCCATTTCCACAAGGTTGGTACTGATCCAGCCCTCCTCGCGCATGTTGCGATTGTAGGCGCTGATGCGCTCTTCAGGTGGAAGATGGGCGTTCTTCACACTGAACTCGGCCTCCATCTCCCGTCCTACCGTATCTGAATGCTCCAGATAGAGCAAACCGCCCATTTCGATTGGGATGTCTCCAAGCGGTATCCAACTGGTACAAAGCCTGTCAGTCCCGGCACGCAGGTAGATCAGGTCGTAGTGTCCACCTGTGCAGTAGTCTGAACCTGGATGGGTGAAGCGAATGATCTTACGCTTATGCAGGTAAGGTTCATCCTCCAGAAACTCCTGGTAGAAGTTCCACAGCCGCGGCATGGTGCAAAAATCCTCGTACTCGGGTGAACTGACGACCTCAAAGAACGTTTTCTTGCCAGAAAAGACCATGTCAAAGAAGTACTCTCGGAACGCCAGAACGACCTCTCTCTCAAAGAACCTTTTTAGCCAGAGGTAACCTTGCTGGCGATACTTTTGCCACAACTGTTTCGAGGGCTGGTTCGCATCGGTAGGCTCAAGCCAGCCCAGCCTCTCTGGTGTCATTTCCAGTGCAAAGCCATTGCTCACCAATGGTTCACTGAGAGGTCGCATACTATCGTATCCCTTTCTTTTAATCATGCCTGTAACGCACTCCTTGCGTCTATCGTAGGTGTAAGGGTAGAGCTTACGGAGGGCTGTCAAATTCTCTTTATTCTTTTTTGTCTCATTGTACAACGTTCTTTACCACGCTGATGTCACGAAAGCCGATCAACATGGCGTTCAGGCCCCTTAGCATCAAAAACTCTGTTAGCTTACATATTCTGGCGAAACGACCTGGAACGAAATGTTATAGTGCTGGCATCTGCTTATAAGTGTATCCACTGTTACACCTGACGGTCCGGGTTGTGTGTCCAGAAAAATAGCATGTTTGGCGGTGCGTTGTATCTCCGAGAGAAGCACTTCGAGCAGTGGGACACTGGGGATATCAAAGGGAAATTGAGACACGCGGTCAAAGTGCTTCCATATGTCCGACACAATAACCGTCTCAATCGCTTGATCGGCAAGAGGGATGAGCACTCCACAACAAGACCAGAGGGCATCCGTTGAGATAACCTGTTCGTCAAGTAGGGTGACATAATCATATTTTTCGCTATCCTGGGCCGTTCCTCCTATAAGCAGTGTTGGTCGCGCAAGCTGAGCATACACCTGATCTGGCAGGGAAAGAGGGGCTCTATTGCTTTGCCCCAGCGCTGCAAGGTAGTAGAAATTTTCTTCTGCCTGCCGTATATAGTGCGTTAAAGGAAGCAGCCGTTCCGGCCGAGAGATAGACGCGATGACCATGCCCCGCGGTTTCCCCGTACGAGCACAATACACATCTACGGCTAGCCGTAAGAGCATCCTTGTCAGGTTTAAGCTCTCTAATGCTAACGTCCGCTGTTTGAAATAGCAGGTGAGCATATTTCTCTGGTTGTTTTCTATGCGTTCCTTGACCCCTTCGCGGTGATGGGGGATTTCAGCACACCAGCCATCTTCGACAAACGCAATGATCATGTTTTGTTGAGTGAGCCTGTAACACAGGTCTACGTCTTCAAAGCCCCAACCCTGAAGTTCTAAATCGAAGCCACCCGCCGCAAAATATGCTTCCCTTGGCAGGGAGAGATTCGCTGTCCACCCCCAATGCCATGAGAACGTTGACGTTTCCAGATCGATTTCCTGGCGTGCATCTTGAAATTGTGCTTCCTTGAGTAAGGAATAGACCTGATTAAAATCTTCATGTGCGAAGAGGGAGCTAAAGTCTGTATCAGTGTCCTCGTTTGTAAGCTGTGGGCCAATTCCTACATGATTGCTATGCAGGCAATGAAATTTTCTATGTGCTTCAACGAATCCTGATTGCACTATCGACCCGCTATCAAGAAAGAGAATAAGTGGAGCCTCTGCTTTTTGTACTCCGAAATCTCTTGGTGCTCCGGGAGAACTGCTCTCTCTGCCAATCTTGTAATAGGAGAGCGGCAAAATCTCTTTGTACTTGAGATATACATCTTCTGTAGCATCTGTTGAACCATGATCAACAAGAATTATTTGAAAATCTGTCCTCGTCTGATATATCAATGAGCCAAGTGTTTTGTCTACGAGGGATGCACGATTATAACTTGGAATGATAATTGATAGTGAGAACATCTTCTTTGCCTCCTGTTCCAAAATGTACACGTTACTATCTACGTTCTTGCAATGGACAAACCATTTTGCTATATTTCTCTCGTAACCTTTTCGCCTTATGTAAAAAATGGTAGAAGAAGCCTATTGCCGATGAATTACCAGAATTGAAAACAAGAATTGAGTGTGCCGCACATCCCTCGTTGCTCGCTTCGCAGACGAGGAACGCTTATCGAGAAAGGAAACTTCTGGTGATTCCAACCTTGCATATCCATCTCCTGGGTGACTTCCTGCTGACTACGGATGAGACACCTGTAACAAGAATCACCATTCCCCGCTTACAATCCCTGTTTGCTTATCTGGTATTGCATCGTAACGTGCCACAGGATCGCTCCCACCTGGCTTTTCTGCTGTGGCCAGATTTCGACGGAAGCGCAGGCATATGCAAATCTACGCCAACTGGTGTATCGCTTGCGTCAAACCCTCCCCAATACTGATCAGTTTCTCTATTCCGACAAGCAGAGCCTTCAGTGGTTGCCTGCAAATGGTGATTGTACCTGGACCCTTGATGTGCTGGAACTTGAGCAGGCGTACACCCGTGTCGTGCACGCAGAACTGGCTCAGGAGCAGGATGGGCTGCGTCAGGCACTTGAACAGGTGGTATATCTTTATCGCGGTGATCTCTTGCCCGCTTGCGATGAGGAGTGGATTTTGCCGGAGCGGGACCGCTTGTGTCAGGTATTTCTCCAGGCGGCCCAGCGCCTGATTGCACTTCTGGAACAGGAGCGTGACTATACAGCCGCGATCTCAATCGCACACAAGCTTTTGCGCCATGATCCTTTGCACGAGGCGACCTATCGCCAACTTATGCGCTTGCTGGCTGTGCATGGAGATGGAGATAGGGAGGGAGCGTTGCGCGTTTATGCTACATGTGTTACAACGCTGGAGCGCATACTAGGGGTGAAGCCGAGTGTGATCACGCAAGAGGTCTACGCTTTGCTCGTGCAATCGGTTCCCCCGACGCCCGCGCTCGTGTCCCGCGCCGCGCCACTGCTGGGCAGGAAGACCGAGTGGCAACACCTTCAGGAGATATGGCGCAAGGCAGCTAGCGGGGGGCCACACATTGTCATTCTTACAGGCGAGGCAGGTATTGGCAAGACGCGGCTGGCAGAAGAAATGCAGGCATGGGTGAGTCGGCAAGGGATGATAGGGGCAAGTGCTCGCTGTTATGCCACGCTCGGACAACTGGCTTATGCTCCTGTCGCCACGTGGTTGCGCACAGATGCATTCCAGGCTCACCTTCTCACCCTGGACCCGGCATTGCTCAAAGAGATCGCCCGGTTGATCCCAGGGATATGGGCTGGGCAATCACTCTTGCCCAGCCCTACGCTTCCAGAGATGGGGTGGCATCATCAGCGCTTTCTGGAAGTACTCACGCAGGCGGTACTCTCCGCACGCCAACCCTTGCTCCTCTTGCTAGATGATCTGCATTTGTGCGATCAAGAGACCCTGGAATGGCTACATTATCTGTTGCGTTTTGCGCCTGAAGCCCGTTTGTTGCTTGTGGGAACGCTGCGTACGGAGGAGATCCTGCCCGGGCATCCCTTAATAGCGTTCCTGAACATGCTACAAAAAGATGGTCTGATAACTGAGATCGCGCTGGGGCCACTCACAATCACAGAGACAACCTTCCTTGCTGAGCATATTATAGGCCACCCGCTTGCTTCTACCATAAGCGAGGCTCTCTATCATAAAAGCGAAGGGAACCCCTTGTTTGTAGTTGAGATGGTACAGGCTGAAACGCTGGAACAATTTGGACGAGAGTCATCTACCAACAGAGGCCTGCAGTCGCTGCTCACACATCCTGGTTCAATGCTCCCACCAATGGTACAGAATGTGCTCGCCACTCGACTTGCGCAACTCTCGCCCCTGGCTCATGAAATAGCCAATGTTGCAGCAGTTATCGGACACGAGTTTACGTTCTCTTTGCTTGTACTGGCCTGCGAAGGGCGTGAGGATGATGTGGCACAAGGATTTGATGAATTATGGAAACGGCGCAT
Organism: uncultured Chloroflexia bacterium; assembly: GCA_963744875.1. Lineage (GTDB taxonomy): Bacteria > Chloroflexota > Ktedonobacteria > Ktedonobacterales > Ktedonobacteraceae > JACDAE01. The sequence goes on along the minus strand of CAVUVQ010000034.1, from coordinate 334,811 downwards.
CCTACGAGAAAAAAACGCTGGAACGACAGAGACCTACGACTTCACGCACAGCGGACTCCGTGAGCAGGTTTATACATCCTTGAGTCCAGCAACACGTCAATTCCTCCACCGTCGGGTCGCGGAAGCATTCAAAGCTATGGAAGCAGACGGTGTCTAATGGTCTGTTGATGTTCGTGCGAAGGATGGACGTGGGACGGACGGGCTTATAAATGGTGCTCCTACACCAGGGACATCTTTCGAATGAGGATTAACAGAATACTCCTGGACTGTCCATCTTCACTCGAACGGTTCTATATGGTGTAGAGGTGCCATTTATAAGCCCATATACCCCCTTAGTCCTTGCTTACAGTTCTGGCCACTGCCCCGCTTCTCTGCCCAGAGATCAGCGTTGTTAGCCATGTAAGTGAGCCCAATATGATAATGATTGCTGCCTCCCAATCGCCAATGGATTGTATGCCGTATGCATTGTCGGGAATGGTTATGCCCATTATGATTTCCCACCAGAAGTGCAATGAAGCTGATGGTTGCAAAAATGCTCAGCCCCAGGCCATTCCCCTTCTGGAAAAAGCTTAAGCTTAATATCAGGAGGATCAGAAGAGGAATTGTGTGGAGAAGATAATTCCACCAGGGCGCATCGGAAGGCGTGAAATTGCTACCAAACCATCCCCAGCCGGCTGCTAAAACCATGATTCTCTATGAGCTGTTGTATTTTTGTGTTTGTCATAGATGATACCTTTGACCTTTCTTTTTCAGAAAACGGCGTCATGCCTGTTTTTTTACTGTTCGTCAGATTCAGACTCTGACAACATCGTGAGAAGGAGGGGCACAAGTGCAGTCCATTCTCGAAAGTAACACACCTCTCCGCTTGTGAACAATTGAATTTTGCCTCTCCACTCGGTCTGATCAGATCCGATGTCTTCTTCCCAGACCCGAATAGAGAACAGATGAGAGCGGTGGTGCCTATCGGACGTGTCCATGTGTAGCACTCCTTTTGGCTATATTGCTACAAAACGGTTCGGTGTTCTGCAAAGATAAGAACCTTGTTCTTCATCCTATGCATACTATAGAACATTTACCGTTCTTGCATCGTTATTTTCAAGCGTTCCCTGGCATCTCCCAGTTGCAAGGAAGCGTTGCCTGACTACTTAGGAATGGGCAGCCAGGGCATGTTTGTGTGCGAAGTCTATAATCGCATCTGCCGCATGTTGATAGCCACCAGCCGCGCGTACCGTCTGTTTCATTGCCTGGGCACGCTCATAGAATACCGGATCAGAGTGTACACGCTCAACCGCCGCACGCAACGCTTTAGTGGTCAGTTCTTTTTGATCAAGTGCAAGGCCAAGGCCCAGCTCTACTATACGTTGTGCATTCCTTTCCTGCTCCTCCTGCTGAGGCACTACAACCATTGGCACACCATAATAAAGGCTCTCCATTACGCTGCCCATGCCTCCATGAGTGACAAAAACGCTGGTACGTGGGAGCACCTCAAACTGCTTTACATAAGGAGCCAACTGGAAATTCTCTGGCGCGTTACCGAGAATAGCTTTGTCCACACGCTCCCCATATGCCAGGACGACCTGCCAGGGATAGCTGCCAAAGGCATCAAAGCAGAGATTGAAGAAGTCTGGTCGATCGTTGAAGACGGTGCCGAGCGATATGTAGAGTGTTGGCGCACCATCTGATTGCTCAACTGTATCATCACCTTGCTCAAGAAGGGAGGGTCCTACAAAGACAAACCGCTCATCGAAGGTCTCTCTGGCTGGATGAAAATCAGGCGCAACAAAGACAATATTGAGTGCGGCGGCATGGTTGTAGAAGTTGCGCATATCAAATGGCGGCAGATCGTACTTTTTGCAGACTTCAGCGACCTCTGCCTGTATGCGCTCCAATTCTGCCGGGGGAACTGGGGAAGGTAATGCAACATTCCCATCCAATAGATTAAAATGATCCTTCAGCGGATTAAAGTGGTCATTTGCGACAAACATGGGGCAAGATAAGATTGTTGGCACACGTAACGCCTGGGCAATGGTTCGCGCCCACATGTGCATAGCATCGTAAATGATATAATCAGGTTGCTCTGCACGTACGCGTGCTAACATTTCGAATGCCCCATCTGGTTTTTTATTTTCGGTTGGTACAGGCGCTGCATTAGCCTGCGCCGAAGGCTCGGAAGGCTTACCAAATGGCCGATAGGCACGAAATGTTGCCCCCGTTGCCTCGACGGTTGCTCGGAAGTCTTCGGTCAGAAAGTACACGACTTCTTCACCGCGTCTGACAAGCTCCTTCACCACTGGAAAGGTTGGATTAACATGCCCATAGGCAGGAATATTCAAAAAAACATATTTCGCCATCTGATTACTCTCTTTCTCTTAGTAAACGGGTGAAATCAACCCCTCTTCTAAAGATATCGGGTGAACTCCTGCATCTGCAGTGATTTTATCTGTACATAAGCTGGTGTTGAGTGGTCGCCAACAACCTGGCAGCAGTTCAGAAGTCAACATCGGTTGAATGAGCTCTGCGTTAAGGCCATAACTCTGGGCGATCTTGAGTGCAAACTCATAGCGACTAATAGATGTGCGCCCAGCAACGTGATAGATACCTTGCAAGCGTTGCTCTAGTACCGAGATGAGCATTTGAGCCAGATTAAGAATATGGATCGGCGAATTGATCTGATCCACTGCGACCTGGATGTTTTCATTTTGTGCCAGCGTAGTGTGCACCCATTGCACGAAGTCTGGCCGCCCGTATGTTGCGCCATATACAACGGATGCCCGACAGATCGTCCATACCGTTTCTCCACTACATTCCTCTTGAGTTGCCTGTTCTCCCTGCACTTTACTTTCCCCATAGTGGTTTAGAGGATGTACCGGATCGCATTCACGATACAGGGTGGTCGGAGGCAACGTACCATCAAAGACGTATGCGGTCGAGAGTAGAATGAAATGTATCTTGTAATATGAGCAGACTTTTGCTAGTATTTTTGTACTGTGGGTATTCACAAGGTATGTCTGCGCTGGTTCACGCTCGCAGAGAAGTACATCAGCAAGTGCAGCCGCATGGATTAATGCTTGTGGGCGCACCCTATTCAGCCAATCTCGGACCTCCTGCTCTGGAAGTGCAATCAGGTCCATGACTGTCAATGTAACATGCTCACGGTACAGTGGATGTTCGGGCGCTGGCAGTGTGCGTACTAAAACATGAACATGATAACCAGATTTCAGCAACTGCTGGACAATATGCACACCAACTTTACCGGTTCCCCCGGTGACTACAACCGTCTGCCGCAAGATCTTGCCCTTTCCTCACTTGTGCTCTACCTGTCTTTGTGAGAGTGCACCACGTATCAGTACGTTACAGATACTTCATATAGCGCGGGATTGCCCTTCCAACCAGGATTTGCACGCATAACGTCTTTATTTTTGATACGTGCCTCAGCGAAAGCCTCTTCGGTCTCCCAGTGAGCAACATTGATAAACTGAAAGCGGGAATCAGATTGTAGATTCCGATGCAATCGGGCATCTATGAAGCCCGGTTCATGCTTCAGGGCCTCCGAGCAATTTTTCCACCACTCAACAAACTCATGCTCCATGCCGCTAGCTACTTCAAACATGTTGATGAGCGCTATGGGAGCCGACATTGCAATTTCCCTTTCTTTTCAATCAAGCTACATTACTTTCTATCTTGCCAGTGTCAGTTTCCAGTTGATCAAATTCCAGGGGGAGTGCTACAAGACCTCGCAGGAGAAAATTAGGTCGCCATTGTACTGTTGATGATGCTAACCTGAGTCCTGGTAGACGTTGGAAGAGTGTCGGAAAGATCACTTGTAGCTCCATGCGTGCCAGTGCTCCGCCTAAGCAATAATGAATGCCGTGCCCAAATGTCATGATCTGGTCTTTTTTGGGACGCTCGACCTGCAACGCGTGTGGGCAGGCGAAATGCTCTTCGTCAAAGTTTGCCGCAGCTAACATTGCGAAGATACGTTGCCCTTTCCGAATCTTTGTGCCCCGGATCTCCATATCTTCGTGTGCAATGCGTGGTCGCATCTGTCCCGGCACGCTGTAGCGCATAATTTCTTCGATGGCGATGGCTAGAATTTCAGGTTTTGTTTTCACTAACTCTAACTGGTCTGGATTTCGTAGTAAGGACAACATGCCAGTACAGATAGCGTTTGCCGTTGTTTCATGGGCCGCAAAGACGAGCTGGGAGCAGAGCACGAAAATTTCTTTCTCGCTCAGTTCGCCACGTCGCTCCGCTTCCACCATTAAAGTGATGACATCATTCTGTGGCTGACGGCGGCGTTCCTCAATGAATGGTGCGATAAGAACTTCAGTTTCTATCAAGTTCTCGGCGAAGCGCAAAAGGTGTTCAGAGGCAGGATAAGGTGTCGAATTGACTTTGACAATTAAGCTCGAAGCTTCAGTAAAAAGTCTCTTCGCCTCGTTATGAGCCTCCGCTGGAATGCCTAGCAATGCGAAGATGATCTTGAAAAGGAGCGGAAATGCGAACTCGTTCATCAACTCAATTTTGCCATGTGGCTGCACTTCATCCACAATTTCATTTACAAATTGCTGGACGCGCTCCCTCATTTGTTCTAGTCTGCGTGGGGTGAACGCTCCCCCTAGAATAGCTCGCTGCCGTGATTGCTCCGGCGGGTCCATATTCAATAGAGATTGTTCCACATATGGGCGAATGATGCTAACGGCGACTTGCTCTTCGGCAGTAAGTGGGCGCTTGAAGATATAGCCAAATGGTGAAGCTGCGGATAAACGTGTGTCCTGTAACAATGCTTTTACATCATCATAGCGCGACACCATCCATGCATTAAGCTGGGGATTCCAATGTACTGCGTCGTTTGTCTGTAGTTGCTTGAATACCGGGCAGGGATCGGCTAAAAACTCTGGCCTCAGTAAGTTATCGATATCTAGTGACATGATCATCTCTCCTCTGAACTTTTCGTCATATGTTCCATGCAGGATCAGGAGTATCAGGCGACCTGACTCTTCTCTTTTGCTCCCTCCGCCTTTTCTACGCAGAATGTAGTGTTGTAGATTTTTACTCCCTGGCCACGCCAGTATTGCTGCATCCCTCCTACCTGTGTCTCGTGGATTGGTGCGCGTTGCCATGTCGCCCAGGCATTTTCACTCTCCCACTCACTCAACATGATGTATGAATAGGGATCTTTGCTATCATGGATTAACTCATCGCGTATGATGCCCTCGACGCTGTTCACGACTGTGCGGCTGACCTGCTCGAAGTTTGCTTCAAATGCTGCCTGATCTTCCAATCGGTGTAACCTGCCGAAAACTAATACATAGGTTGCCATGACTGTTGTCTCCTTTATGCTTTGTATGCGTGTAGTATGACAGGATGCGGCGGTACGTAGGCACGATAAATCGGGCCCGTACGTATGGGATGCAGTGATTCCTGACCGTGTCTGTTTAGAAGGCAGCAATGCCGCCAACGCCCCCATCGATAGGAATGGTTGCTCCTGTAATAAAACTGGATAGGTCGCTTGCTAGAAAGAGGATAGCTGTTGCAACCTCTTCAGGACGCCCCAGGCGACCCAGGGCAGCGAGATAGGCATAACGCCCGCGTTGCTCCGGCGAAAGATCTCCCATCTCTCCGCTTCCGATGACTCCAGGGGCAACGACATTGACACGAATACCTTTCGTGCCTAACTCTTTGCATAAAGACCTGGTCAGGCCGATGACACCTGCCTTTGCAGCCGTATAATGTGCTTTTCCACGCATTCCAACGGCGGCCAGGCATGCGGCAACATTGATGATCGATCCGCCCGGTGGGACCATATCGAGAATGGCCTGCGTCACCAGATAAACACTGGTCAGATTGGTGTTCAGCGTGTGCTGCCAGGTTGCCAGTGTCAATTCTTGAATGGAGGCGTGGCTGATGATAGAAGCATTGTTCACGACAATATCGATCTGCTTAAACTGCTGATGCACCTGTTCCACCAGATTGGTGATGGCCTGGGCGTCGCTTACATCGGCCTGAATCGCAAAGCTACCATTTTTACCCAGTTCCAATGCTTCGATCAAGCTTGCTGCTGCCTCACCCTCGGATGTATATGTGGCAGCGACTGAGACTCCCTGTTCGAGTAAGGACACCACAATCGCTTGCGTGATTTCGTCGTCTCCCCCTATGACCAGAGCTTGCTTCCCTGATAAGTCTAGTTTCATGCGTTTGCTGGTGCCTCCTCTTCCAGCATGACGTGCCCTTCGGCAGGAGAAGGGGCGAGCGGCGCACAGAAAAACACCAGCGTTGTCTCCTCGGATCCCGTATTCTGCAGGCGATGCGGCTCGTATTTAGGAATGAATACAGCCGTGCCCTCAGGTGCAACAATGGTGTTCTCGTCGCCCGCAATTGTTACCTCTCCTTTGATGACATAAAAACTTTCTTCACTATAGGGATGATAGTGTTTCAGAAAGGCTTCGCCGGGCGCTAAGGTGAGCGTTCCTAAATAACCAGCGGTATTGCCAGTTGTTTTCGTGCTCAGCAGGGTGAGCAGGCGGCCACCCCGTGTTTGTTTGACTGGTTCGACTGCCGAAGTATGGACCGATGAGATCATGGTCAGCTCCTTTTTTCAGTGATTGAATGCTAAGCAGGACGTTTCAAGATGATGGCCGAATTAAAGCCACCAAAGCCACGCGCTCCCACGAGTACGTTGCGTATGTGCCTGTTGCGTGCTTCATTGGGCACGCAATCGAGCGGGCAGTTGGCGTCGGCCCGGGTAAATCCTATCGTTGGCAGGATGGTGTCCGTCTGCAATCCAAGCAGGGCGCAGGCAACATCGACCGTTGAGCCTCCATTGAAAAGGCGCCCAATCATAGATTTTGGTGCGGAGGCAGGAATGTTGGGTAGCGAAGCTCCAAAGACGCTCTGGAGTGCCATCACTTCAGATATGTCTCCGTCCTGTGTCCCTAAACCATCACAGATGATCCAGTCGATCTCCGCAGGATCGAGATGGGCCATCTGTAGCGCCTGTGTAATTGCACGTGCATAGGCTTTTCCATCGCTGGCAGGTTCGCGTGTGGATATGCCATCAAATGATTGGCCCCAGCCAGCGATCTCCGCGTACACATGCGCATCGCGTTTCAGTGCATGTTCCTTGCTCTCAACACAAAAGCCTGCTCCCCCTTCACCCGCTACGGGTCCTGAGCGCGTGACATCAAAAGGGCGGTAGGTGTTCTCTGGCGACATAAGACCCGACATCTGGTGGGACGCAAAGGTATATGGCGTTAAGGGGGCCTCACATCCACCAACGACAACCGCATCACATATGCCTTGCGCAATGGTTTTGGAGGCATGCCCAAGGGCAATCGGACCCCCGGCTGCTTCAGCGCAGATATTGCGTCCATAGCCACGAATTTTGTTTTGAATCGAGACCTGCCCAATACTTGCAGCATAAAACCAGGCGATAGACAGATAAACACTGACATGTTTTGGCCCCTGGGACCCACAAATATGCAGTTGTTGCTGACCGTACTCATTCCCACCAGTGCCAGCTGCGAAGACGGCACCTACTTTTGTTGGCCCTTCATCCCGGATCTGCAAGCCGGCATCTGCAATAGCCTGCTGTGCACAAACAAGGTCGAATTGAGTCCAACGGTCCGTCTGGATAATAATACGTGGATCGAGGAACAGCGTCGGGTCAAAGTTTTCTACTGTTCCAGCCACTTTACTGGTAAATTGCGTGGTATCAAATTTCGTGATAGCAGAGAGAAACGATTTCCCGCTCACCATCCCTTCCCAGAAATCAGGCACACCTATACCGGCAGGCGTTATAACGCCAATACCCGTGATAACAGCAGCTTCAGGCATCTATGTCACCTCTTCTTCCAGGAAAATGGGAGAGCACAAGCGCGGATTGAAATCCCCCAAAGCCGCTGGCCGTGGATACGATGTTCTCTACAGCTTGCTCTCTTGCGACGTTAGGCACATAATCAAGATCACACTCTGGATCAGGGGTGTGATAGTTGATCGTCGGTGGAAGTAATTTGTGTTGCAGCACTAGAGCACAGGCCGCCGTCTCTATCGCTCCTATTGCGCCTAATGAGTGCCCAATCATAGATTTGATCGAGCTAATAGGAACGTTCTGTGCTTGCTTCCGCCAGATTGCCTTAATGGCGTTTGTTTCATGAATATCGTTCTGAAGCGTGGAAGATCCATGGGCATTGATATACTGAATGTCTGTGGGTGCAAGCTCAGCCATCTGCAAAGCTGCCTCGATGGCCTGGATCATATCCAGGCCATCGCGTTGCAGGCCGGTCATATGATAGGCATTGAGAGCACTGCCATACCCTGTAATTTCAGCGTAGATGATTGGTGCATGGCGCTTTGTGGCGTGTTCAAGAGATTCCAGAATAAGGAATGCACTTCCTTCTCCGAGGACGAAGCCATTTCTTGTCCCATCAAAAGGGCGAGACGCTGTTTTGGGTTCATTGTTTCTGGGTGTGGTGCCCTTAATTGCATCAAATGAGGCTATATTGACGGGACAAATTCCCGCCTCGGCTGCCCCTGCGATCACGACATCGGCCTCTCCGTCGCGGATCCACTCAAAGGCATGCGCAATTGCATCGATCCCGGCGGTGCATCCTGTTGAGATGGTAACAACCGGTCCCTGTACATGAAACTTCACGGCCACTTCAGCACTGAGGCTGGTAGGTGACATGGCATGATACAGATAGGAGGATGCAAGTGCTGGATCGACGGTAAACTCCGTTGCTTGTTTGCTCACAATCGCATATTCTTGCTCAAGTCGAAGCGTCGAACCAATGGCCGTACCAGCTGCTACACCGATGCGGGTGGCGTCCAGGTCTGCAAGATGTAAGTTACTTTCTCTGTATGCTTCCTGGGCGGCAATCAATCCAAACTGAGTATGCCTGCTCGTTCTCGCCACCTCTTCTTCGCTTAAGCCTGAGGAACAAGGATCCCAGTTCACAATGGCAGCTACAACCTGTGACCTGAAGCGCTCCCGCTCATCAATCTGAATAAGGTTCGCAGCGGATTTCCCTGTACTGAGTGTCTCCCAGAACGCATCTTTTCCGATACCACCTGGTGCTACCACTCCTATACCAGTTATCACGACACGCTCCATGCTTGCTTTCTCCTCAATAACTGCTATGAAAGATCGACAACTATCAATGCGCCATCTTTCCAAAAATGTAGCATTTGCGCTTGCCAGGCAATTACGTACAAGGTAAGGCAACAGTAACCTGCCCCATCTACCATCGATACAGGAGAGAGGTAACATGTGTATTTGTATCCCGTTCATGTTATGGAAAGGAGTGTCACACATATGGCACCGCGCTGCAGTGTTCAACTTATGGTTGACCTTTTACATGCAAAAGTGGGGGTTCCCCTGAATATCCCCAATATCAACACTGCTTCCTGGGAGGAGATGGCGGTCGAGTCTCTGGGGCTAACCGAAATTTGTGCAAGCCTGGAACATAAGCTGGGTATCACTATTCCATCTGAAGAGGTTTTTTCCACAAAAAATATTCAGGAACTTGTTGCGTTTGTTAATTCAATTCAGGCTTAGGAGGTGAGTACATGGGTTATATTCGCAATGCTGTGCTGATTCATGCGCCTGTTGAAGATGTTTTCAGGCTGACCAATAACGTCCGAACGTGGCCGGATTTATTCACCGAGTATATGAGTAGCGAAGTCCTTGAAGAGACGGATGATAGTGTCACATTTCAGTTGACGACACATCCTGACGAAAATGGTACACAATGGAGCTGGGTCTCCACACGTTGGACGAATGCTGAGCGTAAGTCTACCTATTCTAAGCGTAACCCTGCTTCCGGGCCCTTCAAACAAATGGAGCTGCGCTGGTGGTATGACAGTATTGATGGGACTTCTACGGTGATGACCTGGGAGCAAGAGTTCACAATGAAGCCCGATGCCCCCTTCTCTGAGCAAGCCGCTACCGATCATCTGAATCGTCAGACAAGGATTCAGCAACAGGTGATTAAAGAGCGCGTCGAACAACGCTGTGGTACGGTTCAACCTGCCGAGGATCTGTATCGCGGCATCATCGTGGCAAATTATAAGCCGGGCAGCGAAGACAAAATCGTCGCTGCATTTCAGCGTTCAGATGAGACCGAGTTGCCACGTAATATTGGTGTCACATCCCGCCACGTCTGGGTGCAAGGCGACATCTATGTGCATTTTGTAGAGGCTCGCACTTCTCTTCCAGGTGTCCTTAAAGAGTATGCCCGCGATCCCCTTTTCCAGGAAGTGAAAGCGGAGCTTGATCAGTACGTGACGCTCATTTATCCTGATCTACCACCGTCCGCAAAACAGATCTATCAGTGGAGATGTCAAGACTGAACGTATGCGCTCTCTGGTCATCGTTCTTTTATATGTATCTTTAATGCTGCCTGTTGTCGCCTGTGCCGATAGGAGCCGCCAAAGTGCTTTTAGTGGCTAATTTCAGGCGAGATAGAAGGGAACCCGTCATGAATTATAGCACAGAGATTGCGCAAGCGTCGCTTCAACAGGAAGAGCAAAGGAGAGTTGGGGGGGCCACAAGATATAACAATGAAAGTGCTAGAGCACATACTTCTAAAGTACGCGTGATCACGATCTCTCAGCAATATGGGAGTAATGGCTACGAAATTGCTGTAAAACTGGCTTCTATCCTGCGCTGGCGACTTGTGCAGCGCGACATAGTTGCGCAACTCGCCCATCAATTGGGTATCACGGAAGATGAGGTTGCATGCTACCATGAGCATGCATACAGCTTTGTCGATCGTATCCTTCTCTCTCTACAGTTTTCAACACCAGAAGCTGTGGAAGCCTGGGCCAGCCAGTTTGCCATGCCCATTACAGCTCGCATGCAAGAATGTCTCTACCACGAGGCTCTTCAGCAGGCCGTCGCGATGGCTGCAGGCATAGATAACACTGTGATCGTTGGTCATGGAGCACAGGTGCTTCTCGCCGGTCGGTCTGATGCGTTGCATATAAGGGTGATTGCATCATTGGAACAACGGGTCAACACTGTCATGCAAAGCGAACACCTGAGCAGGCCTCAGGCTCATATGCGTATTCAACGCAAAGACGGGGGCCAGGCACGCTATTTCCGCTCTCAGTATCGCTGTGGTGTCAATGATCCTCTCCTGTACGATCTGGTGCTCAATAGCAGTGCTCTTACGCTGGAGAGCCAGATTGACCTCATTTGCCTGGCCCTTGAGTGCAAAGTCCACCAGCCAGTTTGAGCCGCCTCATGCTCACTTTTTCATAAAGGCGGTTTGCAGGGCGGCGGCAGACTCAGCCAGGACGGGATTGATCTGGTCTGGCACCATAAACCGATGGATGGCCCCATTGCGGCGGGAGACCTTGACTGGAACTCCCGCTTCTTGTAGCCGTTTCCCATAGCGTTCACCATCATCACGCAACGGGTCGCACTCTGCGGTAATAATCAGCGCCGGAGGGAGCCCGGAAAAGGTCGAGGTGAGATATGGGGAAGCGAGGGGATTAATCTTGTCTGCGTCGCTATTCAGATAATAATTTTTGAACCAAAGGATGTCCTCTTTGGTAAGAACGTAGCCCTCAGCATATTCCTTCAATGATGAGGTATTCGAGAGCCCAAAGTCGGTTACAGGGACGAGCAAAAGCTGGAAGACCAGTGTGGGGCCTCCCCGGTCGCGTACCATATGTGCGACGACCGCCGCAAGGTTGCCACCGGAACTCATACCGCCTACAGCGATGCGATCAGATATCCCATTGAACCTGTCTGCATGAGTCGCAATCCACTGCGTTGCCGTATAGCATTCTTCCGGGCCAATAGGAAATTTGTATTCAGGGGCGAGGCGATAGTCCACCGAGATCACGAGACACTCTACTAGATTCACCAGGCGTCTGCACAGAGCGTCTTCCGAGTTGAGATCTCCAATGACCCCGCCTCCACTATGGAAATAGATCAGAATGGGGAACGGGCCGTTTCCTGATGGCGTGTATATTCTGAGTGGGATTTCTCCCAGTGGACCAGGAATGCAGCGGTCTTCGACATGGGCAACTGGTTCTGGATCGTTGGAAGCGATCAGTTGTGCCAGGGCCCGTTCTCTCCTACGAACCTGCACCGGGATCATATCACGTGTCAGAACAAAATGGATCGCGTTCAGTCGCTCTAAAACGGCCTGTGTTTGAGGGTCAAGCGGCATTAGTCTTTCTCCTCTGCATAAGCTAGCTCTGGTATAGCCATTCTTCCGCGTCATGATAGAGTTGGGCAACGCGCTCTGGATGATCTGTCGAGTAGAGATCATCACTTCTAACAACGTACCCAATCTTTTTCAAATTGTATGCAGAGAAGCGGTAAGCCGCGGGACCTTCCTCTAGTTCTTTCTTGTTCAGTTCAAAATGATCAGAAGCGTAAACAGGAACTGCTGTATCTTTCTCATAAACGACATCAAAGGTGAGAATGCGCCAGATGCCATCACGTCTTTCAACGCGTGAATAGAGCTGACAGTAGATTGTGACATCTACAAGGACTCCCTCGAGTTTCGTACGTCTGACAATGAGCGTGGTGGTTTCTGCAATTGCGCGGTCTCCATGCACCTGAACCAGAGTCGGATGTGTGACGTGCAAGATATGCCAGCCGCCTTTGTTTGCATCCATGCGACGTGAGGCTTCGATGTACTCATCACCAGTTCCTACAAACCAGCCTACGCGAATCAGGGAATTGGGATGATAGGTAGCACGCAGGCGCTCCCATTGCTGTTGATCGCGATAGAGTCGTTCAAACTGAATCAAGTCGGCGATGACGAGTTTATCAAACATGTCACCATACAGAGCATTTTCGTTCATTGTGTTGCAACAGCACCATGGCGCAGATAGAGACACGCGTCTTCTCGTGAGCAGGCGCTGTCACCTCCTTTCTTTGTCTTAAAAACTCTCTCTTATCTTAGTATCGCGGTGTACCATTTACTAACAGTGCTGGTAACTAGCCAGTTAAATATTAAGAAGATACTATAGCTATACAGAAGAAGTTCTAAGAGCGGTTACACATGATTAACATTCAGGTGAGTGATCCAGGTATTTATTACCATCTAGATGAAAGTGACGGTCCTCGTCCAGTTGTAAAAATGCTAGTAACAAAGGAAAGGAAGCACAATGAGTATAGTAACAAAAGAGAAAAAAGGGCCAGAACAGAACGTAGAAACGTTGCCGTCAGGTCCCTTTGCACGTCGATCACTCTCTGTTCTTGGGAAGACGGCCCTCTGGGTATCTGTCCTGAGGTTTCTTGGCGGTTTTAGCGCTTTGGTAGCATTCGCAGTAGCTAAGGGTACCCCAAGTCCAGATGTTTATGTTGTCACAGGCTTTTCATTGGCCGTGATCATTCTACTCGCAACCAGAATTCGTTGGGCACCATTAGTGACTATTCCCCTGGCAGCGTATGTCCTCTACGTAACCTTTGCACAGCCCTTTCTCCTTTTTGATCTGAGCAACCCAAAGGGTCCAAACGGAGGCTTTCCTCTCTTCATTGGCGACGTGATTGCCCTGGGAACCACGATTATTGTATTGGGATGCTGTATCGGATATGCAGTGGAGAACTACACTCAGAGGAGCAAACGGGTTCCACGCTGGTATATCGCAGGCATGAGCCTGGTTATAGGCATGATCATCGGCGGTATTTTCATTGGTGCGATGGCAGAGCCATCAACGGCTACTGCAGCGAATTACACTAATGGTGTGCCAACAGTGCATATGGGGGCCGGAGGATTTGTTCAGCCCACCGTAACAATTCCCAAAGGGTCCAAACTCTGTACTTGTGGATGACAGCTCTGTTGTGCATGTTCTTTTCAATGGCAGTTGGCAGAATGGGGCACCTCAGATCGTACAAGAGCCCGGTGCACCAAAGGTGAGCGGTGTGCAAATGAGCGGAAATAGCGTCACCGTTGGACCATTTACTACAGCGGGAACCTATCACATCCTTTGTTCAATCCATCGTGGAATGAACCTGACTATCATTGTCCAATAGGGTATCAACGCGTGTCAGGGGCCGCGCCCGGTTCTGTGCCCCTGATGCGCTTCTCTACGATGGGACGAGATGCTTAGCGAAAGGGGCACGTTTATGGCAAAGTTCGTTTTTATCAACATTCCCTCAACTTCGCATGTGAACTCAACATTGCCTATAGTGCAAGAGCTTGTAGCACGCGGCGAAGAAGTAATATATTACCTGACAGATGCGTTTAAGGACGTAGTAGAGGCAACCGGGGCCACATTTCGCTGCTATGAGTCGAAGCTTGACGAGATTAACAAAGTTGCAGCTTCCTCTGGCAAGCCTGTTGGTCTGCCAATGTATATGCTCGACGAGAGCCTCTTCGTCATACCTCAAATATTGGAAAACATACGCGCGGAGCAACCCGATTGTATCATCTACGAAATACTGTGTTTGAGCGGCAGATTAATTGCTGAACTCCTGCATATTCCTGCCACTAGTTTCCGTATTATCCTTGCCTTCGATAAGCGCCTGACCAACGTTTTTCGCACGAATGCATCGAAAGATCCTGCGGGTATTGCGGCGTTTCAGGCAGCGATGGACAAAGTATGCGCACTCTATCCTGTACAGCCTTTCAACCTTGGCAGTATTTTTACACACGAAGAACCGCTCAACATTGTCACAGTTCCCCGTGCCTTTCAGGTTGATGGAGATTCTTTTGGTGAGCAATTCTGCTTCGTCGGCTCAGCCATTGCTCCCCGCCAGGAGAAGGTCGACTTCCCCTTCGAGCAGCTCGAAAATCAGTCTGTCATCTACATCTCTCATGGCACCGTCTACAACGATCGACCCCAATTTTTCAATCTATGCTTTGCTGCGTTTGCTGATACGCCGTGGAAGGTCGTCGTCTCTATCGGAAAAAACGTCGATCAGAAAAAGTTGGATCCTATCCCTAGCAATTTTATCGTGCGCCCATACGTTCCCCAGCTTGAAATACTCAAGTATGCAAAAATATGCATAACCCATGGGGGGATGGCAACGATCATCGAAGCGTTTTCGCAGGGGGTTCCGCTCGTCGTTATTCCGCAAGCAACATCAGATGTAACCGTGAATGCCAGGCGTGTGGATGAACTTGGGCTGGGAGTCATGCTGGACGAGAAATCTCTTACCACAGAGGATCTTCGCGCGGCAACCGCACGTATTAGCAACGATCCTGCCTATTACGTGCGTACGTTGCAGATGCGCGAAGAGATACAAAAAGCTGGTGGTTATACACGGGCCGCTGATGTTTTGCAGGATTTTGTCAAGCTCCTTATCAAATAGGATCTCCATCCATCAGGGAAACGCTGGAGAACAGGGTATACCCGGGAGGTTATCTCTCGCCAAAGAAGGAGAAATATCGCGTGAACTATACGCAGGAACAACTACCTGGATACGACGAAACGACGCCAGTACTGATCGTGGGTGGCAGCCTTGTTGGTCTGTCCACCTCTCTCTTCCTCGCATGGCATGGCATTCCCTCGCTCCTGGTAGAGCGCCATGCCGGAGTCTCACCACATCCGCGTGCTTTCACATTCAACATGCGCACCATGGAGCAGTTTCGCCAGGTTGGAACTGAAGAAGCCATTCGTCGGAAGGCTTCCCCACACTTTCAGAATAGCAGCATTTTGCGGGCCGAAAGCCTGGCTGGTCGAGAGCTTACCTCGTTCACGGAAGATACGACTTCAAGTGACCTCAGTTCTGTTTCTGGCTGTATTATCAGCCAGGATGCCCTGGAGCCAGTCCTACAAATGCGTGCACAAGAATTGGGCGGCCTCCTGCGCTTTAATACAGAGCTTGTCTCCTTTGTGCAAGATGCTGATGGTGTCAATGCTGTGATTCGCGACCGCACGACCAATGCTGAGCGGACAGTGCGTGCACGTTACATGATCGCCGCAGATGGGAACCGCAGCTCTATTCGTCAGAGTCTTGGCACGAAGACGCATGGCCCCGGCTCGCTTGGGCATCAGCTCAGCATTCTCTTTTCAGCGGATATTCAGGCTCCCTTGCGTGGGAGAAAAATAGCCGTCTGCTTTGTAAATAATCCAGCTGTACGTAAAGGAACGTCCCTTGTCTTTGTACGTAGTGGGCAAGGTTTTGCGCTGTTTACACCCTATTATCCAGAAAAAGGCGAACGAGAAGAAGATTTTGCGGGTGAAGCTGGCATTGAGCAGGTGCGTGGGGCGGTCGGCGTACCCGATCTGCCCGTCGAGATTGTGAATGTGAATTCCTGGGAAGTCGCTGCGTGGGCCGCTGGATGCCTGCAACAGGAAAATATCTTCCTCGTTGGCGATGCAGCGCATGTGACCCCTCCAGCTGGAGCCTTCGGGGCCAACACTGGTATCGCGGATGCTTATAATCTGGCGTGGAAGCTGGCCCTTGTCCTCAACGGGGTCGCTAATCCTGAACTGCTTGCGACATACACGGAGGAGCGGCAGCCTGTTGCTCGTTATACAACGGAGCAGGCGTTCTATATGTTTTCGCATTTCGCCTCTTCTCCGGCAGCGAAAAAAACTTCGGCTTCGATCCTGCCCTATAATTCGGTTGCTTTCGGCTATCGTTACTACTCGACAACCCTTCCAGACGCTCCCGAAGATAAAGAATGGTATGAAGATCCTTATCATCCAACTGGAAGCCCGGGAACGCATGCGCCGCATGTAGTTCTGGAGCGCAATGGTGAGCAGTGTTCGACGCTTGATCTGTTTGGTCGGCACAGCGTCTTGCTCACTGGGCCAGAAGGTGAAGCCTGGACCACTTGTGCGCAACAGACAGCCGAACGACTTGGTCTGTCCCTGGATGTCTATCGTATCGGAAGCCAGGGCGATTTCGTCGATCCAGATAATCGCTTTCTCGCCGCATATGGACTTAGCTCCAGCGGAGCGGTCCTTGTGCGACCTGATAGCTTCATTGCCTGGCGGGCAGAAGTTGCCGACGATCAGCCTGAGCACGTTCTTGAGCAGGGGCTTATGCGTATGTTAGGCAGATCGCTTCAATAGAGAGGAGCATGCACGCCAATGTCGGCGACAGCAACAGATAGCACACAGAGTATCTTTTTACGACAGCAGCCAATAAAGATGCTTATAAAAGGGCAGTGGGTAGAGTCGGCAAGTAGCAAAACCTTTACTGTTTTCAATCCGGCCAGTGGTAAGGTACTGGCGCAGGTGGCTGAGGGTGACCGTGAGGATATTAACCGGGCGGTCGTCGCTGCACGCAACGCGTTTGAGCGTGGTGCCTGGTCCAAAATGACATCCTCACACCGTGGACAGTTGCTGTGGAAGCTGGCAGATCTGATTGAACGCAACGCCGATGAACTGGCCCTGTTGGAGACGCTGGACAATGGCAAGCCAATCAGATATTCTCGCACCATTGATGTGCCGCAGGCGACCGATCATTTCCGTTACTTTGCGGGTTGGGCCTCCAAGCTAGAGGGCAATACTATTCCGGTATCTATTCCCAACATGCTTACGTATACGCTGCGTGAACCATTGGGTGTGGTTGGGCAGATTATTCCCTGGAACTTCCCGCTCCAGATGGCGGCCTGGAAGTTAGCACCAGCCCTCGCATGTGGCAATACTGTGATTCTTAAGCCAGCCGAACAAACGCCGCTCACCGCTCTGCGCCTGGGTGAACTGATCTGTGAGGCAGGCTTTCCCGCTGGTGTAGTCAATATCGTGCCGGGCTTTGGAAGTACAGCAGGTGCGTCTCTGGTTGAGCATCCAGACGTTGATAAGATTGCCTTTACCGGCTCAACCGAGGTGGGGAAGAAGATTTTGCGATCTAGCGCGGACAACCTAAAGAAGGTGACGTTGGAGTTGGGCGGTAAGTCTCCCAATATCATCTTCCCTGATGCTGACCTGCCATCGGCAATTCAAGGGGCGTTGCGTGCCATCTTCTTCAATCAGGGGCAGGTCTGTACGGCGGGAAGTCGTCTCTTTGTCCATACATCAGTCTATGATCAGGTGGTGAACGGATTGAGCGAAGCGGCTAGCAAGATGAAGCAAGGTGCAGGCATTGATCCAACGACTGAATTAGGCCCACTGGTCTCACAGGAGCAATTGGAGCGCGTGTTGGGATATATCGAGATCGGCAAACGTGAGGGAGCGATAGTTACAACTGGTGGTGCGCGGCCTGATCCTGAGCAGTTACCGGGCTACTTTATGCAGCCTACCGTATTTGAGCGCGCCAGTGACGAAATGGTCATCGCCCGCGAAGAAATTTTTGGGCCAGTGGTTGTCGTGCAGCCGTTTGAAGACGTGCGAGAGGTTGTGACTCGCGCTAATAAGTCGATCTATGGATTAGCGGCGGGTGTCTGGACAAGTGATGTGAAAAAGGTCCATAAGGTAGCGGAAATGCTTAAAGCTGGCGTGATATGGGCTAATACGTATAATGTATTTGATGCAGCTGCTCCATTTGGAGGATATAAGCAGAGTGGATATGGACGCGAGATGGGGCATGCAGTATTGGACGCTTATACGCAGATCAAAACAGTGTGGGTGAATTTACGTTAAGGAAATTGGGAGATGCGAGCATGGCTAAAATTTTTCGGGGACGCTTTACGGCACAGATATCGGCACAAATAGAGGAGCCTTTTATTGTGCTTATACTTGGCATACGTGTCAATCGCCTCCTCTTATTTTGGAAATGGATTCCGGCGTTTCTATCATCGTTGCCAATGTTATATACGCTGGTTCTCCATCGTGCAGCTGGCTTTCTGGGGGGCCAGGCTACCTTTTTCTGGCCTGGTGTAGGCTTAATTCAATACTGGCGTTCGTTTGAGGATCTGGAGCGATTCGCGCGTAGCAAGAGTCATCCCCATCTCAAGGCGTGGCGTTGGTATAATAAAGCAATTGGTGCGAATGGGAGTGTTGGCCTCTGGCATGAGGCGTTTCTCGTAAAACCCGGTTGCCACGAGGTAATGTATGATAACATGCCTCTCTTCGGCTTATCCGCTGCAACGAAGCCTGTCCCTCCTGGCGAACTCCGCGTAGCACCACGCCTCCGCCTTGGGGAAGAGGATGAGTAGGGGCAGGGGCATTCTCCTGTAATATTGACTCCAACAAAATCCCGAGTTGGCCTCATCCGTTGATACTCAATTGTGTGTTGAGGGTGGGGCTGATCGTTTCATGCCCGGCTGGCTCGGGCTCAGCTCCCACATCTAACACACCTTTCCCCATCGATGGTGCAAAGGGGAAACCGGGCCCGAGCCAGCCGGGTAAGCCTACCACAGTGTTGTGCGTGCCCCGTGTGCCGAAGAATCGCGTCGTCCGGCCACAAGAGTGCACGCAAGGTAATGCCCCTCTCTTCCTACATCAGTCCTGTCGCGAAACCTGTTCCTGCAGAGGAACAATATCCTGGTCCTGATTATTGTCGTCTGTCACTTGCGAAGCCTTTTGTTTATAGCCCAGCAAGTTTAACAATGGTGAAGCCATCATCGTCGTGACCAGAGCCATAATCACCAGCATAGCGAAGATAGTGGGTGAGAGGACACCCAGCTGGAGCCCGATGTTAAGAACGATCAACTCGACCAGTCCTCGTGTATTCATCAGGATACCCAGGCTGAAAGCATCGTGCCAGGACTTACCTGTGAAGCGCACAGCGAATGTACCGCCAAAGATCTTGCCCCCGCAAGCAATCATCAGAATAAGCAAACAGATAAGCCATAGCCAGGGAGTGCTAATCAGGCCAATCTGCGTATGCAGACCGCTATAGACGAAGTAGAGTGGCAGGAAAAGCACCACATTGATGCGATCAATATCGCGTGTGAGCTCCACAAAGAGAACCTTGCGCGGCAGGATGATCCCCATCAGAAATGCACCAAAGACAGGATGAATACCGATGGCATTCGTCATGTACGCCGAACTTAGCAAAAGGACGATACTGATGACGGTCAGAAGCTGTTTTGAGGAGATATGACGGTCAGCATAGGCAAGCAAAGGACGTACTACGGTCAACATGCCAATGATAAATAGCAGGGTTAATCCGATGGTCAAGGCGACCGATGGCAAACCTTGAGCATGGACAACGGCGATTACCAGCGCGAGTAGACACCAGGCAATAATGTCGTCCACGGCAGCACAGGTCAGTGCCAGTGTGCCTATTTTCGTGCCCAGCATCTGTTTCTCGGTCAAAATACGCGCCAACACGGGGAATGCCGTGATCGCCATCGCCGTACCGACCAGGAGCATGAACGAGATCTGTGTCGCATGAGAGCCGGCGAGACTGTGAAAAAGAAAGAACGCGAAGCCAGCACCTAGCAGCAATGGCAACAGGATGCCGCTAATCGATGTAACGACTGCTGTTCGACTCTGACGGAGCAGGAGATGGGTATCCAGGCGTGCTCCCAGCGAAAACATGTAGAGCACAAGACCAATGTCGCCCAGTGTTTGTAACGCTGGAAGGCTCGATGCTGGAAAAATGAAGCCCTTGACACCAGGAAGAATAATTCCTAGCAGAGAAGGACCTAGCACCAGCCCGGCCAGAATTTCGCCAATTACCCATTGTTGACCAATGCGTGTGCAAAGATAGCCAGCCACCTGCACAATGATCAGAATAACGATAAGCTGAAGTAGTATTTGCCCTGTAAGCATATGCATCCCCTTATTTGCTTCAGAAGTACCTTTCACTGCCCCGAAGGAAAAAATGCCCAATTTATCCTCTTATTCTATACTTCTGAGATACCAGTTGATAACTCGCTTGGTAAGCAAAAGGTGAATGGTGGGGAGATACTTTATACGGAAGTCTAAGAGGAGCTGTTACCCTAAAAAAGGAGGCATAATAAGGTATGGCTGAAGTGATTCCAGGGCGGTTCACCGCACAAATAGACGGACCATTTGTTGTTTTCAGGCTTGGCATACATATCACCCGCATCTTCTTGTTCTGGCGCTGGATTCCGGTGCTCATTGCGATTGTGCCAGCTCTACGTGCGCTTCTGCGATTACGCACACCGGGGATTATCGGAAGCTTCTCGATTTACTATTTGTCTGCTGGCTTAGGAATTGTCCAATATTGGCGCTCGTTTGAGGAGCTGGAGCAGTTTGCACGGAGTGAAGATAATCCATATTTGGAATTATGGCGCCGCTATCGTAAGGCGGGTGGGGCAAATGGGGGCGTTGGCATCTGGTATGAAACCTTTCTCATCGGTGCCGATCACTATGAAGTGGTGTATGACAATATGCCTGTCATCGGCCTGGCCGCTGCCTCAAAACATGTCGCCGCCGTTGGACGCCTTGAGACCGCCCGCCGCCGTCTCGGAGGAGAAGGCGAGCCTGCTGTACCATCACCTGCTAATCCCGTGTATTGATTACGATATCGATGGCGAACCTCTTTTCCAGGACTCCTCAGCGCCTTTGGCGCTTCGCACCTATTTTGTGGGAGTTGGGAAGCGGCCTCGGACCGCTTCCCAACTCCCACAAAATAGTTTTCACCCGCTGTGTAGTACTCTGTCAAGGTTCATTGCACCCATTTCCGATGGTGTAGGGACGCCGTTTACAAGTCCGTGTGAGTGCGCTATCTTGTTAACCAACTATATATCGTGCGTGTCACCAGATCGGATGCGTCCTGCTGCACAAAGTGGCCTGCATCAGGAATTGTTACTAGCGTGTAGTCATGCTCAATCCATTCCCAGGTTCCGTTCAGGCCATCAGGTAAAAGCGCCTGGTCTTGCAGGCCATGGATCTGTAGGACGGGCGCTTTTACCTTATTCATTGGCGAGAGATCCTCCTGATAGGGTTCACGAGGATAGTTCTGTTTGTAATAATGCAACATTGCCTCAAAGTCTGAGCGCTGAAAGGCTTCTCTATACCGTGTCTGTGCCTGCGGATCTTTTACCCACTCGCTCAATTTTTCAGCCGTTAGATGCAAATGTGAACCCTCTTGTTGGAAGTTGCGCACATATTGGGTGTTTGCCTGTTGTTGTGGATTGTGTGCCAGCTCACGGGTCAGCGTGCGTGGATGGGGCAGATTGAGTATAACAAGTTTGCTTACAAGCACGGGGAGACGCATTGCCAGTTGCCAGGAGATTGCGCCACCCCAGTCGTGTCCGATAACGATGGCGCGTCTTTGTCCGCTTTGCCGGATAACGGTCGCCACGTCTCCCAGCAGATAACGCATTGTATAGTTTTCACCGCCTGCCGGTTTATCGCTCAAATTATAGCCGCGCAGGTCAATTGCCACCGTCTGATAGTGCTTCGAGAGTTCCAGCATTTGATGTCGCCAGGTATACCAGAAATCGGGGAAGCCGTGTATCATCACGATCAGCGGCCCTGTTCCCAGGCTGGTGTAATGAATTTTCACGCCATTGTTGTCGGCGTATCCGTGCTCAACCTGTTGTTCAATATCACTCGTTGTGGTTATTTCCGTCATGAAGTACCTCATTCTTTAGCTGGCTCGCCTTATCGTTTGAATCTGGGCCGTTGCCGATCCTGTTGCGATAAGACGACCTTCAATCGTACGCAATTCACCCTGTAAGAAGATTACCGATATCCCCTGGTGAATCACCCGCGCCTCAGCTATGAGCGGTCCGACCTGGGCAGAACGGATAAAGTTCACCTTCAACTCGACTGTTGGCGCAAATCTATCCGGCCCGAGCATGGCTGCGATTGCCCCACCCAGCGCTTCATCGAGCATGGCGGTCAGAAATCCTCCCTGAATGACCCCAATGGGATTGACGAAATTCTGGTCTGGCCTGGAACTTGAGCTTGATTGTTCCGTGGTCAGGGTCGATGTCCAGAAGCTCCCATCCCAACAATTCGGCTGCCGGTGGACCTGAGGCACGCCCTTCGATGACATCCCAGAAAAGGCCATTACGCTGGTTCATATGCTGTTTTCTCCTTTATCCAACATCTTTGAAGCGGAAATCTCGCTCGTAAGAGCAAAATTCCCGCTTTAAAGGCTGGTAATCATTATTCATGAGGGGTTTGAATGGCAAAAGTCAGTTGAGCTTTAACCACAACTTCTCCATCCACTGATGCCTCTGCTTCAACAATGCCTCCCATGCTGGCCAGTTTGATTGGCTCACAAACATAGTGAAGCTGATCTCCAGGCACAACAGGTTTCAGAAAACGTGTCTTTGCACCAGCGAGCATGTATGTCGCACCCTCAGGAACCTCCAACGAAGCGTCTGCTCGCAACAGCAATATAGCCGTTTGCGCCATCCCTTCAATTAATAAAACACCCGGAAAGACAGCATTGTCTGGAAAATGCCCGGCGAACATCCACTCGTTGCCGGTGACATTTTTGCGACATACAATACGCTTGCCCGGATCCAACTCTTCTACCACATCCACCATAATGAAGGGGTAAGCCTGTGGGAGCAGGCGGCACACGTCGTTATATCCCATTACAACACTCATTGCTTTTTCTTCTTTCACTCCTGGCACCCCCGTAGTACAACAGCGCTCGTCGATCCAAAAAGATCTTGCGCAAGTAATAAAATCGTTCCTTGTTTGCTCTTAGACCAGGTACGTGCTTCTGTGAGCAGACCATTGACCGGATGCGTTGCAGAACGCTGATGGCTACTTCCCACGGTGGGAGGCACAATGCCGTGCTCAATAATGCATACGGCGGCGAGAGCCTGGAAGAGACCACTCGCGCCATAGGTCTCTCCAAGTGTTCCCTTGACTCCAACCACACAGGCATGTGGGTTTTCTGCCAACAGGGTATGTAGAGCCAGCGCCTCAGCCTGATCCTGTACACGCAGCCCACTTGCTCCTGCAATGACCACATCAACATCATTTGCCGTCAGCCCTGCCGCACTCAACGCCTGCTTGGCAGTTCTCGCCAAGACGGTTGAACGTTTCTCTGGAGCCTGTGAGGGCGCAAATGCGCTTGACCAGCCTGCCAGTTCTGCCAGAGGACGTGCGCCACGCGTCTGAGCATCCGCTTTACGTTCTAACACGACCACCGCAGCCCCTTCGCCGGGTAGCCAGCCTGTACTTGCTGCATTAAATGGGAGGCCAGCGTCCTCCAACCGTCCACCCGACAATGCCTGAGAGTTGAGATAGACCCAGAGCGCTGCGGGGCTTAGCTCCTCAACGCCGCCTGCGATGATTTGCCGTGCACGCCCATCTTTCACCGTCTTCGCCGCGTATCCCAGCGCGTCCAGGCCTGCACATTGTCCAGAAGCAATCGTTGTGTTCAATGCACGTGCTTTTAAACGAATGGCGAGATGAGAGGCCGGTGCATTCGCCAATGTGTTCGGAGCCTCCATAGGGCTGGTGTAGTGTGGGCCCTCCGTTATCGCTGTATAATCGTAGTCAACCATGCTCTGGAAGCCCGCAAGATTAGAGCCGATAGTGATCCCCAACTCGTCGGGATCTGCATCTCCTTCCGCCAATCGGGCCTCTTGCATTGCCAATATCGATGCTCCCAGCAAGAACTTCGTGCCAGAACGCAAATACTGGAAGCCACGCTTGCCGAGCAGGTTGACCAGTTGGCAATCTCCTACTTGCATACCCCATAGAGGCTGATTGCCAGCTCCTTCTTGCTCACTACCTGTCTCTCGGTGTTCTCCTTGTGGAGACGTTGACCAGATGTTCTCTATTGGCGTTCCTCGACGTTCGCCCTGCTGTAAAGCTGACCAGACAGGCTCTACTCCTAACCCAAAGGGACTTACCGCCCCCAGTGCAGTAATCACTATAGGTCCATCATATTTTGCCATCGTTATACCCTTTTCATCACAATAGTAGCGATGTTTCCCCCAAAGGCGAACGAGTTACTCATCGCAACTTCGACTGGGCGTTCAAGCGCCTGGTTAGGGACAACAGCCTGCAAGCACTCCGGATCACTTTCTTGATAATTCATCGTTGGTGGAATAATGCTGGCGCAGATTGTTAAGGCGCAGGTAATGGCCTCTATCGCACTTGCCGCCCCCATGGTGTGTCCTAACATCGCTTTGATTGAGCTGATGGGGAGCTGATCGGCCTGGGCCCCGAACACTTTACGTACCGCCAGCGATTCCGAGGAGTCGTTGGCGCGTGTTCCTGTACCATGGGCGCTAATATATGAAATCTCTTCCTTATCTAGATCAGCTTCTTCCAATGCACGTCGCATTGAGGCCTGTGCTCCAGTGCCATCAGGATGCGGGGCAGTTGGATGATGTGCGTCACATGCCAGGCCATACCCTAGCAATTCTGCATAGATCTTTGCCCCACGTTGTCGTGCTTTGTCGTAATCCTCCAGGATAAGCACGCCAGCTCCTTCACTTACCAGCATGCCTGTGCGGTTACGGTCAAAGGGCTGGCATACTTCATGTGCCATGCCTCCCAGGCGATGAAACACGGCAAAGCATCCCCGCGAAAGTGCGTCGGCTCCCCCTACTATTGCTACATCGACCAGCCCTTCGCGGATCATATCCATCCCCCAACCAATAGCGTAATTCCCCGCCGCGCAGGCCGTTGGGAGCATATGGCAGGGGCCTTCTACCGCCATTTCCTGGGCGATGGCTGCCGTGATATACGTTTCGGCGTAATGTGAGACAAGCTCAGTTTCCTGGAGTGGCCCTCCCCAGATACGGCGGCTGTTCTCATCTTCTCCTATTGATGCATTGCCCATCGTCGTTCCCATACAAACGCCGATGCGCTCCGGGTTGTAATCTGCATCTAGCACCTCTGCATCATCTACGGCCATCCGTGCAGCGGCGACCGCCAGTTGTGTTGTACGAGCACATGTTTCGGGGGCGAGCACATGAAAGTATTGGGAAGGATCGAAATTCTGTACCTCACCACCAATGTGGGCGTCGAACAGGCTCGTATCAAATGTCTGGATTGGCCCTGTTCCGACTTTTCCAGCAATTAACGCCCGCCAGAACTCAGTATACCCGTTGCCAATTGGTGAGAGCACGCCTAAACCAGTGATCACAATACGTTGCGCCATTCTCTTTTCTCCTGATAAAACGGACGAGCTATTCACTGGCTGCATGATATCGGCAATGATGTCCACGACCGCATTGAGCGTTCGCATCTGTGCGAAGCGATCCTCGGGGATGCGGATGCGGTACGGGCCACGATTTCCAGTGCCAGCATTGAGTCGGCGCCCAATATGGCCACAAAGTTATCGTCATCGTTGAAATCATCGATCTCAATAATCTCAGCGACGATAGTCTTCAGTTCGTTGCGCAGTTCCATCTGGCTCATGATCGTTTTTTCTCCTTTTTGTGTGTATGCATCGAAATACACATTGCTTCGCCTTTTATTTTATCCGGATAAGGTGTACCTTACATGTGCTCAAGGCTCAGGACCCATCAACACTGTTCTCGAAACGACATTGGGCACACGCAAGATGACGCCTCTACCCAGTTTATGTCGAAGGGTGAAGAGCCATACTTAATTCCGGTTGCAACTTCTGGAGTGCCAGGTAGACCCAATCGCCATTAATTGGAGAGGACTGGGCCTCTTGCTGGTAGAGCGTGACGAACTCCGCGAGGAGTGCGTCGTCCTTCCAGAGCTGAACTTGCTTGAGAAGAGCTGCATCATCGCTAAAATCGGTGTAAGCTTCAATCACTTTACCGACCATCAGGCCAGCTATTCTCTCGATCAAGTGGATGTTATCAGCGAACTCGGCATCGAATTCGGCATCCGTGAATGTTGCTTCCAGGCTGGCATGAAATTTTTTCATGAAGTCCAGCGGATTATAGTGATCAACAAATCCGTCAGGTATGATTGGCTGATCGATGGCTGCCCATTCGCGGAAGAACGCCTGGATACGTGCGTCAACCTGAGATGAGCGATGTAAACTAAGAATGAGCTTCCGGTTCTCTGCGAGGGTGCGGATTTTGTCGTGGAAGAAGAGCTGGCTAAAGTTTCCCCAATAGGTTACTGAATCCCAGATGTACTTCGCGACCATGACCTGCGTATTGCCCAGCAGGCCGTATTGCTTCTCGTACACCTTGAGCGAGGCATTTGCTATGCTGAGAAAGATAAGGTTGTACCCTCTAGCTCGTTCCCGAATATCTTCACCGCTCAGGTCTCTGTGGATCAAGTCGGTAATAAGCTCATTGCTCATCGCAATAAAATCGGAACCCGGTGAGTACAGGGGATCTAGAAAAACGCCTGCCTCTCCCGTCAGGCACCATCGATCACCGGAGTAGACCTGTTTGCAGCTATAGGAGTAATCCTTCATAACGCGGAAATCCTGCACTTCCTCCAGGTAGCCATCTATGTTATTTGCACATTGTGGCTCATGGATGCGCAACCATTCAATGGCTCTCCCAAAGCGATTGAGAGTATCAAATGGGTGGTATGCTGGATCGGTTACGATGCCCACGCTGGTTGATCCAGAGGCTAGAGGAATGAGCCAGACCCAGTATCCCTCGCCGCATAGATGAACGGTACTGAGATAGCGATCTCCGTCCGTCACGCGAGCTTGCCATTCAGGATCATTGGACCAATCATCAACCGCTATTTTGCGCCCAATCCTGAACCAGACCGCATTTGCATGGTGTCCAACATCCTTAGCAAGCCCAAGTTGCCGTTTCAGCAGAGAACTGCGCCCGCTCGCATCGACAACCCAACGACTCGCAACCTCGAATTCTTTTTTCTCCTGAGACAGATGGATAGTGTGGACAGCATCAGGTTGTAGCGAAACCTGCACGACTTTACAGGTATCCACAAAGGTAATACCCTGCCGCTGCACTTCTTGACCAAGCATATTCTCCAGACGGCCACGGTCTAGCTGAAATGATGGAAGAAAGGTCGGTTTCGCCAGACCGATCTCTGTACGGCGTGTGATATCTAGATTATCCTCTGTACTAAAAAAGAAGCGTAGCCCAAATTTTCGGAGCTGGTGCGTGACGAGATGCTCTTCTAACCCGAGATCCAGCAGGTATTTTGCGGCGATCTCTACGGTTGACTCTCCCACCTTGTGAGCTGCCTCCGCTACAGGATGCTTTTGCTTTTCAACGATGAGAATCCTGCTTTCAGGATGAGCCTTTTTGAGTTGGAGCGCGAGTGTCAAACCCGCCAATCCCCCTCCCAGAACGGTCACATCATACTCTGAAACAGCGTTCTCTAAATCATTCATGGTGAACCCTCCTGGTGGACGCTTTAACTGTTTACTGGCTGCATGATATCCGTAATGATGCCCACGACCACGTTGAGCGTTTGCATCTGTGCGAAGCGGTCCTCGGGGATGCGAATGCGGTAACGTTTCTCGATACGGGCCACGATCTCCAGTGCCAGCATTGAGTCGACGCCCAATACGGTCACAAAGTTATCGTCATCGTTGAAGTCATCGATCTCGATAATCTCAGCGACGATAGTCTTCAGTTCGTTGCGCAGTTCCATCTCATTCATGATCGTTTTTCTCCTTTTGTCGTTGTAGCTAGCGATACACATCTTTACTAAGCACTCATCCCACCGTCAATTTCTAAGACACTGCCGGTAATATAGCTGGCATCTTCCGAGAGCAGAAAACAGATCGCCGCCGCGACCTCTTCGGGCTTACCAAGTCGTCCCTGCGGAATACCCTTCACCAGGCTTGCTCGCTTGGCCTCTGGAATAGTTTGCCAGATGTCCGTCTCAATAAAGCCTGGTGCGACTGCATTCACCGAGATACCATAGGGTCCAACCTCTTTCGCAAGCGCTTTGACAAAACCTATCTGTGCGGCCTTCGTGGCCCCATAATTGGTCTGGCCTGCCACGCCAACTCGTCCTCCGCTTACCGAACTTACACAGACTATCCGCCCCGCCCGTTGTCGAATCATGCTATATATCGAGGCACGTGCATAATTAAATATGCCTTTGAGATTGGTTGATATGACATCATCCCAGTTCTCCTCTGGCATCATGGCAAGGATGCCATCGCGTGTAATGCCAGCGTTGAGCACCAGGCCATCCAGATCGCCCAACTCTTGTTGTACCTCTTCAACAACTTGTTTGGCCTGATCCAGTTCCCGTACATCCGCTCGTCGGGCAATCACGCGTCCTTCCGTATGCGCTGTTTGCAAGAGAACGTCTTCGGCAGCCTTTTGATTGCTGCTGTAGGTAAAGGCTACATGGGCACCCGAGCGTGCCAGGGCCAGCACTGTAGCTCTGCCGATCCCTCGTGAGCCACCTGTCACCAGGATTTTTTTTCCGTGCACTGTATTCCTCCTTCAAGCCGATTAAGAACGTTTTTGCTGGATATATCGCCACCTTTCAGTATGGCTTTAGCGCAAAACAACCTGTGCTACGAAATTACTTTTTTGCGGAATACCCATATGCCAAGGGCCAGGAAGGCTACGAACGTCCCGACCAGCCCCACTACAGCCCAACCTATGGGAAGGGTCGCGATCGCCTGTCCATGAACCAGGGGGACCATTGAGTAGCGAAACCCCTCTGAGGCATAGGTCAATGGGTTGAGAAGCGAAATGATTTGCAGTGCTTTAATCGAACTGACCGAACTCCACGTGTAGTACACACATCCTGTATACATAGTTGCGCTGAAGATGAACGAGAAGAGCAAGTAAATCTTATCCACCGGCATTGCAGCGCCGATCACCACACCCAATGCGGCACTTGAAAAGGCATAGAGAACGATTGTGAAGATAAGCAGGCCAAGGCTGTCAGTGCGTACTTGATACCTGCTCCCTAAAACGACGTATGCCAGAAGAAAGGTGAGCGCGGCTGCGAAGAGGGAACGTAGCGCGGTAAAGACGATCTTTTCCACGGCAACCAGGCTCACGGGAAGTGGGGCGAGCAGGCGATCATCGATCTCGCGGTTTTCGCCCAGATCTAACATAAGAGCAACCGAAGCTCCTTGCAAGCTGGCCATGAAAATAGTCAGTGCGCACGACGCCTGGCAGGAACAGTGCGGGGTACATTTGTTCTGTCGATCCAACACCCGGCAGGATCTTGCCAAAGACGAAGAGCAGAGAGAATGGCAATACTATCACCTGCATTAAAAATGGCAAAAACTCAGCGTGCAGTGATAACGATATCACGCCGCAATGTATGCCAGAAAGCGACGCTGACGACTACGAAGCGTTTCCTCGAATGTGAGATCGTAGCTGGTAACTGTTCCTTATAAAGGGGAGATGGGGCGATGGTACTCATGAGCGTAAGTTCCTTCCTGTCAGGTAAATAAACACATCTTCAAGGCTGGGACGAGCAAGGTGGAGATCACGGAGTTCTGCGTTCCACTCAGTGATGACGTTGAACCTCCTGGGCAATAAGTGCTGAAACATCTTCAGCATAGAGACGGAAGGTAGAGATATCTGTTTGACTCTCTGTCTTCTTTACCGGGTGAAACTCTTCAATGCCCGTTACTCCTGGCAGCGAGCCAAGCACCTGCTGGAGTCCAGATGCGGCGGTGAGTTCTGAGTTGTGTCGCTCTGTCCTACCGCGACCAGGGAGTGCTCTGGGATCTTGATATGGAGTTCGAGCGTCGTCCCTCCAGGAATCATCTTCTCCAATTGGGGCAGCGTATCGCAGACGAGGACGCGCCCATGATCCATGATCGCGATCCGATCACAGAGACGGCTCGCCTCTTCCATATCATGGGTAGTGAGTAGGATGGTTATGCCGCGCTCCTGAAGCATACGAATGCGTTCCCATAGGAAGAGCCGTGCCTGAGGATCAAGATTATTTGTCGGTTCGTCAAGAAACAAGACCTGAGGGGTGTGCATGAGCGCACGGGCAAGCATGACACGTTGAGCCATACCACCTGAGTAGTTCCGCACCATATCTCTGTCGCGCTTTGTGAGCCCAAATTCGGCCAGCAGTGTATCTGCGAGCGCATTGCGTTCGGCCCTTGGCACACCATGGTAGCTGGCATGGAAGGTCAAAATATCCCGCGCATTCAAGCTTAAATCGAGATTGCTTTTTTGCGGGACCACAGAGATACGTTGCTTGATCCCAATAGGGTCACGCGTAACATCAATATCCATAATTCGAGCGCTACCACTGGTGGGAATGATGCCGGTCGTCAATACACCAATTGTGGTCGTCTTACCAGCACCATTTGGTCCTAGCAGGCCAAAAATCTCGCCTCGTTGGACGGAAAAGGAAACATCCTCTATCGCATTGGTCATAGCCTTGGGATAGCGTTTGACGAGGTTACGGACCTCGATAGCGGTAGAACTTTGTGGAGTAGATGTCACAATACAACCTCTCTTTCTTTTCTCCGAAAAACAAAGCTTGCTCCATATATGCATACATGCTCAGCACAGAAACTTTTGAGGCCAGGAGACCTCAGGCCATCAGACAACTTTCTCAGACAATGGATCTCGATTGCCACGGGCCACCGCCAGGGCAAATTCAACGGAGCGAGCTTCGATGATGCCTTTGTCATAATCCAGGGTAGCTACGTGGTTGCTGCGCTCAAGCAAGACGTGTTCGACGGGTCCGGACATTTTCTCGTACCATTCTTTGGTATCGGCGAGCGGGACCACTTTATCGAACTGGCTTGAGAAGACAAGCATCGGGCAGCGGATCTCGCTGAGGCGCGGCCATATCTCGCGTTGTGGAGGCTTCATCGACATTATCGGTGCAATAGCAGCATGTTCATAGGTGATCAAGGCGGGAGCATCAGGGTCTTCGATACTTTTCCCACGGAACCAGCCAAAGAACGGCCTGTTGGTTGCGAGCATCTCATCCATGAAGCTGAAGTTCCAGTGCTTAGGTGGTTTCAGGAAGCCATTGACGAATATCAGGCCAGCCACCTCCGGGTAACGCAAGGTGATCCATGCGGCCAGCATGGCACCTGTGCACAGACCTCCCACAAAAACGCGCTCGTGGCGTTCGGCCAGTCTTTTATAGGCATCCTCCGTACATTGAGCATAGTCGGACCATTGGGTGGTAAGTTGTTCCTCGACCGATGTGCCGTGTCCTGGGAGTAGGGGTGCCTCAACTGCGAAGCCGGCCTGCGCAAAAGCCATTGCCCAGTCGCGAACGGTCTGCACCGTTCCCATATAGCCATGCAGCAGAAGCACACCCCCATTGGGGCCATCAGGAATAGAGATTGACTCAGCGCCCGGTATGATGGGAGTGGACATAATCATCCTCCTTTGTTACAGGGTAATTTTTTGTTACCGGCTGTTTGCATATCTTGTTCTCGTTTGTTTTTCATCTCTCACTGCTTCCCCCATAAGATCACTCGTAGTGCTAACCAGACTCTTACAGAAGAAGTGAGTCATCGGTAAAAGTTGCTGGTCATTATGTATCGAAAGTGTCAAATGCTCCATATAAAGATCGCGAGCCAGGGGTTCGGTAACTCACAGGTAAGGGAAGTATTACAAATAATACTTATGCCATATTGAGGAACGGACAATGACAGGAGGCTTATTTCTCATGGTCCGGTCTGCCAGTATTACAAATAATGCTCACTCTATAGCGTAGGGTTGTTCCCAACGCATCAAAAAATGGAGAATGTATGTATCACCATAGGGACCCGATTGCATCGCGTCCACGATTGATCGACCTTGTTCACCATCTATCGCGTTGCAGCCATCAGCCAATGAATGGCGGACGCGATGCAATCGGGTCCCTACGGTGTTGATGCGTATCTCCTATATTAGCGTTTTGTGGCCAGCATACGCCCGATGGGTGTATGTCCGCACATGTGTCTTTAGAAAGGAAATGAGCATAGTGGGTAAGATAGCTTTTCTTTATCCAGGACAGGGTTCACAGAAGGTGGGGATGGGGAAAGAACTATTGCAGTCTAGCCCCGAACTATTTGAGCGTTACATGGCACACAGCGACACTATAGCTGAAATGCCGATAACACAGTATTGTCAGGAGGGACCTGCCAGTGTATTGAGTCAAACCCATATTGCGCAACCAGCACTCTTCGCCTACTCGCTGGCATTGACTGATTATGCGCATCAGTTAGGCCTCGATCCCGACCTGGTAGCGGGTCATAGCCTGGGAGAGTATACCGCTGTAGTAGCCGCTGGTGCGCTTTCGTTTGAAGAGGGGCTATATCTTGTTTGCCAGAGGGGAAAGCTTATGCATCAGATACAGGATAAACAGCCTGGTGCGATGGCCGCGGTAATGGGGTTGCCTGCGGAGATATTGCTCAATATATGTACGGAGGTATCGAAGAAGCATTTTGTGACGGTGGCAAACTGGAACACGCATACCCAGTTAGTCGTTTCTGGAGTAGAGGCGGGCGTACTGGAACTTATGGATGTAGTGCGTACATATGACATTGGGCGTACGCTGCGCTTGCCCGTGAAGGGTGCCTTTCATTCTTCATTGATGGCGCCCGTGGAGTCGAATTCTTAAAGAAGTCATGCATGATTTGACCTGGAGCAATGCTCATATACCACTTATTGCGAATGTTTCGGGCAAAATATTGATCGAAGATCATGAGATCCGTCGAGAAACTCATCGCGCAAATCGTCAACCCGGTGCGCTGGATAACTTGCATTGAAACGTTGCTTGATGCGGGTTGCGACACCTTTGTCGAGTTGGGTTCTGCGCAAGTCCTCACAAAACTCATGGCCTGGATCGCCCCAGATAAAAAGGCGTTCGCCGTAGATACTCCGGAGAAAGTTGCTGCATTAGTAGAAACACTGAAGGGTGCGAAGGTATAAAACTGGATACCCTTCCTTGTATAGAGTTTCTGATCTTACTACACACATAGGAGAGAGAAATGCTTCAGACCACCTTAAGTACCGCGCAGACATCCTCTTTAGAAAGAAGACATTCAGCAGTTATTGTACCCAAAAACATTGCTGCAAAATGTCCAAAGTGTAAGGAAATTCACTATGAACGCGATCTAAAGAGGAAGCTCAAGGTATGTCCCAGGTGCAACTATCATTTTAGACTCACTGCCTACGAGCGTATTGAATTTATAATGGACCCTGAGAGTTTTGTCGAGGTAGATGCGGATATCGCCTCCGCCGACCCTCTGCATTTTGTCAACCAATCTCAGGTCTATGCAGAAAAGCTGCAAAATGAGCAACTGAAAGCTCATTTGAACGAAGGTGTCGTCATTGGTCACGCCACTATTGAGCGTATGCCTCTCGTCCTTGCTGTGATGGATTTTCGCTTCATTGGTGGAAGTATGGGGGCCGCAGTTGGCGAGAAGATCACACGCAGCATCGAACTGGCAATTGAGCGTCGTAGTCCCCTTCTGATCGTATCAACCTCAGGCGGTGCTCGTATGCAGGAAGGCATCTATTCCCTTATGCAGATGACGAAGACATCATCAGCTCTTGCCAGGTTGGGAGAAGCCGGGCTTCCCTACTTTAGCTTATTAACTGATCCAACTACAGGCGGCGTAACTGCAAGCTTTGCTATGCTTGGCGATGTCATTCTGGCAGAGCCGGGCGGCCTGATCTGCTTCGCCGGACCTCGCGTGATAGAACAGTTTATGCATATACAATTGCCAAAAGATGCGGTCACGGCAGAATTTGCCTATCAGCATGGCTTGATAGATGCAGTGGTCCCACGCTACGATCTGCGCCCAGCGCTGGCACGACTTTTGCGTTTGTATTCCTATATACATATACAGAGTTCCGCCAGCAAGCAGGATAGCTAGATAGCACTACAGCTATTGCTGTACGCGATAAGGGAAAAAATGATGGAGTACGATCTCGACTTTGAGCAACACTTAGCAGAATTGGCGCAAGAGATTGTCGTGTTGCAACAGGATTGCCATAACAATGAGGACCAGCAGCAAGTAGAGGACAGTATCAATAAGTTGCGTAAAGTGACGAAAGAGACATACGAACACCTGACACCCTGGCAGACGGTGCAGGTGGCGCGTCATAAGAATCGCCCCTACGCTCTGGACTATATCGCTCTTATGTGCGAAGATTTTTTTGAGTTGCATGGTGATCGCGCCTTTGGGGATGATCATGCTATTGTGGCCGGCCTTGGCACACTAGCGGGCGAAACCGTAATGTTTGTTTGCCAGCAAAAGGGTCGTGATACGAAAGAGAAACAATATCATAACTTTGGCATGCCTCATCCCGAAGGATATCGTAAAGCGTATCGTTTGATGAAGCTGGCAGAAAAATTTAAGACTCCCCTGGTCTGCTTGATCGATACCCCTGGCGCATTTCCTGGTCTGCTTGATGAGGAGCACGGTCAATCCGGCGCGATAGCGACCAATCTGTATCTTATGTCGCGCTTGCAGGTACCAATCATTTCGGTTGTGATTGGTGAAGGTGGGAGTGGTGGAGCCCTTGCGCTCAGTGTTGCTGATCGCCTGCTTATGCTCGAGCATAGTGTCTATACGGTTGCCGCACCGGAGGCGGCAGCCTCTATTCTCTGGCGTGACAAGTCGTATGCGCCGGAAGCGGCTGATGCGATGCAGATCAGTGCCCATGCGCTTGTAAATACCAATATTATTGACCGGTTGATCCTTGAGCCTGTGGGGGGTGCGCACCGCAATCATTATCTTGCTGCTGGTTATCTCAAGGAGGCTTTACTCGAGCATCTTGGCGAACTCAAGCAGCTCTCTCTCGCTGAACTTTTGGAGAGGCGTTACAACAAATACAGAAATATTGGCCCCTTTGTGCATGTTGCGTCAGCTTAATGTAATTCTATCCGGAAACCATTTCGAAAAAACGCGCTAATGGCGTGAATACGTAAGAATGCCTTATGTTGGAGCCAATAGAGTTCCATTGGCTCCAACATAAGGCATTCTTACCCTTTACCCAGTAAGAGACCAAGAGCTCTTGTGAGCGCCTGCTCAGGAGATTGGTCAAGTTCCTGAGCACGCCATCCCACGAAGCCATCGGGGCGTACCAGGACTGCTCCATCTGGCCCGATCCCATAAGATGCAAGGAAGCGACCTGGGGGATCGAGAAGATCACCTGTAGCGCCAATCCGATAGGCATCCACGGTGATTCCCAGGTGTTGGGCCGCATTGTGGGCCGCAAGCTTCCAGGGTTCACCAGCGTTGCTCGTGAGCAGAACAAAGTGGCGCCCAAACAGATCGAGCGTCGCAATCTGCCTGTCGTCGGTGCATCGAAGCATTAAATGTGGCGCATGACTTCCCACACATGCCGTTGGATGATGTGGATCTTCATAGCATACATGATCATTGGCGTGATATCGATAGCCGAAAGCAACCGCATCGTAATCTATGCTCGGCACAGAAAACTTATCAGCAGAAAGAGAAGATAAATTCGTAAACATCGCCGCCGATTGCTCAACTATCAGCCGGGCTATGGGCAGACGTTCAGCAGTATAGGTTGAGAGCAGAGCGGGGCCAGCCTCTGCTTTAAGCGTGAAAGCCAGTTTCCAGGCCAGATTATAGGCATCGGCAACGCCTGTGTTGGCCCCAAAAGCGCCTGCTGGGGGAGTGACATGGGCGGCATTGCCAACCAGAAACACATTGTCCTGCTGGAAGCGTCCGGCAAACCAGGCCGCAACCTCCCATGAGCGTGCACTCGTGATCTCAACGGGCAGATCGGGTATCCCGATAGCCTGCCGCACCAGTTCGATCCCCATTGTCCCGCAGAAATCTTCCTCATGCTCACCCTTTTCTGGATAATAAGGAGTAAATAGCGCAAGGTCCTGACCGCTGCGAGCGAATACGAGGCACATGCCCTTCCGTATTGTTGGAGTATATATAAAACAGACTGCCAGATTGCGACCACATAGGAGGTGCTGTATGTCAGCGGAGAAAAGGATGCTCAATTGATGCCCCAATGTTCCGGGTCCGCATACTGGAATGCCCAACCGCTTGCGGATCGTGCTATTATGGCCGTCGGCCGCGACTAGATAGCGTGCACGGATAGTACGTTGCGCTCTAGCAGTGCGATCCCGTATGACTGCACTTACCCCATCAGTATCCTGCTCAAAGGAGACGAGCTTTGTATTGAAGCGTATATCGGCTCCCAATTGTTCAGCATGTGCACGCAAAATTGGCTCCAAGACATCCTGACCAATGATGCTGCCATGCATTGGACTGAGATTACTGCTGGTCGTATTTTGCGTAATCCAATGGAGTTCCCGGCCTGCAAGGCTCTCCGCTCGCAGAATACCGCTGTCCTGAAAGGCCGCAGGTTGTGCTCGACGAATGGCTCCTTCCACACCAACCATATGGAATAATTCCATTGTACGCATATTGAAGTTGAACGCCCGTGGATGCGGCGAGGTGTTGGGATGGGGTTCTAGCAGGATGGAAGGAATACCATGCCATGCAAGGAACAGGGAGGTCGATAGGCCAACCAGACTACCGCCGGCAATCAGTACTGGCGTTGTCTCGTCATATCTTGATGTCTTCTCATCTGTACCACTCATGTGGTCTTTCTCCTTAAAATATGAAACATCATGATACGCTACTATACGACACATCATTTACCACTGGCTTTCCCATTTGGCTAGAACACCACAGCTTTAAAGAACATATGATATTTCACTGCTAAGCTCATATGAAGAGAAGTATCAGCACTGCGAAGGGAGTGCGAAGACATCTTAAAATGTTTCTTATTATCCTGTTATCAGGAAAGGGATAAACAGTATTCCTGATAGGAGCAGTACAACAGAGAATTGTAAATAAGGAGAGATAAGAAATGCGCCCTTCATCAACGTCAATCACAAGCGCCGCGCCAAAAACGACATTTTATGGAAATGAGTCTACGGCTCTCTATAAAGTCTATTTCTTTGGTCCTTTTCGCATCATGTCAAAGAACCAACCTTTCAGTGAATTTGTATGGCGTAGAAATAAAGCCAGATCTCTTCTCAAGTGGTTCCTCCTCAATCCATCCAGAATGTTCTCGGTAGATCAACTCATTGTCTTGTTCTGGCCTGGCATCGAACGCTCAGCGGGGCTACGCAATTTACACGTGACGACGAATTATCTACGTCATCTCCTTGAACCTGACCTGCTTCCCTACCAGAAATCAAAATTTATTCGGCGGAACAAGAATAACTTCTACTGGTTTGAGTTGGACGAAAGCTGGTGGGCCGATATCTTCGATGTCCAGTATCTTCTCACAAGCGCCAGGGAAGCTGAGCAGCGTGGAGATATGGCAGAGGCCATTACCCATTATGGCAAGATTGCTAGATACGGCAGTCGCGGCTTTCTGCCGGAAGATGCGTATGAGGACACTTTCACACCATACAGGCGCCAATATGAGCGTATCATTACACAGGTGCTTGAAAGTCTGATTCAGCTTTGTTCACAATGTGGGCAGTTTGATGAAGTCTTCTCCTACTCCCATCAGGTGTTACTCATAGATCCTTATTGTGAAATCGCCATCAAAGCTATTGTGAACGCTTATTTTAAGCAAGGAAATATTCCCGAGGCCACGCGCAAACTAGATGATTTCCAGAACCTGCTTAAGGAAGATCTAGGCCTGGAGTTGGGCGAAGACATTCTTTTATTGAAAAGGAATTTTCTAGAGAGAGAGTAAGCTGAAGATGTGTGCAGGAGGTAACTATGGTAATGCATAATGATACGCAAAAAAAATCTGCTGGCATTACATATGCAATCGAACTCTGGTTGCACGCTAAATATGCACGTACGCAGAGTAAATGTACTGAGGAGACCTATAGAGAGATCCTCCTCTCTTTACGTGTCTATCTGCAAGCAAGAGGAATGGACCTGGACAGTGTTGCAGGTGACATAGCTCCTTTTCTCCGGGCATGGGCCAGCCAACGTGTCGCGGCAAGCAAGCGTCAGGGTGAAATAGCTCCCTCCACCTATAATCAGCGTATTGCGGCAGCTTCTAGCTTCTATGATTGGGCCAGGGAGCATGGAATATATGAGGGGGACAATCCGGCAGCGCTACTTACACGTGCGCCGGTGCAGAAATATGCCAACGCGCGTGTCCTTGATCCGCAACAGGTACGTACAAAACTCAAGAACATTGATCGCTCGACGCCGCGCGGATTACGCGATTATGTCCTCTTGCAGATCGCTCTCAATACTGGTCGCAGCGCTCGGGAAATGGTGTCCTTGCTATGGAGATGCGTACATATTGATGATGATGGTATCGTAACGCTGACCTTCGAGCGTTGTAAGGGCGGTAAGACAATGCAGGATGAACTGGATCCTCGGCTCTCAAACGTCTTGTTGACATATCTGCACACCATCTATGGTGAGCAGTTGGATATTCTTGCTCCTCACAGGCCAATCTGGGTCTCTTTTAGCGATCGTACCTATGGGCAAGCCATTGGAGCGCAGACTGTTGCCGATATCTGCGAGACCCACCTGGGCATTTCGACCGTGCATACGCTGCGCCACACATTCGCGCTCACGATGGAGGATCTGGGTGCCCAGACAAGTTCGATCCAGGAACGCCTCGGTTATGAAAGCCTTGCTGCCACCAGTGGCTATCTAACCATTTTGAGAAGGATGCAAGGAGACACTCCTACCTAGATTGTGTGAGAATGTTAGCAAAGAGAGAAAATACAATGAGAAGAGCAAAAATTCATAGAAGGCTACAATCGAACATGCCCGTTTTTTACCTGTTTCTTGTCCTTACTGCACTGATCATCGGTGCAGGTTGTTCCAGCCAGCCAGCCGTGCAGCAGACGATCACTGGCGGAGCTAATACTAATGTGCTCTCATCCCCTCAGGTGCCTCGCGGCATGCCAGCCTCTCTGAATATGGGAATGGCAGGTGGATCTACATCCGTGACCAGTTTGCAGGCACCACAGCATGCAGCACATATGAAACATTTTACACTTGTTGCGCAGGCCGCACATCTCAACCTGGGCGCTGGTTTTGCAACGGATGCCTGGACCTTCAACGGCACATCTCCAGGGCCGACCCTGCATGTGGAGCAAGGTGATCTTGTGGTGGTGACGCTGGTGAATCATCTTTCGTTTGGAGTGACGATCCATTGGCATGGCATTGACGTTCCCAACTCAGCCGATGGTGTGGCAGGAGTCACCCAGAACGCCGTCGAGCCAGGCCAATCATATGTGTATCGTTTTTTTGCGAATGATCCAGGTACCTATTGGTATCATTCACACCAGTTCAGTGAAGCAGAGACGGATGGTGGCTTGTACGGCACGATAATCGTTGCTCCCGCAAAGCCAACCTTTCATGCAGACGTGGATTATAGTGTTGCGCTGCACGAGTGGAATGGCAGTAATAATCAACTCGTGTTGGCGCTCAATAATTCCATTGGAACGCTGGATGAAGCCGCGCGTCCTGGCCAGTGGGTGCGGCTGCGCATTGTGAATACCTCCGCTACGGCATCTAGTAATCCACAATTAGTGACCCTTGTTGGAGCGCTATTTAAAGTCATCGCGCTGGATGGACATGACCTCAATGGTCCACAATGGCTGAATGAAACGCCCCTGCCTATTGGATCGGCACAGCGCTACGACTTGCTTTTCCAGATGCCTTCGACGCGCCCAGTTGCTTTAGTAACTGCTACCGATAATGCCC
Organism: uncultured Chloroflexia bacterium; assembly: GCA_963744875.1. GTDB lineage: Bacteria > Chloroflexota > Ktedonobacteria > Ktedonobacterales > Ktedonobacteraceae > JACDAE01. The sequence continues at coordinate 294,535 of CAVUVQ010000034.1, read as the reverse complement.
CACCCCAGTATCAGTCTGCGCCTGCTCTTGTTTTTGGTCAGGGGGTAGTTCCGTCAGTTCTCCCCACTATAAAGTCATGGTTTGACCTTACAACATATGGTCAGTCCACACGTGCTACAATTACGCCACAGAGTCATTTTGATCAGACGGATACTATTACGTTAAATAATCAAGTAGGCAATTCGCTGGGTCGCATGGGAATGACCTATACAATGAACGGCAAGGTTTTTCCCGACACAGGTATGATTATGGTCAAAGAAGGACAACTGGTCAAAATCCATTTTGATAATCAGAGCGACCTTTATCACCCCATGCATCTACATGGGCACGTTTTCGTGATTCTTGATCGCGATGGTCATCCGCTAACAGGTAGTCCTGTGTATCTTGATACCGTCCTCATTTCGCCTCATACAAGCTATGACGTTGCATTTTTAGCGAATAATCCTGGCATATGGATGCTCCATTGCCACAATCTTTTGCATGCTAATTGGGGCATGGATATGATGGTAATGTACGACAACGTCTCTACACCGTATACTGTTGGAAAAACATCGGGCAACATTCCAGACTAAGAGTGTGCCCGTTGTCAGCAATTGAGATATATTGCAACTCTTCAGGACGGCTTTCGTAGCTCTTAATATATTTTCATGTTCTCTCGTCTATATACTGAGTATGAGTAGGATCGTAAAAATATGTAACGCGTAAGCGTAGACATGGATATCCATTATTTTTTGTACCCATGACACAATTAGCAAGATGATACGAAAACCGGATGATACGAAAATTGTGGAGGCCCTTGCCGACTGCGCAAAAATTGACATCCGCTCCATTAATATACTGTCCCTCCATTAGTAACGTGCGAAGTAGTCGCTAATGAATTGTTGAGGTTGTTGGTGTAACATGATTATAGCTAAACAAAGCGGAGAAGGTTTCCCAGGACAAAGAAAGATCAGAGAAGCAGAACGGAAGTGGAAAAATGAGCTGGAAAACGATTAATGCTATTCTGGGGCTGGCAACTGTCGATGAGGCTTTTTGTCAAGAGCTTTTGAAAAATCCAGTGCAAGCAATACGAGCACGAAATTTTGAATTGACGGCAAGCGAACAAGAAAAAATCAAACGTATCGTTGCCAGAGATCTCACAGAATTTAGCCAGAAAGTGCTGATCCTGTTCGAACAGGAAGAGTAATGCTCTTTGCTGTTCATCGGGACGCGTGCCAGCCGGACAGCCTTACAAGGCTTACGATGGGGGTAAGTTGCTTGTAAGCACCAGATCTATACTGAAGGCGATGGTGCTGGATAGAAGGTTACTCCAGGTTACTCCAAGAATACGATCGTCTATCAACGGATCAGGGGAGCACAAATCAAATGAAAGCATTGATACTGAGTGGTGGAAAAGGCACGCGCCTGCAACCCATTACCTACACGTATGCGAAACAACTGGTACCGGTTGCCAATAAGCCCGTGCTTTTCTACGCCTTGGAGACCATTATCGCCGCTGGTATTGTGGATATTGGCATCATCGTAGGCGAAACAGGGGCAGAAATTCAAGCGGCTGTCAAAGACGGTAAGGCATTTGGCGCGGATGTCTCCATCACCTATATCCATCAGGAGGAAGCGTTGGGGCTGGCGCACGCGGTGAAGACGGCTCAGCCGTTTCTGGGAGAGGAGCGTTTCCTGATGTTTCTAGGGGACAACTTTATCGAAGAAGATATTCGCCAGGTGGTGCGGGACTTCGCCGCGCCAGGGTGCCTTGCTCAGGCCCAGATCTTTCTCAAGCAGGTCCCCAATCCACAGCAGTTTGGCGTGGCACAGCTCTGTACGTATGAAGGGGAAGCAATCACCAATCCAGCCACCGTGGAGAGCGAAGAGATCTATATTCAGCATCTGGTGGAGAAACCCAGGGAGCCAATCAGTGATTTTGCGCTGGTGGGAATCTATCTCTTTGACGCCCAGATCTTTGAAGCGGTTGCTGCAATCCAGCCGTCTGCGCGTGGTGAGCTGGAAATCACGGATGCGATCCAGTATTTGATTGATCATCACTGCATGGTTCGGCCCCACATCATCACGGGGTACTGGATCGATACGGGGCAGATGCAGGATATGCTTGATGCCAATCGTGTCATTCTCAGTCACGCCAGACGCTCGATATCGCTCAGTGCGACCATAGATCAGCAATCACGGGTTCACGGGGATGTGATCCTGGAAGAGAATGTATGCCTCATCAATAGTATTGTACGTGGACCTTCGGCGATTGGGCGCAATGTTGTGTTAACCAATGCCTACATCGGTCCATTTACGGCAATAGCCCATGATAGCATTGTGACCAGCAGTGAGATCGAACATAGTATTGTGTTGGAGGGATGTCGCATCTCCAACATTGAAGGACGTATCGAGGACAGCTTAATCGGTCGTCATGCTGAGATCTACCTTTCGCCCACAAAACCAAAAGCCTACAAGCTCTTGCTTGGTGATCATAGTCGTATTGGTATTCTATAAACACAGAAGAAGTATGCAACTGGCAGTCGCAGATCGCTTTTGCGGATGGGGTGCGTCAAACGGTCACCTGGTATCAGGAAAACCTGGCCTGGCTGGAACGCGTTCGCGAGCGCAACAACGCGTTTTTGCACAAAGCATTGCCCCTGGCCCAGGGGTAAGTGCTTTCAGATCGTTTGATCGGTCAGGCGTTTATTCATAACGAGCCAGCGTGCAAATTCGAGGCGACGCTGCTCTTTTACACGTGTCAAGTGTTCTTTCTCAACGTATGCTTTACGAAAGGTGCTTAATTGCTTAATTTGCTTCTCGGTAAATCCTGCTTGAAGCAGACCATAGCAGTTTTCTTTTTCGTTCATGATACGTCTCCCCTTATGAACCAATGGGCGAGCATGTCGATGCTGATGCTTCTACTTGCTCGCCGACACGATTTTCTGTCTCAGGACGTATATCTCTTTGCTAGGTTCCATGCCTAGGTTGCGCTGAAGAGCGTGATGAAATTTTTCTAGTGTGTCCATTGCCAGCGAGGGGTTGCCCTCTTTCAAATGTGCATCGATGATGGCGCCAATAGCTGGTTCGCAGTAGGGATTTGCTGCCAGAGCGAGGTAGGAGTACTCCAGGACTTCTTCCAGTTCGTTGCGCAACTGGTAGATCTGTATTAAGCGCACTAGAACCTGGGAGTACATATAGCTATAATGTTGCCGATACGGCTGCAACCAGGGCTCTGCCTCATCTTCTGGGATGAAGCCTAAGCTACAATAACTCACAATCTTTCGGTAGTAGTATAAGGCCTTGCTATAATCTTCATGACGATCATGCACTTTCGCATTCTCAAAGAACTGCTCCACATCGGACGTATCGGTCCACCATGTTTCATCCATATGGAACCAATAAAAGTTATTGGCTTGGCGGCGAACAAACTTCGATTCCTGACGTGAACCTAGCGAGGGTTCGAGCAAGTGACGTAAAAAATGAATGGTGACATGCAGATTCCCCATCGCAGCATCGAGAGGGAGATCAGGCCAGAAAAGATCAATGAACTGGTCTGCTGAACACAATTTATCTGGATTAAGGACAAACCATTTGAGCAGGGTCTTCGCTTTGCTACGACGCCACATCGGTTCTTTGATCGCCTTCTCATGACTGAAGAGGCGAAACTGTCCGAAAGAATAGACGCGATAGCTGGCCTGCTGTTCACGTTCGCGTGGATGGGTTGCATGAAGCCTCTCCAGTTGTGTGTGCGCATTCTGCGGTAAGAACATGTCTTTTTCCCTTCTGGTGACTCTGCCTGCTCACAGGCATCCTTATGGGTACGCAAAAGGTGCCTGATCTTTCACTTATCAGTCTGGTAACAGGCGTGTAATTGAGATGACTTTCAATTTGTATTGCATATCAAAATTTTAGATGATCTGATAGGACAAAGAAGGAGGTATCGATCAACTGATACATTTAGAAACGAAGAAGCATAAAGTCATCGATAGATACAAAAGCAAGACAGCGACGTTTGTTTTTGTCAACGCATATGCTGAAAGAGAAAGAAAAAAAGATGCAAGATAAAACCTTTGAGCAGGCTCTCAGTGAGTTGAATCAGAGAGTGCTGCAAGAGATCACCGACGAGGCTGTCCATTGTTGGTTCACTCTCCAACAAGGGGCCACAGTAGCCAGTGCGACTGCTCACCTCAAAAATGCGAAAATGAGAGAGGCTGTCTCCCATGTACTTTTTTATATGCTCTTACAATCTCTTTTGTATAATGCAAAACAGCACACGCTGCTCAGTGGGAAGCGCTACGAGGAACTCAGAAGTTATGTGGATAGCCTATCGGACCCGGTGAAATAGCAACCGTTTGGTGTACTCCTTTGTACGTTTTCGCCGCTTTATGCGTGTGCCTCTTCTATGCCAAAGACATCGGCCAGAGCTGATGCAAAGGGGTTACAGGCTCGTTTACGTGGCGACTGATGAACAACGGTACGTGTGGAATACTCAAGGGTATGAACGCGCTCTTGGTGCTGTTGCGAACCAGGGTCCGTTTGTCCATATGGCGTCGTAACGTGTCTGAGAGAGAGACCATTCCTGGTGAGCGTATCTGTTTTTTTCATGGTGTTCTTTCCTCCTCAAATAGAGTGCGACGTTTCCGAGTTCACTTATCCATTCTGTATAGTCAGAGAATACATGAATACCCTTCACAGGAACTTCGCACTGCCTTCGCATTTTTCTCATCCTTTATGCGAAAGAAAAGACTTCTGCTAATACGTGGGTATAGGCCAGGGATCAATAGCGTCAACCTCTTTTGGCTTCATTGTTCATCTCCTCAGCAGGGTCATCAAGAATGTTTTCTTTTGTTTGATGACAGAATACTGAATAGGAATCAACAATACCTTCGCGCATCCTTAGCAGGACATCGGGAACCTTCGCATTCACTTAGCAGTACGATACTAAAAAAGAGTGATACTTCCAGAAAAGGTGTCTAGTATAGACTTAAAGGTAGATACATTTCATTGAGGACGTAGTAGGTGCGACGTTCATCAGTTCGAAAGGTGCCCATCCATTCTATGACGATGGGCTCATGAGGCGTTGATAGAGATTTTGGATTGCACTGCCGGGGAGAATGTCCATTTCGCGCTGTAACGTGTCGCGGCAGCGTTGATATTGACGCAGTGCCAGGCCGCGTTTTCCCTGTCGCAGGTAACAGCGCATGAGCCCATAGTGCGCTTCTTCCAGACAATCGTCTACTAAGAGGGTGTGTTGCCAGTGGAGGGCGCATTCGTCAAAACGTTCCTGCCGCCAGGCAATCTGGGCCAGCAGGCCGCGGGCGTCCAGGTACCTACGGCGCAACTCGTCCCGCTTGAATGTGCACCAATCGCTGTAAAACGGTTGCACATAATCGCCCTGATACAGTTCAAGCATCCTCAGCAATGCCTCTCGGGCGACACCATCATCTTCCTGGCTCAGCGCTTGCTTTGCACGTGTCTGCTGCTGCTGAAACTCGGTAACATCGTACCATACATTCGAGCCGAAATAGGCTGCGAGATCGAGTGTATACGTGCTTCCTTGTGAACTAATGCCATGTCCATCGAGTGCTTTGCGCAGATAATAGATGGTTGAGTGAAAGGTTTGATTGATCTGTTCATCGACCTCTGACCACAGACCCGTAATAATCTGTTCTTTGCGCATGGGACGTTCGCAGTCCAGCAGAAAGAAAAAAAGCTCCATTGAGCGTGCCATGCGCCAGCGTGTCACTGGTCGATCTTCAATGGCAACGCTCGGTTCTCCCAGGGCGCGGATGCAAATCTTTGGAGAGGCCGTTACCTGCACAACAGGGCGTACAGGGTGCTCCTGCTTCACACTGGGAGTGGAGGGAGCCGGTGCGAGAAGGTGGGGAGCTGGTATCGGCCTTTCTGGGGTCAGGTCGAGCAGGTCTCTTAACGTCTCCAGATCGGGATGGGTTTCTACGACCTGGTAGAGTCTTGTCAGGTGACGCAGTTCTATGAAGACAAGATGTTTGTAGCCATTTTGTCCTTTGAGGAGATGGACAATCTCTTCTATGCGCTGCATCCATGCATTGGTCTGGCCCTGTTCAAGCAGACATAATGCCAGGCGTAGTATCGCCTGGATACGTTCTCGTTTGAGTCCCATTTTATTGAGGGACATTTCGACTTTGCTGAGGTGATAGTACGCGTCGTCAAACCGTTGCTGGTACAACAAAATGGTTCCGTAGGCCAGTTCGCAGACCGCCTGTTCGTAGCTCAGAGAGGGGGTATGACGATCCTGGACATCGACATCCGAGACCAGCAAGAGGGCCGTTTCAGCATCTCCCATGTAGAGATAGGTCATTGCCAGGAAGCAGAGGGTACAGTTGATCAGATATTTATCTTTGATGCGACGCGCCAGTGCCAGCCCATCCTCGATCATGTTCAACGATTGTTCATAAAGTCCCTGATCCTGGTAAAGTTCTCCAAGCGAGACCTGGGAGTAGGCCTCTCCCCGTAAGAAATGAATGGGGCCACGAGCCAGGGTTAATGCTTGCTGAAACGCTTTTTCCGCTTCTGCAAAGACCCCCTGTCGTTGCTTGATGCCTCCCTGACGAATCACATTATTGATCTGACCCCATTCGTCATGTAACTGGCCCCAGGAGGCAATTGCACGCGCGATATGGTGTTCGGCTAGCACGAAGTTTCCGAGCAGACTGTAGGCACTGGCTAATGCACTATGCAGCTCGGCGGTCTGGCGCTCAATGGTATGGCGTCCCCAGAGTTGCAGGGCTTTCTGCAGGTGGGCGATGCCCGTCGTAAAATTGCCCAAGAGATTGGCACAGACGCCTAAGCGCGTATGGACATCGGCACGCATCCTGATCTCATGAGCCGGGAGGCGTTGCTGGATCTGCTGACAAAGAATGAGCGCTTGATGATAGTCACCCTGTTGAAAGAGCGCCTTACTGCGCAAGATCACCATCTCAATCTGCAATGGCGGCATCTTTTCCGGTTCACCGTCCTCTATGATTGCTCGGGATGCGGCATCAAGCAGTGAGAGGGCACAGGTCTGCTCGCCAACGACAAGGTGAATGTTCGCTCGGATGAGAAGAAGGCGGGGATTGCGAATGGTGGTCGCTGAGGGGAGTTCATCGATCCAGCGAGCCAGCGTTGTAGCGTGCCCCTGTTTCAGCATCTGATCGTGACATTCAAGAATCAGGTGGGAAACGAGATCCCATGCTTTTGCTTCAAAGGCATGATAGACCGCTTTTTCATAATTCTTGTCGGCGCTTAATAAGAGTGCAGCCCGTTGATGAAGTGCGAGAAAACGGGCAGGCATCTGCTGAAAGAGATCATTATAGAGCAGTTCACGCAGCACAGGGTGGCAGGTATAGGTTGCCTGTTCCTCTTCGCCACGGCGTGTCACAAAGAGTCCATTTTGCTCGAGATAGTGCAGATGTCTGGCCGCGTCCTGGATCCCCAGCAATTTGGTACAGAGAGAAGAGGTCATTTCCTGTAAGACGGATGCTTCTTTAAGAAAAGAATAGAGTTCTGGATCTCGCTTAAAAACTTCATTAACAACGTAAGAGAACAAATGATGCCTATCGACGAGAATGCCCTGTTTTTCGTGCTCATGGCTCCACTGCGGCAAAAACTCGATGTCTCCGAGATGAGCGCCTAAGAGAATACCTGTAATCCATCCTTCAAAGGAAAGAGCGAGTTGGGTTGCTTGTGCCTCACTGAACTCCGTCATTCCTTGAAGCAATGCGAGATCACGAATCTCCTGAGCGGCGAAGCGGAGGAGATGACTGCCAATGCCAACCATTTCGCGGTGGGCAAGGAGTAACGCAAAATCAAGTTCCAATGTCGCCCGACTTTCGATAACTAAGACACACTTGTCGGGGAGTTTCCGCAAAAAATGGTTGATCAGTTCATCAACTTCCTGGCAAGCGCTCATTTCCTGATAATTGCAGAGCATGAGCACAAAACGTTCGGGGATCTCAGTTTCAATCGCGGCAATCAGCGCGTCAATCATGGCTTCGTAGTGAAAGCCAGCGGATCCTTCGGCATCGGCGGCTATTGCTGAAGCCAATACTGCATCCAAATGTGAGCCAAAGTGGGGAAAACGCAAGCGGATACTCATCAGGAGGGTTTCAAGAAAGGTGTTTTTGTCGGCATCCAGGTGATCCATGAAATACCAGCAGCATGCAATGGAAGTATTGCGGGCAAAATCTGCCAGGAGTGTTGTTTTCCCGTATCCGGCTGGTGCATAGAGGAACACCAGCTTATAATGAGGAAATCCTTCTGCCGGTCCGGTGGTCACTTCTTTGAGATGGGTAACGAGCGATTTACGATAAAGGATTGTTGGAGGTAATGCAGGGCAAGTGATTTTCCTCATCTCATGAGCCATCCTCATGATTTCCCCCTTATTTCGATGAAGCGATGGTGTTTGGCATCTTATTCGGACTGTTGGCTCAGTCGTTCTTTTGTCAGAAAGCATTTCTTGCTACTACTGTCATAGTAGTTACACAATAGCTCAAACCCAGGCTTTCAGGGGCATGAGGAGCTTTGAAATATTACTTCTATGTAAGATTTTTGATTTCTTCATTCTAAATAATGGACTGAACCTGATAAGCACACGATATGAAGCGATGAGATAATTTCCCCAAAAACGCGAGTTTACCTTCTGTAAAGAGTCCTTTTAACAGCAGATGAATTTCTCTTAAGCGTTTTACCAAAAGATGCAAAATACTGATCTGTCATTACAGTACCAACTTTCTACCAATTTCGCAATTCTAGAGAGAAAGGAAATCCGGGAAGCAGAAGAGGTAACTGGGTATTCGTGCAGCCAGGAACTCACCAGTTCTCCTGATACAAGGTTGGAAGGAGGATAACACTTGTTCTATGAAAGTGTTGCCCATCTCTTGAAGTAAGTATACTGGGGAGAAGTCATTTCGAGAACCACAAACGCTCGTCTTTTTGTCGTCTTTTTGTCGTCTTTTTGTCGTCTTTTCTCATGTTCTGTACTGGAGTGCGGGGATTAGACCGGGGATGAATGGCCGTTCCGTTTGGGGGGAGTGGGAAAGAAGGGAAGGCATCCCATCTGTACAGGTGAACTGCGCAGAACGAACACCTCCCGAGAGATCTCCATATTGATTTTCATTAGTTGACAAGGGATCTACGACGATGGTATCTTTCTGCTCAGATCATAACCCGATGGAGGTGGCATGAAACGAACCACAGCGGCATTTTTTCTCTTGGAATTGCCTTTGCGTATTGATACCGCCCGGGCGCGTCGCCTCCATGCCCATCAAGAGCCGATCTCCCAGGGAAGGGAGATCGGAAGCGTTGAGTGAGCCACAGGAACCCCTGTGCATTCATGCCAGGGAGGCCTCAGAGTCATGCTTGCGACCACTGCATGGAAGATGAGGGAGAACCCGGTTGATTTTCATCTGCAAAGTAGCAGAAAACTTTTCGCACTCCTTCGGCTATTTCCTCAAGATCTCTATCAGCATGGGTTGGATTTATTTGGATTTGTAGCATTCTGTTGAGCAGTGACTTTGATGATTGGCAACGATGCTCCCCAATAAGCCGCTCTGAGCCAAGGATTTTTCCCCATCCATCGCAAAAGTGCCTTTCTGGAATGTTCATAGCACTCATGCCTGGTGGGAGCAAAAGCGAAGCCTCGATGCCTTCTGCAAAAAGGGCCTTTTGAATCTCGCCTGCAGGAAGTTCAGGATGTATCTGGAGTAGCAATGCAATCCCCACTTCACCATCGGCATCATGAAAAGCTCTTTGTTCACAACCAGGAAGATTACCCAAAAGTTGGAGAAGCTTTTCCTTTCGCTCTCGAAGCCTTTCTACAATCGAGTTTAGCTTTCTCAACTGTACCCTTCCAAAAGCCCCCTCCATCTCCCCCATACGCAGGTTAAGACCAGTTTGCGGCATAAGATAATTGGGTGCATCTGTATGGTAACTCCAGGGTGGAACTTTCTTCGGGGGACGCTGAGACATGACCTCTTTGAGCGGTATAAGATCATCTGTATCGTAGCTCCAGAATGTAGCGGCATCATACTGAAACAGGACATCTTTGAATAACTCGGGCTCGCTTGTGACTAAAAATCCTCCCTCACCTGTTGTGATGACTTTGAACTGTTGCAGGCTAAAACAGCCTATGCGACCAAATGTTCCCAGGGGTTTCCCCTTGAAGGAGCCACCATTCGACTGCGCAACGTCCTCGATTAAGCTGATCCCGTGGGTGCGGCATAGTGCTTCTAGTCTTTCCATGTCACAAGGTGCTCCCCGCATGTGAACAGCAACAATTGCTTTTGTACGTTCGTTCACGAGGTTAATAGCATCATCAACTGAAAGTGTGAGCGTATTATCGATCTCACAGAAAACTGGGGTTGCTCCACAGTTTAACACGGCCGCGGCGTCGCCAATGAATGAGAAACTGGGCATGATTACTTCATCGCCTGGTTTGATACCCAAAGCAAAAAGTGCGCAATTCAGGGCAGAAGATCCAGAATTGAGCGCCACCACATAAGGGACTCCAAGCGTCTGGGCAAATTCTTTTTCGAGCGATGACACCTCCGGTCCCTGATGGCGATTGAATACTTTGCGTCGGAGGACTTCAGTAACGCTCTGAATCTCCTCCTCATCGATCATGAGTGCTCCCGGGCTTACAACAGGAACAAATGCTGCGGATGGACGGGCCTTTGGCCCACCATGAATGGCTAACTTCTGTGTGATCATTCGGATCTTCCTTTCATTTTGTACAAGGGTTCTAAGCAGTTCGGCTCTCTTAATCATCTCTGGCAAGAGATCTGCTTTTTTTGTCCATTACATGTCCTCGAAGAGAACAGCATCTCTACTACAGAAGGAAGTGATAAGTACTTCCGCTGAATTGAACAAGCTCAACATATCGGTGCCCTCCCTCCTTATGAAGGCATCATGACCTGATGAGTGGGACGATCCTCTCGCATGCTCTGATAGCGAGAGCAACACTTGTCGCAGTGGGGTTGCACGCGGTGGAAGTGGGTATCACACCGTTGCCCCCAACAAACAGGTTCTCAAAGCCCCATACTCGTGAGTACGGGTCGCAAACAGAGTGCGCATTGTCTGTCTCTCCCATGCGCACCGTGCCCTGGTAGTGCAGGGAGCTGCCGGGCGGTATTAGCCGAGACTCACCCTCTTTGAGCACCTTACCGAAGGCAGCAACGGCGCGAGCCTGCTCCTTTTGCGCGGCGGCTATCTCCGCTCTGTCTTTCGCGGTCAGTTCGTAGTGAATCGTCATTTTCGGCATGCCGAAGGAGTCGGTTTCCCCATCAGAAAACTCCAGGTAGTCCTCGTACCTGATCTCTTTGCGACAGCGCCAGGTGAGTCCCACCATATGCCGGGGGTTCGCACGAGACTCAGACAGGCCCCGAGGAATCGGAGGGAGGGCTAGGTGCATTACTTGACCGTGGAACGGGTGCTCGGGGCTGTGAAACGGGACCCAGAATACCCCGATAATCGGCTCGACAAGCTCCTGTCTCTCCTCTGGGAACTGATCTGCCGCCTGCAGCGTAGCCCTGGTCCGCAGCACTATCTCCTCGCTTAATTCCACGTTAGCCATGATCTGTGTATGGTCGTTGAGATAGTGGCCTAAAGCTGATGGGCGAATGCTGGATGCCCACAGCAACTGGGGGGTGCGCAATGCGTCGGCAGCGATCACCACAACACTCGCGCTTACCTGTTCACGCCGCCCGGACGGTAGATGCTCGATCACCGCACCACTCACACGGTCGCCATCGTATGTGAGCCATCTGCAAATCGTTTCCGACCGCAGCTCAAAAAGCCGCTGGTCATGCTTTAGCTCCTCAGCCGCATCAGCCAGATGTCCTAGTATCACATCTGATCCTACCCAGTAGCGACGATTGTGCTCGTCCAGGCGCACAGCAAGTGGCATGCGCTGCACTTGCTTCCCTTCTGGAAGGCGAGCGTTGAACGCTTCACCCAACGTCTGCTGGATGGCGAAAGCTTCAAGCGAATCCGGGTACGCCTCCTGGGTCACGCATAGGAGCTGGCACGCCTTCGCGAAGAGACTGTTCCATTCGTTCTCCGAGATGAACGGGATACGTTCGCGGTTACTGGGAGGCGGACAGGCGCAGGTCCAGTGCGCACCCATACCGCCAATATTGCTTGAGAAGGCAGCCGCAGGCATCCCAGACCTGTCGAGATCAACATCATCGGGACTGGCCAGGTGGGTACCAGGATTGGCAAGCGTCGCGATCCTTTCCTTGCCTCTTCTCCCAGCTGCGTTCGACCTGTCCTTGAAATTTGGTATTTCGTAGCGATACTGCGCCGGACCCTGGGAATGGATCTGTGCCTGGAGGCGCTCACCCTCGTCCTTGATATTCTTCACATGCATACCAGGACAGCTGGTCAATTGCGGGCCTAGATCTATCATGAGAATCGTCGCAGTTGGCACGCTCTCAGAAATAACCCGTGCAAACGTCGCTCCGATAGGGCCGCTACCCACAATCAGAACGTCAACATTCAGTTCTGAAGCATTCTCGTTAGTCAATACTATCCTCCTTCTTTGACATCATCTTAAGCCTCTTCCGCATTCAACTTCATTTTTATAACCAGAGAACGTTCTTTCTTCGGGAAAGAGTAGGAGCGAACTTTTTGTACCCGTCTTGCTCAAAACGTGTGTTGGTTTTGCACCAGCTATGCTACAAATGGTACAACCCGTTCTGTTCATCAGAATAGAAGAAGAGATTTACCTCAGACTTGCCCACGAAGTAAAATGATTTACACCCATGTTATTGGGGTATGACAAAGAAGCTGTGAGGGATTCGTGATGATAAAGGCCATTTGTGCCCGTTCTTCTAAGTTTGCTCAAATGGATCTGCAAGAGTGTGGCACATCTGAAAGGAGCTTTGCAGCAGATGCCAAATAAGCTCTATAGGGCTTACGATGGGGGTAAGTTGCTTGTAAGCACCAGATCTATACTGAAGGCGATGGTGCTGGATAGAAGGTTACTCCAGGTTACTCCAAGAATACGATCGTCTATCAACGGATCAGGGGAGCACAAATCAAATGAAAGCATTGATACTGAGTGGTGGAAAAGGCACGCGCCTGCAACCCATTACCTACACGTATGCGAAACAACTGGTACCGGTTGCCAATAAGCCCGTGCTTTTCTACGCCTTGGAGACCATTATCGCCGCTGGTATTGTGGATATTGGCATCATCGTAGGCGAAACAGGGGCAGAAATTCAAGCGGCTGTCAAAGACGGTAAGGCATTTGGCGCGGATGTCTCCATCACCTATATCCATCAGGAGGAAGCGTTGGGGCTGGCGCACGCGGTGAAGACGGCTCAGCCGTTTCTGGGAGAGGAGCGTTTCCTGATGTTTCTAGGGGACAACTTTATCGAAGAAGATATTCGCCAGGTGGTGCGGGACTTCGCCGCGCCAGGGTGCCTTGCTCAGGCCCAGATCTTTCTCAAGCAGGTCCCCAATCCACAGCAGTTTGGCGTGGCACAGCTCTGTACGTATGAAGGGGAAGCAATCACCAATCCAGCCACCGTGGAGAGCGAAGAGATCTATATTCAGCATCTGGTGGAGAAACCCAGGGAGCCAATCAGTGATTTTGCGCTGGTGGGAATCTATCTCTTTGACGCCCAGATCTTTGAAGCGGTTGCTGCAATCCAGCCGTCTGCGCGTGGTGAGCTGGAAATCACGGATGCGATCCAGTATTTGATTGATCATCACTGCATGGTTCGGCCCCACATCATCACGGGGTACTGGATCGATACGGGGCAGATGCAGGATATGCTTGATGCCAATCGTGTCATTCTCAGTCACGCCAGACGCTCGATATCGCTCAGTGCGACCATAGATCAGCAATCACAGGTTCACGGGGATGTGATCCTGGAAGAGAATGTATGCCTCATCAATAGTATTGTACGTGGACCTTCGGCGATTGGGCGCAACGTTGTGTTAACCAATGCCTACATCGGTCCATTTACGGCAATAGCCCATGATAGCATTGTGACCAGCAGTGAGATCGAACATAGTATTGTGTTGGAGGGATGTCGCATCTCCAACATTGAAGGACGTATCGAGGACAGCTTAATCGGTCGTCATGCTGAGATCTACCTTTCGCCCACAAAACCAAAAGCCTACAAGCTCTTGCTTGGTGATCATAGTCGTATTGGTATTCTGTAAACACAGAAGAAGGTGGAACAGTTATGCGTATCCTCATCACGGGTGGCGCTGGCTTTATCGGGAGCAATTTCGTACACGCTTTGCTTGCATCCTACCCAGACTATGAGGTGGTTATTCTGGACAAGCTCACCTATGCGGGCAACCTGGATAATCTGTCGTCTGTGCTGGCGCTGAAAAACTGCACCTTTATTCAAGGTGATATCACTGATCGAGTGAGCGTAAAAGAAGCGATGCGTGGGTGTCAGGCCGTCGTGAATTTTGCCGCTGAAACGCATGTGGATCGTTCTATCCTCGCTCCAGCTGCTTTCATCAAGACGAACTTTGAAGGGACGTATGTCTTGCTGGAGGAGGCACGCATCTGTGCTATTCAGCGTTTCATTCAGATTTCAACTGATGAGGTGTATGGCAACGCCCTCTCGCCTGCGGGGGTGAGCCGTCCCTCCCTGGAGACCGATGCTCAGCGTCCAATGTCCCCATATGCGGCGAGCAAGGCGGCGGCAGATAGCCTGGCTTATTCGTACTGGGCAACATATCACGTACCTGTGGTGATCACACGTTGCGGCAATAACTATGGTCCATATCAATATCCCGAGAAACAACTGCCCCTGTTTATCCTGAATGCACTTGAGGATCGTCCACTTCCGATCTATGGGACCGGAGCAAATGTGCGCGATTGGATTTATACCTATGACCATGCACGTGCCATCCTCATGCTGTTACACGAGGATGCCGCAAAGGTTCACGGCGAGGTTTTCAACATTGGAGCCAGTGAGGAGCGCACTATCCTGCAGAATGCATCGATTGTCCTTGAGTTAACTGGAAAGCCATTAAGCCTGCTTCGTTTTGTTGAGGATCGGCAGGGCCATGTCTTCCGTCACGCGGTAGACGCTTCCAGGATCAAGCAGATGTGCAACTGGCAGCCGCAGATCGCTTTTGCGGATGGGGTGCGCCAAACGGTCACCTGGTATCAGGAAAACCTGGCCTGGCTGGAACGCGTTCGCGAGCGCAACAACGCGTTTTTGCACAAAGCATTGCACCTGGCCCAGGGGTAAGTGCTTTCAGATTGTTTGATCGGTCAAGCGTTTATTCATAACGAGCCAGCGTGCAAATTCGAGGCGACGCTGCTTCTGGGATGAAGCCTAAGCTACAATAACTCACGATCTTTCGGTAGTAGTATAAGGCCTTGCTTCAGCAATTTTTGCCCTACGCCAAGCTACCCCGAATTATTGAGAGGATACCTTTATGCGAAAGAAAAGACTTCTGCTAATACGTGGGTATAGGCCAGGGATCAATAGCGTCAACCTCTTTTGGCTTCATTGTTCATCTCCTCAGCAGGGACATCAAGGACATTTTCTTTTGTTTGATGACAGAATACTGAATGGGAATCAACAAAACCTTCGCGCATCCTTAGCAGGATATCAGGAATCTTCGCATTCACTTAGCAGTACGATACTAAAAAAGAGCGACGCTTCCAGGAAAGGTGTATCAACCTATGCTATTACGACGGGCTCATGAGGCGTTGATAGAGATTTTGGACTGCACTGCCGGGGAGAATATCCATTTCGCGTTGTAACGTGTCGCGGCAACGTTGATATTGACGCAGTGCCAGGCCTCTTTTTCCCTGTCGCAGGTAGCAGCGCATAAGCCCATAGTGCGCTTCTTCCAGACAATCGTCTACCAGCAGGGTGTGTTGCCAGTGGAGAGCGCATTCGTCAAAACGTTCCTGCCGCCAGGCAATCTGAGCCAGCAGGCAACGTGCATCCAGGTACCTACGGCGCAACTCGTCCCGCTTGAATGTGCACCAATCGCTGTAAAACGGTTGCACATAATCGCCCTGATACAGTTCAAGCATCCTCAGCAATGCCTCTCGGGCGACACCATCATCTTCCTGGCTCAGCGCTTGCTTTGCACGTGTCTGCTGCTGCTGAAACTCGGTAACATCGTACCATACATTCGAGCCGAAATAGGCTGCGAGATCGAGTGTATACGTGCTTCCTTGTGAACTAATGCCATGTCCATCGAGTGCTTTGCGCAGATAATAGATGGTTGAGTGAAAGGTTTGATTGATCTGTTCATCGACCTCTGACCACAGACCCGTAATAATCTGTTCTTTGCGCATGGGACGTTCGCAGTCCAGCAGAAAGAAAAAAAGCTCCATTGAGCGTGCCATGCGCCAGCGTGTCACTGGTCGATCTTCAATGGCAACGCTCGGTTCTCCCAGGGCGCGGATGCAAATCTTTGGAGAGGCCGTTACCTGCACAACAGGGCGTACAGGGTGCTCCTGCTTCACACTGGGAGTGGAGGGAGCCGGTGCGAGAAGGTGGGGAGCTGGTATCGGCCTTTCTGGGGTCAGGTCGAGCAGGTCTCTTAACGTCTCCAGATCGGGATGGGTTTCTACGACCTGGTAGAGTCTTGTCAGGTGACGTAGCTCTATGAAGACAAGATGTTTGTAGCCAGTTTGTCCTTTGAGGAGATGGACAATCTCTTCTATCCGCTGCATCCACGCGTTGGTCTGGCCTTGTTCAAGCAGACATAATGCCAGCCGTAGTATCGCCTGGATACGTTCCCGTTTGAGTCCCATTTTATTGAGGGACATTTCGACTTTGTTGAGGTGATAGTACGCGTCGTCAAACCGTTGCTGGTACAACAAAATGGTCCCGTAGGCCAGTTCGCAGACCACCTGTTCGTAGCTCAGAGAGGGGGTATGACGATCCTGGACATCGACATCCGAGACCAGTAAGAGGGCCGTTTCAGCATCTCCCATGTAGAGATAGGTCATTGCCAGGAAGCAGAGGGTACAGTTGATCAGATATTTATCTTTGATGCGACGCGCAAGTGCCAGCCCATCCTCGATCATGTTCAACGATTGTTCATAAAGTCCCTGATCCTGGTAGAGTTCCCCAAGCGAGACCAGCGAGTAGGCCTCTCCCCGTAAGAAATGAATGGGGCCACGAGCCAGGGTCAATGCTTGCTGAAACGCTTTTTCCGCTTCTGCAAAGACCCCTTGTCGTTGCTTGATGCCTCCCTGACGAATCACATTATTGATCTGACCCCATTCGTCATGTAACTGGCCCCAGGAGGCAATTGCACGCGCGATATGGTGTTCGGCCAGCACGAAGTTTCCGAGCAGACTGTAGGCACTGGCTAATGCACTATGCAGCTCGGCGGTCTGGCGCTCGATGGTGTGGCGTCCCCAGAGTTGCAGGGCTTTCTGCAGGTGGGCGATGCCCGTCGTAAAATCGCCTAAGAGATTGGCACAGACGCCTAAGCGCGTATGGACATCGGCACGCATCCTGATCTCGTGAGCCGGGAGGCGTTGCTGGATCTGCTGACAAAGAATGAGCGCTTGATGATAGTCACCCTGTTGAAAGAGCGCCTTACTGCGCAAGATCACCATCTCAATCTGCAATGGCGGCATCTTTTCCGGTTCACCGTCCTCTATGATTGCTCGGGATGCGGCATCAAGCAGTGAGAGGGCACAGGTCTGCTCGCCAACGACGAGGTGAATGCTGGCCCGGATGAGAAGAAGGCGGGGATTGTGAATGGTGGTCGCTGCGGGTAATTCATCGATCCAGCGAGCTAGAGTGGCCGCATGCCCCTGTTTCAGCATCTGGTCATAGCATTCAAGAATTAACTGGGAAACGAGATCCCATGCTTTTGCTTCAAAGGCATGATAGACTGCCTTTTCATACTCTTTATCGGCGCTCAATACCTGGGCCGCCCGGTGATGAAGTGCGAGAAAACGTGCGGGCATCTGCTGAAAGAGATCATTATAGAGCAGTTCACGCAGCACGGGGTGGCAGGTATAGGTTGCCTGTTCCTCTTCTCCCCGTCGTGTCACAAAGAGTCCATTTTGCTCGAGATAGTGCAGATGTCTGGCCGCGTCCTGGATCCCCAGCAATTTGGTACAGAGAGAAGGGGTCATTTCCTGTAAGACGGATGCTTCTTTGAGAAAAGAATAGAGTTCTGGATCTCGCTCAAAGACCTCATTAACAACGTAAGAGAAGAGGCGATGCCTGTTGACGAGAATGCCTTGTTTTTCGTGCTCATGGCTCCACTGCGGCAAAAACTCGATGTCTCCGAGATGAGCGCCTAAGAGAATGCCTGTAATCCATCCTTCAAAGGAAAGAGCGAGTTGGGTTGCTTGTGCCTCACTGAACTCCGTCATTCCTTGAAGCAATGCGAGATCACGAATTTCCTGAGCGGTGAAGCGGAGGAGATGACTGCCAATGCCAACCATTTCGCGGTGGGCAAGGAGTAACGCAAAATCAAGTTCCAATGTCGCCCGACTTTCGATAACTAAGACACACTTGTCGGGGAGTTTCCGCAAAAAATGGTTGATCAGTTCATCGACTTCCTGGCATGCGCTCATTTCCTGATAATTGCAGAGCATGAGTACAAAACGTTCGGGGATCTCAGTTTCAATCGCGGCAATCAGCGCGTCAATCATGGCTTCGTAGTGAAAGCCAGCGGATCCTTCGGCATCGGCGGCTATTGCTGAAGCCAATACTGCATCCAAATGTGAGCCAAAGTGTGGGAAGCGCAAACGTATACTCATCAGGAGGGTTTCAAGAAAGGTGTTTTTGTCGGCATCCAGGTGATCCATGAAATACCAGCAGCATGCAATGGAAGTATTGCGGGCAAAATCTGCCAGGAGTGTTGTTTTCCCGTATCCGGCTGGTGCATACAGGAGCACCAGCTTATAATGAGGAAATCCTTCTGCCGGGCCGGTGGTCACTTCTTTGAGACGGGTAACGAGCGATTTACGATAAAGGATTGTTGGAGGTAATGCAGGGCAGGTGATTTTCCTCATCTCATGAGCTATCCTCATGATTTCCCCCTTATTTCGATGAAGCGATGGTGTTTGGCACCTTATTCGGACTGTTGGCTCAGTCGTTCTTTTGTCAGAAAGCAGGTTGTGTCACGACTACCATAGTCGTGACACAACCAACTCAACCCCAGGCTTTCAGGGGCATGAGGAGCTTTGAAATATTACTTCTATGTAAGATTTTTGATTTCTTCATTCTAAATAATGGACTGAACCTGATAAGCACACGATATGAAGCGATGAGATAATTTCCCCAAAAACGCGAGTTTACCTTCTGTAAAGAGTCCTTTTAGCAGCAGATGAATTCCTCTCTTGCCGCTGTTAAGATCTCGTGTAACTCACACAGCTTGTCAAGAGGGATTTAACTATCAAGTTTTCATTACAATAATATACTATTTAAGTTAAAAATAAAAGTGCTTTTAACCTTAAAATTTTTTTATCTTTGCCCTTTTCATACATCTCTTTATCGTTTCCCAATTAAATAGTATGAAAAGCTGAAAGACTACCTATTTTATTTTCTTCTACATCACATATTTACTCTAAATGTGTGTAAAGTATCTGCCTTTGTTTTTATAATTGATTTCTTTGTTCTGATGTCACCGTTGGATTACTTTATTGTTAAGTCCCACGTAATTTATGCGCCTACTATGATGCTTAGCCGAAATAATATGCGATATGAATAGCCCAAAAGTATGTTCTGGCAGCTTTATGTGCCAGTGAAACAAGGAGAGGGGCATCACTTCGCTGATCGGTGAAGGGAGGTAGACTTGATATGGACGCGAAACCACTTCAGTTTATGGAGCATCGGCTTGATGCATTGCGTGGTCACCACCTTTACCGACAGCTAAGAACGGCCATTGCTGGTTCTGAGGCGTGGCTGGCTATTGAAGGGCATTCAGTCCTTAACTTGAGTTCTAATAATTATCTTGGCATTGCCAGTCACCCGGCACTACAGGCTGCGATTGTTGCCGCCGCCGTTGAGGGTGGTGGTATGGGCTCTTCGCGCCTCATTGCTGGTAGCAGTGAGCGGCATCACCTGTTGGAGGAGTGCTTTGCTCGCTTCAAATGTGCTGAAAGTGCTCTGTTATTTACGAGTGGATATACTGCAAATGTGGGTATCCTTACTTCTCTAGCCGGGCCAGGGGATCTTATTTTCAGTGATGAGCTCAATCATGCCAGTATTATCGATGGATGCCGTCTGAGTCGGGCACGCTGCGAGATCTATCCGCATGCAGATGTCGCCGCTCTCCAGACTCTTCTGGCATCCTCTGCGCAATCTGGACACAAGGGCAAGCGCATCGTCGTCACTGATACCGTATTTAGCATGGACGGTGATCGTGCACCGTTGCAGGAGATTGCAGATCTGTGTCGTCGCTATGCTGCCATCCTCGTTGTCGATGAGGCCCATGCCACCGGATGCATTGGTCCCGGCGGGCGTGGCCTGATCGCTGAAGCTAACATACAATACGCTGCGACGCTCTCTGTAAGCACTTTGAGCAAGGCGCTGGGAAGCTTTGGTGCTTTTATAACCGGCCCAGCTCTTGTGAAAGAATATCTGATCAACGTTGCACGTAACTTCATCTTTACTACGGCCCTGCCACCGGCGGTGATCGCCGCTTCGCAGGCCGCTATCAATGTTCTGGAGCAGCATCCTTCCCTTGTTGAACACTTGCAGGAAAATGCGGCCTTTTTCCGCGCCGGTTTGCAAGATATTGGTTTTAATACGCTTGCCTCCAGCACACATATTATCCCGATTCTGGTTGGTGACTCTGCGCTGGCGTTGGAGATGTCAGGAGAACTCTTACGCAATGGAGTGTTCGCGGTTGCTATCCGTCCCCCAACCGTTCCTGCCAATACCGCACGTATTCGCACGAGCATTATGGCTACCCATAGCCGGGCAGATCTGGTGTATGCACTCTCAGTCTTTGAGCGAGTGGGGAAACGTCTGCATTTGTTAGCGAGCAGGTGATAGATATAATACGAGTATTTCAAGGGGAAAATAACGATGAAAGATATTGCATATACTATTGAACAGACAGATAAGCACTTTATCTGGCATCCTTTTACTCAGCAACAGAGCTGGGAGACGGACCCGCAGATCGTTATAGAGCGTGCGGAAGGTAGCTATTTGATAGATGTTCATGGTAAAAAATATCTTGATGGTGTCTCGTCGTTGTGGGTGAATGTGCATGGGCATCGACGTCAGGAGATCAATCAAGCAATACAGGATCAGCTTGAGCGTGTTGCGCATACGACATTTCTTGGTTTGACTCATCCACCTGCCGTTGAGCTTGCCGAGCGCCTGATTCAGATTGCCCCAGGTCAGTTGAATCGCGTCTTCTATTCAGATACAGGAGCAGCAGCGATGGAGATCGCGTTGAAGATGGCGTTTCAGTACTGGCAGCAGTGTGCTTCTCCTCAGCCGCGCAAGACAAAGTTTTTCGTGCTCAATAGTGGCTATCATGGTGATACAGTTGGGGCGATGAGCCTGGGCGGCATCGAGATCTACCAGCAGGTTTACCATCCATTGCTCTTTCCAACTCTGCGAGCCCCCAGTGCCTGTTGCTATCACTGTTCCCTGCATACTGAGTATCCTGCATGTGAATTTGCCTGTCTGGAAGAAGTCGAGCGCATCATCGCCGAACATGCCGATGAATTGGCCGCCGTCGTGATGGAGCCACTTGTACAGGGAGCCGCAGGCATATTTGTGTATCCTGAAGGCTACACGCGCAAAGTAAGGGAGATCGCACGGCGCTACCACGTCCTATTTATTGTGGATGAGGTTGCCACGGGTTTTGGCAAAACGGGCAAGATGTTTGCCTGTGAGCATGAGGATATCGATCCTGATCTGATGGCGTTGGGAAAAGGCATCACGGGTGGCTATCTCCCGCTTGCCGCAACCCTGGCGACTGAGCAGATCTATAGTGCATTCCTTGGCACGCTAGAAGAAGGGCGCACTTTTTACCACGGCCATACGTATACAGGCAATCCGGTCTGTTGTGCGGCTGCGCTGGCCAGCCTTGATCTCTTTGAGAAAGAGCAAACGCTTGCACTGCTGCAGCCTAAAATTGCCATGTTACGACAACAGTTGGAGCCCTTTAAACATCTCGCGCTGGTAGGTGATATCAGGCAATGTGGCTTTATGGTGGGCATCGAACTCGTACGAGACAGACGTACGCGAACCCCTTTTCCTACGCGTGAGCAGGTAGCTATGCGCGTCGTCAGAGAAGCTCGTCAGAGAGGAGTTATTATTCGCCCGCTGTCTGATGTCCTGGTATTAATGCCGCCACTTGCTATCACGAATGAAGAGTTACTCACCCTTTTGCAAGTTACGTATGATGCCATCTGTGCTGTTACTGAGGAGTTGCCATGAATTGAGGTTGCTTTATTACTGGAACGGATACGGGTGTTGGTAAAACCGTCGTCACTGCGGCTCTTGCGGCCACATTGCGTAGACAAGGATTGCGTGTTGGTGTGATGAAGCCGGTGGAGACTGGGTGTCCATTGGAAAACGGTCATCTCTCGCCGCAGGATGCCAGTTTCCTGCGTACAGCTTCCGGGTGTGCCGCTCCTCCGGAACTGGTCACCCCATATACCTTTGCTAAACCATTGGCCCCGGCCATCGCTGCCGAGCTTGCTGGCATCACCATCAACATTGAGCACATTCGTGATTGCTACGAACGATTGCTTGCACTGCACGATATTGTACTTGTGGAAGGTGCAGGTGGATTGCTGGTTCCGCTGACCGATCATCTTTGTATGCATGATATCGCGGTTGAACTTGGCCTGCCTGTGTTAATTGTAGCACGCAATATACTAGGCACCATTAATCATACAGCTCTTACGGTGACTGTTGCCCGTGAGAGAAGCCAGGTGCTCGGGGTTGTCTTGAATTCTGTTCAACCGCCCGACCCGTTCGATCCTGCTCTACAAACTAACCAGGAAGCATTGCGGCGTTGGGGAAAGGCTCCCTTCTGTTGCCAGTTGCCATATGTACCAGCTCTTTCGCAGGAAGCGCTCCCATCCCTTGGCGAATTGCTCTTGACCGATCAACTATACGCAAGCATTGGCCTGCCTACCAGGATTCGGTAGGGCCATATTCATAGCGCCCATGTAATGGAATTTTATATTCACAAAGAGAAATGGAGGCTTCACTATGGATTTTCAACAACTGGCAGACAAAGCTATTGCAGGCCAGATGCTCTCGCGTGGAGAATGTCAGACTATTATGCGCAGTTCCGATCAAGCTATCCTGGTCTTGCTAGCCGCCGCCTATCGGGTGAGGCAGCATTTTTGTGGTAATAGCGTCCATCTACATATGCTTATCAACGCCAAAAGCGGCATCTGTCCGGAGGATTGCCATTATTGCTCACAGTCAAAAATATCGAGTGCCGATATCGAAAGGTACCCGCTCGTCAGCCAGCAAAAGCTACTGGAAGGCGCGAAACGCGCTAAAGAAGCACGTTGCCTGCGCTATTGTATTGCGATCAGCACGCGAGGGGCCAATGAACGCGAAATAGAGTACATTGCCAGCGCTGTACGGTGTATCAAGCGAGAGGTCGACATTGCTATCTGTTGTACAGTCGGAATTATCTCCGAGCAGAAAGCGCAATGTTTGTATGCTGCAGGCGTTGAACAACTCAACCATAATCTGAATACGAGCGAGCGTTATTACCCAACGATTTGTACAACGCATACCTATCAAGATCGTGTACAGACGTTGCAGGCGGCACGTAATACTGGCCTCAAGTTATGTAGTGGCGCAATCTTTGGACAGGGTGAGACAGAGGACGACATCATTGATGTGGCATTGGCGCTCCGAGAACTGGACCCTCAATCTATTCCAGTCAACTTCTTGTTGCCTATGGAGGGCACACCTTTTGGGAATATCAATTATCTGCGTCCGTACGATTGTTTGCGCATACTCTGCCTGATGCGCTTCTTGAATCCATCACAAGAGATTCGCGTCTCGGCTGGTCGTGAAGTACACCTGCGCTCTTTGCAACCACTGGCCCTGTATGCTGCAAATTCGGTATTTGTGTCTGGATATTTAACTACCGAGGGGCAGGACTATAAAGACACCTGGCAGATGATTCAGGATATGGGGTTTGAAATCCAGGAACGGGCGTAAGTAGCAGCGACACGAGGACGAAGGTACGCGAGCTATTGGCTCCAAAAAATTGAGAGGGTATTTGCTCTTGCACCCTCATCGCTCTGGTAGACATTACCTCTTTGGGGAAGAGGCGCCAGGGGCCAGTTCTGCTCCATATCTCCCCTTCCCCTATGTTGGTGATCGTTGTTCCTTGTTAAACCGGTTCAACCAGAAATAAGACTTCGGCCTTTTTTACCACGTCGCTATTCTGAGCTTTGATAGCGACCACGCGACCGCTGGCTTCCGCCTGTATCTCGTTAAACACCTTCATTGCCTCAATCAGGGCGATGGTTTGACCAATCTTTACAATATCCCCAATCTGGACGAATGGTGCGGAATCAGGTGAGGATGCAGCATAATAAACACCAG
This sequence comes from uncultured Chloroflexia bacterium, assembly GCA_963744875.1. Taxonomy (GTDB): domain Bacteria; phylum Chloroflexota; class Ktedonobacteria; order Ktedonobacterales; family Ktedonobacteraceae; genus JACDAE01. The sequence continues at coordinate 270,011 of CAVUVQ010000034.1, read as the reverse complement.
TGAGAGGAGATTTAAGCTCTGTAAAGCTGTTAGCAGTGAGCAATGTGGCGGCCTGATGCCTGCTATCATTGTGCGTGGCTTTTACTGCAACTACAGTGTCAGGTTGCCGTCGCAAGATAATTTCAAATTCTCCCTCGGCCAACTCGATTTCACCGATGGCGCTGCCTTTGAGCGCATCCATAACTGCCTCAACACGCTTGACCCAGGACATATCTCTACCTCCTTCAATTACTACAATGCCCTAGCGCTGATCAATGATGATCAGTGCCTGCCCATATTCTACAGGCTGCCCATCTGCCACCAGGAACTCGACAACGCGTCCAGCAACTGGCGACTCAACTTCACTTGGGATGTGCAGCACCTCGATCATTCCAACGTGTTGCCCCTCTTTTATTCTGTCCCCAATTGCAACGAGAGGTCGCTCTTTAGAAATCGACCAGTGATGGAATATGCCAACGAGGGAGGCAGTGATTGTATAGAGTCCATCATTCTCCACAGGAGATATTTCGGCAGAAGCAGATTGTGTGGTTATCTGGATTGTATTGTGTGTTTTGCGAAGCACTAAGCGTTCTTGCTTTCCGAGAGACTTGACCTCAAGTTCCGTTATATCACTTTGGTCCAGCATCTGGATGAGCCGCTTTAGCTCGTCAATAGAGAGAAATTCTTCTGAACTATGCTTATATTCGAGCGGAATCCTGCTTAATGACGAAGTATGTCCGTTGCTGCTACTCATTTTTCACCTATCTGTTCCTCTACTCTTATACTTTCAACTCAGGCGCTTTTTACTACGACTTTCTCCAGGCCTAAAGCTATTGCCTCTTCCTGAATGAAGCGTGTATAGGTTTCGCCGCGCACAAACCCTGGATGCTCAAGCAACCGTTTGAGAAATGGGATCGTTGTGGGAAGTCCTTCGATAATAAATTCATCCAAAGCTCTCTTCGCTTTTTCTATGGCTTCATCCCTGGTATTGCCCCAGACGATGAGCTTTGCGAGTAGAGAATCGTAGTGTGGTGGCACTTCGTAACCAGTGTACATGTAGCTGTCTACGCGCACACCTGGCCCACCTGGTGCTATATATTGCGTGACAGTGCCAGTCTGGGGTCGAAAATCTGCTTCTGCATCCTCGGCAGTGATACGACATTCGATGGCATGATTGTGGAACTGAATGTCTTGTTGCCGAAAGGGAAGGGGCAGACCAGCCGCAATACGTATCTGTTCCTTGACAAGATCGAGGTTTGTAATCTGCTCTGTGACTGGATGCTCAACTTGCAAACGCGTATTCATTTCCATAAAATAGTAGCGGTTCTGCTCATCTACGAGAAACTCAAGTGTGCCGGCATTGGAGTAACCCACGGCCTGGACAGCCTGAACGGCTTTTGTTCCGATCTCGTCCCGCAGTTCGGCTGAAAGATGGGGGCTGGGAGCTTCTTCCAAAACTTTTTGGTTGCGCCTCTGGCATGAACAGTTGCGTTCGCCAAGGTGTACACCGTTGCCAGCCTGATCAATCAAGACCTGTATTTCAATATGGCGTGCTCGCGCCAGATAGCGTTCCAGGTAGATCCCATCATCTTTAAACGCCTCGCGTGCTTCGTTTTGTGCGAGGAGAAAAGCTTTATCGAACTCTTCTTGCTTGTTGATCAGGCGTATGCCGCGACCACCACCGCCGGCAACCGCTTTCAACATGAGAGGGAAGCCAATGTCCTTTACTGCATCCAGGGCATCGGTCAGTGTGCGTAGCACGGGAGTGCCGGGCAACATGGGGAGTCCTGCCTTCGCCATCGCTGCGCGGGCCGACACCTTATCGCCCATGATAGCCATCGCCCGTGCAGATGGACCGATAAAGGCGATATTCATCTCTTTGCAGATCTCAGAGAAGCTCATATTCTCCGAGAGAAAGCCATAGCCGGGATGAATCGCCTCTGCTTGTGAAAGCACCGCAGCGCTGACAATATTGGGAATATTGAGGTAGCTTTTGCTACTCGGTCCGGGCCCAATGCAGATGCTCTCATCCGCCATGCGCACAGGAAGCGAGTCGCGGTCAACTTCGGAGTAGGCAATTACGCTCCGTATGCCCATTTCGCGGCAGGCGCGAATGATGCGCAGGGCGATCTCCCCACGATTAGCGATCAAGATGGTATGAAACATAGCAGTGCTTTGAAGCAGAAACTGCTCCAATACCTCCCTCTCATAATATGGTCAATAGTGAAAGAGTATACAGGGCAGTTACAGGAGAATTACCATTTGCGATTTTTCTTGCACGACTATTCCGCCATCTTGTTTTTCGTTTTTCTACACGGCCACGCGGTTTGGCTGTATTTCCGTTTCTCGCTCAGTTTTCGCGATGTGGAAGAGCTTTTCGCACGACGAGGATTGGTTGTGATCTATGAAACGGGCAGGAACTCTATTAGAAAAAAGTTAAGTTACTTGGTAACTATTGTGAAGTTGCAGTTTTCTGACAGCAATCTTGACAGCAAAACCCACGAATCGCAACGGAAAACGACGTACCCTGACGAACACAAGATGCTGTAAAGCGGCCTGTGGAGAGCATCGACGAACGTTAGCGGACAACGTCCGTCGATTCCGTCCCTTGGCACCTCCCTACTTGTAGGATGACGCCTCCAGCCGCATCTAGAGCCGCTGGAGGCGTTTTTTAGTAAGAACGCCTTACCCAGAAACGCCCATTTTTACCCCATAATCACCCACCATGTTGTATGAATTTGATACGCAATGATACGATAACATACAATGATACGATCCACAATTAAGAGGTCGTATCATCCTTAATCCGCTCTACAGGCCGCTTCATCCCATAATGATACGATGATACGATCAATTACACCCTTACACCCTATAAATTCATTGGCCGTTAGCCGATACTCATTGGTATCGACGCAATGTCGCATCGATGTATGTATATATTAAAATCTGCATTGCCCTCCTTTGCAGAGACCTTTGAGAATGTGAGTAATAAATCTAATGGATGATGCTCTTTCTATCGCTACTAATGCTGCTGCCAATGAGATACGTCGCAATCGAACGATGGTGGATTTTGCACTCTTATATGCCGATAAAGGTCTGCGCGTTCTCCCACTGCATACCGTTCACTCGTTTGCTTGCTCCTGTGGGATGGCTGATTGTCACTCGCCCGCGAAGCACCCTCTGACGCGCAATGGCGTGAAGGATGCTTCCTATGAAGCTGCACAAATTCGTGAGTGGTGGCACCTCTATCCCGATGCCAATATTGGCCTGGCAACCGGACGTGGACTGCTGGTGATCGATATCGATCCGAAGAATGGTGGCTCCCTTGAAGTCCTCAATGCGCTCGTTGCTCTCCCTCCAACGGCGACCCTGCGCACTGGGAGCGGGGGCCTGCACCTCTACTTCAAGTATGATCGCTCCCTTGTCATACGCAATAGTGCGGGCAAGCTGGCACCGGGCATCGATGTGCGGGGCGAGAATGGCTACGTAGTCGCTCCACCGAGCATGCATATCAGCGGCAACCGCTACCGATGGGATAAGCATGACGGTTATGTTCCTGCCCCTGAAGCTCTGCTGCAACTGGTCGTGGAGAATGCTCCTCCTTCTCCTCGTCTTGCTCAGGTGAATACGACTTTAGACCTCGCTCCTACTCATGAGAATACAACATCAAGTCCTGCACCCGTTCAAAGTAGCTCAAGCCAATTCATTCCTGAAGGCAAGCGCAACTCCACTCTGGTCAGCCTGGCAGGTTCGTTACGCAATCAGGGCGCGAATGAAGAGGCTCTGTTCATTACGTTGCAAGCGTTCAATAAGGGCTGTTGTCAACCTCCTCTGACGGAGTATGAGGTGCGTCAGATCTGTAAAAGTGCAGGCAACTGGACGCCCGGTGTCAGTGGCAGGGTGCCGTCACGCGGGGCGATGCTCGTCAGCCAGGTGTCGGCTCTCATGTCCGAGGATCTGTCCTCGCCTCCCTGGGCTATCCCTGGCCTGCTGCCTGAAGGGGTCTCGCTGCTGGCTGGCAAGCCGAAGATGGGCAAGTCCTGGCTGGCCCTGGGCCTCGCGATCTCGATTGCGCAAGGCCACAATGCTCTGGGCAAGCTTCCAACCAATCAGGGCACGGTTCTTTACCTGGGGCTGGAGGATAATAAGCAACGCATCTGTTCACGGGTGAGCAAGTTGCTGGTCGGTGCGACTCCCCCGGATGCTCTGTTCTGGACTGGTTCCTGCTTCCCTCTGACAATGGGAGGTCTGACCGATCTGGAAGCCTGGATCATGGCGGCTTCACAGCCTCGCTTGATTGTGATCGATACGCTGGCTCGTGTGCGGGCAGCCAATGGCAATAGCAACGGGAACGTTTATGCCGATGACTATGCCGCCATTACTCCGCTGAAGACGTTGGCTGAACAATATCACCTCTCGATCCTGTTGATCCATCACCTGCGCAAGAGTGGGGCCAGCGACCCGATGGATGAGATTAGTGGCTCGACGGGCCTGACAGGCGCAACCGACTGCAATATGGTCCTGCAACGTGAGCGCGGGCAGAATAAGGCGGCTTTGCACATCACCGGACGCGACGTGGAAGATCAGGTGCTCAAACTGTCCTTCGATATAGCAACCGGGCTGTGGTCAATCTCCAATACGCCTGCGGATGAGAGGCCTCTGTCTTCGGTCCGTGCATCGATCATTTCCTTACTCACACAAAAAGACCAGCCGCTTAGCCCAATGGAGATTGCGACTACTCTTGGCCTGGATACCGATATTGTACGCAAGAAGCTTTCTCTGATGAAGCAAGCTGGTCAGATAGGGTCCGCCGCACGCGGGTTGTACCAACTCAAAGCAAGTACGCTTGATATTGATGACCCTCTATAAAGGTGTCATCAACCGTCACATTGCCCTTGAGTCAGCCTGTAGAGAGCGTTCAGCATGTGACACCCCACGAAAAAAGAGGGTGTCACATTGACCTGTTTGTGACATATTGGGATATCATTCTGACCCTTTGCCATCAAGAGATTGACTTTCCATAATGTGACTATATATACTAGGATAGTATCCTTACCAGGAGTGGCAAGTTATGGTATGAATGCATGGGTCTCCGTCCTTCAGGGGAAACGCGGGGAAATGGGTAGGGGCGTCACCTTGCGTCATTGACTCCAACAAATTGAAAGATGCGCCAAAACACAGAAAAGCATGGAAAACGGTAGGGACCCGATTGTATCGCGTCCGTGATTTATCAACCCTGGGCCACTATCCCATCAATGGCGGACGCGATGCAATCGGGTCCCTACCGTTTGCATATTCGGTATTGTGCCCATAAAACGTGGGCTATGGTAGGGAAGCCATTTGTTATTCCGTGCCTTTTAGTTGAGCTTCGCTTGTTCTCCCTTTTCCCAACAGAGTCATCATATGAATGTCACACGTATGCCAATGTGACACCCTCTTTTTTTATGGGGTGTCACATGCTGAACGCTCTCTACAGGCTGACTCAAGGGCAATGTGGCGATTGTGACACCTGTTTGCACACCCCGTTTTCGATCCCCTACACCCACATCGGCAGCTCTAATATGCTCCCTCATCGGCAAACAATGGGCGCGGATGCACACACGTCGAGATGGCTGGTAGCGACATCACCGTTGTCACTGCCTCGGTTAGCAACGCCAGGCTGCTCAAGAAGTCGTCGTGCCCATCACGGGGATCGACATAAAAGTCAAGGATGTCGGGTTCGGGCAGACGATAGCGGGCCTTGCGTAGTTGTTGTCTGCACTCTTCATACGTCGTGCGAGGCGCTTGTTCGGGCGCATACAGCTTGAGGCGTCCACTATTGATCTGCGCGAGGAGCTGGTATGCCAGGTGCGACTTGCTCGGACGCGAGAAGGTGTAGGGCTGCACACGTTGCTCTCCCAGGCGTGCCAGCAAGAGTGAGGCGAGACAACCGCCCAGGCCAGTCGCATCCATGACGAGCGTGCGAATGCCCCACTGTTCCACCAGGGCCAGCGTGGCAGCGTATTGGTCCAGGTAGGGCATGCCTGTCCACCACTCGTGATGCACCACCTCGACGACGGGCAGATTGAGCTCATTGTACGAGACGCGCCCAATGGTGATGACCGTACTATCGCGCCGCGTGCGTCCTCCCGCCAGAGCTGGTTGCGTCATCAGCGAGATGGTTGGTGAGGCACGCTGCTCGCCTGCTACATCCATGCCTGCAACATAGATTGCGTCCTCCTGCGGCAGTTCCTCCCACGTATGTTTGCCCTGTAAGAGCGTGTGTTGGAGGCCATTGAGAAAGTAGCCCGCGCCACTGATCGGCTTGAGCAGGTATTGCGTCTGGATGGCGAGATGATCCTGGCCCAGGCGTGCAATCTCCTGCTCGACAAAGATGCGATACGCCGCATTGATGGCTGCCAGTGTGTGCCAATCGTACTCAAAGTGCTGCCGCTCACCTGTGCGTTGCTCATGCTCAAGATTAGCGGCCCGTTGGTGAGCCAGCAGCGTTGTATCGGACCAGGCCGTGCCATAGAGGACCGTGGTTGTGTTGGCCGTTGCTGCCATGGGACGAAAATCGCGATCAAACTTCTCTGGCGCGACATCCTGGGCTTCGTCGATCTCAAGCAGGATATCGGCAGTTGCGCCCACGACATTGCTCTCCTCGCCAGCCGAAAAGAACATCACACGCGGACCCGCATGGGCACGAATCAGCGCCACATCCTTCCTGGGGGCCAGCCCGGTGATGTTGCCCTGCGTGTGCCAGACGCGTTCGCGTGTCTCTTCCGTATCGAGCAAAGAAAGCAGCCGCAGACGGCTATTGGTGATCTGGGGCGAATACGTTGGTGCGGCCTTCACGATGGTTCCGTCCGTGAGATGGGTGAGTAGGAACGCTTCAAGCACTGCTGAGAGCTGGTTCTTGCCCGACTGACGCGCCATCATGACGGTAAAGATGCGTCCCTGTCCCTCAATGATAGACGTGAGGATCGCCTCGGCAACTTCGGCCTGGTACGGATACAGTGGTTTGCCCAGGACATCTCTGGCAAATGCAGCAATAGTGGATGGGGTGATGTTCATGACGGTTCCTTTCTGGAAGAGAAAACAGAGGATGAGGAGAGGAGAGAGAAACAACATATATAGAGGAATAATATACATTCCAATATGGAATGTCAATTGCACCCATTTACCCGCCGCGCCTATTAATCTCCCACACGCATTGACAGAGGCAGGTCCACGTTTACGATGCTCATAATAATCGCCCATGTGAAGCAAATAATAATCAACGCTATAATAGTGTGATAGAATAGCCTCGTGAGAATATTTAAACTCTCATTCCAGTCTTCACATATATGAAGGGAAACAAATATATGGCATCTCTTTTAGACCCGACCAAAGAGCGCGACGCACACATTGAACAGCGCCTGCGCACCGATCATGTTATCTGGCTCGTCACCGTTCGACCCGATGGCCGCCCACATGCAGTCACCGTCTGGTTTCTTTGGGATGGCGATACCATCTTGATCTTTAGCATCCCTAATAACCAGAAAATACGCAACCTGCAAGCCAATCCTAACGTAGTGCTGGCTATGGATAATACGCATGAGGGTTCAGATCCTATTACTATTGAAGGTACTGCTTCCCTACTTGCAACTGGCGAGGTAGATATTACCCACAGTGCCTATATCGAGAAGTATGGTGAGGGCATCAAAGGGATCGGCTTTACCCCCGAACAGATGGCGGTCCGATATAGCCAGGCAATCCGTATCCGACCCACACGCGTCCTGTAACATAGGGTACGCGCCCGATTTATTGCGCCCGTTCGGTTTAATAAAAATACCTGCATTATCAACGTAAGCACACGCTTTATAACCATGTGAGGAGACTTTACTGCATGGCATCCATTCTCGTACGACCGATCGCAACGCCAGACGAGCTGAAGCTACAACTTCAACTGGGTGATCAGGCCTTTTCACCAGAGCCGTCTCCCGAAAGCGCCGAACGTTGGCGCGAAGTTATCACCAGCTCGCCTGAGTTTCGTTCCGAGGAGATACGCGGAGCCTTTCGTGGCAGCGAACAACTGGGGGGCTTCATTATCTATGAACGAAAGTTATGTATGGGCAAAGCGCAGCTCACCACGGGCTGCATCAGCGCCGTCGTAACTCACCCCACATATCGCCACCTTGGGGTTGCACGCGTTATGATGCAAGATGCTATCAATTATGCCCTCACACACAAACATGCTCTATTGCTGCTGGACGGCATTCCCAAATTTTATTATCGCTTCGGCTATACCGACATGTTTGACTTGACAACGCAAGATATCAATCGTAGCGCCATTATGGCTCTTCCTTCTAGCCCTTATCGCGTACGACCAGCAACAGTTGATGATGCAGCTTCTGCGCTTTCCCTGTATCAGCGCCAATATCATCCCTACAGCGGCAGTTTCGTTCGCACATTGGAGCGCCAGATCCATTTGCTGCAACATCGTTCACCCCAAAATCCGCTCATGCTAGCAATCGATCCATCCGGAAACGCCACTGGCTACCTTGCCCTATCGCGTGGTGAAGAGTACCCGCAAGCGCTGGAAATGGCTGCTGATGATTGGCCTTCGGCTGTGGCGCTCCTCCAATATCATGCACGCTTGCTCTCTGGTCCAGATGCACCTCAGGCACTTCGTTACCGCTTACCATCTACCGCTCCCGTCTTGCAGTGGATGATTGATAATCTAGAGGTACCCGATACTACTATGTGGCGGCATCCCGCCGACGAATGGGGTGTGCGCAGCCAATCATTCCATCATCGCTATGCTGGTTGGATGGCGCGTCTTGTTCACCTGCCAACGCTGGCTCAGGAGATCCTTCCTGAATGGCAAGCACGCTGGCAACGCTCGCTCGCCCACTGGTCCGGCACCCTCTCGCTGGCGGTTGATGACGCAATCTGCACATTCCATATCAATGGTCCGGAACTTACTCTCAGTGAACAGAGCAACCCATCCGCTTATGTACTACACCTCACCATTCAGGAGTTCGTCCAAATTTTGTTCGGCTATCGTCCCATAAATCTGCTTATCGCACAGAAACAATACTCAGTTTCAGATGATCTGCTAGGTGTACTCAATATTCTATTTCCCACTGATCATACCTGGATTCCATCATCAGACGGATTTTAAGAAAGGAAAGACTTTAATGAATAAAAAGAACAAAACCGCCGCACCACTCAGACTGGTTATGGGTGCCGCCGCCGCCTCGCTAGTTGGTGGGGCCATCGCTCAGGAATTACGTCGCCCACTCAGTGAGCGCACATGGCACGGGACTATCGCAGGGGTTCCCTACGATTTTCGTCGGCCCACACCTGAAAAAATACGTGCAACCACCTGGAATAAAAATACTGCACGCGTCCTGGTTCCACGAGCCTTTGGCGTTGGCTGGACCGTCAATTTCTATCCTTTTGTACACCCACAACCTGAAGGAACGTTGCCCGAATAGTAATACCAGTTTATAATATGTGCGTAGAAAAAGGTACCAGAATTAATGCTATATACTTCCATTCGCGAAGCCGCCGACGAAATACATTCAGGGCTGATCACCCCTTCCGAACTGGTCGAGGAGACGCTAGAGCAGATCGACGAACTCGATGAGTCGATCCAGGCTTTTATTACCGTGATACGTGAGCAGGCGTTTAGAGATGCTGAACAACTGGAGCGTGAGCAACGCACAGGTCTCTATCGCAGCCAGCTCCATGGTATTCCCATCGCCATCAAAGACCTGATCTCGGTCAAGGATGTACGCATGACGGCTGGCTCAAAGGTGCTGCCCGATTATATTGCCCCCGAAGATGCGATGGTAGTTGAACAGTTGCGTAAAGCTGGTGCGATCATCATTGGCAAAACGAATACCCACGAGTTCGCCTATGGCCCCTACTCCGCGCCAACCCATAATCCATGGAACCTTGCGCACACCACGGGCGGTTCCAGCGGAGGATCAGCCGCCGCTGTAGCATCGGGTATGTGCCTGGGCGCAATTGGTACCGACACGGGCGGCTCTATTCGTATTCCGTCGGCCTGTTGTGGCGTGACTGGACTCAAACCAACCTATGGACGAGTCAGTTGCTACGGTGTTATCCCTCTTAGCTGGTCGCTTGATCATGTTGGTCCCATCGGACGCAGCGCGGAAGACTGTGCCATTCTCTTTGATGCCATCGTGAAGTATGATCCACGCGATCCCAATAGCGTCTCCGGCCCACCCATCTCGCCGAATTGCTACACTGCGACCCTTATTGGAGGAACCGAAGGCCGGGGACCGCTCTCGCTGCAAGGCTTGAAATTCGGTATACCGCAAGACGCATTTTTCGCGCCATTGCATCCAGAAATCCGCACTACCTGGCGGGCCGCGTTACGTGTATTGGAAGAGGAAGGCGCAGAGCTTATTGACGTAGAGTTACCACGCCCAACGATGGACCTCTATCGTACGATTCAGCGTCCAGAAGCAAGCCTTGCTCATGCACAAAAGGGTTGGCTCAGTGAACGCTTAGACCTGTATGGAGATACCGTCCGCGCCAATCTTCTCCAGGGCCAGACGATTTCAGCCGTCGATTACCTGCATGCGCAACAAGAACGACGCATCTTTTCTAGCAGCCTGCGCACAATTATGCAACGTGTCGATGCCTTTATCCTTCCCACATTGCCTATATCCGCTCCCTTACTGAGCCAGACTGCACAGGATATTGAGATCGACGGCGTCATTGAAAATGCTACCATCGCCCTTTTACGTATAACGATGCCCTTCAATCTCTCTGGCCTGCCTGCCATCTCGTGTCCCTGTGGCTTCACATCAGATGGACTCCCCGTTGGCTTGCAGATTGCCGGAAAGCCTTTTGAAGAGGCGACTGTTCTTCGTATTGCTCACGCTTATCAACAACTAACAGATTGGCATCGTGAAATACCACCCCCTGGCTCGCATTGAAAAGGAAAGGCGTCATGCAATCACCCAAAGAACCCGATATCACAGCGTTGCACCAGGCGCTTATCGATCAAGTAAAGAGTAATGGACACATCCATACTGCGCGTGTTGAAGCGGCCTTCCGTGCAATACCACGCCATCTCTTTCTGCCCGACAAACCATCTGCTGAAGTCTATCGTGATCAGGCCATTGCCATCCAATCGATTAACGGCCAGGTTGTCAGTTCATCTTCTCAGCCCACAATTATGGCAATTATGCTGGAACAGTTACAGCTCCAGCCTGGTCAGCGTGTGTTGGAGATTGGCACTGGCACTGGCTACAATGCGGCCCTGATGGCGCATATTGTTGGCACGACAGGTGAGGTCGTTACCATTGATATCGACGAAGATATTGTGGAAGCGGCTCGTAAGCATCTCACTAATGCTGGCTTTGGAGACGTGCATGTGATATGTGCTGATGGTGGCCTCGGCTATCCAGACGCTGCTCCCTATGATCGCATCATTCTAACCGTCAACGCCGCTGATATTACACCCGCGTGGCGTACTCAATTGAAGCCGCAGGGTCGCCTGCTCCTCCCCTTAGTGTTGCGTGGCCCCCAGGCTTCGATTGCCTTCACGCCCGCCAAGGATCATCTAGAAAGCCTCTCGGTTAGAGCCTGCGGTTTCGTGGGGTTGCGTGGTGCTTTCGCCGAAGCTGATACATTAGTCCAACTCGCCCCTGAAATCAATCAACTCACCCTGCGCCTTGGCGAGGCTCGCCCCATCGATGCCCAGGCCGTCTATGCATTATTGCAAAGTCCTCCCCAGGATATAAGCTTACCAATCACCTTTCAACCCCAGGAGCCTTTCTTTGGGCCAGGTTTCTGGCTCAGCCCTTCATGAACCACAATTTTGTTTGCTCAGTGCTTATGGCTCCTTTGCGAAACAGGGCATTATCCCCAGTCTCATTCAATTCCCTGGTAAGAGTGCTACCACCATCGGTCTACTCGCGGAAAATGGCTTGAGCGTGCTTATGCGCCATCCTGCTTCACCCCCTGCTGATACTCTACCGACAGGAGATGCGTATAACCTTTATATACGTAGCTTTGGTTCAGCCGATCTGCTCGCTCAACAACTGAAGATGCAAATTATGGCATGGAACGCCGCTGGTCGTCCCGCTGAGCAACAATTACATGTCAGGGCGTATCCGCACGATGCATCCTGCAATTTAAAAGCCTCAGATATTGTTATCTCAAAAAGATGGACAAAATTCGTCTATAGTTGGCAATAAATTTTTATCTGGAGGGGTTCAATGCCTGATGTGAGGGAGTTAGCAAACGATAAACAATTTTTACGCTCTAGTACCGAAAATAATTATGATATTCCTGCTGAAATCGACAGCTTTGCTTTTGCCCGTGCATTGTTAGCAAATCTGGCATCAACTGATGAAGAGTTACGCGATGAACTCAGCTATATGTTTTTAGCCAGTGGCATTATTGATCGTCATAAACTTACGGTGCAGCAGGTCAGTGAATTCCTCCATCTGGTCCTTGATAATGATCATCTATTCTATTGTATAGGTGAAGCGGGAACCGATTCGGTCTTCATGCGCAGTTTCTCCAGCCTGGTTGTCGCGGGTATCATTTATACGGATAGTAGAGACCCGGCCTTGCCCCAACAGGATATTCACCTGGCAAAGGATGCTCTCTTACGTTATGCTCGCCTGGAGAAAGACTGGCGTGGCTATGTAGAAGGCAAAGGCTGGGCACACGCCATGGCTCATCTTGCCGATGCCCTCGATGAATGCGCACAACATCAATCCATGTCTGCGGAGGATCGCCAGCAGATATTGAAAAGCTTGAGCAACCTGATTAAATTGCCCGAACCGCTCTACCATGAAGAAGATATGCGCCTCGCCACCGTCGTCTATCGTATTATTGCATGTAAGCAGGTCAGCGATGACTTCCTCTCTTCATGGATTGCAAATTGCTACGTTGAACGCGATTCCGACGTTTCCGTCTGGATGAGCGCCAGCAACGCTAAAAATTTCTTGCGCAGCCTCTACTTCTTGCTCTTCTGGGATAACATGGCCCTGAATATCGTTGACCAGATCTCCGATATTCTGAAAAAACAAGATGCCGTTTATCTCAACACGCGCAGTTGACGAAGTTTATTTTGCCAATTCCTCCACCGCTACTGCAAACAGGTCGATATCGTGTCGGATAATATCCAGGCTACTTTGCCAGAACTCTTCTGTGCGCAGATCGATCCCGAAACGTGCGGCCAGTGTTGCGGCATCGGCCATACCTGTGGATGCAAGCAAATCATCATATCCTTGCTTAAATCTCTCCGGGTCTTGCTGATAGCGTGCGTACAGGCCCAGACCAAACAGTTGCCCAAACATATAAGGATAGTTATAGTACGAGCGACCGACATTATAGTAATGTTGCTTCACCGCCCACATATAAGGGTGCAGCGTCTCCTCGTCTAATCCATCTCCATATGTCTCGCGTTGTGCCTCTACCATCAACTGATTGAGTTCCTCGATCGAGAGCTCCCGCTGCTTGCGCTTCTCGAAAATCACGTTGCTCAAACAGAAAACGACTACTAATATCGACGACTACCTGACAGGTTCCTTGCAATGCAGCTTCCAGAATCACAACCTGCTCAGCCTTACTCGCCTGTTTTAGCGCAGCTTGCCTGATAATAGTTTCACAAAAGATGCTCGCCGTTTCAGCCAATGTCATCGGATGGCTGCGTTGTAATGTCGTACGTTGCGCCAGATTCAAATTATGGTAACCATGTCCCAGTTCGTGCGCCAATGTACTGACACCTGCAAATGCTGGTTTAAAGTTTGCCATAACACGCGATTGATCTCCACATAGCCACATACACAATGCCCCATCACGCTTGCCCACACGTGGTTCTGCATCGATCCAATGCTCACGAAATGCTCGCGCCGCAAAGTCGGACAAGCGAGATGAATAAGTAGCGAACTGCTCAATAATAAAAGTGGTCGCTTCTTCAAATTCCCATATACGGTTGCTGTTCCCGATTGGAGCAAACAAATCATACCAGGCAAGTTGCGTTAAACCGAGCGCCCGCGCTTTACTATGCAGATAGCGCCGGAAATCTGGAAACGTCGCCCGTGCCGTTGCAAGCATAGCATCCAGTATCTGCTGATCAATACTGTTAACCCACAGCGATGCATCAAGGGGTGAGGCCCAATGGCGATGCTTTGTGGTTACGAGTACCTCGCTTTTGATACTATTAAGTGCCGCTGCCAGTGGAAGCGCAACCCGTTCCCAGCCCTTGATCTCGGCAATATATGCCTTGAGCGCACCTCACGCTTTTTATCATAAGCCATATTGCGTATTGTGCTCATTGGCAGTTCTTCGTTCTGCCCATCAACCTCTACATTTACTGCAAGCTGCGATGTGAGATTACCATGCAATCTGGCCCACGCCGTGCCATCACTTACATTTAGTTCTGCTGCAAGTACTTCTTCTGCCCCCGTCATAAGATGGTCTGCCTGCTCTTTTGCCCTATACAATGCATAGCTATGATCGCGTGCAATCTGCGTATGCTGGAGAAGATCTTCTATGTTTAATAGGCCAATCCATGCTGTATAGCGCGTCGTTAAAAGCGATAACGCGACCAACGCACTTTGCAATTCGCTCATCCTGGCCTGCGCAATCTTATTCTGCGAGTCTGTGAGAATAAAACTATTAATATAAGCGGTTAACGTCCTCGTGCTTTCCTGTACACGATTATAATGCGTCGTGATCGTCTCAAAAACCTGCACGATAGTTGTTTCTACGGACTGGGAAGGCTTTTCTCCAATCGCATATGTATCAAAAAGATCCACCAGATCGGCAATATCTTGCACCGTTCTGTCAAACCCTTCTTCAAATGTAGGTGTTTCCAGGCCGGGGTAGACCGCAGTCATATCCCAACGAGGTAGGGGATGGGAAGTAGTCATGAAGTGAATATCCTCCTTTTGTATCATCTGGTAATGCACGCATTGTAGCATGACACGTCTAAACTTGGAAGAAGCTGACGGGTAGGATCGTACCTCGCCTTGTAGAGAGGTGTACCTTATAAATAAGTCCTAGTAGTCTCGCCCTTGTATGTAGCACTCACCAGGAGATAAGAGTTTCTATGAAAACAAAGACCTTATTTGTACTACTCTTCGTTATGGCTATAGTATTCTCAAGCACATCCCCTTCTTCAGTTACGGCTGCTCAAATAATGCCCAACGTGCTCACAATTGTGCGAACGTCAACCGCTTCCAACGGAGAAGTCGCAAATGTCTCGCAGACACGCCTTGTGCGAGATATCTACCATAACGTGCTTTCTCTCCCCAGTCAACCCAAACATGAAATCTGCCCTGACTATGTCACTGCTGAATATCAACTCCAATTTTCGCATGGGGCCGCATCACTCTTGAAAGCGAACGTACAGCAAGGTGGCTGTTTGACAGTCAACCTCGGTCATGGCGATGTACGTAGTGCTAATAAGGCGTTCTGGTCCTTACTTGGACGTACAAATGTGCTCAATAATGCCCAACCGGCCCCTAATGTACCGCAAGGACTGCAACCAAAAGATCTTCAGGCCGCTTATGGATTACCATCCGCTAAAAGAGGCAGAGGGCAAAAGATCGCGATAGTTGATGCCTACGATGATCCAAAGGCTGAGGCCGACCTGGCCGTCTATCGTTCAACATTTGGTCTGCCGCCCTGCACCGCGGCTAATGCTTGCTTTAGAAAAGTTGATGAACATGGCGGCACCCATTATCCCTCCGCCGACGCGGGCTGGTCTGGCGAGATAGCGCTTGATCTCGCGATGGTCAGCGCAATTTGTCCCAACTGCCATATTCTGTTGGTAGAGGCACGTAGCGCTTCTTTCGATGACCTTGGTACTTCGGTTAATACTGCAGTACGCTTTAAAGCAAATATCGTTAGTAATAGCTATGGTACCTTTGAAGATGCTGGGACGGTAAAATCCGCTGCTCACTATTACAAACACTCTCACGCTATCATCGTAGCGAGCGCGGGCGACAACGGGTATGGTGTACAACTGCCTGCCGCCTTCAATAACGTTGTTGCCGTTGGTGGTACTTCATTGAGCCCCGCAAGTAACACGCGTGGATGGGCCGAAACAGTCTGGAGCGGCACCGGTAGTGGGTGTAGCCAATACATCAACAAACCCAACTGGCAGAAAGACAAAGGGTGCCATAAGAGAAGCGTAACCGATGTAGCAGCCGTAGCAGATCCTGCCACAGGCGTTGCAGTCTATAACACGTATGGCGGCTATGGCTGGGGTGTGTTTGGTGGCACCAGCGCATCGGCCCCCATTATCGCCGGCGTCTATGCCCTGGCTGGCAATCCGACAAAGGTGAACAGTTCATACCTGTACAGCCATCGCTCAAATTTGAATCCTGTCACCTCTGGCAGCAACGGTACCTGCGTTCCCAACTATCTTTGTACCGCTACCCCAGGTGGCTACAATGGCCCCACAGGCCTTGGGACGCCACATGGCATCGCCGCCTTCTAAAATCTCCATTGGATCAGGGCAAGGACGTACCTCGTGTGCGCCCTTGACAATTTCCATCCCTAAAGCATACTATGATAATGTATTTTTTCTCTTCCAAAATGGAGGTAACAAACAAAATACAAGTTACATTTAAAAATACACATCCATAATAGAAAAGAGGTCTTCGTTTCTTATGACAAAACAAACCAGTCAGGCCATCCGCATTCATCAATACGGTGGGCCGGAGATATTGAAGCTTGAGTCGGTGCAGCACAGTGAGCCACAGGCAGGTGAAGTACTCGTTCGCGTGTTGGCAGCGGGCGTGAACCCGATCGATTGGAAGATTACCGAAGGTTATGTGAAAAACTTTATGCCGGTGCAGTTCCCTTACATCCCCGGTCGTGATATCGCAGGTATTGTAGAAGAGGTTGGCCCTGGTGTGACCGAATTTCAGCGGGGGCAAGCAGTTTTTGGGCAGACAGCACAAGGAGGCTATGCGGAATATACAGTTGCCTCTATCAATAAACTTGCGCTTAAACCAGAGACAATAACTTTTGAGGAAGCAGCTACGATACCTGTTGGTGCCACAACAGCCTGGCAAGGTCTTTTTGAGAATGCAGGCCTGCAAGCAGGGCAGACGATTCTGGTGCAAGGAGCTGCGGGCGGTGTTGGCCTGTTCGTGGTACAGTTTGCGCACAGGAAAGGTGCTCATGTTATTGCAACCACCTCAACCGCCAATGTTGATTTTGTACATTCGCTAGGAGCTGAAAAAGTCATCGATTATAAAACCACATCCGTTGAGCAGGTTGTTCATGATGTTGATTTTGTATTCGATACCGTCGGTGAAGCGACTCTTGCCTCTTCAGTCCAGGCTCTGAAGCAGAACGGCACACTTGTCTCCATCGCGGGTCAGCCTTCCGAGCAAAAAGTACGTGAACGCAACATCCATGTTGTATCTTTTATGGCTCAGGTATCCACCGCACTTTTGCAAACCTTCGCCCGTTTCATCGATGATGGACAGGTCAAGGTTGCCGTTGAAAAAACATTCCCCCTAAGCGCTGCCGATCAGGCTTCTATACATAGCAAGCGTGGCCATAGTCGTGGTCGCGTCGTACTCCAGGTGGCACATTAACCTGTAGGGGCCCGATTGATCGCGCCCGCGTGTGTGATGAATGGTTCCACTCGCGGGCGCGATCAATCGGGCCCCTACTTTACCTGCCACACCTGCGAAATTTTATTATATCCACCCGTCACCACCCTCTTACTATCAGGCGACCAGGCCAATCCAAAGATAGGAAATGTATAGAACTTCTTAAATATATTGCCGCTTTTTGGGTCCCAGATATGCGTATTTACGTCGTTACCGCCCGATGCAATGTGAGTTCCATCAGGTGACCAGGCGACGGAATTAACGATGCCACCTGTATGTTTCGTATATATCAGCACTGTATGGCCGCCATCAGCCAGCCATATTTGAGCAGTTCCATCCAACCCACCACTCACTATACGCAAACCATCGGGTGACCATCCTACCGATTGCACATCATCACCATGATTTTTATAAATGAGCAGCGTCTTCCCGCTCAGCACATCCCACACCCTCGCCGTTCCATCGCTTGACCCGGAAACAATGCGTTTACCATCGGGCGACCATGCCAGCGCTAAAACGCTATCGCTATGATCTGTATACGTAGTGACCGCCCGTCCGCTCACTACATTATAAATAACTATTGTATCCTCAAAATCGCCTGCTGCGACGTAGCGTCCATCAGGTGACCAACGAACGGACTCAAGAAGAGATTTAGAGGAGGGATTGTTATAACTGAAAAGCTCTCGCTCCGTGTTAATGTCGACACCCTGTACAGTGGAATCCGTAAAGCCAATCGCGATCCGCTTGCTATCGGGTGCCCAGGCCACTGATTTTGCCCAATCATTATCTATCTGGGGTGTGATATGACTACGATATGCAGTCACCCGGCTTCCATTATTACTGTCCCAGACATGAGCAGTTCCGTCCTTTGATCCGGAAACAATATAGGCTCCATCAGGCGACCAGGCCACCGACCAGATGTAATCTTGCTGACCCTTATAGGTTAATTGAGGAGGCACCGGTGCCATGGGCGTTGGATATGTATAGGCGGTGGAAGATCCACCTGACCGGGTGATTGAAACCGTTTCCGTCGTGGAACTCCCTTGCGAAGCAACTGCCCATGTAACTGCACTACTTACCGTTACCAGTCCTACTATTCCAGCAATGATCGTTCTTCGCGAAAACCGCCGCTTTTGCCCATCACCTTTGACCAGAGAACCATGTGGTCGGAAGGTACCTCCTACCTGGTTCATCTCATCACCTCTGACCTGACCGTATGCGCCATTTCCATAGTGCCCACTCTGATTTTCACCCGGTCCAGAGCCAGTATTCCCATACGGCATTCCCTGACCCCATCCTGATCCTTGCCCTGGCATCGCCATACTACCCGTTGCATAACTATTCGGTGCTCCACTGGCATATAACCCGTTCCCCGGCATCATTGGCTGACCCGAGCCTGAGTACGGCACCGAAGTAGGATGGATATTCCCTGATTGGTTATTATGTAAAATTGTGGAACTGGTATCGGGTGTATATGGCACCGTTCCATTAGTCATGGACGGCCCTGATGACACAATCTGACCTGGAGGAGTTATCTGACTTGCCAGTAAAGAGGGATGGGGAAAAGTATTATATAGTGTTGCCTGCTCGAATGCATGCGCAAATGCCCGTACATTCACAAAACGTCGATGCGGATCTTTCGCCAGTGCAATCATTACCACTTCCTCAACCGCCGGAGGCAACTGGGGTAACTGTTCACGCAAGGACGCAGGAGGGACCATGGCATGTTTCACCGCAATTTCCGTGAATGATCCTTGAAATGGTCGATTGCCACTTAGCCATTCGTACACCACTATACCTAACGAATACTGATCGCTGGCTGGTCGTGGATGGGCCTGGATCTGTTCGGGGGCCATATAGCTAATTGTACCTGCTATATTTTGCGTACTCTGATACTGCGAACTCTGTGCCGCCAGTGCGATCCCAAAATCGCTCAATAGCACCTCATTATTGCGCCCCAGCAGCATATTCTCCGGCTTCACATCGCGGTGAATCAGGCGTAGCTCATGAGCATGCTGCAATGCTTCCCCGATCTGCTTCACATATCCAACAATCAGTTGTGGCGCGATGATCGACCCTTTAGGATGTTTCTGGCGCAGCGTCCCATCGGGGGCATAGTCCATTACAAGGTAAGGCGTACTACCTTCCACTCCAAAGTCCAGCACGCGTATAATATTTGGGTGTATGAGTTTAGCAATCGTTTGAGCTTCGCGGCGGAAATCCTCCACATCCTCATTCGCCAGTCGTGTATGCAGCAACTTTACGGCCACATGCGTATTGAGGTGAACGTGCATCCCCAGATACACTTCCGCGAAGCCGCCCGTTCCCAACAACTGCACCAGTCGATAATTGCCCACGTGCTGTCCCACGAAACTTGCACGCTCAACCATACCTGCTCACTCCTTCAGTCTAATCATCTATTTTTAAGTGTAAGTGAAAGAGGGTGGAAAAGCAAAGAAGTAGCAACTTTGGCTAATAAAAAACGCCTCTGCTTGCTCATCTATTGAGCAGGCAAAGGCGTAGAGAAGCCCCAAAAGAACTGTTATGCTTCAGGTGTAAGAATAACAATAGGGATTTCGCGTGTAGTACGGCTCTGATACTCAACGAAATTCTTATAGTTTTCGGCAATGATCGCCCATAAACGTTTGCTTTCCTCGGCGTCGGCCTGCCTGGCAGTGACGGAAAGCACACGTGATCTGATCTGTATCTTTGCCTTTGGGTTGCCCTGAAGATTGAGCCACCAGGTAGGATGTTTGGGCGCACCCCCATAGGAAGCGATGATGATGAAGTTATCTCCATCAGGAAAGAAAAAGAGTGGAGTGGAGCGTTCGACACCACTTTTGCGACCCGTCGTGGTAAGGATGAGCAGCGATTTGCCACCGCCTACTTTACCATTTGTGAGGCGATAAAGAGAAACATGACTTTGTGTAAAGAAGCGTATCAGGCGTTGCCCGACTTTTCCTACTGGTTTTGATTGTTTGGTCCGGCTATCAATTGCCATAAAATTACTCCGTATTAATGGGTATGAAGATGCATTTGATGAATGCTCATTACGAAGTATAGCACGTTTGAGGAGCCAGGGTAGCGCCGTATCGAGATTTGTAAGGGTTTATCGATTGCCCCTACAAGTCGTGATACGGCACTACAGTTACATCGCTATTTCTCTTCGGCTTGCTCTTCATAAAACTCAGCGATGTTGTCGTAGATGCCATCTGGGAAGCGGAGTTCTCGATAGACGTTGCAGGAAGCAGGGTTATCGGGATCTGGGCAAATGGGGAAATTCTGTTCGGATTGCCATTGTAGAATACGATCACGTTTCGGCGGATTGTAATCATGGGCTTTGACCTGCTGAATCAGTGCACGTGAATTGGCAGCATTATGGTCCGGTTGATGGCTAAGCAGGTCTACAAGCTCGTCTTCGGACAGGAAGTGACGCGCCACCATAACAAAAGTGAGTCTCCCATAATGTCCAATGTCGGTTCCAGCCTCTAACGCATCCAACAGGTGTACCATCATTGGTGAGTTGCCTAACTCTTCCCTACCTCTTTGTTGCTCACCGGTAGAAGTAGTATTATTTGCCGCCGTTGTTTTTGTATCATCTGTATGCTTTGCATTATTTGTCTCTGCCATTGTATTTCTTTCCTTTCTATCAGGAAGGTAGCTTCCATCTCCTCATCTTATTGTTATACGATTCTTCTATAGAACATGTGTACAGAAAATTGGAACTTGTTTCCTCATTGTAATCTTGAGCAAATCATGATTGCATCAAGACGAATAGCTGATAGTTTCGCGCTATGCTCTAAGTGTCACCTGAAAGGGTGCCTATGAAAGTCATTTGAACCGTAATGTTATAGCCCGAAAGGAAAAACAGTTATGAAAAAGCTTCTTTATATTGGTGGTGGTAGCATACTCTTACTACTGGCTCTTCTGTGCAGCGCGTTTTTAGCAGGTCCGCTTACGGCCTCAGCCCAGAGCGTGTCTACAACTCCCACGCCTACAACGACCACTGCTAAACATGTTGCACATAAAGATATTGATCATCCTTTAAGAGTCTTTGTGCGCGGCCATCGAGACCTGATCCTTGACCAGATTGCGCCACAACTTCATTTGAGCAGCTCACAGTTGACGCAGAAGTTGCAAAGCGGCGAGAGCTTCGTGAAGATTGCTAAAGGGCAAGGCGTTTCCGCAGCCAGCTTGAAGACCATTCTCGTCAAGAGCGTCGATACCGTTGTAGCACAGGAACTCAAGGCCGGAAAAATAGACCAAAAGCATGCGACCCTGCTCGATACGCGTGTAAAGGCACATCCCCTGGTCGTAGCGCATGTGATCCATCACTACTATCATAAGAAGTAATGCGTTATTGTAAAATAATGGGAATTGTAGCAAGCGCAATAAAGCAGTATAGTTACCACAAGCAAGTAACTGTACTGCTGCTCTCAAGCATCAACAAGCGTCCACTCTATACGCTTTCCTATGCTAGCTGCGTAGCGTTGTAAGGTTGAGAGACGGGGATCAACAGTGCCTGTTTCTAAGCGTGCAATTGCAGGTTGCGAGGTTTTTATGCGTCTGGCTATTGTGCTTTGTGAAATTCGAGATTGGCTTCGAACTGTAGCCAGAGCATTTAGCAGAGCACGTCGTTGATGTGCTTCCTCCATTAAAGAAGGAAATTCCGGGTTTCTTTGTGTTGATTCTTCGATCATCTCGTCAAGAAAATCTTTTATGGGACGTGCTCCACCCTCAGTTTGATAATCGCGCCACTGCCTTTTATGGTTTGTTTGTTCACTACTCATCACATACCTCACGCAAAACTATATCATATTTGATATAGTTTTGCAACCCTCTATTCTTTATAGATCTACATTTATCTGGAGGAAACCCCTGGGAAATGGACGAAACTCCTTCTTAAATCACAAAAAAACGATGGCTCTATCTTAATTGAGACAGAGCCACCATATTTTTATCTACATTGTTTCAACTACGCCCAGGCGGTTCCACTTGTATCAACAGAGGTGTCGCGGATGGGTATAGCATCGTATTTCAGACTGCAATCAAAGCACAATAGTGCAACCTTTGTCTTGTGGTCCTGCTCAAAGTAGCAGAGCTGCACTTTCTCTTTTGTCCATCCGCAGACTGTACAATGCTGCTTAGTGCCATGGATCGGACCGAAAGAAGACTTTCGGAAGCCCAGGATCAAGCAGATGACGGCGATTACGAAGAAACAGAAGATGAAGAATTGCATCGGTACACCTCCTTGATTGCGAGAAAGGTTTTGTACTTTCCTACTAAACTATTCTTTCTCTTGAGCTCAAATCCGGTAATTTCTGCTTGCTTAAAGCAAGGTCAGGTTAACATCATGACGAACAGTCATAATGTCTAAGCAACACAGTATTGGAGCGCAAAAAGGAAGTTAGTGTAAGCTGTACATAAGAAATCAGTAGGGTGTATGGGCACACGGATATACGGGCTTGTTTCACTTCATTGCACCGCTCTCCTATAAAGGGGAACAGCATGAAGAATGACAATCAACAGGGTATTATGCTATAAAATGTGAGAGCCTGTGTTGTACTTTTACGCTGCTAACAGATGTATGGCAGCGCTGAATCCGTTTTCTTCACCATAATTGCGTGGGTAAAGAGAGGTAGACACGATTGAAGCGGATAATGCACAACCGGGCTGGACAGGATAGTGATAAATGAGTTTGTCCACTGTGCATCTCCTTTCTGAATTGCATGAGGATACGTTGTTATTGTACTTACTCAATGAGTGTAACATTACTTCGGTTTATTTTCAAGGATTTTTGGCATGAAAACATGGACTTCCTTTACACCAGGTCCTGGAGTCCCTATTCGAACAGTCGTTGGTATTCTTCATCCAACGTTGTGAGCTACAGCAGTACGAATGAGATCTTGCAAAGCAGTTTCATTAATAGTATCGCCCTCGCGAAAATCTATTGCACGCGTTTTTTTTGCATCCAGTCCAGCGTTGAAGAGTTTATGTGGATCAGCCAGGACAGCGCCTTGAAAAAAGTTCATTTTCACGCCTTTTTTGAAGGTGGCGACGGCACAGACGAGTCCCTGATGAGACCACACTGCGGTATCCCATTTCCATTCCTCGGTGATATCGGGGTCGGTTGCGAGGATAAGTTTACGCAGGTGGGCAACCATTGGGCCGCGCCAGTCCGTAAGTTCGGCGATCTGTTGGTCGATGCGTTCGGATGGATTCATATACATCTCCTTTGATACGCAGTACTTCAAAGACTGGATTGCTTTCATAAGAGCAATCCAGCCCACAACTCCATTGTTCGTGAACAGCTATTTCAATAGCATTACAATCCCTATTCCACCGTCACCGACTTTGCCAGGTTCCTTGGTTGATCCACATCACATCCGCGTGCTACTGCAACATGGTAGGCAAACAATTGCAGGGGAATGATTGCTAACAGAGGGCTAAATGCCTCAAGCGTGTCCGGCACATAGAAAATGTCGTCGGCATGCTTGCGAATCTTCTCATCCCCCTCGGTGGCGACCACCAGGACACGTGCATCACGTGCACGTACTTCCTGAATATTGCTCACAACTTTCTCGTAGACATGCGATGTTGTTGCAATACCAATCAGCGGCGTTTGCTTATCAAGTAACGCGATTGAGCCATGTTTGAGTTCGCCTGCCGGGAAACCCTCGGCATGGATGTAGGAGATTTCTTTGAGCTTGAGCGCTCCCTCTAGAGCCGTAGGGAAACCTACGCCACGTCCGATAAACATGATGCTATTGACCTCGTGGAGTTCTTGCGCCAGTTTCTTAATCTCATCATCCGGCCCAGACGCTTTATCGAGAATATGCTGCACCTGGTTGGGCAGTTGCTCCAAGGCCGCCAGCATTTCTTGCAATTGTTCATCTTTGATGCGTCCACGCGTACGACCAAGGTACAGACCCAGCATGTAGAGAACATTGACCGAAGAGACAAACGTCTTTGTAGCCACAACACCAATCTCCGGTCCTGCCTGCAGGTAGAGAACCGCGTCGGAGAGACGTGTGATGGCGCTGGAGACAACATTGGTGATGGCGATGACGGGCGCACCCCGTTCGCGTGCCTGACGAATGCCCACCAGTGTATCTGCTGTCTCACCCGATTGCGTGATCGCAATACACAGCGTCTCCGGCCCAATAATCGGATCGCTATAGCGGAACTCGGCGGCAGTGATTGCTTCAACCGGGATACGTGCCCATTGTTCAATAACATATTTGGCGATCATGCCTGTATGGTAAGAAGTTCCACAGGCAACGATAACGATGCGTTGTATCTTGTCAAGCAGGCCATCTCGCCGCATCTGTTCAAGTTCTGGCAGGTAGAGGTGTCCATTGGAGACGCGACCCAATAGTGACCGTCGTAATGCCTCCGGTTGCTCAAAGATTTCTTTAAGGACGAAGTGCGGATAGCCATTTTTCTCGGCGGCCTCGGCATCCCAATCTATCAGAATGGGATTGCGCTGTACTGGTGTGCCATCCAGAGTTGTGATGGAGACGCTATCTGGTCGTAGGGTCGCGATTTCGCCTTCGTCCAGAATAATAATATGCCGTGTGTGTTTAAGAATGGCCGGGATATCTGAAGCCAGGAATTGCTCATGTTCGCCGAGGCCAACGATCAGGGGGCCATTCAAGCGTGCGCCAACCAATTGATCGGGATGTTCACCGCTGACGACCGCGATGGCATATGAACCTGTGACGCGTTTAAGTGCCATGCGTACGGCCAGTGTAAGATTATGTTGTGCATCACCGAAGTAGGTGTGCTCAATGAGGTGCGCGAGAACCTCGGTATCGGTCTCCGAGCGGAATGTGTGACCCGTATCTTCCAGTTCCTGGCGCAACTCAGCATAGTTCTCAATAATCCCATTGTGCACAACCGTCAATTTGCCGGTGCAATCGGGATGTGGATGAGCATTATCGTCGCTAGGGCGTCCATGGGTGGCCCAACGTGTATGACCGATGCCGAGCGGACCGGGATGGGGATACGAACCATCTTCAATGGTTGCCACGAGGTTCGCGATCTTGCCTGTACGACGATGGAGTTCGAGGTGCCCGGTAGATGTGAGAACTGCAATGCCAGCGGAATCATATCCGCGATATTCAAGTTTGCTCAAGCCTTCAAGCAATATGGAAGTGACGTCTGTACCCTGTGGGCCGACGTAGCCAATGATACCGCACATAGTGGTGGATGTACCCTTCTTTATTGATGTAGAAACAAATGGAATGCTTTTTTGCCGATTGGGTCGGGATTATAAATCGCGCCCCTACACCATTGGATATCGTCAAATGATGTGGGTTAGAGTATATTCCGACAACATTCCAGTGCAAAATTGCTGCTACATCACTGAGAGCGTTTTGTTATGATCATTACTGACCAGTTTTGGACGTTCTCTTCTCAGGATCGTGATCAACCCTGGAGGCTCCCCGCTGACAATCCGAACGGCCTCCACCTCGTCAACCGGTGCATCCACCTCTTGCCCGGTCCATGCGCTACTATCCAGAACAACATTTCTGTTAAAGAGTATACCATTACTTTTGTGAAAATGAAGTGTCTAAGTGGTTAAGATCTCGTTGTCTTTAGAGGGTAAACAGGGTATTGTTTTGCTGCTTGTCATTTAAACAAGACAAGCAGCAAAACAATACCCTGGATGAGTTCTAACTGGTATACTCACGAGCACTCAGCCGGGTTTGCAACTTTTCACGAGTGTGGTAAATCATGTTTTTATAAGCTTCTTCCAGGTTAATGTTGTAATGGTCAGCAATACGAATAAGCATAAACATTACATCGACAATATCATCTTCCAGATCGATAGGCTCATCATTTCTTGGCTTGCGATGGCCTTCTTTAATCATGATGCTATCAGCTAATGTGCCTACTTCACCAGCAAGTTCTGTAAGCAGAACGGAAGCATCCCATTCACCGACAACCTGATCAAAGAGATTCGTGATCTCGCGTGTCATATACACCATATCTGAAACTTGCATAGTTATTCTCTCCTTATCTGTTGATGCTGCCAATCCACTCCAGTGTTGGCAACAACTCCTTGCCTCGCACAGGAAAACTGGTTGCCTGTGTAAGGTAAGTTTGCTCTTCCTGGGTTAATATCCGATCTACCATGATGGTTTCTTTTCTTTCAGAATAAGCAACCAGACTACAGGGTATATCTAAATATACTGCCACTTGCTGGAGCACCTCTTCTGACGGATGCGCAAATTTCTTCTGGAAGATGGCACAGCGTGCTCGTTGAACAGAGGGGCAAGTGCTGGTGAGGCATCTTGCTTCAAGGTGTGGCTTCCTGAAAGTTGCGTTATAGTCAGGCTGCGTGAGGACATAGCTAAGCGCACATGAGGTGTGCAGGTAGACAGGATAGGATTGTTCTTGAGCCGCATAAAGAATGGCCTCCTGCACATCCGGCTCAAATATTTCGTTTTTCAGATGATCATGCGTAATATGGTCATTGAAAAACGTGTTAAAGGCATTTTGCTCGCTTTGTCTGAAAATTTTTGCCAGATTGTTACCAAATTTTAGACCTGTGATGACGGATACCCTTGCACCTGCATGCATGAGCTGATCGATCTGTTTGAGCGCCGTTGCTTGATCGGGGATACTCAGGGAGGTCACAGGTCGCCAAAAATGAATGGCTCTCAGATTGGCAAAACTGGCAATGTGACTGAAATTTTCGAGGCGAGCATTTGCTGGTGGCGCACCTTTTTCAAGTTGAGGAGGTAAAAAGGATAGCGAAATAAAAAAGATGACGGTAATACCGATCTGGTTGATTTCTTCCAGAAAAGCAGTATCCAAAGCAGCCTTGGTAACGATACAAACCGGTATGTCGGGCATGATCTCTCTATGCTTACGTAACAGGGAGAGCAAGAATTGCCGATTTTTGAAGGTAAGGCACATATCGGTGTAGTTACCAATAGCGATGGGGAAATTTCTGCCTATAGAAGCCTCCGCTATGAAAGACTTTTTCAGGTACCGGGATGCTATCAGGTTTTGATAGATTGCATCCAGGTTTTCAGAAGGTAGCATAGGGACTTGCCGGGTAAGTCCCTTCGGTTCCAGGTAGCAATAAACACAGCTCGCCGGGCATCCTTGCACGGGATCAAGCGAGATCCAGGATTCATGCTGTGCTACCAGGGGAATTGGTGTTCCATCCATATTTTCCTCTAAGCTCTTTTTTCCTATCATCCGCGGTTAATACGAAATCTGCAAAAGGCAGTGACAACTGCCAGAGTACTCCAAAGTAATCGTTACAATGACGATAAAAGTAGGAACTATCAGGAAATTCCACTTCAAATGTAATCATTGCTTTGAGCATACGTTCATGCAGGTTTACATGTACATATGGCTCAAAAAAACCTGTATTCTCAGTGAGCAACATAGTAGCAGTTACCTCGTGAGTACAGATGCGCACTTCGATCCGATCGCCAAACTTCGCACGTAAATCCTCATAGCCCCTGATGCTGGTTTTATATTTTTCGTTATAATAGGCGCTTTCCTGGATCAGAGTCACAGGATCAAATTCCCTGAAACTCCCCTGTTTTAATTTATTAAGAGCTACTTCCTGGATAGAACCAGGTATAGGGACACTACCAGAAAGTTCTCCTAACGAGAGAAGCACTCTGCTTTCAGACCACGGATTTACGAGAATAATCTGAGCGGAACTTCCATTTTTGAGGTAATCCTCTAATATTCCCCTGAAAGGACTTTGGACACGTGCCAGATAGGCATGACCGGAGGAGGCCAGTAGCCGAATAGCGCTCTTCGCTTCTAGAATAGCCTGCCGCTTGCTCGCATTACGTTGCTCATTGGCCCCCGGCACGTATATTGCGGTAAAGCCGTCTCGACGAAGTGCTGGCATAGTTGGTGCCTGATTAGAAAGGACTTTAACTGTTTGCCCAGTTTTACGAAAGTAATCCGATATAGGGTTATCAGATGAGCTATAGTTACTATGTGCTAATTCTACCAGGCTTCTCTGAATTTCATCTTTAAACAGATCTACATCATGATAGGTTTCAATTGAATATCTTATCATTTTATAGTTTTTAAAGTAAAAAGGTGACTCTAATCCCTTCTCCAGAATCATAATTGTCTTATCAAGCAAGCACTGCCGAAGCGCGAGCTCATAGACAACATTCGGGTTGAAGTCCGTAAGATCGGCCAACACGACGTCAGCATTCTGAAGATCATGAAAAACGCTTTCGATAATTCCACCTCCCGGCGGATTAGCCAGTATCGCTTGATACCCAAGTAACGTATGACCATCAACAGCTTTCTCTACCGCTGGCTTAATAACGGTCTCAAAATGACGAGTCCAGTACGTTTCATCGTGTTTTTCTGTGGTCTTGCCAAAGGGCAAAATAACGAAACAGGTTCGCATGCGTCACCTCCTGCTCCCGCAAATCCGCAGGAGCTACCGCGTATACATCCGTAAATGCTATCTTCAACGGGAAGATGAGAACTAACTTCTGTTGAATGACATAACATCCACTAGTATAGACGGATAATTTGTGACTGCATAAAATATTATAACGATATTACCTTGCATCTTACTGTGATAAGAGTGCTTCAAGAAGCATAACATATTTAAAATGGAAAAACAACCCTCCGTATTCCCTCATTCTACTCAATCATTTGATAGGCAAAGAAATTAGAGCGATAATAATGCAATTCATACTGATAGAAAATATTTAAAACTAATAGTAATACAATAATAGCATAATAATCTATGAGGTCTAAAATAATTAATGTACTCAGATACACAATGTTGATCTCATTTAACGGGCACCTTGTTCTCACCCTTGACTTCTCTGTATCAAGCGAATAATATATCAGTCCGATACATTGTATCTCTCAAATCCTTGACGTGAGACTATTAAATTAGTTTGAATTTTGTGAAGTAAAATGATTTCGGTATTAACAATCCATCTCTCAAGTGAGTAAATTTTATGTCTATTGATCACATTGTACTTGGTCTCATCAGCCTAAATCCTTGCTCCGGCTATGATATGAAAATGGAGTTTGAGCAGGGAGGGGCTGGCATGCTTTCTGCGTTGAGTTTTGGTAGTATCTATCCACATCTGAAACAACTGGAACAGGATGGCTTGATTGTAGCGCTGCAGGCGGACGAAAATGGTCGCCGTAAGAAAGTGTATGAGTTGACGACTCATGGCTGGCAAGAACTTTCCGATTGGTTGGAACAGCGACCAGCCTATCCTATTCCCATGCGCGACGATCTCTTGCTCAAAATGCTTTTTTGGGGGGCGGCTGGTGAGGATCGGGAGCAGCTTATCACACATCTTCAGATACGGCGTACGGAGTCTAATGATCTCCTGGGCTATATTCGCGACTGGCAAAGTAACGGCAAATCGTTTGTCGATGAGTATACAGAACTGGTGCTGACCTATATCCAGACCAGGATGGAGGCCGAACTGACCTGGATCGAAAAAGCTATTGAGCAGTTGAAAGGTGAGCCACGCCTTCCAGTGCAGGACCCCAACTGGCTGTCAGTATTGCAAAAGGCCCGACGCAAACAAGCACTATCGCATGATAAACCGCAGGAAGAGCAAGAGTAGTAATACAATTTACATCATCCTATAAATTTTGCTGAATAGCTTTATCTATAAATTCACTTCTCTTGCCAGCCAATAGTGCCATGCGACTCAATGTTGTTCTGTTATTTCGCGCATATGTGCTAGTGTGCGACTGCAATACATTCTTTATGCTGCTATCTATCGATGGTACGGAAAGTAGCAAGGGGACCGATTCAAGAGCCTGCTCATTATAAATGAGCGCGACTTTTAGATAGTACCAGACATAAGCCACGTTCTGGTTCGTAAGCTTTTGCTCGATAAGCAGTTGGAAACGGTCAGTCTCGCCCGGATTTAAGCGTTGAGCTATCTTGATTGCTTTACTTTTTCCCTGAAGATCAGGTGCAAGCTCAACCTCATATTTATGGGTAGAGATCAGGAACGAACGGCTAAAATCAATATCATCTTCATCACTATAATAAAATTCACCCACGTCAAGTACATCTATCCTGATACGCGTCGGGAGAGCAACATGTGTACCGGCATTGTGTAAAGTAATATCAAGCAGAGGATTATCATCATCTTCGTTGACATATATGTCCACCAGTTGAAGATCTTGCTGCGCCTGAGCATGAACTGTTTGCGGCACGGCGAGTTTAGCCAGGATTTCAAAGGCAAAAGCGCTGGCATGGTAAGTGGCTACCGCTTGCGAATTTGGAACATCGTCTTTACGCTTATCATCGATGAGCGCAACGATCCCGCGTATAACCAGAGCCTGTACCTGCTCATTCACGTGGGCTGCCAGTAGTACACCTCTTCCTTCCCTCTCTACGGCCAATGTATCGCTATAGGCGTTCTGCAATAATTTGAACGTTGTTGAGTGTGTTGAACGAAGGATCTTTTCACCAGCCGCAATAGCGCCAATAAAAACGTGGGGAGATGATGCCATATTGCTTATACGAGCTGGGATACGCTGACGCCAATCTTCTTTGCGGGCTTCCGCTTTTGCACGTTCGATCAATTGATAGCTAGAGTTGCCTGCTTCTGGGTGCGGCAAAAATATTGTTCCTTGCTCCTGGCCGCCTTCGTAACCATAGACCTTCCTTGCTGCTACAACATCTCCAGGTGCAACACCATTGAGGCCATCGGCAATCCCCACGAAGAGCACAACTTCTGGTTTAAAGTAATCAATCGCCCGCTCAGCCTCAATCGCTGCTGCTGTATTGCCCGAGGCAACCTGTACGATGCCAACCTCCCAATCTAAGAATACGCCACGCTCATAGATCGTACCCCTGGGATGTGTCTCTTCGTGCAGGTTGTTCAGGTGGATGCGTACAGCTTCGTATTCTATTGGTAGGGTCGTGAGTATGATTGCTTTTGGCATTGTGTCTCCTGGGCGCGATAAATCGGACTCCTACGCTTGATGTATCGGGTTGTGACGTTTATTTTGTGAAAAAGGTATCACCCTGGGTAGGGGCCGCGTTTACGACACCTGTATTGGGTTTACCCGCCAAAAAACCAATCACCCCTCCAACAATAAATCCTGCAAACGCTCCAATAACTAATGATGTAGTTGTACTGAATACGAATGTACATAATAATGACAGCACCAGGCCTACACCAATTGGTATTCCCCATAGCACCCACTGCGGTACATGGGCCAGACTCAATGCGGTATTGCCTGCGTTCTTCATATGCACAATCAGCGTTGATGCCATGCCACGCATTGCTAGAATGAACAGAATCGGTAGCGCCAGAAATAGTACAGCGGTAAATCCACTATGGGTGGCGAGTTCGGCTCCCGAAAAGCTCAGTACCGTGAGTCCACCAATGCCACCCAGACACCCTACACCAACACGCTCTGCAACACCTCTCGTGCGCGTCATACTTTGCCAGCTTGTCGGTAGGATTTCACCTTGCGCATAAACAGTGGTTGGACCCTGTGTCTGAGGCGTCACATATTCAATGTCAAAGGCAACATCATATTTTTGCCCATATGGTCGGTTGCCGGTCTCTATTGTGAGCGTAATTGGTTCACCTGAATGAAATTCGTAAGGCCTGACGCTTGCGCCACTATCTTTTGTACTGATACGCGCGATAAGCGGGACAAGCGCCTCATCTCCAAAGTTGCGTGGCGTAATGGTGGCGTGCGTCTGAACGCCACGCCGGGTGATACCCATCAGGATTGGTGCTTCCCGTGTAGCATCAGGCATCAATACGACGCGTGGCGGAAGTGGCAGCATGTGGATCTGTACTTGAATGAGTTGCTCAATTGGATTGATCTGGTTTTCCATGCGAATGAGTATGCGAGCGCCGTGATCTGCATTGCGTGCGAGATTGCCCACCGCAAAGTGGAGCGGAATCTTTACTTCGGATGGCCCAATCGCCGCTTCGGTGCCCATTGGCATAAGTGCGAACCGTTTGCTGGATTGCCCATTGCCAAAGGTAAGCCAGCTGGTCTGGCTCTCGACTACCCCGAAAGCACAGCCTCGCACCCCGTCATGTCCCAGAATTAGCTCGCTCTGAGCCGGTTGATCGGTGATAAAATTACCCGCATCCAATGTTCTACCATCAAAGGTGAGGTTGTGTATATCAGTTCTGGGACGCTCTACACGCGGATCTAGAATATCAATGCAGCGCTCGATACCTTCATTGACATCCATACGCTCTTCATTTTCTGGGGAGACGCTTTCGATAATATGTCCAATTCGCTCGGCCAGTTGCTTCCGATTGGCAACAAATGTTAGATAGCTGACGAAGCCGTGCGTTTCATCCTCTGTATCCGTAATCCATTTACGCGCACTACTCCACTCATCATCTAGCTTGCTGGCAATCGAACGGAGAGTATAGCCGGGCATTTCTGTGTCAAAATCGTCAAAGGGATTGAAGAGAAACGGAATGCGTAGCGGATCGTCAAGACCCTCGTTATCTTCAGGTTCATACTGCGCCGTCTGTTTTCTGCGGGCATCTGCCATCTGCTGATTATATTGTGCCCGCGCCGTATCATTCAGTAACACGCGTTCGATAGCTGGTATGATCTCATTGATAGCTGAACGCGCTGCGGCCATTGACAGTTGATTGTTCAGGCGCATCTCCTGGCTTGTGCGATAGGTCTGGAGTGCTCCTTCTATCGTTTCTCTAGAGGCATTTTCGGCGATCCCCAGGATCTCATAATAATTAACAAATGTTCCTTGCAGGTCAGATGCCATAAATCAAGCCCTCCCCGGCGGATTCAGTAACCCTTTATAACGCTTACGTAGATATTTCTCGGCCCGGTAACGCGTCGAAGCAACCATAAATGCGATAAAAATGGTAAGTAGACCGATGACAATGCTGCCTCCACCATTTAGAAAGGCGGTCAGGATGTTTACCATACTTCCGTATTGAAAAGCCTGGATAATAGAAATGCCTTCCTGGTCCACGACGAGTAGCGCAACAACGTATGCGACTGCGAACCAGAAGCCCCATGTGCGAAATGTAGCTGCACTACGCTTCTCAGTGTAGTTTGTATGCCCTTTACCATTTCCAACCCCGAAACCAATTAGCCCCATAATCGCGCCGACAATCAGCGGAAATTTGATGGCAGGATACGCCGCTATTTCAGGCCCTTGTAAGAGTCCAATCGCCCCTGCAAGCGTATATTGTAAGCACGAACTGAATGAAAGGCTGTAGGTAGGATTATAAAGATACGATATAGGAACAACTGCAGGTATAATCAGATACAGCAAAAAAGCCAGCAATGTACCAACAATAAAATTCCAGCCGAAGCCAACCAGGCCACCACGTAATCCCCAGCGCCAGAGTATCCCACGGAGTCCTGCAAAGAAATTTTGTGTTTTGATAGTGATTGGAAACTGCTGCGTTATTGGCGGCTTGCCTGGATCTCCGGCCTGGTTCATCGTAAGGGTGCGGCGATAGGTTTTGCCGCGCTGGAGTGTCGAGAGGTTTACGAGTGTAAGCGTTCTTATCGCAGGCATCGCACCATCGCCCGGCGCGCTTGCTATGTGGACGGGCGCTGAATTGTTTAGGAAGATCCATTGCGGCTCTATTGAGGGCCGTTGTTCAAGTAGCAGGTCAATACTGGTAAAGCCGCGCGTCGTATTCGTCACCTTGACCGTAACTGGTTGATGCGGAATCTCGCGATCCCAACCTTTGAGCGTATATTCGTTCTCAACGCCATCAAATGTTACAACCAGCTTTGGACGTGGGAGAGCCGGTACAGCCTTCTCAAGCAATAGCTCCAGTCCCAATCCACGCTCTTTGCCCTTGTTTGCGAAGCTGGCGATCGTTGTTTTGTAATACTCCTTCAGGCCCGGCACTCCCCGTGCATCTCCGAGCCAGTAGGCCAGGGAACCTGCATAGAGGTGAGCTTCAGCCAGGTGCCAGTGCAAATCACATTTTTGGGCAAGTTCCTCGGGTGTGGCTGCTGAAGGAACCCTCGTCACAGGCTCCCAGGCTTCCTCACTATAAAAGCGGAATGGGCGCTCTGGCACCATGCAGTAGAGGGCTTCGTTAAATGCGCGAAATGTGGACATGTTCTTCAAACTCTGGTAGAAACGCATCTTATTTGCCAGATCGCGATTCTCAATCTGGAAAATGATCCAATGTTGAAGTTGTCCCATGCGCAGATAGCGTTCTCCATCAGCCCAACCTTCGCGACTGGCTTCACATGCGCTAAGAAATTCTTCGGTTGTATAAACGAGCCGTCCCCCTACCGAGAGAGCCTGACCCTCATGACGCTTGCCCTTGAAGCTGTTGCGGTAGTCCTCGAAGGTATCAGGATCATCTATCTTTTCTTGCCATTCATGCAACTGCTCGATTTTTTCTGATCGTTCAGGTGTATCGTCCTCACGCAGAAGTAACCTCATGCGTTGCTTAATCGCAGCTTCTATCTCCTCAACAGAGGCCGTGAGTGGTACGTTGAGCATTGCAAAAAGGCTATTGGGGGGCAGGCTGCTTGTTAAAACTCTGGCACCCGACGCATTACCGACCAGGGTTGGCGTAGATGATGCCCCAGGTTGTTCAACCCATTTGATCTGTTTGCCAGCCTGCTGTGCCTGTTGCCCACAGATATTGCAGATGTAGAGATGGTTCTGCATTTCAAACAACGTGACATCGGCAGTGGGCAAGTCTGCCACATTTGATGCAGCGTACATCAATCTGTAAGCCATTAAAATCTGCCATTGCGTTTCCAACCTTTCATCTACAGTCTCATCAGCACTGGTAACACATTCCGCAACGCCACTACTACTTCCGCAGCATTCAGGTGATAGAGACGTAAACGCTGCCGTGATGAAGCTCCAATTAATGTAGATACATATTCGTGTGCATTTGTATTGCTATTTTGCGTGAGGAGCGTCATAGTAGCTCTGGTAGTTATTTCTGTTGATAGAAGATCCGGACGCTCATCAATACACATTGTGCCTGTTCCCATCTGTGCAAGATGTTGAGCAAGTGAGACGATCGGTGCTAGCGGAGTGGCGGGTGCTGCGGTTAATCCTGAGCCAGGAGTGTTTTTCTCGGTTGCCGCGCCAAAGATTGTATGAGCATCCATCACTGCCACAACTCCACGCGTGTCTCGTGCCGTGAAGGCCAGCGCAAACCAGGCCCACAGACAGCCACGTAGTAGTGCACTGTTCGTGTCGCTTCCCAGCCAACCAAACTCAATACAGCTCGGCTCCAACCAGCTCCTATCGCTCATATAGGGAGCATTGGTGAGATCGGGCGCAGTTATTGCCAGGTCGCGTAGGGCTAATACGCAACGGGTGAGTAGAAGTTCTGCCAGTCGCGACGGGACATCAGGCTGGTGCGCGACAACTTCAATCTGCGCCGCGAACATGGCAAAATCGACTGGATGACCTCTGTGTTCATCATCCCAGTTAGCGAGTTGATAGGTTTGTAGAAATGCACGCCGCAATAACGCGACTGCGGAAAAATCGAGCATATAAACCGCAATAAATACGCGTGTCAGCGCGTCCACAAATTTTGTGAGTGCGACATCGGGTGGCGGGAGCAATGGGTTGAAGCCGAGTTTATGTGCTTGCGATGCTGCACCGACCTGCATATAACGCACGTTGAGCTGTCTCGCAATCCCATCACAAGCTGTTTCGTTGCTTCCCAAGAAAATCCAGGGAATGTCCGCTGGCATAAAGTTTTCAAGTAGTTTTTGTAGCATGCGTCCGCGTGTTTCGCTGGCTTCCCCAAAGAGTTGAGTCAGACCAGTGAACGCATTCACCGGGAGCAAGCAGGGAATAGTGGTGGGAACGCCACGATCCATAATTGTGCCCGCTGTGATGACGGATGCATATTTATTCGCCTTAGTAGGAAGGGGTAAGAATGGTTCATCACGTACTTCCACCCCTACCAGACCAGCGCTTCCGGGGGCAGTGGGCAGCCGGAACGCGCCTGACACCTCTGTCACCGTCGCGAGTTGGCGTAGACGCACAATTGCCGGTGCCTGTTGAATTAATGGCGAGATGCCCCAACGTACGAACTCGAGCCATTGCAGATTAAAGAGCGCCCAGCGAAACTCGGCACTATTGCTGGCCTCTGTACGCGTCCAGCGGCTTGGGTATGCGTTGCCTGCATTCGCCATCACTTCGGACCCCAACGCCTCTATCAATGTCGCCTGGGCAATTGGCTTCCCAATGACCTGTAAACGCACCGTAAAAAGGCTGCGGCATTCGCGTTTTAGTACGTTATAGACCTGTAGTCCCTGTTCTGCGTGCGCACGCGGGTAAGCATCGAAGACATCGTTCTTCAGTTCATGCATGATCTCGGCCAGCGGATTATCTTCATCGACCTCTCCCGTAGCAACGCGTTCAAACCAGCGTGCATGCTCGTGCAGCATCAACTCTTCCTGGTCCGTTAGTTGTTGGGGGCGCACGCTAATTGCCACGATGCATGGCTCATTCTGGTGCGCCATGGTCTCGAAGAGGCGGGCCATGGCAGAATAATCCAGCGCAGGCACGAAGGGATGCGGTATGTAATCGTGAGCATGATAGACGCCCCCCATATTGCGTAGCGTGGGCCAGTCTTCATATTTACGTAGCTCAACAATACTCCCGAAATTGGTAAGTTCCGCAAAAGGAATAGGTTCGTACCATTGCTGGAAACTGTGCGTTTGTGCGTCAGGTTGTTCTTGTACTCCGATAAGTGGATAGGAGAAAGGCACCTCGCGTGGAAAAACGGCGCTGAACTTATCCCAGAGTTCCAGCGCCAGCTTTCTGGACATCTGTTCATTCGGATGAAAAGTCTTGCCCAGGAACGCAATTCCTACCTGCGCCTGTCCTGTGGGATGCGGCCAGGCAACGAGACGCATTTCAAACGTCGCCAGGTTGTCACGCGATTGAGCAAGATCATAGAGAAAGCGCACCTGCCGTTGCACTGCTCGTGAGATACGATTTGTGCTTTCGGTGTCGAAATCGCGATCATCTTTTCCCATATTGGCTGGAATAAACGGGACTTCAGCCGCCCAGAGGGTGTGGTAGCCGTAAATAGAATCGGCTATTGGGCCCTCGGTCGGTATCATCTGCGCCCGGTCAACCAGTGCCACCGTTCTGGGCGACGTAAAGAGGTATGGCTGTTGCATACTTCAAGTTCCTTTATTTACGGTGTCGTATTATCGATCTCGCGTACTACCTCAACGAGCATGCTTTGCGCGTTCCAATTTGTGACAGCATTAGGCGTGATTGCTTTCAAACTTCCACCAGGACCAGCGGAACGTACCTGCACGCGCGGCGGAATATTTGGATACCCTGCCGGACAATGAAAGACAATGGTGATGAAGCCATTGATACGCTGCACGTAAACCTCCAGCATCCATTCCATACTGCCTGGAATAGGTTGGCCGCTACTATCGAAAAGTGGTGAATGTTGTCCGCGACCAGCACATTGGAAACCCAACGCTTGCAGTGCAGCGATTTCGCGATCCTGTCTATCGCTGTCCACTAAGGGACCACTGGCACTCGACGGTGGAGCGAGCGGACCACTCCAATTCCCTGTATTGCCCTGAGAGTTGGGATTAAAAGACAGCGGGCCGCTGGTGATTGGACCAGTAGTCCCTGATGGTAATTGTGGCGTGGGGCGCGGCTGATTAAGGTAGCCTGCTGAAGATGGAGGCCCAGAATTGACCTGCATCTGTGGATCGCGCAGAGGTTGGACGCTGACACCCGGATTGAGTCCAGCAGCCACCATCATCTTACGTAAATCTGCATCGCGAGCAATCAATTCTTTTCCGATAGGACTATTTTGGAGGGCCAGGATTGCGGGTGCAATATTGAGAATGTTACCCTGATCTGCAGCCGACAATGCCACCTCAGTATCGCGCTGACGGTTGGACTGAGCTTCGGTTAGTTCGCGGCGTACACGAGCGACCTGCTGGTACATCGCTGCCATATTGCGATCTTGTAGCTCAAACTTGGTCACATAGACCTCTTCCACACGCACGCCGATGAGCCGTTCTGCATCATTGCGACCACCCTGCAAGCGTTCGCGTATCGCATCGCGCAATGTTGTCGCCCATTCACCAAATTGATCATAGGGAAGCCTGCCAATTATTTCAATGACCATATTGTTGAGTGAAGCATCGAACGTTGAGAGAGGATCTTCATATTGAAGAAATGTTTCTATATTTGAGATCTTACAGGAAAGCTCCAGCTCAGCTTTTACTGCACAGCCCAGATCTATGCCAGATACGCTTTGTGTCTCTCCAGGCATAGATGGTCCTTTCACGCGACCATCACAAGAGAAGTGGAGATGAACAATACGCAAATTAATGTATACTGCTTTCCATTTATGAAAGAAGCTATTCCACAATGTATGAGGGCCAGAATTCCACTTATCATGCAGAACACCATCGCGGTAAATTTGCCATGCCTGACCTGCCTCGACTTGAGCGCGATACCACAGACGGAATTTAAACCTGGGATTCAGATCGGGGTGATCAGGAATGAAAAGGTAATGTTGTGGGTTTAATTGTGTAATTTTATCATCCGTTTTCTCTGGCATAAGAGTGCTATCCTTTCGCTAATAGAGTTCAGTGCCCGACTGCTGCTGTATCGCGCTGCAATACGCCAGGAAGATCCTGACCCTCAATGCTTATCTGTACCTGTATCAATCCGTTGAGATCCTGACTCATCATCACGGTTGCGCGTGCTCCCTGCGGGGTTCCCGCTGGAAGGGCGAGCACGATTTCGCCGAGTTTATCTTTCGGGTAGAGTTGTGAACCTTCCCCTTTATAGACAGCAATGGGTGGGAATGCGCTGGTTGAGCCAACGATGCGTACCGCGAAGGGCTGGCTCCATGTAGTGAGTGGATCGCCAGG
This sequence comes from uncultured Chloroflexia bacterium, assembly GCA_963744875.1. Classification (GTDB taxonomy): domain Bacteria; phylum Chloroflexota; class Ktedonobacteria; order Ktedonobacterales; family Ktedonobacteraceae; genus JACDAE01. Next base: position 230,550 of record CAVUVQ010000034.1, on the reverse strand, counting down.
ACGTAACATAACCAGTTTGATCGGCTCGCCAGCCGCATTTTTAACGGCGATGCCAACGGGATAGCTGACACAATCAATTACCAACCCTCCATCCTCAAGCTGAAGTGCTGGCTCTTCGCTATAAGCAGCCTGGTAAGCTGCGCCCAGCGCAACGCTTAAGTCCAGATCCAGGATTGTCTCTGGACGGCGACCAAAAAATTCCGCGAGCATATTTTGAATGGCGGGAATACGCGAAGAACCTCCGCAGAGCAGCACACGCGCAATATCGGCGGGTGTCTTGCCTGCTCGTTCGATAGCAACCTCGACGGCTGTTTGTAGTTGCAAGATAAACAGGCTGATCAAATTGTTAAATTGTTTGCGTGTAACCACCAGATCAACGGCTGGACCTTGAGCAGGAGCGAGGTGAACGGTCGTCGTCTGCCCATCGCTCAGTGCACACTTGGCAGCTTCGGCGACGATGATCAGGCGGTCGGTAGAGAGGCTATCATCGGGATAGGGTGTTTTAGTTTCGGCTTCATAGCGTCGGCGCAGGTCGCTGGCAAGCTTATTGGTAAAATTGATGCCGCCTAATTCCTCAATCCCCTTGGTGGAGAGGACACGCGATGGTCCATCACCTACCTGGAGGATTGTTGCGTCGAAGGTGCCACCACCGAGGTCAAAGACGAGGGCAATACCCGGTTTCGTCTCCTCTCCGTGGGTATATGTCAAGGCCGCTGCGCTCGGCTCATTGATGATTTGTAGGACGTGCAGGCCAGCCATTTCAGCCGCCTCTTTGGTGGCCGTGCGCTCACGATCTCCAAAATGGGCTGGAACTGTAATGACGGCATCTTTGACAGGGAAATCGAGACGCGCCGATGCATCGCGTGCCAGCTTTGCCAGAATAGCTGCCGAGACCTCTACCGGCGTCGTACGGTGCCCATTGGAGATCAGTCCACCAAGGGGAGGATTGCCCACCATACGTTTCACGCCTCGAATCAGTGCTGCGGCCAACCGTGTCCGCTCATCGCCCACCGCACGCTCAACAAGATCCAGCGCTGGCTGACCCACAACATAGGCATTATCTTGCCACAGAGCAACTGAAGGGGTGGTGAGCTTCCCTTCCGCATTAAGGATTGCCTGCGCTTCATGGTCATCATCGACTATCGCTAAAGCAGAGAATGTTGTTCCTAAATCAATACCAACCGCTCGTCCCATAATAAATTCGCACCTCTTATCTAGATTGAAAAAAGTGAACAACGAAAAAAACGCTTACGCCGCATATTGCAAGGGCTAGAATAAAAAGGCATGCAAAGAGAATAAAAAGCTTATTCCTTTCTTTGATACTGGCCGCTTGAGTATGCCGTTCGGTCGGTAGCATAACTTGATGGTAGACCTGCCCTGCTGAACTGCTCGGAGGTGATGTAATGTACGAAAGTTGTGCAGGTGCAGGCTCCAATGGAGGTGCTGTATTTGTAGATGATGGCGTGACCTGCCAGAGCGATACCGGGCGTGAGCCGCGAATCGTAATCTGCGGTTTCTGTACATATTTTGTAAGATCCTGGGTCAGAAAGTTTGCCAGGCCGAGAAGATAAACGATGCCGTCCCGGCGCTCCTGTGCGGCACCATCGCGCCAACCTCGCAACAATTCATGTGTAAAAATACCATGACGCAGGCTTGCTCGCTCGCGTGCTTTTTCATCGCTGCCACAGGCTGCGAAGATCGCCACAGTTTTTCCCTCGGGATAGCGCAATGCTTCGATAGCCTGCATCGCACGTTGGGACGCCGACATGTGATCCACGTTTCCGGCAACCATGCCGCCACTGAAGCAGGCATCAATAATCGCGATGACACATTCAGCGCTACTAGATGCAAGCCAGTCATAGACATCATTCAGGCGAATACCACCGGCTTCAGGATCGGTGAAATCAACATCATGGCAGCAAAGAGAGATGCGTTTGTCTTGCTGGTTCACGATGCCGTGCCCTGCGAAATAGAAAAGTGCAATTGTATTACTATCAAAACTACGTTGAGAGAACGTGCTATTCAAGCTATCGCGCACCGCTTTTCTAGTCGCCTTTTCATTTTGCAGTAAAACAACGCTTTCAGTTGTAAATGTTTGTGAATGCCCCAGGAGAGCTGCAATCTCCTGAGCATCGCTGCTGGCAAAATGAAGGCGTGCTTTCTGACGGTAACGTTCATCTTTGTATTCGTCAATACCGACAACAACGGCACGTAACATTGTACCCATAAATGCACCACCAGACCAATAACACTAGACGTACGATATCAATATTACAAACGATTACTTATTAACAATAAGGCACAACGTAGGATAAATTGATTGTGTATATAACGCTTTGTCACATCGAGTCAGGCCTCGCCATTAGTCATAATGCTGAACAACAGTATACATGAAACTCGACGTAATAACAATAATAAACAATGTGAAACATCGATAGCAGATGTATAAACTGATTGCTTGATGATAAATTAATGGAAGATAAAGTTTTAGGCAAATTTAGCATATTCACGTGACTGAGCATGCCAAAACTGCACTCAACATTTCGCCTTCTGTAATACAGACGTTATGGGGGGAGGATTTGCAAATGGTAGTACTAAAAGGAAGCGGGCTTATAAATGCAATGGTGTACAATATAAAACATATGTTCTTTGCTTTTTGTAGTAGAGTGTGGCTTGAGTATTTGATTTTAAGGAGGGATGGTATGAGAGAATTTCAAGTTGATGGCCGAACGATTAGCGGCTATCTGGCCGTTCCCGAGCAGGGTAGCGGACCAGGGGTACTGGTTTTACATGCATGGTGGGGGCTGACGGAGCCGTTTCAACAGGTCTGTGATCGGTTTGCGGAGGCGGGCTTCGTGGCGCTGGCTCTCGACCTTTATCAAGGCAAGACGACCGCGTCGGTTGAGGAAGCGCAGGCGTTGGCAGGAGCGCTGAATGGGGATGCGGAGCGGGTGAGCGACGACATTGCTGCGGCACTACAGTTCCTGCACCAATATGGTAAGACGGCGGATGGTCGGGGCAAGTTTGCTATCGTGGGCTTCTCGCTGGGTGGTGCTTATGCGCTCGATACGTCTGTTACCATGGCCGAGGAGATCGCTGCTGTTGTAACCTTTTATGCGGCCTATCCCGGACTGGACTATCATAGCGCGAAGGCGGCCTACCTCTGCCACTTTGCGGAGAATGATCCCTTCGAGTCGGCTGAGTCGGTCGTGGAGATGGAGCAGGATCTCCAGGCTGCGGGCAGGTTGGTCAGCGTCTATACGTATCCAGGGACCAGGCATTGGTTCTTTGAGGCGAATTGTCCTGAGTATGATGCGGGGGCTGCGCAGCTTGCATGGGAGCGGACCGTCGCGTTCTTGCGTCAACAGCTTGATTGATGGACGCGATCATGCTCTTTAAAAAATGAGCATCGGTATGACCCTGGTAGGGACCGGTTCACCGCGTCCCTACCGGAATCGTGTCCGGATTATTCTTGAAACAACATAATCGGGTCGCTACGTTGATGAGAAGTTTAGCGTTGGTTGAAGTTTGACAGGGGAGGATGGTTCCGGAGAAGATCCTTTCAGGGAAAGAATACCTGATCGAATTGGGAATTGCAAGGTGGGTGAAGCGTGTCCAGGCAGATGAGAGGAAATGTGGGAAGATGATTTGTGAATTCGGGATCTTTTGGGGTACACGGTATACACGATGCTGGGGGCAGGGGCAGCGAGGCGTTTCAGCAGGCGGAAATATTGAGCTGTGGATGGGCTTATAAATCGCGCCCCTACACCATGGGGAATGGTTAGATGATGCAGGTTAGAGTAGTAGAAGGGGGTCATGCTGACTTGATCCATTTCCTCTCGTTCTATATAGTTGTGGCAGAGAAAACACAAGTCGACAAGACGAGAGAGAGGAAGATCGATGAAAAAAGAGTATATCATCTCTAGCATTTCGAGCTTTAAAGGCTGGGAAAGCTGTTTTCGTTACTTCATGGAAAGATCTGATACGTTTGCGATTATCTTTCACGGTGATAGAAATGATACGCGAGCCGTGGGATTGAATAGCGGGAAAAAAGAGTTTTTGGATTTGCCAGCGGTAACGATCTCTCCCTATGGGGGAATGAAAGATAGCTTCATCATCACTGGGGAACTCACCAGGGCAGCGCAAGACCTTTTTCTCAACTTTGTAGCACCTTCTTTCGAGGGATATGTCTCGGATTTATGGAGTTTTCAGTTCCTCAAAGGGAATGTCGTGACGATCAGCATCGAAGACTTTTCGGAAGCCTTTTTTTTCTTGGATGAAAGCGAATTAAAGGACTTATCTTCCAGAGGGGTCGATACGAAAAGTCTGGATGAAGAGAGCACGCCTTTGGCTTCCGCGGAAGAGTTTTCTGCAAAAATAGCTTTTTCAAGGAGAAATATGAGTGAAGCGGATGAAAGTAGTTTCAAGGCTCTAGAGGATTTGTCGGAGGCCCTGCTTTCATCCTTAAAAAAAGCTTTTCCTGAAGCCAACTCATAGGAAGTCTTGCCCAGGTCTGGTGATAAACATGCTTTAGGGGAAAAACATAGGGGTGTCACCTTGTGTCATTGACTCCAACTATTTCGGAAAAAATGACGGAAGCACGAAACGAATGCCTGGAATGCGCGGAAAACGGTAGGGACCCGATTGGATCGCGTCCGCCATTCATGAAATCGTGGCCTTTGGTTGATCAATCACGGACGCGATCCAATCGGGTCCCTACCGTTTTCCGTGTTTTTCTGTGTTTTTGATGCATCATTTTTGGCGAAGCCCTCAATTTGTTGGAGTCAATGACGCCAAGTGACGCCCCTTCCATTCATCCAATCATCTCATCCATATCTTTCTCACTCAGACACTAGCCCCCTCATCCATCCAATCCTCTATCTTCACCGTCTGGGACAGTCGCCGGCCTTTATGTCTCTATCGTGCCATGCGCGAATGGTGTTTTGTTGCTTTAAGGTTGATAAATGGCTATTTAGTCTATCGCGTAGTGTTTCGTCTTCGTGGGCGTAGGAATAAAATAATTCGATGGGGGTATTTACCATTGATCACATTCCTCAATATTGTTCCTTAATATTGTTCAAAAGCATCTATATTGTTCAAAAGCGTCGGTTGTGCGTGTGGGTGTGAACGCCTTCCCCCATAAATGGCTCCCTACCTTGATTGATGTTTGGTCTATAACCATGGTATCCACATCAATTTTTTAAATTGCATAATTGGGCCCCTACGGTATTACATGTTAAACCCGTAGGCATAGTATACACCTGTTATTGTCACCTTGTCATTACAGACATAGCTGAAAATGGAGGTGTAGGCACCATAAAACCCTGACATTGTATTCTTAATGCACAGATAATCCGTAATGTAATAACAAGTCCCTGGGGATGGCGTAGGGGCGATGGCTAGCAAGGGGCGGTCGCCTCTACGCCACGACCTGTTTCCAGACCAGTACTCGTTTCCAACTTACTTATCGGAGGACCAAAGTGAATATATCTAACCTTAAAAGCGCTCAGACGCTTGTTGCTCCAAATAGCGAGAAGGGGCGCAATATTCGTATCTGGCAAATTCTTGGGATTATCATGTGGGCCATTGGCTTCATCATATTAATAGCATCCAGCGTGATCGTTCATGCTCATCCAGGGCCGTGGCCGTTTGACCTGCAAACCACCGTATATGTACAGAGCCTGCATATCTGGTCATGGGTTATAGCCTGCCTGACATTTATCAACGTTTTTAATAATGGCATTCAAGCGGCTGTAGAACTGGCGCTCTGGTTTGTTATCTTATTGATCTTGCGTCAATTTCGTTACGCACTCTTTATCGGCCTTGGATCGGCTCTTTTGGATGGAGTAAATGGACTCCTTGCCACCATTGTTGCGCGACCACGGCCAAGCACGCGTCTGGTCCACGTCTTTATGGCTGAACCTACCCATAGCTTTCCCTCCGGGCACATGGAACATTGTATTGTCTACTACGGAATTCTCTTGTACATAAGCTTCACGCCGCCGTTGCGCCAGTGGCGTTACCATCGGTTCCTGATCCCTTTGCAGATTTTTGCTGCCTTGAACATTCTTTGTGTTGGATTTGCGCGTATTCAGGCTGGTTCACATTGGATTACTGATGTCCTGGCAGGTGCCCTTTCCGGTGTCTTGCTGTTGACCGTTCTTATTGTTCTGTATCGTTGGGCCGAAGTTAGATTTCCCCGTCATAGTAAAAAGAAACATAATCTGGCGAAACTGGGTCGATGAGGTACAAATACCATACCTATCAATGCGGGTGGGATCTGGGCAAAAACAGCCATGTCCCACCCACGCTATGCCATCACCGTAGGGGCACGAGCGGTTAGAACTGGTGGCGGGTCTGGCTGTGGCCTATGGCGAATGCGAAGACCTTGGAGGGTTTGACGCAGAACACGAGGTTCGAATCTGTGAGAACTCGTTGTTCGTCTTCATCGTAGAGGTAAAAATACCCGTTGCGTACCTGGTATGGCCAGCTTCCATCCCACTTAGTCGCCCACACCGAGGCTAAGCGTTCGAGCGTGCCCTGGTCGGTGATCCGCACGGCGTTGCCCTCAACCACCACGTTGAGTCCTTCTCTCTGGTTGCAGCCGGTTGTCAGAATGACGTGCGGGTTTCCACGCAAGTTGACAGTCTTCTGTGCGGTTTCGGTAGCGGTAAAGTGGATGGCTCCGTCGTGCCACACGGCCACGAGCGGCGTGACGTGAGGGCGACCGTCGGATCGCACTGTTGAGAGCCAGAACAGCTCGGCAGTTTCCAGCACCCGACGCGTCTCCTCCCATGGCGTAGCTTCTCCGCGTGGTACGCCGTGTGGGGTGTAGAGTGTTGTGATGGGTTCGTTCATCTTAAGAACTCCTTTCAATCGCTCTGTTTCTCTCGCAGGAAGCGAGGAGATAGCAATCCATTCTCTTTGCGCGAAGGAAAACCGGAAAGGCCAAAATGGAACTTCGTCAGCTTTCTACCCTGAAAACCTCCTTGACCAACCATCATTTCCTGCATCCTCACCAGACATCTGATCCCATCCAGCCTTTTCATGTGTTATTATATATTGACGACAAGGGACATTATGCTACGCAACGCTTATAATCGGCAATGCATGTTGTAGCTCATTATTAGAAAGGCCATGTTCATGCTCCCATCCCGCTCCATGATCACCTTCCAACAAGAATCTACCTTGTTCACGTATCGCGTTGCTGGCGTTGTTCTGCACAATAATGCTGTGCTGTGCGAGCAATCCTACGATAAAACATTCTGGCATCTCCCCGGCGGGCGGGCCGAATTGGGTGAATCATCTCTGGAGGGGCTTATACGCGAGATGCATGAAGAGTTGGGTATCACCATCAATGTTGTACGTCTCCTGCATATCGTCGAAAATCTCTTTACACATAACTCCATCTTCCACCACATACTAGAGTTACATTACCTGATGACTTTTCCCTCCGATGCCTATCTTTATACTGATCCTGGCCCTTTTCCGCGTACCGACAATGATCTCCAGCTTCATTTTGCCTGGTTGCCTCTGGCCGAGCTTGAGCATCTGCCGGTCTATCCTACATTTTTGCGTACTGGACTTCTCTCCTTGCCAGTATGTCCGGTGCATATCATTGATAGCGATAAATAAGCTAAAATGAGATAAACGGCTTTCATTGTAGGTGTTATGTTTCATTTGACGAAATACGCACAAAGCCGTAGGGACCCGGTTCGACCGCGCCCGCGATTTATCGACCCTGCACGTTTTTTTCGATAAATCGCGGACGCGGTCGAACCGGGTCCCTACCAGCAATTTGTTGGAGCCAATGGATAATGAATGGCTCCCCTACACCACTTCGATCCAACTCATCCATCCATCCAAATCACTTCATTATTTGCTCAGCGAATTGAGCGTATTTGTATTATCGTCGGTATAGAATACCTTGAGGTTCCCGTTATTGTCTTTGATTGCGAGGACACCGAAGAGAGCTGAATTATTGCCTTGCCCATCTACAATTAGAGGATCAACGGTTTTGGTGCCGACGACTTTTGCCGTTTTCATGTTAATTTCTAGCAGATTGTTATCGTTGAGATTCACGACGAGAGCATCACCATTCAGCGGGTTGATCGCCAGACCACCGGGATTGTTTAAGGGCGTACCCTGGAAAACCGTCATGGGCGTGGTTACTGCATTGAGCGTGCTACTCTTGGCGAAGGCGTCAATGCTATTGTTGGCAGGGTTGATGGTCACGAGTACGTCCTTCAGTTCCTGACTGCCAACTTTCAGCTTAGGTAGCCAGTGCATGTCGATTTTAGAGATACCACCGAGCAGGTTATATTGACCGATCTGCACGACATTAAACGTGGGAGTGGCTGCTCCTTCAGGCGTGGTCACATCGACGCGCATGATCTTGCCATCCAATTTATTGGCGACAAAGAAGGAGATCAAACCTTTCTTGTTACCATGTTTGGGATTACCGACAGTCAAACCCCAGGGGCCATTGAAGAGTGGGTTGGTGACGGTTGTATTCAGCGTTCCATCAGCGTTGAGAATAGAGACACTGTTGCCTGTAGAATTCGCGACCAACAGTTTGCCTTTATCGAAACCCATGTCAGCGGGTCCCATCACGGCTGTGGGTGGATTGATGCTTTTGCCTGTGCTGGTCTGTTGCATAAATTGAGGAATCGTGACTCCATGGTCGTCGTTCCCGATGTTGGAGACTAACAAATTCCCAGGCTTCAGGATCGGCGATGCGAGGTCATTCGGCACGATCACAATTTTATATGGGTCAGAGTTGGCGGTAACCGGGTTGCCGTTGTTATCTAATATATTTGTGGCGCTACCGATCTGCGTGATTGTGTTGAGTCCGTTGATGGTGGTGATGGCACCACTATCATCGACTGACGCGGCATGTGAAGGGGCCAATTTCTGCGCGGTAAATACTCCTGCTGCGAACAACACGATGACGAGCGTTACACCAATGCTAATGAGCATACCCGCAGAAAAGCGGTTACGTTTCCTTCTATTTGAATTCAATGACAGAGGCTGGACTTTCGGCCTGGATTGAAATGGAGTCGCCATTTTTTTCTTTTTTCCTTCTTCGTAAATTTCCTTACAAGTACCTTCATCTTAATCTGTACTAGATGAGTATGTGCTAAGCTTCGTGCTGAGCTTCATGCTCATCTACACGGACCAGCTCGGCGACGTTTTCAGGGTAGCCTATCAGTCATGTCCAACAAATTGCCTTATGGCTCCATCTTTTCATTTTTAACATTGCAGTTCACGCTCAACAAGAGGAAGCAACTCCATTACAGCATCCAGAATTCCCATCATTTTGACAGCAAAACAAGCATGTGCTTAAATAGTGAATATCAAATTACATTCTAAACTGTTTTTGATACCTCGCTATTGTTATGCCTTATTGTTTGCAGAAGTTACTTAAAGAGGAGCCAGATGATGTATTCTCCACAGCAGCCTGACCCATCACAGCCTGGAGCGGAGTCCTATCCACCGCCGCCACCAGGAGCTTATCCCTATCCGCCACCACCACAGGGAGCCTATCCCTATCCACCACCACAACCAGGTGTAGCACCCTATCCGCCGCCACCAGGAGCTTACCCATATCCACCACAGGTCCTATCCGCCACCTCCTGGCCAGGCACCCTATCCCTATCCACCTCAAGCTTCTTATGTACCGCAGGGTCAAAAACTGACAAACAGGCGTGCGACCAATGCGATGATCTATGGTTTCATCTCACTTGCCTTGAGTTTCATTACACTTTTAGAAGCATTTGGTGCAGCCGGCATTATCACCGGAATATTAGCCATCTTCTATGGTTTCACCGCACTGAAAATAGCGAATCGCTTTCCCAGCCATCCAGGACGCGGCCAGGCCATCACCGGAATTGTGCTCGGATTCGTCGCCTGTTTCCTGGTGATTATTTCACTTATTATTCGCTCTAGTGGTGGTGGATCATAATAAAAAAGACATTTACGGCGTCCATTTGACGTAATCAATACATCATTCAATGACAGGGAGGAGGGGGTGCATCAGGAGAAACCTCGTCGTCAGCAAGATAACGATCACCAAACTGGCTGATCGCTTGCATGATATCAACGAGAGCCTGCCCCTTCTCTGTCAGATGATACTCCACGCGAGGTGGAATCTCCGCAAAAGCATGACGCTCTACAAAGCCGATCTTCTCAAGCATTTTGAGGCGTTGCGAAACCGTCTTCGGGCTGACATTGCCCATTGTCAATAGCTCGCCAAAGCGTTTGGGACCACTTAAAAGATTGTAAACAATAAAAAGTGTCCAGCGATCACCAAGCAAACTTATGGCGCGATTCATCGACAGAACGTGTGGCGCTTTATCACATGCGAGTTCCTCTGTACCTGCAGAGGTCGGGCTAGTTTTATCCATGTTTCATAGTATACCATAAAATCGCCCTTGACGAAAGTAACTTCCATATGGTATATTAGTTCCGAAAAGGAAACAGGTGTGTAAACGGAAACGTGGAGATTTGTAAGCCATGTTTACGCGCCCATGGAACGAGTTGAGCTGTTTCCTACCATACCCGTTCAAGCGCGTGTTGACAATAGTATTAGCATGAAAAGGAAACAATAAGATGAACATTGTGCTCTGGGTTGTGCAGGTTTTATTGGCAGTTGCATTTTTAGGTGCAGGTTTTATGAAAGTGTCCCAGCCTATCGACAAATTGAAGACAAATATGGGTTGGGTTACTCATACGACCCCGCCTATTGTAAGGCTGGTGGGTGCGTTGGAGATAATTGGTGGTCTGGGCCTGCTGTTGCCTGGTTTAACGCACGTCCTTCCCATCCTGACGGCTCTTGCGGCGCTTGGCCTTGTGGCGACGATGGTTGGTGCTATTATTATCCACTTCCGTCTTAATGAGGCTTCGCGTTCGGTTGCGCCATTGGTTTTGTTGCTGCTGGCCCTTTTTATTGTTATTGGGCGTTTCGCTATCGTCCCTCTATCATAATGTAGGGATGCGATGCAATCGCGTCCGCAATTCATTGAATGGTGACCCTGGAGATGTGTGGTCCAGTGTTGATAAATCACGGACGCGGTCGAACCGGGTCCCTACAATCCTTCGCGGTAGCGGTTGGTGATTGGTAGGCGGCGGTCACGTCCGAAGGCGCGTGGTGTTATCTTTACTCCGGGAGGTGCCTGGCGGCGTTTATATTCGCTGATGTCGACCAGGCGCATTACGCGTGCGACGATAGCGCGGTCGAAGCCCATTGCCAGCATCTCCTCGAAGCTGCGGTCATCTTCAACGTAGGCTTGCAGGATAGGGTCAAGCACGTCGTATGATGGTAGACTATCGACATCTTTTTGATCTGGTCGCAATTCAGCCGAAGGGGGCTTATCGATTACGGATTGCGGGATAACTGGTCCGACACTATTGCGATATTCGCATAACTGGTAAACGAGCGTTTTAAGCACATCTTTAAGCACTGAGAAGCCACCCGCCATATCGCCGTAGAGAGTGCTGTAGCCGGTTGCCATCTCGGACTTGTTACCGGTAGTCAGGACCAGGTGGCCGAGCTTGTTTGAGATTGTCATAAGAATGTTTCCACGAATACGGGCTTGCAGGTTCTCTGCTGCCAGGCCAGGATATTCATCGCCCAGAGCTGGATGCATCATCTTGAGGGAGGTGCGAAACGTGTCTTCGATAGGAATGGTCAGGAACTCAATGCCCAGGTTCTCGGCCAGGAGTTGTGCATCGCTCTTGCTGCCTTCCGACGAATAGCCAGAAGGCATCGAGACGCCGAGGACGTTCTCGGCTCCCAATGCATCAACCGCAATGGCTGCCGTCAGAGTTGAGTCAATGCCGCCCGAGAGGCCGATCAAGACCTTTTTGAAGCCGGTCTTGCGTACATAATCGCCGACGCCCAGAACCAGCGCTGCATAAACTTCTTGTAGCTTATTCATTTCAGGCTCCACGCGCTGTGGTTTTCCCAGAGGGGTATGCGTGTTGACCGTTGGCGTGGTGAGGGGTCGCGTATCTACGGTAATCACTGGTACATCTTCAGTTCGTGCATGCCAGCGTTCCTGGCGTCGTCGTGGATCATGCAGGCGCGAACGAAAGACCGAGGCCGTATCCAGATCGACGATAAGCATATCCTCTACAAAGCTGCTGGCACGTGCAATCATAAAGCCCTGCTCGTTGAAGACCATACTGCCACCGTCGAAGACCAGTTCGTCCTGCCCACCAACCATATTCAGGTAAACAATAATAACGCCATTATCAGCGGCTCGGGTGGCGATCATCTCTTTGCGTACCACACCTTTTCCAGTATAGAAAGGCGAGCCATTGATATTGAGAATTACTTCAGCCCCGGCATACGCCTGCTGGGTCAGAGGACCCGTGGGGTACCAGATGTCTTCACAGATGTTGATGCCAACATGAATATCATGAATGAGGAAGATCGGAGCTTTACGGCCCGCCTGGAAGTAGCGATTCTCATCGAAGACCCCATAATTCGGCAGATAGTGCTTATGGTATACTCCATTAAGCGTTCCTTCGTGAATAATTGCTGCCGCATTATAGATATCGTGGTCGCGATCAACGAAGCCTATCACAGAGGTCAGTCCGGACAACTCTTTGCTTGCTTCCCTTAATACATCTAGCTGATGCATATTAGCGTCAACGAAGCCCGGCTTGAGCAAGAGATCCTCTGGTGGATAGCCTGTGAGCGCTAGTTCGGGAAAACAGACGATATGTGCACCTTCAGCATGAGCTTTGCGCATAGCTGTAGCAATCATATGTGTATTGGCGTCCAGATCTCCTACCGTTGGATTAATCTGGGCCAGTGCAACTGGTAATGGCACAATATTCATGAGTTGGTCCTTTCTGGTCTTGACGAAATCGGTGTAACGCATTACGCTACGTCAAAGATGTATTATCAATCGCCTGGGCGCGATAAATCGGGCCCCTATAGGAGTATTTTTCATATGGAAATACGTGAATTTTTAGCTCTGGTTGTTCCTTTTATTGTTGTGATTTATATCGGGTTCCTTCTTTTTATACATCCAACGCGCCCGGTCCTCCTGGCATCGCTGCTTGGTGGTCTTGTAATGGGGCTGATCAACGTAGTGTTTGATCTCGTCGCCTATTATACCGGCTGGTGGTATTATAACCTTAATGGCCTGACTTTGCATGTCCCCTTGCCATTTTATATCACACCTGTACTGGTTTATGGGAGCATTGTCTATCTTTTAATCTGGCGTTTCTGGACTGGTCGTGGGCGTTGGTTTGCTTTATTCCTGCTTTTTGGTGTGCCTACGTTCTGTATTCTGCGTGATATTCTGGGAAGCAGCACTGGTTCATCTTATGAAGTGTGGAAGAGTGCGTTTGCCGCGCCAATCACGATTGCGATGTGGCTGCTCGCATTTTATAGTGGATTTTTGTTATTCCAACGTCTCGCACCGCCACGCCCCGATACAAACTGGGAAGCCGCAGAGAAGAGCGAAGAAGCTATGGAAGCCGAGCAAATGTAAGTTTTTATGCAAAAGGATAAAGAGGAGGACAGGCATGTATCCCCATTTACAACCTGGTTATACTATACGCCATCCCACTGAGAATGACATTCCAGCCATTATCACTGTAATGCGAGAATTTGATATCGTCGAGACGGGCGTGACCGATGCGTATTCTCAGGAGGATATTCTGCTCGATTGGGAGAAGCTGGATCGTGCACGCGACATCTGGGTGGTTATGTCACCTGACAATATGCTCTGTGGGTATGCAACGTTGACACTAGAACAGAAAAGTGAACGTATCTTCGCCGATGGGTATGTTCATCCTGCCCATTATGGACATGGTGCAGGTACAACGCTCGTGGAGTTGATGGAAGCACGTGCTAAAGAGGTTGTTGATGCTCAACCAGAAGGGCCACAATGGGTACTGGTCAATAACATTATTGCCAACAGTCCTGCTTCACGTGCTTTGCTTGAGGCGCGAGGTTATACGCTCACGAGGGTATACTTCCGTATGGCTATTAAGTTGGATGCCCTTCTGCCACAACCTGTATGGCCGCAAGGTATCATTGTGCGTGTCTGTGATGGTAGCGAGGAAGATATTTATCGTGCTTATCAAACTATTGAAGAGGGCTTTCAGGATCATTGGGCATATACGTCCCGCAGCTTCGAAGAATGGTGGCACCGCATACCTCGTGAACAGTTTGACCCAACGCTCTGGTTTCTTGCATACGCCAACAACGAAATCGCTGGAGCAATATTATGTCGTGTACGTGAAGATGGAAATGGGTGGGTCGAGCAACTGGCTGTGCGTCGTCCGTGGCGCAAGCATGGCCTGGGAACTGCTTTGTTATATCATGCCTTCTCAACGTTCCAAGAAAGGAACATTCTCCACGTTGGACTCGCCGTGGATGGTCAGAGTCTGACTGGTGCGCAACGGCTCTACGAACGTGCTGGAATGTATATAACAATGCACATCGGACGCTACGAGAGAGCCATGTAATTGTAGGGGTTGATTGATGGCAATAGTGTTCAAATACACCTTGGCAAGAAGGGTAAGCGCAAGGCCCCCCGCCCCGCCGCTCGTCCGCCCCTTACCCCCACTGTTACCTGGCCGCGTTCATTGCGGCTAGAACTGCTGCGAGGTTTTCGTACACAAATTCAGGTTTGATGCCTGTCTTCTCTATGTTGGTACGCGTATCCTTGCCGGAAAGAACGAATAATGTGTGGGTTCCTGCTGCCTGGCCCGCCAGAATGTCGGTATCGAGGCTATCACCGATCATGATCGTTGCTTCGGGCTTACTCTCTAAGAGTCGCATTCCTTCCTGCAGCAGTCCTGGTTCTGGCTTACCGATTACTTCCGGGTGAATGCTACTGGCCCCTTCGATTGCGGCCACCATTGCTCCACAGCCGGGGATGAGGCTACCCACAACCGGGAGCAATGAATCGCGATTGATGGCAATAAAGGCCGCGCCAGCCATCACAGCCTGCACAGCCTCGGTCAGGGTAGTATAGTTGAAGGCGCGATCAAGTCCGACCAATACAACGTCGGAGGGTTCTTTATTTTCATTTGCGATGCGTAACCTGTAACTGCGTGCCAGCTCAAAGAGTGGTTGTTCGCCGACGACATACACGTTGCCACCTGGGAAGCGGCGAGCGATATTCTGTATTGCAGCCTGACCGGCTCCCAGGACGTGTGAAGCGTCACTAGAGATGCCCAGGCGAGCCAGCTTTTCCAAGACCTGGGTTTCGCTGGCAAAAGAATTATTGGTAAGAAAGAGATATTTCTTGTGATGAGCATTAAGCCATGCGACGAATTCGCTGGCACCGGGAATGATCTCTTCGCCCCGGTAGACGACGCCATCGAGATCAATAAGGTATGTATCATATAGTGCTAACATGAATTTGTAATATCCTTAACGGTAGGGATTTATTCGCGTAACAACTGTTCGCGAATGGCGATTACCTCACGCCTCAAAGTGGGATTAACATTGATTTCACGATCAATTTTTTCGCAGGCATGTAAAACGGTACTGTGATCGCGTCCGCCGAAGAGCTGACCTATTTCGAGTAGTGAGGCCTGGGTCTCCTGACGGATCAGGTACATGGCGATCTGCCTGGGCATAACAATGTGTTTGTCACGCTGTTTGCCACACATGGCCTCCATTGAGATGCGATAATACTCGGCCACAGCCTGCGCGATCTGGCCGCTATTGAGACGTGTTTCATGGGTATCATTGCCGAGGGAAGACATCGCGGCGCGTGCGACTTCCATGGTAAGATCGGTGCGATGCAGTTGCTGATAGGCCATCAGGCGATTCAAGCAACCTTCCAGCTCACGAATGTTCGTCTGGACCCGTCCAGCGATATAGGAGATGATGTCATCTGGGACGCGATAGTGAAGAACATCAGCTTTGACGCGCAGAATAGCCATACGTGTTTCCAGGTCTGGCGGCTGAATATCGGCGATCAAGTCCCCATTCAAAGCGTGAGCGGAGGCGTTCTTCCAGGCTCAAAATTGCTTTAGGGGGACGATCACTACAGATCACGATCTGCTTGCTCATTTCATGAAGGCTATTGAAGGTGTGGAAAAACTCTTCTTCAGTAGATTCCTTACCGGCGATAAACTGAATATCGTCGACCAGGAGAATATCGACCGAGCGGTACTTAGCGCGAAATTCTTCAGTTGTGCGATAGCGGATGGCGTTAACGATGTCATTGGTGAACTGTTCTGACGAGACATAAAGAACAGCCAGACCGGTGTGGACGCCGCGATGGCCGATAGCGTGTAGGAGGTGAGTTTTGCCCAGTCCCACGCCCCCGTACAGGAAGAGTGGATTGTAGGACTCTCCGGGAGCTTCGGCGACGGCGAGAGAGGCGGCATGTGCAAGGCGATTGCTGCTTCCGACAATAAAGGCATCGAATGTGTAGCGAGGATTGAGTCGGTTATGCATCAAGATGTTGGCGCGTTGCTCATTATCCCAGTCTTCGAGGGAGTCGGCAGCACCGTTGTCCATATAGCGTGCGTCGGGTTGTGGAAAAGCTGAATGAGCCGGTCCACGGGACTGAGGTTGTATATCGGAGTAAGAATACGTATTTTTCGGAGGGAAAGATACGCGTTCAGAAGGGGTCCGATCGTTGTTAATAAGAGTGTCGGGAGTATCCTCGTCTGGATTGTGAGTTACTGAGAGTGACACGGACTGACCAGTGAGATCTGTAAGGATCTCCTCAAGTGGTCGTCGCCAGCGTGTGTTGATGACATCGTAGGCGAGGTTATTGGGAACTTGCAACGAGAAATAGACCTCATGCGGCTGTCCAACGAGCGGAGTATCGATGTCATCGCTATCGTCGGTGCGAGGTATATTGACAAGGTGCGCTTCCTGTAGCCATGTTTTGCTAGCTGCATCAATTGTAGTATGTTCCAGACGTTCGAGGGCGGTACGCCAGATAGTAACTGTGTTCACCGGTAATCTCCCATGGCTAGTCGGCGACGAGTGCAATACACTCGATCTCGACCAGCGCCTTGCGTGGCAGTTCGGCGACGGCCACTGTCGAACGAGCAGGCGCGGTGCCCGTAAAATAGCTCGCGTACACAGTATTCATCGACTGAAAGTCGCTCATCTGTGTGAGAAAGACAGTTGTTTTGATCACACTTTTGAGAGAGGCCCCGGCGCTTTCCAGTACGGCCTGTAAGTTTTGTAGGACACGATGTGTCTGTGTTTGCACATCCGCGCCGACGATTTCGCCAGTACCGGGATCGAGCGGTATCTGACCAGATGTATAAATAAACTGACCATAACGAATTGCCTGGCTATACGGGCCGATCGCAGCAGGTGCGTGGGGTGTAGTAATTTGTTTCTGTTCCATTATACTTTTTCCAACATTAAACAAGCACATACCTGTCATATAAAACAACGATTTCAGGAGAATTTGTGTTACAGGGAAGGAAAGGGAGATGTTTTCCGCATCTCGGCCTTTACGCATCCCTATTTATAGTATATGTGGGTTAAGAGAGACTGCGCGTGCAGTGACGAAACTAGGGTGTGTACTGCCCGTGTCCCGGTGGCGGAAAACGTCCTGGCCCATCATTACCTAAAGAATAATTCCGTGGGTATGGCTGAGCGGAAGGGCTGGCCGATGCGATCGGTTTGCCGCGCATGATTTCTTTTGCGCAATGACGCAGTGCTTGCTGCATCTCAGCCGCGGAACTGAAACGGTCTTCGGGTTCTTTTTGCAATGTGCGTAGGACGAGTTGTTCAAGTGCCGGTGGGATAGACGGGTTAAACTGGCGCAGTGATGGTGGGTTTGTTGATGCATGTTGCATAGCGATAGAGACGGCTGTTGGACCCACGAACGGTGGCCGTCCTGTCAACATTTCAAACATCACAACGCCGAGCGAGTAAAGGTCGGATGATGCGGTCAACGTTTCACCGCGTGCCTGTTCTGGTGAGAGATAGTCGGCTGTGCCTAAAACAATGCCGCTATTGGTCAGGCCAGCGTCTTCGGCCACGCGCACGATGCCGAAGTCAGTCAATTTGACCCAGGCTCCTCCGTCGCCGAGATTGCCGTTGCCGCCGCCGCTCCAGGTGAGCATAATGTTCTGCGGTTTAATATCGCGATGAATAAAACCGCGAGCGTGTGCTACTTGTAGGACTGAGCAGACCTGGACTGCAATCTCGATCGCCTCGCGCGGCTGTAGTTGACGCCGCTGGCCGATGAGTTGCTTCAAGGTCGGGCCATGAATATACTCCATCACCAGGAAGTACTGGCCAGACTCCTCGACAAAATCATAGATGGTGACGGCATTGGGGTGAGCAAGCGCCGCCGCTGCACGAGCTTCGCGTCGGAAGCGTTCAACAGCTCGCGCGTCGTTTTTATCCAGGGACCGCAAAACTTTGATTGCTACGATCCGCTCAACGCGGTGATCCCAGGTTTTAAACACGCTTGCCATACCACCTGTGGCGATATGTTCACGAATTTCGTACCGGCCAGCAATCAATGTGCCTTCAAATTGGTTCAACGTTCCACCTCAAGCGACCTGGGCGATTACACCACAAGGGATAAACAGTCTCAGTGGCTAGTATACCATTAATGGGTTATGTCGTCGAGTTCTACATGACCATGAGTGAGCATCTACCCCCACGCGAATTAACACGGTAGGACCCGATTGATCGACCTGGGGCCACCAATCAATAAATTCCGGACGCGATGCAATCGGGTCTCTACCAATCTGAATGAAAAACTTGAGACGCAGTTAGCGAACAAGCAGAGTACAATTCGTACCTTGCCGTTCAAGGGTAAAATTTGTGTCCGCACCGTTCATTACACTAGAGAATTGTAAAGATTTTTTGTGGCCGCATGTTCCCGGTGCGGGCTGAATGGTTAGCTCAAGAGGGGCATAGACGCTGGCCTGAGCCTGGAGCAGGAGATCGTATGCACGCTTGTTCATGGGTGGTACGTACCATGAGAGTGTTACCTGCATGGTGCAGTTCTTAGGAATGACGACCCAGCCAGCGAACATGGCTCGTCCAGCTTCGTCGCTTTGGAGATTAGTTGGTACCCCCGTGACATCAAGCGGGCGGTCCGCCAATCCGGCGGCGGGATCATTGAGATATTATGTAGAAGGCCCGATCTCTAGCGGTGTTGCACAGACGAGAGACTTATCCCCATAGACATCCGGTTGGCAGAGAACATACCCTGATTGTTGATCCCCACAAAACGGCTTTCCGCTTTGATCGAAGCCGTTTCCTGAAATGAGCTGAATATTCATGGGTGTATATATACGTATGTAGTCGCGATAGGTGTCAAGGCCGTAGACATCGCCCTTTTGTTGATAGTCCAGCGTCATGTGCAGATTATGGGTGGCTCCGCCCTTACTGTCCAGGGCAATAGTATCTTTGATTGAAGTTGTCACATATTGCGAGGCCTTGCTGGCGCTCAGATTAGACTGCACGATAAAAAGGCCGTCATGGGTGGTAGAGCGATCCAGGGCGGCAGTCGAGCCATATTTGCCGATCAGTGCTTCAAGCTGTGGATTAGTAACATAGATCTGGAGATCTTTGGTTTTCATGGATTGAAGCAGTTCATTTGCCATTGGGAGCAATTTATTGATAGGCAAGTGCGTCACTGAGCTGAGAAGTCCTGTTGTAACGCGTTGTGTAAAGAGTTTGCGTGCCACCTGTGGATCTTCAACCTTCTCAATAATCTCTTCGCGCCGAATGCCCCTATTGTCTAATTGATAATAATGGAGACGAGCTTGCAGATTCTGCTCGGTAATGATTTCGCCGTAGGCAGGGATTGTGATTGGCCCGGTCACATGTAAAACTTGCTGAATTAATGATGGCGTAAATATAATGACGCCATCGACATGATTGCCAAATTCGTAGGTATAATGGTCCATGGCTATTCTGGCCGAAGTAGGAAAATCGGCTGAGAGATTGGCATCGCGCAGACCAAAATTTGGAATTGGCCACCAGGCTGAGTAAGGATCGGGTGCTGGCTGACCACTGACTTTAGCATAGACCACAGGATCGGGAGGGGAATCCTGGTGACTTTCCTCGTACTTACCAATGTTTGAAAACTTCAGTGGTCCCATGTGACCACCGTTTAAGGTCAGATCGGCAAATTGGCCTGTAAAACCACCCGTAGCACGTAGTTCAGAACTATCCATAGGCTCAACCAGGAAGGCGCGTGGGCTAGCGATTCCCAGGAACCATCCGACCATATTGATCCATTGCTGTTTCTGCGTAAGGCTCGCGTCAAGTATCGGAAGCAACGGTAAAATTGATAGAACCAGTTCCCGCTGTTTCGTGCTGATGGGTAAGGCATTAAGGGATAATTGTTGTGCCTCTATGTTCATAGCATGGACAAGTGGAGTGATAGCACCAAGTGTAGTATTGATTTCCTGAAACGAAGTTGCATTAATAAATGGTTTGAGTGGTACAGTATCTGGTTGATTAGGAGTTTGCGTAAGGGCGGAGGAAACATTCGGTGCGATATCTATTGCCACCTTGATCAGTTGGTCAGCCACACTTGTTCCATCAACAGCGATATGACCAAGGGCGCGGGCCGTCCTGATCTGTGTTGGATCGATGGCAGAGGTCAGGCTAATCACGCTATTATTATCAATTGAAGTGCTTAAGGATACAAAATCGGCATGGGCATTTTCAATTTCGGCCTGTGCCAGGCGTAGTTTATGTTGATCAAAATATTTGCCAGGGCCGCTATTGTCACTACCATGAAAAAGAGGTGGAATCGCCTGCAGATGGGCAATTCCGTTTTGTGCCTGTTTATAGAAAACCACTCCATTGATAAGCTCAAATATTACGATGAGGGAAGGGAGTAGTGATGCGATGAGTAGCACGATCAACAACTTTTTCTTGTGTGGAGAAAGCGGTGTGTGTTTAAACTTTTGTGGTGGGACAGGCCCGCTGAGCTTTTGTGGTGGGACAATCCCACTATGTTGCAAGGGAGCCGTGGGATGTTTGCGTGTCTCCACATCTGCTAGCGAAGGGATGGCCTGCTGTGGAGGCATAAGTGGAGCCGTGGGGTGTTTACGCGTCTCTATGTCTGCAATAGATTTTGTGTTATCAGAAGGAACATGATCTCCATTGAGAATGTGAGGAAGCTGGCTCAGGGCAAAGGGTGGGCGAAAAAGCTTTCGACCAGATGTTTCGAGCATGAAATCCTCCAATTATGTATACAAGTTATTTTGTAGCGATGCAAGTCCTCTCCTTTGTGGACTGATCGCTTTCTATGAGAATAAATTTGCCCCACTGCCATCAACCCATTTATTATGTTAGAGCCAGAAAGATGCTTCAGAATAGGTGTCAACTTTATGCATTTTCGTCTATTACTCATAGCGTATTGCGAGATGCTAAAGTATTGCGACTAGTATTTATGGGGTATTCGATGTCGAATGTGCATATCCACATGCTTAATTTTTACTTGATAATTCCGTATAGTGTTTTCATGAGGAGAATTCTTTGCACTGATTGATCCACCTGCGTACGGCTCAAGCGACCATCTTGAATGGCCTGTTTGAGTCCTGCGATGATAGCACTTACTGTATCAAGCTGATAAGGACCCTCGACAATATCATTACCGGCGATTATCGCCTGGATCGAAGCGGAAACGGAGTCCATATAACCTGCGCGTTGTACCATATAGATGCCATCGGTAATGATCACGCCATTATAATGCAACTCCTGCCGCAAGATACCCGTCACCACTTTTGAAGAGAGTTCAGCAGGATTATTGGGATCGACCGCATCCAGGATAAACGTCGGTTGTCATAATCATGGCTGGATTATTGTTGCTGGATCAATTGTTTGTAGGGAGCAAAGTCGCTAGCTTCTACCTGGGCCATACTTTGCGTATCATGTGGAATCACAACGTGGGGGTCCTGATTGGCGGGGATAGAACCCAGGCCAGGGAAATGCTTCAGCGTGCCGACGATGCCATTCTGCTGTAAACCGTCAAGGAATTTGCCCGCGTAGGTCGTAACCACCTGTGGATCATTGCTGAATTGCCTGATGTTCATTAAATTTGATGTTGGCCCAACATCCACCACTGGTGCCAGATCAGTATTGATCGCCGTCTGTTTCAATTCCTGCGCATATGTTATTGCTTGCTTATATGCGGTATTCGGATTTCCTATAGCGCCCAGGCTCGTTAGCGGAAGGCGCATCACCAAAGAAAGTTGAGAGCTTGTTCACATCAGCCGCCTTCCTGATCAATTGCAATTAAAAGGGGTATTTTTGCATCTTGTTGGGCCTGACTTGCTACGTTAGTCGACCCCTGCGATAGTATCGGCTGGAGGATCAAAATTTTTATTGACGAGTGCGCCTGGTTGGTATAGATAGCCTCCTACGTGCCCCTGAATGATCATGCTACGCAATTCGGTATTTGGATCAGTATAATCAGATCCTATGTATTCTACAAGCAGCATCTGACCTAGTTCCTCATCAAGGGTCATACCTTGCATAATCTGATGAACTTTAGTGATAGTTAGCACGTAGTTGTGCCTCGGTCTTTGTTTCTGGAGGTTTCTCTGGGGCGGGGGACGAAGATGCAATTTTGGGAGATGGCGACGATGTGGAGAGAAGCGAATTCGTCGTGTTGCTACAACCTGAAAAGAATATAAGTATACTGAGCAGACCTATGAAAAGACGGAAGGGCAGATATATTTTAGGATGCTTTTGTATTGTTAGAGGCTGCATGAATGATGCTCCCTGATAATAGTAAAGATTTCGTGTTTTTAAGTGATGGCAACGCTGTTACTCGTCTAATATTTGCGGTCGTAACGAAAATATAAATGCCATCTATTATCAAAAATACATTCATCGTACTAAGTGTTGCATAGTGGTATTTATGATTTATACATCCCAGAATGGGTGTGAGTCTCCATCGAGTTGTCCGTTGGCGCTGGTGAGTTGTATCGGGCTACCAGTTATTCTGTATATTCCTGCCTTATCAACGTGTACGTTGGCTAGCCAGATATCGAAAACATTATTGTTGTAGGCAAAGTAGGCGATTTGTTTGCCATCGGGCGACCAGACGGGGTCACTAACATACTGGCCTGCAACGATCAATGTGGATTTATTGAAAGGCTGTAATGCCTGTTTTTCGATGGCGGGATTATTCGGGTCCTGCGTCACGTTGTTGGCAACAGGCATGACATAGAGGCCCATGCTTGTGCTGCTTTGGCGGCGTATGTACGCGATGGAATTGCCATCGGGCGAGAAGGCTGGTTGCATGCTCTGCTGGTTGGTGTTTGCTGGTGTGAGGGGGACTGCCGGGTCATCTATCGGGTTGTATGTACCAGGATTATTAGCGATAGCATTAGGATTTTCTAGGAAGATCTGGATAATCTGCTGTGTGCCTGTTGGGTCGTATGCATAGTGAGTGAAGACAATTTGATCGTTGTGATGAGGGCGGTACATCGGATCCCGATCGCCTCCATCACCGAAGGAGGCGTATGCAACGGCCTGTACAGTGGCCGTGACCTGATTTGCTGTAAGGAGAGGTTGCCCTATTGGTAATGAGAAGATCTGCAGATCTGAGAAGTAAGCGTTGCTAAATGGAGCGCCCAGGTTTTTCCAATAAAACTGTTTTTGCAGATCGCTTAGAAAGAGCAGATTTTTGCTATCCGGCGACCATGTAGGCTGAGCAATCCAGTAATAGTTATTCGTTCCATCACCGGCTGCGGTATAGAATTGTCCACCTCCACCTATAACCATATGAAGCGGACCCCCATTTACAGGCATATAAATGAGGTTAGAGTAATTCGGATAACGTGTGGTAAAGGCAATCCATTTACCATCGGGTGAGATTGATGGGTCTGTCACTATTAGACCACGTGTTAACTGGCGGGGTGTACGTGTTCCATCGAGTACATACAGATTATGGTTAAGCGTAAAGTAGATTTTTCCTTTGAAGACGGCCTGGTCAGTATTATTGATACCAATATTGCCAGTTGTTGTAAAGTTGTTGCTATTCGTCGTGTTACTGCTACCACTCCTAAGCAGCTCTGCAGGCTTAGTGATAGCAGAAGGAGCGTGAAGGCTGTATATAAAAATCTATGTTTTTTCATGCCTGTTTTATTAAAGATATATTGGATGTCCATGATTACACTTTTGTCCCATCTAAGGATTCGAAGACCACTAGAAACATTAAGTCGAGCAGACTGTGGACCTGGTTTGTGTTCTGTGTATTGGGTTGTATTGGATGAAGCTGATGCAGGGCCTGTGCTGCCGTGCTTAGCGAGTTGGAGAGAGGAGCAGTAGATACTGTGCTGTTTGATGTACGTGTGCTCGTCTGGTTGGCAGCGATTACTGTATTTCCTGGAGCCATACTTGCAGTAGAAATACAATTTGCGTTATTGCCTATGGCGAACATTTGCGCAATTTTTGGGGTAATCATGCTGCAATTGGGTAAGAAATCGCCTGTAGTATCAGATGCCGGAGCGGAATATGGTGGACTCAAGATGACACGATCGAGTTTTGTGGTATCTATATTGCGTGCAAAGCTCATAAAATTGACGATATCCTGAATTGACATATCTGTCTTAACGGTATCTCCGAGATCGTTTGCCAGTTCGGGAAGTTTGGTAATAATGGAAGGCGTATCAAGCTTAGTTTTCAGTTGGCTCAATACTTGCTGCTGACGAGCCGAGCGTCCAAAGTCTCCTACAAGGTCTGCATGGCGTGTGCGCACATATTCCAGGGCCTGTATCCCGTTCATATGCTGCGGACCGGGCGCAATATAGAGGCGTTTATAGCCAAAGTGATCGGCTGTATTTACATCGTTGGGATAAGCATTATCGGCGATGGGATGAGTTGCATCAATGTCGACGCCGTTTGCTGTGTTGATGACTTTGACGAAGCCATCCAGACCCACCCACGCGTAGTGATCGATGTGAATACCAAAATTCTTTTCGACGGTGGCGATGCTGAGTCCGGCAGCATTTGAGAGTGGTGTAGAACCACCGAAGTTGCCTTGCCAGCCGAAAGAAAACGCTGCATCCATTTTTCCGGTTCCCTGATCGGGGATGACGACGCGCAAGTCACGTGGAATAGAGAGCATGCCGACATAATGTGTCTGTGGATCGATAGTAATCACAATATCCGTTTGTGCAAGGGGAGATGCATTTTTGCCATCATTATCGCTGCCGAGGAGCAGGATATTGATACGTTTACTGCCAATGCTATTGCCAGTGGTTGCTATCTGGCTTGTACTTTTGCCGTCGGCTCCGATCTGTGCCGCCTGTTGGCCGGTGATTTTCCCTAGTGGGTTCGCGAAGTTTGCCTGATAGTAACCAAACGCAACGCCGCCACCGACAAGAAGTACGGCTAATACTGCTACAACAACACGCGCCCAGATGGGAAAGCGCCTCTTCTTGCGCGACGCTTCTCTTGACATAGCAAATGGTGGTGGTTGCATTGGTGGCATGTTATTCTGAGAGATAGGGCCAGTGACCGGTCGTTGTCCATAAGGCATACCAGGTTGCATAGGTTGTCTGTAAGGGGGCTGCGCATTATTTTGAGCCGCGCCTGGCCACTGGGGAGGCATTCCAGGTTGCATAGGTTGGGGATATGGTGGTCGTGTTGCTTCCGGTGAAGGAAGAACTAAAGGGTAGCCATTTTGACTCTGCATCAAGGGCGATTGCTGTACCAATGGTTGGTTTATAGGCGGCGTGTATCCCCATGTCCCAGCACGGGTTGCATCAGGCGACATTTGTCCATTTCTATAACCTTGCGGTGTTGGCTGAAGAACGGGAGCGCTTGCAGGGCTATAGGGTGGCTGTTGTGTCCCTACTCCTTGCCGGGTTCCGTACGAAGGAAGCTGTTGTGCTGTGGGTGGGGGTTGGTGAGATGCGGCAGGTACTATTCCGTGTGGTTCTTCTTTTCTTGCCCAATACGACACAGGGCTTTGCTCCACAGCTTCTTGTGAAGCCGAAGTCGGAGGTGTTGATCCCTCACGGGGTAGAGCCGGAGTGGGCCTGATCTGGGCTTCAGATGGAGATTCCTGCTGAGAGCCATTGCCTGAACTACCAGGTTGTATTCGTACAAATTGTTGCTTCACCTTAAATATACCTGCTTCCTTTTTCAATTTGTGGAGGACATTGGGGTGTGTTCTCCTTCCACAATCAATTATTCTAATCCCTCCTACTTTCCTCCGCCGGGTAAAATCGTTCTATGGGTTTATGAACTGCCCCTACGTATCTGGCATAGTCACGCAAAGTAGGGCAAGTTCATTAGCATGAGTCATTAAGATACAAAAAATATATATTTGCTTTATTATAACGGATGGTAACATTCATGTTGACAATATTCCATGCTTTATCGTCTGGAATAGGACATTTGGGATTGTATCAACTTGTTTTATTTAACTTCCTCTTATTCGCAGTTTTACATATTCGTAAACGGATGTTAATGGCCTCGTAACTACAACGTGCTACTGTTCCATATAGATACTTGTCGAGTTATCGGTCAAGTAGGGACGTGCTTATCGTACCCATATTGGCTATACCTGTTTTAGTCTCGGTGCATTTCCCTACACAGAAAATGGCGCGTTGCCCTTGTTTAGCTGGGAGGCCATAGCGTGAAAATGCGCGTTGCAATTATTACAGAGAACTTTCTACCAAAA
Organism: uncultured Chloroflexia bacterium; assembly: GCA_963744875.1. Classification (GTDB taxonomy): domain Bacteria; phylum Chloroflexota; class Ktedonobacteria; order Ktedonobacterales; family Ktedonobacteraceae; genus JACDAE01. The sequence continues at coordinate 203,914 of CAVUVQ010000034.1, read as the reverse complement.
CTGGATGGCGTGACACGTACATTAGCCCGCTTGTTGGAACATCTGCAAATGAACGGACACGATGCTATTTTGCTCGGTCCCGATTCGGGCATGGAGGAATATGCGGGCGCTGAACTTATTGGTACTGCCGGACTTCCTTTCCCTTTCTATCCAGAACTCAAATTTAACTTCTTTCGTCCACTTTTTATCAAGCGTTTAAGCGAGTTTCGTCCGGATATTGTGCATCTCGTCGATCCCGTTATTCTTGGTGCTACCGGGGTCGCTGCTGCTCGTTTCTTTAATATACCATTGATTTCTTCTTATCACACGAATCTGGCGGCTTACTGTGAGCACTTTGGATTTGGGCTACTGACACGTCCTATGTGGTTGTATAACCGTTTTATTCATAGCCAGTGTGCGTTAACGTTCTGCCCCTCCCCTTCGACGGCGGCTATGTTGCGTCTGCAGGGTTTTGATCACCTGCGTATCTGGCCGCGTGGTGTCGATATGGAACTCTTTCAGCCTGAATGTAAAAGTGATGAGTTGCGTGCTTCCTGGCTCTCTGAGAGGACGGAACCAGAGAATAAAACGATCTTGCTGTACGTGGGTCGTGTATCCTGGGAGAAAAATCTCCGTTTGTTGATCCAGGCATACCGAGGTATGGATTTCACGCGCTGTCACCTGGTTATTGTTGGTGATGGTCCAGCTTACGGGGAAGTGCAACAGGAACTCGCGGGCTTGCCCGTGACGTTTACTGGCTATCTGCGTGGTCCAGAATTAGCTACAGCGTATGCTTCGGCGGATGTTTTTGCCTTCCCTTCGTATACTGAGACGTTTGGTCAGGTGGTGTTGGAGGCGATGGCTTCTGGCTTGCCGGTTGTGGGTCTGCTTTCGGAAGGTGTATGTGATCTTGTAAAGCATGATCATACGGGTTTTTTGTTGGATGCACAGAAAATGAGTGAGGAAGAGCAGGCTGTCGGGTATCGGTCACTTCTGTTACGCTTGATTGAGGATCGACAGATACGCTGCGAGATGAGCCTTGCAGCCACTGCCCGCGCTCATAGTCAGACCTGGCATGAAGCGATGGAATCGCTTGTGCGTGGTTATCATGAGGTTATAGAGGCGCATCAACCTCTGGTGGCGGCGTAGGGGCGATCATGCTGTTTCAAGAAATAATCTGACCACAATTCTGGTAGGGACCCGGTTCGACCGCGTCCGCGATTTATCGAAAAAAATTGGGTAGGTCGATGAATCGCGGACGCGGTCGAACCGGGTCCCTACCATGCCCATGTTTTAAACGGTATGGTCGCGGTTGCATGGATAGCTTGATGAATGTTCCCACATGCACATAGGCACGATAACGTTTGACAACGTATTACATGTGTTAGCGTTTTCTTTCTTCCTGACGTGACTGAATGAACGAGAGTATAAGAGAACCTACCATTACGCCTACCAGGACGATTTCCATTGTACTGAAAGTCTTCTTCTTTTCCATGGTTATTTCCTTCCATTGTCTGTTATACTATTGGATTTTTGACGATGATAATGGACTCAAACATCAAGCAAGAAATCTCCTGCTGTCTATTATAGTTTAACCCATAATTCTTTGCCACTGCTATAACGTTTCAGCAGGTGAAAGTGTTGACTGACCCAGGTATGAAAGGCTGGTATTTCGCGGGCCAGGCGTCCCGTGTAAAAAAGTACTGCATGAACCTGTGGTTGCTCTGCTGCTTGAACGAGTTGTTGGTAGGTGACATAGCCAGTAACAATACGTACAGAGGAAGTATCTACAGAGTTCGGGTGGCGTGTTGCGGTTTGCCAGAGCGGTAATAAACTGGGCATCTGTTACGACGAGTTGATTCGGTTGTGTTGCGGATTGCAGGTCTTTGATGACCTTATTTTGCTGCTTGCTGGTAGCATTGCTCAATTGTTGGGTATGGTAATATTGCAGGATGTCATTGCCCCCCTGGAGACTTGCTACTAGAATGAATAGCAGGCCAACAAGCGAAAAGACCACGTCTATGCTTATCATACTTCTTTTATTTATTGACAACTGAGGTAGTGGCCCGATCCCCATTATTGCTAATCCAAGCAGGGGAGGTACTAATGCAACAAGGTGGTGTGAGAAGAGGGGCGTCTGCCTCCATAAGATCAAGGTTGTTACCAGAAACCAGGCCAGTAGTGGAAGCACGCGCCAGTCGCGTCTGAGCAATGAGACGATTGTTCCATAAAGTGCTGCAAGAGCAGTAAACGAGATAAGCATATTTTCGATGAGTGTGAGATTGCCAGATTGAGATGTTTTAAAGACAGTTCCAGCCGTGGTATGGAAGGTAACTACACCGTGCCAGAATTGTTGAAATGAGCCTGCAAAGGGTAAAAGCAGAAGAGCGAATGTGAGGATGAAGGCAACCACGCCTGCAATAAGAGAACTGGCACGCCTGAGTCTTTTTTCAGGTGCCTGCTGCCAGATTTGCCAGATGCGTGCCAACATCAGCAAGGCAACGGGAACGAGTGCGGAGAATGCAAGCAGTTTAGAAAGGATGCTGAGTGCTAATGCTATAGCGGAAAGGATTGCCAGACATAAACTTATAGCATCATCTGGCCTCTGCCACCAGAGATAGATGAGTCCGACTGCCAGCAACGAAAGGGCTGCCGAGGGAGCTTCAGCCTGAATTGTCTGTGACTCTCTGAGATAAAGAGGGTTCATGATGAGCAAGAGTAAAGCGGCGATCGCGCCCACACGCCCACTAACGGCTTTCCCCAGTAAAAACGCGCCGATAAGTCCAAATAGGGAGACGAGAGCTATACCGAGACGAGCAGCCGAAAGGGTCTGTCCGAGCAGCATAAATACGGGGAAGATGGAAAATAGAAAGAAAGGAGGCTGAGAATAGAAAATCTGCTGATAGAGCGCGTGTCCTGCACTCATTGCCCGCAGTGATTGCCAATAGACACCTTCGTCGTAGCCATCGCGATCAAATGGTAGGTACAATTTATGTATACGCATCCAGATGCCGAGGGCAAAGAGTAGCAGTGCGATCACCCAAAATAGAATATTTTGCCAGTTGAGAACGCCTTGCACTGTTTTGCCGGACTGAGTATTTTTTTGTAAAATTGTGCTTGCTGCCATAAAAAATCTCTTTATTGTGCTCTAAATCGTCTTATTTAAATGGGTTGTATACCTATTCTCAAGCATGTAACAATGCTGTGAGGACCACGACCGGGTTAAGTTCTTATTCGCGCTCACAATAGCAGAATTGTACAAAATATTCAAGTGCTGGGAGAAAATGGAGTTGCACGGGCAGCACTCAACGCGGCCCTTACGATCAGAATGTACCCGTTTTGTGTAGCATTCTGATGGCGTATGGGGCCGCGTTATTGGACCGTACCCAATAGTGTAGGTGCTCGATTGATAAGCGTGCTTGTTACCTCAGTCTAACTCTGCGACCATGTCGTTGTCGATTGCTGCTGGCACTGGTACGGGTACTGGTTTTTGTTGAAAGAGCTTATGCGCTGACTCCAGATCGTGCTCGATCTCTTCAATTTTACCAGGAGAGCGGCGACTGACTACAAAGAGCCATACCACCCCTATAGCCATATAGGCCAGGAAGATGTATGGGAAAAGATTGACCGGGAACGCGGGAAGCGGGTAGAACAGACTTACGGCGGGATATAGCAAGCATAGGATAGCGAGTACTGATACCACAATGTTGCCGGGCTTCAGATTACCATCACGGTACAGGTAGACAGGGGCAGCGATAGAGATCAGGAAATAGGCGGTGAGGAAGCCGATGGCCCCAAAGGTACCAACGTCGTTGTATGCATCCTGAGTACCCATGCCGGCCAGGGTAAGAATGGTGGGAACAAGCACCATGAGCACGATCGTTACCGTTACGGCCACATGGGGTGTCTTATATGAGTGGTGAGCGCTTCCAATGGAAGAGTGCAAGACTCCATGGCGTCCCATCGGAAAAAGGATGCGTGCACCGGCATTCAAGCAAGAGAGTGAGAGCGAGAAAAAGGTTAACATGGCCCCAATCGACAGGGGTACTTTGAGAAAGCCAATTCCCATCAGATCGGCCAGAACGTTGAGCGGAGCCGTAAGTTGATCGAGAGAAGGCTTGTTGCCACTCAAGCCAGAGACCTCCACATAGGCAATGAAGACGAAGAAAAGTCCGGTGAGAATAAGACTCCAGATAACGGCACGTGGAATGGAGCGCAACGGGTTTTTCGCCTCTTCACCCAGGGCGGTGGCGCTTTCGAAGCCGACGAGGCTAAAGATGGCGGCAATCACGCCCAGGCCGATGCCGGAGAAGGTGACGCCTTTCAGGCTTACCTGATTGGTGTCGATGGTGACGCCGTGATGGAGAAGCACGATGATCGCCAGCACAATGATCAGCGTGACCGAGAGGCCTTCAAGGATTAGCATAAGCATGGCTGAAAGCTTGATATCTCGATAGGCCAGGTACCAACAAAGCGCTCCACTGATGAAGAAAAAAATGATGGGAGGAACGTTGATACCCATAAAGCCCATGAGCTGACCACCAAAGATGGCGAAACCAGTCATACCAGCCATACCGATAAACAGGTATGCCCAGATCAGCGTCCAGCCGGATAGAACGCCGAAACGTGCTCCAAGGCCACGACCAGTGTAAGCGTACATTGATCCTGGGGATGTTGAGCGACGAGCAAACTGATTGAGATTGAAGACAACAAAGAGTAGCATGACGGTCCCGAAGAGATAGGCCAACCAGGTTCCCTGACCTGCACTTGCGAATGCCAGTGGAATCAGCAGTGCGGCGGTCATTGTGGGTGCGATCAGTGCAATCGATTGGGCCAGGACTTCGGGGAAGGAGAGACAATCAGGGCGGAGACCTGTAGTAGTGTGGGGGTTCTGTTTCTCAAGTTGCATAGGAAAACCTCCAGATGGATGAGCCTATGGCTATGGCACAAAAACAGGGAAAAGTGAGTACCTGTTACAGGAACCATAGCGGTGGACAGCTCGAACAATGCGCAACAATGCGAGTAACTTTAGTGGAGATGGCAGCTCTGCCTGTTTCCGGCGGATTCTCAGGGTAAAAGAGTCTTTACAACAACAAGGTGTCGTCTTCGACGGGGTACAAATAGCTTGTATGATCAATAGTATTGATAGTGCTTAGTATAGCTGACCCTTAGCGGGGAAACAAGAACCACTATAGGTAAAAGTGTGCATACCACTTTTAATATATAGACATTTTGCACATATCATTTGTACTCATGAATTTGGGCATCGAGCCTTTTGCTGTACAATAAAGATACCCTTGTATCCGCTATCCTATAATTGTTTCGATCAGGTGATAAGATGACCAGGCAAGAGAGCAGTGTGTTATTTTTACCGTTCGCTTTTGATCCAACTTCGTCTATTCCGCTCTATCGCCAGCTTTACGATGAGCTTCGCGCTGCAATTTTACGAGGTCAGCTAACGGCGGGTACGCAACTTCCTTCGACGCGTGCGCTGGCAAATCACCTGGGGATATCACGTACAACGGTTGTGATTGCCTTTGACCAGCTTTTTGGGGAAGGATATGTGGAGGGCAAGAAGGGGAGTGGGACATATGTGGCTTCTGTTCTGCCTGAAGAGTTGCTACACAAATCCTCCACACCTCTTGTGGTACCAGCGTTGCAAAAGCCAGTGGAAGAAAGTGGACTTTCGCAGCGAGGTAAAATTCTGGCGACAACTGATGTTACAACTGTCCATTACGATAGCGAATTGCTTGCATTCAGGCCTGGCATTCCGGATCTCAATTTTTTCCCCTTTGATGTCTGGGCACGCTTAGAGGCGCAACATTGGCGACATCCACCACGTGAACTGTTGGGGTACAGCCATCCTGCGGGCTATAATCCTTTGCGTGTAGAGATCGCCAATTACCTGAGGACGGCGCGAGGAGTACAGTGCAGTGCGGAGCAAGTTATTGTTGTCTCTGGTTCACAGCAAGCCATTGATCTGGCTGCGCGGTTGCTGCTTGATCCACAGGATGGTGCATGGATAGAAGATCCTGGTTATCCAGGGGCACGTAGCGCATTGCTTGCGGCGGGAGCGCGGCTTGTTCCGGTGCCGGTAGATGGTGAAGGTTTGAATGTGGCAACTGGTATTGCGCGTTATGCGGATGCGCGAATGGTTTATATCACCCCTTCATACCAGTTTCCATTAGGTACAACCATGAGTCTGACAAGAAGGCTGCAATTGTTGCAATGGGCTGAACGTACGCGGGCATGGATACTTGAAGATGATTACGACAGTGAATTTCGTTATGCGGGTCGTCCGCTTTCATCTTTGCAGGGACTTGATACTGATGGGCGGGTCATCTACATTGGCACCTTTAGTAAAGTTCTTTTTCCTGGTCTGCGGCTTGGCTATCTTGTTGTACCTCCACATCTGGTGGATGCATTTACGGCTGCGCGTGCGGTGGCAGATCGTCATTCGCCTATGCTTGATCAGATTGTGCTTACAGACTTCATGGTGCAGGGACATTTTGCGCGTCATATACGTTCCATGCGTAAGCTCTATGCCGAGCGGCAAGCCCATTTAGTTAATGAAGTGACACGAGAGCTAGCGGGGTTGCTTACAATTCATCCGGCTGATGCTGGTATGCATCTTATTGGTATGCTCAATCATGACAAGAGTGATGAGATTGTTGCTCAGCAAGCGGCAGAGCAGCATCTTATCACGCCACCGATGTCGGCTTATAATATTGCCTCGTCTCATCCCAATGCTATTCTGCTAGGTTACACTGCTGTTACGAGGCAGGAGATCAGTGATGGAGTAAGGAGATTGGCGAAGGTATTATTATGAAGCTCATGTAGGGGCCGCATTGATGCCGCCCGTGTGTCACATCATGCACACGGGCGGCATCAATGCGGCCCCTACATCTGGTTATTACAACCAGTACGGCTTATCTTCCTCCATGAAGCGAGCAATATCATTGCCCTCTAGATCTGGCGAAATTTGGAAATTGTTTCGTTCACTATTGAGGGTCGAGTCAATGATACGAGGAGCTGCGATCGCGCCTGTGCCATTGGTATGACCATTGCCATTGGTAGCGACGGCATGACCATTTTTACTCTCGGGCAGACCTAAGAGCGGCTCAAAATCGTTCAAGACCGACTTGATAACTTTTCTGGAGTCAGCCTCGTCGATCAGTTCCTTGATCTCATCGGCAATCAGTTCTTCGCGTTCTATCAAGGCCTCGGCGACAGCAATGACGGCCTCGCTGTGGTTGCGGAAGAGCTGTTTCACTTCCTTCATTTGGGCTTGCAAAATGCTTCCATACGTTCAGCTATTTTAGGTATGGGCATGCCGCCGCCACCACCAGCAAGTCTTGCGGGAATGCCAGGATGGATGTAAGTGTGCCATCCATACCATAGGCACCAACGTACATAGTAGCCACTTGGGTTGCACTTGCAAAGTCGCCAGTAACACCATTCAAATTTACGTCAAGAAATAGCTCTTCTGCCGCACGTGAGGCAAGGGCGACACGGATGCGAGCCTGAACATCTTCCTTGCTATTAGTGATAATTGTCTCTTTTTGACGCCATGCTGCGAAGGCGGCAGCCCCTTCAAGATCGCCATGCATATGGAGCGTGACAAAGGCAGGGAAGTAGCGATCCATCAGGTAGTAACAGGCGACGGTATGACCGGCTTCGTGATAAGCGAGGCGGCGGCGTTCGATAGGGGTCAGCTCGCTCAACTGGCGGAGGCCAAATTCGTGTACGTCCTGTGCTTCTACGAGGTCGCGATAGCTTACCTTGTCGCGACCGTCAAAGTGCGCGATAATGGTTGCTTCGTTGATTACGTGTTTGATAGCGACAGGGGTGTATTCGACCAGACGTGCTGAGAGTGCGGCGATGGAGATATTCTCCTCGTGTTGTACTTTGTTGAGGTAGTATTCAATGACTTCAGGGCGATATTTGTCGGTTGGTGCTGCAACGTGAACTTTACGATCAAAGCGACCTGGACGTAGCAATGCGCGATCAAGCGTATCTGGGATATTGGTAGCGCCGACCGTCAATACAGGCTGCGACTGTGTCCGACCATGGGCAAGGCCGAGTGTGCGCAAGATTTTCTTAAACCAGCCCGTTTCAATATTTGGTGGATCCATCTCCATCAGCAATTGATTGAGGGAGCCAGTCCCGCCCATTCCCATCATTCCTCCCATCATGCCCATGCCCATGCCGCCACCAGTACCACGAGATGCGCCGATAGCATCAATCTCGTCCATAAATATGACGCAAGCGCCATATTCTCTTGCCAGTTTGCGTGCCTTCGTGTAGAGCCTTCTAATCATGAGTACATCCATGCCCATAAACATGGCTTTGAAACTGGCGGCGCTGGCATAAGCGAAGGGAACCCCGGCCTCTGTACTCATACATTGAGCCAGGTAACTTTTGCCAGTACCAGGATCACCGGTCAGCAGGAGGCCGCGAATAGGTGCACCACCGATCTCTTTGAACTCTTTCACGCCTCGCAAGAGGGTGACGATACGGCGGGCAGCTTCAAGAACTTCCGGGTTGCCTTTATAGTCGTCAAATGTGACTCCTGTTTCACCTGGTAGCACCCAATAGAGGCGGGGGCGACCTAAGAACCAGAAGAGGGCCCCGAACTGTATGACGATAAACATGACGGCGAAGATGATCTGGAAGCCATACGTGAAAATGAGACCCGGGGTAGGAGGACTCAATTGTGGCACTATAGCGACAATAAAATACCACATGACGATACCGAGGAGGACGAGCCAGAGCCAGCGCAAGCGTACAAAGCGCCCAAACTGGTCCATGCCTAGATCAATCGAGCGATCCAGGTTATTGGGTTTCTTCTTCGTGTCATCTTTTGCCATTGTTTAGCATCCTTTTGTTCGTGTAACGATTATTCTGTTATTGGAGTGGGGCACGAGGAGCGCCGCCTATGAGGTCAACAGTAAGGATACGTCCCGAAAGTGTCGTGAAGTGCCAGATCATGATGCCTGTGACATTGCCACCAGGACCTTGACTTGAAATGTCTACTTCGACGAAACTATCTGTCGTGGTATCTGACTCGTTATAAGAGCCAATTGTTGTGATTGCTTTCCAGCTCACATGTCCTTGCGTCTGGCTATATTGTGAGATAAGCGTACTGACGCTGGGAGGCTGTGACATAATCATCTCTTGTTGGATCAATGACATTTCAGTTGCGTTGCCATCGCGCATAGCATAGAGCCAGTTTTTGATGTGATCGGCAGGTGGAGTGCTACCATTGGTGTGAAAGTTGAATGGGTCATTGCCGATACCAAAGGGGTATTCCCCCGTCGTTATTTTCATTGTGGCTGAGATGCTGCCTACGAGAAGCAAAATCGCCAGTAAAGTAAGAATCTTATGGGTACGTATGCCACTGATGACAAAATAGAAGACTTTGAAGATGGGACGAAAAAGGGCTTTAAAGAAGCGAGCGGCGGGAGTATCGCCAGTCCGTGGGCGGATTGGTGTTGATCCTGGTTGCACCCGTTCTGGGTTAGATGGCGATGGTGGTTGTTGAGTGGGTGAAGGGCTTATCATAGTGTGTCTCTCATCTCAACTTTCTCGGGCGTATTCCAATGCTTTGAGTTTGTTTGTACTATGTTACTTGACTGGTTGCCATTTTCTATAGTAGCACGTGTCTATACTACTATTCTTACAAGAGTACCATACACTAGAACGTTGTATTTGGCAAGGGTGATACAGTTTTTTGGTCGAGTTTTTACACAGCCAGCGCCTGGATAATAAATCTGGTTTCTGATCGGTAGGCGAGATAAATTATACTGCGCTAAATCTGGCCTGTACAATGATGTTTCATAGATAGGTTTTTGATATAATGTACATGCCATATGTTATAGCACGCTACTTAAGTAACTTGTAGAGACATGGTAAAGCCGTATGCAGGAGGTATCTATGGACGGTAGAGGAAATAAATCAGGGGCTTCTGGTGGATCTGGCGAATATATCTGGTTGCACTATGGAACGCAGGTTAATGTGAATGGACGCTCGTATACAGTCGAAATGAATGTTCCTATGCCGATAGGTGCCAGCGAGGAGGTGCGCGAACAATTGCTGCACGAAGCTGATGCAGGTATGAATCAGGTTGCCAGCCACGTGGAAAATCGTGTTGCGCAATTGCTTCAACGTGTACAGCCTGGACAAGGAAAATTACCGACGCCGGCACCAGCTCCCAGACCAGCGCCACAAACACGACCAGCTTCGGTACCAGCTCCGCAGACGGGACCGCAGCCGTTACAATCCACAGCAGCGCGAACACATGAAGATATACCCGAACCCGTGAATCAAGCAACCGTGACTGTCCCGCCGACGCGACTTAACATAGGTGCGAGTATGCCCTCTATTCCTGCTATGGGTGATAGTAGCAATCTTTCGCTACAACAATTTATAGGGTATATCAGGGAGAATATGGGGCTAAATCCGAAACAGGCTATGGACCTGCTGAAGATTAAAACTCTATCCGGCGTTAATTTGCGTGAAGCCGTGGAGCAGCTACAGAAAATTGTCAATAATGAGTCGGCAACGCAAGCAGAACAACGAGGGCATGAAACTGTATCGACTGCCCCTTCACCTGTTCGCCAGAACTCAGGACCCCTCGCGGCTACACCTTCAAAGCAATTTGAACCGAGCAGGACTTCTAGCAGATCAGTAGGCGAGGAAGAGCCTCTGTATGCTTTCAATGAAGAGGTTGAGCCAGATGAAGATCGCGAGGATGATCTTGAAGATTTCGATTTCCCACGTGAGTTGACAGCGCAAGAGCGTGTACAGGCAAGAAATAAGCTGGATAGTTTACGCGAGTCCCGTGGACCAACGCAGTCTAATCAAGCTCGTCAGCAGGCATTAATGAATGTGGTGGATTCGCAGATCAGCGTGGAGCAGTTACAAGACCTGGTGGCGGGAGTGTGGAGCGTGAATTCTGTGAAAAAGTTAAAGGTTGATCAGGTTGAGGCATTGATCTCGTGGGCAAAGGAAGATGATTTTATGAGCGAAGTAGAGGCCGTCCTGGCGATTCTTGAGGAGGAATAAAAGATGCGCGTAGTGGCGGGTGAAGCTAAGGGACGCAAACTGAAAGCGCCGGATACGCTTGGCACACGACCAATTATTGATCGGGTGAAGACGGCCCTGTTCGATATTCTCTCGCCCGAGGTGGAGGATACACGTTTCCTGGATCTCTTCGGCGGAGTGGGCAGCGTGGGCATCGAGGCGCTGAGCCGTGGCGCATCCCATGCGACATTTATTGAGATGAATTATAAAGTGCTGAAACTGCTGCGGGAGAATCTGCAGATTACGGGCCTGGCGGATCGTGCGGAGACCCTGCATGGCGATGCCTTCAAGTTCTTACAGCAGAACAGCAGTGTGTCGTCGCAATCCAGCCAGAAGTCAGCGTATGATATCATCTATGTTGCGCCACCGCAGTATCAGAACATGGCCGCACGTGCATTAGAGTTACTGGATAGCTCGCCCCTGGTGGCGGATGATGGACTGGTGATTGTGCAAATTCATCCTAAAGAGCGTGAAGGTGTTGCGGCAATACCATGCAAACGCCTCGTCCTCAGCGATGAACGGCGCTATGGAAGCACGCTTTTGATGTTTTATCGTATGAAAGAGAAGGACACTACCAATGTCGATACAGTTTCAGAAACTTGATTATGTTATTGTCTATGTAAGTAATATGGATCGTTCTCTGGCATTTTACCAGGATACCCTGGGCTTGCCGCTAAAGTTCACCTCACCTGGCTGGACCGAGTTCAGTATGGGTACCACAACGGTTGCACTCCATGCCACGCCTGCCAGTAGAGTTGCGGATCAGCCTGGACGTACGCCCGCAGGTGTTGCTCAACTCGGGTTTATGGTTGACGATCTCCAGGCCGCCTACGAGACATTGAAGGCGCAAGATGTTGTGTTCGCATTACCACCACAGAAACAGTCTTCTGGAGCAATATTGGCGGTGTTGCGCGATCCAGATGGACTTGGGATCACCCTACAGCAACGCTAAAAGAGGAAAATTATGGTAAGTAAATCCGGTGGCAAAGGGTTTGCCTTTGTTGATGCTGGGGAGGCTGCGCGTCGGTTAGGGATTGACCGTGTGACTCTTGATCAGTGGATCAAAGAGGGTCGTATCAAGTCACATCGCGGCGTTGGTCGTGATGCCTTCTTTCGGAGTGGCGATATTGATGCGCTTTATAGCGAACTGCATCCCTCTACCGAATTGGCGGAAGCGATAGCCGATGACGAGAAGGATAGTGCTGGTGCACCACCTCAGCCAGGAGTGCGCAAGAAGCAAGATCCGCAGATGCGTGTCTATCTGCGTTTACAGGCTGATGCCAAGTGGTATGACACCTCTGAGGAGGATATTCGCGTCTGGTTTCAGCAGCTTGCTCCTGATGGGTATGAGCGTAATAAACGTAATGCGCGGCATACCATTGAAAAACTGCAATATCTGGTCAGTTTGATTGAGGAAGCCCAACAACGTAGTACTACTCAGGATTGACTTCAACCCCGCTCGATTTCCCCCTATCCAGGTTGAGATTGCTTAGCCTGGATAGTACATCTATGCTAATTGGTAAATGGTATCCCCACTATTCAAGATTTCCATGATAATATCATTTCTAGACAGACTTATTCCAAATAACATTTCAATAATGATCACTTCAAATCACAATATTCTATTGTGACTCTCTTTCTTCTATATATTTAAGAAAATGCGCTACAGTATCGACCTTTGGCATGAAGCCGGTTGGTATGTTGTGTCTTTTTATCCTATCTGATGAGTAGATGTCTATCATGCACGACATCAGGTAGTGCGGAAGGATCTGCGTTCAAAAATTGAAAGGTGTTTGGAAACAAGATGCTCACAAAACCACGGGTTCCTTCAAAGCCTCTAGAAACTTCTATGTATTCTCCGAGACAGAGGCGTCGTCGCTCACCGCTACTATTGGTAGGGTTAAGCGTTCCGGTTGTGCTTGCCCTTATTGCGGGGGCGGTATTTGTGTTGCCGTATGTAAGGTCACACGCAGCGGCAGCAGTCAATCCTAATTGTTCTTTGCGCATACCTAAAAATCCTTTAACGGCTCAGGGATTAGCAACACCCTATCAACTATCTGCTACCGATGCTGGTCAGGGACCCTGCAATGAGGCAAATGCAGGCCAATCGGCATTTGTGCAGGCTGTTATCTTTGATCCTGCTACTAACACCCTTTCTGCTTATGAGCCGCTGGTAGTTGACAAAGGCACCCAACCTGCTATTGCGCCAGTCGTGCCTCAGATTCCGCAGGGAGCTATTGTTGGACTCTGGTTTGGTTTCAATGGGACTTTTCTACATCTCAAAGGAGATGTGAATGGGGGTCATTGTGTCAACGGTCTTGGCGGCTCTGACTTCGGGCAATTTGCCTATTGTAATGCTCCACAGTTTTTCCAGAACGTAAATGCAGCGATCCAGGCGAATAAACTCACAGTTCCAACGCTTGGAATGGCCAATGATGGGCAGGCGTGTCCCACCACGCGCAGCTTTTCTCTTGTCGATATGGACCAGAGCGATAATGTGCAGACGCAGTATCTGGCAAATGCAAATGGTCAGACCGCTCAGCTCTCCACAGCCAATCAAGGAACTTTGGCAAATGCAACAACGCTAGGGAATCCGAGCGATAATGCGCTACTCTCGCGCATAGAAGATCCTATCCTTGGTTGTCAGTCCTGGCAGATACCCGATCTGGCGAATAATGGTGCCATGACTGCTACACTGGCAACAGACGAGTTGCAGGCAGCAGCGAACCAGGGCGCACCAGTGGCATTGGTTCCTGCTGGCGATGAGATGGTACTTGTCAATAACAATGCCAGCCTGGCGAAAGTGAATGCATATCGTATCGGTGTGAATCAGCAACCGGCTGCTACATTGAATGACGCTAATACAACGGCTTACTGTACGAACCTGATCAATATGTCTCTACCTCGTTTGCAACTTGATATGCAAGCCTTCCAGAAACAGCCCTCTCCTGATGGAGGTGCGACAGCGAACTCGCTGTTCACATTCCTGGCGAATCGTCTTAATGCGACTTTAGGGGCCAACGGTTTGAACTGTATTGGTCTGCTCAACATCCAGAATCCTGTAACTCTAACTACTGATGGCAATGGTGTGGTTACCGCCGCTACTCTTACTATTGCTAATACAGGAACAGGACGGGACAGGAACAGGAACGGGTACAGGGACAGGAACAGGCACAGGCACTGGGACCACCGCTCCGAATTGTAATGTAAATGGAACAGTAGTTACTGGTTGTATGGGAACTACTACCATCAACGGACAAACTTGTACTCTTGCTTTTGCTAATGGCACTGTTACTGTCACTTGCCCCAATACAACAGGAACGGGGACAGGAACAGGCACAGGGACAGGAACGGGAACGGGAACAGGCACAGGGACAGGAACGGGAACAGGAACAGGCACAGGAACGGGTACGCCAGCTCCAACCATGTTGCCTTTTGATAATGCAGCAATCAGTAGCGACACTAACATGGCTGTAGCTAATTTTGACGGAGTGGGATTTAGTTATTCTGCTCAAGCTTTGCAGAATGCAGGCTTCTTCCCTGGTGGTAAGATTACTGTCAATCACGTCACTTTTACGTGGCCGGCTTCAGTAGCAGGTACGCCTGATAATGTGATGGCGCAGGGGCAGACCATTCCTGTTACAGCTGTCAAGGGCGCGAAGACGCTGGCATTCCTGGGGTCTTCGAGCTTCGGCCCATCGATGGGTAACGGAAAGATCACTTATACAGATGGTTCAACGCAGGCGTTCACGCTGGCATTTAGTGATTGGACGTTAAACGGTGGTCGCGCAATGCCATTGAATGGAAACCAGGTAGTCGCAACGACACCTTATCGCAACTCACCGAACGGTGTGCAGTTGGGCCAGATGCCAAATGTGTTCTATACCTCGGTTGCTTTGCAGGCGGGAAAGACCATTCAAAGCGTTACGATGCCAGCTCATGCCAATCATGGGCAGTTGCATGTGTTTGCTATCGGTACAAAATAATAGCGAGGTCAAAGTTGATCGCGTGTTTGGACGGGTTCGATTTATAAGCTCGTTCAAATATATATAGAAGAGTATGAAAATTGAGATGGTATCACGGATGGTACCATCTCAATTTGTGTTAAGATTTATTTTAAGCTATTGGTCCCTTGCTGTTACGAGAGTCGCGCCAGCGCACGAGATCTTCAACGGCACCGTAATCCCAGGGTTCGCTCATGCCCAGAATAAAATGCGACGCGCCAGCGGCGACATAATCGTCACGTTCGGCAGCACTCTGGTTGAGTCTCACGGCACAGGCATGTTCGATTTCGCCGGGGTCGCGTTGAAATTCAGCGCACCAGTTGTTCAGTACGTCCATTTTATGGGCGAATGTTGGCACATCGGCGAACAGGTGGGTCATGGTTGCGTATTTTGCAGCAATGCGCAGCGTCTTTCTCTCGCCACCACCACCGATCAAGATAGGGATCTGACGCAGAGGTTTTGGCACATCGACTTCCCAACGATGCTTGATGATCTCAAGCGAACGTTCCAGCGCGTCCAGGCGACTGCCTGCTGTGCCAAACTCATAGCCATATTCGCGATAGTCACGCTCAAACCAGCCCGCGCCGAGGCCCAGAATGAGGCGTCCATTGCTGATATGATCGACCGTCTTTGCCATATCGGAGAGCAGTGCGGGATTGCGATAGGTGTTGCAGGTGACGAGACAGCCCACTTCTACACGCTGCGTGCAGGTAGCCATTGCGGTAAGCAATGTCCAGCCTTCGAAATGATTGCCCTGTGGGTCGCCAAACAGCGGAAAAAAGTGATCCCAGTTCCAGAGCGTATCAACGCCCATCGACTCGAAGCGCTGAATAGCTTCTCTATATGTCGGGTATGTTGTGTGCTGCGATCGCATCTGCACGCCAACGCGAATATGGCGTGCGACTGGTGATTGTGTCAAGGCTCTCGTTCCTTTCATTCATTGCAGGTTACCGTTACTCGAACGATCTGGTGGTCGGCGACGTTGCCCTGGTGCGCATCGAGAACTTCCGCATGAGGTCGTTCAGGCGTTCAGGTTGCTCGATCTGTGGCAGGTGACCAGCTTCGGGGATTGGTTCGAAGCGAGCATTGGGGAACGATTCGGCATAGACACGACCGTATTCAAGGTCCGCCACACCGTCGCTCTCGCCCCAGGCAACGAGAACTGGTATTTTCACATACTTGAGACGACGCTGGAGCTTTGGATCACCGCCCAGCCGCTCGCTATCATACACATAGAGCGTCTCCGTGTTGGCTTTCCTGCCTGCAATCTGTTCAGGAGTTATGGTTGATGGATCGATACGGAAGGCGGCTGGATTGTGGAAGCTGAGGGCCGCGAGGTCCTGGGGAGCCAGCGTAGAGACATCAGGAACGGGATGCCCATCCACCACAATACCCACGCCATTGACCAGAACGAGACCACCTATCCGTTGCGCGGTATCGCGCAGGGCCATCGCAGACGCGATCCAGCCGCCGACCGAGGACCCAATAACCAGGACATCACGCAGATTGAGCCGTTCCAGCAGTTCAAGATAGGCAAAGGCGAGATCATCAATGCTATTGAACCACTCAGGACGTGGTTGGCCCTCAAAGCCGGGGTGGGTTGGTATCAGGACGTGCGCCTTGTCCAGCCCTGCAGCAATGCTTAATACAGTCTGCGTGCCCCCACCACCATGTAAGATGAGGATAGGACGACCGTTGTCTCCTCGCTCCTCAAAGCGTACGGTCAAGCCATCAGCGAAAGATTCTGTTCGAGTTTTGATAGAAGTAGGTGAAGTGCTCATGTGATTTTATCCTTTTCTGTTGGATCCTTTTCGATTGGATCTTTTTTCACTACTATCTAAGTTGCTCAAACAAGCAATTTAGAATAAAAACAAATTTTGTGTTGTAATGAGCCATCAATACAATGACTCTCTAATGTATTGCTCAAGCAAGCAATATCAAAGAAAAAAATTAAGAGACTACCTCTGTATCGTAGCGTGCCATCAATGCGCCCAGTTGTTGCGGTGTAGGGGTACCTTCAGCCATGAGTTTGCTCATTTCTTCAAAGTAGCCAATATACAGCGGAGGTGTAAACGTGTTGAGAAAACGAGCTGGTTTGTCCGTCGGATTGCTAAAGGTATGAATGGCTCCAATTGGCACCATCACGAACGTGCCTTGACTGGCTCGCACGGTCTCCGTTCCAGCCAGGAACTCCAGTTCACCTTCGAGGATGTAAAAGCCTTCTTCATGCGCATGATGGATATGAGGCGGAGGTGTTGGAGCATGGGGAGGCACTTCAAATTCAGCGATGCCCAGTGTTCCCCGTGTCTGCGTCCCATCTTCCTGTACAACCATATTAATAGGGCCGAGAGGAAGCGTGCGTCCTTCTCCCGCCTTCAATATCACAACGTTCATAAAAAATCCTTTCTATCTCGCTTGTTCGAGCAAGCAATACTACAAAAAACGTTTCAGAATCTGGCACAGCGGCCACGGATGTCATTATAGGGTTATCATTCATGTCCAGAGAGCAAAAGACGCAACATGCGCTCGAGTAATTGATATGAAGCATCAAGATCGAACGTCGGGTCGAGAATCTTTTGCAATGCCAGGCCATCGAAAAGCGAGAGCAGCAGAGCTGCCAGAATCGTTGGATCGACCGATGGGCTCTTTCTCCCCTCTGTTCTCTCTGTGTTCTCCAGAACCTTTGCCAGGACTGAGCCAATTTCCTCTCGTCGTTGAGCGAGCCGTTCGCGCACCGCAGGCGCTATGACTGGATTGTGTAAGCCAAGCGAGAACGATTTGTAGCGCAGGCGATACACCTCAGCTTCCTGCCCAACACGTTCATAGAGTGGCGTTAAGAACGCTTCGAGAGACTGATCTCCAGGGACGTGCTGGATAATGTGCTCCATGCGTTGATGGAACTGCTGACCAGTAGATTGCAGTACTTCCACGAGCAAGGCATCTTTGCCGCCAAAGTAATAATGCACCAGTCCAGGTCCAGCCTGGGCTTCGCGTGAGATCTCCCTCAGCGTTGTCGCATCATAACCTTTCTCAGCCAGTACCTTCGCGGCTGCGGCAATGATGCGTTCCCTCGTCTTTTGTTGTTCCTCTGAATGTTCAGATGTATTTTCTTGCTTGCTCATGCAAGCAATATAACATACCTGAATAAAAATTGCAAGTCTTTTCAACAGGAAAATTTGAAAGTGAGAAAATTATGCATGTACTTCCACGCTTTTCTTGCGTTTTTGCTCATCCCGCCAACGTTTGACATCAAGGAGTTTGCGGTAGGCTTCGTAGAGCAAGGGATTATAAACAAGATCGTGTGTCTCCAGAGAGCGCATTGCGTAACCGCCAAAGCCACGTTTGAAAACGTAGACGCCCCACAACTCCTGCCCCTCTTCCAGAACGTCAGGAATGCCACGAAAGTTATAGTACCAGCAGCCGTGCTCTTTTGCCCATTGCATGCCGGTCCATTGTAAAAGGTGATTGGGCATGCGCTCACGCTGTTCGTTAGAGGAAGCACCAAACATGTACCAGCTCCAGTGTCCGAAGCAGAGGACAATCGTGCCCGCGATGGCCTGTCCCTCATATTCTGCCAGGAAGAGTGCGGCGTGATCGCCCTCACTGTACAGACGCATAATATCTTCGTAGTGAGCTTTGCTGTTGATGTGAAACTGATCTCGTTCGCTGGTGGTTTCGTAGATGCGATAGAAAGTGTCAAGATCGGCCTGTCCCTGACCACGTCGTACTGTCACACCTTTGCGACCGGCGAGGCGTATATTGTAACGCCACTTTTCTTTCATGCCTGATAGAAGCGTTTTCTCGTCGGGGCGAATGTCGAGTACCCATTCGTGACGCACATGTTTGGCGTATGGATTGGTGCGAAAACCGTGCCGTTTGAGCGACTGTTGCCAGCTTACATCATCATCCAATACGCTCGGTTCAACTTCAAGCATAAACGCGCCACGCTTCCGCGCCTCTGCCTTCACAAAATTAAGGAGCACGGTCATTGCTGGCGAATTGGGATCATCAATAACAGGGTCCACGGGGTGCATAAAAGTAGATCTTGTTAATAATCGGGGCACGTGTTACAAGAATGAGCATGACCGCCTGGAGGTTGCTAGCGTCATCCACGACACCGATGCGTAGCGGCTCAATTGCGCCCACATGCTGCGCAAGTTCGCCCCAACCGTATGATTGTGTAATATTGCAACACACCGATGCCGCGACAAAGTCATCCCAGCGCTGACGATCAGTGATAATTTGAGCTTCCATAGTTAGCATTCCTTTTATAAATATATTATTCTTTTTCAGTTTTGCTGCCGCGTGCCGCTCGTTCCAGTTCTACCTTCTGACGTTCTTTATGGCGTTGAGCACGACGCATCTCTACCATCTTACGCCAACTATTATAAATGAAAGAACGATAGACATAATCTTGTGTGGGCATATTCAGGCGTGAGAAGCCGCCGAAGCCTTTTTTATATTCGTAGACGCCCCACATTTCCTCACCGGGTTCCAGAATTTCGGGGATGGTGCGGAAATCGAAATAGGAGCAGCCGTGCTCTTTGGCCCACAGGAAGCAGCGATATTGCAGCAGGTATGTTGCCTTGAGGTTACGTTTCTCATTGGAGGAGGCACCGAACATATCCCAGCACCAATCGCCGAAGCGGATCAGCATCTTGGCCGCCAGGGCTTCGCCTTCGTATTCAGCCAGGTACAGTACGGCATCGCCCTTGCTAGCGAAGTGGCGCAGAATTTCTTTGTGATATTCTTTGCTATGAATAAAGAAGGCGTCGCGCTCGCTGGTGACGGTCAGCAGTGCATAATACTTGTCGAAGTCCTCTTCATCATTGGCTTCACGAACGATGACGCCTTTGCGTTCGGAGGCGCGAATATTTTGTCGCCATGTCATTTTGCAATCGGCGAGCAGCTTTTCGGCGGATGGAGTGATGTCCAGCACCCAGCTTCTGCGTCCATGTACCGAGGTGGGATTGGAGTGGAAGCCCAATTTATGGTAAGCAGCCAGCCATACATCCATATTGGGATCATCGTCAGCAATATTCGGCTCGACGCGCAAAACGACCGCGTGCTCTTTCTTAGCAACTTTATGTGCATGTTCGATTAGAGCTGCCAGAGCGGGCGAATCGGGTTGCTCGACGGCGGGACCGCGTACGCTGTATAGCCAGCTAAAGTGTACACCGGGCAATGAAGCCGGCAAGGGAACGGGTGCAACTGAGATTAACATTGCGCCGATCAACCGACCATCATCCAGGGCACCCAGGCGATAGATGCGTCCGCCCAGGTACTGGTTCAGCTCGCCCCATTCATATGATTGCAGCAGGTGGCCGCGTGGTTGACTGGTCAAAAACGCGTTCCACTGTTGCGCATCGGTAATTTCTTGAATAGTGATACTCATAAGTTGTTATTTACTCTCCACATTATAAACTTGTATATGTAACTTTAATTATGGTGATTGATAGAGAAACAGTGTAGCAGGATGATTGCCTTGTGTCCGTCCTATTCTTTAAGAAGAATCGACGCTGCAAAGTAGGGGTAAGGGGTGGGTGGTGGTGGCGGGGGCCTTGTGCCTACCCTACTCGGAAATAAACTCTCTTTTCCCGAGCGGTAAGCGCAAGGCCTTCGCCACCCATCCGCTCCGCCCCTTACCCCTACTCTCAGCGTTTTTCCTGGTATTAAAACGGTATTGTCCGCTCCCTACCTAATCCTTATTGGTTCTCCAGAAATTCGCTTCTCAGCAGGCTATAGACCTTCACGTTATGGAATTTGCCGAAGCGAGGAATAACTTCACGTAACGTGCCTTCGTATTTGAAACCGGCCTTCTCGTCGGCACGCCAGCCGCCGATATTGCCTTCCATATCCTGTGTCTGGATGCGGTTCAGGTTAAGTTCCATAAAACCATAGCGCACCATTAATTTGGTTGCTTCAGTTCCATAGCCACGCCCGTGGGCCGAGCTGTCGATGATCACATAGAACTCAGCACTCTGGTTAAGAATATTGATATCTTTAAGGCCAACAAGTCCGATCAGGCGATTATCTTCTTTAAGTACGACACCAAAGATAATGTGGCGAAAATCTTTATAAAGGTTCTCCAATCGTTCCTTGCCACGCGTGTCGCTGGTGGGATAGACGGAGAAGTAGCGGCGAATCTCTTCATCATTGAGCCATGTGGAGTACAGGTGATTATCCTGAGCGGGTTCCAGTGGACGTAAGTAGATACGTTCTCCAACGATGAATGGGTTTTGCAAGTTTGATGTGTCCTGGGTCAACTTGAGATCTCCCTTCTTTTTGAGGCAGTATAGCATAGCGTACCAGGAGAGGCAATTGTGGGATCTGATTGATAGTGCCTGCTTGATGGGTTGACGGGGAGTTCTCTGTCTGTTAGTATAGAACATAAGTTCTATTTTAAAAGGATACAAATTATGAGTCAGCAATTCAAGTATTTTCAGTTGCACCCTTTGTTGGCGGAGACGCATCATCTGATTTTGAATTATGACCAGGGGATTCTCTCACTGGTTGCGGGTGAGGAGATTCTCGAACAGCAATTGCTTAGCCCCAGTGAGACGTATGTGATTGATGCTTTGCTCAAGAACTATCCTGAATATTGTCCCTATGAGATTGTATTGTCGGCGATGACGGGCAAGAGCATTGAAACATGCCGTGAGAAGGTGTTATGGGGACTTGAAGAGGGGACGGTAGATGTTGTGATGCGCCCGGTGAGAAATCTCCTCGGTCGTTGTCGTATGAAGTTGCGCCCGTTTGGGATTGAAGTAAAATCGCTGGTCCATATGGGATACCTGCTGGTGCCACTCAAGCGCAAGGCTGGTACACGAATAAAGGTTGGGTAGCGCCAGTTATTGTGGACCAAGCAGGGTGTGGCGAATAAGCGTCAGATGGGTCAGGGGACCCAGGCCGCCGGGTACGGGTGTAATGAATGAGGCGACCTTTGCGACGCTTTCCACATCGATGTCTCCTACAACTTTCCCATCAACCATATTGATGCCGGCATCCAGGACAATGGCACCAGGCTTTACCATAGCGGCGTTGATCATGGCGGGACGACCGACGCTGACCACGAGGATATCGGCGCTGCTGGTGATGTTGGCGAGATCGGCAGTATGAGAATGGCAGATCGTCACGGTAGCGTCGCGTTGCATCAGTACCAGCGCGATGGGTTTGCCGCCGATGTTACTGCGTCCTACAATCACAACGTTGCGTCCAGCGATAGGAATATTGGCATCGTCGATGATGCGCAGAACGGCATCAGCGGTAGAGGGAATAAAACTGGGAAAGCCGAGCAATAGATTACCAGCGTTACGAGCACCCAGGCCATCGACATCTTTTTCGGGGCGAAGTACATCGGTCACGATGCGTTGGCGAATGTGGGATGGTAGAGGAAGCAGGAGGATGACGCCATCGTTCTCAGAGCTATCGTTTAATGCCGCAACCTCAGTTCGTAGCTTATCTTCATTCATACTAAATGGGTAAGCCAGCGTTCGGCAATCCAGTCCGATCATCTTGCAGGCGTGCGCCAGTTGACGACTATACACGGCGGCGGCATCATCATGGCCCACGACTACCTGTGCCAGACATGCGGGACGAGCATGCTGAGTGTGAAATGTAGTGGCTTTATGGTGTAACTCTTCTGACAATTGTGCCACAAGTGGCTTGCCATTATAGATGGTTGCTGGCATAAGTTTTTCCTCTTCAACAGGTTATTCATGCTCATGATATCACATGCTAAAAGGGCACTCTTTGCAAATACAAACTATGCCTTTTTTCCTATGCTAATAAAATTGTGATAGATCCTCAGTATATTGGTATAGGTAGGAGTTCTAGATATGACTTTCATCCGGATAAGTGGAAATATGTTGTGAAATGAGCTACAATGGCTCCAAAGGCGAATTTTTTGTAGTCACCAGACATGTACATAATAGCAAAATACTGACACTAGCCTTTTCAGGCTAAGGGATAGAACAAAGAGGAGATTTCGATGGCAGGTGACTGTTCATTTGATATAGTATCGCAGTTCGATGAGCAAGAACTGGTCAATGCAATCGATCAGACGCGGCGAGAAGTACAGACGCGTTATGATTTGAAGGATACGAAAACAGAGATTACTCACAGTAAGGACAATATAACTATCCTGACTGATAGTACGCTCACCTTAAGAAGTGTTCGTGATATTCTTGAGACGAAGGCGGTACGCCGAAATTTGTCGTTAAAGATCTTTAAGCCGGGTAAGGAAGAGCCTGCAGCTGGTAGCCGTGTGCGCCAGGTGATTGACTTGCAGCAGGGTATCGCACAAGATCTGGCGAAGGAGATCAACAAATATATTCGTGATAACTATCCAAAGGTACGGCCTCAAATTCAGGGAGATGCGATCCGTGTGATTGCGAAGAGCCGGGATGAATTGCAGGCGATTATCGTTTTATTGAAGCAAAAGGATTATGCTATTCCTTTACAGTTTATCAATTACCGTGGGTAGCTTTTATGGTCAAAACACACATTTTGTTTACGGATAGGTATCCATTTTTTCAAATGGGAAAAGGATGAGTACTTTAGTACTAAAAGAAGTGTTGAGATCACGGATTTGTAGTACCCTAATTTTAATTGAACCAAGCCTGCTAATATCCTGATAAGGGCTGTGATATCTTTACGGGATGTGCTCGTTCAAGAAAGTGAACCTTTCATGCCTGGGAACAGACAAGTATTTAGTGCAGCGATTAATGCAGCCGACCGCCATCGTTGGGATAGCCAATGGAGGGAGGCGATGCTAGAGTACCAGAAAGCACTCTCAGAGTTCCCAGAGGATGTGACTGCACGTGGTGGTATGGGTTTCTGCTATATGCAGACGAAGCAGTGGCAATTGGCGCTTAATGAATACGAATATATCTTGCATCATGATCCCGGCAATGTAATCGCTCTCAGCAAAACAGCCGAATTATATGGGATTTTGAATCGGCGTGATGATGCATATGGAGCCTATTTACATCTAGCGGATCTCTACTCTCAAGCTGGTCAGGGGGCACGCGCTGAAGCTGCCTGGCAGAAGGCCGTTCAGTTGTCTCCCGGCAATCCTGAACCTCATGAGCGTCTGGCTGGTTACTACTTCGAGAAAAAAGATATCGCAGCGATGATCCACGAGCGTCTCGCGGCGGCTCAAGGCTATTTACTTAGCAATCATTCTGGGCAAGCGCGGGTGCAATGTGAAGAAGCATTACGCGCAGATGCACATAATGTACAGGCGCAACAACTGCTCGCGCAGATCCTCGGGCCTTCGGAAAGAACTTCCGGCCCGTTGCCATCGGGATCGGGAGCAATATTTTCGACTGAATCAGGGGGAAATGCAGCTAATCCTGCGATATTCTCGCCTGGTGTAGGCTACGGATCCTCAAATTCGCAGCCTCTCACTGGCAATTCTGTAACCGAGACAATGACATCGGGGAATACAAGCGGAGGTAATACTGGCATCATGGGTAATATGGGTAGCGCGGGCAACTACGGTGGAGTAAGTAATCCAGGATCTCCCCCTGCTGGGGCGGGGCCTGGGAATGGTATGAACTCTACCCCTCGTAAACGGCTTTCCGCCAGCCAGGTCACAGGGGTATTGAAGCAAGCGCAGACGTTTCAGACCCAGGGTCGTTTTAATGATGCTATCGACCTCTGTGAACAAATTCTGGAAAGTGGCTTTGATCGACCAGATGCACGCTACTTTTTAGGCTGGCTATATCAAGAGCAGCAACGTTGGGAGGACGCAATCCGCCAGTTTCAGTTGCTTTTGAACGATCCTGACTATGCACTTTCGTGTTATTATGCGTTAGGGCAATGTTATCGTGCGCGAGGTGATTTGCGCACAGCGACCATTCATTTTGATGAAGCCGTTGATCGTGTGAATCTAGATGCCTTGACGGTTGAAGAGTCCGATCAACTGGTACAACTTTGTCAGGAAGCGGCTGAAGCTCATCGCCTGTTAGGTGAACAAGAGCAAGCGTTTACCGTGTATAACGCGCTTCTGGGTTTTCTACGCAGTCGTGGTTGGGCTGATAAAGTTGCTCAGGTTGAGTTTATGCTCCAACAAGCGCAGAATGCTCCAGCACCAGCTCGTCCTATCACACCTCCAGCAGATCAGATGACAAGTATACAGCCATCCATGGGTAGCCAGCCGAATCAGCCAACAGCGATACCTGAGGCTGCAACGATGGCATTCAATGTAAATAATATTGCGAATGGATCATCCTCTCCATTACCAGTTCAGCAGTCTCCAGCCAGTAACTCTTCTGTAGGTGATTTGCCGGACTGGTTAACAGGCATTCTAAGTGATGCAGATAAAACGCAGATTGCTAATAAGCCAGCACCGCCCCCGCAGGCGCAACAAGCATCGGTTGTACAGCCACCTGCGCCTGAGCCGCCTGCACCTGAGCCGCGTCGACCATCAGTTCCTTTAGAAGCGGCACCTCCGACTGCATCCTGGCTTATCGACGATGCACAGGCTGCTAATGCAACACGTGCGTTGCCGCCTGAACAGATGCCTGCGGCGCTGGCTCAGGCAGCAGCGCCGCCGATGCCACCTGCACCAGTGGCACCAGTGCAACCTGTTCCGCAACAGGCTCCCGCAGCACAACCGGTATCGCCATTAGATACGGTTTACCCAACGGTGCCGCAAGCGTCGAACCGGGCTGCGGAAACCAGGCCTGCTGCTGAAGATCTGCTCAGCCAGATTGCGGGTGGCAAAGGGGAGAACTTAGCGCTGGTCGCTGAGGTTGTCTTGACCAGTACAGCAACGCTGCCGGAGAACATTCGCTTACAGGTCGTACGCTCCATGCAGGATATTCAAAGTTATATCAATCATGGTTTGTTAAGCGCCGCTACTGAAGAATGCTTGCGCGTGATTGATATGGCCCCGCAGTATCTGGACGTGCATCAGGTCTTATGCGAGATCTACGTGCGTCAGGGTGAGATTGAGCAGGCGATTGCCAAGTACGCCATCCTGGTCGACACCTACGTTGTCAATGGGCGTATTGATGATGCGATTGCCTCTTATCGCCGCATCTTGCAATTGGAGCCCAATAATCTGACCTATCGCATGCGCTTAATCAACCTGCTTTCTATGCAGGGCAATAAAGAAGACCTGTTGCGTGAGAGGACGCTGGCAGCCGAGTCGTACTTGCGCCTGGGCTATATGGATCGTGCTCTTACCGAACTAGAGCAAGCGTTGCAGGAGAGTCCGACCAGTGTTCCGACGCGTTTGAACTACGCGCTGGCGTTACAGAAATTAGGACGAACGCAGCAGGCGGTAACAGAATATCAGCGTGTGCTGCAAGTTGACCCACGCAATATCACCGCGTTGGTGCGCTGGCATATTGCCATGATCACCACGATTGGATCTGTTCGCTCAACGTCTCTGGAAGTGTTAACGCGCATTCAATGGCAGTTGCGCGGTGAAGGTCAGAAGCACGCCGACTCGGTCATTCGTGAGTACAATCAGTGCGTGGATATCTATCCCAATAATGCTGATGTACACTTCGCGCTGGGTCAGATCTATCATCAAGCGGGCCAATTTGACAAAGCGATCGATGCTTATAGTCTAGCAATGCGAGATAGCGCGGTCGAGGTGCTGGCGCGGGTCAGTGCTGGACAATCGTTGTTGATCCAGGGCAAGCCGGAAGCAGCGATTCAGCAGTTTGAGCAGGCGTTACAAAATGTACGTCAATCGCCAATTGCGATAGACCCTGCGGTGTGGGCGGCGCGTCCGCGTGCAGAGGGTGAGCAGCATCGTGCGCCAGAAGTCGAAATCTCGCAGTTGCTGGCCGATGCCTATGCGCGTACAGGTCGCCTGGATCAGAGAGATGCAATTTTGCGCCAGGTCAAGCAGGCGCGACCCGTGCAAGATGAGGTCGTCTCGACGCTGGCTGAAATCTCCTCACGGCAGAGTGATGTTGGTGGTGCATTAAATGAGTATATGGATCTGGTACGTCACTATCGTGCTAATCGTCAGACTGATAGCGCCCTGAGTGTGCTCAACGAGATGGTGCGTCTTGCCCCACAAGATCCACGGGCTCATGATGAACTGGCTGATATCTATGTGAACCGTGGTTTGCTTGATGAAGGCATTGCTGAGTTACGACTCCTGGCCGATATCTACCTGCGGCGGAACGAGTTGGAAAACGCCAGTACAACCATTCAACGGGTTGGCAATATCTACGCTGAGATGGGGAATAACGAGGAAGCACTCGCCAGTTTACGGAGAGCAGCCGAGTTAAATCCTGAATCAATGGATTTGCTGCGCGAAGTTGTTGGGTTCTGTTTGCAAATGTCGCGCCAACTGGAACGTCAGAATGAACGTGAAGCAGATCGTTATCAAGCCATTGGAGCTGAATACCAGTTCACGATTGCTCGTCACTACTTTGAGACTCAGCAGGTGAAAGAGGCCGTTGCAGCCTTGCAGCAACTCATCACGATAGATCGCCTGAACTATGACGCGTACGATATGCTCGGCCAGACCTATCAGTCTGTCGGCGAATATGAGCAGGCCAGCCGTGTTTATAAGAATCTTGCTCGCGTGAACTCGAGCAGTTCTATTGCTCGTGAGCGCCTTGCAGCGCTACAAGAGTTGCGGACGCGCTAAGTAAATAAATGTAGAGGCCCAATTTATTGCGCCCGTGTCTCATCGAAACTATCACGATGAGACACGGGCGCAATAAATTGGGCCTCTACGACCGTTTGGAACGTGTTAAATAAGAATAGTCTAAAATAGAAGGTGATGAGCAGATGTATCGCTTGAAAGGAGCATGCTATGTGCGGTCGTTTTACTCTCACA
Source organism: uncultured Chloroflexia bacterium (assembly GCA_963744875.1). Taxonomy (GTDB): domain Bacteria; phylum Chloroflexota; class Ktedonobacteria; order Ktedonobacterales; family Ktedonobacteraceae; genus JACDAE01. Next base: position 176,029 of record CAVUVQ010000034.1, on the reverse strand, counting down.
TACAATATAAGTGAGGTTGCGAAAGCTTTTAATATTCCCGTGCCACCGTCTCTACAGACTGCACCACGTTACAATATTGCGCCGACGCAGAATGTTGTGGCTATTATGCCTGATAAAACTTTTGATGAATTGCGTTGGGGCCTGGTTCCTTCATGGGCAAAAGATGAGAGCATTGGCTCAAAGATGATCAACGCACGTGCGGAAACCCTGGCCGAGAAACCAAGCTTCAAACGCCTTCTGAACTCAAAACGCTGTCTGGTCGTTGCGGATGGTTTCTACGAATGGAAAAAAGAGGCGGGCGGCAAAACGCCGATGTATATTACGCTCAAAAATAAAGAACCATTTGCCTTCGCGGGGCTGTGGGATAGCTGGCGCAGTCCTGAAGGTGAGCAGATACGAACTTGTACGCTGATTACTACGGTGCCTAACGATCTGGTTGCCTCGATTCATAACCGTATGCCTGTTATTCTTGGGGACGAGGCGCGGAAAGAATGGCTTAATTCAGCGTTGCATGACGAACATATCCTTTTGCCTCTACTCGCGCCCTATCCTGCTGAACAGATGAGTGCTCGCCCTGTTTCGCGTCTCGTGAACAATCCGCAGTACGATAGTGCTGAACTGATTGTATGATTGGTAGGAGACGTAAAAGAGGGTGTTTTAGTCCATGAAAGCGCCTTTATAGGTTATAATAGATACGCGGATGGAGTTCGTATCTATCGTATCCCTTATTAATAAAAGGAGTGAGCTTTCATGGCTATTTCCCCCGGTTCGACACTTGCTGATTATCTTGTTTCCTCATCACGCTCATCGCGTAGTTTGAATTTGCTGAAAGATGCGCTGCTGGTCGTTGGCTTCAATGTCCTGTTGATTTTGAGTGCTCGTTTAAGCATACATCTGTGGTTTACGCCGGTTCCAATTACCCTACAAACCTTTGTAGTGATGCTGTCAGGAGCTGCATTAGGAAGCCGTCGTGGAGCGCTGGTTATGCTGCTTTATCTTGCGGAAGGTGCGAGTGGCTTACCTGTATTTGCGGGTGGTGGTAGCTGGGCTTATCTGCTCACATCGCCAACTGCAGGCTATCTCTGGTCTTATCCTATCGCAGCGTTTGTCGTTGGATTGCTGGCGGAACGTGGTCTGGATCGCAGTTTCTTGACTTCCGTGTTTGCCATGCTTCCCGGCACAGTTATTATCTACGCACTTGGTGTCACCTGGCTTGCTGTGTTGCTGCATATTGGTCTCGACAAAGCATTTGTACTCGGTATGTGGCCCTTTATCCCCGGCGACCTGATCAAAATTGTGATTGCTGCTTTGCTATTGCCAACGGCGTGGTCGATTGTACGGGCGGTAAAACCTGTAAAGAACGAGAGAGGATTGGATGATGGTGATTCTCTTAAATGGGAATGATCACGAGATGACCTTGTAAAAATGCCGCGTATGCGAAATTCTAAAGGGAACGTCATGCTTAGAAATGCATGATTTTCCCTTTCGGTGCATGATTTTGCTAAAAACCGCCTGACTGTAAGGTGATGGTTCATGGTACCTCTTTTCCCTTCCGGACGTGATACTATTAAGAGAGTAGAGGAGAGGGGTCGTGTGAATGGGAGCATCCATGTCAGAAGGAGATTTTATGAGTGCAAAACATGCATTGAAATTGGGGTATAAAGCTTCAGCAGAACAATTTGCGCCAAGACGCTTGCTTGATTATGCCGTTGAAGCGGAAGAAGTAGGCTTTGATAGTGTCTGGGTGAGCGATCATTTTCAGCCCTGGCGGCATACCGATGGGCACGCACCCCAGGTTTTCGCGTGGTTAGGTGCGGTGGGTGAACGTACGCATCGTGTAACGCTCGGTACAAGTGTTCTTACACCAACATTTCGTTATGAGCCAGCGGTTGTTGCGCAGGCATTTGGCACCCTGGGGTCTCTCAATCCCGGTCGCTTCATCCTGGGAGTTGGTTCTGGCGAATCCTTGAACGAAGTGGCTGTAACGGCTAAAGAGTGGCCCGAAGCGAAAGAGCGTCTGGCACGGCTGCGTGAAGCCGTTGCACTGATTAAGCAGCTCTGGACGGAGGATCTGGTTTCATTCGAGGGTCAATACTACAAAACAAAGAATGCGACGATTTATGATAAACCGGATCAGCCTATTCCCATTTATATCAGTGCGGGCGGACCTGTAGCCGCAAAGTTTGCGGGTCGTGCGGGCGATGGTTTTATCTGTACATCAGGGAAAGGAATGGATCTCTATCAAGAGAAGTTGCTCCCGGCTGTGGCGGAGGGAGCACAGGCGGCACATAAAGATCCTGACTCAGTCGAACGTACTATTGAGGTGAAAGTCTCCTTTGATACGGATCGTGATCGTGCGATGGCTGATACACGCATCTGGGCGGCGTTGGCTCTACCGGCTGAAGATAAAGTTGCCATTCACGATGCACGTGAGATGGAGAAGAAAGCTGAAGAGGTCGCTGATCAGGCCCATCGGCGCTGGCTGGTCTCCAGTGATCCAGAAGAGCATATGGAGCAATTGCGCCCTTACCTCGAACTGGGCTTCACACACCTGATTTTCCATGCACCCGGCGAGGATCAGTCGCGCTTCATTCAATTGTATGCGAAAGAAATCTTGCCGCGTTTGCGTCAACGTTGGGGCTAAGATAGCTTGAATATGTGAATCCATTTTAGTAAAACAATAAAGCGATAGCGATCCTGTTTTCGGAAGCTATCGCTTTGTAGTTAGAAAGATGATGACATAACAAATCATGGCGAAAATGATTGATTAATTTGCTGACATGAGTTTTCTTTTCGCGCTAATTCTGGTACAATAGAATAGATATTGGTTCAGGAGTAGTACATAATGTATCTAATAAAATTCATCTCTATATTAGAAATCACGCATTATTGTTTATTGCTGGCATCGCGTGTGAGCTGTTATATCTTCTCTACTTTGTACGTCAGTTTCCTTTGACGCAGTACTACCAGGAACTGATAGATGTGGGAGGTATCACCAATCATTCTCCTACTGGGTTCACACTCTTTGTCGTTGTCGTGACCGTAGTGTTTGCCCTCTTCGGGACGGCTTTATGGAAAGCATTCAGCTCATGCTGACCGAGGTACATTATGGCTGATCCTGGGATTTGGTGGCGTATTTGGCATTACTATGGCCTTTGTTTATCCCGGTACCGCGATTGATATCTTCAGTTATATTGCGCAAAGTGTTATTTTGTTACAACACCATGCCAATCCCATGGTTACTCCAGCGGCCTCTTTTCCCAATGATTCTATGATGGGACTTGCGGGCGGATTAGGCAGTCGTGGCACTCCCTATGGGCCTCTCGCCATTTTGATTGATGCTATTCCTACGCTGATTTTTGGCAGAAATGTATTGGCGAGCCTGCTTCTGCTGAAGTTTCTCTTCTCGGCAATGCTTGTGGTGGAAGCCTATCTTGCTTATCGTATCCTGACACATTATGCCCCTGATTTTGCATTGGTCGGTGCGCTTTTTATTGCCTGGAACCCCTTTATGCTCTTCGATTTTAGCGCGAATGGACATAACGATATCATTGTAATGTTGTTTGTGTTGCTGGCTATCCTGGCGTTGGTGAAAGAGCATCCTGTACTGGCCTTTGCTCTTATTGTTGCTTCCGTTTTGACAAAGTATACTACGGCTCTTCTCGTACCGCTCTTTTTCCTGCATAGTATTGTCTATCAACCGCATCATCGTGCGCGACTGCTGTACTTGCTGAAGATTATAGGTGTTTCTTTGCTGCTCGTTGCGATATTTTTTGCTCCATTCTGGTCAGGTACACGCATTTTCGAAAGTTTATTGAGCGAAGATCAGTTCTATATCTCCTCGTTTAGCACGTTAGTATTTGAAATAACATCGGCGCATCTAGCGTTGGAGCAAGGAAAGCTGCTTGGACGCATTCTATTTGTAATACTTTACCTCTACGCACTTTTTCTCTCCACCAGAAAAACACCGACAATGTTGCGTGGTTGTTTTCTTGCACTTTTCTTTTTCCTGGCCTTTGGTACCCCGAAATTCCAGATCTGGTACGCCCTGTGGCCCGCCGTCCTGGCAGCAGTAATCCCACGGAGAGTAACGCTCGCAACCGCCTTCCTGCTTACCTATGGAGCGATGCTCTCCAATTGTGTATACCAGTTTCTCTTTCCCATGCTTGGTTCCGCTGTCGGCGATGGTTTTATGTTTAGTAACAGTCTGGCGTATCTCATCGTCTTTATGCCAGCGGTGTTATTATTGTTTTGTGTTACGCTGAAGAAGATGTTATCGTTGGGGGAAGCGAGTGATCAGCCTGGAGTGGCAGTGGGTGAGGGTAATTCGCAAGTTGCACCGGAGATGGTATCTTGAACAACTGGTGGGAAAAGGCATACCTTTATGTATACTAGAGAGGCCTGCAGATGGAATTCCGTCAATTAACATATTTTCTGGCAGCCGCGCATACGCAGAATTTCCGTAAAGCAGCCGAAATGTGCCTGGTAACGCAACCTGCATTGAGTCGTCAGATCGCTGCTCTGGAGAAAGAGCTGGGAATGGAACTTTTCAGACGTGTAAAACAGCACGTTGAGCTGACTCCTGCTGGGCAAACATTTGTAGCGTATGCGCAGGATGCTCTGGAGGTATTGCAGCAGGGCGAGCAAGAACTTGCACGCTGGCAACAGGGTCAGGAAGGAACCGTCCTGATTGGCTGCAATCAGTCTCTGGCAGCGGCCTTTCTACCACCTTTGCTGGCGACCTTTCGTAAAGGCTATCCAGACATCCAGCTCAAAGTAAAGGTGCATTCGAGCGATGAAGTCATTTCGTTGGTTGAGCAGGGTGCAGTAGATCTGGGATTTATCTATGATCCTGCTGTACGCTCAACTGTGGTTATGATCAAAGAATTATTTCGCCAGCCCCTTTATCTTTTGACTCCGGCTCACCACCCACTTGCTCACCTGGAGATGCAGGAGCGGACCTTAGAGCGCATTCTTACCGAGCCACTTCTGGTATTAGGAGAAACTGCCCGCTTGAGAAAGGTGCTTGAACGTATATTTATGCAACGTGGCCTTTCTGTACAGGCAAAAATTGAAATTGAGTCCATTGAAGGATTGAAGGAACTGGTGCGGCAAGGATGTGGTGTAACTCTCATGCCACCAGCTTTGCTCTGGCGTGCACAGTTAAATGATGACCTGGCCCTGTTGCCCATCGCTGATGTGACGGAGACGTTTATCTTTGCGCTCGTGTATCGTCGTACAGGATCTTTAACAGTTCCTGCCCGCCAATTTATGAATACTGTGGTTGAGGCAACATCCTTTATCCCATCATAACCGCTTCTATGATTATATCAATATATATTTCGTACCCCACAAGAATGACGCCGGCTCGATTCTGGTTAAATGTCATCCCAAAGTCACGGCGGTCGATGACTGTATTAGCGCGTTACAATTTGAATAAATATCTGAGGTTGTGCCCTTAGGAGGAATGCGTGTGTGGCTTGGAGGAAATGCACAAAGGGGTCATCTTATGGGTGTACACTTCCTGACGAGATGGTTTATCAGGAAGTGTACACCCATAAGATGACCCTTTTGTGCGTGTTAAAGTCTATAAGCGGGATTGCACACGTACTGGTTTGCGTTCGCGATTTGCCGGTCCCACGCCGGCCAGGACGCGAATCGCATCGATTGTTTCCTGCGCATTACGTACAAACTCAACGCGTGTCGCTATTTTTGCCTTGAACTCGTCGACGGACATATCATCGAGGAAGCGCTTCCCCTCATTGTCCAGCATGACACGTGGGAGCAGGATGAGATCACCCAATTGATCCATCCCTTCCAGCGTTTCCAGAACATCCTGTCCACAAAGGAGGCCTGCCACAGTCACTTCTGGTCCAAAGAATTTATTGATGATGGGCAATACCTGGACCTCAACGTGTTCGATGGTACGTATATCTTGCGCGAGTTCTTCGATAACTGGTTGTGCCATCGTACTGGTGACGATGGTAATGCGCTTCGGTTCCGGAACGGTAGTAGGAAGGCGGCGTTTTGTACGGGCCCATTGATCTATCAGGTAGCGTGTCATGCCGACGCCATTCTCGATCTGCGCATAGGAGCCATAATGCCTTGCAGGCGGAAATTCGCGCTGTGTGAGAAAGTACCATTCGTCTGAGAGATAGACGAAGGGGTCACCATCAGGATTATCAACCTCGAACTCATGCTGGTAGACCTCGACTTGCTTGATCACGGTTTCAGCTTCTGCACGTGTGTAGTGACGCAAGGGTGGAAGGTCGCCAGTTTTGATCATGTTGTTATACTTCGTCAGGCCAATCGGTACCACCGAGATCGACTCGACAATTGGACGCAGTGCAAGTAAATCACGGATGCTACGATCAAGATGCTCTCCATCATTAATTGGTGGACAGAGCACGAGTTGTGTATGGCAAGTAATGCCCATCGTGCCCAGGCGTTCAATATGTCTAATAATATCACCTGCCCGTGGCCCATCTACCATTTTACGGCGCAGATCGGGATCGGTTGTATGCACAGAGACATAAAGGGGGGTCAACTTCTGTTCATCGAGCCGTTGCCAGTCGTGTTCTTTTAAGTTGGTCAAAGTAATAAAGTTGCCAAATAGAAATGAATAGCGGTAATCATCGTCCTTGATATAAAGCGAGGAACGCATGCCATGTTCAAGACCTGGTACGGGAGCAAAACGCTCAGGTAGCCCCTTAATAAAGCAAAAAACGCATTTATTGGCGCATTGGCGAATAAATGGTGCTGGTTCCTCTCCGAAGAGGACACCCAGATTCTCATCACTTGTTTTTGTGATGCGTATTTCGTGCTGTTCTTGTTGACGATCAAAGCCGATCTTCAGTTCTTCATCGGCAACATAAAAGCGATAATCTACCAGGTCACGAATTGTATTCCCATTAATGGTGCGAATAAGATCACCTGGCTGCAAGCCAGCTTTGTCCGCAGGACTTTCAGGTACTATTTCACGGACCCATCCGTAAAGTTTTGGCATTGGTTCATTCCTTGTTGGGGCAACAGTTCATTCTCCCTATCTACACACTGCTTGAAATCATTCAAATTATGGAGACAAACCGACATATTCCCCGAAAGCAGAGAGATATCCGTATGATTATAAAGGTTATAACGCTCACCGTCAAATATTTTATTTCAAAAGTGTGAAACATACTGCCTCAGAGCTAATTATGATGAATGTCCCCGTACTTTCGATCAATACTAAACATAAATGCTAGACAATTATTACTTTTAACGATAAAATAGTGATGGTTATATATTTACCTTGACTGTTCCCCCGGAAAAATATTTAAAGCAATGAGGCTCTTAAATACACAATTCGAATTGTGCGCGTGAAATTTTCGCATGATCCTCATAAAATCTTTTGTTGCATATTTTGACAAATGTATTTCATAATTCCCCCGGATTTTCTGGATCTGGTTAGTTAATTTGGTTGAGAGGGTGTGGAAGCGAGAGTGTGCCAGCTCTATTGTATTGCACCTTCCTTCTTCTGAGGGAGGAGAATATATGTACTATCTCGATTTTGCAACGATCATTCAGTTGTTAAAAGAGTTCCGGCGTAGTGGTGTACTGCAGACAGAGTTGCCTGCAAGCATAGGGAATACACAAGAGAAGTGCTTGATGCAGCTTCAGTTACTGCGGGGTGAAATCACTGATTGCTTGCTTATTCTAGCTGATGGAGGAATAATTGCTGCTGATGAGAAAGTGTTGCGTCAGGTAAAAGGATTGGGGCCGCTAGAATGGACATTCAGTCCTGTGAAAGAATCTCGTACTGCCCTAATAAAGGAACCTGAAAAGATTCTCCCATCTGCACCTTTGTCTGTACCAGATGTGCCTGTACCCTCTTCAAAACAGCCATACTCTTTTATCATTCTTCTCATTCCTTATCGTCTTGCGACAGTGGATCAGTCTATATTGAACAGATTAACGCGTCAGCAGAGGCGCGTATTGGCATTGGTGGATGGAAGAAGGAATATCAACCAGATTGTTGCATTGCTCTTTAGTACAGCTAATATGGAGAGTGGGGCGCAGGAAGTCTTTGCATTATTAAAAGATTTAGAGAATTTGAGGGTTGTTGCATTGCAGTTGCAGTGAAAGTGAAATGGATGTAGGTTTCGGTGTTTTGCTATTGGAGAGTGTATAGGAGCTTTCCTGGAAAGGAATAATGTGTATTATGGGCATAGAGCCTGGAGAAAGAAATTCTGCTAGCGTATGGGAACAAACCCACTTCCGTCAAAAGTCGCCAGGGCAAAAAAATGGATTGGTGGCACAGTTGCAAGGAATATTGAATATCTGGTATCAGTGGACTGCACCTTCTGAGCTACCGACCACTGCGACGGTTACCCAACGAGAAAAGGTGCGCCGTGGCCGCCTTGCCAGTATCATATTGTTTGCTACCATCTTCTATTGTGCTTTTTCGGTGATTACCGGATTTCTCAATCGAAATTTTGTTACAGGTATTTCCTTCTCCTTTTTGCTTATAGCTGCTTTCATCCTTCTTCCGGTGAATAGACGTGGGCATTTGACGCTATTGGGCATTATTTTTGTATCGTTGGCTCAGGTCGGTAGTTTTCAGATCTTCTTTACTCCAGGAGGACTCTCACTGTCTGATCTTTCTCGTGTCGATACTGTGCTGATCCAGATTTTACTTTGCATTACGTTCTTGCCTCCTGTAGGTTCACTTATTATCTGCTTAGTGAATTGCATCTATATCTGGCTTATGTTTACCTATGCCCAGCGTGCTCCGGATCTGGCTGCATTTGCTGCTACGCATCAAATAGGGGGCCTGATGATACGCCCTATGATCCTTAATATCCTGGTGGCCGGAGTCCTTTATCTATGGGCAAGCAGTGCTGAACGTGCTATTGCACGAGCTGATCGTGCAGAGGCTATCGCGGCCCTGGAACATACCATCGCTGAGCAAGAACATGAGATTGCAGAGGAAAAAGAGCAACTGGAAAGAAGTATTCAACTCATCACAGAGACGCATAGACGTATTGCTAATGGGGATGAAGGTGCTAGAGTTCCGCTTGATGATAGAAATAGACTCTGGCCTGTTGCTGGCATGCTTAATAATCTTCTTTCCCGCCTCCAACAACTACGTCGAGAATCCTACGAACTGGCACGCACGAAACAGGAAGCTGAACGCCTTGCGGCAATTTTACGCCAGGCCCGCCTGGAACAGCGTTCTGGACGTATTGTTAATAGTGGAACCGTACTCGATATGGTGACGGTCGAACTGGTTAATTATGGTCTACTTGAACCTCCTTCTGAATTGAACCGGAGTAAAGGGAATAAGTGATAGATACGTCCTTCTATGAAAAGAGGTATTCGACAGTATTTTCGCCCATAGCATAAGTACTTATGCTATGGGCGAAAATACTGTTTATGAGCCTACGAAGGCTTGATCAGGTCGTGATGAACTGGTCAGGTTTGAGCTTCACAGGAGATTCGAGATAAAGACCCTTGAACTCATCCTGGATGCCTGCATTATGAACCTGGAGGGCAATTGGGCCAACCCGGCCAGCCGTCTTGTCCGTGAAAACAACTAGCTCAGTTGCTTTACAGCTTGTTGCGCCAGCGGCGAGTGGGCAGCAGGCCATCTTTGCCACTCCGGTCGTCTGGTTGGCATCGATCTCGCATTGTGCCCAGTTGGTATTAGGAATGCGTGGGTTTGCTATGGTCTTGAAGAGGCCTGTACCAGCGTTATTATGTCCTGGTCGATAATCCCAGCCCCACGGGTAGGGTGGCTGAAATTGGATTGCACTTAAAGCATCGCGAATTGGGTTCGTGGTGCCCCAGATAAGAACGGTAGGTTCGTGAGCAGCCCCTACGATTGCAGCTTGCCTGACATCGAAGATCCAGCGGAAGGTTCCAGCCTGTTGTTTATTGTAATAGATCCATCCTCTGGCATTTCCTGTACCGTGCATCGCACTATTCTTGATGACCCATCCCTTTGGATCGGAGGAAGTCCAGCCGTTCAGAGTTTTGCCGTCGAACATAGAGACGAGATTGGGATCTCCATAAGGGTTATTCGTACCCACAGGAGTGGGTGTGGGAGCCACAGTAGTGCCAGAGGTTACCGTGATCCGATCGATATCAGGTGTAGCGGCAGTTGCATTAGAGAACTTGATCGTATTGCTGCCTGTATTCAATGCAACCGAGATTGTCAGACTTTGTACAAAATTCCAGTTTGCATTGTTTGTACCATGGAACGCGATGGTCGTAGCAGCTCCCCCATTGACGCTTATCTGTGCGGATCGACCAGTGTCGCCATCCACATAATAAATTGTCACGGTGGCTGTGCCAGCGCTAGTTGCCTGGACATTATTGAGCTGTAGAGTACCACTAAGGCCGATATATCCCACTTTTTTGCTACCTGAACAGGCGCTGCAGGTCGCAACCTTGGCACCACCAGCAAGAGTGCTTGCCGAGGACTCTGCTTCGTAGCTAACCGTACTGCTGGCTGCATGAGCTGGTGCTAATACCTGCCAGAGAGAGAAAACCATGGCAAATATGGAGAGTGCAAGCGTCAGAGTTACTAAACTCTTTTTACGCATATTGCATGTACCTTTCTTCCTTGAATTGTAATACACTGATGACTGAGGGTGAGGGCCAGTCAGATTTTTCTGGTGCCTCACCCGCAATTTCCTGCTTGAGAATACTGAAACTAGTGGGTAACCGTCAGTAGCCGTGAGGCATGGGCGTTAAGGGTAGCACTGAAACTACCGTTGAAACTGCCCAGGTTGGTGTGGCTCCACAGATCACGGACCGGCGCTGAACCACTGAAGCCCAGACTACTCCAGTTTACCTTCACCGTTGCCCTTGAACTTCCCAAGTTAAAAAGGGCTACAGTATAAGTGCCGTTCCCATTATTGGAAAACCAGACCTGCTGACCCGAGGCCTGCGAGACAGGGTGGGCGATGTGCCCTGCCTGATCCACCGCAATGACTTCTCGGTTAGTCAAAAGGGAGAGGCCGTAGCTATCCATGTGGATCAGATCGTCACCCGCATAGAGGGGCGCGTCCTCGATGCTCCAGAGCGTCATGTAGGTTTGCCGCTCGTCATTGCTGATGCCGTTGAGGGCACCATCGGAGATCTGGAGTGCATCCAGGTCATTCCACCCTCCCGGTTTGCCGTCCTGAACCCATTTCGGAGCATCGGTGAAACGTCCGACGACATGGGCCCAACTGGTTAGCTTCGATCCACAGTTGTAACATTCCACGTCGCCATCAATACGCCAGGCGTTAGCGTAACGTTGCCAGGTACTGACGTTGTTGATGTTCAGTTCATTGGAGAGGTCGAAGAGAATAGGACGCCCGGTCTGCTTAAGGCCAGTGGCCCAGGCCTGAACATCAGGAATATCGAAAGACCCAACGCCATCGATTTTCAGATAATCAATGCCCCAGGAGGCCAGTTGATTCGCCCAGGAGTTGATGTAAGCCTGAGCACCCGGCTTGCTGTAGTTGATGTAGTACATAACGGTATTTTTTGTGCCGTTACCGCCACCAGGGCCGTTACCATAGTTATAGTTGATCTCGTGTTTATTGGTATCCGCGATATCTTTCGCGTGATAACTGGTACCCTCAATTGGTGTATTTTTGTTAACTGCAGCCACCGGAATACCAGGGGTGACATAGAAACCAAACTTCAGTCCGAGACCGTGGACATAATCTGCAACAGCCTTGATGCCATGCGGAAATTTTTTGGCATCAATCACCCAGCGTCCATATTGATCTACCGTTGTTGCTGGATTCAGATAATACCAATCATCCAACAAGACATAATTATATCCATATGCCTTTAATTTACTGGCCTCTACGCGAGCTTGCGCCTCGATGTTGGCCTCCGTTGGATTTTTACCCACATAATTCCATGTGCTCCATCCCATGAAGGGGGTTTGTCCAAGGCCATTGAGTGCGGCGTGTGTCTGTGTCAGTGGGCTGCTTATGCGCCAGAGTGATACAGCCAGGAGAGCAATAAAGAAGAGAACCAACCTTTTTTTGACGTGCATTCCTTTGCCTGCCTTTCACATACTAGTAGGATCATCCCTACTGATGTCTACGATAAGCTGTGCATTCCAACACTGGAAACTGCTTATTTTCAGAATCCATCCTGAAATAAGTGTACTCTATAAAATATATGTTGTCAATTTAATTTACAATATTACCATGTTGTCGTACCTCTAGTTTTATTTTTGAGGTAGCTCAATTAAGAAAACAGGGCTATTTTACTATAAAGAAAGATGCTTCCTGACCGAATACTTATTAGTGATACGAAAATTTGCATTGAGAGAAGGTTGTTCTATGTGTTTCCTCCAGTCACGTTTATTTCGTTTTTTTGAAGGCAGCACTTGTGTGCTGTTATATTTAGGAATTGTAATAGGAATTTCTCTTTCGCCAGGGAACGCGAATGCGGCAGTACAGGCACACGTCTGTAGAGTCCATTCTCTTACTAGCCCCCCATGGACAACCTATATGGGAAGTAACAATAGAGATGGGCATAATCTAGATTATTATAGCGTTAAAAATTTTTGTAGCATGAAACCGTATCCGCTTAATAGTACAGTCTATTCTCAAATAGTGACAGATATTTCAGGTATCTCATATATTGGTGATAACAACGGCTATCTCCATGCAATCGATTTGGCAACTCGTAAAGAACATTGGAAGACATTCCTTGGACAAACAACCACTGTGGGTTGTGGTCGGCAAACTGTGGGTATAAGTAGTACTCCTACCATAATAAATAACATCATTTATGTTGGAGGAGGAGATCAATATTGGTATGCGATCAGAAAGAGTGATGGACACATTTTATGGTCTTTCACCCCTGGTACCACCACGCATCCTAATACAGTGACTTCATCACATACGCCACAAGTGATAAAAGCTATTGCTGCTACAACCAATGGGGATAATGGAGGATATTATAACTGGGCTTCTCCACTGATCGTGGGAAATGCAAAATCTGGATACTATGCCTACATTGGTACAGCCTCATATGGAGACTGTCCTTTAGTAACCGGAAGACTTATCCTTATGCGTCTTTCAGACCATAAAGTTATGAAAGTTTTCAGTGTTGTTCCTACCGGGCAGATTGGTGGTGGCATCTGGACAAGTCCTTCAGACGATGCCATCGACCCTTCCACTCCTTTGAGTAAGCTGCATACCATTTTTATTACTACGGGTACGGCAACGGAACCCCCTTCGCAGCAGCCATATTCCGAAAGCATTGTGGCATTGGATGCGAATACCTTAAAGGTTAAAAGCCATTTTCGTATTCCACCAAATTCTAATGATTGGGATTGGGGAAGTAGTCCAACGTTTTATGTAGATCGATTTAGACACAAACATGTAGCAGCGGTCAATAAGAATGGCCTCCTATACTTGTTTGATCCTCATAATGTATCAAAGCCACAGTTTGTTATTCGCATTGGTATTGGAGGGTCAGATCCGCTCAAAGGAGGGGCACCAATATCAGGGTGTACTAGTTTGAAAGGGCAGCTCTATTGTTCAGGAAGTATTATAAAGATTGGAAAGACTACCTATAAAGGAAGTCTTTCCAAAATTGATATTCTACCTGGCAGAAATCCTGTTGTATACCAGAAAGGGTTCAATAATGGCTTCGTCATTGGTTCACTCTCATCAACGAATACAGAGATAATAGTACCAGCCGGATCAAGCATCCTGTTATTAAATCCTGCAACTGGCAATGTTGATCGCAGATATGTTGGGTCGAGTCCGATTTGGACAGCTCCAAGCAATTCTAATGGTACTATTGTAGTAGGAACTATAAGCGGAGAAATTATTATACTAGGGCAGCTTTCTGGTTAGACTAAAAAAAGCTCAGGCAATCCTCTCTTGAAGCTTAACCAGATGTGAATTTTGCAGAACAACCCTCTTGATACTCTACACACAGGGCAAAATCGACTTTTCCTGACACCATCTGTCAGGATCTTTGTGGTAAAATATGGTTGTACTTTAGAACAAATTTACGTCCTTCTTCTCGTCCTTCTTTGCAAACTCTTTCAGGAGGTAGGCCTTGCCATCCAAACAAGAATTTACTGTGACCGGCGAATATCAGTATAACCGCTTCAGTCCCACACGCTGGATCATCTCACATATCCTGCACTATAAATTCTATACAGCCTTTTTTATTCTCACCGCATTACTGGCAAATATACTGATTAACTCATTTATTGCTCTTTTGACTGGTGCAGCATTTGACGCTGTATCACCGGGTGGAGGTGGCCGTGATCTCCTGATACATATTGCCCTCGCATTGCTAGGCATTATCCTCTTTGGTGGAGTTATGGACTTGTGCGCTCGCCTCTCAGCCGAAGTGCTGGGCAAACGGGTGGCTCGTGATGCTCGTAATGAACTGTATTTGAGCCTGCTGGGAAAGAGCCAGACGTTCCATAATCGTCAAAGGGTGGGCGATATTATGGCTCGTGCCTCGAATGATATGACAGCTTTGAGTGACATGATCGTTCCTGGCTTCGATATTATCTTTGACTCGTTCCTTTCTATTGTTGTTGTGCTTATCTCGATTGCATTCTTGAACATCCAACTCTTACTGGCACCAGCGCTGTTTGTGATCGCTTTTCTCTTCGCTTTACGCAGTTATTCGCGCCGCCTCAGTCCTATATCGAATCAGATGCGTGCACAATTCGGGACCACCAATGCAGTGCTGAACGAGGCCGTGACGGGGATCGAGGTTGTCAAAGCTACGGCACAGGAGCAACAGGAACAGAATAAATTTGTTAAGAACGCTTCCCTCTATCGCGATTACTTTGTCAAAAATGGACAGCTTCAGGGCCGTTACCTTCCTACTTTGCTGGTTGCTTTTGCTCTGGCCGGCGCATTTTTGCATGCCCTGTTTCTCGTCCTGCATCAGCAAATCTCTGTTGGTACCCTGGTTGCGTATATGGGCCTGATGGGTATCCTGCGCTATCCAACCTACCTTTCTATCTGGACCTTTAGCCTCGTCCAACTGGGCGTGGCGGGTTCTGGACGTATCCTGAATCTGATGAAAGAGGAGACTGAACTGGATGAAAACGAAGCTGGCTATCGTGCGCAGATGCAGGGCGATATCGTCTTCGATCATGTGACGTTCAGTTATGGCAATGCGCCTATCTTAAAGGATATCTCTTTTCATGCTAAAGCAGGGCAGACGGTTGCTATTGTGGGACAGACCGGCTCTGGCAAAAGCAGCATGACGAAGCTGGTCAACCGTATCTATGACGTGGATTCTGGGCATGTGAGCATTGATGGCGTGGATGTGCGCGACTGGAACCTTGATTCATTGCGCTCTCAGATCTCCACTATTGAGCAGGATATCTTTCTTTTCTCGCGTTCCGTTGCCGACAATATTGCTTATGGTCTGGGTCAAAAGGCTGATCGAGCGGCGATTGAACGAGCGGCAAAGGATGCGCAGGCGGATAACTTTATTCAAGAATTTAAGCATGGCTACGAAACTGACATTGGTGAACGTGGCGTAACGCTATCAGGCGGCCAGCGCCAGCGCATCGCTATTGCACGTGCCCTGCTGACTGATCCGCGCATTCTTATTCTGGATGATTCTACCAGCGCGATTGATAGTGCGACCGAAGACGAGATACAGAAAGCCATCCGGCGCGTTCTGCAAGGCCGTACCACGTTGCTGATAACCCATCGCCTCTCCCAGATTCGTTGGGCCGATAAGATCCTCTTTTTACGTAAAGGTGAGTTGATCGACCAGGGCACGCACGACGAACTTATGGCACGTTGTGCCGCCTATCGGCGTATCTTCTCGCACTACGATGCCGCGTTGCCAGCTCCACAACCGAACGTGTCATCAGGTTCCTTATCCGAAGAAGGAGTAATATAAATGGGCTTTTTTATGGATGGTCTTGATGCTGAAGCATACGACCGGGTATATAAAGATCGGCAACTGGTAGCCCGCATCATCGGCTACTTCCGTCCCAGATTGAAGCTGATGCTCATTGTCGCCTTGCTGGTTGTGGCTGGTTCGCTGCTGGATGCAGCATTCCCCATTTTGATTGCACGCAGCATTGATACCCTTGTATCGGCACGCGCCTTCCAGATTGCGCTTATGCTGGTTGGTTTTATCCTGATCTCAGGCCTGCTCTCCTGGACGTTTAATCTGTTTCGCCAGTGGTTTACCGCTCAGCTCGGTCGGGGATGTGGTGCTACAATTGCGTCGTGATGCTTTTAGCGCTGTTATGTCACGCGATATGTCTTTCTTCGATGATTTCGACTCTGGTAAGATTGTGAGCAGAGTCACCTCTGATACTGAGAGTTTTGCAACAGTTGTTACGCTCACGCTCAATCTATTGAGCCAGTTGTTGCTCTTCCTGCTTATTGCGGGCGTCCTCTTCTTCAGAAACTGGCACCTTGCTTTATTGGCACTCTCGGTTATGCCTGCAATCGTGATCGTAGCGATGGCTTTTCGTCGTGTCGCACGCACATCTACACAGCGTTCTCAGCGTTCGCTTGCACGTGTGAATAGTAATGTTCAAGAGATCGTTAGTGGGATTACCGTAGCGAAGAACTTTCGGCAGGAGCAGAACATGTACGATGAGTTCAAGCAGGTGAACAAACAATCGTACCAGGTCAATCTGCGTTCTGGCTACCTTTATAATGGTATTTTCCCCGTTCTCGTGGCGCTGGCGAACATTGGTACCACCATCGTCGTTTACTTCGGTGGACAAAACGTTCTCAACCATAGTATCTCGGCTGGTGATTGGTTTCTTTTTGTGCAGAGCATTGGCCTGCTCTGGCTTCCTTTAACGAGTATTGCTTCTTTCTGGAGTCAGTTTCAATTAGGTCTGGCGGCGAGCGAACGCGTTTTTGCTTTGCTCGATGCGGAACCTCGCGTACGCCAGATTGACAGGCAGCCTGTTTCTGATCTACATGGTAAAATCGAGTTTAAGGATCTCTACTTTAGCTATGATGATCGGCAGAGCGTACTGACAGATTTTAATCTGACGATTCAGGCAGGTGAGACCGTTGCACTGGTAGGGCATACAGGTGCTGGCAAGTCAAGCCTGGGTAAACTGGTGGCTCGTTTCTACGAGTTCCAGGGTGGTCAACTCCTGATCGATGGGCGTGATATTCGTACATTCGACCTGCAAGAGTATCATCGGCATCTGGGCGTTGTGCCCCAGGTTCCGTTTCTCTTCTCCGGTACGGTTGCCGATAACATCCGCTATGCACGTATGGAAGCAAGCGATGAAGAAGTCGCACTGGTAGCGCAACGTATCGGAGGCGGTGATTGGTTGGAGGCACTGCCCGAGGGTCTGCAAACTTCGGTCGGCGAAGAGGGAAAAGCGCTCTCAATGGGACAACGCCAGCTCGTCGCCCTGGCACGCGTCCTGCTGCAAAACCCCTCTATAATCATCCTGGATGAAGCTACAGCGAGCGTCGATCCGCTTACTGAAACTCAGATACAGGAAGGATTGGATATTCTGCTTAAAGATCGTACCGCCATCATCATCGCTCATCGCCTCTCAACCATTCGCCATGCCGATCGTATTATTGTTTTGAGCCACGGTCGCACGGTTGAAGAGGGTAGCCATGATGCCTTGATGACTCAGGGTGGGCACTATGCTCAACTTTACAATACCTACTTCCGCCATCAATCACCAGATTATCGACCGGGTGAGGGATTTGTGCCGGTAATGGCCCATATTCCTGAAATATAGGGACCTGTTTCAGTAAATCTATAGCGTTCAGTGCGTGTGTAACTCAGAATGGTATATTATATTTAATAGGATTTATCTACTAGAGGCAAGAACGATGCATTCACAATTACCACGCAAACAGCTTTTTAGAACTGGCTTTATCTCCGGTGCGGCAGCCGGGATCGTAGCCAGTGTCGTGATGCTTTTATTAAGCGTTACTGTAGGTGGCATTTCGCTACCAGAAGTCTTCGGTTCAGCTCTGACACAGGTGATGCCACCACCGCTTTTCGATTTTCTTCACCGTCTTATAGGAGGTGATTTTAAACATTATCTCTTTTATGGTATCCTCGTAGGGCAATGCCTCGTGTTTGCAGCATGTGGAGGCTTATGTAGCCTGCTTTTCGGATCGACAAAACTTGCGGCGAGTCGTGCCTCTGGTCAATTACGCTGGGATGATGGCCTGCTTCTAGCTGCACTTCTCTGGTTGCTTGTCGGTATTGTTTTCCTTCCCCTGACGGGCGGCGGAATTTTCGGTATGTTTCTCACTAGTGGACTCCTCACTTCTATGCTGAGCCTGGCCGCTGTTGGTATCGTGTTTGGTCTGTTGTTTGTGGGCATCTACAATTGGCTGATACTGCGCGAGTTGCAGAAACAAGGCACAGACGTTGCTCAAGATATCAAAGAAGCGGATGTATCGCGCCGTGTGCTCTTACAACGTGGCGCAGTTGCATTGGGAGTAGGAGTGCTGGGCGTGCTTGCCTGGCGTTTTATTGCCAGTGCCGGCGCGGCTTCATCTTCCGCTGCCAAACTGGTGGGACAGTATAAGAGCAAGATACGACCACCTGTACCCAACTATGGAGTAGTACAGCCGGTACCGAATCTCTCCCCGGAGATCACATCAAACGATCAGTATTATATTGTGTCTAAAAATCTTTTCGCTGATCCAACCGTCAATGGTAGTACATGGAGTTTACGTATACACGGTGAGGTTAACCAGCCCTATACGCTGAACTACGAGGAATTGATGGCCCTACCCATGAAGCAGCAATACGAGTCGATGATGTGCATTAGCAATGAAGTCGGCGGCCAGTATATGAGTAATGCGAAATGGGAAGGTGTTCCCTTGATGGATCTGTTGCAGCGAGCCGGCTTGAAAGTCGGCGCAACCAAAGTCGTGCTTTCCGCTGCGGATGATTATAGTGATAGTATTCATCTCTCGAAGGCGCTGGAACCAACAACACTGGTTGCTGTACGCATGAATGATGTAACGTTGCCGAATGGTCATGGCTTCCCTACACGCCTGTTGGTGCCAGGCATTTATGGAATGAAACACGTTAAATGGATGAATGATATCGAGATCGTATCCACAGATTTCCAGGGCTATTGGCAGACGCGCGGTTGGAGCGATCCTGCACCTATTCGCCTGACATCTCGCATCGATACGCCTCTCACTGGTACCGTTCTTTCAGCTAACAAACCTACCTATATCGCAGGAGTTGCCTTCTCAGGTAATAAAGGTATCAGCGAGGTCGATGTAAGTCTGGATAATGGCAATACCTGGCAGCATGCAGTCTTGAAAAAACCGCTCTCGAATCTTACCTGGGTACTATGGGAAATTCCCTGGACACCTGCAAAAGGTACGTACAGCATTGTTGTGCGTGCCATTGATATGGAAGGGAATGTACAGGACCCCACCCAGGCCTCACCGCTTCCCAATGGCTCCTCTGGCTATCATACGATCTCAGCCTCAGCTCACTAATAACAACCCTGTTGTGTCGCCTATGCCATGCCACACAACAGGGTTCGTGATACACAACCTTCTATATCCATATGTACTAATTGAAGTGTCTTTGTTACTTTTAGATATTATTCATACGTAGTCTCTATAGAGGATTAGATACTATGCCTCTCAAGTATACTAAACCTATGTACTTGTGTAATAAACTACTTTGTTGTAAGATGGCCCATTTTTTGAATAGCATAGAAAAAACATGTAAAACTTGTCCGCTTTAGCCTTGCTCATTAATTACAATAAGTAGGGGTAGAAATATCTCACTCGCTACATTGGTAGCGATGTAAATAATGATGCAGATAAGGCCAGGTTGTTAACGGATGTACAGGTGGTAGAGGTAGCACGCTTACAAGCAAAAGATGCAGAGGCCTTTCGTTCACTTATCGAACGATTAGAACAGCCTATAACTGGATATCTGTATCGTCTTGTGCATGATCGTGAGGTAGCTCTGGATTTGTCACAGGATACATTCTTACAGGTATATAAAGAGATCGAAAAGACGTCTCCAGACCTTGCCCTGGACGCCTGGATCTATCGTATTGCCACAAATTATGGACTTCAATATCTCAACCGCAAACGCCTCCACCCCTTCATACCTCTATCCTTTGATGCTTCACTGGATGATAATATTTATGTATATGATTCTATGCATGAAGGTGGTTTATTGCTTTACCTGCCACTTGCCGGTCCATCCGTAGAAGATCAGGCTGAAATGCGTATTCTTATCGAGCAGGCGTTATCCACACTTAAACCGGAAGATGCTGTGTGTTTACAATTACATTATGGAAATGGTTTTACGTATGAGCAGATTGGGAAGCTTATCGATGTTACCCCTGAAGCAGTGCGTAAACGTGTTGCCCGTAGTGTAGAGAAATTTCGTGCTGTTTATGGAAATGTGTCCTCTTCACCTCCGCATGCCAGAGTAAAATTGTTGCGTTCTTCCCCCTTAGGGGCAAAACGGCAGGCATAGTATGGCAGAATACATGGAGATGGATGTTTTGAATGTAGCTCTTTAAATATCAGGGGCGGAACGGGGATGTATAAGTATGTTGAGACAGTGTGCATGGTGTTTGCGTCTGATAAATCATGTGGGTGAGCGTCTTTCTACTCAACCACTGCCAAAATTATATGAGGCCAGTCACGGTATGTGTAGCGTATGTGGGGCAATCTGGATGGAGCAGGTGCTCACGCAAGCCTCTTCTTTATATCTTGAAGAGAGTGAGCAAAGAGTGGAGGCTGAGCCTCAATATGCCATCGATTTTGCTGTCCGAGATAGCAATGTTGTGCCTGTCGTATGCGAGAGTAGCAGTGACTATTCTTCTCGTGTCACTTATCCTTTCCCAGATGAAGCAGCAACTGTAGCTACGGATGATATCTCAGATCCCGGTCTAACCAGGATGAGGCAGCAGAAGCTACCCTGATATATCGGCTGATATTATTGGCTTAAAAAATCCAGCAGGAATGAGTTAACCTCATCAGGTTTCTCCTGCTGGACCCAGTGTCCACTATCAGGAATATGCTCAATTTTTAGATTGGGAACCCATTGTTCAAGTCCGTTGGTCAGGTTGATGCCCAGTGCGACATCCTGGTCGCCCCAGATGAGCAATGTTGGCGCATTAATGATTGTTTCCGTCCTGCTACCAATGCTGAGTGGGTTGCGAAAGGTGGCACGATAATAATTGATGCTGGCTCTTAGCGCTCCCGGTTTGCTCATTGCATCCTGGTATATCGCCAGCACTTCGGACGGGAATGCTGTTTTTTGTACCGCCGCTGCATAAATCATTTTGCCAATAAGTGCAGCATGCTTGCGACCCAATAGGAATTCGGGTAACCAGGGAATTTGAAAGGCGAAAGCGTACCAGCTTTTACGTAACTGTTGTATGGTGCGCAGGTCACGTGCAAATGCTGCTGGATGAGGAGCATTCAATACGGCAAGACGTTCAGTCATTTGAGGATAGTTGAGGGCAAAAGCCCACGCCAGTACACCACCCCAATCATGTCCTACAATAATAGCTTTCTCTTCACCCAGACCTTTAATCAGCCCCACAATATCCTGCAACAATATTGAGACTGTATATCCCCTACGAGGCTTATCCGTGTCGTTATAGCCACGGAGATCAGGCACGACAACTCTGTAACCTTGCTCGGCCAGGAAGAGAATCTGGTGTCGCCAGGAATACCAGAACTCAGGAAAACCATGCAGTAGCACAATCAGTGGCCCGGTTCCCTGGGTGACATAGTGCATGCGAATACCATTGGTGATGATATCGCGGTGTTGCCAGGTTTCAGTTGTCGTTGCCATAATCCTGTTCCCATCCTACTAGCTGAATATTACCCGTTTTTATCGCTATAGACAATCGTCCGCTTCACCTGTTCAATCAGGTCCGTAACGGGAATGCCGCGTGGGCAGGCGTCGCTGCAGTTAAAGATCGTACGGCAGCGCCATACACCGTCTCGCTTCGCCAGTATGCCAAGGCGCTCATTGCCACCCTGGTCGCGGCTGTCGAAGATAAAGCGATGGGCATTGACAATAGATGCCGGCCCGACCCAATCGGGATTAGCCCAGATCGATGGGCAAGATCCGGTACATGCTCCACACAGAATGCATTTAGTGCCTTCGTCATAGCGTGCCCGATCCTCGGGACTTTGTAGTCGCTCCGTCCCTGGCTCGTTGTCATAATTGATCAGGTATGGTTTGATCGACTTATATTTCTCAAAGAAGGCATCCATATCGACCACAAGATCTTTGATTACAGAGTAGCCGAGCATGGGTTCAATGGTGACCTTATTGCCAACATCGCGCATGAGTACTTTACAGGCCAGGCGATTGCGCCCATTGATACGCATGGCATCCGAGCCACACACACCATGAGCGCAGGAACGGCGATAGGTCAATGTGCCATCCATCGTCCACTTGATCTTGTTCAGGGTATCCAGTAGACGATCGATAGGATCTACTTCAACACGGAATTCATCCCAATACGGTTTGCTATCACGCTCTGAGTCGTAACGCCTGATACGCACTAATACGTTCATTTTATCTCCTGTCGTATTTTTCAAACGTTTTAGACGGGCTTATCAATCGCGCCCCTACATTGTTGTGATAGGCAGGTGATGGCCGGCCTATCATCAACTCAACTTAACGTTAAGCCTCTAATACTTCCGTTCTTTGGGCTTGAATATTGGATCATCGATAAGAATTACGTCTTTATAATCCAGGCGAACGTCGTGAGTCTTTTCGCCTTTAAATGCCAATGTGTGTTTGAGCCAGTTTTCGTCGTCACGTTTGGGATAGTCGAGCCTGAAGTGTGCTCCCCGGCTCTCAGTACGTGCAAGGGCTCCGTGTGTTGTTGCTTCTGAACAATCAAGCAGGAAGCCAAGTTCAATTGCTTCAACCAGTTCCGTGTTGAAGTGTTTGCCCTTATCCTGCAATTGTACTTTCTTGTAAGAATCTTGCAGGCCCGCGATCGTGTCAAGCGCTTTCTGTAGCCCACTTTCTGTACGCTCAACGAAGACCTTATCGTCCATCTCGTTCTGCATGGCGGCACGAATGTTGGCAGCCGATTCGCCACCCTTTGAGCTATATAGGCGATCAACCAGTTCACGCGAGTAGTTTTCTGGCTCAGGTGGCAAGGGGGCATGATCGTTTGTGGCGATAAATTGCGCCATGTGCTTGCCTGCTCGTCGTCCGAATACGATCAGGTCCACCAGGGAGTTTGTGCCCAGACGATTGGCACCGTGGACCGAGACACAGGCAACCTCACCAGCGGCATAGAAGCCGGGTTGCGGCGTCCATTTCTCATCAATCACAACGCGTGCATCAACATCGGTTGGGATGCCACCCATTGCATAGTGAGCGGTTGGCTGAATTGGGACGGGTTCGGTGATTGGCTCAACACCCAGGTAATTACGGGCGAAGTCGGTAATGTCGGGCAGCTTTTCGGCAATCTTCGCGGCCCCCAGGTGGCGTACATCCAGGTAGACATAATCCTTGCCATCGACGCCATTTCCGTCTTTGATCTCCTGAATGATACAGCGAGAGACGATATCGCGCGGTGCCAGGTCTTTCAAGGTCGGCATGTAGCGTTCCATGAAATACTCGCCCTTGCCATTAAGAATTTTACCACCTTCGCCACGGGCCGCTTCACTAAGCAGGACGCCTACTTTGTAGATGCCTGTGGGATGGAACTGGTACATCTCCATATCTTGCAGCGGAATACCCCGGCGATAGGCAACCGACATACCATCACCCATGCAGGCAAATGCGTTGCTGGTCACGCGCCATGCTCGCCCGTAGCCGCCAGTGGCAAAGAGTATGGCCTTGGCATGGAAGGTATGGATCTCACCCGTACGAATTTCAAGAGCCACCACGCCACATGCCTGTCCATCGTTCATGAGCAGGTCGAGCATTAAGAACTCGTTGAAGAAGCGGACCTGATTTTTGATGGCATTCTGATACATGGTTTGCAGGATCATATGGCCGGTACGGTCGGCGGCGTAGCAGGAGCGGCGTACAGGACCTTCGCCATAGTTACGCGTATGTCCTCCGAAACGTCGCTGGTCGATGCGCCCATCTGCTGTGCGATTGAATGGCAGACCGCGATGTTCCAGTTCATAGACAGCATCGATTGCTTCGCGTGCCAGAATCTCGGCGGCAGGCTGATCCACCAGATAATCGCCGCCCTTCACTGTATCGTACATGTGCCATTTCCAGTGATCTTCTTCCTGGTTACCCAGTGCAGCGGCGACGCCGCCCTGGGCAGCGCCTGTATGAGAGCGTGTTGGGTAGACTTTTGTAAGCACTGCGACGCTGGCACCTGGAAGTTGCATTGCGGCCATCAGGCCTGCCCCGCCTGCCCCTACGATCACGACATCAAATTTATGGTACATAATGTATCCTCGTTCCTAAAAGAGTAACTGGAATTGTCAAAATCGTGTGCTTTTTAAGAGTGCACACACTGGACACCTTGACTACCAGCAACTGTGTGGAAGGTAATCAGCGTAATCGTACCCAACATAAAGAATACTATCAGGAGTACGGCTGCCAGGGACAATAATACAAGGCGTGTACGGGCCGAGCCGACGTAGTCATCTATGACGATGCGCAAGCCATTGAGGCCATGGGTCAGAGAGAGCGTCAGCAGAAGCCAGTCAAAGAGTCGCCAGAATGGATTGGAATAGCGATCTGCTACAAATTGATAGGTAGTGCAGGCGACATTATTAGTAACATGCATGATAATCAGGTGTATAATGACGAGAAATATCAACAGAACGCCGGATGCACGAAAGTAGTACCAGGAAAAGGTCTCGAAACCGCCCGCAGATGGACGAGGGCCAATACCAGAAGATACGCGCAACATAATCTATTCTCCTCCGTAAGTAAAAGGCATATTTCACAACACTTCTAGCGCATCGTGTTGGATCGCCAGTAAAACATTGTTTAATGTCCGCTGGTGATCGCAGCGGCTTTTACCATGAAGAACCAGGCGGCGACCGCTGGCAGTTTTGGCAAGAGCACGATATAGACGGTAGGGATGAGTGCAATAATGGTAATCACCAGGACGATGATGAACATAACCTGCTGGTAGCGTGCACCTTTGCTCCAGAAATCGATAAGCATGATGCGTACACCATTAGTTGCATGCAGCAGGACGGCTCCGATGAGTGCCAGAGAGAGGAGACGTACAATTATACTGTCGAATAGCAGTATACCATCATTGTAGACCTGTGGGCCGAAGCCAAGCAACGAAATGTCGACGATGTGAATAAATAGAAAGAGAAGAATACCCAGCCCTGTGATGCGGTGTAACAACCAGGACCACATGCCGGATTGACCTTTATACATCTTTTCCTCGCTTCTTGGGCGAAAGGTGGGGGCTGGAGGCAAGGAGAGTCAGGTGTAGGGGCACCGGGGTTCCGACAAAATAAACAGTCCTCGGCGTTGATCCTGCTTTGTTTCTTTGGCCTCGTAGCTCTTGTTCTCGCCCATCAGACATCCATAAGGGGCGTCACTACTCTGGACTAGCGGAAGTGCTGATCTGCCTGTCTCAATTTACATGGAGTTATAATCATATGCAAGATATTCAACAGTGCGGCATCGCCATTCGCTTCACTTTTACACAACGCCCTCTTTAGTGAAACACCCCAATATACCTGCTTTTAGCGGCGTTGTATTGTTATTATACTGCACGGAACAGGGACGCGCAAACTGTTACAGATTATTATGGTTGAGCATACTATGGAAGCTTCATCGCAAATAATACGTTGAAAACATCAAAATGGGTATAAAATGGTAGGGGCCCGATTGCATCGCGTCCGCCATTCATGGACTATCGGCCCAAGATTGATAAATCCCGGACGCGATGCAATCGGGTCCCTACTCATCATTTTTCCCAATGAGTTGGAGTCAATGTGGTGAGCACATTCCCCTACACATTTAATGATTTCTCCTCCCTGGCCGTGGATCCTGATCTATCGGGAGCTTCTTTGAGGCGAGTAGTGTAATAGCGGTTGTAGCTACCAACTTGCTGGTGGCACCGACGGCTACTAATCTGGCATAATTTGTCCTGGATAGGGTTGGTGCGCTAATCATCCATGTGAAATTTCCTGCGGCATCAGCACTTACTGTACCAGCGCTCATTGTCCCTGAACCTGAGAAGCGCCAGTGAAGCGAGATTACCTCATGTGCTAGAAACCCTTTCCCACTTAGCGTGATTGATCCTTTACCAGCTACTTTTGTAACAGAAGACGTGAGAGAGAGAGCGGCTAAGGAAAGACCAGCCCTGGCACGTACTACATTCTGGGCATTAGCCGCGTAAACGTAATAGCTTGTTTGAGGGGTATAGGTTGCTGGTAGTGTAAGTGACTGAGTAAAGGAACCGGTCTTATCGGCTGTAGTTGAGGTTGCTCCATTAGCAGGGAGCTGGAAATAGATACTAAGATTTTCGCCAGCCTGAAACCCGCTTCCCTGTACTTGAACTGTACTACCCGGTCCGACGTTTTGCGGGTTGACTACGAAGTTTAACATAACATTGACCACTGTACTGGCCTGCAATCTGCTTGTGCCACCAATAGCCGTGAGTGTATATGCCCCACCGGGTGTCGGTGGGAGCATGACACAATTGGCGCTATTTACACAGTTAGTTGCAGCACCGGTTGTGTCAGTAGTCAACATACCCAGAAATTGGCCTCCATTGGCATTCCAACTGAGCTGTATTTGTTCGGACGCCTGGAATCCCTGTACTTGTAGTTGAAATGGTTGTCCTTGCGCAACATTGACAGCTGCCGTGATTTGAGGCGCATTAGCAACTGCATGAGCAATTCCATTGTATCCTGAGCGTAAAATAGGAAGAAGGGCCGCGAGCAGAAGGGCGGCAAATAATAAGAAGAAGGGCCAACGCAAAATTTTTTTAAACATTGTTACCGCTGTTACTCCCTGGCTAACCTCCTGTCACAGCATTATGACAGGATGGAGTTACATTAAATAGGCTTAATGGGAGCAGTTTACACCTTTGTAGTGAAAGTAATCGTAATATTTACATGTAATGTGGTTAAATTTGAAGCATATTGGTTCAGAATTCTTAACCATGAAACATTGTAACTTCGCACGTAGTAATGTATGCCGAGGCTTATCGCTTTGCTGATCTGTTATTATATGTAAGAGCATTCAATTAAAGAGCTAAGCGATCAAAGTATGTCCCGGTAGGGAGGCGTTGTGCATACGCCACACGAGAGGTATAAACAAACACATCTGGCCGCGCAGCAAGGAATGCAAACATCAGAAAATGTAGATCGGCAATGGAGCCAGAAGGTGCAAGAATTTCAAAGCTTCTATCAGGAAAATCTTAACCTGATTTATCGTTATGTCTATAGTAAGGTTGGAAATCGGGAAGAAGCCGAGGACATGACCTCACAAATATTTATGAAAGCTGTACGCGACGTTGATGCTGAACGTGGCCCGCATAGCATGCAAAAATGGCTCTTTCAGGTCGCTCGTACAACTATTGCTGACTACTGGCGTGCCCATTACCGTGCTTCCATCAGCTCTCTGGAGGAATTGCTTGATGCCGGCTGGGAAGGACCGCTCAATGAAGAGGTGACCATTCCCAGCGAAATTCCAACCGAACGTGTACAACGTATTTTACAGGCTCTGCCCCCGCAGTATCGCGAGGTGTTAACCTGTCGTTTCTTACTCAATCTCTCGATCAAAGAAACTGCTTCCCAATTAGGATTGACGGAAGCGAATGTGAAAGTTTTACAGTTTCGCGCCCTCAAACGCGCCGCTGACCTTGAGCTTGTTGTGACACGGACTTCCCAAACTCCCTGACACAACAGGCAACTATGCTGGAGAAAGATAACCATGGCAGGCGAAGACCAGGAACGATTTGAAGATTATCTCGAACTTGAACGTTACATTGAGGAGTTACAGGCGGGCCATATTGCTCATCCTCCCACTAACCTGACTCCTGAGCGTGCACGTGTCTACCAGATGGCCGCCCTTTTTCGTTCCGCCTCACCCGAAGCCGCCGAGCCATCCCCTGAATTTATTGCTTCGTTACACGCTCGTCTGCTGGCTGAAAAAGGTAATATCGATGATACCGATCAGGAAACTGTCCCACGCTTGCCTGCTGTTGCGCCACCTGACCAGCCAGCTCTTATACAAAAAGAACCGGAAGAACCGCCTGTAGCCAATCGTCCAGATAGGAAAAGTCGGAGAGAACGCTTCTTCTCACGACGCTCTCTTCTAGGTGGTGGAGCTGTTGCTGCTGCTTCACTGGTTATCGGAACTGGTGTCGGTGCAGCCTTTGAGCAGGGTAAGGATCGACCATCTTCTGTAGGTACGACTCCTACAGCCACTTCTTACGCGCCATCCGTTCTAGATACCCCAATTGTTCCATCTAATGTTGCAGTCCCACTCTTTGTGGCAAATCTTGCGGAAATTGGGGATAAAGTGATACGCTTCACGGCAGATACGCTGATCGGTTATGTTCTATTGAGCGATGGTGATGATAGTGATGTGCCAAAGGGAGAGGTGGTCGCGATGTCTGCATCCTGTACACATATGGGGTGTATTGTCCAATGGCAGGATACGGATCGTAGCTTCCATTGCCCCTGCCATGGCGGAATATTTACCGAATATGGGAAGCCAGATAAGGCCAGTCCTATCCGTTATCTTACCTCTTTGCCACGCCTGGAGACACGCATAAAAGATGGGAAAGTCTATGTGATGGTTCCCAGGAGCACCTCTGCCGGTAATTCTGTATGAGGCGAAAACTACTTATCCTGGGCCTGGGTATTCTCTTCCTTATCCTTTTATCCTGGTTAGGAACTTCTCTTACCGAGATTCTCCCTGCTCGCCCCACTGCCCAGGTGCAGACTGCCAGCGCTGGCCCCTATCAGATCACCTTTAGAGTCGATCCTAATCCTCCATCCCCGGCAAAACCGGCAACGCTAACGCTCCAGATTGTGCACAATAGCACGCAACAACTTGTTACCAATGCACGATGTCTCCGTCGAGAGCAACTATGGAAACGATGGATATGGGCACTGATATTGTCAATGCCCAATCTCAAGGTGATGGAACATATCACATTTCTGTGCAGTTTGCAATGGATGGCCCCTGGCAGGTACGCGTGCTCGTGGCTGTACCGGGAGTGAAGACTGAAAGTGCCACGTTTGAAGTGATTGCTCACTAGCATGGTTTTGCATAGTGAGGTTTTAGCGACAAGATGGGCTTATAAATCGAATCCCTAAAAATTATGTACAATGTACAGGTATGCAGAAAAACCAATTGTAGGGACGCGATTTATAAGCCCGTGCTCACCGCTTGCCAATGCTAGCTTACCACTTAACAATGCTAATAGATTAAGGTTGCTCGCCGCGTTCGACTTCAATAGTGCAGTGGGCAAGTAGCGCTCCAATCGCACCGACAGCAGCCAGCCAGGGAGCAATCAATGTACCCACGACACCTACTGTCAGGGGAAATTCAATGATTACATGCTCGTCCTGTCGAATGATGATACGCCTTACATTTCCTTCGTGAATAAGTTCCTTTACCTTGTCTGCCAGATCAGTGCCCTGTACATGGATCTGTTCGCGTTGCTCTGATTCTGGATTGGGATTGTACTGGTTAGGATTGTACTGAGCCAATTTAGACCCCTTTCCTATGATGCTTTGAACAAAAAACGCTGTTTAGCCATCAAGATACATCGGAGCCTTTCTCGGCATTTCGCATATGAAATGTCCAGAGATCATCTCCTACTAATAGTGTCTCTTTTTATAGAGAGTATGTCAAGTAGGAGCCGTGTTGACATACTGGATGAATTATCACAATTGTTCACTGAGACCTCCCTATCTAAAAGCGGGAGTGAGCCTCTTCCAGCTACAGTATGCTATACTTTAGGGTAGTTTCGTGATAAAACTAGTTTCTACATATCCGTAGCTTAATATACAAGGAGTTCCCAATGGCCCTCTCTCGTTGGAGGAATAGAACGCTTATACTCATGGCTCTATCCCTTTCTCTAGTATTCCTGGCCTCGTGTGCAGGGAATACGCAAAATGCTCAGTCATCTCCTACACCCACTTCTACACTTCCACAGGGCCAGCAACTGCTCACGAAAACTAACAGCTTGCTTACTTCTGCGAAAACATTACAAGGGATGTTAAATCTGAAGGTGAGTGGTCAGTCCCTCAATGGTACGCTCAATACCAGCGTGTGGAGTATTGCCCCTGATAAGAATCGTACTGAGGTGCG
Organism: uncultured Chloroflexia bacterium; assembly: GCA_963744875.1. Lineage (GTDB taxonomy): Bacteria > Chloroflexota > Ktedonobacteria > Ktedonobacterales > Ktedonobacteraceae > JACDAE01. Next base: position 145,771 of record CAVUVQ010000034.1, on the reverse strand, counting down.
CCAGTCGACGCTGGCTCAGTCGCCCGCTGGTGCAGTAACCGTCACAGATGGCAAGACGTTATGGCAATATAATCCTGCCAGGAAGATCGTTTATAGCGGACCTGTGCAAAACAGTAGTAGCAATAGCCTCTTCGGTCTCGCGGGTGCGAGCAATAGTGGTCAGGGTCAGTTCCTGTTAAACTTTATACAAGGCGTCTTTACGGGGAGTGACGGCACCTTGAAATCTTCAAATACAACCATAAATGGGCAGGCTGTGTATGATATCGGTGTTGTGCCACAGGCCGGTACCACCAGTACCGCTGGCAATACTGGTACCTTTAGTTATACTGGCGATGTCTATATTAGTAAGGCGACTCAGCTACCCGTCGAAGTAAGTTTAGATATCCAGGGTTTTGGGAAGGCTGTGCTCGATTTCCCCAAATTGACGCTTGATCAGGCGATTCCCTCCAATATCTTTACTTTTGTTGTGCCCGTTGGTGTAAAAGAACTTCCTTTACAGCAAGCGACTCAAACATCTAATAATGGCTTCATCACTCTTTCACAGGCGCAACAGCAGGCGGGTTTTCATCTGCTGAGCGTTCCTGGTGATCAGGCGGATTATGTATTATTGGGTGTGAATGCACTGGGAACGCCTGGTAGCCAGATCTATACCCTTCATTACATGAAAGGTAGCATCAGTTTTACTATTGCACAGGGCAAGCCTCTGGCCAACCTGGCTGCGAATAATGGGCAGCGTATTAGCCTGCGCGGCTCTGCGGCGTTCTTTTCAAATCAAAGTGGTAGTAATGTATTAACCTGGACTGAGAAAGGAATAGGGATCAATATTACCGGTTTGAGCCAGAGCGAGGCTGTAGCAGTGGCAAAGTCTTTGACGTAAATAATGATTTGATCCCCAGGGGCGTCGTAAACGCGGCCCCTACGGTGGTGAAAGAGAGATGGTATGCTTCAATTTCCTGATTCCTTCCGCTGGGGAGCGGCGACTGCGTCTTATCAGATCGAGGGAGCGATCCATGAAGATGGGCGCGGCGAATCCATCTGGGATCGTTTTTGCTCAACTCCTGGCAAGGTTTTCAACAACGAGAGTGGTGCGATTGCTTGCGATCATTATCATCGCTATCAAGAAGATATACTGCTCATGCGTGAACTGGGATTACAGGCCTATCGTTTCTCGCTTGCCTGGCCGCGTATTCTTCCTACTGGCCGTGGTCGCGTGAACCAGGCTGGCCTGGATTTTTATGAGCGTCTCGTAGATGCTTTGTTAACTGCAAACATTGAACCTTTTGCAACCCTGTTTCATTGGGATCTTCCTCAGGCGTTACAAGATGATTTTGGTGGTTGGACCAGTCGCGATACCGCTAAGGCCTTTGTTGATTATGTTAATGTCGTTTCACAGCGCCTGGGGGACCGCGTCAAAAACTGGATCACACTAAATGAGCCGCAGGTGGTTGCGCGGGTGGGCTATGAGTATGGAGTGCATGCACCTGGTTTGCATGATCCACGTCAGGCATGGCAGGTTTCACATCACCTTCTGCTTGCCCATGGTCTGGCAGTGCCTGTAATACGTGCTAACAGTAGTAATGCACAGGTTGGTATCACGCTCAATCTTTCCTCTATCCATGCCGCAACGGACTCCGAGCGCGATCAATATGTTGTGCAGCTAGAAGATGGAATGAACAATCGTTGGTATATTGAGCCACTTTTCCGGGGTGCGTATCCTTCAGATATCCTGGATTATCTGGGACAAAATAACCTTGTTCCGCAAATGGTGAATGGGGATGCCACGCTCATTGCAGTGCCAGTGGACTTTCTGGGTATTAATAACTATACCCGAAATGTGGTACGTCAGAAAGCAGGTGCTGCTCCCGGCACTGCTGAGCACATACGCATTAATGGTGCCGAGTATACAGAGGTGGGTTGGGAGGTCTATCCTGAAGGCTTGCGAGAAGTGTTAGTGCGCCTCCATCAGGAGTATCATGTTCCACGTCTTTATGTGACTGAAAATGGTGCCGCATTTCCCGATGTCGTGAGCGCCGGTCCTCGCGTGCATGATGCTCGCCGCGAGAATTACTATCGTGAGTACCTCACGCAGTCACACGCTGCGCTGAGTGAAGGTGTTCCGCTGGCTGGCTATTTTGCCTGGTCGCTAATGGACAACTTTGAGTGGTCCGAGGGCTATTCGAAGCGCTTCGGTATTACATATGTAGATTATGCTACCCAGCGACGTATCATCAAGGATAGCGGCTACTGGTATCGCGATACTATAGCCGCGAATGGGATTTGCGGATAAACGTAGGGGCCCGATTTATCGCGACCGCGTGTGTACTGAACCATTTTTCATGGTTCAGTACACACGCGGTCGCGATAAATCGGGCCCCTACGTTTATGCTTTCGCCAGCGTTTCCTTTGCTACTTCCGCCAGTGCTTTTATGAATAAGGGCGATGTATTGAGCGATTCGATACGTGCGAATTGGATACCATTTTCCTCTGCCTGTTGACGTGCTCCGATCTCAATATCGTATAAGATCTCCAGATGATCCGCTAGAAATTGGACAGGGGCGATCAGCACATGTGTGTGACCTGCCGCTTTCAATTCAGGCATGACATCAGCAAAGTCGGGCTTGAGCCATTCTTCAGGGGTGTGGCCCGCGCTTTGATAACAGAACATCCAGCGGTCGTCGGGCAGATTGACCATTTTTGCAACGGTTGCAGCCGTCTCTTTGAGGTTATTGATATAATTCGGCTCGTTCTCGATGACACGTTTAGGCATACTGTGTGCCGTGAGTAGAACGGGAACACGCTCCCGTATATCTTCCGGAAAACGTTCAAGGGCCTGGGTGATGCGCTCAGCCAATGCCTGTAAGAAATAGGGTTGCAAGTGCCAGTCAGTCGCAATTTTGAGTGACAGGTCATCCCGGTGCAGATCGGCAACAGCATCTTCAAGCGTACGCACATAGCCCCTCATAATAATAGGCGAGTATTGTGGTGACATAATAATGCCGACCAGGGTTTGTGCATCGGCGGCAGCTTCTGGCACAACATCTTCAATAAATGGCGGAGCAAAACGCATACCAGCGACCGCATGGTACGTGGTGCCGTCAGAACTCTCGCTGTTCAACATCTCTTGTAGTGCGCTGGCTTGCTCACGTGTAATGCGCAAGAGTGGGGAGCCTCCGATGAGGTCATAGCGTCGTCGAAACTCCGTAATGACCTCTGGTGATGCGGTACGTCCACCATAAACGTGCTTAAGATAAACGGGAATATCGTCAAGCGTGGCCGGTGATCCGTACGTCATCAGCATCACACCAACATGTGTATTCGTCATAATAGTCTCTCTTTCCTCAAGAAGGTTAACGTGCGGTCTCTTCATGGACGGTAGCGACCAGGCGACGCAGCAGATCGGGATCGGTTGCTTCCAGTACGCCATGTCCAAAGTTGAAGATGTGTCCTGGTCGGTTGCCTGCTCGCCGTAGAATATCGCGTACTCCTGCTTCTATCGTAGGCCATGAAGTCAACATCAGTGTTGGATCGAGGTTGCCCTGGATGCCATGATCGTAGCCAATCTGTTTCCAGGCATCGTCGAGATCGACGCGCCAATCCACACTGATAATATCGCCGCCAGTTTCCGTTATTACATCTAATAAAGACGCTGTGCCTGTGCCAAAGTGGATAGATGGCGTCTCACTGCGCCAGATGGCTTCAAAGATGCGTTGCATGTAAGGCTGTACAAATTGTCTGTATGTGCTGGGGCTCAGCGTGCCAACCCAGCTATCGAAGAGTTGCACCACATCGGCACCAGATTTGATCTGGGCCAGTAGATAATTCGTGACCACGCCAGTAATCTTTGTCATCAATATGTGCCACAACTGAGGCTGTTCATACATAAATGCCTTCGCGGTCGCAAAATCGCGCGAGGGATGTCCTTCAATCATATAACAGGCGAGTGTAAACGGGGCACCGGAGAAGCCAATGAGTGCTTTTTTGCCTTCCAGTTCACGGTGCACCATACGTGTTGCCTCCATAACATAGGATGCCGTTTCTTCAGTATCGACAACCTGTAATGCATCAACGTCCTGTGCAGTGCGAATTGGATTAGCAATCGATGGGCCATCCTGGCGGATCTCCAGATCAAGGCCCATACCTTCGAGGGGAAGCATGATGTCAGCGTAGAGGATCGCAGCATCGACGCCAAAGGTTTCTACCGGCATAAGGGTGATCTGTGTACATAGCTCTGGCGTTTTAGACATGGTAACGACATCGTATTGCTCACGTAACTTGCGATATGCAGGTAAGCAGCGACCAGCCTGGCGCATAAACCAGATCGGTGTTGCATCTGGTTGTTTCCGATAACACGCATCTATAAAGCGCGTTGTATGTTTACTCAGAGGGGTCTCCTCCGAAAATAAATCGTTCTGCATAGAGATCCTTTTATAAAGAGTATGAGAGCGTACTTCGTTTATGATTGCCCTCATATAATACCGTGCTTAGGACGTGGTGGCAACAGGGAAACTATGATTAGGGAAATATCTGGACTTTTAGCAGAATGTTACCTGCCATTGAGCTTTTGTTGAGGTTGCTAAGGTATCTTCTGAGTAATACCTTCAGCCAATGAGAAGGTAAAGCCGCTACAAAACGGCTTTTGCGCATGGGGCGACGGGTCAAATCCTGCGGATGGAGATGGGGGAAATACTAATGCCTGTATCACACATAAGTAATATTTAAACTATTTGTAAGGGTAAGCAAATAACTACCGGCATCGTCAACACAGTTTCTATAGAGCTGCGTTGACGATGCTGGTGTCATCTCAGCATAATTACATTGGCTGGTTCATCCAGCCATTATTGCGCATTTAAGGCAACATCGTCGACATAAAAATCAGTCGGGTACTTCGCCCCATTCGTTGCCACAAACGCGATTTGTACCGTCTGACCCTTGTAATTGTTCACATTGAAGCTCGCCTGTTGCCAACTATTCGCTGTACTCCCATCGCTCAACGTTTGTAAGGTTGTCAATGTACTGCCGCTACTATTACGTATGCGTACATAGAGGTAGTCATACGAGTGTCTCGTTTCTTGCGTAGACATATACCAGTAATAGGTAAGTGTGGCTGTAGTGACCGAACCGGGGATCGTCATCTGCTGATAAATGCTATCACTACAATTGTTATAGCCGCATAAATGGGCACTGTACGAGCCTGAGTGGGACTTCGTCGTATTAATGATCTGGCTCGAACTTTCTATCCAGGGACTGGTCCCGTTCTCAAATCCACCGTTGCTAATCAAGTCTCCACCTGCACCAGGTGTTGGCGATGGAGTCGCAGGGGGAGTAGGAGATGGTGTTGAAATGGGTGTGGAAGTAGGCGTCGGCGTGGAGATCGGTGGGAGGTTGGCGTTGGTGTTGAACTTCCTGTACCACCACCGGCCAGCCATTCTGTTCCATTTGGGAAAATTGTATAGTTCTGGCCCGCCGGATCGTTCCAGCCGTTATAGCAAGTATTACCAGATTGACAGGTCCCATCGTCGATTGCCGAGCTATCGCCTTCCGCAATGACACGACCACTTCCATATGTGCTACGTGAGATAAAGGCTCCAGTCGTGCCGGTGTTTGAGAAACCGCTACGGTAAATAACACCCTGGACATTCGCATTGTCGCCTGGATTCAACGTCTCAGTTGTTCCATTGCGAATAATGCTGCTGGTGGCACTGCCAAAGGGACCATTGAGGATTGGATCTGAACTGGCATTGGGCGTATCATTGGCCGGGTTCTCACTCGCAATATTCAGGGAGTCGAATTTGATCCCAAATGGATCGCTGCCATTTCCACTATTGCTCATAAGATCGTTAAAGATTTGCAGCGAGTCGTAGCCGTCGTTATTGCGATCACTGCCTGTATGATCAGCGATCATGAAAAGTCCGCCGCCATTTTTCACAAAGCTCATGATGGCAGTTTTTTCACTGCTGCTGAACAGGCTATTTGGTTCGGGAAGCACAAGTTCACGGAAATTGCTCAGGTCGAGAGGATTACTATTGTTGCCATATGTAATCGTACTATTATTGGTCTTCAGGCTATAACGACCAGTCTTTTGGAGTGCGACGCCCCAGGCACTGATGCCGCCCGTCCAATCCGTCTCAGATTGAGGGTTAGCGTTTTGTTGCAGGGGATCAGGAATGCTGTTGCTAATGATCCAGTCGGCATTGCCGGCGGTTTCAGCATGATTGTCGTCGAAAAGAACGGCATATGTTGCTGCATGAGCGACCGATGGGTGAAAACTTTGGAGCAGAAATACAAGGCTTGCAGCGAGCAAAAATAGAACCAGGGAAAAACTCATAAGGGATCGACGTGATCGAAACATACCTTTCCTTTCTAGTAAAAGCCAGTGAGCCTGGCCTGTGGTAAAGGGCACCTTTTACCATATGAGGAACAAAGAAAGAGCGTCATCGAATACTAGTATGCCATACGTACTGCTAAAAGAGCATTATGTGCCTGTTAATTTTTTGCATACTTTATTGATAAACGTAAAGGCAAGGTTTTTTCTCTGTATTATTGGGTCAAGCTTTGATCAGTGGAGGATCTTCAATCTTCAGAGGGAAATCATTGGAAATTCAATGACGCAAGGTGATGCGCCTACGCCGATATAAAATGACATTTGACAAAGTAGTAGCTTTTCAGGTCAGATTCAAATCTATGTGACAATTTGCACCGGGCCTGAAAAGCATTAGTGGATCTCTATTCTTTTACATCGCGTTTCCAGGTCAGCACGATTGCAGCGACCAGGAAAATGACCCCATACACCAGTGCAACCAGCAATGTGTGTGTACCATCCACTTGCACAATCGGTGAAAACCCGAAATTCTCAAAATGTGTTGGCATGATAGAAGCAGGCATCGCGTTCAAGTTTGGTCCCAGGAAGTATGCCGTTGCATTTCTCCAGAAGTCATTGTGTGTGAGCGAGTAACCCAGGCGCATAAAAATGGAGCCAATATTGTCCGCCGGGAAAAAGGCTAAAGAAGCGCTCAGGCCGAAGACAAATGAACGTCCTAAAGCGGTCAGAGCGACTGTCAGCAAGATTGTTACAGCCATACTAATCAATACAGTCAGCATATAGATGCCCGTATCATGCCAGAAAGTAGCCGTGAGCGCTTTAAGGCCATCAAAGTTTCCAGCCAGCACGGTCATTTGTAAAGCAGACAGCAGCACATTGAGTAGCAAACCCAGCACAAGAGCAAGCAAGGCTATCACAATAACGGCTAATAGTTTGGCAAACAGCAATTGTAAACGTCCGACTCCACGTGCCAGCAGAATACGAATCGTTCCCAATTGGTATTCTCGTCCAAAGACGCAGGCTGTGAGGATGAGCAGGAAAAATCCGATAAAGACGCGTAATACGAAGAGGTTCTGTCCCACAGAATCATAGAAAAATTGGAGCGGCTGTAGCTTCAGGAGGTCGCCTTGAGACTTGACCGCAAACGTTATCAAGTATGGCAGACAGATGGCTCCTAGCATGAGCACAAGTGAAATCCAGGTGCTCCACATGCGCGTCACTTTGAAGATTTCGCCACGCACAATACCAAAGAAGCTCGGTCGTGAGTTTCGCGACCGACCGTGGCTCAGCGGAGAGATTTGTTGCAATTGTACTCACTTTACATCTCCTTCATGGGAATTGGTCAGTTGTAAGAAGACTTGCTCAAGATCACGCGTGGCTGGAGCAAGCGTGTCAACAACAAAACCGGCCTGACCCAGGAATAAATTGAGGTCACGACCACGACCTTGCGGTGTTGGTGTGATAATAACGCCTCCCTCACCCAGATGAGCGCTACGCCCCCATGGCTGTTGCTGGATGAGCTGTAAGGCATCCTGTGCACGTTCAACGCGAACTTCAAATTCGCCATGTCCACTTGTGAGATCCTCAACGGTAGTTTCCGTGATCAGCTTCCCAAAGTTAATGATCGCAACACGCGAACAGATCTGTTGTACCTCAGTGAGCAAGTGACTGGAGATGAGCACTGTTTTGCCTTCACTGGCGAGACGATGCATCAGATCGCGCATCTCAACGATACCAGCAGGATCGAGTCCATTGGCAGGTTCATCAAGGATCAGAACTTCAGGATCTTGCAACAGGGCGATCGCTAGCCCGAGACGCTGCTTCATTCCTAACGAATACGTGCGTACACGATCCTTTTCACGTCCTTTGAGTCCAACAGTTTCTAAAATGGCATCATAACGTTTAGCCGGTACTCCACCAAGGGTAGCGGCCACTGCCTTAAGATTGTCGAGGCCAGACATATAAAGGTAGAGTGCGGGTGTCTCAATAAGCGCCCCAACACGTGGCAACACTTCGGCACGATGATGAATAATGTCTTTTCCCAGAATCTCAACCCTGCCCGCCGTAGGTGTAATCAGACCAAAGACCATACGAATAGTGGTCGTTTTGCCCGCTCCATTAGGGCCAAGAAAGCCAAAGATGTCGCCACGATGAATATTTAAACTGAGATTGTCCACGGCAAGCCGTTTTCCATACCGCTTGGTGAGATTTTGTAGGCGTAACACAACCTCATCCGAACGCTCATGCGTTGGGCGTGTTGCAGCTACAGACATGACATTGTCAACCATAAAAAGATTTCCTTTCAAAAGAGGTGCCTGTTCTTTCTTCGATACGATAAAGAACGTTATGATAATTGATGTTCTCAGTTAGAAACGTATAGAGACAAGTGATTACAAATGAATAGTACTCTACTTTTGTCAAATTGCAATCATCAATATGTCGCAAATATGTCTCAATTTAATACAACTAATGCGCTCTTCTCAAGATACTCCTTCAATCTTCATCTTTTCGCATCAATATCGCTCTTTATAATAAACTCTACAATCACTCCTTAATGTTGATGCATCTTTTTTGTCTCTACCCGCGTGAAAACTATAGGCATACATAAAAATATGTAACTCTAGTTTGAGCACACACCTTTCTCTTGACGCTATGCATTATTGCACACCAAAGGAGCAAACCCATGACTGTTACACCATCTTCACCTACCATTGGCATTTTTAAGGACCGTTCAATGGCGGAGCAGGCTATCGAGGCACTGCATAATGCCGGGTTTACCTCTGATCAGGTACGCTATTCTGCCCCCGGCACCTCTGGCAGTATCCTTGCCGATCTCAAAAATCTATTCACCGGGCAGAATACAAACAGCGGAAACATCACTAATGATCTCACCGATATGGGCCTATCAAATGAAGAGGCTCAGTATTATGCGAACGAACATGCAAATGGCAATACCATCCTTGCGGTCTTAGCTTCAGGCCGTGAACAAGAGGCTCTCAATATACTGCATCAATATGGTGCTTATAATGCTCGCACAAGCGACTCTTCTTCCACCGCTACCTATTCTCAACAACCTTCTAACTTTGCTCAACAGGCTGACACGACAACAGATGATGCTTCATTACAACAGCAACCGACATCCTGGTCGGCTCAACAGCAGTCCGCAAGCAACGAAGACCGTCCTTTACAGGATGGAGCCACCGTTTATCCCACTACAACAACCGAGAACAACGTGCCTGAGGATGTCGCCACGGCTCAGTCATCTGAATATCAGCCTACGCAGCCTCTTACACCAGGCTATCATTCAACTTCTCAGGATACACAAGCAGCCAGTCTTGCAACTCCTGCTTCAACCTTCGACAACGAGACCACACCTGTTGATACATTAGACCAGACTTCGACTCCTGATGATAACCAGGCTATACCTGTTGATACGTTGCATCAGACTTCAGCAACTGATAACGAAGCTACCCCTGTTACAGTAGACCAGATTTCGACTCCCGGTAGCCAGATCACACCTGTTGATACAGTAGACCAGATTTCGACTCCCGACAATCAGATCACACCTGTTGATACGTTGCATCAGGCTTCAGCAACTGATAATCAAGCTACCCCTGTTGATACAGTAGACCAGACTCCAGCAACTGATAACCAGGCCACTTCTTTAGACCAAACGACTCCTTCGGATGCTGGGGGATCTGACTCTACTCCCGAACTACAAAACACCCAATCTACTATAGCGACATCTGAACCCGCCGATGAATTTCAGCAGCTTCAAGAGCAGCTTCAAGCGGCTCAACAGCAGCTTCAAGATGCGCGAGCACAATTGCAAGCAGCCAAAGATCATGAAGCTCAGATTCAGACCATCAGGGAGCGTGAACAGAAACTTCAGGCGGCCCGCCAACAATTACAAGATATTCAAGCACAATTGCAAGCTACCCTGGCAGAACTGCATGAAACCCAGGGACGCATCTCTCAATATTAATAACTTGGGGGGAACCGGGATAGGGCTATCGCTGCATGTGCTTTCCCTATTCTGGTTCCTTGAGCATCCCCTTCCCACCATCATTTGACACCTCTACACACTATGTCTATACTACAAGTAATTAATCAAACTGGGAGAGAGAAACAGATATTTTCTGTCTCCTTTTCTTTTGCCCTTTATCTTTTGGAAAGGAACATTGTAGTGCTCGTCGATAGCCACGCTCACATCGATACCTCTCGCTTTGATTCCGACCGCGAAGCAATCATCCAGGAGGCAATAGCAGGAGGAGTAACTCGCATGGTAGATCCTGGCACTGACCTGGCTTCCAGTCGCGCGGCACTCGCACTTGCAAAGGCGCATCCAGGCACGATCTTCGCTGGCGTCGGTGTTCATCCGCACGATGCTACTACCTATACAGAAGAGATCGGTGTACAATTACAGACCATGGCACAGGAAGCAGAGGTAGTGGCAATCGGAGAGTTTGGCCTCGACTACTTTCGCATGCTCTCGCCTCGCGATGTCCAGCGGGCCGTTTTTTGCGCTCATCTTCAGCTCGCTCGCGTATGCAACTTACCTTGCATTATTCACGTACGTGACGCTCACGATGACGTAATCGAGTTGCTACGTGCTCATGGGAAAGGCTTACGTGGCGTCTTTCATTGTTTCTCTGGCGATGTTGCCCAGGCCGAAGAATGCCTGACCTTTGAAGGTTTCATGCTCTCTTTCGCGGGACCGCTCACCAAGCAGGGTAATGCTCTCCCTGATGTAGCGCGTATGGCTCCCCTCGACCGCATTCTGGTTGAAACGGATAGCCCCTACCTGGTCCCTAAACCTGTCCAGTCACGGCGCAATGAACCACTCTTCGTCAAATATACCGCCGAGAAACTGGCGCAGATTCGCAGCATGACCTTTGAGGAGATCGCTCATATTACCACAACAAATGCAATCCGTTTGTTCGGTCTAGGAGAAAACCATGAAACTGTTTAATACTCTGACTCAGTCCCTTGAGCCTTTTATACCACTTACTGATACCGTCCGCATTTATGTATGCGGCGTGACACCTTATGATACTACTCACCTGGGCCATGCTTTCACGTATGTCTCTTTTGATACCCTCATCCGCTACCTGGAATACACAGGCCATCCTGTGAAATACGTACAGAACGTGACCGATATCGACGATGACGTGCTACGTAAGGCACGTGAGTTGGGCATGGCGTGGGATGAACTGGGTCGTCGCGAAACCGCACGCTTCCTGCAAGATATGGATTCCCTCAATGTGCGTCGCCCAGATGTCTACGCAAAAGCCACCGAAGAGATCCCCCGCATCATCGAGGTCGCGCAGAAACTGATCGAGAAGGGATACGCCTATGTGAGCGAAGGTTGCGTCTTCTTTGCTGTACATAAAGATCAGAACTTCGGAGCCCTCGCACGCGCTATCGGCCTGAACGACTACCAATCCATGCTCAATATTGCGAACGAGCGCGGCAACTTCCCTGACGACACGCGCAAAAAAGACCCGTTAGACTTCGTGCTCTGGCAAGCCCAGGCTCCCGGCGAACCTGCATGGCCCAGTCCCTGGGGACCCGGTCGTCCCGGCTGGCATATCGAATGTAGCTCGATGTCAATTCACTTTCTGGGCGAGCAGATCGATATCCATGGTGGTGGTGCCGATCTCACCTTCCCCCATCATACCTGCGAAATTGCCCAATCCGAGCACTACACAGGCAAAGCACCCTTTGTACGCAACTGGATGCACACTGGGATGGTTTATCAGGAGGGCGAAAAAATGAGCAAATCGCTTGGCAACCTGACACTTGTTAGTGACCTGCTCAAAAGCTACTCACCCGATACCATCCGCGTCGTTCTGCAAAATCATCACTACCGCCATCCCTGGGAATGCTTCGCCGAAGACCTGCAATCAGCCGCCGAGACGGTCGAACTCTTCCAGCATGTGCGCTCTCTCATCGGCCAGGATCTCAAGGGAGAGGATACGATGCTTTATAACCGCTTTATCGCTGCAATGGACGATGATCTTGACAGCCCTACCGCTCTACTCTTGCTCAGGGAAGCTGCTGAGAAGGTTGCGACAACGCACGATCGCAATACGGGATCTGAAGTCCTCAGGCTGACTGGTGTGTTGGGGTTGAGTGTGTAATTATGGGTAAGGGCGTGTTCCTTGTGTTTGCCCGGTTCCCTGTACAATGCGTTCCTCGAACCGGATGGTTGCAAGGACATGCCTCCATACCAGCTTTGCAGCTTTGGGGTGCTCTGCGCCTGGATTGCCCTGGTTAGCACTGTCACCGCTCAATTAAGCTAGAAACGAGCGGTTTTTATTTTTTTATATTGGATACGTCTTTTATAGTGATGGTTTTGTCTTTAATGTTTATCAAAGAGGAAATTTATAATGGCAAATATTACGCAGGAAGCACGAAATCTTATTGAACGCTATAACCTTGGTACCCCTACCGAAATCTACAGGGCAAATGCGCTTGGTAGTATCATCATCGGCCCGATTTTCATGATTTTTGGGATTGTCTGGGCCTTGATTACAGCTATTATGATAGATGGCCCCCTCTTTTTGATCGGTCAAGCGTCGGGAGGACAATCTATCGATCCATCCCTCTTACCATGGACAATCTATCGATCCATCATTCTCGTCTGGTACGGACCTTTTTGGGATTGTTGTACATGTCTTTGGTATCGTCTTTCCTCTGTTTGGATTATTATTCGTTGGAATTGGCCTTAAGATTTTTATGCGAGCTATTCTCAATCGCAACAACCAGGCTGTGGTGTGTACAGATGGCGTGGCCTATGTGACACGCAAAAGTGCTGATGCATTTCGCTGGGAGCAGGTATTGATGGTTTTCAATAGAACATCTGTGAGTACAAGCGAAACGCAGAATGAGTATGGTGGTACAAGTACCAGCACGAGTATCAATCATAAATATGCGGTTCATTGTCATGATGGAAGAAAATTTGTGTTTGATAATAGTCTGAGTAAGGTGGAGGATCTGGGGGAGAGGATAGAGGTTGAGGTGGCACGCAGGCGGATGACGGTGATGTAACCGATAATCCTCCTACATCCCAACCTGCACCCCCACCGCCACAGCGATTGAGAACGATGCCAGGTCCGAAATACTCACATCAAAAGCACTCAACCCCAGTTCCCTCGCCCTTATACTCGCATTGCCATACAAGCGCACACTGGGACGCCCCGTACTCAATTGCACAATCTCCAGTTCTCGCCACGAAATGCCATGCATACCAGTCCCCAGCGCCTTACTGATAGCCTCTTTAGCGGCGAAACGGCCTGCTATTTTGAGCGCCTTGCCACGACATTGCTGAATCTCCTGTTCCGTGAAGACGCGCTGCAGGAAACGTTCGCCGTGATGAGCAAGAACGCTGCGCACACGCTTGATCTCGATGATGTCGACGCCGATGGCAACGTTGATACCTTGCGTTGGAAAGAGAGGCGCGGGAAGATCGGCCATGCCTGCTATGCCGAAAAGGTCAGCAGCAAGAGGAGTGCCTGGTTGACCCACGAGGGGCGTAAAGAGCAATGGCCGATCTTCGCTCATTATTTAATTTTCCTCTTCTAAAGCGAGCACAGGCTGTTGAGGAAGGATGCTGGTGGTATCGCCGGGGGCCAGGATGGAAGGCGAGGGATTGGTGCCACGCCCCATGCCACGGTAGATGAAGCCCTGACGCTCCATATCGCTGGCTTCGTAGATGTTACGGCCATCAATCAGGACGGGACGATGCATCGAGTTGCGGATCTGGAGCATGTTGAGTAACTTGAACTCGTTCCATTCGGTCACAACAACCAGCGCATCAGCGTTCTGAGCCACTTCATATGCCGTGTTGCAGAAGGTAACCGAGTCCATGTGGACGCCCTCACGTTTGAGCGCCTCACGCCCGGTCTCGGTGGCAACGGGATCATATACCTGCACGGTAGCTCCTTGCGAGGTGACCCAGCGAATGATATCGATGGCGGGAGCTTCGCGCATGTCGTCGGTGTTGGGTTTGAAGGCCAGACCGAGGACACCGATGGTGCAACCACGTAGCGAGCCGAGAATGGCCGTTAGTTTACTTACAACCAGGCGGCGTTGGTCATGGTTGATGTCCATCACGGCATGCAATAACTGAGGATGCAGTCCAGCTTCATCGGCCATGTAAGCAAGCGCACGAACGTCTTTGGGAAAACAACTGCCACCGTAGCCAAGACCAGCATCCAGGAAGGCACGTCCGATGCGTTTATCATAGCCCATGCCTACGGCGACCTCTTTCACGTCGGCTCCCAGGCGTTCGCAGATCTGCGCAATTTCATTGATGAACGAAATCTTCGTTGCTAAAAAAGCATTTGAGGCATATTTGATCATTTCGGCGGTATAGAGATCGGTAATCACGATCGGTGCACGCAAGGGTAGATAGAGACGCGAGACGGTATTGGCCGCTTCCGCTTCGGACGAGCCGAGCACAACGCGATCGGGATGCTGGAAATCCTGTACGGCTGATCCCTCGCGCAAGAATTCGGGATTGGAGACGACCGAGAAGCCGACATCGGGACGTTTCAGATTATTGTAAATGACACGTGAAACTACGTCGCCGCTGCCTACGGGGACGGTGCTTTTATTAATAATGATCGTATAGTGATCGAGTTCCTGCGCAATACTGCGGGCGGCGCTCTCGACGTACCGCATATCGGCACCACCTTGATTGGCACCTGTCGGAGTGTTGACCGCGATAAAAATAAATTCGCTATTGTCTAGCGCCTCGGTATAGCTGGTTGTGAAGCGCAGGCGACCAGCGTGGACGTTGCGTTCGACCAGTTCTTCGAGGCCGGGTTCATAGATGGGAAGGATGCCCTGTTTGAGGCGGGCGATTTTTTCTTCAACGATGTCGAGGCAGGTAACCTGGTTGCCCATATCGGCGAGGCAGGTACCCGTAACTAGACCAACATAGCCAGTTCCAATAACAGAGATAACAGACACAAGAATTACTCCTCTATATTTACAAACGGATTTTCATGTTTTTCTTCGAGAATAGTTGTGGGTTCGCCGTGACCAGAGAAGACCACCAGATCATCATCAAGGGTATACAATTTTGTGCGGATCGCGTCTTCGATCTGTTGATAATTGCCGCCGGGAAAGTCGGTGCGGCCAATGCTACGGCGGAAGAGCGTATCGCCAGTGAAGACGCAGTAAGGCTGGCTCACAAGACTGATACCACCGGGCGTGTGGCCGGGTGTATGGAGGACTTCGAGAGCGAGAGTGCCGAAAGAGATACGGTCACCTTCTTTAAGCAAGATATCAGGTTTTCTTTTGACCAGTGGAGATTGCCGATCGTATGTAGTAGCGGCGAGTTCATCGGTGTAGAGGGGAACATCGGCGGGATGGATTGCCAGAGGGACGGGGTAGACCTCACTTATGACATCGATGCCGCTCACATGATCGATGTGTCCATGCGTATTAATAATATATCTGGGAATAAGTTTCAGTTCCTTAATCGTTTCCAGAATCTGCTCAGGCTCGTCGCCGGGATCGATAATAACTGCTTCAAGCGTCTGTGGACAGGCGTAGAGATAGCAGTTCTCCTGAAAGATGCCAGTCGTCACACAGGCAACGATGGGCATCTGGTCTTCGTTCTTCTCAATTTCGGGCATGCGTTGACTTCCTCCTGGCCCAACTGGGGGCGATAACACTGGAGACATTATAACATAGGTGTGATCAGGTGTAATGTATTTCACACTAATAATGTGAGCTACTTCACAGTTGCAAATAAGTTTTTTATCTATAATTAGCCTGGATTGTTGAAATGTTTATATTGGTAAAAGGAGAATAAACTATGAATTCTTTCCCAATAAATCCTTCTAATCATTTATCATCCATTCCAGCCACTATTATTGAACAAATGGGTACGCAAAAGTTCTCTCTTCAATCTGACGGCAATGTAGTAGCAGACCATAATAGCACTGTTCACTCTCAACACCAACCAGGTATGTTCTCACGCAATCCAGGCTTTCTAATCGCAAGTATAATCCTGCTCCTGCTTGTGGGCGGCAGCTTTTTTGCACTCTTCCGGGGGATGCAAACGAGCAGTCTTCCTGGAGTGGTGACACGGTCCCAGGTACCGCTGTCGCTAACAACGTCAATAAAGCAGCCGACGCAAAATTCAGGTACTGGCATCTATGTTGCTATGGATACCTACCTGTACAAGCTTGACAGGAATGGCAAAACGAAGCTCTGGGAGCACAATATTAAAGGGTTGGGAAGCACCATCGCTGTCTCCGGAGGGATCGTCTACGCTGATTCCTCATCGTCCCAAGTTGGAGGTGTCGTCTACGCTTTTCGTGCTACTGATGGCAAGTTGCTGTGGCAGACACGTGTGACCTCGCCTAAAAATATCCTGGGAAAGCTGACGGTCGATGATCAAACCATTTATGTTGCCTCCGATGAGATCAACATTTATGCTTTAAATGCCAATAACGGCAAACAGCGTTGGATGTATCCTACTCACTATGACTATGCTAACAGAGGTTATGCTCCAGGGCCAATTGTAGCGGTAAAAGACGCAGTTTACATTAATATAGGCTCCATGTTCTACACGCTTTCTCCTACAAATGGACACCTTCTCTGGCAACGAAGTGACCCTACTGGCGGATTTCTGGCAACACCTCTCGCTTTAAATGGCGTTGTCTACATTACAACCTGGTCGGAAGCGATGCCTATTATTGCTCAGATAAATGCCTATACCACAGGTGGAAAATTGCTCTGGTCTTCTACCGTAAAACCTTCAGCAAGCAGTAGTAACTTCCTCACGCTAACTATGGGACGTGGTCTGCTATATGCTTCCAACGCCAATAGCGTCTACGCATTCGATACTACCAATGGTAAGATTGTCTGGCATCATTCTGTTGGTGTAATCAGCGATCAAATGCAGGTGTATGCTCACGATACCCTTTACCTGGTTCTGCAGGGACCCTATCAAGGAACGCCCGCCCAAAGCTCCGATAAGCCCAATATATCCAGCATTATTGCGCTTGATGGAAGGAATGGTTCACTGATCTGGGAAAAGAAAAATATGAATAGGCCTACAATTCAGACCGTGGTGAATGGAGTTCTCTATGTGGAATTGCAAGATGATAAAGGGAATGGTCATGTCTATGCTCTCAGCACAGCTAACCATGCAGTGCTCTGGTCCTATACGCATCCAATTCCTAATCCACTTCATCCCCAGGGATCTGGAAACACCCTTGTCGTAATCCCCTAGCGATTTTTACAATATTGCGGGCGAATAGCGTGTAAGCTCTGTTCGCCTGCTCTTTCCTTCCAAACAGTCTTCAGTTCTTCCATCACGTATATTCAGCGAGCATTACCAATCCTCATATGATACAATTTTCTCATTACCTTAATCTGCATGTGAGTGATTTTGCGTGTGGATGCAGAGAGATGCAACACGGAGTTCAGACGAAGGGAGCGTTTTATGCCCGATCACATCGTTTATTCGACTGATAGCGGACGTGTAACCACCTGTCCCGAATGTGGGCAGCCATATAAAAAATGCTTATGCGAGAATCCTGCTGGGAGCACGACGAAGAAAGGTGATGGTATTGTGCGTGTGATGCGCGATCGTAAGAAGCGTGGCGGCAAAACGGTAACAGTCATCACTGGAGTACAGGCGTATCAAGATGAAATGCTCGTTCTCGCACAACAACTTAAAAAACTCTGCGGCAGCGGTGGCACCGTTAAAGATGGTACCATCGAAATACAAGGTGATCATTGCGATATCGTTATCGATAAACTCTCCACGCTAGGGTACAAAGTGAAACGCGCTGGCGGCTAATCACTGTTCTCAACAAGTTGTATTTCGGGAAGAAAATGTTTGCGCAGATCGATATGAATCTTATCCATTCATTCGGGCCTGCGCAAATTTTTTGCATATAGCATGATTATTGAGTGTAAATTGAAACTTTTTCTTCTCATCAAATTCCCCTAATACAAAACTGATTGATTACTGAATAAATTTATACTTGACAACAATATCTGTCTCAGGTACACTTTTAACAACGGGTAATACAATGTACCCGCTATTGCCACACTTTTTGGAGATGGTAACATCACCTATAAGTGTAAAATGGTTTCGTGTGAATATACGAACCATACCTAAAAGATAGTTTCATGATGACATGTTGTCAAGAGGACAGCAGGTTTTTATTAGCGTGTGCGGCACGATGATAGTGCCGCTAGCAACCTTGACGAGGTTTTCTTGCCATTTACTCGCTCTACAAGAACCTGGGAAATGCAAGCAACGTAACTCATTTATCTTACCTGAAGCACCATTTGTTTTCTGCGAAAAAGGAGCACTTTTGTTATGACAAGGATGTTAGCCAGTATGGTCTGGCGCAAAAAATGGCGAGCGTGGAGCTTCGCTATCGTGTCTATGATGCTACTTCTAGGGGCCGGAGTAGTCGCTGGTCCATTGCATGCGTTAGCTTCGCCGGCGGCCAATAGCGCTCAGGTCACGGTTAATGCGGGTCAGTCGCTGGGTACTTTGACCAGTATGAGTCGGGGTGTCAACACCGCCGTCTGGGATGGAAATGTGCTCGACAGTGCATCGCTCGCAGCCGTTAAAAATGCAGGCATTAAGTTTCTACGCTATCCTGGCGGATCAACTTCAGATGTCTATCACTGGCAATCGAATAGCGTCGTTGGAGGTTATGCCGCGCCGGGTAATAATTTTGATGCATTCATGAATGGAGTGCAGTCGATTGGTGCACAGCCGATAGTTACAGTTGATTATGGTTCAGGCACACCGCAGGAAGCTGCAGGGTGGGT
Source organism: uncultured Chloroflexia bacterium (assembly GCA_963744875.1). GTDB lineage: Bacteria > Chloroflexota > Ktedonobacteria > Ktedonobacterales > Ktedonobacteraceae > JACDAE01. The sequence continues at coordinate 126,630 of CAVUVQ010000034.1, read as the reverse complement.
ACAGTACGCCAACAAAGGTGGTGCAGGCTATAATGGTCCGGTGCCTACATATGCTGGTGGAAGTAGTACAGGCCACAATTATGGCATCAAGTATTGGGAAATCGGCAACGAAGTTTATGGCAATGGTACCTATGGCGCATCGTGGGAAACAGATAATCATACCCATACTCCAGCAACCTATGCCACTAACGTCGTTGCTTTCAGCCAGGCGATGAAAGCTGTCGATCCAACTATCAAAGTAGGAGCTGTCGTCACTGCACCTGGCAGTTGGCCTGATGGAGTAACCAGCCCACAGCCCTGGAATTCGACAGTATTGTCGACTGCTTGCTCTTCTATCGACTATGTTATTCCTCACTGGTACCCACAGAATCCGGGTAGTGAGACGGATGCAGGTTTATTGAGTGATCCTGCTCAGATCGCGAGTATGGTTTCTACTTTACGTTCCGAGATCAACCAGTATTGTGGTGCACGTGCCAGCTCGATCCAGATTCTGGTCACGGAAACCAATTCAGTCTCCTCTAGTCCTGGCAAACAAACGGTAAGTACCGTGAATGTGTTGTTCCAGGCCGATGATTACATGAACTGGTTGGAGAATGGTGTGGCGAACGTTGATTGGTGGACTCTGCACAACAATGCGGTGGCTGGCAATGTAAGCTCTTCGCTTTATGGAAATGCTCAGTATGGCGATTATGGTATATTAGCTAATGCCAGTTGTACCACCCTCACTTCAAATATCTGCGAACCAGCCGTAGATACCCCTTTCCCGGCGTACTATGGCCTGGTGATGCTCAGTAAGTTGGGCAATGCGGGGGATACGATGGTCTCGTCCTCGTCTAATCAGAGCCTGGTATCTGTCCACGCAGTGAAGCAGGCGAATGGCGATTTAGCAGTGATGTTGATCAACAAAGATCCTAACAATAGCTATACGGTTTCGTTGGCACTAAATGGCTACACTGCTGCCAGTACTGCTACCGTCTACTCTTATGGTGAGAATAGTACCGGAATCACTTCAACACAGGTAAGTGGGCTAACCTCGCCCGTTATGCAGCAGATCGCGCCGTACTCGCTCACAACGGTTGTACTACAACCTGGAAGTTCTGCGCCAACGCCGACACCAGTGCCTCCTACACCAACCCCTGGTATAACACCGACCCCAGGTACGACACCAACCCCTGGTGTAACACCGACTCCTGGTACGACACCGACCCCTAGTCCAACTCCTGTTTCATCAAGTTCCTGTAAGGTGCATTATAGTGCAAACCAGTGGCCAGGTGGCTTTACTGGTGGTTTGACCATCACCAACACGGGAACAACGGCCCTCAGCGGTTGGACGTTGACCTTCACCTTCTCTGGAAGCCAGCAAATTACGCAAGGGTGGAACGGGGTCTTCTCACAATCTGGGGCAAATGTCACTGTCACGAATGCCAGTTGGAATGGGTCATTGCCCGCAGGTGCTTCAGTCTCACCTGGTTTCAATGGCTCCTGGAGTGGTAGCAATTCTGCTCCGACAGCCTTTCATCTTAATGGTGCAGCCTGTAGCGTTGTTTAGTAAAGCTAGCGGCGGAGGCAATAGAGGTTGCTTCCGTAATTAGATTGTTTGTCAAGGTAGTGGTCCGAATATTTCGTGCCTGCTGTGTTCCAAAACGGCGGGCATGAGATATTCGGATCTTTTTGTTCTGGCTGCATATGGGCGTCGTAAATGTGGCCCCTACATGATTGATCCATTTCCGCTTTCTCATAGTCCGTCCAGAATAGAATGTTGAAGGGTTGCAGTGTGAAATATAGATTGTTCTATACATGAAAGAGGATAGACGTGAACATCGACGAGCAGTTTGAAAACTTTCTGGCAGACTTAGGAGTAGAAATGGAACGCCCAGAAGACCGATCATCCAACTATGACAGTGACTCCGCACCAGAGGTATCTATTTTTCAGGCCTCTCGTGATCATTATGGTGTCTTCTATCGTCTAGACGTTATTGACCGTCAGCCAGAATTACGTGTGATGATGCCAACCGACAAAGGGGATACCATGATGGATACCTATCTTGTTCGCCTCAGTGGCATCTCTCCGCTCAGCGTTGGCTTTGCGGAAATGGCTGCGTATGAAGGAAGCGTTGCCTATGAACAGGCACGTGAAGCGACGTTGCAGCATATGTTGTACGCTGTTGCCGAGATGATGAAATTGCTTTTCTGGGCCGGCGATCTCCAGCGTATGAGCTTTCCAGCAGAAATAGAGGTATATCCTCTGTCTTTGCAAAGCACTAAAAGGACGCGTCGTAGTCGTGGTCGGTAGGGGCCAGATTTATCGTGCCCGTGTTGCTGCCCGATGCCACCCATGCTTATCACTACCGGGTTTTCAACGCCATTATTGCTATGGCATTGAACAAAATATGCATTGCTGATGCCTTCTTCACCCTTTCTATGGTACACTATAGATACCATAGAAAGGAATATCGTTTATGCTCTATAATATAGATACGATTGGCCGCGAAGCTATAGATCACCTGGCGCTCAAACATGCCGCACGTGAACGTGCACTCCCTAAATCACGTGCCGCTGTTCGCTATTGTGCTAATAGTATTCGCGCGACTCACCGTCAGGAGTTCCGCATGGCTGAGGAACTCATGTCACAAGCAGCCTCTCTTCTGGCTGAAATGACGATTGACCTGCGTGATCACCAGGATATCTATTACGCTGGATTTGTGCAAGACGCGCAAAAAGAATATGCTGAAGCTATTACTTTTAACGCCCTCACTCAGCATCGTTCCCTGCCTTTGCCCGATGAGCTTTCAATCAGTTACGCCTCATACCTGAATGGCCTTGCTGAGGCTGTGGGTGAGCTGAGGCGATATGTACTCGATCAGTTGCGTCATAGTAACTATGATGATTGCGAAATTTTCTTGCGCTATATGGACGATATCTATGCTCTACTCATCTCAGTAGATTTTCCTGATGCCATTACCAGTGGTCTTCGACGCACGACCGACGCCGCTCGTGGTATTTTAGAGAAAACCCGTGGCGATCTGACGGCTGCTATCAGCCAGGCTCATCTGCAACAATCAATGGTGAAGCTGCAACAGGAGCTACAAAAATTTGATTCCAATCGAGATGTACGTTAAATAATACTAATGAAGACTCTACGAGCCTCAAGAATATATTCCAACAGCATCTTTAAATGATGACTTTACAATGAGAGGGGGAGCATATGGAGAAAGATATGAAGCACAAAGATTCTGCTGCTTCTCAATCTGATACCATGGCTTCTGATTCAGCGACGATAATTGTGAACTCAACGCCCGCCAGGGCGTCTTCTCACTATGATGTAACAACTGAATCTGATGAAGTAAATATAAAACCTAAAAAGACTTTTCCTGGATCTACGCGATCTCGTACAGTAGCATCGACTCGTGTAGTGACTGCTGATTTAGTACAGGCAGAAGATGTACCGACGATTCCGATTGGTTCATTAGAGACTATTAACGCGCTGGAGCCTGAAGTTTCCGTGCACTCTGTCGCTTCCACGCGTACTGTACGCATGCCAGCACCGCTTGTGGTGCAGCCTACAGAATATCGGCGTACTCCAAACGAATGGCTTCATGTCTGGTTGGATGGCATACGTCCATTATATCTTCCTCTCTCTTTCTTGCCTGCTATATTAGGTAGTGCGCTAGCATGGATACAAACTGTCTCTGCTCAGGCACCTTTAGGGCATTTCCGTGTTTTGCCTTTTGTCGGTATGCTTGTTTCCTTGTTATTGCTACAACTGGGTGCGCATCTTATCAATGATTATTATGATTATTTGCGTAGCATCGATACCAGTAACGCTCTGGGGCCTGGTGGCTTGATTCAACAAGGGCTTGTAAAGCCGACCCGCATTTTGATCTCTGGGCTGGTTTTGCTAGGATTGGGAGTTATAGCTGGCGTGATCGTCGCCAGCGCCGGTGGAGTAATGCTCTACGTGTTTGGCTTGATTGGTGTGCTCTGTGCATACTTCTATAGTGCGCCTCCTCGTGCGCTTTCGTCTCTAGGTCTGGGTGAATTGGTTGCGTTTCTGCTCTTTGGCCCTTTGATTACGATGGGCGCTTATGCCGTACAGGCCGGGCATATCGCTTCAAGTACCTTTGTCTATAGTCTGCCCCTGGGCCTTCTCGCTGCAGCTATTATTCACCTCAATAATGTGCGCGATATGGAGGGTGATGTGCTTGCGGATAAGCATACGATTGCATCTTTTATTGGCATGCAATGGAGCCGTATCTGGCTCCTGGTACTGCTTCTAGGAGCTTATGGTATCCTTGTCTTTCTGGCTATACCCCGTCATGGTCCCCATCTGCTTCTCATTACACTATGGACATTTCCGCTACTTGTACTCATTATCAGTGGTATGATGCGCACTGATACCCCGGCCAGTATCCACGTAGCTATGCGTCAGACATTAAGACTAGAAACATACTTCACTCTCTTGCTTGTGATTGCGCTCATCATCCAGGCTTTAATTCCTGTCCTTCCTCATTTGCCAGCGCATCTCTTGCCTTTTTAAAAACCTTAAATAGGATCTTCATCCGTAGGGCGTGTGCTCGTCACCGCCCTGATGCGGGAAACGTGATCCTATGGGGAACCGGGCGGTGACGAGCACACACCCTGCCCCATTCCAGGACTATTGAATGAAATGCGTTGACATTATGCGGTAAATCTTGTATATTTCTTGTGTGTAGTTCCCAGAAATCAGCAGAAAAAGAACGAACCACCTATTTTACAAGGATGTGAAAAGAAGAATTTTTTCTTGCGACTGTCATATAGATCGCGAAGAAGAAAGGAAAGAACTGTCATGGATGGCAAGATTGCTTTGGAGCAATACAGCGTTAACTGACAAATGCTGTTCAAGGCTACTGGTGTCAATGAGTATTGATAGCCAGGAAGGACTTTCCCCACTCTCCCTATCACCGTTTATGAAGAGGCGTATTGCGCATAGCAGAAATTGTACCTGAAGTAGATAACGTTTTCTGCATTATGGACGCTTCTGATAACAGGTAAAGCATCACATCACTGCCATGCTGTCGTCATGAGTAACGGATGTTCATTCTACTGATGTGTTAATTTAATGAGAAGGAAAGCAAACTATGCAACGAAGCTTACAACGTTTCTGGTTTATTATCGCGCTAAGTAGCGTAGCTTTATTTGGGCTTGTGGCACCAACAGCGGCCAATGCCAGTTCGCAGGCGCAAACCCCAGATGCACGAGCGCGAGCCATTGTTGCTCAAATGACGCTGGATGAAAAGATATTGGAGGTACATGGCGTCGGAGGAGTCTCTCCCAATCTGCGTATTGTGCCAGCGATCCCACGCCTGGGTATTCCAGCATTTGTGATTACGAATGGTTCAGCGGGTGTTTCCTATGGTACTCTCAGCCCACGTGCCCCTGCAACTGCTCTTCCCGCACCGCTCGCACTGGCGGCCAGTTGGGATACAGGTCTGGCGAATGCTTATGGTTCTGTCATCGGCAACGAGGCAAAAATTCTCGGCAATGATATGTTAGAGGGTCCAGATATGAATCTGGCACGTGTGCCACAAAATGGGCGTACGTTCGAGAATTTGGGGGAGGATCCATATCTGGCAGGTGATATCGCTGCAAATGAAATTCAGGGTATTCAGAGCCAGGGCGAGATTGCTGAGGCCAAGCACTACGTAGGCAACGAGCAAGAACTGAATCGCCAGACGAGCAATAGTGTTATTGATCAACGTACGCTGCGTGAACTTTATCTCGTTCCTTTCGAGATGTCCGTCAAGCAGGGTGGTGTTGATGCGGTCATGTGCTCTTATCCTGAGGTCAATGGGCAATGGGCCTGTGACAACTCGGTGCTTATGAACCAGATTCTGAAGGGGGATTGGAACTTCCAGGGTTTTGTCTCCTCTGACTTTGGTGCTGCCCATAATACTGTAGATGCAGCATTGGGTGGCCTGGATCTGGAGATGGCATCAGGAAAGTATTTTGGGAGTGCGCTTAAAGCGGCTGTACAGGCGGGAACTGTTCCTGTGTCGGTCCTTGACGATAAGCTTATTCGCCGCTTCCGTGTTACTATGCAATTAGGATTATGGGATAAGCCACCTGTAGCACAAACCTCGATTCCATCTGCTGTGGGGACTACAGATGGTGTGACTGCACGCACGATCGGCGAAGCCAGTTCGGTCTTACTCAAAAATAGTGCCAATCTGCTCCCACTTAATGCGAGCAAGATACATTCAATAGCGTTGATTGGACAAACTGCCTGGGCTGGCGTAGCTAAATCGGGAGGTGGTGGTACGGCAGGTGTGCACCCGATCTATTCGGTTACTCCTCTGGCTGGTCTGCAAAAACAGGCTCCCAACGCCACGATCACCTATAACGATGGAAGTGACCTTACCTCTGCGGCAGCGGCGGCAAAAGCTGCTGATGTTGCGATTGTGATGGTTGGTGACGCTCGTAAAGAAGGCTCTGACTTTCCTATCTCGCTGAGTGGTAACCAGGACTCAATTGTTTCCACTGTAGCGGCTGCTAATAAGAACACGATTGTCGTCGTGAAGAGCGGTTCCGTCATTCTTATGCCCTGGGTGAATCAGGTCTCATCGGTTCTAGAAGCCTGGTATCCAGGTGAGGAGGATGGGAATGTTGTAGCATCGATCCTTTTGGTCTCACCAATCCCTCTGGTAAGTTGCCCATTACATTTCCTAAGTTGGTCACGGATCTGCCAGCCAGCACCCCTGCTCAATATCCAGGCGTCAATCTCCAGGTCAATTACTCTGAGAAGCTTGATATGGGCTATCGTTTCTATGATGCGCATAATGTTACACCCCTCTTCCCATTTGGCTTTGGTCTCTCATACACTTCGTACAAGTACAGCAATTTGAAGATCACGGCGGGTTCAGGGAATACGGCCACGGTAACATTCGATGTCACCAACACGGGTAGTCGCTCAGGTTCAGAGATTGCTGAACTTTATGTTAATATGCCTGCGGCAGCGGGGGAGCCACCCAGACAACTCAAGGGCTTCCAGAAAATAGCGCTGTCGGCGGGGGCGACGGGCCATGCATCTATTGCGTTGGACGCTCGTGCTTTCCAGCATTGGGATGTCAGCAAAAATGCCTGGGCTATTACAGCGGGTACCTATCAGATACAGGTAGGGGCATCTTCGCGTAATATTCTGCTCCAGGGTTCGATTACTGAATAGAAGTTCTTTTGATACGGAACGCCATACATTTGAGGTATGGCGTTCTTTTTGTGATTAAATGGTCAGGAATGGTGTAGAGGTGGTATCTACACCGAATTTTCCTGGTGGATGGAGGTGCTAGATAAACATTTCAGACCATTTACAAGCATCGGACACTGTGTTACACTTCAGGTAGGGTTTCAAGGTCAGAGTAGATAGACCTCATAAGGGCGGGATATGTCGTCTTACTTTGATGTATGGAACTTTGCGGTCTTGAGAGTCCGGCTCAGATCACTGTTTGCGCTTGTTTTACATGGAGGTGCTCTATGGCTGGCTGGGAAGAAGAACTGGCCGTGCTACTGCGTGAGCTAGGTGTACAGCAAGAAGAAACCAAAGCTCACCTCCGACCGACACGCAAGCCTATGCGTAGCGATGTTAAGAGGCGAGAGCAATTTGCTGATGCGCTATTTTGGGACGGTGGCTACGAGGGGGGCGATGAGGATGAGGATGAGGCGTGGATGAAAGATTTGACGTTGATGCGTCGTGAAGTTGATTTAATCGTGAGCCAGGTTGTTCTTCTGATGCAACGTGGGGACCTGGATATCTCCCTCAAAGAAGATGTAATGGTGGTTCTACGCGCCTTACGTCGCCGCGCTACAATTACTCAACAGGCAGCTACCAGCGATGAGGCATATTTAGAATCGGCCTCGGCAATGCTACATTTCTGTCGCCTTGTCCTCCAATTGAGCGAGTTCGCGACCGAGGATTTTTAGGCAGCATCTTTTTTCTGTTCCTCAACATTTAGCAGAAATGATGCCTGGCACAACGTGGTTCCAGGCTGTATTCCCTCATTAGATGTACGTTGGATTCAACTTAGCATCGTAAACGCGGCCCCTACATTCCTGGCGTGATATACTGTATCCCATGTGCCTCGACGGTACGTATACAAGTTTATACTCCACTTCTCTTATGGCAAGTTTATAATGAGATGGGTGGGAAAAATATCCGTTAGAGAAACCAGTATGAACGAGGGAGTTGCTTGTTTGCTATGAAGTAAAACAGCAATCGCCTTTCATTATTATTTGTGGAGGTTAGAGCATGACAGAAAATCAAAAGACCGAATTGGGAACCCAGCGCTTATTGCATGTCGGAACTGTAACATTGACTGCACTGAGTCCAGTTATTAATATGCTTGCGGCACGTCTTGCTGATCGTCTTGAACAGGGTGGAAAGAGTTCAGAAGATTTTGCAGTGGTGGATGTAGTGGATGTAGTGGATAAACCTGATGTGAAAAAGGTTGTGTTTGCCAATGGTGGGCAAGAGGATGTTGTAGTCGCAAAACAACCAATTGGTGATGTTTTGTCTGCACGCGGTGAAGCTCTGATCCAGGAGCTTGAAGATCTTGTCGAGCGTGGTACAAAGCTTTCTCAGTCTTTGATGACACGTAGCGGTGAAGTGACACATGATCTTATTGAACGTGGAAATACTGTTTCTCAAGATCTGCTCAAGCGCAGTGAAGAAGTGCGTAAAGAGTTGGGTAAGCGTGGTAAGAAGCTAAACAAAGATCTCAACAGGCGGAGTCAGAGAGTTGCGAAAGAGTTGAGTAAGCGCAGTCGTCAGGCTACGCGTCGCATCTCTGAGCGCAACGGCATCATCTGGGTGATCTCAGGTTTTGCTGTTGGCCTGTCTGCTGCTGGAATTACAGCCTATTTGCTTATTCGACAGCGTGTACGGCAACAGCAGCAACTGGAAGCAGAACAGAGCTATCCGGTATCGCAGAATGGTTACTTAAACGTACATACATCTTCTGCCCAGGTAAAAGATGCAACCTCTACTGGTGGACCAATTGTGCAGCAGCCGACACCAGCCGTGCTTGCAGAAGAGAATGTGCCTGCGGTTGCTGTAGCTGACCCGGAGAATAAGATGCCAGCCGCGCAGTCAGCACCAGCCAATGCAGCATTCATAGGTGTTGTTGGCACCAGACGTTATTACCCGGTCTCAACACCTCTTGAGCAACTGGCGGCGTCAGAAACTGAAAAAAATGACGTTATCTACTTCACAACTGAAGAAGAGGCGCAGGCTCAGGGTTACGCAACTGGTCTCTAGTCAACATCAAGAAAGTGGTAATCGATGGCGATTACCACTTTTTATGTGCAAAAATACATATAAGCAGTCATTTTATTGGTGGAATTTTTTATACTGCCTGGGTATTTGCTCTGCACTGAACCCTTCATTGATGAGGCCCCGTTTTACAAGGTATTGCAAAAACGCCAGTTTTTGTTCTGGGGTAGGGGAAGGCTGTGAAGTTGATATATCAGGTAAATTTTCCTTTTTAGCAGGAGAAGACAAGAGATTGGGAGTTTCTTCTGGCAGGAAAGGATGAGATGATAGAAGAGGCTCAGAGCGTTCTTCGGCAGTGGGCCGACTCGACTCCGGGATATCTTCATTCCCCTGTTCAACGGCTACGGAAGTGTTGCCGGTTTGTGGTATTGGTCCATCCACTGTGTTTCGTAGCATTGAGTCCAGTGTCAAGCCAGGATTCATGTTGCTGATGGCTTGTGCATAGCTGGTTTCTGGAGATCGTTTCCAGGGCCACCATGCGAATAGCCTGTTCAGCCAACGTTTGATTTTTTGGGTGATCATGTCGTCTTTTACCCTCATCGTTGGGGATGACGCTCTGGCCATCCTTGAATCACCATCATCCTTGTCAGCATCGGGAAATGATGCATCCTCTATTTAATATCACGAATTGCACCTGCTAATTGGTTACATCAATGAATTAATTTGCATCATTATGAACACCGATGAAAGATATAGAAATATAGTAGCATATTGACTGGAACACGTCAAATGATCTTGCAATTTCATCGGGGGCGTGTCATAATCAATGGAAGACTTGAGTACCCCTGGGTAGATCATCTCTCGTGCTATCTTGTAATTGTAGAAGGCACAGGACCTGGCAAACACTTGTCTATTTGCACAGCTTGCCTTTTTTATAAGAGGTAACCATCCATGCGAATGCGCTATCGACAGGTAACCTATCGCTACATCGATGGGTCGCCGAAACTAATGGAGCAGCGTTATCGTCAATTATTGAATGACGCTCTGCACCAGAGTCAACAATCCATACTTCATCGTTCTACTACATGGCGACCCCTGGCTGATATTTGTGAATCGGCTGATGGGATGACGGTTAAAATCGAACTGGCGGGAATGAAAGAAGAGGACATAGATGTTACTCTTTATGAAAATGCCCTGGTGATTAGTGGTGAGAGGCGTGACGAACATAACGAAACTCACAAAAATTTATGCTACCACGAGGCGCAGATTCGTTATGGCCCATTTCGTGTCGAAGTATTTATCCCATCTCCTGTTGAACACGATGCCGTCACCGCTCGCTACGAGAATGGTTTCCTCTGGGTAAATCTTCCCGGCGTACTTCCCAGTCAACCCGAACGAGCTCGTATTCAAGGTAGTGGAATAAAAGAGTAGGAATATGATCTGATCATAGAGAAAGTTTATGGAGAAAAAAGATACCAATCAAGAATTGGAACATTTAGAGCAAAAAGAACTGGTGGAAGAGGTCCAACCCGACGGCAATGCAGTTAATGACACGCAAGATCAACCGACAGAAGACGACATAAAGGACCAGAATGATGAGCATTCTGTTGGTACAGAGCAATTTATAGAGTCCGGTGATAGTGATCCACTCGCTTCTTTTGACCAGGATCAGCAGCGTTCTACGCAGGATAGTGAAGAGCGCCTGACAATTCCCGAAATTTTGCCTGTCCTGCCTTTGAAAGATACGGTTGTCTATCCATTCTCTGTGCAACCGCTGGGTGTTGGTCAGGAGCGCTCAATCCGCTTGATTGACGATGTTATGCGTGGTGATCGCCTTGTCGTGCTCGTTGCTCAGAAATCGGCTGCGTTGGAAATGGCGGGGCCGGATGATGTCTTCAAGATTGGGACTGTTGCGCGTGTGGGGCGTATGTTCCGTATGCCCGATGGGACATTGCAGATCGCTGTTCAGGGTCTGGAGCGCGTCGTCATCGGCGAATTTACGCAAGAGAAGCCTTATCTCATGGCGCGTGTGGCTTTACAGCCTGATACGCAAGAGGAAGATAACGAGACTGAGGCGATCAAACGTAACGTGGTTGCCTACTTCCAACGCATGGTTGCGCTCGTACAGACGATGCCTGAGCACTTTGCGGCAGCAGCGCTCAATCTGGAAGAGTCGCGCCAGGTTGTTTATGTGATTGCGACGTTTGTACCAATGGAGCTGGAGCTACGCCAGAATTTGCTTGAACTCGATTCGGTGCGCGAGAAGCTACTTCAGTTGAGTACGTACCTGACCCATGAGTTGGAGATCCTCGAACTGGGGAAACGTATCCAGAACCGGGCGCAGGAAGAGATGGGCAAGGTGCAGCGTGAATATCTGCTGCGCGAACAGCTCAAGGCCATCCAGCGCGAGTTGGGTGAAGAGAGCGAAGAGCAGGCGACCGTCAACGAGTTGCGCCGTAAGATCGATGAAGCCAAACTGCCTGAAGAGGCATTAAAGGAAGCCAATAGAGAACTCTCGCGCCTTGAAAAGCTGCCAACCGCATCGCCTGAATATAGCATTATTCGTACCTATCTGGAATTGCTGGTGGGGTTGCCCTGGAGTAAGAGTACAGGGGAGAAGATTGATGTGCCACATGCACGTGAGGTGCTCGACCATGATCATTATGATCTGGAGAAGATCAAGGAGCGTGTTCTGGAGTATCTGGCCGTGCGTCGTTTGAAAGAGGAGCGCAAAGCCGAAGAGCAGGAGCGTGCACGCGAGGAAGTATCGATTGAAGAGGGCGTGGAGGTGGAGAAGGTTAGTACAACGCAGCAACTACAATCTCAAGAGATGGCGCGTGCTATTAATCGAGAGCCAATTCTCTGTTTCGTGGGGCCTCCTGGTGTTGGTAAGACTTCGTTGGGCCAATCAATTGCACGGGCACTTGGTCGTAAGTTTGCGCGTATGTCATTGGGAGGCATCCGTGATGAGGCCGAGATCCGTGGGCATCGTCGCACCTATATTGGAGCCATGCCTGGTCGTATCCTGCAAACATTGCGCCGTGTCGATACGAACGATCCAGTGATTATGCTGGACGAGGTAGACAAAGTTGGTGCTGACTGGCGTGGCGATCCTTCATCGGCGTTATTGGAAGTGTTGGACCCGGAGCAGAACTATAACTTCCGTGATAATTATCTGGATCTGCCCTTTGATCTTTCAAAAGTAATGTTCATTGCGACGGCCAATGCGCTGGAGCCGATACCAGCTCCTTTGCGTGATCGTATGGAGATACTGGAACTTTCCGGTTATACGGAAGAGCAGAAGTTACACATTGCACGCAATTATCTGCTCCCCAAGCAGTTGGAGTCCAATGGGCTGAAGAAAGATGAATTGACCGTCGACGATGATGCATTGCGACGTGTTGCCCGTGATTACACACGTGAGGCTGGTGTACGTAACCTTGAGCGCCAGGTGGGAGCACTTTGTCGCAAGGTTGCGCGTCAGATTGCCGAGGGTAAGCCGGGGCCGGTAGATATTACGGCTGAAAATCTATCTGAGTACCTGGGCCGTCAACGCTTTTTTGAAGAGGCTGCCGAGCGGATTGATCGACCAGGCATTGCTACTGGATTGGTCTGGACGCCTGTTGGGGGTGAGATCATCTTCCTTGAAGCTGCAACGATGCCCAGTAAGGAGGAGCGCCTGATTCTGACTGGACAACTGGGTGATGTGATGAAAGAGTCTGCGACCGCTGCGCTCAGTTATGTACGTTCCAATGCGACGGCACTTGGATTGCCAGCCAATGTTTTCGAGGGTCAGAATGTGCATATCCATGTGCCAGCGGGTGCTATTCCAAAGGATGGACCATCGGCTGGTGTGACGATGACCACTGTGCTTGTCTCGCTTGCCAGTGGGCGTAAAGTCCGTTCCGATGTCGCTATGACCGGTGAAATCACGCTGCGTGGTAAGGTCATGCCCATTGGTGGCATCAAAGAAAAGGTGCTGGCAGCGTATCGTTCGGGTATCCGTACCATCATTCTGCCTAAAAAGAATGAGATGGACCTGATGGAAGATCTGCCCAAAGAATTGCGTGAGCAGATGACGTTTGTTTTCGCCACCGATATTCGCCAGGTACTTGATGCCGCCCTCGAACCTGTTAATGCTACTGATGAAGAGGATCACACGGAGCATAATGGCGCGACACGCCCACGCCGCCGCAAGAGCGAGAAAGCGCATGCGTAGGAGCCTGATTATGTAATTTAAAAAATTGATGTGGATACCCTGGTTATAGGCCAAACATCAATCAAGGTAGGGAAGCCATTTATACATTCCGTGCCCCCACCAACCCAGGCGCGATTCGTGGTAGGGGCACGGAATTATAAATGGCTTCCCTACCTTGATCCGATTTGCCCAAGATCTTTGCTATCCGGATTAAAATTTTTAAAGAGCATTATCGCGCCCATTGTGTATGGTATTAGCCTCGCATATACACGGGCGCGAATAGGATGTTACCAGTGAATGCGTTCTTTCAAGCTAACGTAGCGTGGGTTACCGATGACGATGTGATCAAGTAATTCAATATCGAGTAGTTTTCCAGCCTCTACCAGTTGTTTGGTGACTTCAATATCTTCTGGTGAAGGGGTGGGATCACCGCTCGGGTGATTATGACAGACGATGACATTGGGACAATTGCGCACAATCGCTGGACGAAAGACTTCTGAAGCGCGAAGAACCGAACTATTAATGGTGCCTTTATAACGTTTTACATTCTCTATCACCTGGTTTTTTGTATCCAGGATCAAGATATGCATTTCCTCATGGTCCAGATACATTAGCTCCATGCGTACCAGATTGGCGGCGTCATCGGCGGAACGGACCTGGTACTTTTTATCCGGCTGTTCCATACTGAGCCGCTTGCCCATCTCCAATGCGGCTTTCAGTTGAGCTGCTTTTGCTGTCCCAAGCCCATATTCGTTGCATAGTTCATGGAAGCTTGCGCTCATGAGTCCGCTCAATCCTCCATATTTGACGAGGATTTTGCTTGCCAATTCCATGACATTATCGCGCTGTGAGCCATTGCGTAAAATGATGGCAACGAGATCAGAGTTTGAGAGTGACTCGGCCCCATGTTTTTGCAGGCGTTCACGTGGCCGATCATCAGCAGGTATATCATGGACGGTAGCATGATATTCGATGATGAGAAGTAGGAGTTATGATGACGTTTTCAAGTTTTGTGCTGAGCATTACTTTCAGGAAATCCCCTTTTGAATGGAATGAGCGACAGGCTGTGCTAGTAGTAATGGTACATTCAAATATAACAAATTACAATTGATAAAAATAGGGATAAAAATTCAAATACCTATTTTTTAGAATGTTACATATCTTTATTGTTGTGAAGCGTGCAAAATAATATTTTATCGATATAATCGTACAGTACTAATCTCCTTTTTTGTAGAAGGGCTGTTACTGTAGACGTTGTGATCGATTTCTATACTATATGAGGCATGTATGGTGTCTGGTTTAGTGTGTCATAGAGGTTCAAACTTTATCTAGCAAATTGAGATGCAACCATTTGATCTAAAAACCGATTATAATTAATAGCAGGTAATTTGGGACCTTTTTGCTTGTGTGTATTATTACTCTAATCTAGCTTTCTTGAATTTATGCTCGTCAATATGAGGAGAGGTATTTATGTATCGTTCCCCCCGATTACAGGTGAATGCGGAATTGATGGAGAAGGAAGAGCCTGCACCAGCTCGTATCAAGAAAGAGCCGATCTGGTGGATGAGTTGGGAATTCTATCTAATTGTTTTATTGGCGGTTGGATTGCGACTCTATCGTATTGATACCGCGCAGTACATGACCGACCATAATACATTTTACCAGATGGCTCATGACGCGGTAGCGAACGGGTTATGGCCGATTAGTGGCAATCGGTCGTCGACGGGGCCGCTGATTCCACCTCTGTTTGTATATATAATGATGATTCCTGCTGCTATTTCGTCCAATCCCGTGGCCGGCAATATTTTTATTGCGCTCTGCAATATTGCAGCGGTATTATTGACATACATTTTTGTGCGACGTTATTATGGACGGCTTGCAGGTACAATCTCGGCTTTATTATATGCTACAGCGGTCAATGTGATTATCTTCAGCCGAGATATCTGGCAGCCTGATCTGTTGCCACTATTCGTGGTCTTGTTGCTGTTCATGTTGTTTCGGGGAGTGGTACAAAAGAAGAGTTATTGGTTTTTATCGGCGGTCTTGCTCATCGCAGCGATGTATCAGTTACATAGTACTGCGGTGTATCTGGCTATACCTTTGTTAGTTGCGTTGGTTCTGGCCTTCAAAACAATTCGCTGGCGGGAGTTGCCTTTAACGGTTTTGGGACTACTGGTGATGTTTGCGCCATATATCTATCTAGAATATCGTCGTCATTATATAGATGTCATTCAGCTGTTCCATGTAGCCAGCAATGCGCCTGTTTTTACAAATGACGCGCTCCTGTTTTATGCGATGTGGGTACATTCCTTTGTACTTAATCCGCTACAATATCGTTTCGTTCTACCACGTTTGAGTGTTGACACGCATCTTATACCAGGGAATGCACATTCTATTTTGCTGACGACACCTTTGCATCTTATCGCGCAGTTTAGCCAGCCGGAGAGCTGGTTGATGGAAGGGCTGTTGTTGGGAGCATGGTTGATGGTGGCTTTGCTAATTCTCTGGCCGTTCCGTTCTTCTGAACAACGTAGTTTAAAGGGCTTGTGGCAAAACCTGTTGAATTCACCTGAGCGTAAAGGACTGCTGCTATTGCTGGTCTGGCAAGGAACATTCTTACTCATTTTGCGCCATTCGGTATTTGTTTATATCCACTACCTGATCTATCTGTTACCCGGCCCTTTTATTCTCATCGGACTCTTGCTTGCCAATGCTATAAAGTGGGTGCGCCACCTGCATTTCTCCTGGGAACGGTTGGTACGTTATGGACTCTATGCGCTTGTTGGCATGCTTGTCCTCATACAAACTGTAGGTAGTGTTGGTTGGTTGGTTGATCATACTCGTGGCAATTTTGACAGCAATTATGCTTTCCCGCCGTATTTTGATCTGGCAACGGTGCAGCGTATTGTGAACAATGCCGACCAGTTGGCGCAGCAACGCCACCTTTCACGCATCTATATCAACATTCACGGGGACGATGTGAGCGCGGTGACTTACCTGGCGCAATTTGCACATACGCCAATCGCCGTGGCTGATGCTAATCAGTGCCTGGTTGTGCCTGATGTTACGAGTGGCCCAGTGGTGTATATTACTGATCCTGATCGACCCGATATCGATACCTTATTGAAGCGTTATACGACCGCAACCCAGGTTGGTGAGATCCAGCATACAGGGGGAGTGCCCTTCAAAATGTATGTATTGAGTGCGAAGCCAGAACCGCAACCCGCTTTACAATTAAGTGGGGGTGTGCAATTGTTTTCACAACAGGCTGATGTAGTATCCGCTGGGGCTAGTAATCCACAAATGCTGGTGACACGCTGGAAGATACACGACACGGCTGTTGCGCAACCACGTGTTGTTTATAAATATCGCTTCATTGCACGAACAAATGTGCCCCTTATAAGTCGTGTTTTAGGTAGCGCCTTTGCCAACAACGACACGCCGATTTGTCGCTTGTCGAGGACATGGGCTGGTGATGATCTCATACCTTTATTCGCGTTCAACGGAAATGCTCCGCAGCATCTAAGCATGGGAATTGAGAAGTTCATCTCGGCACCGCAACATTATGATCATGGTTCTCTAAAGATGGTCACATATGATAGCATTGATGGCCGACGTACCTCTTTACATACGGCAGATGGTAAAGGTGCTATCAATTTTTCTGTACCCGCTACGAATGTACCGCATAAAGGTCATTAACTACTTGAGATTGAGAGGACAGGCGTAGGGGCGTCACCTTGCGTGCGCACGACCATCTCGCCAGGAAGCGTGCGCACGCAAGGTGACGCCCCTACGCCTGTCTAATACATGAACGAAATTATTTTACACGTATAATCCATCCTCTTAGCGTAACACATCGCTGTCATATCCCCTTATTACGATACACCCTGTTCCGTATTACACTACGCTGGTGGTGCCAGTCAAAATCAGGCTGTCATTGGATGCACAGGGAATGTGGCTATTGGTGCCGATGGCGGCATTGGTGACGTTAAATTTGCCAGAGAGGGCACCACTGAGCTTTGTGTTAAGTATCTGTTCGATCTGCTGATTATAGGAGTTAGAGGGAAATGTAAAGAATTGTAAGAAGGTCAGATTAGTCTTCTGTACATTCACCGTCAGATTGCCATTGGTGGCGGTTGGCTGTACGTATGTGGTCGCGGAAGCAATTTGCAGGAAGCCAAGATAGATGTCCGATGTAATAACCAGGTTATTTCCCTGGACAGTAAGCTGGATGTTTTGGGCGGTCATGTTGCTGTTGACGGGGATGGTGCCAATTCCACTTGCCAGCGATGCCAATGATGTTGCCGGAATTGCAACGTAGGCACCTGTACTGGCCTGTGGAGAGCTTTGATGTTGGATAGCGAGTCCAGCTTTATGCGTACTGCTCTGGCCCAGAGAGATGGGGAATTGCAGATTGACCGCCAGTGCCGCATCACCACAGGATGGTGTGGTGTTAATAGAATTGAGTTGACCGAATGGCATCTGAAATGTTGCCAGGGGACCACTGACAAGGGTCGGGCCACTATTACTCGGAAGAGCCGTAACCTGGATGGTTGAACCATTGATAATGCTGAATTTGACGAGCATGGATGCATTGATAGGATGCGGATCGCCAGGGTATAGATTGATGCGCAGGCTGGTGGCAAGGCCGTTTTGTTGTGGTATCAGGCTGCTGAGCGTTGCCGAAGGCTGAATGAGCGTTGTTGCCATCTGGCCCGCCCAGGTACGATCAGCCGCAGGCATGTTGCCGACGATTGTATTGATCGCATTATTGACAGCGCCAGGAACCTGCTGATTGATATGTGCCTGGAAGATCGGTTGTAATGTGCTTGTGGTTAGATAAATGGTCGCGTTGATGGGCGTTGCGCCTTGCTTCTGTATCGCTTGCATGTTGTCTGTTCGTGCAGCTCTAGCAGGCGTGGTTGCTAGCATGAGCGCGATCATTGAAAGTAGTAGCGCCAGGGCGACCTGATGATGTTTTCTCTGTATCATAATTGGTTTCCTTTTATCTTAGCTGGGCAATAGTTTGTTCAGGTTGATAGGGCCAGTGAAGCAGAAGGATGCTGGTTTTGGCTGTGCGGCAATGCCCTGGATTGCTGGAGCCTGGATGAGCAAGACTAGCATCTCTACATTTTTGCCACAACTAATAGTGCTGCTGGTATGGGCTGATATGAGCTTCGCGCCTTTGAGTTGGCCGTGCAGGGCCGGCATTACTGAGCTGATTAGCATTTGATTGATGGCCGTTTGCATGCTCATAGCAGCATCGGGACCTGCATCATTGCCGTCACGCAGGAGGCGTTGGATGCGCAGTTGCAAGTTTTGCTGTTGATCTATACTAATTACACCATCCAACTCAACGGGCATAACGCGATGGATGCCGCTGGCGTCGATGTGTAGATTGAGGCTCAATATCAGACCATCATTGGGTGTTGGAATAACGTTCAGGTCCGTTAATGCACCGGATTGCAAATTGAGTTGCGAGACGAAGATTGAAGTCAATGCACCTTTATCGAGCGCGAGTTGGATCATACGTGGCCCTGAAAGGGGAGTCGTCGTGCCTGTACTGCTCCCTGGTAGAATACTGGTCCCATTCGTAGATGGGTCGATAGAATAATCTTCTGGGACCAGGAATGTGGCGAGGAAACCTCCAACAAGAAGGACTACCAGAGCGATACTCGAAATGAGAATGACGCGCCGCCGACGCTTACGATTTTTCCACCATTTCTCTTTTTTCCCATCATTCTCAGCAGAAGAGGGCTCCATTAAATTTGTCGTAATTTTGGGAATGGGACCCGTTGGTGCTGTAGCGATATCTACAACAGCCAGTGTCACAGCATTATTAAGGGAAGGCTCAGGTTCCACTTCAACGGCGGGTACTTTATTGCCCCACAGAAAGGCGGCTGGAATGATAGCGATCAAGCAAAGGATCATTGAAGTAAAGAAGACAGATGTGTAGACCGTATGCGCTGCCTGGATCAGGTGATTGGCATAGCCCTGTGACCATTGTGTAAACTGTGCGGCTGTAGCGCTGGTTGGCAATGAGGGATAGGTTGAGGCCAGTTGCTTAAAATAGGCCAGTGCCCAGGAAGTCAGCGCAGCCAGGCCAAGGATCATACCGACCATGCGTAAAGCTGTGACGATAGCTGATCCCATACCAGCCTGACGAGCTTTAGCCGCGTTTAGCGCGGTTGTGCCGATTGGTGAGATGACGAGACCAAAGCCAAAGCCAGCGGTGATTGTGCTGATCGTAACCTGGTTCCAATCAACATGGGTGGGCCAGCGGCTCATCAAGAAGAAACCAGCAGCCGTGAAGCACAGACCGAGAATACCTGTCACGCGGCAAGTGACGCGGCTACAGAGCCATCCACCTAATAGAGCACCTACAGGGATCATCACGGTCAGGCGCATCAAGGCGAGGCCGCTATCCAGGGCTGAACCGCGCAAGACGGTATCAACAAAAATAGGAATATCGGCCATAGCAATAATGAGAGCACCACCCACAAGGAGACTTGTGAGAGAGGATGCGCTGAATGGAATGCGTTTGAACATCGTCAGGTCGACTACGGGCCAGCGTACTTTGCGCTCGACCAGCACGAAGGCGATCAGAAAGACAGCCGCCAGGGCGAGCGCGATAGGATTGTTCTGAGCCGTTGCGCCGCTCGTTGTTGGACCGAGCGAGGTTCCCTGCTGAGCTAATCCCAGGCTGAGACAGGTCAGAGCAAGGCCAAGCAGGAGAGCGCCAATCCAGTCGATGCCCTCATGCAGGCGCTTGCCTTTAGGAATGATGAACGATGCAGCGATGATGAGAGCGATAACGACGGGAACATTCAGATAAAAGATATATTGCCAGCCGAGGTGCTGCACAATCAATGCACCGTAGACTGGTCCGAGTGCACCGCCGCCCTCAGTAACAGCACCAATGATACCGAGCGCGAGGCCACGTCGTTCCTGTCCGTAGAAGTCGCTGGCGATCGCCATCGCGACAGGAACAATTGCCCCACCGCCGATAGCCTGGAACAGGCGAGCCGTGATGAGCAGAATGAGACCAGGTGATGAGGTATCGATCTGGAAAATGCTCAAGAAACTCAGGTCGAGCATGTTGCCCAGAATAGGCGCGATGCCACAGAGAATCGAACCGAGGCCAAAGATCGTCAGGCAGAGCAGGAAGATGCGGCGGCGTCCATAAATATCCGAGACACGCCCCATCAGCGGCATTACCACGACAAAGCCCAGTAGATAGGCGCTGATGATCCAGGCCGCGTGATCCAGACGTGTAATGGGAATATGAAGATCGGTAATGATCTGAGGTAGAGCAGTGACGACGACTGTTTGATCAAGTGCCGTGAAAAAGACAGCTACGCAAGCAATCGCCAGAGCAGCCAGCGCTACTTTCGGGTTCCCAGCATTTTTTTGACCGGGTGTAGTTAAGCTGCTTGAACGACCCGGTGACTTGTTGTGCTGAAAGGCGATGTTTGCCTGTGGGGACGCGATTTATAGTGCTCGATGCGTCCGGTGTACCTGTCGTATCAGGTGTATCCGTTGCTCCCGCTGTGTCCGGAGTACCTGCTGTTCCCACCACACTTGCTGCATCGGGGATACTCGGTGCGCCATTTTGCAAATCCTGAGTTGGAAATTCTTTTTTATTTAAGCGTGAGGATGTTTCTTGATCATCTTCAAGTGTATACATTTTTCCCCCGATAGATGGTAAATTTAAATAGCTGGAGCATTAATGCTGATATTCTCGTTGTACTGGGACAGAGCAAAATCGTAGGCGGTCTGAGCGGTATCGCCAGCCGCAGCTTCACCCGTAACGATGACCTGGTAGGGCAACGAATTGAGTTTGCCGATGCAGGCGTTTGTCTGCAACATCGTACCAGCAGGAACGCCACCACCTGTGAAGAAGGCGATATTTTTCGCATCGAGTTGACCTGTTACGCGCCAGCAGGGAACGTTATTGACGACATCAGAAACCGGACTACTGACATGTTGTATCTTGCTGATAAGAGAGATCAGGCCAGTATTTGGATTGGTCAATGTACGCGGATCGAGCACGCCTTTGATGACGCGCCATTGTCCCGTGATAGGATCGGTGATGTACTCATTGTTACCAGCGCTGATCAGATTGACTGTGACGGATTGGCCTGAAAGCACAACGCTGGCCTGGGCTTTGACTTTATCTGGCATCAGGACATCGCCATCAGCAGAATGGATCTGGATTTTATCTGCTGAGGCTGGACCGGGATTCTGAACCTGCAAGTTAACATGGAATGAACTTATCGCTCGGAAGTTTTTTTGCACGGCAGTAAGTAACTGCTGAGTAGTTGGCTTTGGAATATTTGCACTACTGGCACTTATCGTATGATGACGCCAGGGGATTGAGCAGCCAGAGATGAGCCAGATGCAGCCTATACAAAGAATGGCAAAAGAAAGCGAGCGTTTTAGCAAGGCATGAGTGAGAGACATCGATGAGACCTCCTGATAAAAATATATTTCGGTCAATATGGTATAGCTGGCAAAGATTGTCCGTTCTAAAAAAAATCAACGTCATATGGGGGAGCGTTTAGGATAAGCGGTACTTTCTGGTACGTTATGGAGCGTAGTGGGATGGAGATTGGGGAAGGGGCGGTGCTATCTCAGGGTTGAGAATGTACATCGGTGTAGGGACCATCTTTAGAGCGTCTGACAATTTATTGAATAATTTGCCCCGACAGAGATATTCAATAAATTGTCAGACGCTCTAAAGATGGTCCCTACGATGGTCCCTACCCTCTTGCAATGACGTTTGACAAGGTAGTAGGGACCTGGGGAGAAGAAAGGATGATTACGGCCCGCTCAGGACGCAGCCTCTAGCCTTATTATCCCACTCTTTCTGAACGATGTAGTTGTGACCATTCCAGACGACATCGCCGCCACTTGAATTAATAGAGCCGAACTTCCAGGCACATTTGTCGCCGATCTCGTAGCCTGTAGAATCGTACCAGGCGTTGCCCTGTGGATCAGTAGCGGCCTCGATCTGTTCGTGAGAGGTTACGTTGATGGTCTGATCCGCATCATTGTGGTTAGGGCTGTGACCAGGATTGCAACTGAAGCTGGCCGCATAGGGCATTGTTGCATAGAGTGTACTACCAAAGTTGCTGTGATATGCACAGAAAGTGTTGGAGGCACATTGACTGTAAGAGCTATCAATGCAGATGTCCTCGTTTCTTCCTGTGAATACAAAGAAGATATTGTTGCTACTGGCTCTCCAACCTTTGCTACTTAAAGCATGTGAGACCTCTCCCTGGATGTCGCTATCAAGCAAGGGACTTCTGGTATAGGCTCTGGTATCCACCCAGGAAGCAGCAAATGTAGCATTCGAAGCATAGCCGCCGCTGGAATTGGTGTACTGGACGTTATTATGATAGAGGCTACTACCACCAATATCGCCGAAGTATTGTTGGATCAGACTATTGTAGTTAGAAGCTACATTATTGCCGGGTTCCCAGAAAATGGCATAGGCATTGGCGGTGCCAGTCATGACCGGGCCTCCATGATACGAGAGGTTGCTTGAAGCGAAAGGCGTTACAACATTTGGTTTCATGAGAGCTGGATGTAGGAGTAAATGAGGCTTGCCCAAACTCGTTGCTGAAATGCTTGCCGCCGAGGCCGTTACGGGTGTTAACGCCATGATCGTCATAACGGTGAACACAAACAGGCCCAGGCATGGAAATAGTCGCTTTTTCATGTGTGTGCAAACTCCTGTGTTGTGGAATGTTCCAATACCGTTGACTTCCTATCAACAATATTTTCAAATAGATAACACTAGAAATGTGGATGCACCTCGTCAAAAAGGCCGTAGAAGAGTCACCTTTGTATCTCCCTGTAAGTAAATATACACGTAACAGCTTCTTGCAGCCTTCAATAGCACTTTAATGGGTTAACAAATTTGATGGAAGTACCAGGGAAGAGATTAAGAAGGTGTCAGGAAGAATCGGAACCTCAATCCGGCATGTAAATGTGCGTAAGGTAGAGATAATGTGAAAAGTGTTATAAGATTTTATTACATAAGAAACAGAAGAATGTGCCTGCTTATGTATAGATGCACTAAGACAATGACGAAATAAGTGGTGTATTTAGGCCAGCTAATGCAGCCAGGTTGATTGGCTAATTAATTTTTGGCTGTTACGTTAGTGGATATAATATATTTACATAAATAGGTAGGAGTGAGGAGATAATTATGAGTTGATAGGAAGCTAAGAGACCCGCAGGTAGCCTGGAGGGAAGCGTTTAATACTTTCTGAAGGAAAGAAACGTGTTGTAAGTGGATAGTGACTTGCGGTCCGAACGTTTCGATTCTGTCCAGAAATAGAAAGGAAGATCCGAATGGGTTTTGATCAATATCATGAACCGGCGAGCGAGCTTTCGCCGAAGGCGCGTACTTTTGCGCGTATGATAGCTTCTCTTACTGAAGAGGCGGAGGCAATAGGTTGGTATGAGCAACGTTTAGCTGTAGAACTGGATGCTGAGGCACGAGCCATTATGGCAAATGCTCAGCAAGAAGAGTTCAAGCATTTCGGTATGGATCTCGAATTTTTGTTGCGTCGCAAACCGAAGTGGCGTATCGCTCTACAAGGTATCCTTTTTAAGGAAGGTGATATTGTTGAGCATGCTGAGGAGGCCGAGGAGGAAGAGGATAAAGCATAGGCTCTTTGTTATTATAAATATGTAGTGGTTGAACATACCACATAGCCAAAACCAATAGGTGTCCTATATGAGATGCCTATTGGTTTTTGGCTGTGTGGTACGTTAGATAAAGTATGAGGATTTTCTCAAATTGTAAAAGTTCATCTCATCGAGGAGGTTTTTAATGGCAGGAATACGTAACGTTATTTCAACTCTGGGTGATAATGGTGAAGAGGTTATGGGGCCAGAGGTGTTGCTGTGGCACTATCCTAACAATGATATTATGAATGGTTCATTGTTGACGGTGGAGAGCAACCATTTTTGTGTCTTGAAGTCGCGTGGGGCAATTCTCAACGTGTATGAGACGGGTCAGTATACCGTGCAGACACCTGATCGCCCTCTTTTTGGTTCGGTGCAGCAGGCGTTCTATGGGGGGCAGAGTCCCTGGCAATATGAGGCATTATACATCAACCGTGCCAAGTTGGTAGTAAAGACAAATGGCATGGCGCTTTCGCGTGAAATGGCGGAGATGGTTTATAGTGTGGATTACTATATCCATGTCGAGACACGTGAAGCGGCGGTTCAGCTTGTTCAACACATGCCTTATCGGGGCCATGCGTTGACGATCCAGGAAGTGAACGCTTATGCAGGTCCGGTGATTGAGCAGGCGGTAAATCAGGTGGTGCAGATAACGCCGCTTGAGTCAGTGAATGAGAAGATACATGATCTTTCGCAGATTGTGTTCCAGCATCTACAACAATTTTTGAAAGATTACGGTATTGCGCTGAATACAATTAAGGTACTGGTATTTCCGCGTGATGAGCGTATGAAGGCGTTGATTTCGCTCAAGGCGTTTGGGCTGAGCGAATTAGATGCGGTTCGTTATTATACAGCAATGATAATGGCGGAACGAGGCATCGTTTCTGCTCCCAATATGGCAATCGGGCAGCCTTTTAACATCAGTGGTACGCAGGCGACGGCCAGTACTGAGCGATACACAGCGAATGCGCCAGCCACTCCACCACAGCAAACACGATAGGATCTGGGTAGGGGAGGCATGGGTTTGTTCGCTCCGCCCACAAACCCGTGCCGTGCTCCAACGGAAATTTTGTCCAATGACGTTTGACACAGTACCACCTCAGATTTTGGTGACACCATGAAAATGTATAAATTCTGTATCCGGGAGAATGAGAATGAGTTCAGAGCCATCCAACAATGTATTAATCCAACAACTTCAATTATTGTTAACTGGTTATGGTTACAATTTTTATAACAAAGTCAATCAGGCACGTAGCGATGATATGCTGGTGCGTGAGCGGGCCTCGTACAATCTTGCGCAGGCTGTGAGTTTGCTGGCGCAGTTACGCAGTGACTATTCCATACGTTTCATTCCACCTTTGACGCGAGCCAATCCTGATCCACCAGCGGAGGCGATGGCACAGGTACGTGAGATCGAGGCAGTGCAACAGGCGGTATCGCAGGTAGAGTCACATATTCGGGGCATGTCGGTGCCAACGCAGGATAAAATCTGGGCACGTTTCCGGCATGAGCAGAGCTTGTTAGGGCAGTTGTTGGACTTCGATTTAAGATTGGTGCGTAGTAGTGAACAACTCTATCAATATGTTGCGCAATTGACGGCGGATAACTGGAATGGTGTGGGTGCTGGTCCATTGCGGAGTATGACGCAACAATTGGGACGGTTGGCACAGGAGCGCGAACGGTTTTTGCTGATACAGTTGTAAGGTAAGATCCAAATAACGTATATCATACTCCTCAGCAATCTCGCAGTGTTTACAGACTCCCTGCAAATGCCTCATGATGGATTGCGACGCAAACATCAGAGGCACCATTCTGGTTAAGAATGCAGAAATACCTCTATGAAAAAGTACTATCCCCCACTGCTTTCAGCCAGCCCATGTTCAACAAAGTATATTCTTGAATTGCAATCAATGAATATTGTCCAGGATTGCGTACTATTTTTGAAGAAGGGAATCAATGAAAAAACCAGGGCAATTCTATACAGGCGCGGTCATATTTATGCTACTCATTGCAGGGCTGACCGTACTTTTTTTGAATATGACGCAGGCCTCTGCTGCTACAGTTACTTCCAGCCATAGGCACCCCTGCTGGTTGTGGTATTGTAGTACTCCTACGCCAAATGCAAATGCTACAGCGACGCCGCCTCCCACACCAACACCGACGCTGGCACCAGCCACGCCCACGCCCACACCGACAATAGACTCTCCAACGCCGACACCGGTATCGGTGATAGCGACTCCTACGCCACCACCAACGCCTACTCCCGTTGGGACCACAGGATACACTGATTCATCGGATGCTGCCCAGGCTGTACTGACACTTATCAACCAGGAACGGGCCAGTATGAATCTGCCTGCACTCCAAATGAGTAATGCGTTGATCAATAGTGCCCATTTGCATAACGTCGCGATGTTCCAGGCAAACACCCTCTCGCACCAACTCCCTGGAGAAGCTGATCTAGGGACGCGTATTAGTGCGCAGGGAGTGAAGTGGATGATGTGTGCTGAAAATATCGGCTATGGGTACGGAGATACAACCCAGACGGCAGTCAGCTTAAATCAATCGATGTTTGCCGAAACGCCACCCAATGATGGACATCGTCAGAATATTCTGTCGAACGCCACCATTGTGGGAATTGATGTGATCGTCAATACGCAGAACTCTCAAGTCTGGCTAACAGAAGATTTTGCGCGGTTGTGATATGACGTGTTACTAAAACATAGCAAATAGTGGAAAAGGGAGAAAAAGATAATATATTCTTTTTCTCCCTTTTCCACTATTTGCTACACTTTCCTGAAGGCTCTTTGAGGTGAAGCGGAACAATCCTACATGACGTATAAGAGGAGAATATACCCGGCTCTTCAAAAGTGTTGTTCTTTTGTTGTAAGGGACTGATCGTGTAGAGAGGATAAGAGCATGCCAGTTGATCAAAAAACCATTACTGAATTGACTGATATTCTGGACCAGGATATTGAAACCATTGTTGCACTCCGTTTGAATGCTGAGCGTAAAGTGGGCCGTCACCAGCGGGTTATGGAAAAGGCCACAGGTGCTCTTGGGCAGCCGCTGGCCGTCTATTTTATTTTACTCTTCATTGCGCTGTGGATACTCGTCAATCTTTTTCATAACGCCTTAGGACTTTTTCTCTTTGATATCCCTCCGTTTCCCTGGCTTCAGGACATAGGAAGTCTGAGTGCGTTGGTGATGACCGTTGTTGTCCTTACGACTCAAAATCGACAGGGCAAGCTTACGGAGCAACGACGCCATTTAGATCTCCAAATCACGTTACTCACTGAGCGCAAAGTCAGCAAGGTCATTGAACTTTTGGAAGACCTGCGGCAAGATATGCCTTCTGTGAAGAATCGTGTTGACCCGGAGGCAGAGGTGATGAAAGAGCCAGTTGACCCTCATGCTGCGCTTACTGCACTCAATAAGACTTTACAAGAGGCATCGAAGGAATATGAGATTGAGCTTGAGCTTGAAGAATAATGCATCATTCTGGTGGGCAACAAATTACTGGAGTGAATTTTCGCTTGTTTCACGGTTCTGATACTGTGTTATGGTTTGACCACAGCATCAGAACCGTGAAACAAGCTTTTCTAAACAGCGCATTCTTACAGCGAAAAGAGGCGCTTAGAGTTCTGGCACGGAGAGATCAGTGCCCGTTCCTGGTTTGTTGAAAGCGGCTGCTTACAGGCCAGTGGGCACATCAACGGTAGCGAGTTGCCAGGGCGAGTTATCAGCTTCATACGCATTGAAGTCGCCAGGCTTCTTGTCACCGACATAGGTGTAAAGGGGATAGCCCTGGTAGAAGACGACCTTGCGACCTTGAGCATCAGTCCCAACACTCAGTTTACCAGGCAGCCTGGTAGTAGAGGTAGGCGTGCCCGTCCCATGGTAGACCAGGGGTTTCCAGGTCTTGGCACATGAGCCATCACAGGTATAGCCGCTTGTCCCTTTCCACTCGTGGATATATAACGTGAAGCCTTTGATGGTCGTCAAAACAGTGAACGTGCTCCCCACCGATTGATGGGAAGGAACCTTGCCTACGGACACCACAACTGAAGAGGAACGTTTTAGTGATACATTGGTACTTGTCGATGTTTTGAGCGTCGTGGTGAGCCCATGAGCGCTCGCCGTCGAAGAGGTGGTACCGAAAGCCGCCAGGATTCCAACGAGCAGGAGGGCGAGGCCCAGGCTACTCATGAAGTTTTTCAAATGCATCGTGTTTTTTCTCCTATTTTTTAAAGTTTTTTATTGGGCACATAAGCATTCAAGAGCGTATAGATTGGCTGATGCGACAGAAGTCAATGATCATAAGAGTCAATGGCGAACGAAGACTCTTGTTCCTCCATCCTTTGATGACTGATAGATGGAGGAACACGAGTCTTCATTTCCATCAGGAGAGAGAATACGGCAGAGAGGATCTCCTTTCAGTTTTTTTCTTCTCGTGGACCTGTTTCTTTTCCATTGGCTCACAGCACTCTTCAATCACCACCAGGAGTCGCTACTCTCTATAATGCACATTTTATATCATTCGTTCTTTGCTTTCTGTGAAATACGTCACTTTTTGTGAAACAAAGAAAGCAACTTTTCATATGGAGGGCCAATTCCAATATTTCCAATGGTCGAGGCGCGTAGAACAGGTAAAAACGTAACAACATCGCCGTGAATTTACAGAGAAGAGATCGTACATGTTTCTGATAGTGGTATACTTCTTTGCAAGAACTCCGAACCGGGAAAAGGCTGCTTGCATCCTCACTCGTAATACTCCGGCAGCTTTTTCAGCCCTTTCCACTGCCCCTCGTCATGGCCGAAAATCACAAGCACGATATGCTCCCGTTCGACCAGATCAAGCAGTTTCATCGTACTGGCGCGGGTCGCTTCGGCGTCCGGGTTGTTACCGTCGTCCTGCTCGTCACGGGTAAAGCCCTTGCTGAAGGGTACAGCGTCAATTGGCAATAAAACCGCACCCGTTTTGGGCAGCCGCACCAGCACCGATTGATGTCCCGGCACATGCCCGCTCGTCTCAATAAGCTCCAGCCCCGGCAGCAGTTCCGTGTCTCCGTCCACCAGCCGAATGCGCTCCATTGGCTGATGCCATTGAGGTCGATTGGCAGCAAAACGTGGGTTGCTCGCCGCATCCAAATGATGCACACGCTGAACAACATATTGCGCCTTCGTGAATGCCGCGTGTCTTCCGGCATGGTCGATATCATAATGCGTCGAAATGACGGTATCAATATCGTCCGCTTTTAAGCCAATGCTCGCCAACTGCTCGAGAACGTCCTGCCCATTCTCGAAATCCGCTTCTCCTTCAGGCATAATCTCCGGTAGACCACTGTCAATCAGAATATTCTTGCCGTCACCCGTTTGCACCAGATAGCACACAATTGGAATCTGGTATTCCGGCATGGACCCAACCTGCATCAGGTAAAGACGCTTCATGACATTCTGGCTCATAAGCTCCTCCTCGGAATTGAAACATATATTCTATCACATCAATCGTGTTGGCGTTCGTATCAGCCCGCCGTCAGCAGAAAGCGAACGCCGGGCCTGTCAGTCTTGCGTACAAAGGTCTTGCGCTCCCCTCATTGCATGCAAGACATTCTACCGTCAAACCTGCGCAAAAACTTCTCTTATCTTGCTCTTTTGGCAATGTAGCATTACCGCCTCGCATTCCGAAGCAGTTTCTCAATCTGGACCACTTATGATGGCACGCCCTCTAGAACCTCAATCCTTCTTCCAATCGTTCCCCGCCAACACGTCTGGCTCCGGCACGTTGAATGGGATGGTTTTTCGCGCTCCGTTCCACGTCACTGCGTCGCTTCTTCAACTCGTCTTGCGTGAAGAAGCGTTATCATTTACATGGTAATAAAAGACAAGAAATGAAAAATTTTGATCTAAAATTATTCATCCTACCTTTTCTCTGTTTTGCAAGGGGAATTCCAGTTTTGCTTTGAGCGTACCAATCGGATACAATATAAGGGTCAAGCAGGGGCATCTCTCGCGGGTGCCCAGGATTTCAGCTCACCGGCCCTTCCTGAGACCAGACCCGCCTCACACTTACCTGCACATGAAATTCGTAACCAATAACCGTCACCTATGCTCCCCTTATGTATCAGATAGACAGAAATCACTTCTGTGGGGAGTTCCTAGATTTTAAGGGGAGTTCACTCACTATGAGCTATGTACCCAATACCCGGCAAGAACAACAGGCGATGTTAGAGCACATGGAGCTTTCCTCAATTGAGGATTTACTGGAAACTGTGCCAGACAATGTGCGCTTCAATCGCCCTCTTGCTTTGCCGCCAGCTCGCTCCGAGCCAGATCTGAAGCGCCTTTTGAACACTATGGCGGCGCGTAACAAGAACCTTGATACCACCATCTCCTTTCTTGGCGCAGGCACCTATGATCATGCTATACCCAGCATCGTTCCTCACCTGCAACGCCGCTCCGAGTTTGTTACCTCCTACACTCCCTATCAGCCAGAAGTGAGCCAGGGCATGTTGCAGGCAATCTACGAGTTTCAAACGATGGTTTGCCAGTTAACTGGTCTCGATATCGCCAATGCTTCCCTTTATGATGGCTCAACCGCCCTGGTCGAGGCTGTGCTGCTGGCCCTCGGCCCCGGTGGACGTGGAGAAGTTGTCATATCAGGCGGCGTCGATCCACAATATCGCCGTGTGCTACAGACCTACGCCTTTGCACGTGGCTTCGCGATTAAAGAGGTCCCTGTCTATGACGGCGTGACCTCCCTTGAGGATCTTGACGCTGCCGTTAGCTCAACTACCGCCGCCGTGGTCATCCAGCAACCGAACTTCTTTGGTTGTATTGAGGATGTGCATTCCATTGAAGCGATTACACATAAAGGGAAAGCGCTTTTTGTAACCGCCATTACCGAACCCGCCTCGCTAGGTATTCTGGCACCGCCGGGAACTTATGGTGCGGATATTGCTGTCGGAGAGATGATGAGCTTCGGTAATGCTATGAGCTATGGAGCACCTGCCCTGGGTTTTATGGCTGCCAAACAGAAATTTATGCGCCTGTTGCCCGGACGCCTCGTTGGACAAACCATTGAGGAGGGTGATAGCAAGCAGACTGGTTATGTGCTGACGTTGCAGACGCGTGAGCAGCATATTCGCCGCGAACGCGCCACCTCCAATATCTGCACCAACCAATCACTGCTGGCTGTTGGTGCGACGATCTTTCTCGCCGCACTAGGGAAACAGGGCTTTCGTGAGATGAGCGAACTTTGTCTGCAAAAGGCTCATTATGCCTATCGCCAGATCACCGCTATTCCAGGCTTTACAGCCGCCTTCAGCAGTCCCTTCTTTGATGAATTTGTCATCAAAACGCCGGTCTCTGCCGACAGATTGCAGCAACATTTTGCACAGGCTGGAATTCTTGGTGGGTATCCGTTGGACAAAAGTCATGCCGGGATGGAGAACTTGATGCTTTTCTGTGTCACCGAGACGCGCACGAAAGAAGATATTGATCTCCTGGTAAACGTATTGAAGGAGGTGCAGTAATGAGCATAGAGTCATTGATTTTCGAAAAGGGTGCTCCCGGCAGACGAGCTGCCACTATGCCTGAAATGGATGTGCCGACCGAAGCATTGGATGCTCTGTTGCCTGCTAACCTCTTGCGCCAGGAACTAGCTCCTCTACCAGAAGTAAGCGAGATCGAGGTTGTACGTCATTATACGCATCTATCGCAGCGTAATTTCGGCGTCGATACGGGCTTTTATCCGCTTGGTTCCTGCACGATGAAGTATAATCCCAAGCTCAATGAAGATATTGCAGCTCTACCTGGATTTGCCCATATCCATCCATTGCAGCCAGATAGCACGGTACAGGGTGCCATTCAGCTTATCTACGAGCTAGAGCAATATCTTGCTGAAATATCGGGTATGACACGTGTTACATTGCAACCATCAGCGGGTGCGCATGGCGAACTAACGGGCCTCATGCTCATCAAAGCCTATCATCAGAGTCAGGGTGAGGGATATCGTAACCTTGTGATCATTCCCGACAACGCTCACGGCACAAATCCTGCCAGCTCAACGTTGGCTGATTATCGCGTCGTCGAGGTTAAAACTGATACAAAAACTGGCGGCATCGACATGGATCATCTGCAAGCAATTCTGGAGTCGAATGCTAATACTATTGCCGCTATTATGATGACTAATCCTAACACGCTGGGACTTTTTGATGGCAACATTCTGGAGATTGCCCAGAGAGTGCATGAAGTAGGCGGCCAACTTTACTACGACGGTGCCAACGCAAATGCTGTATTAGGCATCACGCGTCCAGGCGACATGGGCTTTGATGTTGTGCACTTCAATCTGCACAAGACCTGTAGCACACCCCATGGAGGTGGTGGACCGGGAGCTGGACCGATCGGCGTCAAAGAGCACCTGGTTGCGTTCTTGCCTGGTCCCTTGCCAGCTAAAAATGGACAGGAGTATTATTGGGAAGACGCTGGCCCTCAATCAATTGGGAAAGTGCGTGCCAATATGGGTAATTTCGGCGTGCTGGTGCGGGCCTATACCTATATTCGTAGCAATGGACCTGATGGGTTACGTCACGTTGCCGAAAGTGCCATTCTCAACGCAAACTATCTCAAATACGAACTGGCCTCCGATTATGAGATTGCGTACCCTCTTACGTGCCAGCATGAGTTTGTTGCCACCGCGCAGCGTCAAAAGGATGAGAGTGGTGTCACAGCCCTTGATGTCGCCAAACGTCTGCTTGATTTCGGCATGTATGCGCCTACGGTCTACTTTCCCTTAATTGTGCATGAAGCAATGATGATTGAGCCAACCGAAACGGAGACGCGCGAAACGCTGGATACTTTCGTTGCCGTTATGCACCAGATTGCCGAGGAGAGCCGCAACAATCCTGAAATCGTCAGGACCGCGCCCCACACAACCGTTATAGGGAGGCTTGACCAGGCACTCGCCGCACGTAAACCTAATCTGCGCTGGACACAGGGTCAGGAAACGTCGCATTAATGTGCCTGATATGGGGCCACCAACGTGGCCCCTAGGCGGGTTCCACATCCAGGATCTTTAACCACACATCCCGTTTCCCTTCATCCTCCGACGACTCAACTCTAAATATTATGTTAACTGATTCGATGCCATTCAGCTCCTGACGCCTGGTTGCGCCGCGTAGTAGTGTTGCTGTGTATTGATTATTCCCGGTGCTTGCTCCCAGGCGTAAACGTAGATGCAAGCCGTTTGCGCTGGGCCATGCGCCTAGCAGCCGCAGTTTCTCCATCTTGAAAGTTGGTTCGGGATTGCCTGCACCAAAGGGACTCAGAACTCGTAATGTTTTATAGAGGTCATAATTGAGGAGTTCCATTCTGGTCAAGACGATATCGACCATTTGCGGATCTCGTGCTGGAGCGCTCTCCTGCTCCGTGACGACGCCTGTTAAGTCAGGGATTTCTGTACCATCAACAACTGCGGCGACAGAGGCATCCTGAGCGTTCCATTGGAGAAGATGTTCACGCAGTTCTTCAATACGCTCGGTGCGAATGGTGAAGCCTGCCGCCTGAGCATGACCGCCATAACGTTCCAGGCGACTCGCGAAGCCACGCAGAGCTTCGATAATGTTAAAGCCTTTCAAACTGCGTGCCGAGCCGCGACTCAAGTGTGTCTCGCTATCGGTACTGAGAACCAGAACAGGTTTGTTGATCTCTTCTACTAACTTGCCTGCGACAAGCCCGATGATGCCCTCGTGCCAGTTATCTCCACTGACCAGAATTATTGATTTTGTAGGCTGGTGCTGAGCCTGCTCACGCACGCTGCGCATCAGTTCCTCAGTCTCTTGCTGGCGTGTCCGATTGAGTTGTTCCAGTTCAGCTACACGTGCGTTGGCTTCGGCTTCGTTGTCTGTGATGAGTAGTTCAAAGGCGATACTGGCATCTTTCATGCGGCCTGCTGCATTGATACGTGGTGCGAGGCCGTAGGCGATATCACGCTCACGAAGTTTCCCGGCCTGTAGGCCAGCGTTTCGTATCAGCGCTCGCAAGCCAGGTTTTTGCGTTGTGTTGAGGCG
This sequence comes from uncultured Chloroflexia bacterium, assembly GCA_963744875.1. Classification (GTDB taxonomy): domain Bacteria; phylum Chloroflexota; class Ktedonobacteria; order Ktedonobacterales; family Ktedonobacteraceae; genus JACDAE01. Next base: position 92,423 of record CAVUVQ010000034.1, on the reverse strand, counting down.
CTGCATACCCAGGCGTACCAGCGTATGGTTCTCTCCAAGCAAGGGGGCAATGTCAGCCACCGTACCAATGGCTACGAGATCGAGCAACTGCATTTCGTCTTCCGTAGAACGTTTATACGCTCGATAGAGCGCCTGTGTGAGCTTGAAAGCTATACCTACCCCACACAGATAACGTTCGCCATAAGTACAGTCTGGTCGCCAGGGATTGACCATCGCGAAGGCACGGGGAAGTTCCACTGGGGGATTATGGTGATCCGTGATGATTACATCTATGCCGAGCGTGTTAGCATAATCAATCTGCTCTACATCTGAACTCGCGCAATCGGTCGTAATGATCAATTGTGTTCCACGCGCCTTGAGCAGATCGAGTGCAGGGATATTGAGTCCACACCCATCGCGTAGACGGTGTGGAATGTGATAATCGAGAACGGCATCGGCGGCTTTAAGGGTGCGAAGCGCACGGAAGAGTAGGGCTGAGGAGGTAACACCGTCCGCATCATAGTCGCCATACACCGTAATGTGTTCTTTTTGCTCTAATGCTTGCTGGATACGTGCAACAGCACGAAGCATATCAATGAGGCTAAGCGGCTCAGGCGTCTCCTCGTACTTCGCGGCGATAAACATACACATCTGTACAGGAGTTGTGATGCCCCGGTTGCTCAACAGTTGAGCGTGAAATTGATTAATTCCCGCCATCCTCGCTTCTTGAAATTGCTCTTTCGAGAGTTGGGGATGTATGTTTAGCGGCGATGATATAGCCACGCGCGTTTCCTTCCGTGCTAATCAGGTAGCAAGCGTAGAAAGACTTCATTGCCAAGTAAGCGTCCGCGTTGACTCAGGCGTAGCCATCCGTTCTCTTGTTCCAATAATCCAGCCTCCTCCACTATGCGTAGGCGGTTGCCAACAAACTGTGCGAAAGGTTGTGCGAAACGCTGCTCGAAGGTGGGAAGGTGGAGTCCGATGGCGGTACGAAGAGCCAGGAATGCTGTTTCGGCCATTGCCTGTTCAGGTTCAATAACTTCTCGCTCGACTTCGGGAAGGTGTCCTGTTTTGAGTTGTTTAATGTAGGCAAGCGGGTCACGTTCATTAGAGAAACGACTGTTAGCGAAGCTCGAATAAGCTCCGGCCCCCATGCCAATGTAGGGTAGATTTTGCCAGTACGTCAGATTGTGGCGGCTATGATGACCAGGCAAAGACCAGTTAGAGATTTCATAATTGATGTAGCCAGCCTTTTGCAATAACTCATCGGCATATTCGTACATATCTGCGCAAAGATCTTCGTCGCCTGGTGTGATGCGACCTTCGGCGGTCCATGTATGGAATGGCGTGCCTTCCTCGATGATCAGGGAATACAATGAGAAATGGTCAGGATGCAGATCGAGGGCACGCTCAAGTGTATCGCGCCAGTGTTGCATGGTCTGATTGGGTAATCCAAACATGAAGTCCAGGTTAATTGACGTAAAGCCCGCCGCACGAGCATATTGGACTGCTTGCGTGATTTCTGCTGGTGAGTGAATACGTCCCAACGTGTTGAGGAGGTCGGCGTCGAAGCTCTGTGCACCCATACTGAGCCGATTGATGCCAGCGGTACGTAGTCCCTCCAACTGCTCCTGGGAAAGTGTGCCGGGATTAGCTTCCAACGTGATTTCGGCATCCTTATCGATACTGAATGCCTGGAAGCAAGCATTGAGCAGGCGACTGATCTGAGAAACGCTAAGCATACTGGGAGTGCCACCGCCAAAGAAGATTGTGCGGGAGCGCCTGGGTAGGTCAAGAGCAAGCTGAACAGCTTTGCCCGCGAGTTCTATTTCAGTGAGTAGGGCTCGCACATATGGTTCGCGTAAAGGGAGGATGCCGGCGTAAGTATTGAAGTCACAATAATGGCAACGTGTATGACAGAAGGGGATATGCAGGTACAGTGAAGTTGTCTCTAGCAGTTGGTGAATTGGTTCTGTGGGCTGCAAGAGCGTCTGGAACGTTTGAGTTGTACTCTCGGGTGCGATATTGGTCATGGAAAGTGCGTTTATTCCTTAGTGTTTGTGCTACTGTTAAAAAATCTTTGCCTTTAGAACAGTAGGGATCATATTTATAGCGTCCGGCAATTCATTGAGATGTATTGTGACTTCGTTGAACACATGGGTATCCAACCCTTTTTGCACAACTACACCGGATTTTCTGTCCATTGGTGATGACAATCCCCTTCAATGAATTGCCAGACGCTATAAATATGGTCCCTACGGTTGCTGATTGTATTTTCTGAATATGTGCCATCCCATCGGCCTTGTTTCTCGGGAAGCGGGCGCACGCAAGGTGACGCCCCTACCCGATTACCTTGATGGACGAAAATCCAACAAAACTACAAAGATGTACTATGGAGTGGTACCAGTCGTGCTGCCAGGGGCACCACCAGCAGCAGGGGTAGCAGTAGCTGGCGGTGAAGCTGGTAGCGACGGTGTTGTATTAGGAATGTTCATTGGATCAAGCAGCTTGTTCTGGTCGCTGGATATGACGGACAGGCCCAGTTTGCCTTTTTGTGAGAGCAACCAGGAAGTCAAAGCATTTTTTTGCAGCGTACCCAGGGTAGTTGCATCAACCGACCGTGCAGGATCGATCTGCAAGATCTGGATGATATGATAGGCACCGTTTTCCGTGATGACGCCGCTCAGCTCATTTGCTGTACGGGCGCGATCAAAGATCCAGTTGTCTACAATACCGCTGGTGTTCGAAGCAATATTTTGTGCGTATTGACCCTGAGCCAACCAGCCAAGATCACCACCATTTGCTTTCGTGGTAGCATCAACCGACTGAGCTTTAGCAATTTTGGCGAAGTCACCATTATTTTTGAGTTGCTTCAAGATCGAATTTGCCAGTGTCTGCGTGCTGAGCGTTATATCCCGTGCGTGAACTTGATACAGAGGTGGAACGATCAGTGATGACAGGTATGCTTGCATGTTGATGCGACGCAACATTACAGCCATCATGGCATGAGCATCGTCATTGCTCAAACTGTTATCACTCAGAAATTTGTTGTAGTTTGTAGCCTTTGGCAAATTCGCGCTAAAAGAGCTGATTGCCTGATCAATGGCGCTACTCGATGGCTGAACGCGGCCAGCTACTGTAGAGTTCTGTTTAGCCAGCCATTGACGAATGAACACATCATCCTGCAAAGTACCTACAGCATCATTCCCGTACTGTGATTGCGTAAAGAGCTGCATTTCGTTAGGGATAGTGCTCTGAAGCATGTTTTGGTACTGGGCATTCAAGTTATCGTGATTGCTTGTTGCGCTGGTCAACTGAGTTTGCAGGTTTGTACGCTGTGTGCTTTTGCCGGCTGGGAGCGCTTTGATCTGTTTATCTAAGTTGTCGATTACTGTTTGTGCATCGGCTACCTGTTTGCTAAGGTTATCGCGTTGTGTATTCAGCCCGTTGGGTCCATAGATATGGTTGGCCTCAAACTGAGCATCCAGTGCGAAGTACTTACGGTAGTTAGATTGCGGGATAGATTCGCCGTTAACCGTTGTGATTGGCTGAGCGGGAATAAGAATATTAAGGTTGACCCAGAAGCCAACGATAACAAAGACAATGAGTAGTCCGATGAGGGCGGTCATTGCCCAGATTATGCGACGTTGAAGTCGAGTTTTCTCAGTACGAGAGAGGTGGCCTCCCCATCCAAAAATAAGGGGTTTGCCATCCCGACGAGCCTCGACGTGCGCCGTCTGTTTCGTATATTTTCTTGCTTTAGCAGAGCGCGTGGGCCGTGGACTATTGGGCCTGCGTGCCGTCTGACTAGTCATCCAAAACTCCTTTGTGGATACCCCTGTTTGAAGGACAGAGGGAGGAAACAAAGGCACCCGCTAGTACACGTCGTTCGCATCCGAGTTCGAGCGTGGTCCCGTGCGGGGAGCCATCTTGAGGGAACGACCCAACCCTGGCTGGCAAGCAGCCTACCCGGTCAGAGACGGGGTACAATAACCTTCCCGTGGGGGAAACCATTGTCTCTATCGAGAGGAGAGCAAGGGAAACATCATATTTCCTTGCCTCCTCATTGATACTAGCAAAAAACATATTCCAGGTGCCGTGTGACCTTGCTACATGCCACGCATATGTTCTGCGGTGTAGGGGAGCAGGGCCATAAAGCGAGCCTGTTTGATCGCTGTACTTAAACCACGCTGATGTTTGGCACAGGTGCCAGTTTTGCGGCGTGGCTCAATCTTGCCGCGATCGGAAATGTAGCGTTTCATATAACGACCGGAATCTTTATAATCGATTTCGCGTACATGATCGTGGCAAAACTGACATATTTTGCGGCGCGACATGCGGTCGCCGCGGCCTTCACGTCGATCGCGACGTGGGCCAGAACTTGATTCACTGCTGCGTTTCTGCACTGAACTTCTCCTTCAAATCCTTCATTTTTTAGAAGGGCGCTAGAAGGGGTGATCGTCCAGGTCTCCAAGTGCATCGTTCTCGTCGGAGTTGCCGCCTACAAAGCCTGAAGAACTGCCTGACTGATCTTTTGGTGTGAGCATTTCCATCTCGGTGATAGAAACATCTATTGAAGTACGCTCGACATTATTTTTATCAGTATATTTCCTTTGTGTAAGGCGACCCTCGACATATACCTTGTTCCCCTTACGTAAGTAAGTGTTACAGGTCTCGGCAAGTTGACGCCATGCCACAATGTTGAACCAGTCAGTCTCTCTCTGTCTTTCACCGCTAGCACTTTTCTCAGTACGGCTAACGGCCAATGAGAATTTTGTAACAGCGACTCCATTAGGGGTGTAGCTCATCTCCGGGTCGCGGCCCAGGTTTCCGATCAGTATAATTTTGTTCATTGTGCAAAATCCCTTCGGTGTGATAAACCCACCCCGACTTCTACTTTCCTTAGAGGTGACATGAACGTACCCAAACGTATAAATTGCTAAGCTTCGACGGTTTCTTCTTCAATGGCGGGTGGAACATCTTCCACAATGGCGGGTGGAACATCTTCCATTTCAGCTTCGGACAACGCTGGAATTGTGTCCAGCTCTTCTGGAGCTTCCTCGTCAGTTGTTTCAGCAGGAGCTGCGCCCTCTTCTGTTGCTGTTTCACCCTGTGGGGTATTGGCAGCGGCAGCATTGGCGGCGGCAGCGGCGGCACGTGCCTCACGCTCCTCGCGTTCCTTCTGGACAACCTTGGAATCGCGTCTCTTCATCATGTGACGGAGAACCGTTTCAGAAACTTTCAATGTGCGTTCGAGTTCGATCACAGTCTCAGGGGTCAGAATCATGTCGATGAATACATAAAAACCATCGCGTTGACGCTCAATGGGGTATGCCAGACGGCGGCGTCCCCATTGATTGACTCGGACAACCTGGCCGCCATAAGTGGCGACGATCTGTTCGACACGATCCAGTACGGCGCGTGTCTCCTCTTCGCTGACTTCGGGGTTGATGATTAATGCAAGTTCGTAATCTCGACTCACGAAGCAGCCTCCTTCCTATGGGTATGCTTCTGGTCATGCGTTTATGAAAAGCGCTTTTGCCAGAGCAGGTGGAGCATCGACAGAGGTCGACGCTGTTTAACAGATGCCGCTAGATGCTTTATATAATAAGTTCTTTGCGGCCTACACAAAAATTGTCCCACGTTGGCCGTGGGTTATGGAGGCCTCGTTTGCGTGCGACTCATCCTGTTCAGAAAACATAGATAGAGTATACACATTATTGGAAAGCCACCAATACCACGCTATTATAACATCGTTGACTATGTCTGACAATAGAGAGCCGAGGTGTATAAAACCTTCCATTTGTCTATTCTTTTAATACGGAGGAAAAGTGGAAATGCGGAAACTTAAAGCATGTGAGTTTATGATTTTCAAAATAGTTGCGCCCAGGAGCGGAGTATGTTATAATTTTGCGGCAAGCGGGGCTACGCTCCTGAAAAAGGCTTCTCTGCGCCTTTAATCGAGCATTTGAGATTGAAGAGTTTTCAATCACTTCCTCTACTGTTTCTCTCCTGTTCTTGTTGTGTCTTGATACACAGGCGGATAGGTTGTGCAGTCGGGTTGGATCTAACATAAAAGAATTTGCCTCGCTCAAAGAAAGAAAGAACCATGAAGCAGAAATTAAAAACACACAAGGCTATGGCAAAGCGGGTCCACGTCACCGCGTCCGGTAAGTTTCTCCGTCGCCAGGTAGCAATTAACCACTTGCGTCGCAACAAGTCGCCCAAGTTGGTTCGTGCAGCGGACAAAAAGTTCCAGCTCGCTACTAACGATACACGTCGTCTGAAACGCTTACTACCCTATGCGTTTTAATACGCTAAAATTGATGGAGGAATTCTAACACTATGCCAAGAGTTAAACGTGGTGTGCCCGCGCACAAAAAGCATAAAAAATTGTTACAGATGGCGGAAGGCCATCGTGGTACGCGTCGTCGTCTCTTCCGTCCCGCGCATGAATCAGTCATGCGCTCGATGTCTTACATGTATCGCGACCGCAGAAATCGGAAGCGTGACATGCGCCGCCTGTGGATCACACGTATTAATGCCGCTGCTCGTATGCATGGCGTAAGTTATAGCACGTTGATCCATGCCATTCATGTCGCTAACATCGAAGTCGATCGCAAGATCCTCGCCGAAATGGCCGTAAACGACGAAGCAGCCTTCACCGCCCTCGTCAATACAGCCCTGGAAGCAATCAAGTAGGGACCAGTTCTTCGCGAAACGATTTATCATCCGTGCGAAATAGGGGCGTCACGCTTGCGTGCGCCCGCTCCCAATCGAGACATGGTCGAACTGGGTCACTACCGCGGCGCACGCAAGATGACGCCCCTATTCGCACATTGTGATTTTTTCAAGCAGGTTGTTATCCATGCCAATAATTACCAGCCCATCCAATCCGCGTATCAGCAAGTTGCAGACGCTCTATACTACACGTGGGCGTAAGAAGAATGGCCTGTTCCTGGTGGAGGGTCTCAATCTGCTTGAGGCTTTGCTTGATGCACATCTGTTCCCACAAGAAGTATTCTATCAGCCTGCTTTGTTGCACCGTACCCCCAGGGGAAAGATGTTACTTGATAGACTGTTGTATACACCAGATATACCTTCCGAACTGGTGGAAGTAAGCGAGCGCGTTCTTGAGGCGGTGAGCGATGTGCAGACGACTCAGGGCGTGGTGAGTGTTTTGCCGATAGATGCCTTCAATCCACTTGCTATACGTGCACGGCGTTCTGTCAAACAACGACCTGCTCTGCTTATTCTTGACGATCTGGCCGATCCTGGCAATATGGGTGCCATCTTACGCACCGCGCTGGCGGCTGATGTAGATAAGGTGCTGTTAACTCAAAATTGCGTAGATTATCTAAGCCCCAAGGTTGTGCGTGCCGCAGTTGGTGCCCATGTTGTGCTGCCCGTGGAGACCGATCTGGCGTGGAATGCGATTGACGAGAAGATTGCTCTTCATTGTGCTGGTGTACCTCGTGTATTGTTAGCGGAAGCTCATAGCAAACAATTGTATTTTGATCAGGATCTAACCGCTCCCTTTGTACTCATTATTGGTAATGAAGCGCATGGCCCTTCACACGAAGCTCGCGGAAGGGCGACACAAACTATCACTATTCCTCTTTTTAATGGCGTGGAGTCGCTGAATGCCGCAATGGCTACGGGTCTCATTCTCTATGAAGCGGTACGGCAGGCGCATACTTCCTGATCTACTTTTTCAGCCACTGTTTATCCTGGGCGGCATCATCGAATGACGACCAGTGTTGAGCTGGTTGGGGAGGAGGCGTTCCCCATTCCCATATCGTATTTTCTGCGGCCTCATCATAATCTTCAAACGGACTTCCAGGAGCGGCGATGAAATTACCGCCAACGCCAGAGAATTGAACTTGCCGGGCGGGCTGAACTGTGGCGCTAACAGTGCGGAGCAGGTTGCTTAAAGTAAAGGGATCATCAAAGTCATCCTCTGATGCACTATGTTTGCCAGCAAAGTAGTCATGACTTTCGCGCAATTTGAATGCTTCGACTGAAGAGCGTAACTGTTCAACGAGGCGTGTAAGGCGCTCCATATTCTGAGATGCGTCGCGTGTACTGGCGCTACTTTGCTGTGTTGAAGCTGAGATGTCGTGCATAATGTGTACAACCGAGCTTGACGCATGAAGTTGTTGCATGGCTGCCTGGTTAATAATTTCGATTTCGTGAGCCTGATGTTCGACGGCTGCGAAGATTGATTCCAGCGCAACACCAGCCTCTTGCGTCAGTGTTGTTCCGGTAGCTGTTTCGCGTTCGGTATCCTGCATCGAGACCGCCAGGGCACCAATATCTGTACGGACGCCGCGAACGATGGATGTAATCTTGTTCGTTTGATCCTTTGCGCGTTCGGCCAGGCGGCGGATGTCAGCGGCGACTGCTCCGAAACCTTTGCCATTTTCGCCAGCCATCGCGGCCTGAATTGCTGCATCAAGTGCCAGACGGTTCGTCTGGTGTGCAATACTGGAGATGGCATCTACAATTTCATTGATTTCGCGTGAACGTTCTCCCAATGTCTGTACTTTGCTGGCCGTTTCCTGCACATTATCATTGATGCGTCCCATGCCTTCAATGGCTTGCTGAACCGATTCGCGCCCGATCTGTGCATCCTGACGTGCTATGTGGGCAACATCGTAGAGACGTTGTGCCCGGTCGGCTACCTGCTGACTCGACATGGCAACCTGTTCTACATTGATGGCTGCTCCTGAGATCTGCTTAATCTGTATATCGCCCGTCTCTACCAGTTGAGTCATGCGATCCAGGACTGTTGTGGTTGAGGACGCAACTTCATGCGCGACCATTTTGACGCGAATGACCAGGCTACCCAACTCCTCTACCATATAGTTGAATGAGTCGGCCAGTACTCCCAGTGCATCTGTTGTGACCTGGGCCTGTACGCGTAGATCCCCTTCACCGACGCCGCTTACTTCACCAACGAGCTTTTCTACCTGTCCCTGTAGTACGTCACGCTGTGATTGTGTTTCCTGGATCAGGCGTACAATATTGTCGAGCATGTTGTTCATAGAATTGGCAACGGTGTAGATCTCATCATGGCCCAGGATTTGTGCACGGGCTTGTGTTTCACCTTCAGCAATACGGCGGGTCAGCGTGGTGAGTTGGCCCATCGGGCGTGTTATAGTGAGATTAACAAGATAGCCAATCATGACAACTGTAAGAACCGTTGCCAGGAAAGCAATGATGGTGGTGAGAATAATGGGGTTGGTCTGTGAAGGGTCGGCCTGTCCAGGGGTGGCATTGATCTGGTTCGCAATCTGTGCAACTCTGGCCCATGTTGCCTGCACTATATCGCATTGCGCATTTACGCGCTGTGCAAGGATGTTGATTGATTGAGTTGTATTCCTGAAAACCTGTTCCTGTGCGTTCATGCATGCAGGCCAGAGCTTTGCGATTTGCGTAAGCGCAGTCTGTTGCTCAGCAACAACCTTTGTGCCTGGATTGTTTTCTACGACCATGCCACGGATGTTGCTCATCTGAGGCGAACTTGCTAGCTGGTATTGTTGCGTATAATGTTTTATGTCTGGCCCGATGCTCTGTTGGATAGCAGAAACAGTGTGTATAAATGCCTGGTTCTGGCGATTCTCATTCAATTGCTGTGTGCCGTTAAGTCCGTGAAACAGGTCAGCACTTCTTTGCAGAGCTGAGCTGATTGTCACGGTATCTCTGCTCATATTTATGTTTATCTGCATTTCCTGGTTGCGTGTATTTTGTGTATTGATAAATACGATGCTGAGCACGGAAATAATGATCCCTGGAATAATGGCGGCCAGCAAGAATGCGTAGAAGAGGCGACGAAATATGGGGATATTGCTAACAAATGTGAACATACAGCTTCATTCCCTCCTGAGCGCCGGGAACTCTTCGGCACATAAAACCTGTTAAAACGGTGGAAAGGGTAAAAGATTGTTTGCCAGTCAAAAGGATGATTGGCTTACTAAAAGACGTTTAGCGTTGAGTCTACTCTATCTTTTGGCATTGCGTCATGTTTTGGTGTAGGGGTAACCGGATGGTCCTGTTTGGTTGCTCGTTGGCATGCTATACTTGGAATCATGGTAATTTATGCATTATTGCTGACGACACCCCTCAATAAATTGCCAGACGCCATAAATGTGGTCCCTACTATTTTTACGTGTTTTGTTTCATTGAGAAAAAGGAGCCTTTTATGGATACATCTTCTGTAGTGAAGTGGCCTTTTCAAAAAGTGCTTATAGTCAATCGAGGTGAGATTGCGGTGCGGATAATCCGCGCCTGTCGGGATCTGGGGTTGCAAAGTGTCGCTGTATATAGCGAGGCGGACCGTGATGCGCTCCATGTGCGTATGGCCGATGAAGCATATTTCATAGGGCCAGCAGTGGCCGCGAAAAGCTATTTACATATTCCCACATTGTTAGATGTGGCGAAACGAGCTGGTGTGCAGGCGGTTCATCCTGGTTATGGTTTCCTTTCTGAAAACGCAGCTTTTGTTGAGGCGTGTAAGGAGGCAGGCTTACTATTTGTTGGACCATCGGCGGAGGCTCAAATGGCTATGGGCGAGAAGACGGCGGCTCGTCGTGCCGCTCAGGCCGCTAATGTTCCGATTGTGCCGGGTGCTATGACGGATATTGAAGATGATACAGAGGCGGGCGAGATTGCTGAACGCCTGGGCTATCCTATTTTGTTGAAAGCTGCGGCAGGTGGAGGTGGGAAAGGGATCCGTTTTGTACGTAAGCCAGAAGATCTGCTTGCTTCATTGCGGACGGCTCGTAGCGAGGCACAAAGCGCATTTGGTGATGGTCGCGTCTATCTTGAGAAGGCGATTGCGCCTGCCCGTCACATCGAGGTGCAGTTTATCGCCGATACACATGGCAACGTTGTGCATCTGGGTGAGCGTGAATGTAGCATCCAGCGTCGGCATCAGAAGTTGGTTGAAGAATCTCCGTCTCCGATTATGGATGCAGAGTTGCGCGAACGCATGACTACCGCGACGATCAAACTCATACGTTCTATTCGTTATGTGAATGCTGGTACGGCAGAGTTTTTGGTGGGTCCGGATCGCAATTTTTATTTTCTGGAGGTGAATGCTCGCATCCAGGTGGAGCACCCGGTAACGGAAGAGTGTACAGGAATTGACCTGGTACGAGAACAGTTTCGTGTAGCTGCTGGCTTGCCATTATCCTTTACGCAGGAGCAGATCTCGTTGCGTGGAACTGCTATTGAGTGTCGCATCTCGGCTGAAGATCCAGAGAACCGCTTCTTGCCCGCGACTGGCATGGTGCAGGCATTGCAGGAACCATCTGGTCCGGGGGTGCGAGTCGAAAGTGGTCTGTATCCAGGCATGCAAGTTCCGCTTTTCTATGATCCGCTCCTCTCCAAGTTGGTTGTGTGGGGAAGAGATCGGACGCAGGCTATTGCACGTATGCGGAGAGCGCTCGCAGAATATCAGGTCATAGGTGTACGTACTACATTACCGTTTGCACGCTGGCTGATGGAGCAACCTCGCTTTATCGCCGCCGATCTCTCCACTGATTTTATCGCGGAAGAATGGGACACCCGTGGACCCTCTGCGTCCTCTGTACCCGATGAAGAGGCAAGCAATAATACGGAGGATGGACAGTCTGTCGGGCTTGCACCTGCTCAGGTAGCGGCCATTGTGGGTGGTTTGTTGATGCAAGAGCAACTGGCCGTGGAGAAGCAGCGTCGTCAACCTGTTTCTAATGCAGATGGAATGGGAAGTCGCTGGCGCGATGCAAGCAGAAAAGAGGCGCTCAGGCGTATGTAAGGCGGCACGGGCGCGATAAATCTAGCCTCTACAATCAAATAACAACAAAAACACGATATCAGATTATATCGTGTTTTTGTTGTTATTTGATGTATTATGCTTCGGCGACGATAAGGTCTTCTTCAGCGGCCAGGAGTTCAGCGATCGAGGGACGATCGGGGAATTCTGTGAGGATGCTGACGTTGCGATTGGTGCGTGACTCATGTCCGAATTTGACGTAGCCATCGATTAATGCGAACAGGGTATGATCGCGGCCAACGCCGACATAATTGCCGGGTTTAATTTTCGTGCCGCGCTGACGTACGATAATGCTGCCAGCGGTTACAAGCTGACCGTCGTAGCGTTTGACGCCGAGCATTTTAGGTTTGCTATCGCGACCATTGCGCGAGCTACCCATACCTTTTTTATGTGCCATGATTTACTCCTCTGTTGTGCTCTCGGCAGTGCTGGAACGGCGACGGCGGCTTTTTGTGTCGGTAGCGGTGGTTTCCGTTTCCTCAGCTTCAGGTGTTACTGCAGTCTCCTCTTCAACGGGAGCTTGTTTCTCCACAGGAGCTTCGCCGGTTACCAGGCTTTTGCCATCGGCTACAATGTCATCGATAATAAGGGCCGTCAACTCCTGGCGATGTCCACGACGATGGCGGTAGCGTTTTTTAGATTTGTACTTGAAGACGATCAACTTTTCGCCGCGGGTCTGTCCATCAACGGTTGCCAGTACCTGGGCGTTGTCGATGAAAGGGGAACCAATACTCACCTGATCGGCATTAGAGATCAGGAGCACCTCGAGTGCGACCTGTGTACCTGCCTCGGCAGGGAGCCGATTGACTTCGAGCTTCTGGCCCACGGAAACCTTATATTGTCGTCCACCACTTTTAATAACTGCAAACATGTTTCTTTCCTTTTCCTTCTTATTCGGTCGTAAACAAAGCTTTCGCTCATACGACCGTCATGAAGTTTCTTTTTGATCTCTGCGCACATTTCTGGAGGATACGTGGGAGGCGTAGGTGGAGAGCCATCCAGCACAGTTCCTTGATCCAGAAAGTAAGGCATGTCCAACTCCAGAAGTACATATAAAACTGAAATTGACGATGCGGTGCAATTTTGTAGCACACTTCGCTTCATCATGAGGCGCAGAAGTTCGACCACAGATTAATTATCGTGGTCCATGAAGCGAACCTATGATAGCAGTTGCGTCGGATGTTGTCAAGCACTATAGAACGCCGATATTGTATCCTTTTCTGAAGGATTGACAGAGCTATGGTCTTCTGTTATTATACGTAGGTAATGGTTACAAGGTCAAAGACCAGCGGTTTACAAAACTGCTGTTCTGGTGAAAAGTAACACGTCTTCTAAGCCGATGTAGCTCAGTGGTAGAGCAGCGGTTTTGTAAACCGCTGGTCGTCGGTTCGAGTCCGACCATCGGCTCCCTTTAAACCCGCTTCTAGAGCGGGTTTGTTCTTTTAACCTTCTTACCCAAATCCCCATTGACAGCAACCGTGACAGCAACGGGATTTGTCTGCTCCGTAAGCAACGTATTGAGACGACTGAACGCCTCTTCTTGAAGCGACGGAAGCACATGTGAGTAGGTGTCAAGTGTCAGTGACACCTGAGAATGGCCCAAAATTTCCGACACAATCTTAGGATGAACACCAAGCGAAAGCAGCAATGTCGCGCTTGAGTGACGCAGATCATGGAACCTGATAGCAGGCAATCCAGCCCTTGCCAGAAGTGGATGAAAAGAGCGTTGCAGCAAATTGCTCCCATTAATTGGATTACCTACAGAGTTACAAAAGACCCAATCTTCACCAGCCCACGGCGATCCGGCAGCCAATCGTACTTCATTCTGGCGAATGCGATGCCGTTTGAGAGCCTCAATCGCCAGGACTGTCAGATGGACACTTCTTCGACTCTTCGCCGTTTTCGGTTCCGATATCGCCAACCCTTTTTTAGGAACATAGGCAACCGTTCGTCGTACCTGTAGCTTGCCTTTGACAAGGTCTAGATCATGCCATTGAATGCCTATAAGTTCACCTTCGCGGAGTCCAGATGTCAGTGCAAGCACATAGAGTGCTTCCAGCGGATCGTCTTTGACCGCTGCCAGAAACTGCAAGGCCTGTTCCACATTGAGTACAGCCATCTCCTTCTTCGGAACACGCGGCGGATCGACTGCATCACACACGTTGCGTCCGACGAGACCCCAACGTAGTGCGACGTTCAAAGCACGGTGAAGTACGCGATGGATGTGTTTCACCGTTTGAGGAGCATACCCCTCATCAAGCTTTGTTTTGTACAGCTTTTGAAGTTGCTGGGGAGAGAGCTTCTGCAGCTTGACATTCCCCAGCGTTGGAATAACATGCAAATTCATCAATTCTCGATAACGAATATAGGTGCGTTCGCGAAGATTGAGTTGAGCTGTATCCTCCAACCATGTCTTCAGAAAAACTCCCAGTGTTTGATCCGCCGAGGGCAGGATTATACCCTGGTCCTTTGCGTGATTTGCACGCTGAACTTCCTTGAGTGCTTCCCGTTGTGTCTTACTGTATATCGTTTTCCGTTTTCCATTTTCGAGAGAGATCGAAGCAACCCAGCGTCCATCTTTTCTCTGATAGACGCTACCTTCACTGTTTGCTCGCTTACCCATAGCGATTACAGCTTTCCTTTCTTTCATGCAGCCTTTGCTATTTCTGTTGCTTTGAAAAATCAACAAAACAGGCATTGGTCCTTTAAAGCAGTTGTGAATGGTTTCTTCGTCTTCTCTCATCTTTCTCCATGCGATACTTCCCCAGCCAGACTATCGAAGCATTCCTTCTCATCGCTTGTATAGATGCTGTGATAGAGACCTGACCAGCGGGAGTATAGTTCGTATCATAGCATAGACATGACATAATGTGAACAAAAGTACTACTAATAGGCAATGCCATTCTCTCCTTTCCCCTTGAGAAGAAATGCTAACGGCAATTCTGTTTCGGGCGAGAGTGGCGCAAGTTGCATTCGTGGTTGCTTCGGCCGTTTCTCCAGATGTGCAGCATGAGTTTCATAAAGGTGCTCGATGAAATGTTGCGCCATCCCAGGTTGCTTGACGAGACGATAGAGTGCACTGGCGATCTCATTGGTCATCATATTGATGCGCATGAGTACGGTCATCTCCTCCAGCAACCCAGAGATCGGCAAAGGTCTCGCGTTGTTCATAGAGAAACGCTTCATACTTGCGCTCCATGATTTTGCGCGCGACAACCAATTATGTAACCTGCTCAAACCACTCCCGTTCGTCCTGTGTCGAGATCGGCCTGATAGCGTTGGGTATAGCCAGGTCAGGAGCCAGATACGATATCGGAGCGCCAGTTGCTCCACTACTCCTACCAGGTGGCACAGATCCAGTGACTGGCCCTGCGTCAACAAAAACTTCTTCCAGGTCCGCTCATTGGAAAGATCGCGTCCATGTAAGGTGAGATGCTGGCTCTTTGGCGTCACGACGGTAATTGACGGTGCCAGTCCATTGATTTTCAAGCACTGCGTAAAATTGGCACCGCGCATAACCGAGAGCGCCATTCGCTCTGCATATTGTTCGAGGAGCAGACGCATTCTCCTCGCTAGAATTGAGTGTCTCCATATATTCTCCTCTCAGGCGAGTGGCGCTTCTGCGCCACCTTGTTCATCATCTTCTGGCTCTGGCGCTCCAATCCTGTTCTTTGCTGATAGTTTTCCAGCCACTGATTGCAGGTGGAGCGATGAATATGTGCACGAGCCGCAAGGGAACGACCCGAGATCCGTTTCCCCTCCGCTTTGAGTTCCAGATAGGCGCGTTCGATTCTCTGCCTCACGCTCTTCCAGGGTTTCTTCTGCCAATCCTGGTGGCTCTGGCTCTGGCACAACTGGCTCTTGGGTGGCTCTCATCTCATTGATTGAGTGCCAGTTTCGGCAACTTGCGCCACTGAGAGCAGCGTGTGTTGTTCTTCGCTGATTGTGGTTCCATGTTGCTGCACCAGTATTTGGAGCAGGTGGGCCAGTTCCGTCATTGAAAGAGATGTTCCTCCCAATGGTGCCAGTTCATCAAGAAATGATGGCTCTTGCGATCCTGGCTTCAGCTCCATTTCTGTTTGATGTGCAGGTGCTCACTGGTCCTGATGCCCTGATCCTGGCTCCATTTTGTCAGATGGCTCTGATGCATAAAGCTCTTTAAACGAAACCTGCTTCAACCGACTCATCATCACAAAACCAACCACCGCAATCGCACGCAATGTTGTCAGCACCTTGAGATCCAGTCCGACCTGGGCCGTGGCGCTGGCGATGGATGTGTGGAGCGCGTGGCTGAAGGTGTCAATATTGGTAATGGTGCCTGCTACGACTGCCAGCAAGAGCGTGAGCAACCCATAGAGCGTTGCTTTGAGCCAATCACGCTGCTTGAGGCAGGTAAAGACGGAAAAGAAGGTGATCCCCAGACCACTATCAATGGCAAATGCTTGCGCCCATGCCCACGCTGTCGCCAGTTGGTCGTTCTGACCCATCACCGTGCCGTCGGTCAGAAAGTTTGCCGTACTCACGACCAGGCCAGCCGCTAAGAGCACTTCTGACGTTTTGGCGGTAAAGGTGAACAGAAACGTGATGGTTTCCTCATACCATCCCAGTGCGGCAAAAGTGCGCAGGTGCTTCATCATTCGCTCCATCATCACTATGTTGTAATCTCATCCTTCAGAACTGATTGGGTTCTGGCAGCGCGTCTTTCTGGATACGCTCCCTGAGCCAATCTTGCAGTAAATCGACCGGGACACGTACCGCTCGTCCAAAATGGACGGTCGGCAATCCCTCACGCTCGATCAATTGATAGACCTTTGCTCGGCTGAGACGAAGCACATTGGCCGCTTCGAGAATGGTGTAGGTCAATGTCGATGATGGTACCGTTTTTATATCCTCTATGAGATCTTCCATAGAAACTCCTTTCGAGCAGCTCAATGCATGCTCATGCGATAATCATCTCCCGTCAGGTGGACAGGAGTGAATCCAACAAACAATCGTGATCGTGCAGCTCCCCCGATCCAGCGTCCCACTTCCATGAGCGCACAATTGAACGAAAGAACCAGGGGACGGCCAGCCTTACAGCGCCCATCGATGATCTGGTAATACATCTCCTGGCGAAATTCGCTGGGTTTGGGTTTGTCCACATCATCCAGCAGCAGGAGCGGTGTCGAGATCGCCCTCCTGAGCAATCCGGAATAGTCTTCATCGTGACTGATGCGTTGCTGAATGACATCGAAGAGAGTAACCGCCGATGCAAACAGACAACAATTCCCGGCAGCACCGTATGCATTGGCGAGAGCCGCCAACAAATGCGTCTTCCCCAGACCATAGGAGCCATAGAGGGCAAGGACACCGTTGGGATGATGCAGAAACTGGGATGCCAGATCAAATGCCTTCGGTTGTCGCGCACGATCAAAGGTTGCAAATGTCTGCTGCTGCAATCCCTCATTCAGCCCATTCGCGTCCAAGCCAGATGTAGGTCTGTTCCCGTTGTGCCAGGCGCAATGCCTCATCCAGGGTACGAGGAAGCTGGCGTTGTTCCTGCTCATGCCAGATGCGTCGCTGGCAAGCACATGGTCGCCTGACATACCACCCTGTCGGAAGGAGCAATGGAGGCACATTCCCACAGATAGGGCACTGCCAGAAGTGATCGGCAGGATTTTTGCTCCGTCGTGCTCCCTGTGAAATGGTTTCTTCGGCCAGGAGATGTTTCATACGACAATCTCCTCTGCTGCTGATTGATGAGCCGAGAGTTGTTCGAGAACCTCACGCTCACGACGCTCGATATACTCCTGGTAGGGATCGGAGACGGATGTCGTGTTTGTTACGCCATGAGTCTCTTGATGCGCTGAGGAAGAGGGGAACGCTCTTCCCGTCGTGCCTGTTGCCTGCAAGCGTTGTGCCTGACGTGAGAGTACCTCTTCGCGTTCTCGCTTGAGCCAGCGCCGGAAGAATGCTGGGGTCATTGTTTGTCCGGTTCGGTTGCGTCGTGGGTTTTCAATCCACTCACGAGCCGCATCGGCCTCACCATAGAGTGAGATTGTCGTATCCAGTCCGATATTCCTCGACGATCCGCGTGAGTGCAGGGGAAACGTCGAGACGCAGAATTTGAGCGATCTGGCTGGTAGCTTCAACAATTTGCTAGTTGAGAAGAAAGCGGATCGGTGCCGCCGTCGGTGTGGGTGGTTGGAGGGAAGGGCACGATCCTGAGTTTCACAGGCTCATCTTCACCTTCTTTGTTCTGTTCTTCCTTCAGATTTTCTTCTCTTCACCTTCCTCTTCAGGTGGGGTTTCCCTGGGCTTTTTAGAATTTTCCTGGGGAATTTCAGATGGTGCAGAATTTTCATGATGAGGTGGTGCAGGATAGCGCGATGGGGTGGGTTTACTGAGTGTTTCCCATTCCTGCCAATGCAGATGCTGATAATATCGTTGGTTGTCGATCTGGTAACATGCAAGAAAGCCTGTTTCGGTTAAGGTGGTCAATGCCTGTTCAACCAGGGTAGCATCTTTATCAAACTGGCGGACCAGAAAGCGAGTTTGTGCTAATCCTCGTCCTTCATCGTCGGCGATGAGGGTGAGTCCAAGCAAAATAATCTGGGTGTCGCTGTCGAGGAGCGAAAATGCTGGATCCCAGAATAGTTGGGTGGGAATGCTGCGACTGCGTGCCATAAGGTATCTCCTTTTAAAGCTAGACATATGCTCGTCGGGACATAGGTATGACTATGATCAAAGAAATACTTTGTGCTGTATGCCAGTCTTTCCTTGTCTTTTATCATCGTTTGATTGTCTTGTGTTTTTGAGTATACTCAGGTTTGTGGGGAAATGGGAGGGGAAAAGGGACCAAGTGATGAGAACCTTTTGTGTCAGAGAGAAATGGAGTCCATACATCTCTCTATTTGTCTCACTTACTCATGAAAATCGAGGGTTTTGAGATTTTGATTGTGGGATGAGTTTTGAGATTTATCAAGGAAATTTCAATAAAAATTCTATGCATGCAGAAGTAGCATGCAATCGCTTGAAAAAACAGGCCAAGTTGTCTCAGAAAACGGACGATTTCGAGACACAGGGAATGGCTGATTTTTCCAACTGCTTACTGATACTTCTGAACGACCAGTGAGCCTTGGTGTCACACCCCGTCACCCTCCGTCACCATGCTTGCTGACAAGAGCAATCCCGCGCCAGATCCTCGCCGTTTTCGTCCGGTCAGCACGACAGCCGTGCACTTTCAACTGGGCGATAAAGGCTCCTCGGGAGAGGGAGTAACGTTCGTGCTGTTCTGCTATCCATTGTTGATAGGCTTCCCAGAGGTCAGCAGAATGGCACCAGGCGCGGGGATGGAGTTCACAGCAAGTATCAAGAAACACCTGGAAAAGATCATCATCGGAAGGAGTCGGAGAGATTGCGTGGTGGAAAGAGGGCGAGGCCCCTTCCGCATGCCGCTCGTTTTTGCCTGGAGCGGGAAGTGCTTCCGGGCTATGGTGAGATGCTGCTTCTCCTCCCGTATCTGCCTGTTCTTGAGTCAGGTGGACAGACACCTCTCGTGAAGCCATCGTGTGAGGATGAATATCTCCCAGGATCTGCGAGCGGATTTTCAGAGCGCGGTTGACGAGGGAGATCGCCTCGCTCCGCTTGCCTTGCTTCTGACGGAGCAAGGCAAGATCATGGAGCGTTTGTGCTGTTTCTCTATGAGAGCGCCCCAGACATCGTTCGCGGATCGCAAGTGCTTGCTGATAGAACTGTTCTGCTTGCTCAACCTGTTCCTGTTTGAGGGAGAGAGTGCCTAGCCCGTGAAGCAAACTAGCGACCCCCGGATGTTCCGATCCGAGCCATCGCTCTCTGATGCTCAGGGCTCGTCGAAAGAAGGCCTCGGCTGCTTCATAGTTGCCTGTCTCGCTGGAAAGGTTCGCCAATCCCTCGAGGACATAGGCCACATCGGTATCATCTGGCCCCCATACCTGTTCCCAGATCTGCAAGGCACGCTGAAAAAGTGGCTTGGCTGCTCCATAGTTGCCCTGGACCAAGGAGAGATCTCCCAGATTGTAGAGCGCGGCGGCTACTTTGGCGTGCTCAGGACCCAGCTCCTGCTCCCAGATTTGTAAGGCCCGTTGAAAGAGCACTTCGGCTTCCGTGTACTGCCCCTCTTTCAGATGGAGGAGAGCGAGATTGTTGAGTGCGACAGCCGTCTCGGGGTGCTCAGGACCGAATGCCTGCTTCCAGATTTGCAACGCACGCTGAAAGAGTGGCTCAGCCTCAGCATATCGCCCTTGACTTGTGAAGAGGAGAGCGAGTCGGTTGAGCGAGGCAGCCACCTCGGGATGATCAGGACCCAGCACCTGTTCCCGAATACGTAAGGCACGCTGAAAAAGCGGCTCGGCTTCGGTGTACTGACCACGTTGATACAGATAGAAGGCCGCTTTGTAGTCGAGAGAGGCGCAAGCAAGCGATTTCTGAAGGTTCTCCAGTCTGATGCGAACTCAGCAGCACATGTGGGAGCAAGCGCTCGCATCGTTTCCAGGCAACAGATGTTGTGTTCTTCGATGGTTCGGGAAATACCGCGTCAAGTGCTTCGATAACGCGCCTCTTCCATATCTGCCGCTCGGTCTCTGTCATTGCGTCCAACAGCACCGCTTGCACTAGGCGATGGAGGGAGACGGTCTGGTGCTCGGGTTGCCGGGCCAGCAGTGAGTAGCCACAAGCGCAGGCCATCAGGTGATTCCATGCCATCTCAGAGTTGGTGCTGTTCACAAGCTCGACTCCCAGATACGTGCTCCCCTGGAGAAAGAGTTCTTCGGGAATGGCATCGGCTTGCAAGAAAGCGCAAACACGCAGGAGATCTCCCAGCGCTGGATACAGCTTCTCCGTAGTAGCGATAGCCAGCTGGAAGGTTGTGGAAACAGAAACCGGATGCTCACGCGCTCCATCGCCTCGGCTCGCGAGCAGCGGAGCACGCTGGGTGCGGAACAACTCCAGGTAGGCTGATAGACCGCACTGTGTAGCTTCCAGATAGGCTCCCGCCTGATCCAGAGCGAGAGGCAATCCTCCTACGGCTTTCACCAGTTCCACTGCGGCAGTATAGTGAGCAGATGTGGATGTGGCAAACAGGCACATTTGCTCGCTGGTCGCCTCTGGTTTCAGCAATTTGGCCCGGCGCAACAGGAACAGCATGCCTTCCTCGTGTTCCATTGGCAACAGGTCCAGACCGTGTGCAAATGTGCCGGATATCTGGCGGCGGGTCGTAAGCAAGATCGCGCCGGAGCGATGAGCAGGCAGAAAGTGATCGAGGAAGGCCAGATCTTCTACGTTATCCCAAATCAAAAGCCATTGTCCATGCGCACGCAGCCAGCGCTGCACGGCGGCGATGACGCGTTGCTGATCTTTGTCCTCTCGTTCCTGGAGCTGGAGCGTCTCGGCAATGTGCAACAAGCTAGCGATGATCTGCTCGTCGTACTTGGCCCCAATCCAGAAGACGGCGCTGTACTCCAGTGCGTACCGATAGGCATATTCCAACGCAATCTGTGTCTTGCCCACTCCACCTAGTCCATGAAGCGCCGCGGATTGGGTGAGCGCAACGGTGTGATCAACGCCAAGCTGGGTGTGCAGTGCCTCCAGAATCTCCTCACGTCCAGTAAAATACAGGTTGCGTGAGAAGGGAATGAACCAATAAGGGGAAAGAGCAGTCAGACTGGCTTCGAGGAGTGACGTGTTTCCTGATCACTCAGCTTCAGATGCCGAGCCAGTTCTAAAACCATCGCTTTGCTTTCGGGAAGATAGTCTCCCTGCTCCCAACGCATGAGCGTCCGACGATGAACCTCGAGGGACTCAGCAAGCCTTTGCTGTGTGAGGTGCCTGCGCTTGCGAAAGGTTTGGAGCAAGGCTCCAAAGGAGAAGTCGTCATCACTCATTGTCATGTCTATCGCCTCCTTGTTGGAACAGATCAGAAACCGTTCGTTTTGTACCACAATGTGACAGGATTTGTCACATCTGGTTCTCTATACTTAAAACGGGAATGACAAGAAAAACTGCCTCCTCTGTGGAGAATACCCCAAATTGGTAGTCCAAAGCGAACGGTGCATACAGCGAAGCACCCTTCTCTTCTGCGCCAGAAAGGAGAAGTTTCAGACACTAGAATGGGGCAAGTGGTCGCTTTGTGACGGTGATGTCAAGAGCGACAGAAACATATCGAAACGAACGTGAACCGATAGCATAAGCAGGAAAAAGTTTCTATTTCCGCTTATGAAAGAGAAAGGATGTTGTCCGTCTTAATTCCGGTCGCTTTTGCGCCATGATTAAAGTCGTCAAGCAACCAGTAACGGAGCTTTAGAAGCGAAACGACGACCTACCGCACTTGAAGAGTCGCGCCACATAAATTGTCGTGTCTCCATTTGGTTATATTGCAGCATTCGGCGGCAGAGTTATCGAGACGCGAAACGATTGATTTCGACCATACTTGCTGTCGCATCGTTCTCTGAGAGTGCTTCTAGACAGGCTTCGTTTTTGCCGTCATAAAATGTCGCCGACCCTTGAAAAAGCCTGTTTGAACAGCTGAGTAAAAGCGAAAATGACGATGAACAATGTCACGACAGGAAATGTGACAGAAATCGCCGCTACTACGCTTTTTCTCTGCTTATACAGCGACAATAATTTAGGCAAACGCGATTACAATTCGGACAAATGACAAAGGAGTAAAATGGAACACATGAAACATTCCTTTTTGAGGAGCATGCTTCCCCTGGCACTGTGTGCCTGTCTGATGGTTATCCTCGTAACCGCCATTGCTCCAACCATGAGCGCCCGTGCCGCCACGAGCAGCACCGCGAGTTGCTCCAACCTGAATATGTCTCGTGGAACTAGTTGGGTCTCAGAGGAGTACGTAACAAACCACACGTGCAGGGTACATCACTCAAATTGATCTATCAAATTGATGGCAACTTCGTGCTCTACATTGGCGGGCAAGCGAAATGGGCATCGAATACGAGTGGTGGCTTGCTTGATACACCTGCATATGTTGATTTTGAGCAGGATGGCAATCTTGTCGTGTATCACATCAATTCCAATGGTAGTACTGTTCCTAGATGGTCATCTCGCACCAATGGGAAAGGTGCCGCGACTCTGGCCCTGCAAAAAGACGGCAATCTGGCGACCGGGACTGCTAGCGGGAAGGCTCTCTGGTCATCCCACACCTGCTGTTATAGCTGAATTACCCGAAATATACATAAATGCAGGACACCAGCATCAGGAGCCTGTTTGACCTGAATGGTGAGTGAGCTTTTCCTTGCCTCTTCACAACAAGGAAAGGCTCGATTTAGGGGAATGTGACTCTTTAAGCTTTTTCACGCGTATCTGTGAAGTCGATGATCATCCAGACACTCAGGCATTTTGAGAAGATGTAATAGTCATTTGGAGTGAGTCAGAAAACCAAGGTTTTTGAGATTCTTCCAATTAGCCATTTAAGTATTTGCACTATTGAGGTAGCTTCCCAATGATCATTTACTATCCTCTATTATTTTTACATCTTATGACACTCTGCTAGCTAACATTATACTATAAGACGGTAAAAACAGGCAAAACTCAAATCCCAAAAACGATGCGATTTTCTCATCACCCCCCTCACTCTCAAATTGGCCTCAGCGCACTCCTCACGCACGATTTTAGTCTGACTTTATCCCCTATTCATACCCACAATCGTATCTTCCTCTCACCACTTCCCACTTGCACGCCAGAACCCCTCCATGCTATACCTTCATCGTACACAAAAGGCATCGTCCCCCTGCTGTTGAGCACCGCTCCAGTCACGGACGGGCTGGTCAGCCTCACGACTACGGGTTTCTCATCCGGGCTGTTGAGCATCGCTCCTGCAAAAAGAGAATGAGAGCGTCATCGTCAAACCACCTATGTATTCCTATGCCCACAAAACCGCTCTCAGCCAATCATGATACTCTTCCCTGAGCGTGATATCATCTCCCCTTCAACACACTTGCTCTGCCTTCTCGCATTGCCAGTCGCTTGCTGATTGAGAGATATCATCCTTTTCACGCTCTTTTTCTTTTCGTCACGGCCACCCTGCCCAGGCTCTGCACAATTGCAGTTCCTGGATCCGTCAGGCGTGGCCTTTTCTTGTCTCACAAAGGAGAAATATCCCTATGAACAAACCGACCAAAAAATCATCGAAGACTCGTATACCATCACGGCAAAAAAACGTTCTGGAGGAAGCCGTACACCAAGAGCCAACCTCGACAAATGTTAATGCCCTCAAGCAATATCTTGATGAGGTCGGACTGCACCCATTGTTGACTATCGAGCAGGAGCAAGCACTGGCACGACGCATGAGATCTGGCGATCCAGAGGCATACCAACGCTTCGTTGAGGCCAATCTTCGCCTGGTTGTCAGTATTGCGATGCACTACAATGGCCCTGAGATCCCGCTGTTGGATCGTATCCAGGAGGGCAATCTTGGCTTGATGCATGCCGCCACGAAGTTTGATCCTGACCTCGGCATTCATTTCAGCACCTATGCGACCTATTGAATTCGCCAATCCATTCATCGGGCCGTGCTGGCGAAGGCTCGTCTTATCACCCTCCCTATCAGAACGGGAGAGCAGATTGTGAAAATGCATCGCCTGCACGGACGGTTCTTGCAAACGCAGGGACATGAGCCATCAAATGAGGAGATGAGCCAGGCATTGGGCCTTTCCAATGAGCAAGTGCTGGAATTACAACATGCAGCAGAGTGGCCATTCTCCCTTGATGTTTCACCAAATGAGGATCAAAGTTGGGCCGATCTGTTAGTATTAGAGCCGGTAGTATACTGGCTCTTCCAACTTTTTGGTGAAGCAGCGGAAAATTCATTGACAGCTTGCGAGGCGAAGATCAGGCATCGTGTAAGAGCCGTTGCCGCAGGAGAGGAAAGCCCGCTCTGCCATACATCTGCCGTTTGATGGTTTTTAGTTTGTTGACTTTGCCCTCGGTGACCCCCTGGCTCCATGGCAGACGCAACGCCTCTTTCACCGCATCATAATCCCGCTCAACCCCAGCGACAAAACTCTTGAGTTCGGCAATACCGCTCTTGTTTGCTTCCTCCATCCAGGGACGTAATTGCTGGGTTTGCGCTCGCGCACCATCGAGAGAAAGCGCTGCAGGAGCGTATGAATGACTCTGCACCTCTGGCGAAGCCTTCAAGAGTTGATCGAGTTGAGCTTGTTCTTCCTGGTCGAGATCCTTGCGCTCACGCGTGAGCAGCCAGCGTAAGGAACGTGGAGAAATGGCCTGTGCCCGCTCAGTTCGCTTGATCCGGAGTGGCCCCATCGGCCGTGGATGTGCGCAGATGAGCGACGTAGGCTTTCACATTGGTATTGCCTCCTGAAAAGCCCATCGCTGTGATTTCACGATGGATCTGAGCAGCATTGCGGCACCCTTGGCCAAACGGGTGAGAATGTAATCCTCATAGGGATCCAGCTTACTTGCCCGCAAGGGCCGTGGTGTCGGCAGAGGGGGTTCAGGCGGTTGTCGGAAGTACTTGCGCACGGTACCGCGAGCCACGCCCAGTTCTTCGCCAATCTTGCGCAGGCTCATCCCACCTGCATGCAACTCGTGAATCCGCTGATACAGCTTCCACTTGCGTAAGAGTCGAGCCTGGGTTTTGCCTTGTTGTGCCGGAGTGGCCGAGTACGTCGTGAAAGGACGCTCCTGCGTTGGCTCTTGAACGGCGGTTTCAGGAAGACGAATGTGAGCCCGGATGAGAAAGGCTTCGACCGCCTCTCCCAGGTTTTTCAACAGGTGCCAGCGGTCACACACCTGGGTCGCCAGAGGCGCTCCTTGCGTGACTCCATCGACATAGACACCCCCTCGATCCCGCTCACGATCCCCACTTCCGGGTGAGCCTCCAGCCAGGCAATCACCGATTCGACGGTTCTTTCGGGTAACAGATCGATGATCTTGTGGGTTTGCAGATCCACGAGGATGCTCCCATAGCGTTTCCCACGCCGATAACTCCAATCATCAATGCCAAGGACCTCGACCTTGCCCATGGGAGGAAGAGGAAGCAGATACAAGGACCAGAGCAGGGTCACATCGGAAATCTTGATGCCGAGTTTGGCAGATAACCGCTCGCCCCTTTGCCACAGGTGGCAAACCCGATCTCTTGGACCGCGCCGCGCAGCCGTTTGGTGAGGCGAGACGAGACTTCGATCAGCTCGGGAAGCCTTTCGGTAAAGATTTTGCGATTGCACGAGGGCTCGCGGCAGAAAAACTTCTTCACCGTCAGCAGCAGCCGAATGGGACGACCCACACAGGGCAAGTCCAAGGGTGTCGGCGGTAGTAACTGTGGATGGCAGTTGAAGGTATCGAGCACAGTGGACAACAGGAGGTCTGGCGGTACGATGTCACGCGCACCAGCACTTCCTCCGAGGTGTCGCTCACAGATGTGATCTCGAGGCCATCAGGTAAAGGAAACAAAGTGATGGTGAGGCAGGCATAAATTTTCTTGAGAAACGCTTTCTTGGTGATTTAGAACAGATTTTTGAGGAGGCTCCTGAGAATATTACGTTGGCTTCACCAAAAAGTTGGAAGAGCCATAGTATACTACCGGCTTTAATAGGGGATGCGACCCCTTCGCCAGAAGATCTTGAAGTCACGAAGCAACTGGTCAATGCCGGGCAGGTGCTTGATATCGAGGTGCTCGATCACCTGATCATTGGAAATCCCCGCTATGTGAGCTTGAAGGAGCGTATGCACTGGTAAAAATGCTGCTGTTGGGTCTCCGAGGATGACCAGGAGACCCTTGAACGCACGAATATCTTTCGTGATGACACCAGAGACAAGCGTTCACGACACCTTGCAGCGATGCATCGATCTGGCTGGGGATGATATCATCCTAACCGAGAAAAAACTCGACCAGAGCGGGCACGAGAACCTCACGTTGAATGCCATGATCTTGATCGGGAAAATGGCGGTACTGTGCGTTGGGGAGGATCCCCGTCAGTGTTCGTGCTGCTTGGGACATAAATGGAAAGCTCTTGCCTCCGCTCATTACCAACGTCGGGATCTGGATCGAGGCCCACTTCTTGAGCGGCAACGGACTCCCAATTGCCGTATCCATGGTGATTGCGCCATCATACGCAAGAGTAGGAGCCACCGCTTCCAAATTCGGCCACATCGGCGAAGTGCGCATTTGAGCAACCACTTCGGCAGGCATACCGATTGCCACGGTCATAAAGTAGGCAACCGTTTCCCCACGCTGACCAGTTGCGATCAGTTCGTTGAGATGGGTTACGAAATCTCCTGGTAATCGAGGATGACTCGTATCGGTCATCAAAGGTGGCTCGTAAAGTGCCAACTTCGTGAGCCTCGTGTTTGCAAGCAGACGTACAGCATCTAGTGCCAGGATCGCACCAGAGGAATGACCAAAGACAAAGGCAGATCCATCAGCCTCAGTGATCAGAGCATCAAGGTCCTCGATCTCGCGCTGGATGGCATAGGGTGCTGTATCTCCGCTCTTGCCGCGGCCACGTCGGTCATAGGCAAAAATGGTAAAGTGCCGCCCAAGGCTTTCCGCCGTTGCTGCTGCATCCGCTCGCGTCGCCATAGCTCCAGACACCAGAATCAACGTGGGTCCCTGGCCCAACCGATCGTATGCAATCGTCGTTCCGTCTTTTGAACGCACCGTATTCATAGGCTTCTCTCTTCTTTTTCAATGAGACGAAATGCATTGCCATCCTGATCAACAAGCAAGACCAGGGGCCGATGTTCATCAACAAGGACAGTATACCAGAGAGAGGACGAACACAACTTCTTCGATCTTGCTCTTTCATTTTGCGGTGCAGAAGAGCTTCATCCCAAGAGGCTTCACCATGCATTTTCCCTTCACCAATTGATTTCTCTTTTTCTGTTTGATGTGCACAATTTTATCCTTTTTCAAAATGAGGAAGAGGTTTGTGCAAACACATGCTGCCTGCTCGGAAAAAGACATCCTGAGCAGGCATTTTCTTTAAGGAGGATAGATTCATGAAAATCGTACCCGTTGTTGAAATGCAGACACGTTTGTCCGAGTTACTCTCTCGATCTCCCAATGAGATCATCCAGGTCACGTACCAGGGAACAGCGGTGATCGCCGTTCTTCCTCAGGGGCAGTATCAGGCGTTTTGTGACGATATTGCCACTCAGCAGGAGAACGCGCCTGTCACATTTGAGATAACCAGAATGTCGCTCACCGAGACGCAACACCTCTTTCATTCCTATCGCAATCGCCTTGCACCGCATTTGCAAAGGAATGATGGCAGCGTCAATGTTATCGAGGTGATGCGGCGCAAGAATTTGATCGGTGCGATCCTTGCCTGGGATGACTGGCGCTCCCTTGCCGAACAGCCAGAAGAAAAGAGTGATACGCCAGCACGCAACGATGCGAGCCTGACGATTGTTGCCGCGCGTAATCGTCTGTTACAACTCGCTGATCAGTTCGCTGATGAAGAGCAGCACGGCATCTTTCGCCCCATTACAATCACCAGGCAAGGAATATCGGTGATGGCAATCGTCCCGTGGGGATGGTTTCAGCGCGTAACGGATGTTTTGAGGAAGCGGGCGGCTCCCTTTCTGTCTATGGAAACAGATGGGTCATTGATAATCTCATCCAACCAGGCAGCATCTCCCGAGGATGGGGAGTGTGAAGTGATTCCTGACTCTCTCCGTGAATTATCTTTGCTCTGGAGCTGCTTTCAGCAAGCTGTTTCGACGATGACCACGCAAATGCCCTCACTGACCGATCCCAATCTGCTGATGACTGCATCGTTTGATCACGATTGTGCCGAACTGGAAAATCAATGTGTTCGCGTTCAGCAGGTGGCGCAAGAATTGCTGGCGCTGATACGAGTGTTACCGATCCATATGGCGATCATGAAGCAGTATCCATCACTTCCCGATGGGATTGATCAGCAGACGCTTTGGGAAGTTGAGGCCCTGGCACAAACAACCTATGAGCAAGCAATAGGAGTTGGTGCCTCGAAAAGGGAGTCATGGGATGCGACGCGGCAAGCGTGTCTGGCATGGGCACTGCAACGCTCGTGGAGTCGTGGTCAATTTCGTTTGTCTCCTGATGTTGAGCAGCTTGTTGAGGCTATTTTGATGTTGGTAAAAGAGTTCGTCGTGCAAAGATATATGGGAGATGAAAAGCAGCGCTAAAACGTAGAAGGGTGCTCAGTCTAGTACATGGACTGGGCACGCCAATGAAGAAGGGAAGAGATTACAGACAGATCAGTTCAGGAGAAGAGGAAGTCTTTTTTTGTTTTTGGCGGGAAATCAGTCGCAAATACAATATAACTTATTGATGCAGTGTTTTGTTGCTTTAACAGATATTTCAAAATTACTTTTTATAAATTTTTCATTTTTTGTAACAAGCATTATAAAATGAAGATTTAAAATATTCACAGCAAATATATGCATTTAAAACACTTGTATACTATTTAAAATAGTTATATTATCTTATAATCAGATGAATTATGCTTAATATATAATTAAGTGGTCATAACATTGAAAATTATTCAAAATGATGTTATATTTTGCTGAGGTAGAACATACAAAAATGTGTATGTTTCTTAAAGATAGAGATGTTCTTAAAAAAAGGAGATTTCGGTGGAAAAGAAAAACATGCGTACTTTCCCCTTGATGCTTTCAGTATTCTTTGTACTCTTTGGAATAAGCGCTTTCTTAACTCTCAATACAGGAATAGCACATGCATATGCTCAGTCATCACCACATCTTATTGCCACAGTTCAAATGAAAGGTATATATACAGGTAAAAAGCAGAGTGTTATACCTTTCGGTGAAACAACTCTTGACTGTGGCACTATTGCTTTTTATGTGAATGATCTCGGTAATGGCAATGCATTATTCTGGGAAAAGGTAAGCTCAACGAGAGGGTCTATCATAACTTTAAGTTATTCGGTCTCCTGGACAAACTGGTCCGGTGGTAATGGTAGCCTTGGTAGACCATTTGTCTTCCCAACAAATCCCTGGTTATGGGACGACAAAGTTCACACAAATTCTGGATACGTAACCGCAAGCATACAAGCCAGTGATTTTACATCTCAGGGCTGGTCATGCAGTGGAACCCAAAGTGATGGTGATTGGATTAACTAAAGGAGAACTAGTATGCAGATTGTGAACCATTCTTCAATAATTATCGCGGGAGCTTCACTCCTTCTTAGTGCAGGTGCAAGCGCCATAGCTTATGTTCTCTATCGTTTCTTCCTCCATCACAAATAGAATACAAATCGAAAATGTGTTGTTCCTCCTCGTCTTTAAACGGAGGAACAACAGAGTATTCCGCTTCATGCATTCCTAACTCACGTGGCTTTCCAAACGTATCATAGAGGAAAAGAAGTTTGTGAATACCCTCTTCTTTCTTAAGATCTCGAATATATATCTTGTTTTTACACATTAAAGGAGAGAAATAATGGTACAACCGGAAGCATCTGGTCAACACAGATTTTTGCAAGCAAGATTACATACTCTCCGTCATCTTCCACCTGGCACATCTCTCCCTCAGATCGTCATCGGAGAAGATCGACAACTCCTTGAAGAGATCTTACAACTGCCTGATGAAATTGACGTTGTTTCCTGGTTACAAGAGAATTCAAATAGGCATCTGGCGAATATCGCTTTACGTGTCATTATTGAACAGCTTTGTATGATGTGCCGCGATATTCGTGCTTCCGCATCAAAAATACCACTATCTGATTATTATCAGCAATTATTCGGAGGACTTTTAGAGCTATCTGAAGGCAGCTTCCCCTTTTCTACGGTAGAAAATCTACGAGATAGAAATGATGAAGGGAAACGTTTGTATGATTTTCTTCAGCAATTGCAGGCATCGTATCAACGATCTCCAGTTCCATTGCAGCTCTTTCAGGGACATACGGAACGTGATCAAGTATTCGCAGATCTTCTCAGGCTGCCACCAGATACAGATCCTCTCTTCTGGCTGAAAAATACGCATCCTTTATTTGTCACACGCTTGATTTTATCTCATTTACTGAGTCGCTTCAGTGAACCATATGGATCATTAGCGGTCCTCTCAACTGTCTCTACAATGAAGGTGAAAGAACATCTTCGCCCTTCACCAGCCATAGATGTGACCGTTGAGCGTATTACGTTTAAGTCTGAGGGCTTTTTGCTTCAGGCACACGTGACTCTCTCACCCGAGAGATTCATGCCTCGTGAGGAGATTGCTTCTTCTAATTTTACCTGGCAAGGTTTTGAGAAGGTCATAGATAACCATGGATATCATTATCTTACATGGATAGAGGAAATACATTCAGGGAGAGCAAATTTCAGGAAACAGCAGGAGCAGATTACTATGGCGTTTTATCCAGCTCCGGGTACCTCCGTGAGAGAGCTTGCTTTTTCCTGCCAGCCTGTGGTAATTGAAACAAATACTCTCTTGCAGGGAAAACAACGGAGACAATCTTCTACTATCGTCGCAGATACTGTTGAGTGGCATCTCTCTATTAGAGGTAGAGACTGATTTAATACCCCACCAGGCAAGCTTCGAGAAAAAGCAGGGGAAATTGCTCCCCCAGGAAGGATGAAATCACCGTCTAAAACAAGAGGTGTTCGGCTCTCAATATGATTTGTAATAACGGCCTCCAAAGCGGATGCCATCACCTGACCAACTGCGATGGTCTGTTTGACAATCTCCTCTGCTGACAGGTTTCCAGCTTCAGGATGAGTACGCCAATAGTGTAAAACAGGCTGCTCTGTAGGAGTTGTCATGCGTTCGAGAATCACCTGGAAATCATCAACCTCCGTAATACCAATCCCAAAATGAGAGGCCAGGCGATAGCTGACACTGGTTTTCCCAACTCCAGATGGACCTTCAAGCAAGAGTACTTGCCATGAACGTTGAGGGATCTCATTGTTTCTTATCATTGTTCCTCCCCCACCCTGAAAAAGTGTCTGGCTATTATTTCCCTTCAGAGCATAGAGAAAAGAAGAGGGTGTTGTCGAGATACACACTTTTCATAAAATATCCGGCATTCACTAATATAAGTTCATGATTTGTGCATAGTAGGCACTTCAAGAGAATGGTGTCTCCGCCCGTGGGCGTTAGATAGACCTTGCAATTCTGCGGTGGCTTTGCTTGCCCAAACCGAGAATAATCGCGTAAGATAGGAGAACAGTGTCTATCTGCCATGCTGTACACAGGAGAATCACGCGCAAAGGATGGAGAACATGCAACCGCTTTTCGCTCAGAATCCGCTCCATCTCGGTGTCCTGGTGGCGAGCTTTCTCATCTGGAGAGTGATGGAAGCAATCGTCGATATCAAGACGTTCAAACGTCTCCGTGCTGGCGCTCAGCGGCAGGATAAAGGATCGCACATGGTCCTCCTTTGCCTGATCGTGTTCGGTTTCTTCCTCGGCATCCTCCTGGGTTTGAAGGTTCCCGCCACCACTATCACCAACGCTCCCGACATCTTCTTTTGGCTGGGCATCGTCCTGATGGACGCAGGGATCGTATTACGTTTCTACGCCATCAACGTGCTTGGTCGCTCTTTCACAACCAGTGTGGCCATTGCACCCGAGCAGACCGTGATTGAAGCGGGTCCCTATCGACTCATTCGGCATCCCTCCTATACCGGCATTCTCATCACGTTGCTCGGATTGGGACTCAGCTTGACGAATAACTGGTTGAGCCTCCTCGTCATCATAGGATGTGCTCTTCTCGGTTTTAGCTATCGTATCCGGGTGGAAGAGCATGTCCTCCAGGAGCATCTGGGGCAGCGCTATCAAGACTATATGCGGCGCACGAAACGGCTCATCCCCTTTGTGCTCTAGCAGAAGACATGGTTCCATTGCGCTCCACGCATTTCCTCTTTTCTTGAACAGGTTGGCCGCGCTTGAAAAACGGTGATATGCTTGAGGAAGAAACAATGTTTCTTCTCAAACGAGGAACAAAGCAATGATGTATCATCTTGAGAAGGGAGCACAAACCAATGCATGGAGTCGTGACGGCGGTGAGTTGTAGCCTGACGCACAGCTTTACCAAAGCGAAGCAAGAGAGCATCTGCCTTCTTCCTGGATTGGGCGTTGAGGGTGACGCCCATCTCGGTGCAACCGTTCAGCATCGTTCGCGGATCGCGCGTGATCCGAGCCAACCCAATCTGCGCCAGGTGCATCTGATCCATGCGGAACTTCATGACGAGTTACAGAGAGCCGGTTTTGTGGTATCAGCCGGGCAGATGGGTGAGAATGTCACCACGAGAGGCGTTGACCTGCTCAGACTCCCAACTGGAACGCGATTGAAGATAGGGAACACTGCAGTGGTTGAGGTGACAGGATTGCGGAATCCTTGCCTACAACTAGACCGCTTCCAAACAGGATTGATGGATGCGGTACTGGACCGCGACGAGCATGGTATTCTCATCCGGAAGGCAGGTATCATGGGCATTATCGTCGCAGGAGGCGAGGTCTGGCCTGGAGATATAATTATCATCGAACTGCCGCCTGAGCCATATCGAGTGCTTGAGCCTGTCTGAGTTCTTCCTTACAATCTCTTCTTTCTGAACCTTGGGAGGTATAATGACTGATACACTTCTAACAATTTCTAACCGACAGGTTCTGGTTTGTGCATCAGACGGAAAGCACCTGAAAAGCGAACGTGATGCCTTGGATCTGATTGGTGAGGCGATGCAACAAGGCTGCGAGTGGGTCTTTGTTCCGGTAGAACGGCTTGATGAGAATTTCTTCCACCTCAAGACCCGTCTTGCAGGTGAAATCATTCAGAAATTTGTGACGTACAGACGACACCTCGTGATCCTCGGTGATATCTCTCAATACGAGGCTCAGAGTCAGGCCTTCAGAGACTTCGTGTACGAAGCCAACCTGGGTAATCATGTATGGTTCGTCACGAACCTTCAAGAACTGGACGAACGACTGAAGCATATGTAAGAATATGGCTTCTCGTAAGGAAGAGTCAAATGGTTGACGTTGGCCCAGTGCGAACAGGTGCCTTTGACACTCTTTGGGCATGATGGCGAACAATGGCAAGCACTTGTTAACGACAGGTGAACGAGAAGTCACACTTGACTTTGAGCCTCTTGCACCTGACGGAACACGGCTTCTCCTCACCCATGGCTTCTATCTTAATACCCCAGAGGATCAAGCCCTTCGTATTGAGCATCATCTGGCTGGATGGAAGCATTTCCTTTCATGTTTACAACCACTGCCTGGTGAATACACCACTTCGTTCTGTGGTGCCATAGGTTGATTGTCTGGTCCCCTGATGAAACACGGCTTGCCGGAAATACGCGGGAGAAGGATGGAAAAACCAGAGTGGTTGTTTGGGATACAAAGATAGGCCAACCACTCTTTACGATCATTACGATTATTCCACCCACAGCATTAGCTACAAGTATGACCGTTGAGCGTAAAGGTGCCTGGGCTGATATTGTTGCCAGTCCAGCTTGCATTGAATCCAACACTTCCTGTTCCTTGCACAGCTATCCTTCCATTCCAATTTGCATTGGTAATGGTGACTCGCTGGCCCGATTGGCTCTCTCTACCATTCCAGAGATTTGTGATTTGCTGAGTACCTGGAAAAGTAAACACCAACATCCAACCGTTGATCACTGCTGTTCCAGTATTGGTAATCGTAATGTTTGCCGAGAAACCGCCCGGCCACTGACTGGAAATAGCATAATTCACTTTGCAATAACCAGGAGGTGGTGTCGGGGTTACTGTCGGAGTCACCGCTGTAGTTACCGTGATAGTGACTGGAGAGGATATCCCATAATCGCCTGGATAGTTATCAGACGCTTTCGCAATCAAAGCATAGGTGCCAGGGTGTGGTGCCGTCCAGGTGATCGTGTAGGGAGCGGTTGTCGCCGTACCGATCAATATGGCTGTACCGCCAGCCGGGGTACTGTAGAAATCGACGTTCGTGATGGTCGCCGTTGGATCGGGATCGGAGACAGAGGCGGTGATCGGGATCTGGGCCATGGCAGAATACACAGCGTTATTGATCGGGCTGGTCAGCGTCACACGTAATGGGATTGGGTCGCGTACCGGAACAATTATCGCAACCGGCGCTGATGTCTCTACCTGACCATACTCATCATAGGCTTTCGCCGTCAGAGTATTAGCCAGTTGCACGGTCCAGGTAATTGTATAGGGCGCACTCGTCGCCGTGCCAATCAGAGTAGCTGTGCCTCCATTGAGAGACGCATAGAACTCGACTTTGGTAATAGTGCTCGGATGAGCAACGCTGAACGAAGCGGTAATCGGTAATGCGGTATACTGACCAACCACAGCATTATTGGCCGGACTGGTAATCGCTACCGTCGGCATCGGTGGTGGCGGCGACGGTGTTTCGACCATGACAGAGACAGCGCTAGAAGGAGCATGAAGACCAAGACTATCATAGGATATCGCTGTCAATGTATAGATGCTCGGTTGCGATGGAGTCCATGTGACCGTGTAAGGAGCACTCAAGGCTGTACCAATCAACGTTGGGATGGTGCTGGCAAGTGAAGTGCTATAAAATTCGACCCTGATAATCGTCACGCCTGCGTTGCTATCAGTTGCCGTAGCCGTGAGAGGGATCTGCGTCGGTAACGTAGAGAGCGAATGATTTGCAGGACTGGTAATCGCCACAGACGGCAATGTAGGAGTTGTAGCTGGTTTCAAAGCCGCCGCATAAGCCAGTTTAACAGGCCCATTGAAGTTCATCGTAAGTGCCATAAGCAGAAAGAAAATGCTCAGCCCTACGATGGATGCCACTCGCTTCGTGCGAGGTATACGGGTTGATGAGGTATGTTTCATGACAAATCTCTTCCTTCCCTGGATAGATAGCCGCATTCATCAATAAGTGCACATGCATATCCCGTTTCTGTGCATGAGGGATCCGGATATTGTCCGATCCAACACATCCGGTACATTATCGCATACTATCGTGCCTTCGGCATCAATCATAGACAAAAAACAGATCATTTCTGAAAAAATGTGGGAATTGCACTGAATAATCCTTCGAAAATGGCATCCTTGTACGGTTCTGTCAGAACTGAGAACACAGAAGCTCATTAAAACACCAGGGGATATCGATGCTCCTCGTCTTAAAAAGTATAGGAGGAAAAGAGGATACTGCCGAGATGTGTGCCGTCTGTTCCTGTTGTGCTTCCGTACTTTCAGGGCGTGTTATTAATATATATACAAGCATAAATATAACTGAGAAAAGGAGTGCAATGCTATGAATTCAGAAAACAACGACCTGCTTTCCCTGGCTGATGATGACGATCTTCTCCTGCTTCAGGATGACGAGGAAGAAGAGGATTTTGAAGAGGTGGAGATGGAAATGGAATTTGAAGAGAGTATGGATGACGATCTTTTTGATGATCCATATATCTATCTGACAATTCTCTAATTCTTTCATCAATTCTATGAATGGTTGCATGTTGCCAGCATATCATCGTGAGACATGCTGGCAGCCAGGGCAGAAAGATTTGTCCTATAAAGCAACGATACGAGCAATTGCTTGACTATTATCATAGGCGACCTGTGAACGCTGGGCAGGAGTGACACACACATAATCGCCACCGAACGCCTCGCGCCAGACATATCCATAGACACAGGATTGCGGACCATAGGCACCAGAAGGATCAATGCGTGATGCAGCCTGGCTATTATCGAAAGCCGCTTGTGAACGCTGGGCAGAAGTCACGCACACATGGTCAAATGGGGTGGCCTCGCGCCAGACATAGCCATTCTGACAATAGGAGTTCGCAGCCGTCGTAAAGTGCAGGGTGGGCGACCATGCGCTACAGAATGACCACCACATGTACCGTGAACAAGACTGAACGCGGAACGTATAGTTTTGATCGGCCTGGACAGGGAAGGCAATCTGCATGTGGTCACCAAAGTTGAACACGTTAGAGGGTGGTGTCGTTGTGACCCCATTGATGGTGACATTATATGAGGTTGCTCCGACATTGCCAACGCTCAGAGCCACACCGCCCCCAGAACAATTCCATGCACCGATGGCTGGCGCATTCGATCCCGTAAAACGAAACATCCCCATCGGCTGGGCCGTGATGGGATTATCGGTCTGGGTCGTCGTATATGCATTGGCATCAAAGGAAATACCTGTATTCTGGGCAATGCTCGGTGGACAAGGAGAACCACCGAGTGATTGGTTGGATGTAAGAGTGGCAGCATAACTTTTGGGGGTTGCGCTCAGAGCAAACAAGAAGGCAGTCAGACAGAGTGAGAAGAACAATGTGCGTTTGAAGTGCGTTTTCATAGGTGAATAATCCTTTGAGTAGTAATCTTATAATAAATTTGACTTGTATTTCTTCAACTGTTTTCAGTATAGTCGTCTGTGCACCCAATTGTAAGCAACAATTGCATCGTGCAGAAGTGAAGTAGCTCACAGTGAAGCAAGAGGAAGGGAGAGTTCGTATGGTGAAGGGTTGGCATCCTCCATAGCACAAACGTTTTGTGCAGGATTGGAGGCTCATGTGTATTCTTATTATCGAAGCATTCGCAGTATTGGACGTGTTCGTGCCTGGTATGCAGCTAAAGCAGATCGCGTCACCTGGGACGAGGATGATTATGCTGCACCGCCCGAAATGCGTTATCCAGGAATAACGCTTCTTCTGGGATCTTGGGCCGATAGACGTTGCTCATATATCAAAGTAGACCGTTATAATTCTGTGCGCGGGATAGTCATCGAACGTCAAAAAAAAATGAGACGACTTCGTAAAAGGCATGAAGCCCGTAAATATCGGGCATATCAAAAAAGAACAGGGAAAATTATGAGCTGATTTTGATGAATTGCATCATGAAAAATGCGCTGTAAGGAGTGAATAATCAATACAAGAAGGAATGTGAGATAAAGAACAATTCTCGCCTGCTTTTTGGGAAGGAAAAAGTGCAACAAATGGGCAGACAGAGACGTAATACTGGAAGTGCATCACATTCTATTCAAGAATAACTTTCTCTAAAAAAGGAGTAAAAGGCACATGACTTCCTCCCTTCAATACCTCATTGGACAAGAATTGACCTGGGTTCCTACAGCGACATTTCAGTCACGGTACGATCTTGTCGCGCTGGATACTACCCCACTTGCAACCTTAGATATGAGCAATTGGACCTCAAAGGCAAGTGCTACTGTACCAGAAGGAACGCTCTTCATTCAGAAAGAGACATGGTCAGGTCTGAAAATAGCGATCTCTCTAGGTGAACAGGGTCCACTTCTCGCCACCTATCAACGCAAATGGACAGGAACAAGCGGCCAGCTTTTGTTTCCTGATGGCCGCGAGTTCACATGGGGGAAGGCCAACTTTTGGGGGACTCAGAAAGCCTGGACTGATCTTGCTGGGAATACTACCTATGTCCAATTCTCAAATGGTGGCTTCTCACGCAAATCGAACGTTATGATCAGCCCGTCAGCAGCAGGAATACCTGAGCTTTCTTTACTCCTTGTCCTCGGCCTCTACAACATTCTTGTAGAGAGACGTGCTTCAGCAGCGGCGAGTGCATCAGCCTCTTTCTAGCAATTTACAAGGAGTGGGCATTCCTTTTAATGCAAAAATCTGACAAATGATGTGAACCTTCTTTCGCCAGGAGAACTCCTGGCGAAAGAGAAAAACGGAGGATCTGTTCTTGCCAAAGACACCACAGACCACAACCGATCTCCCCAAACGATGCTTTATCTCACATTCCTACAAAGATAGCGCTATTCGCCAGCAATTGATCGACAGCCTCCCAAAAGAGGTTCAGCCTATCGTTTTCCCTTCTATCACTGCTAGACCGAGTCAAATGATTAGTCGTAACTTGATTAGCACTATCCTGCGCTGTGATGGACTCATTTATCTGGAAGGAGGCTATTCACAAGCATCGTTTTGGGTCGCATTTGA
Source organism: uncultured Chloroflexia bacterium (assembly GCA_963744875.1). Taxonomy (GTDB): domain Bacteria; phylum Chloroflexota; class Ktedonobacteria; order Ktedonobacterales; family Ktedonobacteraceae; genus JACDAE01. The sequence goes on along the minus strand of CAVUVQ010000034.1, from coordinate 53,729 downwards.
GCGTGATTTTGCCTTAAGAGCGCGAAAGAAGGTGTTTGCCTTTACTCCCCAGATCTCTCATCTGCGTCTGGACACCTCCGCACCACTTCATCTGCCAATTTTTCTCTGCCATTCTGGCACCGATAAAGACTACACACGTATCGAGCGTATTCTCAGGTTCATGCGCGTCGGACGTTTTTTTGATATCTGGCTCGATCAGGTTGAAATAGGCGTGAATGATACCTGGTGGTTCGCTCTTCTTGAAAACATTCAAAAATGTCTGCATTCAGGCGGTTATTTGCTGGTTTTCTGGTCGGCAGATGCGGCTCGATCAGGATGGATGAAAGAGCAACTGACGATTGTCTTACGCGTCACCCCGTCCCATCAAGCACCCAGGCTTCTTTTTGCCCTCCTTGACGAGACTCCATTACCCTCATTTGCTCAGCCATTAGAGGAAGAAACAATTGCGATCTACGGGAAAAACAATACATTGGAAATGCATGGCATCGATGACCTCATTGTGCGTCTCTACTGGTTGATCTATCGCAATACTCAACACAAAGGATTGGACTAGAAGAGCTTACATGTGAGGAAGAACAAGCATACACCTGAGAACTTCTTTAGCCCATTCATAATCGAGAGGATCACGAGACGCTTTCATTTTTCTTCCCATTGCAGACTCGATCCTAACCGGCTTCTGAGTACCTCTTCTAGAGGCGATAATGCGTTATCAGGACGCATCCAGAACAGTTTTATCTCGCTCCCATTAATCAACTCAATCCGCAGGCGTTCCACCCAGATACCGCTATACAGATAGGCTCTAACGATGTAGTCACAAGGTATCCAGATGTTTTTAGGGCTGGTTGTTAATTGCAGAAAAACGTTCTCATTGAAAATATGGCTTTTTAAATGACCGGGAGTAACGGTACGTGCTGCGTACATCTGGATACTTCCTGTCCACCAGGGCAGGGGAAGCCGCAAAAGGCCGTCAGGGAAAAGCCAAAGTTGCCCATAGAGCCAGGACCAGCGGCTTCTCAAACAACTGGCGGTTACCAGCACTCCTTCTCTAGAGAGTATTCTGAATGTCCATAAAATGCTCCTTGCCCATGAAATTCTCAAATGTACTCGTTGTTAGACGACGTTCTCACGGATAATCTTGCTCAAATCATCCACCTGGAGATAGGGACCTTTCACCTGAAAAATTCTTCCGTCACGAGCAGAGATCGTCAACACGCGCAATGTCCCGACCAGGTTCTTGATCGTTTTTTGCTCGAATCGCCCGACCTCTTTCCAGGTAAGGACCGTGACCTGAGTATTTTTCGCATACACGAAGCCATTGCTAAATGCACCTACACACAGGCTTGCTTTTAATAACAGAGGGATTCCTACGCCAAGCCCTATGATGGCAAAAAAAGGAATAAGGATTACTCCTAGAACCAGGATGCCTGTGATTCGCAGCGCGTAGAATATGATGATGATGCTTATAACAAGCACGGCCAACAGAACCAGGTTAAACAGAAACATCCGAAACTTTGGCTTTCGGTTACTGTGTCCATCCCATCCTGTTTTGTAAACCTCTAGAAGCGGACCAAGCGTGTATCCCGCAAGCTGTTGCTCAATCGGTTCCGGTATATACAAATAGGCTGGCTGAGAGGTTGTCTGTTCCATGAGGTGAGAAATCCTTTCTTAATAATCTGAACAAATAGATGCGGCCAATATACCATACGAAATTTCCACCGAACAGGTATGAGAGAGAGAAGAGATTTAGATATTTTTTTCAGGAAGATCAAATGTTGGAAGTACCGCAAGAGGTGGAACTGGATCGACGTGGCCTTCCTGCTGATCTGGGCCAAAAAAGATGACCTGAGTCTCTTCCAGCATCAGAGCGGTTCCTACAGGAGAACTGAGATAGGGGAAGAGCGCCGGACAGTTTGCGACCAGATGAAGCAAATGAATCAGTCCTAATTCGTCTGGATGATCATGATTGTGTCCCTGTCCCATACAACCGATGAACCAACCGCTATAGCGCTTTTCGGGAGCATTGTTCCGCTCTATATGGAGTGGGCGCAGCGTTTGTATTGTCTCTGGCGTAATACGACGACAGACAATTGCCGTATGTGAGTTATGAGGAGTGGTTGAAACGCCAGTCACACGATTCCGCCGCATAGCCGTTTCCTGAAGTTCCTGCAAGCGAATGGCCTGTCCCACACCAGGAATATACTGGGGATCCTCGTGCGAAAATGGATGCTGTATCTCCTCGATTTGCAGCATTGCTCTTGCTCTGCTCTCATCATCACTGGCTGGTACAAAGCGCAATGTTGTCCAGCCATAGTACATTGTTTGTCCGGCAGTGATACGCTTTGGCTGACTGGAAACATAGTCCTTAACAACTTTTAAGAGGCGCGTTATCTGTTGATCACGCGGGTCATTCGCAGGCCAGGGGAGTGGAACTGTTATCTCCTGCTGCCCCTGAGCACTTAGGCCTTCCGTCCAGGCCCAACGTGGGAGTACATTCGGCGAACTAAAATGAATGTGCATTGTTTTCCCTTATGAACAAATTTTGATAGTGAGGGAAGTATACCTATTGTATTCGAGATGGTCAATGAATGAAGAAGGTTTGGTTGAGCGTCACTTTTTTGTAAGAAGCAGACCTCCCTTACTATAATAGCTTCTTGCAAAAAGATGATGAGCGTTCACATTTCTCAATTTTGTTGTCTTTCCCATTATTTCGTTTTATACTACAGAAGCTTGCAACAGGTGTAGGAAGAGAGATACGTATGCATCATAAACCTCAGTGTTTTCCTCTCATGTATACCATTTCATTTCCCAGCGGCCCTCCTTTTGAAGAAACTCCCTGCTGTTTTTGATACGCTTGAAGCCAGCCCGTGTATAGACCTTAATCGCCCGCTTGTTAAAAGGTGCAACGATCAAGTGGAAGGAGATTGGGCCATACTGCCCCTTTGCGAAGGCTAAACCTGCTTGTACAAACGCCAGTCTATGCCCTTGCCCGGTCAGATCGGGTCGTAACCCTAACCCGATCACCACTTTCTGGGAGGGGAACCTCCAGAACGAGAAGAAGCCGACCAGATCTCCCTGCTCATTGTCTACCGCATAATAGGTCAGATGAGGAAAGAACCCAGGAAACCAGACATACATCCGAAGGGACGAGGCAAAGCGCTGTCCATCGTACTGGCGGTACGGCTCATCGTACTGCCAGGTGGTAATCCTCTTTACTTCTTGCTTGCTCAGGTACCTGAACGTCAACTCCATAATGGCCCTCGAATACCTGTTTTTTTCTGCTCTTGATCAAGGCTGGGGTAATACTGAAGCAAGAAGGTAATAGACATCTCGCTACAGTATCTAGACCTCTTCCCAACCTTTCCTATGCACTATTAGAGCCGATGGAAACACGTGCCGCTTTTCTGCATGATCCCACGCATCGGATCGTCTTGTATTACACCCCCAAGCATGCTTCCTGGATGAACCAGATCGAAATCTGGCTCAGCATTTTGACGCGCAAGTTGCTTAAGCGCGGCAACTTTCGCTCTCTGGAGGACCTTAAGGAGCAGATTTTCGCGTTTCTCGTCTACTATCATCAGACGATGGCCCATCCGTTCAAGTGGACCTATCAAGGCCTTCCCTCAGACGTTTGAAGGAGAATGATCTATCAGTCCCTCAGAATATCGCATCGATATGTTCTAGAAACCGGTGCTGCGCATCTGTTTTTGGAAGGATGATAGTGGCGAGCAGGAGTCCAGCTCAGTCGAACGGCGGCATCCCGGACCAGACACCGCTCGTCCTGCTCTCCACAATCTCGGGGTGTCCGCCTAACCGGATGGTCTCAGATGACAGCACAAGTTCCGCTTCCGAGAACGACACGACGACCCCAGCGTCGAGGTAGACATCCACAGCTGAGACCTGCTGACCGATCAGCGAGCAGAGCGCATCCCTGTAGCCAGGTTCACCGAAGCGCACCAAGCTGTCGTCCCGGCTCATGACTGGCCACTCATAGAACGTTGCCATCTCGTCTTGAAACTGGAACTGGACGTAATCCTGGACGAACCAGACACCGGCCAGACTGTCGCCTACCAGTTCGACAAGCGGCGGACGACAGCCCAACAGCCTGAACGAAAGAGAGGCGAGTGGGCACCGATCTTGAATGTGGGTAGTGAGGAAGGCTGCTCTCTGCGATTCAGTATCAAACTCGCGGAAATCAGGCGAAAGGTGAGTGAGGCGAAAGGTCAGGCGAAAAGTGTCAAGAGATCGAAAATCGTCTCCCGATCTTGTTCTCCACGCGCGAGTAATGGTCGAGAGGGCAAACTCGGCGTCGCAATCTCCCCATCGACCTCGGCCTGCGTCGGTCAGGATCTCGTAGCACTCCACTTTAGCCTACCTCCCACTGCCTATCACTGGTAACCATCATATGATCCCTTCTCGTCTGCTGAGGCCATTGAAGAAGCGCATTCATGAAAAGAAGAAGAGCTAGAACATCATTGGGCAGTGATGCAATAGCGCCATTCGCTCTCTCCGTGAGCAGATGCCAGGCTTGTGGGACGTCCATCTTTGCACCTTCTTTCGGTGAATATATCTCTTTCTGATACTCTCTCGCTGACAAATGCTGCTTGTTCTCCCGTTCCAATACTTCTTAGATTGCTCGCTTTGGCATCTCGTTCCTTTTGACCTTTTCTCCTATTCTATCACACAGCGATCTCTGCCCACATGTACTAGCCTCTGCATCACTTCGGCAGGCGTGCTCTCTTTTGCCAATCGTACCAGCGCCATTGCAGCAGCGAGCCTGACAAGATCCTGCTCTTGCTCTGCATTCACACTATCGCAAAGGTACTGAGTGTATTCCTGGGGACAGTCAATAGCTAAAAGGCCCATGCAGAGCAGAAGGCTGGCGCGAACCTGTGGATCGTGCTCAATCTCAAGATGAGCGTTCACAACAGGTAAAATCTCTGGAGCGCGTTCCGCCAGACTGGCAAGCGTGTAAGGGACACCCATTCTGACCCCTGGATCAGGATGCTGCAACAACGAGAAATAAATCTTCATCCCCTCGGCTACCGCGTCATGAGCCCGTTTAACCCAATACAGTTCTACCTGCATTTCTGCCTGATAGTGAGGATTATTGATGGCTTGCTCACCACGAAGGCGTGCTTCAAATGACTGGTGGACGGCTTTGTAGGAATAACCGTTGGCAAGATGAACCAGGAATTGCAAGAGTTCTTCTTTCCCCTGAACGTCTTCATCCGCAAGCAGTTCGAGAAGAAACGGGACGGCATAGGATGTGGCCTCATAGACGGTGCCCTGATGCCAGATATTGCCGTATAGTGTATAGAGTGCGCCCTGGCGCGTCTCCTCGTCCCTCGATGCAAGTGCTCTAATCAGGTCTGGGACATCGCTTGCTTCACCGTAAGCATGGTCTAGACGTTGCCAGTTAATAGCATTCAGGTCTTCTAACATGTATCCTCCTGCATAGGATATGGCAGATTTTTTAACTCATCGTACCATCTCATTCTTAGGATGCATGGCAGATTCGGTCAAAAAGGCACGTTCTGTCTATCATTCATCACATGTGAGGGATCTGATTGGTACATTCAATTATTTGCTGTTGAGATGCATGCACGCGAGCACTTGCTTTTTAAAGGGACGTGACAGTACAATAACGTGCAATTGTTGGAAGATACGATAAAGGAAGTGAAACCAATGCGCAAAAACCATGTCAAAGCAAGCTCAAACGCGGCGAGTCCTCTCTGGGAGCCTGGTTAACCATACAGGGTCTTGCACCGGCTCGCGCTATGGCCCACCAAGGGTTCGACTGGCTGCTGGTCGATATGGAGCATAGTCCCCAGACACCCGTTCTGATGGCTGACATGGTTGCTACTATTGCCGATACAGGCCAGAGTGCTCCCTTTGTACGCGTGCCTACCAATAGCGTCGAGTGGCTGAAATGGGCGCTGGATGCCGGGGCATGGGGTGTGGTTGTTCCGATGGTCAATACGCTCCAGGAAGCCGAAAACGCCGTCTCCTGGTCAAAATACCCGCCAGAAGGTACCCGCAGCAAAGGTGGCATCTTCGCCCCTTACAGTTTCGGCATCACGGACCGCAAAGAGTATACCCGTGAAGCCAATGCGGAAATCCTCGTCGTGGTACAGATCGAGAGCGTCGAAGCTTTGCATAATCTGGACGAGATCCTGTCAGTACCAGGGATCGATGTCGCCTTTATCGGACCGAACGATTTGCGTGTCAGTCTTGGTCTCACGCCCGATACTGACGGACCCGAACCCGCATTGCAAATTCGACCCGAGTGTTGTGCATGCACGAAGGAGTTTGTAGAGCCATAACGTAAACACCATAAGAGCCGCGAAAAATGGTGCTAGCAATGATCTCCATCAGCCAACTCATCAGGCATTGCTGAATGAACTGGATGTACAACTCTGGTTCAGTCCAGTGTGGGCCAGCCAGGGACTCTGGCCTGCAATTGATCCACCCACCTCGCGCTCGCGCTTGCTAGCAAGCGACGCGGTCACGTTGGACCGCCGGCAGGTTGCGCAACGCGTACGCGAGATCCTGGAACGTTACCATGAGTTCCATGCGAACAGGAATAATGCTCCCTTGGGGAGGAGCAGCGGCAAATACTGATGCATGGAGAACGCATTGATCTCTTTTTCAGTCAGCCGTTCGTCGTTGCTGAAGCCTTTACCGATATTCCCGGTATGTACCTGACACGCGAGGAGACGATCAGCAGTTTCCGTGATCTGCTTGATGGACGATACGATGCCTCACCCACGCACGTATTCAAGTTCGTCGGCATGATTGAACCAAACTAAGGAGGTGATTTCTATAGAGGAAAGCAATTTGGAGAACAACAGGGATAGGTGTTGGATCAGAAGGATGGGGGTGTCAAGTCCAACCTGGAAAGACGATAAGGGAGAAACTCGATCAATCGGGTCCCTCCCTCGAATACATATGTGAAACCTAACGAGCGGTGAGTGATCCGGATACCGCTATATGATCAGAACTGGCAACAACACGGTCATGAATGACGGCAGACAGGCTCTTTGAACTGGCCAGACCGGTACTTACCGTGAACATTCCCTCATTGCAGGTGACTCCCGTTGAACCACAACTCGTCCCCCCAGTGGGAGCACTCGCATCGGCGAAGACTGGAAAGGCCACCCCACTTGCATTGAAAGATGCCGATATATAATCTCCGACCATTCTGCCCTGGGAAGTACTTGCTAGCCACGAGAGTGTCATTGGTCCGGTGACGTTCGTCGTTGAGGTCCAACTGCTCCCTCCATTGGTGGAAGAGGAGTAGCCGAAGTCGAGCTGACAGGTGGAACTGCTGCAACTGGATACGGGATAGTAATAGAATGCGAGCACGAGATGAGCCGTACTTCCAGATGTAGAGTGATCAACAGCCAGCCCTGGAATGAAGTGATCAACACCGCTACCAACGGCATTCGCCGGGATACGCGTGACGGCAGTCCAACTGGTGCCGTTCGTTGAGGTACTCATCACGATATCATTAGCACGGCAGCGCGTTTCAAAACGGCAATCTTCCCAGACGACAAAGACCTTTCCAGCTCCATCAATTTCAGCGGAAGGAAGAGGGCCTGAGCGTATGCCTCCCGCATCTGTATGGCTCTGGATAGATGCAACCGTGGTTGTACTGCTCCAACTGGTGCCTCCATTCGTGGAATTGAAGGCCAACACGGACGTCTCGTTGGCGTTATCGATAGGCACAATAACCGTCCCATTGGGCTGCACAAGGGGCTGTCCTCCAATGCCCGTGGCATTGTTCGCTGTATTCTGTTGACTTCCCCAGGTGGTTCCTCCATCCGTTGAAGTGCTCATGTGGATGACATTGCCACCGCCATTGTTATCCCACTCTACATAGCAATGACCATAGAAAGAACTTGTCGAGGTCGTATCACAGACAATCCAATCTTTGTCGAGGTTCTCGCTCCCACTGGCTGCATGAACCACAACCGGATTACCCCAGGTGATTCCACCGTTCGTTGACTGGTTGATGAGCACCGCTGCCCCAAGAGTGTTCGTGAGTGCCAGCGAAGCAATGATCCATGTATTATGGGCAGGATCGAAGGCGACAGTAGGATCGCTGATTGCCGTATATGTGCCAGCAGGAGTTGCATAGATCGTCGTGCCTGGCAGGAAGCCATTCGTCCAACTGGTGCCACCATTGGTTGAGGTCGCCCAACCAATATTGGATGATCCACCATTCGGGAAGCGACCCGACTGAATAGTTGAGACGAGCGTTGAGCCAAAACTATACGTATCAGGTTCTACCATCGTCTTGTGCTGGCTGGTGCTGTTCGTGTAAGGATCGCTACTGATTTGAACGATAGGCACAGAGGCAAATGCGAGCAGACTTGAGGCGAGAGTTAATCCAAAAGCAAAGAAAACAGCGAGAACAGTACGAATGCGCCACCTGGAGAGTGAAAAACGGACCATAGCATTCCTCCTTGGGGGTCCTACCTTTTTCGGTCCCATTTTCGTGGAACTCTCGAACAGACGGATACCTTGTGGGTGTGAGGCCAATTCCTCCCGACTCGCTCACACGGAACACAACGTTGGCACAACTCATAGCATATGGTGCTATTGGAGTATTGTATGTTCTAGAGCCATGAAATGTGAAACACAAAAAACAGAGAGAAGCAAGTAAACGGGAAATAACCTGTTCTTTGGGAATTATACCTTCTCTACAGGAGCGTTGTCAATGGCATTGCTCTACATAATTCCCAAAGAAATGCTCTATTTTTGGGTTACTATCCTTATTTCAGAGTTGCAAGATGTTGATGAAATCAATGCCTGGATTTACAGAATCCAATCGAGGTCGCCCATTAGCTGATGTCCTCAGCGATTCGCGTGAGGTCTTTCAACACTTGATGGATGCCATTGCTGCATTTTCTGAGAATGAACTCCAAGATCCTCAACGCTTTGAATGGCTGGAAGGAGAGCCGTTAAGTGGCAGATTTGTCTTCTCTCACTTTCAGCCAGATATGCGTGCCTGGCGAGACAGAGTCAGGAGGGAAAGTTAAGCAGAATGAAATGATGATATTGCAACCACTATTGTGAACTCTCGTGGAAATTACCACACAATCTCATGGAGATCTCTGATCTACAAAGAGCAACAGAAAGGATTTTCTGTCCCTTACTATCCATCGATTGCAAGGGCATATCTGACAGCAACCGTTGACAGCAACACCCAAAAACACCCGTAAAATTTCAACCTTTTCTATAGACAACCAGACACTAATTCGTGCTCACAATAGACATTGAGAGCATGGAGTAGACGAGAGAAAACGAATTTGTAAACCGCTGGTCGTCGGTTCGAAGTCCGACCATCGGCTCCCATACTTTAGAAACACCTTTCAACAAGCCAGAGAAGCCATTTTAAGCGCTCTCATCAAGATAGAGCAAAAGTGCTTAAAATGGCTCGTTTTTTACATAACCGTAGATTGCTAAGAGAGCAATTTTCCTGGAAATCGTCGCCTAAAAAGTCGTCAGAATTATGCTTCTCATTCCAATAAATGTTTGATTGCCTGAATGAGGAGAAACGTGCTGGGGATAGATTGAGTATAGTTTAATAAATCAAATTTTCCAGTTCTCTCACGGCAATTTCCAACTCATATGTTAACTCTGGATATTCCTTACGGGTGCGCAACGCATTAGTAAACGCACGGTAGTACCACAACTTTCCCTCTATTCCCCCCTTGGTTTTCAGATATGTAAAGATCTGTTCTTTGTTTCTAGCACCGTGCAATCTGAAAAGTAGCCGTTTTATGTTACTTAGAACTTCACAGGATAAAACGAGCAGCGCGTCTTTTTCCACGCTCGCAACTAACTCGATACGCTTTTGTTTTTGAACTTTCCATGAGTCATCCTTTGAGTCAGAGCAAATACGGACGATCTCTGCTACGTTGGCATTAAACTCCTGTTTGATTTCTTCAAGTAAAGGTTTTTTTGCTCGCTCGTTGGTATCGTGCAACATGCCAGCAATCGCGGTATCTTCATCACCTCCAAAATGGAGAATAAGCGAGACAACTTCCAAAACGTGAGATAGAATTGGATGTCCCATCTTCTTATCATCCCGATGAAGAAGCATCGCAAAAGCAAATGCTTCAATCAGTTTCTTTGAGTAAAACAATCGGACCCTCCTTCCCTCTTCTTGTTAAAAGATGAGTATGATGTTCACCTGAGCAGGGTAGATAAATTAGTATCTGGGAAATAAAAGCTCATGATATATCAACGGTTAATCTTCTCGAAACGTGTCAGATCTGGTAATTTAGGTTTAACCTGAAGGGGATGACACGCATCTATATTCTCAAATCCCTTTCTTGCCAGAATACATACTACGACAGCTAGATCCTAATATTTCAATGAAATGAATAATGGTATAGTGAAAAATCAGCGTCAAGACCATTATTTTCACTTTGTCAAGATCATTATTTTTCACTTTGTCAAGAAAATTGACAATATTCTCTCCAAAATGATATATACACAATGAACCAGTTTGATGAAAGCTCTTGTATGTTTCCATTCTTTTCATCAAAGAAGGTCCCTCTTTTTTATTCGCTGAGTAATGGATGCTCACGGGAGATTGAAGCCGATGAAGAAGTCGTTTTTGCTTCCAGTCCTGAAATATAGCTGTATTGGCTTTTCTTCTCCTCAGTTTAACTACCATCTCATAGTCTCGTTATCTTTGTACACTTTGACGATCAGGAATGATCCGCTTGAACCAACAACCTTTTGACCGAAAGTGTTTCCAATTAATTGGAGGAAAGCAAATGATGCAAGGAAAGCAAGGGACCCTTTTAAGAGGCGGTATCGTAGCTCTGCTGCTCCTCACTCTAACCCTGACTTTTTGGAGTATGAGTGGGAGAAACATTACCCCGGCACATGCAGAAAATAATGGCGTTGCGACGACACCATTTATGGGATGGAGCACCTGGAGCTTTGATGGTGGCTATCCCACGCAGTCGAACATGGAGGCGCAGGCCAATGTTGTAGCCAGCAAATTGAAATCGCATGGCTACAACTATGTTCTGCTGGACGATCACTACTATTTGAACCCCGGTACGACCGTTGATCAGTATGGACGCTGGCAGATCAATCCTGCACAATTCCCCAATGGTATTGCCGGGATTGCCAATTATGTTCATAGTCTTGGACTCAAGTTTGGCATCTATGTGACACCCGGTATTCCAGTGGCAGCAGTCAATCAGAATACCCCCATTCAAGGTACGAGTTATCATGCCAGAGATGCCGCCAATACCAGCAAATACCAGAATAACTATGGCGGCTTTGGCAACGTCATGTATTATCTCAACTACTCCAGCGCCTCTCAAGCCTTCATCAATTCCTGGGCTGATGAGTATGCCTCCTGGGGAGTGGATTTCCTGAAAATTGATGCCGTCGGTGACTGGAATCAACAAGATGTACAGGAGTGGTCTATAGCCCTTCAACAGAGTGGGCGTCCGATCGTCTTCGATCTCTCGAATACGCTCGATCGTGGCAATATCAACTTCTGGCGAACGTATTCAAATGCATGGCGTATTGAAGGCGATGTCCAGTGTTATGCGTCCTGCTCAACCTTAGTAGATTGGAGTACGGTTTCTGCACGATTCAAAGATGCTCCCGCGTGGGCACCTCTCGCAGCCCCAGGGGGATGGAATGACCTGGACTCGCTCAATGTCGCCGATGGGGCAAAGGATGGCCTCACGAACGACGAACGGCAAACCTATATGACGCTCTGGTCCATTGAGGCGGCTCCCCTCTACGCGGGTGACGATCTCACCACGATGGATAGCTATGGCCTCTCATTGCTCACGAATGATGAAGTCATTGCAGTAGATCAACGAGGTAAAGCCGCTTCGCCAGTATCGCAATCCAGTAACCAGCAGGTCTGGCGCACCAATAATGGCGACGGGAGCTATACGGTCGCGCTCTTCAATCTGGGTGGATCAACAGCGACAGTCACAGCAAACTGGAGCAGCCTGGGATTCAGTGGCTCAGCGGCTGTACATGATATGTGGAGTCATAGCGACCTTGGAACCTTTAATAATAGTTTTAGCGCAACCCTTAATGCCCATGCTTCACGTTTGCTCAAAGTCGTTCCGGGAAGTAGCGGCGGTGGTGGAAGCAGCTACGAAGCGGAGTCCTCGGCCAATACCCTTGGCGGACGAGCGGCGGTTGTGGCTTGTACTAGCTGTTCGGGTGGCTCGAAGGTGGGAAGCGTTGGTCGTAATAGTGGCACGCTGCAATTTAACGGTGTGCAGGCCAGTAGTGCAGGCACCCATACCCTCACGATCTACTATCTTGATGGAGATACAGGCCGCACGGCTCAGATGAGCGTCAATGGAGGAGGCGCCACAACTGTGACGTTCCATGGCACCAACGATAACAATTGGAATGTCGTGCAGAGCCTGACCGAGACGGTTCAGCTGAACGCGGGTAACAATACCATCAAGTTCTCCAATCCCTCGGGTCCGGCACCGGATTTCGATCGAATTGTAGTAAGTTAAGTCTCAGAGGAGAGCAACAGAAACCTTAGATTTTCAGGAAGAGGTGCCAGAGGACTGAGTATCCTTTAGCACCTCTGGTTTCCCAATTTCTGCTTGAAGATGTGCGACCACATCCCTTGTAGGCTCTTGCGTGCAGGTTGTTCTGCATAGACGTGGACCGCGTTCATTGTTCACAAAGGGAGAAAAAACATGCATACGATCAAAATGGGCCGTTATGCAAAATGGGTCATGCTCGTGTTGATTGTCTGTTCACTCATCATCTCTGCTGAGTATTTTCAAGGGAAACCAACGCTTGCAGCGACTCCAGCAAGCAAGTATGATTGGCTTCAGTTCGGCCTCAATGAAGAAAAAACTGCCGATAATACATTGGAGACGACCATTAATTTATCCAATGTGGCAAACCTCAAGCCGCTCTTTACCGTACCCCTCGCCTCTTCGCCAGATGGAGCACCTGTCCTGTTAACAAACGTGAGCACGTCCAGTGGAGTCAAAGACCTTGTCTTCGTCACCACTGAACATGGAAATCTCATCGCGATGGATGCTCAAACGGGGGCGCAGGTCTGGTCACATTCTTTTTACGCCGGATCGGGCATAACGAATTCTGCTCCTGCCATTGACCCTAATCGCCAATATATCTATAGTCCCGGGGTCGGGGATGGCCTGGTTCATAAGGTCAACGTAACTAATGGAACGGAAGTCACCGGGGGAGGATGGCCAGAGCAGATCGGGACAGCAAGCAATAAAGCTTCCTCGGAACTTTCGATTGCTACTGCCAAAGATGGTGTGAGCTATCTTTATGCCAGTCAGGCGTACTCACGCGGACACGAGGTGGTCATCAATCTTGGAACTGGCTCCAAGCATGTGTTTAATACTGTATGCGCAAATCAGCCTGATGTCCTGTTTGGCGTGACGGGTCAGCCAAATAATTGTACATTGAGTGGAGCCGAACCCTGGTCGCGACCCGGTGCTGTCTATGATCCAGACCTGGATAAATCATTTGTCATGACTGGTACATATACCCAGTTCCAGGCGGGTGTCGATTGGGTACAAAGCCTGTTGGCCCTACCTCCTGATGGTCATACTACACTCAAAAATGGTGGTGGCTATCCATTAGATAGCTACACGCCCTCAGACTGGTCAGCGTCGGTTGCAGCGGATCAGGATATTGGAAGCACCAATGTTATCATCCTGCCAACCAATCCAAAGAGTAAATATCCCTATCTAGGCGTATCAGGTGGAAAAGACTCAAAGCTGCGCCTCTACAATCTCGCCAATTTAAGCGGCAAGGGTGGCCCCGGAAATCTTGGTGGGCGAACTGGCCATTTATAACGCGCCGCAAGGTGGCCTGGTCCGTTCCGAAGGGACTTCGTGGGTCAATCCAGCGGATGGGAGCACCTGGGTTTTTGTTCCCGGTGATAACGGCATTTCAGGATTGCAATATGTGGTCGATAGTGCGGGTAATCCAAGCTTAGTAACGCGCTGGGTTTTGAAGAATGGTTGGACGACCTCTGCTATTGTGGCCAACGGTGTGCTCTTCGCCGCAGTTGGTGGTGGCGAGCATACCGCAACAACGGCGACCCACACGATGCAGGCGATTAATCCTACCACGGGAGCTGTTGTCTGGTCCACTCCCATTGGACAATTCCATTGGGCCAGTCCTATCGTCGCGAACGGCGTCCTCTATATGCCCGATGGAAATGCGGGTGAACCATTTCCGAATGCTACAGGCCACCTCAATGCCTGGACGCTTCCAACATCCGTTGGCGGTGGAAGTAGCTATGAAGCGGAGTCGTCGGCCAATACGCTTGCGGGAGGAGCTGCGGTGGTTGCCTGTACTGGCTGTTCGGGTGGCTCGAAGGTGGGAAGTGTTGGTCGTAATACCGGCACGCTGCAATTTAACGGCGTGCAGGCCAGTAGTGCAGGCACCTATACCCTCACGATCTACTATCTCGATGGAGACGCAGGTCGCACGGCACAGATGAGCGTCAATGGAGGAGCGGCCACGACCGTGACGTTCCACGGCACTAACGATAACAATTGGAATGCGGTGCAGAACCTGACCGTCTCGGTTCAGTTGAACGCGGGTAACAATACCATCAAGTTTTCCAATCCCTCGGGTCCGGCAGCCGATTTCGATCGAATTATAGTGACCCCTACGTCGAATCCAACACCGACTCCTACGTCGAATCCAACGCCGACCCCGACCCCTACATTGAGTCCAACAGCGACCCCAAGTCCAACTGCTTATGAAGCGGAGTCCTCAGCCAATACGCTTGGTGGACGAGCCGTCGTGGTTGCCTGTACTGGTTGTTCGGGTAGCTCGAAGGTAGGTAATCTTGGTCAGGGTGGGACCCTGCAATTCAACAATGTGCAGGCCAGTAGTGCAGGCACCCACACCCTCACGATCTACTATCTCGATGGGGACGCAGGTAGAACGGCGCAGATGAGCGTCAATGGAGGAGCGGCGACAACTGTGACGTTCCATGGCACCAACGATGCCAACTGGAATGTGGTGCAGAGCCTGACCGTTTCAATCTCATTGAATGCAGGTGCCAACACCATCACGTTCTCTAATGCTTCAGCCTCAGGACCCGATCTGGATCGGATTATGATAAGTTAGGTCTCTGGAGGAAGGCCGCATATTCTTATCAATTTCAGGAGGTGCCAGAGGATACTCAGTTCCTCTGGCACCTCTAGCTTCCCAATTTCTGCCTGGAGATGCACGAACACATCTCTTGCGGACTCTCGCGTGCAGGATATTCTGTGTAGACGCGAAGACCACGTTCCTTATTCGCAAATAGAATGAAAAGGAGTTCATTTATGCAACAATTTCGGATCCACATCAGTGCACGCTACCTCATCACCTGTTTGTTGTTAGTAGCATTATCCAGTGTGGCCTTACTGGGTTTTGCCTCGTCCCCGCAAAAGGTCCACGCAGCAAAGACTGTCAATATTATGCCTTTGGGAAATTCGATAACCGGCTCACCTGGTTGTTGGCGTGCTCTGCTCT
Source organism: uncultured Chloroflexia bacterium (assembly GCA_963744875.1). Lineage (GTDB taxonomy): Bacteria > Chloroflexota > Ktedonobacteria > Ktedonobacterales > Ktedonobacteraceae > JACDAE01. The sequence continues at coordinate 38,189 of CAVUVQ010000034.1, read as the reverse complement.
GGAATAAGCTCCAGAGTACAGGATATACTAATATTAATTTTGTCGGAACATTGAACGACTCAACTTCGTGCGGAATTCCGTTTGACGGTGACAACGAAGGGCACGGCGGCTATCTGGCAACCAATATTGCCAATCAGAATCTCTTGCCAGGCTGGCTCGCTGCTACCAATCCAGATATTGTCATGATGCATCTCGGCACCAATGATGTCTGGAGCAATATTGCTCCATCAACCATTCTCGCGGCCTATAGTACGCTGGTGAATCAGATGCGTGCACATAATCCAAATATGAGGATTCTGGTAGCTCAGATTACGCCGATGAATCCCAGTAATTGTTCGGCCTGTGCCCAACGTGTAATCAACCTGAACGCGGTCATTCCAGGCTGGGCCAGCTCTATGACGACCGCGCAATCCCCGATCACTGTGGTGGATCAATGGACCGGCTATAACGATAGCACAGATACCGTCGATGGCGTCCATCCAAACGCTTCAGGCAATGCCAAGATCTCTGCGAAATGGTATCCACCTCTGACATCTCAGATCACAGCTGTGTCCAACGGTAACGGTGGCGGCGGCGGCGGCAGCAGCTATGAAGCGGAGTCGTCGGCCAATACGCTTGGTGGGCGAGCGGTCGTGGTGGCCTGTAGCACCTGTTCGGGTGGCTCGAAGGTAGGGGATATCGGTCAGGGAGGCACCCTGCAATTCAACAACGTCCAGGCCAGTAGCGCAGGCACTGCTGCGATCACGATCTACTATCTCGATGGAGACGCAGGCCGCACGGCTCAGATGAGCGTCAATGGAGGAGCCGCCACGACCGTGACGTTCCATGGCACCAACGACGCCAACTGGAATGTGGTTCAGAGCCTGACCGTCTCGGTTCAGCTAAACGCAGGCAACAATACCATCCTGTTCTCCAATGCCTCAGCCTCGGGACCCGATCTCGATCGCATTACTGTGGCTCTTGCATCGAGTCCAACACCCACACCAACGCCGAATCCAACAAGTAATAGCTATGAAGCGGAGTCCCCGGCCAATACGCTTGCCGGAGGAGCGGTGGTGGTCGCCTGTACAGGCTGTTCTGGTGGTTCAAAGGTGGGAAGCGTCGGTCGGAATAGCGGCACGCTGCAATTCAACGATATCCAGGAAAGTAGTGCTGGCACCCACACGCTCACGATCTACTATCTTGATGGAGATACAGGCAGAACGGCACAGATGAGCGTCAATGGAGGAGCCGCCACAACCGTGACGTTCCATGGCACCAACGATAACAATTGGAATGTCGTGCAGAACCTGACTGTCTCAGTTCAGTTGAACGCGGGTAGCAATACCATCAAGTTCTCCAATCCCTCGGGTCCGGCACCGGATTTCGATCGGATTACTGTGAGCTAATTCTGCTGTTGGATAAGGAGCTTTTTATGCTACACAAAAAAAAGATCTCTGTGGGAGGAGTTCTTTTCCTACTCTTCGTCCTTTGTAGTATGCTGGTCATCACTACAAGAAGCTCAAACAATGCCAAGGCTGCACCCGCTGATGACTGGACTTCTTATCTTAATAGTACACAGACCGGGTATAACGCGGCGGAAACGACGTTGAATAGTGGCAACGTAGGCACGCTGGCTTTGCAGTGGTCTCATACGTCGGGTTCTGTGAGTGCCCAACCGATCGTCTCTAACGGAGTCGTCTATTGGGGATCCTGGGATGGCCTTGAGCATGCCTACACCATCTCCGGCACGAAGTTGTGGGAGACGCAACTTGGTCAGACCTCCGATGCCACTTGTAGCCCACCCAATATCGGCATCGCCAGTACTGCTTCAGCGGGGACCGCCGGATCAACACCGGCTATCTTTGTTGGTGGTGGTGGCAACGTCAGTGCTGATGGGCATGACGACCTGGTCGCTCTCAATGCCAGTACAGGAGCTGTCATCTGGAAGACCAATATTGCCACCTCGCCCGCGCCTGATGCCTACCAGTTCGGCTCACCGGTCTATTCCAATGGGAGCGTCTATATTGGAACTGCCTCTCTGTGTGACGATCCTTTGATACAGGGTCAGTTGCTGAAAGTCAATGCCAGCACGGGTCAGATCCAGGCCACCTTTAATGTTGTTCCGAATGGATGTAATGGTGGCGGCATCTGGAGCACACCTATTATCACAGCAGATGGCAAAGTCTACGTCTCGACCGGCAATCCAGGCAACTGTTCTGAGCCGTATGCGACCGCTATTGTGGAATTGAATGCGTCCAACCTCTCCCTGGTGGGATATTCCCAGGTGAACACCGGTAGCGGGGACTGGGATTTCGCCTCGGTAACCCCATTCTCAGCCAATGGGACCAATTATATTGGTGCCATGAATAAGAATGGCAACTTCTACGCCTTCAGACAGAATAATCTGTCCTCTGGTGTAGCCTGGGAAACCTCTATTGCCGCAGCCAATGATTGTCCACAGTGTGGAGGCAATATTGCCCCGGCTGCCTTTGACGGGACCCGTCTGTATGTAGCTTCTGGAAGTGCGAATGGCTGCTCGGGGACCGTGGATGCATTGAATCCAGCAAATGGAGCCTTTGAGTGGCGGCATTGTCTGAGTGCTCCGGTCTTGGGAGCAGTAACAGCCTTTCCAGGAGTTGTGGTCGTGGGATCAGGCAGTCAGATCGACGCGGTGAATGCATCTACCGGGGCCAGTGTCTACACCTACTCAGGTTCAGGAACATTCTGGGGACCTCCAACGGTGGCCGAAGGGATGCTGTTTGAGGGCAATCAGAATGGACAACTCCTGGCATTGGCTCCTAAGTCGAGTCCCTCGCTTGGTGGCTACGAAGCGGAATCGTCGGTCAATACACTTGGCGGACGTGCTGTCGTGGTTGCCTGTAGTGGCTGTTCAGGTGGATTGAAGGTGGGCAGTCTTGGTCAGGGTGGGACGCTGCAATTCAACAATGTGCAGGCTAGTAGCGCGGGGACAGCTACCGTTACCATCTACTATCTCGATGGCGATGCAGGTCGAACGGCACAGATGAGTGTCAATGGAGGAGCCGCCACGACCGTGACGTTCCATGGCACCAACGATGCCAACTGGAATGTGGTACAGAGTCTGACCGTCTCCGTCTCGTTGAATGCAGGCAACAATACCATCCTGTTCTCCAATGCCTCAGCCTCGGGACCCGATCTGGATCGTATTACGGTGACTCCGACATCAAGTCCGACCCCAACTCCGACACCCACATCAATTCCAACACCGACTCCAGGACCCAGTCCAACCCCGACAGTGGGGACGACGCCTACTCCCACGCCTTCCTCGGGAGGAACCTGTAAAGTGAGCTATAGGGTGCAGAGCCAATGGTCCGGTGGATTCACCAGCAGCATCATCATCACCAATACCGGCACGACGGCTCTCACAAGCTGGACCTTGCAGTTTAGCTTCCCCAATGGTCAGCAGATCACTCAAGGCTGGAATGGCACCTTCTCGCAACAAGCAAGTCAGGTCACGGTCCATAACTTGAGTTATAACGGCTCACTTGCCGCCAGTGGAGGCTCGACTTCCCTTGGCTTCAACGGCTCCTGGACGGGAAGTAATACGACTCCGACTTCCTTTACCTTGAATGGCGCGACGTGTAGTAACTCGTAGTTCGTTCCTTTGCAACTGAAATCGAAAGGACAGAGAAAGGCAACATAATCCTTAAATTTTCAGGAAGAGGTGTCAGAGGACTGATTATCCTCTGACACCTCTGGCTTCCCAATTTCCGTTTGGAGATGCGCGAACACATCTCTTACAGACTCTCGCGTGCAGGCTGTTCTGCGTGGACGCGAAGACCGCATTCCTTGTTCGCAAATAGAACGAAAAGGAGCTTTTAATGTCACACTCAAAAAAAATCTTTGCGGGGGGAGTAGTTTCCCTCCTCGTCATCCTCTGTAGCACGCTCTTCATTACTACAGTAAGTTCAAACACCGCTAAGGCTGCACCCGCTGACGATTGGACTTCTTATCTTAATAGTACACAGACCGGGTATAACGCGGCGGAAACGACGTTGAATAGTGGCAACGTAGGCACGCTGGCCTTGCAGTGGTCTCACACGTCGGGTTCTGTGAGTGCCCAACCGATCGTCTCCAACGGAGTCGTCTATTGGGGATCCTGGGATGGCCTTGAGCATGCCTACACCATCTCCGGCACGAAGTTGTGGGAGACGCAACTTGGTCAGACCTCCGATGCCACTTGTAGCCCACCCAATATCGGCATCGCCAGTACTGCTTCAGCAGGAACCGCTGGATCAACGCCGGCTATCTTTGTTGGTGGTGGTGGCAACGTCAGTGCTGATGGGCATGACGACCTGGTTGCTCTCAATGCCAGTACAGGAGCTATCATCTGGAAGACCAATATTGCCACCTCGCCCGCGCCTGATGCCTACCAGTTCGGATCACCGGTCTATTCCAATGGGAGCGTCTATATTGGAACTGCCTCTCTGTGTGACGATCCTCTGATACAGGGTCAGTTGCTGAAAGTCAATGCCAGCACGGGTCAGATCCAGGCCACCTTTAATGTTGTTCCAAATGGATGTAATGGCGGGGGCATCTGGAGCACACCCGTCATCACCGCAGATGGCAAAGTCTACGTCTCGACTGGCAATCCGGGCAACTGTTCTGAGCCGTATGCGACCGCGATTGTGGAATTGAATGCGTCCAACCTCTCCCTGGTGGGGTATTCGCAAGTGCAAACCGGCAGCGGGGACTGGGATTTCGCTTCGGTAACGCCTTTCTCAGCCAATGGGACCAATTATATTGGTGCCATGAATAAGAATGGCAACTTCTACGCCTTTAGGCAGAATAATCTCTCGGCTGGTATCGCATGGGAGACCTCTATTGCAACAGCCAATGATTGTCCACAGTGTGGAGGCAATATTGCCCCGGCTGCCTTTGACGGAACACGGCTGTATGTAGCTTCTGGAAGTGCGAATGGCTGCTCGGGAATAGTGGATGCATTGAATCCAGCAACAGGGAGCTTTTGAGTGGCGACATTGTCTGAGCGCTCCGGTCTTGGGAGCAGTGACAGCCTTTCCAGGAGTCGTGGTCGTGGGATCAGGCAGTCAGATCGACGCGGTGAATGCATCCACCGGGGCCAGTGTCTACACTTACTCGGGCTCAGGAACATTCTGGGGACCTCCAACGGTGGCCGAAGGGATGCTGTTTGAGGGCAACCAGAATGGACAACTCCTGGCATTGGCTCCCAAGTCGAGTCCCTCGCTTGGTGGCTACGAAGCGGAAGCGTCGACCAATACACTTGGCGGACGTGCCGTGGTCGTTGCCTGTAGTGGCTGTTCAGGTGGATTGAAGGTGGGCAGTCTTGGTCAGGGTGGGACCCTGCAATTCAACAATGTGCAGGCCAGTAGCGCGGGAACGGCTACCGTTACCATCTACTATCTCGACGGAGATGCAGGCCGAACCGCTCAGATGAGTGTCAATGGAGGAGCCGCCACGACCGTCACCTTCCATGGCACCAACGATGCCAACTGGAATGTCGTGCAGAGTCTGACCGTCTCCGTCTCGTTGAATGCAGGCAACAATACCATCCTGTTCTCCAATGCCTCGGCCTCAGGACCAGACCTTGATCGCATTACTGTAGCAAATTCATCGAATCCAACACCAACACCAACACCTACATCAAATCCAACACCAACACCGAATCCATCAAGCGGTTACTACGAGATCGTTAACCGTAATAGTGGGCAGGCATTGGATATCACCAATAACTCAACAAGTAATGGGGGCTTAGCGATCCAATGGCCTTATCACGCTGGAACCAATCAGCAGTGGCAAGAGGTCAGTGTCAATGGGGGCTACAAGCTCATCAACCGCAATAGCGGCCTGTTGCTTGACAACCCAAATGGCTCAAAGACCAATGGAACCCAATTGGATCAATGGAACGATACAATGGCGCTAATCAGTGGTGGAACCTGGTCTCGGCTGGCAATGGCTACTATTATATCGTCAACCAGAGTAGTGGCCTCTACGCCGATGTGGCAGGAGCCTCTACGACCGCTGGTGCCTCGGTGGTTGAATGGCCCTCGGATGGAGGGACCAATCAACAGTGGCAATTGATTGCCGTCTAGCCACGCAGATAGACACAATCTTTCTTTGGGTCTCGCTAGTCCAGCTTCTTCGCCGGACTAGCGAGACCCAGGTTATTATGATAAGCATTATCACTATCCTTCTCATCCCCTTCTCTATCTATGCAACCTTCAAAAAACTGTAAAGAAAAGGACAAGCAAGGGGATGCAAAGATCAGCCAAAAGGTGATATACTCCCTTCGGAACTGATAGAGACCAGTAAGTGGAGGCTTCATGCAAGGGTCAGGGCGTATTGCTATAGATGGACCGGCAGGTTCAGGCAAGAGCACCGTCGGCGAACAACTGGCACGCCATCTAGAGTATCTCTATATCGATACAGGTGCTATGTATCGTGCCCTTGCCTGGCTGGCGGGACATGAAGGAATCGATGTCAATGATGGACCCGCTCTAGGCACGTTGGCTCAAGATGCACAGATTGAGATCCAGCGCCCAATGATTGCGGATGGACGACAATATACCGTGACTGTCCAGGGACGCGACGTAACCTGGGACATTCGTAGTGCCGCAGTGACACGCGCCGTTTCGCCTGTCTCTGCTCATCCAGAGGTGCGCAGTGTCCTGATCGCCCACCAGCGTGCCATGGCTCAACAGGGCCACGTAGTCATGGTAGGACGGGACATCGGTGCGGTGGTGCTGCCAGATGCCGAACTCAAGATATACCTGATGGCAAGCCTGCAAGAGCGTGCTCGCCGCCGTCATGCCGAACTATTGGAACGGTTGGGTGAACATAATCCTGCTCTGCCCTCTCTGACGGAAGTTGCAGATGATATTCGTCGCCGCGATGGCATTGATCATGATAATATGCAACCAGCCCCCGATGCCATTGTCATAGAGACCGACACTCTCAGCGTTCAGCAGGTGCTGGAAACTATCTATAAATACGTGGAGGATACCGATGAAACAGGAACTCAGTCCTAAAGCTGATGGATCGTCTGAGAAGCCTAAAAAGGCGCAGAAAAATCTGTATGAGCCCTATAGCACGCCGCGTATTATTTATGAGGTGCTACGCGGGTTTATCATTTTCGTATTTGCGCTTGTCGCACGTGTCCATATACGCAATCGTCATAACGTGCCAAAACATGGCCCCTATATCATCGCCGCCAACCATCTTTCCTGGACGGATATTCCTCTGATACCAGCGTACCTGCCCGGTAAGGTCATCTATATGGCGAAAGAAGAGTCCTTTCATGACAAGTTTGGCTGGCTGGTGCGCTTTTTAGGCGCATTCCCTGTCAAACGTGGGGAGGGTGATCGTCACGCTTTAAAGGCCGCCACCGACCTGCTCAAACAGGGCAAAGTGGTGAGTATCTTCCCTGAAGGGACACGCAGCAAAACAAGGACAATGGCGAAAGGGCATGCAGGCCTGGGAATGATCGCCTTGCGGGCCAATGTTCCGGTTATCCCGGTCGCTATCTGGGGCAGCGAAAATGCGCTCAAGAAGTTCGGGACTGAGATCACCATCTCCTATGGCGAACCAATGTTTTTGAAGCCTGAGGGCGCGAAGGTGACACGTGAAGATATCGATAGGGCTACGGATGAGGTGATGAAGCGGATTGCTAGTATGTTGCCTGAGAGGTATAGGGGAGTGTATGGAGAGGAATAAAGTGAGATTAGGAGCATGACATTTGTAAAAATGTCGTGCTCCTAATCTCCCACCACCTTATTGCTGAAAATGCTCCACAACTCCCTCAGGGCGTACTTGCGCCTCATCGGGATTGAGGCCAGCATCGCGGCGGCCACGTCTCTGCCGTAACAGATCCCAACACTGATCGAGGTTCACCTCAAGCGCCTGCATGCGGGCATGCTGATCGCCTTCCAGTTGGCCCTCTTCCGAAAGTTGCAAAAGCTTATGCTCTTCATCGACCAGCGTCTGGATACGATGCAGAATTTCTTTATCGTCCATTGTTTCCTCCTCGGGAATATCTTCCGACCATTTCTTATTAAGAGGCTATCAATATCGAATGTATGATATCACACACAAACAGTCCTTGCTTTCCCTTTGGTTTCTTCAGGCTGGACAGATCAAAAAGAATGGGCAGGTGGGACAGCGAAATGGCTCAGCAGGCTGCGCCGGGTATGCATTTTGCTCCAATCCCTTGATTGCCAGTTCAACTTCATCACGCAAACTCTGTTCTTTCTTTGCGCTGAGCGTAAGCGGAACTACCTCGCCTGTACTCATATTGTGGCTATGTAGCTCTACATTCTGCCCTGGATGTGCCTGCCGATAGGCCAGGGTATAAAATAATTCGCGCGTGGTCGCAGTGGGCTTGTCGCTACGCTTACCAAAACGCGTGCGTACGAAGCGCGGTGCTTGTTCACCCATTTGCGTCGATGCCTCAATGCGATCGATTGTGACATGTACCGTTTTTCCTGCAATATCTACATTGCGTTTAGGGCGCACATCCCACACTATATCCTCTTGCACGCTCAGTGTGCGCCGGACCGCTTCTACAATCTCATGACCATGCTCCTCATACATGGGAGCGAAAGGAGCTTCATGTCCTCCTGCCTCCTGCCAATGCTGAGTATAAAGTTCCTGAATTTCTTGTTGTGTGGGTAGTGGCCCCGTTTGTTGGCCTGCTTTCTTGCTTTCCTGCATCTTCTGGCGTAAAGTATCCACCGTTTTTTGCGTTGTCTGCCAGAAAAGCTGATAGGCATCAGCCTCATTCTCAAAGTGATAGAGCGTGCTGTATGCATACTGGCGGGGACAACGCTGATAGGCTTCGATGGTCGAGGCGCTAAGCGTCTGTGCCCGCATAGCATTGATGAAATGTTCCCCCGGTTGTGATGATACGACAGGTGGTTGAACCAGGGCAGTTGTTTCATCATTGCTTGCACTCTCCCAGTGCAGTTTTATAATGCGTTCAGGCGCTAATCCAGCTTCCAGAGCATCAATATACGGTGAGCGCTTGTATTTGATTTTGCCATAACGTTCGCTATAGCTGAGAACGAGCTGGTCACGTGCCCTGGTGACTCCTACATAGAAGAGACACGCTTCGCCACTCTCATGGGCTGCACTGCCGAGACTTTCCTCTGGTAACATACCCGTAGGAGCTTCTACTGGGCTGGAGCGTGCCTGTAAGGGAAAACGTCGTTGCACCAATCCTGGCATGTAAACGACCGGGAACTCTAATCCCTTGCTGGCATGAACAGTCATAACGCGAATAATATCGTTCTCGGCCTGGTTGTTTTCATCCGACCCCTGACGTGTATTACCATCTTGTCGTAACAGGATCAGGAGGCTAATGTATTCAAGGAAGCCCTTGATCCGTTCTTGCAATAATACAACACGCTCTGCTGGCTCATCGCTGGACTCGTGCATTTCTTGATGCATCGCTCTACGAAGACTCTGTTGATCATAATGACGTGCCATTTGCAACAATCCATGATAGTCAGCAAGTATTGTGCTATTCTGTTTGTTTTCCCTGTTCCCAAGCAGCTTGCGCACAAAGTCTGTTTCAATAAAAAGATATTGAGCAAGTAGCGACCAGATATCGGAGGAGCGCTGTAGAGTTTGTAGAATATCAGCCAGGCGCAGCAGAGTATGCCGTCCTTGCACGCTCATATCCGCTGGCGCTTCACCATTATAGATGAGCATGAGTGGACTGGTCTTTTGTTCATGAGCGGCCAGCAGTAATGCTTCGATGTCATTTTGATACAAAGGATGCTCAAATAGACGCGTGACACGTAAAATACCCATGCCGCTGCTATTAGTAATCAGCAAGAGCAGCGAAAGGACATCTTTGATATGTTCTTGCTCAAGCATGCCACCACGTTCAATGACTGGTAGATTGGCTTTTGCCAGAGCACGCGAGATCTTCTGTACCTGCGCACGTGTACGACATAATACGATCATCTCTTTGTATGCGAAGCCGTTAGTATGTTTATACTGAATATCTTTGACCAGGCCGGCTAATTCACTGGCCTCATCGCTTGCCTTTGCCAGTGTAACATAAGTGTCAGTGTGTGTAAGACGGACTGGTTCATTTTTGCCCGGTTCCTGCCCCAATTCCAATTGTACGCAGCGGAACGACTCCGCAATGGTGACAAGATCGGGTCGTGAGCGATAGTTACGGCTCAGAGGTAGTACTACTGCGGCGGGAAAGTCTGTCGTGAACTGGCTGATGTTAGCGGGAGAAGCACCACGAAATCCATATATTGCTTGATTGGCATCGCCTACTACCCACACATGCTGATCTTTGCCCGCCAGCTCGTGTAGCAATACTCCGCTGGCCCGGTTAACATCCTGAAACTCATCGACCAGGATGTGTTGATACTTTTGTTGTTGCTCCTGCAAGATCTCCGGATGCTCACGGAAAAGTTGTACTGTCAATGCGAGCAAGCCACCAAAATCGCTATCTCCCTGGCGTGCTAGTGCTTCCTGATAGAGCGCATAGATATGAGCAATCTCCAATGCTTTTTCAGCCCTTTGTTGCGTCTCTTCGTTATATGCCTGCTGTAACATCTGTTGTGCCAGGCGAGCGTACTCCTCCGGCGATATCAGCTCATCCTTGGCACGTGAAATAGCCTTTAACATGTCAGGAAAATAATAGGTTGGTGACTGTAACTTCTGATAGTGGTGCAAGTGCATCGCATTGGACATTTGACGCAGTAAAAAATAGCCCTCAGCTTCATCAATGAGCGTGAAATCCTCGCGCAGTCCAACCTCCTGACCATATTGACGTAGCACATTAGCGCAGAAAGCATGAAAAGTGCTTACCTCAGGCAACGTAGAACGTGCCGCCATATCGTTGTTGAGCAGAGATTGCAGCCGTTCCTGCATCTCCTGAGCCGCTTTACGTGAGAATGTAAGTGCTAATATGCGTTGCGGCGGAACGCCCAGAGTATGAATAAGATGTTCGACACGTCCTATAAGCGTACTGGTCTTGCCACTCCCAGGACCCGCAACAATAAGCGCAGGCGTAGGAGCCTCGATGGCCGCCCGCTGAAACTCATCATACCGCTTTCCTCCCCCAGTAGGGGCAAAGGGAGGAGGGGAGGCGGGGAGGGGGCCTTGTGCTTGCCCTGTTGCCGATGCTATTACCGTCGCCTCCCCTGTTCCCGACGCTATTTCCATTGCTTGCCTTGTTGCCGATATTACCGTCGCCTCCCCTGTTCCCTGCGCTATTACCGTTGCTTGCTCTGCTCCCACCACTGGAATTCCTGTCGTAGAGAGATTGAGCATACCCACGAGCCGATTAAGCAACGCTGCATTCGAGACTGCGAAGATGCCAGCCAGAGATGCAGGTACCGTCTCAGTTTCAAGGTAGCGAGCATACACGCGTTCAAAGGGCATCAATAACTCGGCGGCGAAAACATTGGCGGCAATCTCACGTTTGCTTCGTGGATCGTATTGCTGACCGATGCCAAGCGCATCCTGAAGTTGCTCCTGGTCGAGCAGCATGCTTTCTTGCACATCGCTATCATGACATGCATCTTGATGGGATAGTAATGGCGTATGTTGCTGTTCGTCCTGCCATCTGAGCAGAGGAGCGAGATCTCCAAACAAATATTGTATACGTTCATTGCTGTGACAATGCAGGACCACATGTCCCAGTTCATGCGCGAGTGTGAAGCGGCGCAAGGTCTCAGGAAGGCCACGACATAACCAGATCAGATTTTCGCTTTCATCTGGATCTACATACCCATATGTTCCCGCTGGTTCATCGTCGGGATGAAATGTCTCTATACGCAAACCAAGCCAGTCAACCAGTTCATCGAGTGGTGTTCTGTCTTCGTTTGTAAGCTCATATTCCTGTCGAAAACGCTGAAGGAGGAGGCGTGCAGCTTCTTCTGCCATCATGCGCATATTTGTATCCATAGCGACCCCTCAAATAACCACCAATACACGAAAGTCCTGCTTCATTATAACCTATCATGAGGCCGCTTTTCTCTTATTCTCAGTGAGGGCGTGCCAGATGGAAACAAAACTTTCCCCATCCTGCCCTTTGTCTGTTATAATAAGGCAATAGAATAAGGATAGTACTATACTGCTATGTAAATGAGGTAGTGAAATGCAAGCAGAAGAGATACTGACAAAGGCCAGGGCAGGCGATGAACTCCCCAATGACTGGCTCGTTTTTCCACTTTTACGCAATAAAGTGCTACTGAGTATGGGGGGTTGGCTGTTTGGCATCGTTATTGGAATTTTTCTTTTTGTGCTGGTTGTGCCTATAGTCATTCCCAGCAATTATCAACGTGGGTTTGGTGCCGCCTTTTTTACAACGATTCTGCTAGGAATTTTTCTTTTTATTGGCCTGGGAAGCCTGTGGTCGTTGATAACTGATATCTGGCGTTTGAAGCATGCCGATAGGTACATGATGGTGCTTACACCAGATGATTTTGTGAAGCAGGAAGGCAATAAAATTATTCATGTGCCATGCGTCAATATACGTCATGTAACGGCCCGTGGAACACCGCCGCCTGATCGTACACCTCCAACTGGAAGTGTGGTCGAACAGGTCTCTGGAGTGGGAGAGAGTGCAGCAGGTTTCTTGCTTGGAAGACGCGCGGCAGGTGCGCTTGGTTCGCGTAAAGGAGGCGATTCGCGCCGGAAAAGCAGGCGTACACCTACCACACTGGCGTTTGTTGATACACGCACCGATCGTGAAGTGATTGTTGCCAATGATAACTCGTTTGGCGATACGTTCTATATCGCTGCCTTGTTGAAAGAATATGCAGCCTCTGCACAACAGATCTTCACAAAATAATGGAGGGGAAAAATGCTGCTTGCCATCGATATCAGTAACAGTAATATTAAATTCGGCCTTTATGATGATGCAAAGATGAAGCAGCATTGGGTTGTATCAACAGCCCGGCAGCGCACCACCGATGAATATGCGATGGTGCTGGCCGATCTATTTCGGCATGCCGATCACTATCTTACCGACATCGACGATATTATCCTCTCAAGCGTTGTGCCTCCCCTGACCCCCGTTTTTCAAGAATTGGCCTTGCGCTACTGCGATAAAGAAGCCTTTGTAATCAGTCATGAACTTGATCTGGGCATAAAGCTGCTCGTTGATAATCCCTGGGAACTCGGCTCCGATCGTATTATGACGACATTAGCGGCACATCACATCTATGGAGGGCCAGCCATCGTCATTGCCTTCAGTACCGCGACCACGTTTGATGTTGTCTCGTCCGAAGGGGATTTCCTGGGTGGAGCTATCGCGCCAGGGCTGATGATTTCCGCTGAGGCGCTCAGTAGTGCTGCCTCACGTCTCTATCGCGTCGATATGACGCCTCCGCGTTCGCCCCTGGGCAAGAACACCATCGAAAATATGCAATCAGGCATCATTTATGGGCATGTTGGATTGGTGCAGGGCTTGCTCGGTCGCTTGCGCAAGGAGATTCCAGGGGTGACCAACGATAGCGATGTAAAAGTTATCGCACATGGTGGTCTTGCACAATTGATGGCCCCTATTATCCCCGAAATTCAGTATGTGAACCAGTATTTGCCTCTGGAGGGGCTGAGGCGTGCGTATAGTATTTTGCGTGGCTAAATAAAAATAATATAAAGTAGGAGCTGTAATAATATGGCTATGACTCCATTTCAAATGCTGCAAGAATTAGCACCTATGAAGCATATCACAAGAATTGGGCGTGTTATTGAACTTGGACATCAGGCCAGTGCGGGAACCAATGCAGCTATGATCATTGCTGCATGGGAGCAGGGCAATTTCTACGAACGCTGGTTGGCGCTTTATTCCTGTTACGGTAGCCGCGACGGGGAACACGCATTGCGAGCGCTTGCCGACCCTTCTGGCATAATCCGTGGATTGGCCTGCAAGTTGAGCGTGTTATTGTGTGACGATGTGCAATTACAAAAAGCGCTGGCTCTGGTCCCGCCTAAGCAACAGGCAACTATTCTTCGAGAGCTTTACAAAAGGCGGCGTTTTGCATCCATCGATATATTTCTGCAAACACTGGCTGCTCAGGGTGCGAATACGCTCTTACTCAAATTATTGGGTTTTGGTTCTGCGCCTGTGGTTACTCAATATATTGAGCAAGTTCTACCCTATGCGATCGGCAGCGATTTGAGGCGTTTAGCTAAACTTCATCCTGAAATATTGCTCACATCGCTACAGACAAGAGTGGAATCTGCAACAGACCTTGATCCAGACCTTACCTGGCGCATTAATGCAGTTTTACCTATCCTTGCAGAAACTCATCCTGATGCTATCCTTGCTATTGTGACGGTTCTTGTCCGTTATACTCCCCTGGCAAATCTACAACTCCAGCCGCTAGTTGCTAAGCGTCCCAATGAACTGGCTGCTTTGTTGTTTAATCTGAGCGATAAGGCGCATCTTAACTTTAGTCGTTCTATTCGTCAACTGGATCTTGACCATATTATGCAGTTGATCGAGCGGCAAGACATGACCCTATCTGATCGTAACTGGTGGTTTCAGCGCATGCCACCGGAGCAACGTGCCATTATCTATACACGCTATGCAAAGGGCTGGTATGATGCCGAAGGATGTTTAGCGACGGTTATTGTTGCTGCTTTGCCGCGCGAGTTACGTTATCAAGAAGCACGTCGTCATATGAGCCTGCCAGCTCTGGCAACACGTCCACCTCAACGCCTCCCCTATGCAGCTTATTTACCCTGGGATGAAGCATTAATGATGCTGAATCCTTTCATTAAAAATCCTGATGCGGAGTTACGCGCTCTCGCACTTCAGACGTTAATAGGGGTAGTCCGTTTTCACCGCACTAAGCTCTCCGAAGCTTTGGCGCTTATACATGCTCGCCGCAATGAGCAAGATCCGGTACGCTGTGCTATGCTCAGAGGATTAGCCGAACTTCCTCCGGGAACCTGGGAAGCTAACCATTTAGATGATCTGGCACAAATTATGAGCGAGGCTCTTGATGCTGCTGATTTCTCGTACTCAACGGCGCATGCGCTAGGAAAATTAATCTTCCTTCTGCTCCCAAGATATCCTGACTGGGGTGCAAAGCAACTCGTCTTGCTGGCAACAAAACATGGCAGCTTGAGAGGGCATACGATTGAAAAGCACTTATCAGATGCCGATATGCAACGTCTTGCTCCCATTCTACTTCCAGTATTGCATGAGTGGCGCGACCGCGAACGGCAGGATGAGATATTCGCCGTCGCCGCAGCCTTAGGAAAGCGCCTGCGGGTGTTTGATGGTTTCTTTGCTATTTTTCAATATGCTATCAATACCTGGCGACCATATGCGGAAATAGCTCTGGAATATATTGCCCATAATAGATATGAACTTCTCCATACAATCGTACCGCAGTTGATTGTGAAAGATCGAAGTTGGGGTACGCGTCGGCGCGTTTACACCTATCTTCATCGTCATCGACAAGATTTGATCACTCCATTTCTTGGCCAAGAAGCCTTCAGTGGCTGGTTTAGTACAGGCAACACGCGTTTTGTGCCGCCCCTCACAACAGGGTTTCATCGTTGGACGCCGGAACAGCAACGCATTTTTGCAACGACGCTTACCTCTGTTACTAAAGATGAAAAGCGTGACAATCGAACACTTTTTTATGTTATCGATCAATTAGCTGCACTGCCTGCAGTTCCTCCAACTCGTTTGATCGAACTGGCTCATGAGGAACGCCTCGCTATTCGTGATACGGCCTTACGTGCATTAGGTCGCCTGGATGATACCAGTCAGGGCATGCCAACCTTGCTGGACTCCCTTAATGATGATCGGGCAAGAATTGCCATTTATGTACTACGACGTGCAATCCTTACGATGCCAGCAGAAAAAGCCTTCATAATGCTGAATGCCGTCCCGTTGCAGCGTGTCACGGTTGCTAAAGAGGTAATCCGCTTGCTTGGTGATCTGGTATCAGAGGAGGCATATCAGATGCTTCTTACCCTATATAGCAAAGAAGACCTGCATCGTGATGTGAGGATTGCGCTATTGCGAGCACTCTGGATGTACCTGGAAGATAGCGAAACCTGGGATATTATAGAGAGTGCGGCGCAATCCCCTGATGTCACTATTGCGAAGAGCGTTGCGCGTATTCCTGCGGATCGCCTTTCTCCAAAAGCGCAGCAGCACTTACTCGTTGTGCTTGCTCTATTGCTATCTCATACTGAGCCAGAGGTGCGTCAGGCAACATTGGAACGCTGCACATCCTTGCCAATCACTGATAGTGAAAAAGTGTTATTACCTGAAAATTCTAACATCGCTGGCCTCACGCTTCCCAGATGAGCGCAATATAGCGGCGCAGGCACTTTTCGCAACCTATACAGGAAAAGCAGCCCTCGCTGTGAGTGAGGCAATAACAGTATTGCTTCCAAGGCGGCAGGCTTTACAGAATGTTGTTCTCCATTTGCAGCGCGTCCTCCTGGCAAACAAAAGATTGCACATGCCTACTGCTTATGCTGTGTTAGATGTTTTGGAGCAAGATGCATTAGCGACCCGGCTCAGTCTGGGGATTGCGATTACAGCTCTTCCTATTGAAGAGCTTGTAACTTATTTTACACGCTTAGTTACTGATGGCAGGTTGCATGCTGGTATACTGGCTTATGCGTGCACGACGCTAGAAAATCCGCAGGGACGTACAGAGCTTGCTGACTTTATGCATCTGGAGAAAACCTTTAGAAGCAATTCTGATGAACGGCTCCGTCGACTGGCATTTGCCGCACTTGTAGGCATAGCCCATAGTGCTCAAGGTTGGACCGAGGAATGCCTGACATTGCAGCGCCAGTATCGTATCGATCCATCATTGCTTGTGGCTGATGCGGCTCTTTTTACACGTTCACCTCTTGATGATGAGGAGTAAGATAGGGAAGGCAGAGAGGTTCTACAACCTCTCTGCCCTCTTATTTGAGCAAGTTCTCCACAATGAAAGAATCAGGCGATAACTGCTTCCCACTCGTTGGCCCCACCTTTGATTGCCATATGCCAGAGTAGAGAGCCGTTACTGGCATTGAATGCGTCTATCATGCCATTCTTACCATCGTTGGAAATGGTATAGACCGTGCGATCTTGTATGGCCTGTGGAGAAAAAGCTTCCTGGTTGTCGACTTTTGCCTGCCAGAGGAGCGTTCCATCGCTGACTTTCAATGCCACGACCCCTCCTGCTGACGATCTGCTATCATAAGAAACATAGAGCATATCCGGATCGACCTGCATGTTTATAATGCTATGCCAGTCCGAAGCAGTCTGTATTTTTGAAGGATTAATAGTCTGGTGCCAGAGCAGCGTACCAGTATGTGCATCAAGGGCATCAAGTTGTGCGGATGGAGTAAGATTGATCGCGGTAGTATAGACTGTTGTATCGCTTATTGCTAAAATGTGTGCGTCCGTCTTCGGCCCCCAAAGTTTCTCTCCTGTCCTGGCATCAAATGCCACGATGAGATAATGAGGCCCTGTTGGTGTGTTCATCAGCAGGACTCGAGTGTACGCAATGCCATTTTTCACCTGAATGTCTTCTACTATACTCTCTTCGTTGGTTGAGAGTGAGATAGGGCGTTGATGCCAGATGATATGATGGTTGGTGGGTGTGATTGCGTAGAGATCCGCGCCCGTACCATAATACAGGATGCCATTGGCGACGGTTGGTGTGTTCCAGCTTTTTCCATCGGCGGGAGTATAGATGGCTTTGATCTTTCCATCTGTGGGATTGAGTACATATAAATGCTTGAAATCAACAGCTCTTGCGTATAGCAGCCCATCGACGACATCCAGGGGAAATGCACTGAAGTTTTTATCAGACCAACGGATATGGCCATCGCTGGTGTTTAATGCATAGAACTGACCTGAGAGATTGAGGTACACAGTATCATCAAGGACAACCAGGCTACCTGTGGCAATACCAGATTTTGGGACAACAGTACGCCAGATGGTTTTACGCGTCAGCGGATCAAGCCTGGAAACCTCTCCTTTTTTGCTAATATAGAGACCATGAGATAATGCAGCAGGGTGAGAGCCAGTACGGGTGGAATGTACCATCTGGAAGACAAAAAGCAGGCTGCCAACGACAAGGGACGTACAAAAAATGGCTGCTATCAATGCGAGTTGAGGAGCGAATTTCTTCCTGGAAGAATTCCTTTCTGATTTCTTTGGGAGCATCTTTTCTGCAAAGATTTCATTCTTCGCTTCAGGTTGGTCTGAGATTAGTGATTGTGGACTTTCATAGCTAGCTACATACGGTGTCAGACGTTCCCACATACGCTCGGTCGAAAGTTGATCTTCTTTGTAATAGGCATGCAGTTCACGAATCACACGGGTTTTAGAAGACGGTGATTCCAGATGTGGGGAATAGGTGACATGGTCAATCTGCTCATCAACGTTCTCAGGTACAAATTCGTCATCATATTTCATGGCTATTCTTCTCCGATTGTTTGATATAGAGGTCGCGTAGAGTATTGAGTGCCCGTGAGAGCATGACACGAATGGCTCCCTCGCTCTTATTAAGGAACTGGCTGATCTCGGTACTACGCATGTTATTCGCAAAACGAAGTCGCACAACGGTTTGATAATGTTCGGGCAGTTGGCTTAACCAGAGATGAAGCATTTCGTTGTCCTCGTTGCGGAGCGCGATCTGATCTGGATTCAGGCGTTCATCTTCAAGGAGCATTTCGGCAGCCTCTCCTATCTGAACGGCGGGTCGATGTGCCGAACGACGATACAGATCAATACATTTATGATAGGCAACTCGTCGCAACCAGGCAAATTGTTCCTGTTCAGCTAATGAGTATGGCGAGAAGCCTTTCTGTTCCAACGCAGCGATGAAAGTTTCTACTACGATATCTTCGGCATCTTCCCTTGATGGGACATGTTGACGTACATATGCTAACAAGGGTATCGCATGGAGCTGATACCATTGCGCGATAGGAGAATCATTGGGCGGAGAAGTGGATCGACACTTATTCTCTTGCATTCAAGTATCCTTTTAGCAGTTTTTGGGATCTCATTAAAGGATCGTTGCAGCCCAAAAAACGTTACGCATCTTTGCATTCTAACCGAATCTGTCATGAAATCAGGTGGATTTTTGCACGTGCATCCTGGTTTTATAGCAAACTGTATTCAACAACATATTTATAGCACTCCGGTACACTAGAATAGGACGTGGAAGACAGGCGGTATATGGAGACAAACAAAAAAAGGGAGCATCAGTGTGAGCAATAGCAATAGGGAAAGAAGTACCTTTAAATGGATCATTCGAGGAAGTATATTTACTGCCAGTATATTTATGGTGTTGCTATTTTTATCAGGTCTCGGTAAAATTCAACGTCACGTGCAAGCGCCAATGCATCATCAAGTAAGCAAGAGAGTTCACTTGCCAAAGAAGCCATATGTGCTTGATATGCAGGAAGTTGAACGCTCGTTTGTTCAACGGCGCATCCAATATTTTGCGGGACTGTTCATAATCCAGAATCAGGCACATAGCGCACTTATTCAGTATCACCAGGAAGTGACTGACTGGGGTCAAAAGCATCAATATCATGATCTCTATAATGGGACGGTGTATAAGCTAGACTATGAATATAACCAGGATGAAGGCTTCGGTCTGGAGAATGATACTGCTATCGAGCATGCTCATACTATGAATGACTATCGAGCAGTGCTCAAACGTATCGCTATAAATCTTACTCATCTGCACGCTATGGAGATGGATTATGCCGATAAGACTTCGTGGGATCATTCACATGCAAGTGATCTGAGATTAATGCACTACCATCATCTTTCTGGATTGGTCGTCGTAGTATCGTTTGTTGAACAGGCATGCCGTGTTTATCAGAATGGAAAGCTGGTAAATGCTTTTTTGATAACCAGTGGACGTTTTGGAGATCCATCGCCAGCGGGAATATGGCAAATTTCACGTCGAAGGTGGCATACGGTTTTCAAATCGCGTGTACCAGTGGGATCGCCGAATTGGTACCCTGATACGCCGATTAACTATGCCATGGAGTATCGCACAGGAGGCTACTATTTGCATGATAGCTGGTGGAGGGCATATTACGGACGTGGCACAAATTTCCCCCATTATGATCCGGCGGGCGAAGAGTTTGCAGGTACAGGTAGTCATGGTTGCATCAATCTATCATTAGGAGATGCTGCCTGGTTGTATGCAAATACAGGCTATGGCACAACTGTGGTGACCTATTAAAAGGGGTATGGGCCCAATCAATCGGGCCAGTGTGACCCATGTATAAAAGAAAAACCCGCCTGTACAGGCGGGTGGAGCGGCGACGTCCTATTTTCCCATGGAGTTGCCCCCACAGTATCATCGGGGCTGAAAAGCTTAACTGCCGTGTTCGGGATGGGAACGGGTGTTTCCTCTTCGCTATAGTCACCACCCCACCTGCACATACAAGCGGGTTTACCAGGTAAAATCCCTGATGGAGACGAGGGGATTCGAACCCCTGACCTCCGCCGTGCAAAGGCGGCGCTCTACCAACTAAGCTACGTCCCCCAATGGGGAATGGGCCTTCCTGGACTCGAACCAGGGACCTCAGTCTTATCAGGACTGCGCTCTAACCACCTGAGCTAAAAGCCCTTGTTGCGAAGGATTAAGAGTCTACAAGCAACTCAAGAGTGATAAGGCTGGACAAAAATACCAACATACAAAACCTATCAGGAACAAGTTTGCTCATCATATCTCACTTGTGAGTGAGAACCGACCTGGGATCGAAGTGTATACACTTCAGACTCCCTAGAAAGGAGGTGATCCAGCCGCACCTTCCGGTACGGCTACCTTGTTACGACTTCACCCCAATCACCGACCCCACCCTCGACGCCTGCCTCTCTTGCGAGTTAGCCCGACGGCTTCAGGTGTTGCCGACTTTCGTGGTGTGACGGGCGGTGTGTACAAGACCCGGGAACGTATTCACCGTGGTGTGCTGACCCACGGTTACTAGCAACTCCAACTTCATGGAGGCGAGTTGCAGCCTCCAATCTGAACTGAGACCGGTTTTGCTGGGATTAGCTCCCCCTCGCGGGTTGGCAACCCGTTGTACCGACCATTGTAGCGTGTGTGTAGCCCAGGATGTAAGGGCCGTGCTGACTTGACGTCATCCCCGCCTTCCTCCGCGTTGATCGCGGCAGTCTCGTCGGACACTTATAACCGACGACAGGGGTTGCGCTCGTTGCGGGACTTAACCCAACATCTCACGACACGAGCTGACGACAGCCATGCAGCACCTGTGCTCCCGTCCCTTGCGGGTACACCACTTTCGTGGTGGTGCGAGAACATGTCAAACCCTGGTAAGGTTCTTCGCGTTGCATCGAATTAAACCACACGCTCCGCTGCTTGTGCGGGTCCCCGTCAATTCCTTTGAGTTTTAATCTTGCGACCGTACTCCCCAGGCGGACCACTTATCACGTTAGCTACGGCACGGAAGGGGTCGATACCCCCCACGCCTAGTGGTCATCGTTTACGGCCAGGACTACCGGGGTATCTAATCCCGTTTGCTCCCCTGGCTTTCGCACCTGAGCGTCAGGTACTCCCCAGGACACTGCCTTCGCCTTTGGTGTTCCTCCGGATATCTACGCATTTCACCACTCCACCCGGAATTCCGTGTCCCTCGTGAGCCCTCAAGTCCGGCAGTCTTCGAAGACCCTTCTCAGTTAAGCCGAGAATTGTCACTCCGAACTTACCGCACCGCCTGCGTGCGCTTTACGCCCAGTAACTCCGGACAACGCTCGCCCCCTACGTATTACCGCGGCTGCTGGCACGTAGTTAGCCGGGGCTGATTCCTCGGGTACCGTCCTTACTCGTCCCCGAGAAAAGCAGTTTACGCTCCGAAAAGTGTCATCCTGCACGCGGCGTTGCTCGTTCAGGGTTGCCCCCATTGACGAAAATTCCTCACTGCTGCCCCCCGTAGGAGTCTGGGCCGTTCTCAATCCCAGTGTGGCTGATCATCCTCTCAGACCAGCTACCGATCGAGGCCTTGGTAGGCTTTTACCCCACCAACTAGCTAATCGGGCGCAGGCTCCTCCTCCGGCGTCTTGCGACTTTGCTTCTCACGAAGCGTATGCGGTATTGTCGGCGATTTCTCGCCGGTATTCCTCACCGAAAGGTAGATTGCCCACGTGTTACTCACCCGTCCGCCACTCCCTACTTGCGTAGGACGTTCGACTTGCATGTGTTAGGCACGCCGCCAGCGTTTATCCTGAGCCAGGATCAAACTCGCCATCCAGTTTATATAAATCTCTCAACGGAGATTCAAATTCTTAATTGGTGACAAGCTTCTCAAAATCCTTGACAGGTTATAATGTTACTGTACTCTTGTTTCCTTATCACTCTTCAGTTGTTTATGTACTCTCGAATGCCTTCGCATCGGATGCGCTTTTCAATTTACTGTCCGGCGCAAGTGAGATAATATCACTACCGCCGCATCCTGTCAATAGGTTTTTTACGACTTTTACAAAAGTTTAAAAAACTCGTCAACCAATTAACTGGAAGCCCCTTTATTTTGTAGGTACCTTCTCAAGAAATTGAGCGCGGATATTGTTGCAGCCTGCTTATTCCCCTCACGTTCTGGGCCGGCGCACTGTTCAGAACCCATACACGTCGCTAATCCATATGGGCCATCGATCGCTATGTGGACTGTCCCTACTGGCTGGTCTTCTTGTTTATCAGGGCCTGCAACTCCTGTGATGCCAAGGCCGATGTCACTGCCCAGAAAGTTGCGTACCGCCTGCGCCATAGCACGAGCTGTCTCTTCGCTTATCACTCCGTATTGTTCCATAAGCTCATGAGGAACTCCCATGCGTTCTTTGAGCATTGTACTGTAAGAGACAATACCACCAAGGAAATGTGCAGATGTTTCATGCCTATCAGTAAGGGCGCTGGCAATCAATCCTCCCGTCAACGATTCCATCGTGGCTACTGTCAGATTCTGCTTTTCGAGATAAGTGCCAATGACTTCCTGTAATGTACTTTCTTCTGTGCCAAAGATGTACTCTTCTAATTGTATGCGAATGCGCTCCTCCGCTTGTGCCAGAAGGCGTTCACCTTCTTTGTGGTTCGGAGCCTGAGCACAAAGTTGGATGTCAATTGCATCTGAAGAATCTTTTAGCGTGATCTCTGGATTCGTCTCCTGGAATAAGGACTTAAGGCGCTCTCTAATTGCTTCTTCATTCAATTCTGCTACGCGTAGTGTGCGTTTACAAAAGATCTGTTCACTCATAATTTCTCTATCATCACCATCTCACAAGGATCAGTATCTGCTTCCCTCTTTGCTATCGCTGGAGGAAAGTAAGTGCTTACACTTATTACGCACGTTCGTTATCCTCTGGAAGTTTCATATACTATGCAAGGAGCATGATACCTGTTAGCTCCAGCAGATGCTTTTAATATACTCTATTATAACATAAAAGAATGGAAGCAGAAGTTAATACTTTTCCCTTTGTTTTCTCTCTTGATGATCTTTCATCGGAATAACATTGTCACGCGTTTCATCGTTATTGACAGGCGCATTCTGTTCCAGGTAATAGCTACCGATCAGTGCTATACCAACCCCTAGAGGAATCAGTCCAGGTAACAACCAGGGACCAAGATGAAATGGAGTTGCGAATATTGGCGGCAAAAAAAAGCCTACAGGATACAGGCCAATCGTGAGTGCCAGGCCAACCATGGTAATGATCAGACCAGCCCTTAACATCCCTCGGCTACGTCGTCGGCGTATCTCTGGATTGATCCCATGACTGATAAGCGCCATCGTTTCACGATGATGAAGGTAACGCAACATGACAATAAAACCAAAAAAGATAGCCATCGCGACTAACCAGCCGATCAGAAGCAGGAGAATGTTGAAAGACATTTGAGTACCTCTTTATCTATGTATTCAATCTATGTTATGATACGTATAACAAAGAGGATGTTTCGTTGTGAAACATTTCGCCTTGTTTTACCCTCTAACTTAGCATAATGAGTGAGTATATCTTGCAACCACCGCATAGCATTGGAATGCCTGCCTCGATCACCTCAACCTGGACGGGACAGGACGATACAGAACTTGTCGTTGCCAGCAAGGCCGGCGATCAGGACGCCTTTGCTCAATTGGTTCAACGTCATCAAAGGCGCGTTTTTAATCTTGTGTTTCGCATGCTTCAACAATATGAAGAAGCTAATGAGGTCACACAAGAGACGTTTCTTGCCGCCTGGCAAGGTCTGCCTTCTTTTCGCGGTGATGCCCGTTTTTCTACGTGGTTGTACCGTATCGCCTACAATTGTAGTTTAAAACAATTAGAACAACGTAAACGTGATATAGCCCTACAAGTTGCGGTACAGGCGGAACAATCGTTGCAACACGAAAGTTGTGATGAACGTGCTGAAGCAGAAATGGAAGCGCATGAACGCCAGGTGCTTGTGCGTGAACATCTCTCTATGTTGCCTGCAAAATATCGCATCGTATTAGTTTTACGTCATCTACAGGAATTAACCTACGAGGAAATGGCTGAAATACTCACTATGCCTATAGGTACTATTAAAACACATTTATTTCGGGCACGCAATTTATTAAAAGAGCGCCTGGAGTCTTTTGATAGTGAGCGGAAATCGAGGGGGTAAATATGCGCTGTTCAATAGCAACTCGACTGCTGCAACTGTATATTGATAAACAACTCACACTCGATCAAATGCGTGCTCTAGAAACGCATATTGCCAGTTGTACCTCATGTCAACAAGAATTTTATTTGCTGGAAACGCTTGTGCAGGATTTGCGTACCATCAAAATGGTTCAGGAACCATCCGATCTAACTCTCAATATTATGCAACGTGTCGCTCTTAGTGTGCAGCAGAACCAGGAACCACGTTACGCTTTGTTACGCCCGTCTCTGGCAGAACTATTAGTGGTTATTTGCCTCTCCACGATCGCTATGCTTGGCGTCATTCTAGGCCAGCCCTCACTTCGTGTGTTGTTGCCCATCGCCAATGGACATGATGTACTCTCCCTGGCTTTTCTGAATTTCGTTCATCTGTTTATAGATGTAAATAGTGAAATGTTGATGTTTATCTTCTGGATTGTGGGCACTCTTCTCGGCGTATGGATTACTCTGGCTCTGGTCGGAGCTGAAGTGCGCTCTCAGTGGTTGAAGGCAATGATGGACCATCTCCCTGTGTGGTGATACACTATTCTTTAGGAGTAATGCCAATAAAGAGAGTGTGTATCACATGGAGATCGTTAAAAAACGTAGCCCGCTTGAAGTCGCCCTGGGATTTTTCCTGCTCTGCCACCCACTCCCTGTTCTGTTTCACTTACTCGCTGTTACTATATTTGCATTGTTTGCTGTGTGGCCACATATTAGCTGGAATACTGTTGGACTTATTGTCGCGGCACACGCAGCCATGCAACTCTCTATTGCTGTATGGAACGATTATTGTGATAGACAGGTAGATGCATCTACCAGGAAAAACAAGCCCATTCCTCGTGGACTCATTCGCCCACAAGAGGCATTGATTATTGGGTTTTTGCTCATCGTTATAATGGTATTTCTTCTGCTTCCTCTCAATCCATTAGCTTTATGTATCTCACTACTTTATCTTGGCCTGGGGCAGAGTTATAATTTTGGCTTGAAATCGACCCCCTGGAGTGGCATTGTCTTCGCCCTGGCTATCCCGCTCATCCCCCTCTACGCCTTCGTTGCAGCCGGACGTATTATTCCTTTCGTTTTCTGGTTAGTCCCCGTAGCAGTCCTGCTTGGCATCGCCCTCAACCTGGCAAATTCGTTGCCAGATATAGAAGATGATCATGCCAATAATGCTCATACCCTGGCCGTAGTTCTTGGGGTGAGGCGCTCTTTTATTATTTGTTCTATTTGCATACTTCTGAGTATTCTCTTTATTGCCCTGTTGACTATAAAGCATCTTGTTCAGGCACGCGCTATACTGATTGGTCCAATACTATTTTTCTCTACGCTGGCTGTGTTTGTTTTACTCTTCTTGTTTTCTGCTGAACCGCAATCTCTCTCTCGTAAACTATATTTCTATCTCGTTGTTGTTCTTTGCCTTATTCTGGTCACTGGCTGGCTGCTGGCTGTTCTGTTTTGATCCATTGTGATTGTTACCAATATTTTGCTATGCTCTTAGTGTTACCATGAACACTTATAGTAGAGCTTGGATACACAGTGAAAGGTAGATAAGTTGTGCCTTTGCGTCTGACGCCCCTTGAATACTTGCTCTCTCGCCTGAACATTTTGCCAGCACCACTTTTTGATACTCCTCTGGCTCCTGGGATTGCGAAGGTACTTGTTACTGCTTGCGAACTAGATGTCTTCGATATCCTGGACAGGCAGCGACTATCTCTGCAAGAACTGGCAGAGAAACTGAATTGCCATCCACAAGGATTACAATTATTGCTCCAATTGCTCGTCTCTGCTGGCTACTTGCATTATCGTCAGAATAAGTATTCCAATACACGTATGACCCGCCGCTGGCTCGTTAGTAGTTCATCAGTAAGCATTGCGCCCTACATTCTTCATAGCCCTGATATCGTTGCTATCTGGGATCATATCGCGCAGGTAGTTCATACCAATGCACAGGTCATGCGTATGCCTTATGAGGAAGATGCTAGCTTACCTGAGAACCAGATATTACTTGCTCGCCACTATGCAGGGCTTGCATCACTGGCTACCGCGTTGGGAAGTGAGCTTATCAACCACGTCTCACTTCCTTCCGACGCTGCCCGCTTACTCGATGTAGGTGGCTCACATGCTGCTTATAGCATCCTATTTTGTCGCAAAAACCCACATATGCATGCAACGATTATGGATATCCAGCCCGGCATTGAGGCTGGGTTGCGGACCGCTAAACAGATGAAGATGGCGGATAGATTGAGCTTTGTTGAAGCCAATATCGTCCAGGATGATTTTCCTGCTCTCTTTTCCCAGCCTTTTGATGTTGCATTGTATTTTCATATCGCACACCTTATGCAACCTGAGATGAATCAGGCTATTCTGGCGAAGGTTGTACAGACGCTACGGCCCGGCGGCGTTCTGGTTTTTGTCGACCAGGTTACGGATCAAACACACGGATCCCGCCTGGCTTCGTTGATGGTTCAGTTTATGGCTCTGACTATGGCAACTGTGGGTGGGACGTGTTATCCTTTTCAAATAGTGAAGGAATGGCTAGAACTGGCAGGTATGGAACAGGTAAGTAACCATCGTTTGATTACGCCGGGTGCCGCGCTAATTACAGCCGTAAAGAAAGTGTAATAGAGGAATATCAGTGATGTAATGGGGAAAAGAGGATGAAAAAAAGCGGCGACAAAAACTGTCACCGCTGGTCGGGGTGAGAGGATTTGAACCTCCGACCACTACAACCCCATTGTAGTGCGCTACCGGGCTGCGCTACACCCCGCTAATTTGGAACAGGACAAGTATAGCAGAAAAGCATTTACGCGTCAAGAGATTTTTTCCTGGCTGGAAACTTTTCACCCTTACAATTAAAGAAGATTTCAGGTACAATTTTGCTAGCTTTGTTTGGACCAAATGTAGAGAACAAAATCAGGAGGTCACTATGTCAACATGGTCTGATCGTTATGTTAGCGCTAATGGCATCTCACTTCATTACTATCGTACCAACAACAATAAGCCCCCTATTGTGCTCCTGCATGGCTTCACCGATAGTGCCCTCTGCTGGACGCGTGTCGCCCGTATATTAGAACCAGATTATGATGTAATTATGGTTGATACGCGCGGTCACGGCCTCTCTGAAGGCCCGACAACCGGTTTCTCTACGCAATTACGGGCCGATGATACATTCAGCTTTATTCAGGCTCTGGACCTCAAACAACCCTTCCTGCTCGGTCACTCTATGGGAGCTGGTACTGCTGCTGTTGTCGCCGCTCAGCATCCTGATCTTATTCGCGCGATCCTATTGGAAGATCCTCCCTGGTCTGCTCGTATCGCACCATCTTGGGATGAGGATGACGAAAATCAACTACAAGAACCATCGGCACATCCATGGTACAAAGGGGTAGCAGCTTTTAAAGTTCAGATGAGTGAGAAAGAACGTATTGAGGCGGCACACGCAGCAAATCCAACCTGGCCGGAAGAAGAATTGGGCCCCTGGGCCGATGCGAAAGCGCAGTTTAATCTCGACGTGTTCAGATACAATATGCCTTCAATCCCCTGGCGCGAAATCGTCCCGAAGATTCTATGCCCGATCCTGTTAATCACTGCTGATCCAGAAAAAGGTGCAATTGTTACCCCGGAAGTTGCCCTTGAAGCGTCTCATATGTGGAAAAATGGTCAGATTATCCACATTGCCGGGGCGGGCCATAATATCCGCCGTGAGCAATTTGAGCGCTATAAAGATGTCGTCACTACTTTTTTAAAGGAACATTAAGATATGCAGACGTACCTGGAGCAGCTCTCCGTTCAATATCCGCATCTTGCAGCGGCATTTGCAGACATCCCTCAAGGTGATATGCACCTGCGTCGCCTGCAAGATCTCAATACCTCATGGCAGAATATGCTGCTCTCAGGTGCCTCACGTACATATGCTGAAGTTGTTGTCAGCGAGGAACGCCCTTCTCTTCCAGCCGTTGATACGTTTGACATCATCTACGCTGGTGGTGGCCTTAATCTGCTCAATGCTGCAGTTATGACGCTACGCTATGGATTAAGAGTACTGGTCTTCGATCGCTTTACCGTAGGGGCTGTGCATCGCGAATGGAACATCTCACGGCAAGAACTACAAGAACTGCTCGATGTAGGGTTGCTTACACCAGCCGAACTGGAAACAGTGATTCAACGCGAATATAGTGATGGCCTGGTACGCTTTCATTCCGCGCATATCCAGGTGCCAGCAGCCGAACTGCACCTGAAAGATGTCCTCAATATCGCCATTGATGCGGAGAAATTGACCGCATTATGTATGCAAAAGATTTTGCAACAACGACCGCGGCATGGACTTCCTAATATGGTCTTGCATAACACGACCTTTATGCGTGCCGCTGTACAGCCATCCAGTAACGTTAGTGTCGATGTCAGTACCAATACAGGCGAACAGCATAGTTATGGGGCACGTCTTCTGATCGATGGCATGGGTTCAACATCACCGATTGCCTGTCAGCTCAATTGTGGACAACCTTTCTCACTTGTTTGTCCAACCGTTGGTACTGTGGCACGCGGGTATAAACAAGGTAAAACATCCGATGCAATTGATCCTGATGTGGGAGAAGTGCTCGTTACCAGCGAGGATGCACGCAACGGTCATCAACTGATCTGGGAAGCTTTTCCTGGTGTAGGTGACCAGGTTGCCATCTATCTCTTTTACTATGCAGAGGCAGGCCAGCGCGTCGATCTGCTGGAACTTTTCAACGACTTTTTTGCATTATTACCTGGTTATAAGGATACGAGCAACGTTGAAATCCTCAAACCTGTTTATGGCTTTATTCCGGCTGGCTACAATATTACCCTTCCCTGGAAGCGTGAGCAAAAAGTACTGGCCTATGATCGTGTGCTCTCATTAGGAGATGCCGCTGCTTTCCAGTCACCTCTGACATTTTGCGGCTTTGGCTCCTATGTACGCAACTTGAAACGCATCACAACTTTGCTCAATATTGCTCTGAAAAACAACTGTCTGAGTGCTCAAGACCTTAACTCCATTCGCGCATCAGAGACGGTGCCAGCGGTAGCTCGCGCATTTAGCAAATTTATGATTGCCAGACCGCCTGAGCTTGAACCAGCCTATCAGGTAAATGAAACGCTGAACGTCTTCAGTCGTGTTCTCAACGACCTTGGTCCGACAATCACCAACGCTTTTTTCAAAGATCGTATTAGCTGGCGCGATTATACACGTATCGTCCTCAAAACACCTGGCTACTATCCTAAAATCTACAGCCTTGCGCTCAAAACACTTACACCAATTGAAATGCTTGGTTGGATTACTGCATGGCTACAGCTTGGTCGGCAATCCGCTTCCTATATGCTTTATCGTATGCTTTATCGCCTCGCCAAACCGCTTAAACATTCGTTGCCTGGAAGATGCATAAGCATGATAATAAATCGCTCATTTCCACGCATCTGCACTTCGTATAAACATTTATCGGGAAGCGATGGAGCAGGTAGAACGAGGAAATGGTGAGCATAAAAATAGCGTTGCCAGAAGCCGACAGCCTATCCTGGGTTCCTGGTTAGGGAGGCAGTGGCGCTTGAAATAAATGAAGATGTTCAGGGCATCACAAGGTGCTTTCGTTCTTGCCATTGCGCTTCATCACGTACAACAAAGCGCATTTTTCCCTTTTGAGAGACAATAAGATAATAATTATGTGTATGAGGAACTTCTTCAGCTTGAATCTGCACATCCAGGTAAGGAGCCTCTTTACAAATCATCTCGCGCAGTTCTGTAGCTTGTGCCTGGGTGAACATGACAATTCTCCATAATAGCGATTATTGTGTGCTTATATTTCAACACTCTTGTGTATAGCAAGTATGCATAAAAACCACTGGTAAGAAAAGTAAATCTACAGCACAAGTAGACGACAACTTTTCCTATACTCCAGTTATGCCATAAACAAATTTCTAAGGATGAATGATATCATAAATCAAAGGATCAGGGGGTACGAATGCATCATTCCATGTGTAACAATGGAGAAGATCGTCCTTGATTATGTCTACATCGGCATTATTTCGAGCGTGTACCGTGACCAGGGGATCTCCTGCATGGAGATAATCACCGATCTTTGCGTGTAGCACCAGTCCCGTGCGTGGATCGATCTGCTCACCTTTTTTGAAACGACCTCCTCCCAGTCGCATGCTGATAAAACCAATTTGCTCAGCTTGAATACCTGTGATGTAGCCACTACATGGAGCTGGCAGTACGCTTTGTGTCGGAGCTGATGGTAACAGGCGAGGCTGCTCTATGCAACGTGAATCACCTCCCTGGGCAGCAACTACTTCAACCAGTTTCGCAATCCCTGCTCCACTACGGACTGCTTGCTCGACGATCTGGATAGCTTCAGCTATTTCAGCTACCTTCCCAGTCATAAGGAGTAGTTCAGCCACCTCATGATAGCAGAGATCAGCAATATCTTGAGGGCCTTCACCCTGCAAAATAGCAATTGCCTCGACTAATTCTAGCGCATTACCAACTGCACGCCCCAGCGGTTGTTGCATCGAGGTAATAACGGCAACTGTATGCATATGTGCACTATGTCCAATCTCAACCATCAGCGCGGCTAATTCACGGGCACGGTCAGGTGTCTTCATAAAAGCGCCTGAGCCAAATTTGATATCCAGCAAGAGGTGTGAACTGCCTATCGCCAGCTTTTTACTCATAATGCTGGCGGCAATCAATGGAATGCTCTCAATGGTTCCTGTAACATCGCGAAGAGCATACATTTTACCATCAGCAGGAGCCAGTTCAGAGGATTGTCCAGCCAGAACAATATGATGTTTTAGCAAAATGTGCATAAAATCGGTGCGAGAGAGTTCGGAACGGAATCCAGGAATAGCTTCGAGTTTATCAATGGTGCCTCCCGTATGTCCCAATCCTCGCCCTGTCATTTTACTAACAGCGACGCCACATGCAGCAACAAGAGGTGCAACAACCAGGGTTACTTTGTCACCAACACCACCAGTACTATGCTTATCTATAACGGGGAAGATCGTCTCGCGTACGTGGAGTTCTTCACCTGAATGAGCCATCGCCAGGGTCAAATCACTGATCTCGCGGGTCGTCATCCCTTGCCAATAAACCGCCATCAACCAGGCCGACATCTGATAATCAGGAATGTTTCCTTGCGTATAATGTTCAATCAACCAATCGATCTCCGTGGTCTTGAGTTCCTCTCCATCGCGCTTTTTACGAATTATCTCGCTTGCTTGCATATGTGTTGGCCCTATTTATTCTGATAAAACGACGCGCACAGAGTCAGTTTCAAAGCCATTGCCGGTCTCGATCTGGTAACGATTCATCACCTGGCTTCCCAGACGGACGTTGCGATCAAACTGAATTTGTCCATTCGTAAATCCATATATGCTGTCTTCCTTGCTATAAAGACCTTGAATGATGATGGTGTTGAATTTATCTGATTGCTGTTCTTGTAACGCTTTAAGCAAGGTAGCCACCTGTTGCCAATGGGTACAACGCTGAAAGAGGATACGCACCGTTTTTTTGCGTCCAACGTTCTCTTCTTCATGAACAACAGTGTAATTGAGTGCTCCCTGTCCAAGAGTTTTAAGGTGTTGCATTGTATGTGGTGGAAAGGGGGCGGGTGCTTCCGGCGCTGATGGAGTTGGAAGAGGAGGGCTTACTTGAACCTCCGGTGTACGTCGCGGTGGAACGTGCGCTGGGGCAGGCTGTCTGGGCTGTTGAGATGGTGGAGCGTATGGCGTTGGCGATTGTGGCACACCGGGTCTGGGATATCCTTGCCCTTGAGAGGGCTGACGTGGTGCCGGATAGGATGGTTGTGGTGGCGTAGGATATGGTGCTCTTGAACGCGGTGCTGTTGTTTGTACAGGGGGTTTTATTGACATATCTCTACCACAACGAACACAAAATTGTGCTTGATCTGAATTGAGACCTCCACAATAGGGACAGCGCA
The DNA here is from genome assembly GCA_963744875.1 of uncultured Chloroflexia bacterium. Taxonomy (GTDB): domain Bacteria; phylum Chloroflexota; class Ktedonobacteria; order Ktedonobacterales; family Ktedonobacteraceae; genus JACDAE01. Next base: position 5,588 of record CAVUVQ010000034.1, on the reverse strand, counting down.
TATTTCAATCCTCCGATTTGCTCTTTTTAAGATGACATCTTTATTGTAATAGACGAAATAAACAAGCGACATCCAATATAGAGAGATCAGGTGCTTTCAATATAAGTAGTTATCCTTGTTTGACGATGGCTTCTACCAGTTGTGCGTTAGAATGAGTTTTCTCGAAGAGGCGCACAACCTGCTCCGCGCCATCACGTCTGGGAAGATCGGCCATGCGTCGTCGTATAATAGACATTGCTCGTAGTTCGTCAGCGGAAAGCAAACGATCTTCCTGGCGCGTACTGGAAACATTTACGTCAATAGCAGGAAAGATGCGACGATCAGCTAATTCGCGCGAAAGGCGGATTTCCAGGTTGCCGGTGCCTTTGAATTCTTCGTATACTACTTCATCCAGACGGCTCCCAGTCTCAACGAGGCAGCTCGCCACAATGGTCAGGCTACCCCCTTCCTCAATGGTACGTGCGGCACCAAAGACACGCCGCCCGATCTCTAATGCATGGGCATCGATACCGCCAGACAGCGTGCGACTGCCAAAGCCGCCTCGTTGATTACGTGGTCCACTCCACATATCGGTGCTCATATTATGGGCACGTGCTAGACGAGTAAGCGAATCGAGCAAAATCACCACATCATGCCCCTGCTCCACTTCACGTCTGGCATCTTGCAATGCACGCTCTACAATAGGTCCATGTTTTGATGCAGACTGATCGAAGCTGGAGGCGTAGAGCCTCACAGCCGGCCCCTGTATCTCCGTACGCCATTCGGTTACCTCTTCAGGACGTTCGTCCACGAGACAGAGAAACAGACGCGTCTGCGGAGAATTTGTGAGAATTGCTGCTGCTATCTGGCGCAGAATCGTTGTCTTGCCCGCTTTAGGTGGTGCAACAACAAGTGCACGCTGGCCGAAACCTACTGGTATGAGTAAGTCTATCAGGCGTGTAGCTATCGGCGTCGCTCCGGTTTCCAGAGTAATACGACGCTTTGGATGAATAGGGGTCAATTTGTCAAAGGGAGTACGTGTTGATGCCACTCGGCCCAGCCTCCTGATCAACTACTAATTTCAGTACCCTCAAATGGGTTGTGAAAGGACATGCCTTCTGTGAGAGGAAAAGTAAACACACAATTAAGTGAAAACACCTGTGAGTATGCGTCTTCTTTACTGTATCACAAAATGCCCCTTTCTGGAAGCCCTATGTTTTAGTCTGGCAGAATTGACATCGAATCAGCAGCGTGTAGTGAAAACAGGTGGATTCCCAGCTCTATTTTCCGCCAGTAGTTCCACAAACTCGCGCTGGAGAATTCTTTTAGTAAAATCACCGGCTTCATCCATTAGTGCAGATAATAGCCCATCATTGCGCACTGCTACGATCTCTTCACAAAGTTCATACTCCCGCGCACATTGCTGAACCATATATTCCCAATTATTATTACTATAGTATGTGCGCATAACATGCTCAGAAACGAAATGATGATCAGGTAATGGAGGATCAGTTACCCTCTCCTGTACGCGTCGAATACAAAATTCTAAATCAGAGTCGATGAAAAAAAAGTAAGCATTTCGCAAGAACAAAGGACTAAATAGACTTAGCGCTGCCCGATAATCATTACGTGCAAACTCAATGCATACCATATCGATGTGTTTGAGAGTAAGAGCATCCTCCACTTCCTTTTCCATTTGGTGCAATGCACTATCTAATACAGAGTAATCAAGAACATCAAAACCACCACGATCCACCGGGCGAAACTGTTCATGTTTTCTATCATTTAAGAACATTTTATACAAAATATCATAATCCTGCACAAAAAGAGATTGATAACCTCTACGACTGGCTACTTCGAGCATATGACGAGCTACAGTCGATTTGCCACTTCCTGGACGCCCCAGAACAAAAACTTTCACACCCATGCCAGCTACATCTCCTACTATTCTCTAACATTCCTCTTCACTCCTTTGACTATGGAAGTAATTTAATGCGACAATAGACATTCCCTGTCCAACAATGCACACCTTCTATCAACACAACAATACATTTTCTATAGTAACACTTTACTTGCGCTTTTGCAAATATATTATGTAAAAATGAACGTATTTGCATTTTTGTGTACAAATATATGAATTTTTTTACACCAGGCACACCTGAAAGGCCAGGAATATTCAGGTGTGTTTATGACGGCAAACTTTTTCTTATTCTGTCAATAATCTAGCATGGACTGCTCTATTTACTGAGAAAGAGTTACACGTCTCTTGCTTGAAAATTTCGTTAGCGAACTGCTCAATATGGTGTTTGAAGTCATATAGTGAACCTGTATTGTTGATGACCTTTACAGATTTATTAAGAGTAAATTCCTTTTTCAGGCAAGCGGCCATATAGGCTGCATTTTCTTTATGGTAATAGGTTCTAAAGATAGCATCCGAAAAAGAGGGATGATCATCAATTGAATTTGAATGGATAACGCGTTCATGTACACGTTGTAAACAGGTCTCTATATCGGCATCAAGGAAGAGGAAGTAAGCATCCTTAAGAAAAGATGGCGTGAACTGATGTAACGCTTCACGGTAATCATTGCGTGCAAACTCAATCGTCACCAGATCAGCTGAAGACAGACAGGGGTGTACTTCTACTTCCACTTCCTGAAGAGCTATATTCATTACGGTAAGATCGATTGCATCAAAGCCATTATGCTCTGTTGCTCGAAACTGAATTTGCTGTGTATCAGCCAGAAACATTCTGCGTAAGATTTCGTAGTCATTGATGTGAATGGCGGTCCACTCTCTTTGCATGAGGAATCGCTTCACATATCTGACGGCGGTCGATTTGCCGCTTCCGGGTCGCCCCAGAACAAAAACTTTCGCGCTCATATAGAACACTCCTGCCAGCTAACATTTAATTTATTCTTTGGCAGTGCCTGTTATGTTGCCTCCATGCTCCACAAATAAAGCTTCTGATATCTCCAATTTACGTAATAGGAGAGGGGCGCGAAGTCTCGCGCCCCTCACGGATGTAATATCGACCTTGCATTGCAGGTACCGCCATTGGACTTTTTTCTACTCGGCATCCGTATTACGTTGTGAAAATATATTTATATCTATTGAGCAAAATGTTGATGTGCACACTTTTGAATAGGAGGAATACAAGCCAATGCAAAGGATGCGGTTAGCTTTTTCTCTATACTGCCAGTATACAGGAAAAACAATAAGGAGGCTATAGAAATCTCAACATAATAGGTTATAAAGGCTACTTGTCATAGAGGAAAATGGTGTCTGTGTACGCTTGTCTACAAATAATCACCCTTGTTTAGCTGGATAAATACGTACAAATCCCCGAATATCTGGTTCCCAACTCATTACAACATTCCCACCTTCGCGTTTACCCAGGTCAAGCACCTCTTCTAAAAAGCCCATGATCTGCATTCGCGTTTCAACAACAGCAGTTAGAGGAGGACAACGCAGAAGTACTTCTTTGAGTTTCCAGTAGAAATAACAGGCCACTCCCAGGCGCACACTAATATTAGCGAATGTAACCATATGTTCTGGCGAGGTGGGTTGGCTGGCAGGCATCCGTAAAGGATCAATCTGATAGGTGGTGCTTAATACTTGTCTGAGCAATTCGGCTTTTGCGCGTGCCTGCTCCAGAGATAATCCTTTCAGAACAATGTAAAATCTGTCAGCATTGATATGATAAAGTTCATAGGCTGCATCATCTTTAAATGCACGTAGTTGGCCGTGAATACGCAGTCCCACAGTTCTCACCAGGTCTCTTGCCATTTGATCCCCATAACGGTTTGCAAGCCTACTCTGGTTGTCAATATCGATAGCAATAAACGAGATGACTTCCTTTAATGGATCATTTCTTTCCTGAACTTCGCTAAGAAGAGCCTCGATATCACGAATAAATTCATTTTCCGATAGGAAATCCTTAAAATGTATGTCTACATATTGTGGATGGGCCATGAGATTTCTCAACTTGCCTACTACTCTTAAACGGGCAAGGTAGGTATCAAGTAATTCTCCAATCATTTTTCCAACGATTCTCAATACACGCTGATCGTTCTGGGAAAATGCCTGTGGGTATTGAGATGCAACATAGATAACGCCGATGGAGATGCCGTCATTATCTTCTACTGGTATTGCGATAGCTGAACCTAGAGGTTCTTCCAACTCACGTAAAGCAATTGTTGTATCTACCGACGAAATTATTGGTGAATACATAATATGACCACTTTGAAAGGCTCGCAAGCAGAGTCCAGTAGCTGGTGGCTGGGAGGAGAGTGACGTAATACCAACCTGGTGTGGTGCATACATACTCTGAGCGCGTACTACCAGGCTACGTTGCTGAAGAGAGAGAATAGAGGTGGGATGATCGGGTAAGAGAATACAACAAAAATGCCAGCACTCCTGTCCCTCTTCTTTCATTCCACCCAGGTGCACTATAAGTTCGGCCAGACCATTTAAAATGTCATCTTCATATTTTGCGCTACTACTCATATCAGTTGCTGGTTCCGATACATCACGCATCCCTGAACCAAAGCATTGGTGCACGCTTTGCACATTTTCGTAGATAGGACGTAGCAGTAAACGAATTGCCTCAATCGTTTCAATCCCCAGAGTCAGCGCCCGTGTCTCTCTTGGTACAACAATCAAAGTGGCATCCCTGGGTGCTTTCTCCTGTGCGATCCCAGCTTTCATCGCCTGCAATGGATGCAATCGATAATCAGAGGGATATTCAAATGATGGTGCTGAAGTCAATAGCGTATAAGAGGAATGTGTCTGATCCAGCCAGCCAACTAACGTCTCACCCAGTCTCGTTATGTCTTCTACACGCTGGAGAGATACTGCACCTGCTTCAGCTTCAAGAGGTAATAAGAGACCAGCCTGGGTGTTCGGCATGTCTTCACAGATCAACAGTAATGACAATCGTAGTGCGCGTGAGGCAAAATAACGAAATGATGCATCGACATGGGCCTGTTCTATGCGCTCATTAATAGGTAAATCATTAAGCTTGCTCCGCTTCCATGCGAGGTTCCAGTAATCTCCATTCTGTGTCCCCTGACCTGGAAAGTAGGCCGAGGACCAGAGTTGGTCAATATCTGGTGGAATATCTCCAGGCGCATAGCCCGCATCGATCAATTCACGAATAATCGCTAACTTATCCAGATCGCGCAACGTATATAAACGCCTGCCCATCGGTCCAACCGGGCGGAGAGGATTGAGGAAGCCATACTTCTCCCAATCGCGCAGCTTATTCTCGGTAAACTCAAATAATTCTGCTGCACGACTAATGGTCACCGTTGCTTCGGCACGTCCCTTCTGGATATGTCGTAGAATGCGTTTCTGAGTATCCTCATGTTGAAGATGTTCTTTGATGCTTTGCAAACTTCGCTCATCCATCTCCGTCTCCCCAAAAAACGTGGCACACACTTGAAGTCCTGATACACGCTTAATAGTAACATACATCTACATGTTTGTATAGTTGTGGATAGATGTACATGCGGAGGCAAAAATGGTATCGACAAATAGAAAGTATCTCTCTCTAGAAATATATTATTCTTCGTGTAACGTGCTCATTGTAAATTACATATATCAGTAT
>CAVUVQ010000033.1:0-34886 GCA_963744875.1 uncultured Chloroflexia bacterium | reverse complement strand
GCGATTTATGGGGTGGTAAATTGGGCCAGACTTCGATCGATGAGGAACACGACACGAACTGGGGAATCGACCATTCATAGGCTGAGAACGTCGCTTCAAATCATCCTACATCTTTTAGAGGAGTTTATTTTATGTCGACTAAACAGGGAAGGCCGCTTTCAATGATCAAAATGCAGGTTGAAGAACTGCTTACAGAGGCCTGGGGTAACAGGGTCCAGCTTGCTCCAAATGCCGTTGATCTTCAGGCCAGTGGTCGTACCCAAATTTATCGCTTCTCGCTCCTTGAAAAGCCGATTGATGCTCCACAGCACGTTATTGTCAAAGCCATACATATGCCGGAAGACCTATCCGAAGCCTCCAAATTAACTCCAGAAAATTCTTTTCAGCTCTTCTTCAATGACTGGGCTGCATGACAGTCTTTAAGTGAGATCACACCTCATTCAGCCCTGGCACCCCGCTTCTATGCTGGTAATAAAGTGCATGGACTTGATCGTCATGGAGGATCTGGGAACGGGAAAACGGACTACATCATCTGCTCCTCGCGAATGATCCAGAGGCGGCAGAAGAGGCAGCTATACAGTATGCAGCTACTGTGGGGAAAATGCATGCAGCCACAATTGGGAAGCAAGAGGCCTTCTTCCATATTCGGAAGGCGCTGGGGGTTAGTAGATATCCCCAACTATGCCTGGATTTCGTCAGCATTGTGGGAGACCATTCATACACTGAATGTCGCACCTGTTGCTGGCATCGAGGATGAATTGAAGCAGCTTACTTCCGTCATGGAAAACCCAGGACCATTCTTAGCGTATACGCATGGTGATCCTTGCCCCGATAACATCCTTACAGGCACATCCGGAAAGTTGTTTGACTTTGAATTCGGAGCGTATCGTCATGCGCTTATCGAAGGTGTCTATGCTCATATGCCATTTCCTACCTGCTGGTGTGTCAGTCGGCTTCCTGCTCACGTCGTTCATCGTATGGAGACAAGCTATCGTATGGAACTGGCCAGGGAGTGTCCCGCAGCACATAATGACAGGCTATTTGCGCAGGCCGTTGCTGCTGCCGCGCTGTCTACTGGACAATCGATGATTGTCGCTTTCTGCATCGTCATCTGGAGAAAGATCGGCAGTGGTCGCCAGGTATGGCAACGGCTCGGCAGCGTTTCCTACTGCGCTTCAATGTGGCAAGAGAAGCTATTGAGGCCAGCGAATATTTGCAAGCGATTGGCAAGACATTTGAGCTGATTGCTGGCAGGTTGCGTGAACTCTTGCCCCCTGAATCAGATCAGATGCCTTATTATCCAGCCTTCCGTTAGCAAATATCATTGGCAGACAAGCAGGCTTTTGGGAACGGTCTTCCTCAAGTGAGATTTATAAATCCAGGCCAGAGCAATTCGTTTTTAAAGTAACTCTATATTTACAGATTCGTTACAACAACCTTCCCAATCACCTTGCGGTCAGCAACATAACGGATGGCGGCAGGAGCTTCAGCCAGCGGATACGTGGCCGAAACAAATGGCTTCAGTTTTCCCTCACCGATCCAGGCAAGCAATTGCTGAAAATTCTGCATGTTACGCTGTGGTTCGCGCCGGGCAAAATCGCCAAAGAACACACCAACAATGGAGCACCCTTTGAGCAGCGTCAAGTTCAGAGGGATGCGCGGGATCTCTCCATTGCTGAAGCCGACGACCAGGAAGCGACCTTCCCATGCCATATTGCGTAACGCCAATTCTGAATAGGGACCACCGATCGGATCATAGACTACATCGACGCCGCGTCCATGCGTGAGCGTTCTAACACGATCTTTCAGGTTTTCGGTGCTATAGTTGACCAGTTCATCGGCTCCGTACTGCTGGCAAACGGCTAACTTCTCGTCGCTAGATGCAGCCGCAATAACCTTTGCGCCCATCATTTTGCCCAGTTCTACCGCCGCCAGCCCGACGCCGCCGGCAGCTCCAGCACCAGGAGCGTTTCGCCAGCCTGTAAAAGGGCTCTATCTTTGAGGGCGTGATAAGAGGTCGCATAGGTGAGCGCGGAAGCGGCGGCCAGAATAAAATCGACGTTTTGGGGTAGAGAGATAAGTTGCTTTTCGTCTACCGCAACTTCTTCTGCAAAGCCGCCCCACATTGGTAGTGCCATCACTCTGTCACCAATATGGGCGTGCGTGACCCCTGTGCCGATTTTTGTAACAACACCATTCACGTCGGTCCCTGGCGTAAAGGGGAGATCAGGCTTGAACTGATATTTGCCCTCTATGATCAGGGTATCGGGAAAATTCACGCTACAGGCTTTGATACCTATCACTACCTGCCCCTCGCCTGGTTCAATCGGCGCAACATCTTCCAGTACCAGCTTCTCTGCTGGTCCAAACTCGTTACAGCGCACTGCTTTCATCGTTCTTGCCTTTCTTTGCTACCCAGTTTCCCCAATGGCTCATAAGGATAGAGATCTGTTCAGCTATCCCAAATTTCTCCTAACCTCGTCAATTGCCCTCGATATTCAATTCGCTCAATCCATTCAGACGGCCATGCCTTTTGTCCTGCATATGCTCCTGCAAAAGCTCCAGTCAGGCACGCAATAAAATTCTGAATCGCCTGAACTGGTGGCAGCTCTTTTAATTGCCTGTACAGGATCATGTGGGAACAGCAGAAAACAAAGCAGACCTGTTGTCAGAGCCTCCTCAGCTATCCAGCCTGCACCTGTGATTAGACATGGGTCGCTCTCACGGTCCTGCAACGCCAATGCCTGGTCCAGGCGCTCAAGAACCTGCAAACATTCATCCCACCCACGCATAATATATTCCACGGGCGAAGACTGATGCGAACGTTTCCATAATGGACCCAACCACTGTTCATGATAGACCATGCGTTGACTGAGAGCATATGCGCGTAAACGTTGAGGTAGACCTTGCAGATCTCTGTTTGCAAGCAGATCAGCAATAGCGGCTGCCGTTAGATCAGCCGCCGCTAATCCAGTTGGATGTCCATGCGTAAGGGCGGCCTGAAACTGAGCGATAGCAGCCCGTGTTTCATACGTAACCCCATCTTGTCCAGCAGGTAGCAGGCCCACGGGAGCAACGCGCATGTTCGCTCCACAGCCCTTAGAGCCGATCATTGAACATTGATACCAGGGCAAGCCGGTTGCCAGTTTGTTGCAGGCGTCCATGCATGTCACGCCAGGAGCACGATTATTATCAGGGCTATTATTCCACTCTATAAAAGCTTGCCTGAGAGGAGCTTCCAACGTTGTAGCTGTATAGGGCCGTGTAGCAGCCAGCAGAGCATTGCCAACAGCCAGCGTCATCTGGGTATCGTCGGTTACGCGTATAGGGTTACCCGTGGGCATTTGAGGCCCATCGACAGGAAAACGCCGCAAGATTGCGTCATAACTGAGAAATTCTGTATCCGCTCCCAGGGCATCGCCCAGTGCGAGGCCAAAGAGAGAGCCAGAGGCGCGTTTGTCAAGCATCGCAGGGTTCATTACCATCCTCCATCAATAGGTTCTTGATCTGAATATATTATTGCAAGGTCTTGCCGACATATTTCGCAGTCACAGTTATTTTCCGCAATTGGTTGGCGTCCTCCAATGGGTGCCAGAATGTGATCAATGATGGCTGACCAGTACGCAAATTTCGTTTGTATATCACTGGTTGCAACGAAATGCTCTACGAGTTGTGCCAGTGGAGCATCCCAACGTTGTAAATCAGCAAGCAGCCTTTTGCTGCTCACCCACCATTTTTGCTGCAATTGATAGTGATATTTGAGAAAATCGTTAAGGCCTACATGCATAACTAAAAGTGCCGTGGTAGGATCAGCATTCAGGTTTCTCTCAACTTTATCATTACCATGATAGAACATAAACTGGAGAAATTGATACTCTTCAGGTGAAATATCTTTCGGCTTTACCAGCCTGGCTCGTTCTTGTAATCTGGCTAACTCATCGGTTTTGTCAAATACAATGTATGACTCTGCAATCATAGGAAGCCGCTCACGCCTCTCTATCTCGTTGTTGGTTCTTGCTTTCAATTGCGCAAGGGAAATACATGATAGATCGAGCTTTACCCCATTAATAACTGGATGGTTAATGTTAGTGCAGGGATTATCCTCACCAACAATTATGTGCACATCAAGATCACTATGTTCGGTTGCTTCGCCTCGTGCAACCGAGCCAAAGATATAGGCGGCAAGATATCTATCGTGTTGCTCAAGTTGTGCAATGTATTGGTAAGCAGCAAGGAAGCGTTCGGGAATAGCGGGAGAAAATTGTAACACGCAAATCTCCTTGATTCTATAGCATGATGCACGAAAATATAACAAAGCCCTCTCCTGGCAGAAAATCTATTCCAGGAAAAAGGAGCGATGGAGGCACTCGGGCTTATTCCACTCCGTTGCATCGCGCCCCTACAAGAGCGTGGAAGAGAGGGAAATCCGTCAAAACATGATAAACCTTATCGTAGGGGCGCGATGCAACGGAGTGGAATAAGCCCGAGTAGCCCATCCTATAGTGATCCTGTCATATCATTACGGTACAGTACCATACACGCAATACCCGCCACCGCCACCGTTTCCATCACTCGCCCAAGTATCTGTTCGCCTGCCTGTTCTAGATTCACGACAACGTTCCATGTTCCATGAGGGAGACGAAACGTTGTGTCCGTCGTATTCGCATTATAGATGACGATGATCTGGCCCCAGGTATCATCTACGCCTCGCCCATTCAGCATAAACGCTATCATGTTCGTTGGGCTATCGAGAAAGGTGAGATTATTTCTAATATCGTCCGCCGTTGTCATGCGAAAGGCTGGATGGTTCTTACGCAACTGGATCAGGCCCGCATAGTAGTTGAATACGTTCTGATACTGAGCTTTGCGTGACCAGTCAAACTTGTTCACGCCATCGCCCGCGTTATAGCTATTATCGTTGCCATCTTTGGTGCGCAAGATTTCCTCGCCACCCTGCATGAACGCGACACCCTGCGAGGTGAAGACGATCGCCTGCGCCAACTTATCCATCCGTATACGCTGCCCCTCATCCAATGAACCATTGCAGGCTGCGATCTTATCCCATAACGTGTAATTGTCATGGCTCGTGACATAATTGATCGTTTCACCGGGGGAGGCCGTAAAATCATTGATGCTGCCCTCGATGCCCCTCTTCACGGCATCAATGGATCCCGGATTACCCGTTGCGAAGCCCCGCTCGGTGGCGTTGAGCGCCCCACCGGTGATCGCGTTGCGGATGTTGTCGTTGAAGACGCCGATGCCCAGGTTTTTTTGTCTTCCCTTATAGAGCAACTGATTGCCAGGTAGTCCAGACGCAGAGCCCGTCCACGGTTCACCGTAGAGGAGGCTCTGCGGATTTATTGCATACATGTCCCCGGCTATCTTGCTCATCGTCTCCACACCGACCAGCGCCATTAAGTCGAAGCGGAAACCATCGATGTGATATTCTTTTACCCAATAGATGATGGAATCACGCACGAATTTCTGCACCATTGGTCGCTCAGTCGCCAGTTCGTTGCCTACGCCCGAGCCATTCATATAATAGCCAGCATCATTTGTGCGGTAATAGTATTGAGGCACGATCTTGTCGAAGTCCGAATTTAGCGTAGCGAAGGTATGATTATAGACCACATCCATAATGACGCCCAACTGAGCCACATGCAAACTCTGGATCATACGCTTGCATTCGACGATGCGTGCAGTTCCACGTGGTGTGCTGGCATATGCCCCTTCAGGTACGTTATAGTTGCGTGGATCATAGCCCCAGTTGTACTGGCTCGGATCGTTCTCATCGACGCTGGCAAAATCTTCAATTGGTAAGATCTGCACATGCGTCACACCCAACTGTTTCAGGCTATCCACGCCCGTTACTACATCGCCCGGTCCCTTTGTGCCGCGCTCGGTAAATGCCAGGTATTGCCCCTTGTTGGTCATTCCAGAAGTACTATGGATCGAGAAATCGCGCACGTGCGTCTCGTAGATGATCGCATCGACCGGGTCGGCAAGTTGCTGATACTTATCGTTATTCCATCCATCCGGGTTGGTCTTTGCCAGATCAACAATCATGCCACGTGTTGCATTCGGCGCGATTGCACGTACATAAGGATCGACCGCTGTTTGTGTTGTGCCCTGTATGGTGATCTGGTAAAGATAATACCAATTCTCCAGATTATTTCGTATTTCTACGCACCATGTCCCCTTTTCGCTGCGTTGCATATCTACATTTCGTGTCAGAAGACTCGTCTCGCTATTGTAGAGTTGCAATTGCACATCCGATGCCGTTGGTGCCCAGAGACGGAATGTTGTCTTCTCGGTACTAAATGTATTGCCCAGATCAGTGCCGCAGTAAGTATACTCATCACTGTTGAGCACACCACGCGCAATAACTTTGCAGCCAGTAAAGCCCCTCAAGGTGAGTTGTAGGGATCTGGTTATATCTACTTTATTCTCCATGGTGAGCTGGATGAGTGACGTTTGTAAGCCTGCTGATGAGAGTGGCAAGGGTGCTGTGGGATTGTTCAGCGAGTCATAGACCTGTTGCTGCTGGCTCTTGAGTTCGAATGGAACATAAGAAAACGTGACCTTTGCTCCGCCGGGTGGTACTGCCAGCACAATTGGCTCATATGGCAAGACACCATCCCAATCCTTATTAAATGCGATCTTGTAATGATAAGTGCCTGCGGGTAATATCCCTGTAAACTGGTAGAGGTTATTATTTACTTTTTGCAGTCGGGTCACATCCTCCGTAGGGTTCCAATCATATTGTGCTCCAAGGAGATGTTGCAGATCGCCTACCAGGACCGGTGAATAGATTGGAGCGGTATCTACGGCAAGGATTTGCAGTTGCTCCCCGCTCATCATATCAGTGACTGTGGCGTTGCTTATGCCCCATGGCAGCGTAATATTTTGTGAGAGTGATGCAACGATTATATTTTTGCTCTCTAGATAAGCATTGACAATATGTGGTGTTGCAGCAGTGGCTTGCAGAGAAGATGTATGCACGTTTGAGTCTCCTGCTATGGATCATATTTCGGCCTGTTCGTTTATAATCTGAAAAAACGGTTCTGGCGCTGTCTTTGGTTCGCCAATCCTTTTGGGCAGAAAATGAAGCCAGGCTCTCAGATCTGCGCCAGAAAGAACAAAGCCATAGACTTAACCCGAGACCTTAGTCTGTATATATGGTATCAGACCAAAAATAATGAATCTCTACCGGATTATACTAACACACCTCTCTCAGAAAATGTAGGGGTCATGTTTACCCTACTCAACCACGGATCTGCCTTGCTCTATCCAACCTCCTCAAATATTGGTCCCAATGTTATTGACATGCACGCTTGTATGGTATACTATGTTTATAGAACAAAAGTTCTACATACCCAATGAAGCAACCTAAAAGAGAGGACGGTAAACGATGTGGACCAGAATTACACCCGACGTTCTCGGCACGCCTCGCCTGCTGGCAGTCAGCTAACTGACAAACAACGCATTGCATTTGATGAAGACGACGAGTATGATGAAGCCTTTTCTACCCGTATGCCCAGTAGTGCGCGTCGCTATCATAGCGATACCAAATTAGAGAGTGGACGCACGCGAGCTGATGTGCAGGCGATGACTGTTCTACAATCAGGTCGTAGAAATGCTATTCCCCCACGTGCTACACAGACAAATGTACCAGCCGTACATCCCGGACGGCGTACGACAGGGCCAGTAGAGACTGAAGACGTAATACCTCATCGTAGCCGCAACTTATCTCTTCGTCCTCAACAGGGCTTTAACTGGTCGCGTTTCCACTGGACCATTTATGTTGGTCTGGCGATGATAGTTATGTTAATTGGTTGGATCGCCTTGAGTTCGTTTGCTACCTGGTGGCAGGTGACGCAAGATGACTGGCACTATGGACGCCCACGTACTTTCCAGACCGATTATGTAGTTGGTCACAACGATTCGCTTGTTAACCCCAGCCATTTTGTTGCTCTAAATTTAAACCGACATGTAGATATTATTGAAATGCCGGGCGGTGATGCAGCAAAGGCAAAAATCTATATTGGTCCTGTCTTGATAGGTCAGGGGCAGGATCTGGCCGTCGTAAAACTTAGTTTCAAAGATGTGAATGGCGATGGCAAGCCCGATATGATTGTAAGTATTCAAGATAGCCGTTTTGTGTTTATCAATGAGAATGGAAGCTTTCGCCCGGCCCGACCAGGCGAAAATGTTCAGATATAACAGTTTGTTTTATGTAAAAAATGGAGGCCTCCTCAGGAAATTCCCCTGAGGGGGCCTTATTATATAGCTATTAAGACGCCGATCTCTTCTAAGTGTAGAGTAAGGTTGCATATAGGGTATCTGGATATGGTAAATTTGCACATAGGATTATCCAGATGCAATTAGTGCAATTTTTATATACCACTGCTCGAAGCTGAAGCCGTCTTTGACTCAAGCTGTATGTTGGTGGTAGGCCTTTCGGTCTGTTGTTGAACTAGTACATGTAATTGGGGAAATGAGCTATTGGACGAACTAAAAAGCTCAGGCTCCGACTTTTTTTCCCGTTCTGGGCGTAATGCCAGCGACGCAAATACAATCATCCATGTGAGCAGCAATCCCATTAGCAACCAGATAAGTACTAACTGTATCGGTGTCATTGTGGTTGGTATATCCACAGTTATGTCCTCTTTCAAGCTGTCTGCAATTGAGACAGCATAAATTACCGTATTCTAATAGACGAAGTATATAGTCAAAGTTAACAATGTTTCAATAGAATAGTATTTCAATGCCAGGCTGGGTATATTTCCTGTCTGACCCTATTGGGATGACGAAATAAAACGCGAAAAAGTTTCATCTCGCTCCTTCAATACCTTTTCTTGCATTGGTGTCCTGACTTGTAAATCTTTTCTATTGTTGGAAGTCACCTTTTTGAACGCTGGATGGAACCAGCCAGCTAATGCGTAGGGGCGTTACCTTGCGTGCACCCGTTTCCCGAGGAATACGTTTTAAGATGCAGACATGAGAACGTTGTAGACTTGTTCTTTTTACAGAAACCTGTCACAATAGCTAGAAAGTAATCAAAATAAGATAGGCTCCTTCTTTTTTATAATACGTAAAGGATGCAAATGATGGGTCAAGTGAACTGGCAAAGGACACGTGATATCTTAATCTGTGTAATCTGTATCGGTCTTATCTTCTGGGCATCCTGGTCTGTGTTGGGCCAGTTTGTGGATGCGATTCTCATTCTATTGCTCTCAATGGCAATTGCATTCCTGGTAACACCCGCCGTCAATTTTCTCGTAAAAAATGGCCTTCCTCGCTTGCTTGCTGCTTTCTTTGTGTATGTGATTGTGCTCGCAGTACTTGCAGGGCTGTTCTATGAATTGGTCTTCTCGCTCATTCAGCAGGTGCAGGCGGTCTCCGACACGGTTGTAGCCTTTTTTAACAATCTGCCCGGTTGGTATGGGCAGGTATATACGTTCCTCTTGAAACAAGGTATTCCACAAACTAATATTGACGCTGCGGTCAACCAGATTCGTGATCAGGCGGTGACATTTGCGCGTTCCGCTGCGACAAATGCTCTCAATATTCTCTTTATCCTATCAAATCTTTTTATCAATATTGCGCTTGTAACGGTGTTGAGCTTCTATCTCACTCTCGATGGGAAACGTATTCGCGATAGTATTATCAGCATTGTCCCCAAACGCTCACTCTCAAATGTGCTTTTGTTTGAGGATGCTCTGAACCGCGTCGTAGGCAACTACATTCGTGGACAATTGACGCTGGCCCTGATCATTGGTATCTGTGCGGGTGGCATCTGCATTGTAACTGGCCTGGGAAACTATGCATTGATCGTGGGCGTGCTGGGTTTCCTTTTTGAGACGATTCCTATGGTAGGTCCGTTCCTTGCCTCTATTCCTGCCATTCTGCTGTCATTGTTGTTACCTGATCCTTTCCCGCGTACATTTTGGATCATCGCTCTGTTTATCATCGTACAGATGCTCGAAAGCAACGTATTAGGTCCGCGTATCGTGGGCCATGCGGTTGGTCTGCATCCGGTTGCAGCTATTATGGCGTTGCTGGTGGGAGCTAAGATGTTTGGTGCCCTGGGTGCGCTCCTCGCTACTCCCGTCGTTGCCGTAAGCTGGGTCGTCATCGCCAGCATCTATCGCTCCGCTCGTGGCGAGAGTCCCGACGTGATGCTGGCAAACAAACGTGCTCCCTGGACGCTGCGTCGCCCCAAACGTCTCCTCTATCGAGGCAAACGCTCAATTGGGGAAGATGATGAACGTAGCGACCAGCATGGAGATGCTCCTGTTGATGCGCTGGATAACGAGACTTCTGATGTTATCAATGCATATGACGAAACGGTCAAAAATCCATAGAAACCCGTAATGTAGGGGCCCGATCAATCGGGCCCCTACATTATGGTTATTTACGATGCCCCAAAGGTGCGGCGCAACTCATCTTCTCCCTCACCTGACACCAATGCATACACATCATCATTGGCCTGCAAAACGGTGTCGCCCGTTGGAAAGATGGTCTCTCCATCGCGCATGATCATCGCCAGGTTGGATTTGCGCGGTAGGTTAATATGGCTGAGCATCTTCCCCGCAATCGGCGATAATGGTGGAATACTGAGTTCCACGACCTCCAGACCAGCCTTCTTTAACGTCATCAACGCAACAAAGTGCAGGCCCGGTAACTCGGATTCAATGAGCGAGAGAATAGCTTTGGTCGGGCTGATCGTCACATCAATGCCCAGTTTCTGAAAAAGCAATTCGTGAATTGGGTTGTTCAGACGCGCGATAGTACGGCCTACGCTAAAACGCTTCTTCGCCATCTGACAAATGACTAAGTTGTCCTCGTCTTCACCTGTTACCGCAATCACAACATCGGCGCGGCGAGCACCAGCTTCTTCCATCGTCCTGGCCTCGCACGCGTCACCCGTCAGGATGGATTGCCCCAACTCATGGCTTAATGCATGCGCACGTACGCCGTTTTTCTCCAATAGCAAGACTTCGTGCCCCTGAAGTAGCAAGTTTCTGGTGAGGTAGTAACCAACATCTCCCCCACCTCCAATAATGATGTACATACAGATGCCTCTATTCTTTTCTTTGCTGTGCTTGTTACTTCTTTTCCGAAAGCGCATCGAAGAGCATCTGCGCTCCAACCAGCGTTGGGCAGACCGTCTCCAATCCTAAATCCCGGTATGTGCTCTCACGGATAGGATCATAAATACGGCAGACAACCTTCTTTACATGGAATATCTCTTTGGCAATCTGACTCGCCATGATATTTCTGTTGTCGCCATTCGTGACCGCTGCAAATGCATCCGCCGTTTCTATGCCCGCTTCCTTCAATATCTCTTCATCTATGCCGCTTCCCTGCACCTTCTCTCCCTTAAACGTCGGATCAAGGCGCTGAAAGGAATCCGTGTTGCTATCGATCACCGTGACTTTATGTCCCGCCTTGTCCATGCTGGTGGCAAGCGTTGCGCCAACACGACCACAGCCCATAACAATAACTTTCAAAAGTAGCCTCCTGCCAATCAAAAAGATTGATTCTTGGGTAAATTACTCCCTGATCATTATAGCACGAGAAACGTCTTCCCTTGTGCTCTAGCATCTCCTCATACGTTATCATAAGTGGAATACTTTCTCTCATCCATATTTTTTTAGAATGCGAGTAACTCTCATGCTCTCTCATTATAAATTATGTCCAGTATCCTCAGTGCAACGTCAACAATGGGATACCTTTATTGCTAATGCTCCGTCCGGCCACCTTCTGCAAAGTTGGGGCTGGGGCGAGCTCAAAGCGCACTCTGGTTGGTCTCCTTTACGCCTCGCTCTCTGGCGCGGAGACGATATTGTTGCTGCCGCTTCTATCCTACGACGTACCGCTCCCCACTTCCCTTTACGTTCAGGCCACCTTGCCTATATTCCCAAAGGTCCGATCATTGACTGGTCCGATCCCATTTTGTGTGCTGCCTTTTTCTCTCAACTTACGACATATTTACGCAGGCAGGGCGCTATTGCTATGCGCATGGAACCAGGAGTGGAGACGCTTGCGGATGAGTGGATCTCAAAGCTGCACATGCATTCAGTTGCTCCGGTGCAGCCTCTCCGCACGATAATCCTTGACCTGGCTCCTTCCGAAGAAACATTGCTTGCACAGATGAAGGAGAAGTGGCGCTATAATGTCCGCCTCGCCACCCGTAAAGGTGTGACCGTCCGTGTTGCGGAGACTCCCGCTGATGTGCACGCCTGGTATCGTTTATTGCAAACCACGGGCGAGCGCGACCAGTTTGGTATTCACTCTTCAAGCTACTATCTGGATGCGTGGCAGATTTTTGCGCCCCATAATCAGGTTCGTCTTCTGCTTGCTGAGTATAATGGGCAACTGTTAGCTGGCATTTTCGTGAGCCTCTTCGCTCATCAGGCCATTTATCTTTATGGCGCATCAAGCAACGAACAACGCCAGCTTATGCCCAACTATCTCTTACAATGGGAGGCTATTCGTTGGGCCAGGCAGCAGGGTGCCCACACGTACGATTTCTGGGGTATCCCAGCAACCGATGACGAGGATGAAGCGATGGCCGGTGTCTATCGCTTTAAACGTGGCTGGGGTGGTCGCATCGTGCAATTCCCTGGTTGCTATCAAGCCGTGTATCGCCCCCTCACCATGCGTATTGCGAGTAGATTTATGTAAATGTTATGAGGTACACTATAAAACATGACAGTATTGCCCTTTGAACTAGAGACAGAGCTGGAAAAGCGGATCGCAGCCGACCCTGAATGGCAGGAAGGTATTGACTGGGGGAAACCCCGTACTGGTCATCTGGAAGGACCCGTCAAATATCACATCGCCGACGTGCTGGCAAATATTGACCGCCAATGTCCAGGCGAGGAGGAGCGTCGGGATTTGCGCCTGGTTGCTCTTATTCATGATGCCTTCAAATATCGTGTGGATGAGTCTCGCCCCAAAATCGGTAGCAACCATCATGCCCACATCGCCCGTAAATTCGCCGAGCGCTATATCCATGATCCGGTCTTGCTCGATCTTATCGAATTGCATGACGAGGCCTATAATAGCTGGCGTCTGGGTGCTCACCGCAACAGGTGGCACCATGCGGAAGAGCGCCTGAACAATCTGCTACAGAGAATTGGTCCTGCTTTGCCTCTCTACGTCCGTTTCTTCCATGCCGATAGCGAGACCGATTTAAAGGATCCCGCCCCCATTGCCTGGTTTGAGCAATTTTTGAAGAATAAAGGACTTATGTTCCCCTTTTGTTGATCAATTCTCTTCCCCATAAGTCCTCATAACCTTGCCAAACGTCCTCTGTTGCCCGTATGGCTCACTTTAGCGCGTTCTTTTGCCCTCTTCCAGGCGCTATATATCATAGGGACTATCGGGCGTCGTAAACGCGGCCCCTACATGGGCGTCGTAAACGCGGCCCCTACACAAAATGGAGGATTTTATGCGAAAATCGCCTTTGTTTATGCTTTTGTTGCTTTCGGGTATCTGTATTGTTGCTGTCATTTCGCTTTCGGCTATGCGCTGGACACGCCTGCAAGCAGATATTGTGCATACATCTACATTCACATCCGCACAGGTTTATGGACCCTATAGCACGGCCCAGGCTTATCTTTATTATGTTCTAAAGGATTCACGTGGCTTTGTGATTGCTCGTGCTCCTGAGGGAAGCGCTCATCAACCGTTGAGTGCTCCACAAGCGATTGTTCCGATCGGCTCAGGCTTTGGTACATCTACTGCGGATGCGGTGCTTTCCCTACAACTTTCGCCTGATGGACGCTATCTGGCAATCGATGGAACCCGTCCGGATGTCGAGTGGGTCTGGGTCTTTGATACCCGGCAGAGCAAGATTAATCTACTCCCATCCGACGCGCAAGGCAATTTCTTGCGCTGGCTCCCGGCAGGCAATGGACATACATTTCTCTATCGCCCTATGTTTCCTGTCGGCCCGGTTCCTCCAGCGAAAGAGCAGGCCTGGCGTGCCACACTCTGGCAGGTTGATGCCGCAACTGGTTCTCACAAAGGCATCGATCTAGGGGTGCCCTCTGCCAATCTCGTTGATGCCGCCCCTTCACCCGATGGCTCACGTATCGTCTATTCCACCACTGCTGGCCTGAGCCTGGGTAGCGATACCTGGCTGGTGAATAGCAATGGGAGTGCACGTAAACATCTCTTTAAGAACAAAGGGTCGCAGGCTATCAATGCGCTCTTCTCCTGGTCTCCCAATGGCAAGCATATTGTCTATGAACGGCTCGTCGATAGCGCCACACCGTTTCTCAACGCTGGTCTCTGGTTGATGAGTGCACAAGGTACACAATCGCAACGTCTCGCTGATACCGATGGTGGGCATGGCTATGCACCAGCCTGGTCGCCTGATAGCAGCAAAGTCGCCTTTATTGCACGCACAAATCCACACAATGTGCAGGCGAACGTCCAGTCGCAGGCGTTGCAAAGCGCTATTGATGTTGTTGATATCGCAAGCAAAAAGATCTACTCTGTAGCCTCTACGCAGGAGACAGGTATGCAACTCAATATCAATCCCGCCTGGACGACTGATAGCACCCACATTACATTTACCGCCTTAAACGCGCCTAATCATGTATTGGGGGGAACGCTTCATTACTGGTCGGTTCCTGCTGCCTCCGCTCAGGTACATCCATCTGTAACGCAGCTTGGCGCGGCTATTCCGCATGTTGTCGCCGCTGCATAATTCTGTTTGAAACAGATAATGAGAGGAGTTCTTTATATGCAATCAAAACAAAAATGGCTGCGCTTCAGTATCCCTTTGCTGCTTCTACTTGCCAGCGTCGTAACCGGATCTGTCGCAGTGCGTGCAGTTTCGATCTTCAATGAGAAGCCACAGATCTTCTCAAGAAATCATATGCGTAATGCACCCACGCCTTTTATGCATCGCCCTTACTATGGAAGTCGCACTATGACACAACGTATGCGTTCGCTCTTTGATCATGATAAGCCCACCTATGAGCAAGACGGCATTTTTGTGAGTTATACGGGTGCACGCTTGACAGGGAACGATGTCAATAACTGTACTCCTGGGGTAAACTGCTACGATGGACATAATGGCTATGATCTGGATATGCGCTTCGAGCCAGTGTTAAGCGAGGGTGCTGGAACCGTTATTCGTGCAGGCTGGTATAATCCCGTCAACCACAATGATTCTTTTGGTCTGTGGGTTGCGATTGACCATAAAAATGGTTTCGCGACAGCATATGGGCACCTGAGTGCAATCACGGTGACGGCCGGGGATCAGGTAGGTGTGCAGTGGCAGATTGGCACGAGTGGCACGACAGGCTCGTCCACAGGCCCGCATCTACATATGGGGACGTACTATCTGAATAATATAGCCTGGCAACCAACCGATCCATTTGGTTGGGACGGCAATTACCCCGATCCCAATACCGTTGATGACAACTACCTCTGGGTCAGTAACCCGACTGCCAATGGCACTGTTCCTGATCTAAATGCCAATGGAAGTGCCATCGCGCCCGGTGCGACCCTGGTTGATGACGGTGATAAAAGTTGGAGTAGCACTGGTAAGTGGACTCTCGATAAAGCGACGGGCGAAATTAATGGTGACCTGCACTGGACATATACCACTAGCAATGCTACAAACGCGACGGCAACGTGGCGTCCAACGATACCAAAGGAAGGTGATTATGAAATTGGCGTTTATATAGACCTGACGTATGCCAGTAGTAGCTGGGTTCCCTTCACAGTGAACAGTGCCAAAACCGGCAACACGAAGGCAACGGTCAGCCACACCGTTTACGTTGACGAATTGCACGTAGGCACGTTTCAGGGGCCTTTCGGCACCCTCAATACAGGATCTCAATGGATCAGTATCGGCACCTACCACTTCAAGGCTGGAACTTCGGGAAGCGTTGTGATGAGTAATGCCACTGGCGAGGATGGTCAGGAGATTGCTGCCGATGGGGTAGAGTTTGTGCCGTTGGGGTAGGCGATTCTCTGGAAAAGGATCATTGCTGCTTTTTCTATCAGGCCCTGACACAATGCGTCAGGGCCTTTCGTCAGAAATTCGCTTTTTGGGAATGCGATGAGGGCCTCGCACGAGACTTTGCGATATTAGTTAGCTGGATAGCGCATCTTTGCCGATGTACTCTTTAGTGTCGCTGGCGCAGCTAAGACAGTTGGTTTGAGTACATCGCTTGAAAGTGAGCCACCCGTTACGCAAACACTTGCTCCATACATGGATTGGGCAAATTGTTGACCATTGGGAGCTTTTGCCAGTGGAATGACGGTCACTGCACGATTGGCGGCAATCGAGGTGGAAATGTAATCGCCGGTCATATAGCCTGAATCCGTATTTGCCCACCAGGTTGCCGCCATTGGGTTTCCCAGGGTTGTGTGCGGACTCCAGGTCGTGCCACCATTGGTGGACGATGCAAGACCAGCATAGATCTGGCACGTTGCCGCCGTACAGCCAGCATTCGACCAGTAATAATAGGTGACGGCCAGGTGCGCCCCACTGCCCGCTGTACCACTATCGACAGCCAGACCAGCTGTCAGATGTTCGACGCCACTACCGATAGCATCGAGCGGAATGCGTACTAAGGGTGTCCAGGTGAGTCCATCGGTCGTGGTTGTAAAGACAATATCATCGGTAGTGCACTGGGCCTCGAAATAACAGCCGGCCCAGGCGACATAGACCTTTCCAGTCTGGTCGATTTCTGCGGAAGGGAAGGACCCGCCCCGATAAAATGAAGCTACAGTGGTGGAGTATGACAAAGGAGAAATCTTCGTGAGATCAGTCCAGGTTGCACCGCCATCGGTTGATCGATAAGAATAGATGTTTTCGGTACCAGTCGAGTCAAATCCGTAGATGGGAACAATCACGTTGCCATCAGGTTGTACAACTGGCTGACCACCCTGGGCATAGATTAACTGACCCACCGGACTCTGCGGATTTGACCAGGTAAGACCACCATCCGAGGAGTAGCTCATCAGGGAGAGCCAGGGAGTGCTTGCACCATCGTCCCATTGCGCGTAACAGCGCCCAAAAAACTTGCTCGCGGGATGCTGATCGCAGACCATCCAGTCTTTGTCGAAATTCTGACTTGAACTACTGGTGGCAACTATTATCGGTTTGCTCCAGGTAAGACCATTAGAAGAACGACTGACCACTATAACAGTGCTGCCGTCAACTCCGTCAAACGTTGTTTTGGCGACCAGCGAAGAGATGAGCCAGGTATGATGGGCACGGTCATACGCGACGACGGCATCGCTCGCTCGTGCATAGACCCCACCGTCAGGGATTGTAAGATCTGGTAAGGTGCCATTCTTCCAGGTGAGACCAGCGTCAGATGATGTTGCCCAGCTAATGCCTGATGCGCCACCACCCGCATAAAAACGTCCACTCTGGAAAGCAGATACAACCGTTGATCCCACCGAGAAGGTATCTGGTTCAACCTGTGTTTTATGTTGAGAGGTGCTATTGGTATAGGGATCGGTGCTGACTTGATGAAGAACAAGAGATGCAGGTTTGCTCTGTGCCTGGGCGCTTGCCTGGCGCAAAGTTGAGAAGCTGATACCTGCGCTGAGAATGAGTAGAGCGAATATGAGGAGAGGTAGAGAACTCCTCCTCTTAAGAAAAGAAAATTTCATGATTTAATCCTTTTATCTAGAAATATGTTTTTTGATACCTATATTGCTCGATTGGATATAAAAGGCGATTCTACAATAGACGATTCCCGAAATCGTCCTTCATCTTGGAATTGCATCTTTCTATAGAACGTTAAGCTATTTACTCGATAACGTATCAACGTCATACTGGTAAAATATTACTACATTTCCTGGTTCTGATTGTCCTGGCAGGATTAGCTCTCGAGAGGCCAGTGGGAAAGTCCATATGGCAATGTCTATGAAACCTGTTGATAGAGACCTCTGATGCACTAAGATCCAGGGAACAGTGTTGTTCCTCGTGAACAGTAGCCCACACTCAAGAAAAGAAGGGACGGGACATGAAAACGTAAGTATGCTATACTGCACGCAGACAGTTGCAGACAAATGTTCATATTGGGGGAGCGAGAATACCATGGCAGAGGTAGAACTTCAGCAGGTCGGTGTGTATACTGTTACCGAACTGCTACGTGCGAGTTCTGCGAGTACGGTTTATCGGGGCAAACTGCGTAAGAAAACCCTTTTGATCAAGAAGTTGAATGTTCCGCTTCCAGCATCCGAGGACAAAGAAGCCTTTTTGCTACGCGCGAAACAGTTGAAGAAGCTCAAGAATCGTAATATTACAAATGTGCTCGATGTCTGCTTCGTGGGAGATTATCCCTGCCTGGTAATGGAATATGTGGCGGGCGAAACGCTCCAGCAATTGATACCTCCAGGGACGCAACTGGCTTCCGACGAAGTGAAGCGCTATCTGGCACCAGCCGCCGATGCTATTCATTATGCGCATGTCAATAACGTTTTGCATAAAAACCTGCATCCTGGCAACCTGTTATTCGCTGAACATAACACGCTCTTAGTGACCGATTTCTCGCTTGCTTTGCCCAATCGCGATCTTCTCCTCGACGATGAGGATTTCGCCATTCCCTATATGGCCCCGGAGCATCTGCAAGGGCAACCAACCTCTGCCAGCGACCAGTATTCTCTAGCGGTGATGGCCTATGAGTGGCTCTGTGGTCGTCGTCCCTATGAGGCAACCGAACGCAATCTCTTATTACAACAACAAAAGCAGGTTGTGTTCCCCCTTCCCAGTAACCTGAATGATGCCGTTTCGCCAGCCGTTGAACGTGTACTGGTGCAGGCGTTGTCCTACGATGCTACCGCACGCTTCCCCCATACGCTGGAGTTTTTTAATCAGTATCTTGGTGCACTGATGGGCTTCCCGGTGAAAACTATTAGTCAGCCTGTAAAACCAGTGCTAACACCTGCCTTTGCTTCTTATACGTCGTCACCTGCTTCAACCGTGCAGCCAATTGAGGAGGTTGCTAAAGACAAAACAGCGCTGCCAGAGGATGCAGAAAACGTCAAAGTAAGATCTTCAGATCGCTCTTCAAGTAATGGGGAAACGGATCATACGAATGCAAAATCTACCCTATCAGGTGCCAGATTTGACACCGATGATCTGCTTAATTGGCGCTATCGCATTGTCGAGCAGAGGGGGAAAGATAGCTCTGGCGTTCTCTATACAGCGACAGATGGCAAAATGGAGAATCATCAAGTCACTATCAGGGAATTTGCTTCCAATAAAATAAATACTCAAGAAATTGAGAAATACAGCGATGTTGTTCAGGCGACATTAAATCGTGCTAGAAATTTTCATCATCAAAATTTACCGCATGTTCATGACTTTTTCATTGAGAGCAATTATGCGTATCTGGTCACCGACTTTGTGGAAGGCGAAACTCTGGCAGAATGCCTTGCTGCTAAAAAAAGCTTGCTGCCAGAGAGAGTTGTTGATGTTGGCGTACAAATAGCATCCGTTTTAGTTGATCTATCCAATCAGAAAGCTCCTATTGCTTTACATAGCATTGAACCATCTACTATCATCATAAACTCAAGTAGCCAGATTTGTCTTGTCGATATTGGCTTGCCACTGACATTTGATGAGCCTGCAAAAAATGCGCCAGAAGATATCTTCTCTTCATCTCGTAGCGTTATACACAAACTGGGCATCACTCTCTACCAGTTATTATCCGAAACCCTTCTTTCAAAATGGCCCTCTTCTTTTAAGCCTCTTCAATTGGGAAACCAACCATCCCTCATGCGGCTAGAAGATCTGGTTATGGATATGCTCGATACCGAGAACGCCTTTCTCAGCATTTTTGAGATTAAAAGGGAGTTCAAGCGCATTGCGGCAGAATTGGAGCTAGTGGCTACTGCCGACCCTGAACAAATCTTTAAAGAGCTAGCCGCCAAACCCGCCGCGTCTCCCAATGGCAAAACTCTGCACTCTATTGTTGAGGATGACCTGCGTCAAGGTGGTGTGCTCTCCCAGCAACTACCAGGTTACGAGGAACGACCAGCGCAGATAGAAATGGCAACAGTCGTTGCCCGCTCCCTCACGCAAAGTGTTCCCTCCATCATCGAAGCCTCAACAGGTACGGGAAAGTCGCTTGCCTACTTGCTTCCTATCGTGCGTTCCAGTAAAGTTGCCATCGTCAGTACCGCCAATAAAGCATTGCAGGAGCAACTCTTCTACAAAGATATTCCCTTTGTGCAGAAGCACATCAAGCCCTTTGAAGCGGCCCTGGTCAAAGGTGCTGCGAACTATGTGTGCCTGGACCGTGTGGAGAGTGAGCGCGTGGGCATGCAGTTCTATGCGAAAAACCGTGATTTTAAGCGCCTGCTCACTATGATAGAAGATCCCGATTCGACCTTTACGGGCGATTTTGAGACGTTGGGTTTCCAGCTACCCGGTGATATTCGTTCCCGTGTGGCAACTGATAGCGATCAGTGCGCGTGGAGCAAATGCGAGTTCTTCGGCGATTGTTATGTGCGGCGGATGCGTGCCCGTGCGGAGCGTGCTCAGGTGATTGTTGTCAATCATACCCTTCTCCTATTGGATGCTGCAATGGAAGGCTTCCTACTGCCGGAGCGTGACGTGATTGTGCTCGATGAAGCGCACCATCTGGAGGAAGAGGCGACGCGTTCGTTTACCGTGACCATTGGCCCCATGCAGGTTCAAACGTTGCTGGCGCAGAAGATGTTGAAAGATCATACTCTGCTGCATCTACAGGACGAAACCTTGCAGGCAGCCGAGCATATGTGGTCTCGCCTCTATCAAGTGGCAAATCCTGGCTTTAAGGGGCGTGCGAACCTTACCGAGCCTCTAGAAGAGGGTCTGCGCCTGGCGACAAGGATCGGGGACCTGGCGGATTCTTTGCGCAAGCAGCGCCCGAAAAATCTGGCTGAGAAAGAAGATCAGCTCTACGATAAGCTGCTGAAGCGTGCGCAAAATCTGGCAGAGAATGTGCGCATGGTCTTCTCAGTCGCCCAGCCCGATAAGTTCGTATATTATGTTGAGCGTGCAGAAGCATCCTCGAACCGGGTCACGTTGCAAGCGTCTGCGGCCCCACTCGATGTCACGACCTGGCTCAAAGAGCGTCTCTTCAATAAAAGTAATGTCATCTGCACTTCGGCGACGCTGGCGACGATCGGCCCCAATCCAGCGCGTCCAGAGGACAAAGGACCAAACTTTGCCTATTTCCGGCGGCGCACCGGCCTTGATCCACTCGAACGGGCAGATGTCTTAGAGAGCATATTGCCCCTCACCTTTGATTATGAGAACAATGCGTTACTGTATCTTCCACGCGATCTGCCTGAGCCGGCTTATGGACAGGGTTCAGACGATTACATGAAGGCCGTTGCGCGTGAGATGTATAAGCTAGTCAAGTTATCGCGTGGTCGTGCATTCCTGCTTTTCTCCAGTAAGCGTATGCTTGATCGTGCCTATGAATTGATGTCACCGCATCTTCCTTATCCGCTCCTCAAGCAGGGAGATCAGACGCGCCTGGAGTTGACGCGTCGTTTCCGTGAAGAGGAGGGGGCCGTTCTCTTTGGCCTGAAGAGTTTCTGGGAAGGTGTGGATATCGCGGGTGAGGCGCTCTCCCTGGTTGTGATTGACAAGCTGCCTTTTGATCCGCCCGACGATCCCGTGCATGAAGCGCGTGTGGCGCAGATGAAGGCGGCGGGCGAGAACTGGTTCGGCATCTATGTGCTGCCCCAGGCCGTATTGCGCCTCAAGCAAGGGCTGGGTCGTCTTTTGCGCACGCGTGACGACCGGGGCGTAATGGCGATTCTGGATACGCGTCTGCACACAAAGGGTTATGGCAAGATGGTGCTGAATGCATTGCCGCCCGCCCGCCGTACTGCAAGTTTGCGTGATGTGGAGCGCTTTTTCCTCTAATCTTTTAGGCCTATAAGCGTGTTTTTGACGAAAGGATACCATGTGCCCTATAAGTAGAGAGGGCGAGACGCGAATAAGGGGGATATCTCTCTATGTCAGGCCAGCATCTCGGGCGCGGATAATCGCCTCGGCACGGCTAGCTACCTGGAGCTTACTGAAAATGGTGGAGACGTGGTTACGCACCGTTTTGGAACTCAGAACCAGTTTTTCCGCAATTGCCGCGTTGGTGTGGCTTTGAGCAATCAGGGTGAGTACCTCACGTTCCCGGTCTGTTAGTTCGGGAAAGACCGGAATTACCGTTTTCTCCAGTGTCGAGAAGTAATGGATCAGCCGCCGGGCAATCGAAGGACTGAAAATAGCTTCACCACTGCTGACTGTGTGGATCTCCCGTCGCCCTTACCTATCGAGAGCATAACCGATGAGATGTCCTTCTGAGATGTGAACAGCATCACGCCGCGACCAGGACAGAAAGGTCCTTACGTTTTTCCTGCCCTCATTATACTTTTTCATTTCCTCGCACGGGGTTACCAATTGTATGTTTGCGATTAACTAAGATGATGCCGGATAATACGATGAAGCCCCCGACTAATGATAGAAGCGTTGGTAGTTCTCTAAGCCATATCCAGGCAATGAGGATACTGAAGATAGGAATCAGGTATAGGTAGCTTACCATTTTAGACGCAGAGAGATTGGAAAGCGCATATGCCAACGTAAAGTAGCCAAGTGCAGATGGAAATATGCCCAGATAAACGATAGCCAGAGTTGTGCTCAAAGGCGCTGAGTGTATATCTTTAAGTAAATTAGGAGAAAAGATCAATAAAAAGAATGTTCCCATCCAGATCGCATATGTCGTGAATTCAAAGGCCGTATAGTGTGCTAATAATGGTTTTTGAATAGTAAAGTATAAGCTTTGAGCAAATGCAGCGAGAAGAATGAGAAAAACTCCAGAATTAAGACCTACAGTGCTTTTTGGGGCCAATGTAATAATGACGACTCCACTAAAACTTATGACAATTCCGATCCAGCCTCGCAGTTTTAATCTTTCTCCTAAAAAAAAGGTTGCCATAAGCACTGTGAAAATAGGAGCCACATTTATTAGAAGACTTGCGGTGCCAGCAGAAACACTTATTTCCCCATAATTTAGGGAGGCGTGATAAATGCTAATGCCAAAGAGACCAGTGACCATAATGAAAGGAACATCGCGCCAATTTGGTAATCTCATCTTTTTTACCATTGCATATATTCCTAGCACAAAGGAGGATATGAGAAAGCGTAGTAGGGCCAATGAAAATGGACTGTAACCTCGTAGTCCTGCGCGAATACCCGCAAATGCAGAAGCCCAAAACACTATGGTTAAACTAATGGCCAGCAATACACGAATATTCATGTGGCTATTCCTATTCATTGTCAGCACTGCCAATAGCAGCAATTAATCCGGCAAGGAATGCAATGCGCGTAGGAATGCAACTTTTTAGCAAGTATTCATCAGGGCTATGGTCATTACCTCCACAAGGGCCAAGGCCATCTAGTGTTGGTATCCCAGCATTAGCCGTAACAGAAGCGTCGGATGATCCTCCAGCAGTAATATGATTAACGGAGAAATCAAGAAAGGAGGCTATTTCCTGAGCATATGATATCATATACTTGCTCTTTTCTGTAAAAAGCATTGGTTCCTGAAGCCCATGCTCTGCTTCCAATGTAAGTATTACTTCAGGGATAAGCTTCTGCTGCATAATTTCCCGCCAGCGGTATTCTGTATCGCTTTTGTCCTGAGGGTGAGTAAAACGTAAATCGAAACGCGCATAGGCATGATCTGGTACTACATTAGGTGTTGTTCCACCTTGAATAAAGCCTGGATTAATAGAAATACCTTCTCGCCATCCATTTAGCTTTTGAAATTGTAGAAGTTGATGTGCAATCTCCACAATAGCATTACGTCCTAATGTTGGTTCTACACCTGCATGAGCTGCGCGTCCACTAGCAGAAAGAGTA
The DNA here is from genome assembly GCA_963744875.1 of uncultured Chloroflexia bacterium. GTDB lineage: Bacteria > Chloroflexota > Ktedonobacteria > Ktedonobacterales > Ktedonobacteraceae > JACDAE01. The sequence goes on along the minus strand of CAVUVQ010000033.1, from coordinate 10,975 downwards.
TACCAGCCCATTCCTCTACGAGCACTTACAATGTCTCCATTTGGACGTGCAGATTTTAAAACTAACGCTCCCTGACATCCGCTACATATTTCTCTTATAAGAGAGACGCTGTGTCGCTGGATAATTTCTTCGTCTGATACACATAAGAAGCGGATACTCCCAAAGGAGCGGTACCCTATTGCAAATAAAGCTTCAAGTGCATATATTGCTGCAAGGATGCATCCTTTCATATCGCTAGTTCCAGGACCTATAATCTTATCGCCTTCAATTCTTATGGGTCTGGAACTAGCAGTTTTCACAGGATATACTGTGTCCGTGTGGCCAAGTAAGAATATATTGCCTCCACCAGTGCCATTTATTGTACCTAGTAAATCATTACCCCAATACTCTTGTTCAAAAATATTTGTTCTCATATTTATACTGCTCAACCTTGCCATAAGAATACTCGGCAACAGTATCTAACCCTGGTTTATGGTAGGTGTACGTGTCAATTGCGCAGATATACTTCAGTTCCTCTATATAATTGTTAAGCCTTTTATCAACATAATCTTTGACCTCGTTGACAAGCAATTGTAAATTCATTTGGTTTTAAACCCTTTCAAGATTTTATGTTGGCATTCATCAGAATATTTGTCTTCAATATAAGTAAGTTCAGCTATTTTATTTATTAATGTCGTTAATGCTTTTTTCTACAAAATTCACCTCTTTAGTCATACCTAATCTGTTGTACATATCATGTGCTTCTTCGAATACCTGAATGGCAAGTGGTAAGTGATCAGACAGCACATAGCATTGAGCCAAGTTATACTTATTATTTGCTATCAGGCGTCGATCGTTCCATGAAGCTGCTATATTGAGACTTTGCATTAAAACTTCTTCAGCCTTCTGGACATTTTTCTGTTGAACCAGGATGGCACCTCGACGATACGTTATCCATGCCAATCCGCGTGACCAGCCAGATTCCTTACACCATGCTTCACCCTGATCAAGCCATTCTAATGCTTTACTGAAATGTTGCCTCTGGACCTCTGAATTAGAAAGCCACTGTATCGCCCATACTTTCATTTCCAGGTCGTTGAGTCGTTGGCCTATTTCTAACATTGTTTTGCTCAGTTGCTCAGCAGCTAGCAAATGACCCTGGTTAAAAAGGATGTCTGAACGGAGAAAATATATCCATCCCAATTCAGTGTCGTCGTTGTATTGCTGAGCGATTTTTTTCTGCCTCCTCTAAGCACTCTGTCAGGACTTTTTCATATTGCCCTTGCATCCAATATAACAAGCCAAGTCGGCGTAAAAACTTGCCTTTACAATACTCATTATGTAATACCTTACTTGACTGTATTGATAATTCCAGTATGTCTTGTAGTTCATTAAATAAACCTGTGATAAAAGGATAGAACCATATTTCTTCTGATAGGTTGATTAACGTTTCCCAACGTGTGCTCGTAGCACCAATGTATAGCAGTGAGAAGGTTAGGATATTCAATGACGATAGCTTGCAATCTTTCAAAAGATAAGTATACATCTACACGGTATTGCTGTGCAAATTCTAGAAGCCAGCTAAGCCATCGTTCAGCTACCGTCTTGCCAACTTCCGATTGCGCAAATGCGGACTCTGCATATCTTTGTACTATTGGTAACATCCAGAAGCGCTCGCCTTCTGTATAGTTGAGTAATGAGAGACGCTGGAGCAGAGTCAATCCCTCGTCGAGATCTGCTATTGATAAATTGGCAATATATCCTAACGTTGCTCGTGAGGCACCTGTGTTGCGTTCAAATAGTGAGCATGCTAAAAAGAGTTTCCATGCATAGGGGTCAAGTTGGCAGGCTCTATCAACTTGCCCTTTGATACAGTACTCTGGTAGATCGCCAGTAGCGTTTCCCAGCCAACGCATTATTTGATCAAAGGTCTCTCCACTTAACATACGCGCTACACTCAATTTAATGGGAAGAGGTAGGCCTGATGTACGTTCAAAAAGTTTCTGCTGCTGGTTAGCGTTCAGGAATATGCCGCGTGTTATTGCCTCTTCGATAACCATCTTTTTAGCTTCTTCAGCTGTTAAGCCTGTTAGTCTCCATATATCGGCTATAGGTACCCACTCCCGTGAAGTAATCACACATTTGGTAGGTGCAGGTAAATTACGCAAAAATACTTTTACTCTCTTGTCTGTAATATTTTCAATATTATCAATAATCAATAGGGTACGTTGGGTACTCAGGATCTTTTGAACAAGGTGATCTTGATTTTCTAAAATAGCACGGGTAATGTCTTCCCGCTCTAGAGTCTGAGCGATAGCAGAATAAATATCTTCAATGTTGTGTGAAACTAGGCTAGGCAGTGTAGATTTTTCTTTTCCTTGAATAGTTAGAACCTCTTCTTTTGCCGTAATCCAGATAATTGCTTCAAAGTGCTCCTGCGGTGATGAATTATCGTAATGTTTGAGATAATGATGGGCCATAGCCAGAGCAAGTGCACTCTTACCTATACCTCCCATACCAACAATCGCAATTTGCCACGTTCGGTCGGTCGGCAGTAGCCGCTGATATAACCAGCTCAGTTCTTTTTGGCGTCCAACAAATGTAGTGTAGTCAGGTTGAGGTAAATTCTGATAAGGAAGTGTTCTGCGTAAGGCGGGTTGAAGCGAAGGAGCAGTTATCAAGCGTGTCTGGAGTGCTGTTGCTAGTTGTAACAGGGCTTGCCGTACATCAATACTCATTTGTGTAGTGGCTCGTAATTGAGCCTCTAATAGAGCTGTTTGCTGCTTTGCAATATCAACGCCGATTTTCTGAAACTGTAAACTGTAAATCTCTCGTATCTCGCTGACACCTGGTAACGTCCATATTTCTTCTACTATATAGCCCAATAAAGAATTGACAGCCTTATTTACACGTTCACGATTAACCCTGTTCGGGAGAACATTCGAAAAGTGTTGGAGGACTATTCCTTGTTCATTTGCAAGCCAGCTGCCTGGACGACGTATCAAGATCATGAGAGTCTGTTGTACATCTTTATGTTTCCAAAAAGTCGTATCTTTGATAATAGCTTCTACTAAATCCTCATCTTGTATCGTATATTCGGCAATAAAACGTTTAACAGCAGTTTCCATGGCGTAATCGAAAGATTTGTTAAATTCTGCTTGAGAAGAAAGTAATCTGATGGTTTTTGCAGTTTTTTCGCCCACAATCTTTTCAGCATAATCAGCTAAAAATTCTACTGCACTATCTCTCAGTTGCTGCCTCAAATTATCAGGAAGAAAGTCCAGAATTTCCATTGTCCCTCCTTGTAGACTGGAAAGAAACCTAGTGGCTATTTGTTTTTGATCTTTTCCTGATGTTAACTAACTATTAAGACGTTAATGTGCTCTTTATATCAAATTTGGATAGCTTGAATATTTTTGCATGTTCACTTCCAGCAATGATGGAAGATAATCATATTTCGCAGGAGGATTAGTGTATGGATTAGCTCCGGAAACGGGAACTTGTGGCAAGTGTGGTACGCAAGGTCTGAGGAGCACAGGCTGGTTAAAGGAAAAACACCATTGTTGATGTAAAGCTAATGACTTGCATAGACCTCACTCAACTGATATGCTACAAAGGGAAGTGTTTATAGGAAAAACCGTTTATTCCTTTGACAAAAGTATCCTTTTATCGTCTCTTCTATATATTAAAGAAGGCAGGAAACGGTTTGGCCTCATCATTACGCTATAAGCATAGCCTATTGAGAGGCTAGTGATAACCATTTCTTCAGGTCATCTTGCGGACAGGTGGGAGACAGTTGTCGGTACTGAAGAGCCAGATCATGTCTTATTATTACTGGAGATGTAAAGATATGGAATGGGTGATTTCTTATGGAGAAACAAATAGTATCGTGGGCTAAGCTTTTGAGGCGTGAACGCGAGATGCGTGGCTGGTCACAGGAAAAGGTAGCCAATACAATTAATATTAATCCTAAAACAGTAGGGCGTTGGGAACGTGGAGAGGTTCGCCCCAGCCTGGAATATCGCTCAATGCTCTGCAAGTTATATAAGAAAACGCCTGAAGAGTTGGGGTTAATGCAATATGAGAATGAAGAACCTCAAGAGAGGAAAAGCAAAAATGGAGATGTAGAGAAATTGATCCTCAATCATTCCTCCGCACCTTATCATATTGATTGGGGAGAGGCTCTACATGTCAGGCAACTTTATGGAAGAGATCACGAGAGCGCAATCCTGGAAAAATGGATCGTGGATGACCAATGTAATGTCGTGGCAATCCTGGGTGCGGGAGGAGTTGGTAAAACGGCTCTCACGGCAGCTTTGACGGAACAGTTGCAGGACAAATTCGATTATGTGTTCTGGCGCTCTTTGCAAAATGCCTCATCTCTGGAAACATTTCTACAAAAATGTATCCTTTTTCTCTCTAATAACGAACTGGTCGAATTTCCAAATGGCGTGGAAGATAAAATATTTTTACTTATTGAATATCTACGTAAGTACCGTTGTCTTCTAATCCTTGATAACCTGGAAACTATATTACAGATAGGCGACGAAACTGGCGATTGGCTCAATGGTTATGAAGGATATGGCTGGTTGATCAAGCGTTTAGGAGAGGTACAGCACGAAAGCTGCTTGCTTATTACTAGCCGTGAAAAGCCAAAGGAAGTTGCTCACATAGAAGGAAATATGTTTCCTACACGCTCTTTGCGCCTCTCGGGCCTGGAGTTAGAGGAAGCAAAAAAGATGCTGGAGGGAACGAATCTTTTTGGGTCAGAAGAGGCATGGAAGGCTTTTATCTATCTCTACTCCGGGAATCCATTGGCTCTGAAACTTGTCTCAGGAACGATAAGAGAGGTCTTTAGAGGTGATATTACCAGATTTTTAAAAGAAGGCATGGCCGTCTTTGGGGATGTCTACGACCTGATGGATCAACAATTTCACCGTCTTTCACCAGTAGAGCAAGAGGTGCTCTACTGGCTGGCTATTGGTCGTGAACCTGTATCTCTTGAGATGTTGCGTGAGGATATTTTACGGGCAGTATCAAAGAGCTCCTTGTTGAAGGCGCTGGACTCTCTACAAAGAAAAAGCATGATTGAGACCAACGATAAAGGTGAATTTGAGTTGCAGCCAGTGATTATGGAATATGTAACAGATATACTCATTGAGCGTGTATTCCACGAAATTGAGATGGAGGAGCCAAAACTTCTGCTCAAACATGCCTTGCTCAAAGCGCAGGCGAAAGATTACATACGAGATGGTCAGATTTTCCTCATCCTGACTCCATTGTCGCAGCGTCTGCTAGATGTATTCGGATCGGAAGAGGTGGAAGAAAAATTTAAAAGAATGCTGACCCTTTTGCGTACGGCAGATATACGTCGCCCTGGCTATGCTGCGGGCAATTTATTGAACTTACTGGTGCATATGGAATATGACACCCGAGACTATGATTTCTCTTCCCTTCAGATCAGGCAGCCACATTTGCAAAACAAGCCATTACCAGGCATTAATTTAGCTCATGCAGATCTCATTTCACCCACTTTTACTGATACATTTGGAAGTGTGCTCTCGGTTGTTTTTAGTCCCAATGGTTCTTTGCTGGCGGCAGGAACTGCTAGTTGCGATATCAGAATTTGGCGTGTTGCTGACGGTATACCTTTGCTTACTCTGAAAGGGCATGATCACTGGGTCTGGTCTATTGCCTTCAGTCCCAGTGGTAATCTACTTGCCAGTGGGAGCATAGATCAGACCGTACGTCTCTGGGATGTACAATCAGGAAGATTACTTACTATGCTGGCAGGGCATATCAATCGCGTGCGTTCTGTAGCCTTCAGCCCGGATGAGCGTTTGTTGGCTAGTGGCAGTAATGACCGTACTATCCGTATCTGGGATATCAAAAATGGGCAAAGTGTTCGTGAACTCACAGGTCATGAAAGTTGGATCTGGTCTGTAGCCTTCAGTCCGGATGGCAGTACGCTGGCCAGCGCGAGTGCAGATGCTACTATCCGGTTCTGGGATATGCGCAGTGGGCAGTGTCAACGTGTATTGAAAGGGCATAGTGACCGGGTAATATCCATTGCATTTAGTCATGATGGGAGATTATTGGTTAGTGGTGGTGGTGATCGTACGGTCCGGCTCTGGGATGCTGTATCTGGACGTTGCCTGCACGTCCTGGTTGGTCATACCGATTGGGTCAGGTCCGTAGCATTTGCGCCTGATGGGTATACGATTGTTAGTTGTAGCGATGACCAGCTTATCAGGTTCTGGGACGTAAGGACTGGACGTTGTCTCACAACCTTACAGGGCCATACAAACTGGATCCGTTCTGTCGCTTTTAGCCCGGATGGAAAGTTGCTTGCCAGTGGAGGTGAAGATCAGATCGTTCACCTATGGGAGATTTCGACGGAGCATTGCCTCAGTACCTTTCAGGGCTATGTGAGTGGAGTGACCTCTATTGCCTTTAGTCCAGATGGACAGATAATTGCTAATGGCAGTGAAGATCAGACCGTACGCCTCTGGAGTACTGAGACCGGAGATTGCCTCAGTGTACTACAGGGCCATACAGGATGGGTCTGGTCGGTGGCTTTCAGTCCTGATCCCGAGAAATATATGCTTGCCAGTGGCAGCAATGATCAGACGATTTGGCCGTGGAATCCCTGCAGTGGTGCTTTTATCAGGAAGTTAGAGGGTCACACCGATTGGATCTGGTCAGTAGCTTTTAGTCCAGATGGCAATCTGTTGGCGAGTGGAAGCGAAGATCAAACCATTCGCCTCTGGGATGTTCAAACTGGCGAGAGTCTTATAACCCTCACTGGTCATACCAGCTCAGTTGGAGCGGTCATTTTTAGCTCAGATGGGGCGGTTCTGGCAAGTAGTAGTGGAGATGCGACGATTTGCTTATGGGATGTGAAAACCGGGAAGTGTTTAAATGTTTTACAGGAATTCACCGAACATTCCTGGTCGGTAGCTTTTAGTCCCGGGCAGAATGTTCTCGTCAGCGTTGATAAAGATCAGGCTATTCGCTTCTGGGAAATGGAAACGGGGCATTATATCAATACCTTGCATGGCCATACTAATTGGATTCGATCAGTAGCTTTCAATAGTGATGGTTCTCTTCTTGCAAGTAGTGGCTATGATCAGACGATTTGTCTGTGGGATGTACGTAGTGGTACTGCCATTCACACGTTAGAGGGTCATACAGACTGGGTACGCTCCGTAGCCTTTAGTCCAGATGGACGTTTACTCATCAGCGGAAGTAAGGATGGTACCGTGAAATGTTGGGATATCCAATCAGGGACCTGTCTTACTACTTTGCGCAACCAGAGGCTTTATGAGAATATGAATATCACAGGTATTACTGGCGTGACAGAAGCCCAGAAAACCGCGCTGAAATTATTAGGTGCCGTCGAAGATGAGGAGAGAAATTCCCCAAATAGATAAAAGAGAGCAGTACCGAAGTAGCCAGATATCCTCTACGATGGCTTATTTTTGGCGAAGTATGCTATACTTGCGCTAATCGATCTACTGCAAATCAATTTATCATGCCATGGTGGATTGGTTAAGCTAATAAGATTTAATGCCGCTTGTTCCGATGATGAGTAAATGATCCAACAAACAAAAAATGGAGAATTACAATTGAAACACAAAACTGGTTCTAGAAAATATCTCATGCTCTTTGCTCTATTGCTACTACCCTGTGCCGTCTTTTTTACGAGTTGTGGAGGAGATGCTGGTGCTAATTCATCCTCGACTTCTAGTGCGCAAGCGGCTTTTACACCAATCGGACAGCCAGCAACTTGTTTGACTGTCAAGTCGCCTTCACTGCTAAAACTTGCGGATGGAAATTATAAGTTGGGAGATGAGATTGATAATTGTGGGGGCAAACCCGCTGGATCTCTGAAAGTCACGCTTCAGATAAATACACAGACAATCAATCTACTGGGACCCACTACCATTCCAGCTAAAGGGAAAGCAATGTATAGCACATTTTCAAGCCCGGCAGCCAAAGAGCTTCATTTCCCTTCTAGCTCATCATCTGCGGTTGTTACCATCCTGGCTACGAGCAATAGCAGCATGCAAGGTGAATGGGATGGTGCGGTAACGATTCCAGCTTGATCTTTCCTACCTGTTTTCTGAAAAACCATTTTTCAAACAGCAAAATGTGGTATATTCCACAGAAATGTTGTGAAATGGTTGCTAGAGAATCCTTCTGATCCCATCTATATTTGAGTCAGTAGAAAAACAAATAATCTCCTCTCATTTAGTAAAAAAAGTTGGAAGGATTCTCAAATGATGCGTATGCAAATGTCTTTTCGCCGTATATCTGGTGGCTTTGTTGTTCTGTTGGCTGCTATGGCAATCTCTTTATGTAGTGCCGTACCGGCGTTTGCTGCTTCAGCTACGCCTGCTAAATCGGCCAGTGGTGGTTTTAGCCAGCGTTATGTGCAGACCGCTACAAAGAGTAATACCACTGGAGCCTTTACCTTTATTGATTATGCAACGGACAACAACAACCCGAATGCGCTCCTCTTTGTCACTGAGACCGATGGAACTTTCGATAACGCGCATATTGGTGTGACCTACGTCTCCTTCCTTGGCAAGTGGGCCATCTTCAATGAAAATCTCACTTCTATGCCTATTGGTGCACAATTTAATGTCGTTTCAGTTACCAATCCAGTGGCGGGTGTGTATACCGTTGCAGCCAGTAAGAGTAATATCTCTGGTGATGAGTTTTTCCTGAACGATCCTATGGTGACCAACAATCCGAGTGCAGCGTTTATGGTTACTCCCCAATGGCAGCTTTTCGATTTCCATAACATTGATTTTCATGCAATCGGTGTTCGCTACAATTCCACGACCGGGCAGTGGGCACTCTATCACGAGGACCGCAGTCCATTTCATGTGGGGGCTGTCTATAACGTGTTTTTCTCACCATTTCTGCAATCTCAATACATCGCCACAGTGAATAACCTCGGTCAGGCCTGCGTAACTCCTGGTTGGGTCGATAGTTCAACCTTTATGCCCGTTTTGACGCATGTCTTTAACGGTCAGCGTGTCCCATCTGTTCTTACTGTCACGTACAACGCGACGACCACCCAGTGGTGCATTGTTGATCATAGGGGTATATTGCCGACAAACGAAATTTTCCTTATGGATTAGCAATAGGGTTTATCGTTTGCAAATTGGCATCTCCACAAGTGAGAAGCTAGCTCACTTGTGAAGATGCCTGGTTTTAATGGCACCTTTACCGTTTACGATTTTTCTTGCGCGACTGTTTCGCCATCTTGCTTTTTGTTTTCTTTTGCGTAGCCGCCCGTTGATGACTCTCTTTAACAGAAACCTGTGGATGAATTGTCTTACGCGCAGGAGAGAATGAAGGAGTTTCGAAGAGTCTTCTGGAGCGGCGCTCTTCAACCTCCTCTTCTGAGAGCACACCGAACTCGAACTGGGCATCATCCCAGCCTCCCAGGAGCATAGGATCGACACACCCGGATGCATATGCTCGTTCGACTAATGGCAGTACCTCCGTGGCATGGAGTCTTGCCAGAGAGAGAACAAGAAAGCTATTGACTTCGGGATCATTCTCTTCGAACAGCTCTAACTGTTTTGTCAAAGTTTCCACGAGACGCTACGAGCTTTGGGCCAGTGTTGCCCTTGTCGTCTTCTGGCTCTTTGAAGTTCATTAAGCTATTGTCGTAGAAAAAGCATCTTTCTGTATTCAGCTAAATGATGCTGCAAAGCAGGATTATCGGCAGAGTTTTTAAGATGATCGGAAAATCAACTCTGCCCATAATATACCTGTGTCGTGAGCGAACTACTAGTTCAGGTTAGGAACACGGTCACGCGTGATGACGTAGGGGCTGCTATAGACTTTGCGTATGAGGTTCTGGTCGTTGACTTTGGTATCTGTGATCCAGGTGGTGTGCCAGGTGTTGAAGAACACCCACTTCGTCCCTGAAGACTGCAACAGGCTAGGATCTGGGATCGGACCATTTTCATGCAAGGCAATCGGAATCGAACTTCCGACAATACTACGCGTGGCGTTGTACAAACTTGTCTGGGGATTATGGTTGCTGCCATAGGTATCAACTCCGGCTATGTCCACATAAGCTTTGCCTGGCCAGAAGGATGCATTAGGCTGACCATCGAAGGGGAGCAGCCAGATGAGATTGTGCAGACCCTTCACGTTCGTATAGTAATTAAACATGAACTTCCAGAGACGTACGTACTGGCTTCCACCTTCCTTACTCCACCAGAACCAGGTGCCCCCGGCTTCGTGGAAAGGACGCCAGATGATAGGACCCCTGCCGCCTGTGCTTTCGCAGGCTTGGAGGCCGCCCGATTCAGCCGCGAGATAAACGACTTGTATTGAGCAGTGCCAGGGGTGAGGACCGCATTGATGTTTGCGCTGAGCTGAGCACCAGACCATCCATCCACTGGCTGACCCGGCGCACCCATATGATAGCTGACCATATCAATGCCGCCCGCTCGCCACCAGGGGATAGCACGTGTTGACCAGTTTTGAAAATCACCGTAGTCCAGACCTCGAATGGCCGGATACTTGCCGGTGAGGGAGTGGATATAGTTCATCTCCATTGTCCCTTCTGGTTCCACGGTGATTCCTGTTGGCCGGACAGAATGTGGTTACCGTAGACGCTGTACAGGTAACAGAGAAGGTTACGAGCCTGACGGGTAGCCTTGGGGTCTACCGGCGCTACCTTGCAACTACTGCTAGCGGCCTGGATGGGTTTTGTACTTACCAGAAAACTCTCTGCAAAGCAACCTGCCAGCAGGAGTGCGATAACAAGAGTGAATAAATAGAAGCGTCCTTTGCTTTTCATTAGCTTCTCCTTGCTCCTTGAAATGCTATATAATCACAGATTTTCTCTTTGTTAACAAAGTTAACAAAACGTATCAAATGTGATATACCTTGCTTTACTATTGCTGTCAATGGGAAGCGATAGTGCTGAAGAAAATGTGAAGAGTTTCTGGAAAAAATGTTG
>CAVUVQ010000032.1:0-22474 GCA_963744875.1 uncultured Chloroflexia bacterium | reverse complement strand
ACCGCCTGCTTGCAGGATTGAAACTTGTCTGTACACAATAGTCTAATGCGTCTGAGTCTCAATGAGGCACCGCCTGCTTGCAGGATTGAAACTATGAATCATGGAATTGTCAGCACGCAATGTATCGCTAGTCTCAATGAGGCACCGCCTGCTTGCAGGATTGAAACCTCCATGAGCATATCAGTCAATTCTAGCTATAAGGTCTCAATGAGGCACCGCCTGCTTGCAGGATTGAAACTCATACTATCGGATTGCATACAGAATACTCTAATGAGTCTCAATGAGGCACCGCCTGCTTGCAGGATTGAAACTATCATTTGTAGACTGCGTAGTATCTGCTAATTCAGAGTCTCAATGAGGCACCGCCTGCTTGCAGGATTGAAACTAGATTATTCATGACGATCGCCAAAGGATCATATCGCAGGTCTTAATGAGGCACCGCCTGCTTGCAGGATTGAAACTATCCTTCGAACAGCTGCCTGAATGCGTAACTATCGTAGGTCTCAATGAGGCACCGCCTGCTTGCAGGATTGAAACCATGTCACAATGCGATATAGCAATCCATGTATCATCTTAGTCTCAATGAGGCACCGCCTGCTTGCAGGATTGAAACCATGACAATGATCAGCTACTCATAGAACGTTCTAGTCGAGGTCTCAATGAGGCACCGCCTGCTTGCAGGATTGAAACTATGTCATGCAGTAGCCTCAACATGCATAGCTGGAAGGTCTCAATGAGGCACCGCCTGCTTGCAGGATTGAAACAGTCAGTTGTATGTCAACACATGACAAATGTCATGTCAGGTCTTAATGAGGCACCGCCTGCTTGCAGGATTGAAACTTATAGTATGAATCTGTTCTAGCTCTGTGATCTAATAGTCTCAATGAGGCACCGCCTGCTTGCAGGATTGAAACTATGCTCAGCTTCATAGAAATGGTCAATATAGTCTGGTCTCAATGAGGCACCGCCTGCTTGCAGGATTGAAACTGTATTCAGTCGATAATTTGATGCGATCATCTGGTTGTGTCTCAATGAGGGACCGCCTGCTTGCAGGATTGAAACTAGACTGATCAGATTGCGGCAGATCTCAATATGATGGTCTCAATGAGGCACCGCCTGCTTGCAGGATTGAAACTTGATATGCGATCGTGCAACCAGTATCGCTACAGGTCTTAATGAGGCACCGCCTGCTTGCAGGATTGAAACAGCCAACATCATTAGATGCTATCAATGGCAATTCGTCAAGTCTCAATGAGGCACCGCCTGCTTGCAGGATTGAAACCATCTACTTGTGATGCATGCCGATCACCATACTGACTGTCTCAATGAGGCACCGCCTGCTTGCAGGATTGAAACGGTGATCTCAAGTACTCACTGTACATTATGGGTATCTGCAGGAAATGTCTCAATGAGGGATCGCCTGCTTGCAGGATTGAAACCTGAATGAACGCTTTCTGAGTGAATGCCAGGTTCACCGGTCTCAATGAGGGCCGCCTGCTTGCAGGATTGAAACTAGACATGTTCCACACAAGTTGATAAGTGTCACTGGAGGTCTCAATGAGGGACCGCCTGCTTGCAGGATTGAAACACGTATGCGATATCGTATGATGCGACCTACACCCTGGTAGTCTCAATGAGGGACCGCCTGCTTGCAGGATTGAAACTGAAGCAGGATTATCGAGAACATCTAGCTCGCATTCCAGTCCCAGAACTGGGAGCTTCAATTTATTCCTTAAGAGTTAAAGTTCAATGCGAGCGAGTGGGAGAATGGCCAATCCCACTAGGTTGGTAGACCACTTGTTCAGATGGGCAACTACTTCATTTGGAAAAGTACCCGATTAATCGCTTTTGCTCGATCAAGAGCACGTACATTAATAGTCAAATAGATCAAGGTATTGAGATTGGCAACCGAGCGACGATTGGGAGCTTTGGGATGCTCAATTCCCAAGGCTTGAGCTTGACTGTTATACGTTCACAACTGGTGCGTTGGGTGTAAATGGCCTTGTAGAGTGGACTCTACTCGACAATGGAGGCGCATCTGCCGCTGTAAAACTTTAAAAGGAGAACCGCCTGCTTGCAGGGTTGAAATCTGGGCGATATCAACGTTCATTTCACCCATTTCTTCGACTGGGGAGTACGGGCTTATTCGCTTCGCTCATCGCACCCCTACTATAGTGGAAAGCGCATGAGAAGCTAGAACGACTATAGAACATGGTAAGGGCGCGATGAGCGGTTGCGAATAAGCCCGTACTCCCCACGCAACCCCTTAGCCTTTACCAATAAGTGCATATTAAATGTTGCCAGAGCAATAGTGTCTAAGCGGGACTCGATGAGTCACGTATGGGGCAACCATCAAAAGCATATGCGGGTGCCATTAGGTACCGTCCTGCATCCAGGGCAACGGTATTCCTATGAGTATGATTTTGGCTCGACCACAGAACTCAACATCAAGGTCATCTCTGAGCATGAGGCGCGTGCGGAAGAGGAGCCGAGGTGCTGGCCCGCAATACCGTCCCCTGGCTAACATGCGATGTGTGCGAAAAACCTGCCACGAGCATGTGTGCCGAATGCTTCTCTCAAGGAAAAGGATATCTCTGTGATGCGTGCGCCAAAGAGCATGCATGTGGGGAAGATATGCTCCAGCCCGTCGTGAATTCATCACGAACTGGTGTCTGTGGATATCTCGGCTGAAAAGGTCTCGTAGAGCCTTACCCCTTCAAACGAACCTGCCCCAACCCCATCGCTGTTTTATAGCCGGCACCAGTATAAAAGGCCAGGTGGGCCAAAAGATACATCTGCTGACGAAGCGTTAAAGGGGCCTCCGCATCACTCTTCTCATCAGAGCCACGTAACTGATACGTACAGGTACCGACAAAGCCACGTTGCATATGTGTGGTGAAGTGAACATGATGTGCTTTGAGATCATAATCGAGCACAATGATCCCATCTTCCTCCAGGTACCGTTCGATCTGCTCTCTTTGCACACACGAGGCAAGCTCTGGGGGCGCGATATCTTCCCAGCGTCGGAGCAGATTTGAGAAAATAAACTGAGGTTGTGGGAACATGGCCGCATGTGTTCCATAGCCGTTTTTGCTGCTGCCACGGCTGAATGTCGTTAATGATCCAAATTCAAGGGTGAATGATGGAAGGGCGCGGAAGTGCATTGCCTTTGCCTGCTCCACAAGGGTCGCCAATGAGGTAAATCCCGTCCATCCTGAGGCATCGCCGTTGGTGAGGAGCACTTCTTCTAAGAGGAAAAGTTGCTTGCCCAGGCGCAGAAATGGGGGAATGGTCGAGCCTGTTTGAGCAGCATTAAAATTCATCAATGCATTATAAAAGAGCGGAAACAGGTCACCGAGCAGGAGCGTGAGGCGCAACGTATAGGTCTTCTCTGGACTGAGTGGAAGGTGGATATTCTCGCGTTCGGCATGCAAAAAACGCTCTGTAGAGCGTGGGAAGTGCAGACTTGAGCAGGTAAACAGGCGGCGTTTTTGTCCCTCGTGGAGCCATGCGGCGACATCAGGTGCGGAGGTATTGAGCCATTTGAGAAAGGCTCCATGGACCAGTTCGCCTGAGAAGGGCATAAGTGTTCCCCTCCTGGAGCGGGCGTAATTTTAAGAGCAGGGCGTAGAGCCGAGCCGGGCTGGTACGAGTGTCTGTTAATTCCATTGTGAAATATTCCTTTTTGTCTTCTCTGCCTTCTTGATACGAAGAAATCCCGAACTGCTGAGACTCATATGTATCAACTGGCTTCTATCTCCACATTCCTCTAGGCTGGATTTGGAATATTTTTTCTTCCCTGACTGTACTTCCTGGAATCCAACATATTTGCGCCTGCGAAATACTATTTCCAAACGTGGTATCACTCCCTGTTGTTCGACCAACTAACGGCTCCATTATTCCATTTTGAATATTTCTCACGTCCTCAACATAAGTATGTGCCAATACTACTCCCTCTCTGGGTACTATGATTTGAGGATAAATACCTGTCAGATCGAGATTGTATTCAAAGCATTTTTTCTCTCTCACTGGCTCATACTGAAGATGCATTCGTCCCCAACCATAGTTACGTTCGCCGCCTAGTTGAATTCTGTTAAGAATATTACTGCCAGTCAAATTGACAATCTTCATGCTCAAAAATATAGCCAACTAAGTATACAGGTTGTCCATCGCGGGTATAAGGAGCAATGCGAACTTTGTTGCGTGTGTAAGCTTCTCTCCTCTGTACTCGTTCATTCTCTAGAGCAGTACTCGCATAACTACCAAGAAAAAGCCATGCAAAAATGTCACCAATAATACTCATATTCAAGCTTAGGCCAGGGCCAAACTTTCACCTTTTCTTCATTTACAGAGGGATAAAAATAGGTAAACGCAAGATCATGGTCAACCTGATCACCAACCTTTTCATAACTATTCTGACCAAATTCACGCGTTAACCTTGCGGTAAAAGCTCCCCATAGACTACGACCAGTGACGTAAGGACGTGTCTGTTGCAAATTGCCTAACTTACGCCAGCCCATATGCATTGGCGCTAGTAAAGCGCCAAGTGATGCGATAAGCAGTCCATGTCATGGTTTCACTTCCTCTTCAGCAATACGGGCCTTAGCTCCATATCGTGCATAAATCAGTGTTTGTTCCCACACTTGTTTTACTAGTAGGAGTCTATCAAGATCATTGCAGATGTTCTCGGTAAGAAACTTCAAGGCTGTAGTTGCGCTGGTATTTGGCAATTCCGGCAAACCTAATCGAGCAGTCAAAGAAAGAAGTTTTTCACATGTTTTCTTTGCGATAGGCTTGTTGGTTGGATCTGTGCGTGAATACAGGTAAAGCAGTGCTGCATACACTCCATTCTCCTGTAATATTCCAAGAGTCTTTGTGATGAGATTTTCCACTTCACCCAATTTTTTATTTAAAACTCATCCTGTAATCGTACCTTCAGCGGCTTCAGCTACAATGGCGACCGAAGATTTCTCAATGTATGCCTCCATTGTCTACATCCCAGAATATATACCACCAGGCGCATTCTTCCAAAGCCACGGGTACCCATTCCACCAACGCCCATATACTCTATCAGCTTCATACCGGCTCTCACAACATCCAATGGATGACTCCACGTTTCTCCTAGTGGTTCCCCACCATTGTCAATGTACCTTTTCCCGCTCTCAATTTTCTCGATTTTGCATTGGTTCTGAGTGAGGGGAAATTGCGCTTGTGTTATTTCCATTAAATCTGTAATCATCTTCGACTACATCAGACCAGAGCCACGTCGCACGCGGAATAGCTTCATAAGTAAATAATGCACCTTGCTCGGCGGCTCCTGTGAGAGGATCAATACTGACTGAAGTACGAACCTCAAGATTGCTATTCACAATCTGAGAAAAAAGTTTGGGTGTAACAAGCACAGTACGATCAGCAATGCCACTCCACTCTGAAGCCTGATTTAATTTTATATATTGTGGCGGAGTTATTTGTAACCCTTTTGCGGCTGTGAATAAAAGCCAGCCGAGGTTCAGTTCCCAATTCCATTCCATACTTGTTACGACATTATCATCGGTTATCTGCACATTTTCTGGTAACGTTACACTTTCCTTGCCCCATATATCCATAACTCGTTCTCGTGTACTCACCCACACTGGGCCAGCCATAGAACTTATTGGAAAAAAGAGAATATGCGCATCACTAATACTGACTGTCCTGCCAGATTTATTCCGCCTGTCTGCCCTACTGGATTCTGACCTCCAGTATCAGTTGCTGTGCCAAAGGTGTAAATAATGGGACATGTGTTTTCCTTACCTTTATTATTTTTGAACCTTTTTGCTGCCCTGCAACATCAGACTTGCCATAACGCATTGAAGCATAGCTTCTGGGAGCTTCCGGCCAGACTGGTACCAGAAATATTCGGTAAATTCGTTCTGGTTCGCGGGCAATCGTCATATCAACTCTTCCCAATCTGTAGCCACCCGTACCAACATGTACAGGATCAAGTGCCAGGAATAGAAAACGCTGCTGAGTATAGAGAGCTTTTTTCTTTGGTGTATTTGAAGTGCTTACGGTCATGTAGTATTCCCTCCCGCTTAATCAATTTTCGTTCTCTCTTTGAGGATGTGAACGTACAATTCAAAGATATCTGCCAATTGCCCGCGTAATGCGGCCAGTTCTAAACGTGCCAAATCCGTTTGAGCAGGCCGAGGACGCCAAAGCACGTTGTTGAGAGCATCACGAAATCATATTTTGAAAGGTTGCATCATCTTTTTTTGCATCCCATGTCATGCGCCTGGTTTCAATAATCTCAATAAGATGATGAATTTGTGAGGTTTTTAATCGAGAAGAGAGTATTTCCCACAATTCTCTGAAATCATTGAGTTCTTCTAGATAATAAGGACGTGCAGGATGAGCTAAACCTCGTCGCATGTCCCTCTCATAACTAATCTCAAAGCGTCGTGCTGCGGTGTCTAACAAATTCAAAATCAAAACGTGAAGGCTTGAAATGAACGACATCGCCATCTCTTAAATCATGGATATGGATCCATTCCTTGCCGTTGATTCCTTAAATCTGTCTCTGTCGGCCTTGAGGTATATCACCATTTTTGTCGTTTTCCACGCACCAGTAAGGATACCAGACATCTTCAGTTATATGATCACTCATCATTGTTGGAACATTGACCGATAAAAGATGGGTATCGTTCTTGAGTGTAAGTAACTTCGCCAGGTGAAGAAACGTATTTCTGCTCGACGATCCAGCACTCATCTGTGGTTAGTTGTTGTTTTAACATACGGTCGCCACATTAAGGATGGCGGGAAGCGGCGTACGACTATCAGCAAAGACCGCTCCAATCGTGGTCATTGGCTGAGATTGCGTACTTTGCCCATTTCCTTCTCATATTTCTCTTTTATTTTTTCCAGTGTTTTCCAGGCATCTTGAGCAGGTACGAGAGCCATAAATGTTCGAGGCTCATTCACAAGGGTAATGGCAGGAAATAAGGAAAATGCTGCTCCTGCTAAATCGTACGAATTTCCAGGAGGCCCGGCATTTGATTGATACGGCCATATCCTGCTGGCTCTGCTATTTCGAGCGTACTATTTGCTTGAATGCGCTCGAATACATATTGTGCAGCGTTAGTGTAATTTTGAGTGGACTCTTTCGGTGCTCTAAGTAGAATTGCCGCGCTTGCAGGTTATCAGCCATAAGAAACTCTACCGTAATTGGTACAGACGATGCTCAAATTGACCGTATCAACCTTGAGTTCACTAAGTATGAGAAGGTATAGGTGATCCCCCGGTACTCCTTCCACTAAGGAATGTTCCATGAATAATGATACGTGTACCAACTTCCGTAACAGTATTATTCAAACTGGACTCCACTTCTTCCCAAAATTTTTTGGTCGTTTCCCATGTACGTCTGATACGTGCAGGTGATGTAAGGAATTATGCCGAAGGAGAGCAGAGTAAGGAGTTCTGGCTTGCGTAAAGATGGAAGTGTTCCCAATGTTGTATCTTCATTCACATGGAAATCATAAAAATCTTGTACATTTTCCGAACCCCCTTTACGGGAGTCCTTTCGTACAAGTTTGCCTAACAAGTTCTTTTTCTTAAATTTTTGACCCGGCCTTAGTCCCTCTAGAATAGCATTATTGAGCATCTGCAAATCAAAATCAACGTCTTGTGAGGGCGTATCATCAGAAAAAATTCGCTGACTCCTTGGATTAAGTGAAAGGACTGTGTTAAATGCACTACCTGATAACCAATCAACGATACCGAAATATTTCCAACCAGTAATGCCAATTTGCCCTCTTTATCAGCTATTTCATCAACCCATATGGTTCTTGCTGGATGATCTATCCATTTTTTTGACCGATCACTGCGTCGCTCTTCACAAATATCACAGGCCTTTCTGTCGCAAGCTTTACTTCTTGGACCTTAGTCACTTCCGCAAATTGGACAAACATCTCTTTCTTTCCCTTTCCATTGTTTTTGTAACCAAGTGAATTGCGGCGTGGATGCGGGCAGTCCCGCATCGCTAACTCACCGAACAAAAGAGTATCGCGTGTCTCTTTTGACAATGACATACTGAATTGAGTCTCCCCTGAAAGGCTTGTAATTGATTCTTCCAAAAGGTAATAGCCTGAAGTTGATCCTCTAAAGATTGAGAGCTATCAGTCTTACTAAGTAAATTATCTATATCTGGAACAACAAAGATACTCCCATTCTCATCTCGATAGATTTCAGCTCCTAAAGGATAAGTCACTTCTAGCAGTGTTTTAGCCTTGTCCAGAGCATCCTTGATAAGCCTTTTACGAGCAAGAAGATCGCTGACTCGCACGGAGTTACCCCAGAAAGTCAAGCCGTTCAATCCAACTCTAAAGAGACGCCAACGATATTTATGTGCAATTTCTTCCCTGGAAGGAGTATTTCCCACCCTTCTAGGAGATTCCGGCCAGTGCCAGCCTCGAAGAAGGCTACACTCATGAGGTCTGGTCGAAGAGGGTTACATCGTTCAGTGGACGACGTGTCTCTGCGACAGTGCCACTAAAACTGTGTAGTATTTGCTGGATGAAAGTAATCCGGAATGTTATCCACTCATTGATGCTCAATTTTGCATTCTTTTTTTCCAACCAAGCCAATTGCTGCTGTAAAAAATCATATAGCTTGTTGCGTTCCTGACGAAGTTTGTCTCGATCAATTGTGGTATCTGGTTCATACCCTAAAGATGTTGATAAATACACATCTGTTTCTGTCCGGGTCAATTTTTCAAGTATCCCTTTTTTCAATACCGAAACCACGCCCATGAGCATCAGCCATTAGTTGGATAAAACCAGCGCTTTCTGATTTAAGTGGTCTGTGCTCTTCTATCATATTATATATACTAAGGCCTGCTGCTCCCAGATTTGCAGATGGAATTGGAAGTTCATTCCATATATCCCCCGTCCACTTACCATTTCCGAGAATTCTAGACAACTCAACAGGAACGTCTTTAGGGATTTCACAGTCCAGTTCATGTTTACCATCAAGGAATTCCTCATGCAATTTCCCAAACATATGTAACCACGCGCCCACCTCGGCTAAAAGTAAAGCATCCCGATGCTTTGCAAGAATGTCCAAACTATTACTCACACGTCACCTCAACCTATCAATATGCCAACTCTTGTATCAATTCCTCTACATCTCGATTTAGCTGTGCAAAACTAATGGAACTTTCTGAAATCTTTTGTATATTGCTCGCACGTACTTCTATTGAAGCTTTTTTTAGGATCTCTTCCGTCAATCCAAACCCACTATGCGTTTTTGCTCCAAATCCATAGATGCGGAACATGGCATATAATCCTTTCATCACATACACCAGATCATTGCCTACTTGTTTGCGTGTGAACTCTGCGTTGCCTTCAATCTGATCAAAAGGAATATAGAGCAGAGTAAATATCCCCTTTGAACCTCTGGGAACACTTTCGATGCGGATAGGGTCTTTGCCAGATCGCAGCTTTTCTATCCTGCGGATTAATAATTTCCAGGCTCTTTTTGGTAAAAAATGTCGGAAAAAAGAACAAGCGCCCTGCGTGCAAATTTACTTGATCTTGTTCATTCTTCTCATTCCCAAAAAGCTGGCGAACTGTGTCTCTCATCGTTTCGTTTTCAGCAGAGGGCTTAAGATGCGCAAACGCCGCTCGCAGGCTCCCTTTCCAAGAAGTGGGCGCAACATAGGGTAAGCCAAAACCTTATCCTTGCGTATAGGGTTGTCGATGATATAAAAGTCTTGCTCATCACGCGAAATATATGGCTGAGCCAGGACAAACGCATATTGTATTACAAACGAGTAGGCAGGTAGTACCCTTAAATCTATTTACTGCTATCAAATATCTGTTGATAATAAGTACTCCCCTGCGCCCAATCTTTTGATAACTCACATAGGCAGTCAACCTTGCGATTTTGTTCCTGCCATTTTGTACGGCGATTTTCAGGTTTACCAGAAGCAGTCACACTGAGCAAATTCGTATATTGCTGCTGATGATAGGTCTTCCTGCAGTGCTTTTTCGATTATTTCAGCCCTTTTATTAGCCTCATTCTGTTTTGCTCTATTGTTACCTGATCTCGCCTCTTCAATGATCTTTTCTTGCTTCTCTAAATCTTCTATTTGGCTCTGGTATATCTGAGTCTTGAAGCTCATATAATACGCATTTTTCTGTGCTCCTATTAGAAGATCTTTTTCTAGGTATTCCAGCACACTCCTATTTTCTTGAGAACCAAAATCAAGCCAAAATTGTATTCCATCATCATAGTTGAGTTCCAGAAAATCATAATATATTATTTTCCAATTTTCGTTACGTGATGAATGTCCTACGACAGGAGCAAGCTCGGTATCCATCCCCACATGCGTACTATTCCATTCTTATCTGGATAAGACATCATTATTTTTTGCTCCCTCCCGCAAATCCCTCTTTACATAACCCATGAGAGTATGACGCAAAAGATTATCCCCTTCGAAACTCTTCACGCAGCATGTTTCGCAAATATATTTCAGATCAAATTCGGCTAATTCCGAGATTGAATGGACATTTATCCTGGCAAAGAACATATTCTGCAAGCAAGGCAATGTATCATCAACAGGAGTTTTCAAATCGCCATTTTTCTGATGTAGAGCAGCAATTTCGGTTAAATAATCCAGGAGAGGTTGGGTATTTTGGCGCTCTATGACTTGAACAACGCCAATCCCATGTCATTTTAGCCCCAATACTTCCTCTGTCAGCAATAAATTAAAACGATGCTCCAATAATGGCTGGATCAAACAGTTCTTGACTTGCTTTATCTACTGCTCCAGTAGATATAATATTCAATGTCACGTCGCCAGAAAGCGGATCATCCTTGAGATACCATTTATGTCCTTGTGTTTTTGGCTTTCAAGATGATTGCAAGAAAGATTAAACTCTCTTCCAGAATTAGTAACACGACTTGTCACAGCCTTTTTGCGTTGTAAACGATCCTCACTAACAATGATGCGAAAACATCATAACCAACCTGTTGCACCGAAGATTCTACATACATCACACAAACCATCATACGGTTTTTTACTATCATCATACAGACAGCTCCTCATTATGTTGTGTTGGATCGCATACACGCCCACCAATGCTACGTACCAGCACCTCATACCACCAACGAAGACTCCATAATGCCTGTGATCTCTAGCCACTCAGATTTGCCGTCCGCACCACCAGTCCAGATAGGGGTAACTGTTCTCAATGTGATTTCCAGAATGTCCACTTCCCATAAAAATGCCCCTTGGTTACGATGTATCTCTATATCTTTCACTAGTTTACGATAGAAACGCTGCCTTTGAGAAGATTTTTCAAGTAAATATTACTTTTTGTATGGCCAGCCTTCAAACTTTACGCATACTATGCTTGAATGGGAAGCAAAGATCCTCATGTCCAAAGACACAAAATTAGCGCATGTTTCCTCTCACCATTTCATTGCGTGGATTTGCCATGGTGATATCTCTATATCAAAGAGACGTTCGTTGTGAAGGGAAAACAAAAAATGTGTGATTGGTCCTATGTTTCTTGCATTATAATAGAGATACAGTGAAAAGTGTTGCTGTATAGGTCTAATTTGCTAGTTGAAATAGATAAATGGAATGTATTTCATACTTCGCGTTGCAACTCCTTCATTCCTCAAAAACCGCCATCCTCCGACTCTCCTCCCACTACCGGCACCAGTTGCTCCCAGATCGCCGCCTGCGGTCCTTTATTCTGCAATTGCGGCATCGTCGTCAGACGCACCCGCATCGCACCCACTCCCATCACATCGCGTACCACATCTCGTATTATCTGCCGCCTTGCCGGCGAAGACACCACAATGAGCAACGTTGGCAGTCGCGATAATCCCACCTTACGCCACTGCTGCGACAGAAGAAAGGTCTGATAGGTCTGGAACTTGGTCACCAATGCCTCACGTGCCTCGGTCGCACGATCGTACTCCACCCACGCCAGGTGTGACGCCGTGTCCGTCGTGTAGGCGAACAGGGCATCAGGCCGCAGATGAAGCCACTGTCCCCGATACTGGTAATGATGTTCGCACGATGGTCCGACCTCCCACCATAGTAGGCGATGATGCACCATCTGTTGCGCCGCCCGTCCAAAGGGGGCCAGACAGCGATAGACCCCTGCCGTATGCTCCAAAAGCGTCAAGAATTGTGTGATGCCTCGCTGGCGATCTTCCTCTGGATCGATAAGCGTGCGTGCATCCGTCTGATCCATGCGGGCCAGCACCTGCACTCCTCGTCTGGTGAGTAACCACCGCACGCCGCTCGTCGAATCGATCCGTTGCAGACAGCCCCAACGCTGTAATTGTTGCAGATAGCGAATGATCGTTGGCAGCGTCCCCTCGGTCTCCTGGCTTACATCCATGATCTCACTGGCCGCCAGCAACGGGGCACGATACAGCAGGTGCAGCAGATCGACATACCGTGGACGTAACAGGACTCCACCAAGCAAGGCCAGCAGTTCGTCGCTCGTCTCCCCTGCAAAATCGAGATCCTCCGCACGCGCTTGAAAGTGGCCGACGAGCACCTGTCGCTTCTGCATGCGTGGTTGGCCCATCTCGACACGCGGGATCAGGATATCCGGGGGCACGGCCTCTAATGGCATCGGGATAATCATCTCTTGCAGGCGACAGGGACGCGTTTCCCCAAGACGTTGCCAGGGTAGCGGCCAGGAGGATGTGATCGTTCCCTCCTGAGAGATCAACTGGGTGATTGCTCCCACCAATGGCTTCTGGAGATGCAGTATGCGCATTGCTTCCTGAGCCTGCCGATGCCAGCGATCCCGCTCACGCACCGTTTCGGTCACGACCAACACCGCTGAGAAGGCGGTATAATACGCGCGTCGGCTTTCGCGATAGCGCAACAACGCAACCAATCGTTCTCGAATCGCCTGATCGTCGTCGGTGAAGCGATGTAGCAACAGCAGGCACGCAAAAAAATGGCCCAGGTGCCCCGTCTGGAGTTGTGTGGGTGAGGGATAACGATAGAAGCAGAGGGCTGCATCGGCCTGATAGGAGGCTTCGCGGGCATGCGTCAAGAAACGATGGGCAAGATCGCGCCGCCAACTCCAGGCGATATCCGATAGCGTTCCATCCTCGTAGGCCAGCATCTGTGGCGCATAGCGGGCCAACCCATTCACCAGTTCTTGCATCACGGCAAGCTGGGGCAACCGTGGCAAGAGCGAGAGCAGTCCTCGTTCATCCGCCTCCCAGGTACGGGCCAGGGCTTTGACTTCCGCATGCTCCTGGGATGCTGCCGCTAGCATGCCCTGATTGGAGAGGTGATACCAGCGGCTCATCTGCTGCACATATTCGATCTCTCCCTGAACTTCGGCGCTGGTCAGAACACGATGCAGCGTGCTGGCACTCACGCCCAACGCCAATTGTAGATCCTCACTTCGTTGCAGAGGATGGTGCAGAAGCCACAGCAAGAGCTGGCTGCGTGCCTCCTCGGTTGGGATCACGCGAGCTTGCATACGGCGCGTCTGGCTCAGCATCTGCGGTAATGGCGAGAGCAGCAGTTCCGGGGGCAGCCATTGGAGACGGTCTTCAGGGGTCATCATGACTCTTGCAATTCCTCCGCTTCATCTGCATGGCTGGGTGACAGCTCCTCTTGCGGGGCCGGCATCTGCGGCGATGCTGCCAACAACTCCAGGCTCTGCAACGATCCATGGCCCTTCGTTGCAGCAGCAGACGAATCTTCTTTTCCTTTGCGAGTGCGTACCCGCCCTGTGGTCGGTACATCGTGCTTCTTCTCTTCTTTCTGGCTTTTGGCCTGAATGGTGCGCGTGATTGCAGTTTGAAGGGCTGTATCAATCTCGCTGCCGGGACGGGTATACGGCTGACTCTGAAGCCGTATCTGCGCGGCCACCTGCGGATCCCCGACTGGTGGGGGAGACAACACCAGCGAAAAGGTGGGTTGCTGTCGCCCCGCAGCAGGAATGGAGAGGTAGCAGGTATGCGGATCCAGATGCACAATATCCTCTGGCTCAACGCCGATTTCGGGCGCGATGATGCTGGCATCTTTGGCACTCATGCGAAAGATGATCTTTTGCTTCACATTGGCCAGTACCGTTGGCAGTAGCGCCGGAGTCATTTCGTGCAGGTAGGCAAACGATTGGGTGGCCAGACAGCACGCGCCGCCCCATTTGCGCAGTTCCGCCAGCATGGTCTGATAATCGACTCCACCCAGCGACTGAAACTCATCGACGAAGATGGGCAGCGACACCCGATCGGTTGGGGCCAGGACGATTTGCTCTTGCAATGCGGCCAAGAGCAAGCCCATGAGCGTACTGCCCAACAACGGGGCACTATCACTGCCGGCTTTGCCTTTGGCCAGACTCACCAGAATGATCTTGCGTTCCCGCAGCAATTGGCCAAAGTTGAGCGTGGACCGTCCCTGCCCAACGATACGCCTGGCTGCTTGCATCTCCAACTTGCTAATTTTAGTAAAGACCGGATCTACTCGTTCGCGTTGCTGTTGCAAGCTCAGCGGCTCGTAGTAGAGATACCACCAGCGCTTGAGGTAATCGTCGGTGATCTCATCAAGCAGGGTATGGCAGAAGCTTTCATCGGTCAGGATGGGGAGCACGTCCAGCAGCGTATATTGCTGATCTGGCCCCTGAAGCGGATCTCTCGCTACCAGCATTTCATTGGCAGCAAACAGAGTGAGCAGGGCGTGACGAAATGGCGACTCCATGCGATTGCCCCACGATTCCTTATAAATGAATCTCAGGGTCACGAGCAGGTCTTCAATCGCCTTGTCTCGCGCCCGTCCCAGCGTTACATCTAAGGGATTGAGGCCAATCGAGCGATCGTCCGTGCCAAAATCGATCAAGACGGTATCGGCTACGCGCCTGGGTGATATGTGTGCCAGGATCGCTTCGACCAGATCGCCATGTGGATCGATCACACAACAGGCCGAGCCATTCTCAATGGCTTGCAAGGCCATCGATTGCATCAGCGTCGATTTGCCCTCGCCTGATTGACCGCCCAGCAGCGTGTGATAGCGTATGAAGCTTTCGGGAGGGACAAACGGAAATGCCAGCCCTCCATGCCTGGAGACCCCAATCGCATGATCATGGTCGGTGGGTGGCGTCATCAACGTACGTGGAAGCAGCAACGTCCGGGCGCGACGCGAGGGTACCAGGGTTGCTTCTTGGAGTGCCTGTCCTTCTAACAAATGCCACAGCATCTTGAGCGATTCGGGAGCCAGCAGATGGGGAGAATGGCGTACCCCAACCGTCCATGTACGACGCGCTACCCAATCAGGAAGCCAGCAGAACAGCAGGCGCATTGACCGTTTCGTCATCGCCGGATGAGTCAGCAGTTTTTGCGCCAGGCGCGTCAGCCAGTCGCGGCCAAACAAGAGCGCCACGCGCTCGCTGCGCAGGTGTTTGGGGCGAAAGAAACTTCCTCGCGCCAAATCATATTGCCGATAGGCCGCACTTAGAGAGGCCAGTACCGTCTCTCGCAACGCACGCACACGACGAGCATTCTGGTGCTCATGCCAGAGGATCCGCCACTCCTGTATGAGGGTGCGTTGACGGAGCGCCTGCCATGACGTTCGCCACAAGGGACGGATCGCCGGTTCCGCTGGTCCAAACACATACAGACGAATGCGAACACGGTACGCCATTGTGAGCGTTTTTTGGGCTGCCAACTTCTGATCATAGAGACGCGGCCTTTTGAGCA
Source organism: uncultured Chloroflexia bacterium (assembly GCA_963744875.1). Lineage (GTDB taxonomy): Bacteria > Chloroflexota > Ktedonobacteria > Ktedonobacterales > Ktedonobacteraceae > JACDAE01. Next base: position 6,748 of record CAVUVQ010000032.1, on the reverse strand, counting down.
GACGACCAGGCATAGGGAGTCCAATCAGACACACACAGACTACCCCGACTTGTATCCAGTGGGCGCGGCTCAGGGTTGGCCATTGGCCCAGGAAGACCTGCCGGATTGTCTGTCCAATCCACAGCGGGATGGTGAGATGGGGAACGAGCACGAGTATTCCACACAGCACGATAAGCAGAAGAACCCCCAAGGTGCTTGGCGCTCCTTGCCGTGCCTCCTGCATTTGTTCTTGCAGGTGCTTTTTTTCGGCATCCAAAGCAGGCTCTAACGCCCGACGCTGCTGGTGCTTAGACCAGTTGGGGGATGCCGGAACCAGGGCAATCTGGGTCACCGCCCGCATCTCCGGTGGCAGAGTCATCGCTGCCAGAATTCCTAGCACAGGATCGGTGCCCGGTTGGCGTAGCGCCTGTTCCTCCCAGGTTTGCAGGGGAAGGTACGATGCCGCTCCTGCCTGTAATTCGACGACCGAGACGCCCTCTCCTGCCCGACAGACCAGAGGATCGTCAGCAGCAGAGACCGGATCGAAGGACGCCTGGGGATAACGCATTCGCACCTGAGCCTCGGCATGGGCCAGCGCTTCGGGCCGCAGCGCACGCATGAGAAAGCGTTTTGCGGTCGGCTCCCCTGCGATCTCAAGGGCCACCGGCTGACGCGGATCCAGAACTAGTGCCTGCATCGCCGTCTCCAGATTGACCTGCTGGGCACCTGGGTCGGCGGTCGTTAAGTGGGCTATGACTTCGACAACAGCATCCATAGAGACACTCCTTTCTTACCTGTGCGGCAGAGCCGGGGCGATCTGCTGGGTCTCATCGCTCGTATCTCTGCGCTGTTCTTCGGCTTCATAGCGGGCCAGATCTGCCGGGTGCGACGTGGCGTAGCGATACTCCAGATCACTACAGGCAAAATGCACGCACACCCGTTTTTCCTGCGTGAGCAGCAACGCATCCCCCTTCCCAAAAGTCAGCAGGTGCTGGCGTTCCGGTGGGGAAAGATGAAAGATCTCGGTCAGCAGATCCAGAGAGGCCGCTTCCTGCCCCATCAGCGCGATCGATCCGCAATTGGAGACAATCGTGCTTTCCCTCAGGATAGAGAGATGTTGCGTCATTCCCGTCACCCCCAGGTAGTGCTTGCGTGCTCGCTGGAACAGCGTTTCCAGAAATCGTCGTCCCTCTGGATATTGATAGAGCGAGAGCAGCTCGTCGATAAACAGATGGCGCGGGATACGGCTGCCAAAGGAGATCGTCCAGATGTAGTTCGCCAGCAAAAAGAGCGTGATGGGACGCAGTTCGGGATCCAGGTCGGAGGTATCCATGATGATCACCGGCCCATCAAGCACTACATTCGTCGGCCCACGAAACAACCCGGCCAGGCTGCCAGAGACAAACCGCTCCAGGCGTGCGGCCAGATCGGTTGGATCCTTGCCACAGCTGTTCTTTCGCAAGAGGCGATGAATGTCGCGCAACAGCGGTGGAGCAAGCGTATGGGTCTGTCGATCGGTAGTAATGCCTTTTTCGCGATAGGCAGCGTAGAGCACCCTATCGAGCAAGCCCTTTTCTTCGCTCTTGAGGGTGCCTGGCCCCTCACTGGTACGGTCGGCAAGCAGGATATCAAAGAGTGCTTGTGCGTTACGGATTGTCTCCGTGAACACATCGGTGTGCGGATCGTGCCCATGCGGAGTCGGCAGGTCAAAGGGATTGATCTGATGCATGGAGCCGGCGGCAAAACGGATCCATTGCCCTCCTAACGCCTGGATGCCAGGACGTAAGAAACTCGCGTTCGGGATCAATCACAATCTGTTGCCCCTCGATGCCTGCAGCGGCGTTATGTTGGGCCGTCCGCAGCAGATCGAGCTTGGCCTTGAACGATTTGCCCGATCCTGAGGGCGCGACGATGAGCCGATTAGCATTGCGCTGATGAGGAGACCACGGATCGTGAAACACTAGATCACCGGAAGGCGTCACTCCTTCGAGGATACCCCGTTCGCTCTCCATCATACTGGTTGGCAGCAGAAATGGCAGGCTGGTCGAAGCACTGGCACTATCCAGGCGCATCCGACTCTCCGGCAGGTCATTGATCGCATAGGGCAAACACGAGCGATAGCCCCGATCCTGCTCAAAGAGGGCCGATTGCGCATGCAAGAGCATATGCGAGAGTACCGCCTGCACCCGTTCTGCCCGCTCGGCGAGGTCAGCTTCCCCCTGCCCACGTACCAGGACGTGTAGCGAGAGATCCAGCAACGTCTCCCCTTCGGCCAGCGTTTCCAGCAGACGCCCAATATCACGAGAGGCCATCTCCTGTTCCGCATTGGGAGACCGCCCCTGGGTGTGCGCCACCTTGAGCGAGGAATCGATCTCCAGTTGCTTGCGGCGCAGATCGTTGATGATCGTCGAGGTTGGACACGGCTGGTAGAACAAACTCAGATCCAGCGGCTCATCCAGCATCATCAGAGGACGCAGCCAGCCAGGCTGCACAAAGCGGGGTAATTGACGCACCGTGATCGTCCGAACCCACTCGGTCTCATCGAGAACCAGAGCATTGGGAGTGAGACGAATGCCCGCCGGAGCTAGTAACGGTGCCCATTGCGGCGTCAAGCGCCATTCATCCACGAGCGATGAAGGCAACCGCACAGCCTCCTCAAACGAGGGCGGTGCCTTTTTGAGCGGACGGGGCAGGTGTCCAACCGCCTCGATCCACTCCGGTTGCAAGGGATGATGCAAGGCCTGCTGCTGCGAGAGGCTCCGATGCAGCAGATGGACCAATTCGGGATTGCGCACCCGACGGCACAGCAGTCCCAGGCCCGCAAGCTGGCGACTCAATTCGCTGCACCGCAGCTCCAATTGTTGGCGTGCCTGCACCTGTGCCTGAAGCTGGGCGTGTTTGCGCGGGCCTCGCAGCAGGACGGTCAGGCGCTCCTCAGACGTGAGTACTGGGTCAGCGGGCACGATAAGGTAACAATGACGCTCCAACAAGGTGCGCTCTCGACCAAGCTGTTCCCGAAAAAAGTGCACATAGGCACTATTGAGCCTGCGCCAGCGTTCCCCGGCATCGAGATCTGCTCCCAGCATCATGGCTTGCTTGGGTGACGAGACACTACCCCCAAAGCGACGCAGGTAGTCGTCTTGCTGGAACGGTTCTGCCCGCATCAGAATCTGGAGGGGATGTTTGAGTCCCCCGAGAAGCTGTTGGAAGAGGAGCGCAAGAGCCGTTTGCTGCTCATCACTTTTGAGCTGGTAATTGAGGCCGCTGACTTCCATGATCGCCCGATAGATGGGACGAGATCCGCTGCGCAGGCACAACAGATCGTTCTCGATGGTTTCGATGGGAACAGAAGACGAAAGCACGTTTGTGGTCATGATTGTTCTCCTTGCAATAGACAGGACGCGACGTTTTCGACAGGTGCCAGTAGCGCCAGAGAACGAGCACCCAGATTTCCAAGGGGCGTCCTCGCAGGCGCGTCAAGGCAATCACCAGCGCGACGAGCACCGGCAGGGCGGCCAGGATCAGTTGAAACACCAATCCCAGCACGCCCAGATGATGTGGCAGACCAGACAACTGGTGCCAGCAGACAAAGGCCAGACTACCGCCAAAGAGCACGATCACACTCTGACGCATCGTAAGTGCCAGACTGCCGACCGTGAGCACCGTATCCTCCGTCTGTAAACGGGTCGGAATTTGATAACGCGGTTGCCCCATAGAAATCGCTCCTTTACACCCCAAGAATGAGATTGAGGAACTCAGGGGCCAGATTAACTGCCAGGACGACAATCGCAAAGCCCCCAACCAACCCGATTGCCGCCAACTTGAACTGCGTACTGCGGTTCAAGTCGTGCGTCATCATATATTGCAGTCCCTGCCAGACCATACCAAGCATGAGAAAACCCACACCCAGGCCGGCGGCCCACTTGGCAATATTTTCCAATGCAGCATTGGTTCCCGTTGGATCCGTCATTGGAGCCGGGACGGTTGCAGGTGCCGGAGGTGCTGGGGCCAACAAGGTGGCCATATGATGCGCTTGCATGACGAATAAATGAAGATTCCCCATTTTATGTTCACCTTTCTATCCAAGAATTGTGTGGATGTAGCGTTGTGTTTCCAAAGGTAAGAAGGCTTGCCAATTGGCTCCCCCTACAGCAACAGCGTGATCAACTGTGCCACTGCCGGCGTTATAGGCTGCCAGCGCTTTGGCTTCGTCACCTCCATAGGAGCCAAGCAGAGTCGCCATGTAGCGAGCGGCGGCATCTAAGGACTGCACTGGATCCCAGGGATTGATCCCCAGGCCCGCCGCTGTTGCAGGCATGAATTGTGCAATCCCAATGGCCCCAACCGGGGAAACGGCACGCGGATTGAAGCCGCTCTCCGCATTGATCTGGCGTACAAAGGTCGTCTCGTCAATGCTTGCGGCCCGTGCCGCCTCCAGAGCCACACTGACATAGGGGCTGTTGGGAAGCAATCCCGATGGTATTCCTCCTTTCACAGGTGCGGTCGAGCTGATATATCCCTGCACGGTAAAAAAGTTCCAATATCCGTTGTGGGTATCGACGCTGCCATCGGCTCGTAGCGGTAACGTCTGTATCGGAGCCTGCCCGTTGGCCTGGGCAAAGGTGATGGTCCGATGTAGCGCATCAACCGAGAGCACAATACTCACATGTCCATAGAGGCCACCCGACCAGGCCATAATCGCCCCAGGAGTGGGAACCTGACTCTCGATCCATCCAGGTTGATGGGCAAAGTAATCCCAGTACTGATTGGCGTTTTCCCCTCCAACAGGCAGGGGCGTCCCACTTTGCAGGTAGGCACCGATGACAAAAACGACACATTGGAATTGCCCATTTTGCCAGGAGGGACAGCCAGCACAATGTGCTTGCCCCCAGGCCAGCACCTGCGGCGGAAAACTTGCGTCAAACCAGGCATCCATCGGAACGGGCACTCCAGGGGAGGCGCAATCTAGAGGAGGCACGGGTTCCGGGAAGCAGTGTAAATGCTCCGCCATTTGCAGTGCTTCCGTCACCACGGCCACATTGCCATCTCCTGATAGGATGTCCCCATTGAAGGGAGAGGTCGGGACCACGACGAGAGTGATGAGCAGTACCATGAGCACAATAAGACACACACACGCACCAAGAAGAAGCCACAGATGACGCATGATATCCTCCTTTCTAAGCTGCCATCAGAGCGCTAATGGTGCTCGCGAGAGTGAGTCCGTGTGCGGCGTCTTGATAGGCAGCCCCAACCACCGGCAAGAGTAAGATCTGGGGCAGTTTAAAGGCCAGGTAAAGTGAGGCAATCCCCACAAACAGCGTCGTTGGTGAGAGTGATCCCTGGCTCCCAAGACTCAGAAAATTGGTGCTGATGGCGCTGCCGATGGCGACAACGAGCACCTGCAAAAACTGAATGAACAGCGAGTAAAAGAAGAGCCGACACCACAATTGTCCCCAACTGCGCCCAAACCCGCTGGCCATCAGCAGAATGCCGACCGGGGCCAGGATATAGCACACGATGAAGAGAGGTAGGCGCACGAGCAAGCTCAAAATCAACAGTAGCGAGATTACAAAGCCAATCAGTAGAAACAGGCTCCAGGACAGGGGCTGTTGCAGCCAGTTCAAGCCACCGAGCAAGGGGATCTTGAAATCGCCGACCCCGGCATGCACAAACACCTGAATGCTGCCCACACACAGAGTATTGTTGAGTTCAATGAGTTGTGGGATCAGGTAGAGTGAGGCCACATTGGCCACGACGGCGGTGATCAGGACGCGCACCAGGAACGCCAGCACTTCCTGACGCGGTTCACCCAACATGGTTCGAATCATGCACTGGTAACCTCCAAGAACCAGGATCAGCATGAGCAGCCCGTTCATCAGGCCAAGCATCCACGCAAGACCTGTCTGAACGACGCCATTGTTATACGTGAGTGCAGCAGGGGTAACCCATAAGAAGCCGAGCGTTTCGGTCGCCCAGTCTTCCACATATTGCAGCGTCTGTCCGGCCCAATGATAGAAGCCATTCCACACACCACCCAGCGCGTCCATCGCCCCCTGTGCCCACAGATTCGTCGATCCCGACGAAAATGAGGGAGGAGCACCAGTTGTGGTAGGAGTGGTCGGCATCGGAGTTGCCGCGCTCTGCCTGGTTGGCAGAGTGGGAGCCGTCACCGGTGACACTGCGAGGGATTGTAATGCAGACCGCAATGCAGGAGAGCTCATGGCACACAGAACGTTGAATTGCGGTTCATAGGAGACCTGTCCATTCGCCGTTGGTGTGGGCAGGGTCGCCAACTGAACTGCCGTGGGAAGGGTTGCTGTAGTATACGGTACGCCAAGTCCGTTGGTCACCCCGAAATGCTGCACGACCTGCAAAGGAGATCCACAAAAACGGGGAGCCATGGGGCCGCCGTTTCCGGTAACAGGCGTTGGGGCAAGGTGTGCAGGAAACAAAGATGACGCAATGGTCAACGTTCCCACCAGCAACACGATCCAGAACATCCACAGTTGCCATGGAGTGGAAAACCAGGAAAGACGGGAATGGTCAGACGCACGGCCTGAGAGAATGCGTGTATCCTGCTGTCTGGACCACCGCATGAAGAGATGTATAAGAGTGGCATGCATACAATCAAACTCCTTTCGATAAGGTGAGACATTTGAGACGATTGGTCGTGCGTCTGAAAGAAGGATACCTGAGAATGGGGACCGCTGTCAGCGGGTTTGCTGGCATGTTTTTTGGGAGGAACTGACACGTTTTTTTGCAGTGCTCT
>CAVUVQ010000031.1:0-182080 GCA_963744875.1 uncultured Chloroflexia bacterium | reverse complement strand
ACCAATGTACGGGCCACGTTTACGACGCCCATGTATGTATGTGGCCCCTACATTGGTACGTGGGACGTATGAAAGCACACGCCCCACCCAATTTTATTTAATGGGCTGCAATACTGGTATCGGCAATTCCAGGATTGAGATACAGATCTTCCAATCCACCCAATCCATCGGCAGTATGCAAGTTTTTGACCCAGGGTGCAACCATGGTATAACCGCTGTTAGTATACAGATCAATGGTAACCGCGTTATCTACCCAGGCCTGCAAGACCTTGCCCAAAATTTGACAGCGTGCAGCAATCGTCGGGGCCGCAAATGCTTGCTGCATCAAGGAGGTCACCTGAGGCGCATATGGCAACTCAAACATTGATGATGGTCCACTGGCAGGAATAGGCGCTGTTGCAATGCTAGGAGCCAGGTTATTCAAGAAGCCATAGAGATCAGGATCACGATTGCCCTGCTCATTAGGCCACAGGTGCGTGGGATAAGGAGGCTTCGAGAAATCGGTGATCGGTGATGCCTGGATCTGGATATTCGTGAAGCCCAGCGTGGTCTGGAGTGCCTGCTGAATGAATTGAGCCTCGATCTTGTTCTGCACCACATCTTCACCAAAGAGGCCCAGTTGAATATTGATAGGCATACCCTTCGCCGCTGCACCATACTTCGACAGTGCAAGTTCCGCCTTTGCGCCAGTTGGATCATAAGGCATGGGCGTAATGGTACTGGTAACGCCTGGGCATGCGTTGGCATTGGCGATGTGCGAAACAATTGGCGTATAGAAGTTGAGTCCTGTATTCCCATCCAGAACTTTCACCAGCGAGTTCTTATCCAGAGCCATATAAATGGCGCGACGAACATGGATATCATCCATTGGCTTATAAGCTGAGATGTAGAGTTCCTCGACACTATTGGTATCGCCACGCACTAATGCACTCTTTAAGTAAGAGTCGGTCTCCGCATTCTGGACATCGGCGGCAGTCAATGAAACGTCAAGCCAATCGGCCTCTTTATTCTGAAACGCGGTGACTGCCGATGCATGATCCGTAACAAAGGTGACTGAAATTTTCTTGAGTTTGGCAGCGGTACCATAAAAATCAGGATTGGGAACCATCACCATGCCCTGATTGGGGGTATAAGATTGCAAGCTCATCGGGCCAGAGAACGCCACACCAGGTTCTGTTGTCCAATATTGATTATTGGTGTAGTGTTTTCCCTCGCCACGCTGGATATCAGCCGACTTGACCGCGCTGGGTGGATCAACCATCAAAGCGTAAAGAAAGCCGGGATCACGGTGGACCAACTGGATCTGTAAAGTAGAGCTATCAAGAGCCTGTACTCCTGAGACCGAGGCCGCGTTAAACTCATCGACAGGCACACTACCCGCAAAAACCGCCGCCGCGCCTACTACGTTAGAGTAGTAACGAGTTGCGGTATTGCCTAATCCGTTGGTTCCTTTAATCTTTGGATGCCCCGTCATAATATCATAACGCAGATCAAAACTCAGATCCTGAGCAGTCACTACCGTGCCATCGGAATATTTCACATCCTGGCGCAAATGGAAGGTATATGTTAACCCATCGGAACTGATCACAGGAGAGGGAGCGAGGCCATCGTTAGTGATATTCCACTGAGCATCATGGGTGATTAAGGGTGCCCAGAGGAGACGTGCCAGACCAGCATACCCAAAGTCGTGGGGACCTAGACCGGCAGCACTCAAGTAACCTGGATCGGCCAGGACACGCAAGTTCTGTGCTGGCGTTGTTGTCGTCGAAGCTGAATTCGAGCAACTGGCCAGGACAAGCGTGAGGAAAAATAAGACGGGGAGAATTCGTCGTGTTTTATACAACGTATGCATGGTTATCCCTTCTATTGTGCAGCGATGAACAAAGTAACAATCAGATGAAAAACGGGGACAAGCCAGGGTAGCGCCTTCACCTCCTCTCACATCATGCGATGTTAGCCAACGATGGCTGAGTAAAAGAGTATCAAGTACATCTACGTACGTTAGAGAATCATAGATAATTCCAGAAATTTTGTGCTTCCCATATACTTACTAATACGCATACCTAATACGTATTAGTAAGTATAGATAGTCCTTTGATCTTTGTCAAGCCTCTCAATAAAAGAAGGGGTCTGCCACTTTCTTGCACAGAGACTCCATCAGCGTAGGAAAGCCATGAATGGCTTCCTTACGCTGATGAGCAAAAACCGCTACGATTACATATGGCGACATAATACATTGACAAAAACGGCGCTATCAAGCATACTAGTACTACGTATTAGTACTACGTAGTACTACAAGATTTGATTGACCTCTCTAAAAACGTATTGTCGAGGTGCCATACAGTGGCTAGCATAAAACGGGTACGCCGTCCAACAAGTATCGATGTCGCCCGCCTGGCGGGGGTTTCACAAACAACCGTTTCACATGTGATCAATAATGTGCAAACCTCCGGTATCTCTGAAGCGACGCGTGCACGTGTTTTACAGGCTATTGAACAGCTTGACTATCATCCTCACGAAGCAGCACGCAATCTGCGGAGCCAATCATCGCGCATTATTGGCATGGCCATTCCTGAAGCGTATAATGAGCATCTCCTTGAAATAGCAGTAGGGGCTGAGGATTATACACTGAGCATGCACTATGGTCTCTTTCTCTCCATTACGAATTTTGATCCAGCGAGAGAACAATTAAGCTTGCGCTGGCTTCAGCAGCAGCGTTATGATGCGCTCATCCTGATATCGCGCAACAAAAGCGTGCTTTATAAAGACCTCCGGGGCTTAAGGGCAAAGGGCTATCCCATCACCGTGCTCGGCTTTGATGATACTGAGATGGACAGCGTGAGCGTCGATACCACGCAAGGTGAGAAAGAATTGCTGCACCACCTGAAAGAGCTTGGTCATCAACGCATTGGCTATATCTATGGCGTTGCCGAACAGACGCTTTTCGGTAGTCGCCTCGAAAGCTGTTTAGCACTCCAACAACAGTTGGGAATACCAATCATTGAGCGCTTCATCCAGTGCTGTGGTCCAACTGCCAATGATGGGTATGTAGCCACACAAAAACTTCTGACGGATTGTGCGGGGGACGAGCGACCGACGGCACTGATTGTAGTCAATGACCTGCTCGCGGGCGCAACTCTGGCAGCACTCTACAACGCCGACATTACGGTTCCGACGGATATGAGCGTGGCGAGTTTCGACAACACCCCCAATTCAGCCTTCACGTTGCCCCCATTGACGACGGTTGATTGTGAAGCGCGGGTGATCGGAGCAGAAGCAGCGCGTTTAACCATTGAACGTCTACTTGCACCGGAACGCCCACCCGAAAGTATCTACACACGCTCGAAATTGATTATTCGAGCCTCTACAGGGCCAGTTCGAGGATAAACACCCAAATCCATCCGTAGTGGATACATCTCCTTCTAAATCGCGATCCGCTGGTACGAGAGTGTTAGCTTATTTCGGCGATCCTTCTATTAGCACCTTTCACTTTCCATGAATGACAGGTCCGGTTGATGAGCGGATAATTAATTTTGAGCGTGTGTAGATACTTTCGGGTAGGCGTTCCGGTGCAAGTAGACGTTCAATGGTTAAACGCGCTGCTTCTGCTCCGATCACCCGCGCTTCACAATCAACCGTCGTCAATGGGGGCAACGTGAAGGCTGAATTGGGGGTGTTGTCGAAACTCGCCACGCTCATATCCGTCGGAACCGTAATGTCGGCGTTGTAGAGTGCTGCCAGAGTTGCGCCCGCGAGCAGGTCATTGACTACAATCAGTGCCGTCGGTCGCTCGTCCCCCGCACAGTCTGCCATGAGAGCCAGCGTCGCGGCATATCCATCATTCATCGTAGGACCACAGCGCCGGATAAAACGCTCATGCACAGGTAAACCTAGCGCTTGTTGAACGGCGAGACAACTGGCGAGACGTTCATTGAAGAGGTTTTGATCAGCCACCCCATAAATATAGCCAATACGTTGATGTCCTAAGGCAACCAGGTGGCGCAGCAACTCTTCCTGTCCCTGCCTCTCATCGACTAAAACGCTATCAATGCCCGGACCAGGAAAACCCAGAATCGTAATTGGATAGCCTTTTCTGCGCAAATCATAGATCTCTTCCTGCAACACTATTTTGTTGCGCGACATCAAAATTAAAGCATCATAGCGCTGCTGTTGTAACCATTCTAAACTACGCTGTTCTTTGGAGGCAAGAAAATCGGTGATGGAGAGAAACAGGCCATATTTTTTATCCTGCGCATAATCCTCAGCTCCCATAGCAATCTCTAAAAGATGAGGATTCGTTTCTGGAATGGCCATGCCCAGAATGCGCGATGAACGATTGCGTAAGTTTCGGGCGGCCTCATGGGGATGATAGTCAAGCTGATTGATCGCTTCTAATACCCGTACACGGGTCTCCTCGGCAATGCCAGCATCCACCACACCATTCATAACAAAAGAGACGGTTGTTTGTGAAACGCCCGCCAGGCGTGCAACATCGAGACTGGTAGGACGACGTATTCGCTTTGCTCCGGCCATGCCTGCTTCTTTCCTCTGCCCGGGTGGCTATTGATGCTTGAAAGCCTAATACGTATTAGGCTTCTTAATTGCTAATAACAAGCGCGTTTTTTCAGAGATTATCTCACCTATTGTACCAGATAAACATAGAAAATGCTAGAGATCCCCCTTGAAGATCTCCATTCTTTAGGGGGAAACAGGGGAAAAGCGTAGGGGTGTCACCTTGAAGAAGCCGCTTCGATCCTTAATTAGCACATTTTTCGGTTCATGAAAGGATTGACAAACAGAAATGTTATGCTTATACTTATAGCTAATACGTATTAGTTGTTCACAACGAGTGAATTGCTCGCGAGGGCTACATAAAATTTTCCTATCCCATTCCAGGTCGACGTGAAAGGTTCACATTTCCCAACGTTATGGGAAAATACACGGTCGACACCAGATAGCTTGCATGCTATTCTGACAATTGCATAGTTGCACAATCAGGAGGGATACAATGCGTAGATTGCGCACAATTTCGTCCATTCACTTCTTCCTACCTCCAGGTGGGTTTGTTCCGACTAAGAGTTCCGGCTTACAATCAAACAAATCTCCCCTTCTCACAGAACCCGTGTGTTCTAGCTGATCCAGGACCTTTTCGTCCACATTTATCTGTAATGAATGCTGTCAAACTAACCTCCACATTTCTTTTGTGCCAGAATACCAGAGGTCATAGGCACCACAACCAGTACATTACATTTACATTATGGCATTACGAGCGCTCATCCGAAAGCCAGACATGCTTTTGTACAAGGAGATTCTTAATTTATGGGTACTTCACAACATCGCCGCTGGTGGGCACCCAGGAAGCTCGCCCTGTTGTTCGCGCTGGGATTTCTCCTCGCGAGTGGCCTGACGGTCAGCAATTTAGTCGTTCACGCAACGCCCGTGCATGCTGACGCCTGGTCAACGCTGCAAACTATCCTGGCACGGGATACATCGGTAGCCACCTCAGCGCCAACAGCCACACCCAGTAGCCATGTGCCGGATGGTCCACTTATGGGCAATGGGCATATGATGACTGTCGTTGGCGGCACAGCCGATGCCCAAACCTACTACATCGATGCAACGGATTACTGGAATAACGCGAAGCCCAAGACCATTGGTGGCATCACTGTGAGCATCCCATCACTGGCAGGATCAGGCACCAGTTATAAGCAAGAGCAAGATATTGGCAACGCTGAAGTACGTTCGACCTTCACAAATACCAGCACGACCATTACGGAGCGTTCCTGGGTGTCGGCGAACGAAGATATGATGGCACTCAGCCTGACCAACGTATCTGGTTCATCGGCCTCACCAGCAGTGACGGTGAAGACCTACGCGGGTGCGCAGGATAGTCTCCCCACGACGGCTGGTTTGTTGACGAGTGGACCTGATACAATGTGGGCCACGCGTACGACAAACAGCTCGAACTGGCTGGCGAATGCAGCTCTGGCGACACGTATCCTCAACGACTCGTCGGCTACCTATAGTACCGACAATACCGCCAGTGCCTCTGGTGCCTTTACTTTGCATCCTGGTCAGACCATCGAGATCGCCGCTGTCCTGGGCGATAGCGCGGGCAATGTCGGTGGAACGCCCTGGCCAGCTCCAGCAACATTGAGCACCGAGCTCACGAGGGCCCAGACTCGTATCGCGCAACTGAATACGACGGCGGGGAACGCCAATTCGGTGCTGGATGGAGATGCGCTGCATAATGCCCACCTGCAATGGTGGCAAAATTTCTGGCTGGGCGGCGCGAGCATGGATCTGGGTGGCAGCATTGTCGAGCGCTACTGGTACACCTCGCTCTACGCCATGGCTGCCAGCAACCGCACAGGCTTCACTGCTCCCCCTATGCAAAACTTTGAAACGACCGATAAACCCGATTATAACGGCAACTGGACAAATGATTACAATTTTGAGATGCCTTACCAGGGACTTTATGCGGCAAATCATATCGAATTGACGCAACCATACGAACGAGGCGTAAGCGATTGTATCTCTGATGCCAGGGCCAGTGCAACCGCAAATGGTTTCCAGGGAGTCTACTACCCCAATCACAGTACCGTAGGTGGACAAAGTTGTAAGGGCAGTTCTTTCGGCATGAAGGGGAACGCAGCCTGGCTGGCAACCAACTTCGTCGACCATTGGAATTATACACATGATGCTACCTGGGCACAAAGTACCGGCTATCCCTATCTGATTCAGGTTGCGAACTTCTGGGATAATTACCTGACGAAAGACGCGAACGGTATCTATAACATCCACAATAGTGCCCAGAATGAGGGAAGCAACTATCAACTCAACGCAATCGGCGATCTCGCCTGGTTACACTATATGTACCCGGCGCTTTTGCAGATGAGCCAGACGCTCAATGTTGACTCGTCCCGGCACGCAAAATGGCAGGATATTATCGCCCATCTGGCCCCATATCCGACCTTTACCAACAATGGACATACCGATTTCAAGGCAACACAGGACGCACCGGGCTTCTATGGAGGCGATGCCAACCCCGCTAATGCCGCTTTTCCAGGCAATGATATCGGCCTGGGATCACCGATGAGCGTTATTACTACCGAGCAAAACACCATTGAGGATCTCAATGTCTGGTGCCAGAGCAATTCTTTTGCATGGATCTTTCCAGCGGCTGCACGTGTCGGTCTACCAGACACCTACAACCGCCTGGTCAGCTATCTCTCCGGAGGATGCGGTTCGTCGCAGCCAGGAGCACGTGGCAACACAACGGTTAACCAGGCGGGTGGTGGTGCCGAAACCTTTGGTGGCATGGAGACCGTGAATAGTATGCTACTCTCCAGCTACGATGGCACGATTCGCCTCTTCCCAGATTGGCCCTCGGGGCAGAATGCCTCTTTTACCAATATGCTAACGAGTGGAGCATTTACCATTTCCAGCAGTCGGAGCGGCGGCATCGTGCAAAATACAACCATAACGAGCAAATTGGGTGGTACAGCAAGTATTGGAAGCCCCTGGTCACCTGGAAGCATGCAGGTGAAGGACATCACGGGTGGTGGTAGCACAACCGTCGCGACGACCACCAATGGGGATCTGGTCAGTTTCGCAACGACGAGTGGTCATACGTATCAACTGAGCGGCAATAGCCACACGCGTCTCAACCTCGCACTCTCAGCAACACCATCGGCCAGTTCGAGCCATGAAGGCAACGGTTGGTCAACTGCCTATGTCAATGATAACTCATTGTCTACAGGCTGGTCGAGTGGGGATGCCAATACTGGCAGCAACCATACAGAGTGGGTGCAGTTAGACCTCAAGTCAGCACAGCCATTCAGCGAAGTAGACCTGTATCCACGTTCTGACGGGGCAAATGCTGGTTATGGTTTCCCAATCGATTTCACGATTGCGGTCTCCAACAATGGGAGCACGTGGACTACCGTGGTGACGAAGACAGGCTATAGTCTCCCTTCGGGAGTGCAAAGTTTCACTTTTGCGTCTCAAACGGCTCGCTACGTGCGAGTAACAGGCACAAACCTGCGCCCCAATCCCAATGACGGCAACCAGTACCGTATGCAGTTCATGGAATTCGGCGTGTATTAAAGCCTGCTGTTGAAAAATCATGCCATAGCGGTTGGCAGTTGTTAAGTCGCATTGCTTCAGCAAAAATCGGCTCGGCGTCACTTTCGATGATAAAAGTTCATCTTATTTGCAGTTGAGTTAAGAGATCTGCTGGAGCTTTCGCGAGAGGAAGCTGACATGGGAATTGCGGGACAACCATTCCTCTTTAAAAGAATAAGTTTTCTCTGGCCCGCCAGCTATTCGCTGGCTCCGGATAACTTTCAGGCGACGGGACAAACCATTCCCATCACACCAGTATCCTCTGCAAACACGCTGGCATTCCTGGGATTGGCCACCTATGGTCCGTCTTCAGGCACGGCCATGCTGACCTATACCGATAGCACCACCCAACCGTTCACATTTGGCCATGCTTGCAATCAACCCAAATGCGAGGAATAAGATCGAGAGACTCGACGTGAGTTCGAGGGAGTAAAGAATAGCCGTATCTAGTTTTTCAATACTGGTAAATTGTTTCATCATTGTCTCCAAGAACTGAGAGGATTTAGCGGACTTACTCCTGCTTCCGTACAACAATTACTGTTCGCCTGACCGTTTCATAGGAGACCCCATAATCGTCGGCGACCTTCCGTAGTGGCTCTTGATTCTCCAGAACACGGCGTTGTACAATAGGCCACTCAGTAGGAGGAATGCCATATTTCGGTTTCGTAGGGTCAGTCCGTCGCTTTGTCACAAGGGGAAGTGACGTATTTCCGTTTGCCTGGAGCTGAGCTAAGACCTGTTGGAGCTTCTGAGAGGGGGAAACGAAGTGGATAAACACTGGTGAGAGCGTAGCTGATGCCCGTCGGTTCCGGTTTTAAAAATAGTGCAATCTATCCTTGACAGATTGCACTATTTTTCTTTTTTGAAAGAAGACTATACTCATTTTGCAATGCTTAAAAGCTCTTTCATCCTCCCTTTCTCTTCCCTTCTCACTCGGCTTTTCAAGCGGTTTCAAGCCTCTTCCTCAATACAAAAACTCTCTTCCTTTTTTCTTCCTCGAGATTATTTTTTCTACGAAAGCACATATTGGCTCATTTTGTCTGCCTGTCGCATTTTGTGACTCCTTCTTCTCTAAATCACATTTTATAATTTAAATGCGATTTATAATCGATATTCTTACAAGCCCTTGTCTCTCAGAATTGTGAGAATGCAGAAGTGATGGAAGCTGAGTTCTCTCAGAAATTCAGAGAAAGGCTTGTCCTGGCAATCGTTTGCAAGATATGCCGTGAACAACAACTCATCGAATTGATAATGACTGATTCATGAACTGCCCACATCGCACCTCAGCTACGACCAGGAACAAAACAAGAAGACACCACTCAGCTATTGTATGCTCCGTTGTTCAAGCTTGCAAGCACTACTTCAGATGACGAAGCGCCTCGCTCATTGCCTCAGTCGCCATTCGTGATGGTATTGAGATTCCGCACAACTGCACCACCCCATCGCCTTTGAGGGCTTGAGTCGTGTTCTTCAACAGATCAGGAACCAGATACGACCACGCCGTTCCCGTTGCTTCTGCGACGGTTTGCCCTCCTGATCGGTAGTATTTGGTCGTGGTGGTGATCCCATTGCTAATGGTCGTATCGGTATGCCCATTAAAGCTAATCGTATCCGTGATGGTGGGGGTACTACTTCCCGCCGGGGTGGTGCTCCTGCGTTGCAGGACCCGATTTCCGGCTGCATCGTAGAGAAACTGATCGCTGCCCGTTGTCCCCCCAGGAGCCGTCCAGGTCGTCATATTGCCCATCGCGTCATAGCTCATCGTTGCGCCCGTTTGTGTCCTACTGGCACAACTCTGACTCCCACTGGGATCGACGTTGCGGCACGTCATATTGCCCATCGCGTCATAGCTGGCATAGGCGTTGGGAATGGAACTCAGGCCCGTGGCGGCATGGATATGGGTGGGATCCCCATAACTCACCGTTCCCGCCGATCCCTGCGTGATCCGGTCAATTACATCATACCTGAACGATTGGCTCTATCCGGGCGTGGTGCTCCCACCGGGCGTCGATCCACAATGATCGCCTCCCCGCTGGCGTTCCCGTATTGCCTGCCCACGTCACCCGATCCTGGGCATCGTAACAGAACGATTGGGTATCGGTGAGCCTGCCTCCACGGCTAGTGGGGAGCGTCGTGGAAAGTTGGAGGATATTGCCTGCATTCTCGTAGGTCTGTTGCTGACTCCAGAACGGACTACTGGCTCCCATCAGGGTTGCGCTGCTGGTGATGAGGCGCTGCATCCCATCGTAGCCCAGTACCGTCCCGAAAAGAGGTGTAGGCACACTTGTCTTATTGGCCGTTCCCCCAATGGCAAGCCCTGCCAATTGTCCACTATTGATGTAGCTGACCTGACCCGCCAGGAATGTGACTGGATCACTACTCGCCGTGATTCCTAGATACGCCGAGCGCAATCGTCCATTGCTATCATAATTGGAGGTCACCGTTTCCCTATCGGGATAGGTCAGACTATTGATCGCTCCTAGATCTTTGTAGCTCATGGACACGTTCTGCGTCGTCGTGTCCAGTTCCAGACACGGACTTGTCGCACCAGCGATACATGTATTGATATAGACATAGCCCGTCGTCGGCTGACTCAGCGTATCCCCTGGCCCAATGATGTTGGTCAGCGTTGGCGCTTTTCGATTTCTTTGACGTTGGGAACGCCAAGCAACAGATGAGGTACCTGGATGCACAGCCTCTTCGTGCTGTTCAGCTCTTACTCACGTCTCTGGCGCAAAATTAAAAAGCCCTGCAAGATCACGGGATCTCTTGACAATTAGATCTGTGCTGAGATATCATAAAAATACGATCCTGACTTTACCATTACGGCATTACTATTGTTGATAAAAATTTGAGTTAATCATCCCTGAAATTGAATGGGGAAATTATAATGTATCAAAAATAATTTGCTCACTTCCTTCACATCCATTCTTTTCTACCTCACAGAAGCAAGCTTTGGAGGAAGAACACAATTTTGCTTATGAAAAATTTCACCCATAAACGATACTTCAAGTAGATAGCTTCCTTCTTCCCGGCGTTCCTGGCACCCTTTAAATCGTAATTTTAAATACTTGAGATAATTGGGGACTTTTGGAATGGAATGTATTAATGTTTTGCTTGCAGATAATCACCCGATATTCCTCGCTGGCATTAGAGGAATTCTGGCTCACGATCCATCCATTCATGTCGTTGCTGAAACACAGTGTACAACA
This sequence comes from uncultured Chloroflexia bacterium, assembly GCA_963744875.1. Taxonomy (GTDB): domain Bacteria; phylum Chloroflexota; class Ktedonobacteria; order Ktedonobacterales; family Ktedonobacteraceae; genus JACDAE01. Next base: position 170,741 of record CAVUVQ010000031.1, on the reverse strand, counting down.
CAGTTGTTACCACTCGCTGAAAAATTTCTACCCGACCTGATCATCTGTGGCGCATTCACGCCGCCCGCTACTTCAACAACCACCATACAAACTCTCAAAGAACAAAGGCCGGAGATAAAAATTCTCATCATTTCTGAAATTGATGAGAAAGAAATAGTTTTGCAATTTCTCGCCCTGTCCATAGATGGCTATATACTTAAGGAGGACGATCCCAACCTGCTTCTACAGGCCATACAAGAGGTGATGAAAGATGGCATATGGCTCTCCCCTCGGCTGATCAAACAGCTTCTAGGTTGCCTCTTCACACCATATACTACCTCAATCACCGAAATGATACTTCCCCCCGTTCTTTCCAAGCGCGAAATGGAGGTACTTAGGCTCGTCGCAATGGGCTTTGAAAACAATGAAATTGCTAACACGTTGTGTATCACAAAACGAACGGTCCAGAATCATGTGAGTGCCATCTATCAGAAATTGAATATTAAAAGTAGATCACAAGCAGTTCTCTATGCTATCCGCCAGGGCATGGTAAAATACTGAGCGGTCTCTATCCCTTCGCGTGATTGATTGGGAAGAGGCGTAGGGGCATCACCTTGCGTGCGCTCATTTGCCAACGATGTGGTGTTCATCAGGAAGTGGGCGCACGCAAGGTGATGCCCCTACGCCTCTTCCCAATACCCTCAAAATTTGCACCATGATCCTCCTCTCGCAAAACATCTCCAAGATGGCGATATCGTCCACAAAAGTAAATAAGAGGGCTGATACTGCCACCACCCTGCTCCTGACTATCATCATATACACCACCTGATAACCCATCCTTCTTCTCTGCACATTCTATCAGACCTTTCGCTCCAACAGCTTCGACCTGACTTAGAAAGATTGCATGATCGCCCCCAGGGTATTCTCCCACCACACGCGTATCAAGAAAAGCAAGTGCATTGTCAATAACGGGAGATCCCGTCGCTACGACGTGATGATTAGCATAACAAAACTCTTCATATCGTTCCCGCGAATGGATTGCAAAACCATGTGAAAGCGCCTCCTGTCCACTCGTGAGTATGTTGATAGCAAAAACACCACTCGTACGAATATGAGGAAGAGCGCTACTAGCGAGATCAACACAAATGAGTACCAACGCAGGCTCTAAAGAGACAGAACAAAAAGCATTGATGGTCAACCCTGCAAGAATGCCATGATCATTCGTGGTCACTACCGCAATACCGGTCGCAAAATGACCCATTACTTGACGAAAGATATTCTTTTCGAGAGTCATCAAGGTATCCTTTCATAGTACCGAGCATTACTTTGTCAAAATCATAGCTCCTGCAAGTTACAAAAACATTACAAGGATTCTCTCCTTTCAGGTGAAGAGGAGTAGGGCGTCACTGAGATCCCATACCGCAGCATAGATCAGGATGAGTATAAGTACTTCCTACACTATGAGCAAGCAAACAACTAGTACTGAAGACCTAAAAATCACAAGAGAATTCAGATAAAATTGTGATAAATACGTCATGACAAACAACAAAGGTAATGCTATATTTGGATAGGGTTATAGTTGTTTCAATTGAAATGAAAGGCTAAAGTCGTGAGCACACCCTCTTGGGATACACCAGCAAACACCACAATCTGGCAAATTCTAGCGACACCACGCGGCAAGACACTCTTGTTATTAGCACTGGCTATCTTCTCCCTCTTCTTTATGACCCTAGCGATTTTCCCGGCAGCTCCATTAATCGCTCAGGAATTACACCTTTCAGCCAGCGAAGTGAGTGGTATCTTCGGCATCTCATCACTGATTGCAACGCTGCTCTCCTTACCAGCAGGCGTAATATCCGATAGAAAAGGGCGCAAGCCTCTCATTGTTCTAGGCTTGCTCATGGCAACCATTGCACTACTCATCTGTCTTGGTGGTGCGATCTTACCCCTCTTTATCATTGGCTGGATTGTCTTTGGGATTGGGCGTGGCCTGTTTTTCTCTCCCATGTTCACCATTCCAGCAGACATTTTTGATTTTCGCGAACGCGGAAAAGCCATTGGCATTATTACTGGAGCTGTTGGACTTGGTTCAGTAGTTGGTTATGTGGCCGGCGGTCTCATAACTCAAATTGGTGGATGGCGTGCCCTCTTCATCGTTGGTGCCATCTTGTTGGGCGTCACCTTCCTGATTATGACACGCTTACCCGGAAACAAATCTCACAAAAAGCCAGAAAAAGTTCGGGGCTGAACTGCGTGGAACCCTGCAATGGCTCATCAAACCAGGGATCGCCGGCGCATCCATCATCGCCGCGTTCTCCTTTGCCGTGGGTATCTGTGCAACATTCCTCACCCCCTTCGCCGCATCACGTAGTGGCATCAGTCCCTGGTTCATTGCCTTTTTGTTTATTCCCTACGAGTTCGTTGCCTCGGTAGGAGCTCCTATTATTGGCTCAATAGCAGATAAGGTAGGACGGAAACGACCTCTTATTATTTCACTGGCAGTCACTACTATCGCCGTTTTCGCCCTGGCCTATGTTGGCATTTCCCCAATTTCTCTGCTTATTGGTTACTCCTTAGTTGGACTCACAGAAGGCCCGGTCGTAGCTCTCACTACCGCGATTGTGATCGATCAGAGTATGAAAATTAACCCGCGCGGCATAGGGGCAGCTCTGGGAAGCTATCGTATAGCTCAAGGATTAGGATTAGCTCTCGGCAGCTCCATTGGGGGCTTCCTCATCGATCGTTTCGGGATCGCGGGTAGCTACGCCACACTTGGAGGTATCCTGGCTCTCCTCGTCCTGTTCGCATTTACTATAAAAGAGCAGAAAGTGCAGAAAGAACAAAAATTTGTAGAGAAACCTACCGCTACCGTTGGCGTCAATACCAGTTCTCCTATTACCAATACAGGGAAGTAATCGTTGTAGAGGGCGCAAGCAAATACTCCATTTGCTGCGCCAGAACCACCTTGCAAGAATTCAGCACTGCCCACCAGAAAATCATATAGAAACAAGAGAGAGGCTTTTTATGGACACGATCGAAAAAATTCTACCATATAAGGGGAAAATTGAAAGAGGAGGGAAAGAGGTACGCATCATAGCCGAAGACTTTAGAAAAGAGCGGTCAATCGAGGAGAGTGAGCAACTGGCCCGGACCCTTTTTGCCTATCCAGAAGTCGGAGTACAAATGGTTGGGGTTTTTCTCTTCGGAATTCTGGCTTCTCAAAAAGATGGCATACTGCTTTTTCTTAAGGAGAAGGTCGGAGCTGATAAAGATTGGCGCGTACAGGAAATTCTAGCACAGGCATTGGATAGATATTGCTCCGATATTGGCTATGAGAAAGCACTGCCCATTCTCAAAGAATGGTTAAACGATACAAACCCGAATGTCAGAAGGGCCGCTGCGGAAGGACCAAGGATCTGGACCACCAGGCCATATTTCAAAGATCACCCTGAAGTTGCGATTACATTGTTGAGTGCCCTTAAAAATGACGAAAGCGAATATGCACGAAAATCCGCAGGCAACGCACTCAGAGATATTAGCCGAAAACACGAAGCGCTGGTTGCTGCTGAATTAGCGACATGGGACAGGTCAAATAAAAAAGTCCTTTTTACCTATAATTTGGCAAGTAAATTCTTAAAATAAAAAGCTCTCTCAATGATAAATAAGGGAAAAACAATGCATCAAGAATGTACTTGAGAGAAGCAGAATTGTTTTCTCATAATGTATTTCATGAACATTATGAAAAGCAATCGTAGTCATCAATGTTACTGATCAGTTTGATCAGCAAATTCTCCATGCAAAAAAAGTTGCACCCCTTTTCAAGTAGGAGAGTAATCAGTTCATGGTAACCTGGTACCTGGGTGGGCCGCTCTCCCAAACCCAGATATACGGAAAAAGTCCATCGAAATGACAATAGTCTAGCTACTGAGGAGATTTCCTGATGGAAAAAACGCCTGCTCTCCACGAGGTGGAACCCTCTCTGCACTCTCGTCCTGCTCCCTACCCTCTACCTTTTCGCCTGGCACTTCGTATGAAAGGAGCGCTGACAATACTCGGACTACGCAAACATGAGGCGCTATTGCCTCGCCTCCTTTTTATGGGGGGTGATCCAGGCGATGTAATTACCACATTATCAGCGATCCACACGCCGGAAGAATGGCCAGAATACTGGTGCAAACTCGCCATGAATTACGAAAAAAAAGGCTATGACGCCTTAGAACAACGCAGCCTGATCAGCGCGGCTAATGCCCTACGCCTGGCCACCATCTATTATCGCATTGCAGAATATATGGTGCAGGATCACGAAGTACGCGCCAATATCTGGCGGAAACTGGTACAATGCTATTGCACAGCGGGTCGCTTTTTTATCCCCCCTCTTACTATCTGTCAAGTCACTGCTGGCGGTATTCAGGTACCTGTCCATATCCGCATTCCAGTCACACAACAAAGCGTGCCATGCATTATCACGTTGGGAGGCGTTGATGGCGTCAAGGAAGAATGGTATCACGTTGGTCAGGAATATATTGAGCGCGGATGGGCATGTGTGACACTGGACTTGCCGGGTCAAGGTGAACTGCGCAGGCTCCACAATCACTACTGGCGTCCCGACTCTGAAACGATCCTCTCGGCGGTCATCGACACCTTAGAGACATATCCATCGATTGACAAACAACGCATCGTCGTTGTAGGAGGCAGTGCAGGTGGATACTTTGCTTTACGTGCAGCCGCTCATGATGAACGCATCCTGGCTTGCGCACTCCTTTCTTCCCCTGTTTCCCTCGCCGATGTGTATCACACAGCCCCTCCCCCAATTCCACAAACGATCGAGTACAACCTTGGAGCTACCAGCCGATCACAGGCCATAGACATGCTACAGGCTTATAATGTAGAACCACTCCTCAAACATATTCACTGTCCCATATGGCTTGTTTATGGCGGGAAAGACACAACAACAATGCCCCACCACAGCCGTATAATAAAACAAAAGGTGCGTGATGAAGTGACTGAGCTGTACTACCCAGATGGTGATCACATCTGTTTCAACCACCTGGTCGACTGGCAACTCCACCTTTACAGTTGGCTCGAAAATTGCTTCCATCCCAGCCTGGAGTCATCTAAATTATGATAATGTCGCCTTTTTATTCTTTTATTCAATAAGAAGATATTCTCATTGTTCTCGTAGTGATAGTACAGTAGTCATCAAAATCTTAGGCAGACTCATTCGGAAGTTACTGTAGAACGGAGAAGTATACACAATGCCTGTAACTGTCCTTCTTGCCGATGATCAACCAATTTTTTGCGTGGGCATTCGGGGAATTCTCTCTCTGAACACATGTCTTAAGATTGTCGCTGAAGCCCACTCCACCGAGCAATTGCTCCTATTGGCTCGCGAGCACCTTCCAGACCTGATGATCAGCGACGCCAATCTCCCCCTGGCGGAACTTTTAGAGGTGCTCCAGACCCTTAAACAGGAGGCACCCCAGACCAAAGTCCTCCTCATCTCGGAAGAGGCCAATGAAGACCATCTCCATAAATTTCTTGAGATAGGCATCGATGGGTATGCTTTGAAAGAAGATCCACCAGAGCACCTCGTTCAGGCGGTACAGATCATTCTTCAGGGTGGCATGTGGATCTCCCCCAAATTGATCCGTCATATGCTCACGGCTGTGCTTCCTCCATGCCAGTCTCATCGCCAATCCATCTCGCTCAACACACTTTCCAGGCGGGAACAAGAGATCCTCCGCCTCCTCGCAATGGGCATGGAGAATTGTGAAATTGCCGATTCGCTCTGTATCACCAAACGCACAGTACAAAACCACGTCAGTACCGTCTATCAAAAACTCTGCGTAAAAGGCCGTTCTCAGGCCATTCTTTTTGCAATCAAAGAAGGTGTAGTAAAACACTAATTATTGCACCAGGGGAGTCTAGTATGAATGATTGGCCCAGACAACGTTTTGTTGAGGTTGCAGATGGAATTGTCGCAGCCTTAAACGGGAATGGCGAGATGGGCGTTGCAAATGCCGTCTTTGCCATTGAAGAGAATAAAGCTCTCGTTATTGATACCATGACATTTCCAGAAATGGCTCAGGAAATGGCAGATCAGATCACGCGGCGCGGTGCCAGCGTGGAAATGGTACTGAACACGCACCATCATATTGATCATATTGGTGGCAACAAATGCTTTGCCTCCGCACCGATCGTCGGTCATCCATTTTCTATACAAGCTCTCCACAATTCAACAATGCCCATTGCAGCTTTCGACAAGTTGATGCCTCGCTTCAGTGGGCGGTTCGCCAACCTCGATCTCGTACTCCCACAGCCCAACCTGGATCAACTCACACCACCGCACAAAGGTGTGCCACTGATCTTCACCGCTGCACACACGGTCCGTGACATCGCCGTCTGGTTTCCAGAATCACGAACCCTGGTCGCAGGAGACCTCAGTTTCATTGGCGTCACTCCCCTGGCACTCAATGGCCTGCTCTCTGGCTGGATCGATGCCTTGACTGCTCTGCTGGAGTTGCAGCCACGCGTCGTTATCCCTGGACACGGCCCTCTCGGAACCGCTCAAGATCTTGTGGTCTTGCGCAATTACCTACGATCCGTACTCGCAACGGGTCAGATGGCCGCACAGGAAGGACTGACACTGCGTGATGCTCTAGCCTCCTTTGAGGCTGGTCCCTTTTCAAAATGGCTTGAAAACTACCGCACGGCAATCAATATTGAACGTGCCATGCAAGAGGCTTTTGGGCAGATCAGCCGAAACGATCTCTCAACACCACCACCAAGCATGCGATCGTAAAGTTCTGGAGGTTGAAAGGGCGAAGGAGGATTATTCGTAGGAACGTTGCCTTGTCTATACCCAGGCGCGGCCTTGTAAGGTGCTCTCCTTCCAGAGCGAATTAGAGCACCTTACAAGGCTTATCTTTCTTCTATCTCACTCTTCTTCAAACGGCGGAAAAATGCAAGCAGCTGATCATGATGAGAAACGATACTGACCATTTCCCAACCATACCCTCCCCAGAGAGCCAGAGCATGATCCATCAATCCCTCAGCCAGCTCAACGCGCCCTCGCTCCAGGCCATCAGCAAGGCCAATATCAACGCTATACTCCCAGCTCTCTCCTACAAAGTCCGTACATGCCGTCTGTAAGAATGCGCCACGCTGCTCCTGCCCGTTCGTAATGCGTACGGTGGCATGCAACAACGCCTCTAAGATATCTTCCTGCTCATACACATCAAGTGCAAATACACGTGGAGGCCGTGGTAGACGAAAACGTGTATGATCATGAAAGAGACGCGTTACCAGGGTCCCGAGTGGATGACCATCAGCATTACGCAGGATGGTCCACAGACAACGCTCACGATCTTCAGGCGGCCCCCAGCGTTCAATTGAAGTCTGGAGGACGCCTGGAAGGTTGTTTTCACAGTGCACGCCATAATGGGCGAGTTCCTCTTTTAATGGTTGAAAGAGCACACGCCCAAAGGCCCCATAGGCAGGCTCTCCCACCTGCGCGAAGACCAGTTGCAACCGCTCCTCATTCTCGGCAAACACACGCTGATAATGAGCCTCGATATACGATCGGACATGGGCTGAAAGCTCATGGATGGTACTCGTTTCTGAGATTTTCGCAGCTTCTGTCTGTTCCATATGATCAACTCCTTCGGAGGCGACACATTCAAATGATCACCGCGAGTAACAGTGCAATGAATGCGACAATGCCAAATGCGGTACGAATAGCATGCCAGATAATCCAACCCCGGCGCAATTGCAAGGCGTGAGTGGGGAGAGCCAGATCCGGCCAGGTGCGTACCTGTCGATTAAGTGGTACATTGACCAGTTGCGAAATCAGAGCAACGGCGATAAAACCCAGCAGAGCCGTTATACTCCATACCATAGATGCAAAATTCGACCAGAAAAACCTCAACAGCAGCAGAGTGCTGAGAACGGCGACTACATCTAATAAAGGCATATAACGATCAATATACGGCCCAACATACTGCTGATTACGCACCCATTCTTCAGGAAGCATCACCCGCCAGGAAGGAACGATGGCACACATTACCATCACCAATCCCCCGGCAAAGAGGCCCGCGCTACTTAGAGCAATCACTTTGATAAAAAGCAGAGACAGTGTCATAGTACTCCTTCCTCTCATCATTCTTCTCTTAAAAGAGAGCATATATTTTGCGGTTTACTGTAGGATTACATTTGGTCCGGTGCAGAGGGGAGGGAACGAATATCGATGAGCGCCCCTCCCCTCTGAACGGGAAGCACCTGTAACGCATTTGTAAACAGTGAGAGGTATAGTTCTTGCAAGAGTTCAATAAACGTCACCACACTCAAAAAGGGAGGATCTCTTACGTATGTTGCAACAGGGACATGCCCAACTGGGTTATGAGAAAATAACGAACCCTCCACCACTATTACAGGAATATCTTTTAGGCTATGCGAAATCGAAGGTGCTTTTTACGGCTATTCGCCTGCGCATCTTCGATGCCCTGGCCGGGCGTACCGCGACAGCTGAGGACCTGGCCGATACCCTGGGCTTTTCAGCACAAGCTGGTGAACGATTGCTCACAGCCTGCACAACGCTCGGTTTCCTGGATTGGGATGGCATGCGCTATCAAAATACAGAATTGACCACCAGATACTTATTATCGGGCGCAGAAGAGAGCATTGTCCCTATTGCACTGCATGCTGATAATGTTCAGTATCCTCTCTGGCAATACATGACCGAGGCAGTTCAAGAGAATCAGACGCAGAATTTTCGAGCCTTTCAACGCTCTGGCTCATTACTCGGGGACGACTTCATGCGCAATGAGCGTATAGCCAGGCGTTTTCTGGGCGCAATGCATTGGCGCTCGGTTTCAGCCAGTCGGGCTGAGTTAGACGCACTCGACCTGCAGCAAACACACCATATTCTGGACATCGGCGGCGGAACCGGCGCATTCTGTACCGAGGCCGTGGCACGCTATCCACAGATGCAGGCAACCATCCTCGAATTACCACACATCTGTCCCATTACAGAAGAATATCTCCATAAAGCAGGCGTTGAAGAGAGGGTGAAGGTCATCCCCGGCGATGTGTTCACCTCTCCCCTCCCAGGCAATCCTGATACCGTTGTAGTTACGCTTTTCTTGCACGATTGGCCCGAGGAGAAACAACGCTTCATTCTCAAGAAGATTTATGAAGCACTGCCATCACACGGTACCTGTATTATCGCTGAACGCTTTCTACCGGAAGACAAACTGGGGGATATTCGAGCTGCACTGATGAATCTCAACATGCTGGTCGCAACCGGCGGCATAGAGCACACAGCCAGTGAATGGGGCGCGTTGCTACAAGCAACAGGATTTACCGATATAAAGACCGTTTTACAGGAGCATTCCAGTCGGGACATACTCGTGGCCAGGGTGCCTTAGTGGAGTGCCCAGGCACTCCACATCACCGGGCGCTCCACATAGACCCCCTTTTTCCTCGAACACAATTTCGATCGGGGAGAAAGAGGGCCAGATTCATAGAGTGTTAATTACGGTATTTTGAAGGACATATGGTGCGGAGTTGCTCGTATACACTCAGCATCTGAGGGCTGGGAAGACTATCCAATTCTTCTTCCATCACTTCACAATAATCATGATAACAACGCAATGCCTCATTGTAAAGTGCCATATGTTGGTACACGCGAATACGTCTTACATACAGCTCTTCATGACAATTGTCCTCTCGCTGACCCTGATTCAACCAGTGAAGGCTTTGACGATGGTCTCCTTGTTGGAAGGCATAATCTGAAAGATGAAGTAAAGCATCAAGATACATTTTAAGGTAAAGGCGGCGTGGCACAATACACCATTGCTCGTAGAGCTCATTGCTGAGATAGGCACCACGATAGAGCTTCACCAGTTGAAGAAAGGCCTGCGCAGCCTTGCACCATTGCTTCTCACAATGATAACTCATTGCATGCTTATACAACAGATCAAAATGGCGCACATCGCTCCAGATGAGTCCGTCAGGATCAAAACGGTAGCCTTCATGCTCGTGCTGCAAGTAACGTGAAGCTTGACCTCGTTGCAGATTCGGTTCAAGAATGCGACGCAGCAAATGGAGCTGGGCCGCAAAATTACGTTGGGCCGCCTCAATATCATGATCAGGCCAGAAGAGTTCAAGCAGATGATCACGCGAGAGGAACTGCCCCTGACGATAGATGAGATAGGCCAACAAGCTCCGCGCCCGCTTGCGCTTCCATTCGATATCAGCGACCGAGCATCCCTCGCGACTAAGACGAAAATCTCCCAGGCTATAGGTACACAATCCCACCTGAGGTGCCTCTATGGGACTTTCTTCAACAAACAAGAGAGGGATTAAAGAATCGTCTTGCTGCATTAATACATCTCCTCCCAGAAGCTAAGCAACAATAGTCAGCGAAAACTCCATCCTGCTGGCAACCAGACAATGGCCAGCACACACACCATTCCCCAATCGTTCCCAGGCAAGGATGGAGATCCCCATGCAAAATGGACCGCTACAAACGCTTCAGACCTTCCATCGCACGGTCAATCTCACCATCAAAATTGGTAAGATACCAGATTTCTCGATCAATCATAGCCGCTAGCGGATGACGGATCATAAATTGATCCAGCTCATCTGGCGTTTCAACTTCCCAGACAGTGAAACCAATCGCCTGAGCCGCAACTGGATATACAGCGAGCAACTTACCAGCAGCGTGCATTTCTGTATACCACTGGCGTAAATCACTGAAAAGCTGCCGTAAAACGTCAGGGCCACGCCGTAAAGCCTGATCTCGGTTGGTCGTTACTTTTACTAGAACACGCATGTTAACGCTCCTTCTTTCTTGCTTTTAACAAACTACTTGTAATAAATTAGAGTACAAAGCGCATCAAGCCATTTCGATGGCATCGATGATATCTTGCACTGTCCTCCATCTCAGAATCTTGCCCTCCTCGAATTGACAATTGAAGCGCTTTTCCAGAGAGAGCGCAAAATCGATCCGTGACAGAGAATCCAGGCCAGCATCCCCTAATACCGTCTCTGGCCGAATCTCTCCCAGAGAAACCTCCAACTGTTGAGCCAGAAGATCCTGTAATGTTTCAAAAATGACCGATGAACGAGTGGTCATGAGCAAAGGCTCCTTTCCGCTATAAATCATCACCAGTTCTTCGCGACCAGCGCCGCGTTGATACCTCCACGGGCCGTAGCCAGGACCAGGGCATGGCTATTTCTCATGCGAACCGCCTCCTGCGTGACCAGGGGCAGCATGCATGATCGGTCTACATCCTGTACATGGGCCGTTGGCGGAATGTATCTATGATAGAGGGCCAGGCAGGCAATAGCTGTATCGACTGCACTGGCTCCCCCAAAGAGATGGCCGAACATCGTCTTAGGGCAGCTCACATGGCATCCATCGTCGACATCCCCCAAGACAGCGCGAATAGCCCGTGCCTCACGTACATCCTCACAACGCCCGGCAGAACCATCCACTGAGATATAGCCAACGCTCCCCGGCTCTGCCTCACCATCATGCAGCGCCATCGTCATTGCACGCGCATACTGCAATCCATCGGGACTACTCAACTGGTAATGGGCACCATCACAAGACTGTCCGAAGCCACACACTTCAGCATAAATGCGTGCATTGCGCCTGCGTGCATGCTCGAGTTCTTCAAAGATCAGAATGGCACCACCTTCACCCAGAATTAAGCCATTCCGTCGCACATCGAATGGCGCATACCTTTCTTCTGCCTGCTGACTCCCTCGGGAAAGCACATCAGCATCAATATAGCCTGCAACCGCATAAGGACTAATCGGTGCTTCACACCCTCCTGCGAGACAGACATCCAGGTCGCCCCGCTGAATCGCACGTAGCGCATCACCAAGCGCGAAGAGTGAACCAGCACGATCCGCCACATAGGTCTTTGAATAGCCCCTCAAACCATACTTGATGCTCATCTGACCAATTGTGGCTGCATAAAACCAGGCGATGGATTGGAATGGACTCACTCCGCGTGCACCCTCGGTATGCAATCGCTGCAACTGCTCTTCACCAAAAACGCTGCCCCCCAGGTTATTGCCAATCGTACACCCCGCACGATGACGATCTACCGTCGTCAGATCGAGATTTGCATCCGCCAGTCCCAGGTGCGCGGCAACCAGTGCCAGATGGGTATGGCGATCCGTCTGTTGCAAAATGCGCATAGGGATGGAAGGGCTAAAATTCAGATTGCGTACAGAGCCAGCTAACTTTACCGGAAAGTCAGCCGTATCAAAGGCGTCGATCTCAGTGATCATCGACTGCCCCTTGAGCCAATTCTGCCAGCACTCTTCGTGTCCCACCCCACTCGCTGTAACGCAACCAATGCCGGTAACTACGACACGCCGTTTCGTCATAATCTTACTCCTGAAACCGCTTCAGTATGGCAACTGAGTGTAGACCAGAGAATCCGCTCGCATCGGTGAGTACGACATCGATCTGCTTCTCCCGTCCCTGGTTCGGTATATAGTCAAGATCACAATCTTCTGCCGGGGTATAGTTGATCGTTGGCGGCAGATAGTTCTGCAAAAGGGCCTGCACACAAATGATAAATTCAATGCTACTTGCCGATCCTAAAGGATGCCCTATCAATGATTTTGTTGAGCTTATGGGAATACTGGGTGCATGCTCATGAAAGGAACGATGAAATGCGTTGGTCTCATTACGATCATTTTGCACCGTCGAACTCCCATGTGCATTGATATAATCAACCTCTTTCTGCTCAATACCCGCCCGCTGACAGGCCAGGTCGATCGCACGCGCAAGATCATATCCATCCGCTGGCAATCCCGTCATATGATACGCATTGCATGTGCTCGCGTAACCAACCAGTTCCGCATAGATTGGTGCATTGCGCCTCCTGGCATGCTCCAGCTCTTCAAGCACCACAACACCGCTTCCTTCTGCGAGCACAAAACCATCGCGTTGACCTGAGAATGGTGCCGAGGCCTGTCCCACACAGGACGCTGGTTTGCGTGTGAGCGCTTGAATAATATCAAATGCCGAGATTGATATGGGACAGAGAGGGGCTTCTGAGGCTCCTGCAATCATCACATCAGCCTCATTATTGCAAATGCAATGCCAGGCATACCCAATACTATCGATGCCAGCCGTACAACCAGTCGAAGTGGCGACACAAGGACCCTGCCAGCCATAGTGAGCTGCAATCTCCACACTCGCTGTACTGGGACACATGGCCTGATAGAGTGGCAGATCACTGAGACCCGGTCTGACCGCATGGGTGGCACCCTCAGTGACCTGTAAAAAACCCTGTTCCATCATGGCCGTCCCACCTATCGCTGTGGCAATATTGACGCCAACACGCTCATGGTCATAAGAGCTTTGCAGAAGACCGGACTGCTCCACAGCTTCCTGAGTCGATGCAAATGCAAAATGCACATATCGATCATTGCGTTCAACCATGCTTGCATCAAGCTGGTAATCCTGGGTGTCAAAACCACGGGCAGGGCTGAAGATCTTGCTCTTCATCCCAAACTGGTCGAAACTCAGGCAACAACTGCTCAGTGCTGGTTCCTTCCAGCACAGCTTGCCAGAGAGCTGGCAAGCCGTTACCGGCTGGCGTGACAACCCCCATACCAGTTATGACGACGCGACGGGAGAATTCTCTGTCCATGGCTCAACTCCATCCTGACTGCGCTGCCCCTGCCAGGCCGCCTCCAGACGCTCTTTAATGGCCTGCATCTGGACTCTGGTGCTACGATTAATATAAGCAACACTATCATTTTCGGTGAAACCAGCGGAAGATGCAACAGTAAACTCTTGTTCCCAACGCATCACGGTGCTGTCCTCGCCTTGCATCTCGTAGTACCAACGAATCGCCATCGAAGCAAATGGCGTCAAGGGCTCGATCCGGGCCGCTTCGATACGCCACTCGTCCGGAAAAATACTGCGCCATGAAGTCCATGACCAGCTTTTCCCTTCTTCATTTGGATGCGTGGTGAGACGAAAAACAAAGTAATTCTCGCGCCGCTCTAAGATCTCTACACTCTTATATTCGGTAAAGAGTTCAGTCCAGGAGGGCAGATCATTCGTCCGTTCAAAGACGAACGCACGCGGGGCCTGAATTTCAATACTATTGCTGGTTTGTGCTACCATGATGGCCTCCCCTTAACATCTCACCCTTCGCTTCACCTTTGGAGCGAGGATGAGACGATTACGCAGATTTCTATGCAACTGGCTCAATACTACCCATCTTACTCAAAGCGGCAGAAAGCTCCTCCTGGATAAAGCCAGGGGCCTGACTGATAGCCTTCACAAGATCCTGCTCTTCGATCTCGTTGGCCCCTCGCTCCTGCGCATACTTTGCAGCGTCTGTTCGCAGACCATCCAGGGCAATATCACGAAACTGCTCTGGCACAACCTGTGCCACCACATCTATCATTTTCTGCTGTGTCTGCTGATTCCATTGCATCAGTTGTGGCTCCTTTCACTGTCCTGTTGAATGTCTCCGGGTGAAACATGGAGAAATTGCCGAATTTGTTCGGCTACCAGTTCTGGCTTTTCCATAAACATGAAATGGCTGGTTTGCGGCACTACGACTAGCTGCGAGCCATGAATTCTGCTCATGGAGGTAACGAGCGCTCTCAACAGGAGTGCTCTTATCCTGCTCACCTGCAATGATCAATGTCGGCACTTCAATACTTGCGATGCGTTCCCGCAGGTCTGGATGGGTGAGTTGAATTAGGTTACGATGGACAACGAAGGCTATCGATGACCAACTCGCAATCACCCGCCGCTGGACCGCTGGATATTCCTCCAGGAAAAAGAAGGGGCCAGCTCGCTTATTCGACTCTTGAATAACCTGGGCATAGGTCTCTTCAGTTACCAATGGTCGCTTCCATTTCATTTCATAATGTGCCGCCGCTCCCATCAGGACCACACGCGAGACCCGTTCAGGCCGACGTAACGCATAGACCATACTGGTAACTGCCCCCAGAGAATGCCCTACCAGGGTCACTTTATCCCAACCATGATAGCTGATAAAGGCATCCAGATCGTCAGCATAGAGCTCGGCAGAGAGGGGACAATCAACCTTCGTGGAGAAACCATGACCACGTAGATCAATAGAGATGCATCGATGCTCCTGCGAGAGAAGATCCTGCAATTCGCTAAAGTGCGTATGGTTGTCACGGTTCCCATGCAGAAAGAGAACTGGCTCGCAAGTGATCGGGCCGCTGCTCCGGTAGAAAAGCTCCACTCCATCGGCAACCGGCACATAGCCACAGCTTGCAAGCGCCGATGGTTTCTGGTGGATAACCTCACCTATGGGAGTTGCTCCCTCCGTATCGCGGTGTCCCTTCTCTGGCGCTGGGGCGAGCGGAGAAGAGGCAAAAACGATGACCAGCGGTTCCGTGGCTGTATTGGAGACGGCATGGGCAACCCCACGCGGAGTATAAGCACTTAATCCGGCATACAGAGGAAATTCTTCCCCCTGGCTATAGAGTATGCCGCTGCCGCTCACGATATAAAAGCTCTCTTCCCCATAATCGTGAGCATGCTCCGTCACGCTCTCACCGGGCTCCAGTATCACGCGACCCATAATATGATGTTTGGAGTTCACCGTCCTGGGCGAGATCGTTACCCGCAAATCGCCGCCACGATGGTGCACTGGGGTGATTTGCTCGCTAGTAATGGTACTTACACCCGGCGATGATAGCGTCTGACTCATTTGCGCACTCCTCGCTGAATGGTAATCAGTGAACTTTGCTCCTGTCCCGAAACCGCAGGATGCATATATTCATTGATCTCATTCAAGATATCCTTACTTGTATGTGTACCTACAATACTGCGCTCAAGGCTCCCATCAGGGCTGATGATCAACACATGCGGCTCAACATTCTCGCTGAGCGCCAATCCATTTGCAAAGCCCCGATCCCAGTCAATCAACACAGGAAGGTTGGTGTTGCTCTCCCGGATTTTTTCTTTGACAAAATCTGTGGTCACAAAATGCGGAAGTTGATCGACACAGGCCACCAGACGCGCATCAACCTCTGGCACGCGCTCACGGATGAACTGCACGCGACGTTGCGCTTCCTCACTTTTTCTTTGCCCGGCAAGCACCAGAACCAGTGGCTGTTGCACTACAGTGTCTTCGCCGCGCTTCTCTAAAGAAAAGGACTCGTCATCGAGACTCTTGAGCAACGCAAGATCAGCACTGATATCGCGTTGCTTTCCCACCTGGTCGAGGCGCGGTGAACGACCATGCACATTGAAGGTCGAAAAGCCAATGGCCTGGGTGACGCGCCGTCCCACATGACGGGCAATCTCAATGGCAAACTCCGCGTTGTGAACTCCCTGCCCCCAGGGTTTCTTGCGAATGCCTGGCTGCTCATCAAACTCAATCATGCTCAGGCCAACGCTGATCACAACTGAGAGCTTGACATTCGTCCATAGGGGCATCAGTTGCGCCAATGCCCACTCCTGCCCGATGCCACCCGAGGTTACAATCTGTCCGGCCACTTTGCCCTGAAAAGCTTTACCTTTAACATCTGCCGCAACTTCGTAGTTATAGTACTGATATTCCAGGTCATCTTCATCAGCTGGCTCACAACGATCCAACCAGAGCTTCCAGGTAAAGGGCAATCCCAGGGCATACACGGGTGACGAAAAAATGAAGGCGTCTGCCCACTTGACCTCCTTATATAAGCGGGTATATTGATCTTCTGGCTGACGGAAGAGGTGACACTGCTTGCTGTTCATGCAATCACCACATCCATCGCAAGGAGCGATATTGTAATCTACCAGCCGTACCAATTTGGTCGTCGCCCCTTCCATTTCCGCCCCGCGCAATGCCTCCTGCAACAAAAAGTTGCTCGTGCTTTGCCCTTGCACTTTAGGAGAGCCACAGACCCCTAATACATTTTTACTCTTTGTTGTCATGCTCTTCCCCTCACAGGAAACGGTGATAGTGTTGCACGTTAGAAGATCCTATGAGCGCGGATCTGGGCGGAAATTGCCCGATTTCTGCATGCGACCACGCGCCAGAACCTCGCGCGGGATAGCCTCAATTGCCGCGTATTTCTCAGAAAAGAAACTCGCGACAGATATTGTTGCCCCAGAAAACTCCCTCATCGCTCAGGCGTAGTTCCTGCTCATCGCAGACTAACAGACCGCGTTCCTGCAAATTGCGAATCTTATCACCAAACACATCTTCTGGCTGACAGGCAAACTGTTCAACAAAACGTTGGCGATTTACACTGAAGAGCCGCAGGCCTTTGGCCATCGCTCCACACATCTCCTCCATCGGGTCAGCCTTGGAGCCAATCAGGACCGGGTACTCGTGCTTCTCAATACTCCCGTAATATTCTTTGAGTGGCCCCCGGTTGACGTACATATAACGTCCCAGATAGCCGAATGCCGCCGCTCCCAGGCCCAGTAGATCCTGCTGTTCGGAGAAGTAGAGGACCGCATGTTTATTGACCTTGCCAGGGAGGGCAAAATCGTAAACGGAATACTGCACATACCCGGCTTCGCGTAACAACGAGACTGCCAGATTATACAGGCGAATCTCGTGTTCATACCCACCTGGCATCGTGAGCTGCTTCTTATCAATCTGCACAAACAGCTTGGTGAAAGGCGGGATAATCAGCGAAAAGAGCGTAATATGATCAAGCTTCCAGGCGATGGCTTCCTCGACATCGCAGCGCCACTGCTCTTCGGTCTGATTGGGCAGATTATAGATTAAATCGATGCCGACATTCTCAAAACCAGCTTTACGACCATTTTGAATTGCCTGCCGCGATGTGTCACTGTCCTGCGGAATCTCCAACATGCTCGCATAATGATCATTAAAGCTCTGTACACCAAAGCTGATGCGGTTGGCTCCTGCCCGACGGGCCGCTGTCAGGCGCTCCAGGCTAAAGTTCGAGGGATTCCCTTCAATGCTGAGTTCTGCGTCGTCAGCGAAATGGAATTGTTCGCGGCAGAAACGCAGCATCCCACCCAACTGATCAGCATTCAGACAACTTGGCGTACCACCACCAACGGCTAATGAGCCAAAAGTGCAGGATGCTATATAAGGAGTGCTTGCATACGCACGAATCTCTTCGTAAAGATGCTCCTGGTAACGTTTGATCTCGTCCGCATCCTGCAACTGTTTGTTAAAAGGGCAAAACGAACATATCTGATCGCAGAATGGGATGTGAATGTACATCGCCTTCTGGCCCAGGCGCGTGGCCGGGCTATTCAACTCCATCAAATCAGCAAGCTGCGCTGGTTCTGGCGGCTCGCTGGGCAGAGGATAATGCGAGACACAGATGCGCTCACGCTTAGGAAAGGGGGTCTCAGCTTTTGCAACAACGGTCATCTAAATTCTCTCCTTGCTTCCCTATTTCATACAATCTGTCTGTGCAAGAAACCTGTAAAGTTGTCACTCAACCGAGATGACATCACGCTTACGGGCCAGAGCTTCAGCTAACTTTTGCCCATGGGCACGGATCTCGTCGGAGTAAAATTCCTTCGCCACATTGTAGCCAAAGAGAATACCCAGTTCGGTGAGACGAACCTCATGCTCATCAATCTCTAGCAAGCCCTGATTTTGCAGGCGCTCAAGCAATTCAGCGAAGTAATACTCGGGATCATGCCCGAAGCGACGACGAAAATCGGCTTTATCCACAGAGAGAAGGCGCAGATTCATACACATAGCGGAGCGAGGCTTCTCTTCTAACGGCGTCTGCTGACCAGCATTAATGGGAGGAAGCCCGCCAGCGTTGACCTCGCTATAGCGCGAAAGCTCCGCAACATTAACATAATTGTACTTATTCACACTGCCCATCGCTCCCGCACCCACGCCGAGGAGATCCTCCAACTGGCGAAAGTGGATATGCGCATGGCGATAGAGGGTGCCAGGCAACGCGAAGTCTGGAATAGAGTTTTGCATATACCCCTTCGAGCGCAAGAATTCCCCGGCCTGGGTACTCAGGCTCAACTCATGTGCCAGGTCGCCGATCTCTGAAACCTGCTTGTCTTTAACGAGACGGAAGAGGCGCGTATGCGGCATCACTGAAAGAGGAAAGAGCGTAATATGGCGAATGCCCAGGTCCATCGCGACTTCTAGATCACGCTGTACTATCTCAAATGTCTGTCCAGGCAAGTTGTAGATCAGATCGATGCTGACATAGTTGATACCCGCCTGCATTGCGGTCTGCACCGCCTGCTTAGAAGTCAATCCGGTCTGCGCGACATCAGCCTGTGAACCGACGGTATCATCGAAGGTTTGCACGCCAAAGCTCACACGATTCACGCCTGCCCCGCGTACCGCCTGCAGCTTTTCCAGATCGATCGTCTTTGGATTCGATTCTAACGTAATCTCAGCATCAGGCTCAAAGCGAAAAATTTGCTTGCATAGAGTTAAGACTTCGACGAGTTGTTCACTACTCAGGCAGCTTGCTGTTCCTCCACCCATGTAGAGTGAGCCAAAGGTTGCGCTTTTGAAGTAAGGTGTTGAGGCATAAAAATGCAGTTCAGCTTTGAGTGCATCTAAGTAGATCTTCACCTTCTCCTCATCCTTGAGGTACTTTACAAAAGGACAAAACGAGCAGAGGTACTCGCAAAAGGGAATGTGCATGTACATAGCTCTGGGGCCACGCATTGCAGATGGCTGATTAAGCCCCATCAGTTCCGCAACCTCTTCAAGGCGTGGTGCTTGCCAGGGCATAGGATAGCTCATAATAGGCGAGCGATCCCTCTCCTGATAAGGATAGGAAGTTACGCGGGCAGCCGTTGTCATAAAGCAACTCCTTTTACTAATGAGGCCTGTAATGCCTGCTCAGTCTCTTCTGCGATGAGACTGTCCAGGTTAAAGTTCATTTTGACCGGAATATGTGGATGGGCCTGGATGAATTCTTAAATCAGATCCAGGATATGTTGTCGATCAACACGTGTCAGGCGTGGTTCAAGGTAGAAGATCGGTTCCAGCATATTTGCATTGTGGATCGCTGGGAGTTGTGACTCCAGCATCTTCCACAGTGGTGTTTGAGGATAGAGACGAATGCCAATGGCAATTGTGAGAATATGTGGAGCCATCTGACCAACAGCGGCCAGCGTCTTGCGCACCGTCTCCGGTGACTCGTTTGGCCCTCCTAGCAGCAAGGAATGGATGACACGAATACCAGCCTTTTTACATTGTGCGGTTGCATTAAAGATATCCTCCACCCGGAAATCTTTTTGCAAGCTGGTGAGCATCTCTTCACAGGCCGCATCGATGCCAAAATTGAGAAATCTGGCAACCCGCCTCGACAAATTGATCTGCCATATCTTGCGTGAACTGCAAGGGATTGGCATAGGCCATCCAGCGCACATTGAGCTTTGCATCAATCATCGCACGCGTGAAGGCCAGCGCATGACGACGTGGAATATTGATGATACTGTCGGTAAAAAAGACGCGTTGCAGACCAGAGGTTTTCTGAAGATGCTGGATCTCGTTGACGATCTCCTCGGGTTGCCTGAGCCGAAATGGTTTCCCTTCAATACTGGGTACAGGACAATAACTACACCGGAACGCACACCCTCGTTTGGTTTGCACACCATATGTTGGCTGTGGGCCTACGACCTGTGTACTGAAGTAGCGTTCGTCGGGCACAAAATGCTCCGGCGAGACAACGGTTGCCATGTTCTGTACGCGCGACGGCTCGGCCCCACAGTAGACATCATCGCTCAATGTCACCAAGCCCGGCACACGCTGAAACGCTTCCCCTAACTGTACCGCATGTGCAAGCTCAACAATGGCATTTTCGCCTTCTCCCACTACCCCCAACTGCACATTGAGTGTGCGCATAATCTCTTCTGGCATCAGAGAGAAGGCCGATCCCCCAACCACAATGGGAGATGAAGAATGCTGCCGACACGTCTCGACCACCAGTCGCACATCTCCCAGATTACCACGATACTGCAAGAAGGTTTCGTTGTCGATGTTGCGAATCGAGATCCCGATCAACCCTGCCGGGAACTCCTGTAACTTGCGACCAACAACTGGCTGCAATTCTTCATCACTACAGAAACAAAGATCCAGGATCTCCGTCTCAAAACCAGCGTGAATCAGGGCCGTCTGCAAATGCGCAACCCCTATTGGAATGGCAAATGAGGGCTTACGCTCACAATTCGTTGAAATAAGGAGAACACGCATGTGGTTCTTCCTTTCTTCCCCAACTGTATTTTTCTATTGCCTATGACACATAGTATAGTCAGTTAAATTATTTTCTACAATTGTTTTTTGTACTATACAAGTACTGATCTTACCTATGTAGTAAGTACCATGTGGCACACCTCAACCAGGAGCACCGCGTAAAAGTACCGTGGTACTTTCACCATCCGCACACAAAATGGCAGGAATACATGACCAGGGCAATCGCAAACGTGACTATTTGGCGCAAATTCTCTCCAACATTTGGGACGAGCATTATGAGTATAAACGGTAGGGGATTGGATAGATGGAGCGGATACTCCCCTTTTTCAGTATTTTACCGGGGGTGCTTCCGGCCCTACGCGATATGAAAATATGGAAAAAAAAGAAAGAGACCCCTGGCAAGAATGGTAAATCAAAGTGAGATCGACCCGAATCACCCCAGCACCCCCGGTAAAATACTAAAAAAGGGGAGTATCAATGCGTGAACAAATACCTTCAGAACGGAATTTGTGTGCGAGGAAAACACTGTAAATCTCCTGTAAATGTGGAGTGATACGCTACCTTCACAGCACGAGTCGAGGTCCAAAAGAAAGTGAGATGAGCAAACATCATGTATAACGGGGTAATTATAGGGCGCTTACGCCCAAATGTACAAAAGGAAGAGATCATCAAAGCCTTTCAACTCTCCGATAACACCGAACTACCACACTTGATTGGTGTCAGCAGGAGAAGCGTCTTTCTACTAGGTGACATTTATGTTCATCTTATCGAGGCAGAAATGCCACTCACAGACGTTTTGCATGTGATGAAAGATCATCCTCTGTTTATCGATGTCAAACAAGATCTAGACCGTTGCGTAGCACCCGTGACACCAGAACTTTACCCCGGTATTGCCCAAGAGATCTATTCCTGGAGCGCAGATGAGCACCCTGCCGAAACAAAGAAAGTGAGTAAATAAGTCATGACAGTTTATGTTGCATTGCGTGTCTATCTACGTCCAGGCGAAGAGAAGAACTTTGAGCAGGCCTATCACGAGGTTTCCAGCAAACTACGCGGCAATATTCCTGGTCAACTGAGCGATGAACTCCTGCGCCCAGTGACAAAGGAAGAGCCATACATTCTATTGAGTCAATGGGAATCGGTGCATGCTCATCAAGCATGGACTGCTACAACACAACACCGCGATGATGTTATGCCATTACGCCAGCACTGGACGCACACAAACTCGCAGGAATATCTCCTCGTAGCTACGACCGAGGCCGACCAGGAAGGTGGCAATTAACATGAAATTCGGCATTAGCTTCTTCCCAGACTGCGGCCCACAAGACATAGCCGCGCAAGACTATTATGCAAAAGCTCTTGACCTTTGTGCAGAGGCCGATCAACTGGGATTCTATAGTGCGCGTATCGTTGAACACTACTTTCATTCCTATGGAGGCTATAGCCCATCACCAATCACCTTTCTTGCAGCAGCTTCGCAACGTACACAACAGCTACGCCTGGTAACGGGCTGTGTTCTACCAGCATTTCATCATCCCTTACATCTCGCAACACAGTTGGCAATGCTGGATGGCCTGAGCCATGGGCGTCTGGATATAGGTATTGCACGTGCCTTTCTGCCTCATGAGTTCCATGCCTTTGGCATAGATCTCAACGAGAGCCGAGAACGTTTCGAAGAAGGTATCACCGCGCTCAAGCTACTCTGGCAAGACGAACACGCCACCTTACAAGGGAAATTCCATACCTTCGAGAATGTGCATTGCCTGCCACATGTCACTCAGCAGCCACACCCTCCAATCTGGATAGCCGTGACGCAAACACCCGCATCGTTTCGCTGGACAGGGCAACAAGGCTTTAATCTGATGTCGGTGGTGCTCCTGGCAGACTTCCGCGCCTTGAGTGAGAAATTAGAACTCTATCGCAAAGCCTATTATGAAGCTGGCCATGGCATTGCGCACAGCGAGCAGATTATGCTGGGCTATCCTCTCTTCATTGCATCCTCACAAGGCGCTGCTGAGAAGCTAGCAGAAGACTACCTGACACGCTACCTGAAAGTCTTCGCCAATGCCGCCCGTGGATGGGATAACCTGAAAATTCCGGCTTATCATAACTATCAAGATATGGCAAATCATATCTCATCTATGACATTTGAACGTGTGTTGCAAGAGCAACGTGCCCTGATTGGCACACCACAACGCATCCGCGCACAGATCGAGCAACTCAAAGAACGCTTTGGAGCCGACTATATCAGCCTCCAGGTCCTTCCAGGCGGCATGCCTTATGCCACTGCCCAAGAGGGGCTTCACCTCTTCGCCAGAGAAGTTTTACCACATTTTACCGACAGCTCACTGGCAATAAGTGCGTAAGGGATCGCTAAAAAGGAGATTGTTATGCTATTATGCAACGAGCAAGGAGCCATGCAACATAGACGAGCCTGTGACCTCGTCGGGGGCCTGCTGCAAGTACCAATCGAGCATCTACAATCCGCTCTTGATGCTGGCTGCGGTCAAGGGTTCTGGGCCAGAGAGGTTGCACGCTCTTATTCCTCTCTACAAATCATTGGCATCGATAGTAACGAACAGAGCATTCAACAAGCACGTGAGACAAGCAAGCACGAACAATTGCAGAACGTCACATTTCATTGCATGGACATTTTACACATGTGCGATCTACCACAATTCGATCTGGTCTTTGCTCGCTACGTTTTCTTACACCTGCCATGCCAGTCCTGGTTGCCAGCAGTAGAGTCTCTCAAAAACCATGTACGCCCCGGCGGGTACCTACAATTGATCGACGGAGGCATAGAGAAAGCATCAACACCCGCCTGGCAAGAACTGCTCTATATCTTTGAGCGCTTGATGAGAACAATGGGACAAAACGCACAGGTCTCGTTTTCGTTTACTAACCTGCTGGTACAGGCAGGGTTACAAATGTATCGCTGTACATACCATCCTCTCCTCAGTGGAAACTGGGAAAAGGCGAATTTCTCGCCGCGCAACGCTCTGGCACGCTACACCAAAGCCCGGCCTTTTATCGATAAAGCTGGATTTATCTCACTAGCAAACTATGATGAAGTGTTGCGGCAGGCTGAGTCGGAAATAGAACTTCCTGAATTCCTGGCAATGGGTAGCGTCATATCAGCCATTGGACACCTACCAGAGGAGAGTGTTCTACCCAATCAGATGCAGGAGAAGATTGGGGCCAGTCAATCAGCTATGTAAGCAGCTATAGAAGAAGGAGAGAACACGATGAAAGTACAAGAAAGTATTAGCCTCGCCTGTCGCATATTGGCAAACAGCCAGCAGGGAGATACCTTGCTGGGACATGTCTCAAGACGTTGCGATGAGGATGAAAGCTTCTGGATGAAAGCGGCAGGGTATGGATTGGAAGAGATCAATATACAACGGGTTCTTCGTTTACATTTTGATGGAACGATACTGGAAGGTCTGGGGCGACGTCATCACGAATGGCCTCTCCATGCCGAAATCTATCGCCGTCGCCCCGATGTTCAGGCCATCGTCCATACACACGCCTTCTTTGCCAGCACGCTCAGCAGTTTGCAGCAGGAGTTGGAACCACTCCATTATGAAGGAGCGCTCTTTGTTCCTGGAAATTTAGTGCACTTCACACGTACAACACACCTGGTAACAACTTCGACCATGGGCGAAGAGATCGCCACCACATTGGCAGACAGGTCCGCCTTGCTCTTGCGCAATCACGGCCTGATCACCGTTGCTGATACGCTAGAGGATGCCTGTATGCTGGCACTTCACCTGGAACGCGCCTGCCAGATGCAAATAATTGCGCTCCAGACTGGCGTCACCAGATGGATGATGAACGAGGAAGAGATATACGAAAAACGGGCCATGTATCGAAACGGGCAGATGGGCCAATTACTCTGGGACTATTATCAGCGCAATCTTCAACCAGAGTATGTCCCTCTTCCCTACTACAAGTGATGAAGCTTGAGCATGCGCCAATTGGAGAGGAAGAAATCATGACATTTCAGGCTGGCATCTTTTTTTTACCAACCTTTGAGCAGCAGGAAGGCGAAGCTGCCACAACGATGTTCGCACGCATCACGGAGCAGACAAAATTGGCAGATGAACTGGGATACACGGGTGCCTGGTTTGCAGAGCATCACTTTCAGCCACATGGTGGGCTTCTCTCGGCACCATCTATCATCATTGCGGCACTGGCCCAACAAACGCGGCGCATCCGCTTTGGACTGGGGGTTATACAGGTTCCTTACCATCACCCCCTCTCGCTCGCCGAACAGGTTACAACACTCGATCATACCTGCATGGGGCGTCTGGATGTGGGGGTCGGACGGGCCTTTCTGAAATGCGAGTATGATGGTTTTGGCATTCCCATGAACCAGAGTCGCGCACGCTTCAACGAGGGTGTTGATATCATAGTACAAGCATTGACACACGAGCGCTTCGCCTACGAGGGTTCCTTCTACCAATTCCCAGAACTGATGCTACAGCCGCAACCTTTGCAACAGCCCCATCCACCGCTCTGGGTTGCAGCAGCTACCACCCCTGAAACGTTCCAGTGGGCTGGTCGCCAGGGTTTTCATCTAATGGTGGCACCCCTCCTCACAACGCGCCTGGAGGAACTGAGCGAGAAAATCGAGTTGTACGAAAGAGCACGTGCAGAGGCCGGGCATTCTAGTCGCGGAGAAATCCTGGTCAACGTTCATGTTCATGTGAGTCTCTCCAATGAACAGGCACGCGCAGAAGCTGAAGCTGGTCTCAATCGCTACGTTCACAAAACGCAGGAGGCTGGTGCTTCAGCCATTGCCTCATTCATGCGCGAAGGCGTGCCATCTGACTTTGCACGCTACCCGGAACTTGGCAAACGCTGGCGGCGTTTCAGCTACGATGATTCTCTAAATACCTCTAGCGTGCTGATAGGTGGGATAGAAACATGTATAGAAAAGTTACAGTTCCTGCAGCACAAACTGCATTGTACTTACCTTGCCGGGACCTTCGATTTTGGACAGGAGCAGGGAACCATCCTGCGCTCAATGCGGATCTTCTTTGATAAGGTTTTACCCGCTGCATCATAAATAAGGAGTTTGCTATGCTTCAAGTATTACTTACGCTTCATGTCCTTGCGGCAATGTGGTTCGGCGGCGGCATGATGGCCTTCGTTCTTCTCCACATGCGACTTTTAAAGACAAACTCGTTGGTAGAACGAGTTTATTATCTACGCATCGCACTGCAATTTACAAAGATTGCTATTGTTCCAGGAGGACTCAGCGCCGTAATTTTTGGTATTGCGCTGGCACTCCAACAAGGCTACGACATTCTCCATACCTTGTGGCTCTTGCTCTCATTACTTCTTTTCATCTATGCCACCCTGATGGGAATAGCTTATTTTACCCCCAATGATCGGAGGATCTTACGCATATGTCAGGAGGAACAAGCAAAAAATCAGTCCGGAGAAATGAGCCATAGCCTATTACACAGACCACATATTCTCACACTGCGCCTGATCAATGTACTCGCTGTACTTACTCTGATTCTTTTAATGATTGTTAAGCCTTCCGTTTTTCTTCCTTGAGTTGCAGAAGTGGATAACCAGGTGCCTCAATAGCACTACCTAGTCGCAAATTAGGAGCACCATTAAGACGATACCCAGACTACTATCAATCGCCAACGCTTGCGCCCAGGCATCTGAAAGCGCTTTATGATGGTTCATTACATCACCATCGGTTAAGAAGTTTGCCGTACTAATGACGATGCCTGCGGCTAATAACAGGTCACTCGTTTTCGTGACGAAGGCAAAGAAAAACTTGATCGTTTCTTCATACCAGTGGAGCGATGCAAATGCACGCAACTAGTGAAGGTGATCTGTTGGTCCTGCCATGGTTCTCTGCTTTCTCCCCAGCTCCTCCTCATTGGAGTAATGCTTGTTGACACGTTTCCAACGAGGAGATAGAATGCGGGTAATCTACCTGCCACGCGCGGTGCATGCGGCCTGTAGTGACACATTATACGGAGAAGCGTGTCTTGCAAAGAACCAGACTCCCGTCGGTTCCGTTGAAGCAAAATTACGCTCAAATATCTCTCAATGGGTACCTCTACCCAGAATTCGCGATGGCACCCGACAAAAAACGCGGATATGACAGGCAAAATACTTTTTTACCAATCTCCACACTGATGTAGGAATAATAAATGGCATACAGAGAGGTGCTTATCTTTCTCCCCCAGGCGCATCTGCGTACTACTCACTCATAGCGTAGAGCTTCTGCAGGAGAGATACGAGAAGCATGACGTGTTGGCACTACCGTACAGATCAAAACAACCAGGTAGCTGCCCAGCAGGAGCACAAGAATTGCTCCCACCGGTAATGGAAGGGCACGCGAGAACTGGACGATTACCTGCGATACCAACCACCAGGCCAGAACAGTGCCCATAACCAGACTTACAGTGATCACAAAACTTAATTCGAGGAGAAATGCGCTACGCACCAGACCGCGCGAGAAGCCAATCGCCCGCAGCACTCCGATCTGTTGACGCCGCTCCACCACCGCACGACTGGTGATTACTCCAATCGAGAAGGCTCCAAAGACTAATCCCAACACCAGATAGCTCGCCAGAAAGTAGGTAAGAGTCTGCGTATACGCATTCTGGTCGGCTGTGCCCAGAACATTCAGAGAGAGATTGTGTTCCCCTATTTGCAACGCATCCCCTATGTCGTGACGCGCCTGCGCTATACTCGCCCCTGACTGCAAACGAAAACAGTACGTTAACGGGTAGCCAGTGTGAGGCAGTCCTATTGCCGTCGCTGTACGATTGGAGAGAAAAAGAGTCGTCCAGTTGGTATTATTTGGCACCACCCCGATCACAGTGACGCGATGGGCTATTGAATGCGCACTGGTTCCTGTGAAAATGTCCGCAGTAAAGGGCGCGAATCCGTCATGCGTCGACAACCCAATTCCGCCTTGATATTGGACCACCGCATAGCCTGGATGATCTCGTACGGCATCCCACACCGCCTGATCTGTTGCAAAGCCCTGTGCACGCGCAAACATAGGCATCGTAGTGAGCGATAAAAAGGAATCGCTCACGATCGTTGGACCAGGCCCCGGATAACGCGGATTGCCGGGCAGATGGAGCTGGATCGGTGTGAAGCGACTCTGCTGAAAATTATACAGCGAGATCAACTGGACAACACCTGCGACATCCTGCGACATCGTCCTCGGCGTCGCAAGCACCTGCTGCTCCAGAACAGGATTGCTCTGCGGATCAATATCCAGCGCAAGTTGAAAATTGCCTGTCGTTATCTCTACCTGCGATTGCTGCACAATGCTTAAGTTATTCGTTACCACAAGCATGACCAGAAACGTTATCAAACTTAAAAGCGAGACGGTCACCAGCATACGCGTACGATACATAAGTGGAAAGACCAGGCTAATCCGACTGATCGGTGCCAGGCTACGCAAATGCCGCATGCACAATGTCAGCAGATCCACCAGAAGATCGACATTGCTCATTACCAGAAGTACCATCCCCAACAGTGGTGAGAACGTGCTCAAAACATTTTCAAGCAGAGACGGACTGATGTATCCTCCACCACTTGCAGATGCATTGGGCGCAAAAGCAGCCGTAAAACCAGCCATCCCCATCTGGATACCGGATATCAGCCAGCCAAGCCCGATAGCACTCGAACTCAGACGCCTGACAAGCGCTGATGGTACTTTCGCGAAGGGCAAGAGCCAGTTCAAAAGCAAGCCTCCACCAGCAATGAGCAAGAGTACACCCGCCATCTGCATCCAGTTCTGGGCAGATACCCGGAAAACCAGCAACAGCCCGACCCCAGCGAATAGAAGCAAAGGACCACGCAAGCATAATCCCCAGATGAACTGGCCGAGAGCTTCTATCTTGCGTGTCGCACGACGCTCCGATGTTTCGGGCACAATCTGACCAACCGCGTCACGCGGTGGCATCCAGAATTCACGCAGAAAAGAGACCAGAGACGTACACGCCGGAGAGGCTTCATTTAAATCGCGAATGGCAGCAACAATATTCATACGGCTAATCCACATCCCAGACACCAGCACCACCAGAGTCGTTGTGAGCACAGTAAGAGACAGAGCTAACAGTCCACTTTGCCAGGTAAGCGAGAGGGTTAACGCAACCTGTTCCGACTGGACACCACCCAATTGTAGCCCAACAGTCGGCAGATGAGAAAGCGCCACCAACTCCAGGGCAATCGCCCCGACTCCCAGCGGCACTCCCAGAAGTGCTGCGATCACGCCATATCCACTTGCTTCAATCAACAAAGACAGCACCAGATCGCGCCGTTGCAAGCCAATCGCCCGGCTCATCCCCAGTTCTGCTCGCCGCTCCGCCGCCAGCAACAGGACAAGCAATACCAATAAGAGCATCCCGGCTCCAACTAATAAACACGTGAAAACCGGAAGGAGCAAGAAGAACTGCCGGGCTGCCGGTGATCCAATCAACTCACCTTTGTTGCTAATGATCGGTGGTCCCCCTGTATCTTCGACCACGGTTGGCTTCAATGGATGGATCAAAACCGTGTCAAAATCTGTCGGGAAGTGCGTCGAGTGAGAAATACTCGGATCAATAGGCGTCACACCAAAAATTTGCTGTAATATGTGCAGAACAGCCTGACTTCGACTTCCCCCCGCCCCGGCATCATCCAGGCCACCTGATCCCACATTCTTGACACAAATGATATTTGGCAACAACGGATGATGGAATTCTTGCGCATAGAGCTGCTGCAAGGAACTCAGCGGCATAATGATCTCGGCAAAGGAGAGATTTCCTGACAGCTCACCGGTTGTTACCACCAGATCATTGCTGAGAACAGCGTACACTCTTCTAGTGACAAAATTCGAACCGTTTTTGATCTGGAGCGTATCACCTGCCTGAAGCTCCAACAGCAAACCACCAGTATGACTGAGAATGACTTCATCTGCCTGCATACCCGAGAAATGGATCTGGTGGCCGCTGCTATCAATGACCGGACCATAGACCTGATCAAAATCGGATGGTACTCCATACTCCGTGAGACTACTAGAAGTCACATTACTTCTGACAATAGCCTGCTGCTGCATAGAAATTCCAGTTGCGGCCTGCACTTCCGATACGTGGCGCAGACGCGCTAAAGCGCGTCTCACCTGGCTCTGCGTAAAAGTGCCGCTAACTGCCTCATCCACCCACCCAACCTGAGCCAACCGACTCGTAACAGCCGAGGCTGCAAAACTATCCTGCAATCCAAAAGATGCGGTAATAAAGACTGCTGAAAGGGTCAGGCCCGCAACCATAATCACCGTTTGTGTGGGGCGACGCACTGTATTGCGTAACCCCATCCTTACTAACAGTGGATTGCTCACCGCCATACCCACAACTATAAGCAGTCCTCCCCCCGTCAGAGCTACCATCACCAGGGCCAGCATCGTCGGGGATAATCCCAAAAGCGTATTCTGCATGACCGTTTGTGCCTTCTTTATGCTGGAATAAAACCATTCCAGTTTTTTCTATGCTTCTCTCAACATGATCAGATCATCAATGGTTCTGAAATGCATACATCGTATACCCATCTAATGTATCCTGACCCCAGCTATGCACTGTCTGCATTCTCCGGTCGGCAGTCTGCTGCGATAGTGAATTTTGACTCACCAGAGCACCCGTTGCTTGCTGGATAGCATTCACCTCAAGAGTGTGCAACTCACTGAGTGAAACTCCTTGCTGGGTGGCGACTTGTGCAATCGTTACTCCAATAGGAGCCGCTCCTCCCTTGCTCCCTATAGAAACCTGGGGTTTCAACGTATCCGTGAGGCTGGACACGCTCAAATGTAATCTCTGAGCTACCTGAGCCTTGATGGTATCCCAATACATCTGAGGGTCTCCCTCTCCAATAATAGATGATTGGCCTTTTGCCGCTGTTCCATTTGTCGTAGTCGTGCCGTTCGTTGTTGTACCAGAAGGATTAGAGTTTTGTGCCCCCAGTCTCTGGATGCAAGAAAAACAGCACCGCAACCAGAATAAGAGCGCCCACCACGATAATTCCACCTGCTACAGGCAACCAGACAGGAATACCACGTCCTTTTGATGAACGCTCTGGTCTCTGGTTGAGAATATTTTGCTCTTCTTGCTGTTCTGAAGCCTGAAATTTATTGTAAGACATAGTTTTTCCTTTCGTTAGAATATGCTATTTTCGCTTTTGACTGATCCTATCGATCTTTTTTTCGTAGAGAAGGATTTGTGAATGATGGAGATGAGGCATCTAAGAAGGCAATTGCTCCATCGGTCGAAGCCGTTGATCAGTTTCGATCAGGCCATCGCGCATGGTGATCAAACGGTGAGCCTGCTGAGCAACCTCGATGGCGTGGGTAACCCAGACAAAAGTGAGCCGGTATTTCTGGTTGAGGGTGAGCATCAGTTCTATAATCTCCTGACTTGTATGACTATCGAGTGCGCCTGTTGGTTCATCTGCCCATACAATTGATGGTTGCATAGCCAGTGCACGAGCAATGGCAAAACGTTGGCGCTGCCCTCCGCTCATTTCAGCAGGACGATGCCTGGCCCAGTTAGTGAGTCCTACCAGGTTAATACTGGCCAGCGCACGGGCACGCGCTTCCTTCGGACGTACTCCGGTTACCAGCAATGGCAATTCCACATTCTCCAACCCTGTGAGTACGGGCAATAAATTATAGGATTGAAAGATAAAGCCCATCTCGCGAGCACGAAAAGAGGTGATTTCCCGATCGGAGAGCGCTCGGATATCCTGACCAGCAATCTTCACCGTCCCAGATGTTACGCTGTCCAGGCCACTTAAGCAATTGAGCAGCGTTGTCTTGCCACAGCCACTGGGACCCATAATAGCCACAACCTCGCCATGTACAATGCTCAAATCTACCCCTTTGAGTGCATGTACTTCTAGCTTTCCCATATCATACATCTTTTGAAGCGCAATCGCTTCGATAATTATTCTATTGCTCGCACTTGCTTCTGTTTTACGCGACGATAATGAATGTTGCATCACAAAAATCTCCTGAAATAGCAAAATCTTATTTCTCTTGCTTATAACTGATTATAGCGAAAGTTGTGCAGAGCGTCTATCCGCTATTCTCTCTAAGTGATTCCGCGATGCTGGAATTACCTAGGCTAAATAGACATATACGCTATCAGAAAATAATGGTATACTCACAGCAAGGGAAGACTGCCGCTCGAACACTGTTTAGTAGCAACAAATGTACTCTTCGAGAAAGAAAACAAGGAATTTTATGAAAGCGCTTCTTTCTAACATTCGTTCATCACCTCCCCTGCGCTCGCTCCGCTGGTTTCTTTTCTGCTGGCTGGGCCTGACGTATCTGTGGATTGCTCAATTTCTGTTTGGCCGTTATAAGCAGTGTGATGCGCCCGTCTCGCTCCCATCTGTTACGAAAGGCTCTATCATTCAGGATACTGGCTGTGCTCACTCCAGCTTCACGGGCACCTTTCCACCACTTACCCTCTGCACCTTGCTCATTGTCTTCTACGGGTTGCTTCTTTGGATAAACCTGTCAGAGAAACTTCCCCAACGCCTGCGCTGGGGTAGCTTTCTTCTCCAGGGAGGGCTGATCTTTACCATTGGCATAATTGTCCCACAGGGCAATATCTTGCTCAGCCTCTATCTTATCGTTACCTTGGAGGCTCTTAGCTCTCTTCAATACGCCCGCTTTACCATCATGGTCGCGACCGGAGCCCTTGCGCTCTTCCTGCTCGGTAGTATCCTCAGCATAACCGCAGAGAAACAACAGGATTACTGGCAAGCATTTTTCCTGACTCCAACGTTCGATTACGTGGCCCCAATTCTGTTTGTGGTAGGATATCTCGTTTTGTATATCCACCAGATTCATACCTATGCACAATTGAAGGAGGCTCACACAGAACTTGCCCTCACGCACAAAAAGTTGGAAGATGCCCATGTCCAACTTCAAGCTTCGACAGCTCGCATTGAAGAACTTACCCTACTCACCGAACGTCAGCGCATCGCTCGTGAATTGCATGATACACTGGCCCAGGGAGTTGCCGGCCTCATCATGCAACTGGAAGCCGCGAACACACAACTCAATCGGCAACAGTTTACTCTTGCCAGTAATATTGTAGAGATGACCATGACCAATGCACGCGCAACGCTGTCCGATGCACGTAGAGCAATTAACGACATCCGCACAATTTCCTCCCACACGGAATTATCTGAGATGGTACAGCAGGAAATTCATCGCTTTTATACAACAACTGGCATCGTTTGTCATACTGAACTGACAGCGCTTTCATCTGTCCCGACCCCCCTTTCCGAATCTGTATTCCGTATACTCCGTGAGGGTTTAACGAACATCTCGAAGCACGCTCAGGCATCCCTGGTATGGATACGCCTGCTTTACCAGACCACAAAACTCACGATTGAGATACGTGATAATGGCATAGGCTTTGACATGTCCCGTCTCAGCAAACAACATGGCCATTATGGGTTAACAGGCCTGCAGGAACGCGCCTGCCTCGCAGGCGGTACGCTGCTCATAGAGAGCACACCTGGGCATGGAACGGTTATCCAATTCTCTATCGCGCTAAACAACGGAGAACATTCTACATGAATATAGCTATCCGTGTCATTATTGCCGATGACCACCTCGTCGTTCGCACAGGCCTGCGCCTGATGCTAGCAACGAGTGAAGACTTCGAAATTGTTGGCGAAGCAACGAATGGAGTTGAGACGGTCGAACTCACCGGGCAATTTCAGCCTGACGTCGTTCTGGTAGACCTGCGTATGCCCGGTATGGATGGCTTAGAGGCTATCACTCACATTCACACTCAATGGCCGCAAATAGCGACCGTGATCCTTACGACATATAATGAAGACGATCTGATTATTCGCGGCCTGCAGGCAGGTGCCAGGGGATATTTACTAAAGGATTGCACCATCGAAGCCCTCTTAAATACGCTGCGTTCAGCCGCTCGCGGCGAAGCGCTGATGCAGCCCGATATCATAGCACGCATCCTCTCTCACACGGCTCGTGTCGTCACCTCACACGATTCTCCATCCCTCCTCTCGGCAAATTCTTTCCATACTACCCTGGAGTTGACCGAACGCGAACAAGAAGTTCTGCTCCGAGTGGCTCGCGGAGAACGCAGCAAAGAAATTGCAATTCACCTGGGCATAAGCGAGCGCACCGTTGGCTCCCATCTCAATACCATCTTCGCAAAACTGGGCGTCGACTCGCGGGCTTCGGCGGTCGCGGTCGCTCTTGAGCGCAACTTGCTCCCTAAACAGCGCTAACGGTCATACAACAGGAGAATGAATTAAGCCAACTTGTGTGTAACCCGCTATATAGAAAGAATAACGAAAAAACAGGATAGTATTCACCTGATCGACACTACAAATTTGCGCGACAGAGGATAAGATGCAAAGAGGTGACAAGTAGATGCAATCTAAGAAGATGGTTCACTCGTTTCTGTGGAGACTCTCACCTTGAAAATGATCTCTGTTACTTCTGGCCATGATCTAGATAAATAAGGTCCTTCAGGATAAGAACAGTTAAGCATGCATTAGTATAGAAAGGCTAAACACGACACACTTCTAATTCTGCAAACAGTCCTAATCCCCTTCTTGTTCGACAGACATCTGATGTTTTCTCGCGGCTTTGAGGACCCACCTTACCGCCTCATAAGATATCCCATAATCTCGCGCAACTTGTCGTAAATGCTCCCCATTTTGCTCAACACGACGAAGCACAGCAGGCCATTCGCTGAACGAAATCTTCCATTGTGGGTTGTCTGGACCTGGGCGACGTTGCGGAAGAGAAGGAAAATCGGATTGATCTGCGATGTAAATTGTGGGATGTTTATAAACGAGGATGTCATTTCTACTAGGAAAAAGCTTTTCAAGAGGGATTAACGTAAGGTACGACCTGTGGCTCGTTGCCCGTCGGTTCCGGTCAAGCTAAATGTGCACGGAGAGCATATAAAATGATATAATTCGCATAGAACATTGAGCAGATTTGCCCAATGTTCTATTTTTGCACGTTATATATCCTTTTAAAATCGTATTACGGAACCGACCCCTCACACGATTTCGGTTCCATATCACAAGTAGTTGAGATTACTCAAGTAGTGTAATGCCTCGGGTGGGTTTCGCAAGAGGATAACTCATTTGGCACACTTACGCCGTCATCTTGATTTCGTTCAAGGGCTGCGTTGAAAAGATTATTTATCCACCACACGCAGGACGATCTTGCCACGCGTATGTCCACCTGCTCCTTGTTCGTATGCCTGACGTGCCTGAGAAAGGGGCAGCACTGTGTCGATGATGGGTTGCATCTTTCCCATATCAATCAATGTGCCAAGCTGTATCAGTTGCTCACGATTGGGTTCGACAACGAACCAGGCAGAACGCACACCATATTGCTTTGCCTCTTCAAAAGAAGGTCGTGGACTGACAACGGAGACAAGGATTCCTCCTGGTTTCACCACCTGCCAGGAACGCTCCATTGTATCTCCGCCAACTGTATCGAAGACGACATCCACATTATGCATCACTTTCTCAAAGCGCGTGGTGGTATAGTCGATAACTTCATCGGCTCCCAGTTTGTAGAGGAAGTCGCGGTTGTGTGCGGAGGCAGTCGCGATGACATGCGCACCCGCCCAGTGAGCAAGTTGGACAGCGAAGACACCAACACCCCCTGCAGCTCCATGGATCAAGAGAGTTTGTCCCACCGAAAGGCCAGCGTGATCAAAGAGTGCCTGCCAGGCTGTCAGAGAGGCCAGTGGGACGGCAGCAGCCTGAACATGATCGAGGGAGCGTGGCTTAGGGGCCAACTCAGCAGGTAAGGCAATGGTATATTCGGCCTCGGCACCGTCACGATCAAAGGCTGTGAGAGCATAGACCTCGTCACCCCTCTTATGAGTGACGACGCCAGATCCAACTTCCTCCACTACGCCTGAGAGGTCGTGTCCTGGAATCGGCAAAGCACGTACATTTCCTTTTCTGGTCCTATAGGTCTCGTCCCATGTCAATTCTGTCCTGATAACACCTGTTGCATAGACACGTACCAGCACTTCCCCGGGACCTGGCCATGGTTTCGGTGCATCCTCATATACCAGTTGATCAGAACCACCACGACCCTGCATATGAATTGCTTTCATGCTACTTCTTACTCCTTTCGTTGCGAGCTGCTTACGTTTATTCCATCCCGTCCTGGTGCATTTGTACTTGACCTTTTCGGGCTTTATCCGTGAATGTGCCAAAGAATAGGCTCCGGTTCGTTTGTCTTGCGCATATCAACAAGAGTCAGTGTAGCGTTGAGAAGGAGTATTTGTCATGGGCCAAAGGGGGTATTGTTGCATTTTCTAAAGATCAGCATAATCCGCTTAAAGAACGCCAGTATACACCTTTCGCTGCATGTTTCTTCCTTCTCCACAATCAGCCTTTCGGATCATGACATTTAGATTGCATCATTCTACACTAGAAGCAAGTCAGGCAATGCGTTCCTGATTGTAAAAGAGAAATTGCAGTTAATCGTGTTTCTCCTGATGAAATATCACCATCACAATAGGGAAAAGAGAGCATTTGTTCGCGCATCGCTTGCTTAGCCCATTCGTTCTAGAAAAAGGAGATCTTCATGTCAGACCATCTTGATGCCCCCGGTTTAAAACCACCAAATATGGATGCTCGTGTCGATATCTGTGATATCTACGCGTTTCAAAAGCCGGGAGATGTTAACAAATCGACTCTGGTATTTAACGTCAACCCTGTTGCACCAACATATGCTGATTCATTCGCATCAGAAGCTGTCTACGAGTTGAAAGTAGATACAAACGGAGATGCAGTTGCAGAGATTGCCTATCGTTTTACGTTCTCTTCCAAAGAACATGGCATGCAAACCGCAACGGTTCGGCGTGTCAATGGTGAACTGGCTAGAGGCCGTGGAAACGAGGGTGACATCCTCTTTCAGAACGTGCCTGTAGCCTTTGGAAATGAGATCACTATTGCCGAGAATGGTGAGTATCGCTTCTTTGTCGGGATACGTAGCGATCCCTTCTTCTTTGATCTGGAAGGCTTCAAAAGCGGGATGCAATTTACCGGCGCAGATACTTTTCTGGATAAAAATGTCTTTAGTATGGTCCTAGAACTTCCCAATAGTGCACTGGGAAGCAACTCCAGAGTTGGGATATGGGGTCGCGTTCTCATCCCTAAAGATGCAAACCCCTTCTTTCAGATTGACCGCATGGGTCGTCCCTTTGTCAACGTCGCATTTACAAAAGATGGAGACAAAGACACCTTTAACCGCATTGAGCCAACACGTGATCGAGAACTGTTTCTAGGAAAGTTTACTGATCTCTTTATCTCCTCTGGACGGAACCCCGAGGATGCTCAACAAACGGCTCTCAGCCTGCTTCCTGACATCCTGGACTATGACTACTCCAGCCCCGCTGGATATCGCAATGGAAGAATGCTGACAGATGATATTATTGATATCCAACTGGCGGTCTTAACCAATGGAGCTGTGACAATGGATAAAGTGGGGCCCCACCAGGATCTGCTGGCAACATTTCCATATGTTGGTCCTCCTCATCTAACCGCCTGAGCAGGATCATTCTCTTCTCAAAAGAAGTCCCATCGTGGAAGCAGTTCGCCCAGGTGTCCGAATTCATTTGGGCACCTGGGCGAATTATCGCTCCACCTGCATCTCAACACCTCTGTACCTATTGAGGTACAATTCCCCCTATAGCATCGTTTCCTCTACCTGGTCGCAAGAGCGTCAGGGCGATGATGGGGAAGATCAGCACCGATAGAAGCCCGGCTGCAATAAGGGCAGCGCCTGTCGCCTTCGTGATCAGGTGCAGGTCCAATCCGATTTGTGATGCTGCAACAATAAATGAAAGCGAGGTAGCCTGGAAGAGGCCCGCTACAATCGAACGACGTGTACCTACAAAGGGGCGATACACCAGTGCCGGGAGGCCACGAATGAGGAGCAAAGCGAGCAAAAAGATGGGAACGCGCAGAATAGTTGAGGGGCTGGCGAGGAGTGCAGCAAGATTAAAATTTAGCCCACTTGTTACAAAAAAGACTGGAATAAACACTCCATAGCCAACGGCTTCGAGCTTCTGGCGAAACTGAGGATGCGTCATCATGCGATCGTGGTCAACGAGCCTGAGAATAACACCTGCCAGAAAGGCCCCCAGAATTGTTTCAAGTCCCAGTGCTCCAGCCAGAGTGACAAATGCTACTAACAGCATAAAAGCACCACGCACTCGTATCTGTGCGGTTGTATCTTGCAGCTTCTGTAAGATTGTCGCGAACTGCACCACACGTTCCAGTCGCAATACAACAAAGACAAAAGCCGCAGCTAAAAGGACGAAACTGGCGAGTAGCACAAGTTTTGTAATCGTACTCGTTGCTTCACGCGAGAAAAAGAGTGAGAGCAGGATAATCGAACCAAACTCAGCAAAGGTGGCACCGGCTATGATGAGTTGTCCAAAATCTGAGTCACTCTCACCAGCGTCCTTAAGCAAAGGAACAACTACACCCAGTGCTGTCGCAACGAGCACAATAGCAATGAAGAGCGGCGAGAGTACCTGACCTGCGAGGAAAAGCGCGGAACCAATCAGTAGCGCGAGTCCCAGGGAAAGGAGAAAGGCCGCGCTCACGAACACAAGCAACCTTCCCTTCAAACGCTCCAGTTCTACTTCCAGACCTGCTAGAAAGAGCAGGAAAGCGAGACCGAGCAGAGAAAGAATCTGAATAGGGAGATCAATCCTGACCCAACCGAGTACAGATGGACCAATGAGAATCCCGGCCACGATTTCAAGCACAACAGATGGTAAACGCCGCACTATGCTAATACCGGACAGCAGTGGAGCAACAAAAGCAACCACGGTAACAAACAGCAAACCGAAAAATGAAATAGTAGGCATCCTATCCTCGCAATAAGCTATTCAACGCAAACACAATCGCATAGACAAAAGTGAGTATAGATGTGATGCTGAACAATGTCATGGTGCGAAAGAAACATTATGTTACAGGTGCCATAATGTTTCCTTTGGCCCATGACAGCCCTTTCGTCTGACAGTACACTGACTCTTGTTGAAAAGTAGAAGATAGACTATTCAGGATCTATTTTCCGACACGCTCATATGAAGTGTTTTGTAGAAAGAAAGGGCATTACAATGCGATTACAGGACCGTTTTACTACGAACAACGATGTAGAGTCAGAAACTCTCCCTGGCTCAAATCGACGACGATTTCTCAGATACCTGGGCCTGGGAGCTGCCGGCACGGCTCTCTTCTCTGGTGCGCAGGCGCTTTCTCCCGTAGCAGCACTGGCAGCAACTCATAAAAGTACAACAAGTATCTCTCAGTTCACACCTACGGGAAGCACTTCGGGGGTCAATATCGTACTGGTCCATGGATTTTGGGCCGATGGCTCCAGTTATAGCAGAGTCATCCCGTTACTACAAGCCGCAGGCCATACGGTGTTTGCCCCGCAACTTCCGCTCACGACGAGTCTGCAGGATGACGTAAATGCGACGCTTGGGGTACTTGGACAGTTGCAAGGTCCCACCGTACTCGTTGGGCACTCCTACGGGGGAGCCGTGATTACCAATGCAGGGGTTGGTCAAGCCAATGTTATTGGTCTAGTCTATGCTTCGGCCTTCGCGCCCGATCAAGGGGAGACACTGGGTCAATTTCCAGCAGGATCGGGGACGGCGAATTTGTATCCGGTGACGTATCCAAACGGCACCTTTTTGTTTCTGAAGCAGCAGAAGTTCCAGGAGTCGTTCGCGCAGGATGTCGATCCCGTTGAGGTGGGCATCATGGCTACAGTGCAAAAACCACCCAACGCCGCTCACTTTGCTACTCCCACGACTGCAGTGGCATGGAAGACTTTGCCATCATGGTATCTGATCTCGGAAAATGATCTCATGATTCCTCCAGCCACCCAGCAGATGTTCGCCAGGCGCATGAAAGCGAAGACCATCTCAGTCCCCTCAAGCCATGCATCGATTGTCTCCCATCCTTTCCGGGTGTTCGAGCTGATCCAGGCAGCGGTTCTATCAGGTAGAAACAAAAAATAATAAGGAGTACGAAATGACAATGCTCACAACCCATGAACAGCAAGAGATTGATCGGGCCAACGCCTCTGGATTACAGCCTATCGTGTTCGTGCATGGCCTCTGGCTCCTCTCGTCAAGCTGGGACCGTTGGCGCACGCTCTTTGAAGAGCAGGGCTACATTACCCTCGCACCCGGCTGGCCCGACGATCCAGATACCGTTGAAGAGGGAAATTCCGATCCAGAGGTCTTTGCGCACAAGCGGATTAAGCAGGTGACA
This sequence comes from uncultured Chloroflexia bacterium, assembly GCA_963744875.1. Classification (GTDB taxonomy): domain Bacteria; phylum Chloroflexota; class Ktedonobacteria; order Ktedonobacterales; family Ktedonobacteraceae; genus JACDAE01. The sequence continues at coordinate 130,215 of CAVUVQ010000031.1, read as the reverse complement.
CAACACTATGTTGATACCATCCATCAGCTCAACACGAAACCAGCCATCATTGGTCATTCCTTCGGTGGCCTCATCGCGCAGCAGTTGGCTGGAGAGGGCGTATCTGCTGTGACGGTCGCCATCGATCCAGCGGCATTTCGCGGTGTACTGCCATTGCCTCTTTCCGCACTTAAGTCCGCATCGCCCGTTTTGAGTAATCCTGCCAACTACGGTCGGGCCATTCCATTGACCTTCGAGCAATTCCAATTCGCCTTTGCCAATGCAGTAGATGAAAATGAAGCCCACGAATTATACGCAAGGTTTGCCGTTCCTGGTTCTGGCACCCCTCTCTTCCAGGCTGCCGCAGCCAACTTTAATCCCCGGACGGAAGACCGGGTCGATACAAAGAATCCTGCTCGTGGACCTCTCCTGCTCATCTCAGGCGAGAAAGACAATACCGTCCCGGTCGCGGTCGTTCATGCAGCCTATAAGCGACAGCAAGACAATCCCGCCACCACGGAGATCCGTGAAATTTCCGGTCGCGGACATTCTCTGATCATTGACCACGGATGGCGTGAAGTGGCTGCGATCGCGCTCACGTTCATCACGCAACACCTTCAGAAATGAATCTGTGCCAGTGTCTGCAGGCTTCTCTGCTCTGCAGACACTGGTTTGATGGTCCTTTCAAAGAAAATGAATAGGAGAAATACATATGCGAAAAAAAACCAGGCACGTCGCATGGATCCCCCTGTTGCTCTTTCCCACTCTGGCACTTCTGTTGGTCGCATGTAGCAATACTGGTTCCACATTACCATCTCGGGCAACAGTAACAGTAGTGCCAACGAATTCACCACAAGCCAGTACTAGCACACCATCAGCAACTCCAGTCCCTTCAAAGCCCGCGTTGCCACTTAAGGCCATTCGTATGCTCAATAACAAGGACGGTTGGGCGCTGACCACAAGCTCCATTCTGAAGACGACGGATGGTGGTAGCCATTGGAAAGATGTGACTCCTGCAAATACAGACATCAACCAATCAGCGAAGGGTCAGTTTATGAACACACAATATGCCTGGATTGCATTTAGACCTGCAAACCAACAAGAAGGCTCTGGCATTACTATGCTTCGCACAATCGATGGAGGCTTAAGCTGGCAACAGAGTAGCATCAATGATCCCGTGGTTTCTCAGGTCGATGTTCCACACTTTATCAACACGAAACAAGGATGGCTTGAGCTTTCTAGCACCCCTGGGGCTGGAAGTGCCAGATCTGATATCTGGTCTTCTCATGATGGTGGGCAGACCTGGACTCAGCTTGCCTCCAACAAGAGTACCCATGGGCTGAACTTAGGATATGTCACAGGCATCTCGTTTCGAGATACACAGATTGGCATTGCGGCAGGCAATCTTGGTGCTGGTGGAGACAATGCTGTTCCTTCTCTTGCCCTCACACAGAATGGTGGTCAAACCTGGCAAACAAAATCGTTACCACATCTGTTGGGTGGGTATGTGAACCCATTGAACATCTCGCGGCCACCCGTCTTCTTCGGAAACGTTGTGATCTTACCAGTAAACGTCACGGTCCAGAATGACAACTTGTTGGTTCTCTATCGCTCAAATGATGGTGGACTGAACTGGTTCCAGACCAGCGTAGCACATATTCAGGGGGCAAATACGTATGTGGTTGATTCCTCTCATGCCTGGGCAACGGATACAAGCAATGGGAAGCTCTACAGCACAGGCGATGGTGGAAATCACTGGTCCTTGCTATCCAACGCGGCATATCAATTGAATGCATTGAGCTTTACCAGTTCCCAAAACGGTTGGGGCATAACCACTAATCAACTATTGCAAACAGTGGATGGTGGACAAAACTGGCAGCAAATATCCTACACCATTCAATAATATCTTAGACCAGGCAATGATTAAGGGGACTACCGTCCCCTGAAGGAGATTTTTCTCTATGCAAATGAGCACGTTGATACTCAATTCTGCTATCTCAGATACTATCTCTATTGCGCAAAGCTTTGCAGAAGATCAGTACGCATTCACCCAACTCACACAAGAGTACCATCGCCAGTTATTACAATTTATTCGTTCCTGCTTGCTACCTCTCGAAGAGGAGGAAGCAGAGGATGTATTGCAACATGTGTGGCTCCAGCTCTATCTGTATTTGCCAATGCTAGATACGAACAGGTCTATTAAACCCTGGCTGTTTCGGGTCGCCTGGAACCGTTGTCGCGATGTACGACGCAAAACACGGCGTCGGCGAACGATATCTTTCTCGGCATTGGAACAGGAAATAGATGAGAAGGGGACAGTACCAACCGTTTTGCTCATCGAGCCAGATCTGCAGCCAGAAGCGATTGCAGAACATCATGACTTACAATGTACCATTGATCGGGCCATTGAACAATTACCCCCATGTCATCGTGAGATTGTTATCTTACGCTATAAGGGACAAATGACCTTTACTGAGATCGCACGCCAGCTCGATATCCCGCTCTCAACAGCCAAAACGGGCTTTCATCGTGCTCGAAAGCGTCTGTATACGATATTGAAATATGATCTGCAAGCGCAGGAGTAGGAGGAGACCACAGCAAAGAGGCAAATGTCGGAAAGCAAGTTGGGCAAGATGTAACCTCTAGTCTTCGATTGCGCCCAATGCACGTAACGTCTTTTTCTGTGCCTCTGTGATCCCCTGGATGCCAGAGATGTCGAGCCGCTCATAGAGTCGCTCTAGTGGCAGCGTCTGCAGATGCTTGCCACTTTCAATATCCCAAAGATGAATAGCACTGTCATCTCCGCAACTCGCCAGTGTACGACCGTCGGGACTCACCTTGAGTGCGTATACCATTCCTTGATGTGCCTTTTGTGTCAGGATACGCTGTCCGCCAGTAATCTCCCACCAGTACAACATGCCATCGCCTCCCCCACTGATAAGCTTCTTCCCGTCAAGGCTCCAGGCCACTGCAAAGGTCGCCCAGGTGTGCCCTATCAGGGTTTGCACCCGTTCCCCACTTCGTGCCTCCCACACCATAATTTCTCCATTTTCTTTGCCAGCACCAACCGAAGCCAGCCATTGCCCATCTGGACTCCAAATCACGCTCCTGACACCCCAGTTGTGACTCACCATCTGTCGTAGCAACCTCCCATCATCAGCATCCCACAAATAAACTGTACCATCCCACCCAGCACCAACCAGCCACCTTCCATCCGGACTCCAGGCTACATGATGAAGACGAGTCGGCTGTGGCGTCTGTCCCACCCAGCGGCGCGTGTGTGCCGCTATGTCCCACACCTGCACTCCGCGCCGAAAACTTCCACTCGCCAACAGCCGTCCATCCGGACTCCAGGCCACTGACAGGAAGAGGGTATCGACCGGGTCCGAGTCTCGCAGCATTTCGATACAGGCACCCGTAGTCGAATTCCACAACCCGATACGCCCATCATTTCCGGCACTAGCCAGGAACTGCCCGTCAGGACTCCAGGCTACTCCTTGCACACTCTCACTATGTCCACGTAACGTGCTCCTGGATGGAAACGGAGCGATCTTCCAGAGCATTATTTGTCCTCCTGAGCTACTAGCAGCCAGGAACTGCCCATCCGGACTCCAGTCGATATCGAGAAAGACAACCAGATACGTATCAATAGTGCGAAGACACTGACCATGTTCCACATCCCATATTCTCATTGTCTTACTGCTACTGAGCAGAGTTCGGCTATCGGGGGTAAAGGCAACAGAAGTAATCATGATGTTATCTTCAGCCTTCAAGCTCGCTCGCGCTCTGCCCTGTATGATATCCCATAGGAAGATTGTGCTATTCCAACCTCCACTAGCTAAGGTGCGTCCATCCGGACTCCAGGCAACGCACATCACCCGGTCTGCATGCCCCATGAATGTCTGGAGACAGTTACCGTTTCCCATCTTCCATAGCTTAAGCGTACCATCAGAACTCGCACTCGCAAGTTGTGCGCTATCAGGGGAGAAGGCCAACCGTTGTACCCAATTGGTATGTCCCAAAAGCTGCTGTGCATGGATGTCAGGCTCTAGCATCTCCGGTTCACGTATCCAGATGCTTCCATCGGTAGCCCCACTGGCGAGCCACTTCCCATCCGGACTCCAGGCCAGCGAGTTGATCGCGCCGCTCTGACCGACAAACTGTTGTACCTGTGTGCCATTCTCAGTGTTCCACAGTCGAACAAGGCCATCGGTCCCTCCACTGGCGAGGAAGTGCCCATCAGGAGAAAAAGCGATATCATTGACTTGTCCATCGTGCCAGCCTGTCCATAGCAAGGTGGCATGCTCGACCTCCCATAGCTTGACTGTGTTATCCCAGCCACCTGTAGCTAAGGTGCGTCCATCGGGACTCCAGGCCAGCCCATAGATATTAGTATTGTGAGCTTGCCAGGCCAGATGCAGGATCTGGTTCGACTGCTGCCCCCACTCCCACACTCGCACATTTCCAATCGTACCAGCTACGGCCCAATACTGACCATTCCTACTTATAGCGACTGCCGTCCCTGGCTCGAAGAACTCTGTGAAGACGCTGTTTCGCACATTTGCTCCTGCAAGTCGTGCATCTTGCATCTCTACCCGCAGGTTGACCTCACGAAGACTACATCCAGAGAAATTAATACCTTTGAGATGTCCATTGAGATGCCCTAGCAACATTGCAACGTTCGATGGTCCATAACCCTGCTCATTCACGTCATAGGAGCGAAGCAGGTCAAGGGAGCGGAGCAATTGTTGCTCAACAATGCCTCTGCGAGGCTGAGATGCACCCAGGTGGGAAAGAACAGGCGCAAGCAGAAGACGCTCCTGTGTTTGCCGAATATACTCTTTCGTGCTTACCAGTGAAAGTGCATAGCAGAGGAGCGCATCAGGCTCTTTCCGTTGCACTTCACCTGCTACTTGTTGTACCAGTTCGTCGGTGACAAACTCCATGACCACTGATTGTAACGTGAAGTGTGAACGCTGCTGTCCATGCTCAACCAGCGAACGACGCCGCAAGTCCTCTAACGCTTCCAATAACTGAAGCCGTGGGACCGGGGTAACGAACCGGGTCAACAGACTGCTCACCTCGACAGGCTCACGGAAAATGGCGAGCCAGAACAACACCGATTGCGCAAGAAATGGCAGGCGTGCGAATTGTTGGGCAAGTAATGCACGTACACCTTGAAAAATGATGTGTCCTTCCGCAAGAAACGAAGCGATCTCGCCAGCAAACAACTCACGAATAGTCTCAGCAACGATCTTAAGGGCAAGCGGATTGCCCGAATAGGCATCAACGAGGCGTTGCTTTGCTTCAGTCTCTCCTCGGAGTTGCTTTTCCCGCAGAATCTGTTCGCTCGCCTCCTCATCCAGTCCTGCCAGATGCAGAGAGCGTACAGGTGTCTGACTACCCTCTAACGGCTTGAGTTCTGCAGGTTTCTCGCGCGAGGTGAGCACCAGACAACTCTGATGTTGTGTCGTTGCGATGCGCTCAAATAAGCGTCCGTACTCTTCGTAGCCCGCGCGGTAGCCTCCCGAATGTTCGCCTTCTTGTAAGAGCGTCTCCACGTTGTCCAGCACAACGAGACAGCGACGCTTTTGCAGCATCTCTATCAGGAGGGTGATGCGCTGCGTGAGAGGTCCAGGAATTTCACTGAGTGGTTCAGGAGCCAGGGTCTGAATCAGATCTGCAAGAAGTTCCTCGCAGGGGATGGCATCGCGGACCGAGCGAAAGGCAGCAACGCTGAAAAATGGGGAGAGTTGGTGCAAGAGCGTGACAGCTAAAGCGGATTTGCCGATGCCGCCCATTCCCAGCAATGCAATCAGACGGCAACGATCCTCCTGAATCCAGGTGGTGAGTTGCGCTCGTTCGCTTTCACGACCGTAAAAGGAGACCTCACTTACCTCTTCTCCCCAATCAACTGGCCGCACGAGGGATTGCGGCATCCGTGCGCCCACGGATTCTTGCATCAGGGACTGTGCAACCTGCGGGTGAAGCAACCCGAGAATCCAGTGCTCATCGAAGAGAACTTTCAAGTGTGCGGCCTTCCAGAGAGTACGCGCCTGCTCAACCTCTCGACCTGCTGGAAAGGCATGTTGCTCGATGCAGAGTACAAGAAATGCCTTGAGATATTCTACTTTGGGATAACGGGTTCCACCTTCCCAGCGCTGAATAGCACGTTCAGTGACACCCAACTGCTGCGCCAGCGTAGATTGCGTCAGACCGAGGACGGTACGTAGGGTGACAAAGTGCCTGGCAAACGTATAATCAAGGTTACGGTCCTGAGATATGGATGTCATCGCTCTTGCTCCTGCTGTTTTCTTTGCACTTACAATGGACCCGACCAGACCCGACCAGTAACACCTACTCCATGGCCCTGACACTTCCGAGTGATGACACTACACTTAAAGACATGGAAGAAAGATGTTCACCCGGAAGAACATCTTGCTTGAGAGAGGAGGGAGCCTGCTGTTCTCAGACTTATCTCGTCTCTCGTACCTCTCATTTTTTCTTTGTAGTACGTCTAACTTTATCTTGTTGTACATCTGATATAACGTGAGGGAGTGCCGGCTTTACTGAGACAAACACCTTTGTCCACATTCAGCGCCCGGTCCCTTCTCATCCGGGGAGAAATATAAAATGAAAGAATTGACACAAACAGTCTGCTTTTCCATCCGTGTAGAAAGTAGAGTAACGCACAAAGACTATTCGATCAATGTTTTCTTCCTTCCGTCTGCCGTACCATCTTGTGGCAATGACGATGGACCAGGCAATTAAATACAAAAGGGCGATCCTGTATATTGTGGGTAGGGGCACATGCAAGGTGAGTCTCCTACCCACAATATACAGGCCCGATCGGTGTGCAATGCCGACTGACAGAGCAATACGAAGATGTCAATTTTCAAACGCTCCCAGGAGCTTCAAACTGGCCTTCTGAGCCTCACTCAACCCCGATACATTTGTCACGTCAAGGGCCTCATATGGCCGTTCAGAATACAATGCGGCATGGTGTGTCACATGAGACATGTTCCAGAGCTGAATAAGTCCATCCGATCCACAACTTGCAAGAAAAGTACCATCTGGACTGACACTGCTCGCGTAAATCCATGCTCGATGTCCCTGCTGAGTATGGAGTTGTATATTGTTCTGGTAATCCCACCAGTGCAATATGCCATCGTTACTACCGATGATGATCTGATCTCGCTGATGATCCCATGTAACAGTTGTTACTGGTATGCGATCGTTAACAAAGACGTTGGATTGTGTTCCGTTGGAAATATCCCAGAGTCGCAACACACCATCTTCTCCACCACTTGCCAGTAGTGTACCTGCTGGATCCCAGGCTATACCATATACTGCCCTATTATGGGAACGCACACTCTTCTGCAGCATCCCATTTTCTTTCTGCCACAACTGTATCATACCACTATTGTTGCCGCTTGCCACAATCGTGGCAGCGGGATTCCATGCAACCGTCCTCACTGGTTCGCTATCACGCCCAATCCAACGACAACTCCCATCGTTGGCGTTCCAGAGACGCACTGTCTGATCCCAACTGCCGCTTGCCAGCCATTGTCCATCAGGGCTCCATGAGAGACTCATAACAAGACTCTCATGCCCTTGTAAAATGTGCAGGCATGTCCCTGCGGTTGTATCCCAGATACGAATTGTGTGATCATAGCTCCCACTGGCTATGCGGGTGCCATCAGGACTCCAGGCTACCGCTCGGACAGCACCTTGATGTCCGAAGAACTGCTGCCTCGCGGTTCCATTGGCAACATCCCAGAGTGTCAGGGCTTTCTCACTATTGCCGCTTGCCAGATACTTACCGTCAGGACTCCATGCAAGAGTAAACAGTGAAAGCGAATAGCCTTGCACAACACGTACACATACGCCACTCTCCACCTCCCATAAACGGAGCGTACGATCTTCACTGCCGCTGAGTAGATGCTTTCCATTGGGTGTAAATGCAACAGAGCAAACAACGTTTGTGTGATCTCTTAGCAAACTACGCTGCCTGTTACTTTCTACATTCCAGAGGCGGATCGTCCCATCATTACTACAACTCGCAATCGTTTGTTGATCAGGACTCCACGCTACGCTACGTACAAAGTTGGTATGACCGTCTAACACGGCTTTCATGCTGCCATCTATCACATCCCACACTCTGGCGGTCTGATCGCGACTCGCGCTGGCGAGACGTGTGCTATCTGGTGAGAAGGCGAGTCCCTGAATCCAATGAGTGTGACCAGAGAACGTTTGTACGCACGTCCATGTCTCTGTCTCCCAGAGTCGAATAACCCGATCTGCTCCTCCGCTTGCGACGAGCGAATTGTCAGGGCCCCAAGCCACATGCACAACACCACCATGAGGATTCTCAAATATACGTAGGCATGTTCCCATACCTGTGTCCCACAGGCGTATAGTTCCATCATCGCTGCCACTTATAAGATAGCGTCCGTTGGGAGCACATGCGACGCTCGTCACGCTGGCTATATGCCCATGCAAGACCTGATGCATGGCTCCACTCTCAATGTGCCAGAACTTTATAGTTGCATCTCCACTGGCACTGATAAAATAGCGTCCATCGAGGCTAAAGGCCAGGGCATTCACACGATCAGTATGAGCAGAGCGTATCAGATGCAGAAGGCGTCCATCTTCATGCCAGAGACGTATCTCTCCACTATTACTCCCCGCAGCCCACATTGCGCCAGTCCCACTTACAGCAACACTTGTCACAAGGTGCATTGCCTCAGTAAAGACCGTTTCGCGCACCATCGCGCCCTGGAGACTGCTATGCTGCATCTCCACTCCTTGCAGATAAGCACCACGCAAAGCGAGCCGCGAGAGATCCAGATGACGTAAGTGACCATGCAGGTGACGCTGCAGGGCAAGAATGTTTGCCGGGCCATATCCTTGCTGCTCCATTGGAAGGCGTCGCAGTGCTTCTAGCACCTGTTTGAGATGAGCATCAAGGAGGGACGGCTGTTGGTAAAGAGTCAGCAAACGATCAAGACAAGGAATAATGAGAAGTCGTTCCTGACTGATGCGCACATAGTCCTTTGCAAACGCGATAGAAAGTGCATAATGACAAAGGGACGCCAATTCAACGCGTTGTATCTCTACAACGATGTTGTCAATAAGCGTATTGGTGATAAATTCCATTACAACCGATTGTTGGGTAAATGTGCTCTGACTCTGTCCATATTCGAGCAATGAGCGTCGCCGCAAGTCGTGTACCGACTCTCGTAGCTGCGTACGTGGGACAGGTGTTGCCAGCAGAGCAGACAGTTCATCCAGACTAAGAGGCTCACGGGCGATTGCGAACCACGTAAAAATGGTGTGTTGCAACGGAGTAAGGCGCTCGTAATGTTGGATCAACAATGCACGCACACCCCGTGTGAGTAACTCCTTCTCCGCGAGAAATAAAGCAATCTCGTCGCTAAAAAGCTCTCGAATCGTCTCCGCTATCAATTTCAGTGCGAGAGGATTGCCTGAGCAGACACGAATAAGCTCGCCTCTGGCCTCTGGGTCCCCTATTAGATCCTTCTCTTGCAGCAATTGAGATGCAGCCTCATCATCCAATCCAACAAGGTGTTGCGACCGTACCAGAGCACGTTTTCCCTCCATCGGTCCCATTTCGATCGGCTTTTCCCGGCTGGTGAGGATGAAACAGCTTTGATGGACGCTTTCACCAATCCGTTGTAGAAGCCGTCCATACCCTGCGTAGCCAGCGAGGTAGTAGTCACCGTCACTGTCATCGTGAGAGCCTTCCCGTAAGAGCGTTTCCAGATTGTCCAGAACGATGAGGCAGCGGCGTGCTCGTAGCTGCTCAAGAAGGAGTGAGATGCGACGTTCCAGTGAAAGAGGAAGTTCGGCGGGGAGAACGGGTGAAATCACCTGAAGAAGATCAGCAACGAGATCTTCACACATGGGAGCATCACGAAGCGAACGAAAAACCACCGCTTCAAACTGCGAGGCGACCAGATGCATCAATGCAATAGCAAGTGTTGATTTACCGATGCCGCCTATGCCCAGGAGCGCGATCAGACGACACCGATCTTTGAGCACCCAATTCTGTAATTGTGCTAATTCCACTTTGCGTCCATAGAAAGTGGTGACATCAAACGCCTCACCCCAATCAATACGTGGAAATTGTTGGCTGGATAGCTCTGTACTCTGTAGGCTTTGGGGAGAATATGGTGTGGTAAATACAGGTGATGAGATTGCTTGTCCGGTCAATAAAGCCTGTATCCAGTGCTCGTCAAAGAGGGCTTTGAGCCGTGCAGCTTTCCATAGGGTACGTGCCTCCTCCAGCTCCAGTCCCTGTGTGAAGGCTCTCTGCTGGATGGCAAGTGCAATAAAATCTTTCAGATGGGAAGCTGTCGGAATGCTGAGGCCACCCTCCCACTTTTAAATCGCTTGCTCTGAAACCCCTAATGTTTTCGCCAGTTCCGCTTGAGTTATACCAATAGCGGTACGTACAGTGACACAATGATTTGCAAATGTATAATCGCGCTCTCGATACTTCGAGCGTTGATTCATTGTTATGCTCCCAAAAGCTAATGTAACCCTTACTGCAACACCAACCAATCCCTACTGACATTCTGCTTCATCAGAGTTACACTTATCACATGGTATGTAGCTGTTACAGCAGTTTACAACCTGGGCAAGGAGCATGGAGGGCGTCACCACACGCTCTCCGTGTTTCCGCTGCAAATATCTTTTACTATCATAGCAGATGCATACGTGCATGACTAGTTCAAGGCAAGAGATAATCAGGGAGGGTTGAGATGCTTCTTACACCTATACAACCAGATACATCTGAGCACTTAACAAATAATTATGATGAGTATCAACCGCTCCTTACGAAGTTTATCTCTCCTGTATCGGGGCAGATTATACAAACACGCACTCGTCTTCTTGCACTTCTTCAGCAGGGACTGTCTTATCCCCTTGTCCTGGTCTCTGCACCTGCAGGCTCTGGTAAAACTACACTGCTCTCACAATGGATAGAGTCACTTGCAGACGAGCATATTTCAACTGTTTGGGTATCTTTAGACGCAACCGATAACGACCCATTATGTTTCTGGAATGTTCTACTCACCGCGCTCACACAGAAAATACCTGCTTTCCGCTCCGTTCAATGGAAGAAAGAGAAAGAAAGTACATCAACACTTTTAAAGCGTATCATCAATATCAGTGCGACCCAGCAAGAACCAATGGTGCTCATGCTTGATGATTTCCATACAGTTACGGACAGCACTATTCAAGAACAGATGACCTATCTTATAGAATATCTTTCACCTCATATGCATATTGTCATCTCAACACGCGTGGATCCACACTTGCCTCTTGCACGATTGCGCATGCGAGGGCGGGTATTAGAGGTGCGTATGGATGCTCTGCGTTTTACCTGTGAAGAAGCCACATATTTCCTGGGTGAGGTGATGCACCTCTCCTTGACAGAAGCAGAAATTACATACCTTGTGAACCATGTAGACGGTTGGATAGCAGGTCTGCGTCTTGCTGGATGTGCTATGTATAAACCGCATGCAGCAGAAAGCGTATATATAGCAGCCCATGGCAAACAGCGTTACATCCTCGACTACATCCTTGAGGAAGTTCTCTCAGCGCAGGAGGAACATATCCAAACCTTTTTGTTACGAACTGCATTCCTCCCTCACTTCTCAGCCTCTCTCTGCGATATGGTTCTTGAGCGGCAAGATAGCTGGCAGATCTTGCGACAAATAGAACGCGCCAACCTTTTTCTTATTGCTGAAGATGATAAGCGTCAATGGTATCACTATCAACCTCTGTTTGCTCAAGCGCTTCTTAGCCGTCTGGAGCACATCGACCACGAAATGCAGCCCGAGTTGCAGCACCGTGCGCGTCAATGGTATGAGCAGCATGATTTGCTCGTTGAAGATCACAATGCACTTGAGCCAGAGGAACGCAATACCCTTCCACTATCTCCTCCTCAAGGAAAAAAGGTACATGAAGTTTTACAAGGGCAACAATATCCCCCTGCACAACACATATTGGATCCACTCAGCGCACGTGAAATTGAGGTATTGCAATTAATGGCGCGAGGAGAGACGAACGGAGAGATTGCACGCAACCTGATCATTGCGCCTGCAACGGTCAAGCGACATGTGAGCAATATTCTCTCCAAGCTGCAGGCAACCAATCGTACTCAAGCTGTGGCCTATGCGCGTCATCTCAATCTGTTGCCTTAATCTAAGTTCCCACGCATTTTTTGTTGCACCGACAAGGAATGCAACACACTTCCACACTCCAATCGGGTCACCAAGAGCCGTCCCTGTTCCATGCGTCTCGACATACGAAATCTGTGAGGGAGCGATGCGAGATTGGATAGTGCTCGTCGGATCACTACCTGCTGAGACAGACCATTAGGAGCAGTCAGGCCGTTAGAACGTCCATCATGAATAACTGCCGAACCGCGAATTACGGCCAGGAGATATCAATTGGTTTTACTCGTTATCGTGTGGAGTTAATTGTGCCTGAGCGTGTCTAAGGTGAAAAAGATAGTGATTGCACTTATACTAGATAACTTTTTCCCTGCTGCACGTTCACGGCACTGAAATTTGATAGCAAAAAAGATGGAGAAACCAAAGGTCTCGTATGACCTATAACGGGCGACGCCCCCCAACCAGAGTAACGAGGGCCGAGGGGGAACTCGCAAACTCCTGCACTTGATCAAAGCCCCCCTCTTCCAGTAACACTCTGCCTTCAGAAGGCACGAGTGGCTGCCCGCCCCAATACACAGATCGCAGATGTGCAATTGCTGCCGCTAATGACTCACCTGTTGCGTTCAGTATCCCCAACAAGATCCATCCACCCGGACGCAGAGCATGCCACATACGTTGCAGTGCCAACACGAGCACGTCTGCACGAATGAATGGAGTTGAGAACCAGACCAGATCGAATGCTGCGCTATCGCTCACCTCCTCGACACCTTGATGCCGGAGCCTGATACGGTCTTCGAGGCCAGCGAGCGCGACCTTCTGGCGAGCTAGTGCAAGTGCAGGCTCCCAGGGGTCGATACCGACCACCTGCAACGCAGGCCAGTGCTGGGACATAGCGATAGAGATTGTCGCTACCCCGACTCCCACATCAAGGAACGATGCGGTCGGTGCTGAAAGACGCGCGGCCAATCCATCAAGTTGTGAAATCACCACTCGTTGGAATACGGAGGCGACGGCGGCAGAGGCTTGTCCCTGGCTCAGGAGGAGGTCTGCTTCTGTATGGGTCCAACCTGGCTGGAGTACGGGGCTATACAGCAGCTTTACCCCTTGCAGAAAGGTGAGGCGAATCTCAGCGAGCAGTGTCGTCAGTGCCTCGGTGCTCACCCCTTCTAGTTCCTCGTCAATACCCAGAATGCGGAGCACCTCCATGAGCCGAACCTCAAGCTCCTGCGAGACAGGGACACCATCGATTCGCTGTTCGAGTACTGCTCCGAATGCTGCTAACGCTCCCGTCGAGACGAGGAGGCGGTGAACCACCTCCCGCACCGCGTCGATGCTCATTCTTGACACCTTTCTTCTAAGCACCACGTTCGCCGAGCCAGGCGCTACCGAAGGGCTTTGAGGAGCGCCGTCGAGTGAGCAACAGCTCCGAACAAGCCGCCTTGCATCTTCACCATATGGAGTGCTGCGAGATAGTTGTCGTAGTCGGTCGCGCCAGTGCAGTCGCTGAGCAGCAGACATTCATATCCACGGTCGTTCGCCTCCCGTATCGTCGTGTGGACGCAGACATCGGTGGTGATTCCGGTAAATATAAGGTGAGTGATGCCGTGGTTGCGCAGGACAAGATCAAGCTCGGTAGCGTAGAAGGCACCTTTGCCGGGCTTATCAATCACCCACTCGCCCTCGATTGGAGCAACTTCGGGGACGATCTCCCATCCAGGTTCACCACGCACAAGGATTCGCCCACAGGGACCGGCAGAGCCGATCTCCGCGCCGATGCGCTGTGAGCGCCACAGCTTGTTTGCCGGACAATCGCTCAGGTCGGCCTTGTGTCCTTCACAGAGTATGCACCACATGCATCCCAACGGCGCGTGCCGCAGCGAGTACTTTCGCAGTGGGTTCCAGGCCCGCACGAGTGAGATTCAGGTCGTACCCCATCGTGTCGACATAGCCGCCGGGTGCACAAAAGTCACCTTGCCAATCAATGCAAACCAGGGCGCTACGGCCTGGGTCGATTCCACCATCGAACGGCCAGGCGTATGGGTCAGCGTCAACTGTACCGAGCATTGGCATTGTTGATTACCTCCAGAGAGTGATACTAATGTACATTCAGCCTCATCATTATCAAAAAGCGTAGCATTACCTTTTCCTAATTGTCATGTAAAAAAGAGAGAGAGTTTTGCCTATGTATTGTGCAGTTTGCACAATACATAGGCAAAACTCTCGGTGAATACACCACTAGATTATGAATAAGCCTGGATGTTATCCTATTAATACACCGAATTGATTAGTTAATTTAGGCAATTTTACCAATGACGGTATACGTGAGGATGCCAACACGAAGTGGCGTACTATTCCTTACTCGTTGGTGGTTACCTACCTCATCGACGTGGTCGAACACTACCTCACATCTCGTATGTTCTTGTCTGAGTTGAAGATGTAGCAAGACATCCCCATTCTCTTCGTTCTGTCAAGGAGAAGGAGGCGGAGAATCTCTTCCTTCGTCATGACTAAAAATTGAATTGTGTGGATTCTCTCACATCTACAGTTCAAACAAGAGGAAAGGAATCTTTACCTTGATAAGGAGTTCCCCTCATGAGTAGTTATCCAGTAGAGCACGGCGCATCAGGGTCTCCTGGTAGGGACCCGATTCTCGCGAGGCCTTCGAGCACGGAAACGCCACCGCCAGACCTTAGCCTGCGTGGCGTTACCAAACGCTTCCCTCATGTCCTGGCCAACGACGACATCAATCTTGATGTCTACCGGGGCGAAGTCCAGGCTATCCTGGGCGAAAATGGTGCCGGCAAGAGCACCCTGATGAAGATCTTATACGGTTTCTATCAACCGGACTCCGGTACGATCAGTCGTGCGGGTGTCCCAATACGCATTCATTCTCCACGCGAGGGCCGCCAGCACGGCATTGGCATGGTCTTCCAGGACTTCACACTCGTGCCCGCACTCACCGTCACAGAAAACGTTGCTCTTGTCATGCCAAACCTACCGCTCATTCTGCCGATGCAAAAATTGGAAGAGGAGATTCGAGCACTCTCGGAGCGGTACAACTTCCGCATCGACCCCCGCTCACCTGTCTACGACCTGTCAATCGGTGAGCAGCAAAAGGTGGAAATCATCAAGCTGCTGCTGGGCAAGGCAGAGTTCCTCATTTTCGACGAGCCTACTAGTGTGCTTGCCCCGCACGAGATAGACGAACTTTTGGAGGTATTTCGTCAACTGAGGAAGGATGGGCTAGCAGTCCTCTTCATCACCCACAAGCTGCGCGAGGTGCTGGCCGTTGCCGATCGCATAACCGTGCTGCGACGTGGAAAGGTGACCGCAACTATGCCCGCAGCGGAAGCGGGGGCTACCGAAGCTGGACTAGTCGCCCTTATGCTTGGGGCCACCTCGTCGACAGAAGCCGAGGCTACGGCGACTCCCACTCAGGATGTTTCCACCTCCGTTCCAACTGTCTCGGACTCCGGCGACACTCCTGTCCTTGACATTCGGGATGTGAACGTGCCGGACCCGGCTGGCCGCGTACATCTGCACAATGTGTCGCTCTCGATCAACGCTGGGGAGATTGTGGGCGTGGCCGCCGTCGCCGGCAACGGACAAAAGGAGCTTGGCGAATTTGTGCAGGGCCTACGTCACAGCAACTCCGGCTCGATGAAACTACTGGGCACTTCGGTACGGCACTGGTCGCCCAGACGTACGATCGCCCTGGGAGTTGCCTGCCTCCCAGAGGATCCCTTGCGCGAGGGTGCGGTCCCGACTATGACCGTCCTTGAGAATATGGTTCTGCCGATGCGCCAACAATTCGCAAGTAGGGGTGGGCTGACCATGCTCTGGCAGAAGGCGCGGGACTACGTCGTACAGGCTCTGCAAAGCTTCGGTCTACGCATGCCTGCGTTGGAGGCACCGATTGGTACCCTCTCTGGTGGCAATATCCAACGCGTCGTGTTCACCCGTGAGGCGGCTCGCAAACCGAAACTACTGCTGAGCTACTACCCGACGCGTGGCATGGATGTGCCCTCCGCCCAGACTGCACGTGGGCTGTTGCGAACCCTACGTGCCGCCGGAACAGCTATATTGTTGGTCTCCGAGGATCTCGATGAGTTGTTGTCACTGAGCGATCGGCTCGTAGTGATGCATCGCGGACAAATTGTGGGCACATTCCGCTCTGACGAGGAACCGAGCCTACACCGCATCGGTCTTCTGATGACAGGCGGGGAGGAAGCAATGACTGAAGATGAAAAGAAGATGGGAGTAAGCAATGGCTGAAGCACAAGCAAACAAGAAGAATGACTGGCAACTCAAGGGGCTGCTCCTCCCGGCGGTGCAGTCACCTCGCCTGCGTGGGGTGCTGTACTTTGTCGGCGCACTGGTGATAGCACTGGGCGTGTTTGCCCTGGTGTTGCTGCTGATGGGACAGGACCCCATCGCAACCTACGGAGGCATGCTTCAGATCACCCTGGGTACTGACTACGGTCGTAGTGAGGTTGTAGTGAAGATGATCCCCCTCCTGTTGTGTGCACTTGCGGTGGCGGTGCCAGCACGCCTGGGGCTGGTGAACGTTGGTGGTGAAGGACAACTCTATTTAGGTGCCTGGCTGGCCAGTTGGGCTGCACTGAGCTTCACACGACTTCCAGCATTGCTACTGCTGCCCTTGATGCTGCTTATGGGTATGATCGGCGGAGGATTGTGGGCACTCCTTCCTGCTGTGTTGCGTGCCCTCGGCTGGCTCAACGAGACGATCAGCACGCTGTTATTGAATTATGTGGCGATTCTCTTCGTTCAATTCTTCGTCTTTGGTCCCTGGAAAGATCCGACGAGTGGTAACTTCCCGCAAACGGCGGCCTTCGTGGCTGCCGCCCAATTGCCGCTCTTGCCAGGCACCCGCGTTCATGCTGGCATCCTGATCGGACTGGTGGCCGTCGTAATCCTGTATCTCGTCCTGCGTTACACACGGTGGGGATATGAAATGCGTGCCATCGGTGGGAACGGAGAGGCATCACGGCGAGTCGGAATTCCCGTGACACTCTATATCGTTATTGCGCTGGTGATAGGCGCTGCTCTTGCTGGCATCGCCGGGTTCGGGGAAGTATCAGCCATCCAGGGACGGCTACGGCCCGACCTCTCGCCAGGCTATGGCTACATCGGCTTCCTGGTGAGCTGGCTCGCTGCCCATAACCCATGGCTTATCGTGCTGATGTCTCTATTGCTGGCCATCATCTTCTCAGGTGGTGACTCGTTACAACTCAATCAGAACCTGCCCTCCGCCAGTGTCAACATCCTCATGGCCCTTACCCTCTTTGTGGTCCTGGCTTTGCGCGGCAGATCGGAGGCAAAGTCATGAGTATCATGGGTATCGCATTATTCATTCAGGGGTTAGTTTCCGGTGCGATCCGCTCGGGTACATCGATTCTGTACGCGGGCCTGGGTGAGGTGATCGTCGAGCGAGCAGGGATAGTCAACCTGGGCCTGGAGGGCTGCATGCTCATGGGAGCGGCTTTCGGATTTATCGCTACCGTCCAGACCGGAAACGCCTATAT
Organism: uncultured Chloroflexia bacterium; assembly: GCA_963744875.1. Classification (GTDB taxonomy): domain Bacteria; phylum Chloroflexota; class Ktedonobacteria; order Ktedonobacterales; family Ktedonobacteraceae; genus JACDAE01. Next base: position 112,484 of record CAVUVQ010000031.1, on the reverse strand, counting down.
AGGTCTACTGGTCGCAGCCATCGCTGGTGGCCTGTTCAACCTGTTGTTAGGCTTTCTCGTCGTGACACGGAAGGCAAATCAGTTGGCCAGTGGGCTGGTCTTGTACTTCCTGGCCATGGGCCTGACTGCTCTGGTTGGGGCCAACTATGTTGGCCAGCGCATCAACGGGCTTGACCAGTTTAGCATTCCCCTGCTAGGGCAGATTCCATGGATTGGACCGGTCCTTTTCCAGGGCGATGTCTTGACCTTTGGCATTGTACCGTGTGCCTTGCTTGCCTGGTGGGCACTGTACCGAACGCGTTGGGGACTATGGTTGCGCACGGTGGGCGAGAGCCGCAGGGTGGCCTTTGCTACTGGCCTGAACCCCCAATGGATTCAGTACCAGGCGCTGTTCATTGGAGGCATTCTCGGCGGTCTGGGCGGTGCTCAGCTCTCATTGTCGTTTGCACGTGCATGGGTTGAGAATATGACCGCCGGACAGGGCTTCATCGCGGTAGCCATCGTGATCTTTGCCTCCTGGCGTCCGCTGCGTGTCATCATGGGTGCACTCTTGTTTGGAGGGGCAGTCGCATTCCAATTGCAGTTGCAGGCCCACAACATTCCCATCTCGCCGTTTCTCCTCAACATGATCCCCTATCTACTCACGCTCCTTGTGTTGCTCATGTTGGGCCGAAAACGGCGCTACCAGATGCCGGAAGGACTAAAGGAGGTATTTGAAGGAACACAAACATCTTGAGTCGCTCGAAGTCAGTAAGCTACACACCAAATGTCAATGGATTGGATAAAGAGGAGATACACCTTATGAAAGCATCCCTACCAAAACTGCTGACCATCGTCAGCATCATCGCATTCCTGCTTGTAGGATGCGGGGCACCGAGTAGTACAAGTACAACGAAGCTCGTTGTGGGAGCGCTGCATGTCGGCTCGATTCACGACCTGGGCTACAATGAGGCCATGCATGATGGCCTGGAGGAGATGGTGAAGAACGTCCCTGGTGTCAAGTTGATCGAGGCAGAGAACGTCCCGGAGAGTGCCGATGCCGAGCGCGTGATGGAGAACATGATCGCGGAGGGTGCAAAACTCATCTTTGCCCAGAGCTTCGGCTACCTTCAGCCAGCACTGAACGTAGCGAAGCGCCATCCTGACGTAGTCTTCGAACACGCTGCAGGCAACCAGCTCGCGACCAATCTTGGAACATTCTGGTCGGATACCACCGCCTACGAGTATCTGATGGGTGTCGTTGCGGGCAAATCGACCAAAACCAACAAGCTGGGCTGGGTGATTGGGTATCCGGTTCCCAACATCCTCACATCGATCAATGCGTTCGAACTGGGCGCTCGATCCGTCAACCCCAAGGCCACCTCACAGGTCATTGTCGATGATGCCTGGGTGGACCCGGCTAAGGAGGCTGAGGCGGTCAACGCGCTCGCTGATAGCGGCGTCGATGTCGCCACAATGATCGTTGACTCGCCCTCGACAACCGTACAGACAGCAGCTAAGCGGAACATTATGTCAATAGGCTTCCACTGTCTATGCGTGCAAAGCGTGGCTAGCAACGGCTGGCTCACCGGCATTGGCTTCACGTGGGGTCCCCTGTTCACTCAGATTGCCAACGATGTGATTGCAGGAAAATGGAAATCACAGAACACCGTAGGCAACTTGCAGCAGGGTTACAGCGCAATCGCCCCCTATGGGTCTGACGTGAGCAACGGGGCGAAGCAACTTGTGGAGCAAGACAAGGCGAACTTGATCTCCGGCAAGTTGCAGATATTCAAAGGCCCAATTGTGGACAACAAGGGTACCGTCCACATCCAGGCAGGCAAAGTCGGAAATGTCGATGACCTGCTCACCACTACCAACTGGCTGGTCCAGGGGGCAACGGGCCAGATAAAGTAGTGCTCTGTGAGCGTCCCGACCTGTGGCAAGCTACTTCTCCTCCAGAGGAGGCAAGCATGCCATAGGCCGGGAACCGGGGCGATCGCACTGTACAGAGAGAAGGAGAAGTCTAGTATGCTATACTACTTTAAAGTACGCGTCGAACCTAAAGATTGGTCATTTGATGAAATGTGGCACTGGTGGGATAAGGAGGCAGATGCAGCGCTAGCAGCTAAAGCTGCAGGCAAGATGGTAGCCCTGTATAAGGTTGCCGGGCAGAGGCTCGTAATAGGCATTATGGATGCGGAGTCCCATGATGAGCTTGATCAAATCTTTATGGCGATTTTGCCTATCGCCCATAACTTAGAGATCGAAGAAATCTTGCCCGTACGCGCATATGAGAGCTTTGCTAGCGATGTGAAGCGGCGCTGGAAGCCAGAGGAGAAGTCGTAACCAACCATCTACTATTAAATGCTGACCATCGCTGGCTCACGCAATGGACTTGAGGAGTGCGATTCATCTTAGTCGAGATCGGGATCAATAGTGCCTTTGGCTTGCCAATTTGATCGACAACGATAGTCATATCGTCGATGAATTTGTTGGTGTCCTTCTTTTTTTCTGATTTCAACTTAGAACAGGTCCACACCCTGTCCCACTGGTGGAGTTGTTGATAATCGGACTCCCGTCGGTTCCGGTCGAGCATTTTTGCCCAGATATCTCTCAATACATGTAATACAGTTAAGAAATCGGTCGACTTCGACCGATTTCTTATTTTTGTCTATTTTGCACTTTATTTTATTGATCGCGGAACCGGCCCGAACATGAGAGTTGGTTCCGCGATCAACCAGGTTCATAGATCTCTGGGCAGCACGGGAGAATTTTGGAGGAGATCTGCTCATATCGAACAGAGTTACTCGGAACACAAGAGAAAAAGGCACCTTGATCCTCAAATAGCCAGTTCTCTTTCCCTCTCTGGCATCGCATCTGTAATCCAGGGCATGATGATGAGGTTATTCTTACTTTCTAATACTCCACAAAAATGGAACAGGATCACAGGCTCCTGCTGTTCACATTCGCTCTGGTTCCTCTCGTCCTTCTGCTCATCATCCATGGAGACGACCTTTCAAACCTGGGCAAACTTCTGCTCAGAAGGACGATGCGAAAATGTGAGTCGCACCCCTTAAGAGGCAGAATATTGACCTTGTAGGCAGAGTGATGATAGGATAGTACAGCACTAAATTGGAAGGGAATGGCTCTATGACTGCCGAACATGAGAAGGATGGCGTAAAAGAACGCGCAGTACTACATATCGGTTCTTATGATGCACATATTGGTATCGATGATGAAATAGGTTCAAATGTGGTTACACTCTCCTACGAAGATAAGGGTGAGCCAGCAAGAAGCATTACAGTGTGTATTGCTCCCGATCTGGGGAGTAACATGTTTCGTTTCCGAGTCGGAGAATACGATATTCTTCATTGTGAAGTGGATTTGCTCAAACGCAAAGCGTTTACTGGCAACTTTGTGCTTTGGCCGTTGCCCAATAGGATGAGAGACAAAACATATACCTATCAGGGCCAGAGCTACTCGCTAAAAGGAGTGAAAAGACCGTATGAGGATGCTCATTTAATTCATGGACTCGTGCTTGATCAGCCATGGCTGCATGAGACACCTCTTATAGGAGACGATTTCGTCAGCGTCAAAACATACATTGATATTACTCCTGAGAGTCCTTTTTATGAGGGCTATCCCTTTGAGAGTAGACTTTCGTTGACCTATGAGCTGAGGAAGAACCGGGTCACTATTCACTATACCGTTCATAATCGTGGTTCAAAAGATCTGCCGTTTGGCTTTGCGTTACATCCCTATTTCTCAACGTTATCGGGCAAGGATAATACGTTGATCATGGTACCCGCTGACTCCGTTATGGAAGCAGATGCGACATTGTTGCCAACGGGTAGAGTTCTTCCGCTTGATGGAATTATGTATAAAATGTTTGACTTGCGCCAACCCGTGCCAATCGCACACTTAAAGTTGGATCACGTGTATACAGATGTGCATAAAAATGAGCGTGCAATCATTGACTATAAAGAGCAAGCAATGCGACTTTTACTATCTGCATCGAATGTGTTTACTCATGCCGTTGTGTTTACGCCTCCTCCGGAAGCAGATGGCCCATTTTTTTGCCTTGAACATCAGACCTGTTCCACTGACGCTCTCAATCTGCATGCTCAAGGTCTTAGTGAAATGGCCCATCTTTTAGAGGTGCATCCTGGAGAAAGTAGCGCGGGCTTCATAGAATATGAAATTGTGTTCTAGTTATCATCCTGATGCTTCTCCCTATCGTCTAAGCTTAAACATGTGTGCGGGTCGCAGCAATGGAGCCTTTAAGCAAAAACCCGCGCATCTCTATGGAGCTATTGTTCGTCCAGTAGTGCAAGTCATCTAAAATTTTTGCTAAGCTTTTCCACCTTCTTTCACTAGAACAGTTTGATCACTCCATTGCTTCCATTAACCTCGATCACTTGCCCATCTTGAATGAGGCGCATTGCCCCTGGAACATTGACGACCGCTGGAATACCATACTCGCGGGCGATAATAGACCCATGCGAAAGTTGTCCACCGATTTCCAGGATAATACCACCGACGAGGGGAAAGATCGGGGTCCAACCGGGATCTGTTGCCGTGGTCACCAAAATATTATCAGGCTCCAGGCTCATAGCTTCCTGGATTGTCTGGACAATACGTGCACGACCGCGTATAGTTCCACTGCTGGCTGGCGTGCCTTTAAGCTGCGTGAGATGCTTTTCTTCTTCGACGATAGGCAAACCATCTGCTCCCACCGCCTCAGGCGCAACGATGGTGAACCAAAATTCGTAGGCCAGGCGACGCTGCTCTACACGTGCCCGCAATTCAACATAGGAAGTCATGATAAGAGGGTTCTCAACGATGTCTTCGATCTCTGTCACCTCCAAGAAGAAAATATCGTCTGCCTGCTTCAACCAACCCTGCTCAGTCCAGCGCCGTCCGAGTTCAGCATAGATCTTGCGCACAGGGAAGATGAATTTTGCCATAAAGTAACGGCTGTTGTCACGCACTATTACGGCACGTTGGGCTCGCTTCAACAAGAAGTGAAAGATGGCACGGCGAATTGGACCCAACTTTGTGTCAATAGCGGTTACGGCAGCAGTGCGTCGCTGTTGCTGACGAGTCTCAGTGGCAATAGGATCAATGTGCTCCCCTGCATGCAGATAACTGGCGACCAGTTCAATGACTTGCTCTGGTGCCTCCGCCCAGCGTGGATTGCGCATCTCCAGTTCATTGGGACAACGATGTCCATGACGTACGAGAAATTCCTCAAGTGGCGCAACGAGCAGCGTCTTTTCTGAAAGTAAGAGGTTTAGTGCCGTGAGCGGATCATGTGTGAGCAAGATATCTTGTACGCCACTCTCCTGAGCTATCTGAGACATACGCCAGAGCGCCGGACCCACTTCAGCACTGTACACACCGGAAAGGCCCGTGACCAGATCCTGCGCCATATCACTCTTGGTCCACCAATGCACAATACGTTCGAGCAACCCATAGCTCATCGCGGCATTAATACTGAAACGCAGGTTGTTTGTCCACGCATAAGCCCCCCGTTTACTCCAGGTAGGGAGTCCTTCACTCCAAAGCAGGCCCTCTTCAAGCCGGGTGAGATCGAAGCGCATGAACGTGCTGACCCATTGATCGATATGTGCAAAAAATTGTTCGGGTGTATCACGTGACGTTTTGGCTTTTTTCTTCGCTTTAAAACGCGTGGCAACAAGCGAGAGAAGTTTGCGCAGCAGGCGTAAAGGACGAAGGGTGTTCTTGTACACGTAAGTACCGCGTGAGCGACTCCCCCACATCTTATGCAGCCAGGAAGCCGGTAAGCCCATCTCTTCAGTGAAGCTACGAAATATTGCTCCCTCGTTAAAGTATAGACGACCATAGAGGCGGCGCGTCAACTGCGGTTGAGGCTGTTCGGAGGGTTCGTTGTTCAAGCTAAAAAGTACAGGAAAGTTTGTTTCGGTCAGCGGCGTGATTGGATAAGGAAGATTTTCGCCCACATTTGTGCGCGTCCACATATCATATGGTTGCGGCGGCGTATCAAGTTCACGATCCCACGTGTCATCTCCCGGAGGGATCAGCACGGCCCGACTTCGTGGCGCAGATGATGTGGTGACGAGCGTAGTAATCGGACGTGCCTGAACAATGAAGATCTGCTCACCTGCGATGGCCCATTCGATATCCTGTGGTGCTCCAAAATACTGCTCTACGCGTTCACCAAGTTGCACCAATTGCGTTACCTGTTCGTCGACTAGCACAAATTGTCGTTGCCTGGCCGTTTTCACTTCATCATCGCTCATACTGCTGACAGCAGAAGGAGCCATCAAAGGAAGGTTGCCAATCTCTCTCTTTGTGATACGTCCGCTGGACTTCTCCACGATGATTGTGTCGGGCGTGATCTGTCCCGAGACCAGTGCTTCTCCAACTCCCCGTGTCGCATTAATCACTACCTCTTCGTGCATTTCGCTCACTGGATTGATGGTAAAGAGCACTCCAGAGGCATCGGCCTGCACCATCTGCTGGATAATCACTGCCATGCCAACCGTTTGAGAAGCAATATTCAAACGAGCACAATAGCTCAAAGCACGTGGAGTCCAGAGCGAAGACCAGCAGTGCTGTACTGCTATGAAGGCTTCTTCGAGCGTCTTTACATTGAGGTAGCTTTCGTACAGACCAGCAAACGATGCTGTCGGCATATCCTCGGTGGTCGCGGAGGAACGGATGGCGACCGTACCGAGTTGTTGATGAACCTGGGAGATCGCCTGGGCAATTTCTTCTGGGATAGGATGTTGTACAAAAAGCGCTCGAATGGCTTGAGAGGCTCGTTCGCATGAAGCGAGATCCTGTGGTACCACCTGTTGAGCCAGCAGCTCAACCTCTTCCAGAAGGCTATTCGTATTCATAAAGTACTGATAGGCACTGGTGAGAAGCACAAAGCCTGGAGGAACTGAAAAACCCGCGTGGATCAGTGCTCCTAGATTGAACCCTTTGCCTCCCACAGTGTTTAGCTCCTGCTGATCTATATCCTGCAAATTACGTAGTAGTTCCATCGATGATCTTCTTTCTTTACCTGCTTCATTATTCATGCACATCAGTATCATGCTAAGAATATTTGCTCGTCAAGGTGCGAATAGCCCATGTCACTGTTTCAGCGGCTTCCTCAGCATTTGTAAGCAGGGCTATCGTTTGATCTTCTTCACGTGTCACCATGCTCAAAATGATGAATGGTATATCCGTAGTGCGGTATCCTCACGCAAACGTTGCACTAATTGATAGCCATCCATTTTTGGCTTTTTTACGTCAATGATCATACAAATCGCAAAAAATAACAGCGCTTTGGCATTGTAGCATGGTTGTGTATCACTGCCAACGTAACTTCCGGTGTCCAACATAGCGCCATCGCTTAAATCCTTCCACGTGAAGCTTTGAGAAATCATGGGAATGGATTAGATTCAGGCATTCCCTTCGAGTTTTGCACGCAGGCGCAGCGCGACCGCTATTGACACTCTTCAGGACACGGTTCCACTTCGGTATCCCCTTGGCTGTGGAGTTGTTGGTGGCATGTTGGGTGGAAGAGCACCCGATTTTCGAACTGATCTCCGCCTCCCTAGGCCGCCCTTGCGGTTGGCTTTCCCTTTCGGGAGGACTCCGGGTTTACCGCGTTCCGTATGACGACCCGGATAGAATAGGTTCTGCCTCTGCGCCGGTGGGTATCCTGTCTGCGTCCAGGTAAGGGGGCACACCCAGAACCGATCCACAGTGCCTTTTGGCTCAAGCCTCTCAGCAATCTTTGGCTTGTTTTCGGTGACGACGTTTTGAGCAGTTCACATACGTTAACCATACTATCCAACCCTAACTCCCGACCACCTTGATGCTAGCAGTCGTCGTGTTTCCTCACGGATTCACTACCACTCTTACGAGCGAGGCATCCATTGTCCCAGGAGCTTCATACCGTCGAATTACTCCAACCGCATGTCCTGGTAGGGTACTGGGAGCAGCATCCCAGGTGAGGTCGTGTTGTTTGTTTCAACCCTCACAGCTCGTCATACAACCTCGTGTCGCACGCCCCTTCCCAAACCGTGCTTGCATGTTTCCATGCACACGGCTCTCCGGGAATGGGGCTCTACCGATATGGGGCTTCTGCGGTCTCCACCGCACCCGTAGGGATTTGTCCACCTTTCCCTGCGGCCCTTCCCCCTGTCCTGGGCATTACCCCAGACGTTTGAGTACTACGACCGCTCTGTCGCCATAAGCCTCGCGGCTCGTAGGCGATCCCGAAGTTCACGCGTTTCCCTGGTCCGTTCGTAGGTTCATCGTTTGGTGGTTCGCCTGGTCATTCCAGGTCCTCCCGGGAGGAGCATTGACGGTGGCAATGGTGGAATCCCCGTCATCCCGAGCAGAGGTAATAGTACCATCATCCTCTGGTCGACACTCTACAACAAGTCGCCTGATATTTGTCCAATCCAGGACTAACCCTAAACGGACTAGCTTGCACAGCATCTTGGGAGCGGGTACTTCCCTCACTGCGCTTTCAATCCATGCTCTTTTTCCCTTTGGTTTTCACCTCCAGGTCAGGAAGTGCTTTATTCACCTTTGCTCCAGTGAAGCTGGACTTTTCCAGCAAGGAAAACGAATGCACATCGGCGCAAACCATCTAATGTGGCTCTACCAGAAACTCCATACTCAACTTCTTTTCCTCCTAATTTTTTGCAACACAACCCTTTTTTCTGACTTTATCAGAACTGATATAGGTAATTCACGGTGGTTCTCACGCATCTTCTCACGCACGTCCAGTATCATTACTAATGACATTATGGCCTATTACCACCGATATTTACAAGGTTTTCTTCTCTCTTGTAAGGAGGCATTTCACCGTGAGTGGCTCCATCTGGTTGGAGGATAGCTGATCACCTTGATTCTACAGTGCTCGTCTGGGCAAGGGCTGCGGAGCACACTATTAGTGATCCCTTTAAAGATACAGCGAGTCCATCACTTCATGTGCTCATCACGCTCCTGATTTGAAGTATTTCTGATTTTATGATAATAGCAACGCATTATGAGGAACACTACATGAGCAAACTGTACTTGACATTACTAGGCCCACCAGAAGTGCGCCATGGCGATCAGGAACTGCTTTTCTCCACACGCAAGGAACTTGCGCTCCTCATCTATCTGGCGGTGGAAGACCATATCCATTCGCGTAAGACCCTCTCCGAGCAGTTCTGGCCAGAAGGAGACGCGAAGCATGGCCGGGCCGCCTTACGCATTAGTCTGCTTCATCTGCGTCATCTGCTGGGTGAAGGCGTTGGTGTTGATCCTACACCTCATCTTTTTATCACACGCGACACGCTCGGTCTTGATACCACCTCCGCTCTCGATCTCGACCTTCGTACCCTCTATGAAGCCTGTACATTGGCACGTGCGTCGACGCGTATGACGGTGACCATGCCAGAAGATTCACACTGTAGCCTGCTTGCACAGCTTCAACATGCGACTAGCCTCCCTCGTGGTGAGTTCTTGGAGGGCTTCTCGTTGCGCGATGCCCCGGCTTTCGATGACTGGGTGCGGTTCCAACGCGACTACTGGCACCAACACACCAATGAGATCTTCGACCGGCTCTCCCATTTGCAATTCGAAGCAGGAGAACTCGTGCCTGCCATTGAAACAGTCAACCGCTGGCTCATCCTTGCCCCGCTGCACGAGAACGCCTATCGACGCCTGATGCGCCTGCATTTCGCGATCGGTGACCGGTCCGCCGCCTTGCATACCTATGATGTATGTCGAACGCTACTGGCCACTGACCTGCAAACGGAACCAACTCCAGAAACAGTAGCGCTCGCCAGCCGATACGGGCCGTTGCTCCTCCACAGCGTAAGAAAACTCCCACATCCCCGCAAGCACTCTCTCCAGCAACGCTCCTCGATGGCCCGCTCCTGGGGCGGACAACAGAATTGAGTACATTGATCAAGGTCTATCATACAGTGCCAGACATGGTCAAACGCAGGTCGTGCTGCTGGAAGGGGAGGCAGGCATTGGCAAGACGCGGCTGGCAAGTGAATTTCTTGCCTGGGCGGAGATCGAGGGAGCAGATGTGCTGCAGGGCCAGGCTTTTGAAACCGGTGGTCACCTTCCCTATCGGCCCGTGATCGAGGCCTTGCGCCCACGCATCGAGCGGGAGAATGCCCCGGACGACCTGCTTTCAGACTGTGGCTGGCAGAACTCGCACGCCTGCTCCCTGAACTGTGCGACCGCTATCCTGACCTACCTGCCCCGTTCGGAGACAAGTCTCTGGCACGCAATCGCTTGTTCGAAGCACTGGCTCGCCTAGGGCAGGCTCTGGCGGCACGGGCACCATTGGTCTTGTTTATAGATGATGTGCAGTGGGCGGATGCCGCGTCGCTCGACGTGTTGCATTACCTTGCTCGACGCTTCGCAGAGAACGCAACTCCTGCACTCCTACTCCTGACATTGCGCGTGTTGCCGAGAGAGGTGTTGCCGAGACTCACTGAGTGGCGGGCTGGGATGGAACGTACTGTCCCTCTGACCCATGTGTCGCTTGGTCCACTCACCACCCAGGATATCCTGCACCTGTGCCGAGTCTTAGAAAACCAGGATGGGAGAAGAGCAGTAGATATGGAACGCTTTGGTCAGTGGTTGTTTACTGAAACGGAGGGGCAACCGTTCTATCTCATGGAAACACTCAAAGTCTTGCTCGAAGATGGCGTGCTTACTCCGCTCTGGAACGACGAAGGAGGATGGACCATTGACTTTACTGCGGCCATGGAGTCATGAGACGGTGGTACGTGGGTTCTTTCCCCAACGTATACGCGAAGTCATTTGCACCAGGCTCGATCGTCTTACTCCGAACGCCTCTGCACTGCTGATGGCAGGAGCTGTCCTGGAACAGACAATCACCTTTGAGCATCTGTATCAGGTAGCCGACCTTGAAGCATCACGTTGGACTCACCGTCCTGGACGAAGTAGCTGCGGAGCCGCCTGCTGCATGAGTCGGAGTTCGAGGGAGGGTCAATGAATGCAGGGAGCTACGTGTTCGCCCATCAGAAAATCCGTGCGGTGGTCTACGCAGAGGCGGGCAAGGCGAGGCGATCCATCTTTCATCGTCGTGCGTTGCAGGCATTGCAAGAGGCGGCAGCTCCTGCGGCGGATCTGGCCTATCATGCCCTGGCGGCGGGACTTGCAGAACCAGCCTTCCATTGGAGCCTTGCGGCTGGTGATGAGGCGATGCGAGTGGTAGCTGTGCATGACGCCATCACCTTCTACGAGCAGGCACGGCATCTGCTGGCCGAGCGATGGCATGGGCTTGACCTCTGAGCCTGCTTCCCGCTTCGGAGATCGAGCATCTCTACATCCATCTGGGACGAGCGTATGAACTGAACGCTGAGTGGGAAAAAGCTCGCGGAGCCTATATGTTACTCCTCGCGTATGCACGGGAGGCAGGCGAATTGGTGATGGAGATCACCATCCTCAATCGCCTCGCAGTCCTGGCTGCATAGCAAGCAGTCCTCTCGCTATCTCTTCGTTTCGCCCACTACAACCGGGCTATCCAGGAATGTCAGCAGATGACTCAAGGTCGGGGTGGGAACAGAGGATGTCTGGAGTTGTGCCAGAATATCTTTTCCCACCTGACGCATCTCATCATGGGCTACCCTGGCGTGAGGAGCCATCCCAAGTGTACCAAGCGTTGTCCGGAGGGCATATTGCCAATAGAGGACAGCAAACCACACAGGCATCCAAAGAAAGATCACCTTCAGGTTGAAAGGCGAGATACGGGTACCCTGCGCTTGCAAGGCCTTAAACCCTTCACGAATTGCCTTGACCATCATCACAACACTCTTGCGTGTGTGTCCAAGCCGAATACTGTCTCCTTCTGTTGTAGCAAGTGCCGCCGAAACACATGAAACAAAGATAGCATGTGTTTTGAGCCACGCCTGCATATCGGGACTGAGTGCAACGGAGAAGCCAGCCTTCTTGAAGGCCGTAGCCAGTTCTTGAAGACGTGGTGTCACCTGACCATTTACTTCACCCAGGGTCGTCTGCTGCTGACTAATGATGATGTACCGGATACTCTCCCCCTGGTGTGTCCCTCCTACCGATGGAAAGCCAAGGACTACACGCTGAGGTTCGAGAATCTCAAGTGGCTGCATGCCAGCAGGATTGTTGAGCATGAACAGCACAGTCGGGATCTGCTGATTGGCAGCAAGGGTGGGCAAGACGGATGCGAGTTGGTCCATCCGCACCGTTACAAGCACCACATCATAACTATCCGTCGAAGCCAGATGATCGATGATAGGGACCTGGGTTGTCGTATGTTGCCCGGTCGATGCGTCTTCAAGAAGAATGCCCTGAGTCCGCAGGGATACCGCGCGTTGACCTCTGGCGAGGAGAGTCACATTGTACCCCGCCTCCTGGAGTCGTGCAGCATAGACACTGCCAATGACCCCGGCTCCATAAACGAGAATATTCATTTTGTTTAAGCTCCTTATTGATTTCCTTTGATCCATATCCTGCAATACGCATTCGATCTACCAAAAAGTTATACCGTCGCCATCCCTCCATACTGTAATGTCTGTTTCAAGTACTTGAGCAGGACGGGCTGTGCGGTACGTAAAAAAAAGTGATCTCCAGGAAGCATCTGTAACTCAAAGGAAGATGTTGTTTGCTCATGCCAGGCCATAAGTGCTTCGTATCCCGCTATGCGATCACGCAGGCCCCCGAAGGCTCTAATAGGGCAAGGAAGAGAGGGACCAGGCATGTAGTGATAGCTGTTACAGAGCGCGAAATCTGCTCGTATGGTAGGCAATAACAATTTCATTAATTCAGACTCTTGCAATACATCTTTGGGGGTTCCACCAAGCTCTTGCAGTTCCTTGAGCAAATCTTCATCTGGTAGCGTATGATCTACGAGATTGTTATGAGGCAGTTGAGGAGCACAATAAGCAGAGACTAATAGATATTCAGGAGTTACCCCAAGTTCTTGCTGAAGATGACGGGCCAGCTCAAAACTGATCAGCGCTCCCATACTATGCCCAAAGAAGGTAAACGGCTTGTCCAGGTAGGGGCGAATAGCTATACCGAGGTCTTGAATAAGCGGTGACAATGTAGATAGAGCAGGTTCCTGGAAACGCTTTCCTCTTCCTGGTAGCTCTATAGGACAAACTTCAATATCAGTGGGAAGTGCAGCAGACCAGGTACGAAAAACACTTGCTCCCCCACCAGCATAGGGGAAACAGAAGAGTCGCGAACGTGCGTGTGCACGTGGTCTTGTACGTGCAAGCCAGTTCATTCCCATTGAGAATATTTCCTTCCTAAGCCCACTGGGGCAAATGTGCTAACAAGGCAGAAAGAGTATTTCTTCTCCTTCTACCTTGTCACTAAGAGAACTACTTTTCAAGAACTTTCATGCTTTTGCTCTGATATACCTGAGCAGCATGCAAAATCATGTGTATCTTCTACCTTCTTATTCTGTCAGGTGCTCGTCGGGTATGTCAAAGTATCCCCGACTGGTGAAGTAGGAAAAGTAGATTGAGAGCAAACGAGCATCGAGAGGTGAACACACAATCTGCGATCCCGCCAACCCCTCGATGGTGTTGCTGATCCCCAGATGCAGATTGGGCAGGCGATCCAGCGGCAACGCCTCGGAAAGCAAGGGCACCAGGGAGGCGGCGGCACTGCTGGGATGCTGTCCGGCAAAGCGGCGCACCTGCTCACACCACTGGGCATAAGGCAACAACGGCAAGTCATAGCCATAGGGTTTCATCCACTGCACCAGATCACTGGCACGGACCTCTTGCGGATTGAACAGGTGGAAGATCTTGCCTTGCTGCTCGGGTTGCCGCGAGAGATAGATCAGGGCGCTGCTGATGTAATCGACTGGCGACAATTCGACCGTCAGGTCCAGGGCCGGAGCCGCCTGCACCTGCACACTGACCTGAATGAACTTCCAGAGCAGGTCATTGAGCTGACAGGCACCCGTCTGACTATGCCCGCCGACCCGTCCAATCCGATAGATCGAGACCGGCAACCCCCGCCGTCCAGCCTCCAGCATCAGTTGCTCCCCTACCCACTTACTCTGGGTATAGCCCAACGTGTAGTGGGTAGTGTGTTTGGGAGGATCTTGCTCGTTTAAGACGGTCTCGGGAGCGTACTCCGCGCGCGAGAAGACATAGGTACTGGAGACATGATGCACCGGCTTGATGCACCGCTCACTGGCCAAACGCAAGACTTCCTGCGTGCCCAGGACGTTGGTGGCTTTGAGGGCACTATAGGGACGCAGGAAGTCCACCTGGGCACCATTGTGATAGATCACCTGCACCCGCTCTGCCAACTCAGCGAAGGCGGCTTGTGTGAGGCCCAGCCGTGGGAGAGCCAGATCCCCCAGCACCGGGATGATGCGCTCTCGCCACTCCTGCTGCCAGAGGCCATAGTGTGCCAGGTTGTCCTCCACGCGCTGGCGTGCTCGCTCAAGATCGGATGCTCGCACCAGACAAAAGACCACAGCGTTGGTCTGGCGCAGCAGCCCCTCAAGCAAGAACGCGCCCAGGAAGCCAGTGGCTCCGGTGAGCAAGAGGCGCAGCGCCCGGACACCCTGTTGAGGTAGCCCGGCATGGCGCGTGATAAGCGGATCTAAGTGGACCTCGGCGGCGAGATCAAAGGAAGGATACAACTGCTCAATGGCGGCCACTCCCTGGGTGCGTAGCAGATCGATGGCCTGAGCCATGTCCCGGATCGTGGGTTTCTGGAAGAGGATGGGTAAGGGAACCTCGATCTGCAAGGCATCATGAATGCGAGCGATGAGCCGGGTAGCCAGTAAAGAATGGCCTCCCACATCGAAGAAATTGTCCAGGACGCCCAGGGGAGTGACCCCTAAGACCTCTTGCCAGATGGGGACTAGCTCCTGCTCGGTGGGGGTCTGTGCCGGCTCCAAGGGCTGTTCCTGGAGGGAGCGCGTGGAGTGAGGAGCCGGTAAGGCTCGCCGATCCAGTTTGCCATTGGGGGTGAGTGGAATGGTCTCCAGTACGAGCAGAGTGGAGGGAACCATGTACTCCGGCACCCGTTCTTTGAGAAACGTGCGCAGGTCAGGGGGCACACTCGTGGAGGAGGAGGAGAGCACGAGATAGGCGACCAGGCGTTTTTCGGTGGGGCTGTCTTCGTGCATGATGACGATGCACTCGCGCACCTGAGGATGCTGGCGCAGCACCGTTTCGATCTCTCCCAACTCGATGCGGAACCCACGCAGTTTGACCTGGTCGTCCAGGCGGCCCAGGAACTCGAGATTGCCGTCTGGCAGGAAGCGAGCGCGATCCCCTGTCTTGTAGAGGCGTGCCTCTGGCTTGGTGCTGAACGGATGGGCAATAAACTTCTCCATCGTCAGGTCTGCACGATTGAGGTAGCCTCGTGCTAAGCCGACGCCTCCAATGTGCAGTTCTCCTGAGACTCCCACTGGGACAAGCTCAAGATAGCGATCAAGCACATACAACTGGATATTTGCAATTGGGCGACCAATAGGAACTGTCCATAAGTGACGTTCTCCAGTTTCGTTCTTACAGATCCACCACGAGACATCAACTGCCGCCTCTGTAGGACCATACAGGTTATGCAACTCCACTCCCAAATTACCCAGACGTGCAAAGAATTGTTCTTGTAGGTCAAGGGAAAGTGCTTCACCGCTACAGATTACCCGTCGCAGGCTTTGGCACTGCTTCACTCCCGGATCTTCCAGGAAGACTTGCAACATTGAGGGAACGAAATGCAAGGTAGTTATATGTTGCTCTGCAATCAATTGGATCAGGTACGTACTATCTCGATGGCCTCCTGGACGAGCCACTATCAGGCATGCACCGGTAAACAAAGGCCAGAAGAATTCCCAGACCGACACATCAAAGCTAAAGGGTGTTTTTTGCAGAACACGGTCCGTTGCATCTAACTTGTAAGCATCTTGCATCCATAGAAGGCGATTACTGATAGCGCCATGCGTGTTCATCACTCCTTTGGGAAGTCCCGTTGAGCCAGAAGTATAGATCATGTAGGCCAGGTTATCAGGCTCTAATGAACAGGGCGGGTTATGGTTTGGCTCATTAGCAATGCTTGTCCAGTCCGTATCTACGCAAAGCAGTTGTGCTTCATGAGTGGGCAGCTCCGCCACGAGATGTTGTTGTGTCAGCAAGACGGGCACTTGAGCATCGTTGAGCATATAGGCCAATCGCTCTTTGGGATAGGTCGGGTCCAGTGGTACATATGCTCCACCTGCCTTGAGGATAGCCAGCAGACTCACCACCATCTCCAGCGAGCGATCCATGCACACTCCCACCAGCACCTCCGGTCCCACTCCCAGGTGGTGTAGATAATGAGCCAGTTGATTGGCTTGCTGGTTCAGTTGCTCGTAGGTCATCTGCTGCTCGGCAAACAGGAGGGCAATAGCCCCAGGGGTTGCCCTGACCTGCTCTTCAAACAACTGGTGGATGCAGCGTTGCGGATAGGAAACCTGGGTCGCATTCCATTGGGAAAGCTGTTGCTGCCGTTCCTGCTCCGTCAGTAGGGGAAGCTGTGCCATTGGGTGCTCGGGATGTGCCACAATCCCCTCCAGAAGGATCTGGTAGTTCCCAATGAGGCGCTCGATGGTCGCTGCCTCAAAGAGATCGCGGCTGTACTCCAGGTGCCCACTCACCTCGGGACCCTGCTCTTGCAGGCTGAGCATCAGATCAAATTTGGCAGTCCCATTGCCGAGATCTTCGAGCGTCAGCCCAGGGATGTGGACCGCCTGAGTGGCGTCCACCTGGTAGTTGAACAGGGTCTGCACCAGGGACGAGCGGCTCAGATCGCGCTCCAGATGCAACTCCTCGACCAGCATTTCAAAGGGCAGGTCTTGATGGGCATACGCCTCCAGGGTGACGCGACGCACCTGCTCCAACACCTGCACGAAGCTCGGCTGCCCGGAGAGATCGGTGCGCACGACCAGGGTATTGACGAAAACCCCGATGAGCGCTTCGGTCCCGGGCTGGGTGCGGTTGGTGATGGGTACCCGAATTAGCAGATCGTCCTGGCCGCTGTAGCGCGAGAGCAGTCCCTGGAAGGCAGTCAGCAAGACCATGAAGAGGGTCGCTCCCTGTTGCTGTGCCACCCCTTTGAGTTCGCTCACCAGATCGGGATCGAGCCGAATTGTGGCTCTGGCTCCCTGAAAGCTTTGGATGGCGGGGCGTGGACGATCAGTGGGCAGTTCTAATACGCTGGGAGCATTGGCCAGTCGCTGCTTCCAGGAGGTGAGCAGGGCTTCCAGTCGTTCTCCCTGCAACCAGTGCTGCTGCCACTGAGCAAAATCGGCGTATTGGAAGGGCAGTTCAGGCAAGGGTGAGGGCTTATTGGCCAGGAAAGCCCAGTAGAGCGCCCCGATTTCCTGAAAGAGCACGCGGGTGGACCAGCCATCTCCCACGATATGGTGCATAGTCAATTGCACCAGATAGTCTTGCTCACCCAGGCGCAAGAGCTGCACTCGCAAGAGAGGGCCTTGCGTCAGGTCAAAGGGGTGGCGGGCCTCTTGCTCGAGGAGGGAGCGGGCCTGCCCCTCGCGTGTGGGGGTCGGGACATCGCGCAGATCGAGTAACTGTAAGGCCACCGGCTCGGGCAGGAGCAATCACGCCGACGGGTTCGCCCTCACGCAGGTGAAAGGTGGTGCGTAACGTTTCGTGCCGCCGAATGATCTCGGTGAAGCAGCGTTCGAGGACCGTCACCTGCAAAGGAAAGGTCAGCCGGGCGACTCCCGACATGGTATAGACGGGATTGCCGGGGGTGAAGCGTTCCAGAAACCAGAAGCGGCGCTGCGCGAAGGAGAGCGCAACGTGCGTCTCCGTACGCGGGAACGGCTGGATAGAGGCAGGAGTGTGCTCCGCCTGTTTCTTGCTGGCCAATTGCCTGACTAGAAGTTTACGTTGTTCTGCCGAAAGATTGGCAAGCCGTGCTGCTAATGTACTCATAAGTATCCCTCCAATTTTAGTCCCCTTTCTATCCTGTTAAGCTCTCGTAGGGGTGTCAAAGTATCCCCGACTGGTGAAGTAGGAAAAGTAGACCGAGAGTAAACGGGCATCGAGAGGTGGACACACGATCTGCGATCCCGCCAACCCTTCGATGGTGTTGCTGATCCCCAGATGCAGATTAGACAGGCGATCCAGCGGCAACGCCTCGGAAAGCAAGGGCACCAGGGAGGCGGCGGCACTGCTGGGATGCTGTCCGGCAAAGCGGCGCACCTGCTCACACCACTGGGCATAAGGCAACAACGGCAAGTCATAGCCATAGGGTTTCATCCACTGCACCAGATCACTGGCACGGACCTCTTGCGGATTGAACAGGTGGAAGATCTTGCCTTGCTGCTCGGGTTGCCGCGAGAGATAGATCAGGGCGCTGCTGATGTAATCGACTGGCGACAATTCGACCGTCAGGTCCAGGGCTGGAGCCGCCTGCACCTGCACACTGACCTGAATGAACTTCCAGAGCAGGTCATTGAGCTGACAGGCACCCGTCTGACTATGCCCGCCGACCCGTCCAATCCGATAGATCGAGACCGGCAACCCCCGCCGTCCAGCCTCCAGCATCAGTTGCTCCCCTACCCACTTACTCTGGGTATAGCCCAACGTGTAGTGGGTAGTATGTTTGGGAGGATCTTGCTCGTTTAAGACGGTCTCAGGAGCGTACTCCGCGCGCGAGAAGACATAGGTACTGGAGACATGATGCACCGGCTTGATGCACCGTTCACTGGCCAGACGCAAGACTTCCTGCGTGCCCAGGACGTTGGTGGCTTTGAGGGCACTATAGGGACGCAGGAAGTCCACCTGGGCACCGTTGTGATAGATCACCTGCACCCGCTCCGCCAACTCAGCGAAGGCGGCTTGTGTGAGGCCCAGCCGTGGGAGAGCCAGATCCCCCAATACCAGGATGATGCGCTCTCGCCACTCCTGCTGCCAGAGGCCATAGTGTGCCAGGTTGTCCTCCACGCGCTGGCGGGCCAACTCAAAATTGGATGCTCGCACCAGACAGAAGACCACAGCGTTGGTCTGGCGCAGCAGCCCCTCAAGCAAGAACGCGCCCAGGAAGCCTGTGGATCCGGTGAGCAAGAGGCGCTGCGCCAGGGCACTCTGCTGCTGAGGCAGTTCGAGATGGCGCGTGATAAGTGGATCCAGGTGGACCTCGGCGGCGAGATCGAAGGACGTATACAACTGCTCGAGGGCGGCCACTCCCTGAGTGCGTAGCAGATCGATGGCCTGAGCCATGTCTCGGATCGTGGGTTTCTGGAAGAGCACGGGTAAGGGAACCTCGATCTGCAAGGCATCATGAATGCGAGCGATGAGCCGGGTAGCCAGTAAAGAATGGCCTCCCACATCGAAGAAATTGTCCAGGACGCCCAGGGGAGTGACCCCTAAGACCTCTTGCCAGATGGGGACTAGTTCCTGCTCGGTGGGGGTCTGTGCCGGCTCCAAGGGCTGTTCCTGGAGGGAGCGCGTGGAGTGAGGAGCCGGTAAGGCTCGCCGATCCAGTTTGCCATTGGGGGTGAGTGGAATGGTCTCCAGTACGAGCAGAGTGGAGGGAACCATGTACTCCGGCACCCGTTCTTTGAGAAACGTGCGCAGGTCAGGGGGCACACTCGTGGAGGAGGAGGAGAGCACGAGATAGGCGACCAGGCGTTTTTCGGTGGGACTGTCTTCGTGCATGATGACGATGCACTCGCGCACCTGAGGATGCTGGCGCAGCACTGTTTCGATCTCTCCCAACTCGATGCGGAACCCACGCAGTTTGACCTGGTCGTCCAGGCGGCCCAGGAACTCGAGATTGCCGTCTGGCAGGAAGCGAGCGCGATCCCCTGTCTTGTAGAGGCGTGCCTCTGGCTCGGTGCTGAATGGATGGGCAATAAACTTCTCCATCGTCAGGTCTGCACGATGCAGATACTCACGAGCCAGGCCATCCCCGCCAATGTAGAGTTCACCTGCTACACCAATCGGGACCAGTTGCAGGTACTTATCAAGTACATAGACACTTGTATTTGTAATAGGTTTGCCGATGGAAACAGACGATCCTACATCATTCACTGTTTTCATCGGATAGCAGGTAGCAAAAGTCGAACTCTCCGTAGGGCCATAACCATTAACGAACGTGCCCCGTTCCTTTTCCATGACCTCAAGCAATTGTCGAACGTGAGAGACTGATAACACATCTCCACCTGATAGCACCTGATGAATGTGCCCTAACGTCTGGGCATGTCGTTCCACCATCTGATGGAATAGACCAGCAGTTAACCAGAGAGTAGAAATGCGGTGTTGGTTCAGGAATTCGGCTAACTCGTCTAATGAGGGGATATAAGGCGGAAATATTACCAGTTGTGCTCCATGAAGGAGGCTACCCCAAATTTCAAAGAGTGAAGCATCAAAAGAAATTGGCGCAAATTGTAGAAAGACCTCTTCTGCCGTGAAATGGATATAGCTAGTTCCTTTAAACAGGCGTATGATGCCACGATGAGAAAGCACTACCCCTTTAGGAAGACCCGTCGAACCAGACGTGTAGAGGAGATACGCCACGTTATCGGTTAGCACTGTCGTCAGAACATCACTCGTCTTCTCTTGAGCGATGGTGGTCCAGTCCCTGTCTAGACAGATACAATGCTTTCCATAAGTGGATAAACGTTGCAACAAGTGCTCTTGCGTCAGCAAGACGGGCACCTGAGCATCGTTGAGCATGTAGGCCAATCGCTCTTTGGGATAGGTTGGGTCCAGTGGTACGCACGCCCCACCCGCTTTGAGGATGGCCAGCAGACTCACCACCGTCTCCAGCGAGCGGTCCATGCACACTCCCACCAGCACCTCTGGTCCCACTCCCAGGTGGTGCAGATGATGAGCCAGTTGATTGGCTTGCTGGTTCAGTTGCTCGTAGGTCATCTGTCGCTCGGCAAAAATGAGGGCAATGGCCCCAGGGGTTGCCCTGACCTGCTCTTCAAACAACTGGTGGATGCAGCGTTGCGGATAAGAAACCTGGGTCGCATTCCATTGGGAAAGCTGTTGCTGCCGTTCCTGCTCCGTCAGCAGGGGAAGCTGTGCCATTGGGTGCTCGGGATGTGCCACAATCCCCTCCAGAAGGATCTGGTAGTTCCCAATGAGGCGCTCGATGGTCGCTGCCTCAAAGAGATCGCGGCTGTACTCCAGGTGCCCACTCACCTCGGGACCCTGCTCTTGCAGGCTGAGCATCAGATCAAATTTGGCAGTCCCATTGCCGAGATCTTCGAGCGTCAGCCCAGGGATGTGGACCGCCTGAGTGGCGTCCACCTGGTAGTTGAACAGGGTCTGCACCAGGGACGAGCGGCTCAGATCGCGCTCCAGATGCAACTCCTCGACCAGCATTTCAAAGGGCAGATCCTGATGGGCATACGCCTCCAGGGTGACGCGACGCACCTGCTCCAACACCTGCACGAAGCTCGGCTGCCCGGAGAGGTCGGTGCGCACGACCAGGGTATTGACGAAGACCCCGATGAGTGCCTCGGTCCCGGGCTGGGTGCGGTTGGTGATGGGCACGCCAATCAGTAGATCGTCCTGGCCCGTGTAGCGCGAGAGCAACCCCTGAAAGGCGGCCAGCAAGACCATGAAGAGGGTCGCTCCCTGTTGCTGTGCCACCCCTTTGAGTTCGCTCACCAGGTCGGGATCGAGCCGAATTGTGGCTCTGGCTCCCTGAAAGCTTTGGATGGCGGGGCGTGGACGATCAGTGGGCAGTTCTAATACGCTGGGAGCATTGGCCAGCCGTTGTTTCCAGGAGGTGAGCAGGGCTTCCAGCCGTTCCCCTTGCAACCAGTGCTGCTGCCACTGAGCAAAATCGGCGTATTGGAAGGGCAGTTCAGGCAAGGGTGAGGGCTTATTGGCCAGGAAAGCCCAGTAGAGCGCCCCGATTTCCTGAAAGAGCACGCGGGTGGACCAGCCATCTCCCACGATATGGTGCATGGTCAGTTGCACCAGATAGTCTTGCTCACCCAGGCGCAAGAGCTGCACTCGCAAGAGAGGGTCCTTGCGTCAGGTCAAAGGGGTGGCGGGCCTCTTGCTCGAGGAGGGAGCGGGCCTGCCCCTCGCGTGTGGGGGTCGGGACATCGCGCAGATCGAGCAACTGTAAGGCCACCGGCTCGGCAGGAGCAATCACGCCGACGGGTTCGCCCTCACGCAGATGAAAGGTGGTGCGTAACGTTTCGTGCCGCCGAATGATCTCGGTGAAGCAGCGTTCGAGGACCGTCACCTGCAAAGGAAAGGTCAGCCGGGCGACTCCCGACATGGTATAGACGGGATTGCCGGGGGTGAAGCGTTCCAGAAACCAGAAGCGGCGCTGCGCGAAGGAGAGCGCCACGTGCGTTTCCGTACGCGGGAACGGCTGGATAGAGGCAGGAATATGCTCTGCCTGTTTCTTGTTGGCCAGTTGTCGAACTAGAAGCTCGCGTTGTTGCGCCGAAAGATTGGCAAGTCGTGCTGCTAATGTACTCATACTTCTCCTCCAACTTCCCTCTGCTTTCCAGCAGAAGCGAGTTGTTCTTGCAGCTCCTCCGGCGACATGCGTTCAATTTGCTGTAGAAGCTGAGCCAGCGTCTCGTCATCGACGTGTTCACTCAAATGCTCTAAATCTCCGGACGCCACGTCTTGTTCGTCAGCTTGTGAGAGTTGGATCCGCTCGATGAACAGCGAAGCAAGTTGGGTCACACTTGCACCTTGTAGTAAATCGACCACGGAGATATTCACCGTGATGCCTTGCTCAATACAATTCTTCAGTTCCACTGCCATCATAGAGTCCATCCCCAGGGCGTTCAAGGAGCGGTCGATCTCTAAACGGGCCTGCTCGATGTGTAAGACCCGTGCCACCGTTTCTTTGAGATAACCCTCTACTAGAGCTTGCCACTCTGAAACCTCTCTATGCTGAAGCTTTTGCATCAAGCTCTCTTCATCTTTGTTTGTACCCGTAGCCTCACTCTCTGTATCTCCGAGATGACGAATAAGGGCTGGAATAATATTGTAGTTCTCAAAGACCTGTAGCCAGTCAGCCGAGATGACAGCGACTTGCGGAGCATCGTTGCTAAACAAATGGGTCAGGAAGTAGATACCTTGCTCTGGGGAGATGATCTCGATGCCTCGCTGCTTATACATCTCTTCTAGATCGAGTTGGGCGATCATGCCGACTTTCCACGGTCCCCAGTTGATAGCCTGTGCTGGCAAACCCTGCATACGGCGATAATATGCCATAGCATCGACGAATGCATTTCCTGCCGAATAGTTGCTTTGTCCTGTAAAGACCACCAGATCTGAAATTGAAGAGAACAGGGTGAAGAAGTCAAGTGGAGTCTCACGCAGGCACCAGTGTAGCGCCCATGTTCCCAACATCTTTGGGCGTAAGGCAACGTTGAACGTCTCTTCATCCATGTGCCATAGGATTTGATCCTTCACCGCACCAGCCGCATGGACGACCCCACGGATCGGAGGCCAATCTTCCTGCTGATAGTTTTCCAGATACGAGCTCAGTGCTGTTATATCTGTGATATCGACCATAGCCAGATTGACGCTGGTTCCTTGTGCTTCCAGGTCGTGGATAAAAGTAACCTGAGAGATCTCAGGATGATCTGCGGGTAACGTATGCCAGACCGAGCGTGGAGGTAAGTTGGTACGTCCCATCAGGATGAGGTGTCGCGCCCCGTGTTCAACCATCCATCGTGCGACCAGTCGACCCAATGCGCCGAAGCCGCCAGTGATGAGATAGCTGCCATTGGGATGGAAGTACGGCGGCAATACCGTCTCAGACGTATGCATGTGTTCGAGGCGGAGCACGTATCGCTCGTCCCCTCGCCATACAATCTGGTTTTCTTCGTCTGGCTGCCATATGTCAACGAAAAGCGTCTCTACTTCGTTCCCAGGGCAGGCAGGTCGAGATCAACCAATGTAGTTCGTAGAGCGACAAATTCTTCATACATCACGCGCCCCATCCCCCAGAGAGGAGTCTGGGCGATAGAGGGTAAAATGTTTTCAATGCCAACGGACTGCGCCCCACGGGTGAGTAACCAGAGATGAGGAGAATGGCTGGTCTGCGCTAGAGCTTGCAGCAGGTACATCACTGAGAAGGTACTGATATCCTGTGCAGCTTCTAAGAAGTGAGGGGTAATCTCTCCAGTAGGAAGCGCATCCAGGCTCCACAAATGCAATATGCCGCGACAGGGAAGGTTGTCAACTGCAAGAGCCTCGTTGAGCAAGTTGAGATAATCCTCCAGGTGAGTAGCTCGGATTGTGTAGGTGCCCAATTTATTGCGCCCGTCGCCATCTTCGGATCGTCCAAAAGCTTGCCCTGGTGTTACTAGCACGCATTTCTGGTTATGCATCTCCAACTGAGTTGTGAGTTGTGCTGCTACATATTTGCTATCGGCGAAGATGAGCCAACGACCTGCTGTTTCCTCTGGAATCTCTTCTTTTGGTGAGCGAGGCATAGAGCGCCATCGCGGCTCATAAAGCCATGCATCTGCTTGTTGAGCAGAGGAAAAAGGTGCCTTCACTTTATCCAGGGATTGTACACGGAAACCCTGAACCTCCACCAGAACGGTGCCATTCTCATCAAACAAGACAATATCACCCACAACCCCAGCGGTTGTTTGTTTGACGATAGTGGAATGGCACCACATGCGCGGAATGGGTGGGCCTGAAATTTGAATATGATCAACACCAGTAGGCATGGAGGTTTCCCCCAGAATTCCTTCCGAGTGGAAGCACCATCTGAAAGCATGCATCAAGCACCGTAGGGTGCAAGTGATACTCCGTCAGTTCGCTGACCAGGGCAGTGGGAATGCTGATCCGACCAAGAGCCTCTTTTTTGTTATCACCTATCCAAAGCCGTTCAATTGTCTGGAAGGCAGGGCCATAGTGAAATCCCATCTCTTCAAATTGTTGATAGCATGTATCATGCGCTACTTCTGTGGTACAGCGCTCTTGCAGATCTGCAAGAATCACATGTTTTTTTATCTCTCGCATATGTGAGCCGTCGCGTGGAGCGTCCATTGTGTTTCTCCATTCCGTGGTTCGCTATAGACTTCAAACATTCCATCGCGTGGGTCTAATGTCATCTGAAGTTTTGGATTATAAGCATCGGAGAGGAAGAGTGCCTTATGAAAGCCAATCTGGTCGACGGCATAGCTTCCCTCTCCGAACGTCCTGATTGCCGCCGCCAGAGCCATTTCAATATCGGCAGCGCCAGCAAGAATCACTGTTTTCATGACTTGATGATCTTGCAAGTAGGGAAGACGGCGCGTGTTCATCTCTAAACTCCAGGTTGGGAGAGGGGATTCAATGCGGTGACCAAGCAGAGGATGATCCTGAACGCCCAGCCGATCCACGCGTAATTCTTCCGACTCAGACCAATAGCGTTCGCGTTGCCAGGCATAGCCAGGCAAGTGAGCGAACATGAAAGCCTGGGGAGACAACGCACTCCACTTCACGGGATACCCCAGGCAATAAAGTGCCCCAAGTGCGTTCAATATGATATCGCGGTCATGTTCTTTGCGGCGTAAAGAGGGGAGAACAGTTCCCTCAAGCTTATGAAGCGCCAGGCATTCCGAAACCGAACCTATCAGCACCGTATGAGGGCTAAGTTCGATAAAGGCGGTGTAGCCATCGCTTATTACCTTGTCAATGGCCTCTGCAAAAAGCACCGTCTGACGCAAGTTATGCCACCAATATTGACTGTCTTGTAACTGACTGTCTACCAGGGCACCCGTAACCGTTGAGTAGAGAGGGATGTGAGGGATCTGTGGTTCGATGCTATCAATGGAGGCAACGAACTCTTGTTGCAAGGGGTCCATATAGTAGCTATGAAAGGGCACATTTCCATACACGTAGCGACAGAATATCCCTTGTGGTTCCAGGCTCTGAACCACCTTTTCTAGAATTTCACTCTCGCTCACCAGGGCCACCATTTTGGGGCTATTGATCGCTGCAATGGAGATATGTCCCTCGTATTCCTTCATCAAAGGTTCGACTTCTGCTGGTGCTAAGCCTACCACGAGCATCCGTCCCTGACCCGTAGTAGTTTGTTGTAAGCGACTACGATGGAAGATAATACGAACGGCGTCCTCCCAGGTCAGAGCACCTGCGAGATAGGCGGCGGCGATTTCGCCTGCGCTATGCCCAATAATGGCGTCTGGTTCAATGCCCCAGGACTTCCATAAGGCTGCCAATGCGATCTGTAAGGCGAAATTGGCTGGCTGAGCAAGGGCGGTTTCTGGCATACGGGAAGATGCTTCATCCTTCAGCATTTCCTGGAGTAAGGACCAGCCCGTATAGGGCAAGAGTGCAGCATCACAGTGCTCGATGGCCTCGCGGAACACAGGCTCATTATGAAGTAAATCTCTCGCCATTCCCCACCATTGCGGTCCCATCCCTGCGCAGATAAAGACAAGTTTCGGAAGTTTTCCTATCGTAGCACGTCCCGTCGTCAGTCCAACATGGGCGTCTCCATTGTGAAAGGCCTCTAGCCCCTGTATAAACTCCTCGAACGTATGACCAACCAATGTGAGCCGATGCTCATGATGACTGCGTTTCAAACTCGCAGAAGCACAGAAGTTCTCTAGTGTGAGAGTAGCATCCTTTGTTTCTAAAAACTCCTGGTAAGCATGCGCCGTAGCTACTAGAGCCTCTGGACTGCGTGCAGAAAGTGGCAAAAGATACGTGTTATCGCCAGATACCTTCTGTTCTAGCTCGGCCCCATGTATATCAGGAGCTTCTTCCAGAATGACATGGGCGTTAGTGCCACCGAACCCGAAAGAATTGACGGCGGCGCGTGCCGGTCCGTCCACTACGGGCCAGGACTCCAGCGTAGTGGGGATACGTAAAGCTAAGGCCTCAAAGTCGATATTCGGATTGGGGTGCTGGAAGTGCAGATGCGGAGGAATTTGCCGATGCTGCAAGCATAACGCTACTTTGATCAACCCTGCCACTCCCGCAGCCGCCTCTAAATGGCCGATATTAGTCTTAAGTGACCCAATCAGGCAGGGGTGATTAGCAGGACGATGAGATGAGAGAACAGATCCCAATGCCCGCGCTTCAATCGGATCGCCGACCGGCGTTCCGGTACCATGGGCCTCGGCATACTGGATGTCTTCGGGGGCCACTCCTGCTTTGAGATAGGCCGTTCGCATCACCACTTCCTGGCTTGCACCATTGGGAACGGTAATGCCATTGGTATGACCATCTTGATTGACAGCACTGCCGCGAATCACCGCGTAGATCGGATCATTGTCAGCCTGGGCCTGTGAGAGAGGTTTGAGGACGACCATTCCGGCCCCTTCGCTGCGCACATACCCATTCGCGCTCGCATCGAAAGCATGCGACTCACCTGTTGGGGAAAGAAAACCACCTTTGGATTCGGCGATGGTGAAATCAGGGCCGATCATGACATTGACGCCACCTACCAACGCCATGGTACTTTCGCCCGACCACAGGCTGGAACAGGCCAGATGGACCGCGACCAGGGAAGAGGAACAGGCAGTGTCCAAAGCCATACTAGGGCCACGAAAATCATAGGTGTAGGAAATTCGATTTGCCAACATCGTCATAACGACGCCTGTGGCTGTATGGGCTTCCAGAGCGTTACGGTTGGTCCCATTAAATTGCAACAGCTTATAGTCCAGTGTGAAGCCACCCACAAATACGCTCGTGTTGGAACCTGCTAACTGCTCAGGCACCAGTCCTGCATCCTCCATGGCCTCCCATGCAACCTCCAGGAGGAGTCGTTGTTGTGGGTCAAGGCAGGCAGCCTCACGGGGAGAAATGCCAAAGAATTGTGCATCGAACTGGTCAATCTGCGAAAGAAATCCACCACGATAGGTGCGGCTCTTGCCTGGTTTTCTGGGATCTGGATCATAAAACGTCTTCCAATCCCAACGATCTGCTGGAACTTCTGCTATAGCATCCGTTCCATTGCACAACAGGTTCCAGAATGCCTGTGGGGTATCTGCTCCTCCAGGGAAACGGCATCCAATTCCGATAATTGCAATCGGCTCGACGCTGTCTCGTCGGTCCTGTGCTGGCTGATGAAGCGGTGCTATAATCCTATCCTCATGTTCAGGAGACAGGTCGTGTTTATGCATTAGTAGATGCCTTTCATTATTCTTTTCGTACGAGTATATGTGGTGAACACTTAAGGTAAGGGCATCCCTGTTCTATTTTCGCTTAACGGGTAATTTGGAGAACTGCTTTTCCAGTCATACGACGTTCTAACAAGGATTGTGCTACGTTGGCAATCTCGGTCCAGGGGACTTCTATGCTCACTATGGGCTTGAGCCGTCCATCGGCAACCATGAGTGCCAGATTTCCCAGATCTTCAGCACCAGGCTTATGAGGAAGCTCGTTGTAGAGTGCCAACCCGTAGAGAGTGGCCCCTCCTGCCATAAAGAAGGGCTCTGCAATGAAGGTAACTTCACTAGAACTGGAAGCGCCAAAATTGACGCAAACTCCTCCGGGAGCTAACATCGATAACGCATTTCCCAGCGATTGCCCACCTACTGAGTCCAAAATAAGGTGGTATGGTCCAAATTGACGTGCGAGAGAAAGATCTTCGCCGAGTGCGGTATCATGTGCTCCCATCGCCTTAACTGTAGCTTCATGATCTGGATTGCGTATGGTCCCTACTACACGTGCACCGGCCTGTCTGGCTAATTGGATCGCAATATGCCCAACACCACCTGACGCTCCCGTGATCAGGACGTTACGGTTCAGCAGGAAGCCACCTTTCTCTAAAGATCTCAAAGACGTTAAGCCAGCTACCGGGAGCGTTGCCGCTTGCGCAAACGAAACAGTTTCCGGTATCTCTGCTATCATGCTGGTAGAAACAGCTACCAATTCTGCCCATGCGCCAAAGGGTACCATACCTACTACCCTCGCATCTTTTCCTGGGCCTGTACCATCAGCGGCTGATTGCTCCACAATACCAGCCAGATCCCAACCCGGTCGCCAACCGGCCTCTGCATGCATAGCTTGATGGAGTTCACCAGGATTTAGCGAGGTTGCAAAGACGCGTACAAGGGCTTCTGATGGAGATGCAGTAGGAGCATCGACTTCACGTATGACTAAACACTCTCTGTTCTCGGGGTCGACGACTATTGCTTGTATTGCGCTCATAAGTGTGTTCCTTTCTGTAAGTAATGTTAGATTATCCTTTCATATACTAACATAAAAAAGAGAATTTTGAACTAATGCTATTAACGCTTTTTTTAACGCTTTTTTTAACGCTCTCTAGTTACAATAAGAGGTATTGAGGCAAAGTATTTCATTGACGCGACAATACGACCTGTCTCCTGAACGTGGAATTTTAGTTAGAAGGAGGAGTATATACCATGTCTGCGGCACTTCCAGATGTAATTGTGATTGACCTCTCACATGTGTTAGCTGGTCCGTATTGTGCTATGACACTGGGGGATCTCGGTGCAACAGTGTTCAAAATAGAACGTCCAGGGACGGGCGACGACTCACGTCAGTTTGGACCGCCATATAAGGCAGGTGAGAGTGCCTATTATCTTGGCTTGAATTGTAATAAGCACAGTATTGAGCTTGATTTTGATACTCCAGATGGGAGAGAGCATCTCCTGGAACTCTTGCGTGGGGCGACAGTCGTTGTTGATAATTTCCGCCCAGGAACGTTGGAGAAGAGGGGGTTGGGATATGAAAGTCTGCGTGCTATTAATCCGGGCCTCATCTACTGCTCGATCAGTAGCTACGGGTTGCAGGGTGCTCGTGCTGCCGAGCCAGGCTACGATCTGATTATACAGGGTGAGTCAGGTCTTATGTCAATAACAGGCGAGATCAATGGCGAACCAGTTCCCGTGGGTTCATCAGTGGTTGATGTTGCTACTGGTATGGTTGCCACTACAGCTATCCTGGCAGCCCTGCATGTGCGAGACCGTACTGGTGAGGGGCAATATATCCATGTATCTCTCCTGGAGACAGCAGTATCCTTGCTCGCAAATGTTGCGTCAAGTTACCTGCTTTCGCAAGAGGAAGCCATGCGTTATGGCAATGCTCATCCTACCCTTGTTCCCTACCAGGTCTTCAAAACATGTGATGGACATATGACGGTCGCATGTTGTTCAGATACACTATTTACATCCTTATGTAATGTCTTAGAACTGCCCAAGGTAGCGGAGGATCACCGTTTCGCTTCCAATTCAGAACGGGTGCTCAACCGCAATGAATTAAGTGCTATCCTGCAGGAACACTTCCTGCAACGAGATACCGCTGATTGGCTGCTAGACTTGCGCAAAGCCGGAATTCCCTGTGGTCCTATTCTGAAAGTGAGTGAGGCACTGGAGGATCCACATCTACAGGCACAGAATTTCATCTGGAAGTGCGAGCATCCTACCGCTGGACCTATCCGGCTCATTGGTTCACCAATGCACCTCTCGAAGACACCTCCGCGCCTGTATAAGGCACCACCATTGCTGGGTGAGGATAATACTCCATTCCTCGATCCATCTTTGATAAAGGTATGACACCTTCTCGCCGCTGGTGGACCTTTGCCCTTGTATCACTTGCGCTCTTTATGAGCATGCTCGACAACCTTGTAGTCACGACGGCTCTGCCTGCTATTCAGCATGCTTTGCATGCGAGCGTCTCCGATCTGGAATGGACTGTCAACGCCTATACACTGACCTTTACCATTCTGATGATCCCTGCCGCAGCACTTGGTGATCGCTTCGGTCGTCGACGTATATTGCTCATTGGGGTCCTACTCTTCACTATTGGCTCTACTCTTTCAGCATTAGCGCCAAACGCAAGTATGCTTGCCCTGGCACGTGCCCTTCAGGGAGTTGGTGGGGCTTGTATCACCCCCTTGACGCTGACCATGCTGACTACAGCCTTTCCGTCAACACAAAGAACCCTGATTATTGGCTTGTGGTCAGGTGTCTCTGGCCTGGGCCTGGCTGCAGGTCCACTAGTTGGAGGGGCTATCGTCAACGGTTGGGCCTGGAACGCAGTCTTCTGGGTAAATGTGCCCATTGGCATTGTTCTGCTTATTTTGGGTTGTATACACCTGGAAGAGTCCTATGGAGATCGGCGGCGGCTTGACCTGCCAGGAAATATCCTTATTGGACTCGGCCTGTTTGGTTTGATCTGGGGCTTGATCTGGGGAAACGCTGCTGGCTGGGGTAGTGCTCAAACAGTAGGAGCACTTGCCCTTGGAACATTCTTCATCATCGCCTTTATCATACGTGAACGACTGACCCAGGAACCCATGATTGACTTGAAACTCTTCGCTATACGTGATTTCAGTGTGACCAATGCTATCGGATTTCTCATGCACTTCGGTATATTTGGTTCTATCTTCTTCATCATGCAGTTCGTACAGGATGTGCAGGGTGCCTCTCCACTGACTGCTGGCTTGCAGGCGATGCCATGGACGGCGACCATAATGGTCGCTGCTCCTTTGGCTGGCGTGCTCGTCGCCCGTTTCGGATCACGTTCAATTATTCTTATTGGCATGATTGCACAGACCATTGCTCTTCTCTGGATCGCCTGGCTCGCTTCAGCGGCGCTTCCCTATATCTACTTACTGCCAGCCTTTCTGCTGGGAGGAGTGGGCATGGGATTTTCCTTTGCACCTCTCACCGATATTGTGGTGAGCGTAGTTCCAGGGCGACAACAAGGACAGGCATCAAGCGTCTATACGACTATGCGAGAACTTGGTGGAGTTTTTGGTGTAGCTGTTCTCGGTGCTGTCTTTCAGCATAGTGCTGTAGCCCCTGTAACCCCTCTGCTGTTCGTGGAAGGGTTTCGCGATGCGTTATATGTGGGTGCTGGTATTCTTGCTTTCGGAGCCCTGCTTGCATTCTTTCTGCCTCGTTCAAAACAGACCCTCGATATCGTAATACAGGCTGAAGGGGAGGATGAGCGCCATCGACAGGTTCTCAGCTTGCAAAATAATGACCGTTAGGAGGTTTCATGGAACGCCAATATGAGCGTATCGCGATTGTCAATCGTGGAGAGGCCGCTATGCGCCTGATCCGTGCAGTACGCGAATTGAATCGTCAGAAGCATAGTAAGCTATCGACTGTGGCACTTTTTACCGAAACCGAACGCCGGGCAAGATTTGTACGCGAGGCTGACTATGCAGTATGTCTGGGATCAGCCACGTTTGTTGATCCTGAAGATGGGCGGCGTAAAAATAGATATGTAGACCGTGATGCTGTAGAAAAGGCACTCATCGCAACTCAGGCCGATGCGGTATGGGTTGGTTGGGATTTTATTGGCGAGGATCTGTGGCTTGCCGAACTCTGTCAGAGACTTGATATTGTCTTCATTGGTCCAGATGCCGACGTTCTGCGTTTATTTGGAGACAAAATCAGCACCAGACGCCTGGCACAGCAGATTGGACTGCCAGTTATACCCTGGAGTGAAGGATCGGTTGAGACGCTAGAAGAGGCACAGCAACAGGCTCATAAACTGGGATATCCTCTGTTCATCAAGCCAGCACGAGGTACTCACACGCAAGGCATTCACCGAGTCACGTCGTCCTCTGAACTCGCTCATGCTTTCAGGAGTGCGCAAGCTGAGGCACGTAATGCTTCTGGTGACTCGACGGTTTTCCTGGAACATGCCATCGATGGTGCTCATCACATCGAGGTACAGATTATTGCGGACAGCTACGGCACAATGTGGGCTGTTGGTGTGCATGACTGTACCGCCCAACGGCAGTACCAGAAGCTCTTTTGCGAGTCTGCCTTCACATTACTGTCGGTGCAGCAAGAACAGGTCCTCTGCGAGAATGCCATCCGCCTCTGTCAGGCAGCGGGATATAAAAGCGCGGGAACGGTAGAGTTTCTCTCTGATCCTACAAGTCACACCCTCTGGTTTCTGGAAGTCAATCCGCGCCTGGACGTTGAGCATGCTGTAACGGAGGTCACTACCGCGCTAGACCTGGTTAAATTACAATTGCATGTGGCATGTGGTGAGCGTCTGGCTGGTGAAGCGCCAGTTTCAATCGGACATGCTATTGCGGTACATCTGTACGCGGAAGATCTGGATTACGGTTTAGCCCCTGGAACGGGCACGCTCGATCTGTTCCGGCTGGCGAGTGGTCCAGGCTTGCGTATCGACACGATTTTTAACGAAGGCGACGTGATCCCATTTGATTTTGATCCCAGGCTTGCTAGCATCACTGCGTGGGGTTATAGTCGGGAGGAAGCACATGCACGTCTAAGTCAGGCACTGGCAGAGAGTATTATCGTAGTGCGTGGAGGCATGCACAACAAAGCATTCTTGCTCGATGTCCTGAGTCAGCCTGCTTTTGAAGACGGGTTGATTGATACGCTCTGGCTCGACCGCATAATTGAGGAAAAAGATCAGCGCCCAGAGTTATATGCTGGTATGGCCTTGCTCCAGGTAGCTATTGAAGCCTACGATGCCGAACTTTTAGAAGAGCAGTCCCAGTTTTATGCATTGGCAGCTCGTGGTCGGCCCAAAGTACGTTCAGAGATTGGCCTCCTCACGAATTTCCAGTACTGCGGCCATGTCTATCGGTTTACCGTTGTACGCCTCGATCCTCAGCACTATTATGTGATAGCTGATGGACAGAAGATTGATGTACACATTGAACATATTGAGACGCATGAGCGCCTGATCACATGTGGTGGGCAACGTTACCGTACGCTTTCGTTCATGAACGGCTTCAACCATTTTGTGGAAGTGAATGGTATCGCGTACCGCATTACACGCAAAGAAGGTGGTATCGTGAAATCTCCTGGGCCGGCGGTCGTCGTCTCGATTGCTGTAGCCCCTGGTGATCGTGTTGAAGTTGGTGATCGACTCATCGTTGTCGAAGTCATGAAAATGGAGATGACGATTACTGCTCCCTTCGCTGGTCGTGTTTCCCAGGTGTATGTGACGAGCAATGTCCAGGTTGATGGGGGAGCATCATTGATGCAGTTAGACCCTCTTACACAGCAGGAAGAGTTGATGGAGGTTGAACACGTTCACTTCGACAAATATACCTCTCAAGTGACTACCCTTCAGACACCTCAGCAACAGCGTGACAAGGTGCTTCAGGCGTTGCGTTACCAGATGCTTGGCTACGATATTGATCCGGTGGAGGCCAAACGTCTGCTGAATGAACTGCATGCCGTCTATAAAGCGCTACCAATTAATGACCCGCAACTGCACTATGGAGAGAACGAAATCCTTGCGATTTTTGCCGATATCAGTTCATTGTTCCGACGTGAATTAGACCTTGCAGACGCTGGGGCGCAGGACGAGCAAGTGCATAGCGTGGAACAGGATCTACTCACTTATTTGCGCTTTCGTGATACTCGCCTGGAGCATCTATCAGTTTCTTTCCTAGATAACCTGCGACGCGCACTGACCCATTACGGGATCAAAAGCCTGGAGGCTGTGCCCGAACTCGATGCAAGTCTGCTCACAATCTACAAGGCACATCAGTATGTGCAACAGCAGTTGGCCACGATTACTGCTATCCTCGAACGGCGTCTCGTATACAATGTAGCGTTGATTGATGAGGAGTTTTCTGGATTACTTGGGCACCTGCTCCTCACCACACAGGGACGCTATCCAATGATCAATGATCTGGCGAATGAGCTTCGCTTCCACTGTTTCGATGAACCATTATTTGAGCAGGTGCGCAACGGTGTCTATCAGGAGATGGAGGCACATCTCACTGCTCTGACAAGGCCTCTGGATGCAGATGCCCGCCAGAAGCGTATGCTGGCTCTGGTGGACTGTCCGCAGCCCTTGCAATCTCTGCTGATCAGGCGCTTCCCAATGGCAGATGAGACCATGTGCCGCCTTATGCTTGAGGTGCTCACGCGGCGTTACTACCGCATTCGTCTTTTAGAGGAAGTCGAGAGCATAACTATAGATGGACAGACGTTTGCTACCGCAGCCTATGATCATGAAGGTGTGCATATCCACATTGGTACAATGTTTACAGAGTATGCTCAACTCGAAAGAGCAGTCACTTTCATGACGCACTTTGTCAGCAGTCTACCAGCCGAGCACTCTATCGTGCTCGATTTCTATGCCTGGCGTCCCGGCGCGCCCGGCGATGCTGATGCGATGGAGCAAGAGATCCGAGCACTCCTGAATAGAGCACCCTTTCCGCGCCTTGTCCACCACATAGTCGTCGCTATTGTCGGTTCTGAACGCGGCTTTGGTATGTCAAGCACCAATCACTTTACCTACCGTCCGCAGGCAGATGGCTACCAGGAGGATCGACTCTACCGTGACTTGCATCCGATGATGGGGAAACGTCTTGACATCTGGCGGCTCTCTAACTTCAAAATCAAGAGACTGCCCTCCGTTGAGGATATCTATCTGTTCCATGGCATTGCCCGCGACAATCCCAAAGACGAGCGCCTGTTCGCCATTGCCGAGGTGCGTGATGTTACCCCGGTGCGCGATGAAACGGGCAAAATCAGCCAGCTTCCTCTCCTTGAACGTATGTTTCTGGAGGCACTGGCCGGTATCCGCCTCTATCAATCTCACTTACCTGCCCAGCAACGTCTCCCCTGGAACCGGGTATTGCTCTACGTCTGGCCGCCGCTTGCACTGAATGGAGAGCAGATCGAGGTATTCATCCAGAAACTCTGGCCGTTCACTGAAGGATTGGGTCTGGAGAAGGTTGTGATCAGAGCGAAACTCAGGGATGCCTTGAGCGGCGAACTGGACGAGCAGGTGTTGCACATCTCTAATCCCGCCGGTCATGAGTTGATCCTACGTGTGGATGTGCCAAAAGACAGGTCGATCTCAACCTTGAGCGAATATCAACAGAAAGTCGTGCAGTTACGTAAACGTGGATTGGTCTACCCCTATGAGATTATCCATATGCTTACGCCGGGAAAAGAGGGCACGCGTAGTCATCTCCCATCTGGGGATTTCACCGAATATGATCTTGATAAGGATAATTGCCTGCTTCCAGTCGAGCGTCCTTATGGCAAGAATAAGGCTGGTATCGTAGTTGGTGTCATTCGCAACTACACTTCCAGGTATCCCGAAGGCATGACCCGTGTAATTTTGTTGGGTGATGCGAGCAAGAACATGGGATCAGTTTCTGAATCTGAGTGTCGGTGCATCAACGAGGCGATCAATCTTGCTGAGCGCATGCAAGTGCCGCTTGAATGGTTCCCACTTTCAGCAGGAGCGAAAATCTCGATGGACAGCGGCACTGAGAACATGGATTGGGTCGCAAGGACATTACGACGCCTGATCGAATACACACAGGCTGGTGGCCGGGTCAATATAGTCGTCAATGGCATCAATGTTGGCGCTCAACCTTATTGGAATGCCGAGGCGACTATGCTGATGCACACCCGTGGCATACTCATCATGACCCCCAACGGGGCTATGGTCCTCACTGGCAAGCAATCGCTCGATTATTCCGGTGGTGTCTCAGCCGAGGATAATTACGGTATTGGCGGCTATGAACGTATCATGGGACCAAACGGCCAGGCACAATATTTTGCGCCAGACCTTAGTTCTGCCTGCCAATTACTGATGCATTACTATGATCACACCTATATCATAGCAGATGAACGCTTCCCACGCCGTGCTCAAACTAGTGACCCCATTACGCGTGATGTGCGCAAATACCCGTATGTCAGTACGCTACCAGAGGATGGTGATTTGACATGTGTTGGCGACCTCTTCTCTGAAGAAAAGAACGCCGGTCGCAAGCGCCCCTTCGCTATTCGCAAGGTGATGGCTGCGTTGATAGACAACGATCATCACCCGCTTGAGCGCTGGCATGATATGCGTGACGCAGACACCGTTGTTACGTGGGACGCCCATCTCGGCGGGTACCCGGTCGCCATGTTGGGCATCGAATCGCGTCCCATTCCCCGGCATGGCTTTATCCCAGGTGACGGACCCGAGCAGTGGACGGCGGGCACGCTTTTCCCTCTGTCGGCCAAGAAAGCTGCGCGGGCTATCAACTCTGCCAGTGACAATCGTCCGCTCGTTGTGATCGCTAACCTGTCTGGCTTTGATGGTTCACCAGAGTCTATGTACTCACAGCAGTTGGAGTTTGGGGCTGAGATAGGACGAGCTATTACCAACTTCAAGGGGCCAATTGTCTTCTGCACCATCTCACGTT
Source organism: uncultured Chloroflexia bacterium (assembly GCA_963744875.1). Lineage (GTDB taxonomy): Bacteria > Chloroflexota > Ktedonobacteria > Ktedonobacterales > Ktedonobacteraceae > JACDAE01. Next base: position 75,368 of record CAVUVQ010000031.1, on the reverse strand, counting down.
TCCATGGTGGCTCGTTTGTTGTCTTTTCCAAGGTGTTGAACGAAAACATTGAGTCAGCTGCGGTAGAGGGTTCCTATGCATCCGTGATTGGTGGCGTCCCTGCGGCTGCCGTCGTCTTTGCTCGTGAGGTCAATACTCGTACCAAAGACGATGTACGGGTCAAAGCCTTGCAGGATCAGCTCGTCAAGAGCGATGGTGCGCAGAAAGTTGCACTGCGTGTCCAATTGAATGAAATGACTGCTCAGGTGCACTCCGAGCAAGTAGGGAAGGTTGCCAGCGAGTTTGATCACATTCACAATATTCAGCGTGCACAGCGCGTGGGTTCCGTTGATCATGTGATCCCAGCATCCACGCTCAGGCTCTACCTCGTTGAGGCACTGGAGCGTGGGATTGCACGTGAGCTGCGGGGCCTGGCTGGGCTGCGATGATCTGAGTATACAATTATACGTTGCTCTATTTGCTGTCAGTTTACAAAAACAGTTTAGAAGGAAAACATATCATGCTAAACAACAGACGTTCAATCATTAGAGGAATTTCCAGTGGTATTATCCTGATCGGTCTCGCCCTGGCTTTTGCTTTTGGCGGCTTCAATCTGCCTGTTTTCTTTGTAGCCCTGGCTTTCTCTATCCTGATTGGTTCTCTCAGTTCATCCAATCCCAATAACATTTTTGCAGGCATTCAAGGTTTTTTCTGGATGCTCATCCTCTCCCTTTTCTTTATAACGGGCAGTTGGATCTGGTTTCTCGTGGGGGCGGGCATTTCAGTTTTCCTGGGAGCAATGATGCGCCCCATTCTCGTCGCTATTGCTGGAATGAATATCCTGGGTATGGCTCCGACGCCGTCATCGCCATCACAATACTACCAACCAGCCCGGCCAATGTATCAGCCCTATAAAGAAGGCTACCAACCTGCACCGTCCCAGTCAGAAACATACCAGGAAGGTGGACAGCACTATCACTATCCACAAAATCCGCAATATCCCCAACAATACGAACAACCGCCGGTACATAATCCACAACAGATGCCACCACAGCAATAGTTTGCGGTGCAAAGTCTCTACGCCGAAAACTATGAGAATTGACCGCGTAGTAGTAAAGGAGAAAGTCACCGTTATGGACCTGCATAAAAGTAACACGACTGAAGAGTGGCGCAACACAACGCTAAAAAATGCTCGGGCGAAAGCTGCAGAGCGGCAAGCAAGTTTTGTGACCAGCTCGGATATAGAAGTACCAGACGTTTCGACCGCCGATGATATCCGCTCTTTTAATGCTTCCGAGCAATTAGGGTATCCCGGCGAGTTCCCATTTACACGCGGTGTACAACCAACCATGTATCGCTCTCGTCTCTGGACCATGCGCCAGTACGCGGGTTTCTCAACGGCAGAAGAGTCGAATAAGCGCTATCATTATCTCCTTTCACAGGGCACGACGGGCCTGTCGGTCGCCTTCGATCTGCCAACACAGATGGGCTATGATGCCGATCATCCTTTATCCGAGGGAGAAGTGGGCAATGTTGGCGTTTCTATTTCTGGCCTGGAAGATATGGAGACGCTCCTTCATGACCTTCCGCTTGATCACATCAGCACATCCATGACGATCAATGCCACTGCTGCTATCCTGCTTGCGCTCTATATTGCGGTCGCGAAAAAGCAGGGTATTGCGATGCATCAGCTCTCAGGGACGATCCAGAACGACATCTTAAAAGAGTATATAGCGCGTGGAACATATATCTATCCTCCTCAGCACTCGATGCGTATTATTACCGATATCTTTCAGTTCTGCTCTCAGTGCCTCCCGCGCTGGAATGTCATCAGCATCAGTGGGTACCATATCCGTGAAGCTGGTTCGACAGCGGTACAAGAAATAGCCTTTACCCTGGCGAATGCGATTGCCTATGTGCAGGGAGCATTGGATGCGGGACTCAATGTCGACCACTTTGCCGGACAACTCTCCTTCTTCTTCAATAGCCATAATAATCTCTTCGAAGAGGTTGCCAAGTTCCGTGCCGCCCGTCGGATGTGGGCACACATTATGCGCGACCGTTTCCATGCCCAGGACCCCCGCTCGATGATGTTACGCTTTCATACGCAGACAGCGGGTTCGACATTGACGGCACAGCAACCCGATAATAATATTGTGCGTACCGCCTATCAAGCGCTGGCAGCAGTTCTGGGTGGCACACAATCGCTTCACACCAACTCCAAAGACGAGGCACTTTCTCTGCCCACAGAAGATTCCGTACGCCTTGCTCTGCGCACACAGCAAATTCTCGCCTATGAAACAGGTGTGGCCGATAGTATCGATCCTTTCGCTGGCTCATATTATGTAGAGTCTCTTACCACCCAGATTGAGGAGCGGGCGTGGGATTATATTCACAGAATTGATGAACTGGGTGGAAGCGTGCACGCTATTGAGCACGGGTATATGCAGGCTGAGATCGAGCAGGCCGCATATAAGTATCAGCTCTCTTTTGAACAAAAGCAAGCGACGGTTGTTGGTGTCAATCGCTTTCAAGTCGAGAATGAGAAACCTTCGCCACTTCTGCACCTTGACGCCGAAGTTGGCAGGCGGCAGGTCGCAAAACTGACGGCATTGCGTCAGCGACGCGACAATCAACTGGTTACACAACGATTACACCTTTTGGAAAAAGGCGCTCAGGGTACTGAGAATCTCATGCCACTAATCCTGGACGCGGTTGAAGCGTATGCAACTCTTGGCGAGATTAGTGACACGTTGCGCCGGGTGTTTGGTGAACAGCACGCGTTTCAAAGTATGGAATAGAGCATACATTCTCTCTTTTGTGAACTTTCTGGTTGAATGCTACAACTCAGCACAACCTTCGCGCTGATTCCTAGTCAAACGTCATTCCACACTTTTTTTGGAAGACCGAATAGAGAGAAAATCCCGTAGTAGGGGTGTGTGCTTGCCCACCGCCCGTGGAGCCACCATTGTAGATCGGCTCCACGGGCGGTGGGCAAGCACACGCCCCTATGCCAAAGGATTGATTGATGTTTGACAGAGCAGTGGGACGGTTTTGTGAGCTGGAAGCTTACCTTTTGATGGCATAGTGAGTTCACTCTCGTATACTTTCTCTAGTTTCAGTAGCCTCAAGCGGGTCGAGAAATAATGGGAACTCATCGGCCTATAACGCGGCAACGATACTACTTCAAACTCGAAGATGAAAAGCATTTTAAGGGCATTAAAATATTATTTGGATAATGATCATAAAAAAACGAAAGAAGAATAAACATGGATTCTACACAAGCATCCCGTAAGATCGGGAGAGTTGCAGCTCTGGCCCTCTTTTTCTGTGGGATAGCGTACGCCATTGTCACGGTTATCGGAGTTATTTCATTGAAATCACCTCTGGACCCCATCCGAGATCCTTTCTTTTCCCTGATGGAAATACTTATCATCATCATGGGACCATTGCTGGTGGTTCTTATGGTGACGGTTCATGCCTATGCGGCCCGTGATGAGAAGGTATACAGCCTGACCGCACTCGCCTTCATGATCCTTAGCGCGGGTACCACGACGAGCATCCATTTTGTCGTGCTGATTGCCAGCCGTCAGGCCGCATTGACTAGTCTTCCGTGGCTCCCTCTGTTCCTTTCATTTCAATGGCCATCCGTGGTCTATATCCTGGATGTTCTTGCGTGGGACGTGTTCTATGGTTTCTCCATGCTGTTCGCTGCACCAGTTTTCAAAGGGGCAAGTGGGAAACAGCGGTGCGAATTACAATGGCTGTGATTGGGGTGCTCAGTATTGTAGGATTGATCTGTCTGCCATTTGGAAACATCCAACTCCGCTGGATTGGCATCTTCGGCTATGCAGGACTCAGTCCGGTTGTGTTTTTATTGTTGGCGCAAGTTCTTGGTCGGGCCGAAGTACATTCCCAGGAAGCCGCCTGAAGCCTCGGTCCAGAGTTGAGACCTGACAATGATAGGGAAAATCCACAGGAGGTTTTCAAAGAAGATTCCTTTAAAGAAACACACACAGTGTAACGTGCGGTGAAAACACAAGAAGATACCCAACGAGGAAGATAGATTATGCCAGATAGACAACATATGCAACTACTCACGATTCCAACTGAGCCTCTTGCAGAAGCAGAAGCAAAGGGAGAGAAGACACCCACGAGTGTACCTCCCATTCCAGCGGAGCAGCATTGGCCTGGAAAAGCATGGCAGATAGTGAAACGCTACCCCATTCCTTGTGGAGCGATTGTACTGATGGCTGTGAGCCTTGTGCTCTGGCTGACTGGGTATGGTTCTCTTGCCAACTGGACGCTGCTTCTCGTTGTGCTTCTAGGGGGGATTCCGTTGCTGTGGGAAACGCTGCAACAATTCCTGCACAAGGAATTTGGGATCGACGTGATCGCGATTCTGGCGATCGTAGGATCGGTCATTCTGGGGCAATATCTGGCAGGAGCATTGGTTGTGTTGATGCTGTCGGGTGGCGAGGCACTGGAAGCGTTTGCGCTCCGGCGTGCACGCTCGTCACTCTCGGCACTGGCTGAACGTGCTCCGCGTGTTGCGCATATCTGGCGGGGAGACGAACTGATCAATATTCCGGCTGAACAGGTTGAAGTCGATATGGAGATCGTCGTTAAACCGGGTGAGTTGATCCCCGTTGATGGGGTTGTGGCCTCTGGTTCTGCCAGTGTCAGCGAGGCAGATCTAACGGGCGAACCGATACCCGTACGCAAAGATCCTGGGATGCTCGTTCTCTCAGGAAGTGTCAACCTGGACAGTGCCCTGAATATTCGTGCCAGCAAGCGCAGTGCAGATAGTAAATATGCGCAAATCGTGCGCCTGGTTGAGGACGCGCAGACGCAGAAAGCCCCGATCCACCGCTTTGCCGATCGGTATAGTGTTGGTTTTACCCTGGTGACGGTGGGATTAGCTGGTCTGACCTGGTTTCTCACTGGCGACAGCATCTATGCGCTGGCAGTACTGGTCGTCGCCTCCCCGTGTCCACTGATCTTAGCGACGCCGATTGCCATTATCTCAGGCATGGATCTCGCGGCACGTAACGGCATCATCATCAAGAGTGGTGGAGTGATCGAGCAACTGGGAGAAGTCGCGGTTGCCGTTTTTGATAAGACTGGCACCCTCACCTTGGGAATCCCCAAAGTGACCACCATCGTCCTCGCACAACAGAATGCTGTGATTGATGCAGACGATGATGCTGTGTCTCGTAATCCCTCCGGTTACGACGAAAACACGTTGCTGCGCTTTGCAGCCTCCGTCGAACAGCTTTCCGCGCACATTCTGGCGCATTCTGTCGTGGAGGCCACTCAGGAACGCACCTTATCCCTCAGCATCGCCAAAGATTTCGAAGAGATATTTGGCAAGGGAGTACGCGGATATGTGCCCGTCATCGCGGCAGATCGACAGGTGCAAAAGCAAAGCGTCGCAGGGGTACAAGATGTAGGAGCGCCTGATGTAGGGGCGCGATTTATAAGCCTGAGTGGTGACGTTGAAGTCGCAGTGGGCAATCGTACCTTTATGCAACACCTTGCTATTGCTGTACCAGCTTCCCTGCTCTCTGAACGCGAGAGGCGCGTCGAGCTCGGCCAGATCTGTAGCTTCATCGCTGTGCAGAAACAGGTCGAGGGACTCCTGGTCCTTGAAGATGTTCCGCGTCCAGAACTCTCACATCTGTCGACGGATTTGCATGCAGCAGGGATCAAAGAGACGCTTCTGCTAACGGGCGATGGCGATGTGGTTGCACAGCAGATTGGCAAGGTCGCACAGATGGACCGCGTGATCTCGCGTTGTTTGCCAGAGGATAAAGTGCGCGTCGTCAAAGATCTGGAGCGACAGGGGCAGCGTGTATTGATGGTGGGCGATGGTATTAACGATGCTCCCGCGCTGGCAAGCGCCACCGTTGGTATGGCACTGGGTACACAAGGATTAACAGCCGCCGCCTCTGCTGCCGATACCGTGCTCCTCTCAACCGATATTCTGCGTGTCGTGCGAGCGGTACTCATTGGCCACCATGTCATGCGTGTGGCAATTCAGGGCATCTGGGTTGGCATGGGCCTCAGTTTCATTGCCATAATCTTCGCGGCCTTTGGTTTTATTCCCCCCGCAGCGGGCGCACTTTTACAGGAAGCGTTTGACGTCATTGTTATCCTGAATGCACTGCGAGCCGGAAGGATGAAATTCTAAGGTAGGGCCGTGTTTACGACGCTCTAAAGGTATGTCATACAAGAAAGAGGAAATAGTGACTGGTGGTCCTCGCTGTTAAGAACAAATCTCGTGACAAAAGGGAAACGTCGTACCTGTGAAGACAGTGTGAGGCAAAGCAACGTTGGGGTGATGTGATTGTGACATACCTGTGGCCTACTTCAAGTAGGAACGAATACTTCCTGCATACGTGTATGAGATAGAGGGTAACATGAGTAAAGTAAACAGTCGCATCTTCGTACTGATTGGGTTGGGAGTCTGCCTTCTGGCGACGCTCTCACTCATCTTTGGTCTTGTAGGGAGCACCACAATGACCACGCACATGGCAAATGGGGGATTCCAAACACAGGTGATCTCATTTGGAAACGTCGGGCTATTCTAGCTAGCAATAGGGATGTATGCCGTTAGTGCGAGCATCTGCTTCATCGGATACATTGGGGCGCTCATCAAGATGGTGCGACTGGATCAGTGGATCTGGTTCATCCTCCTGGTGGCCTTCTCAGGTATAACTATGCTTGTCTACATTTTTGTTGGACCAGAGACACGCACTGAGTCGAGGCCCCTTGTGATTTCACATAGTGGTTAAGGGGAGAGAGTATCACAACTGCTCCAACAAAATGCGGCATTGCTCAATGCAACGATTGCCTCTCAGAATGATGCCATTACCAAGCAATCGATGACCGCATCTAGGAAGCAGGGTAACATGCCCATATAAACAGAGAAAAAGAGAAGTGTTATGTCAAAAGTCATCAAATCATCGATATCAGAGGCAAGTACACCACCCATGCAGGACACTGCACATGTCAAGAGCGCGAGCACGCAGTTCAGGATCTCGCGCCGCTGGTGCTGGATGATCCTGGGTATCCTCGCTCTGGTTGTCGTCGTAGCTCTGGCCGCGTTTGGACCGTTTACGTGGCAACTCCTCGGCCAGGGGATCATGCTGCTTTCTGTCGTTGTCGTCGTGCTTCTCGTCCTGGGTACTCTGTTCATCACCTTGCTCATCGCAGCCATCACCCGCAGGCGAGCACGCATACAGTCCTGGTTCCGGCATTTCGTGCGCCTGTCACTCGTCCTGGGAATACTGCTTGTGGGCGTGGTCGGCGCTACAGTGGGGTCCCAGTTGCACACCTCGACACCATCAATCCAGGGTATCAATGGCCAACCGCTTTCTGGCAGCATCGCTACCCTGGAGCAAGTCACTCTCAATGGCAGCCAGCAATGGGTCACCATTCGCGGCACGAACAGACATAATCCGATCCTGCTCTATCTCAATGGTGGTCCTGGAGCAGGAAGCTTTCCCTGGACGAGCATGGCACTTGGGCCATTAGAAAACCATTTTGTGGTCGTGAACTGGGACCAACCGAACACAGGCAAGTCGTATAGCAATGTGCCACTTGCTCAGCTCACCCCGCAACGCTATGTCTCGGACGCGTACGCACTGACCCAGATGCTGCGTACACGTTTTCACCAGGAAAAAATCTACGTGCTAGGCGACTCGTGGGGCAGCATTCTCGGTATCAAGTTGGTGCAACAGCATCCTGACTTGTTCTACGCCTACATCGGGAGCGGACAAATGGTCAACACCGTCGAGAATGACGTGATGGGCTATCAGTTGGCGCTTACATATGCCGCGAAGCAAGGTGACACCGCCACGGTGGATACGCTGCGCCGCAATGGGCCACCGCCCTACAGCGGGGAGGGGATGATCTGGAAATATGTGGCGTATATGAACGTCCTGCAAAGCCACATGGGGGAGGCCGACCTCAGGCTAGGTGTGCTGCTCGTGCCCTGGGTGGCACCCGAGTACGGACTCCTGGATAAGGTGAACTACGAGCGTGGCCTCATCGAGACGTACACGGTCCTGTACCCCCAACTGAAAAATCTCGATTTCGCTGTCCAGGCGAACACGTTGGACGTGCCGGTGTACTTCTTTGAGGGGCGCAAGGACGTGAATGCGATAACGTCGCTGGTCGAACACTATTACAGTGTGCTGCAAGCGCCGCATAAGGAACTGATCTGGTCGAACTCCGGACATGGGATAAGCGCGGCAGATCCGAAGCAGCTCGTAGATGTGATGGTGAACCATGTGTTGGTACAGACATACCACAAGCAGGTCTGATAGACGCGAGGCTCATATGAAGTGCAACGTAGCGAGCTTACCATTTCTACGTGGCACGTCTCAGACCGCTTAGCAAGTAGTTCTCATATGATCGACTCACCGCAGAAAAGTGTTTACCGCAATAGGGTAAGAAGAGGATAAGAGCATGCAACTCAAAGATCTGTTTCGATGGCAAACGACTTCTAGCCAGACAGTGGTCGTGGATGATATTACCCTGACCCTGCAGTCGCGCGTCGTCTCTCTTCATTTACCGACTGGGAGATTCGTCTGGAAGAGGCCAACTGCCGTCCTGGTAGGGCAGAACGGGCAGGGAGTGTCCCTACCAATTGTTGATACCACTCGTCTGCTCCAATTGGGGATCTTTGGTTTGAGCTTGGCGATCACTTTGACTATTGTACGTCTGGTTACATTTACACAAAGAACGGAGAACGTATCATGATTGATACGAAGAATGAAATTTCTTCATTGACGGGCAAGAGAGAGGAAATCCTCTCTGGTGTAGTAGAGAGAATCTACTCGGCGGCTCAACCCGACGCTGTCTACAGCGAACCGGTAAAATCGGGCAACTATACCGTCGTTATGGCCTGCGAGGTTATTGTTGGTGGTGGATTCGGCTCGGGATCAGGTTTTGGACCGCAAGAGAAAAATGCAAATGAGAAATCGCCTGAATTACTACAAATCAGTAGTGGTGGGGGTGGCATTGGTGGGGGCGGGAGCTCTAGTGGGCGGCCAGTTGCCATCATTGTCATTGGGCCAGATGGCGTCACAGTCAAGCCGATATTCGATTTCACAAAGATCATCCTGGCTGGTATTACGACATGGGTGACAATGCTCATGCTTCTCAGAAAAATACTCAGAAGAAAGAAGCGGTAATCGAATTGGAGCCGTTTTGTTTGGCGTGTATCTGCGCTTTATTCGGCCTAAGCAACTGCGTTGGGGGGCCACCGATGAAGAGGTGACACGCACCATGCCCGGCGACGACGTGGTGAAGCATCCTACGTTTAACGCCACACGCGCCGTCACCATTCAGGCCCGACCAGAGGAGATATGACCTGGTTGGTGCAGATTGGCATGACGCGAGCAGATTGGTACAGCTACGATTGGCTTGATAATCTTGGCAAGCCTGGTGCTCGACGAATCATCCCAAAATTACAACATGTAGCAATTGGAGATTTGATCCCCTTCTCTCCCGATGGTAAAGCGGGTATGTGGGTCAAGGCGCTCGAACCGCAGCAGTGGATGATCTGGTCGGATAAGAAAGGCGATTCTACAGGTCACTTTATATTGAAGCAATGGCTGTTTCATAGAAGACCTGGTGTGATTTCTCTGTGAGCTTTCTTGTCACTTTGTGATCGTTGCGTGACCAGCTTCTTTTATACTAAAGAGTGTTAGAGTTAACAAAGCGATCTATCCTGGCTCCTTTTATAAGGCAATTACTCTATGGTCGATCTGAACAACAAAATCATCGATACGAGCGAAGCAATGGCGTTCGCACAACCATTACACGTAACATTGCGAGGCAACACATGGCGACGGGTCCCTGGTTATTTGAGTGCACAACTGCTCGGTGCGATAACTGCCGCGCTCTTGCTCAGAGCGTACGTTGGCGATATCGCCAACGTGGGCACCCTCGGACCATCTTTCGGTGTGGATGATGGAGGCATCTTGATCTGGGAGGCTGTCCTTACTTTTGGACTGATAACGACCATCCTTGCCGTTGTAAATGGGGGAATGAATGTCGGCCATGTCGCGGCCTTTGCTATTACAGCGTACTTGGGAGCGGCAATCCTCTGGGCGGGTCCGATTGAGGGAACGAGCATGAATCCGACGCGCCAACTGGGTCCTGCTCTGGTGTCAGGTGACTTTACCCATCTGTGGGCCTATCTAGTCGGTCCATTCATTGGGATGCTTCTCGCCGTTGGCATCGCTTTCCTGCTACGAGGTCCAGGTGGTCGTGACGCTCTGGGACCAGAACTGGCTGGCTCAGGAGAACGTTGAGGCGGTATTTCAGACGACGAAGGACGTTTTCAACGTGTACTCCTCGTCACAGAATGAACCAAACGATGCTCACTTGAGAGATAGTTTACGACAGTAAGAAATACGTTCCTATGACAAGGAACAGAAGGACATATTATGAATACAGATCAAAACAAAAGCGATATTATCCAGACCTTGCATCAAATAGATGAGGAGAATGAAGCGGCACACCTGGCTCTGTATGGATTAGCATCAGGCATAGCCAGACATGATTTTATCCAGGCCAAAGCGGAACACATCGGATTGGTTCAGAAAAAACGAGCAGAACCACCCGTTCTTGCCAATCCCATCCAGCCTACTGATGATCTCAAAGATCGCTCTGTGACTATCAGTCATTGATGCCTTCCTGGTGCTTCTCGCAAGTGCTTCCGGCATCTTGTTGAAGAGCATCTACGCCAGAGAACCCTTCTGGCTGTGTTGCAAAAAGAAAGCTGATCTGTTCTATTTGGCAGAAAAGAAGAGAAAAGAGAGCGATGATGACAGCTCAATACCCGTTCAAATGGCGTCATTTCCAATCCGAGATCATTCTTTTGTGCGTCCGTTGGTATCTGCGGTACTCATTGAGGTATCGTGATCTCGAAGAAATCATGGTGGAACGCGGTCTGCATATGGACCATACCACGATCTCTCGCTGGGTTCAACGCTACGCACCCGAACTGGAGAAGCGCTGCCGTCCTCACCTCAACGTCACGACCGACTCCTGGCGCGTTGATGAGACATATATCAAGGTCAAAAAGCAATGGGTGTATCTCTATCGAGCGGTCGATTCGCAGGGGAGCACCTCGATTTTTGGCTCAGTCCGACCAGAGATGCAAGAGCAGCACAGCAATTCTTTCTCAAAACCCTTACTGCCTCTCATACCAGCGAACCATGGGTGATCAATGTCGACAAAAATGCGGCCTCTCCCAAAGCATGAGAGCGAACTCAAGGCAGAAGGACACATCTCTGAAGCATGTGAATTGCGGCAGGCCAAATATCTCAACAATCTGATCGAAGAGGATCATCGGTTCATCAAACGACTTGTCAAGCCAGGGATGGACTTCTTCTCATTCGAGACCGCATGGCGAACCTTACAGAGATACGAGGTGATGAATATGATGAGGAAAGGGCAAGTGCAAGACGTGGACAAAGGCGATGTGAGAGGTCAAGTTGCATTGGTTGTCAGCTTATTTGGAGCGGTGGCCTAAACAAAACAAGTGGCGAAACTCCATGCACCTCAGGTTCTCCTCAATTTCTTGCAACACAACCCCTTGAAGACCCTCTGAGGTGCCGGTGGAGAGATTCGAACCCTGTACTGTCTTTCCCATTCCCTCAGTCCCCTTCACACCTGCCTTTATGCCCCTTCTTGCTCTTCACCGTTGAGCTTTGACAGGAACGTTGACAGGAAACATGGATTATCACTTCAATGCCTCATTGATCATGTTCATAGCCTCCTCTTGCATCGTCGGTAACACGTGCGAGTAGATGTCCATGGTGATATTAATTTGACTGTGTCCCAAAATTTCCTGGACAATCTTCGGATGCACTTTCATACCTAAAAGCATCGTTGCTGAGCTATGACGCAAATCATGGAAGCGAATATCTGGGAGTCCCGCTTGTTCCAAGAAGGACTTGAGCACATCAAGGACATCTCTGGTCGGATTGACATGAGTCCCGATCGAGGTACAGAACACGTAGTCATGCTCTTGCCAGGCTGGACCTGCTTTGTGCTTTTCTTCCAATTGCTTGATCCGGTGTTGCTTGAGCGCGACAACAGTGAAAGCTGGAAGAACAATACCACGGCGTCCTTTGTCCGTCTTTGGCTCGCTTTCCTCAAATCCCTTGCCCGGTAGCTTGCTTGGTATCCTGGTAAGAATACGGCGTACTTGTAATGCCCCTCGCTCCAGGTCAAGATCCTGCCACTTGAGCGCAATCAACTCGCCTCGTCGCATTCCAGTCGCCAGGGCCAGGATAAACAACGCTTCCTGTCGATGCCCATGCACGGCTGCAAGGAGTTGATGAATTTGATGCATATTCAATGGCTGAATTTCAAAGCGTTTTCTCCTGGGCGGTGAAACAAGATCACAGGTATTGCGTCCAATGAGATTCCAACGTACAGCCGTTTCCAGAGCTTTGTGCAGCACGTTATGAAAGCTGATCACCGTCGTGGTCGAAAGACCTTCTTCTAATTTCTTTTTGTAAAACAACTGAAGATGTTGCGGCGTAAGCTTTTGAAGTTGGTGATGTCCAATGCCTGGTTCCAGGTGCAATCGTATAATCTCCTCATATCGTTCATAGGTTCGTGAACGAATACTCTGTTTATGCACATCTTCCAACCAATGGGTGAGAAAATGTCCGACTTTTTGTTGGGGGCCTGTAACAAGCATCCCCTTTTGCTGCTCATACAAGGCTGTTTTGAGCTTTTCTTGAACCTCCCTTCTCGTTTTTCCGTAGAGGAATTTGCTCTTTCCTCCCTCAAGTGTGATTTCTGCTGTCCAGCGACCATCTTTACGCCGGTAAATCGAGCCTTCGCCATTTCCGCGTTTTGTCATAAGGGCACTCCTTTTCTGTGTGCCCAGCTAGGAGTCTAGCAGACACTTTTATCGTACCATAGAGTGGGCATTCTTTGAAGTGGAAGTACTTTTTGGAGGGAAATCGAGCTGTCGCCGTTGAGGAAATGATCTCATTATTCAGTTATTTCCCTTTTACTCTTTATAATTGCTCATATTTTTATTCCTCTTCTGACTCATCATTTGTAATTTCAGGATGATGCGTTGCTAACCACTGGTTGCAGGTTGTCCGGCGAACATGTGCACGTGCAGCCAGAGCACGACCAGAGATGCGCTTCCCTTCTGTTTCTAAATCCTGATATGCGCGCATCAATTTGATTTCTCGCTCCTCTGGAAGATCCTCTTGTTGCTCTTCTTCATTTTCGCTCTTTTCATAATGCTTTGAAAAAGTTTCGTGCGCCCGTGACCATCTCCTATGGTGAGCCTATAGTGTTCAAGCCCAAAGGCAAGAAGATCACTCGTGAAGATATTGACGAGGCCACCGAGACGGTGATGCATAAGATTGCCGCGCATGCTACCCGCGGAGTATCGCGGGGTGTATGGGGAAGAATAGGGGTAGATGTGATGTGCGAGTTTCAGAAACTCGCACATCACATCTACCCCTATATTACGCTGGGCAGATCAAATAAAATGGACACGTAGGGCAAGTCCGCGCATTGAAAAGAGCGGGATATTCGTCGTGTTCAAGGCCGTAGATGCTCTGTTCGAGTTCCTCGGATAGATTTTGCTCTTTTTTGGCGGTGAGTTTTATGGGGACGGTCTCGCCGGTGCTGAGATTGTGGAAGAGTAGCTCGATCTTGGGGGCGGCGTGTTGGCGCGAGGCGCGGGCGTAGAGCAGCTCTCGTGTGCCGGGTGTTGGCGTCTCCTTGCGTTTGCCAAAGTGCGTGCGCACAAATGTGCTGGGTTGATCGCCTGCGCTGGCGGACTCTACGCGGTCTATAGGGACATGGATGGTGCGGCCCGCGGCCTCCACGGTATAGCTGGAGCGCAACTCCCACCGCGCATTGCCGCTTTCTTGCAGCTTGTGGTGGATTAACTCTGTGACTTCATGACCGTGTTGTTCATAGACGGCGGCAAAGGGTTGCTGCTGGCCGCCCAACGCTTGCCAGTGCTGGGTATAGAGATTGTGGGCCTTCTGCCAGGGTGGGCCATTGAGTCGATGGCGCTACTCCCTCCGGGTTTTCTTGCCCTCGTGTTTGCTGTAGCAATTCGAGCGTTTTCTGCATCGCTTGCCAGAAGAGGAGATAGGTTCCTTGTTCGCCGCGAAAACCATAGATCGTGCTATACAGATAGCGGCGTGGGCAGCGTTGATAGTTCTCAATGTCCGCGGCGATCAGCTTGTCGGGCTTCATTTTCTCGATAAACTGCTGGCTGGGCTGAGAGGAAGACATGACCACCGTCTCTTCCTCGTCTTCAACTGCAACTGGCGCGGATTCGGCTAAGCCTTGCCATTGGAGGCGGGTGACACGCTCAGGTGGTAAACCCGCTAGCAATGTTTCAAGATAGTGGGAAGGTTTGGCGCGTTGCTTGCCATTGAATTGGCTATAGCTCAAGACAAGGTGGTCGCGGGAACGGGTGACGCCAACATAGAAGAGGCAAGCTTCACCGATCTCGTGGGCCGTTTTTCCCGCGCTTTCGCCAGGGAGCATTCCGTCGGGTGGCGGCACGGGATTAGAATGCCTCTGCATGGGAAAATTGCGCTGGATGAGTCCTGGCAGGTAGACGATGGGAAACTCCAGCCCTTTACTGGCGTGGACGGTCATTACGCGCAGCACATCGGGTTGCTCTTCCGCGTCGCCATCGCCGCCATCAACAGCGTGCTGACGATTGCCGCCGCTATCTTGTCCAAGACTGACCATCACCTGCAAATAATCGAGGAAGCCTTTAGCCTGTTCCTGTAGCGTGAGCGGAGGAATAGGTTGCTCACTGCGTTCCCCTGTCTCTTCTCTCCCTACCTCCTCTGCTTGCCGCGTGCGCAATGCCTTTTGCTGCTGGTCATAGCGGCGGGCAAGTTGTAACAGGCTGATGTAGTCGGAGAGGATATCGCTCTGCTCTTTGCTTCTCTCAGTAGTCAAGAGATCGCGCATCAGTGATGTCTCGATGAAGAGATACTGGGCCAGAAGCGACCAGGTATCGCTGGCGTGCTGGAAAAGCGACTGCACTATACTGGAGAGGCGCGTGAGCGAACGGCGTCCCGCTCTGCTCATCGACGCGGGAGCCTCGTTGTTCAACACCAACGAGACTAGCGAGCTGCGGCGTTTGTGGGCCTCCTGTAAAAGAAGTTCGATATCGCCCTGTGCGAAGGGATGTTCGCGCTGGCGGGCGGCCCGCAAGAGGCCCATGCCACTAGCGTCAGCCATCAGCAGGACGATGGAGAGCAGGTCTTTGCTGTGTTCTTGCTCTAACACGCTGACCTTTTCAATGACGGGTAGGCCAGCAGCGAGCAGGGCGCGGGTGATTTTCTCCATCCGTGCTCGTGTGCGGCTGAGTATCGCCATATCCCGATAGGCATATCCCTGAGCATGCTTGTAGCGAATGTCAGCGATCAATCCGGCCAGTTCATTGCTGTTGTCGGAGGCTGTAGCCACGGTGACATACGTTTCCGGGTGAGTCAGAGCGGCTGGGCGCGGTTTGTGTTGGCTCGACCTCTGTCCCTAATTCCAGTTGTTGCCAGCGAAAAGCTTCGGCCAGTTGGACAATATCGGGGCGCGAACGGTAGTTGCGACTGAGTGGGAGGACGACCGCGCCGGGATAGTCTTCCTGGAAATTGGCGATGTTGGCGGGTGACGCGCCGCGAAAGGCATAAATGGACTGATTCGCGTCGCCGACGACCCAGATACGACATGCCTCACCTGCCAGTTGGCGCAATAAGACGCCACTGGCGCGGTTGATATCCTGGAACTCATCGACGAGGATGTGATGGAACTTCTGCTGCTGCTCATAACAGATCTCTGGAAACTCTTTGAACAATTGCACCGTCAGCATTATCAGTCCGCCGAAGTCGGTATCTCCTCGTCGCCGCAAAGCTTCTTCGTAGAGCGCGTAAATGTGGGCCACTTCAAGAGCTTTGTGCGCACTCAATACCGCCTCTTCATCTTGCGCTTGTTGGGCCTTCTCCAACATGCGCTGAGCCAGGGTGTGGTACTGTTCTGGCGTGACCAGTTCATCTTTAGCGCGTGAGATGGCTCGCAAAATATCCGGGAAGTAGAAGGCGGGAGCTTTCAAATTGCGATAATGGTAGAGCCGCATGTTCCTGGTCAACTGGCGCAGCAGGAAATAGCCCTCCGTCTCATCGATGAGCGCGAAATCGGGGCGCAGCCCTACGATACTACCGTAGAGGCGCAAGATATCGGCGCAGAAGGCATGGAACGTACTGACTTTCGGCATCGCCAACCGTTCCGAACCTTGCACTGTTGTGCAGAATCGCTTGCAGGCGTTCCTGCATCTCTTCCGCCGCTTTGCGCGAGAAGGTCAAAGCCAGGATGTGCTCAGGCGGGACGTTGAGGCTGTGAATGAGATAGTCTGTCCGTCCGATGAGCGTGCTGGTCTTGCCACTGCCGGGTCCGGCCACGATCAGAGCAGGTGTAGGTGCCTCAATGGCGGCTTGTTGGAATTCGTCGTACTGCTTTTTAGCAGGAGATTGCGTTGTATTGTTCCCTGCTTGCTCCTGCGTTGAGGAATGTGCGTTGCTGGCCTCAGTGACCAGGCCGACCAGTCGATTGAGCATGGCCGCGTTGGAGACATGAAAGAGCGCGGCAAGGGTATGCGGGGGAACGTGATTATTCAGGTAGAGGGTGCGTACCCGTTCAAGGGGCATGAGTAGTTCTGCCGCGAAGATATTGGCTGCCAGTTCGCGCTCTCCACGGGGATTATAGGTCTGCCCGATGCCCAGCACCTCTTCCAACATTTCCTGCTCATTGAAAGGCGTGACTTCTTCCTGCACGTCCGGTTGTTGGCAAGGGTCGTCAGGTGAATTGGAGGGCATTGTTTCTTGCTGCTGTTGCGGATAGGATGATGCTGAAGGTGGCAGAGCATCCAGGCGGGTGCGCAATGCCGCGGATTGCTGCGCGGTAGTGCGATGCAAGACGGCATGGCCCAGCTCGTGGGCCAAAGTAAAGCGACGCAGAGTCGGCGAGAGGTCGCGGCAGAGCCAGATCAAGTCTTCAACCGGCTCCAGGAAGCCATACGTACCCGCCGGGTAATCCGCGGGGTGGAACGTTTCAACCTGCAAGCCCAGCCAGGCGACCAGTTCATCTATCGGTGTTTTGTCGTCCACCCAGCGTGGGTGTTCTGCTCTATAGCGCAGCAAAAGTTGTTGTGCGGCTGTTACTGCCGCTGCCCGTGTCCCATCATCCATAGCGATCCCTGCCAATAATGTCTACATAAGTTCAAAAAGGTTTTACCTGTGAGTATTTGTATTATGCCGGATTGAGAACCGCGTCCAGATTGTGTAAATTATGGAAACGCAGTAGCCAGCAGCCATAATTCATGCCGCCGCCAACGGCTGGCAAAGCCATCCATTGCCCCTCGTGGAGGCGACCCTGGCGCAGCAATTCAACCAGGGCTGTGGCGATGCTGGCATTGGAGAGATTGCCATAATAGCGGAAGTTATCAACCAGCTTATCCATCGTTGCGTCAGGCCAGCCATAATCGTTAACCAGCAAATCTCCCATGCGCTTCGTAATGCGCGAATTGGCCTGGTGTGGCACGATATGTGCTAGCTCAGCGGGATCAAGTGCCGCGTGGCGACAGAGGGCATCGACGGCTTCGGCCATAGCACGCGGTGCCTCGCGGTAGACCTCTTTCCCGTTCATTTTAGTATAGCCAACGAGGTACTGCGAAAGCACCTTGCTGAGTTCTTTGCCCTTGCCTTCCTGGAAGAGTTGCTGGATCTTCAAATCTACTTCGGCCATCTCGATACTATCTTTGCGTAGTGGCGTCTGATATAAAAGTGAAGGTCCCTGGTTCGCATCCGAGCCATTGATGACGTATGTATCCTCGTCACCGCGTTCCAACAGGAAGGCTGAGGCACCCTCGCCAAACAGCGAACTTGTCTTCCAATCCAGGACATGCATAATATTGGGCAGCAGCCCTTCCGCCGTCACCAACAGTACCAGTTTAGCGGAACTGGCGGCGAGCACTTCAGAACATACCTGAAACGCTTCTGTCTGGCAGGCGCAGGCCCCTTTGAGCATGGTAGAGCGAATGGGACCCAGTCCCAGGCGCATTTGTACCAGGCCAGCCACAGTTGGGAAAGCATCGTTGTCCGAAGAAGAGGCTCCGATAACCGTATCAATTTCGGAGGCATCACGTCCCGCGCTGGCCAAGGCACGTTGCGCCGCGATCACAGCCATATCGACCAACGATTCATCTGCGTGGCGCGTTAGGACCATCAATTAGGCCGGGAGCATCCTCACCCGCCATCTTGCGGCAAAGTTCTAGCGTACTGGCACGTACATGACGTGTACTCAGGCCCGTCACTCGTTCCAGGTCGTCTGCACTGCGTGGATCGCCCAGGCGTGTCGAGATATGGGCAAAAAAATCGTTGGTGATGGTTCCAGAGGGGGCGTAGTTCCCCAGGCCGATGAGGCGTACTTTGGCCCTGGTATAAATTTGTGGCACGATATACGTGTAGTTGGGCCACTGTCCTGGTTGGAGCCGTGTCATAAAATAAAAACCTCCATACCGAGGGGTGTGAATTCACTTATCCACCAGTATAACATATCCTGACTGAGAAAGGTTTACAATACACGTAATACGTAAGACGAGAAACATGGCATGCTCCCCTCCCATTCTGCAGAATGGGAGGGGAGCATGCATGTTTCTTCACGATTACCAGCGATTGTCGCGGTTATCACGGCGATCACGGCGGTCGCGCCCACCGCGACTATCGCCATAACCACCACCATTGCCATAACTGCTTCCGCTATTGCCGTAACCGCCGCTATTGCCATAGCTACTGCCGCTATAGTTGTCGCGGCGCGAGCCACGGGCAGCCCGTTGAGCCTGGAAGCATTCGTACAATACACGGGACGGTCTTCACGAGGAATAAATGGTACGGAGGTAGGACGTCCACAGGTCGCACAGGTGGTCTCATAATGTTCAGTACTACTAGTATTACTACGAAAACGGGGTGCAGATGAGGACTGCCCGCTGCGGCGTGCGGCACGACAAGCTAGGGCAACGGCCAGGGAGGTTTGTTAGTCCGCGGCTGGCATAAAACTCTTGTTCGCCAGCACTAAAAGTGAAGTCTTGACCACAGTCACGACAGGTGAGGATACGGTCGTGGTATCCCTCATTGGACATCATGGGTGATGTTTCCCCTTCTTTCAAATGTTCGTTCCGCCTACAACTTGCGATGGTAGATACGACTGGAGCGAGCAGTATATACTCTGTTAAAGCCACTAACAGTGGAATATATCTGACGGTGGTTATCAGGTAGTCACTTCCTGGAAACCGGATGGCGGAACGAGACCTGGGCCTGGATAATTACATACC
Organism: uncultured Chloroflexia bacterium; assembly: GCA_963744875.1. Lineage (GTDB taxonomy): Bacteria > Chloroflexota > Ktedonobacteria > Ktedonobacterales > Ktedonobacteraceae > JACDAE01. The sequence continues at coordinate 55,975 of CAVUVQ010000031.1, read as the reverse complement.
TTCGCGGGATTTCTATGCCCTAAACCACATATCAATTGTACCATATCAAATGCATAATTGCATATTTTTCCCCGACGAGATTGTACGGAAAGAGCGGTGAAAAGCATTCCCTTGACCTTTGGTGATACCATAGGGAGAGATGTTCGTATCAGCGGGAGGTCGCTTTGGACGCTACGTTAGGAAACACACAACCTGCTCCCCACGTTGTGCAACAGTTGCGGCAGGTTCATACGATTACCGACCGTTTTTCCCTGGCGAATACCTACTTGATCAACGACCAACGCATCGTTATTGTTGATCCAGCCTCGGAACTCAATGTGCGTCTATTGCTGGAATATATGGAATGTTTTCTCCATAGAAACGCCGCCGAGATTGACCTTATTGTGTTGACGCATCTCCACGCGGATCATACTGCTGGCGTAGAAGCTCTGCGTAAGCGGTGTAATGTTCCTGTCGCCGCCTCAGCTATGGCCCGACAGTTGGGTCAGCCGGGCGGGCAAAGCAATAAGTCTCTGCCGGGCATCACTCACCTGGCTGAGCAGGTGCAGAACCAGTCAGCACTGCCCGGTGTTCTGCATCACCTGGACCTGTTCCCACCCAATTATGCCAACCAGGTGCGCATGGTCGATACCTGGCTTGACGATGTGGCTGGACTACCGCAGCATCTCGATTGGCGCGTGATTGCCAGCCCAGGCCATACCCCTGAAAGTCTCTGCCTGTATAACCCTTTTACTTACGAACTGTTGTGTGGCGATACAGTGATTACGGTTGAAGGGGGCGCACCCCTCGTGCGCGGCGCGACCGATCGTCGCAAGTTAGAAGATACGCTGCGTGTGTTACGCAGCCTGGAAGTCTATTACCTCTACCCCGGTCACGGCAGACCTATCCTGGCACGGCGTCCTCTTTCTAACGCCTCGGTGGAATGGTAAGGATACTAATTTTTCGGCTTGCTGGGCAGGCGTAGCGGTACGGGGCCGCTATTCATGGGATGTACAGCCGAGGCCGGGATGATGGATTGCGGCATGGGCGTATCGGGGTCTGACTGCAACGGCTTATATTCCAGGCGAATACTGCCCACGCAGACGATGTCTCCTGCTTGCAGCAGATGGGGCGCGTGCAATGGTTCACCGTTGACCTTCGTGCCGTTGCGACTGCCCAGGTCTTGCACGTAATTGCCATTGGCCTGACGCAACACTTGAGCGTGGCGGCGCGAGATAGAGACATCGTTGATGACGACATTGCATTCAGAGCCGCGACCAATCGTAAGCATGGCGTGATCCAGCACGAAGCTCTGGCCGACTGCCTCCCCATCGCGAATAACAAATAACATGGGGACATCCGTGGGCCGAGGAGGTGAAGCTATCTGGTCAATTTCTGCTGTATCTTGCGCTTCAAGATCGCGGGGAGTATCGCCCGGTAACGTAGTGGGAAGTTGCCTCTGTTCCTGGTTGTACACAGTGCTGGCAAAAAGTCCATCGGACAGCGGTTGTGTCATTGGCAACTTCTCAAGCTTCTCACTGGGAGTTTGCAGGGCTTCGGCGGAGTGCCAGATGTGGCGCGACAAAGGGTCATCTTGTTCGCCTGGCGTGCCGGGGGATTCTGCCAGCGCAAAGAGTAGGCGATGTGAGCCGATCTCGAGTAATGCGCCCGGCTCAACGATCTCCGTACCCCGGATACGCTTGCTGTTAAGCAAGACGCCATTCAGGCTATCACAATCGGTGATATAGACACGTCCCTTGTCCCAGGCCAATTCAGCGTGATTGCGCGAGGCCATATCATCATCCAACCAGATATCGTTTTCTTCGCCGCGCCCAATAGTGATAATACTGCGCTTGAGGGCCAGCTTCTGCCCCTGGAAGTTGCCATTGCGATGTTCGAGCCAGCCCCAGGGGGTATCTTCGCGATAGACGTAGGGAGCAGGAGTGCCAGGTTGGTGCCGTGGCGGATGCAGCGCGGTGGCCGCATTGACGCGGGTCGTGCGTTTGGGACGAGGTATCTGCATGGAAGAGGTGGAGGTGCGCGGCAATGTAAAAAGACAATAGACTATGGTAACGCCCAACGGCAAAAACCAACCGAAGAGGGCCACGTAAACCAGCGCAACTTCTACCTCCGCGGCGGGCAGACTACCCTGCTCAACAGTGAAGCGCAGATTATACCAGACGATGGCGGGCAATAGCAGCAGCGCGGAGACGACGCAGGTCACGATGGCACCAGCAAGCTGGCGCGTTGTGCCGCGTCTTCGCAACGTGGTGTAGAGCGCATTGATGGCGATAGCGAGCATGCAACATGCTAAACCGCTATAGCAACCAATGCTAAACCAGGTTGGAAAATCTACACTGTTGTTCGTCGTCGTATCCTTCCCGCTCGTCAGAGCATGGCATCAATGTTGGCGTTACGGGCATCACTCACCAGGATAGTATCAACAATAGCATGCTGCTTGAGATTTTGTGCATACTACCGCGTCGGTCGCCACATTCGCGGAGTCACCGGCGACATTGTCATTGATCTGCACGGCGTCCCAATACTCAAAATGCTTATCGTCGGGCGTGACTGCCACACCAAGAAAGGCGTGTCCAGGCACAATGATAATTTCGGCATGCAAGCCAATGTGTTCTACCGCCGAAGCCAGCAGGAGCGTCAATTCAATGCACATGCCGCTATGCTGCTGTAAAACCTCAGCCGGTAATTTAATATTTTGTGTCGCGGGAGTTGTACCACCTGGACCACTATACGGCACGCTGGCCTGGAGGTAGTGTATGCCATAATCAACGCGCAGTGCGTCATAAATCGCATCAACCTGAGCAATGACCTCTTTACTACTGGCCTTACTGTAGCCAACCATCGCATCAGGTACAGGGAGAGGCTCCGACGACAAGTGTTTAGCCGCTTTCAGCACCAGGGTACCGATGGCTGGATCATTGGGCGTGACCCACGCGCCAATCTTCAAGCGGTTAGCGGCAACCCATTGCATCAGCCAACGCGAGTGCATTAATAAGGGAATGTCTTCTAAATAATACAGGTGCTTGTTGGTATCGGTCACCTGGACGTGCAGCGATGTTTGAAACTCGTAGGTCAGTTTGCGAAACTCTGTGCTGATAAGGGGCGGCATGATGCTCACAGATTGCGCAGTAGAGGACGCGTTAACCGTCTGCAACTGCACCTGACTCAATCCAACAATGCTGACACTTATCACCAGAGCAAGCGGGCTGTTGCTGCTATACATAACGCTAAAAGGCGAGGACTGCATCGCCAGATTCGAGGGATAGAAGGCACTATAGAGTTCGTGTGGCGCACGCACACATATATGGACGGGCGACTGACCGCCGCAATGTTCCGCATTGGCAGCGGCGTCCTGCTGATAGCGCGTAGTAGGCTTGCAGCCCTCCTACCACGTAACTGCCAGAGAATCCTGTCAACACCACCAGCGTCAGGAGCAAGATAGTAAGTCGTATGCGCATCTGTTCGTCTACTCGTCTCTTATCGTCCTAGCATTCGATCTGCTGTAGCTGAGTATTTACGTGGTTGCAATTATATCATCTTGTTTCATCCACATACAATTACATGGGACATATGGGGTATATTTCTCATGGATTTTGCACCAGCGCTATCTACGGGGGAATCAAGATATTTCGACAGTAAGACTTCGCTCGTCGCTGCGGTTGGACCGCGTGCAACCCTACACATAGGTGAATGACGTAAATAGAGTAGGATACGAACCTTACTATAATATACGTAAAGTAGGATAACTTAATTGAAGGAGAATCCTAGTATGTTTAATCTATGGCATCTCTTTATGAGGGGTTTTGATGGCATCGCGATTTTCGTCGCCATTTTCTGGGCCTGGGTGCTGATTGACTGCGTCACGAAGGAGTCGTCAGAGGGCAACGACCGTATTGCCTGGTTGCTCGTCATCCTCTTTGCCCCTTTGATTGGCGCACTCGCGTACTATTTCATTCGTCGCCCAGAGCGCATCAAGGCTTTGGGTCGCTAAAACTCGCATAGTGACAAGAGGGGGATGTAGAGCAACCAGCAGGCTTGCTCTACATCCCCCTCTTGTCACTATTCTTACTCAAACTTAGTACCTATCAAACGCAATGTACCTATAAGATTACGGTTATCTCCTGTCTATTTGTACATTGTTATCCCCCGCTGCATCCACTACAATGGTATCCTCCAAAGTATTCGTATCTAGCAAGGATTATTATTCAATGGCATTACCTCATGTATTAAAAAAACGTCATGTAACGCTTCCGGTTTCATTGTACCCTTTTAAAGACAAAAACTTTGTACTATTCTGGTCGGGCGCATTTCTCTCCAGTATTGGTTTCTGGATTCAGACGGTGGGGCAAGGTTGGCAGGTATTACAACTGACAAATTCGGCACTGTTACTCGGCATGGTGGTGTTCGCGGCCACGCTTCCCAACATTGTACTCTCCCTCTTTGGGGGAGTGGTGGCCGACCGCTTCAATCGGCGTTGGCTGCTCGTTGGTACGCAGATTGTGTATATGTCTACGGCGACTATATTGGGCGTCTTAACCACGCTGCACATCATCACCGTCTGGCAAATTATCCTGATGGCTCTGATCAATGGCACGTTCAGTTCCGTCGGTTTCCCCGCCTGGCAAGCCTTTGTCGGCGATCTGGTGCAGCCAGCGCAACTGAAACAGGGCATTGCCTTAAACTCTATGCAGTTTAACCTCTCGCGTGTCGTTGGTCCGGCGATTGGCGGTCTCTCGATTGGCGTCTTTGGTCTCGCGGGTTCCTATTACCTGAATGCGCTCAGCTACCTGGCCGTCATCATTCCTCTGCTCCTCATGCACACGCTCCGGCATGAGCGCAAGGAGCAGCAACAGGGTATGTGGCGCGGCCTGCGCGAGGGCTTGAGCTATGCTCGTCAGCGACCATTGCTCCAAATGGCCTTGTTGCTGCAATTCACGATAGCCTTCCTGGTCTTTCCCTATGTCACGCTTTTGCCGATCTTTGCGCGTGACATCTTCCACATCGGGGCGACAGGACTGGGCTTGCTGAATGCTGCCGCCGGTACCGGTGCGCTGCTGGGAGCTATCCTGGTTGTCGCGATCAGCCAACGCCTGACAAATGGCCTGCGTCTACTGATGGGCTTTGTGTATTGTAGGTGGTGCCACCTGCCTGGCCTTTGCCCTGTCACATAGTCAAGATGCCTCGCTGCTCTTGCTCATCTTGCTTGGCTCCTGCACCGTCATGACGATGACCATCACCAACACGTTCCTGCAATCCATGACGCCGGAACACATGCGTGGTCGCGTCCTCAGCCTCTGGGTGATGGTGGCCTTTGGCTTCGCGCCTTTCGGCAACCTCGTCGCTGGCTGGATTGCCCAGTCCATTGGTGCGCCCATGACCTTAGCGATTGGTGGTAGTCTCTGTGCCATCATTGCCCTCTGCATTGCTTTGCTGCAATGGTTACACCATCGACAGAGCAAAGACAATGCTCTGCCTTTAGCCGTTCAGGAAGCTGTGCGGGTACGAAAAGCATCATAATAAAGTGTAAGGGTCGGGACAGGTTTTGACGGAAAGGGGTGCAGGGTTGTAGGGGCTTCGTGCTTGTCCTGGTGGGGGTTCGACAAATCCACCGAGGACAGGCCCCACCCCCTCGTCCCCGCTCCCCCTGTCCCTACGCATGTCCACCATCCTTCGTTAATCTCCCCTGAACGCCGACAATCAGCCTCTACAGGCTATGCCTACTACGGCTGCTCATGCTATAATAACCACAGTAATCGGAGTGAGAGCTTATCCGAGTCACTGCATATTTTTTTCAGGAGAGAGCCTATGTTCTGCGCAAATTGCGGTACCCATGTCCAGGATGGCGTCCATTTTTGTGGTAACTGTGGTGCCGCGCTACAAGCACCGGGCGGCGTCTCACAGCAAGCCCCTGTATCACAACTCCAATGGGAACTCCCGCCAGACCGACGAAGCGTGCTAGCAAACAACCAGACCCCTATCAGGCGCAAATCAAGCAACTGAAACTGGAAATTCGCCAGCTAAAACTGGACCTCAAGCAGATAACGTCCAAAATGAGCAATATTCGTTCAGGCTACAACGAAACCTCTGCCTTTGTGCCGCGTGGTTTTCTCAAGCATGGCTATAAAGAGATTGAAGATATGCGCCTCCTGGGGCCGCAACAACAGAAACAGCAACTACAACAACAAATTATGCAGCTTGAGCAACAATTGTTGGGCCTTCAACAAATGCAGACCCAATGGCAAGCGCAACAGGGATAATAACAACATGAGAGGCGGTGCGAATTTTTGCACCGCCTCTCATCTTGCCTGTTTTTGTCCTTTAGCCCACCCGCAACTGTAGCATATAGAGCGTGTTGCCTGCCGGGTCTTTGAGCGAGAAGGTGCGACCAAAGGGTTCGTCGATGGGCTTACCACCTACCTGGACATCTTTGGCTGCCAGTTCGGCGTAGGTGGCATCGGCATCGTCCACGAACCACCACAGTTCGATCCCTTCGCCCTCTACCGTTGGAGTCACTGCTCCTTTGGCAATGGCGAAGGTCGCTCCCTGTGGTGCCTTAAACTGCACGAAATCGGGCAGCTCATCCTCGACCACAAAACCCATCTTCTCGGTATAGAATGCGCGTGCCTGCTGCACATCGGGTACATGTACCATCACGAATTGAAGTCCTTGTAACATGTTCATTGCCCTTTCTTGCTTATCACATCTTCTGGTAAAGCTAGCGGGTGAGCGGTTCGTCCACTCACTCTCTACACTCATAGTATCGCTTATCGCAGTGACAGCATTATGTCAGTAGCAGAATGACTTTTTGGGAGTTGGAGAAAATTGGTTTACTCAGGACTTCTCGCTGCAAGCGCTGCTTGTTTAATATATAGATTGGTTGCTGGTTTTGCCGCCGACGGCGGTAAAACCAGCAACCAATCTATATATTAAACATCTTACGAACTGCCGTAGGCAGTGAGAAGTCATGATTTTTTACATCTTTTATACTCTAACGTCTTCTATATTGTAGAGGGCAAGAAGGCATTCTCCTGCTTCTGCCAAAGGGAGAAAAGAACATGAACGATTTAACGGGACAGCAATTGGGCAAATATCGCCTGCTACAATCGTTGGGGCGGGCGGCTATGCACAGGTGTACCTGGGCGAACATATTCACCTCAAGACAAAGTTCGCGGTCAAAGTATTAGACGAGATGCTGAATCAGGAAGCTCAGGCAAAATTCCTGATGGAGGCGCAGCGCATCGCCAGCCTGAAACACCCCAATATTGTCTCGGTCACAGACTTTGACGTGATCGGCAACAGGGCGTTTCTCGTGCTAGAGTATGCCCCGTACGGTACCCCAAGACGTACTAATGGCGTACCAATGGCACCGCGACTCGTCGCGTCCTATATCAAGCAGATCGCCGCGGCTTTGCAGTATATCCACGATGAAAAGAGGTTGGTTCACTGCGATGTCAAGCCGGCTAATATGCTGCTGTGGGAGAACAATCAGCTCAAACTCAGCGACTTTGGTATTACCCAGCTTGCTCGTGGCAACAATGCTTCCACGCTGCAACATGTTGAAGGCACTTCCGCTTATATGGCTCCTGAACACTGGAAAGGCAAATTTGTCTTTGCCACTGACCAGTACTCATTGGGCGTCGTGGCCTATGAGTGGCTCAGTGGGGACTGGCCTTTTCATGGTAGCCGGCTCGATATGCAGCGACAGCATTTGTATGATGCTCCACCGCCGCTTCATCGACGGAACCCGGTGATCTCTATGACCGTTGAGCAGGTGGTGAACCGGGCATTACATAAAGAACCCGCAGCAACGCTACCCGCACGTCATGGACTTTGCGCTGGCACTTGAACACGCCTTGAAATACACGGCCCAGCCGCCACAGAGATCGCAAGCAACGCGTCTGCAAGGTGAAAGCCTGTTGCCCCCATTGCTCATGCGCGAACAACAGTCGCCGCAGACGCCACCCAATCCAATGGTCCTCGCCTCGCCTACTAGCAATGGTTTTCAGGCGCACTTTGATCCTACCGTCCCAGCATCGTTCTCTCCGTCAACACCATTGCCGCCAGAAGAGCCGGAGATGCCAGTACATGAACTGCTGCTCGAACAGCAGCAATTAGTACAACATTTTGTGGAAGTAGCGCGACGTGCAAGATGAGCGTCGGAATGCCATTGCACAGCAGCGTGTCACGGCGCGCTATGATGCCGCACACAGACACAAACAGAGCTTGGCGAAAACCGATGATGATGTTGATTATGTTCGCCGCTGCACTGCTGAAATGGAAGAGCATGTCAGGCAGCGGGGATGGTATGGCTTAGCACAGAAGTTTACACGCAATCCTTTTGCGTTCAAGGCGGCAAATACACCCTCGCAACAAATTCATGAATATCGCCAGGAAGCGGATGCCGATCAGGAAATTATTACCTCGTTTCTGAGAAAGTATGAAGACCCGTCCGCGCTTTACAAAATCTGTATGCGGGTTGGTGGGCTAGCGCAGCCCTGATAGGTGTTGTGGGGGCTGTTATCATCAGCGGCTTACAATTGTGGAATGCTTTTACCATCGTTGGCCTGTTGCTGGTGATGCTGCTGGCCTTTGCTGGGACTGCTGCCTGGTTTGGTGTTTCACGTATCGGCAGCATGGGGAAAGCTCTTTATCACTTGACAGAGCTTAATAGCACTCACTGAGGAGATACAGCACGCGAGGCGTCAGATTATTGAAGAGTCGTATCAGCAAGAGTTAGATCGCATTGAACGGGATGTTCAGCGCGCCGTCAATCACTTGATGCAAGAATTGCAGCAGCAGTTGCCCGTTCGGCAGACCGAAGTAGACGATTTTATGAAAAAGCTGGGCTTTGTCGGCAGCGATTGGAATAGTCAGTTCTGGCAGGAACAATGAAAGGCATCATGCCAGGTAGTGCTAATCCTCCTGTGACGCGCATCGGTAAACTTACTGTCAACGCCACGCCCAGCCTTACCGGCAATTCCTGCGCTTGTCTCGTGTCCAAACGGCTCTAACTTGCTGCTAGAGGCATCTGGAGTGGCAAAAAGTGCTGCAATCTCGGCGGCACTGTCATGTATTCTGCGCCTCCTGCTGACCCAAACGCCGGGGAATGTCCATTTCACGTTCATCGACCCGACACGCTATGGACGGAACTTTGAGCCCTTCCTCTGGCTTGCGGAACATTCCGATACCTTGTTGACAGGTGGGGTGGTGGCCGAACCGCAGCAAATTAAACAACAACTCGCTGAACTTACCGGGCATATCGCACGCATCACGCGGCAATATGGACATAGCTTGAAAGAGGTCTGCCGAACCATACCGCGTGCTCGTCGTGATGGACTTCCCTGCCAATTTTACCGCCGAAACGGCGCAGCAACTCCTTGCGATTGCCCGCAACGGGCCGCGCTGTGGCATCTCTACCGTGGTAGTGATTGATGAAGCACGATCACTACAGCCCTTGCAAGACTTTGAACTCTCTACATTGGAGCAATTGGCAACGGTCATTCGCTGGGACGGGCAGAACTTTATCCTCCAGAGCGACGAGGGGCAAGACTGTTACCTGGAATTGGACCGCCTGCCCGAGGAGAATATATACTGGCCCCTGATGCAATCGTTACAGGAAACTATGCGTGCCGCTTCCTCGGTAGAGCAGAATCCTCTTTTGCAGGAGTTGCTGGAGAGACCAACGTGGCTGGGGCCGAATGAGCAGGCAAGGGTCTGGCTGGGATATCCTGTCGCATCGAAAGAACCGCTCGTCTGCACTTTGCATCGTCAGAGTGATAGCAACCTGCTCATTGTTGGAAAACAGCGCGATGCTGGCATGGGTATGCTGCTCACGCAGATAATGAGCATAGCTGCGCAACAGTCACCAGGGGAGGGCGCAATTCTCAATCCTGGATGTAAGCGTGGGGGATATGAGTGCGACCTATGGAGCTGGTGTTCAGCCATTTGAGTTCATCAAGGAATTGCTGCCGCGCTACAAAATGCAAATCGTGCATAGGCGGAACTTGCAAAGCGAGCTTCCCTCTTTGATGAGTGCACTGAGGACAGCCATGAGTAGCCGTCGTCAGTCGGATAGGGCGGAAAAATCCTCGCTCTACATTTTCATCTGCGGCCTGCACAGGTTAAACGACCTGTGGCAAAACGGGCAAGAAAGCGAGAACCAGGTCGCTCGCCAGACAGTGCAGCTTTTACAAGATATTCTCGTCAATGGTCCAGAGTTTGGCATCCATATCCTTACCTGGTGCGATACGCTCAATGGTTTGGACAACGTCCTCGGCGCGAATATGTTGCGGCACTTTGATGTCCGCGTGGCTTTCCCGACCTCGCCCAGAGAAGAAATCATGACGCTCGTCGAGCGTTCGAGTCTGCCAGTGCTTGGCAGTGGACAGGCTCTTTACTGCAACCGGGACGAGATGCGGCTGGAAAAATTTCGCCCATTTCAACTACCCTCTAAAGAATGGCTGCAACAGGCGGCTGCGTTCATTCAGCGGAAGAGCGAAGCGTAGATGTAGAAGCGCAATGTATCTGCCATTACGCCCCCGCCGCGAAAATGGTAACCCAATGTCCACCGGGCCACGCGGCTTTGAGCGTATAGCAATCGGCTGCCGGCAGGAACATCGTGATATTCCAGGCGATGCGCTCTTTGCCATCCACCAGGATAGTATACGGCCTGCCATCTTGCGACTGCGTATTCAGAATGAGGTGGGAGACTTGCTCATTGAAGGGGCTAAAGCCAAACGTTACATCCATATCATTGCTGAGTTCCATCCCCGACAAGGTAATCTCGCCCTTGTAATTGGCCGGTGCTTCGATTTGAATGGGGACTGGAAAACCATACAAACTTGGAGAAGTGGGAACCGGAATGGCATCAGAGAGATAGAGGGTGGCATATGGCCCGCTAAAGCCTGTGGCCCAGACAGGAGCAGTACCCAGTACCGATGAGGTACCCTGTACAGGCGGAGCCGAGCACAATTGAGGCGGAGGAGGTGGCCCTGGAGTGATAGATGTTATATACGGTGGAGCATCACCATTCGTTGCGCCGGGTACGAGTTGCCAGGTATTGCCCTGGATAATAAATGATTTTTGCGGTAGTATGTCCGATGACGAAGTAGTATTCGACCCAATCACTACGGGGGTAGGCGTTGATGGCACAACCAGCGTATAGAGCCAGTTGCGCGACGATGGGATGCTCGTCAGGACTAAGAAGAGTAGCATACACGCGGTACTGGCCGTCATAGCCAGCCGCCGCACTCGCACCTTGGAATGTAGGCGTGGCCCCCATGTTACCAGCTTTTCAGGGATGGTAGGCTCTTCCACCGTGGGCAGATCGGTGAATTCTAGCTCAAAATCTTCTTGTGCGGGCGCATCAGGGAGCTTGCTGTTTGTTACGTCTTGCAGAAGCCGTGTGCGCGAGGTCGCGAGAAGGCGTGTTCCTCGCTCTACCACCAGTTCGGTGAGATGCCGCACCCCAGAGAACAGGCGCGAACCATGCTCTACCAGTTGACCGGAGACGCTGCGTTGCTCGTCCGGCGGCAGATCAGAAAACTCTAATTCAAAATCTTCCTCGTCCTCGAAGTCCTCAAATTCGCTCATGGCTTCCCCTTAAACAAGCACCCCACGTTTAGCTTCGTAGGGCCGATGATCCCTGATTGTCCTCATTTCCATGGATGCAGCTTCTTTGAAATGTATTGACCGCACGGATCGTCTTTATCATACACGATGCGAATTCGAGAACCGCTTCACAGATCGAACCCCATCCCCACCGGCTCTAGCTGTTTCGAGTCATTACCTTGCGTATTTTTGGCTACACCATCATCTAGTATACTATACTCAGCAGCTAACTTCTGCCATGTTTCGGTGCCACCAATGCGTATAAATGGTGAGACCAGCTAGCCTCATCGGATTGGGTGAATCACCGGCATAGAGGATGGAGACGGCATGACCAGCCTGTTTGAGACGGATGAGCGTATCGAGCAAACGCTCTGAAATCGTACTGGTGACAATGACGATGGTAGTTCCTGCCGGAAGGTTGGAGCGTTCAGCCTGGATTACTTCCTCCAGCGTACTGCCGAAATAGGGTTGGATACGGGCCAGCACATCCATGATGCGTCTGCGTTGCTCTACGCTGGATGAAGGGGGTAAGTGAATGCGGCGACGTTTCATCAGCGACGCCATGGTGGCATCGAGTCCCGGCACCACCTCGCCTTCTTGCTCGGCTTCAGCGTGGAGTTGCTCTTCTGGCATAAACATCAAGGTGTTGGCATAGAGGCCGACCGAGTAGCCTTCATTGAGTGCCCAGTCGGCAACCGAAGCGGCGGCACAAATCGCCAGTTCCAGGATACTCAGTTGTAGCCCATAGATGCTATCGAATTGCCCACTGACGTTGAGGAAAAGGGCCATGGTGTAGGTCGTGGTTGCTTCGTAGACTTTGCTCTGCATCTGCATGGTGCGTGCGGTAGCTTTCCAATGCACACGGCGCAGACTATCGCCATAGGCGTAATCGCGCACACCGATGACGCGTGAGGGGTCTTCCAGCAGGCGACGTGGTGTACGACGGTCTCCAAAGGGATGCCGGGCTGGCAAGCTAAAGCGTGTGAGCGGGACAACGAGTGGGTAGACGAGCAGGTATTGTAAGTTTTCCGTGCTCTCCTCGTTACTGAGGAAGCCAAAAACGTCCCCACTGCGCAGTACCGTTGGCCCAAATTTATGCACACCGCGAGCATTGCACTGAATGGTATAGCGGCGCGTCACGCGCTCATACCAGCGTGTACTGAAGAGGTTATCTAACGTAGCGGTATCGCCAACGATGCCGACACGCAGCTTTTGATGCGCCAGCGTCAAGGCACGAGGCAGCGTGTCCTCTATCTCCACCCATGGGCAGGGGTAAGATTTTGGCGTTTTCCAGGGAAAGCGAGAGCGTCACGGCCTCGCCAAACAGCACGCGCTCCTCGCTGAAATGACGTTGGTAGCGCAGTTGGCGCAGGCAGAACGTAGACCAGATGTCTGTTGTGCCGATGACAACCAGCACCAGGAAGCCGATCACGATCAATAATGGCTGGTGAAAAGGGACGCTGGCAGCGACAATGGCCAGGCCCAGATAATACCATCGTCTATTCATGATTCAACCGGTACGGGTACTGTGTGCAACACGTCCTCTACGATTTGCTCCATCACACGACCATGCAGTCGTGATTGGCTGGTGGCGATCATCCGATGCGACAGCACGGCCTTGGCCATGTGTTTGACATCGTCGGGAATGGTATAGCTGCGACCGGAAATAGCGGCATAGGCCTGGGCAGCGCGATAGAGCGCGAGCGTACCGCGTGGGCTGACGCCGAGTTCGACGGCATTATGGGAGCGGGTGGCACGAACCAGCTCGACAATGTAGCTCTCAATGCCTGGCTCAACGCGCACACGCCGAATCATCTTTTGCAGCGTCTGTAAGCGTTCCGCGCTCAATACGGGTGCGAGGTCTTGTAAGGGTTGTTCCTCTTTGAAACGCTGGAGGATCAGGCGTTCCTCCGTTTGGCTGGGATAGTCCAGGCGCAAGCGCATGAGGAAGCGGTCAAGTTGGGCTTCGGGCAATGGAAAGGTGCCTTCCAATTCAATCGGGTTCTGTGTCGCGATCACAATAAATGGGCGTGGTAAGGCGATGGTTTCGCGCTCAATGCTGATCTGCCGTTCATCCATGGCCTCCAGGAGGGCCGATTGTGTGCGTGGGGTTGCGCGGTTAATCTCGTCGGCAAGCACTATCTGTGACAGCAGTGGCCCTGGGCGAAACTCGAATTCGCCTTGTTTCTGATTATAAAAGGTAATACCGGTAATATCTGATGGGAGGAGATCGGGGGTAAACTGAATACGTTGAAAAGAGCAGCCAAGGGATTTAGCGAGGGATTTAGCGAGCGTGGTTTTGCCGATGCCCGGCACATCTTCAAAGAGAACATGTCCCTCGCAGAGCAATGCGACCATTAACAGGTCGATGACTTGTTCTTTGCCAACGATTACACGACCGGCGTTCTGGCGAATTGCGCGAGCGGCCTCTTGTACCTGGCGTATTTCATCCGTTTGCGTCATAGTCATCCTTTTACCAGGCAGCTCATTGAGTAGACCTGGCACATTTTGATAGCATTCAATTCATATGCTTCAAATTATACGCACAAAAGACGAAAAATTTCACCCTCGCCAGGTGCTACATTAGCCTCAATTAGCCGCCAATATTGCCACCAACAATCTGTACCGAAATGGATTGCGCTTGCGCTTGTTGCCCATTCTGATCCATTGCCACCGCGTATACTGTCGCCTGTGTATGGCGTCCGAACGTAAAGACGTTGACCGACCAGTTAATAGTGGCATTGCCGCCCCCATCCGTGGCATATTGGCCGGATGTGTAGCGATAAGGCGGAGCAGTATATCTGACCACTCAGTTCCACCGTCACGTTTGGTTCGCTGGTGTTGACGCTCACACTAACCACGCTATTATTCTGTACACGCCCAGGAACCCCACTAATACTTACTGTCAATTGGCCTCCGGTGGTGGGCAGTGCTATCCACGGTAGGTTGGAGGACAGGTGTGCTTTGGGCAGGTGGCTGACTGCTCGTGCCACTGCCGATGCCCCCACCGGGAGGGGGAAATGTCGGGTGCGCATCGATGGTACCAATTGGCGTGACTCGCCGTGGGTGGAGTCTGGGAGAAGGAATTGCCCATGGCAAATAATTTTGTATTGTGTAAAAGAGTGCTACTGACCAGGGAAAGCAGAAGGATGTCCAGCGATGACTACCGCGCTTATCGCGATCACCAGGACTTTATAGGCGGGGTCTTTGCCCCAAAAATAGCGCAACTTGGCCAGGGGTGTTTGCGGAAGGGGAGGTGTCTTGCGTTGAATCAATTGAGCTGGTTGCACGGGCATTGCTGGTAATGGTCGGCTGCTTCTCTGGTAGTCTTCATCGGGTGGCTGGCAAGATTAGTTTGCCCGATAAGATATAAGGTTCTTGTTGTGAATCGGGTTGATTTATCATCGGTGAGTCCTGTGCCTCCTCTTCCAGTAATGTTAAGATTAATATGTGTCAATACAGTTCAGTGTACACTATCTTGTGATAAGTGTACAGTTATGTATACCAGAAGTGCTATTTTACCAATCATCCATTTTATAAACGCTACAAAATGCTCTTTATGACCATCTTAACAGGCAATTTCTCCAGCGCACATTTGACATGTATAACCTCAACATCTGGCCCTATTGGCCGCCAAACAGCCGGGTCGCTGGGGCCGAAAAGCGCAATGGTGGGGATGCCGAGCATGGCGGCTAGATGCGTGATGCCAGAATCGTTGCCGAGATAACGCTGGCATTGTCGTAGGTGTTGGGCGACTTCCAGTAAAGGGGCGTCAACGAGTACTGTTAGCATTGTTTGCTCAGGTGGTGAGGCGAGGTGTTGTCGAAGATAATTGATACGTTCGGATCGGCTGGCCCCGCGAGCAACAACACGCTATAACCACGTTGCCACAGACGCTCAATAACTTCGGCAAACGCCGTGACCGGCCAGCATTTTCTCGCTCCCCCACTCCCTGGATGAATGGCAACCATTGGCTGCTTGCCCTCATCTAACAAGCTATCCCGTTGCTTTAACGGTAGTCTGCCATCTTGTCAAAGTCTATCGTATCGTACTGATTAATCCCACTGTCTCCATAAGATACTCGGATGATATGAATGCGTTGCCCTTCTGGTGGACGCCCGGCAGCAATGATGAGGTGCTTGACCCCTGCCTGTTGGAGGTTGTGGCGCTACCACGCCGTCACTATCCCGCAGCCAACAGATAACCAGATCGGTTTGCTGTAACAGCGATAGCATGGCGGGAGTATGTATGCCTCTAGGAGAGAATAGCTCGCTCCATTGCAATTGCCCGTAGTCCGCAACTGCTTCGACAATGCCAGAAGCCAGTGCCAAGGGCAGTACCGCGACATTGCCAACCAGCGTAATATGCGCAGCTCGATACCTGGCTCGTAGTGCCTGAATGACAGGCAATGTCAGCAACGTATCGCCAATGGCCCCTGGACGAATGATGAAGTATCCGCAAGATATTACTTCACGCAACGTGGATGCGGATCAACACGTCGCCTTTTTGCACCACTTCGCCGCTGGGAGCCACAAGGGCGGTAACACGCCCCGAAACCTCTGCCTGTATTTCGTTGAAGACCTTCATGGCTTCGACAAGGGCAACGACCTGTCCAACCTGCACAACGTCGCCAACGGAGACGAAAGGTGGCGTGCTGGGCGAAGGCGAGGCATAGTAGACACCTGTCAAGGGAGCTACGATAGCGACGCTTTTATCCTCTTTTATAGGGGTGCCAACGGCTCCGTGAGTGAACGGCATAGCGGCCTGCCCATGCTGTTTTGTTGCATAGAGGACGAAACCATCACCATGCCGGGTTGCCGCCGAATAATGATTTCGGTGCCAGCCTCAGTCAATTCCAGTTCGCTGATAGTGCTGTCGGCAAGCATGGTGATGAGTTCCTCAACACGCTCGATCCAGGATATCTTCTGCTCGTCTGTATCCATCTTTCACTCTTCATATCTTTTAAAAATGAGGCTGGTGTTGTGACCGCCAAAGCCCATGACGTTTGACATGGCGATGTTGACAGTGCGGTGTTGCGCTTCATTGGGTACGTAGTTAAGGTCGCATTCCGGGTCAGGATGGTGCAGGTTGATGGTGGGCGGAATGATGCCCGTCAGGATGGCCATGATGCGAGATGACCGCCTCGACCGCCCCCGCGGCCCCTAGCGTATGTCCGGTCATGGACTTGGTGGAACTGATCGCCATCTCGTAGGCGTGTTGGCCGAAGCAGGTTTTGATGGCCTGGGTCTCGTTGCGGTCGTTAGGAGGCGTCGAGGTGCCGTGGGCATTGATATAGTCTATCTGTTCGGGACGCAAATTGGCTTTTTGCAGGGCGCGGCGCATCGCCCGCACCAGTCCCTCGCCGCCGGGGGCGGGTTCGGTGACGTGGTGCGCATCATCGGTAGAGGCATAGCCAACCAGTTCCGCCAGAATGTGCGCTCCCCGCGCTTTAGCAAAGTCCAGGTCTTCCAGGATCAACATACCCGCCCCCTCGCCCATCACAAAACCGTCGCGGGTGGCGTCGAAAGGACGGCTGGCTCCCGTGGGGTCATCATTGCGGCGCGAGAGGGCGTGCATATTATCGAAGGCCGCCATGGCGATAGGAGTAACAGCTTTCTCAGCCCCACCCGCGATCATCGCTTTGGCATCACCACGCCGAATCGTCTCCCAGGCCTCACCAACGGTATTGCCACTGGTCGCACAGGCGGAGACCGCCGCCCAGTTCGGCCCCTTGGCCCCCGTCATAATCGCCACTACCCCCGGCGCGCCATCAATAATCATCATACTGATGAAGAATGGGCTGATGCGGTCCGGCCCTTTTTCGTGCAGCACCTTGAATTGGTCGTGCAGGTGACGAGCCCTCCGATGCCGCTGCCAATGTAGACACCAATATCATCGGCATTCTCCGGCGTGATCTGCAAACCTGCCTGCGCCAGAGCTTGCTTGGTCGTGGCAATGGCTAGCTGCTCATAGGGATCATTGCGGCGTATCTCTTTGCGATCCATATATAGCGCGGGATCAAAATTCCTGATCTCGCCGCCAAAGTGGACACGAAACTTGCTGGTATCGTAGCCTGTGATCTCGCTCATACCCGATTTTCCCTGGCAGAGGGCATCCCACGTTGAGGCCAGATCATTGCCTAATGAGGTGATTAGCCCCATACCGGTAACAACTACGCGAGACATTGTGTACCTCCTCATGATGAGTGACTAGTCCATACCCTAAATTCCTAAAGCTGCTGCTTCCTCCTGGATGAAACGGGTATACGTCTCACCGCGAAGAAAGCCTTCGTGTCTGAAGTAATCGCTTGTGAAAGGGAATAGTGGTTGTAATGCCCTCGATGACATATTCATCAAGTGCGCGTTGCATCCGTGCAATCGCCGCCTCACGCGTCTCCGCCCAGACGATCAATTTCGCCAGCAGAGAGTCGTAATGAGGTGGTATCTGGTAGCCAGCATAGAGGTGGCTATCGACGCGCACGCCGGGACCTCCAGGTGGCAAATAGCGTTCAATCGTACCCGTTTGCGGGCGGAAATCTGCCTCGGCATCCTCGGCGGTAATGCGGCATTCGATGGCATGGCCTTCCGGGCGGATATCTTCCTGCTGCAGTTGCAGTGGGAGACCGGCAGCAATGCGAATCTGCTCCTTGACGAGGTCGGTGCGCGTCACCATTTCTGTGACAGGATGCTCGACCTGCAAGCGCGTATTCATCTCCATAAAATAATAGCGGTTTTGTTCGTCAACCAGAAATTCAAGGGTGCCAGCATTGCGATAGCCGACGGCTTGCACGGCATGGATAGCTTTCATACCCATTTCCCGCCGTAGTGCGGCGGCAGATGTGGGCTGGGCGACTCCTCAGCACCTTCTGGTTGCGCCTCTGACAGGAGCAATTGCGCTCTCCCAGGTAGACGCCATGCCCAAAATTATCGACCAACACCTGAATTTCGATGTGACGGGCGCGTCCCAGGTAACGTTCCAGGTACAGACCATCGTCCTTAAAGGCCTCGCGTACCTCGTTCTGTGCTACCGTAAAGACACGCTCAAATTCATCCGAGCGTTTCACCAGACGGATACCGCGTCCACCGCCCCCTGCCGCCGCCTTTAACATGAGAGGGAAGCCAATTTCGTGTGCGGCATCCAGCCCTTCGGGGAGTGTGCGCAACACAGGCGTCCCCGGCTAACATTGGTAAGCCCAGTTCCGCCATGGCGGTCCGGGCATCTACCTTATCACCCATGATAGCCATCACAGGGCCGGGTGGGCCAATGAAAGTGATATGCACATCGGCGCAGATTTCCGCGAAGCTGGTATTCTCGGAGAGGAAACCATAGCCTGGATGAATCGCGTCCGCGCCGGTGATCAGCGCGGCACTGATGATATTGGGAATGTTAAGGTAGCTCTTTCCGCTTGCCCCTGGGCCGATGCAGATATGCTCATCCGCCATGCGTACAGGGAGGGAATCGCGATCAGCTTCTGAATGGGCGATCACGCTTGGTAATACCCATTTCGTGGCAAGCGCGAATGATGCGCAAGGCGATTTCACCACGGTTAGCAATCAAAATTTTACGAAACATTGTCATAGGTGCGGGCGTACTCCTCTGTGAGTACCCGCTCCGCACTGCTCCTCCCTGTAGGGGTGCCCCTTCGCGGGTAACCGCCCTTCTTTAATAAAGCGGTTAGGCTATTATATCACGCGGGTCTAGCCCGCTGCTAGCTATAGGAGAAACCCATTGGTCTAACAATCTGGACATTTTGTAACCTTTCATATACACTTGTCTCTATATACAGGGTGCTTCCTTGCTTGTACTCACCTTTGTATCCTTTGCGGTGCCTATTCTATTTTAGAGAAGGAAATCTATCATGGACGCTCAAAACTCTGAACCCACCTTGGAGGATGGAGCCATGTTCGCGAACGGGAAGCGACAACGCGGAATGAGTCGCCGTACCGTATTAAAGCTAGGCACATTAGGTCTGGCCGCCTCCACACTCGGCATATTGGAAGTGGATGCCTGGCTTCCCAATCGAGCAGCACATGCCGCACCATCCACGTTGCCTGCTATCCAGTACGATATCAGTCAATATATCGCGCCAGTGAAGAGCATCGACGGTATCCCCTTTCAATTTGGCCCGGTGCATACCTTATTTATCACGGCCAAACTCAACCGCACGCCAACTAAAAACGACCAGCAGGTTTTGGCTAATGCGCTGGATACCATTGAGGCCACGTACCCCTTTAGCCCCAGTGGCGTCTTTACCTTCGTTTCCTATGGTCTGCCTTATTTCAATCGCTTACCGCGCAGTCTTGTCGCTGCTACCATGCCGCGACTGCTCTCTGACAATACACGTTTTGCATTGGAGGAGGCGGTGCCTGGGCCAACGGATGTCTCTTCGCTTAATCCTGGCATCACCAAGCAAACTTTTAACGTACCGGTAGTCATTGAGTCCAACGATGTGCTGTTCACGCTGCGCAGCGACTCGCTGGCCAATCTGCAAGCAGTGCTGGCCTGGCTCAAGGGGAGCAACACGCTGAACGGCAATCCTGTACCGTCACCTACCTTTAAGAACATCTTCACCTTTACCTCCACGCGCCTGATGTTTCTGCAAATAGGTACACCGCGCAAACTTGCCGATCTTCACCACCTTCCGTATGCTAGCTCCATCAATCCGCAATCTCCGATGTGGATGGGTTTTGCCGATCAACAGACAGCAGGAAGCGGCCCGGCGGAGATTACCACGTTTCAGGGCAACCACGCGGCAACTTTCACGAACGCAACCTCTGCCAGCTACTTCTACAATGGCTCGATCCAGCACTTTTCGCATGTCATCCTGGATATGGCCCAGTTCTACGCACGTACAGAGCCATTTACTGAACGATGCCAGTATATGTTCCGCTCAAATCCCATTCCTTCCGTCGGCTATGGAGAGCAGTACAAAAATGGTGGTGGCCCAACGTTTTTGCCCAATCGCTACCAGGGTCCCAATGATGCGTTGGCCAATGCGGAGGCCAAAGGCACATACGAACACAAACATCGCATGGGCCATCTGACTGCCTTGCAGCGTTCCTCGCGTGCGGCGGACAGTACGCCGATCCATATGCGTATGGATGGTCCCGGCTTTGACGCTATGGATGTACCAGGAGGAGCGCAACAGCCCAAGCTCCAATTCACTATCTTTGTGCCAACGGCTAACTTCTTCTCAACATTGCGAACAAATCAAGCCGCACTCGACCTGGTAAAGAAGTATGGTGTGCAAGATGATGATAATGGCCTGGAACGTTTCCTGACGGCGACGCGCCGCCAGAACTTCCTCGTGCCATCGCGAGCGCATCGTGCGTTCCCATTGGTGGAACTTACATAGAGAGGGATGGCTTGATTACCTTTGGGACAGGTAATCAAGCCATCGCTCTAAAACTGATGAGTTTGGGCCAGTTTTCATAATTAATTGCATCCTTACACATGGATGTCGTATTTCACCCAGAAGGACGTAGAGCCGAAATACACAGCATGCATGCTATGCTTATTTGACAGCCACCAAGTAACGATATATAATTCTGATAATCAGAGCACAGCAGAAAAATCTTGTTTGTGCGTTCCCTTAGTGAGACAGAGAGAAAATAGAGTGAGTCCGAAGCTGCCACATATCACCGGAACCCAGGTGATTTGGGCACTTCGACGTGCTGGATGGTATGTTGACCACCAACGTGGTTCACATGTTTACTTGAAACATCCAGACCATCCTGGTAGGCGAGTAACAGTTGCTATTCATGCAGGAGAAACTATTAAACCCAAAACATTACAAGCAATCTTGAAGCAAGCAGGATTGAGCCTCGACGAGTTTTTGGAATTATCATAGCAAGGTATGCATTATGAGAAAATACACCATTGTCTTGGAGCCTGACACTGAAGAAGGTGGATACACAGTTACAGTCCCTGCACTGCCAGGGTGTATTACGCAAGGCGACACTATCGAACAATGCATTGAACGGGCAAAAGAGGCTATAGCTGGCTATATAGAGAGCCTTATCTCTGACGGTGAGCCGGTACCTGAAGAAACCGAACGCCCACAAATGATCACCATTGACGTTGCGGCATAAATCAGCTTCTCATCATGTCATCCCACAGCTACTACAAGCATAACATTTTCTCCCATAACCACCTATCTCTAATGTCTTCCTTCTA
Source organism: uncultured Chloroflexia bacterium (assembly GCA_963744875.1). Taxonomy (GTDB): domain Bacteria; phylum Chloroflexota; class Ktedonobacteria; order Ktedonobacterales; family Ktedonobacteraceae; genus JACDAE01. The sequence goes on along the minus strand of CAVUVQ010000031.1, from coordinate 34,189 downwards.
CTGACGTTTTGATATAAGATAAGCTCATCGTTAAGAGAGGTCAAGGGCTGATCCCAAAACGCTGAAGAACGGCCTGTGGAGAGGCGAGAGAGGAGGGGAGGGATGCGGTAGGGAATATGGGTCAAAACGGCAAATTCAGCAAGATGGAAAATGCCATAGTCTTGCCCGATGAAGACGATAAGTTTGTCGCGATTTTCTTCTTTCTAAATGCTTACGCCAGCGAGCATGCCTTCTCCACCCAATAAAGCAGAACGCAAAGTGGGGAGAACCTGGGTGAGGGCCGATGGCACAGCCGCTTGCTGCTTTTGCCACAACCGAAACGCGGTGGTGATCCCCATGACCAACAAGGTCAAGTGGCGATACACGACCACTGCCGCCTCGGTCCGTTGGGGAAAGTTCAAGAGATGCCAGGGACGCTGGCCTATCTTTGAAAATGCCATTTTCAATCACGCTGCGCCAGTCATACGTATCAAACACCAAGAAGGGATCACGCACCTCTCCATTCGTTAAATAGACGGTGCCCCCCTCTTTGGGAGCGCGATTTTCCCATGTGCGCACCACCACGGCATTGATTGGTTGGCCGACGTAATCACTGCGATGGGCGTTCTGGGTGTCGGCGATCTCCCCATAACTGGCGTCGTAGCTGGTCAAAGCCTCGATGCCGACCAATTCGGTGCGCAAGCGCTGCCCTTTGACTTTGACTTTCCGTTCTGCTTGAGCTTGCCACACCCTTCATAGCTTGCTGGGGTGGGCACTTTACTTCCATCCAGCGCAACCAACAGCTTCCCCTTGAAGAACCCCCATCGGCTGAGGTATTCTGCACCATCTGATTGAAGAGTCGTTGCATCTCTTCCTGCGTGAGTTTGCAGATGTTGTCCGCCAGGCATTAAGCGCTGATCGGTCCTTGTTTCTTTTTCGTCGTGCGACGGGCATCGCCACGGGTGGTCAATCCGTTTTCACATTGGTGGGCGTTGAACCCCACCAGCTCCATCAACGCCAGATCGCTAAACACAGCGGGACAGTTCATTCATGGACTCACCGCCCAGCAGCACCTTGAGGAAATACAGCAGCACAAACTGTACCGTGGGAACCAGGGCTTCGGTTTCACTCCCGACTGACTGACCTGCTCAAATGCTTCCAGCATCCCCAGGTCTTTGAGGAAGACAAACAATTCATCCAGCAGCCCTGCATCGCTCAACTGATGCATTTCTTCAATGGGTTCTCCTGCATACAATGCTCTGCGCTACTTTCTCATCATCTCTCCACGCTACCTGCCAGTTGAGTCTTGCCTGTCCCACACTGGCTTTCTCCGATGCCGGTTCGGTTAGCTTGTTCTTCTCCATGCTCTCCCCTGCCCCTTTCTCTTCCTCTTTTCTCGCAGGGTATCATTTGCTTTCCCTTTACTCAATCCCGTTCGCCTACTTACTGATGAGCTTTTCTTATATCAAAACGTCAGTTCCTTCTAACGTATCCTTGGAGGAAGGATACATCCTTTCCTACAAAAGGAGGCAATTTTCACATCGCCCTGGTAAATTTGGGCATAAATATGTACTCATAGGTGTTATCTATGGTAGAATAAGGGAAATACGAAGCAGATTGTTATGTAGCGGGGTATCTTGACGTCGGGGTGCCACCAGTACAGTACATCAGTACACAATCATGCTCGCCACTGAAACTAGAAAATCTCGCGGGAGTAACCATGAAAAAAGGAATTCATCCAAATTATATTGAGTCCACAGTCAGTTGTGCTTGTGGCAACAGCTTTAAAACAATCAGTGTGAAGCCGCGTCATGAAGGTAGATGTCTGCTCTAACTGCCATCCATTCTTCACCGGACAACAGCGTATCCTTGACTCGGCTGGTCGTGTGGAGCGTTTCCGCAAACGCTTCAATCTAAAAGACGAGTAAGCAGTCAATAGGTAGGATAGATAGGGATAAAGGGTTTTGTGTAGCAACAAACCCTTATCCCTTTTTTCTGTATCTATGGTATGTATGCTTATGAAAGTGTGCATGGGGTGAGTGGCATGGCAAATGCAACCGAACGAACCATACTTTTCCTCATCGCTGACACTGGGGCGGGCCATCGTAGCGCGGCCAATGCTATTCGCAATGCGATTACCCTCATCTCCCAGCAAGAGCAGGAAGAGTGGCATGCACGTCAGCAAAACGGGAATGGCGATGAAGCGGTTTCAGAACCAGCACCTGTTACCTATCGCATCGAAATTGTCGATGTATTTGAAGAGTACAGCCGTTTTCCTCTGCGTGAAGCTGTAAAACTCTATGGGCCAGCCATTCGCTATAATCCAAAGGTCTATGGACGCTTCTTCCATTTTAGCAACGAAGAACGCAACGTACTGGCAGTACAAACCATGGCAACGCCGTTGATTCATACTGGGCTGATGCGGCTATTTACCAGCGTGCGCCCCGATATTATTGTCTCTATCCATCCGATGCTCAATCATGTCACTATCCATGCACTGCGCGATTTGAGCATACATGTTCCCTTTCTTACGATTGTGACCGATCTGGTGAGCGTGCATTATTCCTGGTTTGCGCCGGGTGCTGATGGCTATATCGTGCCGACAGAACAGGCAAAACAGATTTATTTGGCGCGAGGGTTGGATGAAAAACGGGTACATATCCTTGGCATGCCGATTGACCCGAAATTTACGCGACCTATGGAGAGCAAGCAGGAACTACAGAAGAAATTGGGGCTGCAACCAGGTCTGCCGGTTGTTTTGCTGGTGGGTGGTGGCGATGGTGCTGGTGGCTTGCAAGATGCCGTGCGAGCCATTTCGCGTGCGCGTTTATCGGTGCAACTACTCATAGTGACGGGTCGCAACAGGCGACTCTACGCACACCTGCAACGTATACGTTCAAGCTTACATGTGCCGGCGAAGGTTTTTGGTTTTGTGCATAACATGCCGGAGTTGATGCGTGCCGCCGATGTTATTGTGACCAAAGCCGGGCCAGGCACGATCTGTGAGGCTCTGGCCTGTGAACTTCCCATTATCCTCAGTGGCTATGTTCCCGGACAGGAAGAGGGGAACGTTGATTTTGTGCTGAACAACGATGTGGGATTACTGGCGCATGACCCCATTGAACTGGTCGATGGCTTACGGAAATTAGTGAAACCAGGCTCAGCGACGATGCGCCGCCAGGTAGCGAATGCGAAACGCCTCAGTCGGCCCTACGCCTCGTTTGATATCGCCCATTGTATTCTCAGTTATTTGCCCGGTGTCAGTGAGCCGAGCATATGGCGCAGCGGCCAAATACTGAAACGCCGCCGCTTGATGACCAACACGCTGCGTACATCGCGCACACGCTTGCGAGCATTTCAGCGTAAACTGCCGCAGATGAGGCGAATGACCTTTTTGAAAAGTCCCGTTGTTGGTCGCCTGACCCGTCTGCGCACGCGTGGACGTGGCCTACCAGGTCGTTTTAGACGCTTAAGGGATAGCAACCAGGATCGTCCGTTATTCTGATGAAAATCGGTTATGCAAGACGTCGAGAGGAGTTTCTTGTGGCAAAATTTTACTATGGCGGTCAGGCTGTCATGGAAGGTGTGATGATGCGTGGACGCAAATCGGCTGCCGTGGCTATTCGACGCCCGGATGACAGCATCTACCTTCACGAAGAGGCGTTGAATCCTCGCCTTTATCAAAATCGCCTCTTTCGTCTGCCGTTCTTGCGTGGGCTTCTGTTGCTCTGGGAAATGCTGGTCCTGGGCACGCGCATGATGACCTTTTCCGCCAATGTCGCCACCGGCGCAGTCAATCCTGAAGTCTGCCCTCAGACTGAAGCAACGGAATGCCACTGCTTCACCCGATGCTGTGAGCGCATACAGCAATCGACGAAGCACTGGAGGCACCTCCACAGATTGGTGGAGCGGTGCTGGTCTTCACTTTGCTGGTTTCGTTGGGGTTTGCGGTCCTCGTCTTTTTCCTGGGGCCGCTGTTCATCGCCAGTTTGCTGCATAACCAGATTGGCACTGGTTGGCTGAACCTGATCGTTGAAGGGGTTATTCGCTTGCTCTTACTGGTTGGCTATCTCTACTTGATCGGGCGCTTGCCTGATATCCAGCGTGTCTTTGGCTATCATGGCGCGGAACATAAGGCAATCAATGCCATGGAACAGGGTGATCCGCTGGATATTCCCCATGTGCGCCGTGCCTCGCGTGTGCATACGCGCTGTGGGACAGGTTTTTTGCTGCTGGTGATGGTTGTCTCGATCTTTGTCTTTGCCCTTGTTGGTTCGCCATCGCTGCTGATCAAAGTGATCTCGCGTATAGTTCTCGTGCCGGTGGTGGCGGGTATCTCCTATGAACTCATGCGATTGGGGCAGCGAACTATCGATTTCGTGTAGTTCGGTGGCTTCTTGCGCCTGGGCTTGCCTTGCAGGGTTTGACGACGCGCGAGCCTGATGATAGTATGATAGAGTGTGCAATTGCCGCATTAAAGCGTGTAATACAGAGAGATGGGCTGGCTGATACAGGTGGTGAGGTGGTTGAAGCTCCGTTACCTCCACTGGCAGTATCGAGTAAAGCCTGAACCTGAACATAGAGAAGGATATCTTTAGCATGTCGTCTGACCCAACCATTAAACCTCCTTCGCCTGATACAGCGGAGACCGCTACCACACGGCTGGAACAGGATGCGCAATACCCACTGTGAGCATGCGCAGTTCTCAGGGCTCACGCTGGTTTTTACCGGATTGGTGCGGTTATCGTATCGTCTGTGGACACGGATCGCCGCACATCTCTTTCCTGAAAATTCAAAGTCAGAACACCTGGCGCTTCCTTAAATATTCCTTTGCCCGATAAGCTCAATATGAGCTGGGTAACTCATCACCTGGCGGTGGGCGGGCGTGTACATCCGCAGGATATTGCCGCCCTGGCGCGTTTAGGCGTGACCGCATGTGGTGGATACCCGTGCAGAATATTGTGATGATGCCAGGGCATGGCGAAAGAACAGATCGAACTATTACATCTACCAACGCCGGATACCTATCCTCTTTCAGTCGAACAACTGCGCAAAGGTGCTTCCTGGGCGCAGGAACGGATGAAAAAGGGAGGCCGCGTCCTGATCCACTGCGAGCATGGTGTTGGGCGCAGCGTTCTGCTTGACGATGCTGTGCTGGTTTACGACGGTATGAAAGCGCACGATGCCTTGACTCTGGTACAAGAGAAACGCTGGCAGGCGTCTCCCAATCACAGGCAGGTTGCGCGGTTAAGAGAGTTTGAAGCTGCCTGTATGGCTGCGCTAACCCCGTGAAGGCATAACGCTCGATTGCCTGTGCCGCACCATCTTCCCGGTTGCTGGCGGTCACTGCATGCGCGGCGGCTTTAACGTGTTCCGGTGCCTGTCCCATAGCGACTCCCCAGCCAACTGCTTGCAGCATCGCTATATCGTTGTTGTTATCGCCAATGTGCCATCACCTCTGGCATAGCAATATCCAGTGCTTGTGCCAATGCCGCCACTCCGCTCGCTTTCGAGCAACCTTAGTCCATGATAACCAGTTCGGCACTGCCATAGCTGCCCCGCTTGATGGTTGTCCAGGAGCAATGGAGTGTAGCAACTTCAGGGATAAGCGCCCTGAATATTCTTCCGAGGTAAAGGCTACCACCCGTGCGCGGGTCAGGATGTCCGGTGCAAAGATTGGCGTAGGGCATACGGCGCATTTGTCAGGATAGGCGGCAAAGTAGGCATCGAGCCAGAGATTATCGAGTTCCGGTGGGCCTGTCCAGACCTCTTCGGCTAACCCATCATCTGGGTGTACCACCGGCTGGACCTTGTGGCGTACCAGTAGTTCTACTGCCTGCTGGGCAATATCTGCCTGCAATGGGCGACTGTAGAGAATGCTTGCCTGGGGGTGCTGTACGATCAATGCGCCATCATACAGGATGATCGGGCCAATCAGCCCTAACGCGTGCGGCGATCTGCGCCGTATTAAGATATCTACGCGCTGTTGCCAGCGTCACCACGATTCCTGCCTCTTGCGCGGCCTGCACTGTTGCCAACGTATACGGCGTAATCTCTCCTTCTGGATTGAGCAAGGTTCCATCTATATCAATGACCAGCAGCTTAAAGCTTGGTGCTGTGTTTTCTTCTTCCATACTACTTTTCTATCTACTATCCAACTATGGATGCTTTCCCTGGTAATGAAGATGCGACGAGCCATTCTGCTCGTCGCATGCTCCTGGAGTGAGGTTATCTCTATTATATGCATTGTGGTTAATGAGTGCAAGCAACTTCCCCACAATGTGCTAGACAATCTTCCTCCGCTTCTGCTACAATCGCTTCATGACATATGCAAGAAGAACGTCCTAGAAATGCCCGCGCCAAACGTCAACCGCACCGGGGTGACGGGGATGTCGTTCAGCCGGCGTAACGACTAGGCGCAGAGACTGTCCATGGCTTTCCTCTGCTACCGGATGAACAGCCAGTCAGTACCGTGCGCGATAGCCTCTATGATTTGATCCCGCTTGGCCCTCGTGAAGAAAAGCTCATCAGTACCGCTGCTTTTCTGCGGCTCCAGAATGTGAAGCAGCTTGGTTTTGTGTATCGTATCTGGCCGGGGGCAACCCACACGCGCTATGAACATAGCCTTGGCTGCTACCATCTGGCCGTGAGGGCTTTGCGTGCATTGTGGGAACGCGGGGAGGATGGTGGACTGGCAGGAGTTTCTATCAGTAGTGTGCAGATTTTAGTTGTGGCTGCCTTATTACACGATATCGGACATTATCCGTTTTCGCACACCATCGAGGAACTGGGCTATCCCATCATCCTTCACGAAAAGTGGGGCGTTCACTCATCGAAAATGGCGAGATCGCGACCATTATTGAGCAGGACTATCATCTCTCGCCCGAACGGGTGGCGGATATGATTGATCCACCCAAGACGAAGACTTTGCCCGCCGATGATGAACTCCTGCAGCCATTTATTGAGCGGTGCGCTGGATGTTGATAAGCTTGATTACCTGCCGCGTGACGCTCGTGCCTGTAATGTGCCATATGGTGGGTGTCGATGTGGCCCGTTTGCTGGGAGCTTTGCGTTCCATCCCAATGTGCAGGGCAACGATCGCATTGTCGTGACGCATAAAGGCATCAGCCCTCTGCATTCGCTGCTCCATGCGCGTCAGGAGATGTTCGATAATATCTACTGGCACCATACCAGTCGTGCCTTGCAGGTTATGTTGATGCGTGCCGTGCAGGAGGCTTTATTAGCTGGAGCATTGCAGACTTCGCACTGGTGGGGCTGGATGACGCCTCGTTACTACGCTCTTGGCAGAGGAACGAATGCCAACAAGTCTCGCGTACTGGCGGAAGACCTGGAGTTGCGAAGTCCTACAAGGGGGTCGTGGAGATCAGTCGGATGGCGGGGCGTCTCTTCAACCGCCTGGAGCCCTCTTCTGGAATGCAAATCGGCGGCGTCACGTTGAACAACTCTCTCTGTGCGAACTGGCACGGGTGCTGGAGGTGGAGATCGCGGACTACGAGGTGCTGTTTGATATTCCCCGGCCGGAGAAATGGGAAATGGATGTGTGGGTCAGCTTCTGGAGCCTAACCCGCCTGTTGGTATGGCGGAATTGATGACATGGGTGCAGGCCACGGGATTGCAGCCCGATGATCTTGCCCGCTATGAGCAGCATCAACGCCGGATTCGGGTGGTAGCCGCTGAACGTTTGCGCGCTCCTCTGCAAGCCAGGCTTAATGATCTACTGCTGCCAGCTTTGGAAACCCTGGTAGTGATGGAATAGTCCATTACGCTGGTGTGGCCGTTTCTTTTTACGTTGGTACATCAAGCGCAATGCTTTCTCGTGGATGCGTCGGGCTGGTGGATATCTGGGGCGTGAGACGTAAGGCCTGTTCAGCGGCCTGTGCAGCCTCGCGATAGCGTTCCAGCCTGCTACAGATTGTCAGCTTTGATGGCTCCATATCTGGCCGTCGTCTGGGCACCAATGCCAGCATATGGTCAATGGCATCGTTAGCTTCTTCAAAACGCCCGAAGGCTCGCAGTGTGCGCATATGGCTATCCCAGGCATAAGAGACTATCGGGCGTGAGCAAGGTCAATTGACTGGTCATGGGTAGAAGTTCATTATATTCTTCAAGGACACGCAGGCCTGGGTCATTAAGGTGAGCGAAAAAATATCATTGGGAGCTATATGTAAGGCATGCTGCATGGTTTCGACAAGCTCGTGAACGCGACCGATAGCGGCGTAAAATCTCGCCCTTTATTTGCAGGGCAAAGAGAAAGTCGGGGTCGCAGTGTCAAACTCTGATTCATTGCCGTCAAGGGCTTCCAGGTGATTGTTAAGGTTGAAAAGGGCCATCCCTTTATTGGCCCAGGCACGGGCATCGTGTGGGATAAGCTCGATAGCCCGCGTCAGCACTGCGCAATCCTTCTGGAAAGCGTTCTTGCAGGATCTGTAAGCCACTTCGATTGACCCAGGCCAGGGGAAGATTGGTATTGAGGAGGAGAGCCTGATCATTGGCAATGGTCGCCTCGGAGATGCGTTCCAATTTTTGTAGTGCGCGTGCTTTACAAGCCAATGCCAATGCCGAGCCAGGATTGTACATCATAGCCTGCTCCGCGGCCTCTAACATTTCCTGATAGTTTCCAAGTCTATCCTGGGCCAGGGCCAGTTCAAGCCACGTTTGCTCGTCCGCGGACTCGCTGTCATTCTGCATCACCTCTGCGGTTGAACTTCCTCTTTGTGGTTTGTCCCACTCTGTTCCTCATCCAAAATAAAATTACCCTCCTGCCGCTATTCCGCACCTATTATCTCATTATTGCTGTAGATGGGCAAGCCCTTTGAAACTCCATTCCAAAGCCAAACGCGTAATGATAAGGAAATCGAAATTGACCTCGTAAAGCCTTACAAACTCTTTACATATTCCTGTCAAATTCCTCAAAATCATGCGGTACAGTATGAACAGAAGGAAAAATGAGTTTACCCGGGATAAACTTATAAAAAAGATATATTAGTACTAGAACCACGGAGGTTTGTTCATATGCAACATCCATATGATGACGAACAATCTATACCATACCAGCCTGAGCAAGGGCAGGTAGCGACACATGACCAGAATGCGTCCAATGCGCCAACTATGCCGACCATTCCAGCTTCACCGCCGCAGTGATTACGCTGGCGAGTATCCCATCTTTTCCCAGCAACCGCCGCAGGATCACTCTGGCTGGCTATCCCAACTATCCACAGCAACCGCCGCGCCGCTCTTCAGGAGGAGTACGTGCAGGAGCTATTTTCCTGCTGACATTGCTGCTCGCGGTTGTCTTTGGCGTCGGGCTGTTTTCTGGTTGGCAATATGGCAGAAGTGGCTCGGTAGCTACTGCTCCAACGACGGGTCAATTGCAGTCAGGCACGTCTCCGACCGCCACCATTCCACCCTATACGAGTAGTAACATAGAGCAAGTGCGTGAGGCAGTTATCACCAAGGTACGCCCAACAGTAGTACAGATCAATGTTACCCTGGCAAATGGTTCGAGCGATTGGCTCCGGTGTCATTATTGACAAACGAGGCTATATTGTCACCAACAACCATGTCGTCGATGGAGCACAAAGCGTCGATGTTGTATTGTTTGATGGCACAAAACTTTCGGCACAAGTGGTTGGTACTGACCCCGCCGACGATCTGGCAGTTATAAAAATCAACCCGCCTTCGTCTAACCTGGCGGTGGCAACTCTGGCCGATTCTTCGAAGCTGCAAGTGGGACAGGATGTGCTGGCTGTTGGTAATCCACTGGGCATCACCCAGACAGTCACCAATGGCATTGTCAGTGCGTTGAATCGCAGCGTCTCTGAAGGCAATGGCGTAACCATCCCCAGTGCTATCCAGACCGACGCGCCCATCAATCCCGGTAACAGTGGTGGCGCACTGGTAGATATGCAGGGAAATCTGGTGGGTATCCCGACCCTGGCTGCCATTGATCCTGAGTTCAATACGCCGGCCAGCGGTGTTGGCTTCGCCATTCCGTCGAACCGCGTGAGTTTCATCGTTCCACAGATCATTGCCAGTGGGCATGTCACGCACACAGGTCGTGCAGCGTTAGGGGTAAGAGTTACCTCGGTCGATGCCAATCTGGCAGCACAGGACAACCTATCGGTTGATCACGGTGTGCTGATTGTGAGTGTTGTAGCCAATGGTGCCGCCGACCAGGCACACCTGCAAGCTGGCGATGTAATCGTACAAATTGGCAATGAGCCGGTCACCGATGTATCATCGCTTGGTGATGTGCTCGTCACCAAGAATCCTGGCGATACTGTCGCGGTTCACATCTACCGTGGCAATCAGCAGATGACGTTGAATGTCACGTTAGGCGAACTACAGGCCGGTTAAGCACAAATAATAAGAGAGCAGATGGAGAGCCAGGGTATCCAATGTTGGGTACCCTGGCTCTCCATCTGCTGCTCTATTATGCTTTAACCCTGTCAGTCGTAAGGTTTTGTGCGGCTGTGGTTTTGCCGGGTACCACATGGCTTTTGGGGCGGCTGGCTAGCACTACGCCAATAAAGAAAACTATCCAGCCGAGGGTCATGATGAGCCAGAAAATATTTTTGACGCCCAGGCGAGCGGTGGTGCCGGCCAAAGCGTTGATAATGTCCCCAGCCAGGATGAGTACATTAGCCCACAGCAGGCTACTGGTACCCTGGCGCACTAGCAATTTCCAGCCGGAATAGATGGCGACCCCTACCACCGCTACAACGCCCAGCGAATTGAGCACGATAATCGTGATGAGCCACGCTCCCACTGGAGGCTGTAAGATGCCCGTACCAGGGGTACCCGCGATCTGGCTGAGCTGTTGCATATCAATTGGCGCACTGGCGATCAGCACTATCGCTATCACGCTCAACACACTGAGCACAATCAGGCAGATACGTGTGATGCGCCCTTTAGTGATAAGGGCGATACTGCCCAATCCCAGCCAGGATGGCATCAGTGCCGCGCCCAGAATATAGTACAGTCGGAAGCAAATGAGACCAATCGCACTGGTCGGTTGCACTGCTATCATGCATACATAGGAGAGCGTTGCTACAAAGGCCATGCTCAGCGCAATGGCCCAGTAGAGTTGGTATGTTTTGTGCCGCTGCACATACTGGCGTAGCACTACTCCCGCGAAAAGTCCCGTTACCAGCACATTAACGCCGGGATAGAGCCATACAATACTATTGTTCATAAGTTAATCCTGCCTGCTATGGAATGATTGAATTTCAAGGACGACCACGAGTATTAACCTACAGAAAACTATACATTTTCTGTAAAAATCACGAAAACCTCTACGCATTACTATAATAGGACTTTGTGGGTCAATCCGTCAATCTTGTTTTGTGGCTTTTTAGGGCAAGCATGCCAGTGCGCGTATCCAATTGAAGCGGCCAAAACGTGTAGACAATGGACATGCCGCAAATATACAATGCCAGGGTGATATCGCTCGTTTCCGCCGTGTCACCAATTATTTAGCCGCCGCCCAGATTTATCTCAAGGAGAATGTGCTTGCTTGAAGAGCCGCTCAAGCCGGAGCGATATCAAAGACCGTTTGCTGGGCCACTGGGGAACTGATCCCGGTATCAACCTGGTCTATGCCCATCTCAATCACCTGATTATGCGCTATGATCTCGATATGTTTCTGGTCACGGGGCCGGGACATGGTGCGCCAGCCAATCTGGCAAACCTCTACCTGGAAGGGACGCTGCATGAATATTATCCAGAACTGACGTTTGATCGTGCTGGACTGCACAACTTTGTACGGCGTTTCTCCTGGCCCGGTGGCTTTCCCAGCCATCTCTATCCCGGCATTCCGGGCACTATTCATGAAGGTGGCGAGCTGGGCTATGCGCTCGCAACCGCCTTTGGAGCCGCGATGGATAATCCAGATCTGATTGTGGCCTGCATTGTTGGCGATGGCGAGGCAGAGACAGGCCCGACCGCCACCGCCTGGCATAGCTACAAATTTCTCGATCCGGCAGAGTCGGGCGCAGTGCTGCCGATCTTGCATCTCAACGGCTATAAAATCTGCCAATCCTACCATCTATGGCACGATGAGCGACGAGGAATTGTTCGACCTGTTCACCGGCTATGGCTATCAGGTACAGTCTTTGTCGAGGGCGACGATCTGGATGCCTCCACTCTATGGCGCGATGGATTGGGCCTATCACTGAGATACGCCGTATCCAGCAGGCGGCACGTTCCGGCAATCCCATCTCGTAAGCCGCGCTGGCCCGTGATTGTTGATGCGCTCCCTTCAAGGGCTGGACTGGCATTAAAGAGATGGATGGCGAACCTATTGAAGGTTCGCTATCGTTCGCATCAGGTGCCTGTAACCGATGTCAAGACGAATCCTGCACATTTGCAACTGGTCGAACAATGGTTGCGTTCGTATCATGTCGAAGAACTCTTTGATCGAAGACTGGCAACCCAATGCCAGAGATCTTGGAGCAGTGTCCCAAAGGCGAGCGGCGTATGGGCAGCAATCCCCATACCTTTGGCGGCAAGATTACGTCAAGAACCTCAACTTGCCAGATATCCATGACTTCGCCGTGGATGTCGAGCGTAGCGCAGCATCGACATCAACGCCACAGACGAATCGCGATGTGAGCAGTGTAGAAGCCGTTGCTCTATACCTTGACGGAGGTTGATTCGCCGCAATCCGCACATCTTCCGTATCTTCAGCCCCGACGAACTGGAATCCAATAAGCTGACGGCGGTGCTTTGATGCGACCAAACGCGACTTACCAGTGGCCCATTCCGTCCGCATAATGAGACACTCTCGGCTCTCATGATGGGCGTGTGATGGAGATGCTCAGCGAGCATGATTGCCAGGCGTGGTTGCAAGGCTACCTTGCTGACCGGGCGCCACGGCATGTTTCCATCTTACGAAGCATTCTTGAATATTATCGTCTCGATGATGGACCAGTTCTCCAAGTTCCTGAAGATGTCACAGGAGATATCCCTGGCGTTTGCCCATCTCTTCATTGAATTACCTGGAGACCTCCACGCTCTGGCGGCAGGAACACAATGGTTTCTCGCATCAAAGCCCCGGCTTCATTAACGACTATTCTGAACAAAAAAGCGCGAGGTCACGCGTGTCTACCTGCCTCCCGATGCTAACTGTCTGATTAGCACGATCGATCACTGCCTGCGCAGTAAAGAATATGTGAATCTGGTGGTTGCGAACAAGCCGCCTATGCCGCAATGGCTCTCAATGCCTGATGCCATCGCGCACTGCCGCGCTGGTGCCTCAATCTGGCCGTGGGCCAGTAGTCGATGATGGGGTCAATCCCGATGTGGTGCTGGTCGGCATCGGTGATAATCCTACGTTGGAGGTGATGGCGGCTGCCTCGCTCTTGCGGCAGGATTTCCCTGAACTGCGTGTGCGCGTCGTCAACGTGACCGACCTGCTCGTGCTGGAAGAGAATACGCGACCATCCTCATGGTCTGGACGCAGATATGTTTGAGGCGCTCTTTCACCCGTGAATGTCCCGTGATTATCAACTTCCACGGCTATCCCTCCGCGGTGAAGCAATTGCTCTTTGGGCGGCCCAACGTGCATCGTTTCTATATCAATGGCTACCAGGAAGAAGGGTACAACGACAACGCCCTTTGATATGAATGTACGCAATGGTACCAGTCGCTATCAGGTAGCCTCGCAAGCGATTCGCCTTGGCGCGGCCCACAACCCGCGTGTAGCAGTGAAAGCGAGCGCACTCGTCCATCAATATGAATATATTCTTGTCGCTCATCGCCGCTACATCGAAGAGAACGGCGTCGACCCGGAGGAAATTACGCAGTGGCGTTGGTCCTAAATTGGGAGCAAATCTACAGCAGCGCAATTGCATATGTGGCTCCCGTGAATGCAGTAAAAGGTAGAAAATATCCATGAAAATATTAGTTTTGAATGCTGGTTCAAGCAGCCAGAAGAGCCGTTTGTATGAATTGGGCGATACGCCCCCAGGGCAGACGCCGCCAACTCCGCTCTGGGAAGCCAATGCCGATTGGGGCGAGCATGCCGGTGTAACAGAACTCAAGGTGAGTACCGCGAGCGGTCAGACAGTAGAGGAGAAGCTCCAGACAGACTCGCGTAAAGAGGTGATAGCGCACCTGCTGAATACGCTGTGGAGTGGCAAGACGCAGGTGTTGGCGCATCCCACGGAGATTGCGATGGTGGGACATCGCGTCGTTCACGGTGGGCGAGACTATCAAGAGAGCGTGATTGTTACGCCGGAGGTCAAGGAGACTATCCGGCGGCTCTCTTCGTTCGCGCCATTACACAATCCTAGCAATCTGGAAGGGATCGAAGCTGTCGAGCGTGTTTTGCCAGATGTGCCGCAGGTCGCCGTATTCGATACCGCCTTTCATAGCCACCTGCCGCTGGCGGCAGCCGTCTATCCAGGCCCCTATGACTGGTTTGAGCAGGGCATTCGCCGCTATGGCTTTCACGGTATCAGCCATCAATACTGCGCCCAGACGGGCCGCGCACATTCTGGGCCGTGACCTGCCAGCGCTGCGCCTGATTACCTGTCACCTGGGCAATGGTTGCTCCCTGGCTGCTATTCGCGATGGCCAGAGTATCGATACCACCATGGGCTTTACCCCCCTGGAAGGGTTGATGATGGGAAGTCGCTCCGGTTCCGTTGACCCCGGCATTCTCATTTACTTGCTGCGAGAGAAAGGCTACTCCGCTGACCAGTTTGATACCATGCTCAACAAAGAAGCGGGGCTGAAAGGTATCTCTGGCATATCAAGCGATATGCGCACGATTTTAGCCGCCTGTAAAGAGGGCAATGAGCGAGCAAAGCTGGCTTTTGACATCTACATTCACCGCTTGCGCTCTTGTATTGGCGCGATGCTGGCGACGCTCGGTGGCCTGGATGCCCTGGTATTTGCTGGAGGTGTTGGAGAGCACGCGGCCAGTGTGCGTGCCGCGGCGTGTGAAGCCTTCGCGTTTCTCGGCCTCAAGCTTGACGCGGCGAAAAACGCGCAATCGCCCGTCGATCAGGATATCGCGACAGCCGATTCACCCGTTCGGGTCCTGGTCGTGCAGACGCAAGAAGATTGGTCAATCGCCAAAGAGTGCTGGCGATTGGCACACCCATAGCAGAAACTCATGCCTGCTTGCGTGGTTTTGGTCGCCAACGCCGGGTCAGCAGAAAGCCGATGATACCCAGGGCTAGCAGGATAAACCCGATCTCTTGCCGCCCCGGTGACGTGCTTATGTCAGGGAGCGCAAGCGAGGATTGCTGCTGGTCCTGTACTTGACCGGGATGTGGCACAATAGCCGGTGTCTTCGACTGCTCTGCTGTTGGACTGGACGGCTGGTTATGGGGAGTGGCTCCTTTAACCCTCGCTGTTGGTGAAATGTTCGCGCTGCCACCCGCAGATGTATAAGGTGCAGACCCGGTGGAGGTCGAAGATGCTCCACCATTAAGATGCGCGATGGATAGTACCGTAGAGAGTAGAAAGATCAGCCCAATGACGGCAGCAATAGTACTGACGACACGCGTAGCACGCTGTATAGAGGAGAGCCGAGAGCGACGCCGTCTCGCCTGGTTGCTGCTTGTTCGTGTTGCTTGTGTCGTGTCTTCTGCTGCTTGCCTTTCTGGGCGTTCTTGCAGATAGGTGACTGTTGTGGGTAACGCGAATGAGCGCGGCAATTCTGGCTGCGGCAGAGCTTGTAAAAAGGCTACCGTCTGACGCAAGCTTAGCAGGGCATTTTGACAATGCTGGCAGCTCTGCAAATGAGCCTCACAGATGGCTTGCTCTTCAGGAGAAAGTTGTTTATCCAGAAAAGCGGAGAGCTGTTCGGTTGCCAGATGTCTATCATGATGTTTTGCCACGCGTATACTCCCAGGAATATTCAATCTTTATTAGTAGGTAGACGATAATTGCGCGGTAAAAGTTCCTTATACTGGTACAGGTAATTGCGGAGCCGCGCTCTTCCCCGTGCAATCCGCGAGCGCACGGTACCCAGCGTTGCCTGTGTTGTTTCCGCGATCTCCTCGTAACTGAGCCCCTGGATATCACATAAAACGACGGCAACACGTTGGTCAAGGGGAATTTCTTGCAAACCGCGCTGAATCAATGCCTGCAATTCCTGGTTGAGCAAATACTCTTCAGGATTTTTTTCTGTTCCCACCTCCACTAATGCGCCGAGATCGCCCGCGGGATGTGGCTCATCCTCATCGGTCAGCGCATCCAGGGACTCGGCGGGATGGCGTTGCGTGCGCCGCCAGTGGTCGCAGGCCATATTGGAGGCAATGCGCAGGAGCCAGGAGCGGAATGAGGTTCCACCGCGGAAGCCCTGCATGCCGCGAAAGGCAGCAATAAAGGCATCCTGTGTCACGTCAGCCGCCACGTCAGCATTGCCAACCATGCGGAAAACGACGCCATAGGTTGTTTGCTGATAGCGTTCAATTAATTGATTGAACGCGTTGACATCTCCGCGCTGACTGCGGACAATGAGTTGTTCTTCATCGTCACGCATAAGCTTTGCCATTAGCTGCCTCACTTTTGTTTGTTTGCGCCAGTGTAGCATATTTTTCTCTTCTCGACCACCTATCACCTTACAAGCAAGTTCCGTTGACTTTATAGAAGTGGCGACGATTATAATTACTTTACACAACACACATGATTTGTTGTGTAGAAAGTTGTCTGCTTCAGCGTGGAAACGGCACTTCCTCGTACTCGACGGAAGAGTAATGGCGGTGACTAATCCATGGTCCGTGAAGCCTGCACCCCTTTGAAGGGAGCTTCTCTATGCCTACTACCACAGACGGCCTTGAGGACATCGTCGCCACACATTCCCGTATTTGTGACCTCGATGGCAAACTGGGCAAACTTACCTACTTTGGCGTTGATATCCACGACCTGGCTCGCTATTCTTCCTTTGAAGAGACGGCCTATCTGCTCTGGCATGGCGTCTTGCCCACACGGGCGCAACTCGAAGAATTACAGAGCCAATTGCAAGTCAGCCGTGCGCTCCCAGGGCGCATCCTTGAGATCATGCACCTGCTGCCAACCACCACCACGCCGATGGATGTATTGCGCACAATCGTTTCTGCCTTCTCCGCTTTCGATCCCGAACCCACCGATAAATCCCCTGCCGCCAACTTGCGCCGTGCTATCCACCTGACCGCGGTAATGGGCACAATTGTGGCGAGTTGGGAGCATATCCGCAATGGGCGCGAACCGGTTGCCCCGCTTACCGACAACAATTACGCCACCAATTTCTTGTACATGTTGAAGGGCGAGATGCCCGATGAATATACCGCGCACGTCCTGGATACCGCTCTCATCTTACATGCTGACCATGAACTGAACGCTTCCACTTTTGCCGCCCGCGTGACTGCTGGCACATTGGCCGATGTATATGCCGCGATTACCTCCGCTATTGGTACACTTTCTGGCCCATTGCATGGTGGTGCCAACGAACAGGTTATCCGCTTGCTGATGCGCGTCGGTAGTGTTGATAATGCCGAGCCATATATTAGCGCGGCTTTAGAGCGTAAAGAGCGCATCATGGGCTTTGGGCATCGTGTCTATCGCACGGAGGACCCGCGTGCCACCCACTTGCGAGCGATGTCGGAAGAATTGGGCAAGCGCACAGGCGATAGCCGTTGGTATGAAATGTCGCGTATCATCGAAGAATATATGAAAGAACACAAGGGGCTTTATTGCAACGTCGATTTCTACTCTGCCTCCGTCTACTTCATGATGGGCATTCCGATTGATATGGACACGCCCATCTTTGCCTGTAGCCGTGTCTCCGGCTGGACGGCCCATGTGCTTGAACAATACTCCAATAACCGCCTGATTCGTCCTCGCGCCGAATATCAAGGCCCCAAAATCACTCCATACGTACCGCTAGACCAACGAGGGTAATAACTATGCACGAGCAGCCAGGGGATGAGCAACACCTGCCCATTCCCCTGGCTGCTCATGTATATCACTATCACAACAATTTGCGAATATCTTTCTGTATCTCGGCGTAGCTCTGGTAGCGAGCCATGTTATCTTCCATCAAGGCGCGACTGAGGATGGCTTCCAGTGCTGTTGAAACGGTTGGGTTCAGGAGACGCACGGGGGGAAATGCTGGATAGTGCGGTGGCGCGTGGTTTGTCAGCGCGAAGTGCATGCTGGCAGCCAATGAATAGATGCAGGTGCGTTGATCGTAAGGTTTATCCTGCACGGG
Source organism: uncultured Chloroflexia bacterium (assembly GCA_963744875.1). GTDB lineage: Bacteria > Chloroflexota > Ktedonobacteria > Ktedonobacterales > Ktedonobacteraceae > JACDAE01. The sequence goes on along the minus strand of CAVUVQ010000031.1, from coordinate 15,984 downwards.
TAGATAGGGCGAGATAGCCAACTTGCGCGTCGTGTGATGTTTACTGCTGCCATTTCTGGCCTCAGTTGCTGGTGGCGGAGGAATCTGAAAACCTGTCAGCATCGCTCTTCCGCGTGTCCGCTCGATAATAATATTGTTGGGAGAGAGATCATAGTGACGCAGCGGCGGCTTCTGTTGTTCTAAAGCCATCAGTGTATTGAGGAGCGTGTTCATATAATTGAGCACCTCACTCTCGGCCAGTGGTCGCAGCAATTTCTGCAATCGTTCCGCCAGGCTTTCGCCATCGGCATAGCTCAACACCACATAGTAATATTGTCCCTCGACAAAACGATCAAGCACGCGGGGAATGAGCGGGTGCTTGAGGCGAGCAATGGCCTCTGTGGCATGTTCATAGTAGACCAATTCTTTAGCGCGGCGAGCCAGCGGCAAGTCTGTACACTCCCAGCGTTTGAGTACCACGCGCTGATCGTTGGCCTGTGTGTCGATGGCGACGGCGACCGTTACCTGCGTTTCCACGGTGGATTTTATCACTTGCCGAATAACGTAGCGTCCCTGGCGTATGCTCACGCCTGAAAGTGGGCTGTGCGACACAATGCTGGGTGGAATAGTGAGGCGACCACAGTGCGTGCAACAGCGTTGCCCAAAGCGCACCGGAGTGTCACAATAGAGGCAGTGACGATCATCACGTTCGGCCCCACAGAAACTACAGCGTTGCGCACCAATACGATTCTGGTTACCACAGAAGTAGCACACGTAGCGTTGCAGTGCCAATTTGACCGCCTCGTCATACTGCGCAGCAAACTCCTGGATATTTGGGTAACGGGCACGATAATCTTTGGCCATCCCACGCAGTATGACCGCGGCTACCTCTACCGGAATGCGTCTGTTCCACTGCTGAGGCGAAGGCGGAGTCTCGCGAAAATGCGCGTTCCACATCTCTTCGATGCGCCTATAAGCGAACGGTGTGCGACCGGCCAGCAATTCATAGCAACAGACCGCCAGGGCGTACTGATCGGAATCGCGGCGTGGATTGCCCTGCCATTGTTCGGGTGGCATGTAGGCGGCGGTGCCAGTAGCCTCACCAAGCGAGGCATGGGTCTGCATTCCCAGGTAGAACGTCGTGCCAAAATCCGAGAGGAGCAGTTGACCGCTGCGTCCAATCAGCAGGTTGCCCGGCTTCACATCTTGATGGATCAGGCCCTTATCGTGGACAAAACCCAGCGCATTGGCGGCCTGATTGAGGTATGGCACAAGCTCTTCCGCCTGTGCTAAGCGACGACTACCATCGGCCTCGCGAAAAATATCATAGATGGTTTTGGGGGCATACTCCATCACCAGATAAGGTCGGTCGTCCTCTAGCTGCCCAAAGTTATAGACTGGCAAGATATTTGGGTGTTGCAGATCGGCGATGCGCCGCGCCTCATCGAAGAAACTGCCCAGAGCTTTCTCATTGAACTGGTCGATGCGCAGCACTTTGAGGGCCAGAATACGACTGAGCGGTGCCGGTTCGCGCACCTTATAGACATGACCATAGCTGCCCGCACCGATGAACGAGATAATTTCATAGCCGCCGATATGCGCTCCCTGCACCAAAAAATCGCAACGGGTACAGCTTATGGCGGTATCGGGGTTATCGTGTCCCCCACCGGGACGTGTATTCAAACAACGGGCCAACGCCTCTACCTCTTTTATTCCCACGTAGAATGGATTTGGGGGTGAATGATACATGCTTGCCTTTATCTCCCATCTATATTTACGCTTAGACGCCCTAGGAGTTGCGTATTATATGAGGCGGTAGCCCGATTGTATACGGGTGATGATTTGAGGCACATGCAAGAGGTATCTCAAGGGGCTTATTAGCTATTCTAACTCACAAGTTTCTCTGTGAATAATGATTCCTCTACAGCAGTGAATTTCTTTGGTATCGACTAATTTTTCCTCTGCTTCGTTTAGGAGCCTTTGCCTGGATTTCTTTTTATCTTGCGGATGAGAACTACTGGCCCTTTGCATGTCAAAAAGTTCAATTTGATTACTACTGCTGATGAGCGATATACTCTTTAATCCTTTTTAACGAAATCTTGGCTAAATTCTCAATACTCATGATATCTGTAAGTGATGTAAACTCCATCAGCATGTCGTTTATCGGCAACCTTCATGCTTTCTCTAGGGCTTAGCTGTACCTCTTGAACGAGCCGTATCTTGCAGAAAGAGCAAGCTGGCTAAATTGCTTCCAAATTTTCTCTCGTAATGTCATTTTCTCGTTGAGCGTCGTACTGGTACTCCTTATCCCCTTCGGCTATATAAATATACACATCAATATCAAGTCTGGCTGAGATATTTAGCCATAAGAGGGCCTACTTCGTCCCATGATAACTTTCCGTTTTGCGCTCCTAGTTTAGGAAATGCAATGCTTTGTAATGCCCGCTTTTTTATAATTAGCTACAAAATATTCAATCCCTTTTTCAAGTACTCTATTTTTGAGGGTGAATCTCCATTCATTTTTTGTTGGGAAATTAAGTATCCAGGCGAGTTTCTTTACTGATAAAGGGAGGGTCGACCAATGCGTAGTTTACCTGTTTTGCATTCCTGTTGGTAAACTGGAAACATTTCTGGAAATCTCTGCTTAAAGGCAAGTGCAAGTCCTTTGCCCATTACGCCTTCGCAATTTACAGTATTTACGATGACCTGGGCCTTTGACCCAAAAATATCTCCTTTTTGATAGTGTATAAGTGCCATCGTTTCTATCCTCCAAGCTGTATACTGGCTAATTTAATAAATTTGTTCAACTATCTTAAATTGTATCATTGTTCTGATATAAGTTCAAACCAATGAGATGTATGTATTACTTATGCCTATGTAGAAGCATTTTGCTCTTGTCTCCTTAAAATTCAGTATTTGACTATTCTGCTTATTTAATTATAATACTATCCTCAACAGTAAGAAAGAGGTAGTGAGTGAATGTCAAGCGTGGAAGACTATTTAATCGGGAGCATTTACCATATGGTGCATTTTAATAATCTGCAAAGTATTTTCGCAAAGGATGCTACTTTCAAAAGAGCAAGTCATGCAGAAGAAGCTTCGCTATGAGTCTATTGCCTATGAAAATGTGCAGAACCTACGTGATCGCGTTTTTGTTTGGAGAGCTGATCAAAAGAAATATAGAAGTCTCCATAGCTATGTTCCCCTTTACTTTGCCATCCGAACACCAATGCTTTATGTGCAGTACAAAAAGGGCATACAGAATAACATCGTCGTTTTTGAAGTAAACCGCTCTATTTTACATAATCAAGGCGTATTATTTACTGATGGAAATGCAAGTAACCAGCAACTCTCCGTCGCGAGAGGAGAAAGAGTAGGAGTTACGCCTTGTACGAATGAAAATAAACTTTGTCAAAGGCGATATATTCCTGGGGGACCATACGGAACTAATTCCAATCGATCAGATCTTTTTAGTAATGTATCATTTTTGAACAGGCTACATTGGGATATCATTAAGGATGAGTGGTTTAGAGGTGATGAAGAATTTGGTAGTGATGAAAAAAAACGTCTAAAGCATGCTGAAGTATTAGTCCCTGATAGCCTTCCACTTGATCTTATACAAGCTATATCAGTGAATAGCAAAGATATGGCAAAAGCTGTGAATCAACTAATAGCCATTGCCAACTATAGAACGAGCCTCAGTCTTCCATTTGCAACGTATAAACCTTCTCTCTTTTTCCAGTAATCCTCATGACGATCAAAGATAAGAAGAAAGAATGGGTATGGGGTTTGGTCGCATGCGACCAAACCCCATACCCATTCTTTACTTCTTACGAACTGCCGCCGGCAGTTTAACCCACGCTCCCGGACATCTCCAACTGGATCAGGCGGTTCAGTTCGACCGCGTACTCCATCGGGAGTTCCTTGGTGATTGGCTCGATGAAACCATTGACGATCAAGGAGTAGGCCTCGGACTCGTCAAGGCCACGGCTCATCAGGTAGAAGAGCTGATCGTCGCCGACCTTGGAGACGGTAGCCTCGTGGCCGATCTCGGTCTGGTTCTCTTCGACACGAATGGTTGGATAGGTATCGGTGCGAGCATTCTCGTCGAGCAGGAGCGCGTCACAGCGCACACTGGACTTGGTGTGGTGCGCACCTGGATTGATGCGCACCAGGCCACGATAGGAGGCGCGACCAGTACCCTTCGAGACCGACTTCGAGAGAATCTGCGAAGTGGTATGTGGCGCGAGGTGCGTGACCTTGGCACCAGCATCCTGGTGCATACCATCGCTGGCGAATGCCACCGAGAGAATATCACCACGAGCACCCTCCTCCATCAAGAGCACGGCTGGATATTTCATCGTGACTTTGGAGCCGAGGTTGCCATCGACCCATTCCATCGTCGCATTGCGATAGGCGGCGGCACGTTTCGTGACGAGGTTGTAGACGTTCTTCGACCAGTTCTGAATGGTCGTGTAGCGGACACGCGCACCTTCCTGCACTTTGATCTCTACCACGGCGCTGTGCAGGCTATCGCTGGTATAGGTTGGGGCTGTACAGCCCTCGACATAGTGGACATAGGAACCAGGAGCGGCAATAATCAAGGTGCGCTCGAACTGGCCCATGTTCTGGGCATTGATACGGAAGTAGGCTTGCAGTGGAACCTCGACGCGCACGCCCTCCGGCACATAGACGAAGCTGCCACCACTCCACACGGCACTGTTCAGCGACGCGAACTTGTTGTCGGTATAAGGAATGATGCTACCGAAGTGTTCTTTGATCAGGTCGGGGTACAGGCGCAGGGCCGTATCCATATCGGTGAAGATGACGCCCAGCTTCTCCAGGTCTTCGCGCACTTTGTGGTAGACCGCTTCACTCTCGTACTGCGCGGTCACGCCAGCCAGGTACTTGCGCTCGGCCTCCGGAATACCCAGGCGATCAAAGGTATCTTTTATCTCGGCTGGGACTTCTTCCCAGGTTTTACCCTGCTGCTGGACTGGCTTGATATAGTAATAGATATTGTCGAAGTCAATGCCCGAAAGATCAGCACCCCAGGTTGGCATTGGACGTTTAAAGAAGTGTTCCAGGCTCTTGAGGCGGAACTCCCGCATCCAACTGGGCTCGCCCTTCATTTCGGAGATTTGCTCAACGATCTTGCGCGTCAAGTCCTCTTTCGGACTTGAATGCATAGTTTTCGGCTACATGGAAACCAGCACTATAGTCGTCCTTCTCCACTTCATATGCTTGACTCATAAATTCACTCCATCTGCTGGCTGCTATAGTTTGTTTACTATACGTAACACAGGAAGCCCCTGCTTTCTGCTAATCCTTAGTTATTTAGTCGGATATACTGTATTATATGGCGTTTGCTAGGGTATTGTCAAGGGCAACGCGATTGCGCTTGACATATCACATTACCTCTTGCTATTATAACAACGGAATAGGAAACCCTATTCCGACGCACAATGCGCCCATAGCTCAGTGGATAGAGCAACGGTCTTCTAAACCGTTGGCCGCAGGTTCGAACCCTGCTGGGCGCGCTAAAGTTCATAATCTTTTGCCCAACGAACATTCTTCTCCTGCTTATTTCCAGGTAGGAAACGCTTGACAACCTCAATGCTCCCTATTATAATTAGGTTACTTACTAAATTAGATACAAATTTACTTGCCAATCTACCATAGAGGAGAGGGGGCATATGACCGTTCAGACCAATGCGACCGCACAGAAGCTTTTGCAAGCTCTCGATCAATTTCACAGGGCAAAGTGGCATGAGCAACAAACCTTCGCGGGCTGCAAACCAAGCGAGATACGAGTGCTGTTCTGCATTAAAAACGGGGCGAAAGCCTGCACGCCCATGAAGGTATCGGAGATCAGCAAACGGATGCATGTGACCTCGCCAACCGTTACCCAGTTGCTCAATAGCCTTGAGCCGAATGGATTTGTCGAGCGGCATATCGACCCGAATGATCGGCGTTCTGTGGGCATTAAGCTGACGGAGAAGGGCGAATGCGTCACTGAGCGAGCCTGGGAAGGCTTCTTAACCGCTCTACAGGGATTGATCGATTACCTGGGGGAGGAACACAGCGAGCAATTGACCGACCTGTTAGTCAAGGTGCTTCACTATATCGAGGAAAGACAGCCAACGTGCATCAAGCACGCTGGAGTGAAAGCAGAAATGAAGACTTATGATCAAATTATTGCGGTTTATGAAACCGTATCGAGCCATACTCGTTCTCGTGGTGGTGCTCGCCTTTGGGCAAGCCCTGGCGAACCTGTACCTGATCACGTTGATGGCGAATATTGTCGATTACGGCATTGTTAAACAGGATACCGGCTACATCTGGCGCACCGGCGGCCTGATGTTCGTGATCGCCCTGGGAGGCACCCTGGCTGCGGTCATCGGCATTTTCTTCTCTTCCAGGGTGGCGACTGGCTTTGGTAAAATTATCCGTGCCAAACTGTTTACGCATGTGCAACGCTTTTCGCTGCACGAGTTCGATACTACTCGGCTCATCCTCGCTGATTACCCGCACCACCAACGATACGACGCAGGTGCAGCAGGTGATGGTCATCGCCTTGAATATGATGATCACCGCCCCGATTACGATGGTGGCTGGCATTATTCTGGCGCTCAACCAGGATGTCGGGCTGACCTGGATTCTGCTGGTAGCGATGCCTGTCCTGGTCGCCACCATCGTGCTCCTGTTTAGCAGGGCCATCCCGCTCTTCAGGAGTATCCAGGTGAAACTGGACAAAATCAATCTCATTCTGGACGAGGGTTTGACCGGCGTGCGCGTCGTGCGAGCCTTTGATCGCCAACGCTACGAGGAACAGCGCTTTGATGTGGCGAACCTCGACCTGACGGATGTGACCATCCGCGTGAACCGGATAGTGGCTACGTTGATGCCAGCGATGATGTTCGTCCTGAACGTTTCCAGCGTGGCGATTTTCTGGTTCGGCTCCATCCGCGTCAATAACGGGGATATGCAGATTGGCGCGATGATCGCGTTCCTGCAATACGCCATGCAGATTCTGTTCGCGCTGTTGATGGTTTCGATGCTGTTCATCTTTCTGCCACGTGCGGCGGCAGCGGCCACCAGAATTAACGAAGTGCTGGCGATAGAGCCTGAAATCACCGATGCCGAACAGGTGAAGCGTGCGGACGACCAGCGGGGCTATGTGGAGTTTCAGGATGTCACCTTTAGCTATCCTGGCGCCGAAGAGCCTGCGCTCTCCCACATTTCCTTCAGGGCAGCTCCTGGCGAAGTCACCGCGATCATTGGCGGTACTGGCGCGGGCAAATCAACGCTGGTCAGCCTCGATCCCGCGTTTTTACGACGTGGATAGCGGTCGCGTTCTGCTTGACGGCGTGGATGTGCGCGAAATGTCCCAGGCATACATGCGCGCGAAAATCGGCTTTGTGCCGCAAAAGGCCGTCCTGTTCTCAGGAACTATTGCTGAGAACATTCGCTATGGCAAAGAAGACGCCACCGACGAAGAGATCAGGCACGCCGCTGATGTGGCGCAGGCGAGCGAATTCATCCAAGACATGCCGGATGGCTTTGACTCGGAGATTGCCCAGGGCGGTACGAACGTTTCCGGCGGCCAGAAGCAGCGTCTTTCCATCGCCCGCGCGCTGGTAAGACAACCGGAAATTTACGTGTTTGACGATAGCTTCTCGGCGCTGGACTATAAAACCGATGCCAGGCTGCGCTCCGCACTCAAGCAGGAGACGCGCGACGCGACGGTGCTGATCGTCTCCCAGCGTGTCAGCACCGTCATGGACTCGGATCAGATTATCGTGCTGGACGAAGGGCATGTGGCCGGTATCGGCCGCCATCGTGAATTGATGGATACCTGTGAGGTCTATCGTGACATCGTTTCCTCACAGCTTTCCAGCGAAGAAATCGCGGAGGGAATTGCATGAGTGAAGAACGTAAGAAACTGCAGCAACAGCAGCAGGGAGGGCCAATGGGCCGCGGCGGCTGGGGAGCTATGGGCAGGCCGGTGGAGAAAGCCAAGGACTTTAAAGGGACCGCCTTGCGCTTGCTCGGGTACTTTCTGCCGGAGAAATTTCGCCTGGTGATCGTCCTCGGCACGGCCATTCTCGGCACCATCTTCAATATCGTCGGCCCGAAAATCCTGGGCTTAGCGACCACCAAACTGTTCGAAGGCGTGGTTGCGAAGTACGAGGCGTTTGCTCATCATCTGCCTGCTCCCGGCATCGATTTCGGCTACATTGGCAACGTCTTGCTGATCTTACTGGGATTGTATGTCATCAGTGCCATCTTCATCTACCTCCAGCAGTATGTGATGGCGGGTGTGGCGCAGAGAACGATGTATCGCTTGCGCAAAGAGGTTGATGAAAAACTTTCTCGTTTGCCACTGAAGTACTTTGATGGGCGCACACACGGCGAAATTATGAGCCGCGTGGTCAACGATATGGATAACCTCAGCTCGACGCTCCAGCAGAGTATCACCCAGTTGATCACCTCGTTGGTGACGCTGCTGGGCGTGCTTGTGATGATGCTGACCATTAGCTGGCTGCTCAGCTTGATTATCCTGCTGACTCTGCCACTGAGCCTGCTCATCACAGTGGGCATCGCGAAACGCTCGCAAGGGTACTTCCGCCAGTCAGCAGCGGGCGCTTGGAGAACTCAACGGCCACGTCGAGGAAATGTTCGCGGGCCACAAGATCGTGAAAGCCTTTGGGCACGAAGCAGAAGCCATCGCCGAATTTAAAGTGCGCAACGAGAGGCTGTATGACGCTGGCTGGAAAGCGCAGTTCGTTTCCGGCATCATTATGCCGCTGATGCGCTTTGTCGGCAATATCGGCTATGTCTTCGTGGCCGCCGTTGGTGGCATCATGGTGATACAGGGCAAGATTGCCATTGGCGATGTGCAGGCGTTTATCCAATACGCTCAGCAGTTCACCCAGCCGATCGCTCAGATAGCCAACTTCGCGAATATCATTCAATCGTCGATGGCCTCGGCTGAACGTCTCTTTGAAATACTCGACGAGCAAGAGGAAGTACCGGAAGCTGCCGACGCGAAAGTCATTGAGCATCCAGAAGGGGCAGTCCAGTTCGAGCATGTCAAGTTCGGCTACAGCGAAGACAATATCCTGATGCAGGATATGAATATCGATGTCAAGCCGGGGCAGATGATCGCCATCGTCGGCCCGACCGGCGCGGGCAAAACCACACTGGTCAATCTGCTGATGCGCTTCTATGAAGTCAATGACGGCAAAATTCTGGTGGACGGCGTGGATATCACGGAGATCAAGCGGGGGGCATTGCGCCGTATGTTCGGCATGGTCCTCCAGGATACCTGGCTCTTCAACGGCACCATCCGCGATAATATCGCCTATGGACGCGGGGAGACGGGCGATGAAGAGGTTGTGCGCGCCGCTAAAGCGGCAAACGCCGACCACTTTATTCGGACGCTGCCGGATGGCTATAACACCGTTCTCAACGAGGAAGCGAGCAACATCTCATCGGGTCAAAAGCAGTTGCTGACCATTGCTCGCGCCTTCCTGGCCGACCCCGAAATCCTGATCCTGGATGAAGCGACCAGCAGCGTTGATACCCGTACCGAGATGCAGATTCAGAAGGCGATGACCGAACTGATGAAAGGCAGGACGAACTTCGTCATTGCCCACCGGCTCTCCACCATTCGCGATGCTGATCTGATCCTGGTCATGAATCATGGCACGATCATCGAGAAGGGCACCCACGAGGAACTGCTGGCGCAGAATGGCTTCTATGCCGACCTGTACAACAGCCAGTTCACCGGCCGCACCCTCGAGACAGAAGTTGCGTAACCATCATTATCATTTCAGAGCAATAGGAAGCCAGGGCAGCTCTGCCCTGGCTTCTCATTGCTCTAAACCATTATTTTTTCGCGTTCCACCGCATCGTGCGACGAGCTTATGGGCTCTATAATTTGGCACGCAATTTCTTCAAGGCTGCCACTTCGAGTTGACGAACACGCTCACGGGATATTCCCAGCTCTTTTTGCCTACTTCGAGCAAGGTGCGGCTTCTCCTTCACCTCATCCAGATCGTCAAGGAACACATCATATTCCTCGTTGAATAAAGACTCTATCTCAATTGAGGACGTTGTGGTATGCCTCATAGTGGTCTCAGTCAGCAGCGCATTCATATTCGCTCCACAATTCGGTTCAGCAAGCACCTTCCTATTGGACGATGACGGTCAGGTTCATATTGAGGTGGACGCTACAGTAGAGATGGTAGGTGCCGGCAGTATTGAATGGTCCAACGGACATACTTTGGCCGGCTGAGTTGAACTGTAGGTTGCTGACGGTCGGCGCATTAGCTTCTATAGCTGGTTTAGCGGTGTTATCTATCCAGGTTCCATTGCTAATAATGTGTGTGACTGGAACATCATCGATGAGGTTGAGGCTACTGCCCTTGCTGATCGTGACAGATGATTGAAGTGAAGGTTGTCTCACCCATATGGACACTCGTGCCCGTACCCGTGCTCGCCGCCGCCAGTACCGCTGCATGATGCGGCAGTCAGAATGGTGAACAGGCTAAGTGCTACGAAGATTGCTATGAGCTTTTTCATGGTGTTTGTTTCTCCAGTTATCTTTATGCTGATAGGTTGTGTTGCTCTCTTTTAAAGGACGCTGTGTCGTAGCGTTCTTTCACACATAAATTCGCCGGAGGTTACAGTCAATCCGCACAGGAAAAGCTGATAATTCTGTCTAGACGGTTCCCAGAGCAATACGAGGCAGGAATTAGACTATTCTGCCGATACACTCCTGCTGCTCATGAGGTATATCTCTGTTGAGGCAAATAGCGAGCAGTCTTCTCTAGCATTGCTGAATATCGCTCGTTCGCATCACATCTTTCCCTTAAAGGAAAGCAGCATTGTGCCTCATGCCAGGACGACACCATGCGCCATCCCCCTGACACCCTAAACGACACAGGCGCAGCACAATACAGAATGGAGACCGTGCCACAGCACAGTTCAGGTGTGTGGCAGGCTCCCCACAGGAGACACCTATGATCACTCAACCTAACCCTCACTCGAGGCTCGACCCGCTAAAGCAGATGTGCAGAAACAGACCTCATCTACATCTTCCAGAACGCCCTCATCTGCGCCCTGACAGGGCACAGCCACTGACCCACACCACGAACATTGCGCTCGCTGGCTTCCAGCTCCTCCTCGGCTACGAGTGGCTGCTCGCCGGTGGAGATAAGTTCCTGCTCGGAGCGTTTCCCGCCCAGCTCGGTGGGATGCTTCTCACCTTAGTCAATGGTGGCCACCTGGTCGGTTTCTTCACTGCCATCTTGCAGGGACTCGTCGCGCCTAATGCCGTGTTCTTCGGCTACCTCATTGAATTGGGCGAAACATTCGCGGGTTTGGGGCTTATGGCCGCCGGCCTGGTAGCGATGCTTCGCCCTCTGGCACAACGCCACTTCAGCGATACGAGCGCGACATTGTTCGCCTACGGCGATCGGCTCATCGAGAGACTGGCACCTCTTGCTGCTATTGGCGCGGGACTGCTCGGTGTCAGCTACTTCTTCCTGGATGGCCTTCCGGGGCCGTGGTTCGTCCCCAGCATTGCCTTTGGCGGTTCGATTGACACGGGGCTTTTCCTGGCCGCTGCCAGCATGATACTTGTGGTGGGCCAACGTATGCAGCAGCACCAAAATCGCTGAGGCGACTCTTGCTCCGCTCGTACAACACATTGAAGGAGAGAATATACAATGTTGCTTAAATACCCCTGGGTGATCGCTCTCGGCTTCTTCATGGCCTTGTTTATCGCTGCCTGCGCTAGCTCCACCACACCCGGAGGCGGTTTGTATGGCAGCGGCAATGCAAGTCCGCCTGCTGCAACGACTGGTGGCAGCAATTCCTCGACCGTGCTTCAAACGGCAACCGTCACCGTCAAAGGCCAATCGAAGATGGTGCTAACCACTGTACAAGGAAAGACTCTGTACTACCTCACCGTTGACTCGGCGACGCAACCAACCTGCTCCAGCAGTTGTGCTCAGACGTGGCTTCCGCTGCTCTTCACTGGTTCAGGTGTACCCACCAGCTCACCTTCCCTCCCTGGGCAACTGAGCGTACAAATGGATGCCAATGGCAGTCACGTCGAGTATAACGGCCATCCGCTTTACACCTTCTCACAGGACACCGCTCCCGGTCAGACCAATGGTGAGGGCCTTTCGGCATGTGGTTCGTAGCCACACCCAACCTGCCTCTACAAGCTGGCGTAGCGTGCGTAGGGACAGGGGGAAGCGGGGACGAGGATAGGGGGCCTTGTGCCTGTCCTGGCGGGGGTTCTGCATGTCCACCAAGGACAAGCACAAGGCCCAATGATGCAAGCCAGGTAGCGCGGAAAGTCGAGCTCGCCCGTGTCAGGCGAGGTGATGCTCAATGGCATAGCGGGTGGCCGCACTGCGTGAGGTAACGCCCAGCTTGCTGTAGATGGAGCTGATATGCGCATGGACGGTGTGGGGACTGAGCACCAGCTTTTCGGCGATCTGGAGGTCGGTCAGGCCACCCGCCAGCAGGCGCAGCACCTCCACCTCTCGTGCCGTCAGTCCAGCAGGATACGTTTGGCATGGGTCACGGTTGTGGTGAGGGCTGGAGCTGGCTTTTGTCCCTTGGGCAGCCAGTGCCTGCTCCGGCGTCATGGCTCGTCCCTGGGACCAGGCAGCGGCGAAGGCTCGCTCTCCCAGGTGGACACGTGCAGCCGAGAGTGTGTGCTCATAGTCAGCGCGCTCGAACAGCGGGATGGGTACAGCGAAAGCGTCACGTAAGGCTTCTGCTGCTGCCCAGAGTTGGGCTGCCCACGCGAGCTTTTGCTGTGCCGCGACGACTTCCCCCAATGCCACCAGGAACACAGCGGCCACCCATCGTTCGCCCAGCTCACACGAGATCGCCAGGCTCTGCTCGTAGAGCGCTTGCGCTGCTGCATAGTCGCCCTCGCTCGCGAACACCTTCCCTAAAAGGGCAAGCGAGTTGGCAGTGCCATGCCGGTGTCCCATCTCCTTGTAGAGCACTACACTCTTCTCGGCTAGTGAGCGTGCCGTAACCAGGTCTCCTTGCCCGAGGGCGAGCTGCCCAGAAATGCAGTAGTACGCCGCAATCACCCTCCTTGAAGCCCACTTCCCGGGAGAGCGCGAGACATTCCTCGAGCAGCGGACTTACTCTCGCCTGATCCGACTGGGAAACCAGAAGCACCTGTGCCAATTGGGAGAGTGAGTGGGCGATGCCAATCTTGTTCCCAATGTCCCGGTGTATCGCCAGGCTCTCCTCATACAGGGCACACGCCCTGGCGTACTCACCCTGGCTGCTGGACAGCAGCCCTAAAATAAAAAGCGAGTAGGCGGAGCGCTCCGCATCGTCTATCTGCCTGGAGATCGCCAGGGCTTCCTCCGTCAATGTGCGGGCTGTGGCCATATTGCCCTTCGTCCAGGACACGCTCCCCAACAACGAGAGCGAAAACGCTATGCCTGGTTGGTCTTCAAGTTCCCGGTACAGCGCCAGGCTCTCCTTACACAGCGGCTCTGCGCGCTCATAGTCGCTCTGGATGATGGCCAGGTGTCCCGCAACGATGAGCGCTTTCGCCCACACGGATGCCTCGATCTGGTACCCTCTTGCGGGTATGCCTCAGCCAGTGCGCGCTCCAGGAAGTTCCGCCCTTCACTGATGTGCCCATGTACTGCCCAGAATCTTCGCAGCGCTCCCCCCAATCTCAAGGCCGTCTCCCTGCTGCGCTCGCTCTCTGTGGCCTCCTCATTCCCGGCTTGCGCTAACGACCACTGCAACGCCGCTCGCAGGTTGTCATGCTCCTGCTCTAAGCGGTCCAACCAGGTAGCTTGCTGTGGGCCCCCGATTTCCAGCTCCACATCCTCTGCCAGTGAGAGGTAGTAGTGCAGCATGGGCCCGCCGCAGTGCTTTCCATTTCCCCACTGGAAACCAGTACCTCCAACCCATATTCGCGGATCGTCTCTAGCATCAGCAGGCGCGACTCCTCCTCTTCTTGCTCCACCTGGCGCAGCAAGCTCTTGTCCATGAGTGAGGCCACCCCGTCCAGCACGTCTGCTGGCATCTCACCGAGAGCAGTATAGAGACCCTCCACGGCGGCTAATGTACAGCCGCCGGCAAAGACGGAGAGCCGCCGGAAGAGCCGCTGCTCCCCGGCATCGAGCAGATCATAGCTCCACGCAAGCGTGTTGCGCAGGGTTTGTTGCCGTGCAGGGACATCCTGTGCCCCGCTCGTCAAGACCTGCAAGCGGTGTTCCAGGCGGGTCAGGAGCGCCTGTGGGGGAAGGAGTTTGATGCGGGCCGCTGCCAATTCGATGGCGAGAGGCAAGCCATCCAGGCGCACACAGATCTCGGCGATGGCACGGGTGTTGGCGGGAGTCAACTGGAAGTCGGGTCTGGCAGCCTGCGCGCACTGCAAGAAGAGGGCCACTGCCGCATACTGTGAAAGGGCTTCGCTCTCTGGAAGATGAGTGAGGTCGGGCAGCGCCAGTGGTGGGACGGGAAACTCGTGTTCACCACGGATGTGTAGCACGGCACGACTGGTCACCAGGATCTTGAGCTGAGGGCAGCCGGCCAGCAGGTCAGAAAGCTCCGGTGCCGCCGCCAACACCTGCTCGAAGTTGTCGAGCAGCAGCAGCAGGCGCTTGTCTCGCAAATGAGGCTTGCAGGAGATCCTCAAATGGTTGCTCTCCAGCTTCTTTGATCCCGAGTGCTTGGGCGATAGTGGGGACGACCAGGTCAGGATCGCTAATGGGAGCCAGCGGGACGAAGCAGACGCCGTCGGCAAAGTCATCGAGCAGGTCAGTCGCCACCTGCAAGCCCAGGCGGGTTTTGCCGACACCGCCGGTACCCGTCAAGGTCACGAGGCGCACCTCTGGTTGTCGCCAGAAGGGCACATGCCGCCTGTATCTCTTGTTCGCGTCCAATCAGCGGGGTGAGTTGTGCAGGCAGATTGTGAACCGAACGTTCAATTGTCCGCCATGTATATTTAGCTTCAGCTGGCTATTCCCTAGAATCTGAATGAGGTGTAGTTGCCAACTGATGCCTTTCACGTGTTCGCGTTAGCCATTTCGCGCCCCTTAAGCGGACTGCAAGTTCACCAACGCGCCGATACAAAACAAGTCCATTAGACAGAAGGAACACGCTCACTCACGACTGCTCTTCCGGAGTGCCGTCTCATTTACTATACGCTACTGAGAGCAGAATTTCAACTCCGCTCATTGATTGGCGAGTCGCGCGGACCTGCTTAGCAGTGGAACTTGCTTTACAACTTTTTAAATTATCTTCTGGGCAGCTTGTTCAAGATCAGCGGCTCGTCTGAGCGCACGAAACTGCAATACTTTGACGCCTGACACCGTCATCCCCATCCTTACAGCAGTATCCTTTATCGAAAGATTAAGCAGAAAACGACAGGTCAGAACCTCCTGATATCGTTCAGGCAGCGCTTGAAGAAGACGCTGTACCCGATCTTCTGGCCCGCTGCTTATCGCAACTGGCCCCTCTTCAGTCGGGCCCTCCCAGCCAACCTCTAACAATTCATCCAGTGAATTCTTGGTAGACGATAATGGCTGCGCCAGTAGTCAGCGACACTTGAACGCGCAATGAGATACAGCCATTTGTGCCTGCTTTGCAGGCTATGCTCATAGTTGATGGTGCACTGCTTTGAGAAATATTTCTGAGGTCAAGTCCTCGGCATCTTCTCTATTGCCGACCTGGCTATAGACATAGCGATAGATCAACCTGAACTTTTCCTGGTAAAACCTTTGAAATCCCTGCACATCCATAGCAACTCCCCTGACAGCATGCAAAGGCAAGACAGTTTGCTTAGGCATTTCAGCTTTCTGTAACTGATATTACATATTTTTCTTAGGCAAGCTTCAAATGTACTTGCTAGTTTGAATAGTCAAAAATGAAGCTGATGTAATATGGCTCAAGCATACTTGTGTTATTCGCCACGCTACTAGATATAGCTGAGAA
>CAVUVQ010000030.1:0-92883 GCA_963744875.1 uncultured Chloroflexia bacterium | reverse complement strand
ACAGGTATTGGCGTCGTTGAGGAGCTTTGCGATGTTAAACTATATTCTGCGCCGACTGCTGGCGATGATCCCATTGCTTGTGCTCATTACCAGCTTTATTTTTGTAATTGGTCAGTATGGATCTGGCGACCTTGCCGCCTATCTCACGGAACATGAAAACGGTGGAAAGTTTGATCCCATTGTCTATCAGAGCTTTCGGCAACAATTGCATCTCGATCAGCCCATTTATGTGCGCTATGGTGAATGGGTGGTGCAGGCTCTGCGTGGTAATCTTGGCGTATCCTATGTAAGCCAGGGTGAGCCGAGTGTGACGTATATGATTGGGCAGGCCCTGCCAATCTCGCTGGAAATCGGGGCGGCTGCGCTGGTTCTGATCATCATTGTAGGGATTCCACTCGGAATGCTGGCGGCGCTCTTCCGCAATACGCCGCTTGATTATGGGATTGTCGGGGTCGTGACCGTCCTTTCGTCAGTTCCTTTGTTTGTGCTGGCCCCACTGGCGGTCTACTTTTTTGTGATTTAGATTTACCTGGTGCCATCGGTCGGTCTTGGATGGCATGGGATCTTCGATTCAGCGAGTATTCTGCCTGTCACGATTCTCGCGGCGAATTCCTGCCTGACCACCGTGCGTTTCACACGTGCATCCGTCTTAGAGGTCCTCTCACAAGAATATGTGCGTGCCGCGTATGCGAAAGGACTCTCCGGGTGGAAGGTGGTGGTGAAGCATGTCTTCAAAAATGCGCTTCTTCCCGTGCTCTCCGTGGTGGGACTTACCGCTTCCTATCTCATTGGTGGATCGCTTTTTATCGAGCTTGTTTTTAACCTGCAGGGTTTTGGCCTGCTTGCCTACAATTCTCTTGCAAGTGGGTGATGTGCAGACGATCACCGGAATAGTTTTTGTCACCGCGATATTGATCATGCTGATTAATCTGGTCACCGACGTTTTGTATGGTTTCGTTGACCCACGTGTGAAGCTCAGCGCCTGAAAAAAAGTGCAGACCAGATAAGGCATCTAACAGAAATGAGGAACATAAACGATGGCAATACCAGGCAATGATCAGGTGCAGCAGCTCGAAGCGCTTGTTGCACCACAACGCCATCCACCCAAAGCACGCAGTTTATGGGGTGATGCTACCCGCACGTTTTTGCGCAATAAGGCAGGAATGGTGGGATTTATTATCATGCTTTTGCTCTTTCTCCTGGCGATTTTTGCACCAATCCTGGCCCCTTATAACTATCTGCAACAAAATTATTTAGCTATTATGCAATCTCCCAGTGTACATCATTTGATGGGAACCGATGAGCTTGGGCGCGATCTGCTCAGTCGGGTTCTGTTGAGCTTACGTACAGCGGTGCTTGTGGCAACGCTGATTACAATTATTGCTGGTGTGCTTGGCGTTCTGTTTGGTGCTCTGGCAGGCTTGCTCGGCGGTTGGGTGAATCTTGTCATCACCTGGATCATGGATGCGTTGCTGACCGTTCCTCCACTCTGGTTTGCGGCTTTTATTAGCGTTGCGACGCGTCCAAGCGTAACGAATTTTACGAACGCTCTCTACCAGCGCACACATTGGTCTTCCTTGACGAATACTGTGCTCGTCGATTATCTGGTTGTCATCGGGTGTCTGGGCATTGTCTCATGGCCGGGGATCGGACGCATTGTGCGTGGTCAGGTGTTAGCTCTGCGCGAAAAAGAGTTTATCGAGGCGGAACATGCGTTAGGCGCATCCACCTGGTGGATTATTCGTAAGCACCTGCTGCCCAATGTGCTTGGTCCGGTCATTGTGGCCCTTTCAGTCAATTTTGGGTATTCCATGTTGTTTGAAGCATCATTAAGCTTTCTGGGCATTGGCATCCGTCCTCCAGGTGCGAGTCTGGGGCAAATGATCGCGGATGGCGTAGGATACTATCGCAGCGCACCATACCTGGTTGCTATGCCGGGACTGGTCCTGGCTATTGTAGTTCTGGCCTTCAATTTCGTTGGGGATGCTTTGAATGATGCGCTCAATCCGAAAGCGAGGCAATGATGAAATCGATGGAGGTTGACACAAAGCCTGTCTTGCAGCTCAAAAATCTGCAAGTAAAATTTCATACGCAGGATGGTGTTGTCTCGGCGGTTGAGGGACTTTCGCTCCAGGTTGCCGCTGGTCAGATTCTTGGATTGGTCGGGGAATCCGGTTGTGGAAAGTCGACAACTGCGCTCTCGATTATGCGGCTCTTGCCCAAGACCAGCCGTATTGCAGGTGGGGAGATGCTCCTGGACGGAGAGAATATTCTGCGTCTAAATGAGAGGGAGATGCGCAAATTACGTGGATCAAAGATTGCGATGATCTTTCAGGATGCGTTGTCGGCGCTTGATCCCACAATGCGTGTAGGTCAACAGATCATGGAGCCACTTCAGACGCATCTCGGCCTATCGAAGGCACAGGCAAGGGCACGCGCATTGGAATTGTTAACGACGGTTGGCATCACACAACCCGAGCGTCGCCTCAATCAATACACGTTTGAGTTTTCTGGCGGCATGCGCCAACGGGTGATGATTGCGATTGCGCTGACCTGTAACCCACGTCTCCTGCTGGCCGATGAACCGACAACTGCGTTGGATGTGACGGTGCAACGGCAGATTCTGAATCTGCTCCTCAAGTTGCGTAATCTCGTTGACGCCGGGATTATTTTGATCACCCACGATGTCAGTGTTGTCAGCGAAGTATGCGATACGGTCGTGGTCATGTATGCCGGGCGTGAGGTGGAACAGGGTTTTACAGAGGAAGTGTTCACTCAGCCACGTCATCCTTATACAATAGGGTTGCTTGGCTCGACGTTGGGAGCGGTGGCGGACCGCAGCAAACCGCTCTATGCTATCCCGGGACTGCCGCCAGATCTCATACATCTTCCTCCTGGTTGTCCTTTCGCTCCTCGCTGTCCCAGGGCAACAACTCTTTGTAATGAGAAGATGCCACCCATTGAACAGGTCAGTTCCAGGCATAGCGTTGCCTGCTGGCATTGGAATGAGGAGTAAAGGATGCAGGAACAACAAATCTCCACGGCAAATCAGAACAATGACCAGATCGACTTTGTGCAGGTGCGCGGGTTGAAAACGTATTTTGCGACGAAACAGGCGACTTCGCTATTTGGTCAGCAACGGACGACCCTGAAGGCGGTTGATGGCGTCGATTTTACGATTCCCCGTGGAACGACGCTCGGTCTGGTGGGCGAATCAGGAAGTGGGAAATCGACCGTCGCCCGTTCGGTCTTGCAACTTATCAAACCTACCGCTGGTGAGGTGATCTTTGATGGCGCAAATCTTTGCCAGCTCAAGCCCGCCGCACTGCGCCCGTTGCGTCAGCGTATGCAGATCATCTTCCAGGATCCCTATGCATCGTTGGACCCGCGCCAGACCATCGGCTTCACGGTTGCGGAGCCACTGATCCTACATAAAATATGTGAGCGTAAACAACTGCGGCAGCGTGTGCGTGAACTGCTTGAAATGGTGGGGCTCAATCCCGATTTTGAGAATCGTTATCCCTATGAGTTCAGTGGCGGGCAACGCCAGCGGGTAGGGATTGCACGTGCGCTAGCAACAAATCCAGATTTTGTGGTGGCTGACGAGCCGATCTCTGCATTGGATATTTCGATCCAGGCTCAGATCCTCAATCTATTGCGTGATCTGCAAACGCGGTTGCACCTCACGTATCTCTTTATTTCTCATGACCTGCGAGCGGTACGCTATCTTAGCGATGAGGTTGCGGTAATGTATCTGGGGAAAATTGTGGAGATTGCTCCAACGGCCCAGATCTTTGAGCAACCACGCCATCCTTATACACAGGGGTTGCTCCAATCGGTTCCTGTTGCCCGTTGGCAGAAGAGTGATGCACAAAAGAAGGCGGTTGAAGGCGAGGTGCCAGGTCTGGTGGCACTCCCGACAGGTTGCGCATTTGCCTCACGCTGCCCTCATGTCATGGATAGATGTAGGACAGAGGTGCCGCAACTCAAGCCGATTGGAGCAAAAACCGCACAGAAAGCTGCCTGTTTTCTCGTGCATCCAGATTGACCTTTATTCGCAAAGGAGTGCTACCTCACCAGATTTTGAAATGCCCTCAGAAATCGTGCATAACAAACTTATAGGATGTTTAGAAGAAGATATTTCCAGTTTGCGCTCGTTCAAGGACGTTTGCGCTAGTCATGAGAAGGATAGGTCACGCTTGAAAAAGAGAGAGATCGATACACCGCAAGAACATATCGGCATTGCTTTCGACCTGGATGTGGTGGCGAAGCCACCTGCCATCTATCGTCCTGCGCCATTTTGGAGTTGGAACGAGGTCTTAGATGAAGAAGAGGTGCGCCGTCAGGTGCGCGAACTGGCACGCGGTGGGCTGGGAGGCGGATTTATGCATGCGCGGATTGGACTCATCACCCAGTATCGGGGCGAAGAGTTCTATGCTGCGATGGGTGCCGCATTGGAAGAAGCACGCGGATTGGGCATGCAGATGTATCTCTATGACGAGGATCGTTGGCCCAGCGGATGGGCTGGGGGCGCTGTCCCGTTGCGTGATGCCAATTATCGTACGAAATGGTTGCTGCGTGTGCCTTCTGGAACAGATCTGCCCGCTGGCGAGCACGTTTCCGTCATCACGGTCAGTGACGATGGAACACGCTATTGCCAGTTTATCAGCCCATTGGGTTTTCCCTGGTTCAGTGGTGCAACCTATGCCGACCTGATGAATAAAGAGGCGATGCAGGTCTTTATCGAGGAGGCCTATGAGTCGTATGCACGCCGTTTTGGTCAGGATCTGGGTGGACTGATCCCGGCGATTTTTACCGACGAGCCTTCAATCACAGTCTTGCCCGCCTATGCGAATGTCCCGAGCGGGATGTTATTCTGGACCAATGAACTTCCGGAGCGTTTTCGGCAGCAACATGGCTACGATCTACTCCCACATCTGGAAGAACTCTTTGAGGACTCTGGCGACTTTGCAGCCACACGCACAGATTATTATCGGACCTGTGCGTGGCTGTTTGAACAACATTATAGCGCCCAGATAGGGAGCTGGTGTCGCGAACATAATATTGCGCTGACCGGACATTTTATGGAAGAGGGGAATCTAACCGCCAACCTCGCCTGGGATGTTTGCACGCTTCCCCATTATCGGCATATGGATTGGCCTGGAATTGATCACCTGGGTCTTCAGATTCAGGAAGTCGTGACGGCATTGGGTTGTCGGAGCGTGGTCAATCAATATAGCAAAGAGCGTATGATGAGCGAGCTGTTCGGGTGTGCGGGACAGCATCTCTCCTTTGAGGATCGTAAGTGGATCGCGGAGCAACAGATCGTGCTTGGCGTCAACTTCCTGGTTCCTCATCTGCTGCTCTATAGCATGGCAGGTGAGCGCAAACGCGACTATCCCTGTAACCTCTGGTATCAGCAGCCATGGTGGCCATTGAACCATCATGTTGAGGACTACCTCGCGCGCCTGTGTGCATTGATGGCTCAGGGACAGATGGTGCCAGAGCTTTTAATCGTACATCCACAAGAAAGTCTCTATCCCTTGCGTCGTCCTCCCGCGCCTGCTGACGGTCCATGGGCTTCATTTCATCATGACGATCGGGAGCGTATGGAAGAGATCGATCATACGTTTCGGCAACTCAGTCGAGAGCTATTGGCTCAGCAACGCTCATTTGACTATGGCGATGAAACGATTTTAGCTGATATCGGTTGGGTTGAACACAATGCTGAACGCGTGTTACTTCATGTCGGGCCAATGACCTATCCACTGGTCATATTACCTGCTCTTAGGAGTTTGCGAGGAACGACGCTGACACTGCTTGAAGAGTTTGCTGGAGCAGGCGGAAACATCCTCTCGGTTGGCAGTTTACCCACCTTGATTGATGGGAGAACTAGCGAGTATCCGCGTTTACAGTATTTCTTGCGTTTGTATGTGCGCAGTGTGCCAATGGATGAACTGGCAAGCGTCCTTCAAGAAATACAACCACCGCAGGTGTTGGCGAACGTGAGCGGCCCTCGTGAGTGGTTCTGGCAGCAGACGCGTCGTGCGGGTGAGCAGCAGATTACCATGCTCGTGAACCTTTCGCGCCATGAGCACATTGATGGCACTATTCAGCTCAATGGCATCACGGGACCATTGATGCAAGTGGATCTTACACAACAAACCCGGCGTTGCCTGGCGCAAACAATGGATGCTGCGCGGCCTCTAGAGATCCACCTGGAACCTGGCGCATCGCTGTTCCTTCTGGCCGGCCCTGGCGAATCTACGGCATTTGCCCTCCAACGCGAGGAGGCCGTAGTACCGCTGCATATCTATCAACCTGAGTCATGGGAAGTTGAGCGGCTAGATGAGAACGTTCTGGTACTGGACTATGCGGCATTTACAACATCTGGAACTGACTGGAGTCCATCCGTGCCGTTGCTCGCATTACAGCATTCTTTGAATGATGCATCCTATGATGGACCGCTTACGTTGCGTTATACGTTTTCCAACGCATTTGATGGCCTGTCCCAGCAACGTATCCAGATTGTGCTTGAGCATCCTGAGCGCTGTACGATTACCATCAATGGACAGGTCGTTGCGTATGAGGGATTACCGTATTGGCATGATATTCGCTGGCTGCCTGTGGAGATCGGAGCACATGTGCGGCATGGTGAAAATGTGCTTGAACTGACCTATTCCACATTTCAGCATGGAGATGCAACGAGCATTGATGATCAGGCGCGTCGTTATGGGACAGAGATCGAAGCCATCTATCTTATCGGCGATTTTGCCGTGGATGTGCATCCTGTTGTGCATATGAAATCATTGGCACCGTTGGAGCCTGCTCCACTCTGGCGTCTCCAGGCAGTGGAAGCTCCACTTGTCAACGGGCCACAACCTTTACAGATAGGGAACCTTGTTGAACAGGGGTTGCCATTTTATGCGGGCCGTGTCGCCTATCGTACGCATATCACTCTTCCTATTGCGCCGCAAGGATAGTGCCTGGCTCGAATGCGCTGAGTTAACGGTGCCTGTAGTAGAGGTGCGTGTGAATGGATTGAATGCGGGAGCGATGACATGGCGGCCTTATCGTGTTGAATGTAGCGCATTGCTTCATGAAGGCGAGAATATGGTCGAAGTTTGTGCTTGTATCATAGTTTGCGCAATGTACTTGGTCCGCATCATAATGCTGAAGGAGAGACTTCCTGGGCTGGCTTGCCGATGTTACTTGTCGGTCCAGAGAGTTTCTATCCCCAGGAGGAGAACTGGGCCAGCGTTTGCTGGCGGGTGAGCAGGTGGAAGGCTGGCGCCACTCCTATGCGGTGACAGCTTTTGGCCTGGATGGATCGGTACGGCTGATGGTGGAAGAGGCAGAGTAGCCATCAAAAGAGTTCCATCTATGGATCTGGTACCTATTGTTCTGTTAAGGTACATCTGGCAGAACACTACCGGGTCCATTTTTGAATAAATACTATGGGTTTTATAATGTCGTAGACCTTATATTAGACGTAATGAGAATGTCATATTCTACGTGTATCTTTTACAAGGAGGTTTCATGATCACACGAAATGGGCCTGCCCCTCGGCAAGTATGTTGGCTCCGAAAAATTGGCCTGTCGCTGGTGTTACTGACCCTACTCAGTAGCATCGTATTTCTTGGCAAAGCTTCATCTCCTTCATCGGTCGTCATGCCGCAATGCTCCTCTCCCCGACGAGTTTGTCAACTCTTCTGGCACGCAATACTTCGGTGATGACCTCTCCGCCGACAGCAACACCGAGTGCTCACGTTCCAGATGGCCCTCTCATGGGCAATGGCCACATGACCGCAGTCGTCGGGGGAACTGCAGAAGCCCAGACCTACTACATCAATGCGACCGATTTCTGGAAGGACAACGTTCCCAAGACAATCGGTGGCGTTACCGTAAGTATTCCTGCACTCGCAGGAACGGGAACGAACTATAAGCAAGAGCAGGATATCGGCAACGCTGAGGTGCGTTCAACCTTTACGACCAGCGCTTCAACCATCAAGCTCCGATCCTGGATCTCGGCGAACGAAGATACGATGGTGTTGAGCGTGACGAATGCCTCGGGATCGGCGACTCCTTCTGTGACGGTGAAGACATATACCGGATCTCAGGATAATTTGCCGACGACGGCTG
Organism: uncultured Chloroflexia bacterium; assembly: GCA_963744875.1. Classification (GTDB taxonomy): domain Bacteria; phylum Chloroflexota; class Ktedonobacteria; order Ktedonobacterales; family Ktedonobacteraceae; genus JACDAE01. The sequence continues at coordinate 84,741 of CAVUVQ010000030.1, read as the reverse complement.
GCCTGCTGGCGAGCGGCCCCAATACCATGTGGGCAACGCGCACCACCAATAGTCAAACCTGGCTATCGAATGCCGCTCTGGCAACGCGCATCCTCAACGACTCCTCAGTTACCTACAGTAGCGACAATACGTCGAGTGCATCAGGCACCTTCATATTGAACCCGGGTCAGACCGTAGAGATTGCTACTGTGCTCAAGGCAAGTGGTGGCAATGTCAGTGGTACTCCTGAACCTGCCCCCGTGCCGCTCACGACCGAACTCACTAATGCGCAGGCGCATGTGGCGATGCTCAATGCCAGGAAGACTGGTGCCAATTCTGTACTGGATGCCAATGATTTGCACAAGGCTCATCTGAAATGGTGGCAAAATTTCTGGAAGAGCGGCGCGACCATCGACCTGGGCGGCGACATCGTTGAACGCTACTGGTACACTTCGCTCTATGCGATGGCCGCCAGTAATCGTGCGGGCTTTTCCGCTCCTGGCATGCAGGGATTTCAAACCAATGACAATCCTGACTGGCTTGGAGATTGGACAACTGATTATGATTTCGAGATGCCGTATCAGGGACTCTATGCGGCCAATCATGTTGAATTGACTACGCCTTATGAACAGGGCGTGATGGATTATGTGCCGCTTGCGGAGTCCCTTGCGACTGCGAATGGCTTCAAGGGAATCTATTTTCCCAATGCGATAGCGACTGGTGGGCAAACGACTTATGGTTCCCCTCTCGGTATGAAAGGCAACGCAGCCTGGCTTGCAACAAATTTCGCCCTGCATTGGAACTATACGCACGATACGACCTGGGCACGAAAGGTGGGTTATCCCTACCTCATCCAACTCGCCAATTTCTGGGATAATGATCTGACAAAAGATGCCAATGGTGTCTATAATATCCACAATAGTGCCCAGAATGAGACTTCGAGCTATCAGCTCAATCCAATTGGCGATCTGGCCTGGTTGCATTATGAATATCCAGTTCTGATCAGCATGAGTCAGGCGCTCAACGTCGATGCTTCCCGACGCGCCAAATGGCAGGACATTATCGCCAACCTGGCACCGTATCCTACCTTTACCACGAATGGGCATACGGATTTTAAGGCCACGCAAGATGCTCCTGGCTTTTATGGTGGCGATGCCAATCCTATCAATGCAGTCTTTCCCGGCAACGATATCGGTCTTGGCTCCTCGCCTGCTACTATCCAGACCGCGCAACATACCATTGAGGATCTCAACGTCTGGTCGCAGGGCAACTCTTTTGGCTGGGTCTTTCCGGCTGCGGCACGCGTGGGCTTGCCCGATACCTATAATCAACTCACCTACTATCTCTCAGGAGGCTATGGTTCTGCTCAACCTGGAGCGCGGGGAAATACTACCGTCTATCAGTGGGGTGGTGGGGCAGAGACCTTTGGAGGTATGGAGACAGTCAATAGCATGCTCCTCTCCAGCTATGATGGTGTCTTGCGCCTCTTCCCGGATCTGCCCGTCTCACACGATGCCTCCTTCACAAACATGCTGGCCAATGGAGCCTTCACGGTCTCCAGTAGCCTCAAAGATGGCATTGTCCAACGCACAACGCTCACCAGCCAGAAAGGGGGGACCGCAACCATTGATAGTCCCTGGTTGCCTGGTACGATCAAGGTCACTGATACCACCGATGATGGAAGCAAAGTGAAAACAACTACCAGGGGGAATCTGGTGAGCTTCACGACGAAGCGTGGTCATACCTATCACTTAAGCGGGACAGGTTATCATAGCTATACGCATATCAATCTGGCTCGTACGGCAACTGCTTCCGCCAGTTCGAGTCATGAAGGCAATGATTGGTCGCTGAAGGATGTCAATGATGGGCAAGAGAAGAGTACAGAAGCCTCTCACGGCTGGTCCAGCTCAGATGCCAATGCGAGCAGCAACCACACAGAATGGGTGCAACTCGACATGGGGACGCCGTTGACGTTCAGTGAAGTGGATCTCTATCCGCGTGATGATGGGGCAAATGCCGGCTATGGCTTCCCAATAGACTTTACGATCGCGGTCTCCAACGATGGGAGTAGTTGGACCACGGTGGTAACAAAGACTGGCTATGCATTGCCAACGGGAGTGCAGAGTTTCACCTTTGCTTCACAAAACGCACAGTATGTACGAGTGACGGGGACGAATCTGCGTCCCAATCCCGACGATAGCAATGGATATCGAATGCAATTTGCTGAGATCGCAATATCTTAGGTAACCACTAATTGCTCAAGGAAGTAAGAGTGCTCATTTCCTTGAGCACTCTATGGAACATTCAAAAAAGGAGTTTGGCAATGAACAAAAAAGGCGTTTGGCAATGAACAAAAACATGCAAAGTCCTCTATGGTCTCACGGAGAGAGGTCAAGAAAATCGGCTGGGGGCTGATGTTTCTGCTGGTATGCACCAGTATTTTCAGCGTTCGCGCCATCTCTTCATCCCCTTTCCATGCTCACGCAGCCGCTCACACGAGCCTATCAAGCATTTTAGCGCGTAATACGGGAGTATTTACGAGTCCACCGGGCAATATTCCCACTGAGAAGGGTCTGACCGATGGGGCATTGATGGGCAACGGCGATATGACGACAGTCGTTGGAGGCAAACCAGAGGCAGAAAGCTACTACGTCTCGAAGAGTGATTTTTGGACCGATCAAGGCACTAATTTTCATGTTGTACATCTTCCTGTTGGTGGCGTGACCGTGAGCATTCCCAGTCTTGTCGGGGCAAGCTACAACATGCAACAGGATATTGGCAATGCCGAGGTACGTTCGACGTTCACGCGCAATGGCACAACTATTAGCATGCGAGCCTGGACCTCCGCCACAAAAAATCTGCTCTCGGTTGACCTTTCTTCGTCGGCTGGCAGTGCTGCTACGGCTATTAGTGTAACAACCTGGACGAAGACACCAGACGCAGGTGATCCAGTATTACCCACCTCTGCTGGTGTCCTCAACGGAAATAATGGCACAATGTGGGCTACACGTCAGACCTTACAGACAGGGAGATGGATTAGTCGTGCAGCGATTGCAACTCGCATTCTGGGCACCACCTATACCACCTCCACTAACAGTAGCGCAACTGCTACTGGCTCTTTTACACTGGCACCAGGCTCAACAGTGACAATTGTTTCTGCACTGGCATGGTGGCAAAAATTCGACCACCTATCTCAAAGATGCACAGGCCAGTGTGGCATCGCTCACCAGTAGCAGCTATGCATCGCTCAACACTACGCATAAAGCATGGTGGCAAAGTTTCTGGGCGAAGTCATATATCGACCTTGGTGGGGGTGCTGTCGAGAGATATTGGTACGGATCGTTGTATGCTCTGGCATGTGACAACCGTGCGGGGGCGCTTGCACCAGATACGAATGGCGGCTTTGAGGCAACCGATCACACCAGCTGGGTCAATAACTGGCATACCAACTATAATGTCGAATCGCCATACTATGGAGTGTATTCAAGTAATCATCCAGAATTGGCGGCTTCGTACTACGATGGGATATCTTCTTATATCTCACAAGGCGAGTCCAACGCCAAAGCGGCTGGTTACTCTGGGGTCTATTATCCTGTAGGCATTAGTCCCTGGGGCACTACATCGGAAAGCAGCTATTATGAACAGAAAGGAGATGCCGTCTACGTCGCATTGAACTATATTACCCACTGGCATTATACTCTGGACACGACCTGGCTACAGAAAACGGGCTATCCCTATCTGATCCAGGTCGCGAACTTCTGGGATAATTACCTGACCAAAAATGCCAGTGGGAAATATGTGATTAACAATAGTGCCCAGAACGAAGGAAGCAACTATGTGACGAATCCGATCGGGGATCTCGCCTTTGTGAAATATCTGGATCAGGCGCTGATCCCAATGAGCCAGGCGCTCAATGTTGATGCCAGCCGCCGGGCGAAGTGGCAGGATATCGTGACGAACCTGAGTCCTTTTCCGACGTTCACCAACAACGGGCATACCGATTTTAAGTCCACGCAGGATGCACCGGGCTTCTATTCAAGTGATGCCAATCCGGTGAATGCAATTTTCCCGGGCAATGAGGTTGGTCCTGGCTCATCTGCCGCTACTCTGAAGATCGCGCAGAATACCATCTATGATCTTACATTAATGCCTGGTATCAAGGCAACTCTTTCGCCTGGATCTTTCCTGCTGCCGCACGTGCTGGCCTGCCGGATACCTATACACGCTTCGTTGGCTATCTCAATAGTAGATTGCGTGCGAACGATACAGTTTCACAGAGTGGCGGCGGTATCGAAACGGTGGGGAGCATCGAGACGGTAGATACTGATGCTGTTGGATAGCTATGATGGCACTCTACGGCTCTTTGCAGACTGGCCCACCTCGCTCAATGCCTCGTTTACTAATCAGCTAGCGCGTGGAGCCTTCACGGTCTCCAGCAGCATCGCGAGTGGGGTTGTCCAGAGCACGACTATCATAGCGAAAAAGGGGCCACGGCGACTGTACAAAATCCCTGGTCGTCAGGAAGCCTGAAGGTTATTGATACCACTGCTGGTAATACATCGGTCACGACGACCACCAGGGGGAACCTGGTCAGTTTCGCGACTGTGAGTGGTCATACCTATCAAATTACAGGGAAATGAGTGGTTCCGCTTAAACCTTGCCCTCACCTCAACAGCATCGGCTAGCTGGAGTCATGAGGGCGGGGTTTGGTCAACTGGCTATATCAATGATAATTCATTCTCGTGTGCCAGGGGTAGCGAAATCGTCACCGTCGTACCCTGCTCAGGCTCACTTGAGAGGGAGAGCAGACCACCATGTGCAACTACGATTCTTTGCGCAATTGAAAGACCGAGGCCCGCGCCCCCCGCCTCGCGGGAGCGGGCTTTGTCCACCCGATAAAAACGTTCGCTCAGGTAGGGGAGATGCTCAGCTGCGATGCCGATGCCGGTGTCGCGCACCTCTAGAAGCGCCTGTCCATTTTGCTCTGCCGCACGTACTGTGACAAGACCACCTTGATGAGTGTATTTGATGGCGTTATCAAGTACCACGAACAGTGTCTGCTCTAGCAACAGAGGGTCTCCAATCACATAGGTATCGCTGCTCTCTACCTGGACAGCCACACTCCGTTGTTTTGCAAACGCTTGCACTCTCCGCGCTCCCTCCCTGACCAACTCAGCAATATTCACCACCTCGTGCTCTTGATGCATGGTTCCAGCGTCCAGCCGCGCCAGCGTCAGCAAGTTGGTTGCTAGCTTCGACATATGGTGTGCTTCAGCCACAATATCTTCCAACAATTCCGCGTCCTCATCTTCCAGGTGCTTACGACCTCGCAGCAGCACCTCGGCATCCGCACGCAGCAACGTCAGTGGCGTGCGCAATTCGTGCGCAGCATCGGCGACGAAGCGCTGCTGATTAGCCCAGGACAGGCGTGCTGGGGCCAGTGCCCTGTTTGACAGGAACAATCCGCCCAGTCCTGCCCCGAACAACGTCACTCCCCCGATGCTCAACAGCAGCGTCAGCAGCAGCGACAGTGCGGATTCCTGTGCCTGGATAGTTTCACTAACCAGCAAAACGCCGAGGTTTCCCTTCCCAGTTTGATTGGGGACAAGCAACACATAACAATAGATCTGTCCGGGTGCACCTCCTACATTGACGATTTCGCCGACTGGTTTACCCGTTTGTAAGGCTGTCTGTAAGGCTGTCTGTATGCGCGAATTTCGCAGAAAAGTAGATGGAAGCTCTGTAGTATTTTGGCCACGCAACAAGGAGCCATTTGGGTTGAAACACACGATCTGCTCTGGTATCTGGAAACCCTGACCAGCAGGCAGGCTTATCTGGCCTGGTTGATTCAGTAACGGGCAGGCTTGATTAACCGACTGGTTGAGCCATAAACGTTGATTTGCCTGAGCATGTAATTGCGCATCCTGTTCAATAGGTGGCAGGAGGAAGTGTTGGGTTCCGTAGTAAAGTGCTACGCCGAAGAGGAGTAGAGCCACGCCCAATACTCCGCAGTACCAGAGCGTCAGGCGAACGCGTAGTCCCTGGAACAGAGCCGTAGCAGGTTCTTGCAACTGGCGGTTCTTCCTCTGATTTCGAGGCCACCATGCAGGTCTCCTCCAGTTCATACACTTCCTTCTTTCTTCCGTGCTATGCGTCGATCTTGTATCCAACGCCGCGTACCGTCTTAATGAGTGGGTGCGCGAAGCCCTGGTCAATCTTATCGCGCAGGTAGTGAATGTAGATATCCACCACGTTGGAGAGCGCCTCCAGGTCGTAGCGCCAGACGGCGTCAACGATTTGCGTGCGTGTGAGCACCCGGCCAGGGTGACGCATCAGGTACTCTAGTAGCGCGAACTCTTTGGCTGTGAGTTCGATGACCCGCCCGCTGCGGCATGCCTCGTGTCGTATCAGATCAAGTGACAGATCACTCACGGTAAGTTGGGGAGTTTCATCGAACTGACGATCGCGCCGTCGCAGCAAGGCATTGATACGCGCTAGCAATTCCTCCATTGCGAAGGGCTTGATCAGGTAGTCATCCGCGCCTACGTTGAGGCCCGTGACCCGGTCTTCGATGGTTCCCCGCGCAGTCAGCATCAGCACAGGAGTCAGAAGGCGCTCGGCACGTATCTGGCGGCAGATCTCAAGCCCATCAATACCTGGCAGCATTCCATCAAGAATCACCGTATCATAGGTACCGGAGAGGGCCAGGTTAAGCCCCTCATGACCCTCGTACGCCAGATCAACGGTGTGGCGCTCTTCTAGCAGGACGCGACGCAGCAGGTGCGCCAGGCGTTGCTCGTCTTCTACGACAAGGATATGCACAACATTTCCCCTTTTTTCTTGTTGGAGTGGCGTCTCGTTGGTCGACGCCACTTTTATTATACGCAGTCTTCTATTGGAATGCTATCTCTATACGGGTTGCTTTCACTGGTTCTTTTATTAACAGAGAGCATCTTCCCGTCACCTCCTCAAGCATAGCATCGATTTATTGAAGGAGTATTGGAAAAAGATGTGAACATTCCAATGATGCGTACTACCGAGCATAAGGCCCGGCTAACATCACCCTTCCCAAATTGGTGCGCGTGGCGGGAAGTCGAGTCGGTTTCATCTGACACTTTAGTTTTCACCACCAGGTCAAAGAAGAAGGAGAGGGTTTTACGGGCGGTTCAAATAATAGAAACAGGCTCATCCCAGCATTAAGCAAGCAGACTCACTTAATGCTGGGATGAGCCTGTTTATTTAGCTTCCATCAACCTCGTCAAGCCAATAATACAGATGGCTGCTGTCATAATATGCATGAGTATGTACGCGCCTACAACAATGCCAGAGTACCCTGTCGAGAAGATCAAGATGTCTGGCACGAAGGAAAGCAACAGAGCGACGACGGCAATCCTGCGATACAGGGTAATCGGGCGTGTTGCGCGCCAGGCAACCAGAGCAAAGACCAGATATTGCTGCAAGAGTTCCAAGAACAGTGAGCATGATGATATGATCCGCTGTTATTATCTGCGTTGGGAAGAGAGCAAGGACGGCACTGCGCACCAGAAGATTGACCACGAGGGAGGATGCGATCACGAGCGCTCCGACCCACCAGAGTCGGCTCCAGGCAATCTGTTCTTTTCTGCGTGAAAGTGCATCATGTGTTGCTTGCATTCTATTTCTCCTTTTGTTCTATCCTAGTTATGTAATAACAATATTACTTTCGTTTCTTGTTTTTTTGATTGATGTACAAGGATCTGTTCTTTGTACTGATTCTATACTAAAGCAGAGAGATGAGAACTTTATTGGAAAGAAATGAGAAAGTTCTCATGGACAATCTAAATGGTTTAGGCCAACAACTGAGGAAGAGTGTCCGGTGTCACAAGGATCTGGACGAACATTCCAGTCACAATGCTTGTCTCCTGATACGTGACCTGAGCCTGCACCGTGTATATCCACAGTTGACCAGCTCGGGCTTGAGGTATTTCAAAGGCAATATCTGTTACCCTTGCCTGACGATTGCACACCTGCCCCTCCGACCCCCAAAGCACCTGGAGTGGTTCCTGTATCTGCCGAGTCTCGATTCTGTAGCGGCCTATGATCGGTCCATACATAGCCTCCATCTCCGTCACCGCAATCTGGAGATCTCCTACGATGACAACCTGCGAAAGGGTCGGTTGGGCTAAGAGGGGTGCGAGATGGTATCTCTGTTCATGTATCGTACTCATATTGCTTTTCTCTTATCTAGCGGCTGCAGTGCCGTGATTACAGTGTGCTTCCATGTCTTATTTCTGATCAAGCGATTGCAGTGCCGTGATTACATGGTGCTTCCATGTCTTGTTTTCGCTTGATGTACAAGGATCTGTTCCTTGCACTAGTTTTATACTAAAGCAAACAGATGGGAACTCTCTTGGAAAGAAATGAGAAAGTTCTCATGGGGGTTTTCAACATAAAATGTAACTGCACGATGCCTCAAATTCTTAATAACTCCCTGCCTGGAACTAAATACAATGTATTACAAATCTTTTAAAGGTTCTCACAATCATTTTACATTTTTTGGCAGTTTTTTTGATCACCTTAAGCTATCCTATGAATATGGAAATATGACAAATACATGTACAGCGAAAAAATAGTGCGCTTGAAAGAGAGATTTTCTCACTCTTAAAAAGCACTTCAATGATGAGAAAATAGACCGGAATATGGGCAAAAAAAGAGTAGATGCACGCACCTTTTCGATGCTCTGTGAAGAAATTCCTTTCTGCATCTTTACTCTCAATTTTGCCTATTTCGGATATCCTCCTGCTCATGTCAGGAGAACATGCTCTCCAATCTAACAAAGTGGTGAAAAAGAATAGAACAACGAAAGGGAACTCCTGATGAAAAATGTCAAGACGCACGATAAAAATGAACCGTTAACTCTCTCCTCTCTGCAGGTATTTCCTGCCGATGCTTACCCACAAAAATACGTTCATAGTGTTTTCAACGATCCACAAGATGCAGCAGAAGCTATTCAAGCGTTGCAACAGATTGGCTACGATGCACAGAGCATTCACTTCTTGATGAGCAAGGATTATGTGCAAGCGCTTGAACAGGGTGACCCGCAGCAGAGCGGATTCTTCAATGCGCTCATGCACCTGATATCCGCATTTGATTATGGCTTTGCCGATGTGTATATGAATGAGGCGTTGCGAGGAGGCCATATTTTGGCAGTTCATCTTTCTGGGTACGAGCAGATACTGCAGGTACGCGATCTCCTCGTCTCCCACCATGCATACCTCGTAAAATATATTGGCACCTGGACGTTTGCTGATCTCTCACCGTCTCCCTCGCATACAGGTGCCTTGACGGGCTTATAAAAGCTCTCCATCACTTCGGGAAACCTGTCGGAATTGGCGCAGGCAGGGATGCCAGCCTGTAGTTAAAAAACCGAGCGTAGATATACCTATTGTGATATGAGGATCTCTTCCAACCCTTTCCCCTGAGGCTCAAATTGCCGGTAATAAGCCGGGCAGGGCTACCTATACAGATGGAGCACCGTTTCCCGGTCGCTTCCTTATTTTTACCCGATCTCCGACCTCGCACACATGACCCCGTTTGTGCAACGGACGCAGAATATTCGTGATCTGCCAGAGTGCCCCATCCATGAGGTCGATGACCAAGAATCAGAGATTTCTCGACGCGCTACCCAGCACGTCGAGAAATCTCTTTTCCCTACGACTACTTTGTCTTAGGGGTTGCACAGTCATAGAGAGTTTGCGTACCGCCAACAGAACCACCACCGTTAGTGCCAGTGCTGCTCGAAGATGATTGCCACAGGTTTGTGGGCACGGTAGCACAATTCTTCGTCACCCAGCTTGTGAGTGTGCTCTGCGCAGAAGAGTTGCCGCCACCACTTATACTGAGCTTACCTTCTTCGATCAATTTCTTGATATTTGCAGGGAGATTATTGAGGTTTCCTCCTGGTACTCCAGAGGTACTACTATTGCTACTAAACAAGAAGTAGCGTACTGTTCCATTGGCGATCAGCACTTTCAACTTGGCGGTGGTAAGAATAGGATCGCTGCCATTAAATCCACCCATTGCCATGACTGGTTTATTGGCCGCCAGAATAATTGAGTCAGCGTCAATAGAACCGGTAACTGCAAGCAGGTATTTCGTCTTCCCTTGATGAGCTTCCAGGTAGCTGATGAGTTTTGTATTTGTACTCATGGCCAGTGGAAGCGGAGCCGCCAGTCGTGGTTGAACCTACGGTGCTTGGGCCTGCGATTGGATCCCCCCCTGTATTTTGCAAGACAGGAATGATACTCCACACGGCAGATGTTATCATGAGTCCGATCAAGCCAAGGACGACCACACTTTGTAATGAGAGACGGGTCCGACGCTCATCCGTCGTAAAGCGAGTTGTCACCCGTGGGAAGAGGCGAACAGCAACCAACAGAAGTGCCGAGAGGAAACAGGCGATGGCGATAACCGGAATCAGCCAGGTGCCCCAGGCCGAGTTGCTGCTGATAATGTATATTTGCTCAAGTGCTGTTACCACGAGGGCGATTGGCAGCAGCCAGCCCCGCCAGCCGACCCGTCGATAGTCATTCCACATGACCACCACGCCAATGCCGAAAAGTGCTGCAATGGCAGGGGCCATTATCGTTAAGTAGTACTCATGGAAGAAGCTTGCGACGCTGAAGAAGACAACCGTCGTCAGCAACCAGGTTCCCCACAGAAGCAGCGACATTTGCTCTCGATCTTCCCGGAAACGCAGACGGCGTTGCCAGGCCAGGGCAAGCATTCCCAGAAGTGCAAACGGTAAGAGCCAGACAATCTGACCGCCCAGAGGTGCACTAAAAAGACGGAACGGGCCAGCTGTGCCAATGCCCGCACCGAAACCACCAGCATTTCCTCCATTCGTACCTGAGCCATTTCCTCCTGAAGACGGAGGACCTTGAGTAGTGCTGCTTGCACTGTTGTTACTCGTGTTGCTTCCATTCGCAGCCTGCCTGGGTATATTCGTTTGTGCTCCTCCTCTATTGCCTCCCATGCCCAGGAGACGTTGGAGACCATTGTACCCAATGGCCAGGCTAATTTCAGAATTGTCCGAAGAGGAACCGACATACGGACGTTGCGAAGCAGGCGTCAGGTCAACAATGACCGACCAGGAGAGCGCGATGACAAGCATGACGAGCAGGGCTACTGCCAGATGCCAGATGCGTGTCCAGATCTTCTTTGGTGCGGCTAACAGGTACAGTAGTCCGAAGGCCGGCACCACCAGGAAAACTTCTGTCATTTTGATATTGTAGCCAACCCCAATTGCGACCGCACAGAGAAGTAACCAGCGCAGCTTTCCCGTCTCCGTCGCTTTTAAGATGGCCCACGCACCCACAACAACAGAAAGAACCAGCGTACTATCAATCGTATTATTGCGGCCTGTGATGACGCTAATCGGACTAATTGCCAGCGCCAATGCTGCCAGAAGACCCGCCGTGACTCCAAAGTGACGACGTACCAGGTGATAGAGGATCAGGACGGAGAAGACGGCCGCCAATGCTTCAGGCAGGTACACACTGAAAGCCGTAAATCCGAAGATTTTCGCACTGATCGTCTGCAACCAGAAGCCGAGTGCGGGTTTGTCGATAGTCACAAAGCCACCGGGATCATAGGAGACAAAGAAGAAGTTATGCCAGCTATCCAACATACTTCTGACACCCGCAGCATAGAAGGGGTTGGCGAAGCCGTTTTGTCCCAGTTGAAAAAATTCCATAAACACAGAGATGAGCATAATTGCACCCAGCGTTATGCGTTGCCAGAACGGAGACCAGGCACTTGTTGGGTGTTCGATCGGCTGATCTTTTGGGTGTGATTGTATGGTGATTTCTGCACTACTCAAGGCTATTCTTCCTTTTTTATGTAATATTCGTATCGTCGTTTCATGTTTTTAAGTGAGAAGAAGAGAGGTGGGGCATCCTTTCGATGCCCCCACGTTCGCAGGAGGGTGATTGGAAATGGGTTGGCAAAGATGACACGCTGACCACCTATTCAACCTTTTTTGTTGGAAGGATACCCATCGGCCACTTCGTCAAGCCAATCACGCAGATGACCGCTGTCGTAATATGCATAAGTATGTATGCTCCAATAACGATACCAGAGTACCCTGTCACGAAGACCAAGATGTCTGGAATGAAGGAAAGCAACAGAGCGACGGCGGCAATCTTGCGATACAAGGGAATCGGGTGGGCCGAGCGCCTGGCAACCAGGGCAAAGACCAGAATTGCTCCAAGCACTCCAAGAACAGTGCTCAAGATGATATGATCCGCTGTTATTACCTGCCCTGGGAAAAGAGCAAGGGTGGCACTACTTATCAGAAGGTTGACCACGAGGGAGGCCACGAACACAAGCGCTCCGACCCACCAGAGTCGGCTCCAGGCAATCTGTTCTTTTCTGCGGGGAAGTGCATTTTGTATTGTTTGCATTGTATTTCTCCTTTTGTTTTATTTTTCCAATTCATGTACAAGGTTGCTCCTTGCGCTAGTTCTATGCTAAAGCAAACAGGTTGGAAAACCATTGGAAAAAGATGAGAAAGTTCTCATGTGTTTTTGTTAACCTGCAGCGGCTCACAAAAAGATTGAACTCCTGGCCGCTTTTCCGCCATATCATCTCAGCTAGACTATCTTCAGATGAGAACGAAATTATGCAGTAAATACTGAAAAGGGAAAGTGGCGGGAGAGGGTTGCAGCTGTTCATATGCGACTAGCGTCCAGCAGAAACACACCTCATAGTTTTGAACATTGGAACACTCACATCTCTTTCCAATACTGCTTCAATGAATTAATACTACCCTTAGCATGTCAGGAGAGAATCCTCTCCGCCAACAGATGAACCGGTGAATGTATACCAACACATCAGTACCATGGAGGATATTACTCATGAAGAACGCTTCAATTACCTATGATGGATATGTACAGTCGTCTCTACCCGCTCAGCAGGTGTTCCCTATAGCTCCTTTTCCTAAAAAATATGTTCATAGTGTGATCGACGATCTACAACAGGCTCAGCAAGCCGTTCATGCTCTGCACGTCGCTGGCTATGATGCCAGGGATATCTACCTCTTTGCAAGTCAGGAGTTCGTGGTAGTGGTTGAACAGAGACTCCAGCAGCAAAGCCGCTTTTTAGAGGCGCTTTCTCGCTTCTTCGCATCAACCGATGACGGCTTCCCAGGCGACATATACTTGCACGAGGCGCAGCAACGCCATCATCTCCTCTTTGTGCATCTTAGAAACGCTGAGCAGATGGAGCAGGTGCGGGATTTACTCGCCCCTTATTGTGCTCACCATATGAAATATATCGGTACCTGGACAGTCACAGATCTTCCTTGCCTGGCTGTGTCTAAACAGAATTGTTTCCATAACGAGGAGGAAAAATGACCGATCATTTCTTTACCCAAATAGAAAATAAAACACCAGTTTCTTATCACAATGACGTTCTTGAGAAGCAGTTTTCATACACCGTTATGCCACCTCTTCATGCCAGCCTTTCGGTCATTTTACCTGCATACAATGAAGAGCAAGTCATTTCATCCACACTCAATGATGTGCTCATGACATTGAATGGTCGGGTCAGAGATTTTGAGGTGATTGTCGTTAACGATGGAAGTAAAGACCGTACCGCAGCAATTGTAGACGCTATTGCCAGTACTGATCCTCGTGTTCGCCTGATTTCCCATGAAATCAATCAGGGATATGGAGCAACGCTGGTAGATGGCTTTGCTGCGGCTACCAAAGAACTGACCTTCTTTATGGACTCGGATGGTCAATTCGACATTCGCGACGTATTCCAGTTTTTCCCTTTCATCGATAGCTATGATGCTGTTCTTGGCTATCGTCTGCATCGACAGGATTCCTGGGTACGGAAACTTAACGCATGGGGGTGGAAACAACTCATCGGCATCGTCTTCGGTGTGCATGTTCGTGATCTTGACTGCGCTTTCAAACTCCTGCATACAGATTTCTTACGTGCTCACCCTCTTGAAAGCCGGGGAGCTATGATCAATGCCGAGTTACTCGACAAGCTCAATTCTTCCAGTTCTACCTACAAGCAGGTGGGTATTCAACACCTTCCACGACATGGTGGAAAAGCTACAGGGGCTCATCCACGCGTCATCATACGTGCCCTGCGCGAACTCTTTCTCTATCGATGCACGTGGAAGCAAGCAAAGAAAAAACGATGAACCTTGTAACCGTCAAAACACTAAAGTAACACGTGGGAGCCGTCAATCCTATCCCTGCAAGAGGTCCAACGAAGGCGGTTAGACTACTAGTATGTACTACAAAGAGAGAAGAGGTATTCCAGTATTCTCTCATAGAAACAGGATACGACGATACTAGAATTACGCATAAAAAAGGAAAAACGCTCATGAGTGATGCAACTATCACCATACAATCACACCCAAAAGATCAGCCGATCGAACACCCAACAAGTGCCTGGTCTCCGTTTTGGCGACGCATAACGCTGGGTGCTGTTCTGCTCATCTCTGTGTTTATGAATTTCTATCAACTGGGACAAAATGGCTTCGCCAACCCCTTCTATGCTGCGGGTGTCAGAAGTATGCTGGATAGCTGGCATAACTTCTTTTTTGTCTCCTACGATCCCGGTGGCTTTGTGACTATCGACAAACCTGCCCTTGGCTTCTGGTTGCAGACGATCAGTGCGAAAATCTTCGGATTTACGGCTTTCAGCGTGTACCTGCCTCAGGCATTAGCTGGCGTCTTCTCCGTCCTGATCCTTTATCATCTGGTACGCCGTCATTTTGGAGTCACCGCGGGCCTCCTGGCAGCATTGGCACTGGCAATCAGTCCGATTAGCGTGCTCACTAACCGCAATAATACGATTGATAGTACCCTCGTTCTCTGTATGATGCTAGGGGCCTGGGCTGTCCTAAAAGCGACGGAGACAGGAAAGTTACGCTGGTTACTTCTCTGTGCAGTCGCAGTCGGACTTGGCTACAATGTCAAGATGACAGAAGTTTTCCTGGTGGTGCCCGCCTTCGGACTGCTGTACCTGTTAGCCGCGCCAAAGAAGATCTGGACACGCATCTGGCACCTGACGGTAGCCCTTGCCCTGATGCTTGTCATTGCGCTCTCCTGGTCGGTCGTTGTTGACCTGACCCCTGCTTCACAACGTCCCTATGTCGGTTCCTCTCAGAATAATTCTGAAATTAGCCTGGCCCTGGGCTACAACGGTATTGAGCGTCTGGTGGGCAACTTTTTTGGAGGCAACCGGACAGCAAGTACGAATCCATCCCGCCAGACGACAAGTGGAAGCACCAACAATCAGGGTACCCCGCCATCTGGTGCTCGCCCATCGGGTACCCCACCATCTGGTGCTCGCCCATCGGGTAATCCTGAGAATGTAGGCAATGGTGGTGGTAACTTTAATATTGGGACAGCCGGTCCATTTCGTCTTTTTAACGAACCTCTGGGTGGTCAGATCGTCTGGCTCTTACCGTTTGCGCTTCTGGGAATGCTTGCCCTGGCCTGGCAACGCCGTCTACGCTTCCGAGAAGATCGAGAACAGATGTCAATGGTTCTATGGGGAACCTGGTTGCTGACGATGGGAGTCTTCTTCAGCGTCGCAAGCTTATTCCATCAGTATTACCTCTCAGCTATGGCACCTGCCGTCGCCGCCCTCTTTGGCATCGGCGTCGTCGTCATGTGGAATGACTATCGACGGGTCGGCTGGCGTGGCTGGTTGCTACCAATTGCCCTCGTGCTAACAGCCCTTGAGCAAATTCACATTATCACCAGTAACACTGCCTGGGGCACCTGGCTCATTCCAGTCATCGCCATCTGCTGTTTCCTCTCGGCCCTGATACTGGTCGTTGCTCGTCTCTTCCCGCAGGTGACGGCGCGTTTTACGACGAATGAGCGGCGGACACGCCTCTCATTACAGGGAGTGGTCGTCCTTGGCTTGATCGGACTCATGATGGTGTCCGCTGTGTGGAGTACCATTCCTGTCCTACAGAATACGGAATCTCAGCTTCCGACTGCTGGACCAAGTGGGAGCGGTAGTGGTAGTTTCAGTACGAGTGCGGATACCAAACTCATTAGCTACCTGGAAGCTCATCAGGGTACGACTAAGTACCTGGTTGCAGTCCCCAGTTCAATGCAAGGCAACTCCATTATCCTGGCGACCAATAAACCTGTGATGGCTCTGGGCGGATTTGGCGGCAGCGATCCTATTCTTACCACCGCTACGTTGAAAGCGTTGGTTACAAATGGAACGGTGCACTACTTCCTGCTTGGCGGCTTTAGTGGACAGAGTTCTCTCACGACCTGGGTGACGAAGAATTGTGCTACTGTGCCTACAAATCTGTGGCAATCATCTTCGAGCAGCACCGCCAATAGCGGTGGAGGATTTGGTGGGGGCAACCAGACTCTGTATTACTGCACCTGAGACAAAGGAGTCGTGGGTAAAAAGAGATCTCTCGATGCGCTATACAGCGCGGGTAGAACCCCGCTGGCTGGTGTAGGGAGGGCTTGAAAGCGCCTACGGCGCTTCTCAATCGGTTGAATATGAGTGAGATCGGCGGCCCCATGCCGCCGATCTCACTCATATTCAACCGAGGCGAGCCACCGCAGATGGTGAGGAGACCTGAGGCGTTACTTCTCCCAACTGTTCAGGCTTTTTGTCGTTTGGCCGCATAAATCTCTCTCAATAGAAGGTAAAAAAAGCCATTGTGCGACGTTTTTGTAAAGAGGGTTGACAATATTGGTACAAATAGAGTATATCTTTCATAGTGTTTGCAAACGCTTACACTTTAAGGAACACTTTATAAGAAGCAAAGAAGGAAGGTTTCTTCTACTGGCAAAGGGATGAACATCCCCCAGGTAGAAATGATGGAATGCATGTTGTTGACGGTTTAGCAGGTCTCCTGATGAGCGCATTTTTCCTGTTCTAGCTTCTCAGGCTGATTTCTAGGGAACTGATCAAGGAAGAGTCTCCGTCTTTCCAGGCGAGGAATTGCAAAATCAACCGCATCCTGTCAAGGTTTCCACAAAATGAAAAGGTATTCGTCAAATACAGGGGGAAACATCCTGCCAGAATTTTCGTATAGCCTCTATTGTGAGAACAGTTGATCTGCTGCTTATGATAGGAGTTGTACTGTTTCCAGATAGTGGAAAGGACACAAGGACGTGAAACGATCTTCTTCATACGCTCAATTTCTCAGCTCTCGCCGCTGGAGACCCGTACTGGCACTTATTGCCGCTGTGGCTATTGTTATCGGTGCGTTCAGCGTTTCTGGCATTCCAACCCAGGCCGCCGGATCACAGCCTTGCGATATTTATGCCGCCGCTGGCACCCCCTGTGTCGCCGCCCATAGCACGGTGCGAGCGCTGTTCTCGGCCTACAACGGACCGTTGTACCAGGTCAAGCGAGCGTCGGATTCGAAGACCACCATCATCAGAACCCTCACGACGGGAGGCTACGCCAACGCCGCCGCGCAAGACAAGTTCTGTGCTGGCACCTCATGTATTATCACAGTGATCTACGACCAGTCTGCAAGGCACAACAACCTCACCATTGAAGGACCGGGCCAGCATGGTGGGCAGGATCATGGTGCCAACGCTGCCGCGCTCCCACTCACGGTCGGAGGGCATAAGGTCTATGGACTCTACGTGACAGCGGGCGTGGGCTATCGGGACGATTCCGCATCAGGTGTCGCCAAGAATGGTGCCCCGGAGGGAATGTACATGGTGACCAGCGGCACTCATTACAACAACAAGTGCTGCTTCGATTACGGCAACGGCGAGACCAATAACAGAGCCAACGGGAGCGGCCACATGGACGCGGTCAACTTCAGCTCCTGGTGCCAGGTCGGGCCGTGTTTCGGCTCAGGTCCCTGGGTGCAGGCTGATCTGGAAAATGGGCTCTATACCGGAGGAAATGGAGGCTACCTGAAAAACAAAGGCAATCACAGCGCGTTCGTCACGGCCCTCGTCAAGAACAATGGGCAGAACAAATATGCCGTCAAGGGGGGCAACGCGCAATCGGGTGCCCTGACCACCTGGTACAGCGGCGCGGAGCCGAACCGGGGTGGCTATTCGCCCATGCACCAGGAAGGGGCCATTCTTCTGGGAACTGGCGGCGATAACAGCAATAAATCCGTCGGAACTTTCTTCGAAGGGGTGATGACAACGGGCTACCCGACCGATGCGGCGGACAATGCGGTCCAGGCCAATATCGTCTCAGTCGGGTATTAGTAGCAACTACCCTCTGTCGTCGGCCTCCATCTCGACGACAGTAGGAGATGAGCTGCTCTGCTGAGACGCGTACTGCCTCAGCAGAGCAGGCTTCAGCATAATGGCTGATCGAACGACGATACGCAACCGAGCCATCCTCTTAAAGATCAGATTGTCCTGCTGTTACTTGTGTTCTTGAGAAAGAAGCTGGACAGCAACGGTTGAGTTGACCCGATTTCATGGTTTGCTACTAAGGAGATCCCCAGCGAACCTCGTGTGATCAACGTTGACAAAAATGCGGCCTTCCCCAAAACGTTCAACGAGCTCAAGGCAGAAGGATATATCCCTGAACACGGTGAACGAAGGCACGTCAAATACCTAAACAATTTGGTCGAACAAGACCACCGCTTTCTCAAACGGTTGATGAAACCAGGGATGGGCTTCTTCTCATTTGCAACGGCATGGCGAACCCTTCAAGGGTACGCGATGATGAACATGATGCGGAAAGGATAACTGCAAGGTGTGGACAAAGGAGATGGGAGAGGGCACGTCACGCTGCAGGTCGTACCTTGCTCTTATCCCTCTTGAAAAATTTTTTCCTGGCAGAACTGACATCCTCGTTTACAGGCATCCCACATTTTACCTCGCAGATCAATCCGATTTTCCTTCTCTTCCGCAACGCCGTCCTGGTCCTGACAATCCGCAATGGAAGATTCCGGCTTCTGAATGGCCTACTGTGCTTCGTCGTGTTGAGGAGAACGGTGAGTCGTTAAAGCAAGTCGCGCGTGATTATGGAGTATCGTATGAGGCGGTAAGGAGGGTAGTGTGTGCTGCCCGAAAACTATAAACAGATAAATAAGTTGCGAAAGGAAATACTTTTGTCCTCCCTATGTTCTCTAGTGTTACAAAATCAATATAACGTCATAATGTTGTTATACCTATATTAGGTAAAAACGTCAGGTATTTTACTCAACTCTAATCAACGGAGACTCTACGAAAACGGGGTAAGCTTAAAACGGGGTATAGTCTGGGGTCACGCCAAATTCCAGAACACGTACAATTTGAGGATGTCGCAAATGAGCAACGATCTGAGCTTCGTTGAGAAAGGTTTGTAGATCATTCTTAGGCAAGTTGGCGCGGAGAACTTTGATGGCCGCTATTGTTTTGAGATAGACATGTTCTCCAAGATAGACCTGAGCAAACCCCCCTCACCTAACAACCGCAGAGTACGATATTCCCTAACTGTTTATCCACAAATTCGAGCATGATTGCTCCTCATAATGAAACGAAGTGTATTGATATTACATTACAGAAATTATAGACATACATGTAAATATAAGGCTATTCTAAAGGACTCTAAATATGCTGTCAAGTATTTTTAGATTGAGCACAGGGCTATCTAAAAGTCTTTTTTGCCACCTTAATCTCAATCTGATCGAGGGAGGTATCAGAAGCAAGGCACCTGGCTCGGCGTAACAAGAACAGTGTTCCTTCATTGAGTTCCATCGTCTCGATCTCAATCTGCTGCGCCAGAGCTAAAAGTGGGTCGAGATACTGTCACTTTCGCCCGATAGGCCTACAAAGCATGAGAGAGGTCCTTTGCCGTCCATCAACGAAGCTCCTGGTGGGATATCCCGCCAGGAGCTTCGCTTATTATTTTTAAAAACGGCTGTTTACAGGCCAGTAGGGAGATTAAGGGTAGCCGGTTGCCAGGGCGAGTTATCTGCTTCATACGCATTGAAGTCGCCAGGCTTCTTGTCACCAACATAGGTATAGAGGGGATAGCCCTGGTAGAAGACGACCTTGCGACCTTGAGCATCAGTCTCAACACTCAGTTTCCCAGGCAGTTTGGTGGTAGAGGTAGGCGTGCCCGTTCCCTTGTAGACCAGGGGTGTCCAGGTCTTGGCGCATGCGCCATCACAGGTAAAGCCGCTTGTCCCTTTCCACTCATGGACATATAATGTGAAACCTTTGGTGGTCGTCAGAATAGTGAACGTGCTCCCCACCGATTGATGGGAAGGAACCTTGCCTACGGATACCACAACGGAAGATGAGATTTTTTGTGGTACATTGGCAGTGGTCGATGTTTTGAGTGTATGAGCACTCGCTGTCGAATAGGTGGAAACGAAGGCCGCCAGGATTCCAGCGATCAGCAGGGCGAGGCCCAGACTAGCAACAAAGTTTTTCAAACGCATAGTGTTTTTTCTCCTAGATTTATAGATGTTTTTTAATAGATCTTTTCATTGGGCACATAGGCTTTCCAGCGTTTATGGCTTGAGCAAAAGATACCATGGAAGCAAGCTAACGTATGTGAAATAGTTCACAAATAGAAAATTTGCTTATTCGGAGAACGTGCGCATCTGAAATGAGCAGGGGAACAACATTCCAGCTCAGCATTCTTTTTATCACGACCTTTTTCTTCTCGCAGGCGTCGCGTAGGGAAAATCAGGGCTGTTTATCGGCTTTCGTGAGACGGCGGACCAATTGATGCAAAAGGCAGAGGGCTTTGCACGGAAATCTCAGACAGGACGTGGAAACTCCAAAATTACCTCGCTCTTCCAACTCTGGAAGAATACATCCTCGTCACTTACAAAGATGTAAGCTTTGTGTAAGCAAAATCGATAGCAACGTCCCTTCTCTTCTGGTATCCTCTCATCAAAGAGCACACTGATGAGCAGGACGCAACACACCCATCTCTTTTTGATTGCATCTTGAAAACGTCCCTGCTAGATACAATGCCACCGGATGTGATCATGATGACGTTTGTGAAGATCCGGAGAACTAAGTAAGAAAGAGGAACTACCCCATGCAGATATACTATATGTTGCCAACCGTCCCTTTGATCAATAACGAGACCCTCCTCCAGCGTATCACACGTTCAATGACCACATGGAGGCGCACGGCGATTGCGCATGTCCCAACACAGGTACTCTCCCCAGAACTATTCGCAAGCATAGATGATGCCGAGTACGCCTATGAGATCGCCTTCACGATCCAGGCAACCGAGTTGGTTCTCTCGCACGGGCACTTCGGGAACGGCCTGCTTCCCTAATGCATTTCCACTTGACCTCTTCGGGTTTAAGAGGTATACTTTCCTCGCTGGAGGCACCTGGAGCTACCATTCTTTCTCGACACGCTTGAGGGTACTGAAACTAGTGAGAGGCCCGGCATGTTCGCGTGTATGTGCCCAAAGGAGCAGACGCCTTATCCTGAGAGCCAACGAAACTCCGTTTCTTCTTGATAGACTGACAGAAACGACGCATTCTCACGGTCCTTATTCAGCCAGCCAACGACGCATTCGCGTCTAGCTTTGCTCAGACTGGCTGATCGGAAGCGTCTAGCTGCGCTCATCTGCCAGAGAGGAGTGCGCTCCGCTCAGGCTCTCGGATCAGAAGACTATCTGTAAGGAGTCTCCCTGCTATGCCTTTACCATCCACGATTCTTATCGTCGAAGACGATCCAAAAATTGCGCAGTTGTTGCAATCACACCTTGAAAAATATAGTTATACGGCTGTTCCTCTCACCGATTTCGCACATGTCTTTGATGAGTTCAAGCGCATACAACCAGATCTTGTGTTGCTCGATATTAACCTGCCCTTTTTTGATGGCTTTTACTGGTGTCGGCAGATACGCACCGTTTCTACCTGCCCCATTCTCTTTGTCTCGGCGCGTGAAAGCACGATGGACCAGGTGATGGCCCTCGAAAATGGTGCGGACGACTACATCACAAAGCCATTCTCCTACGAGATCGTTCTTGCTAAAGTGCGTAGTCAGTTGCGCCGCGCCTACGGCGATTACGCCTCGCATGCAGATGAGCGCATCGTTGAATGCGCAGGGTTAGTCCTCTATCCTGAGCGCTTGCAGGTTTCGCTGGCAGAACTCACCACCCGCGTCAGCAAAAGGGAAGCGCAACTTCTGGAGTATCTCCTCAGTCATATCGACCGTGTTGTGAGTCGTGAGCGTCTGCTTGAAGTCCTGTGGGATGAAACCACCTTTGTCGAGGAAAATACCTTGAATGTGTATGTGACACGCATGCGCAAAAAATTACAAGAGGTGGGAGTCGAGGATGCTCTGGAGACCATCCGTGGTTCAGGATATCGTTTGAATACTACCTGGAGAAAGGCTCTATGAAACTTTTCTTGCGCGATCATGCAAGCTTGCTTCTTCTCAACGTGCTGCAACTCAGCCTCATTCTCCTCATCTGCTGGCTGGCCGGATTTCACAATCTGGATCTGCTTCTCTATGCAGTCCTGCTTTGTGCTCTGACACTCATGGGGTATCTCCTCTATCGCTACTTCACCCAGTTTATCTTCTATCGGCGGCTCAGTTCTCCATTGGCGTCGCTTGATGAGTCACTCGTGAATTATGGCAGTTCTCCTCTTGGGAAGGCATTGACGGACTTACTGCATACCCAATACCATTTCTACCAGGAGCGTCTCTTTCATTACCAGCGCTCCCAGGAGAGACATATGACCTTTACCAACATCTGGGTTCATCAGATGAAAACCCCACTGTCCGTGATCTCGCTCATTACGCAAGATGAGGATGATCCGCGTTTCATGAGTATTCGCGAAGAGACAGATCGGCTTCAGCAGGGTTTGGAAATGACGCTCTATACTGCACGCCTGGACACCTTTGCAAACGATTTTCATGTCGAACCGGTCGCACTCAACAAAATTACGAACGAGGTCATTCGCAAAAACAAACAATTCTTTCTGCGCAATGCCGTTTATCCTGAGGTACAGATCAACCCCACTCTTCTGGTTCTTTCCGACCTGAAATGGCTGGCATTCATCATCGATCAACTCGTGATCAATGCCATTAAATACTCTTCTGGCACTGGCAAAAAGGTGCGCCTGATTGCACATGTGCAAGGGGATCGTGCTACGCTCACGGTAGCTGATCAGGGGATAGGTATTCCTGCGGCTGATCTCCCACGCATCTTCGAGCCGTACTTCACTGGCGAAAATGGACGGACCCATCGCCAATCAACGGGCATGGGTCTCTACCTTGTTCATGAAGCCTGTAAACAGCTAGAGCATTCTATCACGGTTGAATCTGAGGTAAATACCGGGACAACCTTCCATCTTACGTTCTTCTCTCGCACACAATTATGAGCCATGATGGCAGAAGCTTACAAAGATGTAAGCTTCCTGTAAGCAAAATCGATTGGACCAGGCCTGGTGCTCTGTTATTCTTTCAGCAGGAAAACATTTTGAAAGGAATACAGTCAAACAATGCTGACTCTCACTCATCTCAATAAGATCTATGGTGGCAAGCTTCCCTATCAGGCTCTCTATGATATCAATCTTTCTCTCAACCCACGCGAGTTTGTAGGGATCATGGGACCCTCGGGAAGCGGCAAGACAACGTTGCTGAACCTGGTTGCCACTATCGATACACCCACATCCGGCCAGGTGCTTATCAATACCTTTGATCCTTCTACCCTCTCAAAAAATACGTTGGCTCAGTTCAGACGCCGCGAACTAGGCTTCGTCTTTCAGGATTACAACCTGCTCGATACCTTGACCATTGGCGAAAATATCGTGCTCCCGTTAACGCTGGATAAGTGCAGTGTGAAAGAAATGGAGCAGCGTCTACAAACGATCACGCAGCAGTTGGACATTCAAGATCTGCTCAAGAAGCGCACCTATGAGGTCTCGGGTGGTCAGGCACAGCGTGCCGCTATTGCGCGTGCGCTTATCCATTCCCCTTCGCTCTTGCTGGCCGATGAACCTACCGGCAATCTGGACTCAAAGGCCGCTCGTGCGGTGATGGAACTTCTGGAAAAGATGAATCAGGTCCAGGGTACCACGATGATGCTTGTGACCCATGATGCACTGGCGGCAAGCTATTGCCATCGTGTGATCTTTATTAAAGATGGTCGTTTGTACAACGAGATTCGTCGTGGCAGCAATCGGCAAACGTTTTATCAGCACATCGTTGACGTACTGGCTTTGTTAGGAGGAAATGTCAATGACGTTCTTCCAATTCGCTAGCAACAATGTCAGGCGCAACATGCGTGCCTACGCGGCCTACTTTTTGAGTAGCTCCTTTGCCATTCTGATGTTTTTTCTCTATGCCACCCTGGCGAATCATCCCAACTTACAGCAAGGGTACCTGAAGGAAAGCGTCATCAATGGTATGCAGATCGCTGAATATATCATTTTCTTTTTTGCCTTCTTTTTTATTCTGTACTCGATGGGAACGTTTCTCAAAGGGCGCACGAAGGAATTCGGTATTCTCACTCTTCTGGGGATGTCCAATCGGCAATTCATGGGGATGGTCTTCCTCGAAAATATGCTGCTGGGACTGGCAGCTCTCTGTGGAGGTATTGTCATTGGCCTGATTGGTTCCAAACTCTTTTTGTTGCTTGGATCAGTTGTATTGGATATGCCCGCCTTGCCCTTCTATATTCCGGTGCAAGCGCTCCTGATTACTGGCATAGCTTTTACGACGCTTTTCCTGCTGGTCTCTCTTGCCACGATGCTTTTCATACGGAACAATTCGGTAACCAGTTTGTTGAAAGGAACTCGTCGACCCAAGGCAGAGCCAAAACCATCGCTGGTTCTGGCACTCTTTGCTGCGGTGTGTCTGGTTGTAGGCTATGGACTTGCAGTCTCGTATCGTGCTCCTCTGGGTGACCTTGGCGTTCAACCAGTGTTTGTCATTGTCCTGGTTGCTCTTGGCACCTACTTTCTCTATACTCAATTGAGCGTCTTTATCATCCAACTGCTCAAGAAGAGACGACGTTTTTACTGGCGGGGAACGCACATGCTGTGGCTGTCCGATCTCGCATATAGTATGAAAGACAATGCGCGTCTCTTCTTCGCTATCGCCATGATCTTGAGTGTTACCTTTACGGCAACCTCTGCCCTGACCTTGCTCAAGTCGCAGACCAATGCTCATACGATGCCCTTCGCCTTTACGCTCTTGTTTCAACCAGGCAAGACTGCGGCCATCGCACCCATTGAAAAGACGATGGAGAAGACCTTGCACGATCAGCATTTCTCCTCTACCAGGGTTGCGGCATCGTATGCGCTCTTAGAGGTTACAGGGAAAAACATTGCGGTACCCTGTATGTCCTTGAGCGACTATAATCGCTGGGCGGCTGTCGTTCACGCCTCGTCGCTCTCTATGCAGCCAGGTGAGGCCATTGAAGTATCAACGTCTCAGCCCGATCCAAACAATCCACCCATCCCTAGCGGGAGTACCATCACCCTGGCGCACGGCCAAAGGGTGCATGTTGTGAGTCGTAACAGCCAGCAGGTACTCAACGAAGATTTCTTGACGAATGTGCTCATCGTGCCAGATCAGGACTACCAGCGGTATTCCACAGGCCTGCAACAAAATGTGTATGTTGGCTATTCTATCGCAGCATGGAGAGAGACCCTTCCGATTGCTTTTACCTTACAAGATCAAACCCAAAAGATCTACGCGAGCACAACGCATGGATCTTCCCCGGAGGACTTTTTCGTGCTGTCGTCCCATGCACTCGATTACCTGAATTCCTATCAAATTCCCAATATCACCTTGTTTGTAGGCTTGTTTGTGGCGATAATCTTCTTGATTGCCTCAAGCAGTTTCCTCTACTTCAGGCTCTATAGTAGCCTGACTGAGAACACAAACCGTTATCGTGCCATGCTAAAAATAGGTCTCACGTCACGCGAGATGCGAGCAAGTCTGACGCTTCAGATGGTGGTCCTGTTTTTTGCTCCCTTCCTGATGGCGATCGCCCATACCATGTTTGCCATGATCGTGGTCCAGAACAATATGCATGCGGGCGCTCAGGTTTTCGTTCCAACGATCCTGACGATTGGGGGGTTCCTGCTGTTCCAGATGGTCTATTTCTTTCTGGTACGAACTCAATACCTCCATCAATTAGAACAAACAATGATGTGAGATTGTCCCTGAATTCCTTAGCCAGCCGATTTCATATCAGGTCTACTTGAGGAAGAGAGCACACTCGAAGCAGTAGGGCTTTGAGAAGAAAAAACGCATTGAAACCTATATACGTATTGAAAACCGATGAATAACGTAACTCCTCATGCTCTCTTCCAGTCAGGACCGGACATTTCAGCGCTAGCGGCGCTTCACACCTGGGGAGTTACCGAATATCGCTTAAAAACATTCAGGAAGGATTTTGTGATGAACATAACCATTGGAAAGTTCTCCTTTGACGTACTTCTGCTTATTCGCCTCTGGTTGCCCGCCATCGTGTTTATTGGACTGTGTGTGGGCATTTTCATCGCTTTTGACTCGCTGCTGCTGCTGCTAGATCAAATCGCCCCTGGCCTTATCCTGGTAGCATGGCTCTCCCTCTTCGTCCTCTACATCGTTCTTGGAGTCACCTTTACCTTCATCGCCGCCCGCATGGTGCGTCGTTCCTTCAAGTCCAAAGAACTGCTGGTCCAGAGGCGCATGGCCTACCTGAGCGGCCTCCCTCTTTACGCTTGCGGCCTCCTCTTCCTGGGAACGAGTATTCGCGCCAACTTTATTCCTGACCTCCCCGCTGCGGCGGTATTTGCCCCTATAGTCCTCTTTCTTCTTTTCTGCATGGCCTCAGGCGGCTACCTGCTCATGGTACGTTTCCTCTTCCTGCGCCACCCTGCCGCGCCTGTTCGTTCTGCATAGCTTCTAGGGACAGGCATCTTACGTTCCAGCGTAAGATGCCTGTCCCTTCATACAGAAGTGGCCTTTCAAATCTCCTTCATCACGCCTTCTCAAATGAAAAGAAGCCCAGTCCCGGTTTGACCAACCGCTTGATGAAGCGTGGTCCTGTTCAACAAGTCTGAAAACGCAAGAAACATCTCATCATGCTGGCTCTCGTGCCAGGAGCAACGATGTGGTTCTCTGAGATGACATCGATGGCAAGATGGTTACTAGACGGAACCGACTGTGTGTAAGAGATCGGTTCCGCGTGCGTGCAAAAGGGGCGTAAAACAGGTAATAAAAAGAAATTCGGTCAAATTTGACCGAATTTTCAAAAGTATTACGTGTATTTAGTGGTATTTGCGCATAAAATTCTCGACCGGGACCGACGGGCATCGGCTTCTCTCTCACCTGTGTTCATTCACTTCATTTCCCCCTCAAGTTACCTCTCCCAGAAGCTTCAACAGCTCTTAGCACAACTGCAAGCAGATGGAAATACACCACTTCCACCTCTTACGAAACGACGACCCGGTCCTGCGAAACCAAAACATGGCATTCCTCTTACAGAGTGGCCCACCGTGCAACGTCGTGTTCTGGAGAACCAGGAACCCCTGCGAAAAGTTGCCAGCGATTATGGAGTCTCCTACGAAACGGTCAGGCGAACGGTGATTGTTGCGCGGAAGCAGTCGCAGGTACACTAAATGAATCCAAGTATGGCTCATAAATGACGCAACCGTGTGAGGGGAATGCCGGTGGTGAGCCAGCACTGATCAGTCTGTTGCCTAAACACACGAAAGCTTCTCTTCTCCAACCATCCAAAGTTGGAAGGAATTCCAGCTTAGAAACCGACGGTTACGTTATTTTTGAAGGAACCAGATAGGGCAGGTTCATACCACATCAATGCTCATCGCGTGTTTCCTTTACAGTAGCAAACACATCGTCCTGCTCTTGTGCCTCTCGTTGTGCCGGAGGAGCATCAGGTACACTATCAGCGAAATAGTCTTGCAAGCGGCGGTGGATGAAACTGTATCCCCCGCCCACACGCCGAAGCAGGATACGCGTGGTCGCATCATCGAGAAATGCCTGGGCATGCCAGGGAAAGATGCGACGACGATCCAGAAGCCAGCGAATGACATAATGGCGCAGGACCGTGAGTCCTCCCGAGAGGGCCCATATGACCACCATTCCCGTGAGCAACGAGATACACGCGTCACTTATGAGCAGGGTGCTGTGCACGTACTTCAGTTCGACCTTTAGCCCATTGCTTAGCCCGCTTCTCAGCACATTGGCCAGCATGCCGCCCAGCAGACCTATTGCACTGATGATGATCGTACTGATCAGGCTAATGAGTAGCCCATTGCGCAACGAGCGACGAATGCCTTGATTAAACTGCTGACGATCCTGGTCTTCAAGGTGCTCCTGCTTCATGCCTAGATAGAGTCCCAGTAGTCCCCAGTAGCCCAGCCCACAGCCCAGCCCGTTGATCAGCGCGAAGCTCAGTTCTCCGCTTAGCCCATAGTTCAGTCTATTGTCCAGCGCGAAGTCCAGTCCAAAGCACAGAAACAGCGCACCTGAAACGATCAGGCTGGTCCGCACGTGCTTCGGGTGGAGAAGACCACGCCATGTCCAATGAATGCGCTCGGCAAAGCGAAGAGGCCCAATCGAGCCAGCAAGGATAACACGAATCAGTACGACCGTTACACCGACGCTCAGTCCATAGATCAGTCTGACACCCAGCCCGGGACTCAGCCTGTAGCTCAGTCCCATTCCCACTCCCAACACAGTGGCTGCCAGCCAGAGGTAATGTGCGGCGTGACCGATAAAGGTGCCTCTCTTCATGTCCTCTACTGAGAAAGACGTAGCTTGTGGGGAAAACTCCATGAGTTAGTATTTTTGGGTATCCCCACGTGGAAGTTAGCTACCATGCTCTTGGCACTGGCCGATCTGGAATCTCTGCTCCGCTATCTTCTCAATTCCATCCTTTAATCAGCAGTATGGTTATTCTGAAAAATATATTCCCCTAGTTGCTGGTACACTTCATCGTCCCCTCTTGAATCTCTGCCCATAATATGTTACCACTAACATGTAATATCTTCCAGAAGAAGGAGCACATTCTTGCAGATTGTTCGTTACGCATCTTCCAAAGAAGGAGCAGCCGTTGGATTGCTCCATAATGGTCTAATCATTGGTCGCTTTGCCCCTTCATCCTCCCTGGTGGAAGGTGATACGTCGGGCCTCCACAACGGCAAATTGTGCAATATCCTTCGACTGAAGGCCAGTGAACTGCGCACCCAGATCGAGGATTGTGTGCGCAGCGGTACAGCCGATCATGGCCCTGCACATATCCTCGCGCCCATTGACGGAGAAACGGAAGTGTGGGCGGCAGGAGTGACCTACAAACGATCTGAAGAGGCGCGAATGCAGGAGAGCGGAACACCGGATATCTATGCAATGGTGTACACTGCACCGCGCCCTGAACTCTTTTTCAAGGCGACTCCACGGCGGGTTGCTGACCCAGATGCACCCATTGTCGTACGAGCTGATTCGACGTGGGACGTGCCAGAACCAGAGCTTGTCCTGGTTATCAACACATACGGTGAGATCATCGGTTATACGATTGGCAACGACGTCAGTTCTCGCAGTATTGAGGGTGAGAACCCCCTGTATCTCCCTCAAGCCAAAGTCTATGCTGGTTGCTGTGCGCTCGGTCCTGGTATAACTCCTGCCTGGGAAATAGCAGACCCATATAATCTCGCCATTCACCTGACCATCGAGCGCAATAAGCAACTATGCTGGGAAGGTGAGACAAACACACGCGAACTCAAGCGCCGCTTTGAAGAACTGGTCACATACCTCTTTCTTGAGAATGATTTCCCAGATGGAGTATTTCTTTGCACGGGTACAGCGCTCGTGCCGGAGGATCCATTCACTTTACAGGCGGGTGACGAAGTTTCTATTCGCATCGATCAACTCGGCACCCTACGTAATCCCGTCGTGCGCGGCAAGGGAGGAGCTACACCTGGTCCATATACACCGTCTTCCATTGGGTAAAGAACTCTTTAGCCGCCTCTCCTTGCTCGCGGGAACCTGAAGAGCTTTCTTTGGTTCCTCCGAAGGGTACCTGATACTCGAGGCCTGCACTTTCTTGATTGATCTTGACGACACCAACACGTATATCATTGGCAAAGCGGAGCGCTTTCGTGAGATCGTTGGTGAAGATACTGGCAGTCAAGCCAAACGGCGTATTGTTCGCCAACGCTACAGCTTCCTCGTATGAACTGGCAGGAAGGATGGTCGCAACCGGGCCGAAAATCTCCTCGCGTGCTACCCGGCTTTCACGATTGAGATCAGCGATAATGGTGGGTTGCACGTAATAGCCATCTCCCAGGTCTCTTGCCCTTTCACCACCGATGAGAACACGACCACCCTCTTGCGAACCGATCTGAATGTAGTCAAGCACAGTCTGCATCTGGTCCCTGGATACCACCGGGCCAACTTTGGTATCTTCTTCCAAAGGATCGCCCAGTTTCCACCCCTTCGCCAGAGCGGTAAGGCGGTCTTCAAATTCGTGTAGGACTGCCTGCTCGACAATGATGCGGCTCGTGGCTGTGCACTTCTGACCCGCGCTCAAAAATGCTCCACGTGCGACCTGTTCAGCGGCCTGATCCAGGTCAGCATCCGCCAGTACAACTGACGGATTTTTGCCGCCCATCTCTAATTGCACCTTTTTCCCGTGCTCTATGGCTTCACGTTGAATGGAGCGACCGACAGGATTCGAGCCAGTAAAAGTAATGGCATCTATCATTTGATGAGTTGCAAGCACTTCACCAACTTCTGAACCCTTTCCGAGAACCATGTTGAGTACACCCTTTGGGAGTCCAGCGTCAACAAGGGCCTGGAGGAAATGTGTAGCGGTAAGCGGTACTAGCTCGGCTGGTTTCCAGACAACGGTGTTGCCATAGGCCAACGCGGGAGCTATCTTCCAGGCGGGAATAGCGATGGGAAAGTTCCAGGGGGTGATGGCAGCTACAACGCCAATCGGCTCACGGCGTGCGAAGAGGAATGTCTTTGCGGAGAGGCTAGGATATGTCTGTCCGTCGGCTGTCAGGGTCAAGCCAGCATAGTAGCGCAGTATTGCCACGGCACGCTTCGTTTCGCCGATACCTTCCACCAGCGTCTTGCCCTCCTCGCGTGTCAAGTCTCTCCCCACCGCGCTGGCTCGCTGCTCAAGCAAATCGGCAGCCTTACGCAAAATCTCCCCCCGAGCTGGAGCAGGGGTGCGCCGCCAGTCGGCGAATGCGGCGCTGGCGGCCTCCACGGCGGCGACCGCTACAGAGGAATTAGCCATTGATACTTGTGCTATCACCTCTGAGGGGTGGGCTGGATTAATATCATCAACTAATCGGGCACCAGCGTGCCAATTACCATCTATATAAGAACGTAGCTCAATTGCCATTTTACTCCTCCTAATAGGTGCTCTCCCTTATGGGCATTTTACTCTCTATTCTGTTCTCTTTCCCAAAAACTGTTTGAGTGTGGATACAACCAGTTCGTGATCCTCTTTTTGCGGGAGTCCGGAAACGGTAATCGTACCCACGACTCCAACATCGCGAATAATGAGAGGGAATGCGCCTCCATGTGCTGCATAGTCACTGGACGGAAGCAAATACTTCTCTTCCATCGTCTGCCCCGCACTCTTTAAGTACGTACTCATATAGTACGAACTATGCCCAAAACGCCTGACCACGTTGTTCTTCCGCTTGATCCATTCTCCATTGTCGATGGCCGTTCCCTCCATGGCGAAGTGAAAAAGCTGCTGACCATTGCGCGTAATATCTATCGCAACAGCCTTGCCATGTTTCTTTGCTTCCTGCAAGAGCGCCATCCCTACAACAAGCGCAGTGTCATTTGTAAAACTCGTAAACTGGATCTCTATCTCTTGCTGTCGCAGTTCTTTCAGTGTCGCTTGATATTCGTTCACACTTTATCCTTTATATTCAAGTATGTATAGTCCCGCGTTATAATCGGTGACGTAGAGTAAACCTTCTCGATCGACGAAGACATCGCAGGATTGGATGACTTGGGCACTTTCCGGTCGGGGGTCAAACATACGTCTGTGGGGCGGGCGGGATGAAATGGGCAACCTCTTCTGGTCGGAAATGGATTTTTGATGTCGAATACCCTGTACACCCGCTTTTGGTAGGTTGCAAAGATTAACTCGGAACTCTGGAAGGAGCCGGGGCGATTCTCATGTAAGTTGTGTGGGCCAAAGTGACCACCTTTGGCGCAGATAATCTTCTTCTGAGGGTGTGGGAAAGGTCGCAATCGTCACTGGATTCGTTGGCTCGCGCACATCGACAACCCAGGTGTACTTGACCTGATCTTCACAATTATCCGCAACGCCTTCATCGGCCACGATGACAAGATTACGTTCAGGTAATGGTAAACTGGTATGCGTTCCGCCCCCGAAAGGGTGGGTTCCAGTTGCGATGCGCGATGAGTCGAGGCTGAGTCGGATTGCTTACATCGAGCAGTGTCAAGCCGCCATCACGCCAGGAACCATAAGCTGTTGTTCCAGCCACAATTGCGTGGTGCAGCGCGTAGCGTCGCCCTTCTTGGCCAGGAGGGTGTTTCGCCTCCTTCACGCCACATACCAGGTATCCACCAGCGTCCCACGACATTGGATGCGTTGGATCAGCCATATCAATGACCAGGAAAATATGGTCGGTATAACCAGTGAGCGAAGCTGACGCATAGGCATAGCGACCCCCGATGTACCAGATGCGGTGAAGGCCAAATCCTTCAACTGGCATAAAGCCGATCTCGCGTGGCTGACTCTGGTCTGGAAATATCATATACGCGCATGCCTGCCGCAGAACTCCAAACTGTTGTTTTCCGAAGGTATCTACGAAAGATTGGTTGTAGTACTCCGTTTTCTTGATGCTGATAGCTGGCTGAATAGATATTTACTGCATTGACGACTAACAGGAGAATCATCATGGGTCTGAGATGGCAGCGACCAGGTGTTAGGAGGCGTCGGGAGAAAATTGACTGGTCGGGGATTTTTGGGATCGGTGACGTCCATCACCGTGACACCGTTGCTAAACATGTGACCGATATACGCATGTCCTTTATGGACCATGATCTGTACCCCATCTCCTCGACCACCCTGGTCTGAGTAACTTACGAAGTCGATATTTTTGCGTGGGGCTTCTTGAGGTTCATAATTCATGATATCTCTTCCTTTTTGATCGGGGCAATTCCTCTTCTTCACATCCCGGAAGCATATTTTGCGGGGCACGGAATTCATACTTCAAGTGTATCACACGGATGATTTCTCTTAATCATAAGGCCTTTTAAAGCCGTGTTATAAATGCATCCACTATCTTGTTGCACACCTGATCCTGCCCCGCTTTTATGGAGTGCGAGAACAGAAGAAGAAACTCGTCAGCTTCTGAAAATGGTGAAGGTCACTGCTTCAACTAGGTAAGGTTGTCACACGACATGTCCAGGAGGCTGAGCGTTGCAAATCACTGTGCGGCGATTGATGGAGAGTGCCTCAGCGATCTGTCCCGGTGTGGTTGGGTTCACCCTGGCTCTGATCACTCATGAGCAGCACGCGGGCTACCAGGTAATGCTTGGCTGGGGTGCTGCTTATGAGCACCATCGCCTCCAGCCATCGGTGCTGCTCCTCACTTAATCTCACGGGATAGCAGTAGTGATAGGCTCTCATGTTTGCGCATCTTCTCGCGGACTATCGAACCTTGTTCGTTTTCTGAAACTAAAAGATGTGTCTCCCAGTTCTAGACAGAGGAACCATTCGGGGAGAGGACCAGGTCCTGGTCCTTCTTCCCTTTACGACGATGAGAAGTTTCTGGCAGGCAAGGGTGTTGTTGCATTGCTCACCGATAGCTTTCGAAGCCAGACATAGCCATCTTCCAACGTTGGCGATAAGGACTGGACTTCTTGTACTGGTCCGCGTGGTTCTGGCCCGACCACATGGTAAAGCGTTCCCACTTTCTGCGGCAAGGCCGAGATGATGCTCAACTCTGGCGGCAGGACAGAGTTAGGTGCCGCGAGAAATTGCCAGGTATGATTGACCGCTGCGGCGATTATCTGACGTGTCAGACCGTCAAACACCAATTGGCCTTGATCGAGGACTGCGATGCGCTCACACGTCTGACTGATATCTTCAACCACGTGTGTGGAAAGGATGACGACGCGGTTCTCGGCCAGCCCGGTCAAGAGGGTACGTAGGCGGATGCGTTCCTCAGGATCGAGTCCAGCAGTCGGCTCGTCGACCACCAGGAT
Source organism: uncultured Chloroflexia bacterium (assembly GCA_963744875.1). Taxonomy (GTDB): domain Bacteria; phylum Chloroflexota; class Ktedonobacteria; order Ktedonobacterales; family Ktedonobacteraceae; genus JACDAE01. The sequence continues at coordinate 50,590 of CAVUVQ010000030.1, read as the reverse complement.
CTGGGGATCGCCTAACAACGCCTGGGCAATTCCCAGGCGGCGTTTCATGCCTCCTGAATAGGTTTTGATTTTGCGCTCGGCGCTCCCAGCCAGGTTCACTACTTCGAGCAAGGCTGCGATTTGTCGGCGGCGTGCGGTACGATCATACAGGCGCTTCAGCAGGCCCATATAGTCCAGAAACTCGCGCCCGGTCAGGTCCGGGTAGAGGCCAAGCTCCTGGGGAAGATAACCCAGGTGAGCACGGACAGCCTTGCGGTGCGCGGCCCGACCGAGATCAAAGGAATTAATGACGACGCGTCCAGTGGTCGGACGCAGCAGGGTTGCCAGGATACGCAGCAACGTCGTTTTCCCGGCTCCATTTGGACCAAGCAGACCGAACATCCCCTGCTCAATATGCAAATCGATGCCTCGTAAGGCTTCATGCGAACCATACCGCTTCGAGACGTGTTCAATTAGAATATCCATACCAATCCTTCCTTTCCAGGAGAGCCGCCGAGCTACTGTAAACTGCCCAGCAGGCGTTCTTCGCGACGCAGCAACCACCAGTTCCATATGGCAACCACCAGAGCAACTCCCAATAATGCCAGACGGTTTGTCCACCAATCTGGCGCATCTTGCCCCCCCGCGTAGGTGTAGGAAAGGAAGAACGGATGCGTTGCCTGGATCGAGAGCAGTTTCTCAGACAACAAAAGCGAACCCGCTAGAGGAATGATAGCGATGACCATGCCAAGAGCGGTGTTGCGCGTGGCCAACGAGCCGAATAGCCCCAGCATACTCATAACCAGCACGGGTGCCAGCCAGACGAGTAGGAGAAAGAGCGGGCTTTGCTGCCTCGCGTAGCTAATTCCATTTCCAAGTGACCAGGCCAGGTAGGCGGCGGAACAGAGAAGCAGTATGAAGAAGGTTAGCAGATAGCGCCAGGTCAACACTCCATACATTCCTGAGCGCGTTGCCATCATTACCTCCAGCAGGGGATCGCCCACGAGTAGTGAGCTGGTAAGCATGCATGCGAGCAGTCCCGCGCCTGGCTCCATGACAAATCGGCTCAGTTCGGAGGCGCGACTCAATCCCTGAGACCCGCCCGTGTGCAATTGCAGCCAGACCAGGCCACCAGCTCCAAGAAAGCCGAGCAACATGAGCAGAAACAGCCACCAGTTGAGCAGACGTAGGTGATAGAAGATCCACAAAGTACTCTCGCGCCAGGGCCTATGTCGCTGCGCCGGAATGGGTTCGTACTGTAATAGTGAGGTGCTTTGTGAAGCACTTTTCTTGCTGGTTTGCATGCTAGACTTTCTCCTCACGATGCCGCTGGAAAGCCAGGCTCCCGTAGGTTAGAAACAGCGCCACAATGGCAGTCAGAAGTAAGACTGCGATATTGAGCAATGCCAGTGGTATGGACGTCTGAAAGTTTGGGTAGACGGTAGACATGGGCGTTGTCAAGGGAAAGAACACCGGGTAGACATAGAGGCCACCCGGATTGAAAATGCTAGCACCGAATCCATACTGACCTAGACCTGTATTGAAGTACAACCAGAGCAGTGAAAAACCAACCTGGACAATGCGCAGCGGCAGGAAGCTCGAAAGCCAGAATATCAGACCCACAGCCGCAAGCGAGGAAGGGATAAAAACGAGCACAAAAGCTTGCATAAGCTTCAAGAGAATTGCCAGAGGCCAACCCAACATAAGCGAAATCAGTGCGCAGAGCAGGTACACGAGCAAGGTTGGCACAAGGACCGCGACATAATTGCCCAGAAACTTGCCCAGAACGTAGGGAGCATATCCCTGTGGCGTGGCACGTTGCAACTCGAACATGCCCAGGCTCCGATCCCGCCCCACACGATCAACCACGAGCAAGGCCACGACGAGGCCAAAGAAGATCGACCCATAAAGGCCTATATCGTAGACCATGAGGTTGTCTAAATCCTCAGGTGTGTAGTGGTGCTGCACATAGATCGAGTCTGGTGGAAGATGTAACAGGGAAGTCGCAGCCTGTATCGTCAGTAGCAAGAGCAAAGCAGCCGCGCAAGCAAAAGTCACCCAGAGACCCCAGCGTCGCCACTGCATCACAATCTCGGCCCGTAGCGTGGCCCGGACCTGCCCGAAAGCCCCGAACAAGCCGCGGCCGGGTGCAACACGAGGAAGAACTATCATTGAGCAGGACAATCCTTTCTTCCAAAAACGATGACGAAGAGAAACATGGCTAGAACAGTAATCACACCCGCAAATACCGCGCAATTCAGAGATGTCATCAAACGAAACGCTCCTTTCTTTCAAGAACAATGAAGGTCAGAAGAACAGCCAGGATAGCAACGACGAACAGCAGCGATCCCTGATGCCAGAAACGTTCATACTGTTGTTGCCAAGAGGCTTCTAGGAGTGGTTGCGAGCCGCCAAACAGGATTGTTTGCACACTGTTGAGTATGCGCAGTGCCCAGAGAAGGGTACAGACGAGCACAGCAGTACCGGAGTTCACCAGAATACTCAGGAGCAAAGCAATGGCGCTCAGACAGCAGAGCGGAGCCAGCCAGTTCGCCAGGAACCAGGCTGGTGTGACGACGCCATGCTGAGCCAGGAAAGGGAACACGAGACCACAGTTGAGCAACAGGTCATAGCCAAAGACCAGGCAACAGCGTACCCCCAGTACCAGACGGGGCGAGGTCTGGGTGACCAGTGTTATCTCGCGAGCTGGATCAGCCCCCTGCCCATAGAGAAAAGCCATACTGAGCGCAGTGAGCAGCGCGGCCAGCAAAGCAGCAGGCCCCGGCGTATCTTGCCACGATCCAGGCAGGTACACGAGCGAACCAGCCAGCGGCACAACGAACAGGGGCATCCAGAAGAGATCGCGCCGAATCAGACGGGCCTGCGCCCGGAAATGCTCTCCACACACAGTCAAAGCGAACCAGCCAGCCTGAAGCAGGGAACCCGGCCAGGCCAGGGGAGCAGGAGATGGCAACACATCGAGCTGTTGCTCAATCTGCATGAAGAGATCTGCTCGCGGCTCCGGTGTTCGTATACCCACACCCCGCAGAACCTGGCGCAGTTCGGTCCAGACCGTGGCCTCTGCCCGGCAGGCAGCACACTCGGTCAGGTGAGCCTCAACGGCTATCCGTTCCTCCGCAGAGAGCGTCTGGTTGACAAACCATTCCAACTGGTCTACAGGACAGTGAGAACGAAAGAAATGATGTTCATGATGCGATGTCATAGAAAAGGTTATGCCTCCCATCCATTGTGGAATAAGGCCGCTTTCAAGGCGCGCCGGGCGTAGCTCAAACGGCTCTTTACGGTGCCTAAAGGAATGCCAACAATGGCGGCGATCTCTTTGCACGCGAAATCCTGGAAAAAGGCCAATTCCAGCACCTCGCGGTGTTCGGGGGTCAAACAGGCCAGGGCTTTGGCAAGCTCCTCATGCGTTGTCTGGCGCAGCAGATCAGCCTCCGGACCCAGCGCCTCATCTGGAAGATCCAACGCCGCCTCCAGTTCGATAAAAGTAGTGCCTGCATCCCGGCGCAGAGCCTTGAAAGCCTGGTGGTGGGCTATCCCGAAAATCCAGTGTGCAGCCTGAGCGGTCCTCTGAAAGGTATGCGCTTTCTGCCAAACAATCACCATGACTTCTTGCAGGATATCTTCAGCCAGCTCTTTCTGTCCCAACAAGTGAAAGAGATAGCGGAAAAGTGGGCGCTGAAAATGCGTATAGATCTCAGCCAGAGCCTCACGATCCCTTTTCGCCACCTGCGCCAGTAAGAGGTTTTCGGGAGATTCTCGGCTCCCTTCTCTCCTGATGCTCTCGCTTGCATGCCTGGAAAATCCAATACGAATCAACTCACCTGTCCTCCTTATAAAGTAAGTACCCAAAAAGCGAGAAATGGTTCAAACAGATGAGAAGCAATGGGACCAAAAAGCTCGAGAAACACATGTTACTTTCCTGAGAAGAAGAGGAAAAGAAGCTTGCCCCGTGCGCCTCAGAGATATCAACGAGGAGGTTCAGGGATAGAAGAAGTCGCAAGTAGCTCAGTTCTGGGAAGGATCTCCGTAGGAATTACCTTCTTCTATCTTTTAGATATCTGTGACAATTTCACTTAGCACGAGCAGTGATGCGCACCTGCTTGCCACAGGCCAGGCCGAGTCGCCCCAAATCTCGTTTCCACCGGTCCTGGCCTCTTCCTGGAGGGTGATCCCCTGGCCGGGCAGATGTTCTTGCAGCGGGATGGGCTTAACCCGATTTTGGAGGGTGGGAGAAGGAAAATGTGGCACAAGAGAACCAGAAAGCTTCTCGAACCCCATCCAGATGGTGGCCAGAGCTCAACCCTGTTCACTGAGCAGATATGGAGAGCTGAGTGGTTGAGTGAGTGAGGAGGTCTCCTCCAAAACATTCTGCTAGGTCGCCCGAATAATCTGTGAGATGGTTGATCGCGGAACCGATCCTCATGTTCTGGTCGGTTCCACGATCGGTAGAATGAGGTGTAAAACAAGCAAAAACAAGAAATCGGTCAAATTTGACCGATTTCTCAGATGCATTACATGTATTTAATGGCATTTGCGTATGAAATTACTCAACCGGAACCGACGGGCATCGGCTTCGCTCTCATCAGTGTTCATCCACTTCATTTCCCCCTCAAGTTACCTCTCCCGCAAGCTACAAGAGTTGCTCCAACGTGAGCAAGCGCATGGGCGTCTTCTGCTTCCACCTATTGCACAACGGCATCCAGGGCCACAAAAACCTGCCTATGGGATTTCTATAGGAAGAATGGCCCACCGTCGTATGCCGTATCATTGAGAATCAGGAACCACTGCAAAAGGTTGCTGACGATTATGGGGTCTCCCACGAAACCATTCGGCGCATCGTGATTGCCGTTCAGAAACAGGAGAAAGTAGGGTAAAAGCTTTCTCTTGTTGGCTCTGCCCACGTGATTGGCGTCGTTGCTCAGCCTCTGCAGGCATCTTTGTACGCAAATCCAGGTGAGGGGACAAATCAGGCGTAGAATGTGCCAAATGCTTTTTAAAGGTATACTTATACCATTTTCTTTGACAGAGCAACGTAACGAAATATCAGTATAGATGGTCATGAAATAATTTACGAGCATTGAAAAAATGGATACTGCGATCCTCTACTCATTGGAACTGACGGCGAGCCTGTCGGTCCTCTTGCTCGCGTTCGGACTCATTGCCACTATGGCGAACGTGCTCACAAAAGGCTCCGTTGTGCTGCTCATTGTCGCCCATGCGTTACGGCATGTGGAGACGGTGAAATCTGGGCAAACAGCATCACCAGCCAATACTGGTCGGCCTGTTGCCTCAACACATGGGGCTTCTCTTCTCCTACCCTCCAAAATGGGGGAAATTTCAGTATCATTATTCTGATCGCTTGGGGCTTTCTTTCTTTTCTGCTCTTCTTGCTTGAGAGACTAAACAAGCTATCTTTCTTCCTCAAAGAGCGTGGCTACATTGGTCAGGATAATTGTACTGCTGCCACCAGTTTCATTGTGGAATTTATAACTGGGACGCTAGAACATCCAGGTAATGTGGACATCCGTGCCTGCATTCCAAACGAGTCATCCGAGCCCGACCGACTCAGTCTCTGACCCATTTGGCGCAAGCTCTGAGTCGATTCACTCATGATGTGGTACTGGTCGGGCCGGGGCTGGTCTACCGGCGGCGGAATGCCGCGCTGAGCGCCGATGTGCCGATGTTCCACATGTTGTCGGCGATGTTGATCGTGACTCCGGGGGGAACTATCTGGTCGATGCGGTCCAGCACCTCGCTCGACAGGTCGATCCCATCGGCAGCGAGGTAAGTGTCCAGGTGTTCCATGGTGCGCGGGCCAATGATCGCGGAGGTGACCGCGGGATGACGGGTAACGAATGCGACTGCCATCTGGACGAGGGTCATCCCCGCCTCGTCGGCGAGAGCGCCGAAGGCGTCGGCGGCGTCGAGCTTGGCGGCATTGGCCGGGTTGGTGGCGTCAAAGTCCCAGGAGCGCCGGGCGCGAGCGGCGGAACCCGGACCGCTGACCTCCAGGCCCTTGCGGTATTTGCCCGACAGCCAGCCCTCAGCCAGCGGGCTGTAGGTCAACACACCCATTCCGTGGCGCAGGCAGGTCGGTAACACGTCGTACTCGATGGCGCGGGTCAGGAGAGAATAGGGAGGCTGCTCGGTCCGAAACCGTCCGTGGCCGCGGCGGTCGGCAGTCCACTGGGCCTCGACGATCTGAGAGGCGGGAACCTTTGACGCACCGAAGGAGCGGATCTTGCCCGCGTGAACGAGATCAGACAGGGCACCGAGGGTCTCGTCGATATCGGTGTTGGGATCGGGAACACCCACCTGGTAGAGGTCAATCCAGTCGGTCTGGAGCCGACGCAGCGAGCGCTCGACAACCTCCATGATCCATCGCCGTGACGCTCCGCGATGGTTGGGGTCCTGGTCGGCAGGAGGGCCGAACTTGACGGCGAGCACCACGTTTGCGCGCCGTCCGCCCGCCAGCGCCTTGCCCACGATCTCTTCTGACTCGCCAGCGGAGTAGGCAGCGGTGTCGATAAAGTTGATCCCGGCATCGAGCGCCTTGTGGATGATCTGGATCGACTCATTGTGGTCGGGGTTGCCGAAGGCGCCGAACATCATTGCGCCAAGGCACATCTGGCTGACCGTGATGCCAGTGAGGCCCAGGGTACGGTATTGCATGATTGTATTCCTCCATAGTATACTGATAAAGTGGAGCAGTGCTCCGATAATTATTATACGGAACGAAGTTCCGTTTGTCAAGCCATTGTCTGAGGGAGGGAATGAAACGATGACCAGCATCGACGAGGGAGCGGAGCAACCAACCCAACATAAACCAGCACGGCAGAAGCGGGCCGACGCGCAGCGCAACGAGCAGGCGTGCTGACGCCGCCGCCGTGTTCGCCAGTCCGGTGTCGAGGCACCGGTGCGTGACATCGCAGCGGCGGCTGGCGTTGGGATGGGGACGATTTACCGCCACTTCCCGACGCGAGCGGATCTTGTTGTTGCCGTGTACCGCCATCAGGTCGAGGCCTGTGCCGAGGCTGGTCCTGTTCTGCTGGCTAATGCTGGTTCGCCGTACGTTGCACTAGGTCAATGGGTCAACCTCTTCGTTGATTTTCTGGTCACCAAGCATGGACTCGCCGCGTTCCTGCAACCCGATAGCGTTGGCTTCGACGCGTTGCATGCCTACTTCATTGACCGCCTTCGACCCGTTTGTGCTCAGTTGCTCACCGCCGCTGAAGCTGGCGAGATTAGCGCCGATATTGATGCCTTCCAACTGATGCGTGGCATCGGCAACCTCTGCATCGGCGCTGACAAGAACCCTCGTTTCTCGATCTCTCGCGCTTCCCACTGTTTTCTCCCCCAACATCCCCCTGAAACACAGTCTGCCTCGAGCTACTCCAGGTGCTCCCAGAACGCTTTCCAGAGCAGATCTACCTCGGCTGGTGGCTCAATGACCAGGGGTTCCGTTCCGCCAAAACAGCGGACGGTCGGTTCCTCTGATCGATATACCGGCCAACCCGGATCACCCGTGCGGGCAAAGGTGGTCAAGTTTTCCACTATCCTGTCACGGATCTGTTCATCTTCCGGGGAAACAGCAAACAAGCCATAGAAGGAGGGTTGACCAAGCATATCCAGGGTATAGGCAGTATCAACCCCATGATGTGCGCCCAGAAATGGAGCAGGGGTGTGTGCAAAGAGATAGCTCCATGCCTGGCCCCCACTGGCGATCTGTGCCTGAGCACACTGCACCGCTGGCATGCGGAAGCTCCAGTCACTCAGGAAGCGCGTGCGCAGGCGAGCCAGACTGGCCTCCGGTTCCCGCTTCTGATAGACATGCAACAACGCCGATGCCAGTTCCTCGCCCACACATCGGGTCATCTCTGCTAGCAAGACTGTTTCATTCGCCGGAGCAAACGTGGTTGGTTGCAGCATCACCTCCCACAATTGGACTTCATCGCGAGTGAAACCCACAATCAACGGAATCGTCCTGGTCCCACCTCTGGTCACGACGTTGAGCGGCAGATCAGGCAACACGTGCCCATCAACAACCGCTCCATAGGAACGCCCGCCGGGGGTGTTGCGCGCACCAATGTCGCTATCAATGACCTCCACCTGGACTTCAACAATGCGTTCAGCGGGCACGGAAAGCAGTTGCTCTGGAGCGTCGAGTCCAAGCCTGATGAGCAGATCCTGCGCGATCCCTGTGGCAACCTCGCGAGAAAAGGTGCGTGAGGTTGCGCCACTTTGCATGATCGCTTTGTCAAACATGCCTGCGGCAGTAGGCATGTTTGACAAAGCTCCAATGGAGAAGGCCCCCGCTGATACCCCAAAGACAGTGATATTGGTGGGATCCCCTCCAAAAGCCGCGATATTGGTACGCACCCAGTGCAACGCCGCGATCTGATCAAGCAACCCGCAATTGGTGGCCGAGGCCCAGGCTGGTCCACCAAGATCGGCCAGATGCAAGAACCCCAGCGCTCCCACCCGATAATTGAAACTCACAAACACGACATCCCGGTGCATCAATGCCTCGCCGGAGGTCATTGGAGGCGATCCCGTCCCACTCTCGAAGCCACCTCCATAGATCCAGACCATGACGGGACGCCGCCCAGAGAGGTCTGGGGTTCAGACATTGAGATAGAGACAATCTTCACTGGCCTCTGATCCCTCTGGGAATAGCGTGAGCCGCTGCATGAGCACGGGGGAAAATGAGGTCGCCTCGCGCACACCTGTCCAGGGAAGCAACGGGTTGTGGCGGACGGAAACGCAAGGGACCAACAGGCGGGGCAGCGAACGGGATACCTGCGAAGCAGAAGCCTCCGTTCGCAAGTGTTTGACCTCGCAGGGTACCATCGGCAATCTGAACAAGTGGCGTTTTCGGCATTAGTCTTCCTCCGTTTCAGAAAGTGTAATGACCACTTTGCCGTGAACATGCCCCCCGCGCTGCAACGTTACAGCCTCGCGGGTACGTTCTATTGGAAACGTTGCGGCTATTGGGACGGTGAGTTTTCCACTACTTATGGCATTGGTAATGCTATCGAGTGCACCAGGACTAGCTTGTGCCGCGCCTGTTGCATGGACACCACCTGGCGGATTCGGTCCTGCCGCGATCGCAGAAATTCGAGCAGGCGAAATACCAAGCGCAAGGGCTACGTCTATGGTCTCTGTCCCCATGAGCGCGGTAGCCGCGTCGACGCCATGTGGGGCGAGCTGACGAACTCGGTCTGCCAATCCTGGTCCGTAGGTGACGGGAATAGCACCAAGCGTACGGAGATAGTCGAATGAATCCTCTGACCCGGTACCGATAACGGTTGCGCCAGCCAGCTTTGCGAGTTGGACGGCGAATGTGCCGACGCCACCCGCAGCACCGCCTATGAGCACGGTATCACCTGACTTTACACCGATAACGCTCAGTGCCGCGTCGGCGGTAAGACCAGCAACCGGAAGAGCGCTTGCGATGACGTCTGGAATATCACTGGGAGTATGGTGCAATGTTTCTGTTGATGGATTCAATACAATATAGTCAGCGACGGCGCGACCAAGCGCTCCGCCAAATACACGGTCTCCAATCTGAAAATCTTTGACATTGGAGCCAACCTCATCAATGGTGCCTGCGAAATCAGTACCGAATCCTGATGGCAACGTAATGCCAAACCTTGCAGCCGCGTCGGGCTTTGAAGATATCCCCCAATCCATCGGGTTCAAGCCTGCGGCCGCCACTCGTACTCGTACTTCATCTGAACGAGCATGTGGTTCTGGAATGTCTTGCAGTTCTAAAACATCGGGTCCGCCAAATGACGTATACATAATCGCTCGACTCATAGAACGTACTCCTTCTGTCGCTTATTACTCTCGGTAATGCTCTACTTATTAGAGCATTAGTTTTCTTGTCGTGAGGGAGTCCTACGCACAAAATCCACTGACTCAACCCCCTTTTCTGTTCCGCTACGCCACAGATCCCTCTCGGTAAGGCAAAACAGTAATGTCAGTTGCTGACATAGCTATGATACAGTATAATGGAAGTGATGTCAATAGCTGTCATGAAGGAGGGGTTGAACGTATGAGCCGCTGGGAACCCAATGCCAGGGGCCGACTAGAGCAGGCAGCTCTGGATCTGTACCAGGAACGCGGGTTTGAGCAGACGATGGTGACGGAGATCGCTGAACGGGCAGGCCTCACCGAGCGGACATTCTTCCGCTACTTCGCCGATAAGCGCGAGGTGCTGTTCGGGGGTCAGGACATGCTGCGCAATATCTACGTGAGTACCATCGAAGCTGCGCCTACTTCCGCCACGCCGCTCGATGCAGTCGCCGCAGCCCTGGAGGCCGCTACCCCAGTGTTCCGAGAGCGCCATGAACTCGTTCGGCAGCGCCAAGCCGTGATTGCCGCAAACCCAGGGCTCCAGGAACGCGAACTGTTGAAGGGCGCATTACTCACCTCCGCCATGGCCGACGCGTTGCGAAGGCGCGGCGTGAGCGACCTTGCGGCGATACTCGCCGCGGAAGTCGGAGCCATCACGTTCAAAATAGCGTTTGACCGCTGGATCAGCGAACCTGATGAGCAAGATCTGTCGCGACTTATCCGGGCGTCCCTCGACCAGCTCAAGGGCATCGTCGCTGGGACATAACCACCCTGGTGTCAATCCCAGGATTCTGCGGAACCGGTCCACCCTCGGTGAACGTTCAGGAAGAGCAGCTATTTTGCTCTTCTTTACCATGTGAAGACAAAAGGGGAGCAATCGTCAGAGAAACTCATCCTTCACCAGGATTGAGCCAGATCCGGAATTTTTGGATTTACCGTGGGCTCAGTCTCACTTTGCGTGAAAGCTCTAGCGTATGAACGAAAGGAATACTCATCCATCGGCTTTAACTGCGAAGCTCCACTGAGCCGGGTTTGCAGTTCAATTTGAGAATCACCCAAAGTGAGACAGACCCTGATTCAGGTGCTTTCTTTTTGTGCTGAGGTGTGCATCTCCTGGTAGGATGCCAGTGCGGTGTACCCATCGACTGTCAGGAGGAAGAAAAGGGGCAGCCAGCAGCACTCCCACTTGCTCCGGCGAGAGCGCAAGCAAGGCAGACCGACTAGGAAAATCTTGCGGTTTTGCGATAGCTTCCTGGAGTCGCCAAGAAGTGGCGCTTAAAGTGCCGGGCGAAGTGCGATTGATCAGAAAAGCCGGTTTCCTGGGCCACATAGCTCACGTCGTACCCTTGCGCCAGCAACGTTTTGGCACGCGCCAGGCGCAACTGGGTCTGATACGTATGGGGGGGTAGGCCAACGGCCTGGCGGAAGATGCGAGCGAGATGAAAGGGGCTCATGCCGGCCTCCTGGGCCAGTTCTTGCAGCGCAATCTCCTGGGCGTAGTGCGCTTGCAGGTACTCCTTTGTGCGCTTGACGGCTGGGTGTTCCCTGCCCAGTTGAGGCAGGGCTCCGGCGTCTTGGGCATGGGAAAGCAGCAACGAAGCCAACAGGTGCAACAGCGTCTCCTCCTGTTGCAGACGAGAAGCCGGAGCCAGAGAACGAGCAGCCAGGTCACGCACGGCCCTGCTCACAGACGGATCAAAGAGGGGATGGCTGGAAAAATGGGGCAAGGACTGCTCCCTGTGGAGCCGCTCGGTGGCGAACTGTTGCAGCCAGGCAGGGTCAATAAAAAGACGATGGAAGGTGAGGTCTTTGAGCTGGCTGGTCCAGGTTTCTCCCGGCTCGAACACAAAGAGCGTCTCATCGAAGACCTGGCCATTGAAACGCATGTTTCGATACCGCATGTGGGCTGTTCCTGACTGCCCGCACGCAATCAGATACCCCTGAGTGAATTGCTGCCGAGAGGGAGTAGAGACGGCTATTCCTTGCATGAGTTCGAGCTGCTTGAGCTGCCAGGGTCGCCACACCGTGACACTGCCTTTGACCGCCTCATGCCCTGCTCTGGCTTCGAGAGGTCTCTGTTCCTTTTCACGCAAAAGCTTCACGGGAATTCCTTTCTTCGTGCGTCGAGCTATTTGTCTGTCTGTTTCACCACGCAGACATGATCTCTTCTTGCTCTCTCTGGCCAGAGAGGATCTGACAGGATCTCGCCTGAGATCGCTTCAGGATAGCTCATCGCTCCTCGCGGCACTAGGACTGGACTCACTCTTAGCCAGTGACACAGTTCACACAAGAATTGACAATCGGGCGGGGACCGCTGCAACAGCAAGATCGTTCTAGTCAGTCTTCCTTTAGAATGCTATCTTGGAGCAAGACGGAGCAAGAAGCGCCTCGTCTTGTCCTTAGAAAGGGTCACCGTCGTATTTCGGATGAACCCTCTGCTTAGCGTCAATAAAGGTGAAGCGTCTGCTGTCTATGATCAACACAAGAGTAGCCCTTTTTAAGGGGTGGGTCAATTCTTTCTTGGCCTTCATGGGTCAATTATACTACATTGGCTTCTATACTGCACGCTACATACGGAGGATGATCTCCAAGTTGCCCTTGATTTCGTGTACAAAGGAGAGAGACCACGTGAGAGTCGCTCTCTTACGGAACAGGACTGCAGACCCATTTTTGCACGGTGGGAAGACCCCAACCCTTCATTGTGATCATACAAAGCAGAGCTTTGCTCATCTACCATAAGTATGAAGGAAACTTTTCATGAAATATCAAGGAATTAATCATGTCAGCTTGCGCGTGACAAATAATGAAAGAGCGAGGCACTTTTTTCTTGAGGTGCTCGGTTTAGAGCAACATAAGCGTATTCCCGTCTGGTTCATTGCTGGTGCGTGTACCATACACGTGATAGAGATTCCTGATGCCCCGTTGGAGATCTCTCCCTCTCCCTACGATGTCGTTCGACACGTCGCTCTGCAAGTGGATAACTTGAATGAACTCTTATCGCGTCTTCTCACGGCATCGCTCAAACCGTTTCAAGTGGACATCCAGATGCGAAAAAAGCCGCTGACCGATCCCAATGATGATCTCTCTTATGGCACGGGAACCATTTTTGTCTCTGACCCTGATGGAAACTTCTTTGAGTTCGTCCAGATCGGTCGAGGCCTCTTCGCGCATGAAGCAGATCTCTTTCAGCAGAGGGAGTCTCTTCAGAGGACCGATCTCACTGATCCGACGGCTTCTTGAGCAAGAAAGGACAAAAGCCAATGAATGAAAAGAATCTTCCTGATGATACCTACACGCCAGGCTATAGCTAGGAGGAAGCCCGACGATTGCAGGTGCAAGCCCAGCTACTCAGTCCTTCCACACGCAAACTCTTTGAGCAGGCGGGGATTCTCGCTGGCATGAAGGTGCTTGATCTGGGCAGTGGAGCAGGCGATGTTGCCTTGATCCTGGCCGACATGGTTGAGGTAAGACTAGGATCACTGTAAAAATCGATCACTGCGCATTTTTGTTCTAATTGGGGTTTGCAGTTGGTAGGAACAGAAACGCGGAAGAGGAATGTAGCCATTCTGATCCTGCCCCGCTTTTAAGGAGTGTGAGAACAGAAGAAGAAATCGATCAGCTTCTTGAAATGTGTGGGGATCACTGTCGTCGTGTCGAACCATTCAATGAAGAGCGTTCTGTTTTCAGAACCTCTACCTTCTCATACGTCATGATGTGAATGCACTTTTAATATATCTCTTATAAAGAGTATTTGATGATAAAAGAGAGACAGAGCGAGAATGAACCGCAAAATGCGTCATGCCGGCAAGATGAGCCAGTATGTGCTTTCGTAGAAAAATAATCTCAGCGAAGAAAAAAGGAAGAGAGCTTTTGCATGAGGAAGAGGCTTGAAACACTTGAGAAGCTGAAGGAGGAGAGAAGAAAAGGGGAGGATGAAAGTACTTTTAAGCGTGTTATTACGCGTACTGACATCCCTTCGTAAAATATAAATAGTGTAACTCACTCTGAGTGAGTTACACTATTTATCAAACCGGAACCGACGGGAGTCCTATTATTTGCAAGACACACTTCTTGTGATGTGCCATTTCAGGCGATGTGCACCACACTTGGCTGGTAGGTTACCCGTATTCTATCTCCTCATTGGAAAGGAAATATTTTTGCACTCTCCACTTTCTCTAGCTCTACGAAATCGGGGCAAATTCACCTAAGCCGACCCTCTATGTATCGAGTTACAGAATGTAGGGTCGCCTCTTTGGACTAGAAGCCTCCTTGGACGTTGTCTCTCGTTTCAACTCCATCGTTACCAGGGATGCAGTGAGGGATTGAGGATAGTCCTGGACATGGGGCTGGAAGCTTGTGCTTCAACTCATTGCAAGCGACTTCGTGCCGCACATTCTAGGGCCATTATAGTTGGAAACATCTTTCTACATGAGGACTTAAAGGAAGAAGTTGCGACGTATCACGAATAGTTGGATGCATTTGGTAACGGTCTGGCACGATATAGGTCAGAAGGCCACTATCAACAAGCTCATCTAGTATGGCCGTCTCTATGTGACAGATAGAAAGTATAGCCGCCTCCGAAAAGCTTTGCTGGCTAGATGGAAACATGGCAAGCGTACGCAAGGCGGTTTGCCCTTGTATTGAAAGAATGTCACAACTCATAGCAATGGCGGCCTGTAGTGAATAAGAGGAACCAGACGGAATGTTCTTGTCCTGTGATGGATAGTGTACTGATAAACGTTTATCTGCATATTCAATTAATTGTAACAAATGTTGATAGACTCTCCTGCGTGGACCGGTATAGGTATGTACAAGTAAATGTCGTCCAATGAGGGTAAGTGCAAGTGGGAGTCCACCAACTTGCTGAATAAGTTCATTGATCTCATGCGGAAAAGTTTCACATGCATCAGGGATAAAGTGCTTCAGTAAGGCCATACTTTCGGCTCTCTCAAATTCTGGGATGGTGTATACATCGTTGAGGGCAAATGTATGAGCGATAGTAGGGAATCTGGTGGTCAAAACATGAGCACAGCGATGCCCATTAAGGTAGAAAGGCGAGGCATCATCGATTTCCCAGGCATCATCAAGTATTAAAAGCATACGTCGAGAGCCAATATGATCCCGCAATGTGCGCTGCCAGGCGTCTATGGTTGTGAAATCGGACATTTCCACAGGCGCAATTTCTAAGAATGTTCCCCAGCGACTGAACAGCGTCATAATCTGTGGCTGACGGCCTAAGGTAGCCCATAAAATACCATCAGAAAAATGCTGCTGGATTGTAGGGTGAGAGGCTAGCATAACAGCCAGGGTTGTTTTGCCGATCCCCGGTAAACCAGTTAATGCAATGCTCTTGCAACCGCCTAAAATTTGTTGTATGAGTTGGTTAAGTAACACCTGGCGACCAATGCCTTCGAGCGTGTTCATTAAAGTTAATGGCAATGCTGGATCTACGATTTTTGGGCTTCCTCTCTCTATCGAGGAGGTGTAACCATCTTCGCTGCTTTGTAAACCCAGTTCTAGGGGACTTAATTGAAAAAGATCGCATAATTTTCGCTGAAAATGCAGTCCGGGGGAGATAATGCCCCGTTCCCAGCGACTCACATTCATAACGGTTGTGCCGAGTTTTTCCGCCAACTTCTCTTGTGTCAAGCTCTGCTTCAAACGTTGCTGTTTTAAAATGATATTTGCCTTTGATAATAGATTACTTTTCATTATATAGTCCATATCTTTCTAGTAGTCTACTGCACAATTGGAAGAAATATGTTTTTATTGGACGAAGAAGAAAAGACAAACTATTCACCTCATCTGTGTTTGTCTAGTTAATGACTAATGAATGTTTAACAAATGGCATTTGATATACTCATATATTAGCATATCCTGTGTATAAGAGGAAATTTTATAGGCTATTATACCTCTTCTCTCTTTTGAATAAGAGTAAAACTGTGTGAATGGAGAAATATATCTATGCAATCCAGGCAAGAACGCCTTCATTTTTCGCCTCAAGGACAGAAAAAGAGAAAAATTACAGCTCAACAGGTGCTTAATCCCCTCTTATTATGTTTTTTATTGTTTAGTTTCGTTCCGCTAGCATTTTTTACCAGCACAGCAGTTCACGCTAGCACTGCAAGTCTCTCCGTCGACGATGCTACATTGGCGACGATGCAACAGAAGTTGGGAAGTTATATTAAGGTAAGTAATCCAACTGTGACACCTGTAGGAGCTTCAGCACAGCAGAAAGCATTGGCTCGTCTTCGTATGGCTCATGCTAATGTCAGCCTACCAGCTTATAACAATGTAGGGACCAGTAATGACTCTACACCAGCTGCAGCAAACTTTGATGGCACAAAAAGTGGATATTCTGTTCAGGCCTTACAAGGGGTTGGGATCACTCCTGGAAAGAATGTGACGGTCAATGGTTCTGTGTTTGCTTGGCCATCGTCAACAGTTGGTACAGTTGATAACTATGTTGCCAATGGACAGGTAATTCCTGTAACACCCGTTAATAATGCGGTGTCTGTTACTTTTCTGGGTGCATCCTCTAACGGTGAGGGGGCTGGAAATGTGGTAATCACCTATACTGATGGTTCTACACAGACAGCCTCTTTAGGCATGAGTGACTGGACTTTCGATAGTGGGAGCAAAACACAACCAGACTATGGAAATCTGATTGCCGCGACGATGGCTTATCATAATGCGCCCAGTGGCAAACAAACTGTGAAAACCTATCTGTTCTACAATGAGATTGGTTTGCAGACAGATAAGGTCGTGCAAAGTGTTACGTTGCCAACGTCTGTTGACCATGGACAAATACACATTTTTGCTGTCAGTACACGTACTGCTTATAATAATGTAGGTGTGAGTGACGATACCAATACAAAATTGGGCAATTTCGATGGTGGTGGAGCGAGCTATTCGGCTCAGGCTCTGCAACAACAGGCAGGCATTACGATTGGCCAGCCCTTTACCTACAATGGTATCACGTTCAACTGGCCTAGTCCGGCACCGGGAACGTTTAATAACTATCAATCCAATGGGCAGACTGTTCCAGTGGTGCCTGTAAATAATGCCGCTGCACTCGGATTCCTGGGTTCTGCAAGCGCTTCTGCGGCTGGTTCCGCTTCAGGAACAGCCTTGATTACATATACTGATGGTTCTACTCAGAGTTTCACGCTGGCCTTTAATGACTGGACGCTCAATGCTGGTCGAAACTCTCTTCTACCAAATAATAGTATCGCTGCATCTCTTTCGTATCGCAACGCTGCCAGTGGGAAACAAACTGTGAATACCTACCTCTTCTATACTGAAGTGGCTTTGCAGGCAGGGAAAACGATTCAGAATGTTCAGCTTCCATCAAGTGCAACTGGTGGTCAATTGCATGTCTTCGCTATCAGCACACGTGATTATTCAGCGGTTTACGACAGTGTTGGTGTGAGCGATGATACACAAATGACCGCTGGTAATTTTGATAGTCATGGCAATAGCTTTTCGGCCCAGGCGCTCCAATCTGTGAAGGTCGTGCCGGGCCAGATCTTCGTTGATGATGGGATCGAGTATACCTGGCCCAATGTTAAGAGTGGACAACTCGATAACTATCAGGTTAATGGACAAATAATAACCGTCAACTCGCCGGTTTTTAATGCGGTAAAAATAGGCTTTCTTGGTGCTTCCGTTGGCGGCGCTTCCACTGGTTCGGTCACTCTTAATTATGCGGATGGAACCAGTGACACCAAAAATTTGACGCTCAGTGATTGGACGTTAAGTACGGGTGTCGATCAGCCTGCACCTGGCACGGATAAATCCGTGACCATGAGTTATCACAATAGTGCCAAGGGAAAAGTCACTCAGAATACTTACCTCTTCAATGCGGAACTGGATATTCCCGCTGGCAAAATTGTGCAAAGCGTGACGTTGCCTTCAACGACCACGGGTGGTCAGATGCACGTTTTTGCTGTTGGCATGCGTTCCTACTTTAATAATATCGGTATCAGTGACAATGCTAGCCTTGGTTTCGCAAATCTTGACGGTTCAGGTAACAGTTTTTCTGAACAGGATTTTGAGAAACTCAGCAGGCTGGTATCGTGGCGATATCTTGACCTATAATGGGATGAATTTTCAATGGCCAGCGGTCAGTGTAGGGGAACCAGATAATTACCTTGCCCAGGGCCAGACGATCCCAATTACTGCCGTCGCGCAGGCTGATACTATCGGCTTCATCGGAACCTCAACGAACGGATCCTCTTCCGGCACCGCAACCATCAAGTATACGGATGGCTCCACGCAAAATTTCACTCTTGCATTAAGCGATTGGACGCTCCAGAACTTTACCAGTGCCCCTAGTTTCCACAATCGCTCAATGGCAACGCTTTTTCATCGCAATAACCAGAGTGGTCAGCAAAGCGTCAGAGCGTTCCTTTTTTACACCGAACAAAAATTACTCTCTGGCAAAACGGTGCAGAGTATTACCTTGCCCTCAACACCTAATCAAGGGCAGATGCACATCTTCTCTATCGCGACACGGACCGCGGGTGGATATACAAATGGTGTCGCGGTAAGTCTTGATACAGGGACTATTTTCTCTGATTACGATCACCATAATAATAGCTACTCCTATCAAGCACTCAGAACTGCTGGTATCTACCCCGGTGGAAGTACACAATCCAACTTTGATATCATCTACAAGGGAACTGAGTTTAACTGGATAAATAGTTGGGGCATCATTCCAGATAATTATGAGGCCAATGGACAGGTAATCTCGGTCTCGCCAGTCACAAATGCTACCAGCCTCGCCTTTCTTGGCTCGTCAACCAATGGCGGTGCAAGTGGTACAGCGACAATGAATTTTACCGATGGCACGACGCAGAACTTTACGCTTGGTTTGACTGATTGGACAAATGGTGCTCCATCCTTCAATAATGAGAAGGTGGTTACCATGCCATATCGCAACTCGTCCACCGGTCACATCAATTCACCTACATACATCTATTATGCTGCCACCGCAATTCCTGCTGGTAAGACGTTGCAGAGTGTTACACTGCCTAACGTTATTTCACCTGCCAGCAGTCAGTTGCATGTATTGGCAATTGGAACACAGGCAGATAATGCCTACAATAATGCTGCTATTAGCGATGATGCTGGAAACCACTTTGCGAATATGGATGGCGGAGGAAAAAGCCTCTCCTATGAAACGCTCCAATATGCAGGTATTGATGCAGGCCAGAGCGTAAAAGCCAATGGCGTGGACTTCACATGGCCAACTGCTGGCCCGGGCTATGATGACAACTATCAAGCGAATGGGCAGACCGTTCCTGTTACTCCTGTCAATAACGCCAGCACTCTGGCATTTCTGGGCTTGAGTACCAATGGCTCTTCTGCCGGAGCCGCCACGATTACCTATACCGATGGTTCAACGCAGAACTTTACGCTTGGCTTTACTGATTGGTGTAAGAACAGTCCCCAGGATGGGAATGTTGCTATCGCAGTACTGCCATACCACAATACGACCGCTGGCAAAGAGATGGGCAATTGTTTCATCTACTACACAGAGACGGCCTTGCAGTCGAATAAGACGGTACAAAGCGTCACACTCCCAAATTCACTGACGCAAGGAAGTGGTCAGCTTCATATCTTCGCGGTTGGGACACGTGCCGGTTCCTACTATAACAATATCGGAACCGTTGATGACAATCATCCAACGCTGGGGAACTTTGATGGTCAAAATGCTGCCTACTCGCAACAGGCATTGCAAAGCGTGGGTATTCAACCAGGTCAGATTGTCGCGAAGGATGGGATCAATTTTACCTGGCCCAATGTACTAAGCGATCCAAATGCAGCGGATGAGCCAAATGCATCGGTAAGCCAGTACAATAATTTCGCCGCGAATGGACAGACAATCGCCATCACACCTGTCAATAACGCAACGACTCTCGGTTTCCTGGGGGCATCCGTTGCAGGAAATCAATCCGGTCAAATAACTATGACCTATACCGATGGTACTACCCAGGCCGCTACACTCAATTTGACGGATTGGACCAGTAGCCTCGGCAAGGGTCCACTTGCTGCCAATAACCAGTATGTTGTTACTATGAGTTACCGAGATATACCCAAGGGAAAAGATGCTCGTCTCATCTACCTCTACTACACAGATGTCGCTCTCACCAGTGGCAAAACGCTTCAGAGTATTACCTTACCTAATCAATCAGCAATTCACATCTTTGCCATCGGCACTCGTGGCAATAGCATCTATAACAATGTTGGTGTCGCTGACGATGCACACCCATCTTTTGCAGATCTGGATGAGGGATCAAGCGCAACCAGTTATTCAGCACAGGCATTGCAACAGGCGGGATTAACCCCTGGACAGCCCTTCACGATCAATGGTGTGACCTTCATCTGGCCAACTGAAGCGACTGGAGGGCAACTCGATAACTATGTTGCCACTGGTCAGACAATCCCTCTAACACCTGTGGATAGTGCGAACACAATTGCATTTCTGGGGACTGGAACGAATGGTTCACCCATCGGTACGGCAACGGTGAATTATGCTGATGGTTCACATCAAGCTATTACGCTCGGGTTCACTGATTGGTGGGCCACAACACCAGTGAATAATAATCAAATTGCTGCCACGATGTCCTATCTCAATAGGCAGACAGGAAAATATACCCAGACCGTTCATCTCTATTATGTAGAGTACTCATTAACGGCAAGTAAAACGGTGCAGAGTATCACACTGCCACAGGCCGTTAGTGCTGGACTGATGCGCATTTTTCGCCATTTCGACACGTGGCGCAATTGTCTATAACAATATTGGTACCAGCGACAATGCAAATACCAAGACGGCAAATTTTGATGCCCAAGGCAGTTCCTATTCCGCACAGGCGTTGAAGGCGGTTGGTATTCAACCCAATCAATCTGTCTACTTCAATGGCGTAACCTTTACCTGGGCAAATGCAACTGCTGGCCAATATGATAACTACACTGCCATTGGTCAGACAATTCCTATCGTCCCGGCTCCTAATGCTACGACATTAGGATTTATTGGTTCGGCAAGTAATGGGACTGCATCGGGGACTGCCACCCTTACTTACACCGATGGTTCAACACAACCCTTTACGTTGACGATGACAGACTGGACTCTGGGAAGCGGCTCTGGTTCTGTGGCAGCGGGGAATCAGAAGATTGCTACGATGACCTCTCGCAACACATCCACGGGTGTGCAGAAGATCAATGTCTACCTGTTCTATGCCGATGTCGCACTACAATCTGGCAAGACGCTCAAGAGTATTACGCTTAGCCCAACCAGAGTCGCATCCACATCTTCGCGCTGGGAACACGAAGCGCAAGTACCTATAACAATGCTGGTATCAGCGCGGATGCCAATACAAGCTTTGTCAGCATTGATAATGTTGGGAATAGTATCTCCGCATCAGCCTTACAGAATGCTGGTTTTGTGCCTGGCGCACCTGTCAACGTGAATGGTGTAAGTTTTAGCTGGCCCAATGTTGCCTTTGGACAATATGATAACTATGTTGCTAACGGTCAGGTGATCCCGGTAACGCCCGTCAGTAATGCTAATACTCTGGCTTTCCTAGGTGCAGCAACCTACGGACCGATTTCAGGGACTGCCACCATCACCTATACGGATGGCTCGACACAATCCTTTACGCTTGGTTTTACCGACTGGGCAACATCTACTCTTTCCTTCGGAAATACTATTGCGGCTGTATTACCGTACTACAATACGGTCGGTGGTCAGTCGAATATAGCGCGTTCCTCTACTATGCTGAGGTTCATCTGGATGCGACGAAGACAGTAAAGAGTGTGACGTTGCCTACTACTACAGGGGGTCAGTTACATATCTTCTCCGTTGGAACACGCTCTGGTGTGTATTACAATAGCGTTGGTACGAGCGACGATAGCAATCCGGGCTTTGGTAGCTATGATATTAGTGGTTATAGTTATTCTGCACAAACACTCAAAGCGGCAGGCATTGTCCCGAGCCAGACCTTCTACTTCAAAGGTTCAACCTTTGCCTGGCCCAGTGTGGCCTCCAGAACTGTCCAATAACTACACCACAAATGGACAGACAATCCCGGTAACCACCATTGCCAATGCGGATACCCTGGCCTTTATTGGATCAGCCAGCAATGGATCATTGTCGGCAACAGCCACGATTAATTATACAGATGGCTCGTCGCAGGATTTCACACTCACAATGAGCGACTGGACACTGGGTAACGGAACCTTAGCGGTCGCTCAGGGAGATCAGATCGTCACGACATTCCCCTATCGCAATGGCACAAAGGGGAAAGATGCGACGAAGACCTATCTCTTCTATACCGATGTCTCCTTGCAACCGGGCAAGAGCGTACAAAGTGTGAAACTTCCCAATGCCTTTAGCGCGGGGGCTATGCACATCTTTGCTATCGGTTCACGTGCAGTCACACAATACAATAATGTGGGTATCAATGACGATAACAATCCAGGTTTCTCAGCCAGTCTGGATGGTGGATGCTGTAGTTACTCTGCAGAAGCTTTACAGGCGCAAGGACTCATACCTGGGCAGACCTTTACGTACAATGGTGTAGATTTTACCTGGCCTGATACTGCGGGCGGGCAAATGGATAACTACCAGGCGAACGGTCAGGTTATTCCGATAACGCCTGTAGCGGGGGCGACCACGCTGGCATTCCTGGGTGCGGGCACCAATGGATCGCCTACTGGTACTGCGACCATCACTTTCACCGATGGAACGACGCAGAACTTCAATCTTCAGTTGACCGATTGGGCAACCAGTTCCAACCGCCTACGGCAACCAGGTCGCCGTAACGAGTTCATACTCTCTCAATGGTATGAAGCAGGTTACTGGTAATCGGTATATCTTCTATACCGATATCACCATACAACCCGGCGAGACCATACAAAGTATCCAGTTGCCGACGACGGTAACGACGGGTCAGATGCACATTTTTGCGATTGGGACGAAGTGACGTGATGTAGTGGAAATAGAGGAGTTATATTTGCATTACAAACAGGTCCTTTTTTACTTGAGAAAATAGCCCACGTTGTGATTAGAGATAAGTACCCTGGCCTGACTGCTGGTTTCCGTTGCCTGGTGCAGGATTTCGGAACTTCCCAATCCACCTAGACGATTAGCGGCCTCAGCTTCAAGTTGCCTTTGTAAGCTATCCAGTACCCCGGAGACAGCTTGCTTTGCCTCTGGAGTAAAGCGTTCGCCACCGGGTACACGGGCTGCGTACTGATAAATTACTTGCCCAATATGACCTTCCAATTGCTGGCGTGCACCATGCAGTGTATCATCAACAAAACCATCTGGCTGTGGATTAGTTAATTCATCATTCTAACGACTCCTTACTTTAGCAAACATTTTCCTTGCTTTTAGCACGATCCACAAGGAAAAACCGCTTCTATTTGGAAGTTTTCGTGACATAACTCTTAAAAGGCGATCTCGCTTTCATCAAAAGCTTCATGGTATGCTTGTAGCAACGTTCGTGCTTGTTTATGTGAGAAGTGGCATCTAGTTTCCAGGATGTCCAGCATGTCTTTCTCCACCGTTTGGGTATGTGTATGTCTATGGAGATTTTGCTGTGTTTCGTCTCGAAAACCGACGGCATGGCTTTTAGCGTAATATCCTTGAGCCATGCTAACGAGCAGAAATTGATGATGGGCAGCTTGCAAGGGAAGCTGAAGGACCAGTTCAAACGCATCTCGATAGCCAAGTTCGTAACAGAGGCTGGCTTCAAAGTTCATCCACCAGTAAAAGTTGTCATCATCGTTCTCCCGAAAGAGACTTCGGTAGCTATCCAGAATTGAAGTGCCTGGTAGAGGGCATGGAGGACTTCGGGTGCCTGCCAGGTTCGCAGCAATTTTGGGGCATACTTGCGCCAGTAATGGCACCAATTATCACCATGCCCATCGAATGGTGGCAATAATTCTTCTGTGAGCATCATAAGAAGGGTAGGTAATGCCCTTTCATCGTGTCTTAATCCTAAAAAGTGGGCACTCACCCATCTCTCTTGCCAATTCTGGCTGTTAAGCAAAGCAAGAAATCGCTCAGAGATCGCTGGATCATTTCGCATTCCCAGGACACACAAGGAAGCTAGATACTGATCATGTGTAATCTCTTGCTGTTGTGACACCATTTGCCAATCTTTGATGCTCAAAAGCTTCTGTTGCTGGGCTATTGCCATCTTCATCCCTTCGTAAATCATTGTATGAACCATTTCATATGGTCGTTCGATAAACTCAACTTCTGTATCATTGTAGTACCAGTGAATGAATAACTCATCCAGATCATTTCCATTCATTTTAGGAACATACCATTGAGAGTCAGCAGGGACATCCTCATGCTCATAAAAATAGTGCACAATCGGAATCACTTCAGAGAGTGAGAGGAGGCGGGTAGGGATGTTGTGCTCAATGGGAGATGAAAGCAAGAGTTGTTCCTCTTTGTCTGGAGGCCTGGCAATGGCATAGTATTTCACGCAGTACCCTGCATAGTGTCGTAAGTAGGTTACGGTTAGTGAAACACGATTTTCTCTGGTGAGATTAAAATACTCTGCGGTGAGTCCATCCAGGCGTTCTAACCAGAGAGGGAAGATATCCCATGTTGGGTCGATTTCCTGTTGCAAATAGGCAGGTCCTGTGTCTTGTCGCATGCCAATGGAGGCATACCATGGCGCGGGGCGATCGAGCAAAGCCCGAACTTGCTCGTGCAATGCGACAGGAAAGGCGGCGATTACGGCTCTTGGATGATTGTGAGAGGAACCTTCTGACTGTGTTGTCCTCAGATCAAGGATGCTATCCATAATAATTTCTAAATAAGTGCGTGCCTCATACCAGTGAGAATGGAGGAGAGGAATATCTTGATGAATGAGCACCACACGTGTACATTGGTCCCAATCTGCCCAATCATAGGAAGCGCGTAACCAATCATGTAAGTAATTCCAATTTGGACCAGAGTAGGGAGGTGGAAAATGAAGTTGTGCCTGGAACTCAGAAAAAAGAGCCGCTTTCGAGACGATATTGGAAGAGATGTGAGCGATAAGATCAGTTTCTTGTACTTCAACATTTGTATCAAATGTGAGGGCAGAAATATCGTATTGCATGGCAATGGTCTCCATTTATTCATTTCATTTCCTGTTCATTCGTGTGTTCTATAAGGATCTCAAAAGCCAATTTCATCATCTTAAAGTTTGTATTGGAATAGCGGATTTACCTGTCTCATTCTAGCAGGTTACGACGAATTCTTTCTATATCGGTAAGAAAAGAAGGATGAAGAAATTGAGTTCCTTGCAGCGTTCTGAGGATGGCATCCTTGTCTTCTTGTGGGATATCTGCCCGTAATTGTGGATCAGTCAGGTCAAGGAGCACCTCAATAAGATCCGTGACCTGCTCATAATCCTCATTTTGTTCAAGGAGGGCAAGGAGATCGTATATGTGAGATCGATATCCTAAACGATAACTCAGGGCCAAGAGTTCCGCTTTGACTGTGGGATCGTGCACTTCACCAGAGAGAGAAGCTGCGACGAAAGGAGCAACCGTAGGAACGTCTATGAATTTGCCGAGAGCAATCACTGCATACCTTTGCACACGTGAATTGGGGTCGGTCGTTGCATGTTGCAAATCCGGAATACTGGCTTCATCTATCAGATTGCCCAGTGCTTCAGCCGCCGCAGAGCGCCCAAACCATGCG
This sequence comes from uncultured Chloroflexia bacterium, assembly GCA_963744875.1. Classification (GTDB taxonomy): domain Bacteria; phylum Chloroflexota; class Ktedonobacteria; order Ktedonobacterales; family Ktedonobacteraceae; genus JACDAE01. The sequence continues at coordinate 25,014 of CAVUVQ010000030.1, read as the reverse complement.
GGATCGCTGTGGAGCATCTTCCGTAAACGATGAGTCGCAGGGAGATACTGTAAATACCCAAGTGACTCTGCAGCACCAGTGCGTACCTTTTCGTCATCATCATCAAGAGCTTTCAGAAGAGCCGGGCCAAGTGCCTCTGGTCGTGGTTGCTGGTCGCCTAGAAGTTTCAGGATAAAGGCCGTATTTGCCCGTACTGTCTTGTCTGGATCTGATAAGAGGAGATCAATAAGAACTGGAATGGCCTCGACTGCTTCAAGCTCATTTAATGCAAAGATGGCCGCATTTTGTTTTGTTGGATCTCCCGACTGGCTGTCGTTTATAAGTTGTGTTATCTCTTCTGTACTCATATATCTCTCCCTTTTTTGACCGAACTCTTTTCGTCAGACTTCGTACAGTATTTGAAAAGCTCCTGAACCAATGCATGGTTGTTGTGTTGTTTTTTATCGAGAACTCCCCTTTAAATGAAATCATAGTTTATACATAGTTTTGAATTATACCTGACAACACAGATCCCGCAGTTCTTTTTGGGAAGTCGCTTCCTAAGCTGATTTGCATTGTAGAGATTAATTTTAATCTCTACAATGCAAATCAGCTTAGGAAACTGTTTCAGATTTAAACAGCAGAATGTGGGTTACGAATGATGAAAATCATATGCCTAAAGTATGATTTTATTGAATATTATCATTTTTTCCCTTTCTTGTCTTACGTACCCTGCTTCTCCTGGTGTTTATCCCATTAATCGCGTTCTCCACGTTCAACACCATCTGGGAATACATTAATATGTGATTTACCGTCATCGATTTGTACATCCCAATGGTCTTTATGTTTTGTATCCCACTTCCAAATCCTCCCCTTTTTATCTTCAAAACCTCCTTCTGCTCCTTTCCATGCATCCTTAATATTCTTAACATTTTTAGGAGGAACATAGATATGGGGTCCAGTTGCTTTTCCCGCTATTGGCAAATCATCCTGGTGTGAGCGAGCCTCATTAATGGTAATTTGCGTATTGGCCCCCGAACTATCAGAACCCCATGTAACAGGAGGCGGAGGGGGAGGAGGAGGAGGTGACACTGGCTTAGGTAGCGGCAATGCTTGTGGTATCCATCCATAATTCGGTGATGTCCATGTTGACCAGCCACAACCATAGCAACTCCCTCCAGTGGAACCACCGCCTCCGTTTGGGTAAGCACTACTTCCGATGTTACCGCCATCGCCAGGGTAACTGCCACCTCCACCAGTATTGGAAGAAGTAGGTGACACACTAGGAGTGCGCTGTGTTGCAGTTGTGTACGTTGCGTTGAGATCTGGTGCAGCAGGTTGACTAGTATAATGGTGAATTATGATTGCTGCGACGACGACAACGAGGACGACGGCAACAACGATGAGGACGACAGGATCTATTGCTGCTAAAAAAGGCAGTGCCAAAGCCCATCCAAACTGTCCACTGGGATCAGTGAACGTGGTCGGATTATCGTAAACGTAGGCATAAGGGTCCGAGCCGTTTGCATTCGTCTCGACGGTATCCGTACTGGTAAAGCGTCCACTAATAGGATCGTAGTAGCGGGAGTTGTAGTAGAGCAGTCCCGTTGTACTATCCAACCGCTGGCCCGTGTAGTTGTGAGCGGTCGGTGAAGTACCATCGCTATAACGTACAGAGCCATAAGGTGCGAACAATTGGACGGATTTGATACTTCCATTGCTATTAATGACCAGTGTATTGCCACTTTGCATATCAGGGACCAGCGTGAACCAGCCCTGGCTGTTGACCATGGCGACATTTTTCCCCTGGACCGAATAGTATTTTGTGACATCGGTGGTCGTGCCGTTTGTGATGGTAGTGTCGGTATAGCCATCAAACGTAATTGTGTCGGTGACGTTAGCAGCGCTCCCCGTTGTCGTCGCGACACGTTGCAGCACGCGTTGCCCATCCCCGTCATAGAGAAACTGGTCGGTCTCGTTGTTGCCACTCGGTGCTTGCCAGGATGCCAGTTGACCCTCGTTGTCGTAGGTCATGGTGGCTCCGGTCTGTGCACCTGTAGCACAGCTATGAGCACTGGTAGTATCCACATTGCGGCAGGTCATGTTTCCCATATCGTCGTAGCTGGCGTACTGATTGGGAACGCTGCTCAGCGTGGTGGCCGCATGAACGTGATTGGTATCATAGCCAAGGGTTCCTGCCCAGTTGGTGATTATACGGTCCAGCGCGTCATAGCTATAGGGCTGTTGATAGGCGGGTGTCGTTGTGCCTGTAGGTGTGAGTCCGCAGTGATCTCCACCCGTGGGCGTACCCGTGTTTCCAGCCCAGACCAGGCGATCCTGCTCATCGTAACAGTAGGTCTGGTTATCGGTTGCGGTGCCACCAGTCGTCTTTGGAATGGTCGTGCTCAGTTGCAGCACATTCCCGACATTATCGTAGGTTCTGGTCTGGTTGAAGATACTGGTTCCATTAATGGATGCTGCAACCGAAGTGGGGCGTTGACCAGTATCATACCCGGCACTTATTTGTACTGGAGTCGTGAGAGCGCCTTTGTTAGCGGCACCCCCAATGAGCATACTGGCGACTGCTCCAAAGAGGGTATAGTTCACCGAACTGACGATATTGCCGTTGGCTGTGGTCAATCCGTGGAAGTACCCATCGTCATTGTTGTTGTAGCTGACAATCTCGCCATCGGGATAGGTCAGGGTCTGTAGCTCTCCTGCATTGTTGTAACTCTTGCTGACGGTCTGCGTTGTGGTGGTGTTATCGGACGTGACTGAAAGCGTGCTCCATGATGTCCTGGCTGCGTGCATCATAACCGTTACACCGCCAGCCGTTGCCAGCGCTTCCACTAAAGACCTGGGCCACTGTATTCCCAATGGGATACGAGGTGGACGGTGCTTTACACCCACCGGGGAAGTTAATACTCGGATTGCTGCTATTGTTATAGCTGTCATAGAAGTAGCTGACGTACGCGCTACTTTGACAGGGGCTGACAGAGGCCTGGGTGGTTCCCTTACATAGCATACGGTCTAAAAATCATAGCTGGCGTAGGTGGTTTGTCCACGTGGATCGGTCAGGCTGGTCTGGTTTCCATTATTGTCGTATGAGACCTTCCATGCGGTATCTGAGCTATTACTGCAACTTGCAGGCATAGGAGTGTTCGTACATGATCCACTATCCGCATCATTCCAGCCAACAAGTTCGTTCGTACCATCATAAATGCTGGTACAATAGGCAACCTTGTTGGAATTTTGATCGTAGGTGTTTGTCGAGGTGATATTTGCAACCGGGTCGTAGTTGCTTTTGAATCGTCCGATAGGTTTGATATGGCCTATCAGGCGAACCTACACCGCTGTAGTCCTGGCTATAACGTGTATTTGCCAGATCCGTCGCTATAGGTAATCTGTTGGTGATTATATGCATCAACGGCGGTTACTCTTTCAAAGGGTGTCTGCGTATCAACTGTAAAACCTGGTAATCCCTGAGCCACGGAATACGTCGTCGATACAAAATCGATGATCGCGGTGGCATTGCTATAGGTGACAGTTCCCAAAGAACAGCCCCTGCCATCATAGCGCGTGACGGTACGTGGCTGCGTCAATCTGGCAGGGCGCTAAGTAGCCATTCCCTCCTGGTGTCCCATTGGAGTTGGGTATTGCGTATGGTTGACTCTTCGTTGTAGCGTTGCCCATGGCATCGTAGATCGTATAGGTAATCATCAACGAGGGAATGGCTGGCACGCGGGAAAGTGCGACGGCTCCTGGAGCCACCGTCTCAACAAGACGGCCCATACCATCGTAGTATTTTCTGGTGACCGAGGTACTGCTACCAGCCATGAAAATGATACGCGTGGTGGTATCAATCTCCTGACAGGGAGCAGTCACATTGGTAGCACAGGTGCTGGTATATTTGTATGTGACGCTCGGGCTGCTGGCACTATCGCCCGGCTGGAATTCTGCGGTGAGTCGTTCCCAATACATCATATTGATAGCTAACGCTTTGCCCATTAGCGTTCGTGGTTTTCATTAACCATTGCCCTAAACCACCTGTGGCTGTGGTGTTGGTAAAGAGTCCCTGCAACTCTGGTTTTTGGCATTGGACGAGGTGAGCATGTGTAATCCAAAACTGTCATAGGTCGCACAGGCGCTATATTTGTTTGACCCACTGGTACAGCCCTGATTATCGTTCGCATCGGTTGCGGTAATTGGCGAGCCGGATGCGTCATAGGTATGTTTTATCGTGGCTGCTGCCCCTGAACAATCTCCATTATTCAGATACGTAATATCACCGGTAGTGTTGGTTGAGAATCCGGTGATTGTGACGGAGAGGTGTTATTCCCATACACCGATGCAACACAGTTATATTTTTTACCACTACTATCCTGCGTAAAAGTGTATGTACAGGCGAAACTCGTCGCGTCAATGCCTGAGCCAACATCGTCATAAGGATAGTACATTATGTACCGTGATGATGTGCTGGTTATTAACATCGTTGGCAGTGGTATCTACGCGGCTGAGATTACCATACGTATAGCCATTGGTGTCGTGTGTTCCCTGATTATCTGTATCGTAACTATTTACGCTGGTTGTATGCACAACGCGGTTATCAGTCTTATAACCATTATTATCAGTGATCCCATCAATCTGGTACTCATCCTTCTGCGTGACGCGAGGATCACAGACCACCACAGGATTATTGCGATCCGTCTGGCTATTCAGTTGTGTGTCTCCAATATCGTCGGGAGCCCCTGAAGCGTTGGTGCTATGACCGACTCCTGCTGGTGGACAGTCCATCGCATGGGACCAATCGGTAACGGTTAAGAGTTTGCCGTTGGTATCGTAATGTTCCTCGTGTTTGACCTGGCCAGCGATGCCGGGATCTTCATTCATGAAGGGAGCACTATGACAGGTAACCTCTTTTTTTCAGGTAATCGCATCTGAAGCTATCCCTATGCCATTGGACGATGCATAGTCATATGTTTCTGATGAATTATCCGGATTGGTGACCTGGGCTGAGGCAAAACTGGTGAAGATGTAGTTATAGTAATCAGCATAGTCACCATCGTTCAGATTACCCCACATGTAGCCCTGGTTACAGTTTGCACACGGCGTTGCAGGCCAGTTGGTACGTAAGTAGTAGCTATAACTCCAATTGGAGACGACGCCATTGGTATTCGCCTGGCGTTTCGCGATGACAATGCGACTCCAGGCGGCGTCGTCAGCCTGTCCACAGAGGTTGCTTGAGGATACCTGACCATCGCAGGTAAAAACGTTGTTGCTGGATCCATTGTCAACGCCGTGCACATTGGAGCGAGCCTCTTTCCAGGTTAGATCTTCATGCCAGCCACGACCGTTATCGACTGAGGTGAGATAGCGGGCGCTGTCACTCTGAGACCATAAAAAACAGCCTGCGCTATCACTATGCGTCCAGGATGGACCACAATTCGTGGATGGCTTGGCGTGACGGGTCAGGTCTTGGTGATTTAGTGATTCTTGATCCTGATATGTCATGTTAATGACTGGCGCGTTGAGCGTGGTCCCATTCGTGCCCTGTTCCTGGATCTGTGTGAGGTCGAGATACCCCTTCGCGCTAATTTTCAAGCCAGAGAGCGGATCGGTAATGGTTGTAGGGTGCGTTTGCTCGTACGAAAACAGGTAGCGATGCAACACATTACCATTGACCTGTACTTCAACATTGTTCAGGAGCAATATATTGGTGGCCTTTGGCGCTGCCCAACCACCGCTACTGGAGAGATCGATAGGATCGTCGCAGCGACTGTTGGTATCAGTCCAGCTAGAACAAGCAGTATTGGTTAGCCGATCAGCTTTCGTCGCGACATTGAAGACGATTTTGATCTTTGAGATTCCATGACGAGCAGCCTGCGGTGGCGTTTGTGAAGGTTCTGCTATTATGGCAGTTGGGATCGTCGTATTCGACCGATGATATAACAGCGTCACGAATACCCTGGCCAGCAGGCTGTTTTTGCAGATCGTGGACACGGACCTGGTTTCCGTTGCGATCGACAATGAGATCGAGGTCCCAACGATAAGGAGTAAGAACGCCATTGGCATCCGGAGCAGATTGCCGGGCCTCATTGGTACAGCCAAACTCCTCGAAAATCCCATTTTGTAACCAGACATGCCAGCAGGGTTGGTTATTGAAATTGACTTCCTGGATTTTGGCATAAGCTTTCTCTGATGCGGTATGCCAGATATATTGGGCGGGCAGGCGCCTTAGTAGCTGGGACCGTGGGTGCATCTGTTGATGCATTCAGATCGGGTGGGATAAGCTGGCCGCTGGTCCCATAGGCATCGTTGATGTACCAGGAATTCTCCTTGCGATTGGTTGTATCTGGCGTCACATTCTTTTGTTGCCAGCTAATTGATCCCAGGCCCAGATTCCAACCTTCACCCAGCCAGGGGGAAGTTGCCTGGGGATTATATGAACCATTGACGGATTCGCTGGAATAGGACATTGAGAGCGGTGGGACTAAACCACCTGTAGGAATGCTAAATGGATACCATTAACTGATGCTCCCAGAGTTCATACCAACCTGGAAATCGCTCGGCGTTCCCCAGCTCGCCTCAGGCGTCTGTGTGCTAAAGGTCACCGTACTACTTGGAACCACCGGGCCTGACCTTAGAAAAGTAGGGTGCGTCGATGCTGTGGTTGTTGCTGTACCTGGGGTAAGCAGGCTGTTCCAGGTCCATGTCAGGCCATTGTTAGCAATGTTGACCTTAAACGCATGTGGTTGCCGGGCATCAACGGTCGTCGGTTGACGCACAGCCGTTTTTTGTTGAGCTGTGTTATGTGGACTGGCTGCTCCCCAGAAAGCGTAGACAAGCGGGTTCTGTGGTAGGAGGCTGGCATGATCGCTTGACAGATGATAACTCACACTGATTGGCTGAGCCAGAGCAAGGGTGGTCAGTGGTTGCCCTTGCGCATCCAATAGGTTCAATTGGTAGGTGCCAAAGAGAAGTTGTCCCACTTGGCAGAGCCACCGCCAGGCCCACCAGTCACTCCCATCTGCACCTGGATCTTACCGCCTGCAGCTTGCACCTGAGTAGCACTTACCGTTCCCGGCCGACGATATCGACTGCAAAGTGTTTATCGCTGCTCAAAAAATGCTGCGCCAGAGGGGTTAAAGACAACATTTGAGGCGCAGGCAACTTCGTTTGCGGATGCCCAATTGGTTGAATGGTAGGATCTTGCTTCCCCTTTACTAATACATTCAGATCGGGAATTTTTGTAGATGCGGTTGATGTCTGCAACCAACTGGGAGATGCAATGATAGAGTTTGGGTTCTTTACCGTTGCCGCAGAAGCACTGGTCGGTGTATACCATTCATTAATTAAATTTGCACTTACTAATATAAAAAGAAGAAACACAATAAAAAGACCTGATGGTGGCCTTCTACGGGGTCCATCTCGTAGTGAAGGGATATCGCAAATCAATTCTCGACATACCTGCTCCAAATTATGCATCGCATAGTGCGATGCTCTTTTCTTTTTTACCCTTTGAAAGATTTTTTGTAAATCCTTCGGGCTTATTTCCAATTCATAAGACACGATACACTATGCTAGAATTGAAATGAATGACATTTATTAGTCATCCATTAGGCACTCCCTAAACAAAAATAGACAAGGAGATATTTATGAGGCAAGGGAGAACATTATTGGTTAAGGAGCGTTCATCTTCAAAGCTCATGTGTATTTGAGGGAATGGGGGAGTGGGCACTAGAATTTGTTGGCCATGCGAAGATGGACGTTGGTGAAGGAGTCCAAAGGGTTTTCATAAGATTCCAGAGGACCACCGTGATTATTGCTGCCATGAGCAATGCGAGATAGGGTTGCCCTACGACCGTTGTTTGCATCAAAAATGGCATATAGCTCTCCAGGGAGCATAATTGTACTGCAATAGGCACATAAAAATACCTTGGAAAATAAAATGCGTAGACCAGAGAAAGCACGTCAGCTAGATAAAAGTATCTTTCATGCATCTCTGGCAAGAGGAATGGCACGATTAAGACAAATGCAAGCGCCAACTTCAGGATGATTTCGTTGGTCATTTTCTTTTTGCTCGCGAGAACGACAAAGCTGAGGATGAGCACTACGCCAGAGTAAGAATAATACCTGCATAATTCCAGGGAAGAAGTTGTTGTTTTGGTACTGCAATGAGTTGGAACAACGTTGGAGCGCTCAAAGACAAAGAACTTGATGGGTAGCCAGCCTGTGTGAGGTAGAGTGTGAGCATATCAACAAAATTTCTGCCCAACAGGTACGCTGGGAAAATAGTAACTACATAAATGAGAGGAAGAAGAAAAAAGTACCGCAAACGTATTTCTCCAGCCATCCATAGAACGAAGAGCAGGGGGAAGAGAAAAATCACCTCAATTTGAATGCGAATGCTGCCCAAAGAAGATAATTGCCCAGAAGGGCTTTTTGCACAATAAAAAGTAGAGCCCTGCGAGCGAAAATGAGGTATAGATGCTATCACTCTGTGCCCATAGGGAGCTATTGATGAAAACAGTTGGCAGAAAAAGCACAATTAGTGCGGCAGCAATGGGAAGATATGATTTTCCATATTTATTTCTGACAATGAGGTAGACAAACGCAGTTAATAGAAGATCAAAAAATATGGAGAGTGATTTTATCGCCATAATTTTCGCAAGAGGAAGGTAGGTAGCGATAACCAGGAGATACAAATAAGACTCGTTATAATTTGAAAAATTATATTTGAGTGCCAGAATGCCTCCATGTGATTTGATAAAGTCGTACCAGGGACTGAGATAGACGGTATAATCAGCCGAATGAATAGGCAAGAGCTCTTTACGCATGAGCAATGCCAGTACCACGATGCCTATAATGAGAACCCACTCGCGCAACCATGCGATGTTTTTGTGTATCATATGTCACTCCTTTCCTTGTGTATACACCTTTCTATGACGATTTTTATGCACGTATATAACTTTATAATTACAATATAGTACAAAGATACGTGACATAAGGTTGACGTTGGACTCGTAAAACGAGCGCATACAAAGGGAAAATTGCTTGCAATGAAGGAATTGCTAGAAAATCCTTGGCAGTTCCTCATTTCTCAATCCTTTATTTGAGACCAATGGCAAAGTGATCCTGCCCCGTTTTTATGGAGGATGAGAATAGAAGAAACCGATCAGCTTCTTGGAAAGTTTGAAGATCATTTTCTCCCTGCCAAACCATTGAACAAAGAGATCTCTGCTTCCACCCCCCCTCTGTTACCTCACAAATTATGAGGTGACATATGCTTTTAAATATATCGATTATAAATAGTAGTTGATTATAAAATATAGACTGAAGAAGAATGAACTATGAAATGCGCCAGGCAGACAAAATGAGCCAGTATGTGCTTTCGTAGAAAAAATAATCTCAGCGAAGAAAAAAGGAAGAGAGCTTTTGCATAGAGGAAGAGGCTTGAAACCACTTGAGAAGCTGAAGGAGGAGAGAAGAAAAGGGAGGATGAAAGTACTTTTAAGCATGTTATTACGCGTACTGACATCCTTTCGTAAAATATAAATAGTGTAACTCACTCAGAGTGATTACACTATTTATCAAAACGGAACCGACGGGAGTCCCATTATGTGCAAGACACGCTTCTGCTGATGTGTCATTTCAGGTCATATGCACCACGCCTTCTGTAGCGCTACCCGTATTCTCTCTCCTCATTGGAAATATTTCGATCGGCATTGTATTGTGGAACCATTTGTCTGATACCTGCATACGTTCAAAAGAACCTGTTTGCTGATCAATACCAATTTTCCATTATCGATGGTTTTGATGTCTCAGAGGAAGGAAGCTACGGAGAAAATCCTGGCAGTTCCTTTGTTCCCCGCTCTTTTATTTGAGACCCACCGCAAAAACGTGCAGGTGACCTTGATTGACCGACGTTGGTAAGGTCACACTCTGAACGGTTTTCCCGTTTGAGATGGGAACCGCAGTGTAGAAGATGTACGTGTTGACGGTCTGCTTCCCCGAGGGAGCATTGCGATACGAAGTGGTAAACGCTACCTGATTGCCGAATGGAAGTGAACTGGTTGAGCTGACATTCCAGTCAGCAAAGCCAAGGGTGAAGGTCTGAGTTTTTCCATCGGTATAGGTGATGGTGGCTGTACCAGAGGAAGGGCCATTGGTGGCCGATCCCAGAAGGCCAGGGTGGTGGCATTGACGACCGCTGAGACCGGAAGAACCTGCCCAGCAGCCTGATAATTGTTGTAGAGACCCGCCTTCGCATCGGGCCAGGTGAAGGCGACCCCGACGAACGCGAGTGCGTGTGCCACCTACGATGTCTTTGGCACGCACCTGCTCCAGGCATCAATGCGAAGAACCAGGCGGTGAACTATCACTACAGCACGGCAGCCAGTAGTGGGTATGGGCAATGGATGCTCTCCACAACCAACGCCAATGGACAAACGACGAACTACACCTACGATGTCTTGGGACGACTGACCTCGGTGATTGAACCGGGGGATACGCTGAGTCCGCCGACGACGAGCTATGCCTATAGCAATACCTGTGCCGCTGGGACGACAAGTCCGTGTCTGGAATTGGACACGACAACACGGGTGACCAGTGGCAGCGCGACCACGACCACCACGCGGCAGTGGTTTGATGGCATGGGGCGACTGGTGAAAACGCAATCCCCCGGACCCAATCAGTTCTCCAAGGTGCCCGCCATTGGATCGTTGCTGGTGACCTATACGCTCTACGACAATATGGGTCGTGCGACGACGACGAGCCTACCGTATGCGATCGCCACCAGTGCCACAACGGGGTATGCCACCCCGGATCTGACGCAGGCACGCACGGTGACGACGTATGATAGCCTGGGGCGACCCACCAGTAGCGTTTCCTATGGCCTGGGTTCGGTGATCTTGTCGGAGGCCACGACGAGCTATATCGTGGGGCAAGGGGTTCCGAGCTTCGCCGTGGAACGACGACCGCCTTTGAGCAAACGATCACGCTGGACGCCTACATCATCAATCGATCCAATACACGGATGGGATCGGGCAGGTCGCTACGAGCAGGTCTTCAGTGGCACGGGCAGTCCTTATACCGTTGTGCGCACGGTGCAATACAACCGTGACGAAGTTGGCAATGTGACCTCGGTCGTGACGTATGACAACACCTCGTATGGGCTGGTGCGTACCAATGCGATGTACGATGGACTCAAGCGGCGCATCGGTTTCAATGACTGGGATCAGGGCGATTGTAACCATGGTCCCTTGCCAGCATCGTGTAGCAATACGTCGGACAGTGCCTGGAAGGTAACCTATGATCCGAATGGCAATGTGTTCAGCCAGACCGATCCACGCAATAGAAGCACCTACACCAGCTATGATGTGCTGGATCGCCCGCTCTGTCGTGGCATAGCTCCAGTCAGGTCACTCCCTGTCAGAGTAGTGCGTACGCCACGTACTTCTATGATAGTTATGACAATAGCAGTAATGGGGTGTCACGTTCCCCTCTGGGTGTATAGCGCCCAGGGGAACCTCGGCTCCTGTGGGGCAGAAGGTTGCCGAGACCTTTAGCAACACAGCAGACAGTGGATGGCGTTGTACGGGCTATGATGCTCGTGGTCAGACAACCGCCGGAGCACTCTCGGTGACGGCGGGTGGACGAACCACGACGCAGAACGTGTCGATGACCTACAATGATCTGGGAGCAATCAATAGTCTGACCTATCCTGATGGCGAGACGGTCACCTCGCAGTATGATAGTAATGGACATGTACGTACGCTCGGCCTACTTCGGAACGGCCAGTAGTAGCGATCTCGTCGCCTTCCTGGCCGGTCAGGTCATCTACGTCAACAGTGGTCAATTGGCGGGAATCGCGGTTGGCGGGACCGCTAATAAAACCAGTGTTCCCACCTCCATCTTCAGCACCTCGTTGGGCTATGATGGAATGCAGCGACCTCTCAGCAGCAGTGCCACGCGAACGGGAGCCAGCAGTCCGTTCTGGAGTCAGCAACGACCTACGAGAATGCGGGCAATATCCTTCAACTCTCTACGACGCTTCCCACCAGCAGTGGAGGCAGTCTAACCGATACTCAATCGTTCTGTTATGATGCCCTGGATCGGGTGACGTGGGCAGGCAATACGGGGACGCCAGCGGGAGGCGATCATTGTGGATCGACGCCCGGAGGCAGTACCACTCCGGGTATAGCCAATCGTTCAGCTATGATGTGCTTGACCGGATCACCCAGGGATCAGCGGGAACGTGAGTTATGGGGATCCCACCCATATCCATGCCGCCACGGGCCTGAGTTCCGTTCCCAACGCCTATGCCAGCTACGATGCGATGGGCAATATGACGTGTCGCAATGTCGATAGCAGTGGCAGTCAGAGTTGTGGCAGTGGGACGCAAACGGGCGCAACGATGGCCTATGACAATGAAGGCCGTTTCACGACCTGGACGGCTCCTGGAGGGACAACGGACAGTGCTCAGTTTCTCTACGATGCAGGAGGAAATCGGGTGCTGCAATGCAGGAGCACCATCACGGCGGGAAGGAGTATCCCCACCATCACCGATACGATTACTTTTGACGGGTATACGGATACGACGATCAGCAATGGTACGACGACCACCACCAAATACGACCAGGCAGGAGGACAAACGGTTGCAGAAGCAACGGGAACGGCGTGGTCGTATCTGGTTCCTGATCTCTTAAAGAACACGACTCAAGCCCTCAAAGGCGATGGAGCGGTGCAGTTGTGCGGAATCTAATACCATCACGAATGGTGCCTGAGGCAATGAGCGAGGCGCTTCGTCGTCTGAAGTGGTGTTTGCAAGCTGAACAACGGAGCATACAATAGCTGAGTGGTGTCTTCTTGTTTTGTTCTTGGTCGTAGCTGAGGTGCAATGTGGGCAGTTCATGAATCAGTCATTATCAATTCGATGAGTTGTTGTTCACGGCATATCTTGCAAACGATTGCCAGGACAAGCCTTTCTCTGAAGTCTGACAGAACCCATCTTCCATCACTTCTGCGTTCTCACAATTCTGAGAGACAAGGGCTTGTAAGAATATAGATTATAAATCGTATTTAAATTAGAAAATGTGATTTTAGAGAAGAAGGAGTCACAAAATGCGTCATGCCGACAAGATGAGCCAGTATGTGCTTTCGTAGAAAAAATAATCTCAGCGAAGAAAAAAGGAAGAGAGCTTTTGCATTGAGGAAGAGGCTTGAAACCCCTTGAGAAGCTGAAGGAGGAGAGAAGAGAAGGGGAGGATGAAAGACTTTTAAGCGTTTCATTACGAGTACTGTCTTCCTTTCGGAAAAATTAAATAGTGTAATTCACTCAGAGTGAATTGTACTATTTATCAAATCGGAACCGACGGGCATCAGCTACGCTCTCACCAGTGTTGATCCACTTCACTTCCCCCTCAAGTTACCTCTCGCAAAAGCTTCAATTGGTCTTAACTCAGCTGAAAGCAAATGGAAGTGCTCCACTTCCCCTTGTGGCAGGACGACGATCTGGTCCCTCAAAACCAAAGCATGGCATTCCTCCTGGCTTCACAGTCGGAGGTCAGATCCCAACAGAATGTGGGCGAGCGGCTCGTGATTGGCCTGCAAACCTGCTATAATAGAAGGCAAGAATCGAAGAGGAAGGTAGGGGACTGCCTAACAGCCTCTTCCATACTTCCCTGAAAAGGCATTGACGCGAATGGGATGCACGCCTAACAAACATCGGAGGAGGAGTGATGGCTAAGAACATTATCGTCCATTAGCTTCCATCTCATGTGCCATCATCCCAGGTTCTCTCGAAAATCTCTCCCAAATTGCCTAATAATTGGCTTGGGGGAGATTTTCGAGAGAACTGCTCCGGCTCTTGCTTATACTATCTGGAAAGTAGTATAAGCCTGATGCAGGATAGTGTATCAAATCGGTTATTTAAAGACTCTATTTGCAAGCAGCCAATAGAGTCTTTTTATCTATTTATGTGAGGTGGAGCTAGTGACAGCACTGATGGAATACACATGGGCTCAGCCAGTCGGAGTAACTGGTAGCCAATGCCAGCCAGTCCAGTCATCAGCCCTGGTGTTTCGATGCCCATAGGCACGCCTGTTACCCATTCGTGCTTGTGTATGCCATTAAATACCAGCGCAGTCAGACGCTTGAGTTCGCTGTCATAGTGGGGTTCAGTGAGCACCTCTGTCGCTGTGAGTAGAGTTTCTAAATTGCCAAGATCTCCGTGACATAAGGACTGATTATATCCAAATCCTCTGGTGATCGTTGCTGCAAGAGCAACGCTTATTTCCTGGCGCATTTGTTCATCATCTTTATACTTCAAAGCGGCCAGACGAGCCAGTCCTATACCTGCCGCGCCGTGACACCACGTTACCGGGAATTCCGGCTTGTCTTGAGGCAAGAGACGTGCCCAATTGCATTGTTCCTGTGAAAAAAGACTTCTTTCATAGTCTATTGCTGCCTGTGCTGTCTGGTAAAAGCGGCCCTGCTGACTGACCTCTGCTAGCCTGAACAGGCTCAGAGCAATCCCGGCTCCCCCATGTGAGAAGCCTGCTAAAGCCGCATATTCTCCTAATGTGTACCAGCCCACCCCTTTTTCCATTGGTTGAGCGTGGGCCAGTAAATGGTCTCCACAGCGCATTGCCATCGCCAGGATTTGTGGTGAGCGAGCTACGTGATAAAAGCTCAAAAGGCTTGCGATACATCCAGCCGAACCAGTGATGATATCAAATTGTTGATCATGTTCAATCCGTTGATCTAGCTGATTGAGCAGTTTTTCAGCCTTACTGAGATATGAGGGGTCGTGCCAGAGCGCACTCAAATGCGAGAAGAGATAAATCAGCGAACCCATTCCCATAAAGGCTCCGATAGTATAGAAGGTATTATTCTGGTCTTGTTTATCCAACTGATCCTGAACTGTCAGCAGGGCTGTTTGCGCCAGATGCGTATATTTTGTGTGTCCAGTGAGCGCTCCAAGATAGCTAAGGAAGAGTATAATTCCGGGAAGACCGTCATAGAGATTCAGGTCTGCTTCCCGAACATGCCATACAGTATGCCTCTGATTTTCTGTGGCTATCGCTATACCGAGCCAGCTGCCGCCCTGTTCGTTCCTTAGCATTAGTTCCTCCAGCCGATCACCCACAGCACATGCGGTACTTATAAGTTGTTCGCGCGTTACTTCAGAAGGCGAAAGCGTTTGTAAGGGGAGCTGGCGCATTTGCCTGACATCCATTTGTGTCGTTGCCAGTGACGCCTTGATGATCCATTGTTGCATTGCCAGATCTTTGCTATTCATTTGCTTGACACGTCTTTTAACAAACTCCATGCCCGCTTCGGCGCAAAAGTCCACAATTCGCTCCCCGCGACTGGTGAAGAGGTCTCTACTTGTGGGTTGCGTGGTAAAGAGTGGAATGTCTCCTTGCTGTAAGTCTCGGCGTTCGGTAGCGATGATACGACGCAAATATGGCTGTTGTTGGACTCCACTCCACAGGTAATCAAAGAGTTTTTCTTGCTCAAGCGCATCGCCGAGTCGCTCTGGATGAAAGCTTTCACGCAAAAGTGTTGCATATGTTCTTGTGTGGCGCAGAATGACCCGGACCTCATCATTTTCAAAGCGTGGGAGAAGCTGAGTCAGTACATCTTCTCGATTTTCAATCAGTAGCTGGTACATCTCTGTAAATCCTTTGAGGATGTACGGCTCATACCTGAGAACATCAATGTCCTCCCCATGTAACTTCGGCCTGTTCTTTTTTTCCATAATCTCACGCTGTTCTTGCGCGATATGCATCTGGTCAGTTCCTCCCTCTTTCCAGACCGGTAGCGTCCATGGCGTTAGCTGGCCCTTTTTCCCTCCCAAGCCACTGATGTCAATTCCTTCTCCTCCACCTTCGATGTGAAAACGTTGGGGTAACAGCCCTATTCTCTGTACGGAATAGTTGATGGATTGAGTGACCTGTCTGTCGATTACAACCTCGTTATGTATATTCATGCGTGGATGGAAGAGAGCTTCCAGATCGACCGGGACCGGGTGTTCACCAGCAGCAATAATATTTTCATAGTGAAAATCAGAGGCATTTAGAGCATATAACAGGGCAAGGTAGCTACCCTGACGTTCATAAAAACGGGCAATTTCTTCTTCCGATATGCAACTATATTCCTGTACAAACTCGGTCCATCCATAGGCTCCTTTATTCAGGAGGATAAGTGTCCGTAGAGGGAGAACTTTGCCTCGCGCATTGATCCACGTTAATATCTCCTGGAAATGCTGATCGAGGGAGAGTGGCCTAGGCTTATAGACGAGCCGAAGGCCGGAACTGAAGTGCAAAAGGGCAACACTTCTGCCTTCGCAATGAGTATCGCCAGCACCTCCCTGAACGCTGGTTAAGATCCCTGGATCTGCTTCCTGAGCGAATGTCTCACAAATTTCGGTCCAATCTGTACACAGGCGTTGTAAAAGCTCGATGCTCTGGTTGGTCCAATGTTGAATTATTGTCACTACTACGCGTGCCATTACTGGATACTCGCCCAAAAAAGAACGCAGTTGTTCCGGCTGACACAGTTGTTGGAGAAAGTTAGCAAAACGCTCTTCAGCAGTATTCCCAGAGAGGCGTTGTTCCATGCGAGCAATGTGCATTTCCAGGACCAGAGCCCGTATTGTCGCATCTTGCAGGCGCGGAGCCAGATTAGCCAGGAGGAGATTAAACACCGTGGTGGGATCAAAAGGAGGTGTGCAGTGCATATCTGCCAGTTGCAGAATTTCCTGGAGGAGCGTATTTTTGCTTTCAGCGATCAGTGGTTTGAATATGTTGAGGAGTATGATCGCACGATGACCATTCTCTGACTCAGCCGAAGGAAGGGGAGTGTTCTCGCTGGCGTTTGGAAGCAGCACCGCTGTAAGTTCGCTGACCCAGGCAGGCACTGAAGACGCGGCAATACGACGTTGTAAGTGCTCAACAGGTTCTGCCAGTAGCATGAGCAAGTCTTGCTCGGTCAAATTATCTAGCGCGAGGCGTTCTGCAAACACCTCTTCCTGGTCACGAAAGGCAGCCTGCTTTTTCCATTGTTCCAGCCGTTGAGTTGGCCTTTGTTGCAGAATTTCGTCATTATCCAGGAAATTTAAAACAGGAATGCGCTCATTGAGCGTTAGTGCGTGATACCATATATTTTCTAAAATTTTTTGATTGTTATCATTTAGATATGACGAAATATTCATTTGTTGCTCCTTGTCCTCTACCTCGAAAAATTTCTGCCCGCCTGATGCGAATAAAATGCTGATTATTCGTTATAAAGTGTCGTTTGTTCCTGACCTGTCCAGGTGACATATGGAATGGAAGATGTAATGCCCAGTTCGCGTAACATTGCCCTGACGCGCATCACATCGTCATAGTCACTGCTATTGTAGGTATAGATGCAGATCGTGTGCACGCCTGTTTGTGTTGTGAAGGCCAGGGCAATCGTTGATACTTTGGAGAAACTGCCCAGACATCCTTCCTCCGTTGCCAGAGCTATAATTTTCCAAATGTTATCTATTTTCTCTCGCTGAGCATGTATGAGCCATTTGCCATTGCTTCCATATGAAGATATATTGTTCCGACGGAGAGCGATAATCCAATTATCGTCGACTACCTGGGAAGGTTGCCTCTCATCACGCTGGTAATCCATTTTTATTTCTCCCCAATTTGTCTCCTCTTTACGCCTTTACGTGTGAGTCGCTTATAAACGATGTCTTGATGGTGGGACGTGCTGAGCACCGCGATGCTCCCACCCCTGGGCCACGTTGACAGTGTCCAGGGATGGGGTTAAATGAATGGAACAGAACACTAGTGCATATAATTAATATGTCGCAGTCCAGGTTCCATTTGTGCACTCAGGTGCCCCACTACAGCTACAACCACCGCCAGAGGTTTCGCATGGATTTTTCATACCACCGGTGATAGCCTGGAGTTGCTCTTCATCAAGAGTCTCTCCAATTGGATTGGTGGGTAGGAGAGCGCGTTGTTCGTCGCTCAAGCTAGCGCGAAAACTGCTGTCTTTCCAGGCGTGGATAATGTCTTTAATACTCATATTAATCTCCTTTATTTTTAAACGATCGAGTGATTGTGTTAATGATTAAAACCGTTGAAATGTATGGCCATTAGCAGCCGTCCACAACTGAAGTTATCATACACCCTTCGTTTCCGGTACAGCTACAGCCGCCAGTATCGGTTGCACATTGATCTTTCATGCCACCGGTGATGGCCTGGAGTTGCTCTTCGCTGAGTACCTCCCCGATTGGATTGGTGGGCAGGAGAGCGCGTTGTTCGTCGCTCAAGCTAGCGCGAAAGCTACTGTCTTTCCAGGCGCGGATGATGTCTTTAATACTCATGTTAATCTCCTTTATTTTTACGATGGTTAATAAATAGTTGTACACATAGGTACAACTACCAGATTTATAGTAACGGTGCATAAAGGATATCCTCTGTCGCTTTGCGTCAAATAAAACACTTTCAAGGCGTGAAGCTTCATCGCTCTGCTTTATGACATCAGCAGAAAAGATTTTCTTATGCAGGCGGTACTTGCTAAGTCAGATGCCAGTCTCCTAAAAGCACACTCATTCCATTCTTACCTCTCCACTGGCGAGTTGACTGTGAATGAGCCTGGCATAGTAGCCTTTGCGGAGCAGTAATTCCTTGTGAGTGCCGCTTTCAGTAATGCTCCCTTGATCGAGTACCAGAATGATATCTGCGTTGCGAATAGTGCTCAGGCGATGCGCGATGATGATCTGGGTACAGGATAGGGCACGCAGGTTCTGCTCAATGATCTGTTCGGTCATAACGTCCAGAGCACTGGTCGCTTCATCAAGCAAAAGAATAACCGGATTGTGAGCCAGCGCACGAGCCAGGGCCAGGCGCTGGCGTTGCCCACCAGAGAGGGCGGACCCTCTTTCCGAGACAAAGGTTTCATATCCCATTGGCATATTGAGAATATCATCGTGTAGTGCCGCCATCTGGGCCGCCTGAATGACGCGTTCCAGGGTCATGGTGGGATCGTTGAAGGCGATGTTATGGCGAATCGAACCACTGAAGATGGTAGCCTCTTGCATCACGGCACCGAATTGTGCACGTACAGTCTGGTAATCCAACTGATGCAGGGAGACGCCATCGTAGAAGATTTCGCCTTGCGTGGGTAGGTAAAGCCCGAGCAGTAACGTGCCCAGCGTACTTTTGCCCGAGCCAGTGCGTCCCACTATTGCGATTTTTTGTCCTGCTCGGATAGACGCATTAATGTTGCGCAGGATCTCCGGTGCATGTTCGTTGTAGCGGAAGCTGACATTATGGAGAGCAATGTTACCTGTTAGCCTGGAAGCCTGTTGAGCGTTTTCTACTTGCTGTTCAGGTTGAGCTTCGATGACATCGGCAATACGTTCCAGATGAGAATGGACCAGTTGTAATTGCCGCCCCGTGCTCATCAGCGACGTAAGTGGCGTGAGGAAAGCTAAGGCCAGAGCATTCAGTGCCAGCATGGTGCCGACCTGCATCTGACCATGTATGACCAACGTTGCACCTATCCAGAGAAGAGAGAGAGGCGAGAATGTATGCAACATACTCATCGCTGCGTCAAGTCCTGATGAGAGATAGTTACGGCGTACCAAGACGTTTAATTGCTCAAAGAACAGGTTAGACCAGTGCTGCAGCGCTCGTTTTTCAGCTCCAGCAGCTTTGAGCGTTATGATGCCCGTAAGTGCCTCGGCGACATACCCCTGGGCTACTCCCTGGCTTTCCAACACCTGTCGTGAGAGGTTATGCAGAGGCCGCTTTGTGCAAAGTAACAGAATAATTTGCAGTCCGCCGATGCCCAGGACCAGGATGGCAAAGATAGGTGCCTGCCAGAGAAGAATGATCAGATAGACAATTACCATACCTCCATCTAGCAGCGTCGATATAAGCTGATTGCTGAGTGTATCGCGAATGATACTATTGCTATTCAGACGTGCGAGAATATCCCCGCTCGAACGTTGTTGAAAGAAGCGTAAGGGAAGAGAGAGCATGTGTTCAAAGAAACCAAGCATCATCTGGGTGTCAACACGTGCCTGTAAGTAGACCAATAGTGATGCACGCAGAAATGTTGTGACCAATTGAGTGAGAGCCAGCATGAGTAGACCCGCCCCCAGAATATTCATAGCCGAATTCATCTGAAAAGGGATGATCTGATCCACCACTATTTCTGTCAACAAAGGCATACCAAGCCCAAGGATCTGGAGCAGAAGTGAAGCGCCAATAATCTGCCCGAATGTTAACGGAGCCTGTCTCATGTAACTCTTTACGTATGTGCCCAGATTAACCTGTGGAGGGGTGTGATGGCGTGTAAAGCCATCACCAGGCTCAAGCATGATGACGATACCCGTAAAGTCTTTATCGAACTCTTCCTGGGTGATACGGCGGCGGCCTCGTGCAGGATCAACAAGATCCACATGGAGCGGCGTCCAGCCCTCAACAATCAGGAAGTGGTTGAACTGCCAATGGATAATGGCCGGGAGATGTACAAGACGAAAATCCTCATTTTCATGCAGAGTTACGGCGCGAACTTGTAGGCCATAGCTCTTAGCAGCATGCACAAGTGTGAGAGCGGACAAACCATCACGCCCAGGATTGCAATGTTCACGTGCCTCCGAAACAGAGGTATTGCGTCCATAGTAGCTGAGAATCATCGCCAGGCAGGCAGCCCCACATTCCACAGCGCTCATTTGAGTCAAAACTGGCATTTTTCGTCGCCAACGTCGTAAGGTGGTCGTCTGGTAAGAAACTGTGTGTTCAGGCTGACGAGGAGAAAGCTTTTCGTTGGCGATGGACAGGAGAGGTAGTTGTCCAGTGTCCATCCGTACATTGTGCTCTCTCTGAGCGATGACGCGTTCCAATTGGGGGAACGTTGGTTGCTCTGCTACATCCAGGCTTGCTAGCAGTACTCTACGTATGCGTCTATCAATAGGTGTCATTGCAGTACTGTGTACTTCTGGTTCCATTGTTTGTGTCTTTCTCATTGGCCTGGCATTCCGAACAACATAGAGAGTAGAGGCTGCTCTTCCGTCTGTATCTGTGCTTTTACAGTACTGCCTGCATACTTAGAAGCAATCGGCGCAGGAGAGGTAACGTGCACTATTACTACAATGGAAGGCTGAGTAACGAGCAGAGCCTCTATTCCACTGAGTGCATAACTTTTCCGCAAGATTCTGGGGACTGGCAACACCTGGTAAAATGCGCTCAATCTGGCCTATGAACATGACTTCTTGGGTCCCCATACCTATCTGAAGTTGTGTTGATAGGCCAGAATGAAGCACCAGTGATGGATGGACGGGCACGAATACTATGGCTATCATCCTTTGCTGGTTTAAAGTGTTTGATAGGTTTTCTTCTTGCAGGACGCCTGTGCCCATAGCATAGATAGGTGTAGAATTCTCCCATATCATTCCCCAGACTGTTATAAAGAGCACAAGTAATATCCACATAAAAAGTATTGCCCGAGGAGCAAGCAGGCGTAGAAGAACAGTCTTTTGCTGGCTTTGCATATACTGCTCCAGCGCCTGTGATCGATAGATTAAATGCTTTTTTTCTGGTGATATCATATTTTTTCTCGAAGTCATAGAGATAAGGAAAATTATTGCTTCAAACTCTTATGGCCTGAAAAATATTCCTTGCTTATTTGCTACAAATTCTAAAGTATGTGAGCTATTTAGGGAAGTGTATCCAATGGGCAAATTTGGGGCGGATGCAGAGCAACAGATGGGCTAATTTGGGGCATTCCAGCGTTGAATCTGGTAGAATATCCTCTGAGATAAAACACTTTTGTGAAAAAATACACATCTATTTGCTCTCCAAAAGAATATATTATGGTAATAACTAACAAGGATGTATGAAGTGGAAAGAAAAAACGGGACCGAGAAAAAAGTTATTTCAAGGCCACAACTCAAATATGAACGGGAGCGACGTGGCTGGACGCTTGAATATGTAGCTACCCTGATTAATTGTCCTGATCCTCGTACAATAGCTCGTTGGGAACGGGGAGCAATTTCCCCGAGTCCTCGTTATCGCCAGGCTCTCTGTGAAACCTTTGGGAAGAATGCCGAGGAACTGGGACTCATCCTAAAAAAGCCAGACGAGATAAATGAGCAGGCTCTCGAACGAGCAGCCTCGGAGCCGAGTGAGCAACCATCCGTCACTCCGCGATCCTCATCTATTTTTTCTTTTCAAGGGAATGCCACATCTGAAGACCAGTTCTTTCTTCCTGCTCAGTTGACATCGTTTGTTGGGCGCGAGCAAGAGATCACTACGGTGTGCGAGTTGCTCAGACGACCTGAGGTACGCTTGCTCACTCTTACTGGTACTGGTGGGGTCGGAAAAACACGTCTTGGGATGCAGGCTCTCACGCACCTGACCAATGACTTTGCCGATGGAATGCGCTTTCTCTCTCTTATGGAAACGAGTGCCCTGGATCAGGTGGTGCCGACGATTGCCCACAAACTTGGGCTCCAAGAGATTGGAAGCCAAAATATGTTTAATCTCTTGAAAGCCTTTCTCAAGGAGAAACATCTGCTCCTGCTACTTGATAACTTTGAACAGGTGGTAGAGGCCGCTTCAATCCTTCCTGATCTTCTTGCTTGTTGTCCCCACCTTAAGCTCCTGGTCACGAGTCGCAGCATTCTACGGGTCTCTGGTGAATACGAATTTCTCGTCCCTCCGCTCCCGCTCCCGGACCTCACACCGTTTTCAGAGAAGGAGCAACTTTCGCAGTATCCGGCAATTGTACTTTTTCTTCAACGAGCTGAAGCGGTGCTGCCGCATTTTACTATGAATGAGACCAACGCTCGTGTCATTGTTGAAATTTGTACTCACCTGGATGGGTTGCCGTTGGCGATTGAATTGGCGGTCCCTCACCTGAAATTACTCTCGCCGCAAATGCTGTTACGACGGCTCGATAACCGGCTTCAGATCTTGACCAATGGCGTGCGGGATGCACCGGTACGGCAACAAACGCTGCGGAACACACTTGAGTGGAGCTATCACCTATTGAACCCTATTGAGCAGCGACTCTTTTGCTCGCTCTCCATCTTCGTTGGTGGCTGTACGCTTCAGTCTCTCGAAGCCATCTGGGTCATGCTTGAGGGCCAGCAAGAGAAGGAGCGGGTTTTAGAAACGGTTACTTCTCTCCTCGATAAAAGTATGCTCTTGCGTACCGTTCAAGAAGGGGAAGAACCCCGTTTGCTCTTGCTGAGAACAATCCGCGAGTATGGCCTGGAACGCCTCTCCCTTGATGGGAAACTGGAGCAGATGCAGTGGGCTCACGCCAGATACTATCTGGCACTGGCAGAAGAGGCTGAACTGGCATTGAAAGGGTCACAACTCCTTCCCTGGCTGGAGCGGCTGGAGAGAGAGCATGATAACCTGCACGAGGCACTTTGCTTCCTCATAGCTCATGGAGAGCGTGGGATGAGCACGGGAACGGATCTGGCCCTACGGTTGGGAAAAGCGTTGGAGCGGTTCTGGATCATACGCGGGTACGTGCAGGAAGGACGTGATCTCCTTGAACGCGCATTGCAGTATAGCCAGGATGTGTCGCTCTCCATCAGAGGCGATGCAAGGAATACGACAGCGATCCTGGCTGGCCTTCAAGGTGACTTGTCCTATGTGGTAATGTCCTGCGAAGAAAACCTGATGCTCTTTCGGGAACTGGGGAATCTATTGGGGATTGCACGTTCACTGTGTAGATTAGGAGCTGCGGCTCAGATGAGAGGCGAGTATGTTACAGCACGCACATACTATGAGGAGAGCTTGGCAATCTCTCGAAGAGAAGGGTGTAAGGAAACTCTGAGCGAAACGCTCTATTATTTCGCCTCGATGATCTTCTTTCAAGGAGATACTTACACAGCGCGTACGATGATCGAAGAATGTCTGGCACTTTTACGAGAACTGGATGATCAGTATGGCATCGTCAGCTCGCTCAATCTCCTGGGATGGATCTCGCTCCTTCAGGGCGATGCGCAGGCAGCATGCGTTCTAGAGGAAGAGAGTCTGGCAATCTGTAGAATGCTCGGAAATCAGCATGGCATCGCGCATGCATTGAGCGCCTTAGGGCATATCACTTTTCAGGCAGGCGACTTCACACAGGCGTATGCATACTTTGAGGAAGGCCTGGCGATTATGATGCGGTTGGGTGATAGATGGATGATTGCCTTTTGCCTGGAGGGACTGGCAAATTTTGCTATGGTACAGGGTGAGGCGATCTGGACTGTACATCTTTTAAGTGCCGCTGCCGTTTTGCGCGAGGCCGTTGGTGTATCGATATCGCCACTCGAGCAGTTGGTACGTGACCACATGCTTACCACGCTCCATGAGCAGTTGGACGAACAGTCATTCGCTACCGCATGGACTGAGGGGCAAACAATGTCGCCAGAGCAGGCCATGGCAGCACGCAGTCTTTTCATGCTCTCTTCCACACTTTAAGTGGTATTGGTAGTGAAATCAAAACCTGAGCCTGCCTCGTTTTCGTAGAGCCTCAGAACGCAAGAAGAATCTCATTATTATGTCATAGATTGCGAGATCGATACTGTCGAGGAATGCAGAATTGGGTCGTATCATTTCTGAATGATTCAATGGAAGGAGTATTTTTCTCGCAACCCTTTCTTGAATGCCGACGTATAGCCAGCGGGAACGAGAGAGAGGATGATCTTCGACTCTGCGGTTTTAGTGCCTCTGAACACCATGCCAGATACAGACCGATCAAAAACCCCTGCTTCTCGGTGCACTTCGCTCCGAAGCCCTTTGATCACCCGATCCAGATGATGGCCATCGTGCTGGGAGCAACGACGTGGCTCTCTGAGGCGACATCGCTGGTGAGAAGGTGAGTATACGGAACTGATCTGAGTGTAAGGGTCGGTTCCGCGTGCGGGTGAATGAGACGCAAAACAGGCAATAAAAAGAAAAATCAGGCAATTTTGCCTGATTTTAAAGGAGTACTACATGTATTTAGCGGTATTTTTGTATAAACGGAACCGACGGG
>CAVUVQ010000029.1:0-10384 GCA_963744875.1 uncultured Chloroflexia bacterium | reverse complement strand
GCCGTATACGTGCTCAACTTACCAAAGGCCGCACCTTTCATAGCAAAGTTGACGACATATTGCCCTGTTTGCTGATCCTGGCTGACACCTAGCTGGCCGGGATCAAGATCTTTTCCGGTGAAGAGCGGTTTCCCATCAGGAATAGTTGATTTGTACTGAGTAGGGTCAAATGTTGTGCCTTGCGGTACGCTGGTCGAACCGGTATTCCATATTTCGAGGACGCCTTGTTGTTCCAACGATTTAACGATCTGATCCTGGTTCCCGCTGTTGGCACCTGGCAATTCTACAGAAACACCTGTTTGATTACCAACACTTTGCAGCCGAACACTAGGTTCGTTGACACCGGCCGCATTACTGACACGTCCCGCAATCTGTTGAAGCACACCTTGCATCTCGTCGTTTGTAGGTTGTTCCTTGGGATTGCTTGGTAATAGTAGAACCTGGATGCCACCCTTTAGATCAAGGCCCTCTGTGATGCTCCAGGGATTGGGCAATTTTCCATTTACCCCTGCATTAGGCCAGAAGACGACGTATGCCGCGCCCACGGCTAATACAATAATAAACAAGAGGAGCGGCAGTGTTCCTCGACGCATAATTCGTATTCCTCTCACTCAATCTTAAGAATATCCTATGACTGTTTCGTTCGGTGAGCGCGATAAGTAACGCCCTATAAAGTGGACGCAATAAGCGTCATCATGGTTCCTGTGCAGTATAGCATAGTTGCTGTGTGTTGCCTATCCCATCCGCTCTTGTGTTCACGATGGCTCTCTGGATTGATCATAAACTGACTACCGTTGTCATTTCACCACATCGCACTTCTATAGCTGCATCCCTCATCTTTTCTTGTGCTCTCCGAATCTTTTCTTCTATTTATTCGTATCAGGGAGGAAAAAGTTACTTTTCTGCCGTCTATAATGATGAAGAACCATTCGGGGACACATTAAATTTATTTAGTTTGAAGTAACGACGAGTTAATGGTATTTTCGATACTTATTAATTGTTATCGTATCTGATACTTGAATGAGCATTCATTTGTTCAAAGTGGGACATTGATCTGAGCGTGAATTGAACCTTGTCTTCTGAGTTCTTTTTACTCTCTTGCTTAGTGGTCAGCCCAATTTGAATTTACTTTAGAGATCACAGTGGTACCAAAAACCACTATATCTACTTTAAAAATCTAACTGAGCTGATCACTAGCTCTACTTTAAAAGTACGGAAGACCTCATTTGCAAAATTTACTTATTTGCTAACAAGAATATCGTTAATTTGTATGAAGCCTTTCCGTATCTTCAAGATCTCTACTCGTTTACTCCCAGGCCAGTCATGTGACAGGAACCTGTCCATTGGTGCTCTCGACCAGTATTATCTCCTGCTAAGAGATATGATGCGTTAGTACATGAGAAGCCGATGTCATAACCTGTAGTTCTTATAACTTTAGTGACATTATAGATATTGACATTTTCAGTGCCACCAAATACACCTTCGTAAAAGCATAATTCTCCTGTATTATTATAAACTTCTATCTGGTGAGGTAACCAACAGTAAACTGTAGCATTTGGATGTACCGTATTTTGAACTGTGCTTACTGTGACCCTGTTGACATTGCGTTCTGCTGCATACGATACTTTTGCACTTGATGTTGCTAAAAACAACGATAAAAGAAGAGCTAGTGCAAGGGTGAAAACCACCTTTTTCATTATAGATCCTTCCTAAAGCTTATAGGTGCTATTCTACAAGATACATGCAAAGTCATATTTACTTTGCACCTATATAATATAGCAAATAAAATAAAAAGTCAATAGAAGTAGACTTTGTTCATAAAAATGCTAATTTATTGAAATAATATTAGAAATTTGTATGATAAAAATTATATCGTATATCAACTTAAGTATATAAAATATATTTGAAACTTTCGTCTAATGAAATATATTGATATTTAGATTATTTTCGTATAAGGTAGCCTGAAGAGTAGGTTTAAGCTAGCTCTTGCCTTACTTTAGAAGGATTTATTCTAAAACATTAAGTATAGAAAAAGACAAATTCGAAGGAATATTACTAACTAGAAAAGAAAATGCACTGGATGGCAAATTGTACATGATACGAGCTTGAAACTGTTTCAAGCTTTCACTCGATGTGGGCATCCATCAAAGGAGGTTTGCCATGTAGTGAAATGGCGTGCGTAAGAGAATGGAAATATTTATGCGCTTATATAAATGTATAATACGTTGTATAATTGTAAGTCCTATATGTAATCAATGGAATTGCCGAGAAATACACTTTGTTATTTTGTATTTGATCTTATTATCCAAAGAAAAAGTATCGGATAGTGTTGTTGAGGATTGCCTGGTTTACTGCACAAACTATTTGATCCCCTCTTCACACTTACACAAAGGAGCACCCGCCCACATGAAAATTCTCCTCACCGGCGCTTTCGGCAACCTCGGCATGAGCACCCTTCACGAACTTCTCCGCCAGGGACACCACGTTCGCTGCTTCGTAACGCGTCGTAACGCCCACATCCTCACCGCACGGCAATTTGCAGGCAAAATAGAACTGTTCCGTAGCGACCTTCTCCATCCCGCCGATCACGCAGCCGCTGTCCGAGACCAGGATGTCATTATCCACACCGCCTATATCATCCCACCCATGAGTGAAGATCGTCCCGAGTTTGCACGCGCAATCAACGTCGAAGGTACACGCAATCTTCTCACCGCTGCCTGTAACCAGCCAAAACCTCCCAAATTCCTCTTCGTCTCTACCTTTCAAGTCTTCGGCACCACCCAACACTTACCACCACCACGCAAAGTCACCGATCCAATGCACGCCATTGATCACTATTCTACCCACAAGATTGCCTGCGAAGAGATGGTACGGGCATCCGGCCTTGACTGGTCCATCTACCGCTTCTGTGATATCGTCCCCCTGGCCCTACGCAAGCCTCATCCCATTATGTACAAAATTCCTCTCGCAACTCGCTTCGAACTCGTCCACACCTATGACGCTGGATTAGCCATCGCCAACGGTATGCGCAACGAGCAGATATGGGGCAAAATCCTGCTCATCGGCGGCGGCCCCTCATGCCAGGTAACCTACCACGAATATCTCGCACGTATGCTGAATATGATGGGCCTTGGTATGCTCCCGGAGAACGCCTTCGCGACCGAACCTTACTTCGCCGACTGGCTCGATACCACAGAAAGTCAGCGCCTGCTCGACTATCAACGCTACTCTTTTGATGATATCGTCCAGCACCTGACACGCATCTTCGGCCATCAGAAGCAACTTGTCTCACTGGTGCGCCCCATCGCCCGCTGGTGGGTGCTACGCCTCTCTCCCTATTATCGCCAACCCCACACTATCGAAAAAACCTCGATTGGAGATTTACCTGCATCGTCCGTTGAGTTTGATTGAAGCATTTTAAGAATCCTTGCCCGATATCCATAAAATAGGCTTGATAATATTCCGTTCAGGCCATTTTTTACGTGCATCTATCGCCTATGGAAAAGCGTGATACATATATCAGAGTATATGTTAAGGTGTATCAGAAAAACATTTCTTTATTGAATATAGAAGGTGAAATTATGAAACAGGCCATGTTTACTCAACAAAAACGGGTCGTAAAGACTGATCCTCGTATCAAAACATTCTGGTGGTTGCTTATCATGTATTGGATATTCGCTGCGTTTCAATGGTTGATTGCAATTACGCGAATCCTCACCAGCGTTGGTCCGATCAATGCGCAAGGACAATTTTTGCCTGGCTTATTCTTCAACACCTTTGGTCCGCCCATTGTATGGACGATGCTGGCAATTCTCTATGTTTTCGTCGTGCGTACCTGGAAGCGTTTTGACCAGAAGAGACAGGCCGCCGCTCAAGGCGATCAGAGCCTCCTTGCAACAGAACAACCTGTGCCCGATGCTCAGGCCGTTTCCTTGCCATTGACCATCAGAATGCGCTCCAATCGGCGCTTATTATTAATTCTAACTATCACACTATTTGTGTCGCTTGTGATACCTTTTATTATCGGTCTCGTCTTTGGTGAACAAGCACACACTGCTCCTCCAACCCATCCAGTTCATATCGGGATACTTCTCATTATCCTGGGCGTCTGGGCGCTCGCCTCATTGCTTATCGTTGGCACCCTGTACGCTATTCTGTATATAAAAGCCCGCGAACAGGTAACACTTACGGATTATGGTATCATGGTCTCTGGCATAACTCCTCGTTTGCAAAGTATTCCCTGGAGCGAGGCACGCCTCTTCGCGATCACCAATCCCTCCAATTTTAAATACTTCAAAGATCGGCAACCGTTAATATTGGAGGTTGCAAGTGAACAGAACCTCGTTCGCTGGACCTGGTTGCGCTCCAAATCGTTTCGTTCGGGTTTCGCTATCCCTGTGCTGCCACCTGAAGAATATGACCAACAGATGCGCGGTGTCCTCTCAGTCATCGCCGCAAAAACTGGCCAGCCTTTGTATGATCTGAGGAAAAAGCAGGATCCTCATTATGGGAGTACAGATAACATCCTGTAAAGAAGGTATAATTACAGTTATCTTTCAGCTTATATGTTTCACGCAAAGCCTGTTGGAGGATAAAAATGGACAAAGCAACCTTGCTGAACACAATCCAGACGGAACATGCGCGTTTTGAATTACTTATTGCTCCTTTAAATGAGGCTCAATTATGTACTGCGACTGGTGATGGGGAATGGTCCGTGAAGGATATCATGGCCCATATTGCCGTTTGGGAACATCTTTGTACTCTGCTGGCTTGAGGAGTTTTTGCGCGGAGTGACTCCACAACCATCGGAACGACTTGATATGGAATCAAATGAGCGGATTTACCGGGAGCATCAAGATCACTCCCTGACACAGGTGCAGAAGCTTTTTTATGATGCTCATCAGCAGTTTCTCCAACAGGTGGATCTGCTAACTCAAAAGCTTTCGGAGGAGGACTTGAACGGTTCAGATCGCTTTGCCTGGACGAAACCCTGGCCCGGTTCCTCCATTATCGCGGTGATTGCAGACAATTCTTACGAACACTATCATGACCATGCACAGCACATTCACCACTGGCTCGATGCTTCTAAAATAGATTGATGCATCGAAACAGGCATAAATTTTCCTTTGAACAATTAGTTACTCTTTTATCACGAATAAATGGATGATGTAGGAGCGCGATTTATAAGCCCGCCTTGCCACTCACGTCAACCACGCCGCTCACGCCGCGCTCCTACCATCTCATCCTATATATTATCCGCGCCGCCCACGTCGTTTCCCACTCACACCCCTCATCGCTAACAGCATCAGCGACAATCCCACCATCGTACCCGCTATAAGCTTTTGCCCACGCGATAAACTTTTCATGAGCAACGAGAAATAAATCATTAGTGTTTGTCCTAATGTCTTATAGTCTAGCGTGCTGAAGAGGCCATCGGCCAACCCGAATGGGAATAGCGCAGGCATCGAGCCGCGTGCATACTCAATCATCCACACGTGATCGGGATAATGCATGCCTGCGCTCTCTCCTTTGCCCACAAAGACATAATCTCCAGGTGTATATACGTCGCGCGTCAATTGTCCCTCGGTATAATACCAGGCCTCTCCATCGAGCACGATATCATGGAATTCGGCCAGGTGACGGCCTGTATGTCCCTCACTTCCAATCGGTGTGCCCCAGATCATAATATATTCAGTCAACGAGGCATGATATAACTTCATCTGCAACATCACTCCACCTGCGTTATTGAAAATCCAGGGCTTCGATGTGTCAATTGCGCCCGGATACGTCTCGGCGAGATCGGCGGCAATATTGGCAAACATCTGCTCAAGGGGTTGCTCACCAAGATGTCTCTTGCTGATCTCTTCAATGACGACGGGATCAAAAATATACTTGCTCATGCGCGATCTTCTTTCTAGACTTGTTAAGTCTTCACCGGGAAGTGGCTTCAGTACAACCATCGGAAATACACGCGTCGTGGACTTTTGATATTCGGCAAAGTTCGGACGCACCTGCAACAACCTCTGCCAGAGCCGTTCTCGCTCTTTCTCGTCGGTCACCGTTTCTGCAATCACCTCCCTTTTGATCCGTCCATGCTGCACCCAGACACGCGGCTGCGCCTGGATATTCAGATACCAGCCGGGCAGCTTTGGCGAACCATTATTCGACGCACACACAACCAGGTTCTCACCGTCACGAAAATAGAGTAACGCATGTGGACGAGCCTCTCCACTCTTGCGCCCAACCGCATGCAGTACAAGCATAGAATAATGTAATTGTTGCCCTCCCACACGTCCATCGGTCACCCGATAAAGAAACTGCGTCGCTCGGTCCGCCATCAGCATCACCGAATCAGGCACATGCACCGTTACACGTTCAACAAGCTCTATAACTGGCCTGGGAATGTTCGAACTCATATTTCCCCCTTATCCTTAATCTCAACTGTTTCTAGTGTGCGTCATATAGAAAGCAAAAGTCAAGCCTACGCCGCCCAGGCGTAGGGGCGCGATAATGCAATTTAAAAAATTGATGCGGATACCCTGGTTATAGGCCAAACATCGATCACGGTAGGGAAGCCATTTATAATTCCGGGGCGACCTGCGCCATCGTTCCGTCGCCCCGGAATTATAAATGGCTTCCCTACCGTGATCGGTCCATTCTATCGATATCCACATTTAATTTTTAAAGAGCATAATCGCGCCCCTACATCTATGATATTGCTGTGCCTTTTTGCCGCGCCAACTCACTATAAAACTGCAACGCTTGCGGATTACTCAATGCATCCACACTGATAGCCTTTTCTAGTGGAACACCCATGAAAAGTTTCTTGATGGGCACCTCCAGTTTCTTGCCGCTGAGCGTACGTGGCACATCGCTAACCTGGATAATCTCGTCCGGTACGTGATGTGGAGAGATGTGGGTGCGCAAAGTGCTTTTGATCTTTGTCTTTAACACATCATCCAGCTCTACCCCTTCGCGCAATACGACGAAGAGCGGCATATAATAGCGTCCACCCGGTTGCTCTACCCCAATAATCAAGCTATCAAGTACCTCTGGTATGCCTTCGACAACGCGATAGATCTCGCTGCTCCCCATACGAATTCCCATACGATTGATCGTTGAATCCGACCGTCCATAGATGATCGCACTTCCACGTGGCGTAATCTTGATCCAGTCGCCATGCCGCCACACACCCGGATACATGCTAAAGTAGCTTTCAAAGTAGCGCTGTCCATCGGGATCATTCCAGAAGTAAAGCGGCATCGAAGGCATGGGCTGCGTGATAACCAGTTCTCCTACTTCATCAATAAGCAATTGCCCTTGCTCATCAAACGCTTCTACACTGATGCCAAGCAGACGACATTGCAGCTCACCTGTACGTACTGGCAGCAGAATGGAGCCGCCCACGAATGCCGAGCAGACATCGGTGCCGCCGCTGATCGAGGCCAGCCAGAGATCGTGCTTCACATGCTCATACACCCAGAGAAAGCCCTCCGGTGATAAGGGCGATCCCGTTGAGCCAATCGTACGCAACTTGCTCAGATCATACGTCTTACCAGGCTCAATGCCAGCCTTCATGCAGGAGGCGATATAACCAGCACTGGTTCCAAAAAGCGTAGCACCACTATCCTGAGCATACTTCCATAATGTTCCCATATCCGGATAGGCCGGGCTACCATCGTAGAGCAGTACCGTCGCTCCAATGAGCAAGCCCCCAATCAGCAGATTCCACATCATCCAGCCCGTTGTCGAAAACCAGAAGAAGCGATCACCCGGCTTCAGATCTGCGTCTAAGCGTAGTTGTTTCATATGCTCCAGCAGAATGCCACCTTGCCCCTGTACAATTGCCTTTGGTAAGCCTGTGGTGCCCGATGAGTAGAGTACCCACAATGGATGATCGAACGGAACCTGCTCGAAGGTAAGCTCGGCCTCTTGCTCAGCGAGAAGAGAAGACCAGAGTACCACATCAGGATACATTGCCTCTATCGAACTGGAGATATAGGGTACGAGCACCGTTTTTTGCAGCGTGGGCAAGGCCTTTTGCAGATCAGCGAGGATGGGTAAGCGGTCAAATATGCGTCCATTATATTGGTAGCCATCGACGGCAAAGAGCACTGTAGGTTCAATCTGTTGGAAGCGATCAATCACGCTCTGCGTACCAAAATCGGGTGAGCAACTGGACCAGGTCGCGCCCAGACTTGCACATGCCAGGAACGCAATTACCGTCTCAGGAATGTTGGGCATGTACGCTACGACACGATCGCCGCGCTGCACGCCCCATTTACGTAGTGCTTGCGCGATTGCACTTACTTTTTGGCGCAACTCATCCCATGAGATGGTAACCAGTTCATGTCGTTCGGAGCGGAAGAGTAAAGCAGGATGCTCTACCGTTGCATTGCGAAAGACGTGTTCCGCATAATTGAGTTCCGCACCAGGGAACCACTCTGCACCCGGCATTTTTCTTGCAGTCAGTACTCTATTGTAGGGCTTAGAGGACTGCACATGAAAATACTCCCAGAGCGAAGCCCAGAAATCCTCAATGTTTGTCACGGACCATTTCCACAGATCTTCGCGTGACGCAAAATGTAATTGCCGTGTGTCTTCCACCCATTGCATATAATGAGTTACGTTGGCCTGTTGTTTCATCTCCGCCGAGGGTTCCCACAGTGGTTGACCTTCATCGATAGGAGTGATCATAGGAAACATCCCGCCTTTCTATCGCAATCCCCAATATCGTTCATCCCTACCCATTTTCCGACCGTTTCCCTCCGTAAGGATGGGAACCCTTCCTGGGATGAGGCTTGTCTGTATGAAGATAGTATATCATTGAAGTTTGGCGAGATGGAACTTCCCTCGTCTATATACTATAATAGCTACGTTTGACGAGAAAATTGAATATGATAAATTTTCACAACGCTATCCCTTGTCGACCTATGGCAGATTGAATATTATAGATAAAAGAGAGAATTATCATGACTACCTTTCGTCCATTTCGTAAAACAGCCTCGTTTAAGGCGCGTGTTTTAACAAACGAAGATTATCGTGAAAGAAATGGTATAATAAAAACGCTCGAAGGTGCTGTCGCTTTTGCGCCCGGCGATTATCTCTTGCGTGGTGTGAAGAATGAGGAATGGTCGGTTGCACGCCATTACTTTCAGGAAACCTATGCAAGAATCTCTGAGCCTGATAAAGAAGGCTTTGCCCTCTATTATACAAATGAGGTTCGCCTTGCATGCCAGGTATTCGAAGCATTTGTTGTAGAAATAATGAACGGTGACATTTTGAGTGGGAAAAGAGGAGACTATCTCGTGAAATCCGGTGAAAACGTCTGGATTACCGATCGAGATATCTTTGAATGTACCTATGAAGCTGTGGCTTGCTAACATTCAAAAACAGACAAGGAGACTCAAATGGCTCAAGTTACACCTGGTTCAGACTATACCGTCCAGCAGGGAGATACGCTTTTCTCCATCGCGCAACGAGCTTATGGTGATGCCAACGAATGGCAAAAAATCTACAATGCGAATGCTCAGGTGATTGGTGGCGATCCCAACCTTATCCGTGTTGGAGAGGTCCTCTATATCCCCTTCCTGGCCCCCAAAACATGTAAAGTAACATCTGCTGCTGGCCTGAACATTCGCGCCTCGGCCACCAGCAACTTCGGCCCTGATTGCCACCTATCCGCCCGGCACCGAACTCAATTTCGTTGAGGTCGTGCATGGCGAAAATGTGAATGGCAATTCACACTGGGGCCGGTCAGAGCAGGGACATTATTTCTGGTTGGGTGGGACCGATCATCCAAACGGCTGAAATGTGTAGACTGTTACCATGGGGACAGTCTACTGAAAACGTGTTAGTTAGTAATGAAACGCAATGTTGTGGTAAGGAGATGTATATGCTTCAACTAACAGCCCTCTATGGTCACCCTCAAGACACAGCAGCTTTTGATCGCTACTACCAGCAAACACACGGTCCTCTGGCAACAAAAATCCCAGGGCTTAAAGGGTATACTGCCAACAAACCAGTTGCGGTCAATTCCCAGGAGCACTCACCTTACTACTTAATTGCGGAACTCTATTTTGAAAATATGGAAGCGCTACAAGCTGCATTGCAATCACCAGAAGGCCAGGAAGCGGCTGGTGATACACAAAATTTTGCAACGGGTGGTGTCACTATGGTGATGGGTGAGGTACAAGTGTACGATCCAGTTTCAATTAGCTAAAAAATTTGCTTTCTTTCCAATTTTCTTTGTCGATATATGAAAGTTGGCTAATAGGGGTATCTTCAGTAGAATGCATGCAAGAAAAGTCCTACTCTTATTACCCCTATAGCCTGTTCACATTTACGTTGATTGCCTCTTTCCCCCCCAAAGTCCTCAACACCA
>CAVUVQ010000028.1:0-11609 GCA_963744875.1 uncultured Chloroflexia bacterium | reverse complement strand
CATGCATCGGCACAGGCAATGCGCCCGATTGCAAAATTTTTTTGAGGCTCGCCGATTGCAGGGTGAAGTTCCCTGTGATATGTCCACTGCCAGGGAGTGGCCGTTGATGACTGGTGATGAAATGACCTGCCTATCCAATGTGATGGTCATATAATTGCCGACGTTAGCCGCTGTATAGGTGCTCAATTTACCAAAGGCTGCACCTTTCATTGCAAAGGCGACCTGGTATTGTCCCGTTTGCTGATCTTGACTGACACCCAACTGACTAAAATCGAGGTCTTTTCCAGTGAAGAGCGGTTTCCCATCTGGAATAGTCGGTTTGTACTGGGTGGGATCAAACTTTGTGCCCTGTGGTTCGCTGGTCGAACCTGTATTCCATATTTCGAGAACGCCTTGCTCCTTCAACGAAGCAATGATCAACTTCCTGGTTACCACTGTTGGCACCTGGCAATTGTACGGATATACCCGTCTGGTTACCAACGTTTTGCAGGCGAACGTTGGCGTCATTGACGCCTGCTGCGCCATTGACGCGCTGCTCATCTGGTAATTGCACCCTGCATATCCGCATCGGTTGGATGTTGCCCGGCTGTTGGTAGCAGCAGAACCTGGATGCCGCCTTTTAGATCAAGGCCCTCTGTGATGCTCCATTGATTGGCAGACTCGCCATCTTCCCTTTTGTAGGCCAGAAGACGACGTACGCCGCGCCCAGGGCTAGTACGATAATAAACAAGAGGAGCGGCAGTGTTCCTCGACGCATAATTCGTATTCCTCTCACTCAATCTTAATAATATCCTGTGACTGTTTTTGTTCAGTGAGCGCGATAAGTAACGCCCTATAAAGCGGACGCAATAAGCGCCATCATGATTCCTGTGCAGTATAGCATAGTTGGTGTGTGTTGCCTATCCCATCTTGTCTTGTGTTCATGATGGTTCTCTGGATTTATATAAACTGACTATCTATGGATAACAATTTGGCGTTCCCTTTGTCCTTCGCGCTTTCTCGAATCTCCTCTTCTATTTATTCGTAACAACGTTAGAAAAGTTGCTTCTGTCTTACTTTTGTATCAAAAATCTTCTTTTTCTATCTAAAAAAGCACTTCTCTACTGTAGACCTGAAACAATAAATCATTGCCAGTTACCTTGCTACTAAAAATCTATCACCTCTCCATTCATTGTCTCTCCGCAAATGGTAATGTTACACTAGGGAAGAGCCTATACAAGCAAGGTCTGTAATCATCCTTTAGGCATTCTATAAGGAGCACCCGCCCACATGAAAATTCTCCTCACCGGCGCTTTCGGCAACCTCGGCATGAGTACCCTTCACGAACTTCTCCGTCAGGGACACCACGTCCGCTGCTTCGTGACGCATCGTAACGCCCACATCCTCACCGCACGGCAATTTGCAGGCAAAATAGAACTGCTCCGTAGCGACCTCCTCCATCCCGCCGATCACGCAGCCGCTGTCCGAGACCAGGATGTCATTATCCACACCGCCTATATCATCCCACCCATGAGTGAAGATCGTCCCGAGTTTGCACGCGCAATCAACGTCGAAGGTACACGTAATCTTCTCACCGCTGCCTGTAACCAGCCAAAACCTCCCAAATTCCTCTTCGTTTCTACCTTTCAAGTCTTCGGTACCACCCAACACTTACCACCACCACGCAAAGTCACCGATCCAATACACGCAATTGATCACTATTCCACCCACAAGATTGCCTGCGAAGAGATGGTACGGGCATCCGGCCTTGACTGGTCCATCTACCGCTTCTGCGATATCGTCCCCCTGGCCCTGCGCAAGCCTCATCCCATTATGTACAAAATTCCTCTCGCAACTCGCTTCGAACTCGTCCACACCTATGACGCCGGATTAGCCATTGCCAATGGTATGCGCAACAAAGAGATATGGGGCAAAATCCTGCTCATCGGCGGTGGCCCCTCATGCCAGGTAACCTACCACGAATATCTCGCACGTATGCTGAATATGATGGGCCTCGGTATGCTCCCAGAGAACGCCTTCGCGACCGAACCTTACTTCGCCGACTGGCTCGATACCACAGAAAGTCAGTGCCTGCTCGATTATCAACGCTACTCTTTTGATGATATCGTCCAGCACCTGACACGCATCTTCGGCCATCAGAAGCAACTTGTCTCACTGGTGCGTCCCATCGCCCGCTGGTGGGTGCTACGCCTCTCTCCCTATTATCGCCAACCCCATACTATCGAAAAAACCTCGATTGGAGATTTACCTGCATCGTCCGTTGAGTTTGATTGAGACATTCTTAAGCATCTTTCATGATGGAGAACCCCTACCATTTTTTATGTGCATCTATTGCCTATGGAAAAGCGTGATACATATATCAGAGTATATGTTAAGGTGTATCAGAAAAACATTTCTTTATTGAATATAAAGGTGAAATTATGAAACAGGCCATGTTTACTCAACAAAAACGGGTCGTAAAGACTGATCCTCGTATCAAAACATTCTCCTGGTTACTCATCCTGTATTGGATATCTGCTGCTTTCCTGTGGTTTGTAGCAGTCGCGAAAATCTTCACTGGCGTTGGTCCAATCAATGCGCAAGGACAGTTTTCGTCTGGCTTATTCTTCAATACTTTTGGTCCGCCCATCTTATGGACAATGCTGGCAATTCTCTATGTTTTCGTCGTGCGTACGTGGAAGCGTTTTGATCAGAAGAGGCAAGCTGCCGCTCAAGGCGATCAGAGCCTCCTTGCAGCAGAACAACCTGTGCCCAATGCTCAAGCCGTTTCCTTGCCATTGACCATCAGAATGCGCTCCAATCGGCGCTTATTATTAATTCTAACTATCACACTATTTGTGTCGCTCGTGATACCTTTTATTATCGGTCTCGTCTTTGGTGAACAAGCACACAGTGCTCCTCCAAC
Organism: uncultured Chloroflexia bacterium; assembly: GCA_963744875.1. Lineage (GTDB taxonomy): Bacteria > Chloroflexota > Ktedonobacteria > Ktedonobacterales > Ktedonobacteraceae > JACDAE01. Next base: position 8,704 of record CAVUVQ010000028.1, on the reverse strand, counting down.
CCATCCAGTTCATATCGGGATACTTCTCATTATCCTGGGCGTCTGGGCGCTCGCCTCATTGCTTATCGTTGGCACCCTGTACGCTATTCTGTATATAAAAGCCCGCGAACAGGTAACACTTACGGATTATGGTATCATGGTCTCTGGCATAACTCCTCGTCTGCAAAGTATTCCCTGGAGCGAGGCACGCCTCTTCGCGATCGCCAATCCCTCCAATTTTAAATACTTCAAAGATCGGCAACCGTTAATATTGGAGGTTGCAAGTGAACAGAACCTCGTTCGCTGGACCTGGTTGCGCTCCAAATCGTTTCGTTCGGGTTTCGCTATCCCTGTGCTGCCACCTGAAGAATATGACCAACAGATGCGCGGTGTCCTCTCAGTCATCGCCGCAAAAACTGGCCAGCCTTTGTATGATCTGAGGAAAAAGCAGGATCCTCATTATGGGAGTACAGATAACATCCTGTAAAGAAGGTATAATTATAAATTATAGTTATCTTTCAGCTTATATGTTTCACACAAAGCCTGTTGGAGGATAAAAATGGACAAAGCAACCTTGCTGAACACAATCCAGATGGAACATGCGCGTTTTGAATTACTTATTGCTCCTCTAAATGAGGCTCAATTATGTACTGCGACCGGTGATGGGGAATGGTCCGTGAAGGATATCATGGCCCATATTGCCGTTTGGGAACAGCTTTGCACCCGCTGGCTAGAGGAGTTTTTGCGCGGAGTGACTCCACAACCATCGGAACGACTTGATATGGAAGCAAATGAGCGGATTTACCGGGAGCATCAAGATCACTCCCTGACACAGGTGCAGAAGCTTTTTTATGATGCTCATCAGCAGTTTCTCCAACAGGTGGATCTGCTAACTCAAAAGCTTTCGGAGGAGGACTTGAACGGTTCAGATCGCTTTGCCTGGACGAAACCCTGGCCCGGTTCCTCCATTATCGCGGTGATTGCAGACAATTCTTACGAACACTATCATGACCATGCACAGCACATTCGCCACTGGCTCGATGCTTCTAAAATAGATTGATGCATCGAAACAGGCATAAATTTTCCTTTGAACAATTAATTACTCTTTTATCACGAATAAATGGATGATGTAGGGGCGCGATTTATAAGCCCGTCGCGCCCCGTCTCATCCCATATATTATCCGCGCCGCCTACGTCGTTTCCCACTCACACCCCTCATCGCTAACAGCATCAGCGACAATCCCACCATCGTACCGGCTATAAGCTTTTGCCCACGCGATAAACTTTTCATCAGCAACGAGAAATAAATCATTAGTGTTTGTCCTAATGTCTTATAGTCTAGCGTGCTGAAGAGGCCATCAGCCAGCCCGAATGGGAAGAGCGCAGGCATCGAGCCACGTGCATACTCAATCATCCACACGTGATCGGGATAATGCATGCCTGCGCTCTCTCCTTTGCCCACAAAGACATAATCTCCAGGTGTATATACGTCGCGCGTCAATTGTCCCTCGGTATAATACCAGGCCTCTCCATCCAGCACGATATCATGGAATTCGGCCAGGTGACGGCCTGTATGTCCCTCACTTCCAATCGGTGTGCCCCAGATCATAATATATTCAGTCAACGAGGCATGATATAACTTCATCTGCAACATCACTCCGCCTGCGTTATTGAAAATCCAGGGCTTCGATGTGTCAATTGCGCCCGGATACGTCTCGGCGAGGTCGGCGGCAATATTGGCAAACATCTGCTCAAGGGGTTGCTCACCAAGATGTCTCTTGCTGATCTCTTCAATGACGACGGGATCAAAAATATACTTGCTCATGCGCGATCTTCTTTCTAGACTTGTTAAGTCTTCACCGGGGAGTGGCTTCAGTACAACCATCGGAAATACACGCGTCGTGGACTTTTGATATTCGGCAAAGTTAGGACGCACCTGCAACAACCTCTGCCAGAGCCGTTCTCGCTCTTTCTCGTCGGTCACCGTTTCTGCAATCACCTCCCTTTTGATCCGTCCATGCTGCACCCAGACACGCGGCTGCGCCTGGATATTCAAATACCAGCCAGGCAGCTTTGGCGAACCATTATTCGACGCACACACAACCAGGTTCTCATCATCACGAAAATAAAGTAACGCATGTGGACGAGCCTCTCCACTCTTGCGCCCAACCGCATGCAGCACAAGCATGGAATAATGCAACTGCTGCCCTCCCACACGCCCATCGGTCACCCGATAAAGAAACTGCGTCGCCCGATCCGCCATCAGCATCACCGAATCAGGCACATGCACCGTCACACGTTCGACAAGCTCTATAACCGGTCTGGGAATGTTCGAACTCATATTTCCCCCTTACTCTTAATCTCAACTGTTTCTAGTGTGCGCTATACATAAAGTAAAAGTCAAGGTTTCCGTAGGGGCCACGTTTACGCCGCCCTTGTGTGTATGAAACGATTCGCCTCGCCACATATGGGCGGCGTAAACGCATTGACTCCAACTTTTTCGGAAAAAAATGACGCAAGCACGACACGAATGCTTGGAATGCGCGTAAAACGGTAGGGACCCGATTGCATCGCGTCCGCCATTCATGGAATTGTGGCCCACGGGTGATCAATCCCGGACGCGATGCAATCGGGTCCCTACCGTTTTACGCGTTTTTCTGTGTTTTTGATGGATCATTTTTGGCGAATCCCTCAATTTGTTGGAGTCAATGGTCGTAAATGTGGCCCCAGCGCTATGATATTGCTGTGCCTTTTTGCTGCGCCAACTCACTATAAAACTGTAACGCCTGCGGATTACTCAATGCATCCACACTGATAGCCTTTTCTAGTGGAACACCCATGAAAAGTTTCTTGATGGGCACCTCCAGTTTCTTGCCGCTGAGCGTACGTGGCACATCGCTAACCTGGATAATCTCGTCCGGTACGTGATGTGGAGAGATGTGGGTGCGCAAAGTGCTTTTGATCTTTGTCTTTAACACATCATCCAGCTCTACCCCTTCGCGCAATACGACGAAGAGCGGCATATAATAGCGTCCACCCGGTTGCTCTACCCCTATAATCAAGCTATCAAGTACCTCTGGTATGCCTTCGACAACGCGATAGATCTCGCTGCTCCCCATACGAATTCCCATACGATTGATCGTCGAATCCGACCGTCCATAGATGATCGCACTTCCACGCGACGTAATCTTGATCCAGTCGCCATGCCGCCACACACCCGGATACATGCTAAAGTAGCTTTCAAAGTAGCGCTGTCCATCGGGATCATTCCAGAAGTAAAGCGGCATCGAAGGCATAGGCTGCGTAATAACCAGTTCTCCTACTTCATCAATAAGCAATTGCCCCTGCTCATCAAACGCTTCTACACTGATGCCAAGCAGACGACATTGCAGCTCACCTGTACGTACTGGCAACAGAATGGAGCCGCCCACGAATGCCGAGCATACATCGGTGCCGCCACTGATCGAGGCCAGCCAGAGATCGTGCTTCACATGCTCATACACCCAGAGAAAGCCCTCCGGTGATAAGGGTGATCCCGTTGAGCCAATCGTACGCAACTTGCTCAGATCATACGTCTTACCAGGCTCAATGCCAGCCTTCATGCAGGAAGCAATATAACCAGCACTGGTTCCAAAAAGCGTTGCACCACCATCCTGAGCATACTTCCATAATGTTCCCATATCCGGATAGGCCGGGCTACCATCGTAGAGCAGTACCGTCGCTCCAATGAGCAAGCCCCCAATCAGCAGATTCCACATCATCCAGCCCGTTGTCGAAAACCAGAAGAAGCGATCACCCGGCTTCAGATCTGCGTCTAAGCGCAGTTGTTTCATATGCTCCAGTAGAATGCCGCCCTGTCCATGTACAATTGCCTTTGGTAAGCCTGTGGTGCCTGATGAGTAGAGTACCCACAACGGATGATCGAATGGAACCTGTTCGAAGGTAAGCTCGGCCTCTTGCTCAGCGAGAAGAGAAGACCAGAGTACCACATCAGGATACATTGCCTCTATCGAACTGGAGATATAGGGTACGAGCACCGTTTTTTGCAGCGTAGGCAAGGCTTTTTGCAGATCAGCGAGGATGGGTAAGCGGTCAAATATGCGTCCATTATATTGGTAGCCATCGACGGCAAAGAGCACTGTAGGTTCAATCTGCTGGAAGCGATCAATCACGCTCTGCGTACCAAAATCGGGTGAGCAACTGCACCAGGTCGCGCCCAGGCTTGCACATGCCAGGAACGCAATTACTGTCTCAGGAATGTTAGGCATGTATGCTACAACACGATCTCCGCGCTGCACACCCATTTTGCGTAATGCTTGCGCGATTGCACTTACTTTCTGGCGCAATTCATCCCATGAGATGGTAACCAGTTCGTGTCGTTCGGAGCGGAAGAGTAAAGCAGGATGCTCTGGCGTTGCATTGCGAAAGACGTGTTCCGCATAATTGAGTTCCGCGCCAGGGAACCACTCTGCACCCGGCATTTTTCTTGCAGTCAGCACTCTGTTGTAGGGCTTAGAGGACTGCACATGAAAATACTCCCAGAGCGAGGCCCAGAAATCCTCAATGTTTGTTACGGACCATTTCCACAGATCTTCGCGTGCTGCAAAATGTAATTGTCGTGTATTCTCCAGCCATTGTATATAATGAGTTACGTTGGCCTGTTGTTTCATCTCCGCCGAAGGTTCCCACAGTGGTTGACCTTCATCAATAGGAGTGATCATAGGAAACATCCCGCCTTTCTATCGCAATCCCTGATGAGCGCGATGGAGCGTGTTGAGGAACAGATCAGATAAGCATTTATCTTTAAGAATAGTATAGCATGGAGTTTTGGCTGATACTGAGTGCCTGGTTGAAATGTTAACGCGGTAGCTCGCTATTAATTACTCTTCTGCGCCGGGGGAAAGCAATCTGATGGATGGCGGCTAGCATTTCCGTGTCATCATTGTAAGTGAAAACTTCATGATTGCTAAGCATAAAAGGTATATTGCCACGAGGAGCACGCGCTATCAATCTAAGAGGTATCTCGGCCCCTATCGCTATACCCGCTTCTATGCACGAATTGATATTATTATCAGAGATATCAGCAATGACTAAGGAAGCTTTAGAAATTTGCTGCAACGAGTTCCCGAATATGGGCTTTCAGGTAACTTGTCCCCTATTATACATGGCATGGCAGCGATATGCTGGATAACTTGCTTAATGTTCATGTTTCTTTGCTCGTCATCCAGGTTGGTTGCTAAGAAAGTATAGTATGGTTGAGAGGGCTGTTGCCACTGTTCATACAATTTCTCGACTTTATGTCGTAACATCATGGAAAATTCTTCTTTGTCAATATCATCAATTGTCATAAATATAGCGTATTGAGCAAGATGTGCGGGTAAATCTAATCCAGTTTCTGCGATAGTAAGAGATGGTAAACCAGCTTTTTGGGGAAAATCAATCTCATCAAGCATATATTTTGATACGCTACCATCACCACGATTTGGAAGTATGCAAACTAGTCCACCACAGTTTTTAATTAGCGATTGAACTCTTTTAGGCTTATATCTTCGTTGATCTTCATAATCTCCAATCAATCTGAAGCCAGCCATGTCAAGTTGTTGGCATACATAGTCGGGTAAAGAAGCTTCGGTTGGACGCCAGGAACGACTGATGTAAAGATCGGAAACATTTTCAAGTGCTAAAGCCTTATTGTCATAGTACAAAGCCGTGAGCAATTCAAAAGTGAGTTTCGTATTAACTTTTTTGTCAAAAGCATCAATACACTTATATATTGCTAGAAAACCTGTAATTCGCAATCTTCGACGCGGATGGAAATAATTTGGTACTGTTTGTATCTGGTTTTTTGTGTCATAGCGGCGCTATACTCCGCTTCGACCCAACCGGATTTTATAGAAGCCTTTGATATAATGATGATTATATTGCGGCATTCCAGGATGGCATTTGGCAGTTCAGTTGCTATGTTGGCGCTGGGAGGAAGATTATATTTGTCATACCAGATGGGTATTCCAGCTTTTGTATTTAACCAATGATATAGTTGTTCTACGAAGCTTTTATCAGTATGGGCATGACTGAGAAAAGCGCGGTATAGTCTTCTTTGAGCGGGTAGTTTAGCCCAATTGCTCATGTAAACATTCCTTTAGACAATGTTATAAGCAAGCATTTATAATGAACTCTTGTTTCTCTTTCTTGATTGTAACATACGCGCATATAGAAATGTAGAAATGCGAAACCTGCAATAACATATCTCATTAGTCGCAAGGAGAGACCTGTATTTGATGAAACGCGACTCCACTCTTGATATATTTACAATGCTTGACCTGACAAGAAGGAGAGGCCTATTATGGCAAATCAGCAACATCTCGAAATGTTAGAAAAAGGGGTTGAAGCCTGGAATAAATGGCGACAAGATATGCCAGACATCATTCCCGATCTTGAAGCAGCCAATTTACGCGAGAGAAATTTAGATATGATTGATCTGCATAAGGCTAATATGGATCATATTGATCTTTACAAAGCCAGCCTTTGTGGAGCCAATCTTTACGAAGCAAATCTTCATATGGCACATCTTTACAGAGGCATTTTTAGTGATGCGAATCTCTGTAGAGCAACACTTAGGGGAGCTCACCTTGTAAGGGCAAAGTTGATCAGGACTTTGTTATGTGAAGCAGATCTGAGGTGGGTTAAATTAGGTGAAACTGACCTGAGTGGAGCTGATTTGACAGGCAGTGCTGTCTATGGTGTGTGTGCATGGGATATTACGTTAGATGGTGTAAAGCAATCTAATTTGGATATTACAGATGAAAGAGCCGATACTATTATTGTTGATAACCTTGAAACTGCTCAGTTGATTCATATGCTGCGTAATTATAAAAAGGTGCGCAATGTTATCAACTCAGTGAAGAAGAAAGGCGTTCTCATTCTTGGGCGTTTCAGTGAAGGCGGCGTCGAAGTTTTGCAATCAATTGCCACTAAGCTACGAGATGAATATGACTGCTTACCAATGATCTTTGACTTTGATATGCCAGATACTTTAGATTACACAGAAACAGTGCAATTCCTTGCTATGCTGTCTAAATTTGTTATTGTTGATCTAAGTGGGCCATCCGTTTCCCATGAACTGTATGCTACAATTCCTCACTTTTGTATTCCCTTTGTCCCAATCATCGACCAGAGAAGAATTGAGTATTTTACATTCCGTGATTTTAGAAAATACGATTGGGTATTGCCAATTTTTAGATTTGCTGATGAATATCACCTGCTTCTTGAAATGCGAAAAAGTATTGTGGAACCTGCCGAAAAAGAAAATTAAAGAGTTGGGGCAGAGATACGATGAAAACCTAAAAGATCCAGAGGTATTAAATGTCCTCGCGGAAGTGCTGAACATCACAACAAGAAGAGAATAAGTTGCTAATAGAAGAAGGAGCGTTAGACATGTCTAATTTTCGCCAATTTCGTAAGACAGCTTTATTGAAAGCTCGTGAATTGACGGAAGAGGATTATAAAAAGAGAGATGGAATAATAAAAACACTGGGAGGTGTTGTTGCGTTTATGCCTGGCGACTATCTTATGTTGGGTATAGATAACGAGGAATGGCCAATGACACACGACAACTTTCATGCAACATATGACAGAATTTCCTCAGTTTGATGAGGAAGGATTTGCTCTCTATCGCACGAATGATATCCGTCAGGCATACCAGGTGCCGGAAGCTTTTGTTGTTAAAAGAGCTAATGGAGATGTTCTGAATGGAAAGGCGGGCGACTATCTCGTTAAATATGGTGATAAATGTTGGATTGCTGACCGGAATATCTTTGAACGCAGTTATGAAGCTGTATCACGCTAAAAAATCGAGTTTATTATCACCTTTACAACCCTGGCAGCATCATGGTATGGTTATAATAAACAATGTCCCTTTGAGCTGATTGAGTAGATCAAATACGTATATCTGGGATCAATTGACTGCTGGATAGGTACCTCCTATCCAGTCAAAGCACCCATCTCATTTCCGTTCCTTTGTTGTATGCGAGTCGAAGGCTAGTTGCAAAAACAGACAAGGAGACTCAAATGGCTCAAGTTACACCCGGTTCAGACTATACCGTCCTGCAGGGAGATACGCTTTTCTCCATCGCGCAACGAGCTTATGGCGATGCCAATGAATGGCAAAAAATCTACAATGCGAATGCTCAAGTGATTGGTGGGCGATCCTACCTTATTCGCGTTGGAGAGATCCTCCATATCCCCTTCCTGGCCCCCAAAACATGTAAAGTAACATCTGCTGCTGGTCTGAACATTCGCGCCTCGGCCACCAGCACTTCCGCCTTGATTGCCACCTACCGGCCCGGCACCGAACTCAATTTCGTTGAGGTCGTGCATGGCGAAAATGTGAATGGCAATGCGCACTGGGGCCGGTCAGAGCAGGGACATTATTTCTGGTTGGGCGGGACCGATCATCCGAACGGCTGATGGGAAGAGAATATTGCTCACAGTTACGATGGATATTCTTGTAATAGCCACCGCCAAACCTGGTCAGGCCTATAATCGGAACAAGCTCTACAATCGGGTAGTTGAGCCAATGGTGGAGGGAAGTGATGTCAATGTGATAGAGGAGCAAGTGGAGGAGTAAATTGTAGGGGCGCAATGCAACGAAGTGGAATAAGCCCGTGCGCCCCCAGCCCCTACTCTACCATGATCGCCTCTTCCCCACCCAAAGTCCTCAACACTA
>CAVUVQ010000027.1:0-18812 GCA_963744875.1 uncultured Chloroflexia bacterium | reverse complement strand
GAAAAGGAGCCAGGCGATCAGCCTGGCTCCTCGTGTTCCTTCTTGAGCAACTCCACTCCAGGAGATTATATAGTGCTACAGAGAACCCCATTCAGCGTAAAATCGGTTGGACTGGATCATGGCCAGTGAAGGTAGCAGTAAAGCCAACATTGACGATCCCATTCGAGGCAATTGTGCCGTTATAGGAAGCGTTCGTAAACGTCACCTTGTTCCCAACCTGCGTGAAAGTGCTGCCGAAGGCAGACGATATCTGTTGATTGCCTGGGAATGTGAAGGCCAGTTTCCAGCCATTGATCGTTGTGCTACTCCCATTGATGATACTGAGATTCGCCTGAAAACCAGTGCCGAACTCGGTTGTGGTGTATTTGACAAGACAACCTCCAGGAGGGGGACCATTGTTCACAATGACCTGGATGCTCACCGTATTGCCAACCACACCAACACTGGTATTGGCATACGCCACTGCGTTCAGGGTATAGGTTCCAGGGAATATATTATTCCAGGTCACGCTATAGGGAGCCGAAGCGGCTGTGCCCTGGTAGGATATGGTATTTCCCTGAAGCGAGAAGTCGACTCTGGTGATCGTGCCGGAGCCAATCGTAACGGACGCATTGGCCTGGATGGTCGCCGGAGCACAAACTGCGACCCATTGCTCGGACTGGTAATGTTCACCATGGGGTACGGACTACGCCCATCAGGGGTGATGGCAATACGCTCTGTCACCTCGGTCGCGTAGGGTCCATCTGAATACGCGATTGCGATCAAAACGAAGGTACCCGTTGGTGGATTGCTCCAGGTGACGCTGTAGGGGGTGGAAGTAGCAGAACCGAGGGCAATGATGGGATTGGTGCCAGAGTTGGGTTCTGCCTGGAAATCAACATGGGTAATGTGGCCGAACTGATCGATGCCGCAGCCACTATCTGGATCGGTGTACCAGGGCTAAATGTTGCGAGCGGGGCCGGGCTGGTAAAGCTCACGACCGGGTGGGCATCGATTGGCGTTGGTGTTGGTGTTGGTGTTGAGCCAGTTGTTGGCGTTGGCGTTGGGCCAGTTGTCGGGGTGGCCGTGGCGGTCGTGCGAGGAGTTGGTGTTGGTGTCGCACTGCCCGAACCATTACAGGCATTGCCATTGACGGTAAAACTGGTTGGGACTGGATTGCTTGTCGTCCAGGAGCCGTTGAAGCCAGGACGGACAGATGCATTCGCTGCGACGTTGCCATTCCAGGACAGGTTCCTCACTGTGACATTCTGGCCCGACTGTGAGAACGCACCATTCCACTCCTGTGTGATGGTCTGGCCGCTAGCCGGAAAGGCAAACTTCAGGCTCCAACTGGACCACGCCGAACCACTCGTATTCTGGATCGTGATGTTTGCTCCGAAGCCTCCAGACCACTGGCTCGTCACCGTGTATGTCACCTGGCAGTAGGAAGCCGCATGTACGATATTGGTATTCATGAAGAATCCACTGACCACCGTCAGGGATGTCGCGATCAGTAATGCCAATGAGAGGACTGTCTTTTTGGCCATTATGGAACCTCCTTGTTGTAAAAGCAGCATTGCCCGACAGCGAATCATTCCACTACCTGATCAGAACCATGTAATGCTCCCGCATAGTTCTGTAGCCACAATGCTTCTTTGTGTGTATTATCATCAGTACATTCATCACAGTGAAATTACTCTTGCAAAGGACTTATAGGCCTTTCTATCTATTCCAGTTATATTGATTGGCCTGCTTTTATAAGCGCCTGCAAGCGTTTTAAACGCTTAGCTCAAGCATACTTAACCGATCTCTCACTTGTCAAGTATATTGATCTGAAACTGAAACAGCAAAGGTTTTCAAAAGTCCTCAAGTAGCCAGAAAGAAGCCTCTTCATGATGTGATACAAAAATAGCTGTCAGAATGCCCATGAGTATTCTGACAGCCAAAAAGATGATCGAAGAAGAGGGGAAGCTATGCAATGGTTTCTTCTTGAACGTTGATGGTCGAATAACCCAGGCTCATGAGCACGATCCGGGAGATTCATCATCGGATTCCCCTTTTTCCTGAAGAGGGAAGGAGAGCGTCTGAGTCCGAATCGTTTCGGTGGCCAGAGGCAAGGTAAAGCGAAATATGGAGCCTTGCCCTGGCTGACTTTCGACTTGGATCGTCCCTCCATGAAGTTCTACTAGAGAGCGAGTAATCACTAGCCCTAATCCTGTTCCACTGACGTTTTCAGTCGCTCTGTTTTTGACGCGAAAGAAGCGGCGTAAGAATACGCCCTGTAGGAGAGAGAAAGAGAATGGCGATCGGAACGGCATTGAAAAGGGCACGAAATTCTCCATTCACCTGTTCCACTTCATGAACCTGTTCTTGCAGAATGGTTTGCTGCAGCTCAACGGTTTCAATGAGCTGATTCAAGGTCTGTCCAATGATCTCAAGCTCATCATGCTTGAGCGAATCGACACGTACCTGATGATTTCCATCGCTGAACTGCTGGGCGACGTGCTTTACGGTCGTCAATTGACTCGTGAGATCACGCAGGAACACCCGAAAGGTAAACCATAAGAGAGCAAGCGCAGCGAGCGAGATCCCTGTCGCTGCAAGAAGAGCACTCCAATTAATGATCTGTTGTCGATCCTGGAGCAGGAGAATGGCGTCGTTGATGCGCTGCTGCAAGACCCAAAGACTCGTCCTGAATTGAGCAAAGAGCAGATTTCCTTGGTCGAATGCCTCTTCAGTCCGTTCTGCCTGAGGAGGAAAATGACCCATACGAATTGGTTGGAAGTGAAGTAAGGCAAATCCAAGATACCAGGCTTCTGCATGGGCATGCATCTCAGAAAAAGGTGTGAGCGTCTTGAGAAAATCTGTCATAATGAAGAAGATGGTTCATATCAGCATGAGCAGAAAGATATTGAGAGCGTCCCTGGTTAAACTGTTCAAGAAAGACAGGATTAGTGGTTGCACTATATTCTCTCAGATCCGCTTTCTGGTTCTCCATAGAACTCAACACCTGATTCATATCATTGGAAAGGGTGATGACATGGGTGAGAAGAGCGTTCTGCGCCGCCGTTGTATAAATATTGACACACACACGTATCAGCAAAGTCAGCAAGAGCAAATTCGTGATACCAATCAACTGCCAACGAAACTGACGCGCCAGACCAGGTGGTTGTCTCAGTACCGGATGGACATCCATTGATCGTTTTCCTTCTCTGTGAGAAAAAATCTAGATAATACGCAAAAGAAGAGCAAGAAACCCGCTTGCACCTGTGCCGCCGCCTTGATTTCGAGAGGGTAACAGAAAGAAGCAACATGTTTAGGATAGTTCTCCCAACAATCTCAGCAAATCTGAAGAACATTCTCAAGGTGAAGCTGGGCCTCATCACGGCACCAGTTTTCCCAAAACATTCTGTCCCATTTTCATAAAGCCTCGCAATACTACGAAATCTTACATGGCTTGACAATATGCTTCTTCTGGTGTACAAATCAAGTAAAGGATTTACCCGAAAGGAAGATAAGGATGTCAATCAAACATTGGATGAAAGGCTCTAGTGACTCTTCTCCACAATTCATTAAGCGGAGAGATTTCTTGGCTGGAGCACTTACCACTGCCTGTGCAGTGACTGGCATTGCAACAACAAGGACTGTTTTTGCAAGTTCTCATTTGCTACAACCACCAAATCGCCAGAATGTTCTCTTAGCGATACGTAAGGTCAACGACTACTGGATCAGCCAGCATACACGGCCCGGTGGCAAAAATTGGCTAGACGCAACCTACTATACAGGTGACCTTGCGGCCTATGGAGCTACTGGTGAGCAACGCTACTTGAACTATGCCCTTACCTGGGCACAACAGAATAATTACAGCTTACACGGAGGCTCCACGACACGGAATGCCGATGATCAAGCAACAGGCCAGGCTTACCTGGACCTTTTCCAGATCACTAAGAATTCTTCTTCCATCGCTCAGATCACCACAGATATTCAGAATATGGTGAACAGCTCCAAAAGCAACGACTGGTGGTGGATAGACGCGCTCAATATGTCGATGCCCTGCTTCGCTCAACTTGGCACTCTTTACAAAAACAATGCCTACTACTCCAAAATGTATGCTCTATACAACTATACAAAGAGCATTGATGGTGGAACAGGCCTCTACGACACAAAAACTCATCTCTGGTTCCGCGATAGCAGTTTCCTTCCACCTTACGCCTCTCCTGGCGGTAAGAATGTCTACTGGTCACGTGGCAATGGCTGGGTCTTCGCAGCCCACGCCAAAGTACTCACCAATCTGCCAACATCGGAGTCTCACTACCAGGAGTACCTCACGACCTTCAAAAATATGGCCGCCGCGCTTGCCAGCAGACAGCGTTCCGATGGCTTCTGGAATGTCAATCTTGGAGATGCACAGGATTTTCCAGGGCCAGAGAGCAGTGGTACAGCGTTCTTCGTCTATGGCATGGCATGGGGATTAAACAATGGATTTCTTGATCGAGCCACCTATCTGCCCATCGTGAATCGAGCGTGGAACGGCCTGGTTACCGTTGCCGTTCAAGCAAATGGTTCCCTTGGCTATGTTCAGAGTACTGGCGATCAGCCTGCATCCGGGCAACCCGTAACCGCGCAATCTAGTGCAGCATACGGCGTGGGTGCATTCTTGCTTGCTGGTCAGCAGGTTGCTATGCTCTCTTAACTATGGGTAGGACTTTCCAAAGCTGATAAAAGGAAACTCTCTTGTTCCGTTGATCCTCATTTTGAGAACACGAACTTGTTCTTTGAGTTCACTATGGGGCACCACCTTTTGATGTATCGGGCATCTCGTAACTAAGATGCCCGAATAGAAATATGACGCAATTTGGTGAAAAAGGTCATCTATTCCCAATATTAGGCTTGGAAAGCCCCGGAGTTACAGAGAAGAAGTTTGCTATAATAGAGAAATTTGTTATAATAACAACGATAGTTAGATGGTATCTACCCCCCTTAAAAAATTATGAATGATTCTACATCATCATAAGAAAGAGCAATGAATGCAGAAAGAAGGCTTGCAATGAATGCAGAAAGAAAAAGTACTCCACGACACTTCGCATATTTTTACTGGGCCGCTCTCTGTCTGAGTGTTCTCTCAATACTCTCACTCTTCCTTTCACCCTATTCACCAGTGCGAGCATCCGCTACGATCACAGGTGTAAAAGCCAGCGCCAGCGCAACGGCAACCCTGGTGGTTAATGCTAATAAAGCGCTTCATACTGTCACGCATGTCGCGTCGGGTGGCTTATATGGACTTGGCAGTGACACCACTCCTGCGGATAGCATGGTTATTCCCCTCCATCCCAAAGTATTTACGCAGATGGCTCCTGGTGGCCATCAATTGCCTAATGGAGAGACCACTCCTGGTGGGGATGCGCTTGTTGTTGCGCCAAAGGCTGCTCGTGCGGGTGCGAAGGTGATAATTCGTATGGCCGACTACTATTCCAGTTTCCCTTATAAATGGGTGAGTTGGTCAAACTGGCTTAGCGCCGTCGATGCTGAAGTTGCGGCTCGGAAAGCCGCTACCAATGTGAAAAATATCGAAGCCTGGGAACTATGGAACGAGCCAAACTGGACCTGGGATAGAACTAATGCAGGTTCCTTCAATCCTGGCTGGGTGCGTACATACCAGGAAGTACGCTCGAAAGATGCAACCACGCCGATTCTGGGACCCAGTATCTCAGCGTACGACGCGAGCTTTATGAAATCATTTCTGACGTACGCAAAAGCGCATAATGCCTTGCCAAATATTATTTGCTGGCATGAGTTGGGTGGGCAAGATAAGATTGCAGGAGATATCAGCGCCTACCGCTCACTAGAGGCGAGCCTTGGTATTAGCCCACTTCCAATTGCTATCAATGAATATGCAAAGACAAGTGAAGTAGGTATCCCCGGCTCCCTTGTTGGCTATATTGCCAAGTTTGAGCGTGGAGGTGTCGATAGTGCCGACCTTGCCTTCTGGAACAAGTATGGTACCTTCAATGATATGGTCGTCAACAATAATAAACCGAATGGAGCGTGGTGGCTCTACAAATGGTATGGTGATATGACGGGCAAGATGGTATCCACAACTCCCCCCGCTCAGACCGGGTTGGATGGTGCTGCCTCCGTCAATAGTGCAAAAACGCAGGTAAGTGTTATTGTGGGAGGCGGTAGTGGTGCCAATGCGGTTACGATCAATGGCTTGAATACGTTTCCCGCGTTTAGCTCCGATGCGACCGTCACTTTGGAATATGTTCCTTCTTATGGACGTACCACTGCCGTTTCAGGAACAACCATCCTTTCAAAGACCAACTACAAGATAACTAATGGATCCATTACCGTTCCAATTAACAACATGAATAGTACAGGAGCATATCACCTGCTAATTGCTCCAAAGGTGCTGTAACTATCACATAAGGAGAAAACAACGTGATAAGCAAGCAAAGGATGCTGCTGAAAATCTCTTTTCCTCTTTTATTGGTTTTGCTTATAGTCAGCCTTGTGTTGAACTTTACGAAACCGAATATGCAGAACGTGCATGCCGCCGGTGCCCTGCTCAGCCAGAACCACCCTGTCACTGCGTCATCGACAGGTGTTAACAACACTTCCGGCTGCTGTGGTACGGCTAGTGCGGTCGATGGCTTGACTACCACACGCTGGGCTAGTGCACCGAACATCGATCCAACGTGGATCTACGTTGACCTGAGCGCGACTGCCCAGATCAGCGAGATTAAACTGATCTGGGATCAGTCCTGCGCGACTGCGTACCAGCTCCAGACTTCCAATGACCATGCCACCTGGACGACCATCTACTCGACCAGTACTGGTAAGGGCGGGACTGAGGATATCCAGATTAACGGCACCGGGCGGTACGTGCGAATGTTAGGCACGCACCGTTGCCGCACAGATGCCACCAGGGGCTACTCGCTGCAAGAGTTCCAGGTATTTGGCTCCACAGACACCCAGGCACCGACTACCCCAGGCAATGTGCACGCTACCCATATAGGCTCAACTAGTGTCACGTTAGCATGGACCGCCTCGACCGATAACGTTGGCGTGGTGGCCTACGACATCTACACTGATGGCAACCTGCTGACTACTGCACCTGGTACTTCCACGTCGTTCACGATCAATGGGCTGACTCCAAATACTACGTATCGGTTGTCGCTGGACGCCCGCGACGCGGCTAGCAACGTGTCGATCGGAAGCAATCAGGCGGTAGTTACCACTACCGCGAGTGGTGACACTACTGCACCAACGGCTCCAACCAACCTGAAGGTTACTGCTACCACAGCCTCGACGGTGAGTCTGTCCTGGACAGCCTCGACTGATAATGTTGGTGTTACCAGCTATGCTGTGCTCAATGCCGGGATTGTATTGAATGGTAGTCCAATTATCGGGACCACCTACACGGTCACTGGTCTGGCCTCAAGTACCTCTTACCAGTTGACTATTGTTGCACATGATGCCGCAGGCAATACCTCGCTACCGAGCAATCAGGTGAGTGCAACTACAAGTGTGGGTGGCAGTGGAGTACCATCTTCGATCACCACAATCTCGACTGGCTGGTCGGTGCCGTGGGGGATGAGCTGGTTACCGGATGGTTCAATGCTGATCACTGAGCGGGACACCTTCAAGCTCTTCCATGAGCCAGCTACGGGCGGTTCTCCAACGCTGATCGGTACAGTACCTGACGTGGTGTCTACCGGGGGTGAGGGTGGCCTGCTAGGCGTTGCGGTTGATCCGAATTGGAGCACCAATCACTATATCTACATCGACCACACCGCCAGCGAGGGCAATCGCATCGTGCGGATGACCTACAACGGAACGACGCTCTCCGGGTACACGATTCTGGTCCAGGGAATTGCAAAGAACAAGTATCATAATGGTGGACGGCTCGCATTCGGTCCAGATGGATACCTCTACGCGACCACCGGTGACGCGGAGAATGGTGCCAATGCGCAGAATAAGGCCTCACTTAACGGGAAGATTCTGCGGATGAAGACCGATGGCACTCCGGCCCCAGGCAATCCGTTCGGCACCCTGATCTACAGTTATGGTCACCGCAATCCGCAAGGGCTAGCCTGGGACTCGTCTGGCCGTCTGTGGGAGGCTGAGTTTGGTAATAGTCAGTGGGATGAGCTGAACCTGATCCAGCCTGGTCTCAACTACGGCTGGCCAACCTGTGAAGGCAATTGCACGGTCTCTGGGATGACCAATCCGAAGGCTGAGTGGCCGGTCAATCAGGCCTCGCCGAGCGCTATTGCGATCGTCGACAATGCGGTCTATATGGCTGCTTTACGTGGTGAGCGGCTGTGGCGCATCCCGCTCAACGGCACCAATGTTGGTACTCCCCAGGCCTACTACGTCAATCAGTATGGACGGCTGCGGACGGTGATGGCGGTACCGGGCAAGAACCAGCTCTGGCTATCCACCACAAATGTTGACCTGAA
Source organism: uncultured Chloroflexia bacterium (assembly GCA_963744875.1). Taxonomy (GTDB): domain Bacteria; phylum Chloroflexota; class Ktedonobacteria; order Ktedonobacterales; family Ktedonobacteraceae; genus JACDAE01. Next base: position 10,371 of record CAVUVQ010000027.1, on the reverse strand, counting down.
TGGCAATCAGCCAGCAGGGTCGGACAAGATCTTTAAGATCACCATCAGTTAACTTCTTAATTAAGAAGGGATCGCTGTAGATCCTTTCTCTAGATCGAAATGCCCACCTGATGAGCATATGCTTGCCAGGTGGGATATGTTACGTGATGACTACGCGCTTACTTATCAAATTTACACGTGAGAGTGAACGACTTTTCAATAGCCTTGCTCTCTCGCCGTTGTGCTTGATCTCTTTTCACGACGTATGGTAGGATGGGCAATAGCAGCGGCAAGCCAGGATGAAACCGTGATCGATGCCGCCTTTCAGGTAGCTCCGCAAAGGTGACATCCAGCTTCTGGATGACTCTTTCACTCAGATGGAAATGAATAGCTCTGTATGCAGCCTCTTGTCTCAACTCGTTTGAGTCAGGAAAAGGCTTTAGCCGGGAGTTTCATGACACCAGACTTCGTATCCTGACTCGCACTTGCGGGCAGGGTCAAGACCGAAGACCAGTGAATGATGAGGAGGATAGCAAAGATGAGTAGTAGAAACCTGTTCTTTGAGAGCCTCCCCCAGCAGATACGCGATCACCTGACCTATCGGCTGGTCGACACGTTAGAGCCGATCCATCAATTGCACCAGATTGAAACCTTAATGATGGGTGAAGCCTGATTCCAGGGGAGAATGACTGCTGATCAGGCGATTTTGGCGTTCAAAGGGGCGCTTTTTGAAGATGGTCTGCGTTTTGCTGGGAGCGAGCATACCAATCAGGTAACGATCATGCACACGCGCCTCAACGTATGCAAATGCGGCCTGGATGGTAGGAATGAGTTCTTCAGGGATGGTATCACCACCGATGGCGTCAATAGCATCGATCAGGTTCATGATTTTTTAGTAGTATTCCATACATCATCTGAATAATCCTCTGCCTAGCGCATATTCCAATAGCTCCCATCAAAGCCCTGCAACAATGGCGTCTTTACATTGACGGGCACGATCACCAGCAAGGCACGCATCGCACGTGTCATCCCCACAAACATGGTGCGACGCTCACGGGCAAGGATCTCGTCGCGCTCGTCGGTTGAGGCGTCGTGCGGGATCACGGGATACCCGCCGGAGAGAAAGCCAGCCAGAGCGACGATGGGAAACTCTAATCCCTTGGCGGCGTTGAGTGTGAGCACTTTGACGCCGGAACGCGCCAGATTGAGATCCTGCCCACTCATGAAGGTGGCCTCGATACCCTGGGCACGTAAGGCGTCGGCGATAGTTTTGCCGGCGCGTTCGCTGGGACAGAGCACGGCGCATGACCCGTAGGTGAGACGTAGATTGAGGCTGGCCTTTTTGAAGAAGTTGGCGAGGAGTTGTCCTTCATGAACACCATTCTGTATGGCACGTACGTCGGGGAGCGGACCGTTGTTGACGTAGTGACGGTCGCCGATTTCACTGTCGAGCACGCCATCGGAGAGATAGGATTGTGCTGCCTCTCCGATCTCGTAGGTGGAACGATAGTTGGCTCGTAGAACGCTGGTGCGACCCTGGAATCTCAGGCTACCGTGTACGTCGGTCCAGGTGAAGCCGCTACCGTAGATGGATTGGTTGGCGTCGGCGGTGATAAAGAGGCGACCGGGTTGTTTGCAGAGGTTGACGAGCAGGCGCAACATGCTGGGATCAAGATCCTGCGCTTCGTCGATGACGACCGCGTCGTAATACTGGTACAGGATATCGTCTCCATAGCCATTATCGTCAGTGAGTACACCGCTATTCTGCTGGTGCACACCTAATATGAAAGTAGCGGCGGAGGTAGGATTGAGCGCGGTCGCCGTGACTTGTAGGCTGAAATGTTGTGGGAGTGCTGCCTGAGCACTAACCTGAAAAAAGACTTCAGCAAAGCCGTCATAGTGATCGTTGTGCCGCACGTATAAACCATTTTGTTGACAGGTAGCCACAGTTATTCTGTCTATTGTTCAGTTGCTTCAACAAACTTCTTACGATGAAGTGAGGTTAGCTTTGTGTGGCATACTACTCCTCTATTTTCTGTACGCGCCCAACCTGTCCATCAACCAGCCGTACCTTGATCCCATGTGGGTGAGAGGAGGAGTTGGTCAAAATGTCCTTGACGATTCCTCTGGTCAGTTTTCCTGTTCGCTGGTCTTGCTTGAGGACGATTGACACGGTGATTCCCGAACGTATATTTTGACGGATGTGTCCATCTGGCATTCGATTGCGCTTTCTACTGTCATCCCGAATGGATGTCTCTTTTTCCAGAGCGGATTTCACGTGTTTCCTGATGTTCACCATCACATGTTGGATGGGTTATCACCATCCAGAGTAACACACTTCCCCTTCAAGAGTCCATATTTGTGTGTCATGAACGGTTTCCTGTTCGTGATGGGGGAGGATAGTGCAGGAGAAGATCATTCTAGAGAAAGAATACCTGATCAAATTGGGAATTGCAAGGTGGGTGAAGCGTGTAAGCGTATTCACACAGATGAGCGAAAATGTGGGAGGATGATATGATGAATTCGGGATCTCTTAGTATACACCCTATACACCATTGTGGTCTCGCTGGTGGGCGCAGGATATATGGATGAGCTTATCAACCGCTGTTGCGTGTGTATCCCCCCACGCGTATCCCCCACCACCCCACGGGATAATAAATGGCACCCGTACACCATTTGTTTCGATTGTTTTCTGCTCCTTGTCGTTCATTCTTCGCCCATATACCTGTATTTTTAGCACACATCTTAAGAGAAAACAATGCTTTCCTTTTGAGACATTTACGCCAATGCAGCATTTTTAGCATAAAGGGTATTTAGTGTTAAAGGTGTAGTGAATGTCATCATTTTCAGTAGCCTATACAACAGCTCGAACAGAAAGAACTGGCTGACCCGTTCTGGCACGATTGTTTCAAATTTTAGAAGCACACTTCCTTCAGGAAAATGGCGACATTGCAACGTTCTTACTCAATTTTAACAAAAAGGTAGTAGTCTTTTGGCTTAGAGTAGCTCTGTTGATAGTGCGCGTAATGGTGGCTATCAACTACATATCCCTCCTAAAAAAGGGGAAGGTGAAGAAGAAAGAGATCTTGCTCAGTATTCTTCTCCTCATAGGAAAAATTATGGAAGGAGTCGTATGTTTCACGCATTCCCATTACCAGTGCTTTTGCTTATCTTTCTCGGTGCAGCCATTGCTGTTTGGATTGCGGGGATTTATCTCTCAAGTACTACTGATGTGCTCTCGGCCCGCTTTGGATTGGGTCAGGCCCTTGGAGGGCTGATTTTGCTCTCTATTGCAACCAATCTTCCCGAACTTGCTATTACAGCAAGCGCGGCACTTTCGCATAATGTGGGGATCGCAGTCGGCAACATTCTCGGTGGCATTGCTATTCAAACCATTGTCCTGGTGTTCCTGGATATCTTCGGGCTGTGGCGACAAGATGCGCTAAGCTATGCTGCTGCTTCGCTTGAATTGGTTCTTGAAGGGGTGCTGGTCGTCGCCGTCTTGATCCTCGCTATCATGGGAACGCAATTGCCAAAGTCGCTGATCTTTCTGCGTGTAACTCCCGGCGCATTGCTTATCACCGCTTTGTGGCTCATCGGGATCTGGCTGCTCAGTAAAGCACGGAGCGATCTTCCCTGGCAAGAGAAGGGGCGTGCACCAGATACTCTCCATGGTCATCGTGGAGATAAGACCAAAGACACGACGCAAAAATGGAGTACCTTCCATGTCGTCATTGTCTTCCTCTGTGCGGCCCTGGTTACACTGGTTGCGGGAGTGCTTCTAGAGATGAGCGGCGATGGAATTGCGACCCATATTGGCTTGAGCGGAGTCCTCTTTGGAAGTACGATTCTTGCAGCAGCGACCTCACTTCCTGAAACTCTCTACGGGTCTCGCCTCGGTCAAAGCAGGAGCGTACAATCTCGCATTCAGTGATATCTTTGGGGGAAATGCCTTTTTACCAGTGCTTTTCTTACTGGCGACCCTGCTTTCGGGTGAAGCCGTTCTGCCTCAGGCAAAGAATACGGATATCTATCTGGCAGGATTAGGGATTTTGCTTACGACAGTCTATCTTTATGGCTTGATCTTTCGTCCCAAACGGCAAATCTTTCACATGGGAATCAATTCACTGGTGGCGCTTGTCCTCTATATTCTGGGAATTGCAGGATTGTTCGCTATTGCGCTTTTGCCTTGAATGGGATCTCGTCAGGATGTGCTGTTCTTCCTGTCATTGATTGCTGTGGTAAAAGTGCAACTTTTTTATGCCGACAAGACGTGTCACTGCGAGAAGACGAGAATGAGGAAAAGATATGCCATTCTTACGATTTTCTTACCAAATCGCGGTAGTCTAGAACAAGAAGATGGTATCACCTGTCCCTCTCGTCTGAAATACGAACAACAAAGGGACGAGAGAACTATCCTTTCGCATACCAACAGAAGAGCATTCAAAGAGTATTCAAGGAGTGATTTCTATGTCAATGTCCCTGGTTTTTGCTTCCCTGGGATTTCCCATCTGGCTCCGAGCAAGCCATTACATCAATATTCTGTTTCTTGGTCTGCTGATACGCAGCGGCCTACAGATTCTGGGGGCTCATCCGCGCCTCTACTGGAATAATGGTTGTCGGCCAGAGAGTAACTGGCTCCATTTCACAAAGCAAAGGGTGCCAAAGAATCAACTCTGGACTTCAATGGATGAAGAGGTTCCGGTGACGCCGCTGTTAGCTCTGCCTGGACGGGATAACCTGGGACTTGGTCGGCACTGGCACTTTTTCTCGGTGATTTTCTGGATTCTCAATGGCCTGATCTATGTGGTTCTGCTCTTTACCACAGGTGAATGGATCCGTCTCATCCCGACCTCCTGGTCCATTTTCCCCCGTGCCTGGGAGACCTTCCTGACCTATATCACCTTTCATATTCCACCGGCCACTGATTTTCAGCCCTACGACCCCTTGCAACAACTCACCTACGCAGCAGTTGTCTTTCTGCTTGGTCCCTTCTTACTTGCAACAGGAGCCGCCATGTCGCCAGCAATTGAGGCCCGTTTTCCCTGGTATCCGAAACTCTTCGGTGGCAGGCAAGCGGCACGCAGCCTGCACTTCCTGGGTCTGGTTGCCTTTGTGCTCTTTACCATCATGCATACGGCCCTGGTGCTCATCGTCCATTTTCAGGACAATATCCGTAGTATTGTGCTTGGCGATCCTCATGGCAACTTTGTTCTTGCCCTCGTTATCGCGATTATTGCATTACTGCTGGTGTTTACAATCTATGTGTGGGCATCCTGGTATACGCTGCGCAATAAACGGGGGATGCAGCATGCATTAGGGGCTGTGGTTGATCCAACACGGCGTCTTTTGTTGCAGCGCGTGAAGTCGAAACAAGAGTATCAGCCCTCTGATATCACCTCCTATTTCTGGGTCAATGGCAAGCCACCCCAGAGTGAAGAATTTCAACGGCTGGCGCAAAACAACTTTGCCGATTGGCACCTGGAGATCTCTGGACTGGTCGTCAATCCGCTCAGTCTTTCCCTGGAAGATTTGCGCAAGCAACCGAAACAATCACAGATCACGATGCACAACTGCATCCAGGGCTGGACAGGGATTGCGCAATGGGATGGTGTCTCCCTCTCAGAACTCTTGAAGTTCTGTGGAGCGCTTCCACAGGCAAAATATGTCGTATTTACCTCCTATCAGCTTGGTCACCAATCTTATGCACATGCTCCCAAAGAAGCGCAAGAGCGCCCGTATTATGAGGTGATCAGCATGGAAATCGCACAACATCCCCAAACGATACTGGCCTATGAGATGAATGGGAAGCCGTTGCCATTGGATCATGGTGCACCTGTACGTTTACGGGCGGAGACGGAACTTGGCTTTAAGATGGTGAAGTATCTGCGTTCAATCGAACTGGTCGAAGACTATAGCACCATCTGGGATGGGCAAGGCGGCTTCCGCGAAGATATCCAATTCTACAGCATGGGAGCTGAAATTTAAACGTTGTTACGAAACAGTATATGAAGATAAGGAAGGATTTTTGATATGGGACAGTTTGATCAGAAAGTGGTTCTGGTAACGGGATCAGATAGCGGTATTGGCCGCGCAATCGCGCTCGCCTTCGCACGTGAAGGGGCCAGTGTGGTCGTGAACTATGCCCACGCAAAGGATCGAGCAGAGGAAGTGCGGCAGGCTATTGAGCAGCAGTATTCTGGGAAGGCGTTGGTGATCCAGGCCGATGTTTCGCAATATCAGCAGGCGATGGGGCTTATCCAGCAGGCGGTAGAGCATTTTGGTCGCCTGGATATTCTGGTCAACAATGCCGGAATGGAGATGCATAGTCCATTTCTGGATGTGAGCGAAGAGCAGTTTGATCGCGTTGTTGGAGTAGACTTGAAAGGTGCTTTTTTCTGCGCCCAGGCGGCGGCACGTGAAATGGTCAAACGCAAGATAGAAGGACGTATTATCAACATTTCCTCAGTTCATGAGGATCTGCCAATGCCGCAGAATGTGCCCTATTGTTGTGCCAAGGGAGGGGTGCGCATGCTGATGCGTACGATCAGCCTGGAACTGGCTCCTCACAAGATCACGGTCAATAACATTGGTCCTGGTGCGGTCGATACGCCGATCGATGCCGATGTAAAGGCCGATCCTGAAAAAATGGCGGCTCTGCTAGGCGAGATTCCATTAGGGCGTATGGGGCAACCCGACGAGATTGCAGGTATGGCCCTCTATCTGGCATCAGATGCAGCCGCCTATGTGACGGGTTCAACCCTCTTTATTGATGGTGGACTGATGCGTCATACCGGTGGTCTATGAGGAGTTGAAAGACATGTCTCAAGCGTCTGATCCGTCAAAAACCTACCTTCCCATTGAAGATTACGCCTTGATTGGCGATCTCCACACGGTTGCCCTGGTCGGTAAGAACGGCTCCATTGACTGGTGCTGCCTGCCACGCTTCGATGCACCCAGCGTCTTCGGAGCACTATTGGATGCGGGAAAAGGCGGCTTTTTCCGCATCGCACCGACCAATGCAGCAGAAGTCAAAAATCAGCAGCTCTATCTGCCGGAGACCAATATCTTGCTGACACGTTTTCTCTCCTCTGAAGGTGTTGGCGAGATCACTGATTTTATGCCGATTAAGCCTATTGGGACCGCAAAACACGAGCATCATGTGATTCGCTCGGTTGCAGTGATTCATGGGTCATTATCGTTCACGCTGACCTGCCAACCGGCCTTCAATTATGCACGTGATTCCCACGAGGTAAACCTTTCGCAGGAGGGAGCGCTCTTCCAGAATCAACAGTTTCACCTTGGCCTGGCATCACCCGTTGCGCTAGAAGCCAATGGACAGGGAGGCGTGCAGGCAACCTTTACACTCCATAAGGGCCAATGCGTGCACTTTTTGTTGGAAAGCACACAGGCAAGTGATCATATTCCACAACTCGCTGACCGAAGAGCGCTATCAGCAAGCGTTTCAGGAGACGTTGCACTACTGGCGCACCTGGCTCTCCCAATGTCAGTACCAGGGACGTTGGCGTGAGATGGTTCAACGTTCAGCTCTGGTCTTGAAGCTGTTGACCTATGCTCCCACTGGAGCTATCGTCGCGGCAGCAACGACGAGCCTTCCTGAAACGCCGGGTGGCGCTCGTAACTGGGACTACCGTTATACGTGGATCCGCGATGCCTCCTTCTCGCTCTATAGTCTCCTGACTCTTGGCTTCACGCAGGAAGCTGAGGCATTCATGGGGTGGCTGGACGCCCGCTGCCATGATCTCAAAGAGGGTGGAACGTTACAACCCATGTATGGAATCGAGGGAGAGCAGCAGTTGACCGAGATCTCTCTGGATCACCTGGATGGATATCGTCAGAGCCGTCCGGTCCGCATCGGCAATGGAGCCTATACCCAGAAACAGTTGGATATCTATGGAGAGATGCTGGATGCGATCTACATCTACAATCGCTATGATGCGATCTCCTATGACCTCTGGCACAACCTGAATCATCTGCTCGGCTGGCTACAAAACCACTGGCAAGATCCCGATGAAGGGATCTGGGAAGTGCGTGGTGGACCAAAGCAGTTTCTGCATTCACGTTTGATGAGCTGGGTGGCCTTTGATCGAGCTGGACGGATCGCGCGTCATCGGGGGTGGCCTGCACCTGTCGATGACTGGCGCACCATCAGCACTGAGATCTATCGACAGATCATGACGCAGGGATGGAGCGAGGAAAAACAAAGTTTCGTTCAGTATTATGGCAGTGACGCCATTGATGCCAGTTCGCTGCTCCTCATGATTACCAACTTCACTGGTTCAAAGGAGCCTCGTATGCTTGCGACGATTCAGCGTATTCAGCAGGAACTGACCAGTGGAGCATTAGTTCACCGCTATAATCCCCAGAACGCGGCCAGTGATGGACTGGGAAGCCAGGAGGGAACGTTCAGCGCGTGCAGTTTCTGGCTGGTGGAAAACCTGGCCCGTGCGAATCGTCTGGAGGAGGCACGGCTAATGTTAGAAAAATTGCTCTCCTACAGCAACCATGTTGGCCTCTATGCTGAAGAGATCAGCCCGACAGGCGAAGCATTGGGAAATTATCCACAGGCGTTCACCCATCTTGCACTCATTACGGCATGTACTCATCTTGACCAGGCCCTCAATGAACAACAGAGCACGAGTACGCCTTCCAGGATGTTCTATCCGTGATGTTTAATGAGGTGAAAACAGGAGTAAGGATGGCATGATGGAGAGTGAACAGAGAAACGAGAAACAAGGAGGAAAATGATGAATGTGAGAACAACCGACGAGAAAGAGGTTCGGACAACTGAGGGAAACAAGCTGCTTTCAACACCGCATGTCGTCATTATCGGAGGTGGATTCGGAGGACTTGAGGCGGCGAAAGCATTAGGTAAGCAAGAGGTACAGGTCACTGTTATCGACGCGAACAACTTTCATCTCTTTCAACCGATGCTCTATCAGGTTGCAACGGCAGGTCTCTCGCCCGCTGATATTGCGACTCCGATTCGTGCTATTCTTGGGCCGCAACAGAATACGGCTGTACTTATGGCCGAGGTGACGGGAGTCGATCTACAAGAGCAGCAAGTCTTGCTGGACAAACAGGCCATCCACTACGATTATCTGATCATCGCGACTGGGGCTACGAGCAACTACTTTGGGCATCCACAGTGGCAACAGCTAGCACCTGGCATGAAAACGCTTGATGATGCTCTCAACGTGCGACGCGTCGTTCTATCCGCTTTTGAGGCCGCTGAACGCGAAACGGATGCCGAAAAACAGCAGGCGCTTTTGACCTTTGTCCTGGTCGGAGGTGGACCGACAGGAGTTGAACTGGCCGGAGCCATCGCAGAACTGGCTCATGAGACGCTCAAAGGCAATTTCCGGCATATCTCCCCTACGAAAGCGCGGATTGTGCTGGTGCAAGGAGGAAAGCGCGTGATGCCAGAGTTTCCAGTCTCATTAACAAAGTCCACGCAGAAGAAGCTGAAGCAACTGGGCATAGAACTGGTGACAGGCATGCACGTACAAGAGATGAATGGACAGGGCGTCAAGGTGGGAGACGAGCAGATCGCAACGCAGAACGTGATCTGGACGGCAGGAGTGAAGGCGTCACCAGCCGGGCAGTGGTTACAGACAGAGGTTGACCACGATGGCCGCGTCAAGGTGCAGGCAGATCTCAGCGTTCCCGGTCATCCCAACATTTTTGTGATCGGTGATACGGCTCTGGCAACACAAAATGGCAAGCCATTGCCCGGTCTTGCTCCAGTCGCGATGCAAGAAGGGCGGTACGTGGCGAACTTGATTGTTGAACGGGCAGCAGGAAACCATTCCCAGAAACCATTTCACTACGTTGATAAGGGAACGCTTGCAACGGTGGGTCGCTCCTTTGGAGTTGTCGATATTGGCCCGTTGCGTTTCACTGGTTTTCTGGCGTGGCTCACCTGGCTCTTTGTGCATATTCTCTTCTTGATCGGGACGCGTAATCGTTTAATTGTTTTCTTTCAGTATGCCTGGGCGTACTTCACGTTCCAGAGAGGTGCGCGTGTCATCTTACCTGGTGGTAGCGACCGTTCGCCTACATAGACTTACCCAACAACGGCATACAACAATTTAGCACGCTCTTGAGATATAAGGAGAGGAGAAAAGATATAATCTAGTTTACAAACGGGCAAGGTTAAGAAGCAGGATTGATGTCTTGCTTCTTACCAATTTCTAACCTTTTTGGGGTATAAATAGAGAAAAGCACAGCATCAGAAAGGAGCGTGCGGCAATTCACTCCTGGCATGAATGCACGGAGTCCTTTTCTGCAATCGTATGAAGAAACAGATACTTGTCGTCGAGGACGAACAACCCATCCTCCAATTTCTCCATCGTGGGTTGATACACAAAG
>CAVUVQ010000026.1:0-51644 GCA_963744875.1 uncultured Chloroflexia bacterium | reverse complement strand
AGAGGCAAATAGTACCTCTATCTCTCCTATACCTAGAAACACAAATCATATCAGTTTCTGGGCAGACAAATTTCCTGACAACGCCGTTGCATGGCCGCATCTCGCTCAATATACCGTTGATATTGCTCTACCGTGCAAGTTCCGATAAGTTGGATCTGATGACGGGCCAGAACTGGTTTCAGCAGGGGCGCTGCATCAATGGGATATCGATCCCATTCACCTCCCAAAAGACGATGAAAATGATTGACAAACAACAGGGAAGGACCTGCCTCCTGCTGTATTGCCAGAAAGAGGGATTGGAGCCGCTCAAGAACCATCGTTGGTGCGATCCATTCCTCCAGAGGGGACCCGCGAAAATATTTCATCCCGCAACGCCCAGGCTTCTTCCGCATCTGGATCTGTCTGGGCCAACTTCTCAACAAGGGAAGATGCTCTCTGCCTTCTCCTTAATTCTGGCGAGCGAGCGTGTCATCCGACAGATTGGTGAACAGGGCTTCGTAATCCAGAGCGATAACCTGGCATGTGGAGAAAGGATGCGGGACATTCCCCACCGCCATGCGACGAATTGACCTTGGCTACGACTGGCCATCGCCTGGTTTCATCCTCATCCAGAATTACCGGGTTACATTTACTCTGTGCGCTGGAGAACCTGAAATACCCGATCCATCACAGTTTCCTGTCCATCGAGAGGAGAGAATGCTCTCTGGTGAGCAAGCAGAGTCAAATTGTGTCCATAGCGTTCCAGTGGAGTAGTTTCGTTTTGGATGGTTAGCATCGGTTTCCTCCTTCTGTTAGGGTGGGTATCGGGTTTCATCTTCATCTCAGTATCGCACAGAACTCAATATGAAAACCAATAATAACTCCTTTGGCTCCATCGGATGCTTGTATTTCTCACCTGCAAATTTCTGACCGAGACAGGGTTATCATCAGCGATCAAAATAGGTCTCATATTTTACCAGGGATTATCTGAATAGAGTATGACTACTATTGAGGGTTTTATGTTGCCGCGTTTATATTTCCAGAAGCAGAGAGACATCCCTCTGACATCTGTTACAAGGACAATTTTGTGTGGGAAGAGCGTGATGGCCGCCAAGCGGCTGCAGAATATGGTCAATGATCTCTGACCATACCTGGAATTTCGCGTGAACCTCACCATGCCTGCTTCGCGCAGGTGATGGCACCGAACTTCTCTCGAAGGGCTTTTACCTGCTCAAACACACACTGCATATCTTCATCGGTCGATCAGGTTTTGGTTGGAGTAAGAGTGTATGTATAATCATCCCACCTCTCCTTTCACTCATTGCTCATTCGTAGTAATGTTGCATGGATTTCCGCGCGTAATTCTTTCATATTTCGCTTTTTTCCAAAAGGAAACAGCGGAGATGATGGGTTGAGTGTATGATCTTTTGAAAAGCTCTGAATCCCATTGCTGATACGGCTCTTGCTCTCGATCAGGCACAACAGACCATAAACCAACAACAAAATCTATGACACCATTGGCTCTATTTGTTGACATGGCTCATTTATTCATGATATGCTTCATCTCATGAATAAGCAACGTGACTATCAAAGTCCACTTCGTCAGGAACAGGCAAGGCGTACTCGTGAACAAATTCTTGATGGCCTCATTCAGGCGATGGCACGAGGAGGATTAGCCGACCTTTCTATTCCCGCTGTTGCTCGTGAGGCAGGTGTTTCTGTGCCAACCATCTACCGCTATTTTCATACCAAGCGCGAACTCATCGATCACTTGGTAGTTATCTCGTCCAGAAAGCCGGTATTCCGTCGGTTTTACCATCACCAGGAAGTCCTGAAGAACTGATTGCTCTGGTCAAAGGACTATTTCTCACCTATGAGGGAGCTGATGAGATGCTACGAGCAGCAGCTATGAGTGAGCTGAGTTACGAGATGCGTCAGTATACACTCCCACGAAGAATCGAACTCATCGAAGAGGCTCTGCGCCCTGTCGCGGATAGTTTTAATGAGACTGAAAGGATCACCTCCGCAATAGTGTATTTATTCTCACTACAACAGCCATCATACGTGCATTTAAAGACTACCTCAACCTATCGGGAGAGGAAGCCGCTGAAACAGTGGCATGGGCTATTCGCACCTTGACGAGCAAATATTCTTAGTATGATGCTGATGAGCATGAATAATGAAGCAGGTAAAGAAAGAAGATCATCGATGGAACTACTACGTAATTTGCGGGATATAGATCAGCAGGAGCTAAACACTGTGGGAGGCAAAGGGTTCAATCTAGGAGCACTGATCCACGCGGGTTTTTCAGTTCCTCCAGGCTTTGTGCTTCTCACCAGTGCCTATCAGTACTTTATGAATACGAATAGCCTTCTGGAAGAGGTTGAGCTGCTGGCTCAACAGGTGGTACCACAGGATCTCGCTTCATGCGAACGAGCCTCTCAAGCCATTCGAGCGCTTTTTGTACAACATCCTATCCCAGAAGAAATTGCCCAGGCGATCTCCCAGGTTCATCAACAACTCGGTACGGTCGCCATCCGTTCCTCCGCGACCACCGAGGATATGCCGACAGCATCGTTTGCTGGTCTGTACGAAAGCTACCTCAATGTAAAGACGCTCGAAGAAGCCTTCATAGCAGTACAGCACTGCTGGTCTTCGCTCTGGACTCCACGTGCTTTGAGCTATCGTGCTCGTTTGAATATTGCTTCTCAAACGGTTGGCATGGCAGTGATTATCCAGCAGATGGTGCAGGCCGATGCCTCTGGAGTGCTCTTTACCATCAATCCAGTGAGCGAAATGCACGAAGAGGTAGTGATTAATGCGACACGGGGAGTTGGAGAAGCACTGGTCTCGGGACAGATCACGCCCGACACAATCATCGTGGAGAAGTCCAGCGGACGTATCACAAAGAGAGAGATTGGCAACCTTCCTTTGATGGCTCCTTCTGCTGTCAGCAGTATGAGCGATGATGAAGTGAAAACGGCCAGGCAACGACAATTTGTGCTAGTCGACGAACAGGTAACGCAATTGGTGCAACTTGGTGAACGCGTAGAGCAGTATTTTGGAGCACCACAGGATATCGAATGGGCCATCGCAGGTGAGCAGATCTTCATTGTTCAGGCACGTCCGATTACTACGCTCGTCACCACATCATCTGCGCCACGAAGTCGGGCCGTGCTGATCCCTCCGGGAGATGACACGTGGGATCGTGAACTTGATACGCCGCCGCAACCATATGATATGTGGACGCGCACAAATGTGGGCGAAAATCTTCCTTATCCAATCACGCCGCTGACCGAAACAAACTTTCCTGTACTTTTTAGCTTGAACAACGAACCCTCCGAACAGCCTCAACCGCAGTTGACGCGCCGCCTCTATGGTCGTCTATACTTTAACGAGGGAGCAATATTTCGTAGCTTCACTGAAGAGATGGGCTTACCGGCTTCCTGGCTGCATAAGATGTGGGGGAGTCGCTCACGCGGTACTTACGTGTACAAGAACACCCTTCGTCCTTTACGCCTGCTGCGCAAACTTCTCTCGCTTGTTGCCACGCGTTTTAAAGCGAAGAAAAAAGCCAAAACGTCACGTGATACACCCGAACAATTTTTTGCACATATCGATCAATGGGTCAGCACGTTCATGCGCTTCGATCTCACCCGGCTTGAAGAGGGCCTGCTCTGGAGTGAAGGACTCCCTACCTGGAGTAAGCGGGGGGCTTATGCGTGGACAAACAACCTGCGTTTCAGTATTAATGCCGCGATGAGCTATGGGTTGCTCGAACGTATTGTGCATTGGTGGACCAAGAGTGATATGGCGCAGGATCTGGTCACGGGCCTTTCCGGTGTGTACAGTGCTGAAGTGGGTCCGGCGCTCTGGCGTATGGCTCAGATAGCTCAGGAGAGTGGCGTACAAGATATCTTGCTCACACATGATCCGCTCACGGCACTAAACCTCTTACTTTCAGAAAAGACGCTGCTCGTTGCGCCACTTGAGGAATTTCTCGTATGTCATGGACATCGTTGTCCCAATGAACTGGAGATGCGCAATCCACGCTGGGCGGAGGCACCAGAGCAAGTCATTGAACTGGTCGCCAGTTATCTGCATGCAGGGGAGCACATTGATCCTATTGCCACTGAGGCTCGTCAGCAACAGCGACGCACTGCTGCCGTAACTGCTATTGACACAAAGTTGGGTCCAATTCGCCGTGCCATCTTTCACTTCTTGTTGAAGCGAGCCCAACGTGCCGTAATAGTGCGTGACAACAGCCGTTACTTTATGGCAAAATTCATCTTCCCTGTGCGCAAGATCTATGCTGAACTCGGACGGCGCTGGGCTGAGCAGGGTTGGTTGAAGCAGGCAGACGATATTTTCTTCTTGGAGGTGACAGAGATCGAAGACATCGTCGAGAACCCTCTTATCATGACTTCCTCTGTTGAATTGCGGACACGTGTAGAGCAGCGTCGCCTGGCCTACGAATTTTGGTTCACCATCGTTGCGCCTGAGGCGGTGGGAGCAGATGGTTTGCCTATCGTCGAAGAAGAAAAGCATCTCACGCAGCTTAAAGGCACGCCAGCCAGCAGTGGAACTATACGTGGTCGTGCACGTATTGTCCAGACAATCCAGGAAGCTATGAGCCTGGAGCCTGATAATATTTTGGTGACCACGGCAACGGATCCCGGCTGGACCCCGATCTTTCCCCTCGTCGGTGGTATTATCCTGGAAATCGGTGGACAACTTTCGCATGGGTCTATTATCGCCCGCGAGTATGGTATTCCAGCGGTCGTCAATGTTCCAGGGGCAATGCGCCTCATTCAAGATGGGCAAGTGATCGAGGTTAACGGAAGCAATGGAGTGATCAAACTGTTCTAGTGAAAGAAGGTGGAAAAGCTTATACGCCATCCTTCTCATGTTCGGCAGTCATAGAGCCATTCCCTTCCAATTTAGTGCTGTACATCTATAACTTTCCTCCATGACCTGGAAGCCCTGTGTCCTCAGGTATGGGCTCCTCATCTGGTACATCTAAGAGCGAGGCGATTGAGATATCCTGGGCAAGAATGTGCTCTGCCAGGCGTTGATAATAGTCTTCTACGACTTTCAGTGTTTGTTGAAGGGCTGCCATTAATTGCCCTGCGGCCCGTTCGACCACCTCGTCCTCGTATTGCTCAAATGCCAGGATCCCTTCACGCAGGGTCATCTTCATTTCATACAGCATCCGTTTGTCTTCGGTTTTGAACGCTATGCAAAGTGTGTTTATTCTGGCGTTACTGTCCGATCTTGCTTGCAGATCGTCACTTTCTTGCAGCTCAAACAACAAACGTTTCAGATATACGACGGCGTTACGAACCAGCCGATATGTCTCACGCGCTTTAAGGGTCTCGATTTCCTTCTGGAGCCAGCGAATATCCTGGTCTCTTGCGCAGAGGCCCGTAGTCCAGGTCCAGAGGACCTGGAGATCCTCGTCTATTAAGCCATCCAGGTAACTTACCAGAAAACGCCGATGCGCCTCGATGAGAAATTGGGACTTGAACGGCGTCAATTCAGTGGGAGCTTCACCAGCGGTAGAAGCTAAACGCGCGAAATCATAGTCATTTTCCAGCGCGTTCTCCATCCCCACGATCAGGTAGATGTAGCGCACCCAGGCAGTAAACATATCTTCCAGCAATATGAACTTTAGCCCTTCAGGGCTTAAGATTACTCCCCAGGCACCATTGAAATGGAGGCGGTGCATATGACCAAGCTCGTACATCCCTAGCATAGCATCCACCTCTGAGTTTATGTGATGGAGCACTCCTTGATAAGCCCCTGTTGCATCCATTCCAGCATAGTTGATAATAATCCTCTCTCCGCCCACATGTTGATAGATAAACTCAGTTACATCGTAGACTCTACCGTCTACAACGATCCAATATCCATTAGCAGGTGTGTTATGCAGGATGACGTTGGAAATAGCGTAGGCATTCCCTTTCTGTGCATGACCACCGTATGTGGTGAAGATGTCCTGCATGTAGCGGCCCTGAGCGATCAAGCGTCTGATGATGGTTTGTACCTGCGCTTCTGTTCCACCACTAAAGCGGCGAATGACTCCTTTGAGCGCATCCATAACTGAAACCGCGAAGCTTGTCTTACCACAGATATAGAAGTACCCATTTTGCCCACCTTCATCCTCGGTGCGCAAAAAGTTCCATAGTATGCTGGCCTGTTCATCCTCAGCTATCAGTTCGCCAATGCGCTGACGGTGTCCTTTTTCAAAAACATATTGTCCAACTACCGGGTCAAAGCGTGTCGCGCTATCCGCTCTGGAAAAGGCCAGGCGCAGATGGAGCTTCCCTGTGGCCTCCAGATGCTCGAAAACGGACCGATTGAAAAGCTCGTCAGGAGTACGAGTCCCGAAGAAAAGCCAATTCTCACCTGTCTCCGTCAGATGAGCACGCGCCTGGAGAAATCCATAAAATGGGGCAATGCCGGAACCCGCTGCAAACATTATCACCGGGCGAGATGGGTCAGCGGGCAGGCGGAAACGAGGCGTTGGCACGATGGTCAACGAAAGCTGCTTCTCCCGAAATTTGGGATCACTGGTGATATAGCGTAAAAAGTGAGAGGCCGTCCCCATACGAGCTTGCATATAGGAGTAGGGAGTGTGAGGCGTTTGATACTCCAAACCCCCAACAATCAAGTTCAGTTTTTCCGCCCCAACCACATTATCATCCATCGTGGAGGCGATTGAATAGAGGCGAAACGCCTCAGGCGGCACAACGTGACAGATGCTTTCCGAGTCCCAGGGGCCAGATTTCCAGAGGCGGGTTACATCATAACCGCCAGCATAGAGAAGATTTAGAATATCCCAGAGCTCCCATTGATCTTCCATGCGAGCATCGACAATCCTCTTGAGAGCGCTTGAAGCAGTGATTTTTAGCAATCTTTTAGCAATCATTCGGGTAATGGGTCGTATTTTTCCAAAATTGAGTATCGACTTCAGAGGTAAAATTTTGATATCATCTGAATAGCCAGCACGCAAACGAATAGCCTCTTGCCACCGGGGAGTGAGTTGAACAATCTCGCCGCCCTCAGCATGCAATGCTCGCAACGTTTTATGAACCAGCATCTCGTCGTTTTCTGGCAGCACTCCTACACGATCACCTGGCTGATAATGCACACCCTGTCCAGTGACATCCAACTCGATAAAGCTCATCCAGGCACCGACACCAGGATCAGTAGTGATAGTTCCACTTCTTGGATGCGCAAAGTAGACCTGCTGGTTGCTTGCGACATACCGTTCATCACGCACATCTGCAAGTTCTGCATCAATCTTTTCCCAGGTCTTATCCTTGAAGAGTCCTGTAAATTTGGCTCCTGTCGTGACTGCTCGGCCCACCTTAAAGGCGACCTCAAGAAAACCATAGGCTTTTATGCGATGCAATCCCATCCATCCTTTGTCACCAATGTAGGCATCCAAAACGGCGTTATACAACCCCCTTAAGGCTGTATTCTGACTGCGCTCTACAAATTGGCGTACAGAGATAGTACGCAGGGCCTCGACAAATGCATGCCAGTGCCTGGGGAAGTGTTCACTAAGGGAGATACTCTGCTTACCGACCATTGTGTGGTACGATGCTCGCTCAAAAAAAGCATCTAGCGCGTGGATATGTGGCTGTGCTGTTCCAGCAGGGCTTGGCGCATTCTCGAATATGGGGACTCCTGATGTGCCCACCGTCTTCGCCCAGAGCACCTGATCAAGATGGGTTTTGCTAAAAGGATTCACGTCGATTTGTGGATAGATCACCTGCGTCACATAGTGTAGCTGGTCAAGGATAACAAGTAATGCCGCCTCCAATGCGATGCGATCTTCTCGCGCAACGGCCTCCTGCGCCTGGAGCATGGCGTTTAAGGCAGGTGTGAGTTGCATGGCAAACTCAGTCGTCACCAGGTAAAAAATACGTTCAGCCTGATTGTTCCAGGCGGGAACAAGTAGCTCCATATTATCCAGGCGGCGTGGTCCATTTGGGTTGCGTAACTTCCAGTTATAAAAAAAGAGATCGATGTAAGAGACATAGGGCAAAGGTTTCCCTAAGCGCCTGGAGACTTCCTTCCAGGGCATTAAAATAGAAGCGGGGAGCGAGGCTGGTGGATCTGTCTGCACGTACTGGTAAGCATGTGCAAAGACGCCCAACATGGTAGATGCACGTAACAGGTAGCGGTCGGCAAGCGCATCAGGAGTAGCCTCTAGTAAAGGCATCTGTTCAAATATCTGGCGCAGAGTCAACTTTCTGTATAGCTCAGGCAAACTGTCAACCATTTCATCCCAAATACTATGCGAGGCGGGCAAAGCTAAAAGAGGCGGCTCTACCGGCAAGAAACCATATCCAGTGGACAGAAACCCATCAATTTCATGTCCTTGTTCACGGTTGTACGCTTCAGCGGCTTCCATTACTTTGCGTGGAGCTATCATCTCCTCTGGCACGAAAACTGGTTGTTTGGAGCGCATAGCGCTTCTAATTTCAGGAGCGGGTGTATAAAGGGCCGTCGCATCCGCTCCCTGATCAATATAGGACCAGGAAAACTGATAGGGCCCTATCCTGATCATGTCACCTGCCTTGAGAGCCTGACGTTGAATGCGCTCTTGATTTACATACGTTCCATTGGCGCTATTCAGGTCACTGACGACAAGGTAACGATCTTCCATCTCTAATCGCGCATGTTGCCGCGAAATGATCCTGTCTTCGATGACGATCGTGTTCATTTCATCACTACGGCCTATCGTGATTGGCAGTTCACGCATGTACTCTACAACAGAGCCTGTACGTTGATTTTTACAGAGCAAGCGTACCTGTACTGATGATGGCATGTCTTTGAACCTTCCACGTGTTACGCGTGATAAATCACCGCACGGCAAATATCAGAGCGGGCAATTGTTCCTAGGAGTTTGCCATCATCTACTACAGGCAACCGCCGAATCTGCTTCTCTACCATGACAGTCGCGGCTTGAGCCACATCATCAGTGGTCTTCAGCGTGATAGCGTTGCGAATTACCAGTGGATCAATAGGGCGATTTACGAGGTCACGCCCTTTCTGGAGAAAAAATGTGAAGGCGTCATTGAGTGTGCCACCCGCCCGCAAAACTTCGTCGAAGCTAGGAAGGATAGCGCGGATAAGATCTCCTTCAGAGAGTACTCCGATAAAGATATTATCATGATCTACCACCATCAGATCACTCACTTCAGAAATACTGATCATCTCTGCCGCCCTGCGCATGTCCGCCCCTATACGAATATAGACTGGATAAATAGTCATAATATCATGTATCTGCACTTGCACCTCTCATGCAAAATCATCACCTTGAAAATACGTTGTCAGGGCTCTCCAGAGGCAAGCCTCGCGAAGTTTTTAGACAAAATAGTAGAGGGATGAGATTCAAAACATTCATTGATAATTCTATTGTCCGTGACTTTACTTGAATAGAATAGGACAAACTATTAATGTAAAATTAACACAAAAAAAATGGCAGGTCAAGTGTTTAATGGACATCTTAATTTGCTCAAGGAGATATGATCCAGCCCCGTTTTCGTGGAGTACCGGCTATCTTCTGTGCTGAAAAAGAATGTTGCGCCTGCTGTATAATCGCGATCCCGCTTCTCTTGTGTTCCGAGTAACCCTGTTCGATATGAGCAGATCTCCTTCAAAACTCTCCCGTGCTGCCCAGAGATCTATGAACCTGGTTGATCGCGGAACCAACTCTCATGTTCGGGTCGGTTCCGCGATCAATAAAATAAAGTGCAAAATAGACAAAAAATAAGAAATCGGTCGAATTCGACCGATTTCTTAGCTGTATTACATATATTGAGAGATATTCGGACAAAAATGTTCGACCGGAACCGACGGGAGTCCGATTATCAACAACTCCATCAGTGGGACAGGGTGTGTACCTGTTCTAAGCTGAAATCAGAAAAAAAGAAGGACACCAACAAATTCATCGACGATATGGCTATCGTTGTCGATCAAATTGGCAAGCCAAAGGCACTATTGATCCCGATCTCGACTAAGATGAAGCACACTCTTCAAGTCCATTGTGCAAGACAGTGATGGTTAGCATTTAATAGTAGGTGGTTGGTTACGACTTCTCCTCCGGCTTCCAGCGTCGCTTCACATCGCTAGCAAAGCTCTCATATGCGCGTACGGGCAAGATTTCTTCGATCTCTAAGTTATGGGCGATAGGCAGAATAGCCATGAAGATTTGATCAAGCTCATCGTGGGACTCTGCATCCATAATGCCTATTACGAGCCTCTGCCCGGCCACCTTATACAAGGCTACCATCTTGCCTGCAGCTTTAGCTGCTAGCGCTGCATCCGCCTCCTTATCCCACCAGTGCCACATTTCATCAAATGACCAATCTTTAGGTTCGACGCGTACTTTAAAGTAGTACAGCATACTAGACTTCTCCTTCTCTCTGTACAGTGCGATCGCCCCGGTTCCCGGCCTATGGCGTGCTTGCCTCCTCTGGAGGAGAAGTAGCTTGCCACAGGTCGGGACGCTCACAGAGCACTACTTTATCTGGCCCGTTGCCCCCTGGACCAGCCAGTTGGTAGTGGTGAGCAGGTCATCGACATTTCCGACTTTGCCTGCCTGGATGTGGACGGTGCCCTTGTTGTCCACAATTGGGCCTTTGAATATCTGCAACTTGCCGGAGATCAAGTTCGCCTTGTCTTGCTCCACAAGTTGCTTCGCCTCGTTGCTCACGTCAGACCCATAGGGGGCGATTGCGCTGTAACCCTGCTGCAAGTTGCCTACGGTGTTCTGTGATTTCCATTTTCCTGCAATCACATCATTGGCAATTTGAGTGAACAGAGGACCCCACGTGAAGCCGATGCCGGTGAGCCAGCCGTTGCTAGCCACGCTTTGCACGCATAGACAGTGGAAGCCTATTGACATAATGTTGCGCTTAGCTGCTGTCTGTACGGTTGTCGAGGGCGAGTCAACGATCATTGTGGCGACATCGACGCCGCTATCAGCGAGCGCGTTGACTGCCTCAGCCTCCTTAGCCGGGTCCACCCAGGCATCGTCGACGATAACCTGTGAGGTAGCCTTAGGGTTGACGGATTGAGCGCCCAGTTCGAACGCATTGATTGATGTGAGGATGTTGGGAACCGGATACCCAATCACCCAGCCCAGCTTGTTGGTTTTGGTCGATTTGCCCGCAACGACACCCATCAGATACTCGTAGGCGGTGGTATCCGACCAGAACGTTCCAAGATTGGTCGCGAGCTGGTTGCCTGCAGCGTGTTCGAAGACTACGTCAGGATGGCGCTTCGCTACGTTCAGTGCTGGCTGAAGGTAGCCGAAGCTCTGGGCAAAGATGAGTTTTGCACCCTCCGCGATCATGTTCTCCATCACGCGCTCGGCATCGGCACTCTCCGGGACGTTCTCTGCCTCAATCAACTTGACACCAGGGACGTTCTTCACCATCTCCTCCAGGCCATCATGCATGGCCTCATTGTAGCCCAGGTCGTGAATTGAGCCGACATGCAGCGCTCCCACAACGAGCTTCGTTGTACTTGTACTACTCGGTGCCCCGCACCCTACAAGCAGGAATGCGATGATGCTGATTATGGTCAGCAGTTTTGGTAGGGATGCTTTCATAAGGTGTATCTCCTCCTTATCCAATCCATTGACATTTAGTGTGTAGCTTACTGACTTCGAGCGGCTCAAGATGTTTGTGCTCCTTCAAATACCTCCTTTAGCCCTTCCGGCATCTGGTAGCGCCGTTTTCGGCCCAACATGAGCAACACAAGGAGCGTGAGTAGATAGGGGATCATGTTGAGGAGAAACGGCGAGATGGGAATGTTGTGGGCCTGCAACTGCAATTGGAATGCGACTGCCCCTCCAAACAAGAGTGCGCCCATGATGACACGCAGCGGACGCCAGGAGGCAAAGATCACGATGGCTACCGCGATGAAGCCCTGTCCGGCGGTCATATTCTCAACCCATGCACGTGCAAACGACAATGAAAGCTGAGCACCCCCCAGACCGCCGAGAATGCCTCCAATGAACAGTGCCTGGTACTGAATCCATTGAGGGTTGAGGCCAGTGGCAAAGGCCACCCTGCGGCTCTCGCCTACTGTGCGCAACCATAGTCCCCAACGCGTTCGGTACAGTGCCCACCAGGCAAGCAAGGCACACGGTACAATGCCAAAGGTCAAGACATCGCCCTGGAAAAGGACCGGTCCGATCCATGGAATCTGCCCTAGCAGGGGAATGCTAAACTGGTCAAGTCCGTTGATGCGCTGGCCAACATAGTTGGCCCCAACCAGAGCAGTCAGGCCCATGGCCAGGAAGTACAAGACCAGCCCACTGGCCAACTGATTTGCCTTCCGTGTCACGACGAGAAAGCCTAACAACAGGTTGAACAGGCCACCGGCGATGGCCGCGACCAGCAGGCCTATATAGGCGTTTCCAGTCTGGACGGTAGCGATAAATCCGAAGGCCGCTCCCATGAGCATGCAGCCCTCCAGGCCCAGGTTGACTATCCCTGCTCGCTCGACGATCACTTCACCCAGGCCCGCGTACAGAATTGATGTACCCGAGCGGATCGCACCGGAAACTAACCCCTGAATGAATAATGCGATACCCATGATATCCATCACTTTGCCTCCGATCTGCCGCGCAGCGCCAGGACCACAAAGAGGGTAAGGGCCATGAGGATGTTAACACTGGCGGAGGGCAGATTCTGATTGAGTTGTAGCGAGTCACCACCTGAGAAGATGATGGCCAGCAATAGAGACATCAATACGATAAGCCATGGATTATGGGCAGCGAGCCAGCTCACCAGGAAGCCGATGTAGCCATAGCCTGGCGAAAGGTCGGGCCGTAGCCGTCCCTGGATGGCCGACACTTCCCCGAACCCGGCGATGCCAGCAAGAGCAGCTCCTATCACCAGCGCAATAACGATATAGAGTGTCACGGGAATTCCGACTCGCCGTGATGCCTCTCCGTTCCCACCGATAGCACGCATCTCATATCCCCAGCGGGTGTAACGCAGGACGAGATACAGGATTACGACGGCCACCAGTCCGATCAGGATGCCAGCATGAACGCGGGTGCCTGGCAAGAGCGGCAATTGGGCTGCAGCCACGAAGGCCGCCGTTTGTGGGAAGTTACCACTCGTCGGATCTTTCCAGGGGCCAAAGACGAAGAATTGAACAAAGAGGATCGCCACATAATTCAATAACAGCGTGCTGATCGTCTCGTTGAGCCAGCCGAGGGCACGCAACACAGCAGGGAGGAGTGCCCACAATCCTCCGCCGATCATACCCATAAGCAGCATCAAGGGCAGCAATAGTAATGCTGGAAGGTGAGTGAAGCTCAGTGCTGCCCAACTGGCCAGCCAGGCACCTAAATAGAGTTGTCCTTCGCCACCAACGTTCACCAGCCCCAGGCGTGCTGGCACCGCCACCGCAAGTGCACACAACAGGAGGGGGATCATCTTCACTACAACCTCACTACGACCGTAGTCAGTACCCAGGGTGATCTGAAGCATGCCTCCGTAGGTTGCGATGGGGTCCTGTCCCATCAGTAGCAACACCAGGGCAAACACGCCCAGTGCTATCACCAGTGCGCCGACAAAGTACAGCACCCCACGCAGGCGAGGTGACTGCACCGCCGGGAGGAGCAGCCCCTTGAATTGCCAGTCGTTCTTCTTGTTTGCTTGTGCTTCAGCCATTGCTTACTCCCATCTTCTTTTCATCTTCAGTCATTGCTTCCTCCCCCCTGTCATCAGAAGACCGATGCGGTGCAGGCTCGGTTCCTCGTCAGAGCGGAATGTGCCCACAATTTGTCCGCGATGCATCACTACGAGCCGATCGCTCAGTGACAACAACTCATCGAGATCCTCGGAGACCAACAATATAGCTGTTCCGGCGGCACGTAGGGTTCGCAACAGCCCACGTGCAGTCTGGGCGGAGGGCACATCCATGCCACGCGTCGGGTAGTAGCTCAGCAGTAGTTTCGGTTTGCGAGCCGCCTCACGGGTGAACACGACGCGTTGGATATTGCCACCAGAGAGGGTACCAATCGGTGCCTCCAACGCAGGCATGCGTAGACCGAAGCTTTGCAGAGCCTGTACGACGTAGTCCCGCGCCTTCTGCCAGAGCATGGTCAGCCCACCCCTACTTGCGAATTGTTGGCGCATCGGCAGAACCATATTCTCAAGGACGGTCATAGTCGGGACTGCACCCTCGCGCAAGGGATCCTCTGGGAGGCAGGCAACTCCCAGAGCGATCGTACGTCTGGGCGACCAGCGCCGTACCGAAGTGCCTAGTAGTTTCATCGAGCCGGAGTTGCTGTGACGTAGGCCCTGCACAAATTCGCCAAGCTCCTTTTGTCCGTTTCCGGCGACGGCGGCCACGCCTACGATCTCCCCAGCGTTGATCGAGAGCGACACATTGTGCAGATGTACGCGACCAGCCGGGTCCGGCACGTTCACATCCCGAATGTCAAGGACAGGAGTATCGCCGGAGTCCGAGACAGTTGGAACGGAGGTGGAAACATCCTGAGTGGGAGTTGCCGTAGCCTCGGCTTCTGTCGACGAGGTGGCTCCAAGCATAAGGGCGACCAGTCCAGCTTCGGTAGCCCCCGCTTCCGCTGCGGGCATAGTTGCGGTCACCTTTCCACGTCGCAGCACGGTTATGCGGTCGGCGACGGCCAGCACCTCGCGCAGCTTGTGGGTGATGAAGAGGACTGCTAGCCCATCCTTCCTCAGTTGACGAAATACCTCCAAAAGTTCGTCTATCTCGTGCGGGGCAAGCACACTAGTAGGCTCGTCGAAAATGAGGAACTCTGCTTTGCCCAGCAGCAGCTTGATGATTTCCACCTTTTGCTGTTCACCGATTGACAGGTCATAGACAGGTGAGCGGGGGTCGATGCGGAAGTTGTACCGCTCCGAGAGTGCTCGAATCTCCTCTTCCAATTTTTGCATCGGCAGAATGGACGGTAGGTTTGGCACGACAAGAGCAACGTTTTCTGTGACGGTCAGTGCGGGCACGAGCGTGAAGTCCTGGAAGACCATACCAATGCCGTACTGGCGGCCCTCGCGTGGAGAATGAATGCGGATTGGGACGCCCGCACGACTGATCGTACCGGAGTCCGGTTGATAGAAACCATATAAGATCTTCATCAGGGTGCTCTTGCCAGCACCATTTTCGCCCAGGATAGCCTGGACTTCACCCCGGTAGACATCAAGATTGATGTCGTCGTTGGCCAGGACATGAGGGAAGCGTTTGGTAACGCCACGCAGGCTCAGGTCTGGCGGTGGCGTTTCCGTGCTCGAAGGCCGCGCGAGAATCGGGTCCCTACCAGGAGACCCTGATGCGCCGTGCTCTACCGGATAACTACTCATGAGGGGAACTCCTTATCAAGGTATGATTCCTTTCCTCTTGTTTGAACTGTAGATGTGAGAGAATCCACACAACTCAATTTTTAGTCAAGGAGAAGGAGGAGATTCTCCGCCTCCTTCTCCTTGACAGAACGAAGAGAATGGGGATGTCTTGCTACATCTTCAACTCAGACAAGAACATACGAGATGTGAGGTAGTGTTCGACCACGTCGATGAGGTAGGTAACCACCAACGAGTAAGGAATAGTACGCCACTTCGTGTTGGCATCCTCACGTATACCGTCATTGGTAAAATTGCCTAAATTAACTAATCAATTCGGTGTATTAATAGGATAACATCCAGGCTTATTCATAATCTAGTGGTGTATTCACCGAGGTTTTGCTATGTATTGTGCAAACTGCACAATACATAGGCAAAACTCTCTCTCTTTTTTACATGACAATTAGGAAAAGGTAATGCTACGCTTTTTGATAATGATGAGGCTGAATGTACATTAGTATCACTCTCTGGAGGTAATCAACAATGCCAATGCTCGGTACAGTTGACGCTGACCCATACGCCTGGCCGTTCGATGGTGGAATCGACCCAGGCCGTAGCGCCCTGGTTTGCATTGATTGGCAGGGCGACTTTTGTGCACCCGGCGGCTATGTCGACACGATGGGGTACGACCTGAATCTCACTCGTGCGGGCCTGGAACCCACTGCGAAAGTACTTGCTGCGGCACGCGCCGTTGGGATGCATGTGGTGCATACTCGTGAAGGACACAAGGCCGACCTGAGCGATTGTCCGGCAAACAAGCTGTGGCGCTCACAGCGCATCGGCGCGGAGATCGGCTCTGCCGGTCCCTGTGGGCGAATCCTTGTGCGTGGTGAACCTGGATGGGAGATCGTCCCCGAAGTTGCTCCAATCGAGGGCGAGTGGGTGATTGATAAGCCCGGCAAAGGTGCCTTCTACGCTACCGAGCTTGACCTTGTCCTACGCAACCACGGCATCACTCACCTTATATTTACCGGCATCACCACCGACGTCTGCGTCCACACGACGATACGGGAGGCGAACGACCGTGGATATGAATGTCTGCTGCTCAGCGACTGCACTGGCGCGACCGACTACGACAACTATCTCGCAGCGCTCCATATGGTGAAGATGCAAGGCGGCTTGTTCGGAGCTGTTGCTCACTCGACGGCGCTCCTCAAAGCCCTTCGGTAGCGCCTGGCTCGGCGAACGTGGTGCTTAGAAGAAAGGTGTCAAGAATGAGCATCGACGCGGTGCGGGAGGTGGTTCACCGCCTCCTCGTCTCGACGGGAGCGTTAGCAGCATTCGGGGCAGTACTCGAACAGCGAATTGATGGTGTCCCTGTCTCGCAGGAGCTTGAGGTTCGGCTCATGGAGGTGCTCCGCATTCTGGGTATTGACGAGGAACTAGAGGGGGTGAGCACCGAGGCACTGACGACCCTGCTCGCTGAGATTCGCCTCACCTTTCTGCAAGGGGTAAAGCTGCTGTATAGCCCCGTACTCCAGCCAGGTTGGACCCATACAGAAGCAGACCTCCTCCTGAGCCAGGGACAAGCCTCTGCCGCCGTCGCCTCCGTATTCCAACGAGTGGTGATTCCACAACTTGATGGATTGGCCGCGCGTCTTTCAGCACCGACCGCATCGTTCCTTGATGTGGGAGTCGGGGTAGCGACAATCTCTATCGCTATGTCCCAGCACTGGCCTGCGTTGCAGGTGGTCGGTATCGACCCCTGGGAGCCTGCACTTGCACTAGCTCGCCAGAAGGTCGCGCTCGCTGGCCTCGAAGACCGTATCAGGCTCCGGCATCAAGGTGTCGAGGAGGTGAGCGATAGCGCAGCATTCGATCTGGTCTGGTTCTCAACTCCATTCATTCGTGCAGACGTGCTCGTGTTGGCACTGCAACGTATGTGGCATGCTCTGCGTCCGGGTGGATGGATCTTGTTGGGGATACTGAACGCAACAGATGAGTCATTAGCGGCAGCAATTGCACATCTGCGATCTGTGTATTGGGGCGGGCAGCCACTCGTGCCTTCTGAAGGCAGAGTGTTACTGGAAGAGGGGGGCTTTGATCAAGTGCAGGAGTTTGCGAGTTCCCCCTCGGCCCTCGTTACTCTGGTTGGGGGGCGTCGCCCGTTATAGGTCATACGAGACCTTTGGTTTCTCCATCTTTTTTGCTATCAAATTTCAGTGCCGTGAACGTGCAGCAGGGAAAAAGTTATCTAGTATAAGTGCAATCACTATCTTTTTTCCGTTATTCTTTCTATATAGCGGGTTACACACAAGTTGGCTTAATTCATTCTCCTGTTGTATGACCGTTAGCGCTGTTTAGGGAGCAAGTTGCGCTCAAGAGCGACCGCGACCGCCGAAGCCCGCGAGTCGACGCCCAGTTTTGCGAAGATGGTATTGAGATGGGAGCCAACGGTGCGCTCGCTTATGCCCAGGTGAATTGCAATTTCTTTGCTGCGTTCTCCGCGAGCCACTCGGAGCAGAACTTCTTGTTCGCGTTCGGTCAACTCCAGGGTAGTATGGAAAGAATTTGCCGAGAGGAGGGATGGAGAATTGTGTGAGGTGACGACACGAGCCGTGTGAGAGAGGATGCGTGCGATGATATCGGGCTGCATCAGCGCTTCGCCGCGAGCGGCTGAACGCAGCGTATTTAAGAGGGCTTCGATGGTGCAATCCTTTAGTAAATATCCCCTGGCACCTGCCTGCAGGCCGCGAATAATCAGATCGTCTTCATTATATGTCGTAAGGATCACGGTCGCTATTTGCGGCCATTGAGTGTGAATGTGAGTGATAGCCTCTAAGCCATCCATGCCGGGCATACGCAGGTCTACCAGAACGACGTCAGGCTGAAATTGCCCGGTGAGTTCGACCGTCTCAACTCCATTCGTTGCTTCGCCAACAATTTCGAAGTCTTCACTCGTTGCTAGCATCAGGCGCAGGCCTGTGCGAACGACGAGGTGGTCATCGGCAATAATGACACGGATAGCTATATTCATGTAGAATGTTCTCCGTTGTTTAGCGCGATAGAGAATTGGATAACCGTTCCATGCCCAGGTGTGCTCTCTATGAGCAGCGTACCGCCTGCGAGGCAGGCGCGTTCCTGCAGGCCTGTTAACCCATAATGGCCATGTTGTTTGCTGAGACGGGACATGTCAAAGCCTATGCCATTATCACGTATCTCAATCGTGAGTTTTGTGGTCTGGTAAAGCAGGCGTATCCATACCAGGGATGCCTGAGCGTGCTTCGAGATGTTCGTTAAACCCTCACGGAGTATACGGAATACAGATTCGGAAAGGGGGGCCGGGACAGATGAAAGCGCTGTCAGTTCAGTATGACAAACGATGCCAGTTGTTGTATAAAAGCGCTGAATTTCCTGCTGTACCATCTCAGATAATTCTGTGTGGGAGGAAATTGTGCGGATGTCGTTAATTGCTCTGCGTGCATCGGACAGCGTTGCTCGTGCATTGGTCATGGTCATCTCTACAATATTACTGGCAAGAGTAAACTGTTGCCGATTGAGTTGTGTGTTCGCGGCTTCCAGTTGCATGATGAGGCCGGCAACTCCCTGGGCCAGTGTATCATGCAATTCACGAGCGATGCGCTGACGTTCGGTGAGTAGGGTAAGTTCTTCAATGCGAGCTGTCGAAGCCTGAAGTTGGACATGAGCATCTTCCAACTTTTTGTGCGTGAGGGCAAGTTCTGTGTGAGCCTCCTTCAATTGTGCATAGGTATGAATCTGGTGGATATACAGAACGAGATATCCAACCACAAATAGAATAGGAGCCACATAATCGAATGATGGAGTCAGGAAAAATGCTTGCCAGTAATCCTGTTGTTTCTCTGCGGTTATGCTGAGGATACTACCGAGCAGGAAGAGCGCAAGGGCTCCGGTCGCGACCATGATGGTAAAGCGGGCGTATTGAAGAGAGCTAAGAGCCTCCAAGGTAACGATAAGATAGAGGCTGAGCAAGATATTGCCCTGTGGGACAATTATGCCAATGGTAAAGATCAGTCCTCCCTGGAGAAGAAAGCTACCCCAGCGCAGGCGTTGGGGAAGTTTCTCTGACAGGTTTATCCAGAGAAGCAACCCGTAGAAGACAATGAGCAAGGTGCAGAGGGTAAGTGGTGGAAAGGTGCCCGTGAAGCTGGAGTGAGCACAGCCAGTATCCTGAATGATAGAGCCTTTCGTAACAGATGGGAGCGAGACGGGCGCATCACACTGCTTATAACGGCCAAACAGAAATTGAGCAATCCACAGATACGTCAGGCCCAGCCAGCAGAAAAGAAACCAGCGGAGCGAGCGCAGGGGAGGTGATGAACGAATGTTAGAAAGAAGCACTTTCATAAAATTCCTTGTTTTCTTTCTCGAAGAGTACATTTGTTGCTACTAAACAGTGTTCGAGCGGCAGTCTTCCCTTGCTGTGAGTATACCATTATTTCCTGATAGCGTATATGTCTATTTAGCCTAGGTAATTCCAGCATCGCGGAATCACTTAGAGAGAATAGCGGATAGACGCTCTGCACAACTTTCGCTATAATCAGTTATAAGCAAGAGAAATAAGATTTTGCTATTTCAGGAGATTTTTGTGATGAAACATTCATTCTCGTCGCGTCAAACAGAAGTAAGTGCGAGCAATAGAATAATTATCGAAGCGATTGCGCTTCAAAAGATGTATGATATGGGAAAGCTAGAAGTACATGCACTCAAAGGGGTAGATTTGAGCATTGTACATGGCGAGGTTGTGGCTATTATGGGTTCCAGTGGCTGTGGCAAGACGACGCTGCTCAATTGCTTAAGTGGCCTGGACAGCGTAACATCTGGGACGGTGAAGATTGCTGGTCAGGATATCCGAGCGCTCTCCGATCGGGAACTCACCTCTTTTCGTGCTCGCGAGATGGGCTTTATCTTTCAATCCTATAATTTATTGCCCGTACTCACGGGTTGGAGAATGTGGAACTGCCATTGCTGGTAACCGGAGTACGTCCGAAGGAAGCGCGTGCCCGTGCGCTGGCCAGTATCGACATGGTAGGACTCACCAACTGGGCAAAGCATCGTCCTGCTGAAATGAGCGGAGGACAGCGCCAACGTTTTGCCATTGCTCGTGCACTGGCTACGCAGCCATCAATTGTATGGGCAGATGAACCAACAGGCGCACTCGATAGTCGTACAAGTCAGGAGATTATAGAGCTGATGCTCACCCTCAACCTGAAATACAAACTCACTTTTGTCTGGGTTACCCACGCCATCGAGGTTGCTCAGCAAGCCCACCGTTTGATCACAATGCGCGATGGCCTGATCGAAACCGATCAACGGCTTCGATCGATGGAGCAATTGCCCTTCTTAGATGCCTCATCTCCATCATTTACAAATCCTTCTCGTAACGAAGAAAAAGATCGATACAACCATTCAAAAGCGAAAATAGCATAGCATTATGAAAGGGAAAAATATGTCTTACAATAAATCTCAGGCTTCGGACCAGCAGGAAGAGCAAAATATTCTCAACCAGAGACCAGAGCGTCCATCAAAAGGACGTGGTATGCCTGTATGGTTGCCTGTAGCAGGTGGAATTATCGTGTTGGGCGTGCTTATTCTGGTTGCGGTGCTGTTTTTCTTGCGTCCAGGGACTGGGGGCACAAAACTCTAATCCTACCGGGACAACAACGAGCAGCACGACTACGACAAATGGAACAGCGGCAAAAGGCCAATCATCTATTATTGGAGAGGGAGACCCTCAGATTTATTGGGATACCATCAAGGCTCAGGTAGCTCAGGGATTACATTTGAGCGTGTCCAGCCTTACGGATAAGTTGAAACCCCCGGCTTCTACAGGGAGCAAGGGAGGAGCGGCTCCTACTGGAGTAACGATTGCACAAGTCGCCACCCAGCAAGGAGTTTCACTCAGTGAGTTGCACACTCTTGAGGTGAATGCTATCCAGCGAGCAACAGGTGTTCTGGTGAGTCAAAATTCGCTATCGCAACAAACTGACGACCAGAGAATGCAGACAGTACATAGCTGGGGTCAGGATACATTAGATGGGTATATGATGTATGCGTTTCAGAACCATTGATGATCTGATCATGTTGAGAGAAGCATAGAAACTGGAATGGTTTTATTCCAGCATAAAGAAGGCACAAACGGTCATGCAGAATACGCTTTTGGGATTATCCCCGACGATGCTGGCCCTGGTGATGGCAGCTCTGACGGGGGGAGGACTGCTTATAGTTGTGGGTATGGCGGTGAGCAATCCACTGTTAGTAAGGATGGGGTTACGCAATACGGTGCGCCGCCCCACACATACGGTGATTATGGTTGCGGGCCTGACCCTTTCAGCAGTTTTTATTACCGCATCTTTTGGGTTGCAGGATAGCTTTGCGGCCTCGGCTGTTACGAGTCGGCTGGCTCAGGTTGGGTGGGTGGATGAGGCTGTTACGGGCACTTTTACGCAGAGCCAGGTGAGCAGCGCTTTAGCGCGTCTGCGCCAGGTACCGGAAGTGCAGGCCGCAACTGGAATTTCCATACAGCAGCAGGCTGCTGTCAGAAGTAATGTGACTTCCAGTAATCTCACGGAGTATGGAGTACCATCCGATTTTGATCAGGTCTATGGTCCGGTCATTGATAGCGGCGGCCACCAGATCCATTTCTCGGGTATGCAGGCAGATGAAGTCATTCTCAGTCATACTGGTGGTTTGCTGTTAGGGCTTCAGGCAGGTGATACGCTCCAGATCAAAAACGGTTCGAAATTTGTCACCAGAAGAGTGTACGCTGTTCTCAGCAATGATCTGGTGGTAACAACCGGTGAGCTGTCAGGAAATCTCTCCTTTGCCGAGATCATTATGCCGCTGAGTTCCTTGCAGCAGCTCTATGCGCAAGAATTCCATCATCCGTTGTTGCCAAATATCATTTGTGTCAAGAATGTGGGATTAGGTGGCCTGGATGATGCCGGGGCGGGGGGAAGTCGAAGTCAGGCTGTTCTGCACATATTACAGCAAATTTTTGGTGTGACGCCTATTGATCCGAGTATTCCTCACTCGACGCACTTCCCGACAGATTTTGACACGGTTTTGATCCATCCATTGAAGCCAACCGTGGTCGAAGATACAGGGGGACCACCGATCATTAGCAACAAAGGTGAGTTGATTGGATCACCAGCAGCCCGGCAGTTCTTCTTGCTCCTTCCGGTTTTCACGTGTTTATTAGTTGGTGCCGGAATGCTCTTACTGGTATTGCTTGTCTTGTTGCTGGCGGCGGAGCGACGAGCGGAACTGGGGATGAGCCGGGCGATTGGCTTGCAACGGCGCGATCTGGTGCTGTCTTTGCTAATTGAAGGAAGTGGATATGGCGTGATCGCCGCGCTTCTGGGAGTGCCACTGGGGGTCGGAGCGATTGCCCTGGAGTTACTGGTGCTTTCTCGCCTGCCAACTGTCGGGCTACAATTGGGTGGTGTCCAGTCGGAACAAGTTGCGTTAACCCTCTCACTTACCTGGCAAAGTGGATTGCTGGCCCTGTCTCTTGCGGTGCTCACAACGACTGTGGTGGTGCTGGTGTCTGGGATGTGGATTAGCCGTATGAATATTGTTGCTGCCATTCGCGATTTAAATGAAGCCTCTCCGGTGCGTACGTCTCTGGTCTCTTTTCTGCGTGAATTCTGGGTGTCGCCGCGTGATGCGGTTGGTCAGATTGTGCCCGAAACATCGGAGCGTCGTGCGACACGCAAGATAGAAGCTCTCGGCCAGTTCATCTGGGGATTATGCTTGCGTGGTCCTTTGCTTCTGTTAGCTGGGGTCGGGCTGTTGCTGGTTTTCCGGGTATCTGCCCAGAACTGGATGCAGATGGCGGGTGTACTCTTGCTCATTGCTGGTGGAGGCTTGCTTTTGAACTGGCTCTTGCCATGTGTGAAAGTACCATCCGCCCTTGCCAGGCGTCTGAGTTCGAGTGCTATCGGGCTTGGCTGGCTGATATCCGGTATCCAGATGGGGATGGCAGGTTTTACTGCTGCCTTTGCGCCCAATGCATCTGCAAGTGGTGGAGGATACATCAGCCCGTCCCTGCTTGAAAATGTTTTGAGCACGTTCTCACCACTGTTGGGGATGGTACTTCTAGTAATGAGCAATGTCGATCTTCTGGTGGATCTGCTGACATTGTGCATGCGGCATTTGCGTAGCCTGGCACCGATCAGTCGGATTAGCCTGGTCTTTCCACTTATGTATCGTACGCGTACGCTGGTGACCGTCTCGCTTTTAAGTTTGATAATGTTTCTGGTCATGCTTGTGGTGACGAATAACTTAAGCATTGTGCAGCAATCGCAGGTAGAGATAACGACAGGCAATTTTCAACTTGCGCTGGATATTGATCCGCAGAGCAATCCTGTTCTGGAGCAGCAGGTGCTTGCGACGCCGAGGACGATGTCGCGGGATGTCGCAGGTGTTGTCCAGTTGATCTCGCTGTATAACCTTCAGCAGAGTCACTTCACACCGATCCAGCTCCATCTGCCTGGCAATCCGCGTTATCCGGGGCCGGGTCCAACGATCGTGAGTGATGCCTTTTTATCGCTCACCACGATGCCTATGTTTGCGCGTGCTCAGGGCTTTGCAACAGATCGGGCCGTGTGGGATGCTGTACGAGATCATCCAGGCTATGCGGTGGTCCAATATCAAGGCGGAATCGAGTTAGCGACGCATGATGGGTTCGCCCCCTTTTCTGCGGATATTTTCACTGGAACCAGCACACATTCAACGGCCCATCGCGTCACTGTGATCGGAGTAGTGCCAAATAATACCAACTGGACGACTCTTTTTCTCTCCAATCGTACAGCGACGGCAATAGGACTGCCTTACACTGGCTACCCGTTAACGTACTGTTTTCGTTTGCAGTCAGGAGTGAGTATAGCGCAGGCGCGTCACGACATAGGGGATGCGTTGCAAATAGGGGAACACAATCTCTCTCTGAATGTTCTGGGCACAGCCGACCAGAATGCGTATACGCAGACTCTTACCTACTTTCTGGCGAGCTATCTGGTGTTGGGATTAGTCTTTGGAGTCTTCTCGATTGGAGTAATCACCAGTCGTGCGGTGGTGGAGCGGCGTCAACAGATCGGAGTGCTGCGGGCGATTGGCTTCTCGCGCGGCCTGGTGCGTAGCACATTTCTCCTCGAATTAAGTTTTTTGATCACTGTAAGCCTGGCTATGGGCACCGTTCTGGCCTGGTGGTTGGTATCGCAGGTAACCAGCCAGTTCTCTCGCAGTCTTCCATTACCTATAGGAGCAATTCTCGCGCTACTGCTGGGCAGCTACCTGGTTGTTTTGATCTGTACGGTAGTGCCAACACGTCATGCTTCTCGTATCTCTCCTGCAGAAGCTCTACGCTATGAGTGAGTAGTACGCAGATGCGCCTGGGGGAGAAAGATAAGCATCTCTCTGTATGCCATTTATTATTCCTACATCAGTGTGGAGATTGGTAAAAAAGTATTTTGCCTGTCATATCCGCGTTTTTTGTCGGGTGCCATCGCGAATTCTGGGTAGAGGTACCCAGGAGACCAGTCGACAAAGAAAAAATGTGTGGTATCTATTTAGTCCTGAAACTGACCTTATCCCGTTTTCGTGAAGTGTTCGAACATGGAAGTGATACTTCTCGTACGAACGAGATAATGGCCGTTGTGCCAGAAGGTTGACTAAGTTCTTTAACTGGATAGAAGTGGCTGAGTAGTTGCGCAGTAGGAGTAGATTGCTTCCAAACATTAACCGGTTTACCCCAATAGTTATTCCGATGAGACGTTTGTCATACGGAACCGACCTCTCACACGGGGTCGGTTCCGCGTACATGTAAAATAGGAGTAAAACAAGTAATAAAAATAAAATCAGGCAATTTTGCCTGATTTTAAAGATGTATTAAGCGCATTGAGAGATATTTGAGCGTAATTTGCTTCAACGGAACCGATGGGAGTCTGGTTCTCTGCAAGACACACTTCTTGTGTTATGTCACTACAGGCCACATGCACCACGCTTGGCCGGTAGGTTACCCCTATTCTATCCCCTCGTTGGAAACGTGTCAACAAGCATTGCTCCAATGAGGAGGAATTGGTGAGAAAGTAGAGAATCATGGCAGAGCCAACGGATCATCTTCATTGGTTGCGTGCGTTTGCCTCGTTCCACTGGTATGAAGAAACCATCAAGTTTGTCTTTACCTTCGTCACGAAAACGAGCGAGTTGTTATTCGCTACTGGTCATCTGTCAGTGCTCCTCATCTAATTCTGCTAACAGATGTGGGAGAGAATCGATTTGCCATGTCTTCCCTCCATCATGTGTACTGAGTACAGAGGGGAGAGAATTCTCTCTTCCATCTTCCAGATTACCCGTGGCGATCGTGTTCCTGAATATTGAGGAAATCAACTCTCGTAGAATTGCTGTTAAAAAGATTATGTACCCACCACACGCAGGACGATCTTGCCTCGCGTATGTCCATCCGCTCCTTGCTCGTATGCCTGACGGGCCTGGGAAAGGGGTAGCACTGTGTGGACGATGGGTCGCATCTTTCCCGTATCGATCAATGTGCCAATCTGGATCAATTGTTCGCGGTTGGGTTCAACAACAAACCAGGCCGGGCGCACGTCATACATCTTCGCCTCTTCAAAAGAGGGGCGTGGACTAACAACGGAGACAATGGTCCCTCCTGGTTTTACCACTTGCCAGGAACGCTCCAGGGTGTTGCCGCCAACGGTATCGAAGACGACATCTGTATCATGAACCACCTCCTCAAAAGGTGTGGTGGTATAGTCGATAATCTCATTGGCACCAAGTTCGCGTAGGAAGTCGCAGTTATGCGCAGAGCCTGTCGCAATGACATGCGCACCAGCCCAACGTGCAAGCTGGACGGCAAAGACTCCCACTCCTCCGGCAGCTCCGTGGATCAAGATGGTTTGCCCCGCAGAAAGGCTTGCGTAATCAAAGAGCGCCTGCCAGGCAGTTAACGCGGCCAGAGGGACGGCAGCAGCCTGTACATAATCAAGGGAACGTGGCTTAGGGGCCAGTTCATGGGGTAAGGCAATAGTATACTCTGCCTCGGCACCGTCACGATCAAAAGCAGTGAGAGCATAGACCTCGTCACCTCTGGTAAGAGTGGTGACGCCTGGACCAACCTCCTCCACTACTCCTGAGAGGTCGTGTCCTGGAATCGGCAGAACACGTACCTTTCCCTCTCCGTTCTGATAGGTCTCATCCCATGTCAATTCTGTCCTGATAATACCTGTTGCATAGACACGTACCAATGCTTCTCCTGGTCCGGGACGTGGTTGTGGAGCATCCTCATAGACAAGTTGCTCTGGACCACCACGACCATGCATACGAATTGCTTTCATTATTGTCTTTCTCCCTTCAAGCTGAAACTACATGATATTTAAAAGCCAGCCATCATCCACTGCGAAGAATCGAGCCAGCCAGGAGCTAAGATTTAGTGTAGCGTTGAGAGGAAGTATTTGTCATGGGCCAAAGGGAACATCGTTGTGTCTCTCAGAGGAGTGTATTGTTGCATCCTTTGGAGCATGACATTTGGATTGTATTCTTCTACACTAGAAACTGTAGTTAGACAATTGACCTTTGACAGCAAGAGAGAAATAGATAGGAAAAAGGAGATACTCATGTCAGATCATCTTGATGCACCTGGTTTGAAGCCCCCAAATATGGATGCTCGTGTAGATATTTGCGATATCTACGTGTTCCAGAAACCAGGAGATATCAATAAATCCATTCTAGTGTTTAATGTCAATCCTGTAGCGCCAACGTTTGCCGATTTGTTTGCATCCGAGGCAGTTTATGAGTTAAAAGTGGATGTAAATGCAGATGCAGTTGCTGAGATCGCGTATCGCTTTACGTTCTCCTCTAAAGAACATGGTGTGCAAACTGCCACAGTTCGACGTGTGAGTGGGGAGCTAGCTGAAGGTAGTGGAACTGAGGGAGATATCCTTTTCCAGGATGTCCCTGT
Source organism: uncultured Chloroflexia bacterium (assembly GCA_963744875.1). Lineage (GTDB taxonomy): Bacteria > Chloroflexota > Ktedonobacteria > Ktedonobacterales > Ktedonobacteraceae > JACDAE01. The sequence continues at coordinate 24,287 of CAVUVQ010000026.1, read as the reverse complement.
GGCCTTTGGAGACGAGATAACCATTGCCGAGCATGGCGAGTATCGCTTCTTTGTTGGAATACGCAGCGATCCCTTTTTCTTTGATCTGGAGGGTTTCAAAAACGGTATGCAATTTACTGGTGCGGATACTTTTCTGGATAAGAATGTCTTCAGTATGGTCTTAGAACTCCCTAATACTGCTCTGGGCAGCAACGCAAAAGTGGGAATATGGGGTCAAGTTTTGATTCCCAAGGATGACAAGCCCTTCTTCCAAATTGACCGTATGGGCCGCCCTCTTGTCAACGTCGTGTTTACAAAAGATGGAGACAAAGATACCTTTAATCGCATTGAGCCAACACATGATCGAGAACTGTTTACTGAGAAGTTTACTGATCTCTTTATTACCTCGGGACGTAGTCTCGAGGATGCTCAACAAATGGTTCTTAGCCTGCTCCCAGATATTCTGGACTATGACTACTCTAGGCCCGCAGGCTATCGCAACGGGCGAATGCTGACAGATGACATCATTGACATCCAACTGGCAGTCTTAACCAATGGAGCAGTGACAGCAGACAAGGTGGGGCCTCATCAGGATCTACTGCCAACATTTCCCTATGTTGGCCCCCCACATCTAATCGTCTAAGCCGATCATCCCTTTCGAAAAGGAAATCTCGTTGGAATGTATGAGTCATCCCGAATTTTTCAAACGGGCGTTTGTGCACCTGGAATGGTTTCTGCCCGGATGCCTCACGCCTGTGGCGTTCGCAAAAAAGAATGTGGTTTGTGGCCCGGCGGGCCAGCCGAGCCACAAACCACATAAAAACTAGCAAGCCGCGCAGCGGCGAGGTAGGCAAACGCAAGTGGTTTTGGGATCTTTTTCAAAAGTCCGGGATGATTTATACTTCTCTGATGTCTTTGGTGGTCAAGCACAGCACCTACCCTTTTTATACAGCTTTATTTTCCTTTCCTGATTGCAAGAGTGTCAAGGCGATAATGGGAAAGATAAGCACAGACAGAAGCCCGGCAGCAACAAGGGCTGCACTGGTTGCTTTCGTGATCAGGTGCAGATCCAATCCGATCTGTGACGCCGCTACAATAAATGAAAGTGAGGTGGCCTGCAGCAGACCTGCCACAATCGAATGGCGTGTTCCGACCAGGGGGCGATAGAGCAACGCAGGAAGACCCCGGACGAGAAGCAAAGCAAGTAAAAAGATTGGAACACGTAAGATAGTTGATGGGCTGGCGAGGAGTGCGGAAAGATTGAAATTGAGTCCGCTCGTCACAAAAAAGGCTGGAATAAACACCCCATAGCCAACGGCTTCAAGTTTCTGATGAAACTGAGGATGCGTCATCATGCGATCGCGGTCGATGAGCCTGAGAATAACGCCTGCCAGAAATGCACCCAGGATTGTTTCGAGTCCAAGAACTCCAGCCAGGGTAACAAATGCTACCAGCAGCATAAAGGCACCACGTACACGAAGCTGCGCGGTCGTATCTTGCAGCCTCTGCAATACAGAGGTGAACTGCTTCACTTGTTCTAGACGTAAGATAACAAAGACAAAAGCAGCAGCTAAAAGGACCAGGCTAGAGAGTAGCACAAGTTTTGCCCCTATATTCGTTGCTTCACCTGAAAAGAAGAGTGAAAGCAGAATAATCGAGCCAAACTCGGCGAAGGTTGCACCAGCGATGATGAGTTGTCCAAAATTTGAATTACTTTCACCTGCGTCCTCAAGTAAGGGAACAACGATGCCCAGCGCCGTCGCAACAAGTACGATAGCAATGAAGAGCGGTGAGAGAACTTGACCTGCCAGGAAAAGCACGAGACCAACCAGCAACGAGAGGCCAAGTGAAAGGAGAAAGGCGGCACTTACAAATACGAGCAACCGTCCCTTCAAACGCTCTGTCTCCACCTCCAGACCCGCTAGAAAGAGGAGGAAGGCTAATCCAAGCAAAGAGAGAAACTGAATGGGGAAATCAATCTTGACCCAACCAAGTACCGATGGACCAATAAGAATCCCCGCCACAATTTCAAGTGCAACGGATGGCAAGCGCCGCACTGGACTCAGGCCAAGCAGCAGTGGAGCAATAAAAGCAACCACCGTAACCAGCAACAAGCCTGAAGCAGAAAACGCGCTAATAGACATCTATTCGTCCTTTCGGCCTTCAAATCCATTGAATGTAAAGTGAGATACGAAAATTTCATCAGCCACCGCTCTGTTTCCCTTGTTCCAGCCTTCTATAAACAAGCGTTGTGTGAGTGCCTTGTTTTCTTCTAGAGTCATCCTCATTCCTCATTCTTATCTTCGGCTTAAGAAAAGTATAGTGTTCTGTAGAGAAGATGTCATGAGCCGAAAGAAGTACCTTATGGATGAACCCTTTTCATCAGTCGTAGTTAGCACTTATGCAGAGGATGTAGTAGCGCTCTAAAATACAATGCTCCTTTTGTATCATGACATTGCTCACTCGCATGTTTATACTTAATTTCCAGATGCAGGAAAGCAACTGTCTGGTAGTTAGCATAAAAGTCACAGGCATTGCTTAACGCTTTTTTGCATAATGTATTCCATCTGAAAGCCAACCGATTGTAGATTGTGTCGGATCCGACACAATTATTATGGGAGAATGTATGTTCAAACAAGTTTCGCGTAGCACACGCCGCAATTTTTGTAAAACGCTGGGAACCGTGGCGGCCACAACGGCGTTTCTGGACCAAAATACGCTCTCTGCCCATGCGGCAAGCACGCAGAAAGTAGCCGCAAGCCACCGCTCTGGCTCAGGCACTAATGTCTTACTCGTCCATGGAGCCTTTGCAGATGCTTCTAGCTGGCGCAAGGTGATCATGTTACTGCAGGGTAGAGGCTACAATGTCCTTGCCGTCCAAAATCCACTTTCATCTTTAAGTGATGACGTCGACACGACACGACAAGCGCTTGCGTCCCTCTCAGGCCCAACTATTCTGGTTGGTCATTCCTATGGAGGGGCTGTGATTACTAATGCGGGAACTGGTGCTTCCAATGTGCGCGGCCTCGTTTATATTGCAGCATTTGCGCCTAATGCCGGAGAAAGTGTGGGCGACATCAATGCAAAGTTCGCTGCACCTTCAGGGAGCAGCCACATCCTCCCTTCATATCGAAGTGGATATATATGGGTTGATCCTGTCGCCTTTCCTGAAAGTTTCATGCAGGATGTGGAGAAAGACGAAGCCCAGGCGCTGGCTGTAGTTCAAAAGCCCATTGCACCTGCCTGCTTTGGAACTCCCTCAGGAGCACCAGCCTGGAAACAGGTTCCCTCCTGGTATCTTGCCTCTACACACGATCGGATGATTAATCCAGAGGCCGAGCGTTTCATGGCCAGGAGAATGGGAGCCAAAACCTATGAGGTCGCGTCCAGCCATGCCTCTCTCATCTCTCATCCCCAGGATGTAGTGAGGCTTATTGTGGCTGCATCTTAAAAAACCATCCAGGTGTACTAGAGAAAAAGAGGAAGGGACCAAAGTATTTCTTCCTCTTCCACTTCAAGGAGTCTCTCTATGCAAATGAGCACGTTGATATCTCCCTCGGCCATCTCAGATGGCACCTATATTGCGCAAAGTCTTGCCGGAGATCAATACGCATTTACACAACTTACGCAACGCTATCACCGTCAACTCCTTTTGTTTATTCATTCCTGTTTGCAGTCTGTCGAAGAGGAGGAAGCAGAGGATGTTTTACAGCATGTATGGCTCCAGCTCTATCTGTATTTGCCAACGCTTGATACGAGCACTCCTATTAAACCATGGCTGTTTCGGGTCGCCTGGAACCGTTGTCGTGATGTACAACGCAAAACATGGCGAAGACGAACTATTTCTTTCTCGATATTGGAGCAGGAAATAGAGGAAGAGGGAAGAATACCAGTGGCTTTGATCAGCGATCCAGAGCTGTTGCCAGAAGCGATTGCAGAGCACCATGATTTACAATGTACGATTGATCGAGCCATTGATCAATTACCATCGCGTCATCGTGAAATCGTTGTTTTACGCTATAAGGGACAAATGACCTTCACTGAGATTGGACGCCAACTTAATATCCCGCTCTCAACGGCCAAGACATACTTTCATCGTGCGCGTAAGCATCTTTGTATGGTGTTGAAAGAAGATCGGTGAATGCATGAGATCGATAGATATTCACCAACATACAGTTAAAGTATGAAGAAACTAATATAAAATACCAATAGTACGCGCAACTGCCACCCCTTGAGTGCGGTTGGCGGCCTGCAACTTGGAGAGAATATTGCTCACGTGACGCTTCACCGTTGCTGGAGCAATGATCAGATCATTCGCAATCTCCACATTCGAGTCCCCACGTGCCATTAAGCGTAATACCTCAATTTCACGTGTGCTGAGTGGGTCTAATAAATGTTGTGAAGCAAGAGCCTGTTGCACTTGTGACTCTGCGTGTACCTCTTTCTCTTGAGGAGAAGATAGTACAAGGATATTTCGCTCCTTCGCGTCAACGAGAAAACCATGTTGCTCATACCAGTCACTCGCCCGGCGACGCAACACAGGTATCAGATCGCTCTGGGTCCGTTCCAGATGGCTACGCAGTGCCTCAGCAAACAGCGTCTGATAGTGATACTGTGTGTGCTCGTGATCTTCAGCAACAAGGAAAAGATTAGCACGTTCCATTTGCTGCAATATTTGCCAACTATCTTGCCGATCAAGAACTGCATCACAGAGAGAGGCCGAAAAGTGAGAGAGAAATGCAGTTCTTAACAAAAACGTTTGAATGTGTTCATCTAGAGATGAGAGAACTTCTTCAAAGATATAGTCAAGGATATAACGCTGGCTGCCACGAGCTGCTACAGATACGCTTTCTGCTGCATATGGTTCATAGAGAGCACATCCAGCGAGACGCAAGCCCGCGATCCAACCATCTACATGGTCCACCAGGTATATAATTTCTGCTGTGGTCAGGGAGAGATGCATTACCTCGTGTAAGAAAAGCGTTGCTTCCTCATAGGTAAAACGGAGGGCATCCATACGCACCTCCAATACCTGCCTGCGCATATGCAAGCGTGCAAGTGGCAAGTAGGGATCCAGGCGTGTTGAGAGAACGATATGCATATGAGGAGGAAGGTGTTCGATAAAATAGGCCATTTGCTTTTGAATGGTGCTATCTGTAATTGTATGGTAGTCATCAAGCACGAGGACGATCGGCTCTTGTTGTGCTGCACCTATATTGATGAGAAGCGTTAAGAGGTTGGATATGCTCCCTATTCCCTTGTATCCTTGAAGAGAGCCAAACACAGGAAATTTTTGTGTGAGCGCGGTAAGTAGAACGTTCCAGAAACGGGATGGCTCGTTATCGCTTGCATCTAAAGACACCCATGCGGCTGAGATCTGCTCATCTGCAAGTGATTGGACCCATTGCGCGAGCAGCGTCGTTTTTCCAGAGCCAGGAGGCGCAGAGACCAATACAAGAGGATAGGATAGCCCACCTTGCAGGAGCGTAAGAAGACGTGTACGTGTTTGCATACTCTGTGTGAGCACAGGAGACAGAAACTTTGTGATAAGAGGTCGATCCACCTCATACTCATCCGTGTATCGTTCAAATGTATCTGCTTGTAAAGTTGTCTGAAGCATCTCAATCCTCCTGGCTTATCTCGACTCTGATGATGATTTGGGGCCTCTACTACCTGCCCGCTCCCCTGGTTATGCATTGAAGCATCTGCTATGATAGGGAAAGATACACACCCAGGAAACACGGAGAGCGTGTACTGACGCTATCCATGCTCCCTGCCCAGGTTTGTAAACTGCTGTAACAGCTACATACCGTGTCATAAGTGTAACCCTGATGGAGGAGGGATGTCAGTAGGGGTTGGTTGTGTTTGCAGTAAGGGTTGCGTTGTATTTAGGGAGCATACTCATGACTCAACGCTCGAAGTATCGAGAGCGTGACTACACATTTGCAAATCATTGTGTCACTGTACGTACTGCCATTGGCATAACACAAGCGGAACTGGCGAAAACAGTAGGGGTTTCAGAACAGGCAATCCAAAAGTGGGAGGGTGGCCTCAGCATACCTACAGCTTCCCATCTCAAGGATTTTATTGCCCTTGCCGTTCAGCAGCGTGCATTTACGCCTGGGCAAGAGCTAGAGGAGGCGCGTACGCTCTGGAAAGCCGCACGTCTCAAAGTCCTTTTTGATGAGCACTGGATGCAGGCGTTGTTGAGCGGGCAAGCCATCTCATCGCCCGCATTTGTAGCATACGCGCCACAGCCTACACAAAGCTTGCAGGAGACAGCGCTGGATGTTCAGCCTCGTATCGATTGGGGAGAAGCGTTTGATGTCACCACTTTCTACGGACGCAAAGCGGAAGTAGGCCAATTAAAAGATTGGGTTCTCAGAGATCGTTGCCGCCTGATCGCCCTGCTAGGAATAGGTGGCATGGGTAAATCGACGCTTGCTATTACACTGATGCGTCAAGTCGCCACTCAGTTTGATGCGGTAGTGTTTCGTTCGCTGCGTGATGCCACCATCTGTGAAGACCTTATTGCCGATCTCCTTCAAGCGATTTCACCGGTGCCTATGACAGAGCTTCCGGTGTCGCTGGAACGTCGTATCACCCTTCTTCTTGAGCAATTACGTACACGGCGCTGCCTCATCGTGCTGGATAATCTGGAAACGCTCCTACAAGAAGGGTCTCACGATGACTACTATCGTGCAGGCTACGAAGGGTATGGGCGGCTCCTCCAACGTATTGGCGAAAGCGTCCATCAAAGCTGTTTCATCCTCACCAGTCGAGAGAAACCTATCGAGATGGGTCCTATGGAGGGAAGCCGTGCTCTGGTACGTTCGCAATACCTTGTTGGATTGGATGATGAGGCTGCATCTCAATTGTTGCAAGAGAAAGACCTGATAGGGGATACAGGGGCGAGAAGTCAACTTATTCACGTTTGTTCAGGCAATCCCCTCGCGCTGAAATTGATAGCGGAGACTATTCGGGAGCTTTTTAGCAACGAAATCGTGCAATTTCTCGCGGAGAAGGAGTTACTCACGCGTGGTGTACGCTCGTTGCTGATCCAACATTACGAGCGCCTTACTCCGCTCCAGCACACAATTTTCATGTGGTTCGCAATCGCCCGCGAACCGCTTAGGCTGGATGAACTCTCTGCATTGCTCGTAACACCTGCGCCACGTATACAACTCCGCGAGGCGGTACACGACCTGCGACGACGCTCATTGCTCGAATATGGACACAGCCAGAGTACATTTACCCTCCAATCGGTTGTGATGGAATTCATTACCACTACGCTTATCGAGCATATCGTTGCAGAGATACAACGCAGAGAATTGACATCTCTTTGCTTGTATGCGCTTTCTCATGCATTGGCAAAAGACTATGTGCGCATCAGTCAGGAACGCCTTCTCGTCATTCCGTGCCTTGATCGTTTGGTTGCTCTTTATCAACAACCGTCGCTGCTTGATGCACATCTCAAACAGGTGCTCGAAGCATTGCGCCAACTGCCAATGGAGCAGCAAGGCTATGGTCCAGCAAACATTCTTGCTCTTTTGCGTCATCTGAATGGTCACTTACATAACCTGGATCTCTCACAACTTGCTCTGCGTAGCGCCTATTTGCAGGGTGTGGAGATGCAGCATAGCAGTCTCAGAGGAGCCATGTTGCGTGAGACGGTCTTCACCGAGGCGATGCATCTCGTGACCAGTGTTGCTGTAAGTAGGGCTGGCACCCTCTGGGCTGCTGGAAGCGATAGTGGAGAAATACGTTTGTGGAATGAAGATGGACATCTTCTCCATCTGTTACATTCTGCCCACACTGATCGTGTAAATGCCCTGGCCTTTAGCCCCGACGGACACTATCTTTGCAGCGTTAGTGGAGATGCGACAATCAAGTTCTGGCATGTTGAGAGTCTCGCATTTCATCTGGCCTTGTCTGGACATACAGCCAGTGTTACGAGCTTCGCATTTGCTCCTGATGGACATCATCTCATCAGTGGCAGTGATGACGGAACTATGCGCCTCTGGGACATTAATACGGGAACGTGTATACATATATTTGAGAACCCTCATGGCGGTGTTGTACGTGTGGCATGGAGTCCTGACAACTTGCTTGTTGCAAGTGGAGGCGCGGATCGCATGATTCGCCTGTGGGAGACACAGACATGGACGTGTGTACAGACACTCTCCGGTCATACACATTGGATACAGGGACTTGCATTCTCACCCGATAGTACCCAGATCGCCAGCGCCAGTCGTGACCAGACCATCAGAGTGTGGAACGTGGTGGATGGCAGTATACAAGCCGTGTTACGTGGTCATAGCGACTTCGTGCGCATAGCCGTGTGGAGTCCTGATGCACACACACTTGCGAGTTGTAGCAATGATGGCACGATCCGCCTCTGGAATGTACAGAGTCAGAGGCAAAGTGGCCTGCTCCTGGACCACACAAATGTCGTCTGCTCCATTGCATTTACACCCAATGGGAAACAACTGCTCAGCGGCAGTGAAGATCGTACACTGCGTTTATGGGAGGTAGAGAGTGGCATGTGTGTACGTGTAGTGCAAGGTTATTCGCTTTCGCTGTTTACAGTGGCGTGGAGTCCTGATGGTACCCGTCTGGCAAGTGGCAATAGTGAGAACGCGTTGACACTCTGGAATGTTGCTGATGGAACAGCCACGCAACAACTCTCTGGTCATTATGGTGCGGTCCGCACAGTAGCGTGGAGCCCTGATGGCACACGTATCGCAAGTGGTAGCTATGATCACAGCATCCGTATATGGGATATGACCGGTATGTGCTTACACATTTTGCAAGGGCATGAAAGTCTGGTGATGAGCATTTCGTGGAGTCCTGATGGGCAATGGCTTGCAAGTGGCAGTTGGGACCAGACCATGCGTGTATGGAACAGCAACGATGGCAGTTGTTATTGGATTGGACTCGACAATGAACCAGTCAGAACGGTGGCCTGGAATCCCGATGGCACGCTTGTAGCAAGCGGTAATAATAGTGGTATGATACATGTATGGCAAGGAGAAAATGGGACGCAACAGAAGAGTATGCGTACCCGTAATAGGGCGATATATGGTATAGCGTGGCATCCGGCAGGCACGTTATTGGCAAGCGGCGGAGAAGATGGCGTTTTAAGACTCTGGGATACTTCGCGCGGAACACAATCTACCGTCTTTGCTGACGATCGCACACCAATAACGACTGTTACATGGAACCATCGCGGAGACCAACTCATCAGTGGCAGCAACGATGGCATGCTGCGCTGGTGGGACATTCAGAATAGCATGCAAATTCATGCGAAGCAAGGACATCGAGCATGGATATATGCGAACAGTATTAGCACGGACGATGCTCTTCTTGCGAGTTGTGGGTCAGATGGACTCATTCAGCTATGGAACCTATCGAATGCAACCCACCACGCTACGTTGCATTCTAAGCGGCCATATGAAGCCCTTGACGTGACAAACGTGCAAGGGTTGAGTGAAGCTCAGAAAGTGAGCCTGAAACTCCTGGGAGCGTTTGAAAATTAACCTCTTCGTACAATGTAATCGGGCTGAAATGCTTGTATAGCCGCACATCAGCCCATTCTATTTAATTGCCGGGTCCATCATCATTGCCACAAGATGATGCAGCAAACAAAAGTGAGAATGCGTAGATCGAAAATTCTTTCTGTGTGATACTCTCTATAGGAGTGGAAAGGTGTGGTGTTTGTGTTAGTTCCTTCATTGTATATTTCTCCCCGGATGAGGGAGCAGGCGATGAACACGGACAGGCTATGTCTGTCTTCGTGAAGCCGTGACTCCCTCGCGATATATCAGGTGTACAACGAGATACAAGCCATACGCACTACAACGCAATTTTAGAGGTACGAGAGACGAGATAAACCTGATAACAGCAGGTCCTCTCCCCTCTCAAGGAAGAAGTTCATCCGGGTGAACTTCTTCCTTCCATGTCTTTAAGTGTAGCGTCATCACTCGGAAGTGTCAGGACCACGCAGTAGGGGTTACTGGTCGGGTCTGGTCGGGTCCATTAATTATGTATTTGGGTTGCCAGGAGAACAGCAGAAAGAAGAGCGATGACATCCATGTCTCAAAACTATGACCTCGACTATACGTTTGCTAAACACATGGTCACATTGCGTAGCGCTCTCGGCCTGACGCAAACTGCGCTGGCACAGCAGTTGGGCGTCACAGAACGTGCTGTTCAGCGCTGGGAAGGCGGAACGCGTTACCCCAAAGCCGAATATCTCAAGGCATTTCTTGCCCTCTGCATCGAACATCGTGCCTTGCCAACAGGTCAAGAGGTCGAGCAAGCGCGAATGCTGTGGAAAGCTGCACACCTGAAAGTGCTCTTCGATGAACACTGGGTGCTCGGGTTGCTTCACGAACAGGTTCTACCGTCCCCTGTGCAAGAACGCGTGGGCGCACGGATGCCACAATCCCTCCTGCGACCTGTTGATTGGGGAGAAGAGGTGAGCGAGGTCTCCTTTTATGGGCGAGAGAGTGAACAGGCACAACTGACGACCTGGATACGCGAGGACCGTTGCCGCTTGATTGCTCTCTTGGGGATGGGTGGCATCGGCAAATCCGCTCTAGCCGTCACGCTTTTGCACCAACTCTCCCCATCTTTCACCGTCGCCATATTTCGCTCGGTCCGTGATGCCATCCCCTGTGAGGAATTAGTTGCCGCTTTGATACAGGCACTTGCTCCTGAACCGCTCAGCGAACTTCCGGTATCTCTCACACCGCGCATCACGCTCCTGATCGAGATGCTGCAAAAACGTCGTTGTCTTCTCGTGTTGGATAATGTGGAAACGCTCTTGCAAGAAGGTGAGCAGTCGGGACGGTATCGCGTTGGCTATGAGGGGTATGGGCAATTATTCGAGCGTATTGGAACTACTCAACACCAGAGTTGTGTCTTGCTCACCTCACGTGAGAAGCCGTGCCGAATTCAAGCTGTTAGAGGGCAGTCGAACACCTGTGCGCTCTTTGCACCTGACAGGCATCGATGAAGAGGCGGGTGAACAGATTTTGCTAGAAAAACAGCTCCGAGGAGGTGCAGAAGCCAGGAGACGATTGATCAACGCCTACTCGGGCAATCCGCTTGCACTCAAAATCGTCGCTGAAACGATTCGTGAGTTGTTTGCAGATGAGATTGCGTCCTTTTTGGCGGAGGGGCAGATCATTTTTCAGGGTGTGCGTGCGTTACTCGCCCAACAGTTTGTGCGGTTGCCGTTTCTGGCCCAATCGGTCTTGTTCTGGTTGGCGATTGTACGTGAGCCAGTCGATGTGAGCAGTCTGCTTGAGCGGTTTGTGACACCAGTGCCACGGCTTTCCTTGTTGGAAGCGTTAGAGGATTTGCGGCGGCGTTCGTTAGTTGAGCATGGACAGCAGCGTTCGCTGTTCACATTGCAATCAGTGGTCATGGAGTTTGTCACGGACAAGCTGGTACAACAGGCAGCAGATGAAGTGCAACGGAAAGAGCCTGATGCGCTGCTCAGCTATGCACTTTCGTTGGTAAGTACGAAAGAGTATATTCGACAAACACAGGAGCGTCTTCTGCTGGCCCCTGTCCTTTTCCACCTGGGTGCATCTCAACCTCGCAAAGGCATTGTTGAGCAACAATTGCTCCGCTCCCTTGACCGGCTCCGCTCCTATGATGTGAACGAACAGGGCTATGGACCGTCGAACGTTGCAATGCTGCTGGGGCACCTTAACGGACATCTCAAAGGTATTAATTTCTCTGGATGTAGTCTTCGTGAGGCCAACTTGCGAGTAGAGATGCAAGATGCACGGCTTGCTGGAGCAAATGTGCGAAACAGCGTCTTCACAGAGTCCTTTGAGCCAGGCACGGCAGTCGCCATAAGTGGGAATGGTCAGTACTGGGCCGTAGCTGGTACGATTGGAAATGTGCGTGTATGGGAATGGGGGCAGCAGTCGAACCAGATCCTGTATCAGGCCTGGCAAGCTCACAATACCAATATCTATGGGCTGGCCTGGAGTCCCGATGGACACACCTTAGCTACAGGTGGCTGGGATAATACAGTCAAACTATGGGAGGTCGAGTGTGCCACCTTGTTGTGGACCGGCTGGCATGATGGACAAGTCAATGGTATCGCTTTTTCTCCTGATGGGCACTTTCTCGCCAGTGGAGGGACCGATGGCCTTGTCCGACTGTGGGATACTAAGAATGGTACACAGATACAACAGTTTGTCGGTCAGAGCGGCGCGATCAACTCGCTGGCCTGGAGTCCTGATGGGAAGTGGCTCGCCAGTGGCGCTACCGATGGAAGCATTTGGGTGCGGGAGCCGGAAATGCTAGAGCCTGACACCCATGTACAGCAGCTTTTGGGACATACCAGTTGGGTACAACGGTTGGCCTTCTCCCCTGATAGCGCACAACTTGCGAGTGCGAGCTCTGATGGCACGGTTAAGCTATGGAAGATGGGAAGCGGTAACTGTCTCCAGACGTTCATTGGGCATACAGACCGATTGTTATGTGTGGCCTGGAGTCCCGATGGACGCACCTTAGCTAGTGGAGGTTGGGATAGCACAATCTTTCTATGGGATATCATGCGGGGCAGAGCGCGAGTGAGCTTGAAGGCTGAAGATAACATCATGATTACTTCTGTTGCCTTCACCCCCGATAGCCGCACGCTGCTCAGTAGCAGTAAGACAATGAGAATATGGGATGTGGAACATGGTCAGTGTCTTCGCACCATTGATACGTACCTGGTCGTCTTTCTAGATATCGACTGGAGTCCTGATGGGCAGTTCCTGGCTGCTGGTAGCTCAGGGGGACAGATAATGCTCTGGCAGGTCGCTCCGTTTCCATCCAGGAGCACGTTGGGTGGACATAGTGAGGGTGTGCAAGGAGTGGCCTGGAGTCCTGATGGGCAGTTCCTGGCTAGTGCCGGGAATGATGGGCGTATCGGGTTGTGGAATTCGACTACGGGTGCCTGTATCGAAATGCTGCGAGACCCAGACCCGGTCGATACCCTCTTCCTGTCAGTGGCCTGGAGTCCCGATGGACGTCTGTTGGCGAGTGGAAGTTTTCGGCGAGGAGTGCAGGTGTGGGACATAGCGGCACATACGCGCCGCTGGGTGGGACAGACACCACAGCCGACTCGTATTCATCATGTAGCCTGGAGTCCTGATGGGACGCGGCTGGTTGGTGCTGGCTGGGATGGTACTGTATATTTGTGGGATGCTGATGATAGGAGGTTGTTACGACAGATGGTGAGTCACAACTGGGGTGTCAGGAGCGTGATTTGGAGTCCTGATGGAAGATGGCTGGCTTCAGTTGGGGCTGGCAAAGAAAATGGAGAAATTATGGTGTGGGAAGCGCGAAGTGGGGAACGGGTGCGAACCCTGGTAGGGCACACCTGGGCGACCTTTGCAGTGGCCTGGAGTCCTGACGGGAAGAAGCTTATCAGTGGGGGAGGGGATGGTATGCTGTACTGGTGGGAGATTGATAGCGGACACCGTACCCTGACGCGAAAGGCACACCAGGGAATGGTATACGCACTCAAGGTGAGTCCCGACGGTCGTATACTGGCGAGTTGCGGAGATGACAGTGCTATTCATCTTTGGGATATTGAGAGTGGCAAGCATCTACAAACGCTGCCGCTAGAGCGACTCTATGAGCGGCTCGACATCTCAGGGATCCAGGGGATTACGGAGGCACAAAAAATGACATTGCATGCGTTAGGAGCGATTGGAGAATAAAGTTCGTCATCTTTTTAGCTCTCTCTATGAATTGGTGACCCCACCTGCTAGCTTCTTTGTCTTGCAGGTGGGGTCACTGGTTTAGTGCGAAAGCTGTTGTGCGATGAAGGCGAGCACGACCTCGGCGACCTCATGCCATCCGTGGTCAATGGTCAGAGAATGCCCTCGATTGAGCATTTCGTGGAATTCAGTGATAGCAGGATTGTTTTTCTGCAACTTGTAAGCAGCAGCGACGACCGATAACGGGACAGTATGGTCTTTCTCGCCTGCGATGAGCAAGAGTGGGCCACGCTCAGGGTTCTTTGTGTTGACCTGGTCTTCCGTCCACGGATTGAGGTTGGCGGCAGCAGCCTGGAAGAGTGGGGTGCCAGATCCGGGGACCGCAAACATGTCGTAGAGCTTGTGAGCTTCGTCCTCCTCCACCGCATTGGCGAAGCCGTAACGGAACTGCTCAAAGGTGAGTGAGACGGCTCGATGGTAGTTGGCGGGATTGCTTAGCACGGGTGCGCCGGATTTCAGCTCCGAGAGCGGTAGAGGTAGCACGCCGCGAAACCCAGGAGGATCGATAGCGACTGTCACGGCTGATACACCTTGATCTGCTAGCTGTTGAGCGATGAGGCCGCCAAAGGAATGACCAACAACGGCAGGCTTCGTCTTGAGTTGGTGGATAACATCACTGTAGTGATCTGTAACCTGTTTAATCCGCTTGTGGGCAAAGACCTCTGGGTCATCAATAGCCTCTTTGACGGTCTCAGGATCATCGGGCCAGCCTGGTATCAGCGTTATGTATCCCTGCTCTTCAAACAGTTTACGCCACTGGCCCCAACTGGATGCCAGAAGATAGAGGCCGTGAACAAACACGACTGGCTGTTTCCCTTCCGTATTGGCGCGGTTGATCTCTTGCTGTTCGTGGGTCGTGAGAGTGGTCATGTGATACTCCTTTTAATGTGTTGATTGAGTCAATCCGTGAAATGTTCCTGTTCAATGCTTCTGCGAGAGCATAAAGGTGTAAGGACTTATTCCGTCTCTGATTGATGATGTGATTTATCTCTTTTTACAGCGCAGATAGTGCTTGCTTAACCTACTATTAATGTATATTGGTTGACTCGAAAAGTCATGGCCCAAAAGACTGATGATGAAGAAACAGGGAGTATACGACAAAAGTTGTAGTGAAATTCCGACATTGTTTGTTTCCTTCGACCTACGACTGGCATGAGGAGACATGCGGGAAATACATCCTTATGAGCATGACCTTTCTCTCTGTGCCCACTACACTTCTTTATAAGAGGCGAGAAAGAAGAGATATTCCCTTTTTCGTCAGTGTTGTGCATCTGTGCGACGTTCCCATCTTGAAAAGGTGGGTAGAAAGAAGAGGCAAGCAATGATCAACGATCCTAATTCGCCGACGCAAGGTATTCTCAATTCTGGTTTTCCCCCTCAGTCACCTGACAATCTCCGGCACAACAGGTGGGCCTGGATTATCGGACTCGTAGCTGTTGTGCTCATTGTTGGCACAACCGTTATTTTCGCCCTCACACGTACAGGTACAAACACGCAATCTCAAGCCAACACGCAAGCTACAGCCACAACTACAAATAACACTCCCATCGCAACCTCGGCTACACCTGCTCCTACCTCTGATTTACGGGAAATTCAGGTGGCTCAACAGGGAGTTCTTCAGGGGGGGCCGTTATCGCTCCATCGCAGGCCATAACGACAGTCAACCTCTATTACGCGGACATTAACTCCAAAAACTATCAGAGTGCTTATACCCGATGGGGTAGCCGCTACCGCAGTTCAATCTCCTACCAGATCTTCTTACAGGGCTTTGCCAACACACTGAGTGATAGCTTACAACTTGGGGTAGCTACCCAACTCTCTGATGGCACCGTCAAAGTTCCGGTCATGGTAGTAGCTACTGTCTCATCTACCGGACCGCTCACCGTAAACACATACCAGGGTTACTATATTGTTGGTATAGAAGGTAGTCAGTCCCAACTGCTCAATGCCAGTCTACAACTCACCAACTCGAACAAAGATAGTGTGAAGCGGGCTGTCTCCCTTCTTGAGCAATACTATGCTGATATCAACAACAAAGATTACAGTGATGCATACAGCATCTGGGGGAGTGCCTATCACAAGTCCACGTCTTCCTATCAGTTCGCAATTGGATTTGCGAATACCAAGAGCGTCTCGATCTCCATCAACTCCGAAGGCGCGACGATTTTGAGCGATGGCATGGTGAGAGTTCCATTGACGATCACGTCCGTGAATACAAGTGGCACTGGTACAGTATCAGATACCTATCAGGGGTACTACATCGTCGGGATGGAAAACGAGGTCTGGCATCTGTTGAGTGCAAACATTCATTAGGGGTTGCGCTTATTAATACTGTCGTGTGTTTTCGCTCATCAATGGTCAGGTCACAGACCATTGATGAGCGAAAACAGTCGCGAAAGGAAGATAGAGAAATTCCTAGAGCTTGCCTCACTTTTGTAGAGTATGAGAACAGAAGAAGAAACCGATCAGCTTCTTGAAATGTGTGGAGATCATTGTGGTCGTGTCGAACCATTCAATGAAGAGATTTCAGTTTTCAGGATTTCTACCTTCTCATACGTCATGATGTGAATGCACTTTTAATACATCTCTCATAAAGAGTATTTGATGATAAAAGAGAGACAGAGCAAGAATGAACCGCGAAATGCGTCAGGCCGACAAGATGAGCCAGTAGGTGCTTTCGTAGAAAAAATCTCAGGGAAGAAAAAAGGAAGAGGCTTGAAACCCCTTGAGAAGCTGGAGGAGAGAAGATAAAGGGAAAGTGAAAGTACTTTGAAGCATTTCAAGATGAGCATGATCTTCTTTCAAAAAAGAAAAATAGTGTAATTTATCGAGAATAAATTACACTATTTGTCAAAACGGAACCGACGGGCATCGGCCTCGCTCCCACCAGTGTTTATCCACTTCGTTTCCCCCTCAAGTTACCTCTCTCAGAAGCTCCAACAGGTCTTAGCTCAGCTCCAGGCAAACGGAAATACGTCACTTTCCCTTGTGACAAAGCGACGGACTGGCCCTACGAAACCGAAATATGGCATTCCTCCTACTGAGTGGCCTATTGTACAACGCCGTGTTCTGGAGAATCAAGAGCCACTACGGAAGGTCGCCGACGATTATGGGGTCTCCTCTGAAACGGTCAGGCGAACAGTAATTGTTGTACGGAAGCAGGAGTAAGCCCGCTAAATCCTCTCAGTTCTTGGAGACAATGATGAAACAATTTACCCGTATTGAAAAACTAGATACGGCTATTCTTTACTCCCTCGAACTCACGTCGAGTCTCTCGATCTTATTCCTCGCATTTGGGTTGATTGCAAGCATGGCCAAATGTGAACGGTTGGGTGGTACCATCTGTATAGGTCAGCATGGCCGTGCCTGAAGACGGACCATAGGTGGCCAATCCCAGGAATGCCAGCGTGTTTGCAGAGGATACTGGTGTGATGGGAATGGTTTGTCCCATCGCCTGAAAGTTATCCGGAGCCACCGAATAGCTGGCGGGCCAGAGAAAACTTATTCCTTTAAAGAGGAATGGTTGTCCCGCAATTCCCATGTCAGCTTCCTCTCGCAAAAGCTCCAGCAGATCTCTTAACTCGACTGCAAATAAGATGAGCTTTTATCATCGAAAGTGACGTCGAGCCGATTTTTGCTGAAGCAATGCAACTTAATAACTGCCAACCGCTATGGCATGATTTTCAACAGCAGGCTTTTTAATACACGCCGAATTCCATGAATTGCATACGGTACTGGTTGATGTCATTGGGATTGGGGCGCAGGTTTGTGCCTGTTACTCGCACGTAGCGAGCCGTTTGAGACGCAAAAGTGAAACTTTGCACTCCCGAAGGCAGACTATAGCCCGTCTTCGTCACCACAGTAGTCCACGTGCTCCCATTGTTGGAGACCGCAATCGTGAAATCGATCGGGAAACCATAACCAGCATTTGCCCCGTCAGAACGTGGATACAGGTCTACTTCGCTGAATGGCTGTGCTGACTTGAGGTCTAACTGCACCCACTCTGTATGGTTGCTGCCAGTATTGGCATCCCCACTCGACCAGCCTGTAGACAATGAGTTATCATTGACATAGGCAGTTGACCAACCTGAGCCTTCATGGCTCGAACTGGCCGAGGCAGTCCCCGATTGTGCGAGGTTGAGACGTGTGTAGTTATAGCTGCCCGTGCCACTCAGTTGATACGTATGGCCACTTGTCGTTGCGAAACTGACCAGATCCCCATTGGTGGTCGTCGCGACGGTTGTGCTACCACCACCCGTGATGTCCTTCACCTGCATGCTTCCAGGTGACCAGGGGCTTCCAATACTTGCTGTACCACCCAATTTACTCGTTATGGTTGTATTTTGCACGATGCCGCCGCTCCGACTGCTGGAAATGGTAAATGCTCCACTCGTTAGCATATTGGTAAAAGAGGCATTCTGCCCTGAGGGCCAATCTGGGAAGAGACGAATCGTGCCATCGTAGCTGGAGAGCAGCATACTATTCACCGTCTCCATGCCACCAAAGGTTTCGGCACCTCCACCCCATTGATAAACCGTCGAGTTGCCGCGTGCCCCCACCTCCGACGAACCGCAACCTCCGGAGAGATAGCTGACCAGGCGGCTGTAGGTGTCCGCTAAACCGACACGTGCAGCCGCTGGAAAGATCCAGGCAAAAGAATTGCCCTGGCACCAGACATTGAGATCCTCAATGGTGTTTTGCTCGGTCGTAATAACGCTCATCGGTGATCCCAGGCCGATATCATTGCCTGGAAAGGCGGCATTAGCGGGGTTGGCATCGCCTCCATAGAAGCCCGGTGCATCCTGGGTCGCTTTGAAATCAGTATGCCCATTGTTCGTGAAAGTTGGATATGGGGCCAGATGGGCGATAATATCCTGCCATTTTGCACGGCGGGATGAGTCAACATTGAGCGCCTGGCTCATCTGTAAAAGCGCCGGGTACATATAGTGCAGCCAGGCGAGATCGCCGATCGCATTGAGCTGATAGCTCGACAGCTCATTCTGGGCACTATTCTGGATATTATAGACACCATTCGCATCTTTCTTCAGATCGTTATCCCAGAAGTTGGCAACCTGAATCAGATAGGGGTAACCGGTACTCTGCGCCCAGGCGGTATCATGAGTATAATCCCAATGACTGACGAAGTTGGTTGCCAGCCATGCCGCATTCCCCTTCATATCTAGAGTGCTGCCAGTGCAATTTTGTCCACCTATCGCACTGTTATTGGGGTAGTAGACTCCGTGGAAACCATTTGCGGTTGCATTGGCCTCGGCACCGGAGATACAATCGCTTACGCCCCGTTCATACGGTTGTGTCAGTTCGATATGATTTGCCGCATAGAGTCCCTGGTAAGGCATCTCAAAATTGTAATCATTTGTCCAGTTGCCGTTCCAATCAGGGGTATCGGTCGTTTCAAAATTTTGCATGGCCGGAGCCGTGAAGCCCGTGCGATTACTGGCTGCCATGGCGTAGAGCGAGGTGTACCAGTAGCGCTCGACAATGCCGCCGCCCAGATCCATGCTCGCACCGCCCAACCAGAAATTTTGCCACCATTGTAGATGGGCATTGTGCAGTGCATCTCCGTCCAGCACCGAATTTGTATTTTTCGCCGTCGTATTCAGTTGTGCGACACGCGTCTGAGCCTTCGTTAGCTCAGTACTCAATGTTGCAGGAGCTGGCCAGGGCGTTCCTTTCACATTACCGGCGCTATCGCCCAGAACGGTGGCGATTTCGACAGTCTGACCAGGCCTCAAAGAAAAAGCACCAGATGCACTGGTGGTACTGTCAGTACTATACGTGGCCGACGTGTCGTTGAGGATACGCGTCGCCAGGGCTGCATTGGCCAGCCAGGTGGTGCTGTTTGTCGTACGCGTAGCCCACATGGTATTGGGTCCATTCGTCAGCAAACCAGCCTTCGTTGGGAGACTATTCTGCGCACCCGCATAGGTTTTAACGGTCACCGCTGGTGAGGTCGACGAACCGGAGGCATTCGTCAGGCTCAGTACCATCATGTCTTCGTTAGCCGATACCCAGGAACGCTCGGTAATGGTCGCGCTTGTGTTCGTGAAGGTTGAACGCACCTCGGCGTTGCCAATATCCTGCTCCTGCTTGTAACTTGTGCCCGATCCTGCTAGTGACGGGATGCTCACCGTAATGCCACCAATGGTCTTGGGCAAATTGTTATCCCAGAAATCTGTCGCATCGATGTAATAGGTCTGGGCAGCAGCACTGCCACCAACCACAGCCATCATATGCCCATTGCCCATGAGAGGACCATCTGGTACGTGCCCGCTGGGTGTGGCTGTTGGCGCTGAAGTAGCTACCGATGTATCTCGCGCCAGGATAGTTTGCAGCGTCGACCAGGCATCAGCATGCACAGGCATCGGATGTACAGCTAAATTACTAATTGTGAGTCCACTCGCCAGGAGAAATCCTAGTGCGAATAGCAGGCCGAGTTTTCTGAGTGCCTTCCAGCGGCGGTGTTGTGAAGTACCCATAAATAAGAATCTCCTTAGCTAGCATTCTGGAGCAAAGGGAACGTGTGGATTAGCTGGAACACGCTCTCTCTCCGACAGAAATTGTGTTCTACGGGAGGGAGCAGGCAATTTGGGAGCGCCCTGGTGCCCTGGAAATAGGAAGAAGAAAATGGGCAATATTGTGCGCAATCTACGCATGGTATCCCTCCTGATTGTGCAACTATGCAACTGCCTGGATAGCATGCAAGCTATCTGGTGTCGACAGTGTACCTCTCCATAACACTGGGGAAATACTGGTATTTTGTGTCGACCTGGGATGGGATGTGAATTTTTTATGCAGTCCCTGCGAAGCTATCCACTGGCTTAGAATAACTAATACGTATTAGCTACAAGTATAAACATAACATTTCTGTTTGTCAATCCTTTCATGAACCAAAAAAACGTGCTAATTCGAGGATCGAAGAGGCGTGCTCTCTAGCGTTTTCTATGATTATCTGCTACAATAAGTGAGGTAATCTCTTGAAAAATACGGTTATTGTCAATAATTTTTAAGAAGCTTAATACGTATTAGCTTTCTCAAGTATCAACAGCCAGAGGAGCAGAGGAAAGAAGCAGGCATGTCTGGAACAAAGCGAATACGTCGTCCCACCAGTCTCGATGTCGCCCGCCTCGCGGGCGTTTCTCAAACAACCGTCTCTTTTGTTATGAATGGTGTGGTGGATGCTGGCATTGCAGAAGAGACTCGTGTACGTGTTTTAGAAGCGATCAATCAGCTTGACTACCATCCTCATGAGGCTGCTCGCAACTTACGCAACCGCTCATCGCGTATTCTGGGCATGGCCATTCCAGAAACGAATCCACATCTTTTAGAGATTGCCATGGGGGCCGAAGACTACGCGCAGGACAAAAAATATGGCTTATTTCTCTCCATTACCGATTTTCTGGCCTCCAAAGAGCAGCGTAGTTTAGAATGGTTACAACAGCAACGCTACGACGCTTTAATTTTGTTGTCGCGCAACAAAATAGTGCTGCAAGAAGAGATCTATGATTTGCGCAAAAAAGGCTACCCAATTACAATTCTGGGCTTTCCTGGTCCGGGTATTGATAGTGTTTTAGTGGATGAGAGGCAAGGGCAAGATGAGTTGCTACGCCATCTGGTGGCATTAGGACATCAACGTATTGGCTATATTTATGGTGTTGCTGATCAAAACCTCTTCAATGAACGCCTCTCCAGTTGTCTCACCATGCAGCAGGCGCTGGGGTTGCCCGTGACAGAGCGCTTTATTCGGCGCTGCGGTCCTACAATGAACGATGGATATGCCGCGACGCTGGCTCTCCTGGCAGATTGCGCCGGGACCGAGCGACCAACCGCGCTGATCGTGGTCAACGATACGCTGGCGGCTGCGACCCTGGCGGCGCTCTATTCAGTTGGTCTCAGTGTCCCAACCGATATGAGTGTGGCGAGCTTCGATAATACCTCGAACTCGACATTCACCTTGCCCCCCTTGACGACGGTTGATTGCGAGGCACGGGTGATCGGAGCTGAGGCGGCACGCGTGACTATTGAGCGCCTCCTTACCCCTGAGCGTCCACCCGAAAGTATCTATACGCGCTCGAAATTGATCATTCGGGCCTCCACAGGACCAGTGCGAGGATAAACGCTCACATGGCTAGTCCGGTTGACGAGCGGATAATTAATTTTAAGCGTGTGCATCAGCAGAGCCTCTCTCCTCGACAGCGCCCGGGCGCTCCTACATAGGTGCTCCTCACATATTCCCCCTTTCCTCGATAGGATGTAGACCCTCTCTTTTATTGAAAGGCTTGACAAAGGTCAAAGGACTATCTATACTTCTAGAAATACGTACCCTAATACGTATTAGTAAGCATATCGAAGCACAAAGTTTCCGGAATTATTTATGGGTCTTTAAACTGACGTACATAGGTGTACGCGATACTCTGTTGCTCTGCCATCGTTGGCTAACATCATGCGATGTGATAGGAGGTGAAAACTCTCTACTGGCTTGTCCCCGTTTTTCATTTGATTGTTACGTTGTTCATTGCCGCACAATAGAAGGGATAACCATGCATATATTGTATCAAACACGGCGAATTTTTCCCGCTTTATTTTTCCTCGCACTTGTTCTGGCCAGTTGCTCGAATTCAGCTACGACGACGACGACAACGCCAGCGCAGGACTTGCGCGTACTGGCAGACCCGGCTTACTTGAGCGCTGCCGGCCTAAGTCCCCACGATTTTGGGTATGCTGGTCTTGCTCGTCTCCTCTGGGCACCCTTAATCACCCATGATGCCCAGTGGAATATCACAAGTGATGGCCTTGCGCCCTCTCCCGATATCAGTTCTGATGGGTTGACGTATACCTTCCATTTGCGCCAGGGTGTGAAATATTCCGATGGTACACCCGTGACTGCTCAGGATGTGAGCTTCGATCTGCGTTACGATATTATGACGGGCCATCCGAAGATTAAAGGAAACAACGGATTAGGCAATACCGCAACTCGTTACTATTCTAACGTGGTGGGTGCAGCGGCTGTTTTTGCTGGTAGCGTTCCTGCCGATGAGTTTAACGCGGCTCCAGTCTCAGGAGTCCGGGCTCTTGATAGCTCTACTTTACAGATACAGTTGGTCCATCGTGATCCAGGCTTTCTTTACGCTTTGATGGTCGATCCACCGAGTGCGATCAAACCTGCTGATATCCAGCGTGGTGAGGGAAAGCACTATACCAATAATCAATATTGGACAACTGAACATGGTGTGGCGTTCTCTGGCCCTATGAGTTTGCAGTCTTATACCCCCAATCAGGGCATGGTGATGGTTCCCAATCCTGATTTTTATGGTACCGCTGCCAAACTCAAGAAAATCTCGGTGACCTTTGTCACGGACCATGCATCAGCGATTACCGCGTTTCAGAATAAAGAAGCCGATTGGCTTGACATTTCATTGACCGCCGCCGATGTTCAGAATGCGGAGACCGACTCCTACTTAAAGAGTACATTAGTGCGTGGCGACACCAATAGCGTCGAGGAACTCTACATCTCAGCTTATAAACCAATGGACGATATCCATGTTCGTCGTGCCATTTATATGGCTCTCGATAAGAATTCGTTGGTGAAAGTTCTTGATGGGAATACAGGACTCAACTTCTATACCCCAATTGTTTCGCATATTGCTAATGCTAACGACTGCCCTGGTATTACCAGTACCATTACGCCCATGCCCTACGATCCGACGGGCGCAAAGGCGGAATTGGCACAGTCGAAGTATGGTGCGGCGGTGAAGGGTATGCCTATTAACATTCAACTGGGTCTTTTTGGTGAAGATGTGGCACAGAACAAGATCGAAGCCCAATTCATTCAGCAGGAGCTCCAGACTACGCTAGGTTTCACGAATATCCAGATCCAGGCATCACCGATCACCGATTTCTCGAAGCCTCCCTATCCCACACAATTGTGGCCTAATGAGCAGGGCAATCGTGATCCCGATCTCTATGGCTTCTTGAACAACCTGGTTCCCAGTATTGCGACCGCGCCTATTCCTGCCAGTGGCCCTTCATCGATGTTTGAGTTGCCGTATGCACCCCAGGTGACTTCTTTGATGCAGCAAGCATTTGCGGCTCCGACGATTGCTGCACGCTGCCAGATTCTGGGTAAGGTTTTGCAAGCCTGGGTAAATAATGCAGTTACTATTGATCTGTATACTAATAGCGGCTATACCATGGTTGCTCCCTGGGTCAAAAACTTGCACACTGCCGATGGATTGGGTGGCCTGGAAGATCTGTATCTCAATCCTGGCATTGCAGATACCAGTATTGCTGCTCACTAACGTTTGCGTCATATGTTAGTGTCGAGACCAGGATTGGGGCGAAGTTGTGCATCCAATCCCGTTCAAAGAACGAGAAAAAGTGTCAGGAAGTAGGGGCGCTGACCCGCCCCTTACCCCTACTGTTTCATCGATCGTTTGTCTTTTTTGAACGGGATTTGGGTGATGCTCCTACCCTAGTTTCTGTTGATGGATGGAG
>CAVUVQ010000025.1:0-115008 GCA_963744875.1 uncultured Chloroflexia bacterium | reverse complement strand
CGGTCACTGTATACCCTGCCGCCTGGGCAGCAGATATATTTACTACCTGCATCGTGACGAGCGTCATAATAGCAAGAAACGCGCTTAGAGCACTGGCGATTTGCATCCTGCGTCGACGAAATAACATATCTTTCCTCCCTGTACATCAGACACAAACAACGTGCCTTTTAAACTGAGATATCCCTATCTTCTTCCTTCCCTGAAATCAGTCCATATATTTCACTCAACATTGAGCAAATATGGAAGTTAACCCGGCCTGCCCACTGAAAACTCTCCTCTTTCCCTCTCTTTTAACATCACATACCCTTCCAGGTGATTAGAGATTGATCAGAAAATCGATTGTGTAACACTCCCCCGTTAAGGTTACCATTGACAAACATATCTGTCAACCTACCTGACTATCCTGAATGTGCGTCACATTTTTGTAAGCAAGCTTCAATCAAATAGTACCTTTATCACTGAACGTCCGATTTCCTCTCATTCCACGATACTTCTAGTAGTAAATATTCTCTGCTAAAGACGAGGTATTTAAGTCTTTAATATAAAGAAAGGATCGGGTCAGAGTATACAGATGTACTGCTTCACAGTACGTCGTTTTGGCTGAATTGACCTATCTGAAATATGAAGAATAGTAGTAAAAAATTGCTCCTTGATCGTTCAACTATCCCTACACAAATTCTTACTGATTCTTATTCAACCAAGAAAACAAGAAAAAAGGGGAAAAGTAGATGGAAAAAAGTTCTCCTCGCCTGTTTCCTAACTTTTCAGGTGCTTATTTTTCTTGCTTATGCCTTCTCTTTATGTCTATTATCAGTGGCAGTTACCAATGGTAGATCAATATGCGCATCAGATTATTCCGCAAGATACGCGCATTTACGATCGTAATAATGTATTGTTATATGACGCTTATGCTCAAAATCAAAGCGCGAGCGGCAGGCGTACACCAGTAACAGTATCAGAGATCCCCAGGGTGATGCAGGATGCGATGACAGCTACCGAGGATAGAACATTCTGGACAAATGCAGGTATCAACGTACAGAGTACTCTTCGTGCCGTCTTGAATTGAGATGGTGGAGCAAGCACCATTACACAACAAGTCATCAAGAATCTCTCTCATAACGATGAGCACACATTCAACGCAAATTTCAGGAAGCTGTTCTCGCCGTTGGTCTGACGCAAAAGTATACAAAGGCCCAGATTTTCGCAATGTACTTTAACGAGCTTCTTTGGGTTGTTTGATACGGGCATTGAGGCGGCAGTTGAAGCCTACTTTCACTTGCAACCCATCTGCACAGGAAATAATGTATGCATTCCAGGTGTCGAGCGGCTTGAATATAACTAGCAGGGAAGATTAGATCCAGTTTTAGGTCTCGCTCGTGCTTCTTGATTAGCAGGTATACCCAACGCACCTGCCGGAATGACCTGACTTGGCGCAGAGGCAAAACAAATGGCCCTCACACGCCAAAAGATTGTTCTCCAGAGTATGCTCTCACAACATATGAGCGTCAATGGACAGACGATCACGCTCTCGATGACAAAAAAAGCTAGAGTTTGACGGCTCACACAAATTTTCAGCCCTACCAACATACGAAAAGCGCTCCCCCATTTTGTTGATTGGATTATCAATCAACTGGCATTGAAATTGGGAAATGGTGACTACTCCACTGGCATCAATCTGTTCGAGCAAGGTGGTTTCACTGTTCGCACCAGTCTTGATGAGAACTTAGAAATGTATGTTGAGCGTGCAATTGACCAGCACTTAAACAAACCGGACTATCAGTACTACCCGTTACCATTGCGTGGCGATCAGATCCTCAGTAAAACATTAAATATTCATAGCGCGGCGGTCGTTGTTCTGGATGCAAAAACAGGAGAAGTCTTAGCCATGGATGGAAGCGCGGATTATTTCTCTACCGATCCTGCTGTTGGAGGACAGTATAATATGGTGGCTCCTCCTGCTGGAAGCCATACTCATCCCTCCGGACGCCCACCAGGATCGGCCATGCTTCCAATCGAGTACGCGGCAGAGTATGAAAAGTTCAACTCATTGGTTCCCAACATAACGAATTTTACTGATGCTGGCATCAAGCAATATGGTCCAGGTCTCCTTGATACAATTCAACAACTGGGCATTACTCCTCCCAACGATCTCAGTGCACACTTTCTTCAAGGTGCAGAGAATGTATCACTGTTACAAATGACGGGCGCTTACCAGGTTCTAGCAAATAATGGACAACGCATACCGCCTGTGGGAGTACTCGACATCTATGATCACACAGGGCATAGCATCTATCATTACGATACAGGGCATCCACCAACAACGCTGGCAGTTCCAGCTAAAATTGCGAACCTTGTTACATCTCAATTCATGAGTGAAGCGGCTCGCAAGAACACATTTGGTGATGATCATCGGCTCTCCTTTGCCGATCAAGACCCCAGTTGTGTGACGACTACTGCCTGTATGGATCAGGTGGCGGCACAAAGTAGTAGCACAAATGAGACGGAGGACGGCAATACAACGATTGGGTATACGCCAGATGTTGTGGCAGGTGTCTGGGTGGGAAATGTTAATGGGAAAAGGATGAGTAGCGATGTGCCTGGCTCGATGGGTGCGGTGCCAATCTGGCATAGTGTGATTGAACGGGCACTTGGCTGGTGTGGAACGCAACCAACCCCCAGTTCTTACTTTCGATCCGACAAAATTGCTTGCGGCCCTGCACCTCATCTCCGTTTCTCAGCACAGCCAATCAGGACATTTCCCGATGGGATACTCGCGACAGTTCCCACTCCCACTCCTACCCCTGTGCCTACAATGGCACCTTCTCTTCCTACACCCACCCTTGCACCGACTGTGCCGGGCACACTCCCTTCTCTTGATGCAACCTCGTCTTATTTACTTGATGCCAATACAGGCGCTATATTGATGCACACAAATGAAATGCAACAATTGCCGATGGCAAGCACAACCAAGATTATGACTGCATTGATCGCGCTTCAGACGGCAAATTTGCATCAAGTTGTGACCATTCAGCAAGATGCCGTGACTGAGGCCAGCAAAAATGGTGGAAGTACTGCTCAACTGGTAGCTGGTGATAAAATGACCTTAAAGGATCTACTCTATGGTTTAATGCTTCCTTCGGGTGATGATGCCGCTATTGCTATTGCTGATGCTGTTGCCGGATCACCAATGACATTTGTCGATCAGATGAATCAGTATGCTCAGAACTTGCATCTTACACACACGCATTATGTGAATTCTGATGGACTTACCTATAGAACTACACAAGGGACGCTTACGTATAGTTCCACCAGTGCTGCGGATCTTGTAGAGCTTGCGCAATTTGCATTAAAGAACCCTCTTTTTGCTCAAATCGTCCAGTCGAAAGAATACAAAGTGCCACCGACAGCAAATCACCATGCCTATGATTGGGTCAACACGAATGAGCTGCTTGGTACCTATCCTGGGATTACTGGTACAAAAACAGGTTTTACGCTGGAAGCTGGCTATTGCCTTGTCTTCTCCGCCACTAGAAATGGACGGTCTCTTATTGGTGCTATCTTACATGATGGCACGACCAATCCAAATCAACGTTTTGTCGATGCTGCCCATCTACTCGATTGGGGTTTTGCTCATCCTACAGGTCTATCTAAATAAAGGATAGAGTTGTGCAGAGAGGGCCATTTATAAGCTCACTCAATCCAGCATACCATTGACAATTGTTTTTTCATACCCTATACTATGACCAGAAAAATACATTTAGTCATATTGCTTATCTGGTCATAGTGAGAAGGAGACGAATTCGTGGCGAACCAACGCACCAATGAGGAGAACTCGAAACGAAAGGAACGTGCCGACAGGATTTTAGACGCTGCAGAGGAACTCATTAAGCGCTGGGGATACAACAAGACCACCATTGACGACATCGCCCGGCAGGCAGGAGTCGCAAAGGGAACCATCTATCTCCATTGGAAAACGCGCGATGATCTGTTCTGGGCACTCTTATCACGCGAGGATTTCAGGCTGGCGGAGAGCCTGCGCCAACACCTTGCCGACGATCTTGACAACATGACGCTGCATACCTTGATGAAGCATATCGTGCTGGACACCTTACGTAGCCCGTTGGCGAAGGCCATGTTGCTCATGGATAGCGATATGCTCGGCGCACTGGCAAAGCACGATTACACCAGCGCATCATTTCCTAAACGCATGGCCAGTCTGGAGAATTTTCTCACTTACCTGCGTGATCAAGGAACGCTGCGTGCAGATATTGATATACGTAAACAGATTTATATGCTCGGTGCTATTATAATGGGCTTTCTGATGATCGACCAATGGATGCCCGACGACTTCTCCTACTCTGACGAGGAGATCGCGGACATGACCGCCGAAACGATCAAAGGTGCCCTGGAACTGCAAACAACAGATAAAGAGAAGCAACAAACAATCGGAAAAGCCTTTTCATCTTATATGGAACAAGTTATCGCAATTATGGAACAGGAACAGTAAAAAAACGGAGGAGATCTTACTATGACGACGCAAGAACCTGCGATTCTCATTGAGAACTTCCACAAATCCTACGGCAAAGTGCAGGCCGTAAAAGGCATTTCATTGCGCGTGGAACACGGCGAAATCTTTGGTTTCCTGGGGCCAAACGGTGCTGGCAAGACCACCACCATTCGCTGCATGCTCGATGTCATTCGTCCTACGTCCGGTACATTACGTGTGCTGGGCCTGGATGCGCAGCATGATACCATGGCGTTGCATCAATGTATTGGCTATCTGCCGGGGGATGTCCGTCTGCCGGGCGACATGACTGGTCGGCAGGTTATCACCTACTTTTCACGCCTGCAAGGTCGCACTCCGGTTTTGCTGGATGATCTGGTAGCTCGCTTTGATGTTGAGATGAAGCGGCCCCTGAAAGGCTACTCCAAAGGCATGCGCCAGAAGATCGGCGTCGTGCTGGCCTTTATGTGCGATCCCGATGTCCTCATCCTGGACGAACCCACATCTGGCCTCGACCCACTCTTGCAACGCGCCTTTAACGAGTTTCTGTTGGAGGAACAGGCAAGAGGCAAAACCATCTTCATGAGTTCCCATATCATGGGTGATGTCGAGAAGGTCTGTCAGCGCGTGGCGGTGATCCGCCAGGGCGAACTGGTCACGGTCGAGAAGGTCGAGACGCTGCGCCAGAAAGCGGGTCAACGTGTCACGGTCGAATTTGGCGATCAGGTGCAAACCGAGGAACTGGCCCACATCCCTGGTGTCAGTAACGTCAGCACGGTAAATGGCGCGTATCACTTCAATATGGGTGGCTCGATGGATCCCCTGATCAAAGCCCTGAGCCAGCATGAGGTGTTGCGCATGCAGGCCGAAGAGGCTCCTCTGGAAGAGGTCTTCCTGAAGTTTTACGAAGAAACTGAACCCAAAACCGTCTCCGCTGTTACCGAGTAAGAAGTGAAAGGATGGACTGGTATGGCAACAACAGCAATACATCCAATCTCGGCCCCTGGAAAACGGGCGCGAGGTTTAGCCATCACCATGCGTGCCCTGAGCGCGACAAAGATTATTCTCAGCAGTGTGGCCTTCTATGCGTTCTTTATCACCCTGGTCGTGGCAGCAATCTATCCCACGTTGAGCAAGGCCGTCAACATGAATGCATACCTGGGTTCCTCTGTTGTCACTGGACTGGTAGGCGTCAATCTGAAAAGCTTTAACTCATTTCCGGCCCTGCTTGCGGTCGAACTCTTTGGCTCGTTCTATCCCCTGGCTTTCGGAGGATCTATCGCCTATATCGCCGGTGCCTCTTTGCCCACGATGATTGAGAACGGCACCTGCGACCTGATTCTCTCGCGTCCCATCAGTCGCACCCGCACCTTCCTGGAGATGGTGTTGAGCGCTGCATTGGCCGGGCTTATCACCAGCGTAGTAACGCTCCTGGCAGTCTGGGTCAGCACGTTCATCGTCAAAAATAATGGGCTGGACTGGACATGGGTAATCATCGCACAGCTCATCGAAATGTCGTTCTTCTGCTTCGCGATCGGTGTCGGCATGTTGTTCGGCTCCTTTCTGGACTCCAGCCGGGCAGCAGGTGGCGCAACCCTCGGCATCGTTGGCCTGGGATACCTCATTAGCATCGTGGGTAGCCTCTCTCCCAACCTGGACTGGTTGCAACGCATCGGCCCCTACTACTACGCAAAGGGTGCAAATGCGCTGGTGGAGCACACGGTTACAGCCTGGTATCCCTTTGTGCTCCTGGGGGCTGGACTCATCTGTGCGCTTGCCGGCCTCATCATCTTCAACCGCCGCGATCTACCAACAACATAGGAGTACTCTCAAACTTTATTACAAAACCAGGAACCGTAGAGAAGATAAGTCTGTGCATCTTGCGTGCGCCCGCTCCCCAATGAACCATCTCGCCGGGAAACGGGCGCACGCAAGGTGACGCCCCTACCCATGGATGAAGTGCTCATTTGGAAGTGAAGATTTGCACAATATAGAATACCGACGCAGCCGCCAGAAAAAAGCCGTAGCCTCCCGTCAATGCACGGGAGACTACGGACGCTCCTGCCCTTGGACGGATACAATATAAAGCGGTTCGCGCCGTAACGACGAGAATACCAAGTAACAATAAAAAATTGAGAACCCTGATGGGAAACGCACCATTGAAGAGTGCGAATGTCAGAACGATAGCTCCAAACGCGAGAAGAGCGCCAAGGATGTCTAGAGCCGCTGCACCCATAAAAAACATTTCATCAAATGTGTGTGAAAGCAACCTTGGAGTCATACGCATAATGATAATCAGGCCCCCCACATAAGCAATGATGCTCAGGAGTACCCATAGAAAACTCTGCATATATCTGTATCCCCACATAATTTTTTTGTTCTATTTTTTCCAGGTACCATTGTACCACGTCAGAGTAGCAGTTGCATCTGTCCATATTCCTGATAGATACAAAAGGTCTCTATTTAACCTGAAAGTAAGCACAACAAAAGATGCTCAGATAGCTAAAAAAGGTGTAGACTCAACATAGCTATTTTCCGGTACTTGTGCTACAGTATACAAAGAAAACAGAGTGATGCGAGGTCAGGCACCAATGGCAGAACTGGTCTGGAAGGGCAAGCACCAACCTCACAACGAAAATATGTTCAGTGCTCAGGAGCAACCGATCCTTCAGCACTCACCCTCGCATCAGCTCATAACCAGGGCATATTACCCTGTACATCAGGGAGATCCCAGGGGTCCTTTCTCATCCGCGCATGAATGGTATAACCGCCTCATTCAGGGAGACAAACGTGAAGTGTTACCAGCACTCCAACATGAATTTAGTGGGGCCATTGACCTTATCTACATTGATCCTCCCTTTATGACCGGGCGCACATTTAGCAACGGCACACAAGTAGCTTATAGCGACACCTGGAACAATGACCAGGATAGTTACCTGCAATGGCTTTATGAAACGCTGCATCTTCTCTATACGCTTCTAGCCTTCGATGGTAGCCTCTATATCCACCTTGATTGGCGTGCTACCCATCATGCCAGACTCATGCTGGACGAAATCTTTGGCTCTCAACTTCAATTGGAAGGTGCAGGGTTTAAAAATGAAATCATCTGGTACTATCAATCTGGTGGACGTTCAAAAAAGTATTTCCCGCGTAAGCACGATAGTATCTTACTTTACACAAAATCAGGACAGTACTGTTTTCATAGTGAAAGAGTGGGCATTCGCCGGGGAAGCCAGAAACGTAATCATATGCGGAAAGAGATAGGAGTCGATGGCCGTATCTCATGGAGCATTCGCTCAGCAGGACGCACTTATACCTATAGCGAAGACAGCACCATGTCGGTAGAAGATGTCTGGAGCGATATTAGCCACCTGCATCAACGTGATCCCGAACGAACGGGATATGCGACACAGAAGCCGGAGGCATTGCTGGATCGTATCATCCAGGTATCTTCCGAAGAACATGATCTGGTACTGGACTGCTTCTGTGGAAGTGGAGTCACCCCTGCCGTTGCAGAAAAGCTGGGTCGCCGTTGGATCGCCTGCGATCAAAGTCCCCTGGCAATCACCACAACGCGTGACCGCCTATTGACGGACCAATCATTGCAACCATTTGCACTACAATACGTGAAAAAAACAGATGACACGCCTCTTACTCCATAGGAGAAGGCGCACAACTAACACAACTTGAAACGCCTGCTACACCAACAGGCACCATAATAAAAGGCGGACAGAAGAGAACTATGCTTGAATTACTGGAACAACTATTCAGACAGGTACGCTCATACGCTCAGTCAGAGCGCTACGATCGGCAACAGGTTTATCAAGAGTCGCCCAAACACACGACAATGCAGTTCGATCGCGATGCTGAGGATATGATCATCAACGGACTCGTCGAAAGCGGGATCGGG
Source organism: uncultured Chloroflexia bacterium (assembly GCA_963744875.1). GTDB lineage: Bacteria > Chloroflexota > Ktedonobacteria > Ktedonobacterales > Ktedonobacteraceae > JACDAE01. Next base: position 106,594 of record CAVUVQ010000025.1, on the reverse strand, counting down.
TTTGAAGTCACCACCGAAGAAAGACCAACCTTCTCGACGGCACCCGATCCGCAGTACCGCATCGTCATTGATCCCATCGATGGTTCACAAAACATGTCGCGCGGCCTCATGACTGCCGCTATCGCGCTGGCCGTATTGCCAATCGATGCCCCCGTTCTGCCGGAAAATGTACAATGGGCATTGGTGGGAGAACTCTTCAGCGGTACCGTCTATCAAGCAGCACAGGGCAACGGGGCATTTCGCAATGGACGCCGCTGCCAGGTAAGCTCTGTCAAACATATGAAAGACAGCCTGATTGGCCTTAACCTGGATGGACGAGATCATCAAGCCCTACGCGCACTCCTGCTGGAAAAACCCTCTTTCGGCAGCATACGCCGTACCGGTAGTGCCGCCATTGATAGCGTCTACGTTGCCAGCGGAACCTACGATGCTTATATTGATGTTGGGGAGGTCGTAACCGGCGAATCATTCCTCGCCTCATTAAGTATCGTTCTTGAAGCAGGCGGAATCGTGAGCGACCAGGAAGGCAAACCCTTACAACCAATCAAAAATCTGACCGATGGCTACTCCATTGTCGTCGTTGGTACAAAAGAGCTTCATCACGAGATTCTTACCAAACTTCACACCAACAAATAGGAAAATAGGGGTAAACTTGTCCCCTATTTATGACTAATTTGCCATAATATGGTATGGTTGTATAACCCAATCATACTTTATCATGTGCACGTAACCAGATATGCTACAATTAAAAGCTAACATACTTTATGGATGTGAGGGAAAAATCTCCCAAGAGGCGGAGCACGATGTTCATGTCACAAAAAAGAGGTACGGTAACAGACCGATTACTTAACGTCATACAGGTTCTGCAGCTCGGTAAAAAAACGGGACACCTTACCATTGAGCGAGACGAAGGCAAGGGACAGGAAAAGGGTGAAATCATTTTCGTCGAAGGACAGGTAACACAGGCATATGGAGGCAATTTGCGCGGACAGGAAGCACTAAATTGGCTGAGTACCTGGGGTGCCTGCCGCTTTATTTTTGTGCCCGCAACACTGGAAAAAACAACAAATCCTCTTACTACTCAGACGCAACCCTTCACGTCTTCACCTAAAGCTACACAACCATTAAATGATACTAATCCACGTGTAACAGCTGCTATGCCATCAACTCATCAAAGGCCCGAATGGGCAAATTCAGCAGCTCACCCGGCCAGTTCATCCTCTGGATCTGCTGTCCCACATCGTACACGCGCAGTCAACGTTTCATTCCATTTGCTCGACCAGGCTAAATTATCACGTGCTCACCGACATTTATTCCTACTGATTGATGGGAATAGAACTATCACTGAACTGGTGCGCCTCACGGGGCGTCCCAGTGAAGAAATTTTACGACTACTACAAGAATTAGAACACATTGGAGTAATAGAGTAAAACTCCTCAAGGTGCAATCCTGAGTGTGTTTCAGTGTATGCTAACAAGGATGGTTTTTTCGCATGGCTCAACAAGACTTTCTACCCACGCGCCGGGGAGTCTCTCTTTCCGTCAAAGTATCTCTGGCTCTTGTTCTGGCAGCAATTGTGCCTCTGCTGATCACACTCGGCTTTAGTGAATTGCAGACACGCCCACAATTGATTACGCAGGCAAACAACGCTATGGAAGGTGACGCCAAAACACGTGTGCAGCTCATCGACACGTATTTTCACGAACGTCTCCTCGACACACTCACAATCACACAAGTTCCTTCGGTACAGCAATTCGTCGCTGCACCTCCTACCACACCCGGCTATCAATCACTCGCTACCCACGCTCTTTACGGCCTCGTCGCCGGAACCTTCCGCGATAAAAACTATACAACCTGGTCGCTCGTCGATCCAAAGGGCCATCTCCTACTATCCTACCCCACCAAACCCAAATTGCATGGACAGTATTTCGTTCCACCTCAATACCTCCAGGCAGTAGATAAAGGGGGCAATTTCGTCTCGGCTGTCTATTACAATCCCGATACGAAAAAAGCATCCGTCGACATCTATGCACCGATCATAACAACACCAACTCCAGGCGCACCTCCACAAAAACCCATGTTCCTGGGATCCATTGTCGCTACCCTGAACCTTGACTATATCTGGAATATCGTCAACAGTGACCACGATAACGGTACCGGCAGCTACGCCTTCATCCTCGATGAAAATGGTGTGCGCATTGCTGTCCCTGATAACCTGAAAAACCAACTCCTCCTTAAAAGTGTCGCAACGATTCCTGATGCAACACAACAACAAATTAATCGCGAATCTCGCTTCGGAAGTAATAATGGCACGGTTCCAGTTTTTGCAAATTCTACACTGGCCGCAAAAATACAAAATACTGGCATAAGTAATTTTCAAACACAACCCAGCGGCGAAAAAGATTCCTTTCAAGTCATACACGATCCCACTGACCCTAAACTTGTGCCCTGGCACTACTTCGTTCTCAGCCCAATCAATACTGTAACTGCAGTCGCTAATCAGCAGTTGCTTGTCACCATTATCGTGGCCGCCGCCATGTCCACACTCGTGGCATTGCTCGGCGTGATCGTTGGCCGCAATATCACACGCCCCATCCTGCGTTCAGTCGATAACTTGCGCAGTAATAGCCGCGCCCTTAGTTCGCTCGCCGCCCGCCAACGCGACGCCGCCTCCGAACAGATGTGGGTCGTCGATTCTTCACAGGTCGGCTTGCAGTCAGTTCAATACTATACCGATGCAACAAAGGTCGCCGCACATCGGCTCACTGAAACAGGCATGGAACTTATGCAACGGCGCCAACAGGCAGATCCCAATGTAACCAAAAAAGCTCTGGAACACGTCATCACTGCATCTCGATACATCGAAGACGCGTCCCAACACCAGACCACCAGCATCCAGAAACTCTCGACCGCCCTGAAGGTCGCAACTCAGGTTACGGAACAACTCGCCACCGGCGCTACTTCCGCCACCGATGCCGCCACCCAATTGGAACAAGTCGTACAACAACTACGCTCGGTCGTTGGTAAATAAATTGTGGAACGCTTCTCTCATCAATGGAATCAAAGATGATGCGTGAAATTGGTACAATCAAACAAGTTCAGATACAGCGCTCTTCACTTAAAGTTGGAGAGCGCAACCCCCATCATTATGATCCATCTCCATTACTGGTAGTCAGGCATTTGATGTTGACATCGGGCGGCTGCATCGGCATCACAGAAAGTGGAGAGCAGATCATTGATGTCCATCATCAGGACCATCCTGACTCACGCAACCGGGGAGACAACAATATTTCTTTCAGCTTCACCAGCCATTATCTGGCTATGCGTGACAAATTTGGTCATCATCTAGTGGATGGATGTGCGGGAGAAAACATTCTGATCGAGGCTGATAAAGAGTTTAGCATAGACGAACTCCACTACGGCATCGCTATCCAGGCTGCACCAACAGGTGAACTGATTCATCTTATTGACGTATGTATCGCAACTCCCTGTTTGCCTTTCAGCCGCTTTGCAGCCCAATACACATCTCTTCAGGTAAAAGAACCACTTCAATTTCTTCATCATGGAAAACGTGGCTTTTATGCAGCATTAAATTCGCCACAATTACCTGCTACGATACAGTCCGGACAGCGTATCTTTGCACTCTAAGGTCTATATATTCTCAATGATTATATGACGCGCCGATGTGCAACAACCTGAATGCCATATTTGGGACGAATGGTAATGGAAGGCACCAGCTCAAATGGCTGATCGGGCACCAGCGTAAATCTCCATTTCTGAGCAAGAGTAGCCAGAATGAGGCGTGCCTCCACCAGCGCAAAGATATTGCCTATACACAACCGTTGCCCTCCTCCAAAGGGAAAATAAGCATAGCGCGGACGCTGCTGCACAGCTTGCTTCTCCCAGCGCTCAGGGCGAAATTCCTCTGGCTCCGCGTAAAAACGTGCATCGTGATGCACAACCCAGGTCGAGAGCAACATAACGGTCCCTGGCTTTATAACATACCCCCCCAGTTCATCTGCTTCCTGACAATCGCGAAAAACACCCCACACAGGTGGATAGAGTCGCAACGCTTCGTTCATGATCTGTTCCGTATAAGGCAAACGTGGCAAATCTTCAATCGTTGGCACTCTACCATTCAATACCTCCATCAGTTCAGTCGCAAGCTTCTCTTCAACTTCCGGATGATTAGCCAGCAAACGCCATGCGTAGGACATCGCCATCGCGACCGTTTCATGGCCGGCAATATAGAGATTGACCACCTCATCCCGCAATTGCTTGTCGGTCATACGGCTTCCGTCTTCATCCTGCATCTGCAACAAAGTCGAGAGCAGGTCATCGCCATCGTTGGTGCGTTGCCGATGCTCGCTGATAATCTGACGAATAATTACATTAAGTTCGCCGAGCGCAGCATTGTACTGACGGTTGCCAGGAGTGGGAATCCAATCGGGATATTGCAGAGGACGCACGGCAGCGGCACTAACCTGTTCGATGAGAATATCCAACACCTTCCCAATACGCTGCACATCTCCCGTCGTCTCGCTATCAAAAAGCGTTTTTGTGACGATCTCCAATGAGAGTTGCATCATCTCTTCGTGAATACTCAACTCCTGACCATCCTGCCAGTTCTCTGCTACACGTTGGGATTGCGCAACCATCGCAGCACCATAGGAAGCAATGCGTTTCTGATGAAAGGCTGGTTGCATTAAACGACGCTGGCGTAGCCAGAAATCGCCCTCGCTAAAGATCAATCCATTGCCAAAAAGGTTCTTTCTGCGCTGTGTGAACCTGGACTTGCGGTACTTCTTGTTATTAGTGACCAGCACCTGCTCAATAAGCTCCGGACTGCTGACCATATAAATCGCCGTCGTTCCCAGACGTATTTGCATAACATCGCCATACTCCTGAGCACAACGACGTAGATAATCGAGAGGTTCCAGGACGAATGCACGTGCATTGCCAATAATCGGTTCACCTTTAGGGCCAGGCGGTACAAGGGGATGTGAAATAGCCATATAGTTTTCTCGTTTCCATTTCAAGAAAATAAAGATAAGAAGATCTTCTTACCAATAGAGAGGCGCAAAACGCCTGCTTCGGGTATGATAATAGAGATATCTTCTCTTATCGTACCATTATTTTTTAGCGCCGCACCTGAACCACATTCACAGGGCAAATATAGTCAGGAAAAATATGAAACCAGCCATGCTCCTCCAACATATCAACAACACCCACAGCACAACATTTGAACTACTTGAACGCTACTCCAACGGCGAACAAGGAGCATTTGCCATTATAGATCGTTCAGGAAGACGCGGTGTCCTGAAATGGCAATCAGGTGTCTCCAATCTAAGCAGCATCCAGGCAGCGAGAGCAGTAACTGATCTTTTACGAGGCATCCATTATCCAGCACCACACTACCTGTTCATCGGATGTGCTCTAGAGGATGTATACTCTATCCAGACAACTCTTCCCGGTTCCCCAATGCGCGACATAACAAAACCAATCGTTGCCCGTTTGCTCGAACTCAATCAACTACAGAAGGACCATGTATTGCCCAATCTCCCCGACTGGCACAAGGAAGCTGTCACTACAGTACTCTTTAGAGGTAAGGGATATTGCCTGCATACATCCTTGCAGCACCATTCTCAAGAAACCAACCATCTTTTAAAAACCCTGCAAACCATAGCGTCCACCTATCAGCACGAACCTCATCGAACAGGTGATATCGTGCACAATGATTTCCAGCACTCGAATATTCTTATTCATGATGGACTGGTTAGCGGCATCATTGATTGGGATGCGCCATACGCTGGAGATTGCGTCTTTGATATCGCGACTCTGTTGTTCTACTCTTATGACAATCTCGACGCGCGTGAACTCCTCTGGCACGCCGCATTGGCACGAGCATCGCTCAATCTCTTGCGCCTGTACTTTGCCCACCTGATATTACGCCAGGTCGATTGGTCGCTACGTTACCATGATCAGACAACAAGCGAACGCTATATATCCAGGAGATGGACACTCTTGCAAGAGATTGAGCATCGTACGCATATGAATTAAAACTATCTGCTTGGGACGTTGGCTTGCTTATACATCGCTCCCCACAGCTTCTTCATTGTTCGCTTCTGCTGTTCCCTTTTCCAGATGGCTACGTCGTCGACTATAGAGAAAGTAAATTATCAAGCCAATAGCTAGCCAGATAACAAAGCGCAGCAGGGTCGTAAGAGGCAAGCTCACAATAAGCACGATCGAGGCGATGATGGAAAGAATTGGAATAAGCGGCACGAACGGTACACGATACCCACGCTTCAAATCTGGTTGCGTACGGCGGAGAACCAGTACTCCTATTGAGACCAGCACAAACGCTGCCAGCGTACCAATATTAGTTAACTTCGCTACAACATCTATCGGTATGAAACCAGCCACAACCGCCACAAACACCCCGACAATAATACTTGACAGGTATGGCGTACGGAAGCGCGGATGCACGTGCGAGAAAAGCCCTGGCAGAAGACCATCACGCGCCATGGAGAAAAAGATGCGGCTCTGCCCATACAGAAGCACAATCAATACAGTCGTCAATCCGCAGATAGCTCCAACAGAGATGATCGATCCAGCGACATTCAAGCCAACCAGGATAAGGGCGTGCGATACCGGGGAGGCCACGTTCAGTTTTGTATAGGAAACCATTCCAGTCAGGACGGCGGTTACCGCAATATAGAGGACAGTGCAGATCAACAAGCTCACAAAGATACCAATCGGCAGGTCTCTTGCAGGATTTTTCGTCTCCTCCGCCGAGGTCGAGATCTGGTCAAAGCCAATATAGGCAAAGAAGATGATGCTCGCACCCTGGAAGATACCTCCGACCCCGAAGGGGAGAAACGGGTGCCAATTGGCGGGATTTACGTGCCCAAAACCAACAATCAGAAAGAACGCAATCACTGCAAGTTTAATGATCACAATGACGTTATTGACAAGGGTGCTTTTAGAAGTTCCCAGAACCAGCAAACATGTAACAAGCAGAATAATAATGACGGCAGGTAAGTCGACGATTCCCCCGGCAAAAGGTGACTCCGTGAGCGCTGTGGGAAACACAATTCCAAAAGTACTTTTGAGGAAATCAACAATGTACCCCGACCAACCAATGGCAACGGCTCCTGCACCTACAGCATATTCCAGGATCAGGTCCCAACCAATAATCCAGGCAACTAGCTCGCCGAGCGTTGCATAGGAATACGTGTATGCACTTCCGGCAATAGGGACGGTGCTGGCAAATTCTGCGTAACAGATCGCAGCCAGCCCACTCACAACACCCGCTAAAACGAATGAGAATATCAGGCCCGGTCCCGCATATTGTGAAGCCGCTACGCCAGTTAATACGAAGATGCCTGTGCCCACAATGGCACCAATCCCAAGCAGTGAGATGCTGAACGCTGTCAAGGTACGTTTAAGTCCATGCTCTTGATTGCCGCTTTGTTTCAAAATCAGGTCAACGGGTTTAATACGCCAGAGATCGCTCAAAGGTCTACTTGCCATGTACTTCTCCTGTTTTCGCTCCTGATATTCAGCTAATGGATAGTAATCCACACCCTTTTCAGATGAGATATTTGCTTATCTCATCTAAAGAAGTCTTATTAAAAGGTGATGTTTAGAATACGGTCTAATGAGGCGGAATGGTGACATTTGGACGTATTTTAAGCTGAAAATCTGGCTCTTCACCCATCGGGGAATGAGGGCATCAAATATTGAAGACTGGACAATACAATTAGTCAATTCAGGAAGAAGCAGATCAATATCATGCCCCTACCCTAATCCCAGACTCGCCTGTCCATACAATGTCGTAGCACGACCACGCTGCACTTTTTGGCCTCTACGCATATGACTCAATGTACGCTGCTGATTGAAACCATAACGTGCAAACAGGCGCAATGCATTCTCGTGACGAGCTGAAACAAACATGCCTGGCCTGTTCTTGAACGAAAGGGTGAGTGCATTTACTAATAAGTGTTCAGCATCATCTACGGTATTAGCAACCCAGGGTCCAAGCACACTGCTCTGGGCGATCAAGTAGCCTATGATCTGCCGCGATCTATTCTGCGCTATGAAGACACGTTGAGGATCATCCGCCCAATAGGATGCAAGCAACGACGCACGCTCACTCCCAAATAAAGGCGCATCATACGCGAACAATGCAGGTAATTCTTCGGCGTAGGAACCAGAGTTAGTACCCGGCATCCCATAGTTCCCACCCACCACATCAGGAACCCCCAATACCACATTCACATTCTGCACAGGTTCTTGCTCTTGTTGCAGCACGACAGTAATATCTTCTTCGACAAACCCATAGTGCTTATACAGCGATACGCCAGGGGGAGCAGCATCAAGCAATACCGTGGGACATCCAGATCCATCCAACCAACGCAGAATACGCTCTAGCAACAAGCTTCCAATCCCCTGTTTCTGGAAAGCAGGATGCACGGCCATCAAGCCAATATAGGCAAATGACGTATACCGCTTGGCAGCACCAAAACCGACGATACGACCTCCCTGTTTCGCCACAAAGGTTCCATCCGGCTGCAAGGCAAGATAACGCTGTAATGTACTCTTGCGGCCCTGCTTTAGACGATAGGCCTGCCTGATCACTTCGTCAGTTGCATCAAGCTCACCCGCCGTTAAGAGATGGATGAAAGTTTCTACCATACATTATTCCCCATACGGAATCCAGATATTCTTGACCTGAGTCGCCTCACGCAAAAACTCCTGTCCCTCTCCCTGTACACTATCCAACCAGGCACGACGCTGCCCATAATCGACCCAGGTACGCTTCATATTACCAGCAGAGGCCAGTTCCATCCGCTGCGCTCCCTGCTGCACTCCCAAAATACCATAACGCATCGACATCATCGTGTTCCGCCAGAACCTGGCAGAGCGTATCACGCTCTCCTGTAACGATATTGACAACGCCATCCGGTAGATCCGATGTTTCAAAGATCTGATAGCAATCGGTGGCGCTCAGTGGCGCTACCTGCGAAGGTATAATGACGATAGTATTGCCCATTGCAATGGCCGGTGCCAGCAAGGAGATAAAGCCCAGCAAGGGAGACTCAGCGGGACAGGCGATGCCAATCACACCAATGGCTTCAGGGAGCGCCAATGTGACTCCACGCAATGGAGGTCGATGCACATTTCCCTCGTATTTGTCCGTCCAGGCCGCATAGCTAAACAGGCGCGAAAGCGCGATCTGCACTTCATTGACCGCGTCAGCGTAACTGCAACCCGTCTGCTGCACAATGCGCCAGGCAAATTCATTCTCACGCACAGATAGATTCTCCGCGCAATAGTAGAGGATCTGCGCTCGATTATGCGCTGTATTGTTCGCCCATCCACTGGCTTTGTGCGCAGCTTCAACTGCATTGCGTATATCTTTGCGATTGCCCTCACCAACTTCTCCAATACTATATCCGGATAAATCGCGGATTGTACGGCTATAGCCAGAGTCCGGACGTACTTGCTTGCCTGCAATAAACAACTTGGGCGTGCGATCAATGACAGGCATGTTTTCAAATGCCGGTCCATCATCCTGTTCGTCACCTACCTCCGCATCCAGCCCATTGGAAGATTGATACGCCCCATTTGAACCTTCGACAGGACGATCGTTACTCGTATTGAGCGCCGCAAACTCTGCCTGTTCCGCCTTCCAGATAGGACGAACATATTCATAGAGGCCCTCCTTCCCACCTTCACGCCCGAAGCCACTCTCACGATAACCACCAAAGCCACTGGATGCATCAAACAGGTTGGTGCAATTGATCCAGATACTGCCCGCTTTCAGCTTAGGAGCAATATCCAGCGCGAGGTTGATATTTTCACTCCACACGCTCGCCGCCAGCCCATAACGTGTATTGTTTGCCAGTTCTACCGCCTCAGCCGGCGTACGAAAAGTCATAGTAACCAGTACAGGACCAAAGATTTCAACCTGAGCCAGGGTCGCAGCAGGCGTCACATTGGTAAAAAGCGTCGGTGGAAAGAAGTAACCGTCGCCTGGACACGCCCACGATGGCTGCCACATCTGTGCTCCCTCTTCAATTCCTTGAGCAACCAGACGCTGAATATCCTTTAATTGCGTGGACGAGACGATTGCCCCAATATCCACGGCCTTATCCAATGGATTCCCCATGCGCAGGCGTTCCATACGAGCACGCAGGCGCATAATGAGAGTATCGGCGATATTTTCCTGCACCAGTAGCCGTGAGCCAGCACAACAGACCTGCCCCTGGTTAAACCAGATCGCATCGACCACACCCTCAACAACACTGTCCAGATCGGCATCATCAAAAACGATAAAGGGCGATTTGCCGCCCAGTTCGAGCGAGAGCTTTTTGCCAGATCCCGCCGTCGCCCGCCGAATGCTGCGTCCCACGTCCGTAGAGCCTGTAAAGGCGATCTTCTTGATCCCTGGATGTCGCACCAACGTTTCACCTACCTGCGCCGCCTCACCCGTCAGAATATTGATGACACCCGGCGGAAGGCCAATCTCCTGCACAATCTCGGCAAACTTGAGTGCAGTAAGCGGCGTATAACGTGCAGGTTTGAGTACAACGGTGTTTCCCATCGCAATCGCTGGCGCAATCTTCCATGCCAGCATCAGTAGAGGAAAATTCCAGGGAATAATCTGCCCAATGACTCCTAGCGGCTCGTAACCGGGCAGTTCACTAGCCATCAGTTGCGCCCAACCTGCATGATAGTAGAAATGACGAGCAACCAGGGGAATGTCGATATCACGCGTCTCACGTAGCGTTTTGCCATTGTCAAGCGCTTCCAGAACAGCGAGCAGGCGCGAATGCTTCTGGATATGGCGTGCGAGTGCGTAAAGATAACGAGCACGTACATGTCCAGGCGTCTTGCTCCACGTCTCGAAAGCAGTCTGAGCCGCCGCAACCGCCGCATCGACATCGGCACTATTGGCTGAGGCAACCTGTGCTAATACTTTGCCCGTGGCTGGATTGATGCTCTCAAGATACTCTCCACTGGCAGGTTGCACCCATTGATTATTGATAAACAGACCAAATGGCTGATGCTCTTGCATCCATGTCTGCGCGGGCGCGGCGTCTTCAAGAGCGGGACCATACTCCATGGTTTCAAATATATCTATTACACTCATAACGCGATACCTTTCAAGATTAGTTCTATTGGTGGAGGCACGGGCGCGATCAATCGGGCCCCTACACTAACGGATTATGGTGCGCCGCCGCATAATGACCTGTGACGAAGTACGAGAGCTGGCGTTCAATATCAGAAAGCAGGCCGCTTGCACCAATACGAAACAGTGAATTGTTTAACCAATCGTTGCCCAATTCTTCCTTCATCAAAATAAGCCAGTCGAGCGAAGCTTTCGCGGAACGAATCCCGCCAGCCGGCTTGAAACCAACCTTGTAGCCCGTCTGCTCATAGTAATCACGAATGGCACGCGCCATGACCAATCCAACTGGCAGCGTGGCATTCACCGCTTCTTTTCCCGTCGAGGTTTTGATGAAGTCCGCCCCCGCCATCATGCAAACAAGACTGGCCATGCCGACATTACGCAAAGTGGCAAGCTCATGGGTCGCCAGAATCGTCTTCAGATGCGCATTCCCACAGGCAACCCGGAAAGCTCGCACCTCTTCATAAAGCGCCTGCCAGTTGCCGGTCAGCACATGCGAACGCGAGATGACGATATCAATCTCCCCCGCCCCTTCCCGCACCGACGCCTCAATCTCTTGCAACTTCTGCGCAAAGGGATTTTGCCCGGCTGGAAAGCCTGTCGAGACGGCTGCGACAGGAATGCTCGAACCATGCAAGGCCTCAACCGCAATCGGAACCAGATTATGGTAAACACAAACAGCCCCCACCTGCAAACGCTTCATCCCTAAACTTGCCAGCAGATCAGCACGCACAGGCTGACGAGCTTTAGCACATAGACGCAGCACATTGCCCGGCGTATCATCGCCTGCCAGCGTCGTCAGATCAATACAGGTCACTGCACGTAACAGCCAGGCCGCTTGCCATTCTTTCTTCACGGTGCGGCGTGTGCTCAACGTTGCAGCCCGTCGCTCAACGGCACTTCGGTTGATATGCACCTGCCGCACCCAATCCATATTCAGCGGCAGACCAGGATTACGCGTCGTATCATTTATAACAATGGGCCGTTCTCCGGTCTCCAATTCTTCTTGTTGATTTATTGTCGTCATCGCTTATCGTTTCCTTACCGCCAGTTCACGGCATAAACATCTTTGTATTCCTACCTATCCTATCTTCATTCATCGGTGATAGCATTGTCAAGCATCCTCGCACAACACAGCAGAATCGCAAGTCCATATGGCAAAAACTTACTATTTCAACGTCTATTCAGCAGATGTGATTTCCATAGAACAATTCTTCACTTTCTAGCTCTTATCTTATAAAGCGTCCCGGTACGGAAAAGATTTTTTTATCAAAGTAACATCATCCTATACATATCACGCACAAAAAGTTCGTACAACGAGAAAGGGAAAGCCATGAATGCACCCGTTACCTGTTTCGTAACCATTCACGGCGTCGGCTTTGAGCAATCTCCAACGCTTGATCAGGATAACAACTATACCATCACCCCTGGCTACGCTGATCCTCTCCACGAGTATCTAAGTGAATACCTGGATGAAACGTGGCTCAGTGATGATCCTCTCCGTTGCCGCAGGAAACGTGGCGAAGCTGGACCCATCTATGTCGGTAGCGTCTGGCCCGCCAACTCCCACATGCGCGAAAATGGCCTCAAACGCCTGGGAAGTTGGGACGTAAAAGACTTCAGAGCTGTCGATGGCTCCAATGCCCCTCTGACCGATGGCAAAGGCAGAATTAGCCATATTGCTCTGGTCTATTCAGAATTAGAAGGACATAAAGCTCTCCCCGGTGCCGCCATAGATGTCCTGGGCACAAGTCTCATTCACCTTCCACGTTATGCCAATGTCACCGAGATGGCTCGTATGGCTTTTGCCGACACACAACCATTGTGGGATCAGTTGCTGCACCTCTGGAATCAAAAAACACAAAGCAACGCCAACGTTCCTGATCATACGGCTCCCACCCCTAGCCTGAAAGTCCGTAAAGAATTTAAAAAGCAGGCACACCAGAGCGGCAATGGGCAACAACATCCATTGAGTGATATGATCACCGTACTACGACAACTGGAAAACGATGTGGCTGCGTATGTCTGCCATAATGAGTTACGTGAACGTGTGCGCAACTTCGTACTGGATGCCTTCCTGCGCCTGGCTGGTCGCGAAGATGTGGAAGGTATTATCATCAACTCGCATAGCAATGGGACCGTTGTTGCCCTCGATATCCTGCGCGACCTTCCACCATTTGCCGCCCGTAAGGTGCTGGGATTAATCACAGCAGGCAGTCCCTTGCGCAAGTATAGCGATTTCTTCACCTGGGGCGAGAATATGTCAACCATCCCCAAAATAGAACAATGGGTCAACTTCCTCGATCCCAGGGATCCCGTCGCTGACCCATTGGCACCCGACTCCTCATGGAAACGTGGTATGGCAGATCCAAAACCAGAACTTCTAACAGGTCTCTATAAAACACTTGATCCGGTCAGCGGCGAGATCTCTCCCATGAAGATCGATGATCGCGAGGTCGATAACCTGAAAAACAGCAAGGGCGGCGGTCTGCAAGCACACAACTATTGGGACAACAAATTGCAGTTCGTGCAACCGGTCTCCGCCATTTTAAAAGAATTAGCCGGTATACCTGTGGTCAGTTAGTATATATAATAAGCATCACGAGTGCCATCTATCGATCCAACTGGCCCACTGTTCAGCATAGTGGGCCAGTGTACGTAACCTGGCTATCGCAAGTGGCACCTCACATATGCCCACTTGCTGCTCTTCCTCATCAAAGATTGACTCGCCCAGAGAGCGACGCATGTTGAATACAAGCCAGTTCAACCAGATGCCTATGACCCCGTGCAATACATCTATACCTGCATCTCGCACTACACCACCTCCTGCAACATAACTTTCCATCATTGCGGCAAAGGTATCCTCTCGTACCACACCCGTAGCCAGTCCGCTCCAATCCAGAGTAGTGCTAACCAGATCCATAGTCGGGTTCACCAGCCCGGCAGCTTCCCAATCAATCAGCCAGGGAGTATCCTCATCTTGCCAGAGCACATTTTTTTGTCCCAGGTCACGATGACTGATGACATAGTTCTGACTCAATTTTTCACCAGCCTGCTCACTTAACCTGCTCCACTCGATCAGCCGATGCATCACTGCACGTACGGGAGTCGCCCAGGGAATACCTATATCGTAAGCATGTACCGTGAGTAGATCCCAATCATCATCACAAAAGTGTTCCCAATCTGGCAGTGGCAAGGCCGCAAATTGCAGATCCAATCCATGCATACGTGCCAACAACGCCGCAATCACCCTGCCCTGTTCAGGTTCTACTGCTTCCGCTGACAGCGTTTCCCCCTCGATCCAGCGATACACGATCACGGTGTCATTCTCAATTACCTGCAACGGATCTCCATTGCAGTTCAAGGCGGCAACGGCTGGAATGCCTTGAGCCGCCATTGCCGCCGCGATACGTTCACTGAGGCGATAGATGTCATGAATATGTGGCTTTTGCATGATTGCAGCGTTCAGTTGCTTCAAAGCAAACGTTCCTTGTGTCGTATCCAGTCGCCACACACGATGCAAGAGTCCACCAGGAACGGCCTGGGGTTCCTGAAGCGGATTTCCCAGGCCACACATCGTACAAAGAAGCTCTATTTGGGATGCATCAATCGATCTACGCACTAAAACGCGCTTTCTGCCCCTCGTGATAGGGGGCAAGAGCAGCATTAGCATGTGCAATGACTTGCAGACGCTCCACCAGTTGCGCGAATTTCTGCGTTGGAATCGTCAAAACCAGCTCAGAAGGCGTCAGGCCCATATATGTACGGGCACCAATACAGCCAAAGCTCATAGAGGTTTCACCCGTCTGCATCGTACGCGGAATCACTGCACAGGTGGGGCGACCAAAGGCGCTCTGCCCACCTTGCAGCCAGTTCGTACTCCCCAATGCTTCAGCCACAAGCATCGCCTGTTGATTGTTCAGGACACAGAGGATCACGTCGGCCTCAACCGGGAATTCGTCCAGGCGACCATAAATAATATTCTGGTGTGGCTTCTGCACTATCGGCAATGCGCTGACCTCAGCGGGTGAAAAGTATTCCACACTCGCCATCGTCTCCACCAGCACACCCGCACGCTGCTGAGCTTCCGTGGGCATGGCAAAACCCATCGTCATCATACCAATCGGACATTCTTTGTGATCATCACCGGTTGCATAGAAGACGCCCTTTTCACCCAGACGCCAATATGTACAGGCAGAAGGCACTGGCGTTTCTTGATGTTGAATACCTGCAGGCACCTCTTCCACAAACGCTAAACCAACTGGCATATGCTGCAATTGCAGAGACTCTACGAAACTCTTGGTCTGTTCCTGGTACAAAATAATGCTCCCTTTTCGCTGTTACTCTTCCGTAAATTGAGTGCCAACCTTTACAAAACAAAACCGCTGAGGAGAAACTTCTTTCCTATTAGCGGCACTTCTTGCTCTCCATTCTATCACGTCACGCTCCACAAGGTCCAAAGAGATAGATGGGCTTTGTTCCCCTATCTCCACACCAGAAAAAAATGGGTCAAATGACCCATACATCTTCACCCGCCATACTCTATACTGAAAGAAATAAGAGAGACAACTCCTTAAACTAAGAAAGAAGGATTTCAGGTGAGGAAGCAACCATCATCTATTATCATACTTATTCTATTCATTCTTCTTCTGCTCGCCCTTTCACCTCTCGTCTGGCAACAAATCAGCAGCGCCTTCATTCACCCATAAATTAGCAGGTTACACCTTATATTTCACTACCAACCCCTTGATCCACTTACCCTGCTTCTCCGATGGCATGAAATTCTTTTTCTGCAACCGCTTCGTCATATCGTTGATAAATTCGCGTTCCTGACTGCTCACACGCCCTGTCTCAACATCAAGCGTATCAAAGAGCGTCTTGAGCAATTGCACGTTCTCACGTAACCCCGTCAGTTCGGGCGCAGCATTATGAGCTTCTGGTGCCTGGGACGCCTGCCATTTCTCGTAAGCGGAACGATCTCTATTAAATGCCCCCAGCCCGGCAAGCTCGTCGGCTCGTTCATTATGAAGTTGACCAGCATGACCACGCACCCACTCAAAAGTGGGCGGCTGCTTACGATAACGACACAGCTCACGATAGATCTCCCACAGATCAGGGTTGGCCTTCATCTGATAGGTTCCCTGTGCGACTTTAATGGTGTACTCACTATCACTATAGACTTTGAGGGGCAGCGTTGGTGGTGCCAGCGATAAAACCGCTAATACAGCGGAAATCTCGGCCCGGTTGTTCGTGGTGGTTGGCGACTTCGGGATATGCCCATAACTTTCCAGACAGGCTGCCCCAGGTGGCATCAAACCATTAACCGCATCGGCTGCTGCCCACAATAATGCGGACCAGCCAGCCGGACCACCAGGATTTTTGAGGCATGCCCCATCGGTATAGGCCACTACGCCCTTTGCATCCAGGGTTGGCAATGTAGCACGTATATCGGTATCAAGAACAGCATCCAGCACAGAATGCCATTCTAACGAATGATTGATGATACTCAAAATTTTTGTCCTTTAACTCCTTCATCCAAAACACAACAATCTCATCACGAATAAGATACAAAAAAATATTTGCTTTGTCAATACCTTTATTTACCTAAAAACTCATTATCTTTATATTTGCATAAAAAATTAATATCAACGCTTATTATCAGGCGGGCTTATAAATCGCGCCCCTACACCAGTAACATGATAGTAAAATACAATCAAGTCTGGTGTAGGGGCGCGATTTATAAGCCCGCCTGATAATACAATCAATCTCTTGCTATATAATCATCTCTTACTATACAACCAATCTTTCTGCGCTAATCACACCACGTTTGCTCTTGTCTCCCTCAACGACAATAGCCGCCCCCTCCTGCAACTCCTCCACGGCTTGCGCTGAAAGCTTCTCCCCCTGCCGATTATAGATGGTCGTCTTGTCATTCACCACGACGGCAACAGGCTTTGTTTCACCTGTGCTGGCCTTCAATGTACCACCAGCAATAATATAGGTTGCCTTCTTCCCGGCCAGAGGTGCTTTCCCAACGACCGTCACCTTGCGCCCATCTTCCAGTAATTTGTCCACCAGTTCCGAGGGTTCTTGCTTCACTTCATCACTGGTGTTGCCGTTATGATCATGCTTCGGACGCGACTCTACCGCAACGGCATGCCCCTGTTGTGCTGTCTCGTCCTCGCCATTATGACTATGAGTCCTGACGCCCGCCGTGACATGCTCCTGCTCGCGTGTGGCATGCTCCTGCTGCACATTCTCATGTTCTTCTGTATGCTCGAACAGTTCATAATTGTACGTCCGTGGAATAGCAATCTCCAGAGCACGCGGCATAGCATCGAAACGATATGTCACCATCGTATGCTCCATCTCACCCGCCTGTTGCAGCTTAGCATAATCGGCCTTGTTGATATAATCCTTCAGCTTGACCGCACTCCCATCGAGCTGCAGTGGGACAGAGGCTGGCACCGTGATCTCTAAATGAGAATCATGGAAGTATTCAGCAGTCGTGTTATCGGGTTTGCGCCTCAGAAGCAGCGAGGCGATCTGTTGCATCGTACCAAGTGGATCTCCACCAGTGATCACACAAACATCCAGAATCCCATCATCAATATACGCATTCGGTGTCATCTCAGCGATATCCGCATAACGCCGCGTATTGCCAATTACCACCTGCAACGCCTCACCCTTCCACAGTTCCTCACCTTCACGCCCTGCCCCCGCCGAGCGCACCTCGATCGGAAACGCATGCTGATCTGGCAATGACTTCGCCGCCGATAGACCAACCGCCAGAGTACCAACACGATACTTCAATGGCTTGGAAACACCCTGCATTATTGCGGCATCAATTCCCAGGCCCGCCATCAGCAGAAAATGGTGCTTTGCCTTACTACTCCCCTGCTGCTTCTTTTTCTTGCTGCCCTTCTTCTCAATTGCCTTCGACGCTACCTGAGTTGGGTCTTCGGCATGGGTCAGCCCCTGTATCTCAACATGGCCCACATCAACTTTACGTGCCTCACTGTTCGCCAGCGAAAGGGCCGCTTTGACAGGATCAACCGGGATACCAACCTCGCCCGCCCAGACATTAGCTGTCCCACCAGGAATCACACCAACCGTACTGTGCGACTTCTTTGTTGTCATCACGCCGTTTACTACCTGGTTGAGCGTTCCATCACCACCATATGCAATGATCAGATCACTCTTGTCTTCGCTGGCCTGCTGAGCAAGCTTCAAGGAATGACCACCATATTCTTTTAACGCAATATCAGTCGTCCAACCCGCCGCAGCCAGAATCGCGAGCACATCCGTAATCTTCGCGACATTCTCTCCCGTCCTGGGATTAATCACTAACGACGCCTTCTTACCATTCATAACATATCCCTCTTTTTCAATATAATAACGTGAACCGTTGCATATACTACGGAAGAGAAGCGGGAAACGCATACATTTTTTCAACACATTTCATCATAGAGAATTTTACGCTGAGAATGTCCTTTTTTCCCATATCCCCCTCCCTTTTCTTGTATTTGAGAGCCATCTTCGCTATACTGCTCATCAGGCACAATGTGTCAATCCATACCAATAGAACAATCAGAAAAGATAGATGAGGTTTAACATTGAAAAATTCACATCTGGTACGCGAGATCATCGAAGTCGTTGCGCTCGCCGTGCTCATATTTGTCGTCATTCACTTTGTCATTCAGAGCTACCACGTTAGCGGCACGAATATGCAGCCCTCCCTCAACGCCAACCAGTATGTGATGGTCAACAAATCAGCTTATCTTTTTCGCAACGTTGAACGTGGAGATGTTGTCGTTTTCCACAACCCACGCGACACCAATCAGGATTTTATCGAACGCGTCATAGGACTCCCTGGTGACACCATCCAGATCGACAGCACAACGATTAAAGTCAATGGCGTGCTTCTCAACGAACCTTACGTCAAAGTTCCAACTAACCCCCTGGCAGATTCCTGGAAAGTCCCCGCAAACCAATATTTTGTACTTAACGATAATCGGCAGATCACCGATGACTCACGCACCGGAAACTTCGTGCCGAAAGATTATATTATTGGAAAAGCCGTCATGGTGTACTGGCCCTTGAACAACCTGCAATTTGTGGATACTCACTCAAACGTCTTTGCGCAAATTAAAGCCTAAGCTTTGAATGTGGTTGGCAGCACTATCACTTCTTGCCCCGCCTTTAGCCTGGTCTGTAAACCACTGGGACTACTCACCAGTTCGTTGTTGACAAAAATTCTGACATGAGCACGCAACTGCCCCTGCTCCGTACAAAGACACTCCCAGACACGCGGATGTTGTTGCTCCAGGAGAATCAGCATCTGCTCCACCGTGTCCGCCTCTAAATTGATCTGGCTCTTCCCCCCACTATATGCGCTCAATGTCGATGGCAGGCGCAAGGTAATTGACACTTTCTCTTCAGTACTCATATACGATCTCCCGAAATCCCTTTTTGCATACTGCCAGCGCTCGTTGCGACACATAAGGGAATAAATACAAATGTTCTATACTTTTTAAAATATATCTGTTAGCATACTATGTTTAGAAGGATTTGGCAATTGTTTTTTTGAGGTATTAATTTGGTCACAAGACGGGCTTATAAATTGCGCCCCTACACCAATATTGATCGTCTTTTACAATCTTGCTACTGGTGTAGGGGCGCAATTTATAAGCCCGTCTTGTTCTATGATCTACTTCTCGATCGGCACCCCGATCAAGCTTCCCCACTCGGTCCAGGAACCATCATAGTTGCGCACATCGTTGTATCCAAGCAGATAGCTCAACGCAAACCACGTGTGGCTGCTGCGCTCTCCAATGCGGCAGTACGCAATTACTTCTTTATCGGGCGTTACCCCTTTGCCCTGATACAACGCCTTCAGTTCATCAGCAGACTTGAATGTTCCGTCTGCCGCAACCGCCTGCGCCCAGGGAATATTGGCCGCACCAGGAATATGCCCACCACGCTGCGCACCCTCTTGCGGCAGATTGGCTGGCGCAAGCAATTCGCCACTGTATTCACCGGGCGAACGTACATCCACAAGCGTGATGCCTGCCTTACCTACCGAGGCAATTACCTCATCGCGCAAAACACGAATATCGGTACGTGGCTCATTGGCCTGATAACTGGTACGGGCATAAGAAGGAACCTCTGTCGTGATTTCGCGCTTGTCCGCCAGCCACTTTACGCGACCACCATCTAGCAAACGCACATCATTATGACCATAGTATTTGAGAATCCAGAACGCCCATGCCGCAAACCAGTTGTTGTTGTCACCATACAGCACAATCGTGGTGTCTCTGCTCACACCCGCTTTGCTCAGCAACTCTTCCAAGGCCGCCTTGCTGATCGGCGCACGTACAACCTGATCCTGCAATTCTTTCTGCCAGTCGAAAGCGACCGCGCCAGGAATATGCCCCTCATTGTACGAATTCGTTGTAACATCAACCTCGATTATACGCACATTGGGATCGCTACTATGCGCCTGAACCCAATCTGCGTCGACCAGTGCCTCGGGATGCGCGTATCCTTTGTTCTCAGACATACTTTCCTCCTAATTTTACATGAAATAATACTGACAGCCTGTATCATCTATGGATACATTACCTTGTTGATCAGGTAAATCAACTTCTACCAGACTCAACACTAACAATAGCATATTTTATTCCATGCCCGCAAGTTATCTGATCTGTTTGTTTCCATCATATTTTTTTATGAAGAGGTATTGAAAGTATCCATATAGCCATGCTTTTTTATCACATCCAGCACTGCTCCCACCGATTCCGCAATGATAGCGCCATCCCGCATCAGTCCTGTTAGCAAGTGGGTCGCTTCACCACCCGTATAATCGCGCACAGCATCGTCCCTTTTAAGCCCATCAGAGTCACTACACATGCTCTCAATCTCCGGCGCAACGAGCAATACGAGCGGACGACCACTCTGGACAAAATGCACTGCTTCCTGTAGCAGGGATAGATTCCCAGGACCGAAAGGGGTAGGACAGAGGACCAGCAATCTGACATGGGCAAGGCTCTCTCTTACCCGTTGCAGTGTAGAGGCCGAAACAGGTGCATAGGGCTGCTCGGTAATCACAGCGGTGGCGAGGCGTAACGCCAGGGTATGATCACTATCACCGATATTTAAGGCTCCTGCACTAAAGGGGATATGTTCATCGGCCAATGCACGCATCAAAAGTGCACCAGAACCGCCGCCAGCGATCACATGCACCAGCGGTTGTGGACGGTCCTCAGTAATTTCCTCTTGATCATCGGGAGGCAAGATGCTGAGATGCTGCGCTCCCCGTAAAATACCCACACGTACATCAATCCCATAGACGCGGCTGAGCAGTGCAGGCTCCAACACTTCGGCAGGTCCAGCATCAGCAACAACCCCACGTTGGAAGAGCAGAAGGCGTGGGAAATAGCGCGACGCCAGGTTTAAATCATGCATAGCGGCAACTACGGTGACTCCCCGCTCATCATTGAGCTTGTGAACCAGCTCTAACGTCTCAATCTGATATTTGATGTCGAGATGCGAAGTTGGTTCATCGAGCAACAACACGGATGGCTGCTGTGCCAGGGCCATCGCAATCATGACGCGTTGCTGTTCACCACCGCTCAGCTCATTAAAGATGTGTCCAACCAGCGACTCAATTCCAGTGACTTCGATTGCTTCCTGCACGATGCGCTGATCGTATTGTGTACGTGATCCGAGAAAGGGTTTGACAAAAGGTGTGCGCCCCAGGCTCACCATCTGCTCAACAGTGAAAGCAAATGGCATATGTAGTTCTTGTGGCACGAGGGCGATACGACGGGCAACGCCACGCCTTCCCCAATTGCGTAGATTGCGTTCCGCCAGAAAAATCTGCCCCTGCTGCGGCTGTAAAACCCCACTGAGTAAACGCAGTAAGGTCGTCTTGCCTGAGCCATTTGGTCCCAGCAATCCTACCATCTCTCCACCCTTGAGCTCCAAAGAAAGTCCCTGAAAAAGCATCTTCTGTCCATAACTAAAGGCAATATCACATACCTGTAATAATGGCTCTCTCGCTTCAGTTATTTGCTCTCTTTTCACCATCGATATGTCCGTTTGTTATGGCGTAACAGGAACAAGAAGAATGGCGCTCCCACCAGTGCAGTAAAGATGCCGACAGGCAGCACCGCTGGCGCAATAATTACCCGCGCCAGCAGATCGGCCAGGATCAGAAAGATCGCTCCGGCGAACGCGGAAGCTGGCAACAACAAACGATGTCCCGGTCCCAGTATAAGGCGCATCATATGTGGTATCACCAGACCCACAAATCCAATCAGGCCGCTAATAGAGACCGCGGCAGCCGTAATAAGCGATGCCAGCGCAATAAAAAAGAGCTTGTACCATTCGACGCGCAATCCGAGATGGGCCGCGCTCTCTTCACCCAACGCAAACGCATCCAGAACGCCCGGAAAACCCAGCGCACACGCAATACCAACCACAATAATTATTCCCACAATGATCACTGGCTGCCAACTCGTTACCGCGATACCGCCGGAGAGCCAGTTAAAAAGTGCCTGAACCCCAAAGCTCGCCCTGGGACTCAGCGTCAGAATGAGCGTCTGGAATGCGACCATAACCGCATTGATCACCACGCCTGCAAGCAATAACGTGACGACCGGAATATGTCCATCCGTACGTGCCAGCATATACACCAACAAGACGGTGACTAATGCTCCCACAAATGCCAGCAGCGGCGTGAGAGTGAAGAAAGGACCAAAGACGGTATCAATCGGCAGAACAAAGGCAATAGCGGCTCCCAATGCAGCTCCCGACGATGTCCCCAGCAGATAGGGATCGGCCAGCGGATTGCGCAATACGCCCTGGAAAATCACGCCCGCAACACCAAGCGCTGCACCAACCAGGCCCGCACCAATTACAACGGGCATTCGTACCTGTAAGACAATCAATTCAGCGGAAGGGTCCCAGCTTTGCTGAAAGTGAAACAGGTGCGTACTATTCAAGAGAATCTGTACAATAGTCGGCAGCGGAATAGCAACCGAACCAAAACTTACACCAAGCAGAATAACAAAAACCAGGGATATGGCAAGTAACAGGAAAACGAGAGGTGGAGTAAGCACACGTGTTTGTTTCCGTTGCTGTTCAGGTACCACAGAAGATGTGGGTGGTGTCGCAAGTTTCATACCGATCCTTAAACGCGAAGGAGCGTACCTTCAAACCGCTGCATTCTATAACTACAACGATCAATACATGCCCGTTGGGCAGGTCTCCTGGCTTCTGGTTGCAAACGCGGCTCATCCAGCCTTCCCATCTCTACCATTGGTTAAAGATAGTGGCATACTTCTGTATTTAATACAGGTGGGAGAACAACTCACCAGTTACAGTAGCGCGACTGCGTCGGATTCGCACCGACTTCCCTATTCTGCCCAACCATGTATGATTGGGCCACCCGTGGCAATCTGGGAATAGTATATGAGTCAGGGGAATGGATGTCAAATGTGGAAATGTATAGAAGTTTCAGGTGGAACCCCGGCCTCACCCATAGTAGGGGTGCGGTGAGCGGAGCGAACAAACCCGTGTTCCTCATCATTCTCATCGTTCTCACTCCTCATCTTCTCATGGCCCTCATGGCTCCTCATCAAATCCCACCATTTATCCTATTCTATCTCAAAAAACAAGAAGTGGCGCACCACTTATATCTATAATTATACATCTTTTGATCTTCCTCTTATCCCGGTTCGTTTATACAATTAAAATGTTGTAATTATGCGCATAGGAGTTGGCTATATGAATTTAGGAACAGTCGTATCCAAAACACTTGTCGCTCTCATTGTCTTATTCCTCCTATCTCTGACGGGGGCACTCACGTTTCCGGTGTTTTCAGCTATCGCCAGTGGCACGGCAACAGGCATCACAAGCGTTCTTCTCTTCTTGCTTGCAATCATTCTACTCGCAGTGGTTGGCAGTCTTCTGGCACGAGGAATACGCAGTGTCAAAAAGAGCGTGGAAGCTCTGGCAATGGGATTTGTTGGCTCCTTCGCGATGGGAGGCATCCTCGCGATTTTTGCCCAACTAGATGTTCCCTATACTGTTCGCGTCAATCTCTACTGGACAGGAACGAGCTGGTATAGCTCGCTCCTGTCCTTATTGTTCATCGGTATTCCTTTGATGTTTGTCTTTCTCATCGGTGATTAACCGGATGGGATTATATGGCTCGCGTTTTATGCTCCTGGTAATCAGGTAGCTGGGGCTGATACTCGTTTGAAAGGAGAGGCGATGTGATCATATAATCAGCCGACGCACGATTACAGGCAACCGGAATATTCCAGACCACGGAGATACGCAGGAGCGCCTTCACATCGGTATCGTGAGGTTGCGTTATGAGCGGATCCCAGAAGAAGACGAGAAAATCAATCTCCTGTTCTGAGATCTTCGCGCCAATCTGCTGATCTCCACCCAATGGTCCACTCTGCAATTTATGGACTTTGATCCCGACGTTCTGCTCCAATAGAGCGCCCGTAGTTCCTGTTGCATACAAGTTATATTGCGATAACAGGTGTTTATTAAAGGTTGCCCATTCTAAAAGTTCCAACTTTTTACTATCGTGCGCCACAAGGGCGATTGTTTTCTTCTGCATGCGGTTTTATCCTTTTTCTATCTCGTTCTCACAAGCTCTCATATTTCCTTTGACTGAACGTAGATTGCTTGCTAAGCTCCAACATCTCAGGATAAAGGGTCTATTTCAATCGTGTACATTTTACACTTACTTTCATACTTACATTTTAATAGTATATGAGCCATCTGTCAAGGGGCCATAAAGATGGGTTATGACTTGCTCAGACCATCCAATCAGCGCTCTTCAAGCTCATTCCTCATAAAAATCAATCTATGAAGGTCTAGAAAAGTCTACACTGATATCGCTAATAGGGTGTCAATTAAGGTGTCAAAAAAGAGCCTCATAAGTGGGCTTACAAGGCTCCTTTACCAAATGTGTCAATTGCCTTTACAGAACTCTCCCGCACTTTTACTTTTGCTGCTTCCCGGTGAACGATGACCATTCGAAAAAGGTCTAGACCTCGCCCGATACACTCCGTTTTCGCTCCTTGATAATCAATTCGTTCGTTTGAGCATGTTCTATTACAACAAGAAGTTCATTCCGAGTTAGTGCATCAACCTGACGAAAAATACTACCATATGCTGTTCCAAAATGAAATGTCATCAACCTCTCATAGAGTTCCTTTACAGCGTTCTTTGGGTGATGCACCAGGATCACGTCGGCCACCTTTCGGCGTGAGTATTTCCGTCTTCGGCTCTATCTACTCAGTTATCGTTTTCTGTTGCCTTTCGGCCAGCAGCTTTCGCTTCTTGATCCTTCCTGTCCCACTGAGAGTTTCGGCTTCCTTTAGAGTCGGCTTACTGAGCCTATCAACCATCACAATGATCTCGATACACATAAAGCGTTCTTGCAGTAACCACATTTTTCCTTATTGCGCACCTAGCGAGGCCGTGCCTGCAAATTCTTTGCTTTCCGGTCTTCCAATTCCTGTGCTTTGTGTTCTGCTTGTATTTCCTCATCGTGCCGTCCCAGTATTCGTAGTACTCGTGCTTTCGCCTTCCATACTTCACTGTCTTGCGAAGAGGATAAGGCCCGATGATTATAGACTGCAAGAGCTTCCTCATATCGACCCAGACGTGAAAGCACCTCTGCTTGAGGGATAGACACTTTCTCAATGCCTGTCGATGGTCCTCCCTTTCCCAGGCTCAATACTTTTTCAAATGCCTCTAGTGCTTCCTCGTTGTCTCCTCTTGCCGCATACGCATTTCCTAATGTCAACCAGGCGAGGGAGCTGTCACCCCGAAGCTGCACAAAGTGTTTGGCGACTTCGACCGCTTCCTGCGTTCGCCCCAATTCTCGTAACAGACGACTGTAATCCCCCCATGCAAAGCTCTGAGCGTCAAGCTCCGTTGCCCTTCTCACGGCTTCTAGCGCCTCTTGTGGCTGCTGCAGACGGGCCAACAGATTCCCTTTACTATACCATAATTTTGAAACTCCTTCTTCAATTATCAAGGCATGAATGATAGCATCCAGACTTTCTTGATAGCGATGTAATAACATGAAGACATCACTCAAACGATGCCATGCTTTCCAATCATCTGGGTGATTTTGCACCTGTTGCTCAACTTCCAGCAATTCAATTCCTCTTTCCGGATGAAACAGGGCATTCAACGGGGCAAAAGCGACTCCTTTTATTTCTGCCTGCAGACATTTGAGACGGATCGCTTCATCAACCAGAAGATGCCTTTTTTCTTTCACTTTAAACAGGAGAGGTGCAGACGCCTCACCTTCCTTCGTCAGCACCAGCCGGGTCAATTGCTTCCATCCAGAGATGGGATCAATCCAGACATCGGAGTGCTCCCAGTCAATCGTGTTCTCGATTTCTTCTGGCATCCAGAACGAGTAATCGCGAGAGAGGACATCTCGCGTGACGATATCTATCAATTGAGCCGGATAGGCACGATACGGAACATTTTCATGTGTGAGTAGGGTCAGAAAACGCGCTGAGCATACATATCCATCAAAGGTATTGCGACTACGAAGATAATCCAGATGAAGACACGCTGGATCAATCAGAAAGTTGAGAACAGGAACTTCTTCTGGAATTTTTTGCTTGCGTACAAATGCTGTACAGATCTCCGGTTCCAACGCTTCGATAAAGGGAACATCTTTCCCTTCATCCGGCAACGCATATAAGAGTAAATAGTACATTTCTCCCCCTGAAGTAAAGCTCACAAAACAAGTGCTGAGCAATGAATAGGCAAAGAATACATGAGTATCTATCTTTTTGAAAAGCTCTTTTACTCATGTATTCTTCGATGCTTTCTCCTTCCTTCTCCTCAATTTACAAATGAGGCATTATGAGCACCATTTTAACTAACTCGTATCGCTTCTGCATTATGTAAAACCTGTGAACCAAGGTCAGCGATGTATGCATTAGCAATATCTAGAGCATTTGTTATAGCGTTCATTGCTGATAATGGATGTTGGTGTGGATCACTTCACTGCTAGGTTTCGCAGCACGGCCCTGACTAGAAGGTGTTGTAATGGTGAGATTGACCAGATCCTTGTCCTGAGTGATCCAGACGTGTAGGATCGGTTGCAATTCCATCTTCTTCGTTTTGGGATTATAGGCCAGAACCTTTTCTCCCACTTTCAATGTGCCAATGGACTGCTTTCCATGGTTCGTGGTGACAGGGGTAGATGGCGTAAAACTGCAATGTACATCTTCTAACATCGATGATGCCCCATCTTGCAGCCCCTCACCGATCTTCCCAACCAGCGCTCCTGCTCCCTCCATCACGCCACCTGTGATCGCGCCTGTGATCGCCGCTTGTCCAACCCCATCCATGATCGGTTTGCCTTGCATCGCATTGCCCACCGCCTGTCCCGCCGCATTGGCTACTGCCCCCGCTGCGATTCTGGCAAGTGGTCCCGCCTCCGGTCCCGCTAATCCGGTAATCGCTCCTGCTACGGCTCCCGTCACTGCCGCCTGCGCTATCTGTCCTCCTGAGGGCATCTTCCCGCTAATCGCTCCCATCACCACAGTCGACGCCACCCCAACAACGGCTCCGATGGCCGCTCCAATGAGCATCGTACATAAGAGCCAACACTTCCCACTCGGATCGGTTCGCACGATGGGATTGTCTCCCACATAGGCGTAGGAGTCCATGCCCTTCGTGTTGTTCTGTACCATGTCCGAACTGATGAAGCGTCCACTCACGGGATCGTAGTAGCGTGCATTATAGTACAACAACCCCGTCTGACTATCGAGCCGTTGCCCCGTAAAGTTGTAATCAGTCGGCATCACCTGGTCCGTGTAGCGCGAGGAGCCATAGGGTGCGTACAGTTGCACCGCCTGGATGGTCCCATTATTGTTGAGCGCCACACTGCTACTGCCCAGGAAATCCGGCAGCAGATACGACAGGATGGCTCCTTTGCGCATCGCCACGCGCTGTCCGGCCACACTGAAGTAGTTGGTGATCGTCGAGCTTCCTCCCGTGATCACGACTTCGCTATAGCCATCAAAGGTGATGGTATCGCTCACGCTTGAGGTGCTGCTGCGCTGCAAGACCCGGTTGCCTTCGTTGTCGTAGAGGAACTGATCGGTGCCGGTGCTTCCCTGAGGGGCCTTCCAACTGCTGAGCCGACCTTCGTTGTCGTAGGTCATCGTCGCGCCCGTTTGCGTTGCACTGGCACAACTCTGCGAACTCGAACTGCTGACATTGCGACAAGTCATGTTGCCCATCGCGTCATAACTGGCATAGGCGCTGGGAACGGAACTGAGTCCGGTTGCTGCATGGACGTGGGAAGGCATCGCTATAGCTCTCAGTTCCCGCCGATCCCTGAGGTCATCCGATCCAGCGCATCATAGCTAAACGATTGGCTATACCCGGAAGTGGTGCTTCCTGTAGGTGTAAGTCCACAGTGATCTCCTCCTGAAGGCGTCCCAGTATTGCCTGCCCAGCTTAAACGATCCAAGGCATCATAACAAAACGATTGAGTATCGGTTTTGCTGCCTCCTCCGCTCACGGTGGGCAGCGTCGTAGAGAGTTGAAGGATATTGCCCGCGTTGTCGAAGGTGCGTTGCTGGCTCCAGAACGGGCTGCTGGCTCCGGTTCGCGTGGCGCTACTGCTCACGGGTCGCTGCATTCCATCATAGCAAGGAGGAACGAGAAATGAGGAGCTGCCAGGATTTCTGGCAGCTCCTTTGTTAGAAATCCTCCATCACCCTCTTTACAGAGCTTTGTACTATACTTAATTCATAAAGTTATATGTGTCAATAAAAATCGTCATAGAAATGTGCCTACACAAGGAAAGGAGCGACACATGATACACAAAAACAGAGCACGGTTGCACGAATGGGCCCTTATTATAGGAATTGTGGTACTGGCATTGCTCATGCGTAAAGATCTCTTGCCTATTCATTCGGCGGATTATACCGTCTATCTCAGTCCCTGGTATGACTTTATTAAATCGCATGGAGGCATTCTCGCACTCAAATATAATTTTTCAAATTATAACGAATCTTATTTGTATCTCCTGATTATTGCTACCCTTCTTCCACTGTCGAAAATCACAGCGATAAAATCTATATCCATATTTTTTGATCTTGTACTGGCAGGATTAGTTTATCTTCTTGTCAGAAACAAATATGGGAAATCTTATCTTCCCATATTTGCTGCGTTGGTTGTGCTTTTTCTTCCAACTGTTTTCATCAATAGCTCCCTCTGGGCGCAGAGCGATAGCATCTATACCACGTTTTCGCTCGCAGGACTCACCTTTTTATTGTGCAAAAAGCAGTTCTGGGCATGTGTTTTCTTCGGTGTGGCATTTGCATTCAAGCTACAGGCGATTTTTCTCTTTCCATTGCTCTTCGTACTCTGGATGGCTGAAGAAATACGTTTGCGCTACTTTTTTCTTCTTCCCCTCGTCTATGTGGTTGTTCTTCTCCCAGCATACCTGCTAGGCAGAAATTTTGTTGATATGCTCACACTCTACCTGACCCAGGCGGGCTATCCATCAAGTTCTTTGTCTCTGAGTGCTCCAACGGTGTTCCAACTGATTCCAGTGCCAAAACAGCAACTCATTCCCTGGAATCATGCAGGTATTGTTCTTACTCTGGGCATCGTGCTTATCCTCAGCTTTGTCATCCTGGCGAGCAAAAAGAAAATGACCAACGAAATTATCCTGAAGTTGGCACTGGCGTTCGTCTTAATCGTGCCATTTTTTTTGCCAGAGATGCACGAGAGATACTTTTACCTGGCTGATGTGCTCTCCCTGGTCTACGCATTTTATTTTCCAAAGTACTTTTATGTGCCTATTGCAGTACAATTGTGCTCGCTAGAGAGCTATATGCCATTTTTAATGCAAACGACGGTCATAGGTCAGCCCTATCTCGCATTGCTCATAGCAGCAATAATCACGGTGGTCCTCTGGGATCTTATAAAAACCCTTTGGCCATCTTCACCAAAGTCTATATTCGCATGGTCAACAAATTCTCGTGCCCACTCCCCCGTTTCCTCAAATACAAGTGAGCATTGAACTGGCAAAAGGGCGGTGTAACTTTGTCTCGATTCCATATGGCCGAAGAACCTGGATACAACATTTGTACTTATCCAAAATCACTTGACAAATGAGCGAAAATATGGTTTACTCGTGTTAGTAACTCGTGTTATGGACTTCATCTTCATTGGTGAGGAGGAATAACCTGTGACCAGTCAACCACGCAAAAAAGCTCCTACCATGTCAGATATCGCACGTCAGGCAGGGGTATCTCGCACAACAGTTTCTTTCGTGCTCAATAATCACGCATCTTCCGCGAGCATTCCTGCCGAAACAAAGGATCGCATCCAGGAGGCGGCGAAGAAACTTGCCTATCGTCCAAACCTGGCCGCCAGAGGGTTACGCACTAATCAAACGCATACAATTGGCTTTATTGCTGACGAAATCACCACTACCCCCTATGCAGTAAATATTATTAAGGGAGCACAAGATGCAGCCTGGGTCCATGGCAAACTGCTTTTGATCGTCAATACTAGTTCCGATACCTCCATTAAAGAAACCGCCATTGAAATGATGCTTGAGCGGCAGGTCGAGGGCATCATCTACGCCGCAATGTATCACCACGAAGTTGCATTTCCAGCAAATATATACGAAGGGCCAGCCGTGCTACTCGACTGTTTCTGCGCTGACCGCTCTTTACCTTCAGTGGTACCGGATGAAGTCCAGGGTGGACGGATCGCAACCGAAGTATTGTTGCAAAAGGGACATCGCCGCATTGGCTTTCTCAATGATATTGATCCCATCCCGGCTGCTTTTGGGCGCTTTGAAGGCTATAAACAGGCATTACACACCTATGATATTCCTTTTGACGAGAACCTTGTGCGTATGCACCCTATTAATGCGGCGGGTGGTTACCAGGGAGCGCTTGAACTCATGCAGCTCCCTGAACCACCAACCGCGATATTTTGTTTTACAGATTTCGTTGCGATGGGTGTCTATGATGCTCTACGTTCACTGGGCATTTCCATTCCTGGTGATGTCGCTGTAATGGGATTTGATAATTACGAATCAGTTGCCGCCCAGCTCACCCCTCCTCTTTCAACCATAGAGTTACCCCACTATCAGATGGGAAAATGGGCGGTAGAATATTTGCTTGAGCATAGCGGCCAGTCTCTCCCCCCACTTCAACACACCATTCCCTGTCCTTATATTGAGCGACATTCAATTTAGACGTTCGCGCATGATGTTTCTTGGCATCACGCGCTATTATGAGGAGGTGAGCCTTGTAAAATATCTTGCCCACCAGAGAACCTGGCGTTTCCCAACGCACTGACGACGCTTTTTAGCTACAATTTACGTATTTCACAACTTTTTCAGGGTTCCACAACTTTTTGGCACCCTCGGTCCTTCATGCACTCTTTTGACGCATAGGAGCGTCACCCGGTCTATCCACTGAAAGGGGAGATTTTATCATGACTATCAATCGTCGAGAGTTTTTGAAAAGAGGGATGGCTCTAGGACTGAGCGCATCGAGTGCAACAGCGCTCCTCGAAGCCTGTGGAGGCGGTGGATCAACGTCTTCCAGTGGGCCTGTAACCGTCAACTTGTATCACACAATCCCCACAGCGACTGAAGCGTATTGGAAGCAACAACTACTCCCATCTTTTGAGAAGCAATACCCAAAGATGAAATTTGTCTCCTATCAACTGGGCGTTGAGAATGCCGAGGTTCTAGACACCAAAATCAAAGCCGGTGGCAGTGCCGCACCAGATATGGCCTGGCTTGATAGTACGTCCACAGGAACGTTTGTCCAGGCAAATCTACTGCCCGATGTGGATAGTTGGCTCAACTCACACTCAGATATTAAGCAAAATATCTTGTCCTCGCTCGTCGCGGTCTCTTCGTATCAGGGAAAAGTACGCAGCCTGCCCTGGATGACCAACAATACTGCCATGCAAATCAATCTCGACGCATTCGAGCAGGCAGGCGTTCCCATTCCTTCTCAGGACCCTGAGAAAACCTGGACATGGGATCAATTCGCTGAGGCGTGTAAACTCATCTCGCAGAAAACCAAAATGAAAGGCTTCTTGATGCACAATGGTGGCGCTGGATGGGACTCCTGGCTCTTCACCGCCTGGTTGGGGACAAACGGTCAGACCTTCCTATCTGATAGTGGCGATCCAGGCTTTAACAACACCGCCGGTGTCGAAGCGATGACCTTCCTGCAAAATCTGGTCAAGGATGGCTACACTGCATTCTCTGCTCCAGGTATGGGCTACGATCCCAGCGGATGGTATAGCCAGAAAGCTGCCATCATGGCTAACGGGCCCTGGAACTTCCCTGATCTCGTCAAGCTCAAAACATTCAAGTTTACGGTTGTTCCCTACCCAATCAATAAGCAACCTGCCACAAATCCGGGCGGCGACCAGTTGTTCCTTTTCAATAACAGCTCTGAAAAGGTTGCCTACGAGTTTGACTATGGGCAATACATGCTCACCGACGACTTCCAGGTCAAATTCAATATTGAGTCGGGCAATCTGCCAGTGACGAAGAGCGCAACGGCCAATGCAACCTATCAGGCTCACCTCAAACAATATCCTTACCTGTACGGCTGGGTTAACGGTGTTCCCTATAGCGTCCAGCGTCCCAGCCTGCCA
Organism: uncultured Chloroflexia bacterium; assembly: GCA_963744875.1. GTDB lineage: Bacteria > Chloroflexota > Ktedonobacteria > Ktedonobacterales > Ktedonobacteraceae > JACDAE01. The sequence goes on along the minus strand of CAVUVQ010000025.1, from coordinate 73,671 downwards.
CAAGCGGCCGACGCCTCAACGGCCTTCGGGCAGAAGGCATGGGACCCGATTATTCTGCAAGGGGCTAACGTACAGCAGTCCCTGACGAATGCAGCAACAGCGGTTACTGCGCTCAAACAATAAGCAGTCGGCTCGCCATGTGTTGGACGGATGGGTACACACATACACCTGGCAATCAGTGTTACCCATCAGCCCTCTTTTCACACGTACGCAGATGTGCAGATGAAAATTTTGAAGAGGAGACTTCTATGCAACACGCACAGGTCCAGGAACAGGTCACAACAAAGACTATAAGCAAGCGCAGATTTAATGGGAAGGAGATTTTCAGGCAGTTGCAGGCGTTCTCTTTCACGCTGCCAGCCCTCATACTGCTTTCTATCTTCCTCATTTACCCCATTGGCTACGTCGTCTACTTGAGCTTTCAGCGCTGGAATTTACTTGGCACGCCTCAATTCATTGGATTGCAGAACTATGCGACTATTCTGTTCAAAGACACGAGCTTTCTACAATCAGTCGGCGTCACCATTTTCTTCGTTGTGCTTGCCGTCCCAACACAGGTGGCACTAGGATTGTTTCTGGCTGTCTTGATCGACACAGAGTTCAGAGGGCGCACATTCTTCCGCGCCGTGTTCTTTATTCCCCTGGTCATCTCCTTTGTCGCAGCCGGAACAGTCTTTCAATGGATGTTCGCAACAGGAGCCACGCTCGGCCTTTTCCCTCAGTTACTCTTGAATATCGGCATTCACTTTCCTGATTGGCAGCACACAAACGGTATCGTGGCAATGATTATGGTCGTGGTGATGAACACATGGAAATCGGCAGGCTTCTCGATGATTCTCTATCTCGCTGGCCTCCAATCGGTCAATCCCGATTACTATGAGGCGGCAGAGATCGATGGCATCCGCAACGCCTGGCAGCGCTTCCGCTACATCTCCTGGCCGCTACTGGTTCCGACAACAACTCTGCTCATCATCACCAACACAATCGGCAGTTTCCAGGCATTTGTCCCCTTCTTTGTGATGACAAATGGAGGACCAAGTGGGGCGACTACCTCGCTGGTCTTCTACATTTACAACACCTTCGCTACCCGCACGGGAGTCGCGACGGCTGCTGCAACTCTCTTCCTGGTCGGGGTTCTGATGATTACCGCTGTACAACTGATCGCAACACGCCAACAACAATCGTACAACTAAAGCATCTGGAAGGAGATGACTCATGAATAAGCGGCAACACAAGAGCCTCGTACCCAAATATGCGATCCTGTCTATACTCGCGTTAATCACTCTATTTCCGTTCTTCTGGATGCTAACAACATCGTTGAAAACGAACAGCGAGGTACTCTCCAATCCTACTGCCCTGTTCCCGGCTATTCCACAGTGGAGTAACTATCCAGATGTCATCCAGGCATTGAACTTCTGGCAGGAGACCCTCAACTCGCTCATCGTCACATTAGGGGTGACTCTGGGTCAGATTATCCTGGCCGCCCTGGCCGGCTATGCGTTTGCACGCTTGCCGTTCTTTGGGCGTGATGTCCTGTTTCTGATCATTCTAGCCACCCTCATTATTCCTTTCGAGATCCTATTCGTGCCTCTCTACCTTATGCTCGCCGGCTGGGGAGGATGGCTAAACACCTTTGCCGCGCTCATCGTTCCCAGCCTGGCAAGTCCTTTCGCTATCTTCGTGTTTCGCCAGTTCTTCATCACTGTCCCCAAAGAACTGGATGAGGCGGCAAAGATGGATGGTGCAGGCTACTACCGTATCTTCTGGACGGTTATGCTCCCACTTTCGGGACCTGCTGTGGCAACTGTTTTTATCCTGACATTTTTGAGTGAGTGGAGTAACTTGCTCAAGCCGCTTGTGTTCACCTCATCGCCGGAACTCTACACCTTACAGCAAGGATTAACCATTAATCTGAGCAGAGGCGCAAACCTTGTGCCAAACGTAGCAACATTGATGGCCGGAGTCGTGCTGGCAAGTCTCGTTCCTGTCATCATGTTCCTGCTTGGACAGAAATACTTCGTGCGCAGCGTTGCTTCAACAGGACTCAAAGGATAGGAAGGACGAATAAACGTGTTCATGCCTGAAGAGCACTACATGTGGGATTTCTGGCTGGTCTCTCCACAAGAGTGGAAAGGCCAGCAGGCGCTTTACCACCTGTTCTACCTGCAAGCGCCGCGCTCTCTCCATGATCCAGATCTACGGCATGGAATGGCGACCGTTGGACACGCCGTTTCATATGATTTGCGCAACTGGGTACATCATGGAACGGTGTTAGAAACTGGTCATCCCGGCAGTTGGGATGACCGCGCCATCTGGACTGGCAGCGTGACAATACGCGATAACCTTGCTTACATGTTCTATACTGCACTAAGCAAGTCCGAACTGGCTCCTGTCCAGCGCATTGGATTGGCCATCTCCTCCGACCTCGAACACTGGGAACGTCATCCAGGCAACCCCCTGCTTGAGGTCGATACTCGCTGGTACGAGCCACAAAGCGCAGAAATCTCGGAGTCACAGACGTGGCGCGATCCGTATATCGTTTATGCTCCAGATGAGCAGGCATACTATATGTTCCTGTCTGCACGTGTTAATGAAGGTTCGCATGATGGACGTGCCGTGATTGCCCTGGCACGGTCTCTAGATCTGCTAGCATGGGAAATGATGCCACCAGTCAACATACCTGGAAACTTCACTGAGATGGAAGTACCGCAGGTCGTCCCACTGAACGGTCGCTACTACCTGCTTTTCTGTGCAGCCAGGCACGCTGCTGCATCTCTGTCTCCCGCGAACAGCAAGACCTGGGTAGGTACGCACTATCTCGTCGCTGACAAACTTACTGGGCCGTATCATCCACTCACCAATGAACCGCTCGTCGCAGATGCAACAGGTACGTTTTATGCCGGTAAACTAGTTACAAGTAGCACAGGTGCGCACTTTTTCATGGCATGGCGCCAGTGGGACGAAAAAGGCAACTTCAGTGGTGGCCTCTCGGATCCCGCAGAAGTTTCTGTCCTGCCCGACGGTCGTTTACAGGTGAATCGACAACAATTGTGGACAACGTAGATCAGCTAAACATTTCCATTTTATTGTGAATACACACAAGCCAGAACCTGAAACTATGCAGCTCCTCTGGAATGTCTGCATAACAGACATATAAGCTACCTGTTAAGGGCAACACCCATACCTGTCCAAAAGTGCAGTTGACAACAAACGCATGGGAGATGATACTACAGTGAGAAAGACTATACTATCATCAATCCTTTGGCGATCCAATTGGCTGGTGTACGGGCACAATCAATCTAGCCCGTGTGCCAGCCAATTCAAGATCACCAGAGGAATAAGGACAATGTTCGATGACAATCGAAAAAGATTTCTTCCGGCAGGTTATGGGTCACTTTGCCACTGGCGTTACGGTCGTCACTACCGATAATAAAGGCACGGTAAGTGGATTGACGGTGAACGCTTTTTGCTCCGTTTCGCTCAATCCACCACTTGTGCTCGTTTGCGTCGACATCCATAGTGGTGCTTTGACACAGATACGCGAGAGCGGGATATTCGCTGTTAATATGCTTACTGAACAGCAAGAGGATCTCTCACGCTGCTTCGCCACCCAGAGCGAAGAACGTTTCACGCACTTCTGCCATGCCTCCTATCATACAATTGCGACTGGTGCTCCTGTGCTGGCCGATGTACTGGCATTCGTCGATGCACACGTGGTGGCAGAATATCCAGGTGGCGACCATAGCATCTTTCTCGGCCAGGTTGAAGCGCTCGGTATCGGAGACAAAGTGCTCTTTGCTGACGAAAAAATACACGCGCACACTGAAGAGCCAGGACATAACGGGCAAACACCAACAAACAATGAAGCTCCACTCACCTATTATCTTGGACACTATCGTCGCCTGGCTGATGCCTATCGTGCGCCGAGCATAAACACACCCGTGGCATCTACACGGCTACATTCAGATAAAGATGCTTGATAATAATAATCAAACCGAGTCACGCACTCTTTCATTAGCAATTTTGCAACAACGCATCCTTTCCTGCCGCTTATGCCAGGAACATGGTTACATTCCCGTTGCCCATCCCATCGTAAGCGGACGCACCAACGATCGTATACTCGTTATAGGGCAGGCTCCCGGTCATCGTTCTGTTACCAATAATAGACCGTTCAGTGGACCGGGAGGACTCATCCTGCAAAAATGGCTGGAGCAGGCCGGATTTCCCCCAGGCTATCTGCATGAACACACCTATCTCAGCTCGCTCACACGCTGCGATCCCGGCAAAAATCCACGCGGCAACGGCGACCGACGACCCTCCCCGCCGGAAGTGGCATTGTGCAGACCCTATCTAGAAGCAGAACTTCGCATTGTACAACCAAAAGTTGTGCTTCTCGTGGGCACGATGGCAATCGAAACTTTTTTTGCACGCGGAACGTTGGAAGGCATCATCGGCACCTACCAGGAGCACGATACGATGTTCTTTCTACCCCTTCCCCACCCTTCAGGCGTCAGCCGCTGGCTGAATGATCCCGCCCATCAACAACTGCTACAAAAGGCGCTGACGATTCTAGCAGACTGGCGCGAAAGGTATGCTCTTTAACGCTTATTGTTCAGGGGCTAATGGTTGGGCCGCTCGCTGATGCATATGATACTCATGTACACCCTTTTTGAGCGTTCCCAATGCAAGGGTCGCACACGTTGGACGCGTCATTACCAGTTCGCGCCCAAGCTGATCGATGAGATCTTCAAAGCTCAGTTGCTCAATCTCATCAGGCGTCATCCCCTCCACCAGTTCCGTCACATAGGACGCAGCAGCCCGGCTGATCGTACATCCCTCGCCTTCCCAGTTTACCGTTTCCAGCTTGCCATCCTCACCAAAACGGGCGTACATAGTAATTACGTCCGCACACCCAGGATTGCCGCCCGTTAAATTGACATCGGCTGCCTCCAACGCTCCGTAATTACGCGGATTCTCATAATGATCAACTAGAAATTCAATGGCTTCTTGTCGATCCATTGCCTTCACCTCCATATAGGTAAAAATGCATGTAAAATTGGGCGTGGTCAATCTGGCCCCTACAATTTTACATGCATAGAATGTTTATTTCTCGATGGGTGCCCGTACGACGCTTCCCCATTCGGTCCAGGAGCCGTCATAATTGCGCACACGCGGGAAGCCAAGCAATTGTGTCAGGGCAAACCACGTATGCGCCGAACGCTCACCAATACGGCAATAAGTAATTACTTCTTTGTCGGGAGTAATATCTTTCGCACCATAAATCTGGCGCAGCTCTTCAGCTGATTTGAACGTTCCATCAGCATTGGCCGCCGTAGCCCAGGGAATATTCTTCGCGCCGGGAATGTGCCCTCCACGCTGAGCACCCTCTTGCGGGTAATTCACCATATGCAGCAACTCTCCGCTATACTCCTGCGGTGAACGCACATCAATCAGGCGACGACCTGGATTGCGCAGACCACTGGCAACATCATCGCGGAACGCTCGCAATGCGATCTCATTGGCTGCTTGCGCATGATACTCCGTGGCCTCGTAATGAGGGATCTCTTTGGTCTGTGGACGCTTCTCTTCTTCCCACTTCGTTCTCCCACCATTCATAATCTTGAGCTTACTATGACCATACATGCTAAACAACCAGAATGTATAGCAGGCATACCAGTTATTTCGATCACCGTAGAGCACTATCGTCGTGTCGTTACTAATTCCCCAATGGCTCATCAGTTGCTCAAAACCCTGCTGATCCACAAAATCTCGCTCCACAGGATTCTGAACATCAACGTGCCAATCCAGCTTTACCGCGCCAGGAATATGGCTAATCTCATACAACAGCACATCTTCATCCGCTTCAATGAGACGAATATCGGCATCGTTCAAATGATCAGCAACCCACTGGGTATCAACCAGTACCTCCGGATGCACATAACCGTTTGCAGCGCTCACACTTGACGCCGCAGTTTCAATATCAGACATACTCTCTATTCCTCCTACTTATGTTATAGATAGAGCGCTTCGGCTCTCGCATGAAAAAGGAAAAAACCTCTTGATCCACCAAATACGTCTTGAAGCAATGCTCTATATACTCAAACAAATGTTTTCCGGTTTATATTCTACCTTGCAACTCGGAATTAAACAAGTCACATCTATAAAAGACTCTCCATCCATCAGGATAGGACCGTCACCTCACATACGCCCGGTTCCCAATAAACGATGACCAGCATTCCCTCGAAAAGACGGAGAGTCTTAATGAAAACCTGATAGACGTAGTACAGAAAATCGGAAGGATATCGACGATATCCTTCCGATTTTCTGTACTACGTCTGCTGACAGGCTTCCTTCTTAATATGCTTAAATGTCGCGCTCAGTAAGCGTCGAGCCAGATGCACCAGCGCTGTATGATCCTACCGCCCAGAATTGGGCCGTCCCCAATGGAGCACCAGCAACATGGATTAAGCCATTGAGCATGCTGTTTTTACCAGGTGCAGGACTGCTAACGATACTCCAGGTGGTACCATCAAAATGTTCGATCAGCGTAACCATCCCATACGTTGGAGAGACGCTGAAGCCTACAGCGAACATATCAGTTGCTGAGACAGGTGCGATTGCTGTCAAAATGCTCCTGATGTTTACGCTCGGACTGACAACCTGCGTCCAACTAATACCATCATAGTGCACTATCAGCGTCGAACCAGTCATCGGATTAGCAAAATCCGCTCCTACTGCCCATGCATCGGTTGCTGAAATGGTGGTAACAGCATTCAATTGATTATCATAGGTACTGGGATCAGGGCTGGGAACTACGCTCCAACGCGAACCAATATAATGCAGAATCATTGTATGGAAACTTCCACCACCACGATCACATCCGTTTCCGCTACAATAGTTGCCCACAGCCCAGACGTTCTGTGAGGAACTGCCTGATACACCTTGTAATGTATTATCTGATGATCCCATAATTGGCGTAGACACAAGCCTCCAACTGGTTCCATCAAAATTCTCAGTGCAACTTCGATAACCCATCGCTCCTACCACCCATACATCATTTGTATTGATAGCCGTGATGGCATTAAGCTTACATGCCGTGGGCGCAGAAACAACATGCCACCCGGCACCATTGTAGTGCAAGATGAGCGCTCCCAAAGGAGAGTAACCTGCTGCCCACACATTGTTTGCAGCAATGGCAGCAACTCCCGTAAGAACGTTGTCTCCGGTCCCAACATTAGGACTTGCGACAACCTGCCAGGCAGTTCCATTATAGTGCTCGATCAGCGTGCGTTTGACTAACGCGCTTTTGGTGGCACCTTGTAGGGAGTACCCTACTGCCCAGACCTTATTCGTAGAAAGCGCAGCAACGGATTGCAGGGAGTTCTCGACAGGAGAAGCATTGGCACTGGGAACAACGCTCCAACCAGTCCCACCCGCATGCGCTATAAGCGAGGGAAAACACAACATGGCGATCCCTATCACCATAGAAAGAATAGCAGTAACATTGATCATTTTTAATACGGGATAGTTCTTTTTCATTAGAAGCCTCCGAAAATGTTTTTTTGCACCTATAACAATTTATAAAGGGATGAAGAAGGAGACAACTTGTCAGGCAAACTAACAAACTATAAGACTGTTCCTACGAGGATAGTGTTGAGAACGTGGATCTCTTTGCGTGGATCACCCATAGAGCCGTGCCTCTAAAAGTGTTATATATAACATACTCTTGTTTGAGTAAATATAAAGTGAAGGGCTTCACAATTTACATGTGAAACCCTTCACTTATCGCGTCATGTCCTCAACAATTTCAATGCAGCGTCTATGATACGCTCAGATTGTAGTTGCTACTATTGTTGCTATCCCAAGTACCACTCTGGTTATAAAACGCTATGTTGAGCTGCGTTGCACCCGTAGGCAAGGTAATCGTTGCTTGCCAGGTTCCGTTGCTCTGCTTCGTCATGGCCGCATCAGTGGGACTGTTCCAACTGTTATAGCCCCAATGCAGCGTCATACTGGTCGCACTTCCAGCCAGCGAACCACCATACGTGATCGTCGTCTGCGTACCATGCACCAGCGGACACGGCGCACCCGACACAGATCCTGTAGTACACGAAACAACCGTCAGATTGTAATTAGTACCGTTATTGTTATCCCAGGTGTTGCTCTGATTGTAAAACGCCATGTTGAGCTGCGTTGCACCCGCAGGCAGCGTGATCGTTGCTTGCCAGGAGCCATTGCTCTGCTTCGTCATCGTAACATTTGTGACACCAGTCCAGTTGTTATAGCCCCAATGCAGCGTCATGCTGGTCGCACTTGGCGGCTAATGTTCCTGTATAGGTAATCGTTGCAGCTTGATTATTGGCAGGCGGATTGGGTGAACTGGTGACAGGATTGCTGGTGGTGGTCCCGACATAACGATTGTAAACGATAGAAGGTACATCAGCAATCGTGTGGGTGGATGCAGAGACCAATAAGGTAATGAATTCACCCATCGCCCAGTTGAGCGGATTCATTGATTTCGTAGGCGTGCCCGGCGTATAGCCTGATGGCGCAGACGTATTCCAGATCTGCTCAGGAATCATCCCGCTACTATTAGTGGAAGCCATCATTGCGGTGAGAGCTGCATCACCGGAACCACCATCGGCAATCGTGTAGATACCACGTTCCCCCGACAGGATCGGCCAGAGTCGACCAATCCCTGCACCTGTATAATTCGCTCCACTGGCCGTTTCGCCGTATCCATCATGATTGTAACGGTACCAATAATCGTTGCCATTAATCGTCTGCTTAATCGTGCCATCAATGGCGGCCAGAGACTGTGTGATATAAGTAGAATTGGCTGGCATAACACCCTGACGGACCAGCTCCAGAAAGCCACTATCGACAATCGCACGCTCATCGTAACTGCCACCCCCATTGGCAATATTGATCGTGTTGCTATCGTTCGGATTCCCGTCGCTATCAATACGCTCGAAGTAGTGCCCATTGCCGATGGGGCCAGTCGTTGTGAAAGTCCAGTTCACGACCTGGCTCTGCCACGCATCTGCGGTATTATTGAAAAGCGTCTGGCTACTGCTATCTCCATTGACCCTGGCGATATCGGCTGCCGTGACCAGGCCCGCGATCTCTGCTGCAATCGTGGATGGGCTATATCCCCCATTCTCTTCCCAACGCTCCTGACCTGTCGTTGGACCATGCTGCACAATATAATTGGCTGCTGGCTTAATATGGTTAATATAGTCGCTACTATCGGTAATCCCCAGTTTCCAGGCCAGCATAATCGGAAATGCCTGCTCATCCATCTGGATACCGTTCCAATAAGGGGTCCCATTCACAAAACTGTTCTGTGGAAAATGTCCATCGCTTTGCTGTTGCGTATTAAAAGCCCAATGCACCGCACGTATGGGATCAGCCGTATCACCCGCCACAATTAAGGCGCTGGCAAACTCGTACATATCTCGTTCCCACACCAGGTGATAGCCGCCATTCCCATCTCCCGTAGAATCACCCCAGGGCGTTCCCAGACCCGCGATAAATGCACCCGTTTGCTTATCCTGCGCCGCCTTCAGCACATTGGCAGAGAGATAATACTCCTGCTGACGTGCCTGCTGGATCGCCTGTGTGCTACCAACTGCTGGGGGAGCCTTCAGGCCATTGTCAAACGTATTCCACTGCGAGACATAGGTACTGAGCATTGCGGAGTTATCAGCAAGCGTGCCAGCCAATGTTTGCTCAGCGCTCCTTGTCGCCGATGTACTCCCATTTGTTTGCCCAAACGAAAGCACCAGATTGAACGTCAAAGTATTCGCAGTCTGCGTATTGACCGCTCCACCGTTTGAAAGATCCAGCAACCCGGTCTGGGCCGTATTGCCATTGTTCGCGCCACTATAGGTATCGTTCATCGTATAATCGGGACAGGTGCTACTCCCACAATTAGTCGTTCCCTTCAGATCAGTCCAGCCATCGTTCTGTCCCACAAAGCCCGAACCGATCATATTAGCCTGATACGGAATCGATGCTCCCAGGGCGCTGGCATAGTTGTTTGAAGCATCAGTGGTGACCAGCATCGTCGTGCCATTGTACATCTGGGTGGAACTCGAGTTATTGTTTCCTGCATTATGCATTGTTGGATTGTACAAAGCATAAAGCAGGTAATTAGACAGCGTTCCACTCAACGCAGTAAAAGTCACTTGCTGAATGAGCGAATTGCGCGTCGGATCAGTATAGATGGTTTTGACGATCTTATACTTCCCATTTTTAGCCGTATTGGTCACCGTCCAGGCCAATGAATGAGGATCATAGAGTGTGGTCGTCGAGGTCGTATCCACCTTTTCCTCATCGACCCAGCTATGCCCACTATCGCCAACCAGAAACTGGAGATCGGTCGTATTCGGCGTATCAGCAGTCGGATAATAGACTTCACCTACAATACCATTGTACCCGGTAAACCAGACATCGCTACTGCTATTCGCCGCCGTCCCAATGATAGTATCATTGGATGGTGTCCACGTAGATGAGGCACCTGGACCATTGGGAGCCGTTCCACTGGCAGCAACCAACCTGGGAAATGCAAAAGATAAGATCAATGCTAAAAACAAAACAATGCTAAAATAACCAGAACGACGCAAATGATGAAATTTGCCCGATATGTGAGGAGCAACAGACACATTATGTCCAACTCCAACGGGAGATGATTGCATAAAGGCTTCCTTCCTTTGGTGCGAACAAAACAGCGTTCAACATGCAAACATGATGCTAGCAAAAATTGCACGACGATGTACATAAAAATATTTTACGAAAGCGAGATAGAAGTGCACACAAACAAGGTAGCACTTCTACCCCAGTTCCCCCTACACAAGTAACAGCAAGAAGCATGCCAATGTTTGTGTAAACGAGCCGTTCTGGGAATTTTGCTGATGAAAGGCGTTTTCAATGGAGGAGTGGGGAGGGATTGGGGGTGAGCAAGAGACAAAACCAGGACCTATTGTAGGGGCGCGATGAGCGGAGCGAATAAGCCCGTGCTCACTCCCCAACCACCCTATGCTCACCAATGTGTGTTGCAACAAAGTGTGCCACATCTGTGCAAAGATATTGCACTTGTGCCTGGCGAGGATAACATCAAGAGCGAGATTTTTATTGGTTCTCGCTCAGCAACTTCAACCGCTCAGCCAATCCCGTATTGCGCTGCGCCACGCGATTATTCCGTACCGCCATCTCCAATGCATAAGGCTGCCCCACCAGCACACAAAACTTTTTCGCTCGTGTGATCGCAGTATAGAGCAGATTGCGCTGCAACAACATACGATGTTGATTGACCAGTGGAATAATGACGACAGGATATTCACTTCCCTGACTTTTGTGGACGGTAACAGCGTAGGCCAGCACCAACTCATCCAATTCATGAAAATCGTAACTGACAAAAAGCGGTCCCGCCTCTTCGACAAATTCGACCTTGAGGGTTGCGTTATCTTTATTGATGACGCGTATCCAACCCACATCCCCATTAAAGACGCCCTTATCATAGTTATTGCGCGTCTGCATAACTTTATCGCCAACACGCAAAATATGATCACCCCATTCCACCTGCGTCGATGCAGAAGGATTAAGATGAGCCTGCAACTTCTCGTTAAGCATGGTTACACCGACCGCTCCCTTATACATAGGCGATAGCACCTGGATATCGGTCAGCGGATTAAAATGATAACGAGCAGGCAAACGGCGCTGGACAAGGTCAAGGATCAGTTGCTGAGCACGCTGCGGATCTTCCTCCGCCATGAAAAAGAAATCGCTCTTCGCATCAGTGCGCAACGATGGCATCTGTCCCGCATTGATAGAATGCGCATTGACAATAATGTTGCTCTGCTGGGCCTGGCGAAAGAGGTCTGTCAGACGTACAGTAGGAATGCTCTCGCTGCGCAATAGATCGCGCAACACATTGCCCGGTCCAACTGAAGGCAACTGGTCGGCATCTCCAACCAGTAAAAGGTGCGACTCCCGTGGCAGCGCCTTGAGCAGGTGATAGAAAAGCAGGATATCGACCATCGAGAACTCATCAACAATCACAAATTGATAGGGCAACGGATTATCTTCATTGCGCTGATAGCTATTATCATGCGGCGCATATTCTAACAGACGATGTAACGTCTTCGCCTGACCTTCCGCTGACACACCCGCGGCTTCAGAAAGACGCTTGGCTGCACGCCCTGTGGGAGCAGCCAGAGCAAAGCTCACCCTTCGATTGCGCAGGAGCATTAGCAGGGCGCGGATCGATGTCGATTTGCCTGTCCCCGGCCCTCCTGTCAGAATGCTCACCTTCTTGCTATACGCCATCTGCACGGCCTCACGTTGTCTATCGGTCAGGTGCATATTGCGGTTCTGCTTGAGCAGATCAAATACCCGGTCCCAGATCTGTTGTGAGACAGGCGGCAGGCTCTCAGGACTCTTTAGCAAGAGACGTAGGAGACGCGCAGAGCCATTTTCAGCGTACCAGAATGGAGCATAGTAGATGCGCGACTGCGGTTCCTCAGCCTCTCCCTCATCCCAATCAGGTGGATCGTCATCTTCAATGGATTGTGTGGCAGTGACAGGAGATGCTGAAGGCAAGGGGGGTTCTACAAAAACATCGTTATCGCTGCGCAGTTGCTCCATCGCCGGCAACAGCACTTCGTAAGGTGCCTTCAGAATACTCGACGCCAGTTGCAGCAGATTATTCTCCAATAAAAAACAATGTCCATCATCGTTGGCAGCCTGGGCAAGGACATACTTCAACCCGGTGGTCAGGCGCGGGATACTATCATAGGGCAAGCCCAGTTTCACAGCAATATCGTCGGCAGTGCGAAAACCAATCCCCTGCACTTCATGCGCCAACTGGTAAGGATTCTCACGAATAACCTTGATCGATTCTTTCCCATATTGCTTGTACACACGCGTTGCGACATTGATTGAGACTTCGTGCGACTGCAAAAAGAGGTGCAGTTCTTTGATCTCGCCATGCTCGGCCCAGGTCTTGCTGATCTGATCCCGATCTTTGGCACTGATCCCCTTGACTTCGTGCAGACGTTCAGGCTGCTGCTCAATAATCGCCAGCGTCTGTTCACCAAAGTGATCAGCAATCAACTTTGCCTTCTTTGGTCCGATGCCTTTAATCAGGCCGGACCCGAGATAGCGCGTAATGCCCTCAATGGAAGCGGGCAAGCGTTCAGTAAAAGTAGCCACGTGTAACTGACGACCGTAGCGCGGATCATTTTCCCACTCACCCTCAACGGTGAGCAACTCACCCACGTGAATATCGGGCAGCAGGCCCACAATCGTCATCAGATCGTCGCGGAAGAGGCGGCCAGCGTCATTGAGACGGAAACGCGCTACCGTGTAATGATTATCCTCATTGCGAAAGACAATGCTTTCGACGGAACCTTCAAGTGTCGGCATGTTTATACATTCTACATAGCTACTATGATATTGGAAATATTTTATAGGCTCATATTAGCATAATTGGGCAAGAACGCAAAACTGGATTGGTGGCCGTGCCAAATAGGAGATCTCTTCCATAGACGAAGGTGATTTTCTACAGGAATTATCATATAAGTAGTGAAATAATCAGGAGGTATCTATTATGAAAAATATGTTCATACGTTGTTTGATAGTGCTCATACTAACAGTAATTGCACTATTAACTACCGAGATTTTCATGACTCCCTTGAGTCATGCTGCAACGCTCACCTCTACGATGTCGCATAACGGCCCCTATGGCCCTGATACGTGTCTTAATGGCTACGTATGGCGCGACGCATTTTCAGGCGATCACGTCTGCGTTACTCCTGAACAGCGTACCCAGGCTGCATACGACAATAGTCAAGCGCCTTACCGCATCAAGCTGGATGGCGGTCCCTATGGCCCCGACACCTGTCGTGATGGTTATGTGTGGCGCGAGGCATCTTCAAATGACCACGTCTGTGTTACTCCTGAACAGCGCACCCAGGCTGCATATGATAATAGTCAGGCGCTCTATCGCTACCAATGATTTTATCAAACAAAAAAATATAATACGCATATGATTTGGACAAAGGACCCCCAAAAAAGTGGTAAAATGCAAGAGCTACATCACTTCCAGAAAGGGAACTCAGATGCCAGATCCAGACGCCGAACAAAAAGCCAGAGTGCAAGATTACTTCAGCCGCACAGCCGCAAGCTATGTTACCAGCACCTCCCATCGTACAGGCGCAGATCTCAAACGTCTGATCGAACTGGGAGAGTGGGATTCACAACAACAGGCTCTAGATATTGCCACAGGCGGCGGCCATACCGCATTAGCCGTCGCACCCCATGTTGCCCAAATTACCGTTAGCGATCTCACACCCACAATGCTCGCAACCGCACGCGCGTTTATCCTCTCGCAAGGTGTGACAAATGCCATATTTGTGGAGGCTGACGCCGAACACCTGCCCTTTGCAGACGCGAGCTTTGACCGCGTTACATGCCGTATCGCCCCCCATCATTTCCCCGACATCGCACAATTCGTGCGGGAAGTGGGCCGCGTTCTCAAACATGGTGGACTCTTCCTGCTCATCGATAATATTGCCCCCAGCGATCCCGAACTTGATGTCTTCATGAACAAAATTGAGAAGTGGCGTGATCCTTCCCATGCTCGTGCCTGCACAAGTGAAGAGTGGCACACCTTCTTTGCCAATGCCGATTTGCACGTTGAACTTGCAGAATATCTACACACGGTCTTCGATTACGATGCCTGGACAGCTCGTGCCCTGCTTTCAGAGCATGAGAAAGCTGCACTGGAATGTTTTATATTGGACAGTAGCCCTACCATCCAACAGCATTTTGCAATTAAGCTGCGCCCAGATGGGCATCTGGAGAGCTTCACCGGCGACAAAATTTTGTTAAAAGGACGTAAAATCTAAAAACTTTTTTAACAAAGGCCATCTCTCAGGCCCCGCTACATGCAATAAAATAACCCTCGCGCCACACAAATAGGCAGAAAAACCATAGAGTCTATGGGCTACATAGTTGTTATGCCCATTTAAAATGGGTATAATAAAGATTAAATATTTTACATTTTTTAGCAATAGGATAGGCAACCCGCTCTCGCATGGATGTTTATCCTCATAATCTCTATATCTAAGCAGATAGGCAAATCGCATGAACAATAAAATTACCTATCGCCAGCAGTATACACGGTGTGGCAAACAACGCTGCCGAAAGTGCCGGGAAGGCGTGGGCCATGGACCATATTGGTACGCCTACTGGAACGAAAAAGGGCGTACCATCAGTAAATATGTCGGCACAAATCTGCCTACCGAGGTTCAGGTAGGGGCCCAATTTATTGCGCCCTCTAGTGACCCTGCTTCCTCTGGTGACCTTGCTCCTTCGGCTAGTCCCACTTCTGTCGACAGTACGACACTAAGTAGTACCATAGTTTCTGCCAGCAATAGTGCCACTCCTGGTCGTATCGGGTCCATCAGCAGCACTGCTCCCCCCGGTCGCATCGCTACGGTCGCTCACATTGTAGCGATTGACAATATTGCACCCATCGATAGAACTGCTATGTCTGCACCCCCTCCTCTGCCTTCGCCTCTGCTCCGCGTCTACGTATTGGGTCAATTCCGCGTTGAACGAAAAATAGGGGATGAGTGGAGCGCAATCGATAGCCGCATCTGGCATCGTAGACGAGCACGTGCTCTGCTCGGTTGCCTGCTCAGTAGCTCCGGTCGCCGTTCGAGTCGAGAACAGGTCATGGAACTTCTCTGGCCCGACCTCGATATTACGATTGCTGCTAATCGCTTAAACGGGGCAGTACACGAATTACGCCAGATCCTTGAACCTGAGATCGCACGTCCCGCTTCATCACGTATGCTGCGCCTTGAGCGCGATATCCTTGAAATAGCCGACAGCACGCATATCTGGGTCGATGCGGAAGCATTTGAACGCCTTCTCAAAGACGCTAACAATTGCTCCAATCCTCACGAAGCCGAACGCCTGCTCGAAGAGGCAAGTTCGCTCTACCGGGGCGGCTATCTCCTTGAAGAACTTTATTCAGAATGGGCCGCACCTCGCCGTGATGCATTACAACGCGCCTGGATTGGTTTACTCCTGGATCTTGCAAATCTACGTACCGAGCGTGGTGCTCTAGCCAACGCCATCGAGACGCTGGATCGCCTGCGCACGGCAGAACCAACGAACGAAACGGCGTTGCAGCGTTTAATGATTCTCCTCACTCAACTCGATCGCCGTGGGGAAGCTCTCCAGATCTATCGCCAGTATGTTACAATGCTGCAACGTGACTACGAAAATGACCCCTTACCAGAAACACAACAGCTCTATGAGGAATTGCGGCAGGGCAAACTACCATCCGCCCTCTCCTCAAAAATGGGCATCACTACCATCGGAGAAAGAGTCCTCCACTCCTCCACCCTACCACCTCCTGAAATATCCACACCGACACAGGAACCTTCCTTTACCCGACCCGTACTACACCTCGGACGCCATAATCAGAGTCCCCTGATCGGGCGACAAAGAGAACTTGAGACTATGCATCAGGTAATGCTCACCATTGAAAATGGAACTCTCAATGCAGCCCCTACATTCACAAGAGACCAGGCAGTCACTACCTACCGAAAGGCATGAAACTCCCCAGACACCTCGAACTCCTTTCGTCTCCTCCAGAGCACGTCGACCACACTTTTTGCTCCTTATGGGGGAACCCGGTATTGGAAAAACACGCCTGGCTGAGGAACTTAGCCTTGCTGCATACACACGCGACTGGGCTGTAGCCTGGAGCCGCTCCTATGAACAAGAAGGCACTATTCCTTATCGACCCTGGACAGAATTCCTCCGCACGTTACTGCAAGGTACATCAGCACATAACCTGGTCAGTAGCCCCCCTGATGGCGCTAACCACACCGACGTGCCCGGTCACACAAATGCGACTGTTACGTACGGGCTTGTAAATCACGCACCCACCACGCTGGATGATGGGACACAGACGCTGCCATTCAAACTTGAACGCCTTAGGGCTCTTTTGCCAGAATTTGCGCTGCATGGACGTGATCAAACCTCCCACAATCGCACTCCAACCTCTAATCCCTTACCCCATGAACAGGAACGTCTTCACCTCTGGGAAGCAACTCTCGGCCTGATCGATACATTGAGCACCATCAACCCTCTGCTGCTGGTCTTTGATGACCTCCATTGGGCAGATGATAGTAGCATAGAACTCCTCACCTATCTTGTTCATCACCTGAAAAATCAACGCGTCCTCTTGCTGGCAACCTGTCGCGATGCGGAATTACCCGCTCAACATAAAATTCGCACCCTCGTCAGCGACCTGCAACGCGAACAGGCAATCGTCGCCCTCGCCGTACAGCCTCTGAGTCAATCTCAGATCGGAGCATTAGTATCTCATCTGCCCGAACATGTCATACAGAGTATTCAGACGCAGGCCGCAGGCAATCCCTTCTTTGCGGAAGAACTGGCACGCTACGTAGAAATGATCTCTCACGAGGAGAATGCTGGCGTTATCAATGTAGACACCGCTAGCACGAATGGAACCGTTTATAAGCCTGCACCACCCATTGGTCGCAACCGTGGGTATGACTCCCGTGAACCGGACAATGGCAACCATCTCTTACCTGAAGCAATTGCAGCCGTGCTTGAACGCCGTCTGAGTAGATTGAGCAGCGATTGTCAGGCATTATTGGGAAAAGCAGCCGTACTCGGCGGCTCCTTTGAATTGGGTCAGTTACTACCCATGGCCAATGAATTTACCGAGGATGTCGTTCTTGATCTCCTCGATGAAGCGTTACATGCTGGCTTATTGACAGAAGAGGGCATGGGTACACACATCACCTACCACTTCTGGCACCCCCTCATTATCAGTCATCTCTACGAACGCCTCTCAGCAGCCAGACGTGCCCATTTCCATCGTAAAGCCGCCGATGCCATTAAAAGCACCAATCGGCATGATATCTCCAGTCTTACAGAAAAAGTGGTGGCCGCGATCGTCTATCACTTGAGCCGCGGTGGTGGCAATCCAACCGATATGGCCTATTATGCTGAAATCGCCGGCAATCAGGCCTACGCGATAGCCGCCTATTCAGAGGCGCTACGCTATTATCTGCAAACAATTCATGCCATCGTCGGGGGACAATATCACGTATCCTCTGAAGGCAATGATATGCATAGCTCCATTCGTCGTATCACCCCTCAGATCATTTCACAGTTCCCTTTTGCAACTATCCAGCATGTCAATCGCCTCCTTGAGCGCATCGCTGAATGTAATGTGGTACAAGGAAATTTCGAGGATGTACGCTACCTCTACGAATGTATCCTCGCTCTGCATACAAGCAAAAATTTTCAGCTCGCTATAACTTCTTCGACCTCCGATAACGTCGCTCTTGTCCAACAGGAAGTGCAACGACAGGCACTGCTCTGGCGCGAAATCGGCAATACCTGGACTTCTACAGGTGAGTATGCCCGCGCTTATGAATGTTATGGCCGTGGCAAAGAGATTATGCGCAGCGCTGGTATTACAACTGGGGTCGCCTGGGCTTGCCTCCACTCTCAATATGGCGCAATGTTACGCCTGGAGGGCCATTATCATGAAGCACATCGCTATCTACAAGATGCATTAAAGATGCTCGAAAGTATCATCGATCCAGGACTCGATTACGGACAATTCGATGACCTTATACAGTCACCAGGAAAACTGGGAAGTCTGAGAGATAATAAAAAACAACGTCAAGAGCGCGAAAACGGGCTTGTAGCTCCTGCCCACATCAATGAAGAACAAATCCAGGCTCAAAAAGACCTTCACACACGTATTGAGCGTACCTTGCAAGGCGATCCTTTTGATATCGGCTATGCCCATGAGCAACTAGGCATTGTTCTGGCAAGCTCAGGACCACTTAGAGAAGGCATCAAGCACATGCATATCGCACTGGCGATCTACGAACAAAACGAGCGCTTGCCAGAAATGGCTCGCGCATGTAGTAACCTTGGCGCTGCCTACATCTCGAAAGGTGAACACCTTCCAGCACGTGACTACTTACGCCGCTCCCTCGATCTGGCCGAACGCATCGGTGACCTCCCCAGTACGGCGACCGTGACGAGCAACCTGGGAGATGTCGCCCAACGCTCAGGCAACCTGCTCGAAGCCGAAGAATGGTTTAAACGCAGCCTGGACATCGCTGAACGCATCAATGATCGCGAATGCGTTAGCTGGAGCAATATTGAATTAGCCAACGTGCAACGCGATCTGGGCAAACTGGAAGAGGCAAAGGTAAGCATTTTACAGGCCATTATCACTGGTCGCACCATCAAAAGCGCACGCTGCATTCGCTATGCCCTGGTGGGATTAGGGGAATTGCGCATCATCGAAGCCATGCTCGCTTGCCCATACTCCGCTCTCGATTCACAGGGACATAGCATGCATAAAGCTCCATGTAAACGCCTCTTGCTCCGCGCCATGTCAACCCTGCAACGTGCCCTCTCCCTCGATGAATTGGAGATTGAAGCCTTCACCAATGGCAAACATCTACAGGCAATGGCTGCTTACCTCCTTGATGACATCAAACGTGCCCGCCAAATAGCACTCCAAACCCTCAAAGCCGCACAGGAAAATGAGACCGGTCGCGTTATCGGACGTGCCAACCGCCTGCTGGGACAGATTTCGATGAGCCAGGGACAACATGAGCAGGCCGATCTTTATTTTGAACAGGCCATCCCTCTTTTTCGCGCAGGCGGTCTACGTCTGGACTACGCAAGAACACTACATACCTATGGCGCAATCCTCTTACAACAACACCCTATTGATGGAGAAACAACTATTTACTCTCATCCAGAAGAGCACGAAGCCATGCTCCGACGCGGCATTGATTATCTACAAGAAGCACGCCAGATTTTCTCTGACTGCCACGCCTCCGTCGACTATACCATGATTGAACGCATATTTGCGCTATTACATGATTGAACTTAATAAATATACTTTCTATGTAAAACGGTAGGGACTCGATTGTATCGCATCCGCAATTTATTGACTGGTGGCCCAATGTTGATGAATCACGAACACAATTGTATCGCGCCCCTACCCGATTTAATATTTTACCCCTGGAATGTTATGAATAACACTCCAGGGGTAAAATATTCGCAATACTCTACTACTATTTACTACACGTCGTACCATTAAGGGTAAATGTAGTCGGGTTAGTATTACTCCCCGTCCACGACCCATTGAAACCCAATGTAGTCGATCCTCCATTGGCCGCAAGCGATCCATTGTAACTCAAACTCTGGACGCTCACCTGCGCACCTTGCTGCGCGAAAGTACCATTCCAACCTTGCGTGATCTGTTGACCATTGGCAAAGGCAAACTTCAAGGTCCACCCGTTGATGGCTGTAGAACTGGTATTGGTCACAATGACACTACCCGTAAAGCCTCCAGGCCACTGGCTCTGTACCACATAACTTACCTTACAACCACCCCCAGAAGTGGGCGTCGCGGTCGGCGTCGGCGTAGAACCTGGTGTCGCAGTCGGCGTCGGCGTATGAGTCGCGGTCGCGGTTGGCGTCGGTGTATGAGTCGCAGTCGGCGTCGGCGTTGTGCCCGTCGTCGCCGTTGGCGTTGGCGTCACAGGCGTTGGCGTCGTACCAGGTGTCGTTGCGGTCGGTGTTGGCTGCGACCCTGCTATATCGCCATAGATGATACCCAGACCATTTGAGCCAAAGTAGACGCGCCCATACACACGTGGATCGCCAGTAACACAGCAGGTAGCTCCATATTGGTGCTGGCTATCGTTGATCTGTATCCAGGTGCTCCCAGCATCGTCCGAGCGGAACACACCTTCAACGCCACTGATAGTAGCAAGAGCATAGAGAGCCATGTAACTCTTCCCTGGCGCTGCCATGCCGAAGCCAATTCCATGCGCCTCTGTGACATTTGCTACCTGGGTAAAGGTATTGCCGCTATCAGTCGAGTGCCAGATCCCTGCAGTACCACCTGTAACCCAGATATCGCCTTCATGACCAGGCATGGCCTTGACGGTAATCGCGCTCGTTAATGCAGGCAATCCAGTCGCGCTGGCGGCAGTGAATGTTGCGCCTCCATCAACGCTAACCCAGAACTTGCCTCCCCCATAGCCATAGAACTTCTTCGGATTTACACGATCAGAGGCCACAACGGCGTTTTGCGGAATAGCGGTGGAGGCAATCCACGTATTGCCGTTATCGGTCGAGTACGATACTGCAGCATTCTTCGGTGCCCACAATACCCGACTGGCATCTGCCGCCGCCGCAACCGTTCCACCACTCGTGGTCATTCCGGGTATATCCTTATTGCCCGCAAACCACGTTGTGCCACCATCATAACTGAATGCAGAACTTGTAACCGCCGGACTGGCACTGGGGTTACCGTACCCGACTCTGTACAATGAAATTGGGGTTCAGCTCAGCATAGTCGATCGCGGAATACGTCCCGGCGTAAGGGATAGAGTACATCGCCGCCGGCGATTTCGTCAGATCATCGTGACGCCATCCACCAACGTCTCCTACAGTGCTATACAAATGTGCATTGGCAGGTGGGCTGATCAAATCAGTCACAGCCGTTTCTTCGATACCCATCGCCATGCTCTTAAGCGCTACCTGACCACCAGTATCCCACGTGGTAAGGTTATTGGTTCCGTAGATCGTCGCACCAGTGCCGTAGAACATACGATCCGAGTTGAACGGGTCAATATTCATACCCTCAATCATCCAACCCAGCTTGACCGCTGGCACCGGATCAACGGGATTGGTGTTGCCAAAATTCAACCATGGTGCATTCGATATATCCATCGTATAGTGCAAGGTACGACTGGGATAACTGGCCCAATCCCAGATGTTTTTCCACGTCGCTCCCCCATCAGTACTTCGATACAATTGTGCATCCGGCCACCATAAATTCACAGGGGCAACAACAAGTGTCCCTGGATGCTGCATATCAACAGCCAGCCCCCCATAACCAAAGAAGTTGTTTGCACTATCAGAACCGGGCACTGGACTGATCTTCGTCCACGTTGAAGTCGAAGGCACAAATTTCCAGACATCTCCGTGACCACCGTTATACGGTCCTTCCCAATCACTATAGGTCACGTATAACGTCCCTGCGGAGTCGAGTTTCCCCTGATGCGGCAAGTAACCGGTCGAGGCATCCGTGGTTGTGCTCCACGTCGCGCCACCTGCACAGGTTACCGTGGTTCCACCCACGCTACACGTCGGCTCACCTGGAATAGGTGCCCACGTCGCGCCTCCATCTGTACTACGATAAATGTTGTTTGCACCACTTGTGTTGTCGGCAACACCAACATAAATCGTCTTCGTTGCACTGCCAGCTTTGCCCGTCGAGGGATCAAAAGTCACCCACACGACCCCAATAGGATCACTGGAATAGCCACTGGTGTCACTGGGATTTTCGGCAAATGGACCGGTATCAGGGAAATTAGTGACCTTGTTCCAGGTGACACCGTAGTCAGTGCTCTTCCACAACCCATTGCCGCTACGAGCACCAAAATAGAGTATGGCATCGTTGTTGGGATCAATGGACAACCGCTCGCTCATGCCACGGCCCGGCATATTGCCACCCATTTTGAAGGGCAGCGGCGTCTGTTGAAATGTCTTACCCTGGTCAGTCGAACGCAGGATCACACCATTCATGCTCGTCCATGAATTAGTATATGTTCCCGCAGCTATATAAAGGCGATTGGGATCAACTGGATCAGTTGCCAAACTCTCAACACCTACCATATTCCACTGCGAAGGACTGACCCAATCCAGCAATTGCGTCCATGAACTGGTGGCTGGATTCCAACGATACGCTCCACCGATATCCGTACGAGCGTAGATCAGGTCTTTCTGTTTTTGGTTGAAGATAATATCGTCAACAAATCCACCACCACCCCCTGTGACGACATTATTCCAGCTATATGGTTGTGATGCTGCCGGCGCGGCACGCGAACTGCGTAACGGCCCGGCTATAGCAACACCCAGAGTCATTGCCATAATCGCAAAAAACAGACCCAGGAGCATCCATCTCCTTCTCCTATTGGTACGGCTTGACGTTTCTGTCATAGAAAAGCTCTCCTTTGTAGCTATATTTCTTTCTAGATAAACGACCAGTCGTGCTGTCAACATCTTTCCTTTATGCCTGCAACAGCAACGATATCATACGGAACCCAATAATGCACTTCAAATGGTGCACAGTAATCCTGAAATTATTGTCATGTAGGATGCTTCAAGCATTGGTGGGAGTAAGCAGAATGTATAGCCCTCCTTGCCGTTCTTAATATCTGCTTGTAATAAAAAGGTAGAAAACACGTGGTCGCATTCCTTGCATAATCTATACATACATGGAAGCGCTCCCAAAGTCAATGAAATCTGAGCAGTGACCAAAAAGTGGAGAAATCGTGATCATCGTAGGGGCCCGATTTATCGCGCCCACGGAGTGAGATGCGGGGGTGTGGGGGATGTGGGATGTAATGAATGATCTCACCACCCCCACCCACACTCCTTATAGAACGCAGAATTAGTTTCCCAGCGTAGCTACCAGTATCGCCTTAATTGTATGCAACCGGTTCTCCGCCTGATCAAAAACAACAGAGGACCGCGCCTCAAATACCTCGTCGCTTACCTCCAACTCATTCAAACCATACTGTTCGCTGAGCTGCTTCCCAAGCCGCGTATCAGTATTATGAAGTGCTGGCAAGCAATGCAAAAATTTCGTGTTGGGATTACCCGTCAACGCCATCAAATCGCTATTCACCTGATAGGGAAGCATCTGCTGAATACGCTCACGCCACAACTCCACCGGCTCACCCATCGAAACCCAGACATCCGTATAAAGGAAATCGCATCCCCTGACTGCTATAGCAGCATCGTCGGTGACAGTGATACGCGCCCCTGTCTCTTGCGCAACGGCACGCACTTGATCCAGACGCTCCTGACGCGGCCACGCAGCTTTAGGGCCAGCCAGACGAATATCCATCCCCATCTTTGCCGCACCAATCATCAAAGAATCACCCATATTATAGCCAACCGCACCCAGAAAACAGAACGAAATGTGCTCTAATGGCTTGTGTGAATGCTCCTGCATCGTCAGAAAATCCGCCAGCACCTGCGTCGGATGCGCCTCATTGGTAAGTCCATTCCACACTGGCACACCTGCATAACGGGCCAACTCCTCGACATTATCCTGCGCGAAACCACGATACTCAATGCCGTCATACATTCTACCCAAAACACGTGCGGTATCCTTAATTGTCTCGGTCGAACCAAGATGGGAACCAGTGGGACCCATATAAGTCACATACGCTCCCTGATCAGATGCAGCCACCTCAAAACCACTGCGTGTACGCGTCGAGTCCTTCTCAAAAATAAGGGCGATCTGCTTCCCTTTCAGCCGGGGGACCTCTGTTCCAGCATACTTCGCCGCCTTCAGTTCAGCGGAAAGCTGCAACAGAAAACCAATCTCCTCTGGCTGAAAATCATCGAGTTTGAGAAAATGCCTGCGTTTCAGGTTGAATGCCATTCATACACTCCTTCTCGTTCAGATCCACTTAATGGTCTTTTTCGATTACGTCGGGTCACGCAGGTTCGAGATGGAGATCATTCTGCCATATCAAGACATCGAGGCCAGAGAAGCCAGCCGCAAGACCCATCTTTATTGTACTTGATAAACACGGGCTTGTGAACTGCGCCCTGGTCACCAATTGTGCTACACTATACAAAAAAGACGAGGAGCATATTCTCATGTTCAGACTTGATCACAAAATTGCACTGGTAACCGGTGCTGGTTCAGGCATCGGTAAAGAAATTGCCCTGCTCTATGCACGTCAGGGCGCTCACGTCATCGTCGCCGACATCAGAGAAGAACCCGCCTCTCAAGTAGTCGCCGAGATCGTCGCGCAAGACGGCAAAGCACAGCCTCTCGCCCTTGATGTCTCAAACGAGGAACACGTACGCACCACCTTTGCCCAGATCTCCCAGCAACATGGACGCTTCGATATCCTGGTCAATAATGCAGGCGTCAGTCATGTCGGCAACGTCCTGGAGACCACCCTTGCCGATTGGGAACGCGTAATGAGCGTCAATGCACGCGGCGTCTTTCTCTGCTCAAAATATGCTGTAACACAGATGATTGCACAGAATCCACAGGGCGGCATCCTGGTCAATATTGCATCGACGGCTGGCATGATCGCCATCGACCGCCGCTTCCCTTATAGTGCCAGTAAAGGCGCTGTGATGAGCATGACCCGCTCCATCGCTATCGATTTTGTGAAGCAGGGTATCCGCGCCAATGCCATCTGCCCCGGCACCGTCCATACTCCCTTTGTCGAAGGCTATCTCGAACGCAACTTTGCCGATAGGAAAGATGAGGTCCGTAAAGAACTCGACGCTCGCCAACCCATCGGACGCATGGGACGCCCGGAAGAGATCGCTAATGCCGCTCTTTACCTCGCCTCCGATGAAGCCGCCTTTGTGACCGGCTCAATGCTGGTTATTGATGGTGGCTGGACAGCAAAGTAATTCCACCAAAAATCTGCACCGCCTGCCCTTCCCGTATTATTAATGCGCCCGCTCTATTGGGCGCAATACCCACCCGTATACCCTCGTCAAGGACAATCTCCTGATAGCTACTCGTCTCTGATACAATGAGAATCAGATACCCATCTGTCATCGGTTGCCTTATCACTAACAATGGTCTATTCTCACACCGTCCCTCTTTCTCAACCTTGAGCACACGACCATACACCTCGTGCGTAGCCTCAGACGTATCCGCCAGTTCAAGAGGAAGTCCACTCCATACCAATGTACCTTCCCCATATGCACAAATACGCACCTGATTATGCGCCTTCTTCACATACCCCATCTTCTCATAACCAAAGGCTACCACCGGTCCATCCTCTAAATCCTCGTACCGCGCCACTGGCCTGAACGTATCACCCGTATCCAATAAGCCCTCTATCCCTATATCAAAGGATAGATTATGACTATCACGCCCCAGCAATCCACTCACCAATAGCGTCCCACCTTCCGCAACAAACTGACGCAGATATCCCCATGCCTGCTCATCAAATAACTGTAACGCCGGGACAATGACCGTCTGTGGCCGCTTCTTGGCCGCAGTCAATGCGCCAAGTTGATATTCGCCAATCAATTGTGGCACAATACCAAAATCATAGCCCAATACCCGCACCGCCTGCCGCGTACCCTCAACAGCCAGTTCCGGACGTGCAAACCATTGTGCGTAAGGAATAACCACCCACACATCCTGCACCGCATCTACTCTCCTTTGCCCCACCACCTCCATCAAATGTGCGAACTCACGCATCACCGCCAACTCCGGTTTCGCACTCCCATCCGTACGTACCAGGCCAATACTGTTCTCGTTATCGCTGGTCATATAACTATTGGTATGCCAGAGCCATTGAATTAGACCCGCTCCACCCGCCACTAATCCGGTAATCAGTTTACGCTCAAGCAGATGCGCATTCTCCTCCTCACTGCGCCAGGGACGCCCATCCACATCGCGCACCAGCATAATACCCGTTTCTTGAATCAGATTTGGTACACCCGGCGTCTTATCCAACAACATATCCCACAATAGATCATCGTTATTCCACCACGGATGCGTCGTCGTGTAATCTACAACCGACGCATAAAACTGTGGCGCAATACGCGCTCCCGCCTCATCCTGTCCTACTCCCACCAGCGTCTGACTACCCACACCGCGAATAATACTGTACATCCGTTCCGCCCAACCCTTGAATGCTTCTTGCGTAAAATGGGTGTAGTCAGCCACCTTTAACTTGTTATGGGAATCGTTAAACTCGGCGACGTTTGATAATCTTTCATCTCCGGCAGTGTGACCTGCCCCCACTCTGAGAAATCAAGCGGTGTCTGATGCCAGCGTAGTTGTAACTCGGAAAGTGTATAACGCTGTGCTAACCAGTTCTGGAATGCCGCCAGTTCCAATCGATGATAATGTGGCAATGGTCGTCTAGCAAACACGTTAGCCGGATCACCCAGACTTGGCTCATTGATCAGATCCCACGAAACTAGTTCGACCTTTGCATACCGACGGGCAATGGTTGCGACAAAATCTTCTTGCGCTTGCAGAGAACGTGGATCATGCCACGGATTCTCTCCGTCAAAAAGCGGCGGATAAAAAGCGAAAAAGGTAAAGATAACCTGGATATTGTGAGCACACGCCGTCATCACAAAGGCATCCAGCGCCCGTAACATCGTCTCACTCATCACACCAGCTACAGGCATCATCTCATCCCATCCCGTCCAGATACCCGTGCGCAACAAGTTCATCCCCGCCGCCTTCATCTCGGCAAAATCATCATCCCAACGTGCAGGATTGGGCAACAGCAAAAACTTGCGCTGCACCTGGCTATCCATATACGTCGTACCGACGATAGGAAATACCTGCTCCCCTTGATAAAAATAATTCCCCCCCGCCCTCAAACGTTTATCGTTCACACCCTCTACCAATGCAGCATCCCAGATCCAGAAGCCGCTCTCTTGCAGCATCTTCTGCCCATGTAACGCTTGATACTGCATCTCAACTCGATATAAACCCGCTTCCGAGAGACTGGGAAGACTTATATGTTCCTCATAATGAGAGGAGAACGCTGGTAGAACGAGCGTAGAGGTTGCGACTTCTTGCCCTCGCACATCACGCACCGTAATCTGAACCGTACAGGATTGCTGCACAGAACCCACAACGACCAGCCCTGGCGCTTCTCCCGCCTGATAACACGCCAGTACCGGACGTACATCAATGGCTTGCATACCAGCAAGCACCAGGCTGATGAGACGACGTATACTCTCAGCATTGTCCAACCAGTCTTGCTCAGTTGCAGGCTGCCACGCTGAAATGAGCCAGCGCCCTCCCCTGAAATCCCCTCGCCTCTGATCCAATAGAAAAGCTGCCGTCGCAACATTGTCATTATTCTGTTCAGCGTTTTCTTCGCTTTCAGCTCTCACATACAATAATGGCGTCAGGACAGTATCGATCGGACCACCAGAGCCTTTCTCGGCAAGGCGATCAGAAACCTGGCTTAACTTTGGATAACAAGACCAGCATGTACCCGGTGCCGACACCCGCAAAGGACTATCATTCGCAAAAGACGCAGCAGGTACAAATTGGTACGCACGTGCTGCATCATATTCGATCTGAAAAAATGGTCCAAGATACAATTGCCGGCTATAAGCATCCTGCTCTGGCTCAACATATCCATCCTCGCGCACAGGGCGGCTGAAGGGCATACCCCCAAAAAATGCGATTGAGCCTCCCTGCTCCAAAAAACGGTGGATAGCAGTCCATGCCTGTTTAGGAAAGTAAGGGCCATGAAACGAAACAAGTAACCCGCAACCAGCTTCTAGCATTGACGGTAAGTTAAAGGCATCGGTTATCTGAAACTCGCCTGGTAGCAACTGTGTAAATGTTACCGGCGTAACAATATGTGGATAAGCAGAGTCATGGAAAACCAGAACCTTGCCCTCCAGAATGTTTGATCCCATTTTTCCTCGCATCTGTCAAGGGTATTACATTCCCCTACTTTACTTCGGCAATGGCTACGCCGCTATCAATGTAGCGCTGCCCAAGTGCGTAGAGAATAACTGGGACGATTAACGCAACAACGGTCGCCGCCATCATCTGCGGATAAACAGCAGTATAGCCATTGCTGAAATAGAGCAACCCCAGTGGAATAGTACGGTTGTTTTGACTGTTCAAGTAGATCAGTGGACCCCACGCATCGCGCCAACTGGCTAAGAAGGTAAAGATAGCAACCACGACGATGACTGGCCTCGACTGGGGCAGAATGATATTCCACCATATACGCAGATTGCTACAACCATCAATACGCGCCGCCTCATCTAATTCACGCGGTAACCCCATAAAGAACTGCCGATACAGGAAGACACTGAATGCCGATCCAAAAAGTTGTGGCACCAGAATTGGCAAAAATGTATCAATCCACCCAAAGTTCTTGAAGGTAATATAGAGCGGGATCGTAAGTGCCTGCGCTGGCAACATAAGTGTCGAGAGCATCAGGACGAACCACACTGTACGCCCAGGGAAACGGAAGCGAGCGAAACCATACCCTACTAGTGAGGACACGAGCGTGTTCACAACCATCGCATAGACAGCGAGGAAAATGCTATTTACAGCATAACGCGCAAAACCGTACACATTAAAGGCTTCAACATAGTTTGACCACACAATTGGATGCGGTATCCATTGAATCGGATCAGCAAAATATTGCCCGGTCGTCTTCAAGGATGCTGATAACAACCAGGCAAACGGTAACAGGATGATAATCGCAATCACAATCAAAATGGCGTATGTTAACAGCAGACTCAGCTTCTGGTACCTGCGACCACGCTGCGATAAGTGCCTATCTCGCCTGAAAGGTGCAGAATGACTACTAAATGTATGCTGTGACTCTACAACCGAGGTCTGCAAGAACCGTTGACGTTTATTAAAGAGCATAGCCTTA
The DNA here is from genome assembly GCA_963744875.1 of uncultured Chloroflexia bacterium. Lineage (GTDB taxonomy): Bacteria > Chloroflexota > Ktedonobacteria > Ktedonobacterales > Ktedonobacteraceae > JACDAE01. The sequence continues at coordinate 44,122 of CAVUVQ010000025.1, read as the reverse complement.
CCTGTTCCTTCTTTCTTCATACTGAACTATGCTAGCGATCATAGTAAGTGAAACGCCGGAATACCAGGAGAATCACGGCTGTAAAGAGTAGCGTGATGAGGAAGATGACAACGGCCAACGCCGAACCATAGCCGTAGTCGTGATAGATAAACGCTTCCTGGTAAAGATAGGTCAGGAACGTCGAAATGCTATTGTGGTACCCAAGTACGCTCTGAAAACCACTCGATCCCACAGAACCAGAGCCGCCTGTCGCGAATATCAACGGCGTGTCGAATGCCTGGATATGTCCTATCAACGTCAGAACCGTGTTAAAAAGAATGACAGGCGTCAGGAGTGGTAATGTGACGAGACGAAAACGTTGCCACGGACCCGCACCATCAATACGCGCCGCCTCATAGTAAGTTGTGGAGATGCCTTTCAAACCAGCTAGAAAGATCAGCATAGTTCCACCCATAAACCAGAAATTGACGATGATGAGCGCGTATAGCCCCACAATGGGATTATTGTAGTTGGCAAGCCAGGTAACAGGGGGAATATGGAAGAAGCCAAGCATGGTATTCATAAGACCATAATCTTGCTGTTGAAATACCTGCACAAACATAGATCCAATCGCCACTCCAACCATCAGGCTCGGTAAATAGAACGCCGTACGAAAAAAATGGTTGCCGGGAAACGAACGGTTAAGCAGAAGCGCCAGGAACAATCCACCCAGAATAGCGATAGCCGTAGCAAGTGTCACATAAAGCAACATATGCTGACAGGTCTGCACAAAGATTGGGTCGTGGAAAAGCAACTGCGTGTAGTTCTGCAAACCAACCCATTGCGCATCTCCAAACAGGTGGTAGTCAGTGAAACTATCGTAAACTGTGTTCGTGAGTGGGTAGGCGTAAAACAGCGCAAATCCCAGAATCCAGGGTGCAATAAAGAGATATCCTGCAACTGCCTCTTTACGCAAGAAGCGCCTGACCGGATGCTCAGCTTTATACTGCTTCCGACCAGCCTCTGACCCCGAGCGCGAAAGTGTAAGCATAAATGTGACTCCTTCTTTAGGATGGGGATAGGGGCATCATCCAACCATTTCCAAAACAACACCGTAGGAACCCGATTTAACACGTCCGCGCTTTATCGATCCGTCGCCACGCACTTAATGAATTGCGGACGCGCTAAATCGGGTCCATACAATATTACACGCGTTTATCAGGCGAGATCCGCGTTCCCTTTCTGCTCCAATTGCTGGGCAGCCTTCGCAGGAGTCAACTTCCCATTGGCAAGGTCCGTCAGGATAGTCAAAAGGTCAGTTCCATACTGCAGATGCGGAGTCATGGCATCAGTCTGGAAACCTTTGGTGGCAGATGTTAACGTCGGCACATACTCTGTGGGAGTAAGATACGTACTCATCTGATTAAATGCCGTTATGTCAGATGGAACATCACTGAGCTTGGCATAGGTAGTATCCGGCCCCGTCTGTATCGCCCACTTGATAAACTCCCAGGCCTCCTGCGGATTCTTGCTTCCTTTGAAAACACCAAAACTATTGGCGTTACCAATGGTCACCTGTTTCCCATTGATACTGAACTCCGGCATCGCGCCTATCTTATCTTGCAGATTCTTACTAATAATATCGGCAAAGTCGAATGCACCCATACGCGCAAAGGCAATTTTACCTGTCACGAGGCTATCAGTATCGCCCGTACCCCATGCACCTGTAGCCTGTTCAGCATAGGGAGGTGTGAGGTTTTCCGTGAAAAGGCTTTGATAATCGGCCAGACCCTGAATACCCTCCGGGGTATTCGCCAGCACTTTCGTAGGGTTGACAGGATTGTCGTAGAATTGTCCACCACGCATGGCAGTAAACGCCGCATAGAGGGGACCCAGATCGTTAATATTGATGGCATACTGGGTATACTTCCCATTCACCTTCTTTACAAGCTTCTGCGCCATAGTTTTGAATGCACTGAACTCCATGGGCACAACCGGATCAGGGAAAGGAACGCCCGCTTGCTTAAGCATGTCCTTATTGTAGCCTATGAGCGGAACATAGATGCCAACCGGCAACGAGTATTGTTTGCCTTTCCAACTACATAAGGAAAGATCTGTCTGCCGCAAGTTCTTGATGGCATCCTGATACCCTGCAAACGTGCTCAGATCATACATCGCCCCTTCATCCATATACGTAGCTGCCTGGCTGCTCGCCATACCAATGATGTCATAAGCGTTGCCACCAGCAGTGGTTGTTTGCAGTTTGGTCCAATAGCTGGGCCAGCTCAGGATCTCCGCATTGATCTTGATCTTAGGATTCGCCTTTTCAAATTCCTTGACCCACGCCAACATCGCATTATCTTTTGTGGGTCCGTTGCTCCACCAACCGTATGTCAGGGTCACCGTACTTGAGGATGAACCACTACTACCTCCACAGGCTTCCAACAATGTTCCACCCACACTTGTTGCCAGGGCTGCCTTGCTTGCCTGTGCTAGAAAACGCCGCCGTGTCATTGAAAAATACATGGTCCCACTCCTTCGTGCTAAAGGGCGTATGAGAAAAACACCCCACTGCTAAACCAGTAAACAATGAGTACACTTTTATGGGCATGATCAATCGAACCTTTATGCAGTTATGATGAACACTCCCTCCATCAAAAGGAGGATCGCAATCCATGCAAGCGCGATCAATCTCACCCCCTACAAATTCCATCAACATCGATTACAGGGGATAAGGCCAGGTAAACACAGATCCTACTTTCGCATTCACCTTACAGAAAACATCTACCATCAGAGGAGATTGACAGTACGCCTCCTTTCAGGAAATATGAGGAATAACCGATTCGCGCTTGATCAGTTCAACATCAAGCACACTGGTAACGCTTACCGCATCCATATCGGTAGCACGGGTAAGTAAGCTTTTCACAGCGATATATCCCAGTGCCTCCTTATTCACACACACCGTGGTCAAAGGGGGCGTTAGATGTTCAACCATCTCGATATCGTCAAAACCTATCAGAGAAACGTCTTCAGGAACACGTAATCCTGCCTCACGCAGTCCCTTCATAGCTCCAATAGCAGTAGCATCATTCGCACAGAAAAGAGCGCTAAAGGGCACCTGCGCATAGCGGCTCAACAGGCGCTTACAGGCTTCATATCCACCTTCAAGCGTCAGATCGCCCGCCTCATATAAAGCATAATTAATGGGCAGTCCTGCATCAAGCAAGGCCGTACGATATCCAGCCGCTCGTCGCTCGATGGTATAAATTTTATTGATCGGACGCGGCCCTGGCATAATAGTGCCTCCAATAAAGGCAATTGTTGTATGCCCCTCGCTGATCAAATAATCGACGGCACTACGCGCACCCTCAAAATTGTCGCCCAGAACCGCATTTACTGCTAACCCCGGCACATAGTTGTCGACTAATACCATAGGAAGCTTTAAACTTTTGATCAGGCTGATCGTACTGGACTCAGCCGGCCCAACCAGCAGAATCCCTCCCAGCTTCATCTCAGAAAGCGTTGTGAGCAACAGGTCTGGCGTATGCGCAATTTCACCGATTGCCCGATAGGTTACCTTGATATTCGACTTACGCGTCTCTGCTTCAACTCCATAGAGAATATGCGACCAGAATGGATTGCCCGTCACCACATGCTCATGCACACTGGAGTAATAAATAAAACCGATCTCTTTGAGCATGCGACCACTGCTCTCACGTGACTTCCCATCTGATACCCAGCGCGTACGTTCAATCGTACCCCTCCCCGGCCCGGCATACCCCAACTCAGAAGCCGCCCTGAGTACACGCCGCCGTATCTCTTCAGTAACATTCTGATGATTGTTGAACACGCGCGAGACGGTTCCAACCGATACCTCGGCCACACGCGCCACATCTTTTACGGTGACTGAGCTGGTCACAATTGTTTCTCCTTCACAAACTCCCGCGCTTCAACATCATTTCATTTCAATGAAAAATAACATATTTTCATCACATTGTCAACCTTTATTTCAACAAAAATAACAATTCACCAAACAACACCACACCTTGAAACATGCCGCTTTCTTTCCCTCTTTACTATCTCTACTATTCAACGCTCTCCTTTTTTCTCCCCTCTCCTTTTTATCTACCTCTATCAAGTCATTTTTCTACATTAATTTTATTTTGTACCTCTACTCACAAATGAAAAATGCTGTTGTATCTATCGCTATGTTGATAGATACAACAGCAAATAAACAGATTTATTTCAATGAAATACTACATATATTTCAACAAAACTCTATCCTGATCCGGCAAAGAGGCTGTCATGAAAGGTTCTCCTCCTCACATTTTCAGTATAAGGCGCTACCGGAGAAATACACGCCGACGCAAATCAATCCTGCATCAGCGTATGGTGCTCAAGCATCAGCTAAAATGGACTTTAAGTATGCCGATGCTACCTCTGAGGGCCAGTTGAACGAGATCCTCTGGCACGACATCAAAGGTGCAAATACTCCCTATCCCGGCTCAAAGGGCAGTACTACAACAACAGCTTCGGATACTGACGGTTAAGCCCGTTTTCCCGCTTCCCACTAGTTTGTAGCCCTGGAAGGTCGCTTCCAGGGCTACATTCATTGGTCAGTCGATATGACGGCATCGATGACCAGGATAACGCAGGTATTAATACTTGATAGAGACGATGTTTGCCTGGACCGCGTTTTCAGCCGCATCCGATGGGTAACCGGAAGTCATCGCGCCTTCGAAGAAAGAACCAGCGGAACGATTGCTATTATCACCGCCAATACCCAGGATAATCGCACCTTCCTTGTGCATAGGGTTGTACCCGGAGGCATTGGGACGCTTTCCATTGTACATCGTGGTCAGGCCACCGGATTGCGCATTGCCAGCCTTGATCGCCCATTGATTCGGTCTGCCCTTCACGATCGCGGTGACGTAGTGAGACGTAATGCTGCGATCACCACTGTTGAGATGCACGTTGACTCCGGAAAACAGACCGTTTTCCAGGTCCGCCATGACCCAGGGGCCGTTGCCAGAACCGTAGCCCCATGCTTTGATATTTCCAAAGTAAATGGCTTCCATGTGCCCGTTGCCAGTGTCACGATTGTTGGTTTCGGCATTACCATAGTCGAAGCAGCATCCGTTGTTGTAATGCGTACCATCGAAGACGGCGTACTCGCCCTCTGCATTGTCGCCGGTCGCGATGCCCGAGGTATGATCGTTGCGGTATCCGGTGCCAGGAGCTATATAGACGCCGTAGACATGGTGACCACCAACCGTCAATGGCAAGGCACTCGCGTTCGCCAGATTGTCAGGGCCACCAGCCGCTCCACCAGCAGGTGCCTGAGTGAGATGGTTACCACGTCCGGACTGGTCGTAGATGATGGTGATAACGCAGGTCGTATGAGCACAGAACGCATCTTGCGCTGCTGCGTTGGCGTAGCCTCCTGCGCTGAGCGTATTGATATTGGTCGTCGCCTTGTCCGACGAGCGCCGGACCTGATAAAGCCTCCCATTGTAGGAGGCGAAAAGCGCTCGCACCGTGCTGTGTGCAGCCACACATGGAGTACCAGCGGCGGCATAAATGTCGCAGGGCCGCGAACCGGCAGCCTGGGTCGAAGTACTAACAAAGCTCAGCGTGCCAACAATGAGACCCACACCAACAATGAGTACCAGCAAGGTTCTCCAGCTACGAGCACGTAATTGTTGGGAGGATAGTTTTAATGGTTTCACGTCCTTGTGTCCTTTCCATTATCTAGAAATGGCCTCTTCCTATTCACAATAAGCAGATCAGATATTCTCACAGAAACTCAGTTGCACACATCATGCACAACCGCAACAGTTAAGGTTCCTGATAAAACGTGGGAATGACAGAGATATCAAAAGAAAAGCCTCACCTCCTTTGGTAGGGCCATACTTAGCTTCATAACAGCGAAGCTATCCATTTTATACCATTTAACCGTTTGAATTTAAGCGCTTAAAAGGCAGTATAATAAAGAAATCCCTTGTTTGTCAAGGGCATGGGAAAATATCACTCTCTCGCAAGAAATCGTTTACTACGAAAGCATACACAAAACACTTTCCTCTCCACAAAAGAAAAAATGGCAATATAGGGAGTCCTACCAGAATCTCACCGTGCAATCCGTGGGACAATATCTCACACGTGCACAATAAATGCCAGCACAAAGGCAATCGCCACCAGGAAATGCAGGAGGCGCAATCTCTGAGACGCTCGCTTCCTCCTAACCGCCAACTCGATCCACCAGCCAAGACCAGTTCCCACCGCCAGAAATGCCAGCGCCACAAAACCTGTAATGACCTCATAGCGTGAAATGTTAGTTAGAATAGGCAAGAAATACGCAACATGCGCTACCGCTGTGATCACAACCAGCCAACCCAGAAATTGATGATGCTTGCGCAAGAAAAGAAATGCTTCCCGCACACCCCTGGTCAACCAGGAGAGCGGCAGCTTTTTAAGCGCCAGGTAGCCACGTCTCGTCACCCACTGACTCCACGAATCAATCGCGATCAGAAATGCGATAAAGCCAAGCAGATTGCTCGTACCAACGTCAGGCGGCACACCAATCGGTGCCAGCAACGACAGGCAATAAAAGGTACTCACGACGATCAGGCCAGTGCCAATAATCCAGGTGACCCAGTTCGCCGAAATGTGCAGTAACCGTAACAGGCCATAACTACCCAAAAGACTAAAAAAATCGATTGTTGAGAGAATTAAGACAAGTATAGAATGTGATAAAATATCGTGAACATTTGTCATGTATCTTATCTCCTGGATTATCGCAATTCATTCCATAATGTAGGGACTCGATTTCCACGCCCGTATGTCCCATTTATCTCTATTAACCTTTACACCGTTCATATTCGTCTCCTACAACTCACTCGCAAGACCACCATGGTGTATACCGTGTACCCGAAGAGATCCTGAATTCGGCCATCACAATTCAGTACGCTTCTCTAGAGCACACACGAACACGCTTCACCCACCCACAACCCAACTTGTAATTCCTGATCCGATCAGGTATTCTTTCCCTGGGAAGATCTTCTCCAGCACTATCCTCCCTCACAGCAACATAGATCTCTACCGCTCCTTAGATCAATTATAGCCAGGATTTGTCGCAATCGCATTGCCTATACGTCGCAAAATTGTCACTGGGCAACATGATACATAGAAAAGACATATCTGGACTCTGTTCAACGTTCAAACATCCTGCGATAACCTTGACACTCATCATTTCAGTGCTAGCAACTTTTCAGGTACATAATCTCACATCGCGCCCAAAGAGGGGCCGAGAACTGTTGCAGATGCAACCTAAGGAGCGTATTTCTAGTGAAGATTCATGAATATCAGGCCAAAGATATTCTGGCACGTTACGGTATCCCGATTCAACCGGGACGCGTAGCTCACACGCCAGAAGAGGCCGAAACGATTGCTCGCGAACTGGGCGGACCCGTTGTCATCAAAGCCCAGGTCTACGTCGGAGGACGTGGTAAAGCTGGCGGTATCCAGTTTGGCGATACGCCCGCACAGGCACGCGAGGCCGCCGCACGCGTACTGGGTATGGACATCAAAGGACTGACCGTTGAAAAGGTCCTGGTGGTATCCAAAATAGATATTAAAGAAGAATACTACCTGGGCATCATCCTTGACCGCAAAAGTCAGGCACCCGTGGTAATGATCTCTAAAGAGGGCGGCATCGATATCGAAGAGGTCGCAGAGACCGCGCCGGAGAAGATCATCAAATACCCCATCGATATGCACTGGGGCCTGCGCCCATTCGAAGCTCGTGAGATCGTGGCTCGGGCCGGTCTTCCCAGTGCGATTATCAGTCGCGCCGGTGCCATCCTCAGCGCACTCTCTAAAGCCTTTATCGAGAGCGACGCCAACCTCGCCGAGATCAATCCCCTCGTCTTGACCGCCGATGGACAGGTACAGGCCGCAGACGCCAAGATTATTATCGATGACAATGGTCTATTCCGCCAGAAAGAGTACGCGACCTGGGCCGAGTCGGAAGAGTCCAATCCCCTCGAATACGACGCCAAACAGGCTGGCCTTACCTATGTCAAACTTGACGGCGATGTTGGCATCATTGGAAATGGAGCTGGACTGGTCATGACCACCCTCGATATGGTCGCACGCGCTGGCGGCAAGCCCGCGAACTTCCTGGACATCGGTGGGGGTGCCAAAGCCGAGGTCATGTATAAAGCACTGACCTTTGTGGCACGTGATCCACAGGTAAAGGGCATCCTGGTCAACATCTTCGGCGGCATTACGCGTGGTGAAGAGGTTGCGCGTGGCGTCATTATGGCGCAGGCCGAGTTGCCCGCTGGCATGCCCATCGTGGTACGCCTCTCCGGCACAGGCGCTGAAGAGGGACGCGCAATCCTCAAAGACGCCGGACTTGACTGGGGTAAAGACATGCGCGAGGGCGCTGAAAAGATCGTCGCCGCCATTACAATATTGGAACGAGGCCAGAAGCTATGAGTATCCTCCTTGATAAGAACACACGCGTCCTCGTTCAGGGCATCACCGGACGCGAAGGACAATTTCACACCCGCAACATGAAGGCCGCTGGAACCAATGTGGTTGGCGGCGTCACACCCGGCAAGCGCGGCCAGACCGTCGAAGGCGTCCCTGTTTTCGACACCCTCGCGCAGGCTGTAGAGGCAACCGATGCCAACGCGAGTTGCATCTTCGTACCACCTGGTGGTGCTGCCGATGCCATCATCGAAGCCGCAACCGTAGGCATCAAACTCATCGTCTGCATCACCGAAGGCATTCCCGTTATTGATATGACACGCGCCATGCTGGTCGTACACGAGCACAATGCGATCCTCATCGGCCCCAACTGCCCCGGTATGTGTACGCCTGGACAGGGCAAGATCGGGATCATCCCTTACCAGATCTTCACACCCGGTCCCGTTGGCTTCATCTCACGCTCCGGCACGCTCACCTATGAAGTCGTCGCACTACTCACAGAGGCCGGTCTTGGTCAATCTACCTGCATCGGTATCGGTGGCGACCCCATCATCGGCTCAACATTCACCGACTACCTGAAACTCTTCGAGAACGATCCCCAGACCAAAGCAGTTGTAATGTGCGGCGAGATCGGTGGCAGCGATGAAGAAGACGCCGCCGAGTATATCAAAACCATGCAGCAAACCCGTCGTCGCCTTCGTCTCCGGACGCACCGCACCCGCCGGCAAACGCATGGGCCATGCTGGCGCGATCATCTCTGGCAATACCGGAACCGCTCAGGGCAAAGTAGCCGCTCTACAGGCCGCAAAAGTGCCCGTGGCCGACACGATTTTCGATATTCCAGGTCTGGTCAAACAGGCGGGTTTATAAAACGGGCTTATAAATCGCGCCCCTACACCATGGATGGGATGGATCGTGCGTGCACCAATATCATTCCCATCCATGGTGTAGGGGCGCGATTTATAAGCCCGTCCGCTACCCGGCATTACCGACGCTACCATATACCCATCACACATTCCATATTGAATGGGCAAAATTGAATGAGCAAAAATTTTCAACCAAGAATTGCAGGAACAAACTATGACCACAGGCCTTATTTATGACCCGATCTTTCTAGAACATATTACGCCAGCCCACCATCCAGAACGCCCGCAGCGTGTTCAGAAGGCGATGCTCGTCCTGGAAGCCTTACACTGGCTGGAACGCGATGGGCTGGTTCAGCTAGCACCGCGCTCCGCAACGGTAGATGAACTGGCACTGGTCCACGATCGAGACTATATTCATGAGGTAGAAGCATTCAGCCAGGAAGTTGCACGCGAGGCAAAGGCCGGTGGCAGCAAATCCCATTTTTTCGCCACCGATACCTACATCTCTCCCAAATCTTATGAGGCCGCATGCATGGCTGCAGGCGCACCACTTACCGCCATTGACGCCATCATGAAAGGTGAAGTAAACAACGCCTATTGCCTGGTCCGTCCTCCCGGCCATCATGCGCTCCCAGATGAGGCAATGGGTTTCTGCCTCTTCAATAACGTCGCCGTGGCCGCTCGCTATGCGCTCGATCATTATGGCCTTGAACGCGTAATGATCATTGATTATGACGTGCATCATGGCAATGGCACGCAAGATATGTTCTACGATGATCCGCGCGTGCTCTACTTCTCCACGCATCAGGCACCCTTTTATCCCGGCACCGGCCTCTCAGACGAACTTGGTGAAGGAGCAGGTGTGGGCACGACAATTAACGTTCCACTACCCGCGCAGACCGCCTTCGACACCTACGAAGCCGTGTTCCGCCAGATTATGGCACCCGCCGCAGATCGCTTTGATCCACAGTTGATTCTCGTTTCCGCAGGCTTCGACGCACACTGGAAAGATCCGATCGGGGACATGTATCTCTCCACAGCGGGTTTTGCAAAGTTGACACAGATCATCATCGACGAGGCCAACTTCCTCTGCAATGGACGCCTGGTCATGGTACAGGAAGGCGGCTATGACCTGGACGCCATGGCAAACGGCGTCGCAACCTGCATCAATCTACTGCTGGGCGATGACGCCGCCGTTGATAATCTCGGCCCACCACCCACGAAAGAATATCGTCTCAATACTGATGTATTGATCGCAGAACTGCGGCGCATCCACCACCTGACAGGATATCGTATGCGCAATGCCCCCAAGCCCGATATTGAGCGCCTACGTAGAGAGGTGAAAGGACCAGATGCGTAGTTTTAGATGGTGAGCGGATGGGCTTATTCCACTCCGTTGCATTGCGCCTCTACTATTGTATTACTTTGTTTTTATGTTCGTTTGCATCTCATACATGAAAGGGTAGGGGCGCAATGCAACGGAGTGGAATAAGCCCGTCCGCTCTAGAATCGGAAAGCCCAACAGAATACTACGATTCTCTTGCGTATCTATTTAACTTCAACTATACTGTCTTCCAACAGAGCATGCTGAAAATACGTGCTGACACTCAGCAAAAAAAAGGATGACATATTATGGACACAACTATTACACCACAACTCCTCGCCGAAATACCACTCTTCTCCAATATGGACAAAGATGAGATTAGTGAACTGCGCTCGATTATGACGGAGCGTGTCTATCAACCAGGCCAGATCTGCATGAAGGAAGGTGATCAAGGCGCAACATTCCAGATCATTGAGCAGGGTGAAGTAGAAATCTGGCTCAATGACACCGATGGCAAAAAAGTGATTCTGGACAACCTCGGCCCAGGCAAATTCTTCGGAGAACTCTCTATGCTCTCAGGAGAGACACGCTCGGCCACAGCTACCTCTAGTGAACAGGTGGTCACGCTCGAACTAAGCCGCGAAGAATTCTTCGATTTCTTGCGTCGGCGACCAGATGCAGCCATCGACGTACTGACAGAACTGGGAGAGCGCATCAAACATACAGACGATATCTTACGTACCCGTATCAGCCGCAATCCTAACGATACCCATGATCAAACTCTCTCTATTGCACAACGCATCGCTGATGTCATCGCCGATTTTAGCGGCTCTATGCCTTTCCTCTTTATCAACCTGACAGTCTTCGTCATCTGGATCATAACCAACGTCGTCAACCCTCAAATCTTCCGTGATCCCTACCCATTTCAATTCCTTACCATGGCGGTCTCTCTTGAAGCCATCTTCCTCTCTATCTTTGTCCTCATCAGCCAGAATTGTCAGGCCGCAAAAGATCGCATCAAAGCAGATCTGGACTACCAGGTCGATGTAAAAGCGGAGATGGAAATGAGCATGATCATGGTCAAAGTACATAACATAGAACAGAAACTACATCACATACATGCTGATCTTCTCAATGAACAAGTACTAAAGGAGAGCAATCAAGAAAACGATAAAAATTTAATGGTGCAGGAAAAACTGCAATAGCATTTTACCTATCTCAAACAAACTATGGATACTAATAAAGAGTAAAGCCACACAGGCAAGCGAAATATGCATGAAACGCCAGCCCCGAATAATAAAATGCGCTCGACGCTGGCGTTGCAACGAACGCTTCAAGCGGATACGCAATGCGAGCACTCCATAAAAACGCTGCAAATCTTCCAATTCCTGGGGCGCAAACTCAGATTGAGCGGGAAGTGGCGGCACCCTTCGACTATCGAGGACCCTGGTACAGAACTGTTTAAAAGCCAACGATTTGCCCGCACTAAGACGCTCTAAGAGCAAATTCTGCTCCTGGAGACGCTCCTCGACCGATTGTATAATACCTACCCCATTTTTGCTCGCTTCATGCGAAATCACCCGCGCCTGCCACACATCCAAAAGACGCCCGATAATACCACTCACTACAAGCAAAATCAACCCATACAGCGCCGTCACACCAAGGCCCGAACGCGTTAAATTAGAGAACGTGAAACGAAAATTGCCAAAAAAGTCGAGATAGGCTTCGTGCTGAAATGCAATCAAAATACTGATAATACCAAGCCACGTATGTAGCCAGAGCCATCCCTCCACACGACCCGGTAAGACACGTATAAAACGCCGCCGTAGTGAGTAGGCAGCAACCAGTACGACCAGGCTAAAGGCGATAACTCCAAAAATCCAGAAAGGTGAAGTGGCTGGATATGGATACGGATCTGTTTTGAGCGCACTATAATACCAGAAAGAGACGCCACCATACAGCAGCAGAGAAAAGATCAGCCAGTACCATTTCGCTCGCGTCCTCGGCCTTTTCCAGATACGCCGACGCGACCGCTGAGAAATTGGAGCATTTTCCACCAGGGCCATTGCGAAAACTCCTTTAGCGCCTTAGAATCTCTTCGGTCGTTCCAAAAAAGACGGATGGGCGCACACGAAACGCCGCACCAACTGGACACGCCTGCACACACGCCTGATCGTTATAGCCCGCACACAGATCACACTTGATCGCCACTTTTTTGCGCATCTCTTCATACCCTGCATACTGTTGCGGCCTCTCAAGGGGTCCCGGTGTAACGACTGCCTTTTCCAGATGACGCTGCCAGCCCATTGAGCACCGGCAATTTGCGCCGTCGCCGTTCTGTGATGATACCCTTATGAAGGATCTCACTAAAACGCTGCCAGCCAGAAAGCGCTTCACTTTCAACTTCATCCTCAACATCCACAATAGCGATGGCATCATAGGGACAACGTTCCGCACAGATGCCGCAACCAATACAACTATCCGTTATGTACACTTCCCCATTGGGCAGCCGTGCTATACCAGCACGGCTACATAACATACAGACGGGGTCCTGGCATTGGCGGCAGGCAGTCACAACCGTGAGATTATTGAGCACAACCCCTTTACGATTCATACGCGAACGCCCATGGCGACGCGCACATGCCTCCTCGCACTCACTGCAATGAATGCAGGTATCCAGATCGATGACAAGCACTTCGGTCCCCTCAACAACACCGTCATCTACCAGGGCATGAAAATTCTCCTTGAGCATCGCATCCACCGCTGTCGGTGAAGAAATGGTAATCGTAGGAATCGCGCCCGTCTGCATGGAAAAATTACTAGCCATATATTCTTGCAGGCGTAAGCGAAAACGCTGTTCGACTTCGGGATAACGTTGAAAAAGAAACTGGATTGCCAGATATGGTATCTCCGCCACATGCGTGCGATTGATAGCTGTCGCGGTGACTGCACGGCTATCTCCCAGTAGATCAAGGCCGCCTGCAAAATAATCGCCACTCTGCCGATAGGCAATAATACGTTCGCTGACCTCAGATGTGCCGGATAACGCTTTTTGTCGCGCCACTTTGACTATGCCTTCGAGCAGAATATGCACCGTCTCGCGTGCCGGGCGTTCCTGCTCCCCTTCGGAGAACAGACGCGCATTGCGATCGTATAACGTTATCTGAGCCTGGCTAATAAGATACTGCAACATATCGTCGGCAACCCCCTGGAACAGGGCCATACGTTTCAGGACAGATGCCAGGAAATGGTCAGCGTGCAGTCCTGTAAAAAAGTTCTTGATTGCTGGCACCAGTTCCATTAAACGCTGCATCACCTGCTCAGGAATCTGCAAAACCAGTGCGGCTGTCTGCGCTCGTGCAGTGGTATTATATGGCTGCCCGGTCAGCATGCCATACTCGCCAATCAACTCGCCCACATTCAGAATGGCAAGTGGAATCTCCTTCTCGTTCACATCATTTGCCGAAAGCACCAATGTGCCAGCAAGGATCATATACAGGTTGCGTCCATATTCTCCTTGCCTCCACACAGTTGTCCCTGGATCTATCTGCAAGAATTGGGAAGCCTGCGCAAGGTGCAGCAAGTACGATGTCGGAACCTGCTGTGGATCACGCAAAATTCTTTGTGAACGCAAAAGCTTGCTCAACAAAGGCACTGATATTCCTTGCGGCAACGCCTGTTGGAGCAGCATTTCATCAATTGGACCCTCCCAGGAAGAGCCAAAACGCTGTTTGAGCGAAACCATCAGCAGGTCACGATGGTTATCAACCGGACAAACAGGAACACATGAGCCGCAGAGAATACATTCATCTGTAAAACGCGCAACATGCGGTGCCACTTCTGACGAGATGGTCGCCTGATTGAGGTCGGAAATGCTCACCTGAGCCGAAAGGGGGATCGGGCATGCAGCCATACAGCGATCACAACCAATACACATATCGATCTCGAATTGCACGCGTTTCTCGCTAAGGATGCGCATATCGCTGCGATGTCCACCTCCCGCAACGGGCATTTCTTTCGCCCTGGCAAACTCGTTATCTCGCGTTGCCACTTCAGGTGCCTGGAAACGCATCCGCACATCGCCGCAGCGGATCAAGTCATCCTGCTTTAATACGTGTACAGCTCCGGACGCAAGTCTGTTCTTATTAACAAACGTACCATTGAAACTGCCCAGATCACGCAGTATATACAGCCCATGCGCATAGGTAATCTCTGCATGCTGGCGTGAGACAGATTTATGATCGACAAAAAGAGCGGCATCTTGCTGGCGTCCTATCAAAAAAACGGCGTTCTCTATGGCTGGCTGCAGTGGTCTCTCTTCCAACATGACGGTTACACGACGATGTGGCACTGGCACAAGCACAGCACATTCGCCTGCTGGACTCTGTAGCGCTGCTTGCGTTCCCTGTACTGCACCAGTTTCATCTATACTGGCTGCCGGGACATGCTGCTCATCAAGCCAATTCGCAAGATCGAAGCCATCCGCGAAGAGGGAATTGATGACAGAATTGAGGTTAACGCGGTGATCGATTGCTCGCTTATAAGCAAAGGCATGTTCGGTCTTTCCTAAGAAGAGGATGCCAGTGGGAATACCCTGCTGAAAAACTACTTTGCGATACGCACGCGGTTGTGGCTCTGCGACCAGTTCATAGTAACCAACTTCTTGCGGCACCGTGGTTTGCCCGATAGAAACAAAATCTAATCCATACAGAAATGTGGCGTTGTAGAACGTATCTTTCGCTGGCTTCTCTCTTCTGACTATTTCTCTTTCCAGCATACCCTTTGCAGCAATCTGCGCCTGTTGAATCGCTGGATACCACTGACCAGGCACCCGCGTTTTGCCTGTCACTACATCTTTCGTCTCAACGACATCGCCTGCCGCATAGATACCAGGGACGTTCGTACGCATTGCCTCATCAACCTGAATGCCACGCCCACAAGCAATACCGCTTGCTCGTACAAAATCGATATGTGGCTCAATACCAATAGCGATCAGCACCAGATCACAGGAAATATGCGTTCCACGTGTTGTAATAACCTCTCTCACCTGACCATCAGTGCCAATAAGTTGCGCTATCTCTTCCTCTGCACGCACATCGATGCCATCACGGCGCTCTTCCTGTAAAACAAGGTCGGAGGCTGTGGCGTCAAGCACTTCCGGCCAGATAGTGCTATAGCGCAGCAGATGGACGACTTCATAGCCAAGATGGCGCAATGCCTCGGCGCTCTCTAACGCCAATGTACCACTTCCACACACTACGATCCGCTTTGCATCCGTCAAACGCAGGAGAAGTTGCTGATAATCCGGCACGTTGCGCAGAGTCAGGACTCCTGCGAGATCATGTCCAGGGCACAGAAGCTGCCGGGCACGCGCTCCATGTGCGAGCAGGAGTTTATCATAGGGGATATGCTGCCCATTATGCAACTGCACATACTGCTGCCTTGTCTGAATGCTCACCACACGACCCGGCACAAAACGCACCCGCTGCTGCTGGTAGAAGGTAGATGGACGTGCCCACAGTCTCTCTTCAGTAAGTCGACCCGCGAGATAATCTTTTAGAGCAGGTCGATAGTAAACAGGGAAAAATTCATCGGCAACAATAGTAATAGCACAATTCGCATCCGCTGCTCGTAGCTTTTCAGCCGCCGTTACACCCGCAATCCCATTGCCAATAATAAGATAAGACGAATGCTTGTCCACTCTCTTCCTTCCCTCCTCAGCTACATTGGAGAAATATTGATGATCAGTTCCACCCTACAGATTTGTGGATCTCACCCTTGCTATAACAATAGCACATCATCCGTCCTACATTGTAAACACTCAACATGAGAGAGGAATGAAAAGAGAATTTAGTCCTGCTCTATGACCATTCTCCCACCCATCCATCCTGAAGTCCTACAACTTCTTTCTTTTATTGACGAGCCATTCCATAAAATATACACTCTCAATCAATAATTGTTTTAATGTATACACATTAAAAATAGATTAAACGCACCCATCAAGGCTATCTGGAGGCAGGAAATGCAAGCCGTTGAGAACCATCAGCTTACAGGTAAGGATGCAGGGAACTATCACATAGACCGTTTACTGGGACAAGGATCGCTCAGTCACTTCTATAAAGCCCATTCCATTTCAGGGCAACGCGTCATGCTCACCATATTTTCTCTACCCACAACTTCTTCCGAACAGGCCCATACCCACTTCCTGGCACGCTTCATGCAAGAAGGAACAGCTCTCACGCAACTCAAGCAGCCAGCCATCATTCCCATCTATGATTATGGTGAATGTAACGGTTATCCCTACCTGATTACGCCTTTTGTACCTGGAAGTTCGCTTGCCCAGATCCTGCGGTCACAGGGACATTTTAGCGTGAAGGCTGTGTTACGTGTGTTGCGCCAGGTAGCCGCCGGACTCGACTATGCACACCACAATGGCATTTTGCATGGCTCTCTCAGCGCCGCCAATATTGTGCAAAGCAGCGAGGAAACGATACAAATTGCGGGTTTTGGCTTTATGCATGTCCTGGCCCAACTACTTCTTGAACAGGATAGTCGTTCCAATCTCTCGTCCATAAATAATGCTGAAATTTTTGCTGGCACACCTGCCCGTATGGCTCCAGAAATTGTAGCGGCAGCTCTTGGGCACAATGCACCACTTGATGCTCGCGTTGATATTTATGCGCTTGGCATCCTTCTCTTTGAGCTCGTCAGTGGTCATCTCCCATTCAACGGAGAAACCCCTTTTGAGGTCTCGCAACAACATGCCCGGCAATCCATCCCCAGCCTTGCTGCACTGAACTCAGCACTTCCAGCCAGTATCGATGTAGTACTCCAGAAAGCTCTTGCGCTCTATCCAGAACAACGCTTCCAATCTGCTGGAGAGCTTACACGTGCATTTGAGCAGACACTGACTGAGCATGCCACAAGTACAAATGGGCCCGTCACCATCCCGTCATTTGGGGATGATAGCGGAAAATTTTTAGCCTCCTCCATCTATCCAAAGCTCACATTACCTCTCAGCAGCATGCCAACGCCTCAAAAGAGTGAAGCTTCCGATTTTGATCCCTTCGTCTGGTGGACCAATGTCTCCCCCACGCAGACAGTGGCCCATCCAAAAGTGACCAGAGCGGCATTAAATACCACACAAAAATTAGCAAAGCACAAGCAAGATCGCCGCAAGGTTGTCGCCCTGCTTACTGCTGGCAGTGCCGTAGCTATCGTTGGCTTTGGCGGTGGCACGATCGCACTTGCGCACCTCTTGCATAACAACCCTGGTCAAACACAAACAGCCAGTACGCAATCACAAATTCTGGCTCCTACTGCAAAAACTACTGCGGCCCCTACATCAGTCGCAAAACCTACTGCGGCTCCCACGGCTAAGCCTAAAAAACCTGCTCCTACGGCTCAACCCCGGCAGGCACCCACAGCTACGACTAACACTGCTCCTACCGCGACGCCACAACCGGCTCCCACACAACCACCGGCTCCCACACAACCACCGCCGCAACATACAGGAACAGTCATTGGTTCTACAAGTATGGGCACCAATAGCTCTCAGAACTTCTCTAACCCATCAAATGGCAATAGCAGTATTCTCGTCCACCTGCCCAATGGGAACTTCGTCGCCTATAGTAGATCCTGCACCCATCAAGGCGTTCAGGTTTACTACGATGGGGGAAGCCATCACCTTCTGTGCCCGGCCCACGGAGCGGTCTTTGATCCCGCCAACAATGCCAATCCTATCTCAGGACCGAACAACGGCCCTCTTTCAGCAGTGACGATTTATGTGAATGGGGATGGCACAATCACGGCATAACACCAATATTTATACACTTAATGCTGTAGGGGCCAGATTGCTTGCCTACGCTTCTATTGCCAGATACACTCCATCGGCCCCTCGCCGGAAGATACCCGCAACACTTCGAAATAAGTAGAGTAAACGGCGCTGGATACCATATTTCTTTGCTAAAGCGGCATCAGCCAACACAATCTCCTGTTGATCGCTTATGATCCTTGCTTTGCCCTCAATAACTGTGCCTGTTACTTTTCCATTGGCGGTACAGGGAGCCAGTGTCACCCGGCCAGAGTTGCGGATGCGCTTCACCTTGCCAGAGGTTGCGCCTGTATAGATATAAATAATTCCATCGCTCTCAGCAAACCACATGGGTGTTGGAACGGCGTCGCCATTTTTGCGAAAGGTGGTTAGACTGGCGTAACTCTCTTTGAGAAGAGGCTCGAAGGGGGATACCTGTGCACTCATGATCAATTCTCCTTGATAAAAAATGAAGCTCCACCGTAAAGCGGTGGAGCTTCAAACATGGGCCCAGCTGGGATCGAACCAGCGACCTACCAGGCGAAGTAGATAGACAGAAATATCATCAGGCGTATTCTACCTGCACATTTCTGGTTCTCCCCTTCCCGAACCGTGCATGCACCTTTCAATGCACACGGCTCTCCGGGGCAAGCATTCTTTTCTCATGCAACTATACCTTATGATATAGTACAGATGCTAAGACTTGCTTTTTCCCCTGCATCCCTTCCCCGTGTATCGAGCATTACCTCGATCATTTGAGTACTATGGATGCTCCGTCACCATGAAGCTTGCGCTTTTTAGGTGATCCCCAGGTTCTCTTCCACATCACGTCTGTACACAGGTTCCCCATTCGTCCCGCCTGCCCATCACTGAGCATTGCTATAGGAAAGGCCTTTAGTGAGCCTCATAACCATACTCACTAATCCTATGCTCGGTACATCCATCTTTCAGGCTACCGAATTAGCAGCGCAGACTGGGATTCAAGCAATCCAGCCTTAACCATATACAGCGTAGCTGCCTGAGCAAGTTAGCATTTAGACTCCAACGTGATCAGACTTTTACAGGTCATGCTATTGTCCCCTTTTGGGTTTCCCCGCCGGGTAAGACCCTGCTTTAGACACCTTGACCTTAGTGCCACCTACCTCCGTAGGCTTGATGTGAAAAAGCGCATGGGCGCAATTTTTTTATGAGCCGGCAGCTCTAACCGCTGAGCTATGGGCCCGTCCTCACGCGACGCATTATAACACGTCCCCCTCCTCTTGTGAAGAGGGTATAAAGATTTTTTCTCGCCCGGCGTTTTTTTCATAAAGGCAAGAACACGCTATCTCTGGGCACGAATTCCACAAATGTATGTTATAATAGCATACAGTTACCGATAAGGTTCTGTTCAACTCTTTCCGTTTGACAGAAAGTGGTTGAAGTGAAGGGGTGCACAAGGGCAATAAAAACGAATGAGAACAAGAGCAGGCTTCCGACATTTCATGGCTTCTAAGCAGTGGTTTAAAAATAAAAGTTCGTTTTATACACATCTTTTCAGGTTTTGTGAAGGGATGTATCCAGGTGCTCCTTGTGATAAAAAATCACCATTCCGTAAGCCTCGCTTCTACAGAACCGCGCCGTTCCGAATGCATGGCGCGGTCTTAACTTTTTTTGAGGGAGCATTCAATGGAGAATGAATTAACAATCAGGATTGGTGGCGAATCAGGTGAAGGCACGATCTCTGGCGGCGATATTCTCGCTCTGGCAGCCGCACGCTGGGGCTACCACGTCTACACCTTTAGAACATTTCCAGCCGAGATTCTCGGTGGACCCTGTATGTTCCAGGTTCGCATCAGTGATCGCCCGGTGAAATCGATGGGTGACTACGCAGATGTGCTCATCTGCCTGAATAAAGAGGCATATGATCGCAACATCGGCGAGTTACGACATGGGGGCGTGCTCATCTATGATCCGTCCGATTTCACACCTGATAGTGGCGATTGCATTACCTACGCCATTCCTTTTAACGAGATTGCTCGCAAAGAGGTCCAACTCTTTCAGACTAAAAACATGGTCATGCTCGGTGCTATCTCTGGTCTGTTTGGACCCCCCATGGAAGCTATTGTCCAGGTAGTGCAATCCAAACTCTCCAGGTCTCGTAAAGCCAATTCCACATTGATGGAGAAGAACTTACTGGCCCTGGAAATTGCTAAAAAATATGTCACAGAGAACTTATCTAAACAAGATTCTTACACTCTGGGTCCAGTCGTAAAAGCCGATCGCGTTGTGCTCAATGGCAATCAAGCTGTTGTCGCTGGCGCTCTGGCAGCACAATGCCGCTTCTTCGCCGGCTATCCCATTACTCCAGCCAGCGATATCATGGAAGGCTTAGCCAAAGAACTTCCACGGGTCGGCGGCACATTCTTACAGGCAGAAGATGAGATGGCGGCCCTGGCGGCTGTGCTTGGCGCATCGTATGGTGGTAAACGGGCGATGACTGCAACCTCTGGCCCTGGCTTCTCCTTGATGACCGAACTGATTGGTCTCTCTTCAATGGCAGAACTTCCAGCGGTGATTGTAGATGCACAACGCGCCGGTCCGAGCACTGGTATGCCTACGAAAATGGAACAATCCGATCTGAGCTTTGCACTGCATGCTGGACATGGCGATGCTCCACGTATGATCGTAGCTCCTGCCAGTGTTGCCGACTGCTATGATCTCATTATTCTGGCCTTTCAGATGGCCGAACGCTACCAGATGCCCGTTCTCTTCCTCACTGATCAATCGCTAACAGCTCGTGTGGAGAGCGTTGATGCGCACGTTTTCCAACCAGTCCAGGTGGAAAGCCGCGTTACGCATACTCCCCAGAGTGACAACGCAGACAGTGACAACGAGAAAGTTCTCGTTGGTGCTGGAAGCTACTCACGTTATGCCTACACCGCCAGTGGTATCTCGCCCACCAGCACACCTGGTGCAGATGCTATTCCTTATATTGCGACCGGCCTGGAGCATGATGAGCATGGTCACCCGGATTATGAGCCAGAAGATCATATCGCGATGATGGAGAAACGCTTCCGTAAACTTGATACGGCGGCAGAAGAACTACCTACACCCGAGCGTTATGGAGATGAGGACGCCACGATTGGTATCATTGGTTGGGGATCAACCGAGGGGGCTATCCAGGAGGCGGTCGACCGCGCACGCACAAAAGGCTACAAGGTTGCATCTCTGCACCCCAAAATCCTTTCACCTTTGCCTGATCGCACCATTCGTGATTTTATTCGTTCGGTCCAGAAAGTGATTGTGCCAGAATGTAACTACTCGGGGCAGCTCGCCAATCTGTTAGGCGCGAAATACGGGCTGCAAGCTATTCGTGTCAATAAATTCGGTGGTATCCCATTCACTGCGGGTGAGATACTACGGGCAATCGAGGAGGTCAGCTAATCCATGACGCAGACAATCATCAATCCCACACCTAAAGACTATAAAAGTGAGGTCAAGCCGACATGGTGTCCCGGTTGCGGCGACTTTGGTGTACTGAACGCCGCCTATCGGGGTATGGCCGGCCTCAAGATGTCACCAGACCAGACGGTGGTGGTATCCGGTATTGGTTGTTCCAGCCGCTTCCCACACTTTATGAAAACTTTCGGCTTTCATACGGTACACGGACGCGCTCTACCGGTTGCCCAGGGATTAAAAATGGCACGCCCTGATCTCTCTGTAGTGGCTGTAGGTGGCGATGGCGACTTCTTTAGCATTGGCGCAGGCCATCTCGTCCATGCCGCCTTACGTAACATCGATATCACCGTGATTGTGATGGATAACGAGATCTACGGATTGACGAAGGGGCAGACGTCTCCAACCTCACCGCAAGGTCACGTCACCAAATCAACACCCTATGGTCTACTGGCATCGCAGTTCAATCCCGTTGCGACCGTGCTCTCGTTGAACGTCAGTTTCGTCGCACGCGGTTATTCTGCCAAACCGAAAGATCTGGCGGCTCTTATAGAGCAAGGCATGCTCCATAAAGGCTTCTCCTTTATCCATGTCCTCAGCCCATGTCCAACGTTTTACCACACCTTCGACGCCTGGGATGCCGCTGTAACACCCTTGCCCGCCGATCATGACATTCATAATCGTGGTCAGGCCGTTGCACTGGCAATGGAGACGGAGAAACAGTACACAGGCCTCTTCTTCCAGGAAGAACGCCCGACGATGGATCAGGCCGCCCAACAACTGGTTCAGCAAGCAAAACCATTCGATATCACGCAATACATGAAACAATACGCTTAAAACTTAATAGCAGAAGGGTGCCCTCACGGACACCCTTTTTTCAATCAGGAATTGTTGTTAATGGCTATCCTATGGACGAACCTTAATCTGAGTTGATGCAGTGATCGAGGCATTCGCAACGGTCTGTGAGAACTTCTCGCCACACGGGCGACAGAATACCCCAGTTTCATTATGAAAGCTTCCACCAACAGCGGTTAATTGCCGCTCAGCTGGATTCCCACACCATTCGCACAAACTACCACGGGGAGCAAAATCGACGGAGACGGGTCGAGAAAATTCGTTAGTCGCCATGAGGTATCCTCCTCAGTTGTGCTGACAGTGCACCTATTTCTACACGCAAAACAAAAGACAGCACACAAGGGGATTTTCGTATCTAGTGGACAATGCTCACGAAGCAGCCACGGCGATACGGCATCCACAAGATCACGCATCATCGCTCAGAAGCCACGCTGCTCCTTCCCTGGCGATATCTTGATTGAATAATCATCAGGGTAAGGCACACTATAACACAATTTTACGCAAAGTGCGAATTTATTGGTGGGTTATATTGATTTCATCACTTTGCGAGGGTGAAGCACTGCTCACATCATCAGAGGTAGTTGGTAGCATCTCTTCTGCCGGGAAACGTGACGAGAGGCGACTCCCAATAATCCAACCCAGAGCACCCAAAAAGAGAATGATCGCCAGCCAGGTCCATAGAATGGTATTGAGCGGAACATTATAGACGGATGCCATAACACCCGCAATGATAATCCCAAGAATTACTCCAAGTGTCACACCAACGAGGCAACCTGGATGTTTCAAGTTACGACCACGTAATCTCTTCATCATAATGAGTTGCAGTATCCTTATCTAGTTAGAACTTAGTCAGTCAAAAGAGTTTGGCTCGTTTTTGATGATACCATATCTCCCCGCTCTTTTGTCCATTTCCTCGTTCAGATGAGCGTCTGTAGTCATTCACACAATCTATAAGAACCATATTCTAATAAATAGAACACAGCATGATGTACCGAACAATTATTTGCAAACGATCAAACCGTGAGAGAGGCATGGGAACGTCTCCATCCCGCAATAGAAGTGATCGTCAGGTTACACTCACCGGTTGTGGAACCAGTGAGTGTAACCTGACGATCACTTCTGCAAGTCAACCACACCTACACGCTTACAACCAGATCATTTGTCGACACGAGATTTGGATCTTACTCAGAAAAGCATGTAGGTGAACAAGCTCGCGCAAGGGCATTTGTATACTCTAGCATGTCGACCGCCTCCCAGATGCCATCCGTTCTGGCTGCAATTCTTAAAATTACATGTTACGTGCGCTGCTTAATGCGTTGCCGCTGCAGACGGCTTTGCAAAAGAACCACAACAAGCAAGAAGATACCACGAATCACGTTTTGCCAGAATGAGTTGAGATTGAGTCCACCACCACCATGGTCGATTGTATAGTTATTCTCAAGCTGGAGCATCTCAACAATCATACCAAGCAAGAGCACTCCGACAAACGTCCCAAAAACCGAGCCGACGCCACCAGTCAGTAGCGTGCCGCCCACCACAACTGCCGCAATGGCAATCAACTCCCAGCCCACACCTTCGGTTGCCGAACCACCATTCAGATTAATGGCTAAGAGCACACCAACAAGACCTGTCAGTGCCCCACTCAGTGTATAGACCAGGAAGAGCGTCCTTTTGACAGGCAGTCCCATCAGTTGTGCCGCTTCAGAATTGCCACCGACAGCCAGCACATTGCGGCCAAAGCGTGTATAACGCAGCACCAATATGCCAATGAGAAAGGCTATAATCAAGAGCGGGATGGTAAAAGGCAACGCTGGATTAAAATTCCCAATGGTTGTTGCCGCAACTGTATTAAAATCACTCTTTTGATCGAGATTGATACTGGCAGCATCATTAATAAGTCGTAAAGCGATGCCACGCACAATATAAAGAGTCGCAAGTGTAGTGATAAATGGTGGTATACGCATCCAGGCGACCACAAACCCATTAACCATACCTACCACCGCACCCGTAATGATTGCTGCCGTCAGCGCATAGAAGAATCCATGCGAACTGGTGAGTGCTGCAACAACACTGGCAAGCGCCGCAATACCACCGACCGAAAGATCAATACCACCCGTCATAATCACAAATGTCATACCCAGGGCAATAAGACCAAATTGTGCATTGAAACTCAGGACGCTGTTGATAGTAATTGCATCGAAATTGTCATACCGAATAAAACTGAAAACGACGACGATGATAAGAGCAATCAGCGCACCTTGCTGCCGCGCTATATCACTGAGCCAGGGCAGGCGTGCCCTGATCTGCTCCACACGAGTCGTCGCTCTGGTCGACTCTGCCGGAGCACTGGTCTCTGGCTGTGGCGAAACTGTTGACATACTGCCTCCATACTCCTAAACGGTGCCCATCTGCATCGCGGCACACAGTTCTCATCATCAGGCTTTGCGCTGCCGCTGGACGAAGACCGCCAGGATAATGAGCGCTCCGATAATGACGCTGGCAATATCATCTGGCACATTACGTGCTACCAGGGTCTGACGGATAAGCTGAATGAAGATAGCACCAATCACTGTGCCAAGAATAGTCGCACGCCCACCTGTTAATGGAGTGCCTCCAACGGCTACCGCTGCAATCGCATCAAGTTCCATACCCACTCCATCGGTCACGGGATTGGCCGCTGAGTCAAATGCGATAAACGCCAGGCCCGCAACTCCTGCCAGCAATCCACTGATCGTATACACGATGATCAGGATACGATTCACAGGCACACCAGCCAGACGAGCCGCCGATTGATTTCCACCAGCCGCTAGCAAATAACGGCTAAAGGATGTAGCACGCATCAGCCAGACAAAAATAGCGACGATGACCGCCATAAGGATGACCTGCCTGGGCAAAAATCCAAACAGATTACCACTCAGCCAGCTTACGATAGGAGCACTTAAAAATGCGAATTGGAACCCGTTTACAGTGACTTCTGCCACGCCTCGTATCGTAATCAGGGTAATCAGCGTAGCAACAATGGGCTGCACTTTGAAGCGGGTGACCAGCAACCCATTGAATGCCCCAATAAGAGCCGCAACCGCCAGTGCAATCGGTATCGCAACAAGAGTGCCCAGCACAATATTATGAATACCAAACAATTTTCCGCTAAAAATCAGATAGGTAAGTATTCCAGTCAGGCCCATGACCGAGCCAACAGAGATGTCTATACCACCCGTGGCAATCACCAGGGTCATCCCTACGCCCAGAATCAGCGTCGGGGTCACATGCACCAGCAGGTTCGTGATCGCAATCACCGAGCTGAATTGAGTCGTAAACAACAGATTGAAGATAATAAGCACGACGAGCGCAATCAATGCTCCATAATCCTGTCCGATAGTACGCATATTGTGGGGCACTTTGAGCGCAGTCAAACGCTGCTCTAATCGTATCATAAGGCTTCTCCTGTGCCAGAATCCGCCTCACTATGCGCCATAGCGGTCAGGATGGCATCCTGGCTTATATCGGCACGCAAAAGTTCGGCCACGGTTGTACCATCATGGAGTACCACCACGTGGTCGCTTCCTTCGATAATCTCTTCAAGCTCGGAGGAGATCAATAACACACCCATACCAAATTCCGCCAGTTCCTCGATGAGTTTCTGTATCTCACCTTTGGCTCCAACATCAATCCCACGCGTTGGCTCATCAAGCAATAATAAGCGCGGATTCAAACACATCCAGCGTGCCAGTAAGACTTTTTGTTGATTACCACCAGATAGTTCACGGATCTTTTGATCAGGTCCAGCGGTTTTAATGCCTAAGCGCTCAATAAAACGATCAACGATCTGTTCTTGCTTCTTACGATCAACAATGCCTGAACGTGTCAGCGTAGGGAGAGCAGCCAGCGTGAGATTTTCGCGTACGGAGAGATCTGGAATAATGCCATCAACTTTGCGGTCCTCCGAACAAAAACCGAGGCCTGCACGAATGGCATCTTCGGGTCCGTGGAAATGAACTTCGTTGCCATCAATCGAAATTTTTCCGCCCGTAATAGTATCAGCTCCAAAAATGGCACGTGCGACTTCGCTACGACCAGAACCAAGTAATCCAGCCAGGCCAACAATCTCACCAGCATGCACTTTGACGCTGGCATTGCGTAACCTGACACCTTCACGGAGGCCTTCCGCAGCAAGAACCTCTTTTTTCTCGACATGATGGCGGCTAGCATCGAAGTTGGTCTGACCACTCTTTTGTACACTACCCAGATCTTTGCCAAGCATCTTTGCCACTAATTCGAGCTTGCTAATTGTATTGATCGGTCGCTCATCGATCGTCACGCCATCACGCAAAATGGTGATGCCATCACAGATCGCATACAACTCATCGAGGCGATGGCTCACGAAGATGGTTGCAACACCGTCCGCTTTCAACTGGCGAATTACGCCAAAAAGAGTCGCCACTTCATCATCATTGAGCGAGGAGGTGGGTTCATCCATGATCACCAACTTGCTCTTAAAGGAAATGGCACGCGCAATAGCTACCATTTGCTGAGTTGCAGTGCTATATGTATTGAGAGGCTTTGTTACGTCGACCGAGATATGGAGTCGTTCCAGCAGAGCACTGGTCTCCCTATGCATTTTGCGCCAGTCGAGCAATCCCCAGCGAAAGAGTTCACGGCCTAAAAAAATATTCTCCGCCACACTACGATAGGGGACAAGATTGATCTCTTGATAGATCGTGCTGATTCCCTCACGCTGCGCCTGCTGGGTTGAATGAAACGTCCTGTTTTGCCCATCAAAGAAAATAGTGCCTTCATCATAACTATAGACGCCTGTGAGAATCTTGATGAGGGTCGATTTGCCAGCCCCATTCTGACCAATGAGCGCATGCACTTCACCATGCTCAACATGGATCGAAGCATCTGAGAGGGCAACGGAACCGGTAAAACGTTTGGTGATGTGCTCCATTTGCAGAAGCACGTTGCTTTCTGGCATAAGCTACCTCCTGAGAACACCATTCCGCTATCACCAGGATGGAATGTGATAGCGGAACAGTGCCCATGCGTTAAAGAAGATTAGAACGCATCTGGGGAGTAAGCTTTTGCCGTTCCATCAGCAAGCTTGAAGACTTTATCCGGCTGCACAACCCACGCAGGTAGATCCTGACCCTTGGCATACTCGCCGACGGTCTGGAAAACCAGGTTACCCAGGCGTGGATTTGATTGAACAACCGCATACTCTTCACCGGCAAGCACCAGGTTAATGGCATCTTTAGTTCCATCAATAGAAACAACCTTGATATCCGTTCCAGGCTTTTTGCCGGCAGCTTTAAGCGCTGTGATAGCACCGATAGCCATCTCATCATTATGAGCAAAAACACCCTTGATGTTGGGGTACTGCTGGATCAAAGTAGACATAACCTGCTGGCCTGTAGCACGTGCAAAGTTAGCCGTCTGCTCAGCCACAATCTTGATGCCAGGAGCTTTTGTGGCAAGTTCGCCATCAAAACCACCACCACGCAGGATAGCGGGGGAAGAGCCAGTCGTACCACTCAACTCAACGATAGTTGCCTTCGTGCTGGGGCCACCCAGAGACTCGATCAGTGCATCAGCGGCAAGAGCGCCCTGCTTCTGGAAATCTGAACCAACAAATGTCGCAAAATCACGACCCGGTGTTGCCATGCTCTCATTCACATCACGGTCAACAATGATAACCGGGATACAATTTTTACGTGCATTCAGAACTGCACTGACTTCAGCATCTTCGGTGTGTGGATCGACCAGCAAAAGGTCGGGGCGGTCATTGATCAGCGTCTGGATATCCTGCACCTGTTGATCATCCGAGTTATTTGCATTTGTCGGCACTAAAGTATCGCCAGCCGCTTTCGCAGCGCTTACGATGCTTGCCTCTTCAGCGTTACGCCAGGCACCATCAAGGGCATTCTGTGACCAGCCTACTTTCAGACCCGTGCTTTTGGTGAGTTTCACGAATTTTGTGTTGCTACCAACGACACAGGTAGAGGCCGCACCAGTAGTAGTACCAGTAGTGGCTGCGGGCGTGCTACCTCCACAAGCGGCAAGCGTTATACCCAAAGCTGCGATGACGGGTATGCTCGTCATAAAAGACCGTTTGAGGGAAAACCGGGAAAATTGCATTATGAACCAACCTTTCGTAAAATATGACAACATTGTCCAGTGAGCAAAACAAACCTTCCCTGGTGGGGAAAGCGCTTCACTCATATCCTAAACGCGCCGGGATAAAAGATAGTACTTCTTCGTCTTGCCCATCAGGGCGATAAGGCATGAGGCGAAGCACTCCATGCTCCCAATACTGCTTCTACATGGTATCTTCATCAGCGCATTGGAAACCCGATTGTATGTTTCAGCCTACGGAACATTGCGAAGTTCTATGGTATCGTTACGTAAAAATATCTTTACACTATACTTCATAAATCGCCTTAGATCTATGAACGCTTTTACACAGCACACAACTACAAGTGACGTTGTGCAAGACCACCAGGAAGGGTTTATGCCTCATGTCTAATTTCTGTGTCTCTCACGCAATAATGTAAATTGAAAAACCAGGATATCTGCAATAACAGCTTCAAGCGCCAGGAAAAGTTGCAATAACTCCTTGTGATTAATAGACACCACGGCATTTCAGAATAGAGAAACGACAAGTATTTTTTGTCCTTTAACCGATTAAATTAACCGATTAAAAACCAGTATAATGATGAGATCATAGTTTGTCAAGAGGTTTGAATCCAAATACCCTCCAGCCACCAAATAAGTTGCCCCTATAAATGTTTGTCAAAGAGGATATATCAAGCAATGAGAGCACTTTGAAAGAAGTATTATCTGGATGAGATGCGAATTATAAAGTGAATGTCAATTTTGAATAAAATCTAAAATATACCCCGACAATTGACGGAGATGAAAAAGTATCGTATAGTTTAAAAGATTTATGCGCTTAAATTGGAGGGCACATCCCGTATGATAACGATTTCAGATGTCGCACGTCGGGCAAGAGTAACCACGGCAACCGTATCCAACGTAATTACCCAGCGTGTACCTGTGAGCGAGAAAACACGCGCACGTGTTCTAGAGGCCATTGAAGAATTAGGGTATCGTCCAAATCTTGTGGCACGAGGGTTATCACAAGGTAAGACAAAAACATTAGCTCTGGTAGTGCCAACTCTTTCAAATCCCTTTTTTGCCGAAGTGGTGGAAGAGGTCGAGCGTGTTTCCGATCAGCACGATTACCAGTTGCTCTTGAGTATGACGCATAATTCTCTGGAAGAGGGCAAACGTCACCTGGAACGTATGGCTAGCCGCTGGGTAGACGGTTTCATCGTAATGGGCATGGCTGCTGATATTGTTGATGTCCTGGCGCTCAAAGATGGGGGAAAAGAGGTAGTGCTGAGCGTGTGGAATCAAGACCAATACACCCAGACATTGCCCATTATAGACATCGATTTCCGTCTGGCAGGCGAACTGGCTACGCGCCATCTGATAGAATGTGGCCATCGTCATATTGCAGCTATTATAGAAGAACCTGTGCAATTGACACGGCGCAGAGGATTCGAGACGGCCCTGGTAGAGGCCGGGTTGTCTGCTCCGCCAGAGTATATTCGCCAGGGCAACTCATCATTTGAAAGTGGCTATCAAGGTGCGTTGGAGTTGTTGGCCCTCCCAACACCACCCACAGGGATTTTTGCAGGGAATGACTGGATGGCTTTAGGTGCGATTGAAGCCATCGTAAGCCAGGGCTTATCGGTGCCACATGATATTGCCGTGGTAGGCGTAGATGACATCAGTCAAGCAGCCCATGCACATCCACCTCTCACAACGATCAGTATTCCAAAACGCGAGATGGCCCGCGCCGCCACTGAATTGTTGTTGCGTTATGTCCAGGCAAGGGACGTTCCCGAAGAGCCTCTTAAAATTCTGGTCAGTCCTCATCTCAAAGTACGTCAATCGACTGCCAGTATTAAGGGAGCATTCTAATATCTGTTGTGTTGCAAAAACAGGAAGAGGAACACCAATAACTATATTGACTCCTCTGATTACACTTAAATTAACCGTTTAAAGGATGGTTGTACTGCAGGATATTTCATATCCAGAAGTCTATTGATTCTTGTTTGTTCGTTAATTGAACAGTGACATTTCGCCTTTCTAATGAGTGTACAAGGCGGAATTGCTCATTTTTAACATAGTACTGATTGTTTTGCACCAATACAGTCCCACGATCAACGATGTATCTCGTGCCATGAGTATTCACGAATACAACATAGCTATACTGGTAATTAGTCATCTCAAGATTATGGATGACAAATGCAAAACGAATTTCCTGATCAGTGGTTACCGAATCAGGCAAATCTACAGTATTGAAATAGAGTTCAGTCAGTTTTTCAGGTTTAGGAATGAGATCAAAAGCAACAAGCTCATTGTAAATAGAGACTTTATTTGAGTTAAAAAAAATGAGCGTTACTACGACTACTATTACCCCTATCAATAAAAATGCACGTTTGAAAATTTGCCTGGTTGTTAAATGCATAAATACAATCGCTTTCTATCTGTTCGCCTCCGGTCACAACGTTCCTTTCTTCTACAGTACAATAGCCAACCAAAAATTTTCAGAGTCATTCAATCCCCCTGCCGACAAAGGAGAATATCCAGAGGGACTGCATCCTTGCAAGGGAAACGTTGGGAAGAGGCGTAGAGGCGGAACCTGGTATGCGACAGGGTGCCACAATCATGTTCGTTGGGAAACCGGCTTACGCCATGTCCCGCCTCTCGGCTCAGATCACAGTTGAGCTGAGACCCTGTTACCGGTCCCCTGGAGGATCTGAGCAGTTACCAATGCATCTGATGGAACCCAGAAAAGATTCTGTGAGAAGGTCATGATGATCTTTACACCATCTTTGAGTGACTCAATTTTCGTTTCCCCTTCGCGGACGCTATAGGTAATTGGCACGGAATAAATGGCATAATCCAGTTTTACCATTTTCGAGATCATTTCCATTTCAATACTAAACCCACCTGATTGTAAATGATCTCGCATTCCTATGACCACGTCTCCTCGCCAGGCAAAAAAGCCACTTAACACGTCGGTGATATTTGCCCCATAAAAGCGCCTCACTAAAGATGTATAAAGTATATTGACGAAACGGTTTTGCGCCTTAAAGGCATTTTTCGTCACTCTCCCTCCCAGTCGAGAACCAATCACCACATCACAAAAACCACTCTTCAGTGGCTCGATCAGCCGCAACATTTCACGAGGATCGTATGTATTATCCCCATCCAGCATGGTGACATACGCAATATCGCTTCCAATACTGGCAAACCCTGTGCGCATCGCATTCCCTTTGCCTTTTGCCTTCTCAGAAATAACGCGGACTCCCATGCTCGCTGCAACTTCGGCAGTTCGATCAGTTGAGTTGTTGTCAATCACAATTACGCTGGGTTCAAAACCATTTGCCTCTAAGAGCTGATAAGGAATTTTTTCGATCACTTTAGCGATACCCAGCTCTTCGTTATAACATGGAATTAAAATGGCAACCTTTTCTTTTTTCATGACAGTATTTTCCTATCAGGCACTATTTGCGCCTCCGACAGGTCTAGCAGAGGATAAATGACCGCCTCATCAGTCTCATTCGCGCTTGATGCGATGCTTGCACATCTGGCCTCTAACGCCTGGATACACGTTTTTCTGAATTCTGCGGGAGAGATATTTCCTATTTCATCTTTGCCATTGCCTCGCTGTGTCTTCACCATAATCTGAAGCATCTTTTCATCAGCTACTACGACATCCTTGATTGGAAGCATCATAGCCAGGCGCTCTAAAGGCTGAGTGGCCTTTTCAAGCGTTACACCAGGTAGAAGGATCAACAAGTAACCAGCAGAACTGCGTAATATGATATCAGTGGTGCGAAGATTTTGAGCAACCATATTCAATGAGATGCGCTTTTTTTCATTTAGAGCCGCAACCACCAGAGGAGAATTATAGCGTTGTGAACGCGTCAACTCATACTCAACAATCCGTTCTTGCTCCTTCGTGTCCACCGCTCCCATGACAGGGCTTAGCCATGCTAGCAACTTCCATAGGCGCTCTGTACAAAGTGTTATAAAAAGGAGCGTAAGTAGTACTGGAATCTGGACCGCCTGGTGAAATAAACTGGTCGCGCTCAGATAGATGAGCGAGACGATGACAAGCACAAGGATCAGGCGGATGCTGTAGTGAATTGTTCTCATTGCAGTCATTCCTTAAAAAATTACTAACGATGAAAGGGTAAATAACACCATCAATCGTTGTTATTGCCACAAGCTTGTAGCAACGAGTCTACTTACAGCTATCGGCACCATAAAACAATACTTTAGGGTTGGCTATCCTATTGAAAAATTGGCATCAACCATTCGTTGAGAGGCGACCTCGATTTCTAGAGGGCAGTGCTATTATGATCTTATGATCATGTAATGGAGAACGCCTTGACTCCTCATCTATTTCATCACGATGGGAGAAGGAATAGAAATAAAATGAACCTCAAGATTATCTATAAGCACATTATGACCGACCCTCTTTATAGAAATTCTCTCTTTAATATGGCAAGCACATTCATATTGGGTGGATTGGGGTTTATCTTTTGGATCATCATAGCACGACTGTATAAAACGGAAAGCGTCGGTATCGCTACGACCCTTATCTCTATCATGACGTTGTTAAGCAGCTTCACCATCCTGGGCCTAAACGTCAGTCTAAATCGCTACCTTCCCAAATCTACCCAGAAAAACGAATTAATTAATTCCACCTTTGTCATCGTAACAATTGTTACTTTTCTTTCCACCGCTGTATTTTTGCTTGGATTACAGTTCTTCTCCCCTCAATTGCTATTTCTACGCTCAAATCTCTTCTATAGCATCTCTTTCATCCTTTTTGTCATTTTTTGCTCCTGGAATATTCTTGTTGAAAGTACTTTTATGGCCTTCAGAGCGGCGGGGAATATCCTGATAAAAAATATCATCATCAGTATAGTAAAACTGGTGCTCCCATTTGCGCTCATCACACTCGGTGCTTATGGTATCTTTTCATCTACTGCATCAGCCTTCGCTCTCGGTGTCCTCATCAGCGTCACCATACTCATCACCAGATTTAAAATCCGGCCCTCAATGGCAGTGAATATTCCCCTGGTGAGAAAAACCTCAGCATATTCATTCGCTAACTACATGGCTGATTTTATGTTCAATATGCCCGCGCTCATCTTGCCAGTCATCATATTAAATGTTCTCTCCGCAAAATTTGTGGCATATTATTATATCGCGTCAATGATTCAAAACATCCTGCTCATTATCCCTACAGCAACTTCCCAGGCACTACTGACTGAAGGTTCATACGATGAACATGAACTTAAGCAACATGTCAAAAAAGCTATTTTAACTATTTTTGCAATCCTTCTTCCTGCGACTGCGATTATAGTAGTTGCGGGCAATATATTTTTAAGATTTTTTGGCAAGAGTTATGCCCTCGAAGCCTTCAGCTTTTTACAACTTTATAGTATATCTACATTATTTACGGCATTGCTTTTAGTTTCTAACGCAATCATGAATGTAAGACACCAGATAAAATCGTTAATTGTTGCGAATGTCTTTGCAGCCGTTCTTACCTTGTGGCTCTCCTATGCTTTTATCTCTGGTAAGCTGGTTGGTATCGGCTGGGGTTGGATCGTTGGGCAAGGGATCGCGGGGATAGCCTCTCTATGCTTTATTATTCGCAACTTACAGGTTGTAGAATAGAGGAAGGCAAACATGTCAAAAAAGGCGAAGAAAAAAAATAAAGGGACCCTCCTCCTGATTTATGTGTCTGGTTTTCTTGCCTTGACTTGCTCCACAACATATGTTTTCTATCCCTATATGACGGTCAACCTGATCTTCACTGTTTTTCCCTTCTTATCTCCCACTGCGAACCATACGCCAACCTTCTATGGTGAAAACATTGATATGAGCCAGATCCTGCCTACCTCAGAGCATTATGTTGTCAATAATAAAGGCCAGGATCTCATCGATATTGCGGCGGAATTGGGCGTTAATCTCATCCGTATAACAAATGCACAACGCAGCTTTCATGATAATATAGACTCTGTCTATACGAAATCTCAGTGGAATTATGTACTCAGCAAAATGCAAAGCAAAGGTATAAAAGCGCTCATCCTTATCGAGACCGCGAGCAACAACGACGATTATTATACCCCTGATATACGACCGATCTATCTGAAGTTAGTGCAAAAGTATATTGATAGCGGTGTTTTTTCTAACCCGGATGTCTATGCCGTAGACATTAAAAATGAACCGCTTTTAACAGACACTAACATAAAAATGCTTCAGTCTGCCCATAAGATGATCAAGGAAAAGTACCCTTCCCTTCTGCAAACGGTGGGATGGTGGGCAACCACAAGTCTGCCTGGATATCCTTCTAATCCTGATACTTACAATTGGTCAGATTTCTCCGCCGGGAAAAAAATTGCTGATATTGTTGACTTCTATTCTATTCATATGTACCAACTCTCTACTACCAGCTTTGGAATCAATTTAGATCCTGCTCTGAAGACAAAGGAATTTTTGTTGCAGGTCGAGAATGGATTACAGACGAAAAAGCCAATCCTGATTGAGGAATTTGGGGAGGCAAATGGCGATGAAGTGAGTGATCAGGAAACCATTGGTAGTCCGGAGTTACAAGCGAACGTGTATCAAGGCGTGTATCAAGCATTAAAAGACCTTCATAGGAGCCAGCTAATCGGATCGGTTGCCTTCGATTTCTACAGCCGCGATCAATATCCTGATGCCTGGGCTATCATCAAAAATAAGGGGAATTACTTCTTCCCTGCAGCCTATATCCTGCAAGCATATGCTTTGGGGAAAAGTATGGCACACCTTCAAGCCTCAACCATCGTAAATTCTCAGAGCTACCTGCTCACAAACTCCGCTAATTACACACTAGAGAATTTGCATCTTTCGGATCGGATTGGCCTTAAACTCCAATTAGATGCCAGCCCAAAATATACGCTTTCCCTCAGTACAAATGGCATCTTGCGGCCTCTCACAATATTGCATTATGATCCTGTCGCGAATTCGTATTATGCTGTGTATCAGGCTGTACGCAAGGGAAAGGTGCAACTCAACATCATCCCCAACACCATTAACAAAACATCTGTCTATACAATCACGATTAATGTTTTACCGTAGAGACCCGATTTATTGCGCCTAATAATTTATTGAGCGTAAGTTTTTAATAAATTATCAGACGTGATAAATCGGGTCCCTACCTATAGATATTATCCTGACCGTTGCTATACACCAGATTCTTATTATCATCTAAAAACGGCTTAGATGAGTTAAAGACCAGCACATTTTGATCAATGGAGACGACTGTATTGCTTGAAGTTTCCAGGTAAACATAGGCATCTTTGCGAATTACCGGCGGAAAAATTTCATTCAAGGCATTGATATGACCATACGTGAGCAGTTTGTTTATACCTGGTAGGCCAGCCTCTACAAGCTTCTTATCGACATCATTCTTTGAGAGCCAGATGATAGCAAACACATCTGACTTATGCACATAATATGCATCGTAGTATAAACCTGAATTGTCCAGAGTCATCTGAGGATAATATTCTCCTGTAAGGTGCGAGATAAATCCCGTTAAGTTTAAAAAGAAAATGGCTGCGACTATTCCGATAAGCAAGATTCTTTTTTGCTCTTTCACAAAAAAGAAGATTGAACTCAGGCCAAGCACAATTGGCAGAGCCAACACAAAAAGCAGTTGTTCAAACATGCGCAATAATCCATACTCTACCGACAGAGCAGGCAGTAGCGTTTCAAGAATGAGCAGGAAAATAGAGCCGAAACATAGGAGCAGGTATTGCAGATCAAACGGTTTTTTCTGCTTGAAGAAAAATATAGCAAACAAGCCAATAAATACAAAGATTTGCATGAAGTAAGCGGAAAGAGACCTTAATTCTGCTTGAATATCGAACACGGGGATATGGAAAGAAGATAACCAGGTTCCTAATGCTGTCGGTGCCAGTTGCTCTTGCGAGACAGGATAGTTTGGGTATCTACTGGTTATTGATTTATCGTATAGATCTACATTTTCGGCACTCCCATAACTTTCGGCCTGGATAGTGCTTTGAATGTATTGCTGAAGCTGTTGTTCCGGGTCAATTTTGGAAGAAGAGAAGACACTATAAGAGAGATCACTTGACTTCTTATCGGCGTTTGAAGGTGTGAGTACACTACCCACAACTTCTACCAGTACCGAGCCGGCATGATTTGATGAATTTGTATATAAATTATTCCAGATATACGTCATCCCTAAGAGCAACAATAGCAAGGGGAGGCTGAGAAACGCTTTACGTGGAAAGGTTTCTTTTAGCCTGCCATAAGGCTTTAGCGAAGCAAAGAGCTTTTTCACAAAGGGCAAGGAAACGACGAAGGTCAAGATATAGACAAATAGAGCCAGCGCGAGTAAAACATAATTTGTTGAGTAATGGGAAACAACTACGGCAAAGGCAAAAATGGTAAATAATATCCTTCTTATCGCTAAAGAAAGCTCGGAGAGAAGCATCATATAGAGTACCAGGCCAAAGAAGAGAAACCCTATCTCCTGTCAATTCAACATAGGCATATCGTTGAAAAATGTTGGAAAAGACATAAGAAAGAAGACGGACAAGAAAGCCAATACAGGGGTCGTGTAGTGTTTCATAAGGAAGAAGACGATGACGGAAGTGCTTGCAAATAAAATTTGAAAAATTACTTTATAAACGTACATATCCTCTACCATCAGCAGGTTGGTGAGAACGGTTGGCAATATAGTAATACTAAGGCACGCATTATAGGCATCATGGTAAAGGGTTGGATTCCAGAGGTGGTGAATATTTGTAAGTTGGAAGAAGTAAAATTCTCTTTCAATATCATGGCCCGTGATATACCAGCTACGTAGAGACGTGGTAAATAAAGAGGCCATTCCGATGAAAAATATGGCAAAGGGATAGAGATCAACAGCTATACGCGTACGAAATAGCACCAGGAGAAAGCTATAAAGCGCGATAGCCCCGAGCAGAATGAGTGTGAGAATATTGCTGCCGCCATTGTTTATCATAATGGCTCCCAGAAGGCCAAGGATGGGAAAGAAGAGGGGCACCAGATACAATACTTTTTCGCCACGTGAGCGCCTGGGCACCTGGACCTTGATGACAAATTGTTCTGTTCTCATCCAGGCAAATACAAAAAGGAGAATATTATACACAGCAAAGCCAAAAATGAGGTTTCGCAATGCCAGGGGATCCCGTAGGCCGAATAATGGTAAGAGGATATTTAAGAGTAGTCCTCCAAATTCCAAAAAAACAATGCTAAGTCCTACAACGATCAAGAGATTTTCCCACAGAGAGAGCTTTTGAATGCGTAAAATCAATGAGATGAGAAGACCTGGCACTAGAATAGAAGCACAGAAGGAAAGAAGCGTTGCTATACCGAGAAAATTGGTATTGGTCAGTTCAAGTGCTGTGGCAAGAAGGTCAATCCCCAATAATAAGGAGAAGACATGCAGTTTTTTTAAAATCACGAAAGAACCTCCTCATATATTTTTTCCAGTTCGGCAACGATGGTATCCCAGCGAAAAGACTTGATATTTTCTTCTGCCTTGCACGAAAGTTGCTGTTGTAAATCAGTGTTCGATAGCACTTCATCTAATGCAGTTGCAAAATTTTCAGGTGAGGGATTCGGCACAAGTAAGACCATATCGCCGAGTAGTTCACGGATGCCATAAATGTCCGACACGATGACTGGTAGTCCGGTCGCAAGTGCCTCCAGGATCACCAGTGGTGCGCCCCCTTCCTTATCCGACGAAACGGCGAGAACGTCTGCGTTTTTATATTCTTCTAGCAGTTCTTTACCAGACTTTATGCCAACCATCGTTACCGAGCAGAGCGCGAGATCCTTGATGAGCTGTTCGATATGGCTGCGATCCTCTCCGTCACCGACGATACGCAAGTGTGCCTTTTCTTTCAGCAAGCTGAACGCCTCGATAAGTCTGCGTACATTTTTTTGAGGAGCGAGCCTTCCCACATAGAGAATAGTAGGAATATCTCTTTTATGGATTGTCCTTTTCATAAAATATGAGTCATCGACCCCATTACGAAGCGAGATGACATTTTCTGGGCACACGGGATACTTCTTTATGATTATTGCTTTCTGAGAATCGGAAAGACAAATTATTTTTGACGCGGATTTCAAAACGCGTTTTAGAAACACCTTCTTGTAAGGCCCAAGAAGAAAACCAAAGGGTCCTGTAGGATCTGCATCAATATGCACATGGGCTATATAGGGAATCTTTTTCAATCTGGATATCAAGTAGACGACCTCCGGCGAGATAGCCTGTGAAACGTGCAGATGGATAAGAGAGTTACGTGGCAGCGCAAGCAACCGAAAAAATAAGGTGAACATGATTGGTGTATGCGCAAATTCAAGCGATTTTAAATAATGGACGCGTGCTTTGAAGTCCTGCACCTTCTGTTGAGAATAGCCTATATTGGATGTGTAGACCGATACTGTATATCCCCTGCATGCAAAACGTTCTGCCACCTGCGCTGCGTAATTTTCCATACCACCCAGGTGAGGGGGATAATAGGATGTCACCTGCACAATTTCAGGTTTGAGCGAGCTTATTTTAGACATGATACAAATACTTCCTCTGTTAAAGCAACCCGTGTCTCCCAGACAAAATTTTCTCTGACTTTCATCTCGCCAGCATGACCCATCCGAGCTGCTAATTCTTTATTCGACACTATTTTTGAGATTGCCTGCGCTAAGGCTTTACTATCACAGGGCGCTACGATGAACCCATCGACGTTATCTCTAATGACTTCGGGAATCCCGCCGATATTCGTTCCAACCACCGGGGTGCCACATGCCATTGCTTCAATAAGCACCATTCCAAAGCTTTCCATATGAGCAAGCGAGGCAAGCACCATGACACTTGCTTTTTGCATTTCCTTAACCAGATCTTCGCCTTGCTTTACTCCTACAAACTCAATGTTTTCATCCGAACTCTCGTCAACCTCTCCCACAACATGTAGCCTGACCCCTGGAAGCATTTTTATTGCATCGATAAGGTAATACAAGCCTTTCATTCTGTACATTGTTTTATGCCGTGCGATGAAAAGAACCAGCTTTTCTTCTCTCTTTACTTCAGGATCGGGCTTATACAAAGAGGTATTCACGGCTGGAGAGATTATGGTAATCTTGGATGCATACTTCTTCAAAACGGTATCTCGTACAAAGCAGGAAGCACAGATAATTCTGCTCGCTTTTTTTGCGGTATGCGGAAGAACGAACGTTTCGTAAAGATGGATGATGATATCGATAGGCAATTTCTTCTTTTTCATTGTTCCTGCATGATAGGTCAAAACAAAGGGTATTTTACCTACCAGGAAGGCAGTGATATCGCCCATAAACATGACCGGTTGATGGGCATTAATAATATCCGGCTTCTCTTCGCGAATAATGTTTTTAAGCGTGAAGTACCACAATGGATTGAGCGGTGTGTTCGAGAAACGCATCATTACAGGTAAACGATAGACTTTCATGCCACAATAATCTTCGATGCTCAGTAGCTTACTCCTGGTATTTGCGGTTACCACAACGACTTCGGCGTTATATGTTTGTTTTAAGCCAAGTGCAATATTGAAAACGTAATTCTCGACTCCGCCTAATGATGGAGGGAAATAAGTGGCGATAAAAAGTATCTTCAATCCAGACTCCTCTCGTTATGCCCATTGGAGGCCATTACATACTCCTGGATGTAGCCAGGAGAGTAGCTGCCTGAATAATTTCTGTATTTGTTTGATGGATAACGTTGCTTTTTTGGGCAATATGCGCAAGGATATTTTCTAGCTTTTGCCAGCCATTATATTTTTCTATCTCCCAGGAATGGCCCCAGAGATGAAAGACTCCTCCCGTCTGGCATGTACGTTCAAAGAGGGCGATTGCCAGATTCTCCCAATCCCAAAGATTCTTTACAGTGTGAAGGGAAAATTTAGCAAAAGGCAAAATTTTGGGCAGGTCTGAATAATGCGAATAGGTATGGAAAGTTGTTGGAACTGCGAAAAGATCTTGAGGAATGTCAAATGCATATCTTTTCGTCGTTCTTGCCATACTGTAGCCGTATTTTTTGACGATAGCTTTCACCGCGTCATTATGATCTCCATAAGGATAGCAAAACGCAGTTACTTCGCGCTGCAAAATTTCCTCTAAATACGCTTTTGAGAG
Organism: uncultured Chloroflexia bacterium; assembly: GCA_963744875.1. Classification (GTDB taxonomy): domain Bacteria; phylum Chloroflexota; class Ktedonobacteria; order Ktedonobacterales; family Ktedonobacteraceae; genus JACDAE01. The sequence continues at coordinate 3,060 of CAVUVQ010000025.1, read as the reverse complement.
GGCAATTTCATCGTCAGCCTGCGCAGTTGGAATTCGTGTGAGATGGGGGTGTGTGATTGTATGGCCGCCAATTTCAAAGTCTTTGCTGATGGATTGCAGATCCGGATTGCTTAATAGATCGTCACGCCTGAACTCGCGATCCTGTGGACAAACATAAAAGGTTCCCTTTATGCCATATTTTTGCAGCAAAGCTGCAAGTCTGACATCCAACTTATGTCCATCATCCCAACTTGTCGTCACATACACCACTTTTGGATCTGGCGTTATTTGTGGTTGCGGCTTATCATAATAGATGTCTAATAATTTTGTATTGTTCTTCTCCCAGGAGTAGTTCTCTCTCGCAATTTTAAGCGAGTATTCGCCCATATCTTTGCGCAGTTTTCCATTGCTTTGTATTGTTTTAATGGCAGCCTTGATATCCATTTCTGTTCTATCTATGTAGAAAATCAATGGGCTATCAAGTAAATGACTGAGTTTATTTTGCTTGCTGGTAATAATTGGCAAACCTGTCGCCATTGCTTCCTGAATGGAAAGCGGAAAGCCTTCGCCATAAGAGGGAAGAATAAATACATCACTTGCTTGATAGAGCGTAGCCAATTCTTCCTGAGGAAGTGGACCAATAATTCTTACCAAATCATCAATTTTTAGGGCTTCGGGGATGATTCCTCCTCCGGCAAATACGAGAAGATAAGAAGGATCCTTTGCGTTGTAGAGGATATCGAAGCCTTTTTTGGGGACAAACCTCCCCACAAATAAAACGACGAATTTCATCAGATGGGATGTTGTACCGCGCTCGGATGCTTTGCTTTTCTTGTTCCGTGGGGGGCTTAAATAACTTTAAATCCACGCCATTGGGAAGATAGTGCACTTCATCTTTGTATTGTTTCACCCATTGATACACAGAATTGTTTAACACTACTACAGCATCACTTGCCCAGAGAGTTACCAGCCCCATTGTATAAAACACGGCCTTCTCTATGGTATCTATTACTCTGTTCTCATAATAAACGTGGGGAACGTGCTGTGTAATAATGACCTTTTTCTTGTAAAATTTTGCGACCATGGTAGCAAAGAAAGAAGAGGGGTACAGGATATCGTGCACATGCACAACATCTGCATGTTTTATTGCACTGATGGTTTTTGTGTTAAAAAAAAGAAGAGGGACCGGAATGTGTAAGCGCTCTAAGAATGCTAATGAAGGAACTTTCCTGTATGTGACGCTATTCAAAACAAACATTTTAGAGGTGTGTGGAATGTTACTACTTATCAGCGTTACGTGATGTCCCTGGGATGCCAGATATTCTGCTTGAAACTTTGCAACGACCCCTAAACCGGATCCAATATATGGATGGGCATACGTCACGACAATAACGACGTTGAGAGGCTCTTCCAATACTATTTTTGCTGGAAGCAGATTTTGGGCAGATAAGGTTGTCAATTTAGCGTCCCCTTTACTAGAAGTTGCGATGTTCCTTTTCTTCTATGGTACAGAGGCTAGCCAAATCTCACTGCTCTAAAACATCTTAAGAAGATGCAAAATACGTCTTTAACGATCCAGGGCACGTAACCAATCGGCCAGAACATCGTAAGCGACAGTACGGGGCATATCTGAATCGGAGGGTGCATGCAAAATCATCGTGAGGCCAGGAATGACATCCAGCTCGAAATGGGAGAGCAAGGAGGCAGGACTCACAGTTGCAAAAGAGTCATCTCTATTCAGCAGTTCTGGACCGACGCTGGCCTTGACGCCATCGGCAGAACGTTCGAGACGCCCAACGCTACGATAGGTTTTGTTCTGGGCATTGGCTGCTCGCAATAGTTCAGGGCTAAGGCCACGAATGCTCTCTCTCGTGACCTGCTGCGGCTTCAGAGGAACATTCATTAAGACGGTTGAGATGGCACACAGCTTGACCGTAGCATCCCAGCCATCGACATCGTTGCTGGGATCAGTTTCTGTAATCCCCATCTTCTGGGCCACCTGGACGGCCTCGGCAAAGGTTTTGCCACCTTCCATTTCGGTAAGAATAACATTTGACGTAGAATTGAGGAGGCCACGAAACGCCAGTAGCCTGGACGCCGGGAGGGCGTCGCGGAACAGGGCAAAAATGGGAGCGCCGGCCATGACAGCGCCCTCGTACATAAAGCGGGTATGATGTTGACGAGCCAGGTCCTGAAGTTCGCCATGCGCATGAACAACCGGTCCTTTATTGGCCGTAATAGCATAGGCTCCCCGCTCCAGGGCGGCTCGAAGATGGGAGATAGCAGGTTCACCGGTTTCAACATTTAGGGATGAGAGTTCGAAGAAAACATCTGCTCTGGCTCTTGCCAACCAGTCATGAACATTCTCTTCTTTTCGTGTCTGCGCATCAAACGTCTCTCCACGCAAGAGACTCTGCACATCCAATCCGGTTGGATCAGCAATCCAACCTAGACGACGCGTCGCCAGACCAGTGAGACGCCAGTCGATCCCATAGCGAACCTGGAGTTCCTGCTGCTTCTCCAGCAAAAGAGCAACCAGAGCTCGACCAATACTCCCAAAGCCGAGAATACAGAGATTATACGTCTTCATATTTTTTAACACCTTATCTTCTACTTTTTGAGGGTGTGACACCCTTTGTTAGTAGCATATCTCTCTTACGCTACCACACCTTCCCGTACTCCACTGACCCTATTAAAGAGATTTTGCGCAGATCAATGATCTGATCACTCCACCAATTTGCCAGCAAGAGATCATATTTTACCCCCAATGTATGGAGGATGTCGCTCAAGACAATGACGATGTCCTGGTCCTCTCCAGAGCAAGGAAGCAGGTGCAATGCAGCCACCACTGCATCATCACGTCATGCTCTTGCTGTGCTCTCTGCCAGACCTGGGCATCAAACTGCGGCGTCCTTGCGAACCAGGAAGAAAACGGCAGTTCGGGTAAAAGCACGAGGTCACGTAGCGCTTCAGGGAAATAATCACCCTCATCTCGCAACCGATGCACACAAAACAGGTTGCGAGATGAGGTTTTTGCGCTACGGCGTTTCTGCTGCCAGAAGCAGGGCGACATCCTTCTGG
>CAVUVQ010000024.1:0-12515 GCA_963744875.1 uncultured Chloroflexia bacterium | reverse complement strand
TGGTTTCGATCGCCCACTCGCGAAACGCCCCTATGCAACTTACCATCCAAAGAAGAATGCGAGCCTGACAAATATATGTTTCAATCGCCCACTCGCGAAACGCCCCTATGCAACGTCTTCATCCTGATCAAGTGCGAGTCAGAGTGGTTTCAATCGCCCACTCGCGAAACGCCCCTATACAACCTGCAACTTGCCTATAGCGTGGGGATTAGCAGTTTCAATCGCCCACTCGCGAAATAACCCTATGCAACTCAATGATTCGCTCGGCGCAACAGGGGCATAGTGTTTCAATCGCCCACTCGCGAAATAACCCTATGCAACTGCGTACTGCTTGGTGACTTTGTCTTGTATTTCAGTTTCAATCGCCCACTCGCGAAATAACCCTATGCAACGGATATCATAGATAGCGAGGTGTGGAGATCCTGTTTCAATCGCCCACTCGCGAAATAACCCTATGCAACATCGACTGGCAGGCTCAAATCCAGCCTCGAGTTTCAATCGCCCACTCGCGAAATAACCCTATGCAACGTAATAAGAGGAAGTGAGACAGCGTATGAAAGTTTCAATCGCCCACTCGCGAAATAACCCTATGCAACCCGTAATATGATCAAACGTTTTGTTCATACAAAGCAGTTTCAATCGCCCACTCGCGAAACGCCCCTATGCAACCCCTTCACAAAAGAGACCGCCCTCCAAGCCGTTGGAAGGCCCCATTCGCGAGAGGCTCATTTTCAAGGGCTAGTATACCACACATTTTGGACCTATTTTTCACACTTCACCCGCTCTATCAGCCTGGGAGGCCGTGCGAGAGGCTCAGCTCAACACATTCACAGCCGAGCCTCTCGCGTATGACTTCTGGCAGACATCCTTCCCACCAGTTCTAAATCATGTAACTTGTCTCCTCCTTCGGTTCGGGAATACCCAGGGTATCGATCTTGCCCAGGCACGTCTCGCAGATTGTATAGATGCGTACACGATCACAAGTACCATCAAGATATTTGTCCAGCTTTGCACGCATGATGAGAAGTTCTTTTCGTGTCAGAAAACATTCAAAAAGCGAGAACTCCGTCCATTTCCCAAAACCTTTTAAGGTACGATGTACCTTGGTACGCCGCTTATCATCCGGGATATCATAGGCAACAACGTAGAGCGTACTCTCCCTGATCCCACGCGCCTGCACCCCCACCTCTTTCCGTTTCTCCATTAACGTATCCCAAATGGCGTGTAGTGCTCAACTTCGTCGGTGAGATATTTTCCTAACAGGCGAGCCTGCAATTCGATACAACGACGGTAGGAGACGGTGTACCCAAAAACGGGATGCTTGATGGTCTCCTGCATGCGATCCTCGAATTTCTGTAAAAAGAGACGCTTGGTGGTCTCCGTCATCAGCGTACTATTGAGTTCCCGATGGAAATCTTTTGGCTCCAGTTGATGGTTGTTCAGCAGGCTCAAGACGACTGAGTCAACAATGACCGGGCGAAACTCTTCCATCAGATCCAGAGCCAGTGCAGGCTTGCCATAACGAGAGGCATGGAGATAGCCAATGTAGGGATCAAAGCCGACGCTGGCAAGCACACTGGCAATCTGAGATGTCAGGATAACATATCCATAGCTGAGCAGCGCATTGACGGGATCAGTGGGTGGGCGACGTGTGCGTTTCGTGAAACCATGCTCCCAGCCGCAGCGAATGAGTTGCCCAAAGACGCCAAAGTAGGCTGCACTGCCAGCCCCTTCACAGCCGAGCAGCGTTCCCAGTCCATGCATCCGATCAGACACCGTTGCAGTGGACGTATCAGTTTCGGGCGCTTCGGTACTCTGCTCGCGAAGAGACATGCCCTCGCCATCGATTTCAGCTTCGTGGACAACCTCCTGCTGGCAAGGTGTTTGCTCTGCCGCCAGGATGCAGCGTTGTAGGCTTTCGATCTGGGGCGCTGCCGAGATTTCAGGATAGGTTCTTTGATAACGCATCAACAGGGTCTTCATATTACGCAGTTTGCCGGTGACAAAGCGTTGTGCCAGGGCATGCCGGCGCAGAAAACTGATATGGGTGCCATGTTGAGCCAGGCGTAGGAGACTATTTCTGGTCAGCACCGGGCTGAGTTGTCCCAGATAGCGACCATGGCTGCTCAGATAGGTGACCGAGATACGCGCATCAAGCAGGCTGGTCAGGGCAGGCGTGGTCAACGTAATATCGCCGAAGACCATGATCTCTTCTACTTTAAAGAGTGGGATCGTCATTTTGCGTTCGCGTTTCCCTTGCACGGCTCCCTGTTCGTTGCGTTCAGGAACGTGTACAATCAGGCAGTCACCTTCGCGTTTCACCCATGCCTGTTGCTCGGTGAGATAGACTATTGCCATTCTTTTCCCCCTGTATTGTGTTCGGTCTGCATCGCCAACACCTCGCGTGGCAGGCAGATGGGTTCTAGAGAACAATCGCGACACTTGCGCCAATTTTTGATCGGTGCAGGTGGCGTACTCTGAAGTGCCAGTGTATGAGCAGCGGTGAGGGCGACCAGGGTTTGAGTGCGCAAACCTTCATCGATAACCACTTCATCGCGCCTGGCCGAGCCAATATAAAAAACATAGCCACGCTCAATGCAGCCAGCATCGAGCCCTAACACTTCTTCCAGGGCCAGAGCCTGCACACAGAGCTGAACGTGGTCGGAGAGCCATTTTCCCAATTTGCCCTTTTTGTATTCCACGGGAAAAATTTTGTGCTCACGCGCCAGTGCTGCTAGATCGGTAGGATCGCCTTCCGCTTCGACCAGATCGCAATAGCCAATGACGCCCAACTGTGGAGCGCAAAGATAGAGACGCCGCATCTGGACTCTTTCGCCACGTGTTGTGCTGCCGGGCATATCAACGCGTTCGTGCAATTGCTGACCCTCAAGGACATGTTCATTGACAACCATCTCACCCAATACAAATTCGTAGTAGAAACGCCGTGGGCAATAGGCGTAGGCATTGAGATGGGAGATGGGAATGAATAACGTTTCTGCATCTTCCAACCGTATCAACCTCCTATTTTATACAAGATATCTTTTTGTTGCTATTTGCTTGACAGATGATCTTTAACAGAGTTATGATAGCTCAGTTAAACCCCATCATCTTGCAAGGGAAGGTAATGGAAACTATGCAAAGTGAATCTGTAGCTGGGCGTGCGACGCGACGGCGCAAAGCACTACTGGCTTTACTGCATCAGGGTCCACAGCGCAATGACGAAATTATTGCAGCACTGGATCGCGATCATCACTGGCAATATGACGAGGCAGACGATCCCGAAACGATTGCCCGTAAGCAGCAGTATCAATTTCGTCGTGACTTACGCGCATTACGCCTCGACTACCAGATTGATTATGACGATAAAGAGAAGCGCTATGTTCTCCTGGATACCCCCTTTGGTTTAGCCTTGAGTCAGAAACATCTGGCAGCCTTTGCGTTGGTGCTGGATACCTTCCATAAGAAGACGATTCCTTATGCTCATGATGTCCAGGATCTCCTCTCTTTTATGATGAGTCGTCTGCCTGAAGAGCAGCAGAGAGCGATCGTGGAAAAGCGGCGTGCGCTGAACATCGAACTCTCCGAAAGAACTGATTATAGTGAGCTTGATCCGACGACTCTTACCGAGATAGAGAGAGCCATTTTGCGTGGACAGCAACTCGCGTTTGTGTATCGATCACCCAGTAAAGGGGAAGAGGTACGCCATGTGATTGAGCCGCAGCCATTGCGTTACAAAGATGGGCATGTCTATCTGTATGGATGGAGCATTGATTACGAAAAAGAGCTTCAATTTCGCCTGGACTATATTCTGCCTGGTACAGCGAACATGTTGCGAAAGACCGTAATGCGTACCCGTCCATCCGCACGTACGTATGTATTGCGTTATCACCTCACTCCCATCATTGCGCGTAACAGTGTGAGCCAGCATTTTCCAGAGCAGGATATTGAGCTGCATGCTGATGGTTCGGCCACGATTACGGCTAAAATTGGCAATCTTTTTGAGGCTCGTCAGATACTGTTGCGCTACGGTGAAAACTGCACGGTCGAGTCTCCTCCAGAGCTTCTGGAGTTGATGTTGCCAGTGGCGACTCACTTTCAGAGATATCTTACAGCAGAGGGTTGAGCGCAATTGCGCACAAGGGTATCCACTATACTCTCAGTGGGCAAGAAAAATATGACATTTGTGATGGAGGTTGGGATTATGTCAGAAGACACAGAACTGACGTGGTTTCTCGATGAGGAGCCAGATGAGAAACAAATCAACTGGCTGGCAAACTATCATAAGAATGTAGCCAGTGGTCCAATGAAAGAGTATCGCTGGATTATCCAGGGAGGCAATAAACAGGGCCAGAATTATTATGTCCACGTTCTTGATGGCATTAATATCTTCCATAAGTTACGTTCAACACATATCATCGATATCAACGACCTTGAAGAGCAACTGCTTTTCAGCACCTATACAATCCATGACTTGAATAAGATACCTCCCTATGGTGGCAGAGACGTTACGTTAAGTTACATTAATATCGCCACATGTGAAAACGTCGAAAAGGAATTGAGGCGTATAGATATTGGACGCTTTTTTCCTGAATGGCAAGATTATCTGGAAGATATCCGGCTGCTAATGCTACTACATCAACATGATGCAAGGCCTGTAACTGATCTGAATCAGATGAATCGTAAATATATGCTTCCACATGGGCGATTAAAGGAACTGGGGAATCTGATGTATGCGGTCGATAACCTTGACCTTTCGCATACTCTTTCGGAGAATAATCACAAACAAAATTTCTTAGCGAGTGTCAATGCGGTTGCAGAGAAACGCTGGCGTTGGGTGACGCATCGCCTGGGCGAAAATCGAGCGGTGTTTAGTAACCTTATTCATAATACTGTTGTTGAGTACTTGCAGAACCGTCATACGAGCAATGATCATTCTCTCATCGCAGACCTGCTCTATTATCCTGATGGTGTGGCCTATCTGCTGCCTGAACGAGAAGCATTTACCTGGTCTGAGGACGATACTCATAACATTGCACAACTTCTAAGCAGAACAATAGAAGAGAAAAAAGCGAATGGCCTGTCTCAGCTTATCAAAGCCAGCCAGCTAGGAATAAGAGTCTCGCAGGCGGCTATAGATAGTGGTGCCAGTTACACCACTATGATGTACACGATCCGCAAACGAGTGGATAGTAAGTCATACTCGCAGAGTTGGCATAGTGTGTATCATCCAAAGCTGCATGCTGATATTGAGACGGCCACAAATCATGCGGATCCCACGATCTCCGCTCAGGCAAGAGAATTGCTCAGTCAGACCGAGCCTATCGTTCCATTGGAGCAGGATCTCCTCAAGCGAGGTGAGTTGGCGCTGGCTTATTACAATCTGCTCAATGATCATCTCAAAGACGAACTGAAGAAAGCCCATCAGCGTGATCCCTGGACACATGTTTATACTCAACTTCACCTGCCAACGGAGAATTATGCATTGTATAACCAGGTCAACGCGTATAGACGTGCCTATTTCATCGCCCGTGACTGTGAAGATAGCATCGATACACTTTTTGAGCGCATGCTTACTAATATAACCAGTTTGGTAGGAGAGCAAGCAGAGAAACTCGTCGATGATCATGATCTACAAGATTATCTCTCTGAGCACCTCGAAATACAAGGCGCTGGCGTTATACGCGACTTCACCGCACACCTTCGTTATTATGTCAGCGCCCGGCATAAGCAGTGTTGTATGTGCAGTTCCTCATCGTCGACCACAAAACTGATGGGTCCGGAAGTGCCTACCAATATGGGCGTCCAGGTGTTTAGCAATCGGCTCAGGGGTGGGAGTGGCGAACCCAAACGCAATGTGTGCCCGATCTGTCGCACTCAACTGATCCTGGAAAAGTTGATGCGCGTCTCTTTTAAAAAAGGCAGCGATCAGTATACCAACTTTTACTTACACCTATACCCTTATGCCTTCTTCACCAGATCATACCAGGATGCGCTGTACTCTACGCTTAAAAACATTGTGCATGAAGATAGCCAATGCTTCTTGTTCAAAAAAGACAACTATTATAAAGCATGGAGCAGGCAGCATGAGAAGACATTAAGCAATCAAGCTGTAAGGCAAGCACAAAAAATCGATGACAAAAATGGCTCTCAGTTTGAGCCGAGTGCGACGAAGGTAAATGGTATCAGCGTGCCGCAATTTAGCGAGGCCACCTTGAATACGCCTACCTTGCCACTAAATGCGCCGGGAGAGAATTACGCGCAGCAATTTATCTTTGCCCTGACCCATGCGTTGATGATCGCCGATTTCTTTGGATGTCGCGTGGCGCTGTCGTGCATGCCTTTCCGCTGCTGAGCAATGATTATATGGCCGAACATGGTCTGGCCTTCTTTGCCGATGGAATTCCCCTGAACCTGCGCTGGCTCTTGCCAACCAATGAGTATTGTAGTCTCGAAACCTATTGGGATGGGCAGGTAAAGGGCGGTGGCGTGCTTTATGCTGAACATCAACAGCACTGGCAATATGAGCGGTTGAACAAGAATGGTTATGCCGCGTATGAAAACATTCCGCAGCGCCTCTCCGTGCTCTTATTAGTTATCCAGACAACTCAATTTAATCCCGGAAGATAGCGAGGATTTCTTGCTTGAGTCAGCTATGGCACTGACGGATGATCCTTTGTCTATCTATCGTGTTGTTGACCTGACGATTGAAAAACAGGTGAAAGAGACACATCGGAAAACAGACAAAGGCAAGGAAACGGCGAATAAGCGTGGGGGATAACAATAATCTATCGACTCAACGTATTGCGCCTGAACAGATGGCAATTTCCCTCAGCAAGCGTGTTGCACCATTCTTAGCTGAATTAGTAAAGGAGTAATGTTTTTATGGAACAATTGAGACAAATGGCCGTTCTCGCCGTTGAGGAACATCTCAAAGGGCGCTCATTTAAGCGCAATTCTATTCTCAAACCTCTCGATATCATCCTGGAAAACCTTGAGCGAGAACCAAAAGAGGATATGCGCGACCTGGTACGGCGTGCTTCAGAACGCGATATTTTTGATCACATTGATCGTATTACCGAAGCTCAATACAGGTTGGGGCGAGACAAACGCGATATAAAACAGGATCAGATTCGCGTGTATGTTGATCTTTTCTTTGATGGCATTTTAGCGAAGGTGCATGAAGGAGATGTAATCGTCTCCTGCAAAGAAACAAATTGATCCGCAGCGCCTATCTTACCTACTACCGAGATGCTTTACCCGAGCGGACAAAAGAGCAAGCTGACAAGGAACAGATGGAAGAAAACCAACAAAAGACAACGGATCATGACGAAGTAAAACGAAGAGAAGAAATACAGCATGAGCGCATTCGAACAATACAGAAAACAAATTACATTCCGACGAGTATAAAAACCTACCCGAAGGATTCTATGCCAGTATTTTTATCATCCGCAAAACAGAATCGGAAGCCATATTTCGTACTGAAGGCAGCGGCGAAGAACTAGTAAAAGAGACAGTCAATGCGGGATTAGTCGACACGACCCCAATCCGCCGCGTAGTTATCAGCAAACGTAAACAGACAGCGGTTGAGCGGCGTATGGGGCGCGAGTTCTTAAACAAACACGAGCTACTCAGGATGAATGAAAAGGGCAAAATATGCATGCTGAACACAAATGGCCCCTGTGAACACTGTATCGACTGTTTCCTGTATGGCTTTGCAGCAGGTGGCGGTGGAGCACAGAAGAGTCGTGTCATGACAGATGATGCCTATTCACTTGGTTCAGTGGCTCAGATTGCCGCCCGTCGTACGTTCAACGCACCATATGATAATGGTACGATGCGCAACCCCGATCGGTGAGGCAAGCAGGAGCATTAACAAAGATGAGTATGTCGTCCTCAATCCCATTTTCTGGATATCGAGACGCTTAAAGATGTGACGCTAGCCGAACTACAGTATGTTGTTGGCAACATTATACGCAGTGAGCGTTATGGGGCCATCTCCAGCCGCATAGGAAAGATCAAGAATACAATCGTGGCCGTTGTCTTTAGCGACTGCGAGCTATTCAGCAATCTGGAGTTAACACAGGATGTGTATGATCAGCTCAAACCTGAAAACAAAGCCGAATTGCCCTTTCCACTCGATGATACAGCAGTCGAGCAGGCTGTAGTAAGCTCGATTGATAGCTTAATCCCAGGCATATTCAGTCAAAAGCCAGTCATTTTAACTGGTGAGGTATTACAACAAGACTTCAGGGAATTGCCGCACTCTATTATGAGCAAAAAGAGTTGGTGAGCACATTAACGACACTGACAGACAGTTATCCACGGAAATAGGTGAAGGTGATGCATATCTATCCTGCTGACTTGGAGCTCATGGAGCATACCTTCTATGCCAGTCGTGAAATTGATCCGCTCTATACCAGTGAGCCATTAATTGGGAATTATGCTCTAACGTATGCACTGGGATTCTGCAATGCGCCATATCGTTGGGATGGCGGTCCACGCTACAAAGAGGATCTTACGCCGCTGAATGAGCAAGGACTCTACATCACTCCTGCTGATTTTAGTTCTCTGCGCATGACACTTACGAGATTTAATGGTCAGATTGATAGTTATTATTCCGTTTTGCCCAGAATGCCATGACGATGCAACGCGATAAAAGGAGAAAGTGAAGGCGACCAACTTTCCTCAAAGTGGGCGTATTCGCATGCTTGGTCTGGAAGTCACGCCCGCTTTTTCCTGCTTGATCGTGACCATCTTATCGCGCAGGGCAATGGTCCCAGGCTCTTGCCTTATATACGGCTGGGAAAATTTATGAGCAAGGCACGTATTGAGTGGCAGAAGCCAGAGACACCACAGGAACTTCAGAGCAACGATGCAAGCGTGTATGGCATGCTCAACGCTGCTGACATCGAAAATACCGCCAGTTGCTGGTTTTCTCTTCCTATAATATTCATCCAGCACCGATTTTACGTGATGTACAAATGAGTGGGCAGTTCTGGCAACTGAGTAATAAGAAGTTATTACCGGTAGGGATGCGTTATGGAGTTGAGAAGCTATGATTGAACTTGAACTGGCCTCACATTATGAGGCGTTGGCACCAGAAACAGCAGAAAGGTACGCGAAGATCCAGAAAGCATTAGGATCTGCACCATTGTATCATCAATGGTGCACCTACATGGCGAAGGATGCCGATATTGTGGTCAATAGTTATAACACGGGAACGGGCAAAACAAAAGCTGCTTTTTACGGCTGCTTGATTTAGATGAGGCATATAAAAAGACAGGCATACAAATGCAAATGTCCTTTTATCGCGCCGACCAATGAGTTGTTACGGCAGCATGAGCAGGATGTAGAGGATTTTGTTGAAGAAAATCGCCTCGGACTTGTGTATTACGACTGGATGCTGCAACGATAAAAGAATTGGGGCAGCAGCATCTGGGTGAAAAATTTATACGTCAGGGGGATCGTCTATACCAGATGTTGGAAGATCCCAGGTCAGTGTTAACCGATAGCGATGGTCATCATGTTGAAGGACATCATCCCTATGTTTTAGTGATCAATCCCGATATCTTCTATTACGCTCTCTATGGCCTAGGAAATGCCCATGATCAGAGAGTTCTTTTCAGAACATTTCGTTGCAAATTTCAGTATATCGTGATCGATGAGTTCCATTACTATAACGCGAAGCAATGTGCCAACTTCCTCTTTTTTCTGACGTTTTCGCGCGAATGGGACTATTTCGCAGAGGTCGCAAAGTGTGCTTACTGACCGCGACCCCGACCAAAGAGATTAAAAGATATCTCCAGGCCTTGAAGCTCAACATTGCATCTATTGAGCCGGGTAATGAGCCGCCGGAGCTGCAAAAAACGCCTGCATTGGCACCGTAAAACTCCAGCTATGGGGCACGGAAGCTTTTGACAATGGACTAGTAAGCCTTGCAAGCGAGAGAAAAAACGAGGTTACGGGTTGGTTGCATGAGGGGAAGCATGGAGCATGTATCAGCAGTGCATTATGGCGTATCAACGAAATATATCAGGCATATGGCGGCAAGGGCAATACCTATACAGGTCGCCTGACAGGTGCTGAACAGGCTCAATCACGTGAGCAGAATAAGTACGCGCCCCTCTTAATGGCAACGCCGACCGTGGATATTGGCTATAACTTTGGGCGTCCGGGGAAGAAGAGACAGAGCATCGATTTTCTTTTTTTCGATGCACGCAGCTCCGACGAATTTATCCAACGTCTGGGAAGAGCGGCTCGTGTGTTAGGAAAAGAGATCACTGATATACCCAGTGATGTCTATGCGATTGTACCTGACGAGCTGATGAAGGAACTACAGAAGGCATGCGAGACGAATGGTAATCAGCATGGAAAGAAGTGTATTGAATGCCCTGGTGAATGCGACATTACCGCCAAAAAATGGAATATATGCCTATATTCGTAGTGGTGCCATTGCCGAAGCCTTTCTCCCGCTATACCATATCAAAAAGGCATTGTCCAGCGATGAAAAGCAGCAGGCAGAGCAACTCTACCTGGCGGTTGCCGAAGTATACGGCATGAAAAATACACGTAGTTTTGCTACAGTAACCTCCAATATCCAGAGATATCTGAAGATCAAGACGCTCCTCTCCAAATTGCTACAAGATGCTAGCTCAAAACATTTTGGAGTTGCTAGCGTCATTGTGCGTTCAATGGATGAGCAACCTGAGATTGCATGGGAGAGGCTTGATCGTATTGACGAAGCAGAGGCCCAATCTATAGAAAAGAATTTGCAAAAGAGACATAAGATGGATGAGGCCGAAGCAAAACGTCTAGATGAGATAGAAGAATACTTTATAGCAGCGGCTCGTTTCAGCTTCCGTGACAATTTCCAGCCGCCACTGGCCCTGGCTTATGATCCTGTAGGTTTCCTGGCAAGTGCTGAGTATACAACCTATTCGGCGCTCCACATTGTACAAAACTACAGAGCTGATTGGTACGATAAAGAACAGCCCCACTATCGTGACATGCTAGAGAGTGCACAACAAAGTGTCGATAAGCAAATACAATTGAGTTGTGAAATACGAGGGCCACAAGAGCCGCGCTTACGTGTTTACTTTCACTGCAATGCAACATTGACGAAGAAGCGGTGGGAAGAGCGCTATTGTAGTAAGCTGACAGCTATAGAAGGATTGAAGTTGCGTTCCAATGATGGACGGCCAATTCCAGCAGAAATAAATGTGCTTTTCGAGCAAAACTACGTGACATTTTATGCTGTCCCAGCCATCGGACCAGAGGCTATTGCATTAAATAAGCTCAGCAAAATCACCTCTTTGTTTACCAACACATTACGCGTAGATTTTGGAGAGGAAGGTGAACATGAATATATGTTTGTTGTTGGAAGTGCCGCATTGCACATCGCCTATGAGAACAATGTTATAGGAGCAAGATATATGGTCAAAAAGGCATCGACCAGGGGAAGCCATCTTTTCGATTGGGAGGAAATATGACGAACAATTATCTCTACTCCCTCATCCTCGAACTCACCGCAACCAACACGACCTCTATACCAGCTCTGCGCGGAGATCACACACACGCCCTCTTCCTTGACCTGGTGAGGCAGACCGATAGTGATCTTGCCAGTCGCCTGCACAATGAGCCGGAATACCGACCATTCACTGTCTCTCTACTGCTAGGCGCAATAGCTCACGATGGACATTACGCAATCAGAGCGGGCCAAAGCTATCGGTTACGCATCACCCTGCTCGATGGAGGTTCGCTCTGGCAGCGACCGAGCAGCCATTTCCTGGCGAGTAGAGATATCCTGTTACACCTGGATGCCGCGACCTTCCAACTCGCGCGTGTCCTCTCGACCCCTACATCCAATAGCGATGACTGGGCCAGTTATACCCACTGGCAGACATTGGCGAGTACTCCAGCCCGATCAAGTGTCACCTTCCAATTTGCCAGTCCCTGTGCATTCAGTCTCGGCAAGCGGAACTTTGCCCTTTTTCCTGATCCAGTTTTTATTTGGGATAAAGTTTTCCGCGCGAACGTGGAATTGCTATGCGCCCGCGGTTGTGCATATGGATCGGCAAGGGATACGAGAATTTTGCGGCAGAGCAGGTCATTGTGAGTGATTATGAGTTGTGCACGGGACGAGTTGTCTTGCGCGAATATGCGCAGAAGGGGTTTGAGGGTTCCTGTCGCTATCAGATAAAAACTGGGGATGGGTATGCCGCTCAAATTGCGACCCTGGCAAGTTTTGCCTGTTACGCTGGTATCGGCTCAAAAACAACGATGGGGATGGGGCAAGTTCGTGTCATTGATGGAAGTGCGATCAAGGGAATTGGGCGAGAGGCTCTGGGCTGTGAAGGCGTTGAGCTGAGCCTCTCTGCACGTCCTCCCAGGCTGATGGAAGGGATAAAGAATGAAAAACAGGCCCAAATTGTGTGGTATACTAGCTCTTGAAAATGAGCCTCTCGCAAATGGGGTCTTCCAGCCGCCTGGAATGCCATCTCTTTTGTGAAGGGGTT
>CAVUVQ010000023.1:0-5056 GCA_963744875.1 uncultured Chloroflexia bacterium | reverse complement strand
TAGAGGCTGCTCTGCGCAACGCTGGCGAATGCTCGTGCGCGACGCTGTTGCCACGTCTCTTTGTCGCTGGCTAGCAGCTTACCCCAATGCTCGTAGATATGCCATATCAGGCGGCGCTGGGTGACGTTGAGGCGTACTTTGCGACCAGTGCGTGGCGTGGCGAGATATTCGTCCAGACTCTCAATCTGGCGTGCGACGATGACGGTGTTCAGTTCTTGCAGGAGATAATCATTACCTATGCGTGTCAAGGTCTGGCGTTGGGCCTGCTGCTGTAACGCATTGCCCTGCAGTGGGGTATTGGCAATAGCCTGTTGTAACATCTCCATTTGCAGTTCAGAGCTGGCGATCTCTTTGACCTGGCCGCTCTGTTGCAGGATTTCGTAGGCGAGCTTGTCGGCGGTCTGCACGCGGACGTATTGCGCATGATCACCGAGCAGTTGTTGCAGTTGCTGCTCGGATGACTTGACGAGCGCGTTGGTATAGGTGGTAAAGAGCAGGTGTGGTGTTTTATTGGTACGGAGTAATTGGTCCAGCAGCGAGCGGATGCGATAGAGTGCCAGGGTGCTCTTGCCTGTGCCTGGTCCTCCCTTGAGGAGCGTGGGACCTGTAGCATTGATGGCCCAATGAACGTATTTCTCCTGTTCAGGGGAGAGTTTGAGCAGGAAGCTCAGGAGTTCGCCTTCTTTATAGCGTAGTAGATCGTCTGGATTAGCAAGAATGAGGTCTGGCTGTTGCTCAATCTGCACGAGCGGGAGGTCAAACAGGTACTGATCGATGCGCAAGAGAATGTCATCGGGAATGCCAGGACAACTGAGGAGTTCGTCCTGGGTCTTGAGTGTGAGCAGGTGCGGATGACATGCTGGCGGCACTTGCAGCTTATTGAGCAGCTCAACGGTGAGTGGTTCCGGGAGCCGCCTGTTATCCGACTCCTGCGGAGAGTGATAGTGTTCCCAGGAGCGTGTACTGGCGTTGGTGGCGCGTGTAAAGCCGCTCGATGACTCTTCCAGATCTTCCATGAGATCCAGATCGAAGTCATCATCGGCCTCTACGCCCAGCTTGTAGGTCGCTTCGTCACGTTTACGAAGGGTGAGGACACTGACATGGATGGCATCAAACGTGTAGAGAATGCGGTAGTCGCCGGAGCGGATGCGATAAGGTTTCCCCTTGAGATGGGTGAGGTGCTTTTTGACTTTGCCATCGGGCAGCGGGTCTTGACAGAGCAGTTCGATCTTGGACATAACCTGCTGCATATCCTTTGCTGGCAGAGCTCGAATGCCGCCAAGGAAAGCTGGTTTCATGGTGATTAAGCGTTGTGTTGACATTGTAATATTCCCTCCCATTATGCAGGCACATTTGCCACTTATAAAACAGACGGACTTGTAATTTGTGCCCCTACAGGTATGTCCGCTTGCCCATATCCTGCGTTCGCCCTCTCGTCTATGGCACACCACCATGATGAGTTATACATGTGATTATAGTAAATCACTCTTTAAGGTTTGTCAATTTTATCTTTCATTGCATGTGAGTTTCCCTTTCGCTCCACATAATTCCATTCTATCTTATACGACGCAGAATGGTGTCTGCTAAAAAATATTGCAGCCTCTCTAGCACACTTGTGCTAGAGAGGTATTCCTTGTTCTATATAACGCTTTATAACGCTTTGTTATTTTCTGTAGGACAAGAATTCCACTGACTCATTAATACTTGATTTGACATCTCTGTTGTAACGTAATTATAATAACGAACGTGGTTAATAGAAAGGAAGAGACTCCTAAAGCACTTTTATTATGTCCATGGTTAAATAATGAATAAATAGCGCGTTACAGCTTGATATTTCTGTTTCTGGCACAGTTTATGTGGCAGGTCTAGTGGGGATTTTGCAAAAGCAAGAGCGACAAGTCTGGCTTGACAGAGGAGATGCATTGGTTATCAAACTACATGAATAATGCTGGCTCCTGAGAATGAGCTACTTGCTCCATTTCCCTGATAGCTGACAGTCTGTACAAAATTATAACTGCCTGGGGCCAGACTTTTTGGCAGTTGGAATACTCTCGTGTAATCAGTAATGGTCCAATCATTGGTTTTGATGGGTTGCATGGAAACAATCACTGGACCAGACATTATATGGCGAGTTTTTGCTTGCGAGGACGATGAGGATATACCCATCAGTTGTGCAGTAATCGTTATCCGTGTTGGAGAGGTTTCACTGGAGTTCTGGCTACGCCCACGCTTAAAGTTCAGAACCCAGTGATCTCCAGGATGATATTCCAGATGATCTGGCCCTGAGATACCACTAAAGAGGTATACTTCATGCCGTACAGACGAAGTATTGGCCTGCCAACCTCTTATAAGAACCACAAGAAAGATTGTGAGCAATATGATTGCTCCGAATGACACTAGCTTTTTCATAGTTTCATATCCTTTTAGACGGGCTTATAAAACTTGCCCGTCCTCCAAACATCCCCGTCGTGAAATGCGCTCACGGGAGCGGTGTGAACACGAAATTTGAAAAGAGCGCGGTTCCAGCAGCGCCCTGTCCGGCGTACATAGTAAGCTCAATGTGATCCGTTGTTCGCAAGGTTGCATCTTGTACTGTAGAGACTGTTACTCCATCCAGTGCAAGACTTTGTCTGTCACCCCTGGAAGTGGCAAGCATGGTATATACTGTCTGCGGATTGACATACCCATCAGTCAGGCTGTACCCTTGCCCTCCATTAGTCCCGTAGCGGCGAATATTCCAGTAGCCGTTGGAACAGACAGTAAAGCTATACCCTGCCACCCGTGTATCTGTACGTGTCCTCAGACCAGCACAACCACCAACAGATTGACTGATATCAATCTGCACTTTGACGGTATAGTTTGTTGGCAGGGTGCCACCGGGTCCATAGAAAGGCACGTAGCTACTGTATTGCGCGTTTGCACCTTGTGAGATGGCTAATCCATGCGATTGGCAGCTTGCTGTGCCGTACATCACGGGTAGCCATTGTCCCGACCCTCGGTCACATCCAGGTCCTGGTATCGCTGCGGTATATGTTGCATGCAGATTTCTATTTGCTTGCACCGTAGCCGTGGCTACAGCAGATTGCGTTGTCAGATTTGTGGCTGGTAGTGGCTGGTAGGAAAAGTTGGAATAAAGGGCACTGGGAGGGCTCTTGGCACCTCTATCGCTCAGACCAAAATCAATAGCATAGCCAAGTGAGAATGTTGTATCAACGATGGTTGTGATTTTCTGGCCGTTGATCGAAAATGTGATGCGTGGTCCATCGACCTCTGCTCCCAAGGTCAGCATATGTGCTGGCTTCACATATCCCCTGGTGAACGTGGCGTCATTTTGATCTGTTACATTGTTAGTGCGTCCTGTCTGCCACCTCCCATCGACTCCGATTTGCAGGTGATCATCACCATAGCCACTGTCGTTAGTATTGATACCGCTATTTTGATGGCGCACACCTAATTCGAAAATGGCAGTAGAGCTGGGGTTGAGTGCGGTCACTGTGACCTGGGTGCTGAAATGTTGTGGGAGTGCCTGACGGGTATTATCTTGAAAAAAGACTTCAGCAAAGGCATCATAGTGATTAATATGCTGGACGTATAAACCATGCTGCTGGCAGGTAGTCACTATCGAGTTGTCGATGACAACCTGAGGTGTTGGCGTCTCTTTGAGAGTAGAGGCCGTCTGCCCGGCTGTTGCTGTAGGTGGAATTACTGCTTTGTAACGTGTGCCCACACTCCACCAATCAACGTTATTTGTATTGCAGCCAGGTCCGGGCACGCGAACGCTATTGCTCTGCGAGAATGCGGAAATGGGAGCGTGAAACCCTCCCGTTTGAGCGCTTATATCCTGCGCCGATGTGGAGTGTTTGCCCAATGTATAATGCAGTAGAAGCCCGCCAAGCAAAATGAGGAGTAGGGCGATAAGAGCATAGCTGCTCATAGAACCCAGGCGTCTTTTGATTTTGTGATAGGCCATGGTACGGGAAGCTGCTTCTCGTGGCCGGGAATCGCTGTGCTGCTTTTGAACTTTATATGGATCTCTGGCTGCTACCTGAAGTTGCTTGTTGATAAGTATTTCTAGCTCTTGTACCGTCTCGCTCAAAGGTTCCTTTAAAATAATCGCTGCGGTCGACCATGCTCCGGCGGGAAGGGACATAGGTTCAGTCAGAACAGGGATCATAGAGCGTGGATTGCTGCGCATCGCTGTGGTAATAGTAGGCGTGGTGCGCCACTGGCCTGGGCGTAAGAGAATGATACAGAGCGCGAATTCGTCGGCTCGTGAGGCCACCGTTAGCGTGTCGGCAATCTGTACATTCACTCCCTTGCCTCGTAATGCGGTTGTGATCAGCTCGCTTATGGATATGTCATTGGGGGATGCTACTAGAAGGACCTGGCGTATAGCGGATGGTATTGGCATCTCAATTTCCATGGACGGTGCTGTCTCCTCAATTGTTCTATAAAAGATGGAAGATAAAAAATGCATATATTATAATAAAAATAGATTTGTTTTTATCGATATGGCAGGCTTATGATTTTGGGAATGTCTGGAAACAGGTAATTCTTTCGCCATACTATAACATAGAAGCGTATATTCTGTCTATTGTTCAGTTGCTTCAACAAACTTCTTATGATGAAGTGAGGTCAGCCTTGTGTGGCATGCTACTCCTCGATTTTCTGTACGCGCCCAACCTGTCCATCGACCAGCCGTACCTTGATCCCATGTGGGTGAGAGGAGGAGTTGGTCAAAATGTCCTTGACGATTCCTCTGGTCAGTTTTCCTGTTCGCTGGTCTTGCTTGAGGACGATTGACACGGTGATTCCCGAACGTATATTTTGACGGATGTGTCCATCTGGCATTCGATTGCGCTTTCTACTGTCATCCCGAATGGATGTCTCTTTTTCCAGAGCGGATTTCACGTGTTTCCTGATGTTCACCATCCCGTGTTGGATGGGTTATCACCATCCAGAGTAACACACTTCCCCTTCAAGAGTCTATATTTGTGTGTGTCATGAACGGTTTCCTGTTCGTGATAGGGGAGGATAGTGCAGGAAAAGATATGCC
>CAVUVQ010000022.1:0-58524 GCA_963744875.1 uncultured Chloroflexia bacterium | reverse complement strand
CAACTGATATGCTACAAAGGGAAGCGTTTATAGGAAAAACCGTTTATTCCTTTGACAAAAGTATCCTTTTATCGTCTCTTCTATATATTAAAGAAGGGCAGGAAACGGTATTAGCACGTTAGACTACGCTATAAGCATAGCCTATTGAGAGGCTAGTGATAACCATTTCTTCAGGTCATCTTGCGGACAGGTGGGAGACAGTTGTCGGTACTGAAGAGCCAGATCATGTCTTATTATTACTGGAGATGTAAAGATATGGAATGGGTGATTTCTTATGGAGAAACAAATAGTATCGTGGGCTAAGCTTTTGAGGCGTGAACGCGAGATGCGTGGCTGGTCACAGGAAAAGGTAGCCAATACAATTAATATTAATCCTAAAACAGTAGGGCGTTGGGAACGTGGAGAGGTTCGCCCCAGCCTGGAATATCGCTCAATGCTCTGCAAGTTATATAAGAAAACGCCTGAAGAGTTGGGGTTAATGCAATATGAGAATGAAGAACCTCAAGAGAGGAAAAGCAAAAATGGAGATGTAGAGAAATTGATCCTCAATCATTCCTCCGCACCTTATCATATTGATTGGGGAGAGGCTCTACATGTCAGGCAACTTTATGGAAGAGATCACGAGAGCGCAATCCTGGAAAAATGGATCGTGGATGACCAATGTAATGTCGTGGCAATCCTGGGTGCGGGAGGAGTTGGTAAAACGGCTCTCACGGCAGCTTTGACGGAACAGTTGCAGGACAAATTCGATTATGTGTTCTGGCGCTCTTTGCAAAATGCCTCATCTCTGGAAACATTTCTACAAAAATGTATCCTTTTTCTTTCTAATAACGAACTGGTCGAATTTCCAAATGGCGTGGAAGATAAAATATTTTTACTTATTGAATATCTACGTAAGTACCGTTGTCTTCTAATCCTTGATAACCTGGAAACTATATTACAGATAGGCGACGAAACTGGCGATTGGCTCAATGGTTATGAAGGATATGGCTGGTTGATCAAGCGTTTAGGAGAGGTACAGCACGAAAGCTGCTTGCTTATTACTAGCCGTGAAAAGCCAAAGGAAGTTGCTCACATAGAAGGAAATATGTTTCCTACACGCTCTTTGCGCCTCTCGGGCCTGGAGTTAGAGGAAGCAAAAAAGATGCTGGAGGGAACGAATCTTTTGGGTCAGAAGAGGCATGGAAGGCTTTTATCTATCTCTACTCCGGGAATCCATTGGCTCTGAAACTCGTCTCAGGAACGATAAGAGAGGTCTTTAGAGGTGATATTACCAGATTTTTAAAAGAAGGCATGGCCGTCTTTGGGGATGTCTACGACCTGATGGATCAACAATTTCACCGTCTTTCACCAGTAGAGCAAGAGGTGCTCTACTGGCTGGCTATTGGTCGTGAACCTGTATCTCTTGAGATGTTGCGTGAGGATATTTTACGGGCAGTATCAAAGAGCTCCTTGTTGAAGGCGCTGGACTCTCTACAAAGAAAAAGCATGATTGAGACCAACGATAAAGGTGAATTTGAGCTGCAGCCAGTGATTATGGAATATGTAACAGATATACTCATTGAGCGTGTATTCCACGAAATTGAGATGGAGGAGCCAAAACTTCTGCTCAAACATGCCTTGCTCAAAGCGCAGGCGAAAGATTACATACGAGATGGTCAGATTCTCCTCATCCTGACTCCATTGTCGCAGCGTCTGCTAGATGTATTCGGATCGGAAGAGGTGGAAGAAAAATTTAAAAGAATGCTGACCCTTTTGCGTACGGCAGATATACGTCGCCCTGGCTATGCTGCGGGCAATTTATTGAACTTACTGGTGCATATGGAATATGACACCCGAGACTATGATTTCTCTTCCCTTCAGATCAGGCAGCCACATTTGCAAAACAAGCCATTACCAGGCATTAATTTAGCTCATGCAGATCTCATTTCACCCACTTTTACTGATACATTTGGAAGTGTGCTCTCGGTTGTTTTTAGTCCCAATGGTTCTTTGCTGGCGGCAGGGACTGCTAGTTGCGATATCAGAATCTGGCGTGTTGCTGACGGTATACCTTTGCTTACTCTGAAAGGGCATGATCACTGGGTCTGGTCTATTGCCTTCAGTCCCAGTGGTAATCTACTTGCCAGTGGGAGCATAGATCAGACCGTACGTCTCTGGGATGTACAATCAGGAAGATTACTTACTATGCTGGCAGGGCATATCAATCGCGTGCGTTCTGTAGCCTTCAGCCCGGATGAGCGTTTGTTGGCTAGTGGCAGTAATGACCGTACTATCCGTATCTGGGATATCAAAAATGGGCAAAGTGTTCGTGAACTCACAGGTCATGAAAGTTGGATCTGGTCTGTAGCCTTCAGTCCGGATGGCAGTACGCTGGCCAGCGCGAGTGCAGATGCTACTATCCGGTTCTGGGATATGCGCAGTGGGCAGTGTCAACGTGTATTGAAAGGGCATAGTGACCGGGTAATATCCATTGCATTTAGTCATGATGGGAGATTATTGGTTAGTGGTGGTGGTGATCGTACGGTCCGGCTCTGGGATGCTGTATCTGGACGTTGCCTGCACGTCCTGGTTGGTCATACCGATTGGGTCAGGTCCGTAGCATTTGCGCCTGATGGGTATACGATTGTTAGTTGTAGCGATGACCAGCTTATCAGGTTCTGGGACGTAAGGACTGGACGTTGTCTCACAACCTTACAGGGCCATACAAACTGGATCCGTTCTGTCGCTTTTAGCCCGGATGGAAAGTTGCTTGCCAGTGGAGGTGAAGATCAGATCGTTCACCTATGGGAGATTTCGACGGAGCATTGCCTCAGTACCTTTCAGGGCTATGTGAGTGGAGTGACCTCTATTGCCTTTAGTCCAGATGGACAGATAATTGCTAATGGCAGTGAAGATCAGACCGTACGCCTCTGGAGTACTGAGACCGGAGATTGCCTCAGTGTACTACAGGGCCATACAGGATGGGTCTGGTCGGTGGCTTTCAGTCCTGATCCCGAGAAATATATGCTTGCCAGTGGCAGCAATGATCAGACGATTCGGCTGTGGAATCCCTACAGTGGTGCTTTTATCAGGAAGTTAGAGGGTCACACCGATTGGATCTGGTCAGTAGCTTTTAGTCCAGATGGCAATCTGTTGGCGAGTGGAAGCGAAGATCAAACCATTCGCCTCTGGGATGTTCAAACTGGCGAGAGTCTTATAACCCTCACTGGTCATACCAGCTCAGTTGGAGCGGTCATTTTTAGCTCAGATGGGGCGGTTCTGGCAAGTAGTAGTGGAGATGCGACGATTCGCTTATGGGATGTGAAAACCGGGAAGTGTTTAAATGTTTTACAGGAGTTCACCGAACATTCCTGGTCGGTAGCTTTTAGTCCCGGGCAGAATGTTCTCGTCAGCGTTGATAAAGATCAGGCTATTCGCTTCTGGGAAATGGAAACGGGGCATTATATCAATACCTTGCATGGCCATACTAATTGGATTCGATCAGTAGCTTTCAATAGTGATGGTTCTCTTCTTGCAAGTAGTGGCTATGATCAGACGATTTGTCTGTGGGATGTACGTAGTGGTACTGCCATTCACACGTTAGAGGGTCATACAGACTGGGTACGCTCCGTAGCCTTTAGTCCAGATGGACGTTTACTCATCAGCGGAAGTAAGGATGGTACCGTGAAATGTTGGGATATCCAATCAGGGACCTGTCTTACTACTTTGCGCAACCAGAGGCTCTATGAGAATATGAATATCACAGGTATTACTGGCGTGACAGAAGCCCAGAAAACCGCGCTGAAATTATTAGGTGCCGTCGAAGATGAGGAGAGAAATTCCCCAAATAGATAAAAGAGAGCAGTACCGAAGTAGCCAGATATCCTCTACGATGGCTTATTTTTGGCGAAGTATGCTATACTTGCGCTAATCGATCTACTGCAAATCAATTTATCATGCCATGGTGGATTGGTTAAGCTAATAAGACTCAATGCCGCTTGTTCCGATGATGAGTAAATGATCCAACAAACAAAAAATGGAGAATTACAATTGAAACACAAAACTGGTTCTAGAAAATATCTCATGCTCTTTGCTCTATTGCTACTACCCTGTGCCGTCTTTTTTACGAGTTGTGGAGGAGATGCTGGTGCTAATTCATCCTCGACTTCTAGTGCGCAAGCGGCTTTTACACCAATCGGACAGCCAGCAACTTGTTTGACTGTCAAGTCGCCTTCACTGCTAAAACTTGCGGATGGAAATTATAAGTTGGGAGATGAGATTGATAATTGTGGGGGCAAACCCGCTGGATCTCTGAAAGTCACGCTTCAGATAAATACACAGACAATCAATCTACTGGGACCCACTACCATTCCAGCTAAAGGGAAAGCAACGTATAGCACATTTTCAAGCCCGGCAGCCAAAGAGCTTCATTTCCCTTCTAGCTCATCATCTGCGGTTGTTACCATCCTGGCTACGAGCAATAGCAGCATGCAAGGTGAATGGGATGGTGCGGTAACGATTCCAGCTTGATCTTTCCTACCTGTTTTCTGAAAAACCATTTTTCAAACAGCAAAATGTGATATATTCCACAGAAATGCTGTGAAATGGTTGCTAGAAAATCCTTCTGATCCCATCTATATTTGAGTCAGTAGAAAAACAAATAATCTCCTCTCATTTAGTAAAAAAAGTTGGAAGGATTCTCAAATGATGCGTATGCAAATGTCTTTTCGCCGTATATCTGGTGGCTTTGTTGTTCTGTTGGCTGCCATGGCAATCTCTTTATGTAGTGCCGTACCGGCGTTTGCTGCTTCAGCTACGCCTGCTAAATCGGCCAGTGGTGGTTTTAGCCAGCGTTATGTGCAGACCGCTACAAAGAGTAATACCACTGGAGCCTTTACCTTTATTGATTATGCAACGGACAACAACAACCCGAATGCGCTCCTCTTTGTCACTGAGACCGATGGAACTTTCGATAACGCGCATATTGGTGTGACCTACGTCTCCTTCCTTGGCAAGTGGGCCATCTTCAATGAAAATCTCACTTCTATGCCTATTGGTGCACAATTTAATGTCGTTTCAGTTACCAATCCAGTGGCGGGTGTGTATACCGTTGCAGCCAGTAAGAGTAATATCTCTGGTGATGAGCTTTTCCTGAACGATCCTATGGTGACCAACAATCCGAGTGCAGCGTTTATGGTTACTCCCCAATGGCAGCTTTTCGATTTCCATAACATTGATTCTCATGCAATCGGTGTTCGCTACAATTCCACGACCGGGCAGTGGGCACTCTATCACGAGGACCGCAGTCCATTTCATGTGGGGGCTGTCTATAACGTGTTTTTCTCACCATTTCTGCAATCTCAATACATCGCCACAGTGAATAACCTCGGTCAGGCCTGCGTAACTCCTGGTTGGGTCGATAGTTCAACCTTTATGCCCGTTTTGACGCATGTCTTTAACGGTCAGCGTGTCCCATCTGTTCTTACTGTCACGTACAACGCGACGACCACCCAGTGGTGCATTGTTGATCATAGGGGTATATTGCCGACAAACGAAATTTTCCTTATGGATTAGCAATAGGGTTTATCGTTTGCAAATTGGCATCTCCACAAGTGAGAAGAGAAGCTCACTTGTGGAGATGCCTGGTTTTAATGGCAACTTTACCGTTTACGATTTTTCTTGCGCGACTGTTTCGCCATCTTGCTTTTTGTTTTCTTTTGCGTAGCCGCCCGTTGATGACTCTCTTTAACAGAAACCTGTGGATGAATTGTCTTACGCGCAGGAGAGAATGAAGGAGTTTCGAAGAGTCTTCTGGAGCGGCGCTCTTCAACCTCCTCTTCTGAGAGCACACCGAACTCGAACTGGGCATCATCCCAGCCTCCCAGGAGCATAGGATCGACACACCCGGCTGCATATGCTCGTTCGACTAATGGCAGTACCTCCGTGGCATGGAGTCTTGCCAGAGAGAGAACAAGAAAGCTATTGACTTCGGGATCATTCTCTTCGAACAGCTCTAACTGTTTTGTCAAAGTTTCCACGCAGACGCTACGAGCTTTGGGCCAGTGTTGCACTTGTCGTCTTCTGGCTCTTTGAAGTTCATTAAGCTATTGTCGTAGAAAAAGCATCTTTCTGTATTCAGCTAAATGATGCTGCAAAGCAGGATTATCGGCAGAGTTTTTTAAGATGATCGGAAAATCAACTCTGCCGATAATATACCTGTGTCGTGAGCGAACTACTAGTTCAGGTTAGGAACACGGTCACGCGTGATGACGTAGGGGCTGCTATAGACTTTGCGTATGAGGTTCTGGTCGTTGACTTTGGTATCTGTGATCCAGGTGGTGTGCCAGGTGTTGAAGAACACCCACTTCGTCCCTGAAGACTGCAACAGGCTAGGATCTGGGATCGGACCATTTTCATGCAAGGCAATCGGAATCGAACTTCCGACAATACTACGCGTGGCGTTGTACAAACTTGTCTGGGGATTATGGTTGCTGCCATAGGTATCAGCTCCGGCTATGTCCACATAAGCTTTGCCTGGCCAGAAGGATGCATTAGGCTGACCATCGAAGGGGAGCAGCCAGATGAGATTGTGCAGACCCTTCACGTTCGTATAGTAATTAAACATGAACTTCCAGAGACGTACGTACTGGCTTCCACCTTCCTTACTCCACCAGAACCAGGTGCCCCCGGCTTCGTGGAAAGGACGCCAGATGATAGGCACCCCTGCCGCCTGTGCTTTCGCAAGCTCGGAGGCCGCCCCATTCAGCCGCGAGATAAACGACTTGTATTGAGCAGTGCCAGGGGTGAGGACCGCATTGATGTTTGCGCTGAGCTGAGCACCAGACCATCCATCCACTGGCTGACCCGGCGCACCCATATGATAGCTGACCATATCAATGCCGCCCGCTCGCCACCAGGGGATAGCACGTGTTGACCAGTTCTGAGAATCACCGTAGTCCAGACCTCGAATGGCCGGATACTTGCCAGTGAGGGAGTGGATATAGTTCATCTCCATTGTCCCGTTCTGGTTCCACGGTGATTCCTGTTGGCCGGACAGAATGTGGTTACCGTAGACGCTGTACAGGTAACAGAGAAGGTTACGAGCCTGACGGGTAGCCTTTGGGTCCACCGGCGCTACCTTGCAACTACTGCTAGCGGCCTGGATGGGTTTTGTACTTACCAGAAAACTCTCTGCAAAGCAACCTGCCAGCAGGAGTGCGATAACAAGAGTGAATAAATAGAAGCGTCCTTTGCTTTTCATTAGCTTCTCCTTGCTCCTTGAAATGCTATATAATCACAGATTTTCTCTTTGTTAACAAAGTTAACAAAACGTATCAAATGTGATATACCTTGCTTTACTATTGCTGTCAATGGGAAGCGATAGTGCTGAAGAAAATGTGAAGAGTTTCTGGAAAAAATGTTGGAGATCTTGATAACGATCTTCGACCATCGTCAGGGTATTGCGCCGTGGAGAAACGATCACAATGTTTTCTTCTGTTTCCAGGTGCAACGGCAACAATGCATCTTGGTTGCGCACCAGCGTAGTAGATAGTTCATATGCCCGATCCTGGCGGGTTTATAAATGGTGTCCTTACACCATCGTCAACGTAATGCGGTAATTACCATTTGTCTGAGCCATGCCTTCCCAATGGTGTAGGGGCACCGTTTATAAGCTTTTCTCACGTGCAGATGGTTGTGTGCCACCGCCATCAACGCCTATAGTGTAGTGAGGCGAAAAACTATCCATATCCAGACCTGTTGCCGGACGTACAATTGACAAAGCACGTTGGCGCAGTTTGTAGTTTGTGGCCTGTACATGAACCATCAGATTGCCAAAGGTTTTTCCCAGGAGAATCATCGTGCCTGTAAGTGGAACCAGGGCAAGCCCTGGCAAACTACGGCACCAATTGGTCTCGCCTCATGTGAGTATAGAAGGTGTACTTATGTCCACAATACACTGCTCTGGCATACTCAACTGGCTGGTTACGTTCTGTATAAGTCACACGGCGCGTATAGAGGACTGAACAGCCAGGCGCGATTTTCAGCAGTTGCGCATCTTCGTTGCTTGCCAGACCAGCTTCTATCTCCTGATCAGCTTCCATCAAAGTAACACCATACTTCGTCTCTAGGAGACGATACAGCGAGTTTTGCTCCAGATCTTCTCCCAGTAACTTCTCACAATCCTTGAAAGTAATCTGAGATAATTCGATAGCGAGCGGTTCGCCATCAGCCAGGCGCAAGCGTTGCAGACGAAAAATGAGCGCCCCTGGATTGATACGCAGTTTTTCAGCAACGGCTTCATCTGCCGGGTGCATAGTAGCGGAAATTACCGTCGTACTGGGGCGTTGGCCGCGTGCACGGATATCTTCAGTAAATCCTGTCAGGTGTATCAATTGCTGCGTAATCTTACTTCGACTGACAAAGGTTCCTTTACCCTGTTCGCGATAAAATAACCCCTCGTTTACCAGTTCTGTAATTGCCTGACGAGCTGTCATACGGCTGATGCCATACGTTTCACCCAACTCACGCTCAGATGGTATCAGATCACCGGGCTTCCATTCCCCGACGCGAACTCTCTCGCGCATGATCTCTTTCAACTGATAATAGCGAGGCACAGGACTATTTCGATAAATTGAGGTCATCTCTTTTTTCCAATCTTAGCAGACGACATCCAAACCACTTGCATTCTTGCGTTAAATATGATACTTGTTATGAGGTGGTCTAATTGGTATGTTGTATATACCAGTTTATCCGCTATCAATCATTCCATATTTTTGCGTTCCTGTCAAGTGTACGCGAACAGGGCTTCCAGATCAAGTGGTTGATCAGCGTATATTCTCCGTTCATCCGGAAATGCACCAGGGAAAGTGAAAAAGGAGCAATGATGCGTTTTATGTTGTGTGATACTCACCTTGTTGATGCCTCAATGGATGTGGCTTGCGGTTCCATATGCATTGATGGTGGGCGTATCGAGGCTGTCTGTGGGGACTCTGCCCTTGATTACCAGCACCCTAGCATTGATGCACAGGGTATGATCGTCATGCCTGGCTTCATCGATGTACATACACATGGTGGGGGTGGTTATAATCTTCACACCACCCGTGCAGATGAAATTCGAGATTATGCACGCTGGGTGCCTGAAACTGGTGTCACCTCTTTTCTTATTGCTGTCGTAGGTGTACCTGACTCCATCCCACAGCAACAATTACAGGCCGCTGTTACTGCACTCAATACCCATAGAACGGGAGCTGAGCCACTGGGCATTCATCTGGAAGGACCCTATATCAGTGTGGCGAGGCGTGGAGCGCATCCCTCATCGTGGTTGCGGCAGCCCGAAGCATCTGAAACCGAAGCATTACTTGCACTCACTGATGGACATCTGATCCTGGTAACTGTGGCACCTGAGTTACCGGGGGCCAGTGCGATGATACGTCGCCTCGTAGATGCTGGCATTACGGTGAGCATGGGTCATACTGATGCTACGTATGAGCAGGCGAAAGAAGCTATCGCACTGGGAGTTACACATGTCACCCACTGTTTTAACGCCATGCGTCCACTGCTTCATCGTGCCCCCGGTCCGCTCGCAGCACTTGCTGAATCTGATGGAGTCAGCGGCGAACTTATCGCTGATGGTGTACATGTCCATCCAGCAGCGATGAGCGCATTGGTCAAGTTATTGGGACCGCAGCGCACCATCGTGATTACCGATGCGTTGGCCGGAGCAGGTCTTTCTGATGCCACATTCGATTTCGCGGGGCAAACAGCACATGTTGTTCACGGCGCGGCCCATCTTGCCGATGGCACCATTACTGGCAGTGTCTTAACAATGGATCAGGCTCTACGCAATGTCTTGCTCATGACGAATGTCTCACTTCAACAGGCGGTAGGCATGTTGACGCTCAATCCCGCTCGCTCAGCACAGGTTGCACAACGTAAAGGTCTTCTGAAAATCGGCTACGACGCCGATTTAGCCATCTTCGATCAATCTATGACCTTACAGGCCACTCTCTGTTGTGGGAAAGTGGCCTTCGCAACCGATGAGTGGCGTAAACGCCTCACTGGCTTGTAAACGCATTGACTCCAACTATTTCGGAAAAAAATGACGGAAGCATGGCACGAATGCCTGCAATGCACGTAAAACGGTAGGGACCCGATTGCATCGCGTCCGTGATTGATCACCCGTGGGCCACGATTCCATGAATGGCGGACGCGATGCAATCGGGTCCCTACCGTTTTACATGTTTTTACATGTTTTTACGTGTTTTTGATGCATCATTTTTGGCGAATCCCTAAATTTGTTGGAGTCAATGCTTGTAAACGGCACCCCTACATGATGGGGAAACCGCGTGTGTATGTCGGGTTACAACGTTCGTGTTACCTTGTGCAGACCGCGTGGGATATCTGGATTCAATCCTTTTGTCAGCGCCAGGTGTAGCGCTACAAGTTGACCAGGGATAATCGCAGGCACGGGACTTAGCCATTCTGGAATGCCTGCTGGGATTGGTAATGCTGTTCTGGCTAACGAGAGCGCCTGCTTGGACTCAGAAATGATCAGTAGCTCGGCGTCTCGGAGGTCTTTTGCCAGTTCAAGCATGTCATCGAAGGTGGCTCCTATAGGCATGATCAGGAATACGGGTAAACCACTTTCGATAGTCGCAATGGGACCGTGACGGAAGTCCGCTGAAGAATAGGCCGTTGCCATTACATACGTGAGTTCTTTAAGCTTGAGCGCAAGCTCGAAGGAGGTGGCATAGTTATAACCGCGTCCGATGACGATGCAGCGATCCATATAGCGGTAACGTTCGACGTATTGAGCGATCGACGCGGAGAGTTGCAAGGTTGTCTCCAGCATTGTCGGTAATTGTTGGAGTTCTGCTATGTGTTGAGCTTTGCCACTCAAGGCAGCGGCAAACAGCGCCATTACAGTGAGTTGCGCCGTGTATGTCTTGGTTGCCGCGACGCTTTTCTCTGCTCCGGCGTGTAGTTCGATGACGTGATCAGCTACCGTTGCCAGTGGAGATGCGCCGTCATTGGTGATTGCCAGCGTAGGTCGTCCCTGTCGTTTGCCTTCTTCCAGTATAGCGATGATGTCTGGCGACTGACCCGATTGCGAGATACCAACCACCAGGGCGTTCGCCAGTCGCATGCGGGTGCGATACATGGTCAACAATGAAGGCGCAGCGAGTGCCACGGGATAGCCCGCTAGCGTCGTCCATGCATACTTTGCATAGGTTGCGGCATGATCTGATGACCCACGTGCTGCAATTAGCACGTAATCGAATGGCGGGAGTTGCGCGACGATCTGCTGAATATGCCCTGTCTCGCGCTCCAGCAAACGTGCAATAACTTGTGGCTGGCTCTCGATTTCCTGTTGTAGCAAAGAGGTCATAGGTGCTCCTCATTGGATACGGATCAACGCATCCATTATAAATTTTCTAAAGGGCTGACGCAATGTCTTATCAGATTTTACAATAATGTGGTATAGTGGTCTAGATGTCTGACAAAAAAGAGAATTCCCCTTTTTTCAGGAGGAAAAGTGCAACAATTGGGCAGGTAGAGACGTAATACTTGAGGTGCATCACATCTCCAAAAGGAGGCACATATGAATTTCTTGAGACGGCACTGGTTTGATCTGGGTTTGGGAGTGGCGGCTGTCGTTAGTATGTTTCTGCTCATTACTCGTCCCGCTCATCTTGCCCTGTTGCTCTGGCTCAGCTTAATCACGCTGTTCTTGCATCAATTTGAGGAATATCGTTTCCCTGGCTATTTTCCTGGCATGATGAATTCCGTCATGTTTTCCAGTCGGCAGCCCGATCGTTATCCTCTCAACACTCAGACCGCGTTCATCATTAATGTGATCATTGGCTGGCTATTGTATTTTCTGGCAGCTGTTTTCAACGAAAAAGTGCTCTGGTTGGGCATTGCCACTATATTCGTTTCGGTCGGTAACGTTATCGCCCATACCTTTCTTTTCAACATCAAAGGCAAGACGGTGTATAATCCGGGTATGCTGACTGCCATCGTTCTTTTCTTGCCCCTGTCCTTTTTGTTCTTTTCCTGGATAATCCAAAATCACGTTACCTCGCCGCTGGACTGGATCGCTGGCATTATCCTGGGGATTGTCTTGAATTACATTGGCATCATCAAGATGATTGATTGGATGAAAAATGCAAACACGCCCTACGTTTTTCCGGCAAGGAGTTTGGTTCCTGGGCAACAGCGCAGGCATTGATCTTACCAAAGACTCCGTTTAGCTCCACTTCAGCCAGAGCAACCCATGATACAACTGGGCTTCCCAGACATTCCAGGTATGATATCCATTCACCAGATCAAAGGTGTAGTCCATGTGAAGTGTCTTTAGTTCCAGGATAAATTGTTGGGTATCGGCGTAGTAAGGCTGATCTTTTGTCGCTGCCCCTAGAAAGATGCGCAGTTTCCAGGCTTGTGATCTGGCTGGCAAGACGAAGGCAGGGCTATTAGCCTGTATATAGGCTGTATTTTGTCCCCAGATGCTCCCAGAGGCTGTATAGTATCCTGCCAGCGCGATGACTGAGCCAAAGATGTCGGGATGATGAACGGCAATATTCATCGCACCGAATCCTCCCATGGAGAAACCACCAATCGCCCGATAGCCGACTGTGGGGATCGTGCGATAGTTCTGATCGATAAAGTGCACCAGGTCCAATGCTACGAAGTTTTCCATAAGTTGCTGCTGATCAAAGCTGTTTCCCCATTCGCTGGTTTCCCCATTCCGTCCGTTCCCATCAGGAAAAACCATGATCAATTCGGGTATCTCTCGGTGTGCGATAAGGGTATCGGCAGATTGTACTGCTTTGCCACCCCTGATCCAATCGTACTCGCTCCCTGGCGAACCGTGAAGTAGATAGAGTGTGGGATAGCGCTGTTCTGCCATTGCTGTATCATAATAGGATGGCGGAAGGTAAACTAGAAATGAACGATGTTGTCCGTGGAGCGCCGGGCTGACCATGCTATTAACAATCAGTGTGCCGCCTGTGGCAACCATTGGAGGATTGTACAATCCAACATCGGGCGAAAAAAATAACAGATCACCAATGCCGCTACTTAATAGAAGAATACCCAGCAGCATGAAAAAACTGACCCAGACGAAAAAAAGGTTCCATGGATTGTGCTGTTGTACCTGTTCTCTGGCAACTGGCTGTTTCTGCGCCTGCTTGAAACTGAAACGCTTGATGAGTTGCACTAATTGCCAGATGGGATCAAGCAACACCACACCCAGCGCACTCCCCATGGCTGCACCAAGATAGGCACAGAGCAGGCCAGTAGCAAGGAGAACAGAGATCGTATGTACCAACACGCCCACTTTGAGAGCCTCAAGGTGCCCGGCAAGATCGTAGTGCGGCAACAGTTCCTGGTGAAGGAATGGTAGAATGTAGCTGAAGCCATACGTGATGCCTGCCCCGATCGCAGTTCCGAAGCGTTGTTGGCTTACCATCGCACTGACCAGGGCAGCGCCAGTAACCAGAAGCAGTGCGGAGATTAATGTGGTGGTTAAAGAATTGAGACCCACTGCAACTATGGGTGTGGTAAGAGACAGCAGGACAACCGGAGAAAAAAAGAACACAGTCGTAAGTAATGCAATGCTTAACCCAATCAAGCCGCGCCAGAGTGGGGCATAACGCTTCCAACGTGATGGCTGTTCGGACTCAGGAGCCCTTTGTGTATCCATAGGAAGTGTTTTCCTTTCAATCTGTGCCGTCCATGGGCTTTGAGTCACCCTTTCTCTCGACACTGCTCCACAAGCAGATCCAACAGATGCTGTTCGGCCTGTCTAGCAGTGAGACGTGAACGAAACGAGGAGGAGAGAAAGGTATTTGCCTTTCTCCTTTGCTCCTACTACAAGCGGTGGTCTGGTGTCGACAAGGTGAGCAGTTAGAGGGCTGGATTGTATCTGGCTGCCGTTTGAGGGCAGCCAGTACTTTTAGAATGAGGGACTAAGCGATGTAAACACCCTGTTTTGATTTACTCTTCTTCCCGACACCTCTCTCCACCAACGTGCCGGGTCTTACCATTGGTAATAAGTGCTCAGTGTGACATTGGCATTGATCCACTGACGCATACCATGAGATATACAGTAGGTAACACAGGCCTGCCCGTCCAGACCGATCTCTATGCTATGCGTTCCATTGTTGGAGTAGCCATGCCATGTGCAGCTCCCTAATCCCTTTGAGTTGCAGTACACATTATACTGCCAGATGGTGGTGTGGTTCGTGACGCCGTTCGCCTGGAGGTGCAAACCCCAGACCGAGCAACTAATGATGCTACACTCCCATTTACTGTAGGACCAGGAGTACCAGGTGGCCGGGGCTACTGCTGCGAACCCTCCGTGCGGGACGGTTTGGGAGACTGTCAATGTCGAATAGGAGAGGGCCTGGCAGCTTGCGCCCGGATGCGCCTTCTGGAGAGCAGAGCATGAGGTTGCGGGCAACGTCAGGGTTTCTACGTGAACTTTTGGATCCTTGCTAGCTAATTGACTGAGGTTTTGATTCGTGAGAGCATTTACAGAAGATGATGTAGTACTCTCTAGTACAGTTGCATGCGCAGATGGAGCGAACGAAAATGTACTGAAAAGCAGCGCCACTCCAAAAAGTGCTGCCATCAGGGCAACGCAATAGCCACTTTTGGGCAAACGAGCCACGCGCAACGAGAAAGATTGCTTCATCTTTGTTTTCCCTTTCTTATAGAGAACATTTGGAGATCACAGCTATAAGTTGGCTGTCTACTGTGTGCTTTCCATGAACCGATCGAAAGTAACTGGCTTACGAGCAGGCGAACCATCGTAATGTTCACCTTTCCCAGTTTTTAAGCAGAACCAGGGATCGATCATGAGAGCTTGGTGCGGCCTGCCGCTACAGGAGAAGGACATGCATACTCAGGAACTTCTTTTTTGCATAGGCCAGAGCCTCCTGATCGGTTTTGTCTCACTCCCGAAGAATACTGGAGAGAGGTCATTTCAAGAACCACAAACGCTCGTCTTTGCGTCGTCTTTGAGTCGTCTTTCTCTAAACTACCCGTAAAACCTCTGTCCAATCCGACGTAAGGAGATATAATAGCTACTCCTTGCTCTATCTCTTGTTTTGTGGGATACTTCTTGTATAGAAAGAGTTAAAAGCAATAAGTCCCTTTGTAGCAACCACCGGGACGTACCACGCGCAATTAGCAAGCGATCTGTCGAAAATCAAAGAGGCCAGGTACGTTTATTTCTGTTTTGCGAGGTCGAGAAAAGGGCGGTCTCTTCGCTGGAGGAACCAGGCTGTGCACTATAATATGCTGCTCAAGCAGGCACGTGAGGAACACGGGTGGTCGCAAAAAGATGTTGCGGAGAAGATTGGCACCGACTCGAAGACAGTGAGTCGCTGGGAACGCAGAGTTGCCTACCCCTCTCCATATTTTCGCCAGAAGCTCAGCGAACTTTTCAATAAAAGTCTGCGCGAATTGGAATTGCTCAGTTCCGCTGAAAAAGAATTGGGAGATAGTGACACTCCAATTTCGCAGTCTCCAGCTGCGCCGTTCGATGCTGTTGAGAACCCTCCAGATGGACACGTTGATGACATCAGTCGGCCTATGGCAGCAAACGTACCATCCGGTCAACAAATACGCCCCGTCGCCTTGCAACAGCAGAACCGGAAGCGGATGCTTGGACGTTTGCGCCACTCCTATAATGAATTGCTGGAGTACTCGTTACAGAAACTTGTCTGGATCGAGTTAGGTCTTGCCGGGATGCCCAATGCCGTACAAAATGCCACGAACCGTCTGGTACGTCTATCTCAACAAGATGCTCAAATGCTTCCTCCGGGCACCTCAATCCTGGAAGTCTATGAGACCTCCGAGCGTGAATTGCTCATCCTGGGAGAACCAGGTGCGGGCAAATCTACGCTGCTGCTTCACCTCGCTCAGAAGTTGGTACAACTGGCAGAACAAGATGAAACACATCCCTTGCCGGTCATATTGCGCCTCTCATCCTGGGCCGAACAAAAGCCTGCATTAGAAGATTGGATGAGCGAGCAGCTGGCATTGACTTACGATGTATCACAAAAACTGGCTACACGCTGGGTACGCAACGGACATATCCTACCGCTGTTCGATGGTCTGGATGAGATGGATCCTGCATCCCGCCTGGGTTGTATTGCGGCCATCAATGCCTATCATCGTGAGCATATGCTAGTTCCGCTTGTCGTCTGTTCCCGTCGGACAGAATATGAAGACGCCGCCAGTCATCAGAAATTGGCACTCCAACATGCCGTGCTCATCCAGCCGTTGACGCTTGAGCAGGTCTATGCTTCTTTTGACCAGATCGGCCAACCACTGGATGCCTTACGCCAGACCCTCCAGACCAATCTGGCATTACAGGAACTGACTACCACGCCTCTGAAGTTGGGTATTTTGATGCTGACCTATGCGAGAACTCTAGTACCGACCCTCTCACACGATATATCGACGCTGCAAAAGCAGATGTGGACCGATTATGTGGCACTCATGATCGCGCAAAAGGGCGATGTCAGGCGCTATCCACTTCAACTGACCTGTTCATGGCTGAGCTGGCAAGCACACAACCTGCAGCATCACTACCAGACCGTGTTCTACCTGGAGCGTGTGCAACTTGACTGGCTGCCAGCTAACCTGCGTCAGCGTGCTTTCTGGTTGACGATGCGCTTGCCTCTCTTCCTACTCGGCATCCTGGCTAGCTGCATCATTGGCCTGTTTTTACAGACAGTTTTTGATCTTACAACTGGTATTCAGGCAGCGATCCTTGGATGCTTCCTGGGTGGTTGCTTTAGCCAATCAGTCAGCCCGGAAGTTGGCACTCTTAACGTGACACGAGTGAGGCGGGACAGATACTATCTAGTTTCAGTACCCTCAAGCGGGTCAAGTGGAAATGCACTAGGAAAAGGGCTGATCGGCGCTGGGATCGGACTTGCTTTGGGGTTGAGTTTCGGCTTCGAACTGGGCCCAGGGTACGGATCTAGTGATTGGTTGCGCGACGGCTTGATCTACGGCAGCATTATCGGACTCGTTTGCTGGTTGCTCCTGATTTTGTTCCCACTTTTACCTCTGCAGAACAGCTCCCCTCGTGCTCCACAGCTATCAGCGTACCTGCGTTACTTGCTCTCTACGCTTCACATGCGGCGTATGTTCCTCGGTGCAATCGGGCTTGGACTCGCCTATGGGCTAAGCACTGGATTCAGCTATGGATTCAGCTATGGGCCGAGTACCGGACTCAATATTCTGCTGAGTTACGGATGCGTTATTTTTCTCATCAGTTTGATCGCTGAGAAGAACAGAGGAGGCATTAGTCTGACTGAGCGGTTGCGCTGGACATGGAGTAGTTTCTTTCATAGTTTGCGCTCTTTTAAACACTGTGTCACGAGTGGAATACTGGCTACAGGTCTTCTTCTAATCGTCGGGTTGAGCTACGGGCTTACCACCGGGATGGGCCTCCAGGTAAACACTAATCTGGGCTTCCGATTTAGCTATGGGTTGAGTGATGGACTAAGCACCAGACTAAGCGCCGGACCAGTCACCGGCCTGATCGATGGGCTAATGATGGGACTGATTGTTGGAGGGGGCATCGGGCTGGCTTACTGGCTAGGGTTGGGACTTTTTCATAGCATTGCGCAGGAACAAATTGAAGATCAGGATCGCCAGAGCCTCAATCAAGGCGTACGTCGATCTGCACTGAATAGTACCATTATTGGTTTTCTTAGTGGAGGACTCATCGGAAGCCTCGGGTTCCTGGGCTATGGGGTGAGCTATTGGCTGAACGAGGGATTGAGTAAGGGGCTGAATGCTGGACTGAGTGGAGTACTGGTCTATGCGCTAAGTGCCGTGTGGTTCTTTGCCATTAGTGGCGGCTTATTCGGTTGGGCTATCAGTGGTGGATGGGCAGTACAACGGCATCTCGTCTTGCGCTGGTTACTACATAGGAGCCAGGTCTTTCCCTGGCAGGCGCAGGCATTCCTCAATGATGCAACCGCCCGTATTCTCTTGCAGCGCGTTGGGGGTGGGTACAGTTTCATCCATCGCCTCTTATTGGAATATTTCGCCAATCTCGACGATGGGAATGCTCCTGGAACGGTGAAGACGCCTGGCAAGATGACGAGTAAATGACCACAAAAAGACCTTCTTTTCTGTTCATAAATGCTACATACTGAGCACAACAAATCATTTTGTTCCCCCTTGCATAAGAGGATTTTTACTGCCACAGCACCATCCTTTTCTTTCCACGTTTGAGGCATTCTTAAACATCACTTCTTCTGAAGAATGACAATATTATTATTGCAATGGAGCACGTTCCCAACATTTCCATCTTCGTCGCCCAGATTTTCCAGCTAATACATGCGTTTGTGCTCCACAATCCATTCACCTTTATAAATGTACGTTACAGCTTATAGCAGCAGGTGTCAAATTTTGGGTCAATTTATCCTACAAAAAGGCTGGATCTTGCGGCACGTCGTTTTGGCGTATAAATCGCATCATTCTCAATTCCATTTTTTCTCTGCTACGAAAGAAGAGATGAGTAGTACTTTGAGAATTGAATAACGCACAAGTTGCCTAGCAAAGCATCATAGGTGCCAGGTTTGTTCAGTAAAACAGTTTTCTCAGATTTTTTGAAAATCTGGGATGACTTATAAACAAAAGGAACTGCCGAAGGGAAGGTTTTAAAGAATGAAAAACCAGGATTATCAGAGCAGCATTACAGTACACAATACTTTGGAAGAAGCATTCAAGAAGATTTATCGTGTTTCAGAATGGTGGGCAAAAGAGGTTGAGGGGAATTCAGAAGATGCAGATGATGTGTTTACCGTTCGCTTTGAAAACGGTGATATGTATAAAGTGAAAGTTTCTGAGATGATCCCAACGAAAAAAATAATCTGGGAAGTGATCGATAGCTATCAAGGATGGCATAATGATCATACTGAATGGGTTGGTACGAAAATTATCTGGGAAGTATTGCCCAAGACAGAGAGTATTGAAGTGAAGATGACACATGAAGGTCTCGTGCCAGAATTTGAGTGTTTTGATCAATGTCGTCTGGGATGGGATTATCTTATAGGAAAAAGTCTTCTCAATTTGCTTACGAGTAATAAAGGAATGCCTGTCTGATAACGCTTTAGCACGCTCTCTTTTTCTGGATGGTGCAAAACCCACTTTGGGGAAACCGCAAATTACAAGCTCTTCCGGTACGTGAGTTTTGCGCCACGCGTTTTGTTGCCACAACGTTATTGGAGGTCACATTGTTCTTACTACGCAGAAGACCATGATTTGTTCTTCTGTGATCGTGCCCTCTTTTCACACTCGCTTTTTATATGCCCTCATCGCAAAGATGTAGGCCACCAGCAGAATGCCGACGCACCATGCAAGCGCAACCCAGATCTCCTGAGACACTGGCTGTCCAGCCAGTAACGCACGGATGGTTTCCACTATCGCCGTCACTGGCTGGTTTTCTGCAAAGACTCTGACGATCAGCGGCATCGATCGGGTTGGCACAAACGCTGAACTGATCAAGGGCAGGAAGATAATCGGATACGAAAAGGTTGTTGCACCGTCTATCGATTTGGCGGTCAGTCCGGGAATCACCGCGACCCAGGTTAAAGCCAGCGTAAACAACGCGAGTATGCCAACGACGGCAAGCCATGACAGGATGCCCGCCGACGAACGAAAGCCCATAATCAACGCGACGAGAATGATGACCACAACCGAAATCGCGTTGGAGACCAGCGA
Source organism: uncultured Chloroflexia bacterium (assembly GCA_963744875.1). Lineage (GTDB taxonomy): Bacteria > Chloroflexota > Ktedonobacteria > Ktedonobacterales > Ktedonobacteraceae > JACDAE01. The sequence goes on along the minus strand of CAVUVQ010000022.1, from coordinate 38,781 downwards.
GGTCAGAACATGTCCCCACAACATAGTGGAGGGGGCAATCGGCATGGAACGAAAGCGCTCGAATATCCCCCGTTGCACATCGGTAAACAGGCGGTAAGCCGTATAGGATATCCCGCTCGCAATCGCAATCAGTAAGATCCCAGGTAATACGTAATTAACATAATTGCCTGTCCCGGTTTGAATGGCACCGCCGAACACATACACGAACAGCAACATAAACGCAATCGGCATGATCGTGACCGTGATGATGGTGTCCATACTGCGGAAGATATGGCGCATGGAACGACCAAGCATCACGCTCAGATCGCTGAAAAAGTGTTTCTGTATCGTCTCCATTTAGTGTTCCTCCTTTTTGCCAATGATGGCCAGAAAGATCTCCTCCAATGTCGGTTGTTTTTCCACATACTCTACCTGAGCAGGTGGAAACCGCTTTTTGAGCTCCACGAGCGTGCCACTGGCGATAATCTTTCCCTCATGGAGAATGGCAATGTGATCAGCAAGCTGTTCAGCCTCTTCTATATACTGCGTAGTCAAGAAGACTGTTATGCCACCATTGGCAAGCTCCTTCACAGCCTTCCATGCCTCGATGCGTGCCTCGGGATCAAGCCCCGTGGTCGGCTCGTCAAGGAAAATGACCTGCGGTTTTCCCACCAGGCTCATGGCGAGGTCAAGCCTGCGGCGCATACCGCCTGAATAGGTTGACACCCTGCGCCTGGCGGCATCTATTAAACCGAAGCGGGTCAGCAAATCGTCGGCAACCTGGCGTGGATGTTTGAGGTGTCGGAGCCGGGCGATCATGATCAGATTTTCTTGCCCGGTCAAAATCTCATCCACGGCAGCAAATTGCCCGGTCAGACTGAGTGATTGCCGCACGTGGTCTGGCTGTGACGCCACATCAAAGCCGTTGACGATGGCCGTTCCGCCATCCTGTTTGAGCAGCGTGGTGAGGATGTTGATCAGCGTGGTCTTGCCCGCGCCATTGGAGCCGAGCAGGGCAAAAATGCTGCCCTGGTCCACGGTGAAATGCACGCCTTTTAAAACATTCAGTTTCTTGTATGATTTTTGTAAATCGTTTACCTGAATGGCGATATTTTGCACAGTCTTCTCCTCATGATAGAACAGTGACCTTCGAGACATCTGCTCCCAGGCCTTTGAGTGCCGCATATGTGAGCTTATCCATCATCGCGCCATCAAAGTGCATGGATTGGATGGCACGCTTCAGAGACCAGAGACCCACCGGGCGGAACGACACATTTTTGAGAGTTGCGCCCTGAAACGACACATCCTTCAGTGCCGGCAGGTCAAACGTGACGCCGAGAAAGGTCTGCCCATCGAGTCGTTGTCCGCGCAGATCGGAATAGTGAAAGTCCACGCCGAGAAAGGTACAGCGTTCAAAGGTCGTTTTTCGCAGGTCGGAATAGTTGAATTTGACATCCGTCAGCTTGACGCCGATGAATTGTGCTCCGGCCAGTGCCGCCTTGCTGAAGTTGGTGCGCACAAGGATGGCTTCACGAAAGTTTGCATCCGCCAGGTCAAGAGTGGAAAAGTCGCAATCGGTCAGATTGGCACCAGCAAACGTGGCTTCACGGACATCACTGCTCCGAAACGAACTCCCGGTTAAGTCTGCGTCCGTAAAGTCAGAGCCGCGCAATGCACTCGCATGAAACTTCCCTTGATGCGCGATCACGCCCGCAAAATCGCTCTGTGGCAAATTGCTTGCACTCAAGTTGATTCCCACCTGCCGCTCTAGCGCGTGGGAGAGGTTGGCGACCTCCTGGACGGTTTGCTCAATGTCGCCGATACTCTCAATGGTCATGGCCAGGGCGGTTTTGTCATCCTTGCCCTCGGCTTTGAGTTCGCGGAAGCGCTCCTGCAAATCGGAGAGCAGATCCGCCTTTAATTCGGCGATGCTTTTTCCCTCCTCGTAGGGAGCAAACACGCCGTTGACATAGTTGGTCAATTGCTCATTCATAACAACACTTTTCCTTTACAAGAGGTTCTCCAGCACGCGCTTCGCGTACTCCCAGTTGCTTTTGTTGCGATCGTACGTCGCCTTCCCTTTTTCAGTAATCCTGAAGTATTTCCTCCTACCTCCTTGCGATTCATCGCCCCAATACCATTCGATATCCCCGTCCACCTCAAGCCGCCGGACGCTGGAGTACATGGTGGCTTCCTTTAATTCATATTCACCACCCGAACGCTCAGCAATCAGCTTGACAATCTCGTAACCGTAGCGGTCAGCCTCCGATAAGAGCCGTAAAATCATCGTATCGGTATGTCCGCGCAGCAGGTCGGAGGTCAGTTTGTTTTCACTCATATCATCACCTCGTAGTTGGAGTATACATCATAATACTATGTCTGTCAAGGTAGTATTTCAATTGTAATACTTTGTTTGATAAAACAAGTCTCTGTTTTTTTATGCTCCCGTTAGGGAACATATTCTTGTCGCAATCGCCTTACATCGCATCTACAAAGGAACGATGGCAGCGTCAATATTATCGAGGTGATGCGCCGCGGCAAGCGTGTCTGGCTGTAGACGTAAAGAGAAGCCATTTATCAAAAGGGGCCATCCTTGACTCTCATGAAGAGAAGCAGTACGATAGCCTCAAACAATGGATCATCATGTCTCTCTCCGACAAAAAGCTCCTGGCCTTCTCAGTCGGATGCATATGATGCCCCAAATACAAGGAGCTTTTTTAATGTTTGCCTTGCCTGAAGATTTTATCCAATTTATACGCGATGCATACGGTACAGAGGCGGCAAATGCCTGGTTTCAGCGCCTCCCCTCTTTTTTAGAGGAATGCGCGGAGCGCTGGCAATTGAAGCTTTTGCCCCCATTTGAAAATCTCTCGTTTCATTATGTCGCACCCGCAGAACGCGCGGATGGCACACCTGTTATCCTGAAGACGTGCGAGTTTTCCGATGAGTTTGAGCATGGGCTGGCCGCGCTGCGTCTCTTCGATGGGCGCGGCATCGCTCGTCTCCTGGAGTTTGATGAAGAGAAAAAAGTGATGCTGCTGGAGCGTTTGCAACCGGGAACTATGCTTGCGTCTCTGGTGCCTGAGCAGGATGAGCAGGCTACCTCCATTCTGGCCTCAGTGATGCGTCAACTCTGGCGACCAGCACCTACAGAGCACACTTTTCCGACGGTGGAACAATTGGGGCAAGGATTGGTGCAGCTCCGCGCACACTATGCCGGCGGATATGGTCCGTTTCCGCCATATCTGGTCGATGAGGCAATGGATCTTTTCGTGACATTAAGTGCCTCGGCTCCCCAGGCCATGTTGCTACATGGCGATCTGCAGCATCACAATATCTTGCGTTCGGGTGATGCATGGCTGGCGATCGATCCCAAGGGCGTGGTTGGTGATCCTGGGTATGAGGTGGGAGCCTCATTCTATAATCCCATGCCTCGCATCCTTGAGGTGCCCGACCTGGAGCAGATGCTGGCCCGCCGCGTTGCTCAACTCAGTGAGGAACTGGGCATGGAACGGGCACGCATACGTGGTTGGGGACTGGCACAATGTGTGCTCAACGCGTGGTGGGGCGTCGTAGTAAATGAGAAGTTGAGCATGGACCCACCACGTGGAATACTCAGGTGCGCGGAAATTCTTTCGCATCTCAATGTTTGATTCTCAGTACTGTTTTGTTTGCAGCTATCAATGGAAGAGGATTTTACCCACACAGGAGCCACCAGGTGCAGAGCAACGTGAATAATCCCTCTCAATACTGAGCATAAACATCTATATCAACCAGTAAAAATGATTTGACAGGTTAGTAGATTATGTGATATTATATAACCAGTAAAATCCATTTAGAGGGTTATGTATCACATATGTTTTTTGGGTAAGGAGAAGTTTTCATCATGCAAACGCTACTTCTCGATATGCAACTTGTGGTTGCAACGGTTGCTCTGATGATTATGCTGGTTGGCTATCAAATCTACAAGATCAGATGGTTTCGATCGCACGGGAGGCAGGTCGTTGCCGTGGTGACCTCAATTCGGCATGAAACAGGAAAAACGGCCCAGGGCTTTTCACGAGACAATTATTACCTCACTGCGACCTGGACGAGTCCACGCACAGGGCGAACATATACATTCTGGACATGGATGATGAACTCCCGGCCAGTGTATACGAAAGGGAGCCTGGTTCCAGTGTTGATTGATCCTACGAATCCAAAGAGGTATGCCTGGGAGTTCTAATATGTTGACGCTTCACGATTTTCTTGTCAGGGTTGGCCGCGCTTGAAAAACGGTGATATGCTTGAGGAAGAGACATTGTTTCTTCTCAAAGAAAGAACAGCGGTTGCCCATCGGTGATATGGCAGTGATCGAGGTGACTGGACTCCGTAATCCCTGTATCCAATTGGACCATTTCCAAACAGGATTGATGGCAGTGGTATTGGAACGTGACGAGCATGGTCTTCTCATCCGTAAGGCTGGAGTTATGGCGGTCATCGTCGCAGGAGGCATGATGAAAGTCAATTAAACAGGACCATCAGCTGCGTATTTACCTGTGCAAGTTCTTCCGGCGTGGTCACCCCTGATTGGATGAGGAAAAGGGATGACTCACTGATCAACGCGTGAAAGCTCTCTAACCAGGCCTGGTTGGCCTCTTCGTGAGCGTAGGAGTAATCGAGGACGCTCACATCCGTCCCAATATGTTGAAACCCTGTTTGAGTCAGCAAATACCCCAACTGAGCAACGATCCCCATGAAATGTGGCGAGGGAGAAAGGTGTATCCTTTGCTGAAGAGCGCTGCATGCACAGGCCTTTCCTGTGAGCGTTACCTGTTTGCGCTCTGCGAGGCGGAGATCGCTCAGCGCAATACCAAGCTCTTCCAACTCTGCTCGGCGCTCTACGAACGCAGTGCGATCATCATTACCTCCAATCTCAAATTTGGCGATTGGAATGCGGTGATGGGGGAGGAACATCTTACCGCAGCCCTGCTGGATCGGCTCACTCACCGCGCACATATCCTTGAATTTCTTGGAGAGTCGTTCCGCTTTCGCCAGAGGCTCCAACAAAATGAGATGCAGAAAGAGTAAGTGATGTCAGTCCGAAGAGATTGAGCCGTTTGAATCACTTGAGAGCTGTCAATATGCGCTCAAAAAGGTCACTCCACGGTCGCGCAGGGACAGTAAGAGCGCCCACCCGTTCAGCTTCGCGGCGGAGCCATTGTCCGTAAAGCCAACTCACCTGTGCACGCTTTTCTTGCAGACCGTGTTCGGGTTCACGCTGCAAAAAATTGTGACGGAATTGTTCTTCACTTTCTTCATACAGGAAGAGCGTTCGTACCTGGCTCTGGATCAAGCTTTCTGAAAAAAAAAGAAGTAGCGAGCATGGGGAGGATGTAGTTTCCTTCCAAAACAAGAGGCGCTCTGCTCTGAATGTGATCGGCAATAACCATTTCCAAAGCAGGGGCCATCACCTGGCCAACGGCGATGGTATGTTTGACAATCTCTTCTGCTGGCTGGTTTCCTGCTTCGGGATGGGTATGCCAATAGTGTAAAACAGGCTGCTCTGTAGGAGTTGTCATGCGTTCGAGAATCACCTGGAAATCATCAACTTCCGTGATACCAATCCTGAAGTGATGAGCTAACTGGTAACTGACGCTGGTTTTCCCAACTCCAGAGGGGCCTCCGAGCAAAAGAACCTGCCATGAACGGTGGGGAATGTCATTGTCCAATGAGCGTGATTTCCTTCTGTCTTGATGAATGCAAGGAAACTGTACCACACTACGGGTGAGAAAGGCAAGAAAGGGAGAAAGGTGGCCCCCTTTTGATAATGAAAAAGGGCAGTGGTCCCCTTTTGAGGATGAAACTAATCCTGGATAGACCATTAAGCAGCATCGTAAGATGAAGCAAAAAAAACATCCCTTGTATAGCCAAAAGGACTCGCAAGAGCACTGAGCATTACAGATAAGGCAGTACGAGACATGGAAAAAAGGAATATCGGGCTGGACTCCATCGCACGTCGACGCGTGCTGGCCCTGCTTCTCGATATTCCTCCTGTTGCTTTAGGCATTATCACCCTTGAGGAAATTATGCTTCAACAGCAGGCAGCACCAACCGGAACACACGCCGTAGTAAGTACAGAAAAAGAAGCCATCTTCGATCTCGCATTCTACAAAGATCGTCTTAAAGTCATATGGAATCGCAATCATACCAACACTGCTCAAAACCGCATGACACAAATTGCCGCTGATATATCAGGTCTTACGACGGCCTTACCCTACGTAAGTGGAGATGATGAGAAAGAGGTACGAGCTGTACTCTGTTGCTATCACCAACTACAGGCTCACATCTTGCGCGACCAGGGTCGATATGATGCGGAGATAGCGGAACTAGAGAAAGCAGCCATTTTGGCTGAAAGAGCTGAAAATTCTCATCTGCTTGCCGTTATGCTTCTTCGGATTGGAAGTGTTTTCCGTGATAGAGGAGATGTAACCTTTGCTCAAGCAAGGATAGAGGCTGCAAGAGGGAATAGCACGGGCGCGAATCAGAAAAGAATACAAGCGAACACTGACTTTATGGCAGCCATTGACCACTATACAAGGGTACGCGATCTTAAGCGGATTTCGCCGGCGTTAAACGGAGTGTTGTTGTTTGATGAGGGATATGCTCAGGAACATCTAGCACATGGGAATCTGGCGGCAAGACGAGCTGCGCTAGCTCGCCTCAAGGATGGTGGAAAGATCATAGCAGAGACAAGAGGCATACTTGAGGATGAGTTCTCAATTAGAATAACTGAGAGGACCTATCATAACACAAAAGCGGCTGCCTTATTGGCAGCAGGCTGCCCTCGCGAAGCCCTCCAGGAACTCACGGACTTGATGGATCTTCCACTAGAAGAGGATATGGCACGTCAGAATGCCTATACCGATTATCTCTGGTCACAAGCCTATGCCGATCTGGGGTTGATTGACGCCTCAGCAGCACCAGCACAAGATGCGTTAGTCGTAATGAAGCAGATCAAGTCACGTGTCCATATGATGCGGATCGCCGGATTACAAGGACAATTGAGCCAGCTCGATAGCAAAAACATCGAGGTCATTCGACTAGGTGTGATGGTCAACTCATAAAGGAGAGAAAAATGTATTGGCAACCTGTAAAAGAGTATCCTAACCATCAATACGTTACTGGTACACAACAAGAACCAGGAACGTTCATGTCGGATGCGACCTATTCAGAAGCGATGGACGCTCTCGTTATTTGTTGTGCTGATGCTGCGATTCTCCATCAAGGATTGTGGTTGATTGCCAAACGAACATGGGAACCCCATCCCGACTGGTGGGTGATCGGTGGAAGGATGCGGAAGGCAGAGCTTATCGAGCAAGCCGTACGGCGTAATTTACGCCGCGAACTGCATCTTGATATTCCTGAAGATCGGAGACGATCTATCATCGGCTACTACAATCAGATCTGGGATACAAGAGCACAAGAACCAACGACGAACGGAAGCCATTTGTTCTCAATCACAACGGCAGTTCACCTTACTGAGAAAGAAAGAGCGAGTATTCACCTCAACGAGGAGTATGCGGCTTCTCAATGGGTAGATCCCTTACGCGTGATAGAGAACTCGAACCAATTTCATCCTTGCCTCGTTCAAGTGGCACGGGATATTATCGTTCATCAGATGGCTTAATCTTTTTGAGCACCGCTGGAGGATGCGATTGACAATTTTTACCTGAAGGCTCTCATGGTATACTTCTAGCAATGAAAGTCCCCTACTAGTTAGGAGCATAAAAGTATGGCCGAACAGTATGATCAGATTACTCCAACACTCCAAAGCTTTATCAAAACACAACCTCTTTTCTTTGTCGCCACGGCACCGCTCTCAGAAGATGGACATATTAATCTCTCACCAAAAGGCTATGATACCTTTCGTATCCTCTCACCACATCAAGTGGCCTATCTGGATTTAACCGGGAGCGGCAACGAGACCTCGGCTCATCTCGCTGAAAATGGGCGTATTACGTTTCTGTTCTGCGCTTTTAGTGGAGCCCCCCAAATTCTGCGCCTGTATGGAAAGGGAGAGACCGTTCTGCCGGGAGCAAAGCGGTGGGAGGAATTGGTGGTCCATTTCCCAGATTATCCAGGGATACGACAAATCATCAGTGCCTCCATTCATTTCGTACAGACCTCGTGTGGCTATGGAGTGCCTCTCATGGAATTGCAGAAGGATCGGGAGACGATGGCACGCTGGGCAAACGCGAAGGGGGAAGAAGGGCTTGTAGAATATCGCGGTGTCAAAAATAGAAAGAGCCTCGATGGCCTGGATACACCCCTGGCACAGCAATATAAAGAATAAGGATGCCATCACATGCCCAGCAAATCACTCACGATAGAGCAGGTTCTGACCCTGCTTCGAGCTACTCCGTTGCGCCTCGCTGCGCTTACCGCTACTCTTTCACCAGAAGAGTTGCATATGAGGCCCAATCCCGATGAGTGGTCCGTTAACGAGGTGCTTGCCCATCTAAGGGCATGCGCTGATGTTTGGGGCAATTGCATCGTCACGATGATCACTGAAGATATGCCAACGCTGCGGGCAGTCAATCCCCTCACCTGGATCAAGAAGACGAACTATCTCGAACTGGAATTCCAGCCTTCGTTGCACGCCTTTGCCATGCAGCGTGCCGATCTCCTGGCAGTCCTCTCTCCGTTGCCGTTAGAAGGCTGGGAACGCTCTGCGACAGTGACAGGAGCGGGAAAGGTACTCGAGCGAACCGTGCTGTTCTATGCACGATGGCTGTCTGGTCATGAACGTCCGCACGTCAAGCAGATCGAACACATCGTCAAAGCGGTGCATATGTGATCCTGGAGTTCCAGGAGTGGACAGATCCAGTCTGAAAAAATGACGTTTTATTTGTTCATCAACAGCAGTGGCTATTATCATTTTGTTATCAGTCCTTATCAATGGCTCTTTTCCTCTTGTATTGTCTGCTTCAATCCGCTACTCTCATGGAAATGAAGGCACAATAAAACCAATCTTCATAGAAAGAGAGATTTATTTATGTATCTTGCCAAAAATAAGACGTGGGAAGTATTATTCCTCGTCGCATATATTCTGTTACTATTTGCATCTGCCATTGTGCGCGATTTCGTCATTGCCCCATATGTGACTCATCATATACGCGGAATAGGGGCGGTATTGGTTGAGCCTCTCTGGAAGGTGCTTTTCTGGATTGTTCCGACCTTCTTTGGGCTGCGTTCCTAAGCCAGCCCAGAGAATACCCTCACAAAACTCCTCTCGTACATTCGGATCTGAGGCCAGTGCGATTGCCAAAGCTGTCTTCCCTACTCCAGGAAGTCCATGTAACGCGACGAATGTAGTAATATCGCGCGAGTATAATTGTTGCTTGAGTTGCTCTACGAGTTGATCTCTTCCTACAAGTTCATTTGCTGTTATGAACTGGAAGGGAATGGCAGAATCATAGATGGCCTGTTTGGGAGGCAACGTCGCTTTAGTGGTATCCTCTTGTCCATGGAGCAGTCCTAATGCAACCGCATCTTTGTCAAAGAGTTCACAGAGTTTTTGTCGGAGATAAGCACCTGGGGATGTGATACCTCGTTCCCAGCGACTGACATTAATGATTGTAGTCTCAACCATGCCAGCAACTGCTTGTTGTGTCCAATTGTGAATTTCGCGTTCGTATTTCAAACGGAGATTGGGGGATTTTTTGGCATTCCTATACCTCAATTACGTCTACAAAGTAAATAGGCAATGTGTATTCATAACCGTATGCTTGCATTGTAGCAGAATAATGCATATGAGACAAGACGAATGGAGAGATAAAGGAGCTGTTCTCTCTTTCTGATCATAAAATGTTTATAAAGAGATTACTTCTGTTATTCTCTGAAGGTGTCCTTTCTGGCATACTTAAGGAAAAGAGAACGAAACGATTCTATGAAAGAGAGATATGATGCAAGAAAAAAGAGAAGATGGGTGTTGTTATATTCTCTCCCACCTCATGTTTGCGTTTTTCTTATCCAGGAGGAAGCCATGATAGACACTCACACTGCCCTTTATGATCGTGTTACTTATCCTCTGTATACTTGCAAGTTGGGACAGTACCGCCTGGTAAAAATTGTACTTCCCCAACACACATTTCTTTATAATGATGAGGCTCATATCGTGCTGGTGACTGAGACTCTTAACGATCAGGTCTTCTACATTCACTGCACTCCTGCGGAATATTCCATTTTGCGTCAGTTCCTCGGCGCACCTCATGAGGCAATTTCGTTCGAGCAACTTGCCGATCAGTTTCTGGAGCAATTTGAATATGAGCGTGACATACGGGCTCTGAGGAGGCACATTAGTCGTTTGAAAAGGAAGCTTCCCTCTCCATTGACAATTGTGAGTGTGAGAGAAGTGGGATATGCTCTTCATGATTTCATCTTATATCACTAAGAATTCCACCATAACTCCGAAATGAAATGAGCACTCACTACCCAAAAAGTCCTTTGAAAACTCCGAAAAAAGTGAGCGCTTCCAGTACACGTCCGAAAAAAGTAAGTGCTCGGTTACTACACGCATACTGCTATTTCTGATTTGCCATGCTCTACCATTTTGCTTGAAGCGAGCAACGATGGCATATTTTAGAATGGATACCCGAAGTAGCCAGCACAGGTAGGTATTTCATCTTTGAGGTGATATACTACGCGTACGGGTTTTAATCAGGAGCTCCGTTTCCTGCGGAGAAAGAGGCAGCATGACGGGTCGCGAAATCGGGAGAGCTGCATTTCCTTCTGATTCTCCTGTCAAGACTTCGCCATTTTGCAGAGAACAGATGCGAAAACGTAAATTTTGAGGAGGTCAGGTTCTTATCAATGACGAGGGTATTGCCGGACGTAACCGTTTATACTGGACCTATGGGTGCTGGGAAAACGACGCGACTCTATGGCAAGATGGGCGAACTGACTCACCTCGGCATTCCTTATGAGGCTTATAGGCCGGGAGTGGATGTTCGAGACGTGGTTATCGCTCCTCGTGGCTATGTCGTGAGTGCAAACGCGGCCCTCACGCCAAACTGTACAACCGTCGAGTCGCTTGGTGATATTCCGATTGAGGAGCTTGTGCAGCGCGGTATCAAGACGCTTTTTCTGGAAGAGTGGTTCATGTTTGGCTTTGATCATCAGCAGCGGCCAATTTCAGGTCTCTATCGTGAAATCATGGGACGGTGGACTTTGGCTGGCATTGAGCGAGTGTATGCGGCAGGACTTGATCAAGGCGCGAGCGGCAATCAGTTTGGCCTGGTGGTCGATGCCCGGAGATATGGCGCAAAAGTTGTCGTTTGTACGGCCAGGTGTGAATATCCAGTGAATGGCGAACGCGATCCAAAATGCGGACGTGTCGCCCGCAATAGTCAAATCTATGATGTACGTGATAACAGAGCATTTGACATGGAGACCTTACCTGACCTTCTGCCCGAAGGCGTGCGTCCAAATGATCGATATCGTGCCGTGTGTACGGAACACCTGCTGTTGCCCGCAAAACAAACAAAGCCATTTGACCCCATGCAGACCTGGTAGACTCCCTGGAGTAGGTTTATCTTTAAGGACTTGTTCAAATGTTCCTTTCAAATTACTCTTTAGGAGGCGTACTATTAGAAATATTTCCCCATCAAGAACAACAAGAAGGCTCTTTTGCTTAGGGACCATCGTACTTTTTTTACTTGGTATTCTCCTGGTATCTCTCCTTGTTGTCAGCATAGTTTCAGGGCGTATTCCAGCTAAATTCTTTCTGGCAACCGTTATTTTCATTTTTCCACTCTTCTTTCTCTTTTCTCGCATCAAAAAATTTCGCGAGAGGCGTAGAAATGGGCGACAAATAGTGTGGTATACTCAACCGGGCATTCTTTATGCTCTAGCCGGGGTGCTTTTGATTCCAGGGGTTCTCATCAACCTTGCCACGAATGACGATGCCATCGCGCTTATAACATTCATTCCCTCAACCTTTTTGGTTGTGGCATCTGCCTTTTTCCTTATTCAATGGCTCAGAAATCCTTTTACTGATTGAGTAAGAGGAACTGTTTGTACAGAGGCTGTACGTATTGATATCTCATGGCCTGAAGGCTCAATCTTTCTGAACTTCCGCTAAAGTGTTTCAACTGTTCGCAGAGTGAAGAGATCGTTGCATCCAGTCTCATTCGAGATTTATCGTTATGCAACAGAAAGCATTCAATACCCTCTCATTCATTTTTCACGTTCTTCCTCAAACGCCGCTAACCGACGATCGCCACCAATCACAGGCATTACTTGCTGCCAGATCGCCGCATACGGCCCCACGTTCTGCAATTGCGGCATCGTCGTCATCCGAACGCGCAACGCCCCCAACTCGATCGTCTCCTGCACCACCTCACGCATCACCTGCCGACGTGCCGGATCAGGAACCACAATCAACAATGTCGGCACGCGTGACAACAATTCTCGTCGCCATTGCTGCGTTGCCAGATAGGTCTGATAGGTCTGGAATTTCACTGTAAGTGCCTCACGCGACTCCGTTCTCCGATCATACTCCAACCAGGCAAGATGCGATGATGAGTCAATGACAGCACAAAATAAGGCATCCGGACGGAAATGGTGCCATTGCCCACGATGCTGATAATGATGTTCACAATGGCTCCCCGTTTCCCACCAGAGCAGTTGATGATTGGCGTGTTGCCGTGCAGTTCGCCCGAAAGGTTGCCAGACAGCGATAAACACCTGCCGTGTGTTGGAGATGGGTCAGCAGTAAGGTAATATCACGTTGTTGCTCCTCGTCTGGATTGATGAGGTGACGCGGATCGATCTGATTCATCCGGGCAAGCAGATGAAGACCTCGTTTCGCTAACAGCCAGCGAACACCACTTGTCGAATCCTCGCGCCGAATACATTTCCATTGCTGCAATTGTTGCAGGTATCTAATGGCGGTTGGCAACGTCAGATCGGTATCAGCAGTCAGATCGACAATCTCACTTGCCGAGAGCAATGGTGCTTGGTAGAGCAGATGAAGCAATGCGACATATCGTGGTCGTAGTACTCACTCCCCCAAGTAGAGCCAGCAGGTCTTCGGCTTCTATTTCCATATCAAGCGCTTCTGCACGCTGCTGGAATTTGCCGATGAGCACTCGACGCTTCTGGTTACGGACCTGACCACCCTCTACGCGTGGAATGAGCAGGTCCGGTGGCAAAGCTTCTAACGGCATTGGGATGAGCAGATCCTGAATACGACAGGAGCGCTGCTCTCCCAAAAGTTGCCAGGGCAGTGACCAGGTGGATGCAATTGTCATCTCATCTGGATCAACCTGGGTGATTGCTCCTTGAAGGGGTGTCTGAAGTCGCAATGCTCGGAGGGCTTCTTGCGCCTGTCGGTGCCAGCGATCCCGTCGGCGTACCGTCTCCGTTACCACAAGGACTGCCGGAAAGGTGGCATAGAAGGCCCGGCGACTTTCCCGGTATTGAAGCAAGGACACAAGTCGGCTCCGAATGGTTTGTTCATCGTCCGTCAAACGATCTAACAGGAGCAGATATGTCAAGAAAACGCCCGTTTTGTCTCCGTTCTGCTGTTGGGCTGGGGATGGATAGCGATAGAGGCAGAGGGCGGCATCCGCATGATACGAGGTGGCACGGACATGCGTGAGAAAGTGATGTGAGAGATCCCGCCGCCAACTCCATTCAATATCTGCAAGCGTCCCATCCTCATAGGCAAGGATACGTGGGGCATGACGCGCCAACCCATTCACCAATTCTTGCAAACGAGTGAGCTGATGCAGTCGCGGCAATAACAGGAGCAAGCCACGCTCATCTGCCTCCCAGATGCGTGCCAGCCCCTTGACCTCGGCCTGCTCTTGCGCCGCCGCTGCTAACAAGCCTTGATTGGAGAGATAATACCAACGACTCGCTTGCTGAATGTATTCGATCTCACCCTGCTCTTCAGCCGTTGCCAGCAGGCGATACAGGCTGGCCGAACTGGTATCCAGTGCCAAAAGCAGATCTTCACTCCGCTGCAAGGGATGATGGAGCAACCACAGCAGGAGCTGACTACGCAATGTCTCGGCTGGGATAGCACGTGCCTGAGTGCGTTGCTTCCGATTCTGTTCATCTGGCAGCGGTGAGAGAAGCAATGCCGAGGGGAGCAGGTGAGTACGCTGCTCCCTAGCTCTCATCTGCATTCTCCTGTTCTATTGGTTCTCCAGGCGTCACTTGCTCTTCTTCCTCCTGCTTCGGAGGGTGAACCGCCAGAAGTTCCAGCGCGTGTAGAGAACCATGAGGATCCTGACTGTTCGTCCCTTTTCCTTTGCGCGTGCGTACCCGCTTCTTCTCTTCCACAGGAGACGTTGCGACGGAGGGTGCATGCTCTTGCAAACTCTTTGCCTGAATGGTGCGTGTGACGGAGATCTGTAACGCCTGATCGATCTCCTGAACGGTGCGCGTGTACATCTGCCGACTGCGCACGCGAATCTCATCAGCCACACGCACGTCTCCTAGAGGGGGAACCTGGAGATAGAGCGAGAACGTCGGTTGCTGGCGATCTGCATAGGGCAATGAAACATAACACGTGTGGGGATCGAGGTGCACGATATCTTCTTGCTCAACGTCCAGTTCTTCGTGAATGATGTTTGCATCTTTTGCGCTCATACGGAAGATGATCTTTTGCTTGACATTGGCAAGCACGGTTGGCAGCAGCGCGGGATTCATCTCATGAAGATACGCAAAGGATTGCGTGGCAAGACAGCATGCGCCTCCCCATTTACGCAACTCCGCTAACATGGTTTGATAATCTATCCCCCCCAACGACTGGAACTCATCGGTGAAAATGGGCAGGTGAACCCGATCTGCCTGCGCGAGGGTGGATTGTTCCTGTAACGCGGCAAGAAGCAGGCCCATGAGTGTGCTCCCCAACAATGGCGCGGTATCACTTCCTGCTCTGCCTTTTGCCAGGTTAACCAGAATCACCTTGCGCTCACGGATCAATTGAGCAAATTGGAGCGTGGAGCGACCCTGTCCGATGATCCGACGGGCGGCTTTCATTTCGAGCTTGCTGATCTTGGTGAAGACAGGATCCACTCGTTCACGCTGTTGTTGCAGGGAAAGTGGCTCATAGTAGAGGTACCACCAGCGCTTGAGATAATCATCTTCGATGCCACCAAGCAGGCTATGACAGAAGCTCTCGTCCGTGAGAATGGGGAGCACATCAAGCAAGGTATATTGCTGATCGGGTCCATGCAATGGATCTTTTTGAACCAGCATCTGATTGGCTTCAAAGAGCGTCAGGAGCGCATGACGAAACGGTGATTCCATACGATTGCCCCAGGACTCGCTCCAGATGAAACGCAAGGTCACTAATAGGTCTTCAATCGCTTTATCTCGTTCGCGGCCCAGCGTTACATCCAAAGGATTGAGTCCAATCGAGCAATCGGGTGCGCCAAAATCGATCAGGATGGTGTCCTGGGCACGCTCGGGTGGAATGCTCGCCAGGATCTGTTCTGCCAGATCGCCATGAGGATCCAGGACACAACAAGCGGAACCGCTCCGAATAGCCTGCAACGCCATATGTTGCATGAGCGTCGATTTCCCCTCGCCGGATTGGCCTCCGAGCAGAGTATGATAGCGTATGAAGCTCGCGGGTGGAACAAATGGATAGTGCTGGCCGCCATGAATGGAAATGCCGATTGCACGCTCATGTTCGCTTGCCGGGGTGATGAGTGCTTCAGGCAAGAGGAACCGTCGAGCACGTCGGAAGTGGAGGAGAGGAGTCTCCTGTAATGCCTGTCCTTCCAGCAGATGCCAGAGCATTGCCAGTGAGACTGGGGCAAGCAGATGTTTGGAATGACGAACTCCACGCGTCCAGTTTCGCCGTACCAACCAGGCTTCAAGCCACGGGACGATCAGACGTAGAGGAAAAATCTCCAACGCTGAATGCTTGATAAGAGCCTGGAGTATGCGCGTTCCCCAATCCTGTCCAAAGAGCTTCGCAGTACGCCAGGAACCAAGGTGTCGAGGAACAAAGTAGTTCCCACGGGCCAGATGATACTGGCGATAGGCAGCAACGAGCGAACTGAGGATGGTTTCCCGATTACGCGTCTGTACACGACGCTCCTCTCGCTCTTGAGAGAGGGTCTGCCACTCATTTCTCAGTTGGCGATCGTGCAGTGCCTCCCAGGTTGTTCGCCAAAATGGTCGGTGGAGAGCGCCAATAGGACCAATCACATAGAGACGGATACGCACCCGATATGCCATCGAAAGCGTTTTTTGCGCTGCCAGTTTCTGATCATAGAGAGAGAAACCCAGGATATGCTGAAGTCCATACCTCAAGACGACGAGCAGAAGAATGGCAACGAAGGTACCACCCCCTGCAAGACCAATCTGGTGCCATTGATCTCCTGTTAACAATGGTCGCTGTCCATGAATCAGGTGTCTCAAGGCACTCTCAACCCAGGAAGGCATCTGTACCTTGAAATACTGATAGAGCAAGAGGCCAATGCAGAGCACGGCAAGAATGATAATACCAAGCGTGCTCGGTGCACCATTACGAGCTTCCAGCATCTGCACCTGCCTTTGTGTCTTTTCTGGGTCAAGCGCATGTTCCAATGCCAAACGTTGTTGCTTCTTTGACCATGTTGGAGGCGCAGGAACCATAGCAATCTGTGCTACCGCTCGTATACCTTCGGGAACGCGAAGCGCACCGAGCACACCAAGAAGTGGATCGATACCTGGCTGGTGGAGTGTCCGTTCATCCCAAACCTGGAGGGGTAAATAGGAAGCGGCACCTTCCGTCAGTTCGATCACGGAGACTGCCTCACCTGGATGACACACCAATGGATCATCTTGTGCCAATACAGACTCAAAGATCGCTTGCGGATAGCGCATGCGTAACTGAGCCTCTGCATGGGCAATCGTTTCTGGCCGACAGGCACGTAAGAGGAAGCGTTTTGCACTCCCCTCGCCAGTCATTTCCAGCGCCAGCGGATCGCGTTCGTCCAGCACTAATGCCTGCATCGCGACCTCTAAATTGACGAATGCCTTCTCTGGATCGGATGAAAGATGAGGAATCACTTCGACGACATAATTCATAATGGGTCTCCTTCTTCTCTTGTTTGGTGAGGTGACTCTTGCATCAGCTCACGTTCCTCTGCGTCGTATCGTGCAAGATCCACCGGATTTGATGTTGCGTAACGATACTCCAGATCGCTACACGCGAAATGAACACACAACCTTTTTTCGTGCGTGAGGAGTAAGGCATCTCCTTTGCCAAAAGTGAGGAGTTGTTGCCGTTCTGGCGGTGACAGCTTGAAGATTTCTGTGAGCAGATCCAGCGACGATGGTTCCTGACCTAACAGCGCCACATAGCCGCAATTGGAGACGATGGTGCTCTCGCGCAAGATAAAAGGGTGTTGTGTCATCCCTGTGACGCCCAGATAATGCTTGCGTGCCCGTTGAAAGATCGTTTCCAGAAAGCGCTTGCCTTCAGGATATTGATAGAGCGAGAGCAATTCATCGACAATCAGTTGGCGTGGGATACGGCTGCCAAAGGAAATAGTCCAGATGAAATTGGCAATCAAAAAGAGGGCAACCGGACGCAGTTCTGGATCCAGATCGTGACTGTCCATAACGACGACGGACTGATCCATGGCAACATTGGTTGGGCCGCTGAAGAGACCTGCAAGGCTTCCTGAGACAAAGCGTCGCATGCGTGCCGCCAGACCAGTTGTATCATCGCCGCACGCTCCCGACTCCAGGAGACGGTGAATATCGCGCAGAAGCGGCGGTGCAAAAGTATGTGTCCGGCGGTCAGTGGTAATGCCTTTTTCGCGGTAGGCTTCGTAGAGCACACGATCAAGCAATCCTTTTTCCTGATTGGAGAGCGTCCCTGGTCCCTGGCTGGTGCGATCTGCCAGCATGATATCGAAGAGTGCCTGGGCGTTTTGAATGGTCTCCGCTAAGACATCGGTTTTCTGATCCTGTCCATCGGGTGAGGGCAGATCAAACGGATTGAGATGATGCTCAGAGCCTGCGGCAAAGCGAATCCATTGTCCACCCAGCGCCTGAATGCCTGCACGAAGAAACTCGCGCTCGGGATCAATCACAATCTGCTGCGCTGGCATTCCACTTGCCGCATAGCGTTGTGCAGTTCGGATCAGGTCGAGTTTGGCTTTGAATGATTTACCGGACCCAGATGGTGCTACAATCAGTCGATTAGCATTACGCTGTACCGTTGACCACCAGTCCAGAAAAATGGGCTCTCCCGCCGGCGTCACCCCTTCGAGAATGCCGCGTTGTTCGCCATCCTCTAGCATGCTCGTGGGAAGCAGGAAGGGCAGGCTCGTTGATGCGCTGGCACTATCCAGGCGAATACCACTGTCCGACAGTTCGTTAATTGCATACGGCAAGCAGGAACGAAAGCCACGATCCTGCTCAAAAAGGGCTGTTTGTGCTTTCAGTAACATATTGTAGAGAACTGCCTGGATGCGCTCAGAGCGTTCAGAGAGATCATCCTGGTTACGTCCTCGCACCAGAATATGGATGGAAAGATCGAGTAAGCTATCTCCAGTGGCCAGGGCTTCGAGCATCTGCTCAATATCACGAGCGGCGACCTGCTGCGTCGGATTAGGAGAACGTCCTCGGGTCGTATCGACCTTCAGAGACGATTCGATCTCTAATTGTTTGCGCCGTAACTGCTCGACCATGAGTGGTGTCGGGCATGGATGATAGAAGACACTCAGTTCCATCGGCTCATCAAGAGCAACCAGCGGACGCAACCAGCCCATCTGGACGAAGCGAGGAAGGTGGCGCACGGTAATCGTTTGTGTCCATTCTGACTCCTCGATGATCATATGTTCAGGGGTTACACGTACACTCGCCGGAGCAAGCACATTTGCCCATTGGGGAGTGAGTCGCCATGTTTCGGCGTATGGTTGTTTCTTTGGTGCATAGTCGATTGGGTCTCGTTTGAGCACGTCTTCAAAGGTGAACGGTTGTTTCAGATGAGGGTGATGAATATGACCAATGGCCTCGATCCATTCAGCATGCAGTGGTTGGCTGAGTGCCCGGCGTTGGTGGAGTCCAGCATAGAGCAGGCGAACCAGATCGTGATGCTCCAATCGTCGGCAGGTGAGTCCGAGTCCAGCGAACTGTCGCATCAACTCTCCACAACGAAGATCGAGTTGCTGAGCTGCCTGTTCCTGTGCTTGCTCACGTGTCAAGGAACGGTGGCGACGTAATAAGCGAACCATACGCTCTTCTGATGAAAGAACGGGATCAGCCGGAATGACCAGATAAAAATGTCGCTCTAATAAGGTACGTCCAGCGGCCAGTTCACGAAAAAACTGCCGATAGGTCATATTGAGCCGTTGCCAGCGAGTCGCGTCTGGAAGATCTGCATGCAGCAAGACAGGATCAGCAAGAGACTCATCAATCGATGTTCCAAAGTGATCAAGGTAGCGCTCCTGATCGAACGGCTCGGTACGCAAAAGAACCTGCAAAGGATGCTTGAGGCCACCGAGAATCTGTTGAAAGATGAGCGAAAGGGCCGCTTGCTCATCTTCCCCTTTGAGCAGATAATTGAGACCACTGACTTCGAGGATGGCTCGATAGGTACGTCGTGACGTTTGGAGGCAGAAGAAATTGTGCTCAACCGCCTCAATTGGCACAAGGGTGTGCTGTACGCTCTTTTTCATCGAGAGCCTCCTTTGTGAGTGTCTGGCGTGTCAAGAGTCGTTGTGCGCCAGATCACGTATTTGGGCATGTGCCAGTAGAGCCAGAGGATGATGGCCCAATGCTCCAGGTAGCGTCCTCGCAGGCGGGTGAGCGCGATGATGAGTGCCAGCAGAATGGGTATTGCCGTCAACACGAGATGCACGATGAGGCCCACGATCCCCAATCCGGACAAGAGAGGATTCAGGTCATGCCAGCAAGGAAGGGCCACGCATCCTCCGCAAAAGAGGATAAAGCTCTGACGCATGGTAAGAGCAAGGCTTCCAATGGTCAGAACCGTATCCTCTGCTTGCAGGCGTGTTGGAATTTGATAACGCGCAGGCATAGATCGTCTCCTTAGTTGTTGAGAATAAGCTTGACGAACTCTGGCGCAAGATTGATGGCGAGCAGCACGATCATCGTTCCACCGAGAATGCCAGCCGCCGCAATCTTGAGTTGCGTGCTGCGGTTCAGATCGTGGGTCAACATGTACTGAAAGCCTTGCCAGACAAACGCGAGCATGAGAAAACCACTGACTAATCCGGCAGCCCATTTCGCGATATTGATGAGTGCCTGATTCGTTCCGGTGGTATCCGTCGTCGGTGCCGGGACGCTCCCACCAGACGAAGCAGTCGGCGTTGCGTCAAGAACCATTGCCAGATGGTGAACCTGCGTCGCCAGAAGATGAATACTTTGCAGATGAATGCTTTGCATAAGAACGACTCCTTTCTATCCAAGGATATTTTGTAGGTAATGTTGTGTTTCAATGGGAAGGTACGCACGCCAGTTGATGCCTCCTACTGCAACTGCCCAGTTGACAGTACCGCTCCCAGCGTTATAGGCGGCAAGGGCCTTTGCTTCATCCCCACCATAGGAGTGGATCAGGTTCGCCATATACCGGGCAGCGGCATCAAGAGCTTGCACCGGATCCCATGGATTGATCCCCAGTTCGGCGGCAGTTGCTGGCATGAACTGGGCAATGCCGATTGCTCCTGCTGGCGAGACTGCTTTCGGGTTAAATCCACTCTCGATATTGATTTGTCGGACAAACGTTCTGTCTGGTATTCCAGCGGCCCGTGCAGCACTGAGAGCCACACTCACATAGGGACTATTGGGAAGACCAGCAGGTATGCCTCCTTGCGAAGATGCGATCGGGCTGATATATCCTTGCACCGTAAAAAAATTCCAATAGCCGTTGTGCGTATCGACGGACCCATCCATGCGCAAAGGTAAGGTTTGTATTGGTGCCTGTCCGTTTGCCTGGGCGAAGGTAATGGTATGGTGCAAAGAATCGACCGACAGGACAATACTGACATGTCCATAGAGTCCTCCGGACCAGGCCATAATAGCTCCCGGCGTTGGAACCTGACTCTCGATCCATCCCGGTTGATGAGCAAAGTAGGCCCAATACTGGTCGGCGTTTTCTCCGCCAACGGGCAGCGGGGTACTACTCTCCAGGTAGGCTCCGATGACAAACACCACACACTGAAATTGTCCATTTTGCCAGGAGGGACATCCAGCACAGTGGGTTTGTCCCCAGGCAAGCACCTGAGGAGGAAATCCAGCATCAAACCAGGAGTCCATCGGAACTGACAGAACTGGAGATGCGCAGTCCAGAGTTGGAACAGGTTCTGGAAAACAATGCATGTGTTCAGCCATTTGCAACGCCATCGTCACCACGGCGGTATTGCCATCACCCACAGGCACATCACCATTCCAGGGAGCAGTCGGGATCAGGACCGTCGTTACCAGCAAGACTAGAAGCAGGACGATCCCAACACAGATGCCACCGAGCAGCCAGAGTTGACGCATTGCTCACCTCCTTTCTAAGCAGCAACCAGGGCCATAAGTGTTCCCACCAGTGATGCTCCTTGTTGCGCGTCGCCGTAGATCGCGCCGAGAAGAGGCTGCATGAGCAAACTTGGGAGCTTGAAGGCCAGGTAGAGGGTCGCAATCCCGACAAACAGCGTCGTGGGGGAGAGCGATCCTTCTGAACCCAGTGAGATCACGCTAACGCTAAAGGCGCTTCCAATGGCAACGACCAGGACTTGCAAGAACTGGATGAACAGCGAGAAAAAGAAGAGTCGGCACCAGAGCCGTCCCCAGGCCCG
The DNA here is from genome assembly GCA_963744875.1 of uncultured Chloroflexia bacterium. GTDB lineage: Bacteria > Chloroflexota > Ktedonobacteria > Ktedonobacterales > Ktedonobacteraceae > JACDAE01. Next base: position 16,993 of record CAVUVQ010000022.1, on the reverse strand, counting down.
GAACGTATCGCTGCCCAGGAACAAAATGCCAATCGGAGCCAGGATATAGCAGACGAGAAACAGCGCCAGCCGTACCAGCATGCTCAGAATCAGCAACAGAGCAAGCACAAAATCGACGAGCAGAAAGAGACTCCAGGCCAGTGGTTGCTGAAGCCAGTTGGCCCCACCGAAAAAGGGAACGGAGAAATCGCCTGGGCTGGCATGTAAAAACACCTGGAAACTGCCAGCACAGAGGGTATTATTCAGCTCAATCAATTGCGGAATGACATACAGAGTCCCGAAATTCGCGACAACCGCCGCAATGAGGAGACGAAACAAAAACGCCAGAACTTCTTGTCGCGGCTCTCCCAGCACCGAACGGATCAAGCATTGATAACCACCCAGCACCAGCATGAGCATAAGTAGCCCATCCATCAGGCCAAGCATCCAGGCCACACCCACCTGGACAACATGATTTTTATAGGTCAGTGCCGCAGGGGTAACCCACAGAAAACCGAGCGTTGCCGTCGCCCAATCTTCGACATACGTGATGGTCTGGCCTGCCCAGTGATAGAGGCCATTCCAGACGCCGCCGAGTGCATCGAGTGCGCCTTGTGACCAGAGATTGGTCGAACCAGATTGAAATGATGGTGGTGTCGCTCCCGATGTCGTGGATGGTGTTGGCGTTGCGGTTGGCAAGGATGCGACGATGGGATTGATGGTCAGCCATGCTGATTGCAACGCGACCGCATTCAGAGCACAAAGGGTACTCGTTTGTGGGTTGTACGAGACTGGGTTTCCCGCTGCAGGTCTGGGCAATGTAGCAAGTTGTACAGATGTTGGGATCGTCAAGGCTGTATATGGTACACCAATTGGATTCGTAATGCCGAAATGGTGTACAACTTGCAATGGCGTTCCACAGATGGGCTTTCCTACCGTCATTCCACCATTCCCTGTAACCTGGGGCAATGAAGGAGATTGGGGGACAAGCCCGGAAGCGAGTAACAAGGTCGTGATAAAAAGAATGATCCAGAACAGCGAAAACGAACGCAGGGGAATGCGCGGTGTTTTTGGATGTGGTGCCCTTTCCACGGTATCACCCATTGCGTCAGGTGCAGAACCTGCTGCGCTGTTTTCTTGCTGACTTACTGACGAACGGTCGTGTGGATGTAATAGTCTTTTCATAGAAATGCTCCTTTCTAATGGGCCAGGGGTGAGATACCGTCTGTCCTGCACCTGAAGGAAGTATAGCGGGTGAGATGGAGGTTTGTCGTGGGGTTAGGTGACACGTTTTTGAGAACCTTTGGTGAGTTTCGGAAAAGCTATTATTGAGAATGGTTACGATATATCCGTGCGAGACCTCCTCATTAATAATAGGCTCTTCCACGCCGTTGGGGAGTCCAAACTGGCTAAAATTCTCTCAAGTCCTTGCCAACTTTTAGGGGATCAGATACTCTTGAGGTGGTCGCTGGTACATGGGAAAGGTTGGGAAGATATCTAGATACTATAGCGAGATGTCTATTACATTCTTGCTTCAGTATTACCCCAGCCTTGATCAAGAGCAGAAAAAAAACAGGTATTCGAGGGCCATTATGGAGTTGACGTTCAGGTACCTGAGCAGGCAAGACGTAAAGAGGATTACCACCTGGCAGTACGATGAGCCGTACCGCCAGTACGATGGACAGCGCATTGCCTCGTCCCTTCGGATGTATGTCTGGTTTCCTGGGTTCTTTCCTCATCTGACCTATTATGCGGTAGACAATGAGCAGGGAGATCTGGTCGGCTTCTTCTCGTTCTGGAGGTTCCCCTCCCAGAAAGTGGTGATCGGGTTAGGGTTACGACCCGATCTGACCGGGCAAGGGCATGGACTGGCGTTTGTACAAGCAGGTTTAGCCTTCGCAAAGGGGCAGTATGGCCCAATCTCCTTCCATTTGATCGTTGCACCTTTTAACAAGCGGGCGATTAAGGTCTATACACGGGCTGGCTTCAAGCGTATCAAAAACAGCAGGGAGTTTCCTCAAAAGGAGGACCGCTGGGAAATGAAATGGTATACATGAGAGGAAAACACTGAGGTTTATGATGCATCCGTATCTCTCTTCCTACACCTGTTACAAGCTTACGTAGTATAAAACGAAATAATGGGAATGACAACAAAATTGAGAAATGTGAACACCCATCATCTTTTTGCAAGAAGCTATTATGGTAGGGGGCTGCTTCTTGCAAAAAAGTGACGCTCAACCAAACCTTCTTCATTCATTGACCATCTCGAATACAATAGGTATACTTCCCTCACTATCAAAATTTGTTCATAAGGGAAAACAATGCACATTCATTTTAGTTCGCCGAATGTACTCCCACGTTGGGCCTGGACGGAAGGCCTAAGTGCTCAGGGGCAACAGGAGATAACGGTTCCACTCCCCTGGCCTGCGAATAACCCGCGTGATCAACAGATAACGCGCCTCTTAAAAGTTGTTAAGGACTATGTTTCCAGTCAGCCAAAGCGTATCACTGCCGGGCAAACAATGCACTATGGTTGGACAACGTTGCGCTTTGTACCAGCCAGTGATGATGAGAGCAGAGCAAGAGCAATGCTGCAAATCGAGGAGATACAGCATCCATTTTCGCACGAGGATCCCCAGTATATTCCTGGTGTGGGACAGGCCATTCGCTTGCAGGAACTTCAGGAAACGGCTATGCAGCGAAATCGTGTGACTGGCGTTTCGACCACTCCTCATAACTCACATACGGCAATTGTCTGTCGTCGTATTACGCCAGAGACAATACAAACGCTGCGCCCACTCCATATAGAGCGGAACAATGCTCCCGAAAAGCGCTATAGCGGTTGGTTCATCGGTTGTATGGGACAGGGGCACAATCATGATCATCCGGACGAATTAGGACTGATTCATTTGCTTCATCTGGTCGCAAACTGTCCGGCGCTCTTCCCCTATCTCAGTTCTCCTGTAGGAACCACTCTGATGCTGGAAGAGACTCAGGTCATCTTTTTTGGCCCAGATCAGCAGGAAGGCCACGTCGATCCAGTTCCACCTCTTGCGGTACTTCCAACATTTGATCTTCCTGAAAAAAATATCTAAATCTCTTCTCTCTCTCATACCTGTTCAGTGGAAATTTCGTATGGTATATTGGCCGCATCTATTTGTTCAGGTTATTAAGAAAGGATTTCTCACCTCATGGAACAGACAACCTCTCAGCCAGCCTATTTGTATATACCGGAACCGATTGAGCAACAGCTTGCGGGATACACGCTTGGTCCGCTTCTAGAGGTTTACAAAACAGGATGGGATGGACACAGTAACCGAAAGCCAAAGTTTCGTATGTTTCTGTTTAACCTGGTTCTGTTGGCCGTGCTTGTTATAAGCATCATCATCATATTCTACGCGCTGCGAATCACAGGCATCCTGGTTCTAGGAGTAATCCTTATTCCTTTTTTTGCCATCATAGGGCTTGGCGTAGGAATCCCTCTGTTATTAAAAGCAAGCCTGTGTGTAGGTGCATTTAGCAATGGCTTCGTGTATGCGAAAAATACTCAGGTCACGGTCCTTACATGGAAAGAGGTCGGGCGATTCGAGCAAAAAACGATCAAGAACCTGGTCGGGACATTGCGCGTGTTGACGATCTCTGCTCGTGACGGAAGAATTTTCAGGTGAAAGGTCCCTATCTCCAGGTGGATGATTTGAGCAAGATTATCCGTGAGAACGTCGTCTAACAACGAGTACATTTGAGAATTTCATGGGCAAGGAGTATTTTATGGACATTCAGAACTCTACTAGAGAGGGAGTGCTGGTAACTGCCAGTTGCCTCAGAAGCCGCTGGTCCTGGCTCTATGGGCAACTCTGGCTTTTCCCTGACGGCCTTTTGCGGCTTCCACTGCCCTGGTGGACAGGAAGCATCCAGATGTACGCAGCACGTACCGTTACTCCCGGTCATTTAAAAAGCCATATTTTCAATGAGAACGTTTTTCTGCAATTAACAACCAGCCCTAAAAACATCTGGATACCTTGTGACCACATCGTTAGAGCCTATCTGTATAGTGGTATCTGGGTGGAACGCCTGCGGATTGAGTTGATTAATGGGAGCGAGATAAAACTGTTCTGGATGCGTCCTGATAACGCATTATCGCCTCTAGAAGAGGTACTCAGAAACTGGTTAGGGTCGAGTCTGCAATGGGAAGAAAAATGAAAGCGTCTCGTGATCCTCTCGATTGTGAATGGGCTAAAGAAGTTCTCAGGTGTATGCTTGTTCTTCCTCAAGTGTGAACTCTTCTAGTCCAATCCTTTGTGTTGAGTATTGCGATAGATCAACCAGTAGAGACGCACAATGAGGTCATCGATGCCATGCATTTCCAATGTATTGTTTTTCCCGTAGATCGCAATTGTTTCTTCCTCTAATGGCTGAGCAAATGAGGGTAATGGAGTCTCGTCAAGGAGGGCAAAAAGAAGCCTGGGTGCTTGATGGGACGGGTGACGCGTAAGACAATCGTCAGTTGCTCTTTCATCCATCCTGATCGAGCCGCATCTGCCGACCAGAAAACCAGCAAATAACCGCCTGAATGCAGACATTTTTGAATGTTTTCAAGAAGAGCGAACCACCAGGTATCATTCACGCCTATTTCAACCTGATCGAGCCAGATATCAAAAAAACGTCCGACGCGCATGAACCTGAGAATACGCTCGATACGTGTGTAGTCTTTATCGGTGCCAGAATGGCAGAGAAAAATTGGCAGATGAAGTGGTGCGGAGGTGTCCAGACGCAGATGAGAGGTCTGGGGAGTAAAGGCAAACACCTTCTTTCGCGCTCTTAAGGCAAAATCACGCTCAAATGCGACCCAAAACGATGCTTGTGAATAGCCTCCTTCCAGATAAATGAGTCCATCACAGCGCAGGATAGTGCTAATCAAGTTACGACTAATCATTTGACTCGGTCTAGCAGTGATAGAAGGGAAAACGATAGGCTGAACCTCTTTTGGGAGGCTGTCGATCAATTGCTGGCGAATAGCGCTATCTTTGTAGGAATGTGAGATAAAGCATCGTTTGGGGAGATCGGTTGTGGTCTGTTGTGTCTTTGGCAAGAACAGATCCTCCGTTTTTCTCTTTCGCCAGGAGTTCTCCTGGCGAAAGAAGGTTCACATCATTTGTCAGATTTTTGCATTAAAAGGAATGCCCACTCCTTGTAAATTGCTAGAAAGAGGCTGATGCACTCGCCGCTGCTGAAGCACGTCTCTCTACAAGAATGTTGTAGAGGCCGAGGACAAGGAGTAAAGAAAGCTCAGATATTCCTGCTGCTGACGGGCTGATCATAACGTTCGATTTGCGTGAGAAGCCACCATTTGAGAATTGGACATAGGTAGTATTCCCAGCAAGATCAGTCCAGGCTTTCTGAGTCCCCCAAAAGTTGGCCTTCCCCCATGTGAACTCGCGGCCATCAGGAAACAAAAGCTGGCCGCTTGTTCCTGTCCATTTGCGTTGATAGGTGGCGAGAAGTGGACCCTGTTCACCTAGAGAGATCGCTATTTTCAGACCTGACCATGTCTCTTTCTGAATGAAGAGCGTTCCTTCTGGTACAGTAGCACTTGCCTTTGAGGTCCAATTGCTCATATCTAAGGTTGCAAGTGGGGTAGTATCCAGCGCGACAAGATCGTACCGTGACTGAAATGTCGCTGTAGGAACCCAGGTCAATTCTTGTCCAATGAGGTATTGAAGGGAGGAAGTCATGTGCCTTTTACTCCTTTTTTAGAGAAAGTTATTCTTGAATAGAATGTGATGCACTTCCAGTATTACGTCTCTGTCTGCCCATTTGTTGCACTTTTTCCTTCCCAAAAAGCAGGCGAGAATTGTTCTTTATCTCACATTCCTTCTTGTATTGATTATTCACTCCTTACAGCGCATTTTTCATGATGCAATTCATCAAAATCAGCTCATAATTTTCCCTGTTCTTTTTTGATATGCCCGATATTTACGGGCTTCATGCCTTTTACGAAGTCGTCTCATCTTTTTTTGACGTTCGATGACTATCCCGCGCACAGAACTATAACGGTCTACTTTGATATATGAGCAACGTCTATCGGCCCAAGATCCCAGAAGAAGCGTTATTCCTGGATAACGCATTTCGGGCGGTGCAGCATAACCATCCTCGTCCCAGGTGACGCGATCGGCTTTAGCTGCATACCAGGCACGAACACGTCCAATACTGCGAATGCTTCGATAATAAGAATACACATGAGCCTCCAATCCTGCACAAAACGCTTGTGCTATGGAGGATGCCAACCCTTCACCATACGAACTCTCCCTTCCTCTTGCTTCACTGTGAGCTACTTCACTTCTGCACGATGCAATTGTTGCTTACAATTGGGTGCACAGACGACTATACTGAAAACAGTTGAAGAAATACAAGTCAAATTTATTATAAGATTACTACTCAAAGGATTATTCACCTATGAAAACGCACTTCAAACGCACATTGTTCTTCTCACTCTGTCTGACTGCCTTCTTGTTTGCTCTGAGCGCAACCCCCAAAAGTTATGCTGCCACTCTTACATCCAACCAATCACTCGGTGGTTCTCCTTGTCCACCGAGCATTGCCCAGAATACAGGTATTTCCTTTGATGCCAATGCATATACGACGACCCAGACCGATAATCCCATCACGGCCCAGCCGATGGGGATGTTTCGTTTTACGGGATCGAATGCGCCAGCCATCGGTGCATGGAATTGTTCCGGGGGCGGTGTGGCTCTGAGCGTTGGCAATGTCGGAGCAACCTCATATAATGTCACCATCAATGGGGTCACAACGACACCACCCTCTAACGTGTTCAACTTTGGTGACCACATGCAGATTGCCTTCCCTGTCCAGGCCGATCAAAACTATACGTTCCGCGTTCAGTCTTGTTCACGGTACATGTGGTGGTCATTCTGTAGCGCATGGTCGCCCACCCTGCACTTTACGACGGCTCGAACTCCTATTGTCAGAATGGCTATGTCTGGCGCGAGGCCACCCCATTTGATCATGTGTGCGTGACTCCTACCCAGCGTTCACAAGCGGCTTTCGATAATAGCCAGGCTGCATCACGCATTGATCCTTCTGGTGCCTATGGTCCGCAATCCTGTGTCTATGGATATGTCTGGCGCGAGGCGTTCGGTGGCGATTATGTGTGTGTCACTCCTGCCCAGCGTTCACAGGTCGCCTATGATAATAGTCAAGCAATTGCTCGTATCGTTGCTTTATAGGACAAATCTTTCTGCCCTGGCTGCCAGCATGTCTCACGATGATATGCTGGCAACATGCAACCATTCATAGAATTGATGAAAGAATTAGAGAATTGTCAGATAGATATATGGATCATCAAAAAGATCGTCATCCATACTCTCTTCAAATTCCATTTCCATCTCCACCTCTTCAAAATCCTCTTCTTCCTCGTCATCCTGAAGCAGGAGAAGATCGTCATCATCAGCCAGGGAAAGCAGGTCGTTGTTTTCTGGATTCATAGCATTGCACTCCTTTTCTCAGTTATATTTATGCTTGTATATATATTAATAACACGCCCTGAAAGTACGGAAGCACAACAGGAACAGACGGCACACATCTCGGCAGTATCCTCTTTTTCCTCCTATACTTTTTAAGACGAGGAGCATCGATATCCCCTGGTGTTTTAATGAGCTTCTGTGTTCTCAGTTCTGACAGAACCGTACAAGGATGCCATTTTCGAAGGATTATTCAGTGCAATTCCCACATTTTTTCAGAAATGATCTGTTTTTTGTCTATGATTGATGCCGAAGGCACGATAGTATGCGATAATGTACCGGATGTGTTGGATCGGACAATATCCGGATCCCTCATGCACAGAAACGGGATATGCATGTGCACTTATTGATGAATGCGGCTATCTATCCAGGGAAGGAAGAGATTTGTCATGAAACATACCTCATCAACCCGTATACCTCGCACGAAGCGAGTGGCATCCATCGTAGGGCTGAGCATTTTCTTTCTGCTTATGGCACTTACGATGAACTTCAATGGGCCTGTTAAACTGGCTTTTGCGGCGGCTTTGAAACCAGCTACAACCCCTACATTGCCGTCTGTGGCGATTACCAGTCCTGCAAATCATTCGCTCTCTACGTTACCGACGCAGATCCCTCTCACTGCTATGGCAACTGATAGCAACGCAGGCGTGACGATTATGAGGGTCGAATTTTATAGCACTTCACTTGCCAGCACCATCCCAACGTTGATTGGTACAGCCTTGAGTGCTCCTTACACGGTCACATGGACTCCATCGCAACCGAGCATCTATACATTGACAGCTATATCCTATGATAGTCTTGGTCTTCATGCTCCTTCTAGCGCTGTCTCTGTCATGGTCGAAACACCGTCGCCGCCACCACCGATGCCGACGGTAGCGATTACCAGTCCGGCCAATAATGCTGTGGTTGGTCAGTATACCGTATTACCGATTACCGCTTCGTTCAGCGTTGCTCATCCGAGCACTATTACCAAAGTCGAGTTCTATGCGTCTCTCAATGGAGGCACAGCTACTCTGATTGGCACGGCGACGAGTGCGCCCTATACAATTACCTGGACCGTGCAACTGGCTAATACTCTGACGGCGAAAGCCTATGATGAGTATGGTCAGGTAGAGACATCAGCGCCGGTTGCGATAATTGTTCCGGTACGCGACCCAATCCCATTACGTGTGACGCTGACCAGCCCGATCAATAACGCTGTGTATTCTGCCATGGCCCAGATCCCGATCACCGCCTCTGTCTCCGATCCCGATCCAACGGCGACCATCACGAACGTCGATTTCTACAGTACCCCGGCTGGCGGTACAGCCATATTGATCGGTACGGCGACAACCGCTCCCTACACGATCACCTGGACGGCACCACACCCTGGCACCTATGCTTTTATTGCGAAAGCGTCTGATAACTATCCAGGCGATTATGGGATATCCTCTCCAGTCAATATCACGGTAACTACAGCGGTGACTCCGACAGTAACCCCGACACCACCTCCTGGTTATTGCAAAGTGAATTATGCTATTTCCAGTCAGTGGCCGGGCGGTTTCTCGGCAAACATTACGATTACCAATACTGGAACAGCAGTGATCAACGGTTGGATGTTGGTGTTTACTTTTCCAGGTACTCAGCAAATCACAAATCTCTGGAATGGTATTGAGAGCCAATCGGGCCGCGAGTCACCATTACCAATGCAAATTGGAATGGAAGGATAGCTGTGCAAGGAACAGGAAGTATTGGATTGAATGCAAGCTGGACTGGCAACAATATCAGCCCAGGCACCTTTACGCTCAACGGTCATACTTGTAGCTAATGCTGTGGGTGGAATAATCGTAATGATCGTAAAGAGTGGTTGGCCTATCTTTGTATCCCAAACAACCACTCTGGTTTTTCCATCCTTCTCCCGCGTAATTCCGGCAAGCCGTGTTTCATCAGGGGACCAGACAATCAACCTATGGCACCACAGAACGAAGTGGTGTGTTCACCAGGCAGTGGTTGTAAACATGAAAGGAAATGCTTCCATCCAGCCAGATGATGCTCAATACGAAGGGCTTGATCCTCTGGGGTATTAAGATTGAAGCCATGGGTGAGGAGAAGCCGTGTTCCGTCAGGTGCAAGAGGCTCAAAGTCAAGTGTGACTTCTCGTTCACCTGTCGTTAACAAGTGCTTGCCATTGTTCGCCATCATACCCAAAGAGTGTCAAAGGCACCTGTTCGCACTGGGCCAACGTCAACCATTTGACTCTTCCTTAGAGAAGCCATTATTCTTACATATGCTTCAGTCGTTCGTCCAGTTCTTGAAGGTTCGTGACGAACCATACATGATTACCCAGGTTGGCTTCGTACACGAAGTCTCTGAAGGCCTGACTCTGAGCCTCGTATTGAGAGATATCACCGAGGATCACGAGGTGTCGTCTGTACGTCACAAATTTCTGAATGATTTCACCTGCAAGACGGGTCTTGAGGTGGAAGAAATTCTCATCAAGCCGTTCTACCGGAACAAAGACCCACTCGCAGCCTTGTTGCATCGCCTCACCAATCGGATCCAAGGCATCACGTTCGCTTTTCAGGTGCTTTCCGTCTGATGCACAAACCAGAACCTGTCGGTTAGAAATTGTTAGAAGTGTATCAGTCATTATACCTCCCAAGGTTCAGAAAGAAGAGATGTAAGGAAGAATTCAGACAGGCTCAAGCACTCGATATGGCTCAGGCGGCAGTTCGATGATAATTATATTTCCAGGCCAGACCTCGCCTCCTGCGACGATAATGCCCATGATACCTGCCTTCCGGATGAGAATACCATGCTCGTCGCGGTCCAGTACCGCATCCATCAATCCTGTTTGGAAGCGGTCTAATTGTAGGCAAGGATTTCGCAATCCTGTCACTTCAACCACCGCAGTGTTCCCTATCTTCAATCGCGTTCCAGTTGAGAGTCTGAGCAGGTCAACGCCTCTCGTGGTGACATTCTCACCCATCTGCCCGGCTGATACCACAAAACCGGCTCTCTGTAGCTCGTCATGAAGTTCCGCATGGATCAGATGCACCTGGCGCAGATTGGGTTGGCTCGGATCACGCGCGATCCGCGAACGATGCTGAACGGTTGCACCGAGATGGGCGTCACCCTCAACGCCCAATCCAGGAAGAAGGCAGATGCTCTCTTGCTTCGCTTTGGTAAAGCTGTGCGTCAGGCTACAACTCACCGCCGTCACGACTCCATGCATTGGTTTGTGCTCCCTTCTCAAGATGATACATCATTGCTTTGTTCCTCGTTTGAGAAGAAACATTGTTTCTTCCTCAAGCATATCACCGTTTTTCAAGCGCGGCCAACCTGTTCAAGAAAAGAGGAAATGCGTGGAGCGCAATGGAACCATGTCTTCTGCTAGAGCACAAAGGGGATGAGCCGTTTCGTGCGCCGCATATAGTCTTGATAGCGCTGCCCCAGATGCTCCTGGAGGACATGCTCTTCCACCCGGATACGATAGCTAAAACCGAGAAGAGCACATCCTATGATGACGAGGAGGTCAACCAGTTATTCGTCAAGCTGAGTCCCAATCCGAGCAACGTGATGAGAATGCCGGTATAGGAGGGATGCCGAATGAGTCGATAGGGACCCGCTTCAATCACGGTCTGCTCGGGTGCAATGGCCACACTGGTTGTGAAAGAGCGACCAAGCACGTTGATGGCGTAGAAACGTAATACGATCCCTGCGTCCATCAGGACGATGCCCAGCCAAAAGAAGATGTCGGGAGCGTTGGTGATAGTGGTGGCGGGAACCTTCAAACTCAGGAGGATGCCGAGGAAGAAACCAAACACGATCAGGCAAAGGAGGACCATGTGCGATCCTTTATCCTGCCGCAGAGCGCCAGCACGGAGACGTTTGAACGTCTTGATATCAACGATTGCTTCCATCACTCTCCAGATGAGAAAGCTCGCCACCAGGACACCGAGATGAGCGGATTCTGAGCGAGAAGCGGTTGCATGTTCTCCATCCTTTACGCGTGATTCTCCTGTGTACAGCATGGCAGATAGACACTGTTCTCCTATCTTACGCGATTATTCTCGGTTTGGGCAAGCAAAGCCACCGCAGAATTGCAAGGTCTATCTAACGCCCACGGGCGGAGACCCCATTCTCTTGAAGTGCCTACTATGCACAAATCATGAACTTATATTAGTGAATGCCGGATATTTTATGAAAAGTGTGTATCTCGACAACACCCTCTTCTTTTCTCTATGCTCTGAAGGGAAATAATAGCCAGACACTTTTTCAGGAGGAACAATGATAAGAAACAATGAGATCCCTCAACGTTCATGGCAAGTACTCTTGCTTGAAGGTCCATCTGGAGTTGGGAAAACCAGTGTCAGCTATCGCCTGGCCTCTCATTTTGGGATTGGTATTACGGAGGTTGATGATTTCCAGGTGATTCTCGAACGCATGACAACTCCTACAGAGCAGCCTGTTTTACACTATTGGCGTACTCATCCTGAAGCTGGAAACCTGTCAGCAGAGGAGATTGTCAAACAGACCATCGCAGTTGGTCAGGTGATGGCATCCGCTTTGGAGGCCGTTATTACAAATCATATTGAGAGCCGAACACCTCTTGTTTTAGACGGTGAATTCATCCTTCCTGGGGGAGCAATTTCCCCTGCTTTTTCTCGAAGCTTGCCTGGTGGGGTATTGAATCAGTCTCTACCTCTAATAGAGAGATGCCACTCAACAGTATCTGCGACGATAGTAGAAGATTGTCTCCGTTGTTTTCCCTGCAAGAGAGTATTTGTTTCAATTACCACAGGCTGGCAGGAAAAAGCAAGCTCTCTCACGGAGGTACCCGGAGCTGGATAAAACGCCATAGTAATCTGCTCCTGCTGTTTCCTGAAATTTGCTCTCCCTGAATGTATTTCCTCTATCCATGTAAGATAATGATATCCATGGTTATCTATGACCTTCTCAAAACCTTGCCAGGTAAAATTAGAAGAAGCAATCTCCTCACGAGGCATGGATCTCTCGGGTGAGAGAGTCACGTGTGCCTGAAGCAAAAAGCCCTCAGACTTAAACGTAATACGCTCAACGGTCACATCTATGGCTGGTGAAGGGCGAAGATGTTCTTTCACCTTCATTGTAGAGACAGTTGAGAGGGCCGCTAATGGTCCATATGGTTCACTGAAGCGACTCAGTAAATGAGATAAAATCAAGCGTGTGACAAATAAAGGATGCGTATTTTTCAGCCAGAAGAGAGGATCTGTATCTGGTGGCAGCCTGAGAAGATCTGCGAATACTTGATCACGTTCCGTATGTCCCTGAAAGAGCTGCAATGGAACTGGAGATCGTTGATACGATGCCTGCAATTGCTGAAGAAAATCATACAAACGTTTCCCTTCATCATTTCTATCTCGTAGATTTTCTACCGTAGAAAAGGGGAAGCTGCCTTCAGATAGCTCTAAAAGTCCTCCGAATAATTGCTGATAATAATCAGATAGTGGTATTTTTGATGCGGAAGCACGAATATCGCGGCACATCATACAAAGCTGTTCAATAATGACACGTAAAGCGATATTCGCCAGATGCCTATTTGAATTCTCTTGTAACCAGGAAACAACGTCAATTTCATCAGGCAGTTGTAAGATCTCTTCAAGGAGTTGTCGATCTTCTCCGATGACGATCTGAGGGAGAGATGTGCCAGGTGGAAGATGACGGAGAGTATGTAATCTTGCTTGCAAAAATCTGTGTTGACCAGATGCTTCCGGTTGTACCATTATTTCTCTCCTTTAATGTGTAAAAACAAGATATATATTCGAGATCTTAAGAAAGAAGAGGGTATTCACAAACTTCTTTTCCTCTATGATACGTTTGGAAAGCCACGTGAGTTAGGAATGCATGAAGCGGAATACTCTGTTGTTCCTCCGTTTAAAGACGAGGAGGAACAACACATTTTCGATTTGTATTCTATTTGTGATGGAGGAAGAAACGATAGAGAACATAAGCTATGGCGCTTGCACCTGCACTAAGAAGGAGTGAAGCTCCCGCGATAATTATTGAAGAATGGTTCACAATCTGCATACTAGTTCTCCTTTAGTTAATCCAATCACCATCACTTTGGGTTCCACTGCATGACCAGCCCTGAGATGTAAAATCACTGGCTTGTATGCTTGCGGTTACGTATCCAGAATTTGTGTGAACTTTGTCGTCCCATAACCAGGGATTTGTTGGGAAGACAAATGGTCTACCAAGGCTACCATTACCACCGGACCAGTTTGTCCAGGAGACCGAATAACTTAAAGTTATGATAGACCCTCTCGTTGAGCTTACCTTTTCCCAGAATAATGCATTGCCATTACCCAGATCATTCACATAAAAAGCAATAGTGCCACAGTCAAGAGTTGTTTCACCGAAAGGTATAACACTCTGCTTTTTACCTGTATATATACCTTTCATTTGAACTGTGGCAATAAGATGTGGTGATGACTGAGCATATACATGTGCTATTCCTGTATTGAGAGTTAAGAAAGCGCTTATTCCAAAGAGTACAAAGAATACTGAAAGCATCAAGGGGAAAGTACGCATGTTTTTCTTTTCCACCGAAATCTCCTTTTTTTAAGAACATCTCTATCTTTAAGAAACATACACATTTTTGTATGTTCTACCTCAGCAAAATATAACATCATTTTGAATAATTTTCAATGTTATGACCACTTAATTATATATTAAGCATAATTCATCTGATTATAAGATAATATAACTATTTTAAATAGTATACGAGTGTTTTAAATGCATATATTTGCTGTGAATATTTTAAATCTTCATTTTATAATGCTGGTAGCACTCCCTTAAATGGTGAACGAGCCAGCCGATCTCGCGGCAGCTACAACCTCAGCCAGAACGTACTTGGGAGGTCGTCCTCGTGACCGTTTTGGGTGAGTCGTTTCACCCGTGACAGCTTTTCGCGGACGGCCTCGCGGTCGTTTCGGTTTTATTGAAGTATCTGGCACAAATGGTGTAGGAACAACTTTATACCAGAGTATCTCTCGTATACTCCAAATATGGTCGGTCAAAGCGGCAGCCATCGCTGGCGTCGTTGGACATCCAAAATGCGCTTTTTTGGAGAGTTCCTGATGTGGAAAGCAGAAATTGTACGTGCATCCAATGAGATACATTCCCTCCTCGAGTGTTGCCACACGGACAGCAGCATGACGGCATTTTCGGGTTAAAAAGGCAAGACGTTCCCGAAAGGTCCCATTCAAGCGTTCAATAAATGCGGTGTTCAATTCCAAACACCCTTTTGTCAAACCTACCAACTCTTTTGCTTTTTCACTCGTCCCCCTCGTGACTTTTCGTGTGATTTCTACCACACGTTTTTTCTTGGTGTGCTTGATAATGGTCGCAATACACAAATCAGGCCACATTTCCAAATGACACCTTCCACGCCCTGCATGCTTTTTCACTTTTTCTCGAAATGCACGCATGATGCTTTTCGGGTAGGTGGCTAATCCATCGGTACAGACAAGTAGCCCTTGTACGAATTGACAACACGCACGAGTACGCTGTAAAAGAAGATCAATGAGCGGGCGATCTCGGTGCTCACTCACCACTCCTGCAAGCCACAACCGACTTGCTACATCCATCGCGAAAGCCATCCAAACAATGACTTTCCTGCCCTTTGCTCGTATCTCATCCGCTTGAATGTGTTGGCTCCTTACCTTGCCTTGTTGCACGATCTCCTCATGAATGTGTTTGCAATGGATTCCTGCACGCTTTTGCCAGCTGGCGACCGTGCGCTCGTCGAGCCCAAATGCATGAACAATGGCTTGCCGTGGACATCCATACGCCAGAAGAGTGATCACTTGTTGAACCGTCTCCTCGTCGGTACGTATTCCTTCGAGCATCGTGCCTTTTCTTTCGCTGAATGTCTTTCCACAGCTATGACACTTGTATCGTGGTCGTTTGCGACCGTGAATGCTGATGGTGCCGACTCCAATTTGCCCCCTTGCACAACACGTCTCGTTGGGGCAAAATTGAAGGGACGCGTTCATTGGTTCATTGGTTGTTTTCATATTCCAAGCATGCCAACGAACGCTTGTTTTTTTCAACCCACCATTACCTTTTCACCATTTAAGGGAGTGCTACCGCTTTTGCCTCTTTTGGGGAAAAAGTATTTGTATGATAATGGCGAGAGTAATAACGTCACTGCTCTTTGGAAAGATGCTTCTGCATTAAATGGTGCTAACATGTCATCAAAAAATTGGGTGCAAGTTATGGAGAGATTGACATTGAATACTGAACTTCAATTCACAACTATGTTGCCTTGGGTAAATATACTATCCTCAAAGGGACTGGTCCGTCGATCTCGCGCTTGGTGCCCATATTGTTATGAGACGTGGAGGGCAAATAAGCAAACAATTTATGATCCATTACTTTGGTCTCTAGAAGTTGTTACTATATGTTCACATCATAATACTCCATTACTTCTCCGATGTCCTTATGTCGATTGCAAGAGGTATATACATATGCTAACTTCGCAGGCTAGACCTGGACACTGCTCCAATTGTGGTCGATGGCTCGGTATGCAGTATGCAGCGAGAATGGATATCCATGCTAGCCACTTAGACGACGAGGAATTGTGGTGGCAACAATGGATAGTACTAGAAATGGGAAAACTGATTGCAGCAGCACCGGCTCTGATCAAACTACCACAAATGGAAAGTTTTGCAGAAGCTGTCGAGGCTTATCTGTACGAGGTTGCCGATGGCAACGTATCAGCTGTTGCCCGGAAGTTTCGAGTCGCCAGGAAGACTGTGCGCGAGTGGAGAAAGGGTGTACAGCTACCTCAGCTTTCTTCGCTTCTACAGTTTTGTTACCTCTGTGGATTGTCTCCTCTTAGCCTCTTCTCTCAAGGTTTTAAGCTAAAAGAAGCTTTGCACGAAGTCGAGCGAGTTGTTATTGAACCGAAGCCTACGAAATATTATCGGGCATTTGATCCTGAAAGAATACGTCCAGCTTTGGAAGCGGAACTCTGTAGCGATGAATATCCCCCCCAACTATGAGCAAGGTTGCTAAAAAGCTAAGATACGACCATTCCTTTCTCTATAAGTACTTTCCTGATTTGTGTAAGGCAATCTCAGCTAAATTTGAAAAGTATCGGGCTAATCAGTGTGAGGAAAGAAAACGGCACATTATTGATGAGGTGCGTCAAGCAACTTTGGAAGTTCATGCTCAGGGTGTATATCCTAGCCAAGTTCGAGTAAGAAGTTTACTTGCCAAGCCTGGATCTATCCGCGTTCCAGAAGCTCTTAGTACCTGGCATAACACCTTAGAGGAACTTGGTTGGAAGAGTAAATTGTTATCTTAAGAAGTCAGAACTCGAAAGTAAAAAGTGGAAGGATAACCTTGCCATGCGAAAATGGAACCATAAGTTTGCCGCAGCGGCAATGATATGGGTAAAGTAACATTGAGGTATCATCGTATAGCTACGGGGTGCCGAAGGGGGGACT
>CAVUVQ010000021.1:0-81646 GCA_963744875.1 uncultured Chloroflexia bacterium | reverse complement strand
CTTACTATATCTATAATGTGCTGAATTTGGATACTATCCCTATTTCACTAGAAACACATCAAAATAAGCTCAGTAAACAAGATGAATTCATATTAGAAGAAACGGGCATCCAACAGTATCTGATTCGAGAAGCGGAACAACGCCGATTAGCGCGTTAAACTTTGTTTGAAATAGCCACAAATTCTCCAGATGTAAGCACAGCTTGCCTGGATAATTCTATATTTCTTTTAAAATTATCTATTACCTATGCTAACCGCTACCCTGCCCCTGGTGACAGCTTATGTGTGCGCTACCCCATAAAAAGACGCTACTCTCACAAGAGCAGCGCCAGTGATAGAAGACTTCCTACTTTTTCTCTATCGGTGGAACATCTGTCCCTGGTGCTTCCTGAACATCCTCAATGTGCAGGCGGTTTTCTTCAAGTTGGTGAATGTCGTCAAGCCAGAACGTGACGATAATATCGAAGCGTCCCCCAGCGATGGTCAAGCGAGCCTTCCACATATCATCAATTGGTTCGATGCTGATGAGATCTACCCGTAAGTCAGGCATGAAGCCTGCTGCTTCTAATGTCTCCATTTCATCATTGCTTGAAATAGGCTGATAGGATTGCTTAGCCCAGGAAACAATCGCTTTGCCTAACTCTTGATCAGGAGCGTCAATGTCCACCTTTATAGGCTCAAAATCTTCAAATGGATCATGCGTAGGTGTTGTCAGAGGACTCACACCTGCATATTGATTAAGGAAACGCGTCAGGGCCTCGACATCGCTCCGCTCAAATTGCTTACGCTGTCCATCTGGAAACAGCAATGTAAGGAGTCCATCCTGGAGGACTGCTTCAAAGGTTGGAGTGTGCAGGCGCTGAACCTCTTTCCAGTTTTTCGGATTAAGTGCTTCTATGAAATCATCCCCAGTCATTGCCTCGAACGGGTCGTAGGGTACTTTTTCTTCGCTCATTCTTCCCGCTCCCCATCGATCCTCTCGCGCACAATTTTCATGCACCCGCTCACTTGCTCAATTGGCAGATCCACGCCATACTGTATGAGCCTGACTTGCACCTGGATAGGAGTTGCATCGTCGCCTAAATCCTTGAGAGCCTGCTCGATCAAGGATAAGATACGCTCCTGCGTGATCTCCTCCAGTTTGTCGGCTGTACGGTTCATTTCAGTATATTTCTCGATCATCTGGTTGTAACCCTTGATGGAAGCTGCTATGGACGCCTCGATCTGCTGAAATCGCTCATTTTTCTTCATCGATGGATAGGTGCGGCCCAGCTTCATCAAATGGATCTGTGCCTGCTCTTGCGCCGATTTGAGCTTCTCTACGTCAGCGATCAGGCCGTAGAAGGTGAGTCCAACTCATTGGTGTTTCATGGGGTTCTTTCCATTGAGGAGCGAGTGACGCGACTGGTGTATTGCCCTGTACATCTCTGTGCAGGCGCGTTGACTTGCTGGCCAGCCATTGATAGACAGTTTCGGTTGCTCAGGAGTGAGCTGGACCATGTGGCCGTAGTCGTCAGTGATATCATAGGTTATGCTTTCGCTCGTATGGGTCAATTTGTACTCTTTCCGCTCAATGTACATGCTCTTTCCCTTCCTGCTGCTCTATTTCCCATTCGACCTCATGAACTCTTGCTATCGTCACGGCCTGGTGCCGGCGGCCAAAGATGACGATTGCTCTACGATGCTTTCTTTTCACGTGCTTCCTGCCTTACGTGTTGGTCTAACTCATCGAGATACATAAGACTTCCATAGTAGTGCTCAGCATGCTCAATCGCTTGCTGAAGTTGCTCAATCGATGCCTGCTCAACGAAGTGCTCCCACGACTCTACGCCAGGATTGATATGCGGGACCAGGAGACGACAGTGGTGCAATCGTTCAGCAACGGCCATCAGTCGTGCTACCAGTATTCCGTGATCACTGTCGCCAGAAGTCGGTTCCGCTTGTTGCTCTATCATTGCTTTCTCTCGCTGAGCCGTTTGTGCCGCTGCTAACAGATTGTTCATTGCGAACATCGTGGAACCATGAGCTTCCTTGATACGTCCGATCTCTGTCATTCGTCGGCTAGCCTCACGCTCTAATTCCTCGATCTTCTGCTCCAGTCGCTCAATCTGGTCTCGGTGTAACTCATCTCCTACTTTCTGTCCCTGTCCCCACTCTAATTCCGCAATCCGTGCATCTCGTAGCACAATACCACGCTCCAGGTCATCGATGCACCGCCGCATTTTTACCTCTTGTTGTAGATCGGATGCTTCTATCGCGGCCATAGCGAGACGATCGGCTTGATAGGAGCCTTGAGCAATAGCAATCGTGATCTCCTGATCACTGGCTCCTCGAACGTAGTTGAGCCATGCCTCAATTCCTTCACCGATGCCCAGGTCTGTCATCGAGCAATAGGTGAGACGCCCACCCAGGAGCATCAGTTCGTGAAACAGGGCTTCGCGTGTCTTTATGATCCCCATCCGCTCGTATCGTTGCACTTCACGCTCCATATGAGCCATCTTCTTGCTGGCCTGTATGTAATCAGCAAACAATGCTGCATATTTGGCTTGTTCTTCTTCCAGGCTTGTAGAAGTGTTGCTCTGCTGTGCCACTTCTGCCTTAATCACGGCCACCAGCTGGTCAGCGATCTCTATCTTGGTGCGATCTTTCAGCATTTTTAATTGATGTATCGTTTCAGGCAAGAGATCGCCCCAGCGCTGGTGCAACGCTTCCATCTCTAAACGGCCTGATATGCGCGAAGCTGTCATGAAGTGCAAGGTAGACATTCATTTGGCCTGTAATACTTTTCTGTGGCGAGCTTTTGCTTGTCATTTCTCTCTTTGACTGTTCTGCCTGAGCAGAAAAGAGAGTATAGCAGAGATTTTACTGGGAGCAGAAGGTTGTATCTGCTGCCAGTTTTCTGCGACGAGTTGCGATGAAGAGAACCGCCTGGAAAGCTACTCGATACGCTTTCCTGAACAAGAGCAGAATGTCTACCTTGCACTTCATGACAGCTTCGCGCATATCAGGCCTATTTACCACGCGCCTCACATCTCTGTTTTAAGGAGCTGGTAATCAGTATGCACCAAGTAACGCGAACGTGAGCATTTAAGTTACGAGCAATCGCCATGCTCGGTAGCGGCATTGGACAGTGACGATTGCTTTTTATTTTCTCTATTTGCCAGTGTACGGAGATACGGTAGTTCGACCAAATCCGATAGCTTAATAAAAACAAGCATACGGTATTGGCTCACGTGAGCCAATATGCTGTTCAACAGAGAGAGAGGTTGGTAAGCTTTCCTGGTATTTGCCTTGAACCATCGAAGGGTCAAGGCAAAAGTGTTCGATGGTTCAAGGCAAATACCACTTTCCTCTTTCTCTTATGAACCATGATTACTCAAGATACGTCGGGCGACACTGATTACTGTTTCAAGGGCTATTCTTTCATCAGTTGTTATAGAGCGCCTATATAAACGTTGATCATATTTCTCCAGGTGCTTCGTGAATCCATCGAGTTTCGTCCTATCGGTAACTGCCTCTGTCTGCTCTTTACTCTGTTGTATGATCGTTGCTACTGGTTTTGTTTCTACTGTGGGTATATAGGCAATCGCAGGAGTCATTTGTTCCCGTGAAGTATTTTCAAGTCGATGCCCATTCTGTTCAGGAACTTCCTGGACATCAGAAGGAGAAAGGATAGTTTGTTCGACATGAGATGGAGTTAATGTTGTCGCTCTTTCCTCTACCGTAGTTGCCTGCTTTCGTAAGTTCTCGATAAATGCTTTTAACTGGTTAATGGTGATCTCTTCATTTTTAAGTGCCTGGATTGCTGTTTGCCTGATATTATCCTCTTCGACATCCTTTAGGTAGACCACGGCCTTCATGGTATCAGGTTTCTCTTCCACCATGTCTTGAACATCTAGAGGGGATTTGAGAATATCGAGGCGATTTCGGATGTAGCCCCGCGAGACGCCCAGACGTTCAGCAACCGCCTCCTGGCTCATCTCCTCGCACATAAATGCATAGGTATAGGCTTCATCAAGGGGTGTTAGGTCTTCTCGAAGCAGGTTTTCGTTGATGGCGAGAAACTTCATTTCGTCGTTGCTAACCGTATCGTCAATTAGGACGGGAAGTTCGGTAAGTCCCGCCATCTTCGATGCTTCCCGGCGTTTGTGTCCGAAAATGAGTTGGTATCTTTGCTTATCGTCAGGATTTGTCCTTGCAAGGAGAACTCCCTTGAACCCATGATCTTTAATCTCGCGGGCAAGGTCTTGAAGTCGCTTTTGGTTCATGTGACGACGCGGTTGGTAGGGATTGTTCTCTAGCTTTTCGATGGCAATTTTGGGATAGGTGCTTGCATCAATCACCGAAGTCGCTTTTTGAGTCAGGCTCTGTATCCGCTTTGCATTTCCGAAAAGAGGATCCTCTTCTTCATGATCTGATGGGTATGATGGATGCTCTCTTTCTTCTTGTTGATATTGGGAGACTTCCGTTGTTGCACTGTCAAGAAGACCACCCGAAAACAAATTTACTCTCTCCTTTTTTTTAGCCATTTGTTAAACCTCTTTTCGCTGAAGCTTTCTACTCTGTTTACGCTCTTCTTCCATCTTTTGATCATCTTCTTTCATTTTTATCACAGCATTTCTTATGAGAGGTTGTGCTGGACCACCAACACGTTCTAATAATTCATCTAAGACATACCAATACGATCGTGCACATTTACTCTCTGGCCGAGATAAGACAACCAGCGAACCATCTTCCGTAATGGCTTCATTGTAATCCTTACTTTCAGAAATATAGGTTTGCAGCAAAGGAATATCAAGTTTACCACTCTGAATTAATGCAGCAACTTCTTCCATAACATTTTTATCAGTACGCCAATTATGGACCTTATTGAAAAATGCTCCAGCTGCTCGAAGTCTCACATTACGTTTTTGCGTTTTTTGCCAAGCACTAATGGCACCCTGGAAACCTTCAACACCAAGCACATCTGGGGTAATCGGGAAGGCTAAGAAATCTACTGCTGAATACACGCTCATTGTTGGAGCAAGGAGTCCTGGGGGACAATCAAACAGGCCATATGCATAGTCATTTAAAATTGATTGAAGAATTTCCGTCATACGTTCTGGCCAATAGGTTAGATTTGACTTCATGTCAAAATCTAGAGTGTTGGCGGCAAGCGTGATGGGTACCAAATCAGGGCCTCGTACTGTTTGTCCTGTGGTGTGATTACTATTAATAAACTGTGCCGTTTCGGGATTTATATATGTAGGAATAATTACGTCTTTTAGGGATATTGCTCCTGTTTCGTCAAGGATCACATCTTTGATTGTTGGACCTTTGTGGGTATCTCGTGGATGTCCAAGTAATTTTCCTGTATGGCCTTGTGGGTCCATATCAAAAACAACAACACGCTTCCCAGTTGTCCCAAGAACCATTGCAAGCAATATTGCATGCATTGTCGCCGATCCAGTTTTTACAACCCCGCCTTTTTCACTTGTATAGGCAATAGTTAACAATGTAAACTCCTTTTTGCTATCGCGTATCTCCTCATAGCAAGCATACGGTATTGGCTCACGTGAGCCAATACCGTATGCTTTATGAATCTCATCACATTTCTATGCATACAACCATAATCTTACAATATCGTCAAGAGAAAAGCACTTTCGTGAGAGGATAATTTCCTGAAAAATGAACGGAGGGAACAACATTTCATGATGCGAAAAATTGAAAGGGAGAATGAAGCAAAGAAATAGACTATTCAGTATCAATTTTGTTAAATTACACCTCCTCATAGCAAGCATACGGCATTGGCTCACGTGAGCCAACGAAGTTAGTCAAAAGGAAAGCTTTTTGGTCTTTATCGATTCCTACATTGTGGGAGGCTCTTGTTCAGGGTATTGTGCCTGGGGTTGCTCGTAGTCGAAGGGATGCTCTTCTTTAGGCTGATCGTGATGCGTTATCCCCGTAAATGGAGACCAATTGGTAGATCCGGACGTTTGTGGTTGCTTTCCCTTCGGAGTTCCGGAAGGCGGTTGTGCTTGATATCCCTGCTGATACTGCTTCGCAAGGATATTGTACTCTTGAGGGGTAAGATCCAATCCAATCGGAGGATTTTTCGCGGAGGTGGTTCAGGTTTTGAAGGTTGCTGTGGGGCGGCTGATACTGAGAGATAGCGGCAGTTCGATCTTTCGCAACTTGCTGCGCGATGTGTCCAAAAAGGCAAACAGAACGAGACCGAAGAAGGCAATCAGAGCAAGAGCCTGCCAGGGTATAAGTTGCGTGAGCACAAAAAATAACGCAACAGCCCCAAATAGCACGAACAGTGGTTTCGGGTCCTTCATGGTGCGCCTCTCATTCTCTTTATAATTGCCTATCTCTTCATAGTATAACCTCAATTCTGTCTGAATGGAACTGTGGCAACTTTGAAATCAAAGCGAATGGCCCTAGATGAGTACTCATCTAAGGCCATTCGTAACACGCCAGGCACGTTACTTATATTGTTTTCGATAGCTTTTCTAAGAACAATGCTTGTGTGAGGATAACACGTTCTAGTTCTTCCAAGTCTACGCTTTCGTTTGGGCCATGAATACGAGCTGCTAGATCCTCAGCCCCCCAGATCAAGACTTCTGCTTCTGGGAATTGCTTATTAAGCACGTTCGTCAGTGGGATTGCAGCGCCATCTCCAATAACTTGTACCTCTTGATGGTAAGCATCCTTGAGAGCCAACAGTGCAGACGCATATGCAGGGCCATCTGTTTTTGCTGTAAATCCGTTGCTCGCATGGCTATCGGTGATTGCTATTCTTGCATGCCAGGGAGTGACTGACTGTAGGTGCTGTGTGAGCAAGGCTAGTGCTCGCTCTGCGCTCTGGTTTGGAGGAATGCGGAGATTAATACGTGCCCTGGCCACATCAATGAGCGAATTGGAGGCTCCTTGTATTGTTGGCGCATTGAGACCAATAACATTGATAGCGTAGCCCGCCCAGAGTTGAGCGCCCAGTGGTCTATCCCCAATAAGATCAACATCGGACAGCAGTCCCGCTGCGCGGCGGAACGCTTCTTCTGGTATATCTGCTCCTTGCCAATCGCTAGGATCTAAGCCTGGAACTTGAACATTGCCATGTTGATCGTGCAACGTTGCAATGATCCGGCAAAGGGTAATCAATGCATCTGGTACAGGGCCTCCAAAGACACCGTTATGCTGCTGATCATTGAGTGTGCGTACTTCTAGTGTGAGAGCGGCGGATCCACGCAGAGTTGTGGTGAGTGTTGGTTCACCAACAATAATGCTACCATGATCGCATATGATCATAACATCAGCATCGAACAGATCGGGATGTTGTGGGATATATGATGGTAGGCTGCTATTGAACTCTTCATCGCCCTCGATTATGATTTTAATGCCCACCGGCGGGCGACCATGAAATGCTAAGATCGTCGCGAGATGTGCGACAAGCCCTGATTTATCATCTGCTGCGCCTCTCCCATAGAGGCGTCCATCCCGTATTGTTGGCTCGAATGGTGGACTCTGCCACTCCTGCTCCCGACCAGATGGTTGTACATCGTAGTGAGCATAAAGTAGGATTGTCGGTGCATCTGAAGGGCCAGGGATCTCTCCATAAATGGCTGGGTAGCCATTGGGGATATCAAGTTGGCGTACCTGCTGAAAGCCTACTGCTTTCATTTGTTCCTCAGTGACATGCGCAGCCTCCAGGACTTTTTCGCGTGGATAGTCCGCTGCGGCGATGGATGGGATAGCCACTAACCGTTTTAAGTTGTCGATGGTTGTGGGCATGATCTCATGCACGGCTTGGCGCAACTCTTGTGTTGTTAGCATGGTTTTACTCCTCAATTTGATGCTCTCGTTTCCATTCAACAAGGAGATTACTATAATGCTCGAAAACGGGAAATCCTGACTCAGCAATACGAACTTCAAAGAGGTGTTTACCTGGTACAGGTGAACGAAGCTGAGGCATGCCCATTTCGCGCATCAAATGGATTCCATCAGGGGTAAATGTTCTTGCGGTCACGGTTTCGATTTCCACACCGCGTCTCCCCAGATCGTAAAAGAAAGTGAATGTCCCCCGGACAAGACTTGCTCCATAGGTGTGTTTGACTTTTACTCTGAATGCGGGATCAACGCAGAGTGCGATAACATAGATGTGCAACGGCTTGCCAGGCTGAAAAAGATCAATGTCCTCTGGAGAGATGTCATCCATGCTGATTTCATCTCGTACAAATTGCTCCATTGCCGTTTTTTTTATTGGTAGGAGACAGGCAAAGCCAATAATCTTCTTCTCTAAGTTTCGAAGCACAAAAAATGTTTCTGGATTTTTGCGCATCCATCGTAGATACGTTTCCTCGTTGATTTCCTCATGAAACGTCCGTTTGTCGATATCAATAATGATTGGCAAATCGTCAATAGTTGCTTGGGTGAAAAAAGAGGTTAAATGCTTAGGTTTAGTACCTGCTTCAAAAAAAGCATTCTCTGCATCAATAATGGCTTGTACCTCACTTGCTTTATAGTATTTGTGTTTGCGCTCTTCTGGTCCGTAACGATTGAGCCTTCCCTGCTTCACGTATCTGGAGAGCATTGCATCATTCACTTTTAATCGCTTTGCAGCTTCTCCTGCTGTTATATATCCTGCTGGCGGTGCTGGTCGGGGCATTACATTGCTCTCTTTCGGTCAATTTTTGCCACACTATACCACAATTCTTACAATTCCGACAATCCCAACTAATTTAATAATTGCAAGTAATCTCAACCCTACTTAATATTAAGAACGATCTTTTGTCGGAATTGTAAACTGTGTCGGAAAAGTCGGAATTTTGCCTCCAAAATCTCTTGACTGTGTGGCAATCTACCCTGTACACTTGGGGAAGAGTCGGAAATGTCGGTTATGTAATAATTCTAAGGGGCTTAAAAGTGACTGAACAACAAGTGCGCGAAGCACTAAAATCGTGTGGATGGTCGTTTTTACGCCGTGCGCGGAGGCAGAAAAGTTACGTATATGCTGCTCGAAAAATGCAAGGCAAACGTAAAGAGATCTATGTTTGCCCACTTGAAAAACTTGCTCTGCTCACATGCGACCAACTTACTACCAAATTGACAGATATCGTAGCGGTGTCCCTGTAGATATACAGTTCGAGACAGTTTCAGAGAGGATTAGCTCTTTATGGATGTGATCCCGTATACATTTAATCCCACAAATATTACAACGATTCCCCGGCCACAGCAAGGCGTTACACTGCCGGATCAGGTGCAAGGCGTCTACATCACCCTAGTCTCTACTGATTATCAGTTTTTCCTGAACAAGATTGTTGGCTGGTTTAGTGACCGTGATGAGGTGGATCTGGTGGATCATGGCACTTCGGACAAAGTTGGACTCGGCTACATCATCCTCGAATGGGATGAATGCGAAGTCGATCAACTCTTCACCGCGATTTTGCGAGACGAAGAGATCGTTGCAGATTACACCGTCTATACCCGCGATCTATGAAAGAAAGGATTTAAAACATGGGAACAGCTCGTGCACAAGGTAGAGGTATGCAGGCTCTTATGAGTGTGGCTCAATGGCCACCCTTGGTCTATGTTGGTATTGGTGTCGCCCTGACGGCTGTTTGGGCATTAGGGACCAGTGTGCAGGTGCTTACCAGTGAAGCCTGGATGATGAACAAGCCAATGAGTCAAATTGACTTCACGGCCTTCGGCCAACTCTGGCAAGCGGTTACTGGTCATCTCGCGCCTGAAATGTTGGTGCCGTTCATGTTTGGGTGGGGCGTCCAATTCGCACTCATCGTCGCAAGCATCGGCATTGAGTTACCACGTGAACCTGTTTGGCGCTACTACCTGGCGTGGGCAGCCGTGATAGGGCTCATCTGTGTGAACTCCTGCGGTGACTTTGCATCCAGCAGCCATTATGGCATCTGGGGACAACTCGGATTTACGTTCACTATCTTCTTCGTGACGTTTTGTATGTTGCTCTTCGCGATAATGGCATTCAAACATGCCTGGTCGGTTATGCATTCACATCGGTAGTGTTGTCGTCTGGTTTCTGCCCGCCGGAGTTTCTGACGGGTAGGCGCGGGCCGATGGCAAATCGGGGAACCGGGAAGGAGATCATCATGAAACGAGAGAAAGTACGCTTAGAAGCATTGCGTAGTATGTCGTATGCGGACTACATCCAGACACCCGAATGGCAGGAGACCGAAAAATTGCCATGAAACGGGCAGGGAATCAATGTCAAGGATGTGACGCGAGCTGGAGTAGTTTTAAACACGTACCATACCAATCTTGAGAACCTAGGATGTGAGCTGGAAGGTGATGTTCTTACACTCTGCGAAGGGTGTTATGACCGCTTGTATCAGAGCGGAAAATTGGCTCAAGAAGATGGCAGTCCCGAGGCAGAGAACGAGACATTGTACCCCGATTTTTCTTTCGGGAAAAAAGCCGCTGTTTTTGCACCAACAGCAGTGGTTGGTTTGGGGCTTCCATTTCTTTTGCACGCGCCGCTGCCTGCCGAATTGTTTGGCCTGGCTAGTGCTATTGCGCTGGCTGCAAACAGTCCGAAAATTTACAACCAGATGCGGGAAGTCTCTGCCGCAGCCGCTTACAAATCTGTTAGATGGTATGATCGCACGCAAACAGGAGCGCGAGGCAAATGGTGAGTGGAGCACATGGGATCGAATGTTGGGACGCCACATGCGCGAGGAGAATGTCTCTCAACGTCCTCTGATCGATGAGGCGGCAGATGAGGTGCTGACTGATCAAGAGCAGTCGATGCAAGGGATGAACTGAACGCTCAAGCAGTTGCGACGAGGTATGCCAATTTTAGTGCAGGGCGAGATGAACTGCTTCCACCGCCTCGTCAACAAAGTGGGATGTTCTTGTTTTCTTCGGTCCTTCAACACTTCACGCCAACACTTGATCGCATCTACCTGGCGAGCACGACTGATGGTCAGGAACTGTATGGTGCTGCAGAAGCGTTGTGCCATGTGGCCCTGGCGGGGAGCAACGGATGGAGGGAAATCGTCGATCATGCGACTCCTGATGGCGCAGTTGTGCAAAGCGAGTGCGCAAGTCTTGTTACTCAATCCACATTTTACCAGATACGATATCAAGAAAAATGAGGATTGGACGCCCTTTGAGCCCTATCTGTTGTATGACCCGATGGAATGCAGGAAGTATGAGGTCATTGAGCATTATCTGAGATATACGGCGGAAACCTTGCTTCCCAATAGGCTCGACAAGTATGCGAACTCTCCACCGTGCAGGTGATCCGTACTTTCTGGCTATGGATGAGTTGCCATCAATTATCAAGCATATTCCCAAAGCCACCGGCTAGTTGGGGGAGTTGTTACGAGAGGGACGCAAAGTGGGGATTTTTCTCATTTGTGCATCTCAAGATTTTCTGGTGAAAACCATTGCACCCGATGGAAGCGGTGGAGCGGTTCGGGATTGCTATCGAACGGCCTATTATGTTGGCGGCGATGCAACGACGGCCAAGATATTGCTGGATATGCCAGCTCGTGATATACCCGAAAATCAGCTTGGCCAGGGGCACGTCATGCTGCGTTGCGCGAAAGTGCCGACGGTGAAAAAGGCAAACAGGCACAGGTGCCATTTGTTGATAATGAATCGCTGTATCGCCTACTGGGCCCTTCGACCTATCGACCAGCACATAGAGAGGCCAATCCTATCGTAGAGATGTTGCCTCAGCCTGGTCCGGCTGAAATCGCAAAGCCGCATTTAGCTCTTGTACGAGAAGAGGTAGCCGAGCAATTCCGGTCGAACGACGAATGTGTCACATCGTGGCATTCCACAGGAGTTACGCGAGGCAGTGGCGGCGTATCAGCCTGGAATGATGTATCGAGATCTTGCGCGAGCATTGGGATGTAGGTGATGCAACGGCCAGGGTCTTATGGCAGGAGATGAAGAAACGCGGATTGTTGAATGCTACATCTGTAGAGCCTGTTTTGCTTGCAGCAAATGGTGGACGGTTTCCTCATATGAGGCGCGTGAAGAGGCATCTTCCCGTGTGCTTCCTACAACTCCAAGACCAAAGCCGCTTGTCTCTGATCGGGAGGAGCAGAGAATCCAATTAGGCAAAGATGTCTTTCTCTCACAAGAGCAGTTTGCCGTTGCAGTCAATCTCAGAAAAATGGGGAGTCCACCGGCTATCGTGATCTGATGCCAGTTTTCGACTTGTCAGAGCACCATGCCAAAGAATTGAACAAGCGTATCCGAGGCACTTGGGCAGGCACCGGAGCGCGAGAGTGAGTGAGGTGCGAGAGAATGAGCGTGCGAGAACCATTTTTGAGCTTAAAAGCCTGGCAAATTGGATCACTCGCACTCGCTCTCTCAGATCCATCAACAAACATAGCATTTTTACCATAATTTTAAGGAGGGCTACTCATGGCAACGACAGTGCCACAGCCTAAACAGACACAACCAAAACAGCAGCGGCAGCCTAAATCGCATCCGAGATGGAATGCATTTAAACACAGCTTTAAAGAGAGCAATTATATTACAGACTTCTGGAATTGGATTCTGACATTTCTCAGCAAGTCTGCCGAATTAGTTCTTTTCGGATCGATCCTTTATTCCAGTTATCAACTCATACCTAATGTTCCGGCCGTGCCAGGACCAGTGATGCCGTTTTGTTCCTTATTCAGCAGGCGGCCTTGGATATCGGCGGAATGGGCCTGTTGAAATTGGCGAAGAAGGCAGGGCTCAAGAAAGATTCGTTTCCGATGCGGGTGGGCGTTATATTAGTTGCGCTCATGATTGCAAATGTCGTCCTGGCGACAATTAAGCATGCTCTTCCAATGGTTCCCGGTGTCATCTTTGTGGTGATCGAGGCGCTTTTGCTCATCGCACGTGCAGTTATGGCTGTGCTCTTTGGTCATGCCATTCACGCACTGCGTGAAGAGTACGGCGACAGCATGATCACGATAAAAGATGCCGAAGAGCTTTCCCTGGGATTGGAAAAACTTTCATCGGAGCTTTCACTGGTCCTACAGAACTTTCAAGAGCAACTGACCAACTTTCAAGGTCAACTTTCAACGGAGCTTTCACGTATTCATGAAAGCTTTCAACAACAGCTTTCAACAGAGCTTGCCCTGATGCAAGAGGACTTTCATCAGTATCAACCAATGCTTGCAGTTTTCCCTCAGTTGGAGACACAGCTTCAATTCATCCCCCATATGCAAGCCAAGTTAAAACAGATCGAAAGCGTAACCTTTGAGGAATTGCGTCGGGTCAATATCACGCTGGAAAAGCAGGCATTAAGCCCAATTATCGAACCTCATCGCGTCGAGGCCCAGCGGCCTATGCTCCGCGCATTGCCTGTAGGTGGACGTGTCGCAACTCCTGAGAGCAAGACCCGCACTGGGAGAGACCTTTCGCAAACAACTCAGCAAGGAACATCTGAAGGAAAGTTTGACGCACGCGCTTTTGTCTTTGCCTGTCTGGAGACGAATGTCAATCTCAAGCTTGCAGAGATTGAGCAACTTGCTCTGGCACGCGGTCAGGAACTTTCACAACCGACGATTAGCCGTTATCGCAAGCAGTTCATGCTCAGTCGTGAAAGCTCTCGCGATTTGGACAGTGAAAGCTCTAAGTTGAAAGATGAAAGCTCTCGCGATGACAGTGAAAGCTCTTTCGATGAAAGAAAAATAGTTGGTGAATAGATGATAGCCAGACCGTCACCGCTTTCACCAGCGGACGCGGTAGCCGGTGTGCAAGTCCCGGCCTGGCATTTCGATATCGGACCTGTAGTGTGCAATCAGTAGTTTGATGCATAAAGGAGAACCGAGGAAGAAGAGGCCGAATTCAATAAACTGTTCTATGTCATTTACCCATGGTTCAAGCATGATGAGGTGCGAGAGTGCGAGAGTGAGTGCGAGAGAACCATTTTTAAGCTCAAAATACACAAAAAACAGGTCTCTCTCGCACTCACTCTCGCAGTAAATGATGTTTCGAGAACACTATAGGATCACACAAGGTTTTCGTCCTCTGGATATTAAGCCAGATGGAACATTGTACTACCCAGAAAGGAACGATCATGCAGGTTACACGAACACCACAAACACAACATATCGGCCTGAATATTGAACTTCTGAAACTGTTTCTTGTTCAACAGCAATTTGATCCAGAGATTATCAATGAATTGGTTATCATGCTTCTGCCAATTACGAATAAAAATGGAATTGACGATGCGTTCTACGACGAGCATGCTCTCCCCTGGACGATCTTTGTTCCTTGCCTTGGAAAAGATGCCACAACTATTCAGCGTGATCTGTTGGAAGCAATTAGACGCGAAGTACTGGAAGAAGCGCAAGCTCCTTGGGACAACTGTGCAGCAGAACAAAGCTGGAATACTTGGGGACAACCTGATGAGGAGAGCCAGGATGTAGAAACATTCGCAGCATCGGCTCCAGTAGACCTCGTCTTTTTCGATCTGTCAATACATCCACTTCTGGAGTGTGATGTTGTTTTAGCCTAGTAACCGGGGCAAGTTCCCGCTTGCCCCCAACCAGTCAAGAAAGGACATAACCCTTATGACCAGTAACAGCATTATACCGCTCCCTGCAGGAAAGCAATTTCGCGGTTTCTCGCTCGATATCGAAGCTACAGATATTGCGCTTCTTGCAGATGAACATGAGATTGTTGTCAACGTCGAAACAGGCCGCTTTCTGTTGGTGAATTGGGATGTGCGCCACGTTGTCGCTGATGGTGTACTGAGCGAGGCTGAGCTACCAATGATGATAGCATTGCTGAATGCTTGGCCTAGTTACATTCAGAATGAGAAGCTTCTGCAAGCGATTACGGGCCGATCGGCGGAAGAGATCATTATATTGCTCGATAATAATCACAATGCGGCACTTGAGCCACTCCATCGCTTAATTGAAGGTTGCCGAGCACCTTTCCGTGCGATTGGCATAGAGATCCAAAATGTATCTGGTCTCGGTTACAAATTGAGCCGCTACGCTCCCGTTTGTAAGGAGTCGCAATCATGAAATCACAGAGCGAAGTGGCACAACTTATGCAACGGATCGACCAAGAGTGTGAAGCCATGCAACGTGGCATGACCGGATTCGCTCAGACAGCCTCTCACGAGATCATTCATCAGAGGTTTCAGAACCTTGATACGGCCCAACGTCAACTAGCAGATCTGGTTGGAGAGAAGGAGGCGACGCAGATCGTCGTCGAGGCTTATATCAGGAATATAGGGTAATGAGAAGGAATACACACTTCTTCGTTATAGATTTTATTCATCCTGACGAAGATTTGTTCGCAACATCCCAAATATTCGCTAAGATCACGATTTTTTGTGATCATATTCGATATAGTACTCTTATATCGTGCAAATAGTGAGCTGGCTGGAAGGACAAAGATGGTCCTCTTAGCCCAAAATTTTTCTTTTTCAATCAAGCACGTGTATACTCTGGCGGCATACTCTCTATGTTGAAAGGAGAGTAGATGGTGTGATGATCCCACTGCTGTATTAAGGCTTCGAGAGTATACAACAGGCCTGTTTTACAAGGGAAATTAAGAAATATTCGCACTCATCTGGCATAAAAGTCAAAAAATGCATAAATGCGTATGAGCTGTATAGTCACGACGGGTGAGAAGCTTTTCATCTTCTTGGCATCTGTTCAGACTCGAATAGTATAAAGACTCCTTATTCGTCAGTGGAGGAACTGTTTCTCGTTTCTCTTAAAAATGTAAGAGCGTTTCTTGATAAAAAAGATTATTTGTTCCAATGGAGTGCAAAATGAGTAAAGATACAGAACATGATGAGTTGATGATGCCAGACGAAGAAAGTGACCTTTCGGGATTACTCACAGACACGCTTTCAGATCTCGTTGCATCAATGAATGGAGAACAGGCAGAGGCG
This sequence comes from uncultured Chloroflexia bacterium, assembly GCA_963744875.1. Classification (GTDB taxonomy): domain Bacteria; phylum Chloroflexota; class Ktedonobacteria; order Ktedonobacterales; family Ktedonobacteraceae; genus JACDAE01. Next base: position 65,767 of record CAVUVQ010000021.1, on the reverse strand, counting down.
CTACTTGCCACACTCTTTGAAGGTGGCGAGATTGATACGTCCCTGTTTGCTCACATCACCCCACAGGTTCTGCCAACTATGGCAGTAACCGATTATCGCCCAGATCAAGCCGTGCGAGAGGCCTCGCTTGCAAAAAAAGAACAATGGCGTCCTGGCCCTGGGGAGATTTCCTATCGGGCATCCAATGCTCTGGAGGTCTATCTAGGAACTGCCGAACGCCCTTTAGACTTACCGCAAGCTATGAAACATATACGACAGTTGAGCGAGAGTACTGTACTGACCGCACGCATTCTTCTGGGTCTGTGGAATACGCGCCGAAATAATAATCAAGTTTCCCGCAATGGAAGCGTTGCAGTCCTCCTTGACGAGATCTTACAGTGGCAAGGGGTTCAAAAGCATAGTCGCGAAGCCCATCCTGGATCATCGAAACGCTATACAGATGGGTATCGTAGCGAACACAAGCAACGTGTCATTCAGGATTTAGCTCTGCTTGCGTCTTGCAATGTCAGAGGTACATCTCGCGTCTTGGTGAAAGGCAAAACAGTCACACTGGAGGTGGATGGTCCCTATTTACGCTACTCGGTGGTGAGTCGAAAAATTGGGGTGGATGACAAAGTTATCCTTGGTTTTCTGGTCTCACCTGGCGACTGGATCAGTACCTATGAGCGAAATCAGAACTATGCGCTTGCAGAGATTGACAATCAGATTTTTCAGCTCAATCCACAAAACGATAGACTTGCGTTGCGTATTGCGCTCTATCTCACTGAACGATGGCGGGAACAGGCCAAAGATGGAAATTTCAGTAACCCCATCGCAATGACAGATCTGCTCGCGGCTAGCATGATTGACATTGATGAACGACATTTGACCAACCGCTTCGTCCCACGGATAGAGGCAGCGCTCCATGATTTAACAACCAGAGGCATTGTGGGAAAATACCTGTGCCTGAGTTCCATTGATAGAAACTCTGGGGCGATGGGGAAAAGATTGGCTTGCCTCAAGCTGGGAAATTCTTCCTCCACTTCAACTCATTCAGGAATATCAGGCGTTGAATGCCGCCCCTAAAAAGCGTTCAGGGAGGACTCGTCGAGCAACAACACATGAAGCAGGCAACACGAAATAAGGATTGTGAGAAACCGTACTTCGTCACCTTACCCCACCGGGGTCGGGCGCATTTCTGAGGGCTTCTCCTTTATTTCAAGCCTCGGGGTCGGGCGCATTTCGATAGTATGAAGAAATAATAACAGTTACGCCTGAATGTGTTGATATACCCCACCGGGGTCGGGCGCTAACCCCACCGGGGTCGGGCGCTAACCCCACCGGGGTCGGGCGCAAATATCCACCGGGGTCGGGCGCATTTTTGAGCGTAAGCGTGTCTAAATCATCGTAAAAACAGTGTTTTTTGAGGGTATGTGTTAGTGTAGACAGATTCATATTCTCGTGTACACTGTACGTTACTACATAGTAGAGAAGCAAAATCGAGGGCATTCTCATCGTCTAGCAAAATGACTTGATATGCGCGAGGCTGTTACGAAGTGCAAAATAGCCATTCTGTTCTTGTTCAGGAACGCTTATTAATTAGCTTTATAGACTGCCCTATTTATCACAACTCATTGCGGAAACGTTTTTCAGGTTAATGAGCGACTACTTTTGGAGGCATGGGCGGCACTCAACACGAATTGAAAAAAGAGGAAAGGGGGTGACATCATGACACCCCCTTCTGGAGGCGAAAATGGAAGAGGCGGAACATTATAATTCAAGCACCGCAGGTGAGGAAATAATCCCTGTAGAGCAGGAAACCATTCTCTTTTATGAGAAATCACTGATGGTCGTGCGTCTTCCTGATGGGCGGCCCGGTGTGGTTGTGCGTTCTCTCTGCGATAATATGCAGCTTGATCGGGTTGGTCAAATACGGCGCATCCAGCGTACCGAGGCGATTGCTGATGATCTAGTTTCGAATGTGCGTCTTGAGACAGACGGAGGTCCACAGCACGTCCATGTGCTGGTGTTACGTTCCGTTGCCTACTGGTTGGCAACTATTGACGCCAAACGGGTACGTGAAGAGATTCGCCCAGATATTGTTCGATATCAAAAGGAAGCCGTGGATGCGTTGTATATGTGGGCACAAAGCCCGCGTGTTGTTGCATCCTCAAGCCAACAAAGGATGATCGCGGCGCAAACCATTACGACGTCTAGTGTTGTGTTCCCAGCAGAGTTGGCTGGGCCAATGCAAGAGCCAGGGCTGGATGCCAGCCATACTGATCGAGCAACCTATCACGAAATCATGTCCGTCTGGCACCGCTCACAAGCTGATTATCATCTACAGCAATGGCGCGGGGAGGTGGATGAATGGCGTGGTAGCATGGAAAGTAGGCTCGAGGCCAAGGAAGCCATAACAGGCCTCATCCCTGAGATCCTTGATCGCCTAGGGCCGGAGTTACTCACGTCAGAGCACCAACGCCAGGTCCAAGTCTACGCAAGAGAACTCCATGTGTTGACCAATATGCCCTATCCTACAATTTATGATCGACTCAAAACGGTTGTTGGAAGACCACGCATTGAGTCTATACTCGAGGCCGAGTGGTCCAAGGTGGAACGCTGGTTTTTAGATCTAATCGAACGAGCCAGAAACAAAGATCGCCAATAGTATCTGGCTCTCAGTCACAGCGAGAGGAGAGAATACCAGACTTCAGCAGTCAGGCCTTTTCCTTGGTTCCTTTTCAGGAGGCACTCATGACGTAATCATGAACAACAGGCACATAAACTCATAGGAGAGATGAAAACACACGTTGAAGCATTGTCACTACTTCAACATAGGGAGTGTTTGCCTTCCTTCAGGAAATCTCCTGTTGAAGGTAGTATAACACGCTCTTCGAAATTCCCGTCAAACACCTCTCGTGTTCCTTTCCTAGAGGCTTATCACACTAGGGGCATGGTTTCATATTTTACGTTTTACAACACCTCTTGAAACGGGGGAGGGAGCTTTTTGCGCCTCTTTGGTAGCAGAAGCTACGGGGATGAGAGAGAACATCTATTTACGGGTTCTGGCCAGAACTTAGCTCTTGCACTTCGATTTCCTAAATATGGACAATATCCTATAGCCTGAGAATATAACAATCTCCAAATTGAAAAGAGTACAAGTAGAAAGAAGGATTTGTATAATGACGACTATGGTACAACTTGCCGATGGGACCCAAGAGGATGAGCCACGTCTCCTCTTAGAACTCCAGTGTAGTGGATGCTGGGAGGTATATGATGGATAACGCGGCACCATCCAAGAAGAATCAACCTCCTCCTCTTGACCCTGCACTTCAGAATAGGCTGATTGCTAAATTTGGCACAAAGTTGATGAAGCAAGGTTTTACGGCATTGCCGGTACTGGTACAGAAATACTATCGCTATGTGCCAGGCAATCCCTTTCCACATGAGGTTCTCAATATCGAGACGGGAGAGATCTCGATCGTCGAGAGGATCTCCTACATGACACCAACCGAATATGCGGTGATGACGGCGATCTGGTCGTTCTGGTGGTCACACCAAAGCAATCCCTGGCCATCGGTGGAGCACATTTGTGCACAGATGAAGAAGAGCGAGCGCCAGGTGCGCAGGTACTTGGAACGGCTCAGGAACAAAGGATTTATGCTCAGTCTGGAGCAGTTTGCTGGCGATGGCAAGCAAATCAGTAATCGCTACGACTTTACCCCTTTCTTGAAACGTCTTATCGCATACCTTGATGCGCTAGAGCAGCGTGAGAAGCACATGCAGCTACCCACTAGGGATGACACTTTTGACAGGGAGAGGATGTCAGATGAGGCAGGGAGAGGATGTCAGATGAGGCAGGGAATCGAAGACGAATCCGATATCAAATCCATCTGATGAAGAGAACTCAGATTCGAGCGGCTCCGCCGCAACCACAAAAGGAACGGTTTTGGGGGTTTCTACGGGAACGTATAGTCATATAGCGCACGGGACTATACGAAGTGCAGAAGAGGATACGAAGGATACGGGAGAAATCAACGATATCGAATCCAATCGAACATCGAATCCCTCCGTCTACGGAAAAGGAAATGGCTGGCGCGGCGCGTGCAAAAGAAGTAGAAAGAGCTTCAGATAGTAAAAAGCTTACGCCATTTGAGCGAACGGCGCTGAAAGCGGGAGTGCCGATGGATCTGGTGGACGCAATGCAGACCTGGTATCAGGCATGTCCACGTCCGGAGAAGCATCCGATGTCCATAGAAGGTATTATCACGACCTTTTCGCAGGAGTTGGGCAATATGGTCAACCTCCAGTCGAATTTGACACAGGCGACGAAGCTCTACCAGTATGCCCAGCTCAAAGGATTCACCGAAGAAGATTTCCGCATCTGGCTCTATGATGCCGCGAAACGGGCGCGTCGAGAGGGAGTCTCGAACAAAATGGCCTATTTCTTCGTTGCGCTCAAGGTGGAGCTGCTCGTTGCTCTTACAGAATCGCAGTGGTCGCCGCAGCCTCCGGAACCCGATGGTCATGTCGTGGAGGAAATGCGTGATGCTGCTGAAATGACCAACGACCAGGAGGAAGCCGTGACGACATGTGAGGAGCCCCTGGAAGTGCAACAAGATGACTCGTATGCTAAGCCAGACAATTTGCCATCGCCAACCCCTTCAGAGGCTTCAGCGCCTTCTGAGCGCGAATCCGAACAGGAGCCAGCACTGATGATCTTCTGCGATGACCCGACAGCCGGGTGGAATAGCTACGAAACAGCGACCTGGTGGGCAGATCGTCTGCGCGATCATCTCGGAGAAGACTATGGGTATACCATTTGGCCGACCAAGCATGGAAAATGGGCGTTTGTCTTCTTTGCCGATCAGGACCCTAACGCATGCGAAGCAGTCGTTACGGGATCTGCCGTGACCTACTACATGCACCATGGATGGCAGCCGCCTATGCAAGAGCAATCGTGACAGTACGCCTGTGTCACGAAATAAGGTGAAAGGGTGCAATCGTCACAGCCAGGTGGAGCTGGCCAGAGATGACGATTGGTTTGATGAACCCGGAAAGGTAACGTGGAGATGCACGTACGCGTTACAAGGACAGAGAAATGAGGGATTCCCTAGATCGAAATGCAGGTGATCGAGGCGATGACAGCACTGCACCACGAGAAAGCAGAAAAAGATGCATGAAGAAGAACAACGTTATTGCGGGTATGAACATTGCCAGCGTCCGCTAGAGACGAAGTCTGGACATCGTCGCAAGGAGTATTGCAACGATAAATGTAGGCAGGCTGCGCATCGCCTACGCGTAGAACAGGAACAGGCGTCGAAAAAGGCCAGCTTTGACTATTATCTGACAAAGTATCATTCGCCGCGGTTGCGCAATATTCTGGAACGTACACTGAAAGAGCAAGGGGCGTCAGATCTCTTGCGCCTGGCGGTTGCCATTGATGAGGAAATCAGTCAGGTGCAAGGCAGTGATGCGATGGGGGAGCGTGTTACGTATCTGCAGATGCAACTGTCAGAATATCGAAAGGTCGTTGATCTGGATGATCGTGAGAAGATCGGGCAGCAGTTTCTGGCAGTGGGCCAGCTGCTCGGCTACCGAGCGCTCGACACGTACCATATCGGCGAAGGGATTGAACACTGGAAGGATTATCAGTCCTGGACATATGAGACGACGCTAGCGGAGGTGATCATCGCTGCGCGAGCGATTGTCGATGAAGAGCTGGAGGCCAGAGAACGTGTGAAAGAAAAAAGCCACTTGCGCCAGATCAAACGGGAACTGATTGATACTCGACGCGAACTGGCAAAATATCTTCCCCCTCCACGCACATTGTTAGAATGCACACTTCGTCGGTGGTGTGCGCTCACGAAGCTTCCCTTTCAGGGAAAAACCCTCGCCGGAGAGGAACTGGACGCATTTCTCAGAGAATTGAGTGAGCGTCGATTGTTGGCATTCATTGAGACAGGCGAACAATGCTATTTCGCAGAAAAACACCATCAGCGGCGCATTGCGATTATTCAGCAATATCTCCATGAAACTGAACCATATCGGGGAGATCCTGCTTTGTCGCTGGTGAGTATGGATGATCAGGGCACCGTCACGTTTGCAAGCGGTGACCGGGACCAGATGGATATGGAAGCCATTAAGCAGTTCTGGGCCAGGATTGTTGGGAAACGCGGGCAACGGAGCATTGGCACGACTCACGTTGCCGCCATCCAACACTATCTCTGTACTCATCCAGGGGAATGTGTTGAGATCCCACGCGGGACCAAGATGGCGAGGATCGTCGTGCTCGATGATGATGCAATGGCTGCCACCGAAACTTTGCAGGCCATTCGCTTGAATGAGCAGGACATTGAGCAGGCCAGTCGTTGGGCGCACCAGCAGATCTAGGGAAAAAGGTAAGGTTTCTGTCATTAACTACAAAGGAGAACCAGAAAAGAGAAGAGGGCCAAGTGCCGACTCTTTCTTGTGCGATAGATGGCTACTGCGGAATATCATTCTTCTTGGCTATTATCAGTGCCTCATAAGGGAGTCCTCCGGATGCATGTACGGTCATGCTTCCGGAATATAATGCCTTACAGGTTATTCTCTGTTGTCCATGTTTCGTGGCAAAGAGTATTTGATGTGGTTGTGCATCAAGTCCGAGTCCGTGGTTGAAGGTGCCTGATCCAATTATATCGAGTAACCTGACTTTCAGATTTGGGTGGCCTAGGAGGTTTCTGGTAGACCGTCCGTAGATATTGATCGCTTTCAATCTCTGCGGGTGCATTTGGGATACCTAATATCGTGAATATTTGTTTGCATACATCTTCCCAGATTCTTTCCTGCACTCCAGACGATTGTAACCTCATCGGTTTACTATGCACTAATGGAATGCGTGCGAATGGCGAATGTGAATAAAGGCAATCACGTAAAAGTATGGAGAGGATGAATACGTCACTCTCATCCTGTTGATGGCGTGACAAAATGAGGGGCGCTAACCACTCGATGAAGGGATCCGTCAGGAAGTCTATGCTGGCAAGGAGAATGATGATACGTGACGATAAAGCTGCTTCTGTTGCCTCATGTACCATATGTAAGCCGGCAGCCATGGTCGCCATATCGAATATCTTTATGCCTTTTTCTCGGAACAACACACTACGCTGCAAGAGTCCTTTACTGAGCCTCCTGTCTTCTGGCGAGTTGCTCCTGCAAATCATGATATCTGTTTCCATTTCCTCATTATACACCGAGATAGCCGCCTTTTTTAGGCCATGATGCTATGTGCAAGGTGAGTGCCCATCTCTCGTCTGGCGATGCTTTCGTGACGGTTTTTGTGTTACGAAAGGGCAATGGTAACGCGATTGGGCACGTGCACGTTACCACTTCGCTCGAAGGGCGCTGGAATGGAAAAAGCCGGAAGGCCGTGCTCATTCCCATGTGAACACGGCCTTCCGGCTAAGCTGATACCTCTCCCGAGGCACCAATCAGTACTGGCTGACAGAAGCGTAGGCCACATTCATCACGTAAGATAACCGGGCCTGCATGTACACATTGGGAGTGAGCACGGGCAATGACCGATGATATTACGTGAGGAATGCCACGTATGCCTCTCTTAGACACCAATGATCGGCGAACCAGCGACATATCAGCTCTGTTTTCAGTATACCCAGGGTCCGAAAGAGGCAGTGTTGCAGGACCAATCGTCACACCCTGGTGGAGCTGGCCGAAGCTGACGATAGCCCTCTTTTTCCTCTTCGTCACGGCCCTTCTGGCGCAGGCGATTTGGAGCCTCTGTTATCTTAGAAAGAAGAATAGGACGTGAGGAGAGCAATGGGAAGCAATATCACGACGCAGGTCCGCAATGCACGTAATAGAGCTCGTAAATTAGGACGACGTGCTGACATCACGACGGAAGAGTGGCAAGAAGCCCTAGAAGATTTTGATTTTTCTTGTGCCTATTGTGGTAGAAAGTATGATGACTTGAAGCCTTATTTCACTATTGATCATTATACCCCTTTGGCAACTGGTGGAGGATCCTGCATTGATAATTGCGTCCCTAGCTGCGTAAAGTGCAATTCGCTCAAAGGGAATCTCTCATCAGAACAGGTCTCTCACGTCCCCGCTGAACGTATGCAGCAGATACGCCGGTATCTGGATGCCCGAAAAAGGGAAAGCGGCAGCCGGAACTGCTACGTCTTCCTCAAGCGAATGAGAAGAAGAGAAAGAGGGGGTGTTCAATGGTTATCACGCAAGACCGTCAGAGAAGTGAGCAGCAGCTGACTCATGGAGAGAAGATTACGCTTTTAAGTGTCCCACATCTCATTTTTCTCAAACTGAGTAACACGTCTGAGAATCTTCTGCATGCCCCATCCTATGAAATTGGTGTGGCCTTGACGGTTGAAGAATGTGTTGTCCTGGCTCGTGATCTCTTATGTGCGGCTGCTTCTCCGGATGTCTCGCCTGCCAGCAAGGATGGATCTGGTGATCACGTCCCAATGGAGAACATACAGAAGTAACCGTCTGGCCGTGTGCCCCTTCTGTAACGGAAACGTGCAGGTTTTCGTTTCTTCAAGGCAATCGTCAGCTTCGGCCAGCTCTCCCAAGTCGTGACGATTGCTCATTTTGTCTTCAGAAAAGCGTTGTCACAGCGCTGTCAGAGCGATGGAAAGCGCCAGTGCAAAGAGGTTACCGTGGCCTCTCGTGCCGTTGCAGAGTATGTCTTCAATACAACGGACAGGCCGGTCAATTTCTGACTCTTCTCTGGTTCTCTCTCTTTTCATTTAGGCTGTTGGTGGTGCTGGTGGGAGGCTGCCTTTTAATTTGTCGACCTGGCGGGCCTCTTGTTTCATCAATGCTTCCAGATGATCAATGCGTTCGTGGAGTGGTGGAATGGCGTTGTCTGGGATTTTCTGTGCAGTCAGAAGCTCTTGTTGTTGGCGCAGCAGTTTGTGCAGCCGTTTTCTTCTCCACACCAGTAGGCGAAGCGGTCGCGATCTTCGACCCGATCGCGCTCTAGTTTTTTCCAGCGCTTTGTGCGAAATACGCAATGAGGAGCGTGAAGCACAGGAGCAATTGTGTATACCATCGTTTCTCGGCCAGATAGATCCACTTGAGGACGCGTTCGACGGTGAGGGTGAGGCTATTCTTGTCATACAACTGGCGGGCGAGGAGGGTAAGAGCATCGCGGCTTGTTCTTCGTCCGGACCCAGCAGCGCCCCGGAGATGACCAGGGACTCCGCGTCGACCCAAAAGATGGCACGTTCTAACCGTTCGGGCAGTTCATTGGCTTCAAAATAGAGAAAGGATGCTGGGACGTTGAGGTGAACGGGAGGTGGAGCAAAGCGAGCCAGGCCGCGCTCATAGAAGCCGTATGCTTGATCGATCAAACGGGTACGATTGCCTCCTGGATGAGCACGGGAGTAGGCAAGCCCCTCTCTTGTCTTTGCGGGTAAGGTGGAAGTATACGTAGGTGGACGAGCAGCAGCAGGACCACCGTGATCCATGCGCCGGGAGAAAGGGGTGGATTGGTGGCCACGGAATGGGTTCCAATGGATACGTCGGAATGATAGGTACTGGGATATCCATCCATCCCCAGGGCAAAAGTCTCAGGACGATGATCAGGAAGACCGTCAAGAGCATGAACACGCCCGGGCTATCCCAGGCGTCAGCCGCCGTCTTGTTCTTGTCAAAAATCTTACGCAATTGATGCTGCCGGGTCAGGCCGCGAGCCAAACAGACAACAAACAGAAGGAAGCCGATATCGAAGAGGATGCTCCCGTGGAACCATCGGCCAACAAATTTGAGGCCCCACCAGGCAATGGGAGTCACCCACGTTCCAAGAAACACCATGACCAGACCATTCAGCGCCTCGGCCAACGCGAGCGAGGCAAGGATTTCGTGGGCACCTGTAATCCGTTTGAAGTCTTTGGGTGACCTGTAATGCCCCCTGTTCCTTGTCTTGCATCCGGACCTCTCCTTTCTCGCTCACTCTTGAAGGTCATCCCAATCAATGTTTTTCTTCACTGCGTTTTTTGTAGGCCATGCCCGTTTGGTGCGGCCCATTCGTGGTTGGTTGTGTTGGCGAGGATGTGACCTCGTGTTTTCTCTTCTGACAGGATCAGTGGCAAGAAAGCTCTCAATGGTGATCTGGTCTGCTGGCCGTTGCATCTTGGGGTGTTGTTTTCTTTGGTGGTGTAGTGTGTGGCGGGTGTCGTGGGTGTTGTTGCCGCACGTGGGGCGCGGGAGTCGATGGAGGCGGCTGGTGTCTGAGGTTGGGGGTTTGGGCTTCAGAGTCATTGGGCATGAGGACACGCTTCAAGCCTCCACTGTGCGAGGATCGATACGTTCATAATAGACAGCCACGATTGGGGCCAACGGCAAGAGTAGGAAGGAACGTGCCAGCAGATCCCGCCCATCGAGCAGCGAGAGCGAAAGCGTTCCGGGTAAATGTGTTTGCCAGAACAGTTGAAGGTGAAACGTGATGGTTGGGACAAGCCACGACCTGTGCGTGATCGAGGAGCAGATAGAGCGCCAGGGCTGCCAACACGATACCACTTTGTTTGGCTCCGGACCACAAGACCGGCCCAGCGCTCGCGCCAGTACCCTGGCGATCCTGCCCAGACCTGCAGAAGATAGGCCAGTATCGGGACCAGAGGATCGACGACGAGCAAAAGAATACTTGGCAAGCACGAGCAGGAGCAGGCGCGTGGTAGACATCTCCTCAAAGTGATCCCATTCCGTCTGCAAGCGTTGTGCGCAGCAGTGGGTTTTGGTTGCGGATGGTGATGGTGGGGATGCATTATGGACATGGCAGATACTCCTCAAGCTTCATAATACGGATGCGCCGCCGCTGCTCATTCGGTGAGGTCTGCCAATTTGCGAGCGTCGGAGACGGCCTGACGGATGGTTGTGTTCAAGCAGAAGTACCACACGAAATCGTGATGGGCCATGAGGTCGGGGAGAATCTCTAAGAGCCGCCCATCACTTTTGAGGGAACATTCGACCTCGATGGCAATCACCTGGTTCGCTTTCATGGGACGGTATCGACCACGTTGCCAGTTGCATCCTTTCATTTCCCACTGCCCATCTTCTTTGAGGGTCCAAGCAGCCATCGGCTTTATGGGGACGGCGTTTGCCTTTTTCCCGATCTGGCAGCGCGATTTCGATGGCCCGCTCCCCTTTCCAGTATGGTCGGGTACGCCCGCTCCACCACGGGCCAGAAGCATGCGTACCTGGTTGATCAGATGATTGTGCGATTTGAAGTACTGATCGTGGCGCAGGCGGGCTTCTAGATCCTCATACGACTCAGGGAAGGGAATCTCGTCCCAATCCAGACCGATGGAGCGTAATCCCTGCGTGGTGGCACGATACCAGGCAGGCTGGTCAGCCCACGGTTGGATAATTTCAACGTAGCCTTGCCGCTCCAGTTTGTTTAGGAGGCGAATGGTTGCCATCAGGCGATGACGGCGATCTTGCGGCCAGGGACGTTTGGTTGGGGCACTGGTGTTTTGCAATTGTGCTTGTGAGGGTTTCTCTGTTGCAGAAGAGTGGTCGGGCGCGAGCCATTCGCCGACGGTATCATAGCGCACAAACGTTTGCTCCGCACCCAGGCGCACAACATCTTTATCGCGAGTTGTTGGACGTGTCGATCCTGCATCGCGACGTGTCTTGCGAAGGGTCCGTGGTCGTCTGAATTTTCGGGTGCTTGTCGCGCTCTTGTACCATGATAGCTCCCCAGGCGGCGGTGACAACGCTTTACTCTTTTGTGACAACGCTATTCGTTCGCTCTTTCTGCTCAAAACTAGTATATCAATGTGTGTCAATATGTATCTACGGTTACTTCCTTGCCAGGGTTTCAGAATGAGATTTTCCAAAAGAATGGGCCATTGTGAAAGCGTTGTCACAGCGTTATCACAGTAAGGAAACAGCGTCATCAGAGGGCTGTAGTAGCCTTGGCAAGTGAAATGAGGCATTGTTGCAGGGTGAAGTCTTCAGCCCAACGGACAGGCGGGTCAAATCTTGACTATTCTATATAAATATATATTCCCTCCTTCTCTCTTCTTTCCGACATTCACTCCTTCATTCATATCACACGACCAGCTTACCCGTAGACTCTTTCTTGGCAGGATGATAACAGAGCAAGAGAGAACATCCCAACCGTCCACAGCCTCTGTTTTCTCTCACCCCCACAGGCTCTTTTCATACAACGATCACTTTTCCGGTCCATGACTGCTGGCTTTCCACTCCGTTCCCGTTGGAGTACCGGCCCATTTCCGGGTGGCGACCGGGTATGCCTGCTAAGGTAGAGGGGTAGTGGCACGCAGGATCTCCTGGCAGATGGCCTCGTGAGTGCCCCGAAGGGGTCTCGGGGGGATCACGGTTGCGTGTGACACCGTTTGATGAGGGCATGAACGCGCCTGCAATGGGGCGGCAAGGCTGATTGTGGCAAGGAAAAGAACGAGCGGTCATGTGCGCATTTGAAATACTCGTCTGTATTCCCTTGGGGAGAAAGGAAGCTCGTATGCATTCATCGTCATCGAAGAAACCTCGCAGAACACGCAGCGATGCTGGGAGTATTCTCCTCACGGAGCGTGATCTTTTTGCCTTACCCTGGATTGGGTACCAGTATGGCATTCGTCTCGATCAACTGCAACGATTGCTCGGTCAGCGTCCTGGTCCTGGTGCCCATCACCGCGATTGGATTAGCGAAGGAGCAGCCCGTGATGTGGTGACCCGATGGAAACGGGCCGGGTGGGTACACCTTGCGCACATTCGGGCGAAAGAGCCCTTCTGGATCTTCTTGTCACGTGCTGGCTTGCGGAAGTTTGGCTTCACCTATGCCTATCGGGATCTGGCGACAGCGAACGTGCATGACCTCAATCATCTCTATGGGATCAATGAGGTCCGCCTCGATCTCGACGATCCTGATGCCGGGACCAGATGGATCAGCGAACGCCATCTCCTTCAGGGCATCAGGCATCAACGGGGAGAAGACCTTCCGCATCGACCAGATGGGATCGTGTATGAAGACGAGGACGTGCTTGCGATCGAAGTGGAGCTGTCGGCGAAACCATCAGCAGTTCTTGCCGAGACGTTGATCGAACTGGTGCGAGGGGATGAATACCTGTCCTTGAAAGCAGAATTTGGCACAACCCAGGCCCACCTGATGAGCCAGGGATTGAGCAGCCCGTATACACAGATTTACTACTACGCGCCTCCAGCAATCCGCACGTTGGTGCGTAGGACACGCGCTAGGCTCGTCCGCGATGATCTCTTGAGCGAGCAGGAGGCGCGGCGCATTAAGGTGTACTGGTACCCTGTCGCTCGAAGTGATCAGGAGCTGGCCCAGGAAGAACGGGAAGATGAGGATCTCTAGCGGTGTGCCTTGGCAAATACGACAAATTGTCGCATTTCACCGAAGCGATCGTTCCCCTCTTTGCACTCAGAAGGCAAATTTGACATAATGTCAAATTTGACCAGGGGTTCCGTTCTCGTTGGTTTGCGTGTGCTATCGTCACGGCCTGGCCCATTCATCAATTTGAGGGTCCCAAGCAGAACTGCAATGTCGTCTATCTCAATCTCCTCTTTCCACTCTTGCTCTCCACATGGAAATTCTTCTGGAATATACCAGTTTTTGTATTCAAAAACGTTGACAGGTTGGTTGTTTCTCGTATACTAAAATTGGAACATTTATTCAACTTTTGAGAGGACTCGTAGAATGGTATGGATGAACAAGAGCAACCCGATCTCGTTCGCAAGCACCGACGGAGCAATGGTTACCCTAATCCGGCGACTGGCTATGACATCGACCTGGATCTCAATACCCTTCTCATACGCCATCCAGCGGCCACCTTCTTCTTGATGGTCAATCGTGGCACTGCAATGGAACAACATGGCATCCATTCAGGGGATATTTTGATTGTCGATCGAGCTGAGACTCCTCGTCAACACAGTATTGTCGTAGCCGTTGTTGAAGGGCAGTTTGTTGTTCGTCACTTGGTGCTCCGTGAGCGGCGTCCCTGGCTCCTCACAAGCGATCCTAGCATCCCAGCATACGAGATCACGAAGGAGAACCTGGTCACTCTTTGGGGGGTCGTCACGTACTGCCTTCACCCTCTGAGTGGCAAGGCATTTCCCCATATCACGCGTTTTCACGAACAAGACGAGCATAGACCATGACAAGTTTTATTGCACTTGTGGACGCTGATGCGTTCTACTGTGCCTGTCACCGCCTCTTCGAGCCAGCGCTGGAAGGAAGACCGCTGCTCGTTCTGAGTAACAATGATGGGAATGTTGTGGCTGTTTCAAAGGAGGGGAAGGCACTCGGAATCACGCGAGGCATGCCTCTCTTTCACCTATGTGATGCCATTCAAGCGCATCAGATCGCGCTTCGCTCGTCCGCCTATTCACTGTATGGATCCCTTTCCCATCGGCTCATGGAGATCCTGGAGATGCATACGCCGAACGTCGAACGCTACTCCATTGATGAGGCTTTTCTTCGTATCGATACTCCCTACGAAGGGCTAGAAGAGGAAATGCGGGCGCTTCGTGCCAAAATTGAGCGCTGGATCGGACTCACTGTCTCGATCGGCGTTGGGCCGACTCGCGCACTCGCGAAACTCGCAACCCGTTTGGCCAAGCATGATCCGGATGGCGTCTGCTGCCTCTCTCCATTCGCTCATGAGCGCGAACCCATTCTTGCGGGGTGTCCCACCTCAGAGATCTGGGGCATTGGTCCTGCCTCTACAAAGAAGCTTGGACAGGCTGGAATCCGGTCAGCGCTTCAATTGACGCAGACACCTGATCAATTGATCCGTCATATTCTGCATCTGCCAGGTCTGCGGCTTGCCTATGAACTTCGTGGCCAGCCAGCCTTCCCTCTAGAACGCATTCCTTCACCACCACGTTCGATCCATCGGTCTCAATCATTTGGGCAGCCAATCGTCAAACTCTCTGATCTCAAAGAAGCACTGGCTGCCTATGTGGGCCGCGCCGCTGAGCATCTTCGTGCTCACCATCTGGCCGCAGGAATGCTGTCCATCTCGCTCTCTACGAATCGATTTCGTCCAGGGCCGCAGTGTGCACGCCAGATGACCATGACCATTCCCAGGCCGAGTTGTTCAACATTCGAGTTGCTTTCTCTTGCCCACACGTGTCTTGAGCACCTTTTCCGCGATGGCTATGCATATCATAAAGTGGGAGTGTTGCTCGCCGATCTGGTTCCCACACCCCCACAACCGCTCTCGCTGTGGGAACCTCCTGCTTCTGTCTGGAGGCAAACTCAGCTGCTTTCAACCATGGATAGTATTAATGATCGGTATGGAAGCGATACGATACGTATTGGCATGGCGTCGCTCCATCCCTTGTGGGCAAGGCGTATAGCCTACCCATCACCCGCCTATACATCCCGGTGGAACGAACTCGTTCTGGTCTCTCCCTGAAGGCGTGGAACTCTCATCGTATTCACCACCAGTTACCATCCAGGCTTACCGTTGCTCTACTTCCTCCTCATCGAAGTCAAGCCCTACCTGCTGCGCCTCTGGTGCTGATTTTTGTACACGCTGTGCAGATTTAAAGGTTCCATGCTGTGGTGGCATTTTGACATCAGCACCCTGAAACAATTCAGCAATAGAGAGGATCTGGATACGTGAATAATCTTTGCCCCAGCCAGTAGAATGATAGAGCCCTGCGCTGACTGCCTCTGTTTTCATATCTCTGGTTGGCGGCTCCAATGTGATAAAGACACCGATGGCAGCCTCTTCACGCTGAACCGTTCCTACTAGGTCACGAATATCACCGGATTTCACATGACCAGACTTCACCTGTACAATCACGCGTTTACTCTTGCCTGCTGGATCATCGACAAAATTGATAATACCATCGATCCCCTTGTCACTCCCTTTTTTTCCGGTTTTACTTCCTTCTAGACCACCTAACGGTTTTGCACGAATGAGGGAAAGTGCCCAAAATTGAAACTGGTAACGGTCTTGTTGAGCAAGAGCACGAGCGCCGCTAGCGTCAGTAGGCTCTCCAATTACCTTGTACTTGATACCTGGATACATTGACTCTAATCGATACTTTTGCAGTGCAATGCTGAGGTGGGTGATATCGATGCCGATCCACTTGCGATCTAACTTCTGCGCTGCGGCTACAGCCGTACCGCATCCACAAAACGGATCGAGTACAAAATCACCAAGGTTGCTACTTGCATTGATAATACGCTCTAAGAGTTCTAAAGGCTTTTGTGTAGGATATCCAAGCCGTTCTGCAGCTTGTGCTTGAACTGGTTTAATATCGCTCCAAATATTACCTACACGGCTACCTGGCATTTCGTCAAGATATCTTTTGAGTTGGATACGTCCATTTATAGATTTGGGAAAGTGAAGGCGTCCGTTTGCATCCAGACCTTCCATTTTCTCACGAGAAACTGCCCATCCATTTGGATGCGGTTTATATCCCTTGTAGTCATAGGTCAAATTAGGCCGAGGATTTGGACTACGTAAATCACTGAGACGATAACGTCGCCCTTGAGTATCAACATACCTATAGAAGTCTTTAATATATTTTTCTGAGTATTCTTCGTATTGAACGTGAAATGTATATTTATCACTTTTTGTATAAAAATAGATAATATCACTGACATCAGGGAATTTAGTGCGAGTATCATTATGACTACTTGTACGCTCCCATACAATTTCATTCCTGAAGTTCTGGGGTTCGAAGATTGTATCAAGCATTATTTTAAGATAATGGCTTGCGGTGGGATCACAGTGCAAATAGATACTGCCTGTTGGTTTAAGTACTCGGTGTAACTCAATGAGCCTCGCCGTCATCATTACCAAATATGCCATCATCTGGTTTGTCCCAATAAAGGAACGTAGTGCAGTTATCATACCAGCAACTTTGTCAGGCCCATGAGTAATAAGATGATAATAGGCGTGTTCCGTTGCAACGGTCCAATGCCAAGTATCCTCGAATGCTGTGATCTGGGCTTCGCTATCCAGCCCATGCTCATCCTTGAAAAGCACATTATAATTACGACTTGAATTAAATGGCGGATCAAGATAGACAAGATCCACGCTTTCATCGATCAGGTAGTCGCGTAAGATATCCAGATTATCCCCATAAAAGAGGGTATTCTCAGTGATCGCCTTTGCCACGTGCGCTCCCCCTATATATATCATCAATACATGCAAATATAACTGTAAAGATAGCACGAATGGAAGAGAGGAAGCAAGCTAAAGAAGCTCTATCAACGGACTGTGGGAGAAATGTCTCTCTTCCACTGGCTTCTGGCAGAGAAAAGAGTGGTTGCTCACCACTTCTCGGGATCAGTCAATCGAGGAGCTGCACGTCTCAAAGAGCACTACCCAATCGTAACCAGGTCTCAATGGTATTGACACACATCACTGCTATAATTGGTGAAATATGTCTCTTGATGCATGTCGTTGTTGGAGGAGGTCTTCTATGAAAAGAAATGTGATTGGTGTTCTTGCTGTGCTGGCTCTGGTTGCCAGCATCTTCGTGAGTAGTGTCTTCAATCATCAGGCGCAAGCCAGTACGCCACGACTCACGCTGGCAATAACGAGCGTGGCGGCGACTGATCATAAGGTGAGTCATGTTGGTGTTCACACGTTGGTGAATGCGGCCCTGACGATCACAGTGCTCTACCTTTGCACAAACCATATTGCGACCAGCAAAAGTTTGAAGGGGACTCAGCATGCGAACAGGGCAGGAAACTACACCTGGATCTGGACCCCTGATACGAAGTGCCATGGGAATGCGAGAGCGACCGTCATTGCCAAAGAGTATGGTCAGATGGTTAGAGCCGTAAAAACGTTTCTCGTCCATTAATTTAGCTTAACGCCGAAGAGTGAGAGGATAGCAACCCCTGGTATCTTTTGCGGCTCCCTTTCCATCACAGTGGGAAAGAAAGATGCCAGATCTTCACTCTGTGGCGTCTGGATACCCGATACCACCACAGAATCACGAAAAGCAAGAAGATGAGACGTACAACTCGAGTGGATACGATCGGTCCTTCCACTGGTACTCGTTTCTTCTGTCTCAGGTCATTCTCAAACTGAGCAAGCGAATACCCTTGAAATGCACCCCTCACGTGATAGGAAGAAGAGGAGGAATGAAGAAACCAGTACCACTTCTTTGAAACATAGATCTGAACTGTATTCAGCTTGTACCCTGATGCCGCCTGTAACTCACTCAGGAGAAACCATCTCCCGCTACGAAACATCTCCGTAAAAAAATCATAGGCCCGTTCAGCACGTGTTTTTGTTCCAGACATCTCCTGGGAGTATGGCTCTTGCACTGGACAACTCCTTTGCTACGGGAAAAAGGGGTAGTACTCTCTAGGGTAAGCAAAAAGGATGCAAGAGTCAACGAACAAGAATTCTTTCAGAACTGGCTATGAGCTTGTTGCAGGAGTATGGAATATGCCCCCTCCGTTGTGGTAAATGAGGTGTTCTCCTTGCACCAGCACGATCATATCCGGATGGTGGTCATGGCGACTGTCCACAAACTGCAGCGTCACCGGAACCAGACTCGCATTTGCTCCATAGAGATGTGGCCCGAGATAGATCCTTGCATGCGTTGCGTCACCCGCTGGAAACTCAATCACTTCGATCTGGCTGTTGATATTCAAGGCAATGAAGTGACTGGGGTGCAGAGCACTATCATTCTGCCCGACCACAGCATCGACCTGGTAGGTACGAGGTCGTCCATAATGCAGGTCATCAAGGCCCGTTCCGATCCACCCGAGGAGGAGCTGGCCGATGAACACCAGCAGAACGGCGAGGATCATCCCGATGCCGATGCCGACCACTAGCACGCGCTGCCGCCAGGAGACGGGCAATGTCCTCACCGGATTCTCTACAGGAACATGCACCGGGGCGGTTGGCGCTGGTCGGTGGGTCTGTGTGCGTGATGCTCTTGGGACGCGTGGTGGTTCAGAGAGTGTTCCGTTCGATCCGATAGGGCGATGGCGCAAGATACTTTTCGGGGCCAATTGATCCGATGAAGTCAAGACAGGCATGATGACTCCTCCTTTGATAATCTGAGAAAAACAACACAAAGAAATAGCCACTGGTGGTGGGAACAAAGAAGGGACGATGCCTACAGAAAGTATAGCTGAGTCTGAACGGGTCTGCTACCCACTTATCCACCAATTTCCGTTGAAATATGTGGAACACATGTGCAAAACAAGGGAATCCTGTGGAGAACTTTGGAGACCTGTTGCACGTGGGAGACCTGTGACAATGGGAGACCTGCGGTAAAGGGGAAACCTGTGGCAAGGGGAGGCCTGTGGCAAGTGGGAGACTTGCGGTAAAGGGGAGACCTGTGACAATGGGAGACCTGCGGCAATCCTGTTGCAAATGGGAGACCTGTTACAAGTGGGAGACCTGAGAGTACAAGATGAAGCAAAAGTCTCCCCTTTGAGGGATCTGGAAGCATATATGGGAGCCCTGAGAGTACAAGATAAAGCAAAGTCTCCCATTTGAGAGATCTGCAAGCGTGAAAAAGGAGACCTGTGGCAAGTGGGAGACCTGGAGCAAAGGGGAGACCTGCGGTAAATGGGAGACCTGGAGCAAGTGGGAGACCTGGAGGTGCGAAAAAGGAGACCTGGTGCTTCCAGGTGAAGCAAAAGTCTCCCGTTTGAGAGACCTACGAGCATATATGGGAGACCTGTGAGCACGACAGGAAACAAAAGTCTCCCAAATGGGAGACCTACGAGCATATATGGGAGACCTGGAAGAATCAGGGAAAGCAAAAGTCTCCCGTTTGAGAGACCTGGATGTGCGAAAAAGGAGACCTGTGAGCACAAGATGAAACAAAAGTCTCCCATTTGGGAGACCTATGTACAGAAACGGGAGACCTGCGTTCCCTCGAGTATCGAGAATCTATATTTATATAAATTCTTAAAGAAGGAAATTCGATACTCGAGTGGGATGTGACCAAATCATTGAATGGTCGGTCTGTAAACCACGTAGACTCACGCTAAATGGAGTCACTCTATTCTTTGGCCCAAACATGAAGAGGGCGCTGGTTTTTTGTAGCCTTTGGCTCTTCCCACGTATCAGCTTTGTCGCATTTCAGGGCATCGATCCTTCAGGGCAAAACCACAATTTTTGTGGATTTCACGGTCTCCTACCCTTGCATCATCCGCATCAGCATTTCCAGGCCCAGTTGCTCATCGGATTTGCCCAGCACCTTCTCGATCGTGCCCTGTGACAATTCTTTGGCCAGGGTAAGCACCTGCTCATCGATCTCTCGTAACCTTTTCATTTGCCCTTGCAATCGTGCGACTTCTGCTCGCTGCTCCGTGGAGATCTGCTCGGTGGCCCAGCGCTGCAACTGCGTGTCAAAGAGCCAGAGGTCGCCGATCTGTGTCGTGAAGGCGTTGATCACCCGATCGATGGTGAAATTGTCGAGCACGTGGGGCTTTGACCTGGCGGGCAACAACGTCTCGTATTGTTCTTGTGATGATGCGAGCATGCCATCGATGTGCGGCGCGAATGTTGTTAACATCTCTATCGGCTGCCACTGTGGTTGTGGCTGGTGCGCGGTCTGCTTGTGGGTCTGCTTCTTCTTGCTCATATCTCTGGCCTACTTTTTTGTGCAGTATAAAGCAGATGCGCGGATTTGAGAAGCACCAAGGACTTCTAGACTGGTGGCCGCTGCACGAATGGAAACGGGCTAGCAGAGGGAGAAGAGGGAGTGAGTGAGGCATTGTGTTGGATTGCTGTATCGTACGTAGGTGAGCGAGCTTCTCGCCGGAGCGTAGCGGAGGGTCTTGGAGTCTGTGCTACGCTCGAAGCAGAGAAACGAAGGACCGAAAGGGGAAGGGCAGCGTCGGTCGTTTCGGCGCGAAGTGCATGGCACAGAACGGAAAGACAAGCCCAAGCTCACCGGGCCAGGAGGGTACAATCGTCACAGCCAGGTTCCGCTGGCCGGCGATGACGATTGTATTGAAGATGGTGACTGTCGCAATAGGAAGGCGAATGATGGGCCTGTCCTGTTTTCTGGATATTGGATCGATGTATTGCAGAAAGGCAATCCTACGGGCTTCTGAGCGTGTCAGAAAAGAGCGTAGGAGAAGGAACCAGTTGTTCATTAAGAGATATCTGTCGCAGAGAAATGGAGAAAATTTATCTTTGGATAATCATCTTCCTTGGAAAAAACGGTAACATCGTGTCTTTCCAAAGAAATTTGATGCCGTTAGTATACTGTTCTTAGGAGTTTGACGAGATTATGAAACAACGATAAGAAGACATGGTAGGAGTGGTTAGTGGACAATATGGTGAAAATGGTTGCTGCTGATGTATCAGAACAGGGGCGCATGTTTTACCTCATCGATGGCAACTACGATTTTCTCTCAGAGGTAAAGGAATTCTTAGATTGGAAATTTGCTACTCAACGCGCTCCAGCAACGATTAAAGCATACTGTACTCGCCTGTACTGGTATTACTGTTTTTTAGCCCAACGCAACCTCCGTGCGTTTGAGGCAAAACCTCAAGATCTCACTGAATTTGTCATCTGGCTCTGCAACCCGTACCGAATGGCAGAAAAAGCTCTCCCCTATTCATCAGCCCAGCCCACTCACTGCTACCAGTGTAAATCTCATTCTTCAGGCTGTAGGGGCTCTTTACCGGTTCCTGGTACGCAGGGGGACCCTTTCAGAATCTCCAGTAGTGTATGTTGATGTCCCAAGAGGAAAGTGGTTAACTGAGCGTGATTTGCTGGCCCATACCCGCCGAGGGACAGCCACTGTCCAACGTATGGAACTCAAACTGAAAGAACCTACTCGTATTCCCCCAGTCGTTTCAGATCAGGACTTCGAAACCTTTGTGAATACTATTCATATGGATAAAGAACCAAACGGAGATCCTACTGGTTTTCGAGATCGTTTGCTGTGTCTTCTGCTGAAAGAAGGCGGTTTTCGTATTGGGGAGTTACTCGGAATGCACATGGACGATCTTGAGTTTGGAAAACAAGGGGTACATATCCGCTTTCGAGCTGATAACGAGAATGGAGCACGCGCAAAAGCTGGCTATGGTCGTGATCGCTTCGTCCACTTACCGACCGATGTTCTTGGCTTGCTTGATATGTATATTACAGAGGTCTGGATTGAAAGCAATCCTGTGACTTCTCACCTGTGGATAGTCCTCAAAAAAGAGGCAAAAGACCGTGAAGGGCAGTTGACCCGTGGAACTGCGCTTAGCGTGGCCACCGTCGAGAAGATGTTTCAGCACTACTCCAAGAAATCAGGAGTGCGCCTTCATCCTCACGTGTTAAGACATACACATGCCAGTGAATTAGTCCGATCTTTCTTGCGAGATGAAGGAACTGTAGACTGGAAATTTGTGCAAGAGCGACTCGGACACGCGAGCGTCGTAACGACGATGCAAACCTACACTCATCTGACAGGAGAAGACCGCCAACTTGCTTACGAGGCGTATCTCGAAAGGAGGAAGCAGGCTCGTGGAACATCGTAATACGCCTGTCCCTCTTTCAAACAAAATATCTCCAGAAGTCACTGGCAAGCGGCAACGTTTCTACGCACCCAGGCACCTTGACGTTCAACTCTCCCCTTGCCCTGAAGAAGACTTGGAAAAGGACATCTGGGATATGAGACAGCTCAAAGCAAATTACCCGAAGCATATGGCTCCTAGTGACTACATTGTTGATTTTACTTGGATTGTGAATCCACTGCTTCGGCGACAGGTAAAGCAGTATTTTCGGCTTCATCTCCCCCGTTGGGAGCCTATCAGCTTTAAGTGTGTCTGTAGAGCGTTAAAGCCCTTTCTTTCACAACTCCCTCCAGAGGTGAATCTAGCAACGCTCACGAGAGATCACGTTGTCAAAACGTTTCCGGCTATCAGTCAACAGGGAAACCGACGCCAGGCGACTTGCCTCTATGAAAGCAAAGCCTTTCTTACCTATGCTGCGACCTCTCCATCCTGGACAGAGGTGCGACCTGAACGCTTTCTTATCTGGTCAGAGGACATTCCCGCTCCGAAACAAGCGTTGCCTCGTCCTATCCCTCCGGATGTCGTTGATCAGCTTGATCAACTGCTCGATTTGGCTATGCAAGCAACGTCTAGCGGCCAGGAGACCGCGATCCATCCTCCGATGATCTGGGATGCCATCCTCATATTACGTCGGACTGGGATGCGATATGAAGATCTTGCCCATTTAAAGGCTCCAGATATCCATGGCCGCAATGGGTGCTTACAGCAAGATTCGGATGGCTACTGGTGGGTTTGTATTGATCACAAAATTACGAAAATGGGCCGAGATCACCACATTCCAACGAAGATGAGCGATGGGGTCGTTGAAGCCGTGCATCGTCAACGAGACCGTGTGAAAGATCTCCCAAATCACTTCGAGGAAAACTACTTGTTCCGCACACCTCAAGGTGTCCTCAGCTATGGACATTTCCGCATCGCATTACGCAAGCTTGCACCACATCTGATCCATGAAGGAAATCCCTACGCCATTACGCCTCATCAATTTCGCCATACAATAGCCACAGATATGGTAGAAACAGGAGTAGACATTTACACCGTGAAAGAGTTTCTTGGGCACAAAAGCATCGCCATGACGGAACGCTATGTGAAGGTGTATCTGACGAGCCTCAAGGTCAAGTACGACGCCTATCGGGCAAAAAGCAGCAAACGTATGCCTCTGAAATGATGGCGGATCAGGTACAGATTACACGACAGGAAAGTGATGTTGATGGCGGGTGGGTATCAGAAAAAGTAGGCAAGTTGTACTTGTCGCCATTACCAGACGGAGCTGGCAATTGTGCTCATCTGCCCATGCATGATCCCTGCCCTGACGTACCCCACTGCCCAACGTGTCCCAAGCTCAGAGCTACGAAACGACATTTGCCGACGTGGGAAAGCAAGGTCAAGAATTTACGACTTACGGTTGAGGCACTCCGAGCTAATCCGCTCTATGACCGAGCTCGGCAGAAGCACGAACAGGAACTCCGCCATGCTGAAAAGGTGGTAGAGACCATTATTAGTAACGGTGTACAATTGCCCCAGAAATAGCGCAGAGAATTGACCCACTCCCCTGTAGGCTCTATCCTAGTGGTTATCTAAGACACAAGGAGGAGCCATGAAAAGGAGTGGCATCATTCACACAATACATGAATTGTCCGCGCAAGGGAAGTCCATTCGCGCGATCGCACGAGAAGTAGGAATTGCCCGCAACACGGTTCGTCGGTACTTACGAGGCAAGCCAGAAGCCGTCCCCCGACCGAAACGACCGTCGCTTCTTGATCCCTACAAAGCCCAGATCCATCGATGGATCCAGGAGGACCATTTGTACAACTGTGAAAGCATGCTCGAACGGTTACGTGAGCAAGGCTATCAAGGCAACGCAACGATTCTTAGAGCGTATGTCCATCCGTTGCGTCCGCGCAATGTTGGTCATCAACCGGTGATTCGCTATGAAACCAAAGCCGGAGAACAGATGCAATATGACTGGGGCGAGGTCCAGTACGAGCACCTTGGACACGCCCGGAAGCTCTATGGGTTTACCGCCGTACTTGGCTACTCACGGATGCGTTTCGTCACCTTTGTCAAGCGCTGTGATACGCCAACGATGATCCGCTGTATGATGGAGGCGTTCGAGTACTTCGGAGGATTCCCAAAGGCGGCACTGACGGACCGCATGAAGAGCGTTTTCCTGCAAATGGAGGACGAGGTCCCGAAATGGAACCCGCTCTTTGCCGATTTTATGGCCACCCTTGGGATTGCGCCAAGAGTCTGCAAGCCGTACAAACCCCAGACGAAGGGCAAGGTCGAACGAAGTGTCGGGGTCATCAAAAATGGCTTCTGGCCAGGAGTCCGTTTTACCGATATCGATGATCTCAATGCACAAGCGAAAGCATGGTGTGATCGACTCAATCAAAAGGTGCATCGGACGACCCGACGCATTCCCATGGACTTGTGGGTCGAGGAACAGCTCTGTCCTTTGCCCAGCGACTCTGGCTGGGAACGCTTCGGGGCCGAGGAGCGCAAGGTGAGTTGGGATGGCTTCGTCTCCTACGATGGCGTCCTCTATGGATTACCATCGCATCCTCCTATGGCGGGTGCGGTGGTGCTGGTTCGTGAACGACATCGCACCTTACGCATCTCTCACCAGGGCCACCTCATCGTGACATTGCAGAAGCAGCCTCGTTCGCAGGAAATTGTCGTTCACCCTGAGCAATTTTCGGGCGTTGCTCCTACTCCCTCACTGCGCCGAACGGACAAGCCGCTCGGTCATCAGATCGAGGCCCCGACGGTCATTGTCCGACCACTCAGTGAGTATGATCACCTCTTTGGAGTGGAGGCCCTCTCATGAATGAGGTCTTCAAAGCGCTCAGCCTGCGCCACATCGAAAAAGGACTTCCCGAGGTGTACGAACAAGCTCGGCTGCACAGTTTGACCTATGAGGCATTCCTGCGCCGCGTGTTGACGATGGAAGTGGAAGGTCGTCGGCTCTCGGCCCAAGAGAAACGGGTAAAGGCCGCAAAACTGCCAATGCAGAAAACCATGGAAACCTTCGACTTCTCTTTCCAGCCGTCGGTTGATGAACGCTATCTCTGGGAATTGGCCGAGGTGTCGTTTGTCAAAACCAATCACAATGTGATCTTGTTAGGGCCGCCGGGAGTTGGGAAAACGCACCTTGCCATTAGCTTAGCGGTCAAAGCCCTTGAGGCCAATTACTCAGTCCTGTTTACCTCTTTGTCGGGCTTTGCCGAGGATATCAGTAGTGTTGCCCATCCCAGCTTGAGAAGGCAGCGATTACGTCGCTACCTCACCCCTCGGGTTCTGGTTATTGATGAAATGGGCTACACCAAGCTGACCGCAGAACAATCACACGCCTTTTTTGAAGTGGTGCGAGACCGCTACGAAAAAGGATCCATTATCCTCACCTCCAATACCAGTTTTGCCGAATGGGGATCATTGCTGGGTGATGACGTGTTGGCGACCGCCCTGCTGGATCGGTTACTGCACCATGCAGAGGTCCTTTCTCTCAGTGGGAAGTCCTTTCGGATGAAAGATCGTACGGTCAAAGGATCGAGTAAAGCTACAGGAACCAAAACCAGTTAAGTCCTCATCTGCCTCCCTGGACAAGTGTCTAGACAGACCCTTTGTTTCGTGGGAGTGGCAGGACCAATGAGAACGAAGAAAGTGAGTGCTGTTCGATGGAATATGTGAATATTATGGAAGCGGCTCGACGATGTCAGGTCAGCGACAAAACGGTCAGGCGCTGGATTCATGCGCACAAGCTCCCAGCTCGCTTTCCCCATCCCAATCACTGCGAAATTGCTCTGGGAGATCTGGAACCCTTTCTGCCTGGACATCTGTCTGGACAAGATGAAAAAACGCTTGAGCACAGGATCGCCACCTTGGAACGCCACGTCCAGACATTAGAGCACCAGGTCCAGCAGGTCCTCGTCCAAGCCGTCGCTTCCAGAACCCCAACGACGAGAAAAAAGGACAGACGTGAGTCCACTTGTGGTCCTTTGCCTACGCATCTGGTCTCGGTGTTCGCATTTGCTCGTCTGCATGGGATTGCCGAGCAAAAAATCCAAACCCACATTGACATCCACCTGTTGCTGGTTCACCGGGGAACCTGGATCGATGCGCAGATGCAGGAGGTTTCACTGGCCTTTGATGGGAAAGGACAACAAGCCTTTTACCATCTCTATCACGAAATCCTTTGCTTTGTTGCCTGTCCGCACTGCCCTCACGGGTTCACTGGACAGGTCTAGACACCCTGGGTTCTCCTGTGTGTGAGATGGCGAGAGTCTCTCTCACACAGGTGGGTCCGTTTTGATTGTTCTCGGGAGATGGGTCTTTTTCCTGTTCATTTTGCAGAGCGGGTTCATTTGAAAACGCTAAAAGTGGGTCAGGTGGGTGCCGCTATTGACAACCATGAAACGGGAAGGATTCTGGGATGGACGCATCCACAACAATCAAACGAACACGCACTGAGCAGTGTCAGCACAATGCGCAGGCGAAGTCGGAACAGAAGCGGCGAACGGCCTTTGAAGCGATGACCCTGCTCCAACGAGAAGGCAAACCGGTCACGAAAGCAGCAGTTGCCAAACGTGCTGGTGTCTCTGTCGTGTTCCTGCGGAGCCATCCCGATCTGGTGCAAGCCATCGAAGAAGCGGAACAGAGCCGATTACAGACTCCAACAGCACCGTCTCCAGATAGGACGAAGGACCAAGTCATTGCGGCCTTACGTCGGCGACTCGACGAAATGAAGCAAACGATTGGGAAGAAGGATGCCGAGTTGCGTCAAAAACAACGGGAGATTGACCAACTCTATGGAAAATTGGCGGCAGCAAGTCCTCTTACTGATCTTGAATTGCGGCACGCATTGACTGAAGCCTACACTCGCCTCAAACACGCAGAAGAACGTGACGCTAACACGGAGCTCTGAAAGAGCTGAACGTTCCCGAGGTTGCATATGGACAGTGTGTCTGGACAAACAGGAAGCAAGTACGATGATTGAAAGTGAATATGTTACGATTCTGGAAGCCGCCCGACGCTGCGGAGTGAGTGACAAAACGATCCAACGAGCGATCCGGAGAGGTACCCTGCCAGCCCAGTATCCACAACCGAACCGTTGTGAGATCGCGGTCGCTGATCTGGAGCAATTGCGGCAAGGACCTGGACCGGTGTCTGGACACGCAACAGAATCTCTGGAGAGACGCATTGCTGCATTGGAACAGCGGGTCCAGGATCTGGAAGATCTCGTGCAATGCTTGCAGATGAGACAGGAAGCCCCGAAGTCGTATCGGGCCTCACAAGCCAGAGAACAGGTGACTGGTTCTCTCCCCAAGCAGTTTATCTCGCTGTTGGCTTTTGCTCGGCTTCACAACGTGACCGAAGCTAAGGCCCTGACGGCTATTGAGATTCATTATGTACCGGTTAAAAAGGGAGCGTGGACGGCTCCCGATGGCACAGCGGTTACGCTAGCTCTGGATGCAAAAGGAAAAGCCTCCTTCTATCAATTGTATCGAGGTCTTCCTTTTTTCCTGCCTTGCAAGCAGTGTCCTCACTAACCGATCTGGACACCATTGTCTGGACAAAGTTTGATTGTTACGCAACCTCTCTTTGTCCTCGCCAGTGACACATATGCTGGTTCTTCCGCAGGCTCGATGATGCAAAAACTGTGGAGATAACAGGAATAATTCGTGCTGTATACAAAGCCCTACACCCATGGAGCCGTCTGGATCATGAGCACTTGAATCTGCTCAGGAGCACCCTCCTTACGAAGGCAGTTTCCTGTCTTCCTCGGTTGGTTCCATCTCGTTGCCTTGAGCTTCGTCCATTTCCTCCTCGAAATCAAGGGTAGGAAATCAAGGCAAGAAAGGCATCTGGGAAACCAGCAGCACGTAAAAAGGACTCAGGGATATTCCCATTGGATTGATAGATGCTTCGAATATCCAGGATCACCATTGCATGATCTCTGATTTGATCCAACCCTTTGGCTTCGCTGAGATCCACATCTCCAAACACCGTCAGGCCGAGATCGCAGGCACCGAAATCGGTCTCTTTGAGGGATGCCTGCGGAAAATTCGCCCCACCCAGATCTGCTCCAGCCAGGTTCGCCCGATCGAGCGTTGCCACCCCGAAATGGGCTCCAGCCAGGCATGCTCCGCTCAAGTTCGTTGCCGTCAACGTGGCTACACCGAAATTTGCTTCTAGTAAGATCGCCCCTGCCAGGATGGCGAAGCTCAGATCCGCCTGCGTAAAGTTCGCCCCATTGAGCTTTGCCCGGCTCAGATTCGCTCCTTGTAGATCGGCGCAACAGAAGAGACCGTGCCTCGCCTGGAAGCAACTCAGGTTACATCCTCGCAGATTACAGAAGCTGAGGTCAACTCCATTCAACTGGACGCTCATCGTCGAGAAATCGGCTCCAGTCAAATCAAGCAGTGGGGTCGTGGGCTGTTTGGCTTTCCACTCATTCCAGATAGTGACACCTTGTTTGAGTCGTTCGATCAGCGATTGGTCTGCCATGAGATACCCTTTCTGTTCACAATACGTGGGACATCAAGGAGCATACAAAAGAACTGCATCAACACGGGAGAAAAAGCAACGAGGATCTATTCCCTTCTCTAGTCTATCATAGTTTGCATCAGCAAGCCTGCGGAAGAACCAAAGTTTCTGTCATTTGGGGCATTCATGGGAAAAATGAATGGATACCATATTTTTGCGCATCAGCGCCCACCTTTCAGGAGGCACTGCTAACCCGATCGCGTCCTGTCGTCA
Organism: uncultured Chloroflexia bacterium; assembly: GCA_963744875.1. GTDB lineage: Bacteria > Chloroflexota > Ktedonobacteria > Ktedonobacterales > Ktedonobacteraceae > JACDAE01. The sequence continues at coordinate 36,506 of CAVUVQ010000021.1, read as the reverse complement.
GCCGTTCTTCAATTCGGCAAACGTTCTTTCCTTCTGAAAAAATCGCTCAATGCCTACTACATGCGGAGTGAGCGGTTTTTCCTCTAAAGATAAAATTTCACCATGCTTTATGGCACATTCCCTTTCTTGCGGGGGAGCGTGATGGTTTCTCCCTCTGGCTGCAAAAGAGCACACGCCACTTCCTCGATAGTTCGAGCAGCGGTCGCAGCGAGGCAGGGTTGCCCTTGATCTTCCCGGCTCGCTACCCGATTCAGCAGCAAGACGGACAGGTGCCCCATGATCTCAGTAGGAATCATCACAAGGGTGGCCGCCTCTTCGCCTGAATGGTGCGCGATCAGTTGATGAGCGCATGACAGACAGTGATACATGGTTTGCGCTCGCCTATAGCGGCCTTTGAGTTGCCCATCCAGCGTGGCAAACCATGTGGCATCAATGGCCTCCGCGTCTGGTATTCCCTCATTGATGAGTTGGGCCATGCGTGCAATGTCCACATAGTGCTCGTAGGCGTAGACAGCATCTCGGTGACAGATACTGCACCGCTCACCTGCCGCATGGTAAGGCTTGACCCAGGCCATCAAGAAGAGGAACGGATACGTAGGTGGCTTCTGTTGCCTTCTCTTGAGGTAGGCCCAGGATACATGTAAAATTCTATCAGAGCGCACGAATGTTCAAGATTTGGTCCCAGAAAGAGCTGAAGAATGGCTGTAAAAGTGATTTTAACAGATCTTTCATGTATGTCTCCAACCAATTTCTCCCGCTTTTAATAGCACTTGGGTTGGCTTGAGATGCGAATTCATAACGCTCTGATCGATTTTTACATGTATCCTGGTCATACCTCCAGTAACCTTAACTCCACCCCTATAGAGCTAGAAACCGCAAATCAATACTCTTCCTATTAGCAGCGATTACCTGGACATACAGGTAGTTTATCCCAGCCCAACAACTCCACTGCAACCCCATCCTTGACGAACCCTGCAAAATGAATACGTACTTGCTTCCCCGTGATCAGATTCGTTGACCAGAGGACGCGTTGGTTTTTGGAAAGCGTTCCCTGCACTACAACGGCGTGAGAGTAGGGAGCCAGCGCAATATTCTGATCACAGATGGTGATATCAGAACCCTTATATGATGGATCACACAATGAAACGGCCCCTGGTGCAGCGTTCGCTGCTAAAATGCGATCTTGTTTCGAGTTTGCTCCCAACTTGACAACCTGAAACTTGTCAGCCACATTGCGCATAATGACCAGAGAGTTATCGGCCGCAAAACCAATAGGAACTCCACTGTTATACGTTGGATTACTGTAGCGCACGATATGCATATGGGTACCATCAGTGTTGACTGCATAAATGCCCGCGACACCAGCAGGGCCCATATTACGATAGTAGACCGTTTTGCCATCCGGGCTGAGCCAGAATGTAGTTCCTGCCTGCCGGCTAGAGAGACGCGTGATATTCGCATGGTGAGGGTTGAGTTGTATGCGACAAAGTGAACCCATACATTCTCCACCGCCTGCGCCGACAAAGTAGAGGAAACCTGAATTGGTAAAGACCAGTTTTTGGATGATGTCGAGAAACCCTCCCTTTGGATCCTTGTAAGGAAGTGAGAGGACATTCTGTGCCTTACCAGTTATAGTGTCTACTTCGGTCACACCTTTATTCTGGTTGAGAATGAGTACATGGCGGCTATCACTCATCCATATGGCGTTCCCCTGGCCTTTCTGTTCATAAGAGAAACGCGGTCCTATTGTATAGTATTGGGTATGACCGTTCATCGTTTCTTGATAGAGGAGCTGTCTGCCATTAGAGGAGATGCCATCATACTGTGGATTGTTCAGGACATACTGCGTTAATAACTCACTTTTACTATTGGTGTAATCTGCGTTGAGTACACCCCCTGCATTCTGGTTATTGACAGCCCGAAAGCCAACCATGAACGAATTCCAGCCATACGTGGGTGAAGCATTGGGCGCAGCTGCCTTTACGCTTCCTGCCCCATTACTCTGAAACAGGAAAATTCCTAAAACGGCAACGCCAGAAAACAGTATAAAGAGGATACGCATAAACATTTTTTTTGTATAGATCATAGTATCAGATCCTTCCTTGATATTTGATTGTAGCCAGGCTACTTCCTACATTCTCTACAATGTGTCAGCGCTCCCCTTTGTTCTCTAAATTTTGTGAAATACCTCACTTTTTGTCGAATGACAGGATTAATGGAACTTACGCAACCTTGCTGACAGCCAATGTGGTATACTGAGAAGTTGAACATTTTTTCGCTTTTGCTATGACTTTTTCGAGGACCCAAAGACATCCTATGATCATTTTTCCAGACCTTCCCACGGTCGAAGTGGAAGAAGTAGAGATAGCGGAGGAGATCACCCTGACCCTGCGTACGACATCCCCAACGGCTTCTTGCCCCTCTTGTGGGACCGCATCGTCGCGCATCCAAAGTCGCTATACACGGACGCTGCGTGATCTTCCCTCGGTTGGGCGTCCAATCCGTCTCATCATGCATGTACGTCGTTTTTTCTGTAAAAACCACACCTGCGCTCAAAAGATCTTCGTTGAACGACTCCCAGATCTCTGCCATCCTCATGCTCAACGCACAAAACGGTTGCAACAAGCCCTCTGTTCGCTTGGGCTCAAAATAGGGGGCCAAGCAGGTGCAGATGTGGGAAGTGAGCTTGGCATCAGCGGGAGTCGCGATACGATCTTGCGTCTAGTTCGCCAATCAGAACCGCCCGCCCAGCAAGAGCCACAGGTCATTGGTCTGGATGACTGGGCATGGAAACGCAGATTGCGCTATGGAACCCTGATCTGTGATCTGGAACGAGGTTTGCCCATTGACCTGTTACCCGACCGCACCGTCGAGACAGTCTCGGCATGGTTGCAGAAGCATCCCACCATCAAAATTGTCAGTCGCGATGGCTCATCAGGAATATGCCTCAGCGAGAAAGTAAGGCGCCCCACAAGCCAGGCAGGTGAGTGATCGCTGGCATCTGACGAAAAATCTTGCAGGATGTGTTTCGGTTCGTGCTTACCCACTGTCTCACGGAGATTCGTCATGCAGAGCGGGTTACCGTCACGATCCCCGAAGAAGAGCAACAGGTACACCACCAGAGTCATCCAAGAACACAGGCCGAGCGACAGACGCAACAGGCTCGTCAGGCTGAGCGAAGCGCTCGCTACGAACATATCGTCGCGCTCTCCAAACAAGGGATGAAATCCTCGGATATTGCGGTTCAGGTAGGAATGCCCGAACGTACCATTCGACATTGGCTCTCTGACCGAGGCATTCCCTATTCTCATCCGCGACGTGAACGGCCTCGCCTCATTGATCCCTACAAAACCTATCTGCTTTCGCGTTGGCATCAGGGCTGTCACAATGGCTCACGACTCGAAAGAGAACTGAGAGCAAAAGGCTACAAAGGATCAGAGCGTGCGATCTATCGCTACCTGGAGACGTTAGAACCATCTGACCTCTCTGTTCGCAAACACCGTCCTGCTGTAGCTCTGGAGCAGAGTGCTTCTCCCAAAGAGCCCAATCCACTTTTGACCCTCTCAGCACCACAGGCGACCTGGCTCTTTTTCCGCAAGCAAGAGGATTTAAAGGAGGAAGAATTGGCGTATCTTCGATTGTTGAGGCAGGCCAGCCCACCAGTTGAAGCGACGTACCAACTGGTGAACACCTTTCTGCAGATGGTGCGCGAACGCACAGGAGAACAGCTTGATACTTGGCTAGGAGCAGTCCAAGCCAGTCATCTCAAGGCATTTCAGTCCTTTGTGACTGGTGTCCAACAAGATAAAGATGCCGTTCTCGCAGGGTTAACATTGCCTTGGAGCAATGGTCCTTTAGAAGGCAATGTAAATCGGCTCAAACTCATGAAAAGAAGCATGTATGGCCGCGCCGAATTCGATCTTCTCAAGCTTCGAGTGCTCCATCACAGCAAGAAAAGTCAGGACAGAAAGAACACGCACAAGCAGAAGCAAGGGCAACAGGTAAATCGTTTGAAGAAACCGAGGAAGATGAAAAACAGTACAAACTCTCAGCGTACCACAACTGGCATCAGCAAGGTTGCGTAAGTTCCCATATTGTGTCCGAGGTGGCTAAAATGTTTGGCAAATCACAAAATTCCTCCCACGTAATGTCAAAATTTACAGTTTGTAAATACAGGCTTGAAGATGAGTTTTTTGAACACACAATCAACAGGCAAAATTCCTTAGCGTGGTTTTCCGTACCGCTAATACTCAACCCCCAATACCTAGTGCAAGTTGCGTCTTGCCAATGCCACCAGGACCCAAGAGAACCAAGTAATAGCGATTGTTGGTGTGTCTAGAAGGGGGAAGACATAATCTATCTCTCAAACCTGCTCTGGAGAGAGACTGAGTTGTTGAGCAGAGCATTGGGGTCACTGTATTATTGATACCACTGGCGCAAACCCGCTCCTCGACGTTTGCAAGGGTCATGCGTGTGACGTCTCCCCTCGCCGCTGCTGCTGAGGGATTTGCCAGTGGTATCAATAATACGGTAACCCCAAACCGTAGATATAAATTCTAACAGAATCCTCATAGGTATCTATATATCAAAAAAAAGACAAAATAATTTACTATAAAAAAAGGTGACAAAAATATAACAAAAATAACTAAAATTACAACAAATTAGTATCAGTAACACTTGATTTTTTTTGTAAAAAGAGGTAAACTACGTCTAAATAGATAAGGGAGTCAGGGAAAAGATCATGCAACGGATTATCTTGAGCTTCAACACTGGAGGAGGAAAAACAATGGCAATCTTTTTTTTCAACCTTCTTAGCAGCTTACAATCTCTACCTAATCCCTGCTCCCAGATAATTACAGAGGAAAGTGACCTGATGACAATGCTAAACTTGGATATCAGACATTTTGAATCCTTGGTACAACGCAAATTTCCCATTAGCGTCCCATCACAGGAAACTAACCAATTTGAGGAAATCACACAGACTGTGCGCATTAACCTATGGAAACGTCTACAAAAGAAGAAAATTGAGCATATCTCAATTTTCATACAACCTAGTATTGAGGATGAACGCGCCAACAGATTACACAAACCAATGCAGAAGAATAAAATATTGAGAGAAGGACATACTAAAACCACATTTCCCATCCAATTAAAAGATAAGCCACGAGATGGAACAGATAAAATGGGATCATTACTACGTCATACGCTCAAGCGAGAAGGTATGAGAGCCAAACAAAACCGAGTTTTCAGGCCTTTTGATAATATCTGGTTACACAGTGTTGAGCATGGCACCAGATTAAGAGAAATTACTCAATTACAAACATTGTTTTCCCTGCTGGGAGAAACTCTCCGATTAGGGGCATTGCTCTCATTCGTTCAGAGCAAGTCGAATATAGGCAGAAAACATGGCACATTTGTAAACAACAATGCGAGCACAATATATAACATTCTGTATTGTTGGTACCTCATTGGCCAAGTTGTAGAGAAAGTTACAAACAGCAGTGAGATAAGGCATCTTTCTTTTGAGAATAGAAAGCTTTGTAGTTCAATCTAAAGCTAAATCACCTCTTGAGACAATGATGCTTTATTCAATAATGAGGAGAAAGAAAGCCATGACACCTAGCGAGATAGAAGCACAATCAATCAATAAGGAGAAAAAAGAGAAAGGGCAAAAGTCCAATTTGATCTCAGCCCTGATGCTGAAAGAGAATTGGACGAACTACAAGAGATGTCAGGTTCAACGACCAGAGTCGACGTTATTCGTCGATCACTTTTGTTCTACTCGTGGTTAATTCACGACGTAGACGCAAATAGCACACTGCAAGTAATAGATAAGAATGGAAACATAAATACAACTTTTCCTGCAAGGCTATTAAAAGGCACAAATAAATCGATATAGTATTTTATTGGCGTAAAATACTATATCGATATCAAGACATATTAGATGTACTGCTTTTCTCAGAGGTAGTACATAAATATGTGGATCTATACTACGAAAGTGTACCGAGCAAACGATAGATGAACATAAGGACGGGCACGAGGATTGCAACATTTCCTGTCAGAGCAGTCGCCACAAACCCGGCTGCGCCGAATACAAAGATCGTTGCCATGACACGCTTTTCCCTCGCCTCGTCACGTCGATACTGCTGGCTGGGAGTCAAATCCTGCTTGATCAGGATTTCCAGCTCCTCCAGGCTCGTTGGAGGTCGAAAATCGAGAATGTCATTGTCGACAATCTCGTCATGGTCTGTAGAGAGATCGTCCGGCGTTTCGTTTATCTCGAAACGCCGGCCTCCCAGAGCCCTCAAAAGCTCCTCAAAGAGCTTCCAATACTCTTCAAAGGGGTCTTCACCGTCATTCATATACTACATCTCCTACACACATTAATGATTTTATCTATTAATATGTGCATCTAATGATGTCTATGTTACACTACACCCTCTCAAAAGAGCCAGTACAGGTGCGATGAACATAGATCCACAACACTATTTTTACACCCTTTTTATGTTCACCTCCTTTCCAGTTTATTGTAATTAGTATACACATTTTTGATCTGTTGCGCAAGATATAAATCACATAAATCCCCCATAATAATTAGAAAAAACCAATTATTATTAGTGCAAAAAGTTCGCATATGGCGCAATCCTGGAGCAAATACAGTATGCAGCTCGCCACCGCAACGCACGCATGACGGAGCGATAAAGGAAGTGCAAATTTAACCTGGCACTACCTGCACGCATACATGGTGTTCTAACACTACGGTGTGAGCGACATAATACTACCAGTACAGGTCGGGCGCTTCGCGAGATGCTGCCAACGCTGGGTTACCTGGTCCTGGGTGAAGAATTTGCCCCACGCGGATCCAGTGCGCAATTCCTGAATGATGAACCCATAACGACCTGGGCAACGGGTAGGCACCACGCAATAGGAATAGAGGCTACTGCCTAAGAAATCGCGCAGCCGTTCCGCATTCCACTGGGCATTCACTGGTGACCATCCATGTTTCGGGTCGTCGGTCGCAATGGTACTGGTGGGTTCTAGTTCTTCTGTTACGATTGGTTCCGGAGTTGGCGCCAGAATTTCTGTGGGTGCCAGCTGCTCGGCCACCATCGGCTCCGGAATGGAGATCGATGTCGGTGCCGGTGCGAGCCGCTGTTCTTCTTCCTGGATCTCACTCTTGCCATTGTCGACGACCTGCAACGCGAGGGCTTCATCATATGGCCTATCAGTGCCTTCTTGACGAAAAAGTACGACGTACCATATAACTACGGTTGAGATAGCTTCATTTTCATCAAGTACATTTCAAATCTACTGTTTCTTGCTCAGGACATGCCTCTTTGGAAGGAGACACGTTGCTCTTACGTTCTCATCTTTGTGAAGCTACCGGAAGGCTTCGTATCCATCAAGTGGCTTCTAGAGCCAGTTTTTGCAAATCTAATGCGCAGTTATATGGTACGTCGTACTTTTTCGTCAAGAAGACACTGATAGGCTAAAAGACAGTTAACTATTCCATTTTCATGGAATATATGTTTACATTTTTGGGTGTGTAAACGTCAGTATATAGAAGTTCTTTTTGCAATCCACATTTACATTTTTCACCCACGTACGTCTATATAAGTAGATGCCAGAAATTAGGCTATCGTGCTTTCTCGGCGCAGTGTTTCATCACCCGCCGCCAAGCATAGATGATGAGACGCTTCCCATACTGTGATGACATGGTAGTCTATTTTTCTCGCAGTACAATATAGACAACCATCCACTCCCTCTCTGCTCCCCAGAGGTAGGGAATCGTTTCATGTAAATTTGTCACTCAAGTACTTGAATCTTGCCTCTTTAATCACTATACTTCCTTTAAGACTGCTGCGTCATCAACATGGGCAGTTTGCAGGTCCTATGCTTGGCGGCGGAAACCTACAGACTGAAGAGCGTTGAGAAAGCAAAGCGAGCTGGACATCTCGGAGTACCTCCTCCCGTGATGGCACATTTGCCGACACAACAGTCCCCTTTCCTGTTGTGTTATATGCCTGTGAAGATGTTCTGCTAAGAAGTTGAGTGCTCTTGATGAGTGCCCGTATCGAGTCCTTCTTTGCCAGGGATCATTCTCACTAAGGCTGGCTTTGAAAGGAAGTCATCATGAAACCTCCACTATCATCGTGGGACCTCATTGCCCAGCTCACGGATTTGAGCCAATTCTTTCCATTAATCGGGTTCATTCCTCCACTATGGCAGGTAGTGTTTGCCATCGTTCTGTTCTCACTGCTCTCTGTTTCGTTGCTTCTGGTCATTTGCCATCAGCTTTTGACAATTCGGGCTTTCCCAAAAACCAGAGATCAGCGTCAGATATCCTCAAGCAAGGCAAACTCTCGCCCCCCGGACACGCATGCTCTGAAACATCAACGTCACCGACCCCGCTGGCGCCGCCATTACGGTCGTAAGATGCATCGTGCTCGGTAAAAGGACAGTAGCACGCCGACCGATGCAAGCAGACTTGGTAAGGCAGTTTGTACTGGTCGGCGTGCTACCCTTTAAATATATATGAGGAGTCCGTAATGGATGGAACTTGTAAAGTTTGCGGCAGAGAGATTCACTGGTGGGGGAAAGAGCGCCTGTACTGCAGTGATGCCTGTAAACAAAAGATGTGCCGTGAACGTAGAGAGCAGGAAAAACAAGCGCAAAGAGAAGTAGAATTAATACAGCTTCGAGCCAGATGGAAAAGACTCTGGTCTCTGTCCAGACGTGATGAACGTCCTAGAGGGCGTTCTCGAAGAGGATGACCATAGCCTGAGAATTGTTCAGATGGCAACGAAGGCAATCGAAATGCATTTGCAACCTGGTAAGAGATGAGTGAGAAGTCGTGATAAAAGAAGAAGCTGTTATGGAACAACATAACCCTACATGCTGGCCTGGAGACGACGAACGGTTAGTTGTTAATGAGATGATTTACGACGGATCCTCCAAACATTGGGAAGAGTGCAGCCATTTCGTACAGAGGCGTGTATATTTAAAAGCGAAAAATATTCCTCGCCCTTTTAAAGATGAGATCACTCAAGAAATCATGCTCAAGGTAATAAGACACCTCCCGGCCTTTCACTTTCACTGCACTCTCAGAACTTGGCTGAATCTGATTATTCAGAATTGTATCGTTGACGCGTATCGTAGGATGCGTATGGAAGAACGATTTCATTTTTCCTTAGCTGATCAGCTTGAAGAAGGTGATGATGAAGAAGAAAGCTTTAGCTTACACGAAGAAAAATCTGCAGAAGACGCTTGCATGGTTATCTACGACTTACGTAAAGCCTTGATAGCGCTTAAAGAATATACTCATACCCGCCCCAATTCTGACCGAAATTGGCTCATTTTACAAATGGTTCTTTTAGAAGGTGTGAACCACAAAGAGGCTGCAGAAACTACCGGTTGTAGCGCTCCAGTTGTTGGCTATGTAGTTCGCGAAGCGCAACGCTATGTGCGTGAAAAACTAGATTGATCAAATTCTGTGATTTGCCAATCTCTTTATCCTAACTGGATTTTTATGGGTCAATGACAGGCCGGACAGTTTATGGTTCAAAACTGCAAAGTAGTTCATTGGCCTGTGAAGGCACTTGCACAGCAGAGCTAAAACAGGAATTCGAGCTGCCAGCCTGCTATCATCTGTCTACAGCTCAGACTAGGCGCAGTCAAAACTGTGAAAGAGACGGTTTTAAACCATATCCTGTTCGGTTTGAACCAATTCTTGTCCTTGTAGTTCATCCGAGGACAAACAAAATGGCTCATCTCTGTATGGATGGACCAATGGACAGGAACTTTGTCAAAAATTGCGCCACAGTCACGTTTATGCGTCAAAAGCTGGACAATACCTAATTCAAAGGTAGCTCTCAATTGGCTTGAGAAGCCAGCCGTTGGACGCCATATGCGTCAAGGAAAAGGACAAAGAGATTGGCAAATCACAAATTCATAGTAACATTATGTGTAAATGTGATTACTCGATGGCGTAGTTTTTGATAATTATCTGACGCTTATCAGACAGCTTTCTCAATGGGAGACTGGTTAAACCAGCCAGCAAAGATCGCTCCATCGCTAAGGGAAGAAAAAAGGCCATGCTGGCATTACGCCAGATAATTATCAAAAAACTACGCCATCAAGTAATCACATTTACAGGCGATAACGATCAAAACTCACGCCTTCCTCATGGGTCAGTGTATTCTTGCACGATTACCTACGAAAGTAGAAACTATAGACGTAGGATACAGGAACTCCCAGAATTGACGTTCCCAGAAGAATGACAGGATTGCTCGTAATGCAAAAGACAAAAAGGGCAGCAAGCATGAGGATTGCAACCCAGACTGCGAGGAAACATTGCAATTTCCTATTCCTATTGTCTGGCGACACTTTGGATACCATTTTGCGCTCAGTTTCATAAGTATTATAGACTTGTTTTTTCAAGACTCCTCCAGGTTTGATCTAGCCGAACTAACTACGATTTGCATATCTCTAATTGCACCCAGGGCTCACCCGTAGTGCGTGGATCGTAAATCTGGCCAACCTCGACAGACTTTGCTCGCGAGAAGGTACGGCGTATTGGCTAATTGGCCATCGCAGTTTTTGCATAGACGCGCATAATGTCGGGAAAGGTAAAGAGGTGCCTAACGGGCATTCGGATTGCCTCCGAGCCGTAGCCGCGTCCCAGGCGCGAATCAACGTTGAAATAGGTGATTGTCCCGATGGAAATGTGCTGCTTGCCTTCAATGATGAACCAGAACTGCCGCCCATTGTCCCGAACATTGTCGCGTCAATAGCTCCATAACATATCGAATTCTACTAAATTTACAGTGATTTTAGGCATATTCTGCCGATTTTCTGGAGGATATGGTGGCAGTGTCTCAAGCTCAGAAGCCAGTTTATAGCAAGTAGGCTGCTAAACTTGTGAAGTGCCGAAATGGCAGCGATTCTGATTTACGAATCATATGATGGCAGCGCGTCAACTAGGGGTAGCGCTACGTAACGTGTCACCAGGGGCAGAGTAGCGGCATAAGCGATTTGAGATGCAAAATACTCTTTTCGTTGCTTTATCTGGTCTAGCAAGTTCCAACTTGCCGATTGGAAATGGAACATCTGCTGCTTTGGCCGCCAGGTCACTAACTTCATCGATGTTTTGCGCCTTTTGCAGTGGAAAAAGTTCCGACACCAACCATTTTAGGAACTTGATGCTTTTCTACCGTTCGTAACCGCTACTTTGCGGGTGGTGACACGTCCCCAAGTGGAGCAATTCCGCAATACGCCATCGAATAGTACCAAAAGTACGACACCAAATTTTGTAATTTACAGCACCACGCGAAGCGCCGCACCTGCACTGGTAATATGAACGTTGCCTATGCCGCAGCGGTAGGGCACCATGCGTGCTGCAGGTATCTTGGCCCTGAATTCTCACAATGTGATCTTGCCCACTTGACCTGCACTTGTGCTTGCTCTAGAATAGACGGGCGAGAATATATATGGCTCTTTTTTTGCTATAGAAGAGGTGTGTGATGGCGGATCGTACCAATCGCATGGGCAAGCATATTGGAGACTACTACCTGCGGCGTCGGCTGGGTGGTGGTGGCTTTGGCGATGTCTATCTTGGTGAGCATGTACACACCCACACTCTGGTCGCTGTAAAAGTGCTCCAGACCCATCTGACACGCAGCACGAACTCAAGGAATTTATTAACGAGGCTCGTACCTTCCGCTTACGCCATCCCCATATCATTCAACTGCTCGATTTTGGCATTGATAGCGACGATGTCCCCTATCTGGTGATGGAGTACGCCTCTCACGGTACCTTACGTGACAAACATCCTAAAGGGACGCAAGTCCCGCTCTCCACTATTCTTTCCTACGTCGTACCACTTGCTTCTGCCTTGCAGTACGCTCATGACCAGCACCTCATCCATCGTGATGTGAAGCCGGAAAATATGCTGCTGGGTGCTCACAATGACGTGCTGCTTAGCGACTTCGGTATTGTGGCAGATGTGCACACAGTTCCAGTTCACTGAGCACACAGGAAGGCATCGGCGGGACGTTACCCTATATGGCCCCTGAACAAAATTCAGGGCAAGCCCGCCCTGCCAGCGACCAGTATGCCTTGGGCGTTGTGGTCTACAAGTGGCTTACCGGCACGCGCCCCTTTTAAAGGGACGGCTGTTGAGGTGGCCGTGCAACATGGCATGACGCCACCTCCGCCTTTGCGCGAACACGTGCCGATGCTCTGTACTGACGTGGAACAGGTGGTGCTGACAGCGCTCGCCAAGGAACCGGAAAACAACGCTTTGCCAGCATTATGGCTTTTGCTGAGGCTTTGGAGCAGGCCAGCGAGAAGCGGACCACGTCTCCTTTTATTGCACTTCCACCTATGCCAGTAGCGGCTACACTGCTACCTCCAACAAAGCCTGTTGCGATGGTAGCACCATTGGATTCAGAACACATCTCTCCCGATGGATTACTCCATCCGGTTCTCTCACCGCTCACTGCACTCCCGAAGCCGCTCCTGCTATGCCCCTGCTACCATCTCGCAAGAAAAGGAGCGTACGACCGCTTGTTTTTTTCCTCATTAGCCTTGTCATCAGTGGAAGTATTGGTTTAGCAATAATGACAACGCAGATCTCTGCATACAACATGCATATGATCGCAACGGCAACTGTGAGAGCTATTCCAACCGTTGCCGCTGGCGCATACAATAATGCAGTCGCCACGAATGGCATTATGTCTGGCTTTGATGCACAGCATACGCGCAACAATCCTTTTGAGCGTGTCCTGAACTCTACCACCGTTTCTGGCCTCAAGACAGCGTGGACCTCCAACTCAACCAGTCATGGTATCTTCTCCTCGCCCGTAGTAGCCAATGGTATCGTTTTTGTGGGCTCTGTCGATGGTAAGCTTTATGCGTACAAGGCGGGAGGGTGTGACAGCGGCAAAATAACCTGCCCTCCACTCTGGACCTCCAATCCAACTGGTTATAGCATCTTCTCCTCGCCCGCAGTAACTAACGGCATCATTTATATAGGCTCTGTCGATGGCAAGCTTTATGCGTACAAGGCGGGAGGGTGTGACAGCGGCAAAACAACCTGCCCTCCACTCTGGACCTCCAACCCAACCGATGGTGCCATCTCCTCCTCGCCCGCAGTGGCTAACGGCGTTGTCTATGTAGGTTCTTACGATGGCAAGCTTTATGCGTATAAAGCGGAGGGTGGCGCATCGGCAAAACAACCTGCCCTCCGCTCTGGACCTCCAACTCAACCGATGGTGTCATCACCTACCTCGCCGCAGTGGCTAACGGCGTTGTCTATATAGGCTCTTACGATCACAAGCTTTATGCATACAAGGTGGGAGGTGGGCGGCGGCAAAACAACCTGCCCTCCGCTCTGGACCTCCAACCCAACTGATGGTAGCATCACCACCTCCTCGCCCGCAGTGGCTAATGACGTTGTCTATATAGGCTCTGTCGATCACAAGCTTTATGCGTACAAGGCGAGAGGGTGTGGGGCCACGGCAAAACAACCTGCCCCTCCGCTCTGGACCTCCAACCCAACCGATGGTGCCATCACCTCTTCGCCCGCAGTGGCTAACGGCGTTGTTTATGTAGGTTCTGTCGATCACAAGCTTTATGCGTACAAGGCGGAGGGTGTGGGGCAGCGGCAAAACAACCTGCCCTCCGCTCTGGACCTCCAACCCAACCGATGGTGCCATCATCTCCTCGCCAGCGGTGGCTAACGGCGTTGTTTATGTAGGTTCTGACGATCACAAGCTTTATGCATACAAGGCGGGAGGGTGTGGCCAGGCAAAACAACCTGCCCTCCGCTCTGGACCTCCAACCCAACCGATGGTGCCATCGCCTCCTCGCCAGCGGTGGCTAACGGCGTTGTTTATGTAGGTTCTGACGATGGCAAATTTTATACCTTCCATTTATAGGGTCACCATAATATTTAGAGTTAAACAGACGCTAAGGGAGTAAATGTCTAAAATGGGATAGCGCTATCCCAAGAAATAGGGCCGTGTCCCCGGAGTCATTGTCGTTGTTTTCGTGTAGCCACCAACTACAAACAATGTGGCAAGAATGCGTCAGCACCACGCGAAGCGCCGCACCTGCACTGGTAATATGAACGTTGCCTATGCCGCAGCGGTAGGGCACCATGCATGCGTGCAGGTAATACGTGAAATAATATTTTTATAGTTGGCCTGATATGCGCGAGGCTGACATGAAGTGCAAGGTAGCCATTCTGCCCTTGTTCAGTAAGGCATATCGATTAGCTTTACAGGCTGTTCTCTTCATCGCAACTCGTCGCAGAAAACTGGCAGCAGATAGTGCTTTCTGCTGCCAGTTAAAACGTATCCTTTGGATTTTTTCTGCTCAGACAAAATGGGCATCTAGTGAAATGAGGGATGAAAAGTCGCAGCAGAAAAGTCTTTTCTGCCAAATGCTGAGAATGAAAGTGCCTTGATGAGCACGTGGAAGCATCTTCGTTGCACCGTCTCTCCAGCTTCATTCAGGTTTTTCCCAATCTTACGACTCACCTCGCGATCGCTTACACCATAATGAAGAGATCCAATAAAGGAGCGGAAGGAGGAGTAATAACAGTCCTAAGGAGCTTATTATCTTCACATCGGCCCAGAGACCGTCGGATAGAAGAAGGGCCTCTTGAGGTCGGTCAGATTGATATTGAACTGGAAGGTTGTCTCCTTGGTGAAAGCCTCCCCACGTATACGATGAGACAAAAACAATCTTCTGACCAGAGGCAGTTTGAAACTGCACTGTTGGTCGGCATACATCTATCGGGTACTGAGCTGAAGATGAAATAGCAGCAGTTTCCATATGACAAGAGACGATTCGTCCTTGGCTTGCTGCTGGTCTCTGTTGTAAGGAAGTGTGTACATTCATATTCATCACGAAAGCTGCAATACACAAGATCAAGCCAGGGGTACTACCCCTGAGAAATAGAATACCTTTCCCTAACGGTTTGAACTGATGACGTCGAGGTACCACGAGATTTTCCCTTCTTTCTGTTCATTTCGAGAGTATCCATTGATGCGTAGAAGATGACGCTTAACAAACTTTCTGCCCTTGATCATTATAGACGTATTTTTGTACTCATTACGACATTTCCTAAGCGGGGTCAACAGACTCTTGAGAAATTCTCTCGATTTCCTTTTTGACAGAGGCAACAAAGCAGAGGAAGAAGAGGGTATAACCGTTTTGTCTGAGCTTTCACTTGCAGCAGAAAGCATCTTCTGCTGCGACTTTTCTGCTGCGAGCTACTGTAGCAGC
Organism: uncultured Chloroflexia bacterium; assembly: GCA_963744875.1. Taxonomy (GTDB): domain Bacteria; phylum Chloroflexota; class Ktedonobacteria; order Ktedonobacterales; family Ktedonobacteraceae; genus JACDAE01. The sequence goes on along the minus strand of CAVUVQ010000021.1, from coordinate 21,212 downwards.
AATGGGGGTGAATGCAGGAGGCAGGTGGCTTTAATGAAAGCATTATCTAGAGGAGATGGGAGCAATCAGACTGCTACTTTGCACTTCATATCAGCCTTGCGCATATCACCCCTAGTTATTGATGTGGCAGGGATACCAGACAAAGCTATTCATCTCATCCTACCATCGAAGCTAAATGTTCAGGCCTAAACATCATCTGTAGTATTGTCGTCATTTTGGATTTTTTGAAGTGTTTCGACAAACGGGCGATAGTCTCGAAGGAGTTTCTCGATGAGTTGACTCGTATTTTCAGGCATTTCTCGAAGAGCCTTAATGGTATCTTCATCTAGTGTTGTCGTAAAATCTTTTCGAGGAGCATTGCCTAGAAGTTTCCTACCTCTACCACTTTTCTTGTCATCTTCCTTTTTGATTGCCTCGGTTTTCTTCTTTGTTTTTTTAAAAAACTTTTCATCTATAAAAACTCTTTATTACATTTTGTACACATAACATGTTTACCTATATCTCTATTGCTAACTAATGTTTCATACCCAGTATTAGAGTTTACACAATTTGTACCACATTTTGCACAACTTATTTCAATATGGCTGATTTGGATATTTACCTCACCAGCATCTTTACGGTTAAGCTTTCCCTTGCCATGCCACATTATGTCAATTTCCTTCTTGGTTACCGTACTTTTATTGAACTAAGAAAAATTTCCCCAATCTGTAAAAGGGTATCGAATTTTGTGATGGTTTAGGCATCTGTGTACTATTTCCAGGAAAAGAAAATGTCATCTTGAGAAAAAAACTTCGCCTTTTCCCTTGTTTCACCTCTCATTCCTCTAAGGGATGTTGTACGAGTAAGTAAAGGCTCATAAGAACCGATGTCATGTGGAGTAACAATTTCAGCATATAATATATATTCAATTTTATCAATGCATAGCTAGCCTACTAGTCATTAGTATGTTTTTTTCTCTATTTAATTTCACCCCTGTGAAATTAAAAAATTCCATTCACCTCTCGCTGCATGCTTAAATCAGATTGACACAACAATCTATACAAGGTAGACTAAAAAAGAGCCATGTAAAAATGTACTCATTATTTTACTCAAATATACTCAAATATATGAGTATGTTTGAGTATATTTAGTTAGTGCAAAAAAACAATCAAAGGGGCAATTTATGCGGACTGATGATACAGATTCCAAACACGTGAAGAAGAAGCTTTTCGATAAGGAAGAAGAATGCGCCATCCCTCCTATCTATGACATTGAAGAGGTAGAAGATAAAGAGGAGGAAGATAGCAAAGGGGAGCTTATAGATGCTATCGACCCTATTCCTTCACTGGGCAAGTTAGTGGTTAAATTTCTCCGCAAATTCTTTATAATACTTCTACCCCTCCGAGGGTAAAACCCACTTTTTAATCTCGTGGGCATGAAAGTAATGCACTAGGGATCACTCTCATGCCCAATCTAATTTTCAGAGAGAAAACAATATGCTCAAGTAGTGGACGAAAAATTATTTGGTTTTGGGAGGTCGAGCAAGTGAATCATCTGTAACTGACTTACTTGGATGAATATTTAAAGCACTATGCAGTAACATTGCTTTAAATCGCGTAGTAGTATTTCCTTCTTCATCTTGCACAACAATCGTACTCTCTGATGTTGTTTCTTTCACGAACCATTCATAAAGCCTTAACGATTGTCTAATTGCTTCAGCCCTTGATGCGGCACCCGATATATCTTTAATTTCATCGAGTCGTTCCAATGCCTCGTGAGTGAAATCTAGCTGCACACGCTCTTTTCCTCTTTTATTTGATGGCTGTTTTTTTTTGTCTTCCATAATTACTCCTGCATTCTATGTAATGTAAGGTTAGAATACTTATACTATGAGGGAAAAAACTTGCGTATTGCAGCTCGATTTAATCTAAGAATAGCATAATAATACTGCATAGTCAAGAATCACCTCCTCTCTTGAAGATAAAAAAGACCAAATTCCGCTTCTTTTACCCAAATCCGGTAATTATTACCATGATTTTTACTCACCGATATGATATATTTTTATCATATACATTGTTAAGTACGCAAGCGAGAAGATAATATCCAATGACACAGAAGAGGAAAGGTTATGCAGAAGTTCAGCAGACAAAATCATGAATACGCTGTAAAGGTTTCCAACCTCTACGCTGGTGGCTTAGTTATTGTAGATTTAGCTTTCTTACCAGTGGTAATCTCATCAAGTCCTCTAACATTCTCTGGGAAGTTTACCTTAGATGCTTTTTCCATTGCGCTACCTCTCCTTGTCGGAACTCTGGTTATAAATGCTGTAGAGAGTTATCACCCCTCAAGGATTCCAAATCCTTTAACTGTATGGCTGGTTCACATTCCTTTTATTGTAGGCTTATTGACTAACTACGTTGGTCTTTTTGCATTAATATTGGAGAAGTGGCATACAGCGGGAGTTCTTTTTCATAGTGTCGTCTCTAGTAGCCCTTGTTATCTGTGGAATTGATATCTACCGCCCTTCAAGAAAGCCCTGAAGAGTAACGTTACATTAAGTGAAGGCACGCCTTCGATGAATGTAAATGTAAATTTTGAAATTATGCTGGTCGCATAACAAGCAGTAAAAGAGATAAAATGTATCTCTTTTCGCTATCGATCGGCAATTTCAGCGGCTGGAGGCTGCTTCGTACTGATTGCCTGCTTACCAGCATAATTATTCAAATTCCACCAACATAATTTCAAAAAATACACTTAAGGGCCAATACGTAAACGGTGAGTGTGTCGTGAGTGCGCGTAGCGGGTGGAGGGGTGGGCAGTGGGTGGAAGGGTGGCAATCACAGCAAAAACTGTTGGGTATAGATCGCGTGTGATGAAAATAGCTCAAAAAGGCGAAAAGCAGTCTCTTCTGCCTTATGAGGATGCAGTTATGCGCGTCGTGCGCTTATAGTATTATCCTACTTGTATGTCCGTTTTATCGGACTGGCAGCGGAGACAGGCGACGTAGGGGATCGCGTGCTGCTGGCAGTAGGCAATGACCGATTGGTGCTGTTCCTGGGTGATCCACCATTCATGCTGATTGCGTTGTGCTGGGTTCGGGCGTGAGTAGACAGTCAGCTCCACATCGTCGGCCTCATGCCATTGTTTGATGGCATAGGCACTCAGGTGATGCTCCTCGGCGAACGTGACCAGGCGCATCGTTCCCACAGGCAGATTGCGTCGTGCCAGTTTCCCCGCGATGCCTTGCAGCGTTGGTGCTCCTGAGCGTATCGGCATTGGTTCCTGTGGTGCGTACAAAAGGTGTTGTTCCAGTTCCTTGACCTTTTCCTGCAGCTCCTCGACGAGAGTGAGCACGTGCTCCAGCGTGAGACGGACCGGACTGGCTGAGCGTGGTTTCTCCTGAAGTTCGCGCTCGATGTCGTCGAGATCCACCCAGCGCGATCCGTTGGCCGTTTTCATCGATGCCAGGCGCTGCGCTCCGATCATGCGGAAGACGGAGCGCTCAGCACAGTTGAGCAGTTCAGCGGCCTCCTGGATGGTCACGTAGCGTTTGTGCTTGCCATCAGGGTGTGTATTTGCGGTCATGTGTATCCTTTCTCTTCAGAACGCAAGAATGCCCAGGACTGCTTCTCACGAGAAACGTTCCTTGGCGGGTAGTTCACAGAAATCAAAAAAGCCACATCAGATGTGGCCTGTTCTTCCCTGTTCATTTATACTATACACGATTTTGGGCGTTTTGTCAAGAAGCAAGCAGCTTACAGCCGCGCTACAGGCTGTTTTACAGCATCAATAGTGGTTACTTGCTTAGAGACACGTCTCCTACTGCGTCTTCCGGCCAGGATCTCCAAAAAAACGACTTTCTGACGGCCCAAAAAGTGACATGATCTGTCAGTCCCCCAGGCCGTGTTCGTACGCTTTTCGTCGTCATGACCTGGCCGTCTTCTCCTCGCTGGTGCGCTCTCCTGGGTCATGATTTTGTCCGATGTGAGCACGATCTCCTCGCCTTGTGTCGTCATGACGTGGCAGCGGCTCCCCTGTTCTCCGGTCATGACGTGGCCGACCGAGAAACACTGCGAAGGAAATTGCGGTCATGGCCTGTCAGCGAACGGATGTTTTGCCCTCGCACACATGGCCTCTGAGGCCCGTTTGTCTCGTCATGATTTGTCAGCGCCGGGAACGTCGTAGGAGAGAGAAGTGGTCATGACCTGGCAGGAATGCGTGTATTCCATGGTCATGACCTGTTAATGCGCTAAAGCCTGGTTCTCGCGAAAGATCGTCATGACCTGGCAGTGCTGAGCAGGATGATCAGGAGAGAATCGGTCATGACCTAGCAGGGTAGCTGTTTCTTCTGTTCTTTCTCTGCTGTCATGACGTGTCAGCCTAGAAAAGTACAAGGAGTTGTTTCTTTCTCTGTTTCTCTAAAACGCAAAAAATCTATGCTATAGTTCTATTGAAACACATGCACCACTCTCTCCAAGAGTAGGAGCATTCTCAGTCTTTAGATGTTGTGGCTTTACAATGTCTCCAGATCTCGTTCACCTGGTACCAATGGTTCAAGAAGGCGCTGACAGCAATGTACAGCACTCTCCCAGCTTCGGTCGGGATTAAGAAGGGCGTCTCCTTATGAGATGAACTCACCACGAACGCGTCAGCCCTGGACGGTCCTGCAATGGATAACAAGGGCACTGCTTGATGATGTCTCCCTGGAGAATGTCCCCTGTAGCCTGGTCGCCTCACTCCTGTCTGTGTGGTCTCGCGATGAGCTCAACGACGCAACATTCGTCGCGTTCTAAACAGCTAGCGCCGCATTACAGACAAATCAGAATGAGGCATGGGTGGTCTCGTATGCACCGCGTCGGTTCACTGCTGGCACTGCATCACGCAAGGATTGAACCAACAACCATTGAACCATAGCTATTATAGAGGAGGAACACGCCTTGGGAAAGACCCATCAGAAGAGCCTAGTCAAAGAAATCGTGGAACGCCTCGATAGCCTGATGGCAATTGGGGAAAGTCGCGGCGAGGCCAAAAAAGCCGCGCACCTGGCAGGAGAGAGCATGTGGGCGTTCACAACGGGCAAGATGCATTCCTATAAAACGCGTCAGGTCTACCAGGAGCATGCGATCCACTTCGGCAAATGGGCACGCGCTACCTATGAAGTGAAGCAGCTCGCCGACCTGGAAGCACGCGCCGATGACTTGGTGAGCGCCTACCTGCGCAAAAATCTAGAGGAGCAGAAAAGCGCCTTCACGCTGGCAGACGATCCGGGCGGCGCTGCGCATGCTCTTTCGCGATCGCCAGCTGGGCCAGGACGTTGCGCTCCCGACTCGTCGCCGGAAACAAATCACCCGATCGCGTGGGCCGAAAAAGCAGGACCAGAACTTTCAGCCGAAGAACTGGCCGGAGCTGCTCTGCGTTCCTCGATGCCACGGGCCTGCGGCGTGATGAGGTGAAAATGCTGAAGGTCAAGGACATTTGTGCACAAAATCCGGAGTATGGTGGGCAGACGACGGTAATGGTGCGCAGCGGCAAAGGGGGGAAGGAACGAACGGTGGTCGTGGATCCAGATCGTGTGCAGGATGTGCTGAAGGTAAAAGAAGGACGCACGGACGAAGAGCGTGTCTTTGCACGCATTCCTAGCCATCTTGATGTGCATTCGTACCGGCGTGACTTTGCCCAGGAGCGCTATTTGCGCAATGCCCCGGATCAGGAGCTGCCCCTGACAGAAAAACAGCGTCTCAGTCCAAAGGATTACGACCGGGCTGCAGCGGAGCAGGTCACGAAGTCATTGGGGCATAATCGGCGCTCAATCATCCTGGGCCACTACATTCGCTGATCTTGAGAAGAGTACCTGGTCAAGAGGTACAATGGCAATGATGCCATTGTACCAGACGCGACAAGCAGAACAAGAGAGAAGCGTAAAACAGGTCCAAGCGTTCAGGCGATAGCCCAGCGGTTCGGGTTTGTCTTTCCGGTCTCTGTTGCAAGCTTGCCATAGACCTACAAGGCCCTCCGCTACACTCCGGCGAGAAGCCCAGACGTCTACGATTGATGATCCTCAGCAGTGCCTTACTCACTCCCTTTCCTCCCTCTGCTGGCCCGCTACGGAGTTCCCCTGTTGACTTTTGCGGATAGAACACGGTACAATCGCAATTGTACCGCCTGACACCTTTCCTCTTTTGTCTGCTTTTCCTGGCTTCTCTGTAAGCTAGCTCAGGAGGCAATCATTGATGTCCTTTTCGTCTCGTACCAACGGCGTGCATGCTTTTCTACTAATCTCCGTCCAGCTTTAATTTTTGACTTAACCTCTTTTGGTGACATATTTAACTCTAATGCAATGTCTCCAATGCTAAGTGATTCTATGTAATACTTTTTCATAACCTCTCGAGGGCCGCGATGCATTCCACCCTCTTTAATGTACTCAAGTTCGTCTTCAGCAAAATTCGAACGCTTTCTAGAAGAAGATTTTATTGTGCCAGTCGTGCCCTGAATATTTACGTGCTGCTGGCAATTTCCCTTTGCACGACTTATCCATGCTTTAATGGTTCCTTCAGGCCGCCCTAGTTTTTTTGCAATCTCTGAATAGCTCAACCTCTGAATGTAATGAAGCTTTATCACTTCTTGAAGGTGATCATCAAGCAGATGAATATGAGTTAGACATGTCGAAACTGTTTCATCTAAATCTTGATCAGAACTATTTTGCAAAGTGGTACGACTATCCAGTGATTGCAACTTATTTTTTCCGCGATAGTACTGTGATTTAACAGTTCCTACACTTTTATGAAGGGTAGTGGCAACTTCACTATAACTCATGTGGTGCGCGCCATGGAAAGCAACGACCGTTCTATAAGGATCAGGCAATTGTGCAATGCTCTTTCTAAGAGCTGGTGACATATTGTATGAACCCATAGAATTGTACTGATGCCTTGTAAGATGTGGCTGATCCTCTTCTGTCATTATCTTACGGAGTAAGCGTGTTGCACGCATTATAGATACTCTAATAGTCACTGGGCGCTTAGAAAGCTTATCCGCTATTTCCTGCGAAGAGAAACCATCGAGCTTGAGCTTCATAATTTGCTGCATTTTCCCAGGGAGCTTATCTATATAAGAACTGAGTTCAGCATTCGATTCTTGATGAAGTACGAACCTTTCGACATTTGCATATTCATCTAAATCCTGAAGACTCAATAGTTGATCATTTAGTATCAACTGATCATCAAGAGATGCCTCTTTGGAAGAGTTCTGCTTAATCATATCAAAAAAGGCATGTTTGACAACAATATGCATGTAACGCATCATATCAATAAATGCGGGACTGTACGTATTGAGGTTTTGATACTCTGAAGAGTCTGAATGGATTAGAGCCGCGACGTATTGACTCGAAAACACGCATATAGGCCTCTTGAACAAGGTCATCAGCGGCGTGTGTAGCACTTGGAGGCAATAAACTAAGTGCATACCGATGTAAATTTTCATGCGAGATGATTATGAATTGGTCAAAGAATATATTTTGACTATCCAGGGTGTTAGTAACCTTATCGCTCATCATAACGGAAATCTCCCTTCTCAATACCTCGTCTAAATGTTGGTAGAAGCAGAGTTTAAATTAATATACAATGCTACTACCAACAAAAAGTGAAGGAAACCCTTTAACAAAGCAATTTCGTCAAGAATGATGACAGAATTGCTGGTTAATAGGGATGCTGCTTATCTTCCTTATCCTGGTTGTGTCCTTGATCAGATCCATGATCAGATCCATGATCAAATTCACGAAACTTCCGCATGCTGTCAATAACACGCGGAGAGTAGGCAAGCAATAAAGCAAACATAAGGAGAGCAGTCTCCACCTGCCAGGGGAGAGGGATGGCAAAAGCGCCAGATGCTACTAACAATCGTACAAGAAACATGCAATTCCTCCGTTAAATTTTGAAACTGATGGAAGGAAATCGCATGAAGGGGACTTTCACAGAAGAGAGATATTGCCTGATTAAGGCATACAGCTACTAGAAGCTGATGTACAAAAACACTCTACTCTGCTCAGTACCAAACACCGGTCGCTCTCGCGTGCCAGGCTCTTGCATACACGGTGTCTATTTCGGACAACACACGGTCCTTCCATATCTACCCACAATGTGGTACAATGATTATAGAACTTCGTTCATATAGTAGCAAGCAAAACTCTACCCTCTTATTAAATTGGTAGTCTTCCAATTGCAACACCCATGCAACATCCAAATGTAACAGTCATGCCAAAATTCTGGTTAACAAACCAGAAAAGTAATACACTTTGAAAGTTATTCAATAATTATGTATGAATAACTTTTATGAGTGTAACTTGAGGCACTCTATGTTCTCAAGTGGCTCATACTTTGTGTATTTTATGCTGTAAGTACCACACCTTCAATTGCTCTCGCGTGCCAATGCTCGCAATTGAAGGTGCAAATATCGGACAACACACGGTCTACTTTTCTATCATAGACTATCTCGAGGTGCTTAAATCAAGCCTTGAGATAGTCTATAACTTTTTTATTCCGCAGGAAACTCTATTTTGTGGAGGACAACATACTCCATACATCAAATAACCTTTTTACTCATCATTAAAAAATTCTCCCTATTAATAGGAGGCAGAACAGTTTTATTTTGCCGGCATTTTATAATTTCCTACATCTATTAAGGATAGCCAGGATTTGTAGGTCAATTGCTTCGCAAGTACCTTGATTGTAAAGTTGTATATATTCAGAAAGAACCATCAAGGTTCGTTTTTTTATGTCTCAATCTGACTTTAGTGTTTTCCACCGCAATGATCTGTTTTTGCACATTTGTTCCACATTTTTGTGGTGCAATTGGTGGATAAGTGGGTAGGCAAAACCCTCTCTCCTCAGCTATACTTTTCGTCGTAGGCATTGTTGTTCTCCTCTCGATGTTCGCTATTTCACCTTGGAACTGTCATCATCTTACAACTCAATCTGGGAGGAACTGCTATGCCTGTCTTTACGTCGTCTGATCACTTAACCGCGAAAAGTATCCTTCGCCATCGTCCCATGTATCCCGATGCTAAGCTGGAAGAACCACCGCGCGTTCCACGGGCATCACGCTGTCCTCAGGCGCAGAAGCCAGCGGTGAGGACAACGGCTCCTGTTGCTATTCCTGTGGGGAAGCGGGGTGGGAAACAGCAGATGCGTTGGCGGCAGCGGTTGCTGCTTGTTGGTGTGGGAGCTGGGATGCTTCTCGCGGTTACGCTCGTTGTGGTGGGACAATTTCTTCTCGGGTGGATCTCGACGAGCCTGGACGATCTGCACTATGGACGACCGCGTACCTCTCAAGTTGACGCCGTTGTTGGCCAGGGAGATAGTGCCGCGCATCCCAGTCACTTTCTCGCGCTGAATTTGGCTGGCCAGGTTGAAGTGATCGATTTTCCTGCAGGGGACGCGTCTCATGCGAAAGTGTATCTGGGTCCACATCTCTATGGCTCGAATGCTGCCCTGGTTCCGGTCACGCTGCACTTTATCGACAGTCGCCATGACCACCACCCTGATATGGTTCTCATCATACAGGGATCTCAGATGGTGTTTCGGAATGCCGGAGGCGTTTTTCATGCCCCACCTGTGACGTGACGACATCTGTTCCATCGCTGGATTATTCTGAGCACTCTGGTCTTATTGGCCAGGGTGCTTTTTTGTTGCGTGGATCCGGAGGGAAAATGCCCTGCTTCGTAGTGAGATTGCCCCGCTGTCCATGTTTTTGGTGGATGTATCGGCCCTAATTCCGTGTTTGCTCTAAGTATCACCACTTCTATGATTTCCCATATGGAAGGGGGAGAAGAAGTACCCGCGTGCCAATTACTAACGCGAAAATGGTCTCTTCATGTGAAGAGCTCTCTTGCCCTCGGTGTCACCACCGTTTGCATTGGGCCTCTTTTTTGAGAAAAACCTCAAACGTACGTTTCTCTTCATTGCACCCTGCAAAAAATATCGATATACTGATGAGCAGAACGTAGAGGAGGCATATCATGGCTGATCAGAAGCAGATCAAGAAAGTACAACTAGGCGCAGCAGAGTGGAATACCTGGAGAAAACAGCATCCAGATGGAATACCTGACCTCAGCGGAGCCAACCTCAGGGGTGCCGACCTCAGAGGTGCCGACCTCAGCGGAGCCAACCTTAAGAGAGCCAATCTCAGGGGTGCCGACCTCAGCGGAGCCATCCTCAGGGAAGCCAACCTCATCAGCGCCAGCCTCAGCAGCGCCAACCTCATCAGCGCCAACCTCATCAGCGCCGACCTCATCAGTGCCGACCTCAGCGGAGCCGACCTCAGCGGAGCCGACCTCAGCGGAGCCGACCTCAGCGGAGCCGACCTCAACGGAGCCAACCTCAACGGAGCCAACCTCAACGGAGCCACCCTTAGGGAAGCCAACCTCAACAGCGCCTACCTCAGCAGAACGACCCTAGCAAATCTCGACCTTCGCTCCGTCCAAGGACTCATCGAAATTCGCCATGAGGGTCCCTCTGTTGTCAGCCTGCATAGCATCCAACTTCCGCAAGATGGGAGCGCACTCCATTTCTTACGTGGAGCTGGTATCCCAGATGAGTGGATCGACTTCTACCGTTCTACCATGATGCAACCCATTCAGTACCACTCGGTGTTCATCAGTTACTCCAGTGATGATGAGAGCATCTCCAAACGCCTCCATGCCGATCTTCAAGCCAATGGGGTTCGCTGCTGGTTTGCCCCACACGACTTGAAGCCAGGCGACTATTTCCGTGAGAAGATCGATCGAGGCCATTCACTTGCAGGACAAACTTCTGCTTATCCTGTCTGACATTCTGTCAAGAGCAAGTGGGTCAAGTACGAAGTCAATCGGGCCCTCGACCGGGAAGTCGAGCAAGAACGCACGATCCTTTTCCCTATTCGTCTTGATGAAATCTGTCCTCCACAGCAACGAGCATTGGGCCGCAGATATTCGCTCCCAGCGGCACATCGGCAACTTCACGAACTGGGAGGACCACACAACGTACCAGCGCTCGTTCGATCAGCTGCTCAAACAGCTCAAAGCAGACACATGATGAAAAGAGACAAGTGGGAGTTTTGTGTGGACGAAACGGAAATCCACGCGAAGATTTTCGTCTGGTGATTGCGTGTTCAAAAACTCATATCCAAGCATCTGTTTCCAGACATTGAAAAAAAGATGGCAATTTGGACACGATTTCATGGGCATTTTTCCCAAAATTCAGGGACGAATAGCAGAGTCCAAGAAACGAGCGGTTTTGGACTCTGCCAACTGAATCATCGCTAGATTAAAAGTCTCGGATAAGGCTAATCAAGTTACGGCTTATCCGAGGATGGCGAAAGCTCCTCAGAACACGATCTGTGGTCACATAAACAGTTCTTCTGCTTATTCCCATGTCTTTAGCTATATCTGTTACCCGATGACCTAACATAACGAAACGCGTTACAATTTTTCTATCACGTGCCGATAATGTATTCAGGCAATTTGATATCATGGAAGTTGCATATGCTCGCAGTACTGCGTTCTCAGGAAGATCGTATGATCGTGCGATTAACTGAAGACCTGTTTGCATAAGAACTTCGAGTGATTCTTCCTCGTTGTGTCTCCTTAAAGTGTTAATACAAGTGTTACGAATAATTTCACTTAACCAAAATTTGATCTTTAAATCCTCTCTTTCTCCTGGAGTGAAACCATGCAGATTGATATATGCCTTAAGAAGCGCATCACCAACAGCATCTTCTGCATCGTCTTGATTCTTCAAGAAGGAAAACGCAATGGTATACATATATGGTCTGAATTTCTGCACAGCTTGTTCAAAGTAGCCATCTAATCCATCAGGTTTCTGACTCTGTGTAAGTGATACAAGACGGCGCTCACGTCTTACCTCATAAGGCTTTATTAACATTTTCTTCTATTCTCACTATTCTTTGTAGCGGAAGGCATGAATGATCATCACGATTCTCTCTGAAACTTCAGGGATAAAAGCAATAAGGAAGAGAAGCTGCATGATCAATAGGGCAAAAGCCACTATCAAGGTTACAAGTACCGGCCAAGGAAGTCCCATGAGTAAAAGAACAATTTGCATGATATCACCTCTTATTAGACGTAAACTTAGTATCCAGGACACAAAAAAACCGACATGCGTGATGCATATCGGTTTAGGAATTTTCTCCTCATTATCATAACAAAAGAATGTGTGTAAGTGTAAACTATAGTCTAATTTCTCTTGTACAATTTCCCGTACAAGACGCTAGGATGACCGAAACATACCTCTATAAGTCCTTGTTTGTTGTCCGGATCCATGCCGTGTTTTATACTGCACGAAAAAGCAGGGGTAGGGTATGAGCAAGAAGAAGCGACCGAAACAGACGGCGCAACCACACTGGCAACCAGTAACAATGTTGCCCACACTGGCCATCCATATCGATGGAATGCTGGAGGCCGATCTTGAGCAATATGAGACGCTGCTAGAGGCCAGATCAAAGCCCTACGTGCTCGACGATTTCACCGTCAATCGTGTGAAGTCAGTCTTCACTGAGCAACGAAACGACTTTGGCTTGTTTGATGAGCAACTGAGACGCTGGCAAGCTGAGACATTGACCGATGGGCAGCGAGCAGAAGTCACGCGCCTGGTTGAGCAGATGAGGAAACTGAGAGAGAACAATACCAACGTGCTCGCGCTGGCCGACGAACTGAGTAAGGGAACCATTGATACGATCATGGCAACATCTGATGAGCAGCTGGGCCTGGAATATTTACTCCGCATGATGGAAGAGAAGTAGTTCTATGTAGTTGTGGAAATTCACGCGTCAAACTGAAACGTTTTTGGCATTTGGCTTGTCTATAGAATAGAACAAAAATGGTCGGCGCACACATCAATGTTCGCTTCCCCCACGGGATGAGTCCGTGGGGGAAGCTATATACATTGATGTGTGCGCCGACCATTTTTGTTCACAACTTGCACAATAGAACGCATTTTGGTGATCTGGGGAAATTCACGCGTCAAACTGAAACGTTTTTGGCATTTGGCTTGTCTATAGAATAGAACAAAACTGGTCGGCGTACACATCAATGTTCGCTTCCCCGCGGACTCATCCAGGGGGGAAGTTGGATACATTGATGTGTGCGCCGACCAGTTTTTGGGGCACGTTCCCTAAAATCTGGTCCTACGAATTAGGAGGATCAGAACGATGTCATTGTTCCCAATCATTGAGGTACTTCAAGGCCTCTCGCCAGATGCGCAGATGCTATTCATTGTCTGCCTTTCTATCGTTGTCATATACATAATCACTCTTGTTGCTTTCTACCCTGGTGCTGCTCGCCGAATAAGAGAATTCATTCGGATATGGCAACCTCAACAAAACAACAAACGTATAGACAATGAACACCTGGAAGGAGGCAAGTAGTAGATGACTGAAATTGTAGATCTGTACAATTTTCGCGACGATCTGGATAAAGAGATCCAGGCGGAGATAGATGCTAGGAAGCTATTGTCCAGGAGTGAGTATGCCCGAAGAGGTGCTGAGCGCAAGAAATTTGAGGGTCAGCAAAAGCGTGCCCATAACAAAAGTATTGTGATGATTTGTTCGCCCATCACATCTCCAGATGATCTCAGTGCAATCATCGCTGAACATAGAGATACTTGTATGCAGATCGCACGGCGCTATGCACATGGTGATGAGAATATGGCTGAAGACATTTATCAAGAAGCACTCTATAAAGCTTTCCAGCATCTTAAAAAAGGAGATCCTTACTATGCGTCGCAGAAATTGGTCAAGCGGATTTAGCAGGATGACGATCAAAAAGTAGATTGGACAGTACGTCAGGTAGTTGTAAAGAACCCGGCTGCATGGTTACATACCATTGTTCGTAATACTGGGCTTAATGAGTGCGCTCGTCGGAAGAGAACAAACGCCCTTCTTAAAGAGATAAAGGAGGATGCGGAGCGAGAAAGTCGCCGTTTTGAACAGCCGGAGGTAATAGTTCTTCGTAACATCTCAAATTCAGAGCTACATTATTACATTAACTGTCTTCCAGGGCACTTCTCGAAGATCATCGACCTTCATTACTTCGGTGCATTTAGTTATGAGGAAATAGCCAAGGTGCTGGAACGTCCACCCAGCACGGTCAGGGTCTCTGCCAAGCGTGCTCTTAACATATTAAAGGATGTTCTTCAGAATAAAAGGGATGTGGAAGGCGGAAACATAGGAAGGCCTAAAAAGGCGGGATGACTTCTGAAATCTCGTGATGTAGATGATTTACAGGCAATAGGTATTCAGGTCTTGCTGGTAATTTGCGCGAAGAGTGAGCACTTTTTGACCTCAGGATCTGGCTCACATTTCAGGTCATTTACCAGAGATCCATAAAATGTTCCTTGTCCATTAGTCCGGCTTAACGCTGAAGAGTGAGAGGATCTCGCTAGGTATCCTCTTTTTTCTCTTACCCACTACGAACTTGCCAGCGGAGCATGGAAGCTCCCTTGTGAGTTGCTGAACCGTATCTCCTCATTCTGAAACAAGACGACCATATCTGGCTGACGATCGTGCCGGCTATCGATAAACCGTAACGTTACAGTAACCAGGCTCGCATTCGAGCCATACAAATGTGGCCCCAGGTAGACCTTCGCGTGTGATGCATCCCCTGCTGGAAAGTCGATCACTTCGATCTGGCCGGCCAGATTGAGAGCGAGAAAGTGACTGGGGTGCGCAAGACTATCTCCCTGGCCGACAACGGCATCGACTTGATATGTGCGTGGTCGCCCATACTGTAGATCGTCCCAGCTGGTCGAGATCCACCCAACAAGGAACTGCCCCAACACCACCAGCGTGACGGCGAGGAGCATTCCAAATCCCATACCAACAAGGAGCAAGCGTTGTCGCCACGGTGTCTGCTGCTTCCCACCCGGTTTCCATACGGGGACATCAACGGGAGCGGTTCTGCTCGCTGATGGTTTCTGTGTCTGGGTGCGTGATGCTCGTGGGACGAGTGGTAGTTCTTCCCGTTTGATCCCTGGGCTAATGGGACGATGGCGAAGGGTGCTTTTTGTGGTCAAGTGGTCAGATGACGTTAAGACAGGCATAGCAATTTCCTCCAAGATCGAGTTGCAAGATGATGACAGCGTTTCCAGAATGAAATAGCCAACGTCGATAGGAGAAGAAGAGTACCTACTATGAAAAGTATAGCTGAGGATAGGCTGATTTGCCTACCTACTATGAAAAGTATAGCTGAGGATAGGCTGATTTGCCTACCTACTTATCCACCAATCACAAAGTAAATATGTGGAACAAATGTGCAAAAGTGGTTAGTCGTGGTGGATAACATTGGATCCAGATGGAGGGCATATTTAAGGAATATTCAACATAGTCCTCAATGT
This sequence comes from uncultured Chloroflexia bacterium, assembly GCA_963744875.1. Classification (GTDB taxonomy): domain Bacteria; phylum Chloroflexota; class Ktedonobacteria; order Ktedonobacterales; family Ktedonobacteraceae; genus JACDAE01. The sequence goes on along the minus strand of CAVUVQ010000021.1, from coordinate 5,853 downwards.
GCCAACGTACTTGTGAATTGTATGTAGGTCTGTGTTGGCATGAATTCCTACAAATCTCATTTATATCTAAACACCAATTAAAGTTTGGCATTTATAATGCAGAGGGCGAAATTATCAGGTAAACTATTATGTAGTTAATAACTTCAAGTGCGAGTTTATTTATGGGCTGTGTCCTATTAAAGTAATTAGATGAGAGAAAAGGATAAGTTATATGTCAGCTTCACCATCTTCAAGGCCGTCACGCAAAATACCATGGAAACGTATTACGATTATTGTTGCTGCTATTATTACTGCTACTGGCGGGATAATAGCAGCAGCAATAAGTAATAATGAAGGATTTCATCCGTTATCTCCGACTGCAACTTCCTCGCCGACTTCAGTAATTACCACTCCCCTTTCGCCTGAGCAAGCTCAGAAACGATACCTCGATATCATCGATACACAAACTCCAACTCTCACAGACTCTTTGACGGTTCAAGATTTTAATGTATGGGACGAACGTACATCTAAGGACGCAAGCAATGGTTGTGCATTTGAAGGTGGTGGGTACCATGCTTTCATGTCTCAACCAAATATCGTAGAGTGCCTTGCTAAGGGAGTAGTGCTTAGTAATAACTTTGTTTATCAGGTACGGATAAATATCCAACAAGGTGATGGTGGTGGAATTATTTTTGGTTCTCCTGCTAGTAACGATAAAATGAAGTATCGTTTCTATATTAATACAGGCTCATATTGTGATGTTTTTAATCCATTTAAAAAAGGTCCGCCATTATATAGCAATTCTCACGCCCCTATTAGTTCTAATTCAACTTTGGTTGCAGTCATGGTAATCTCTGATACTATTTATTTATTTATCAATAAAAAATATGTCGCTTTTATTTATACGATAGATAACGGTCCTCTTTCTGGTCAAATTGGCGTGTTCGGTGAAGAGGTGAATAAGTCTACTGATGTATTTTTTGACCAACTAAGTGTATGGCAAATGGCTGGGTGATGATCTTTCTTACTTTCTTTTTGTTGTTGTGTGGATCCGGAGGACAAAAGAGGGCATAAAAAAAGGACCATTCACATGGTCCTTTGCCGTAATAATAATAATTATAACATATTTAACGCTGAAAATCAAGTGGCGGTGCGACTGGCTTGCCTTGAGAACCGTAACGTTACGATTGCATTAACATCAGTTTCCACTGTCTGACAAAATCCTCCATCTCCTCCTCTGTGCATCCTAAACGTTTCATTTGTGCCTGATAGTAGCTACGCGAGCTGCGTGGTTTAATCGTCTGGTCCGATAAGAAGCGATCTCGCCACGGTGACGACGGTTGTTTCTTCAGAAACTTTCTAAAATAGTAAGGGGTAATGTCTTCTATGAAGCGTCGTTCGTAGTCCAATTGTTTCTTGAGCCGGGTATTCTCCTGCTCAAGTTCGCTGCCATCGTCCTGAAATTGTCGCGCCAGCTTGTAATGGTACGCGAGTCGCTCAATCTCTTGTTGCTGTAGCTCAATCGTGTGCGCCTGGTCAGCAACTTTCGTGCGCAGTTCTGTCAGTTCAGCAAGTAAGGCTTCTTGCTGATCATTCTGCTGTTGTTGGCGATGCCAGCGCATCTTGTGCGCATCATCCACAAACAATCGTTGACGGTGGCCGCCCGGTTTCTCTTCGATCTGCTGACCACAGCCACATTTACAGTCCATCTCGCTCATCCCCTTCTCAATAGTAACGGTACGATTAAATCGTAACCTATTTCTGTTACGATAGCAAGCCAGAAAAAGACGCCTCACCAATGAGTGAAGCGCCAAGTGCTAGAATTATTTTTTATTACCTATCTCCTCTCGTTCCAATAGTTCACGCATTCGTAGTAGGCGCAACCGCTGCATGTACTCTCGTTGAGCTTACACATTGTTACTATAAAATGCTAGATCGTGTAATTCTTCAATGGATAGCTCGCTGTAATCCCCTGTGCTCCTCTCGTTTTGTCTTGTAGCCAATGGTTTGCGTTATTGATCTTTCAATCCATTCAATGTTTCCAGAGTGCAGGTGTCGATCAGATGTAAATTACAAAATTCGGTGTTGCATTTATGCTCGCGAGCATAAATGCAAGCTTTTCCTTGACGGAAATTTTGTAAGCATGATTTAATAAGGTCACAAACTCAGTAATAGTTGGAGAAGTGTGATACAAATTGCCGTGTCGTACGAATATCTCCGATATGTCCACTAGTTCAGAAGGATGAAAAATGCAACGATTTACGAAGGACCAACAGGGGTCTATCCAAAAGCTCCTAGAAGAGATAGAAATTAGTGTCATCTACAATTTCAAGGGTGGCGTCGGAAAGTCAACTATCTCAATCAATCTGGCAGCCTATCTCGCAACAAGAGGCAGAAAGGTTTTGCTTTACGATTGTGATCTTCAATCAAATACATCAGGTGGTCTTTTGCAGACCATCAAGAAGCCCACTCTCACCGAAGTGCTGAGAGATGAGGCAACGCTCGATGACGCAATCCGCTTGGCACGGCCAAATCTGTGGATTGTCCCTGCAAGTTCGGATTTAGATAATGCTGATAAGTATATTGGTGATGACCTGAGAAAAGTACGAAGATTACTTCATCAATTACTACTTGCAGGAGGCATGCTTGATCCTGAAACAGGTCAACGTGTCCTTCCCAACACTGTTCTTATGGATACCGCCGGGTTTACTGGCATCACAAAATCGTGCATACTTGCAGCCAAAACCTTATCATCCCTGTCGAGTACGAATTCTTTTCTTTCAAGGGATTGCAATCGTGATGCAAAAACTTGAAGGATTGCTTACCCAGCAAGAACATTCAGTTGAGATTAAAGCGATCATTCCTACAAAGGTCAATGAATCTCGAAATTTGACGAAGGCATATTATAAAGAATTGCGGCAAGATGAAGAACTAGGAGATAGCCTGTACCCTCCAGTCCATATGAGTGTGGCGCTGCCCGAGAGTCAAGGAGAAACGAAGAGTATTTTTGAATATGCACCAAACTCGCGAGCCGCTCGTGAGCTAGAAATCATTGCGAGGTATTATATGGGCGAACTTGATTTAGAAACCTATTTTCGACAAGAGGAACAAAGGATCGCTGAGCAAGAGGAGAAATAAACATGGTTAAAACAATTGGAGGTGGATTACAACGAGCCAAACAGCTTGCCAGTAATGAGGATGCAAGTGATGCCCGTCTGCAAGAGCTAAAAATTGTTCCTATTGGAAAAATCCGACCAGGCTTTTTTCAAAGTCGTCTGATAGTGGATCATGAAAAGGACGAACGCCTTCGGAAACGTATGCAAGCCGATCTTAAGAATGGGCGGATCCTCCGTCATGTATTTCCTGTGGTCATCGATCCTGATGATGCTACATTCTTCAATCCGAAGATGGGAGGTCATCGCCGCCTAAAGATTGCGCAAGAACTGGGGATGACTGAAGTGTGCGTCTGGGTGGATGAGTATGACACAGAAGAACTGGCTCGTGGAACGTATTCGGAGAATGATCCGGCAACTCGCCAGGATCTCAATATCGTCGAGGAAGGACTATTTTTTCAACGGGCGTTGAGCAAGCTCGGCTGGACGCAAACGGAACTCGCCGATAAATTTGAGGTTGAGGGAGGGCAGTCGCATATAAGTCGATGTATTCAAGCTGCAAGTTACGCGACTGACATCCAGGAAATGCTCTTTCGAGATCCTGATCGTGGAATGCGAGCTGCCCGTGATTCTTAACCAGCTTGAGGTATTAGGGGAGGAAAAGGCCAAAGACCTCCGAAGGCCATTAATCGCAGCGTATCTTGCTGAAAATCCACGAGATCGCCTCTCTACGGATGCTCTTCAGATTGCTGTCGATCGTCTATTACATCCTTCACCCTTTCCAGAGGAACCTGCTAAGATGCTTTCGCCTGTGGTGAAGCTTCGCCGATTAGAACGTATATCTGGGGTAGATAAAAGTTTAGAGCGTTTAAAAAAAGAAATTGGGGGGGATCTACCGACACTGGAAGAGCGTCAAAAGCTTCAGGCGTCTCTGAATGTGCTTCAGGAGATCCTTGCTCGTTCATAAATTATGCTCGTGAGCATAATTATTTCTCCTGAGGAAGAAGCATTTTGCTGCCCTGAGAGAGGATAAGTAGGATAGGTTAGATAGATCTTCTCTGTCGTACTTGTCTTAGATTTCGCAGTAACAAGCTGGCTGTAATAAATGTTGATAGTGAAAGGATGAGTACAGATGAACACATCAGGGCCTGATTTTGAGTCAATCAAGCATCTTAATCCATATGCCGTCGAATATTGGGAAGCAAGGGAGTTGCAGCCCTTGCTTGGATATCAAAGTAGTTGGCAGAACTTTGAAAAAGTGATCAAAAAGGCTATGGTATCTTGCGAAGCGACAGGCAATATTACTGACGATCACTTTAATGACGCCATTAAACCGATCGTCGGAGGCAAGGGCGCGGTCCAGAAGACTAAGGACTATTATCTTTCAAGATTGGCCTGTTACCTCATTGCCATGAATGGTGACCCACGCAAGCAAGCCATTGCTCAGGCACAACAATATTTTGCCGTGAGTACCCGTAAAAATGAGATGCATGAAATCCGTCAGGCCTATCAGGAGCGTGTCCAGATCCGTCTAGAGGTAGCTGAGGGAAATAAGCAATTAAGTGAGGCGGCAGCAGGAGCAGGTGTTCGTTCTCAGATGTTTGGTGTGTTCCATGATGCAGGCTACTTGGGGCAGTATGCTCTTGATGCAGAAAATATTCGCCTTTATAAGGGGATACCCGAAGGTGGAGAGATCCTCGATTATATGGGAAGGGAAGAACTTGCGTCCAATCTCTTCAGGATCACTCAAACAGAAGGACGATTGCGCCGGGAACACGTTGTGGGGGAAGATGCAGCAATTCAAGCACACTTTGCAGTGGGGCGTGAGGTTCGTGATACGCTCAAGCGATTAGGAGCAACGATGCCCGAAGATCTTCCTACTGCTGATTCTATTCGTGCGGAATTGGAGCGACAGCGACGCGCCAGACAGAAGATCCAACGTAAATTGAAGAATGAGGACCAGGACCGGAATTCGCTTTTTCAAGAGGAATAGTGCCTCGTAATGAATGATGCCAGGATTTTATCAAGATCCATTGGCATCATACTGATATTGGTTAAAGAGTGCTAGATATTTGCTTGTAAATGTGATACAAGGCATTTAATGACTACCTCGGCTCCATTATTCGATTTTTTGATTACTTCCGAAACGAATTTTTCCGCTCCAAGTTGCCTTATTGCAAATGCTTTCATTGGTAATGGAGTGCTCAGAGCGCGTCAAGGGCCGAAAAAATCCGTTATCAGAACTTGTACTCTCAGCCATATTCTGCTCTGTAGCGTACAAGCGCGTTTGAGCTTGAATAGTCGTGCTTAAGTGATTACATTTTGCTTTTTTGGGCGACCAGTAATTACCTTAGGTTACAGAAGGAGTATAACTTGTAGGCCCAACTATGTATCGATCTTACATCACTATTGATGAAACGTTGTGTTGATATCGCCGACGGCATTTACTGTATAAAGCATTATGCCATCGGCGGCATTTGTTCAGGGTATTGTGCTTGGGGTTGCTCGTAGTCGAAGGGATGCTCTTCTTTAGGCTGATCGTGATGCGTTATCCCCGTAAATGGAGACCAGTTGGTAGATCCGGACGTTTGTGGTTGCTTTCCCTTCGGAGTTTCCGGAAGGCGGTTGTGCTTGATATCCCTGCTGATACTGCTTCACAAGGATATTGTACTCTTGAGGGGTAAGGTCAAATCCAATCGGAGGATTTTTCGCGGAGGTGGTTCAGATTTTGAAGGTTGCTGTGGTGGCGGCTGATAATGAG
>CAVUVQ010000020.1:0-624564 GCA_963744875.1 uncultured Chloroflexia bacterium | reverse complement strand
GTTGCACTTGCTCATCATCGTCAGATAGGGCCACGAGTAATCTATCAATAATTGCAGGCTGTTTTTTGCCCAATTTTGCCAGTGCATTAGCTGCTTCCCTACCTACGTAGGAATTAGGATCAGCAAGAGCAGTGAACAATGCATCAAGAGAGTAGGATTGATTATTATTTGTACTTCCTAGTAAATTTGCTGTTCTACTTGCGTAATTACCAAATAAGCGCTTTTTGTATTCATCCGTTGCCAGCCGGGTAAGATCACTATTAGATAGTACAGTCAATAATTGTTTTATTATATGGGACTGCTTATCACTGATTTTAGAACAACAACGAATGTATTGTCACGTAAAGAGGTATTATAGTCTGCAAGAACCAATAACAATGCATCGACAACAAAGGCTTCTCCCTGGCTCACTTTTCCTAATGTGGTAACAACCTCCATTTTCACAGACCGGCGATCTGAAAGAGAAGATAGAAACATATCAATTATCTCTGGTTGTCCGGTATAGAGTCGGCCAAGCGCTCTGATTGCCGCGTGTCTTATTTGCCAGGAGGGATCAGAACATACTTTAAATAAAGCATCTATAATGTCGGGCTGTCTATCATCAAGTAGTCCAAGTGTATTTATTGTTGCTCTTTTAAGAGATTGTGATAGATCGTCTTCAGATAAAGCAGTAACGAGAACGTATATCGCCGGAGGATCCTGTTTGCCAACACAGCACAAAATTCTTATAACTATTTCTTCTGGGAGCGTGGTATCAGGATGCAATGCAAATAATCGATCTGATAAAGAAGATGAAGGATGACCAAACAACTGCGTGATCTTCGCTACTATTTCTATTTCCTCAGTCAAGGAGTTAGGATCAGCAGATAATAAAGTATCAATCACTTCTTTCTTATTTTTGAGTTCCATCTGACTAAGTGCGTACCCTGCCGCTTCTCTGACATCTATATCAGCATCTGCAAGTGCAAGGAGTAAAGCATCAGCCACCTGAGGATACCCTTGCCCAATTTTTGCTAGTCCATATGCGGCTGCTCGTCTTATCTTGAAGTTATCAATATCAATAAGAGCTACCAGTAAAGTATCGATAACACGCTGCTGTCCCTTGCCTATCAGCCCACATGCCTCAATAGCAGCAGCTCGGACATCAATGCTATCTAGCAGAGCGGTAAACAACGCATCCATAACACGTGGTTGAGTATCACCAAGTCGGCCAAAAGCCTCAATTGTCGCCTGGCGCACTTGATAAGCAGTGTCTGAAGTAGCAATTATCAAGGCATCAATTACTTCGGGTTGGGTATTTCCTAAATGTCCAAGTGCAATAACAGCTTTTCTTCTCACTCTTTCATATGGGTCATCAAGCGCTATCAACAACGCTTTGATTAAAGCAGAATATTCATCAGTGTCGTATTCGCGTGCGTACCGCACTTTTTCCTTGACTTCCTCTTCAGAAAGTATTGCCAGGATATTCATCTGCCATTAACGCCATCAAGTGCATGCAGACGAGCCAGGAGAATGGTGAGATCGAAGCGTACCTCATTATTGAGTGCTTACTGGTACTGGGAAGTAAGCTGGTCAATGTATTGAGCCAGTTTTCTTTCAAAGGGGGATGTGGGTGAAAATACTTTTTGCTCATCCGTCGATGTCACCCACTGGCGCAATAGAGGAAGTACCAGGTTAGAAGCTTTCTCGGCTAACCTTGTATCGCTCCATGCCTCCAATACATTTGAGCAGGTTGTGCGTAGCGTATCATATGGACTGGTGAGGTACGCATAAACGATCTGCTCAACAATTTCATCTTCGCAGGAGATGGTAACGCCAACATCATCGGCAAGACATTGGCCCGCAAGAAGCAGATCGCGATGAAGCGCCCATTCGTAAGGGCTACCATTCCTGGCAATAGTATCCTGGACGAGTTCAGTCACTTCCTCTTCATTGCAATGTAGGATACCAACGGCACCGACAGTGAGCAGGATCACCTCGCGCCAACGTGGATTGTGTAGATTTTTCTTGATGAACGCATTACGATCTTTGCGCTTCTCCAGTTCACAAGCGGCAAAGTATTCTTCAAAGGTGAGGTGTAGGAAACCATAGCGCTCTTTGCCACGCTCGATAAGGATACCTGTTTTGCCGCGCACCGTCTGCAAAAATTGCTCGGCCTGTTTCGTTGCTTCATCTGTATTAATGCCACGGCTGATGAGTTGGCGTACGACTTGCTCATGTAATTCTTCTTCAGGGATAGCGCCAACAGCGGGATGTTCATGCATCCAGAATGCCAACGGGCGCAGAATCTTGATCAGGGCGCTTTTGGTGAAATGGATGGCTTGCCCTTTCGCTCTCACCCAGGTATCGATCAAGGTCATGGCACAGAGATCGAAGAGTTCAATGCGGTGGCTGGGCAGGTCAATTCCCTGACGTTGAATAAGCGCAAGGATAGTCAGGAGAAGCGGATTAACAGCTAATCTTCTCACACCGGGTCTACTCTGGGTGGCCGAGAAAATTTTTCGGCCTCACTGGTTGCTGCATCAGTGAGATACTGGCTATCGCTATGGCCGTTTACCCAGCGTTCATAGGCTGGACACCATTGACGCGTAAAGGTTTTGACCTGCTCTTCGCTAAAATCTGCCAATGTATATGCTTGATAATTATGTGTAAGGGGCGCTTCTCTATAACCAACAATACGACTGGTAATAATAAAGCGGCAATTCTCATGTGTCTGTGTAAATATTTCGATATGGTTCACAACCTTAATGCGGAGAGTGGCATCGGGAATTTCATCAAGGCCGTCGAAGAGAATAAAGAGGTTATCATGCTGCAATTGGTTCTGGATAAAATCACAATATGCACCCAGGTAATTGTCGCGCAGGTAGCCCGGCAGGAAGTCATCGATTGAGCGTGTCCCATGCGCATTAGTTAGTAGATATTCGGCGTAGGATGAGAGGGGTATATAAAGTGGGACAGCGGTTGCAACATCGGTCATCTCTGGAAAAGTCGTCACGAAACTATCGCTCCCTTGCGCAAGTTGTAAGAGCAAGTAGCGTAAGAGCGTAGACTTCCCCGAACCAGGATCGCCCAGGAGAACCAGTCGATGATGTTTCGCCAGGGCAATCTGCAATGTTTCACGTTGCGGCACAGTGCGGCGGCTTCTCTGTTGAGAATGAGTGCTATAAAAAAGCTGTTCACCTTCACGCTCCAGCGTCTCATGCTCTGGCACACCAACCAGCACATCAGGAAAAACAAAGACCTCGGTCAGTGGGATACTGATAGGATGATTCATGTCAACATGCATAATACCTTTGAAGTCGAGCATGCGCCAGCGTTCATAAAGGGCAGCGCGATAAAGCGTATGGAGGAGAGCAGTTTCTTCCTCACTTAACAACGGTGGTTTGCCAGCATTGCTTATATCATCGTATATTTTCTCTAAGATCTCCACAGCCTGCTCTGTGCTAATTGCGGTACGGCGCTTATCGAGCAATGCTCCTTCTTGTTGCAAGCGTTCAAGGACTGGATTGAGCACTTCGGAGAGCTTTTGCAGAATAGGATCAGCAATGCATGCAGCAACCAGTCGTTTCTGATCATCGTTGTGTTCCCAGGTGAGATGCTGTGCTGCAAGCGATTCGATAAAAATCTGTCGTACCACATTTCCGGTAAGCGTCCTGGTTTCCTGTTGCATGCTTTGTTGCATCTGCTGAAAATCTGTGGCAAGCGTTGCTCTACCTCAGCACAGAGATTTTGCCAGGAGCGGCTATCGTGACCCCACCATGTCGGCAATGGAATTTCGAGTGTTTTCTCTTTACGCGTCTTCAACTTGGCAAATTGGTGGCCTATAATATCATAAGAGGCCAATCCGGCAGCGGGAAGGGCAGATAATCCAGCCACGACAGGATTGCCGGTCGTGCCACCGATAGCAGCGAGGGTAGTAAAGGAGACTCCTGCGACAGCTTTCACGACATCGATACGTGCAACATTCTTTTCTGGCATTCTACACCTGCATTATCCGTTTGAGAGATCAAACCGTTCATTCAGTATTTTGATGCAATTCTTGCCAGATCACGACGCGTTGATGCAAGATTCCATGCTTTATCATACTAGACGAAATAGTTATGTGCAATACAAAAAGGGAGAATATATCGTAATGGCCGACCCACATCATCTGGAACGCTTTATGCAAAAGGTTGGAGATTGGAATATCTGGCGAGAAGAACACCCTGAGATTACGCCTGACCTGAGCGAAACCTGGCTGCATGGAGCCTATCATGGGGGCTGGATCTCCACACGATCAATCTTCGTGGTGCCGACCTGCATCAGATAGACTTTGAATGCGATATATCTTTCTATGAAGCCGATTTCCGTGAAACTAATCTCCAGAGAGCCAGATTTTTTGATATCAACTTCAGTCGGGCCAACTTTCAACGAGCCAGGCTCAATCACGTCACCTTTTTTTCTATAGACCTCATTGAAGCCAATTTGAGTGAGACAGACTTACGCGAAACCATCTTCGAGGAGGACATCCTTCTTTGCCGAGCGTCTCTGAAGAAAGCCAATCTGCGCGGCGTAGATCTCAGGCAAACCAACCTCAATGGTGCAGACTTGAGCGAAGCATTGTTAGATGGGGCAATCCTCAATGGATGTGAAATGCACCAGGTTATATTAGCACGCGCGAGTTTGCAGCATGCAAACATAAGCCGAGCCGACTTGCGAGATGCAAATGTGAACGATGCTTCACTCAGTAACGCTGATCTCAGTTATGCCAACGTAAGCAACGCCAATCTCAGCGGAACCGATTTGCGCGGTGCCAATCTGAGTCATGCCAATCTCAGCGATGCATTTCTGATTGAGGCCGACCTTCGAGACGCAGATCTGAGCTATGCCGATCTCTCCAATGCATGGCTCATCAGGGCAAACCTGCGTGGTGCCAACTTACATGGAGCGCTTCTCAATGGAGCGGATATAAGCGATGCGATGATGCCTTTAGAATAGTGGTTCACAGACGGGTTCCTGATGTCTTGTGGTGCGCTTTTTGGTATACCGAAAGTGAAAAACAATAGCCCATGGCTATAAGACACATAGAGGATATAGAATACATTGCTGCGTTCAGCATGTAATGTGAATGCAGAGATGATTTCTGAAGAGGAAGTATTCATTTTTGATGAGTTGGGGAGAGCTTTTTGTCTGGCTTATTGGGAGAAATGGTGGTCAGTGACCTACGTAAGGCAGGTATTATGGCCATTGTTTTGACTGGTAGCGAGACGAAGAGCCGAAAATCTTCATCAATATGAAGATTTCTTCGCTCCGCTCCCGAAAAATTCACTTGAATGTAGCTTCCTTCACAAAATCCCGAAACCTTCATCCTTATTCCCCTTTTTCACAGAATTTGCTGGTATGCTATTTCTATCTGCCATCACATTCGCATTGATAATGCAAAGTGGAAGGTGGGGTAGATAGACTAATGGGAAATTTGGCTTATTTTCAAAGGAACTATTCCCCTACTGGCAATCTTGTTGTACTATACGAAACCTGTTACGGTATTGGTGGCAGGCATCCAATAGAGGAAGGATACCATGACAAAACACCAGAAATTGCAAGATCATGAAAATGTACTTGCTTCTGTTGAAACTCCTACAAATCTATTAGATGTGGTTGGTGCAGCTCAGTGGCTCGGAATCAGCAGAACGAAACTGTTTGAGCTGATGCAGGAAGAGGACTTTCCTGTGATGCGGATCACTGAGCGAGTCGTTCGGTTTGATCCGAATAGTTTGTATCGTTGGGCATTGAAGCGACAAAGGGCACCTCTCGAACGTAGAGACTAATACCCTTTTGTCCGTTTGTCCTGTTGTAAAAAGGAGTGCATGTATGCCAAAACGTGAGAATACCCAAAATGAGAAGCATGTACGACGAGTACGTGGCGAAGGTTCCGTTTTCCAGCGCCCTGATGGTCGTTGGGTTGCGAGTATTCCTCTCCCAAATAGAAAAAGGAAAGTTGAGTACTACGATGATAGAAAGCAGGCAGAACGTGCCAGAAGAAGAATGCTACGTGAGCTAGAGGATGGTCGCTTGATCACTGGTCGCGATCAACTCCTGGATGCCTATCTCGATCACTGGCTGGGCATCCAGAAAGAAGTCCTCAAGAAAGGCACCTATTCTATGTATCATAGATACCTGACTAATCGTGTTATTTCTTCTCTGGGTCATGTTAAATTGCAGGATTTGACCGGCGATATGTTTCAGACATTGTACGCCAGGTGGTCGAAGGAAAAAATGTCACCAAACACAATCCGCCTTATTCATTCGATTATAAAGAAAGCGCTTGATGACGCTGTTCGCTTGAGAAAGCTGCCTTTAAATCCTGTGCGAGATGCAGAGCCACCACGGGCAGATGAAAAAGAAATGCAGGTCTTAGATATCGTTCAAGCGAAAAAGCTACTGGAGGCGGCGAAAGATACGCGCCTTGATTGTTTACTCCACGTCGCATTGCTTGGTTTGCGCAGAGGTGAGTTGCTTGGTCTTCAGTGGCACGATATCGATTTTGAGAGAAAAGAATTAAAGGTCGGGCGTTCTTTGTCATACATTCATGATCCTGAGACAGGGCATCACGAATTCGTACTTGATACTCCTAAAACTGCATCCAGTCGACGCGTATTGCATCTTCCTCAATTCATTCTTGATTCGCTTATAGAACATCGCGGGCTTCAACAGAGGAAGCAATCACAGGCTCGCGAGTGGCGTATGCTTGATTTAATTTTTTGTAGCGAAACGGGCGGATACCTTCATCCGAATAATCTCTCAGAGGACTTTGATCGCCTTTTGAAGAAAGTTGGTCTGCCTGACATTAGGTTTCATGATTTGAGACACAGCGCTGTCACGATTTGGATTGCATTGGGCGTCAATCCAAAAGTGATTTAGGAAGTTCTTGGACATAGTGATATCTCCATAACGCTTGGAGTCTATTCTCACATCTTGCCGACTATGCATAAGCAAGCAATGAATCATCTCGATGTGCTATTTGGTAATCCACAAGAGGAGGAGAATCAGGAAAAAGAGAATCAAATCTGATAGCTTATCTGTTTCTGGCTGGTACTCACATCATGTGAGTACCAGCCTTTTTTGTGCTCTTTAAGCTGGCTCTAGAGGCTGGTTAAGCGCTTTTTTTTTGATAGCTTACGTTTGATAGCTTACGACCAATTTTTCGCTGTTTTGATAGCTTAATTGATAGCTTACGATACGAACTTTGCCGGCTTTTTCTGGACTCTCCCGAACCCTAATTTCTACGACGTTCAGCACAATTCCCACCAATTTCAAAAACTCGTGCCCACACCCCTTGACACTTACCGATATATCGGTTATACTCTCAATAACGATAACGATATATCGTATTCTCCTAATAGAAAGGTAAAGATAAAAATGTTTAACAATTTTGGCGGGCGTTTCGCCTATCAATTCCAGGGTGGCGAGCAGGGCGGTTGGACTCCTCCCTGGCTGCGTGAGGACGAACCTCAACACCATCATGGACATCATGGACATCATCACCATGGACATCATCACGGTGGTCCACAAGGCTGGTGGGGTCCTCGTTTCTTTATGCGCCGTGGGCGCGGACCCTTCGGCCCTGGCCCCTTTGGCCCTGGCCCATTCGGACCCGGTGCGTTCGGCCCTGGCGGATTTGGTCCAAAGGGTGAAGGGCAACGTTTCTTTGGACGTGGCGATGTCAAATTCGCACTCCTGGAATTACTACGTGAGCGCCCTATGCATGGTTACGAAATGATGAAGGCGCTGGAGGAAAAATCTGGTGGCTTCTACACTCCTAGCGCGGGCACCATTTATCCCACGTTGCAGATGCTAGAGGATCGCAACCTCGTCACAGCACAAGAGGCTGATGGCAAAAAAGTTTACAGTATTACCGATGCTGGTCGCGCTTTCTTAGAGGAAGAGCAACAGAAGTCACGTGGAAACGAAGAGTTCGCTGGCCCCCCATGGGCACGTGGACGTGGCTTTGGCCCGCGTGGCCCCAGAGGGTTCCGCAACGCCCCAGAGATGCAGGCGCTGGGCACTGAAGCTGGCGAAGTTGCACGCCTCTTCGCTATTGCTGCACGTAGCTCATTCAATAATCCAGAGCAGGTCGCACGCTTGCGCACTATTATTGAAACTACCCGTAAAGATCTTTCGGATCTGATCTATGGAACGAATGCAGATGCGAGCACTGGCAGCCCTACGACACCTGAGAACAATGAGACTCCTGGCGTAGAGCAGGCATAGCGTTTTAACAGCCTGGTAGTACCCATTAAGAAGCCTGAATATTCAATTGTGATTATTCATGGCTTCTTTTTTTTATATGCATGTGTCGGTTTTTAGCGAATTAGAATTTGAAGGCAAGGATGAGCACAATCGTGAGAATGTGTAAAAGTTGATCAAGCCAGATTGGACCTATGACTTTGTAACGTGCTTTTAGAGGATCAATCACAAAATGCGTGCCAAAAAGGATGGCAGTTGCGAGTAAGGATGGATGGGGAAACAATACAAAAACAGCGGTATAGGTTGCGCTATGGTAGAAATTCACTTCCCAACTCTTCCCTTTTTCAATGGTCATCCACGTACTTTGAAAAGCAAAATCCCCCACAAAATGACATGCCAGCCACGTAAGCAATGTTGCTATAGAGATAGTAAGTAACATCGACTTCTCCCTTGTTGTACTTTGTTTACAGTGTACGTGCAACGGGAGAAATCTTCTATGAACCAGGGCGCTACAAGAGTATGAACTAGTTCATAATTTTCTCGAATTAGCGAGGCTGGTCTTTGGAAGTGGGAAGCATACGTTTCCAGGGTATCCTCGCCTGTACACGCAACAGGAGTAGCGCCGCCACCAACATCCAGAAACAAAAGGCGAGGTCCTGCTCCAGAAAAGCGCTATCAATCATCCCTTGTACCATCGCTGCCAGCATTCCCGCACCCACACCGAGCGTCATCCAGCGCAACTGTTCGCTGTTCTCAATTGTTGCAACACTTAGATGCTTGAGGATACGTATAAAAAGCCGGAAGAAGAGGAACAGTACAGCAATAAAAGCCAGCAGGCCGAAAATCCCTATGCTAAACCAGATGTGCAGGAAGATATTATGCGGATGCGAGAGATCTGGCTCACTATTCAGGCCAGTCGGTTTGCCAGTAGCAGGATTTATGAGCATCCAATAATGGTGGAGAGCAGAGGGACAGACGCTATTTACACTATAATGACAGAGCCAGTTATCCAGCCCATAGCCGAGCCAGGGACTATGCTGGATCATCTGCCAGGCGCTCTGCCAGAGGAAGAAACGCTTGACGATGCTGCCCAATCCATTTGAAGATGCAGCATGCCAGGTGAGAATGAAATGCTCGATCTTTGTGTGGAAAACAAGCCCCACAGCCACAACGACAAACAGTGCTGCAACGCTACTCCATATCAGCAGGCGACGATTACGAAGAGAGAGTGCAATAATAAAGACGGTTGCAACAGAAAGCGCTAACCAGGATCCTCCTGAGAATGTTAAACAAAGCGCCACGAGCAGAATTATACACACACCAAGGGCCAGGAGACGCTCCTTCGGAGCGACACGAGCACATACATACGCAAGGCCCAGGGGCATTACATAATCGAATAGTAGACCGATACTATTGGCGCTGCCATACATTGCATAGATACGGAAGCCTCCCGTCTGTGCCTTTAACTGTGGATAAAAGAGAATACCCTGTCCCAGCCCAATAAACGCAACGAGCACACCTGTTCCCAATAGAGCAGCCAGCAGGCGTAACAAATCCTGGCGTGAGCGTAAATAGAGCAATGCAAGACCGAGATAGAGCAATGGCGCTGCAACTTCCTCATGAAAGGCACGCAAAGCGAAGTGGTGATTATAAGCAACAAGAATAGAAAGGGCTGCGACACCACAAAAGACAACAACAGGCCAGAAAAATGGACCAATACGTTCTCGCAACTGTGTCCAGGAAAGCTGGTCGTGCTTCTTTAAGAGCAGGCGCAAAGCCGCAACGAGCAGACAGACGGCCAGGGTTACCTCGGCAAGGCTAAAGGAGAGATCTCCCACAACGGCTCTTTGTAGCAAATAGAAGGGAAGCGTTAGTGGTAGCAGGGCAAGCGCCACTGGCAAGCGATACCAGCAGAGGACAGCAAAAATCAGCAGAAAAGGGAAAGCAATCAGCTCATTGGGCAAAGGACCAATAGGCGCGATATAGAGATACTGTAGCTTTGGATTTCCTACAATATAGTAAAGCAGCATAGAGAGGATGAGGCCACCCTCAAAAAAACGCTCGCGCCAGAAGGATGTCAATGTTGGAAACTTTCTCCCATTGCCAGATGGAGTGTGCGAAGAACTGGATGATGATGGCATGGTCGTTCTATCTGTATCTGGCGTATCTGACGTGACCCTGGCGAAAGGCAGAGAGCCGTGGTGTATATTCATAGAATGTCTATTCCTGATGCAAAATATAAGTACTTAAAATGGATTATCTACTAACATAGTACTGAAGAGCAAGTATAGCAGAGGCGAGTAGGCGCGTCCAATTCTTTCCTCAGCTTATACGTGCGGACAGGACTTTAAGCTACTACAAATCTCTCTCTATAATAACGCAAATCAAATCGGCTAAGACACATACATGCATTAATGGTACTCGATTGGTGAGAGGGGGGATTGTAAGAGAGGAATTTGGAAGATATAGATGCATGAAAAGGTTATGACTCGGTTGTACCGCGTCCGCGATTTATTGGATAGTGGCCTGGAGATGTGTGGCCTCAGCTCGATAAATCGCGGACGCGGTACAACCGAGTCCCTACCATATTGTGCGTTATTACCGTTTTACGCGTATTCGCGAATACACCTAGCGTCCAAGTTCAGATACAAACGCGCGGAAGACGCCGATATGCTTATCGATATCGTCGTTACTATGCTGGATTGAGATCGTCCACTGGTCGTCGAAGCCAGGAGGGAAGAGGATGCCGCGATTAGCCAGGAAGAGCCAGTAGGCATAGGCGAGGCGCGTATCAACATCCAACCAGGCACGATAGTTACGTGCACGTTCATGGCGCAACATGGCGCAGCCTTTGGCACCGATCTGAGCAATGTGCATTGGCATATCAAATTCGTTGATCAGCTTAAGATAGCCATCGGCGAGGCGCTTTGAGAGACCATTGGCATGGGCATGCGCTTCAGGGGTAAAGAGTTGGGTAAGCGTGACCAGCCCGGCACGCATCGACATAGGGTTGCCATTAAATGTGCCTAGATGTAACACCTCATGATGGTTAATATGACGCATGATCTCCTCGCGACCACCAAAGGCTCCAATCGGCATTCCGCCACCAATGGACTTGGCGAGACAGATCAGGTCAGGCTCAACCGGGTACAGTTCGGTGATGCCGCCAGCGGCCACCGTCACACCCGTCTTTACCTCATCGAAGATCAGTAATACACCGTGCCGACGCGTAATATCGCGCACGCTTTGAAGATAACCTTCCTCCGGCAACATGATGCCAACGTTCATCAAGACTGCTTCAGTGATGATTGCTGCAACTTCACCCTCATGCTCAGTTAAAATGCGTTCCAAAGCCTCTGCATCGTTGTAAGGTGCGATGATAACGTTGTTTTTCACATCGTTAGGAATACCCAGGGAAGCGGGAACGGTGTTTGGATGATCGGCAGGGCCAGCGGCCTCCGCTGAAGGCTTGGTTGACATCATCACGGTATCGTGATGCCCATGATAGGTTCCTTCAATTTTGACGATCTTATCACGTTTGGTATAAGCGCGAGCAAGGCGGATGGCATCCATCGTGGCTTCCGTGCCGGAATTGCAGAAACGCACCTGCTCGATTGGAGCAAAGCGGCGCACCAGTTCTTCGGCAAGAAAGACCGTATCGGCGCAAGGTAGTGAATAGAGGCTCCCTTTGCCCAACTGATCGCGCAATGCCTCCACCAGGACAGGATGGGAATGACCCACGAGCAGGCTACCAAAGGCAAGGTGAAAATCAACATACTCATTGCCATCATAGTCCCAGATATGACTTCCCTCCGCACGACTTATGGTCAAGGGATAGGGTGGGATAGCCTGGAACGAGCTGGAAACGCCCATAGGCAATGATGAAAGCGCCCGCTTGTATATTTCTAATGAACGTGGCGTCCGCTTTTTAAACGCTGCTTCTTCCCGCACAACAATTTTTTCAACAAGATCAGAGTCGATCGTAATGGGATTGCGAAGCATAGATCTTCCTTTCCGGTGGAGACTGAGCAAAGACAGGTACATGAAGTGCAATACGCAAAAATAACCAGGGTTCCACTCCTCATTGTACATTATCTTGCCTGAAAATAGCAATTCTTTTGCAACATATTTACGAATTTAGATAAATATATGATATTTTCCTACGAAATTCGTACTTTGAAGACAGGAAACAGCTTAGAGCGTGACCCAGATTTTAGCCGCTGATGCCTTGCTTACCGATACCTCGCGCCCGGTTACCAGCAGATTGACGCTCTGACCTTCGGCAGCCTCGCTTGTATAGGAGACAATGCTTACTTGTGTACCGGGCATCAAGCCTTTCTCATGCAGGTAGAGGATGAGTGCCTCTTCATCTTCTACAACCTCTGAGATGCAAAAAACGGTGGCCTTTGCACCTGATGGGAGAGTGGAGAGACGGACGGCATGGTTGTCTTTGAGGTAGTTGCGTGCATCGGGAACAGAACCGGGAATGGGATTGCCGTGGGGACAGGTAGTTGGATTATTCAGGCTACTGATGACGCGAGCCTCTACGGCACCCGAGATAAAGTGCTCCAGGCGGCAAGCTTCCTCGTGTACCTGATGCCATTGCATACCTAGCATATCGACCAGGAAGCGCTCTGTGAGGCGATGGCGACGCAATACGGCCTCGGCAGCCTGTTTACCAGTTTCAGTCAATATGACGTGACGCTTTGCATTCATCTCAATATAACCGTCACGCGTCAAACGTTTTAGCATCTCGGTGACACTGGGTGGCGCAACACGAAATTTCTCTGCCAGCCTTGCGCCAATCACTACTTCGTCTTCCATACTCATATTGTAGATGGTTTCCAGGTATTCCTCGACCGTCGCGCTCAAAAGATCTTCTGTTTTCATTGCTTGTGCCTCATATTTATCTCGTGCTTACACAATCGTCTCATGACAGAAAAAAAGATAGTAGCTTTCATTATATCAGCAATAACGGACCGATACAAAACCTCAACATCATCTGTATAAAAACACGCACGTTGGGAAGATCCATGTAGATTTCTCATTCAAGGGCAACCTGCACTATTAATGTGCAGCTATCTATTTAGCAGAGGAATATAGTAGGAGGAGGAAGGAGACATGCAACAATGTTTCATCAACTACTACAAGTATTCAATTCTACAACACACATGTTGTCACGACCATGGAAGAGAGGATTTATGTCACGACGCGTACTCTTCATTCTTATTGCAACATTGCTTACTAGTTTCGTCCAGATTTCTTTTTACCAGCATGAAGCCTTTGCAGCGGAACTGAAGAGCGATTTCTCTTGTGCATACTATACAATCCGTTCCGGTGATACACTCAGTACGATTGCGGCCAGAAGACATGTTGACATGTTGACGTTAGCTAGAGCTAATAATATTTTCAACATTAATTTGATATTTGCCGCTCACTCACTCTGTATTCCACAAGCTGGCAGGGGCTCTATAGGACGACCAGCAGGTCGCTACGTCCCAGGCATTCTCGCCAACGGAGCCGTACGCTGGTATGCCTATGATGCATTGGAGGGTTCAAATGCGTATCAGGTCAATGCTCTCCTGCGCCAGGCGGCTGCTTTCTATGGCCTCTCTGCCAATCTTGTGATTGCCATTGCGAGGCAAGAAAGCGGCTTTCGCCAACACGTCATTGCAGCCGATGGTGGAGTTGGAGTTATGCAGATTATGCCCTCGACCGCCTCCTGGATCAATACCATGACTGGCACCGAACGTGACCCATATAAGTTGCGCGATAATATCTTTATGGGCCTTTTCTATATCCGCATGCTCGGTGACACATTCCATTGGAATACAGTCAAGCTTATCAGCGCCTATAATGAAGGGCCATGGGCGGTCGCACACCAGGGCGTGATGAACTGGAATTATGTTAATAACGTACTCAGTATGGCAGGGCAGCGTTAAAACGCTCTGATATCACCGACGATTAGAAAGATTGGCGGGGCGCGATTTATGCTGTAGGTCCAGTGGGCTTATCAATCGCGTCCCTGCAACATTATGGTTAAAGCGCCAGCGCCCTGTTTATCCTCTTCACAATTCCTGGACCCTCATAGATAAAACTGGTATAGATCTGAACGAAACTTGCACCGGCATCAAACATTCTGCGGGCATCATCGGGTCCGAAGATACCGCCAACAGCAATCACTGGCAACTTGCCATCCAGTCGCTTGCAGAGATACTGCACAATGTCGAGTGAGTGTGAGTATACTGGCCGACCGCTTAAACCACCAATCTCTGTAGTGCTCTCTATGTAGCCCCTCACGCGCAAGGGTCGTGTTCGTTGCGATAATGCCTTGCACCTTGCGGGTCAGGCAGACATCAATAACATCATCGATCTGGCCCTCCGTCAGGTCTGGTGATATCTTCACTAACACTGGTTTAGCCTGTATTGTATCCGATTGCGCGGCGATACGTTCGGTTTCTTCCACCAGGGCATGGAGCAGTTGATCTAACGGTTGCTTATCCTGTAGTTTGCGCAATCCGGGCGTGTTGGGAGAGCTAACATTAGCGGTGAAGAAATCCGCATAGGGGTTCAGTTTCCGCAACGAATAGAGGTAATCTTCAATTGCTTCTGCTTGTGGTGTGACTTTGGATTTGCCGATACTCCAACCGATGGGAATTGCTGGCTTTGGCAACCGGGTCAGTCTGGCAGCTATCGCATCGGCCCCATCATTTGGAAATCCCATGCGGTTTATCAAGGCGTTATCCGTTGAAAAACGTACAATGCGTGGCCTCTCATTACCTGGTTGTCTATGACGTGTGACGGTGCCAGCCTCAAGAAAGCCGAAGCCGAGGGCTGCCAATGCTGGAAGCGCCAGTCCATTTTTGTCGAAGCCACCGGCAAGGCCAATGGGATTGGGGAAATGCAATCCCCAGTTATTGCGCTCCAGGGACGATGATCTGTATGTATTGGCAACTTCAATCATCTTGAGTAATATGGGATAGTGAGAGGCAAATGCCAGTCCGTTCATGACCCAATGGTGCGCGATTTCGGGATCGTTGGCCGATAGACGGAACATGGTTGGACGAATGACGGTTTTAAACAACATTTCTCTACTCAATTAGTTTCGTGTGTATTACAAGATAATCTTTTTTCTCTGCCTAACCCTTCACGTTTCTTCCTTGGCTTGCTACGGCGCTCTCCTGTTGCGTATCTTACCACAGGGTTTCGCCCATGTCATCGTTTGAAACAACAAGTATCCTGGTGGGCAAACAATCTTAAACGGCTTATTGACCAGGATACTTGTGGAATTTCGTCAGGACGCTGCTGGGATGTATATGTTGCGGTCTTAGATAACCGAACGGATCGTGCCGCCATCGACGCGGATCGTTGCGCCGCTCACATAATCGGCGACCGAGCTAGCCAGATACGCCACTGCTGCGGCGATCTCCTCTGGCCGACCGAAACGGCCCACGTCATTTGGAGCGATGGCCTGCGTCGCGTTGTGTTCAATTTCCTCCCACGTCTCGCCCCAACCATGAACCTGGCCCATATGGGTAAGCTGTGCCCGAGCTGCCTCGCTCGCAATGATCGCGCCGGGAGCCACGACATTTGATGTCACCCCGGTTTCCTTCAGTTCGCGTGCGAGGGAGACCGCGAGGTTGTGGCGAGCTGCCAACGTCGCATTGTAGTCCGGCCCGCCAGCCTGAGGCTGCTGTGACAGGCCACCGCCGATCTGGATCACCCGACCCCAGTGACGCTCGCGCATCTGTGGGACCAGGCGCTGGATCATCCGCACTGAGGAGATGACGTTGGTATTGTATGTCTGGGCCCAATTTGCCGCTGCCGCCTCCGTCCATGAGAGGAAGGAAAGGGCTCCGGCATTGTTGACCAGAATATCAATAGGTCCGCCAGCGAGTGCCGCGACGGCAACCGCATCGGCTCCGGCGTCGGTGGTGAGATCACCGAGAGCGACCTCCGCGCTTCCTCCTTCAATGCGAATTGCCTGGGCAACCGCGTTGGCTCGATCTTCGTTGCGACCGTGTACCACGACAGCAACGCCCTCCTCAGCGAGCAGTTTCACGATCGCCTCGCCTATCCCGGAGCTTGATCCGGTCACCAGTGCCCTCTTTCCTGCCAGTCTTAAATCCATGTTGTCATACCTTGTCTTTCACTTGACTTTTTGCAGGTACTTCACCCGCATATCTATGATATACTGATGGAGATCATGGAACAAGATGAGCAGAATTCATAGGAATGAGACTTCTATGGTTCGCCCGGTCATATTCCAACGCCAGCAAAGGAGAAGTATTTGGTACTCAAGTCTCAACAACAAGATCATCGCCTGCAGGAATTGGGAGATTTTCTGCGTACGCGTAGGGCAAGGTTGACACCTGAAGATGTGGGACTGCCGAAAGGTACCAGGCGCAAAACACCTGGACTCAGGCGAGCGGAAGTGGCCCAACTGGTGGGTGTGAGCGTGGATTGGTATACCTGGTTAGAGCAGGGACGCCCTATCACACCTTCAACACAGGTCTTAGAGCGCCTGGTGCAGACGTTACGTCTGGATGCGAATGAAAGAAACCATCTCTTTCTCTTAGCCCAGCAGCAGGCACCTCCGGCGCTTTTGCTAGAAACCGAGATCGTGAGCCCAGCGTTACAACATTTCCTTGATCAGTTTGGCACTCGTCCAGCCTTTGTGTCAGGAAGACGATGGGATATCCTGGCCTGGAACGATGCTGGATGTGCGGTCTTTGACGATTACCGCCGCAGGACCGCTCCCCGCGAACGCAATACGATCTGGGGTATCTTTACCAATCCCTTGTCGCGGCAATACATCGTCAATTGGGAAGAAGATGCACGCCAGCTCTTAGCACAATTCCGGAGCACTTGTGCTCGTTATCCTGGAGATGCCCAATTGACGGAGTTGATCCATGATCTCATGCTCGCCAGTCCTGAATTTCGTGCCTGGTGGCCTGATCATGAAGTACGGAGTGGACAAGAAGGGCGGAAAACGCTCAACCATCCACAGGTGGGGTATCTTCTGTTTGAACGGCTCACCTTTCAGGTCTTTGACACGCCAGATCTCAAAGTCACCGTCTATACCCCGTTGGAGGAAACCGACACGTCTCGTAAAGTGGAGCAACTTCTGGCGCAGTGGTATCAACACGAAGGTCTGGAGCCTCATACGCCTAAAGTGGTCCACGATCTTACACAGACACCAGCGATCAGGACAAGATGCAGTTGGATTGTGGCTAGCAGAATGCTGTAAAAGAGTGGAAGGGGAATGGGTAGCGAATAGCGATGTCATGATCTCTTATACAAATTGGTGCGAGGCACACGGATACGAACCCAAAAAGACGAAAGGCGTATCTCAATCGTTAGCTGCATGCGGCATGGAAATTGGAGTTCGACAATGGGTCTCCACAGGTCCAGGGAGACGCATAAAAACACGAGGAGTTCGAGGTCTACGTGTGCAAGATTGCTCTCAGGCATCAAAAACAAGTGGGGACAGATTATCGTAATTGCTCATCTGTCCCCACTTGCAGAGCGTTTTTCTTACGTCTTTCTAGCCCCATCTGTCCCCAGGCCAAACCCATAAGCGCGATAAGTCAGACCCCTACGCCTCTAGATTGATTGAATTTTGACAGAGTAGTAGGGGGAGCGAACAAGCCCGTAGCAGTCCACAGTAGACACATCGTTCATTTCCTCTTAATGTCCCTACAATTTCCCTGCATCGCCAATGAGATGGAACGCTGCCCAGAAATAGGGGTGGATACGATATGAGAAGCGTTGATGTACGCATCTGCGCAATAAAAGTGCGTTGAGCATCCCCCAGAGACGCTGCTTTGGTAGAACCATTTAAAAGCGCCTGATAGAACATCGCCATCAATTCAGCACTACTTGCATCATCGACCTTCCAGAGGGTCGGCAAGAGGGATGCTGCCCCTGCATAGAGAAAGCCTCGTCCCAGACCAATGACTTCATCGACACCACTCACTACTGTACGCCCGGTCTCACAGGCACTTAAGGTGACGAGAGAACAGGAAGAGAGGTTCAGATTGAAGACTTCGATGGCGCTCAATTGGCGATCGGCCAGCCTGATGTGTGAGAAATTTGGGGCATCTAAGCGAAAAAGTCCATGCGCGGCGATATGCACGATAGGACTATGCTCACCGACGCTCCACAAAAGGGGAGTCGTGGCCGCATCGTTGAGGATGGGCTGCGTTCCCAGGCAAGCGGCCACCGCTTGCGCCTCCTGAACAGCAAAAGCCAGGCGACCATTGTCCGAAAGCCCCATTACCAGCGCATCTTGCAATTGCACGCCTTTTGCCTGGATACGCTGCCCACGCTGGCGACAGATATCGAGCAGGGCGGCTGATGGCAAGTAGGAAACATTCAAACGTTCAACAACGAATTTTGTTCCGTCAAAGAGGCAATGGAAAGGGAGGTAATGCAGCATCCCATATGGCACCACAATGAGATGCTCACGAGTCGTCAGTGCATTTTCGATGGGGCGCAACAAAAGATCATACAGACGCTGCAATAGACCGAGAGCGTTTTCTTGCAGGCCGGGGAAGGTTTGCTCACTATCAAGCGTGCCAGCCGCCTGAGCGGCCATATCGAGATTGGCACGCCAGAGCGCCAGCAGACGCTCTAATTTAGGGACAACCCCGGAAACCAACTGGACATCGACACCCTGACGCGTCAATTGGAAGATATAGAGATCCTGATCGGCAAGATAGTACTCTAACAAGAGCGTATTTTCCTCTAGCTTCGGCCAGAGCGATGTCACGATACTATTGGTCCAACTGGGACGAGGACGCGCAACGACATCTCCCGCTGAACGCAACTGCATCTGCTCCAACAACTGTTCGATGCGCCGCTCACGGATATGCATTTCTTTACGCGCACGAACCGGACCAACCGCATTAATACGCATTACGGCGGTGTCACTCAGATTGCTATCGTTCTCCGTCTCATAAACAATTGAGCTGAACCATGCCTGTTCTTCACGCAAACGTGCCAGGTCTTCTAGCACGGCCTCGCCAGCTTTGTCGCCCGCTCGCAGACGAATATCGATATTATTGCGTAAGTAGTCGCCCAGTACGCGCGATTTTGCCTTCTCGACATAAATAAGTGCCTGATCGATATTGCCCCGCTTCATCGCCAGGGTCATTGCTCGCTGGTAGATGCCTCCCTTGTCTTCAAGGAAACTGGTGCGTTCATCCAACACCAGGCGGCTCTGCACATCGTCGATCCCTCGCACGGCGCGATCATAGTAATGTGCTGCCTCCTCTAGATTTCCATGGCGCTCCGCCAGTTGTCCCAGCATGTCATCACACAGATACTTAAGGTCGAGCAAGTCCTGCCCCTGCGCAACGTCCAGAGCCTGATCGCAGAGGTCTTGTGCGGTCACGAAATCCCCGTGGGCATCGGCAATGTGGGCTTGCAAAAGCATCGTGTGGGCCAGATGGGGAAGGTCTTCCTGATCTGCAAACATATCCGCGACATGTTCCGCCTCGCGAACACTATCATCCAATTGATTTTCAGCATAATAGAGTTCGGCTCTGCGCAAACGTGCAAGAGCTGCCAGGCGAACCATACCACCCTCTTCTAGCAGAGTGCTCGCTTCCTGGAGCATGACATCTGCTTCTCGTAGATTGCCCTGGATTGTTGCAGCGGATGCCTGATGCATCAACGAACGGGCAAGGTTATGGCGCTGCCCAGGTGAGGAACGAAAGAACGTGACCGTTTCACCTGCCAGTTCATAGGCCTCTTGAGCACGATTGAGGCGCATCATGCAGAAGCACATTTGTTGGGCGACCTCTGCCGCCTCGAAGCTCATAGCGTGCTTACGAAAGAGCGCCCGGCTCTGATTGTATAGCAGCAAGGCTCGGCTATAATGTCCCTGTGCGGCATAGATCTCGGCGATGTTGAGTTCGCCACGCGCAACTGAGATCTCTTCGCGCTCGCCGTAGGACGCGAAGGTTGCTCGCGCCTGCTCATGGAGTGCTGCTGCCTCGCGGAACTTGCCCTGGGCCGCCAATGTCAGGGCCTTGTTGCCACGCGCACGAGCAATATAGAGGTCCACACTACCTCCCAGGCGCAAATAGGTCTCAATGGCCCGATCGAAGAGGTGCAGCGCCTGATCGTACTGTCCCAGTTCATAGTTAATAATTGCCGCATTGACATCAATCTGACCTGCACGTAGCAGTTTGTTATGGCGCATGAAAATTTCACGTGCCGCCGCCGCATCCTTCAACGCTTCCGTCGTACGGTTCAGGCGCAGGCATGCACTTACGCGTCCGATGCGCGTACGCGCCCACCCCACCTGATCTTCTAGCGCCAGGAACTCCTCGCCAGCAGCATCTAGAAAGGGGATCGCCTCTTGATCGCGATCGAGCCGTCGCAACGCATCGCCACGCGCCATTAATCCCAGGGCACGATAATATCTGTTGCCCGTCAGGTCACTGATAAGCAACAGATAGCCGGAGAGAACAAAAGAGAGCTTCGCATTGCTATTCCAGCAACGATCCGCCTCTTTTTTGATCTGGTAGATCAGACGATCACGCGCCCCATCGCTGAAGGTCGGAACAGCGTTCTGTAGTAATTGCCGCCCCTGCTCTTCAGGCACATTGAGAAGCGTTTGAACTAGATCGCGGGGCGTCATGAGAACATCACTCTTGCTCTGTGAGAGAAAGCTGGTCGATCACAACAATACCGGTAGGGAGCTGGAGTTCCAGGGTATACTCGGCTGGACTCAGCGCCGAAAAGACAAAGTTGCCAAGTTCATCGATAGTTTGAGTATAGAATGTTTTTCCACTTGCGGCTATCATTGAAAGTTGTACAGTATGCCCTTGCAATACCCCAACTGCGGTCCCCTTCTGCGTCACAAAGCCAATCAGTTGCAGTGTGTCCTTACGGGTGGTATCACGCTCTAGCTGCACAGAGATCGTTACATCCTCGGCTGCATAGCGACGCGGCCATTGCGCTGCCTGCGAACCTGCATTGCGCTGATAGGCCAGGCGCGGTTGTGGCGGTAAAAGCGCGGCAACAATGCGTCGTACTCCCGCTAATGAGCGTTCGCGCAGTTCATCCAATGACACGGGCGCAATCAATCTGGCCCCTACCGGATGATGATTATTTGCGGCAGGAGCAGCGGCGTTTGGAAGTGCCATTACAGGTTGGGCCAACATAGGATCGTTCTTAAGAAATTCTGTGAGAGTTGCCACTTCGGCGGTACATAACACACATGCACGCAAGTGATTTTTCACAGCCACTCCCTGCCCTTGCTGTAACATCCCCATCTGGTATTCGCCCAGTACCTGGCTGGGTGGACAATCCCACCGGTAGAGTTTGCTTAAGAGTTCAAGCTCTACACGTCGGTATGTTGCCAACTGCAACGAACAACGCTGACAATGCGTAAGGTGCTCAACAACAACCGGTCGCACAGTCTCCCCCGCAAGATAGGCGACAAGCTCCTCATCACGAATAGCACCCGGTTCACTACACTCCATGAGCGTTTTCCTCTAGATTTCATTAGGATACTGGCCAATAGAAGGCCACAACAGCTAGAGAATGTATCACACAATATCTTCTATTACAGGAACGTAATACAGGCTACAGTACGATACAACGCTAGCATCAATCAAACGCTTATGACCAGACCTCTGTCGTGCATTCTACACAACACACAGGACAATGCATCTGGCCCCTATAAGCAGGGGAGCGGCTTTCCGCAATACATCGGCGACCCTCCCCAGAGCCGCCTGATGATTTCGCACTACCCGGACATCCTTTTATTCTCAATAAACGGAGTGCATTAATTTTTTCGGGTGTCATAAACACGACTATACGCCATCAAGAATACTCATGACGAAACAGTAATTGCAACCGTCTGTTGCGGCGCAACCGTTCGAGCACATTACGCTTGATACGATAGACATCATCTACGGTAGGAAAATGTCTGCGGTGCTGACGGCTAATCTCACTCGGCTTCATGCCCTGAACATATGCCAGATAGATCAGGATACGCTCATCCTCTCCATTCAATTCTTCTTGAATGACCTGCCATAATCCCTGTGCAGAGATGTAGGAAACGACATCATCCGCAGGATCATCACTGGCGGGCTCGTGCTCCATTGTCTCCAGCGTTTCTTCATACTGACGCGATTGGCGTGAGCGCACCTCATCGGCGACGACACTATGCACGCACATCTTGAGATATTTTAATATAGCGGCCAGCGAGTCAAAGTTGCCCATTTTCGCTGGGGTCAACGCTTGCGAAAACTTGGCAAATGCGGCGTTGACCAACGGACCACTTCCATCCTGCCCTAACAACGGAGCGGCGCTCTGGTGCTGGGTAACCCAGGTCAACACAAGTGGCGCATACTGTTGATAAATACAGGCCCATGCGTCATCGTCCCTCCTGACAATGGCGCGGCGAAACAGCTCAAGGCAGAAGCGATCATTTGAGGCGTTCTGCTTGAGAAATTTGTTCGTCTCTTCTGAGCAATTACGAGCCAGCTCATTAATGGACAGTTGCTCAGGTGGTGGTGGGGCGCTGTCCCCTTGTCCTCTCATACCCGGTGGCGACCCCGATGGTTGAGAAGGGTTTCGAGACTCCATCGACAAAAGCTCCCTGCTTCCAGATACTATACACAGCCCAACGTCTATGCAGTATAACATCAACACTCATCTATCCACAAGCAGCTTAATACTTAAATGTACTTATGCTCTGGCAAGCTTCGATCGACGGAGTGAATGTCGTTGTATGGATGACGTTGACAAAACAGTACGAACCTGATTGCGAAAAAGAACATAATGAAGGGGTCTGTATGATGAATATATCACTCTTTTCCCGGCAAGATAGAAATTATAGAAGGCTCTACCATGCAACATCAAACATATGGCCGCAACTTCATACAAAAATATGCGTTCGCACTGATGACAGGAGGATTTGTACTTATTCTACTCCTGTTAAGTACCTGCGGCAACACAAGCGACACTATCACAGATATCAATAGCTTAAATACCGCCCTTTCAGCTCCACCTCTTGATACCACCTTAAAAAATCAGGGAAAGATCCAACTACAGACATTCCAGCAATGGATCACGTTGATGAGGCAATATAGGGGCAATACCTCTTCTTATCAGAGGCAATATAAGCAAGACCAGCAAAGCTTACAGAGCGCAACGACCGACACACAGTATAAAAACACGCTCGCGACTTTGAAGGCGCATGTTATAGCGATGCAGATGCCTACAATGAAGATTGAAAGTCAGCAGTTACAGCAACAATTGCAACAGGAAGTGAGAGCCTGGGGCCAACGCAATCAATTCCACAACAAATTTGATAATAAGGATTATCCATTCGGCTACGAATACGGCGATAATGGTATCGGGAGTTGGGTACAGAATGATCTAACAACAGACAAAACACTTGCAGATTTGCAACAAACGATTGAAGATTTGCATATGTACCTGTACAATTTCCAGGCGATGACGGAAAATGCAACGGATAGTACATCGTATAACGCGGTCCATCAGACAGATTTACAGGTAATGCAACATTATAGCAAAATGAACGGAAAGGTCATCGTCGTTTCGCTCCACGAGCAGGCTATGCGGATGTATGAGGATGGGAGGCTGGTCAATGCATTCCTGGTCACAACTGGACGGCCTGAACGGCCCACACCTCCGGGAGACTGGTGGATCGAGGGAAAAGAAGCGCCAACCGTCTTCAAATCTGGTGTACCGGAAGGGTCGCCTGACTGGTATCCCGACACGCCTATCAACTATGCGATGCAGTATCACAGCAATGGTTACTTCATTCACGATAGCTGGTGGCGCAACGATTATGGTCCTGGCACCAACTTTCCTCACAACGATTCCAGTGGGGATACGTTTTCGGCGCAAGGTTCACATGGGTGCATAAATCTCTCAAAGGAGAATGCTGGCCGGGTCTATGGATTTGTGGATCTTTATACCAGCGTGATCATTTATTAGTAATAGTAGCAATAAATAATTTTCTGACACAACTTGATACATTTATCCTGATCCATTTTGCGCACAACTGTGTTATTATGCACGTGACATTTGTTGCATTCGATGAAAGGGAAAATAATATGTCACAGCAGTATCCACCTGATAATAATGGTCAGCCCTGGAATAATCCTCAGCAACCCAACCAGCCATGGGGCAATCCTCAACAACCTGATCAGTCCTGGAATAATCCTCAACAACCCAATCAGCCATGGGGCAATCCTCAACAACCCTACCAACAACAGTATCCACCTGATAATAGCAACCAGCAATGGAACAATCCTCAACAACCTTATTATCCACAACAACCACCGATGTATCAGCAGCCGCCAAAGAGACGCGCAAAATGGCCGTGGTTCGTTGGTGGGGGTTGCCTGGTACTTGTTCTGGTAATCTGTGGTGTGCTAGCGGTTCTCGGCAAATTTGCAGCGACGGCGACGCAAGGTAGTATTTCAAATGTTGCAGCAACCGTGCAAAGTGCCGCTCAATCGAATGCGACACCATCAAGTATCAGCGCACATCATAAAATTGGCGAAACGGTAAGTGTGGATAATATCTGGCAAGTAACGGTTACAAAGGTTTCGACCAGTCAAGGAACAGCGCTTTCAACCCCCCAGGCTGGCAATACATTGCTTCAGGTAGAGGTTACGATGAAAAACATTTCTGGGCAACAGCAGACAGCATCGAGCCTTATTCAATACAGCCTGCGCGATGCAAGCGGACAAAAGTATACGGAGGACTTATTGACCGGCAAGGTCGGACCAGAGGGAGCAGTTGCCGCAGGAGATCCCCTGAAAGGGACGATTACCTATGAGGTGCCCAAAAGTATGAAATCGTTCATGCTGGACTTCACCGCAAATTTCACCGGGCAGCAGGTGAGTTGGGATCTTACAGTATAATCATTCTCACTCCGGTTTCCCAAAAATGAAGAAAACGACGGGTAGAAAGTGGACGTTGCATGCGCCATCTACCCGTCGTCCTCAGTGGATGCTCTTTTCAGCGATTCCAGTAGTGTACAGCACACTCATGAGAGCAGAAATGCAAGCGCGTCCCCTCTGGCCGCACTGCACAAGCAACGTGCACCTTATTCTCACAACGAAAATTGGCGCATGACAACAAGACATCCCCTTTTATAGTTGCACACACATGGCACCCGGTGGTGGCCTGCGTGTCGGAATTTTTGTTTCCTTGTTCAACGATAACGGACATAACAGTAAGCTCCTCTAAAGACTGCGATTTTTGTGATCCGAATATATTTCGGACTAACAGAAAGAGAGTGTAGAAGGAAAATGTGGGTAATGCAACATCCCATGCACGAAATTGACATTAGTCCTATGTGTATGCCCGGAAAGGACAAACGTCTCCGGGTCAGAGCCTATCCTTCCATTGACAGAAAGTATTATTTTATGGTAAGTTTATCAAGAAAAGTAAACGTTTTCTATCTTAAGAAAAGGAGGGAGAGTAGTAAGCAGAGAATACTTAGAACTACGAGAAGTGATGCTTCTATAAAAGAGGCAACGATCGATCAGTAGAGGGAACGTCCGATAGGATTAAAGGATTTTCCTATAATGTTTTAACAGAAGGGAAGCAAAGTTAAGATGGATCATACACACACAATGCGGTGTAGATACACATACATGATGCTTGCAACCAGTGTATGTGTAGCAATGGTTGCATTTTTTGTATCGGGGCTAGTTATAAGCGGTCAGAAGGTGCATGCAGCTACGACCATTTGCAATGTAAAAAGTTTTGGTGCGGTGGGCAATGGTACGACGAAGGATACGGCGGCGATTCAAAAAGCGATTGATGCGTGTGCCAGTGCAGGTGGGGGAATAGTTGAAGTGCCTGTTGGTAAATATCTGAGCGCTCCACTCTATTTGAAGAGCAACATCACCTTGCAAGTTGACACGGGTGCAACACTTGATGCCTCGAAAACGCTCAGTGATTATACGATCCCACCTGGCGTCACGGTGAAAGAACCCGTTCTGGCGTTCATTAATGGATATCAGCTTAGCAATGTAGGTATTACGGGTGGTGGCTTGATCAATGGAGAAGGTTCTGTCTGGTGGTCGACCGGGAAGGTTGCCCATGAACGTCCACGACTGATTGAGCTTGCCTATGCCACGACGGTCACAGTTTCCAATATCAACCTTGAGAATGCTGGAAGTATGCATCTGTTCTTCTTCGGCTCCAGCGGCATTTCAGTTGATAATGTGACCATTACCGCTCCTTCCACTTCGCCAAATACCGATGGCATCGACTTCAGCTATTCCAAAAACGCTGTTGTCAACCATTGTAATGTTGATAGCGGTGATGATGATGTTGCGATCGTGTCGGGAATTGCGGAAAGCAGTGCTCCCCAACTTGGTGCCTCCAATATTCTCGTGGAGAACTGCAATTTCAAGCATGGGCATGGGTTATCGATTGGTAGTGGCACTACGGGTAGCGTTCATGATATCACGGCGTCGAACATCACGTTCAATGGCACGACCAATGGTTTGCGCATCAAGTCAAATCGGACCGTTGGTGGCGAGGTGTACAACGTCACCTATAGCAATCTCACGATGACTGGTGTGAAGACGCCGTTGCTCTTCACGGGCTACTATCCCAGCATTCCATCGTCGGACTCGCCGCAACCTATCACCAGCACTACGCCCTACTATCACAATATTACCGTGAACAATCTGGTGGCGACTGGATCCAGTACGGCGGGCACGATTGTTGGTGTGCCTGAGGAACCGTTTACCGGGATCACGCTCAATGCCGTCAAGATTACGGCAAAGAAGGGGATCGAGGTTAGAAATGCTACCGTTACGGTAAAGGGTGGTACGACGATAACGGTTTCCAGTGGTAGTTCGTATATTATTGAGTCGCAGGGGAAGGTTATTACTGCGTAGAGGTGGGGATAGGGGAAAAGGAGGTCGTTGGGGCTGCATGGGCCACGGGCTTATTCGCTCCGCTCATTGCGCCCCTATGCCTGTACGCCCCTCCCTCCTATCTAGGAACATAATCGAAACTCGTGCCGCTTCTGTAAACCATCGGCTTACCATCATGGTAGACGGTTATCGCGCCCTGTCCATAGACGCGCCAGGGAGTGCCTTGAGCATTATCACCATCATCGATCATACCTGTACGCTCGTCGATGCCTAGCAACACCACGCCAGGCAATTGTTTCGCTAGACCAGCAGCCCAACTCTTGCCAAAGCTATTATGATGGGGCAAGGCACAGGCATTGGATAGCATTCCAAGTCCCGTGGCAGGCGTCTTCAAGCCCGAATCGGTATAGTATTGGCATAGCACCATTGCACCCGCGCTGCTGCCCGCGATGATAGCTCCGTTTGCATACGCATCCAACGCCGCTTGCCAGGCCTGGCTGCCCAGTAGCGTCTGTCCGAGATAGTCAGGGAAGCCGCCCAGGAGATAGATCAAGCGCGATTGACGGATGATATCGGCAATTGCTGTATCATTTGCTGACGCCCTATCGATAAGGGGCAACGAGGCGACATTGGTGGCTCCAAGATTGGTAAACCAGCGCACGCCATTATTACCCGCCCGCCGATGATTATTATCGGCAGCGGCAGCGGTGGGAATGATGCTGATAAGAGCATCGCTCCCGCCTGCGAGTTCAATGGCACGACGGTCTACCTCTGCCATACGTCCACCAAATTCAGCGCCACCCTCTAACACAATATGTCCAGGCATATTATTTCTTCCTTTATTACAAGTTTAGGCGAGCAATAAAGTCATCCATGTTTTTTCTGATGCCATCACTATACTCAACCAGATTCTAAACGTCAATGGATGACGCAGCGTGAGTGCTGATGCCTTACATACCCAACAAGCGTTTTGCCTTTCGACCACCCTGGCAGCAGAGGACTATACGTTCACTAAGGGAAGGAGGTGTTATCCATTGTCCTTACTTGAATGGCATACAATCTTGTGACCTCAAGGCTTGTATCACGACGAAATATATAGTATGCTCAGATAAGTAGACCAGCTATTATCTTTCAGAAAGGGCGCACGCGATGGTTTTCCATAGGCAAATCAAGTGGGGCGTAGGCGCGAAAATTGGCATTTCCGCCTACCTATCTATAAGTGCGCCCTCAAAAGGGTAGATTTTTCGGCTTTTATAAGCAAGTTGTACCACGAGGCGCACTCAGGGTTCGTGGTTTTGTGGCGTTTTTTACGTTCACCCTCCCATTCAGACCACGAGCCACCTCGTGGTTTTTTGTTGTCCAGAATCGAGAGCTTACACACTCTCCCATATGATTGACGTTCGAGAAGATTTTCGGAGAACGTCAATGCAGAAAGGAACGAATATACTGATGAGTCAAACAAAATCGTATCTCATGCTTCCCGATGCGCCCACCATCCCTGGCCTGGCATTCCGCTTGTTTCAAGGAGTAGATGACTTCCCCGCCATCGAGCTAGTGCGCAAGAACGTGCAAGCCATCGATGGTGACATCTGGCTCCCCGGACCAGATGTTGATCCCGATCCCGTGTGCAATCCTTTGCACGATTGCCTGCTCGTCGAGGTTGATGGCCAAGTGATTGGCTATACCTGGCTTACCTGGTGGTCAGAACACAACGGTATTAAGCTGTTTCTCTCCCTTGGCGGGCTGGTCCCAGAGTGGAGACGCAAAGGTATTGGACGTGCGCTCTTACGCTGGCAAGAGCAACGATTGCGCCAGATTGCACAGGCACAATCAACAACGAACCCCTGTGTGTTCGGAGGCAACGCCGACGAGACCCAACCAGGAAATCGCGCCTTGCTCCTGAGTGAGGGGTACACAGTGGCGTTTACTATGGTGTGGATGATTTATCAGCTTCCCACCGAACCCATCCAGCTTGCACCACTGCCAGATGGCCTGGAAATCCGCACCGTTTCGCGTGACCAGTTGCCTGCCATTTACGCAGCAAACGAGGAAGTGTTCGCTGAGAGCTACGACAGCCTCGAAAGCTATGACACCTGGCTGCGCGAACTCGGCGGCCCTGATCCGGACACCAGTTTGTGGGTCGTCGCCTGGGATGGGGACCAGATCGCGGGGCATGTTATCAGTACCAGCGATGAGGAGGGCGTGCATACGCCCTGGGTCGGGGTACGCCGTTCCTGGCGACGGCGCGGTCTGGGCAAAGCTCTGATGACGCGCATGCTCCAACGCTGCCAGCAGAGCGGCATTCAGCGGGCAGACATCAGGACGAGAGCGGAAAATCCCGGCAAATCCCTCCATCTCTACGAAAGTGTTGGCTACCAGGTGGTGCAACGCATGCCGAGGTATCGCAAGCCCATGTAAGCCAGCCATGCATAACGAGGAAGCCTTGCTGCATTGGTCGCATAACTGCCCTCGTGCAGCTTTCGCTCAAGGCTCGTCATCCTGGGTATGTAGATTTCCCGCGAGATGCGCAACGAGACAGGGGGTCAGCTTACAATCCCCCATCAAGAGGGAGCAGCCAACGCCTGTTCTAACTTCGAAGTGGTTGAAGGGGAAGCGGCATAGATTTTCATACGGAGATCGGAAGAAAAAGAGGTTTGCACATGGTCAAATTCCAGAAGACCGAGCACTGGATGCATCATGGATTGTGGCCCATTGGGCAAACCTCGTATATCATGGTGCTCCCACCATTCCCGAAATAATGGGCTCAGGTGCTGCAAATCAAGGAGTAATTCCTCAAACGAGGCATCACCTGGATAGCGGGCGTAATCGGCACGAAAGTGGGCCACCAGATTGCGTGCCTGCACTTCCCAGTCAAGATCGAGCGAGTGTCCTTGCATCTGAAAGGAGCGCCAGACTACATTGAGCGAGTACGGTGGAAAAGGCTCATCAAAGCAAAAGACCAGGTCAGCTGCTCGATTCCAGAAGAGAACGTCCCAGCGCCGCCCAATCACAAAGGCTGGATGAGGAGTCAGCACATTCACTACGCGCCGTAGTTCTGGGGGAACCTCTTCTTCCGCTGGTAGCGCTTTCACAGGAAGCGTGTGACCAGCCAGTAGGAACAAATACTTCTCCTCTGCATGGGTGAGCCTGAGCGCCTGTGCAATGCTTTCCAGGACAGGCTTTGAGGGGTGAACGTCCTTTCCCTGCTCCAGCAAGGTGTACCACGAAACCCCGATATGCGCCAATTCTGCCACGTCTTCGCGTCGCAGCCCTGGCGTTCGATGTCTGTTGCGTGCGGGTAATCCTACCTCGGTTTGAGAGAGTCGGGCGCGGCGAGTGCGCAAGAAGGCCGCGAGTGCTTGTCGGCGTTCTCTCTCTTCCATCTGGTTCACTCCTTATCCTACTACTCGCCATCATACGATCACGAGAGGTTGGTTATCCCAATATCTCTCAAGCATACTAAGGATGTGGTATCCAGGTCAAGCGAGACAGGCAAAGAAACCTGGCAACACCTCTCTTGCGCTAGCCGAGAGAAAAACGTTCATTCACAAGGAGTTAAATGATCATGAAAACCATTCTTGTCACGGGTGCAACTGGAAAGGTTGGAAGTCACTTC
Source organism: uncultured Chloroflexia bacterium (assembly GCA_963744875.1). Lineage (GTDB taxonomy): Bacteria > Chloroflexota > Ktedonobacteria > Ktedonobacterales > Ktedonobacteraceae > JACDAE01. The sequence goes on along the minus strand of CAVUVQ010000020.1, from coordinate 593,820 downwards.
GTGCCTCGTCTGTTGCAACGTGAACATATCGTGCGTCTTCTCGTTCGCCGAGCGGAACAGGCTGAGGCGTTCCGCAAACTGGGAACTGAGGTGATCGTGGGAGACCTGAGCCAGCCCGAGAGCCTCGCTTCGGCTGTTGCAGGAGTCCAGACCATTGTTCATCTGGCTGCTTTCTTCCGGGGAACTGACCAGGAGCGTATCAGGACGACCAATCAGGACGGTGCTCTGGCTCTGGCGAATGCCGCCGTTTCCGCAGGGGTTGAGCGCTTTGTCTTCACCAGCACGAGCAATGTCTATGGTTCAGGTCTTCATCGGCCCGGTCGCGAAGATGATCTACTCCAGCCAACAGCCACATACCCACAAAGCAAAGTTGCGGCTGAACAGGCGCTGCTAGAAACTCTATCACACACGAGGGTTAGGAGTGCGTATCCTGCGTCTGGGTTTTGTCTATGGAGAAGGAGATCCACATGTGCATGAGTCCCTGCCGCTATTACGTCAATGGCATCCAGCAAAACGGCTGCATATGGTGCATCATGCTGATGTCTCGCAGGCATTGCTGCGTGCTGTTACTACCGCTGGGATCGATGGTCAGATCTACAATGTCGCCGATGACGCACCCGTAAGTCTCGCAGAGTTGCGGCGCTTGAATGGCCTGCCCGAAGATGCAGGTGACGCAGATCCTTCCTTCAAGGATCCGTGGGAATTGATCCTCGATACCCTCCGCATCCGAGATGAACTAGGATTCCGCCCCATCTATCCTTCGTATTATGCTGCGAGAGATGCTGGTGCACTTTAATTCCGTTGTCGGTGAGAGGCCAGACTTGTCTCTCACCGACAACACGATGTTTCCACTCAACACAATGATGCAACAAGAAGCACGTATTGTGTTTGCAGGTACAACAAAAACAATCATGCAGGGAATGAAAGGGAAGACCTTTTCAGTCTTCTTCATTCGATAGCAATACAACCTCTTGTTCACCGAGCGTTTGCTCTTTCGCCTTGCGCCTCTGGAGAAGCGGGAGAGCGATCCAGAGACAAACAATGGCGAGGACAATGATGAACGAAGCTGAGGCATATGCTTGAAAAGGTCCCCACGCGGTGTACACGAAACCACCAACGAGTGGTCCGACAACCCATCCAAGCGATTGCAACGATTGCGTTGCTCCACTCACACGACCTTGTTCGTGCCGTCCAACCATTTCAGAGATGAGACCTCGCAGAGCATTTTCAACAAGGCTCCCCGACCCTGCGAAGAGGACGATACCGACAATCAAGAGAATTGGCGTGGCGAAAAACGCAATGGAACCAAGTACCAGGTAGCTGATGCCGACGAGCACCAAGGCTATGAGACCGAGCCTGATGTTTCCCAGCATGGCGAGGAACCAGCCGACCAGCACTCCCTGGACAAGAATGTCTACCGCGCCGACCAGAGTCACAACGAGACCGACCTGCGTTGCATTGAAGCCAAGACTGTCCTTCGTCAAGACTGCGATCGTTGTCTGCAACATGCTAACTGGGAAGGCATAGAAGAACCACGCCAGCAATAACCAGCGCAAGTTTGCCCAACGAAATGCGGACGCCAATTGTTTCAAGGGATTAAGTTCGCTCACTGCAATAGAGGTGATGCGGTGCTCTTTGTCCAAACTCTCTGGGAGCAAGAAGTACCCCGCAGACGAGCGTAAGGAGGAGAAGGCCAGCGGCAGCAAGAAATGGGGCGCGATAGTTGATCGTTGCCAGCAGTCCACCAAAAGCGGGGCCAATGAGAGAACCGACACCTGCTGCAACCCCCAGCCTGCCGAAGTACTTGCCACGGTCCTCTGGTTTAGTGATATCAGCGATATAGCCGAACAAGACGCTGATGTTGCCACCTGTCAGGCCATCGATGATGCGTCCGAGGAAGAGCAACCAGAGCGCACCGCCAAGACCGAAGATGAGATAGCCGAACGCGGAACCAAGGAGACAGATGAAGAGAATGGGGCGTCGTCCGAAACGATCGCTCAGAGCACCCAGACCTGGCGCAGCGATCAACTGGCAGATCCCATAGGCTGCGGTGAGCCATCCCACGGTGACTGCGAGATTATTCGGATGAGCCAGGTATTGTAACGTGAGAAACGGAACAATAGGGATGATGATCGTCATACCCATGGTGTTCAGGAGTGTGATAACGAGAATAAGCACGAAAGACGTGCGTCCTACAGATGTGTTCGAGTTCGTAGGACCTGCTGACTTGTTCATAGAGGAGTTCTACCTTTTCAAAAAAGTTTATCCTACTACTTCACAGATGGAGTAGTAGCATGAACCTTTTCAAACAAGTTGTCTCGCGCGATGAGACGCTGCAACCTGTTTACGAATGGTATGTATGGAGAAGAAGAGATCGTTCGTGTCCACAAAGAGTGAACCATGGGAGAGTTTGTCTTTACTCTTCCTTCTCGCTGTGCGCCGCATAAGGCGCGAACACATTCGTACGATGAGCAAGAACGCTGACGATGGATGTTCGTTGGAGAGTTGTCAACGTTTCATCCTTGCTTCATCACTATCTTTACTGTGCGCTTTTTGAAAAGATGTGGTAATCCTATCACAGGGCGTTTCTGTCTGTCAAGATAAACACCGCAACGCACCCTTGTCATTAGCCTCTTCCAGTGTCTCACGTCCTTTGGGCTATACTACACCAGAGAGTTCTTCACCTCTATCAACTGTGCTAAAATAGCGTCATAATCATTAAGGAAATAAGAACATTATTCTAATGGGTTACCAAAGTGAGCATGAGCGTTGATGACCACATTGTCAATCAGATAAACTTGAGGTCCTGATCATCTTAGTCTCATTCAAACGATGAGACAAAAAGGAGTGTAGCAGTGTTCTACATCGGCTGCCCCATGTGGGGATATAAAGAATGGGTTGGCACCCTTTTCCCTGCCTCACACACCTGCCAGCGACTTTCTACGGCTTTACAGTAAAAAGCTTACCTGTGTAGAAGGCAACACAACATTTTATGCTCTACCTTCGCAGGAAACTATCGCTCGCTGGCGACAGGAGACACCAGAAACATTTCGTTTCTGCCCCAAGATCTCACGCGATATCAGCCATTCAGGCCGCCTTGATGAGCAAAAGAGTGGGGCGCTCCTGTTTGTGGAACGCATGCGCGGATTGGGTACGCGGTTGGGACCAATCTTTCTGCAACTGCCACCAACATTTGGACCCGATCAACTTGCACAATTGCAGACATTTCTTGCCTTCTGGCCGACTGATGTACAGCTTGCAGTAGAGGTACGCCATCCAGGTTTCTTCAAAGAACCTCATGCGTCAACGCTTAATACCCTGCTCAATCAGCACCAGGTGGCACGCGTCATCATGGATACTCGTCCCATTCGTGTTGGTACAGCGGAAGAACAACGGGTGCTGCAAGCCCGTGAGCGCAAGCCTGACCTTCCCCTACAGATCACAATTACCGCCGATTTTGCCTTTGTACGTTACATCGGACACCCACGTATGGAGGTCAATGAGCAATTCCTTGCTGAATGGGCACAGACTCTGGGACAATGGCTTCTTGCAGGCAAAACGGTCTATGGCTTCTGCCACTGTCCCTTTGAGCAACACTCGCCTGACATATGCGCCGAGTTGTATCAGCATGTCAAGGCTGTGGCTCCGCTTCCAACGTTGCCCTGGTCAGAGCAGCAGGATAAGAGACCCGAACAGACTCGTCTATTTTAGCAAGCACTGATGAGGGAGTCAGCGAGGAAACACGCACTTTTGACGGAACAACAGCGGATGCGACCATCTGACGCGAGGATGCAATGACTTTCTTGTACACATTCTGGTACTTGCTCACCATCGTATGCACAGAAAAATGCTGCTTTGTATAAGCACGGATAGCGGCACGATCTAATTCTCTTACACGAGGAATAAACTGCGCCATCTCATTGACATCATGAACCAGAAAACCACTTTTCTTATGACAGACGATCTCCTGGGCAGCTCCACGGGCAAAGGTGATCACAGGACAACCGACTGCCATGGCCTCAAGCATCACCATCCCAAATGGCTCTTCCCATTCGATTGGATTGAGGAAGCCACGAGCACGACTCAACAAGTGGATCTTCTGTTCCATGGTAACTGGACCAATATACTTCACCTGCTGACCATCGATGAATGGCTTGATCATAGCGTTAAAGTAATTGACCGACATGTCCACATGCTGATCAATTGTTCCCGCCAATACAAGAGGCACACCAGCTTTTTTAGCGGCTGCAATAGCAAGGTGAGCACCTTTTTCGGGCATAAAGCGGCCCAACCAGGCAAAAAAATTCTCTGATTGTGCGGTGGGCTCAAACTGTTCCATGGGGATGCCATGATGAACAACGCCGACAAAGTGCAAGTCGTGCGGCACCTCAGTGCGAGCACTTTCACTGATCGCAACCATTGGAGCAGACGACAACCATTCCAGATAACACTTGTCGGCATCCCCTGTCCAGGATTGGACACGGTCAAAAGGGAAACAGCTATGCAATGTCGTGACCATCGGAATGGTCATATTGGCAGTAAGAGGGAAAACGTACATGTCCGCCGCCGATGAAAGATGCGCATGTACGATATCAAAATCATGCTCTCTAATATAGGTGACGGCTTTATATAAATGGTAGTAGGCTTTTAAATGCCCTTGCCATGGTACACCAGAATCAATGAGCGAATGGGGGAAAAACGAGACCAATCGCGCTGAAGTGCGAGCGTCTCCGGGTGCCAACAACGTCACATCATGCCCCTGTGCAACCTGTTCCTCCACAAGATTGTAGAGGACAATCTCGGTACCACCATAGTTTTTAGGTGGAATGGCTATCCAGGGTGGAGCTATATGCGCAATTTTCATACGTCTTTCCTTCCCTCTCCTTACAACCAATTCTTACATAACACAGTACACTCAAGACGGGTACTAGTGTGCTATCCAACTCTTATACGGGTGACTCTCCTAAATAGTTTCTACTATAAGAAGTTTTCTGCTATTAAGAGGTCAACAATAAGCACTGGCGAGATCGGATAAGTGAAGTATATATACTTATGCATGCCAATGATAGTATACCATATATAAAAAATTTCAAATTTTACATTCATAGCGTCTTCCTTTGCCCTGCTCGAACAGGATAGAGTTGGCAAAGAAAAATATTTTTGCACAGTTTCTCTTGAGTTTTCATTGATATATTTGTATGTTTTCTATAGCTTTTTTTGACGAGAGGTGGGTTATAATGGTATGCGGGAAAGCATCTTGAGTACACTCTGAGGTTTTCACATCCGCCCTATACTCAAAAATTATGAGTAGAAAGCACATAAAAGCACATATATGAGTTCAATGACATCGCTTCAACCAATCGAGGCCAGGGTTGCTGCATCGTGGCAACGGTATCTCTATGATAGCTTGTTTGCCACTGCAGGGTCGCTCTTAATAACTGTTCTTATTGCGCTTTTGCATCTTTATCCCCTCATACCTAATATCTCGATTCTCTATTTGTTGATCATTCTAGGATTGGCGAGTACACGTGGGCGTTATGCAGCAATTCTGGCAGCGGTCGTCGCCTTTCTGTCCTTTGATTTCTTTCTCGTGCCACCTCTCTATGTCTTCACCATCGCTCGTGCAGAAGAGTGGGTTGCGCTCTTCGTCTTCCTGGTCACCGCACTTTTAACGGGGCAGATGGCCTCTACGCTCCGGCAGCAGGCACAGGAGGCACAGCGCCGTGAGCGTGAGACGCATATCCTCTATGAATTGGTGCGCACCACTAATAATGATGAGCGCATGGAACAACAGTTGCATACCATTGCTCAAGCTATCGTCGCGGTCTTTTCCTCATGGGGTATTCGCAACTGTGTGGTCTTGCTCCCTGACAGAGCATCCGATATCTTGATTACGCGAGCCAGTGCTCCACACTCGCTGGATCAGTTTGAGCTTTCAGATGAAGAGCGTTCGGTTGCTATGCAGGTGATGAAAAATGGACAGGCGGTCGCCTTACATGATGTCACCCTTGCGCCAGAGCGTTCGCCTGGTTTCGCGCCGCGCGTCGTTATTCGCAATACGCTGGCTGGTCATGCTGCACGTGTACGCCTGATCCCACTCAAGACAGGCGGCAAGACGGTTGGCGTCCTGCGCCTGGGCATTCAGGGTGGCCCCTTTTATCAGGCCAACACCGAAACGTTGCTGGAAGAGCAGGAGCGCTCTGATCCGCGCACAACATTCTTCTGGACCTTTCTTGATCAGGCAATATCGGTCATTGAACGCGCCAGGCTACGGCAAGAAAGCATGCGCGTCGAGATATTGCAACGCACCGATGCTCTACGCAAATCATTGCTCTCATCCGTCTCACACGACCTGCGCACCCCGCTCTCCTCGATCAAAGCTGCTGCCAGTAGTCTGCTGCAAGATGATGTGAGCATGGAATGAAGAGGAGCGGCGTAGCTTCGCCCAGGCCATCGAAAGCGAGGCAGATCGGCTTAATCGCCTGGTCGGTAATCTGCTCGATATGTCACGTATCGAGGAAGGCGTACTAAAGCTGGAAAAGGATCACTACTCCATTACTGAGCTGCTCCAAAATGTATTAGAACATATGCAGCCCTTGCTACGGCAACGCGAGATACGCACGCATGTGGAAGAAGATCTGCCTATGCTTGATTTTGACTATATCCAGATGGACCAGGTGCTTACTAATCTGATCGAGAATGCCGTCCGCTATACGCCACAAAATACCCCCATCGATATAGGTCTTGAGCGTCAAGATGGAGAGATTCTGATTACTGTCGCCGACCATGGGCCGGGTATTCCCCAGGCCGATCTTGAGCGCGTCTTCGATAAATTTTACCGTGTGCAGCGTGATAAGCGGAATAGTAATCCTACCGGTTCGGGACTGGGCCTGGCAGTTTGTAAAGGCGTTGTTGAAGCTCATGGAGGGCATATCAAGGCTCAAGCAAGGGAGGGTGGCGGCGTCATCTTTTCAGTCACACTGCCAGACAGTAGTAAGAAAACGTTGCCGTTAGTGGCAAATGAAACGGTGAATAAACGGTAAAACTGAAATATATTTATTACATCACTACTTTTACCTACATACGTATATTCCCCTACGTATTTCACCCGATTGACTACCCACACTACGCTATAATAAGACCATCTTTATTCCCTATTTTCATGCCCTATAAAGGACTTTTATTTATGTCAATTACATCATCATATGCGCCACCTCAAAATAACCCACCACAGAATCACCGAGGCAGAAATGTGCTTGTCATCCTCCTCTCTCTAGGAGTTCTCTTCGTCCTGGTTGGCTGGCAATTTTTGAGCGTTCATAATGCCAACACGGATCCAAGTGTGGCGGGTCAGCCTTTATCCAATGCACAGACGCATCTGCACACGGTGGCGATTGGCAGTAAAGTTGGTGTGCTGTACCTGGGCACACATTATGGTATCTTTACCAGCAACGATGGAGGACAAACATGGCCCCAGGCTCGTGGAATGCTCAACACGTTGATGATTATAACCATTGTGACCAATCCACAAAACGCGAATGTGCTGGCACTTGTGGGCATTCCCAGCGTCTCTGGCAGTGGTCCTGAGGGTGTCTATTTCAGTCAAAATGGGGGTACTACCTGGACGTTGCGCAATCCTCCTGGTCTATCCCTGGCTGCTTATCCTTCCACCCTACAGGCAGGAAGTGGCGGACAGTTCTATGCCTTCTATCTGAATGGCGGCTGGTTTGAGACACGAGATATGGGCGTGCACTGGCATAGCATGGCGTTACATAATCTTCCATCCATGCAAACGCCTGTCTTACTCCCATTTGCAAATAATCCTGCTCACTTGCTGCTAGGAGGTGAACAGGGACTCTTCGAGAGCAAAGATGATGGTCAGAGTTGGAATGCTCTCACATCGGTTCAGGGTGCTGTACTGAGTATGGTGGCATCTAAGACGATCCCTGCAACTATCTTTTGCGCGACCGACCAGGGACTTTATACCTGGAAAGATGGTAGTGCTCAGATCAGGCAGATCGCGTTGCCCGGCACAAGCACATTTTCACGACTGGCCGTAGATGCAACGGGAAACATCCTCTATGGCCTGGCAGGACAAAACCTGGAGTATTCTCAAGATGGTGGAGCACATTGGACGCTTCGGAAGCATTTTTCTAGAGGCGATCTGACCGCCTTTGTTCTTGATCCTCAACATGCTGAAAGGCTCTATGTGGGCTTTTTCCTGCCGCCCCAGGTCGTCTACAGCACCGATAGTGGAAAGAACTGGCAGATTTTAACTGGTGGGCATACACTCCCTTGAAAGAGAGAATAAAAAATAGGTATCTATCCTTATAGACAGCAGCGGCAATAGAATGTATAATAATACTACTATCTCCAAGGTGCATATGACTACATATTCATACACTTGTAATCGTTTCTTACCCAAATCTGGTAAACGATAAGGAAACACTGATGCGGATACGACCATTCTTCTGGGGTTTGCTTGCTACAGTATGTGTGAGTGTGCTTCTTTTCGCGGCACACACACAAATCTATGTGCCTGCACAATTGCAGGTTCTTATGGATCGACAACAACCGACGGCTACAGGTATGACAACGCTCCATCTCCACTTATCGGATCTGCAGGGGTTACCAATCGAAGAGGCAAAGGTGTTACCGGACGCACATATGACGAATATGCAGATGATCACAAATGATGAACTTGTGCGCTCAATCGGACAGGGAAATTATAAAGTACAAATCCATTTATATATGGCGGGTCCGTGGGCCATCACGATTCGAGCCAGTGCAGACGGTTTTTTGCCCATGCAAAAGACTTTATTTGTCCAGGTGCAATCGTTGTAAATGCAGACTTTTTTAAAAGAAAGATGATATGAATATCACTACTACCTCGCTGAAACTCTATCAGGTTTATGAGAGGAATGAAAAGATCGATCTGCCACCAATTGTGACTGAACGCATTCAATCTATGCTCACTGATCCTGATGAGTTCACCTCCCCCGATGCCGCTCGTTGCTGGTTGTATCGGCGCATGACCTATGCACGTGCAACGTTTACCACCGATACATCCTTCAAGCGCTCGGAAAGCCATTGTATCCTTGTGCCTGGTACACAATTCTGGCAATACGTTCATGAGGCCGATCTTCAGTTCGTCGTCAGTGAATATCCAGCTCAACGTGATTTCTGGTTGCTTACTCCCGCAACGCTGGTGGGGTCCGCCCTTTATGAGGCTGAAAAGGCTCAGGGATCTCCCGAAGTGCTGATCGTAGAACAATTTGTTTTCACGTCGTAGAGGTCCGATTGATCATGCCACACACGGGTGCGATCAATCTGGCACCTACACAAAATATCATATAATGTGTTGAAATAGGTTATAGTCCAATTTTTATGGTAGTAGAAGGTGAAATTTTCAGTGAAGAAAGTCACTCGTGTATGGACGATCATTTTCCAGAGCTGGCACCTTTCGCTTTTTGAAAAGGTTATTCTTATGAACAGCCTTATGCTGGTTGGAGAGGCACTGGCGGGGCTGTGGATCACAAGTCATAATCTGGAAAGCCACCACTACCTCATCGATACCAGTTTCATTATCCTGGCTACACTTCTGACACTGCTCACAAATATTTTCTTATTACGCATCAGCTTTCGCCCTCTTTTCAGCCTACTTTCTACGATCCGTGCCATTAGCGCTGGTAGTACACATGCACGCGCTCTATTCTCTTCTTCGGATAGTGAAATTAACGAACTGGCCCAGTCATTCAACACGATGCTGGATCGCCTGGAAGAGGTGCGCCGAGAACAGACGGCACTGATCTTACAGGCGCAGGAAGACGAACGACGACGCATTGCGCTCGAACTACATGACGAAACGGGGCAGAGCCTTACCGCGCTACTGGTCCACACAGAGCTGTTGCACCAGCGTTTCCAGATTTTGCCGTCGACAACTCGCGCTGAAGATACACATAAATATATAGAAGACGGACTCCTCCAATTGACGAAGCTCACGCAAGATACGCTGGAGAATATTCGTATGCTTGCCCAACAATTGCGCCCAAGCGTTCTGGACGATCTGGGACTACTGGCCGCATTTCGCTGGTTGGTAGCAGATAGCGCCGAACGGCTACATATTACGGTTGATCTACACGTTGAGGGGATCAAAGAAGGTGTACATACGTTACCGTCCGATTATGAAACGGCTCTCTTTCGTATCGCGCAGGAAAGCCTGACCAACGTTGCACGTCACGCGCAGACGCAGGCAGCGACACTCACACTTAGACAGGATGCAGGCCATATTTACCTGCAAATTGAGGATCGAGGGTGTGGCTGCAATCTGGAACAAGTGCATAAAGGCATGGGTATCTTTGGGATGCGCGAACGTGCTACACTGGCGGGGGGTACACTGACGCTTGATAGCCAGATAGGGCAAGGAACTACGTTACGAGCGGTTCTCCCTCTTCCCCATAAACAAGAGAATATAATAGAAAAAATAATAACAGAGCAGGTCACAGTAGAGGAGATACATTTTGACTACTGAACCCATTGGGATAGCGCAGCTACGCATTTTATTAGCCGATGATCACGATATTTTGCGTCAGGGGCTGAAATTGCTGCTGGAGGCTCAGCCCGATCTGCGTGTGGTGGGCGAGGCACGCACTGGCAGAAGTACGATAGAACAGGTCGCAACATTGCAGCCTGATATCGTCGTGCTAGATATCAGTATGCCTGACATCGATGGGCTAAAAGCCTGTCAACAGATCCGCAGGCATCATCCTGCCATCCAGGTATTGATTCTAACAATGCATGAGAGTGAGGAGTACTTCTTGCAAGCACTTCGCATGGGTGCAAGCGGCTATCTCGTCAAAAAAGCTGCACCAGGCGAATTGTGCGCCGCCGTACGTATAGTCGCCCAGGGAGGTGCATTTCTCTATCCTGGATTGGCAAAAGCTCTGGTGCGAGCTTATGTACAGCAGTCGTCTCCTCAGATGGACCCAAAGAATGTGCCAGCATCTAGAAATGGGGTACAATCTGCTTCCTCGGTGCAAGCAACTGAGAATGTAAAAAACAGCGAACTTTCACAGGTATTTGCGGCGTTAACACCACGCGAGTTGGAAGTATTGAAACTGGTTGCCGAGGGTCACACAAATCAGGAGATCGCAGATCACCTCGTATTGAGCATTAAAACGGTACAGGCGCACCGCGCTAACGTGATGGATAAGCTTGGACTCCATGATATCACCCATCTTGTACGTTTTGCTATTCGTTATGGCTTAATTGAGCCGGATCTCTAACCATCAGGTCACACAAAGCAAGGAGACCTTATTGTGTCTGTATCACCTGCCCGTCCTTTCAATGTTACTGAAGCCCAACTGTTATATGCCTGTACAAGCCGCATAGCACTTCTCCCCGAGCTTGAAACAGCTCGCCTGAACCCTCATAGCCTACTTCAGACATCCCAAATGCGGCTTATGCTGGAACATACCCAACACGTAATGCAAGGTATCGACGAACATATTCCTCAGACCAATTACACCTCCTATCGCGCGTTCCAGCGTATTGGTGAGCGGGGACAGTATGAAGCAGCCTATTTTCTCAAGCGCACACGCCTGGCCGCCGCCTCTATACGACTGTTCGTCGGTCAAATGGATCTCAAAGAGACGGTAGAAGACTATCTCTGGAATATATGTGAGGAGACGAACTGGGTCTTGCCAGCGCATGAAAACGTCATCATTGATCTTTTTGCGGCTGAAACTGGCTTTGTACTGGCGGAAACATTGCTGCTCCTCGGCACGACATTGGATACCGAGGTCCGGCACCGCGTGCGCCAGGAGATTGAGCAGCGTATTTTTAATCCTTATCTGCGCTTCTACGCCTCGCAATGGTGGTATACCACAAACCACAACTGGAATGGCGTCTGCAATAGTGCTGTTGCCGCAACATTCTTGCTCATGGAGCCAGAGCCAGAACGTACGGTAAAAGCGCTCGATATTGCATTGCAGGGATTACAAGTTTTTATCGAAAGTGCGTTTGAGGCCGATGGCAGTTCCTCCGAAGGTGTTAGCTACTGGCACTATGGCTTGATGAACTTCGTGGCGCTCTCCGAATTCCTGTATGCTCGTAGTGAGGGGAAGATTGATCTGCTGGCCTCAACGCGCGTGCAACAGATTGCCTCCTACCCTGCGAAAGTACAGCTTTATGGCTCACGATTTGCCAGCTTCTCCGATTGCGATGAGAGCGTCGAATTTAATCCGGGCATTCTGGTTCGTCTCGCCGAACGCACGCACGAGCCATCGCTAGAGAAACTGCTGGCATCACCTGCACAACCCGGCAGCGATTGGCGTTTGACGATGCTGTTGCGCAATATTTGCTGGTGGGATGGTAAGCAACCTTCAGGGTCACCACTTGATGATGCGTGGCTGAAGGTAGGTGACATCGCACGCCTGACAAGCGAAAATGCTCATCATGACGCAGTTGTGCTGGCTGTGAAGGCTGGACATAACGGGGAGAATCACAACCACAATGATGTTGGCAGTTTTATCTTGAACGTTGGGGGCGAAAATCTGCTGGTTGATCCTGGACGTGGGCTGTACTCACGTGCTTACTTTAGTGCACAACGCTATGAAAACATCTTTGCCAACTCGTATGGGCATAGTGTGCCAGTCATCAACGGAACGCTACAGGGAACGGGGCACGATTTTACAGGCCATATTGGAGAGGTCAATAGCGAGGGAACGTATAAACGGGTGAGCCTGGAATTCGGCGGAGCTTATCCAGTTACGGAGTTGCTCAGTGCAAAGCGTCAACTTCTCCTTGGTAAAGATGGTGAGGAGGCTGGGACGGTCTGGTTACAGGATACATTTATCTTCAACAACGAGGTATCTACCGCTGAAGAGACCTTCATAACGTGGTTGGAGTGTACTGTGGATGGAGCTAACGCGCTCATTCACGGCCAGGCGTATGATTTGCGCTTGACTATAGAACAGCCTCAAGATGTCTACTTTACGCTGGAACGTTTAGAAAAAGAGAGTCACGCTAACGAAAAAGCGGGTGTATTGAAACGACTCAGTATTGCATTGCCGCCAGCCAGGGAGATGCATGTAAGTGTGCGCATACAACCGATCCAAATAACAAAGGAGAGCCAGTAAACTGGACTCTCCTTTGTGACCCCCAGAATGGGACGTGATGCTAAGTCAAGAGACAGCTCCCCCAAGATACCTCTCTATAGCATGTTCCCGTTGTTCTTAGAGACGTTTTTGCAAAGCGCACTTTGCAGGATCGCCCCCTTCCTGCTTCACCCAGGACATCTAAAGAAACTTTAGCTGATGTCCTGTCCACAGGCGTTACTTTCCACCGAACAGGTGGTACTTGTTCCTTGCCATTAATGTTAGTATAGAGTGGTGGTCCCCCCCAGGGCCGCCGCTCCATACTAACATTTTGTTCCCCACGCATATAGTACCTGATCGCCAGTAAAAAAAGGTTGACGAAGCGTTAAGATACTATGGAGATTTATCGGAATATGGCAATTCGCGGTTAAGAAACCCACATCATGCACATTTTTATGTTTGCCAGCACTATTCCACGCTCATCCACACGACCCATCTCAAGCGATGGAATGTAGCTTACCCGTCTTTACATCATAGACGAAACCACGTATCTCGATGCTTTCCGGAATAAGCGAGGAGGAACGCAAAAATGTGATATCGTCGCGTACCGACTGATCCAGGTCTTTAAAGGGCAGGAAGGCAATATGATCTGCATCGGCATGCAGGTCGTGCTTAATCTTGTCATGAATCACTTCGTCGGTAAATGTCAGCATGCCACAATCGGTATGATGCAGAATGACAATTGTGTTGGTCCCTAACAATTGCTCAGAAATAATGAGCGAACGCAATGCATCGGCGGCTCGTCCACCAGCGTTGCGAATCACATGCGCATCGCCCTCTTCAAGCCCTAATATACGCGCCGGGTCCAGACGCGCATCCATACAGGCGAGTACGGCGACTTTGCGGCCTGGCGGTAAGGGTAGATCTCCCTTTTTAAAGTTCGCTGCGTACTGCTCATTAGCTTGCAAAAACTCATCAACAACTGGCATATAATGCTCCTTTTTGCAGAGAGAGGACGCTACATTGTCCTCTCTCTTTCACGATACCATATTTGTATCATTCTTACAAGTTATATAATTTATTCATATATGTTATGATTAATGGTAGGGGCTCGATTGTATCGCGTCCGCGATTTATCGATCCTGCGACCTGCATATCCGATGTCTGGGGTCATTGCCAATGAATTGCGGACGCGATACAATCGAGTCCCTACCACAACAATGCTCCTGCTGTCACACCCACCACCACCACAATCACTACATAATCCACAATACCAAATGAGGTTTCGTGAAGCATCGTCTGCTTCCCATCAACCTCATAGCCACGCACCTCTAAAGCGGTTGCTAGATCGGCAGCACGACGTAGTGATCCTTGCATCAATGGTACAAATAACATGGAGAGGCTTTGGAGGCGCTCGAACATGGTGCCGCTACTGAGGTCCGCGCCACGCGCACTTTGCGCCTTGATTAATTGTTCGGTCTCATCGACAAGGGTGGGGATAAAACGGAGCGCCAATAAGGCCATCAATGCAAAATCATCGACGGGCAACTTCAGACGACGTAGGGGTGAGAGCAGGAGCGTGACACCCTCGATCAAGGCTACGGGCGAGGTGGTCATCGTCAGGACCTGCGCGAAGATCAGCAGGGCCATGAGCACGAGAAAGCTGCTCATAAACGTCCAGGTGCCACCGTAGGTAATTACATAAGGGCCAATTGGAAACATTTGTGCAGCAGCATTACCTGCAATCAACCAGAATAATATAAATGCGAGTAAGGTGGCAAGCAGAATAAGAACTTTGAGAAACCTGCGCCATCCTCTCTGCCAGAATGTGCGTAAAGCTGGCAATAATGAGGAGAGAAATACTACAGCCAGCATACTTCCCAGAATGAGCAAGAGGATACGAGCGAAGCCATATGACATTACGAGCGGACCCAGTGTATATAATTTTCGCGCATCAAGATCGGTCGTTGGCAACGTTGGACCAATACCTAGAGCAAACAGGATGAAGATTAGCCAGACACGACGCCATATCTCACGCAGCGAAATTCTCGCACAGGCAAGACTTGCTCCAACCAGCACGACCAGCACGCCAAAAGGGACGAAATGCCATTCACGATGACTGGCCAGGATCTGCCATATGATCAGCCACGCGATAATTAAGAGCTTTGTCCTGGATTGCAATCTATGGATCAGGCTATTTCCTGGGTAATAGACGCCTAGTGGAATACTTCTAAATAACATATTATTTACTCTTTTTTAGATATATGCGGCACATTTAGCGCATGGCGCAACCATAGAAATGCTTCATCGAGCGTAAATATCTCTGGTGGAATGGCAAGTCCCTGAGCACGTAAGAGTGAGAGTAGTTCGCCTAATGGTGGTGCAGCTAATCCACACTGACGCAGGCGTTCACTTTCTGTAAAGATGCTACGCGGTGTCCCTTGCAAGACCAGGTGACCATCATGCAGGACAAAGAGTTGATCGGCCAGTGCGGCGACTTCGGCCATGTCATGGGAGACGAGGATAATTGTTACGCCCTGCATATCCTGTACCCGGCGCAGGTATGTATAAAACTCGGCGCGTCCATCTGCATCGAGGCCAACGGTAGGCTCATCGAGAATGAGAATGGTTGGCTGCATGGCAAGCACGCCAGCCAGGGCCACACGTCGACGTTGTCCTCCACTGAGATCGAAGGGTGAGCGCCCACCATATTCATGAGCAGGCAAGCCAACCGTTTCCAGAGCTGCAATGACACGGGCACGCACCTCGTGACGGCCCAGTTTCATACGTTGTGGACCAAACGCAACATCGGCGAAGATGGTACGCTCGAAGAGTTGCCCCTCCGGAAACTGGAAAAGCATGCCAACCCTCTGACGCATCATACGCAAATCAACGCCCTTCGCTCCCACATCAATGCCATCGACCAGCACCGTTCCCCTGGTGGGACGTAGCAAGCCATTGAAGTGTTGGACCAGCGTGCTCTTGCCCGATCCCGTCACACCGATCACAGCGGCACAACTACCACGGGCAATCTCCAGGTTGATATCGATCAGTGCCTCTTTGCTGATAGCTCCCGATTGATAGGTGTGAAAAAGATGTTGGGCGACAATAATTGGCTCGGCTATCAATGCATTAGCTCCTTTGCCAGCGCCTCTATGGTCACAGCAGCAGGCGCAATGGGAATTCCTGCATCACGCAAGCGAGCGGCTAATGCAATGGGTTCGGGAATTGCCAGATTGAGGGTACGCAAGCGTTCCAGGTCGGCAAAAATCGCAGCGGGAGTGCCTTCAAGGATGATCTCCCCATGTTCCATTACCACGATGCGTTGTGCAAGGGCGGCTTCTTCTAAAAAGTGTGTCACCTGGATAATCGTCAATCCATGCTCTTGATTGAGCTGATGCAATAATGCGGTGATCTCCTGACGCGAAAGAGGATCAAGCATAGAGGTGGCCTCATCCGCGATAATGCATTGCGGACGTAGAGCCAGGATGCCCGCAATTGCCAGGCGCTGCCGCTGCCCGCCGGAGAGCTTATGTGGTGGCAAGCATACTCAAGTGCGAAATTCCTACATCGGAAAGCGCACTGGCAACACGCTCATGGATCAAGGAAGCGGGTAGGCCACGCACGGTCAGTCCCCAGGCAACATCATCTTGCACAATTGTTGCAATAATTTGATTATCTGGATTTTGCAGAATCATACCCACACGATCCCGTACAGCACGCTGGCTGGCTCCATCTCTCGTATCCAGTCCGTCAACCAGCACGCGTCCACTATCGGGCAATAACAGCGCATTACAGTGGCGTGCCAGCGTCGACTTACCGCTCCCATTATGGCCCAGCAGAACCACATACTCTCCCGGCCAGATCTGTAAGCTCACATCATGCAAAGCCTGCACAGGTTGCATGCTACGTTGCTCTTGAGTGACAAGCATACCCGGCTGTTTCTGCACAGGATAGGCATAACAAACAGACTCTATATCAATTAAAGGTGATAAACTCATTAACCCGCCTTATGGCCTTTAATAATACCCCATTTGAGGGCTACCCTCATACTACGACGATTGAAGCTGCGCAGAAGTTTCCCCGCACGTCCACCAGGGAATGGTCGTACATCATAACCAAGCAGGCGTACAAAAGAATTAGTGAATACATAAATAACAAAAACGACAGGACATAATACTATCCATAATCCAATATAGAATGAGAGTATCCAGTAGCGAAATCCCCAATCGGCAAGCGACGAAACGCCTGGATAGAGAGCTATGCTTCCACCAGCCAGACAGGCCAGCATGAGCCGTCAGCCCATTAATGAGTGAGATTACCGTTGTATAGGTTGAATGGAGCACATCGACCAGCGTACTTAATGGGACTGCGAAGATCAAAGAAGTGAGGACGAGTGCCCCGTAAAAGGCCAGTGATCCAAAGGTTGCGCCCAGAAGAAGGAGTGGAAGCAGGGGCATATGCCGCTTCATCGTCACGCCCAGGAAAAGACCACCCATGCATTCTAAGAGCAGATCGATGACGGATTGCGTGCCAACGATGACGGTTACCACAAAGAGGGCCACACACAGGCCCATGATACCAACGTAGAGTCCACGCCGTAGCACAAGGATCGTGAACACAATAAAGGTCAGGATGCGAAAGACCTGTCCCCCAATTGGAAGATAGATAGACAGCAACTGGAAGAGCACGGCAATATCGGCCAATAGTGCCCCCTCCGCAATTTCCACCGCCTTCAGGTTGCGAAACATGCTCTCTCCATTCTCAATAATAAAGCACTTATACATAATCTCATTGGTATTTCACTTACGCATTGTAGTGTTTTTTTAGGAGAGAGGCAAGATCTACATCCAAAAATATGATACAATTCAGCATAACATCAGGCTTTTTGCTACAATAAAGAGGGGAATTTATGAACCAACCATTGCCCAATGATGAACAGCTTCGTCACGATTTCCAGGTGCGCGACTTTATCAATCGCGAGTTGCAGACACGTTTTGCGCCAGAAGATGACTGTTTTGCGCAGTTCGCTGAGTAGAGCGCAAGCAGAGAATATACCTCCAATCCAGATCTCATCATTGCAAGGAAAACTATTGCAAGTTCTTGCGCTGACCTGTGGAGCGCGGAAGATCCTCGAATTGGGAGTGCTGGCTGGTTATTCTGGCACCTGGTTGGCCCGTAGTTTGCCGCCAGATGGCAAATTAATCTCGCTGGAGATCAACCCCAAACATGCTGAGATTGCACGCGCGACCTTTGCCGAGGCTGGCCTGGGAGATCGCGCTGAAGTACGTGTTGGTCCCGCCCTTGATCTCTTGCCAGCGCTCGTTTCTGAAGCACCCTTTGATCTGATCTTCATCGATGCTGATAAGGGAAATAGTTTGCACTACCTGGATTGGGCGATCAAATTGAGCCGTGTGGGATCACTGATCGTAGCCGACAATGCTATTCGCTATGGGGGCGTCTTCCAGACACCGCCTCCAGATGAAAGTGCGAAAGGTATGGCGGCGTATAATAGCAAGATTCTGGAGCACCCCCGGTTGGTGAGTGTGGCTATTCCCAATGATGACGATGGGATGGATGGGTTCGCTATTTCGGTTGTGCAGCCGTTCTCATAACTGGGTACCTATGGCTCCCCGACAATAGGACCGGGAGTCCCGGGATTTGGGCTGGGAATAATACGCCAACGTGTTCCATCCCAATGTTCAACCAGTGTCTTTGATACTGGATACGAAAAACTTGTCCGACCCACCGCCCAGATATCATTAGCTACAATAGCGTCCATTGCATTGAGATAACTCCACATGGCTCCACCTGTAGGCAAATCGATAACTAGCCAGTTCTTTCCATCCCAGTGCAACATCATCAAACCGCTACTTGGGCCGGTCGAAGACTCTCCTACTGCCCATGCATTGTGAGGTGTCAGAAAGGTAACATCTTGCAAATTTGCCATCTGCTGGTTCACGGAAAGAGGAGGATATATAACATCCCAGCGTGATCCATTCCATTGTTCAACCAAAGCTCCTGACTGCTCATGCGAAGACGCATCGATCAGATCTGCCCGACCCACCGCCAAGAGATTCTTCGGTGCGAAGGTCGCCAATCCGTGAAAGGTGGCATCAGCAACATTGCGTTGATCCTGAGTACGATCTGGAGTTGAAACGAACCGCCAATCCTTCCCATCCCAGTGTTCCACCAGCGTTCTCGTACCCCCGCCCTCTGGGGCTGTATACTCTCCTACAATCCAAACATCGCTTGACGAAATGGCTTTCACACTGGTCAATCTAGCAATCTGGAATGGAAAGGCATGAGGTTGAAGCACTACATTCCAGTTCTTGCCATCCCAATGTATTATCACTGCTCCATTATAACTCCTGACATTACCTACACTCCACACATCACGCGAAGAGATAGCAGACACACTATCAAGATAATTCGAGATTGTTTCAAGAGCCGGAACCGGTATCCTGCTCCAGGTCTTACCATCCCAGTGAAGCGTCAGCGTATCATTAGCATGACGGGCGATACCCGTCCCATTGCAGCTTCCAAGATAGATATCCTCCCCCACAGCCCACATATCTTTGGCAGAAAGAGCCACAACACTGCATAATATTCCATGTATAGATGGAGAATTTGCTTGCCACCGATTGCCATCCCAATGCTCGATCAGCACATGCATACCATCTGAAGCGGTCATCCCCCCCACCGCCCAGACATTTGTAGCGGAAAGAGCAATAATTCCATTGAAAGTATTCTCTATAGGTGAAGGCGTAGGAGGTGAATTATGAGTACAGCTTACAAGTAACGAAAGAAGAGAAATCAAAACTACTACGACGAAAGAGTGGCGCCTCATCATAAATTTACCTTACTTCCTTACATCAACTCCGTGCGTTACTAAAGCATCAATATAATATACGTCACTCCACTTTCAAAAGTCTTGCGTTACTTGGTAATATAATTTTTAGCAGACATGAATATACTGCTCTTTTCTCATAATATCTTCATTATGAACATCAACATCGTCCTCAAAAGGTCCTATTCGCATATTAACAACGGCGCACTAATCGCCGCAGCATGTTGCACCCCCCTTCAAAGCGTGCTATAGTACATCCTCGTGAGATACTAAAAAATATAATAACAGCAGGAAGATATATATAGCATGGCATCTCAAGGACCCAATCCCAGAACAGCGAAACGTACAACGCATACTTCCCCAGCCGTTCAGTTCAATCCAAATCCTCAGCAGGCAGACGCGATTGCACATATGAATGGGCCAGCCGCCTTTATTGCTGCGGCAGGTACGGGTAAAACCGCGATCCTCGTGCAACGCCTGGTGCGCCTGGTTGCCGACGAAAAGATTGCGCCCGAAGCTATTCTCTGTGTGACCTTTACGCGTGCCGCCGCCGACGAAATGGAGAAGCGTGCACTGAAAGCGCTGAAAGCTCGCGGTATGACCGCACAAAGCGTCAAAGCCTTGCGCGTGGTGACGTTCCATGGCCTGGGACACCAGATGTTGCGCGAGAAGCTGGAATGGAAACCGCAAGAGTTGAATCAACGCTTGCTGAGCGGTGAGCCACGCCAATGGATGGCCGAGGATATCATTCGTCCCTGGCGCAGCAATCGCACACGCGGTATGAACTGGGAGATCGAGATTGCGGGCGTGCTCAGTGCGGTTGATCGCGCCAAAGAAGAGATGATCAAGCCCGATCAATCAACCGATTTCTTCCGCTCACACCTGGGCGTCGAAACGGAGTTGGCCGCACGCTATCAGGAGTTCTTTGAACTTTATGAACAGACAAAACAAAAACAGAAGCTCTATGACCTCTCGGACCTGATCTATGTGCCGCTCTCTCTGCTCGAAAGTAGCCCCAAGTTCCGCAAAACATGGCAGACGCGCTATCTCTATTTACAGGTTGACGAGACACAGGATACCAATCCTTCACAGTATAAAATGATCCAATATCTGGCCGCCCCTAAACAGAATGTGGTCGTGGTGGGCGATCCCGATCAGGCCATCTATCAATTTCGTGGTGCAAGTCCAGAGGCCTCGATTCTTTCGTTCCGCACCATGTATCCCAAAGGCAAGATCTACCCGATTGAACATAATTATCGTTCTACGCCGCAGATTCTTGAGGCCGCCAACAAATTGATCAGTCATAACGATATCACACCGGGCTTTGAGAAGCAGTTGCGCCCAACACAGCCTGATGGTGCTCCCGTATGCGTCACGGCGTATGACGATCAGGAGAATGAGGCCGATGGGATCGCCAACCGCATCGCACAACTTGTGCGCGACTGGCACGAACACGGCGAAGAGCTTTCCTACCGCGATATTTTTGTGCTCTCGCGCACCAATCACCATCTGGCGTCATTAGAAATAGCATTGGCACGCAACCGCATTCCCTATCGAGCGGCGGGCGGCTCCTCGTTCTTTAAACGCAAGACGACACGCGACATGCTGGCCTATCTCGCGTTGATCGATGGGATGCGTGTATATCAAGACTATCTCACGGCACGTGGCGGGCCACAACCACTCAAATGGGATGATGTGTTCACGCCCGTTCATTGTGGCGAGCAAAACGCGGCATTTCGTGCCGTTTCCAATATCCCATCAAAAGAATACTTCGCCACAACTGGCAAAACCTCGCACCGCTTCACACCAACGTTTTATGGCTCATTATCTGGCTTTGCCAGCGGGCGTCCCCTGCTGCAATTCTGTGAGGAACAGGTTTACACAATCGCCAAAGAATATCAGCTCGGCGTGAAAGATTTCATTGCCTTGATCAAGCGTGCGTGGTCACAATGTAACAATCACCCAGCCGAAGCCATTAAACTTATTCGCCAGTTTGGCTACGATACGCACCTGCGCCACTACGACAGTAAACATAAAGAAGATACGGATGAGGAGTCGGAAGCGCCCACCCATCATGAGGAGACGCGGCTGGATGGTCGTTACGATGAATTGGAGGAGTTGATGGTGATCGCGCAGAAACATCACACGATCCGCCACTTTTTGCAGGCCATGACCAAATTAAAGGAACAGGCAGAGGATAGCAGCAAAAATAAACGCGACTGTGTATTGCTGCTGACTATTCACAAAAGTAAGGGGTTAGAGTCGCCGGTTGTGTTTGTGATGGGGATGACGGAGGGTATTTTTCCGCATAAACGCTCATTTACGATGGCCGAAGATGGTCCCATCGTGCAATCGGGCATTGCGGAAGAGCGTCGTCTCGCCTATGTGGCCTTTACACGTGCACAGAAGTTGCTCTTCCTCTCATCCATTTTGCGCTATCGTAGCAGCGACGCTCTGCCATCGCGCTTCATTGAGGAGGCTGGTCTGATGCCTATGAATGAGGATGGTCAGCTCAATCCATATTTGATGACGCGTGACGGTGATGTGCGAACGCTGAGTCCGCTGGTGACTACGCCGGGGTTGTTTGAATGAGGGGCGATATGGGCATGATGGACCAGCCGGGCTTGTTCCATTTCATTGCACCGCGCCCCTACCAGAACATGTATATGAATATTCATCATAATAGCGTAGGGACCGTACCTGCTCCCATATGGCTAACCAGACACGCGACTTCTTCCTCATCCTGAATAGCGCGAACCGCTACGCGATCCTATTCAGAGTCCAGACGGCTAAAAAAGCAGAGACGCGTGCAGCCCAGATCCAGAAATTTGTGGAGATGCTTGCAAAAGGCGAGATGCTCCACCCCTAGCACCTCATAATCAGAAATTTCGCAAGGCTACTGACATACTGTTGTCACTCGTATCGGGTAAACTATTGGTATACAAAGAAATCAAATACTGTTAGTTGCCGCTGGCGTAGGGGCGGTGGCCAGCACCGCCCCTACGCCAGCGGCAACGGGTTGGCAAGAGATTGGCCTTTCAAAAAAAGGGGCAATGAATCTTGACAGAACAGTAGTATCCCATCACTCTTTCTCGCTCAATTTCATGGCGTACGGGTGCCATTTATTATCCCGTGGCTCTTTAGAATCCCATAGAAAGGCACATAACATGGCAAAACTACTTGGACCCGATTTTATTAGTTTGCAGGTACGCAATCTCTCCGCATCACGCGCATTTTATACAGAAATACTGGGCTTACCGGTCGATGCACGCTTCGATACTGCCGATGTTGTCGTCTTTGATTCCAGCACGATCCCCTTTGCACTCAGCCAGGCAACCGTGAACCTGGATGATATGCCACAGCCGGGATTGGGAGTGACGCTCTGGCTCGACTGCGATCAGGTCGATGAGCTGTGCGCTAAATTGGAGGCGGCTGGATCTACTATCATCAAGCCACCCTTCGATGGTCCCTTTGGGCGTACCTTCATCTTTGCTGATCCCGATGGATACCGCATCACAGCCAACCAGAACCCCTGGGAGCGGTTCCCTTTAGGTGGCAGGCAGCAGAGATAACAACTTCATCTACTTCCCTTGCGCATCTGGCACGGCGATTGGCTGAAGATTCAGTTCTTCGGCGACGCCAGGGCGCAGGAATGTACAGAATGCCTGGGCTGCCCGTGAGAGTTGCTTATCCGCACGCTGGATCAGACTTAACTGGGGACGCAATTCCAGGCCCGCAATCCGCACCTGGACCAGATCATGATTCGCCAACTCTCTTTGTACGGAGAGCCAGGAAACAATCGCCGCACCAACACCACTGATCACCATTTGCTTGATCGCTTCGTTATCGGTCAGCGTAAAGAGCGGCTGCACCACAATATTATGCTGCAAAAGACTATGCTCAACAACTTCACGAATGCCACTGCCCTGCTCACGCATCAAGAGCACCCCTTCGCGCAAGGTCTCTAATTCTACCGATGGCAAGCTACTCCAGGCATGACCAGGAGCGACAACGAGGATCAACTCATCATAAGCAAAGAGCTGTACATCCAAAGCGGCAGGCAGCGTGGAGGCATCGCCCTCGACCAGGCCAAAATCGAGGTTCCAGTTCATAATCTCTTCGACAATCTCATGTGAGTTGAGGATGGCTATATGCAAATTGATTTGTGGATAGCGCATACGGAAACGGGCGACGATGGGGGGCAACAGATAGACGCCGGCAGTGGTATTCGCTGCTAATGTTACTTCGCCACTTTCGACATCGCGCAACGCCTCCAGCGCCTCCTCCATCTCACGCTCCAGGGCAAATATTTGACGTGCATATCCCTGGAGCATACGACCAGCATGGGTTAATGCAATCCGTCTTCCCTGCCGCTCAACGAGTTCAAGGCCAACTTCGTGCTCCAAACTCTGGATGGTCTTGGTCACGGCTGGCTGACTCAAATTGAGTTCCTCGGACGCACGCGTGATATGCTCTAGCTCAGCCACCTTCAAAAAAACACGCAGGTTTTGCAGATTCATAATTTTTCGTCTATCTCCCAACTCTTCCAGAGGTGCAATTCTTCACGCCTCCATCGTATTAGTCAGCCGAAGGACAACCCTCACTCTAAATAATACCAGAAATCAATGCAAAATCATACCTTCATAATTATGAGTTATATATTTCGTCATTCTCATAGGGCGCGACTCATTTTTCGCAAGCCATTCTTTCGTGCAAGAGGTACCCATTCCCATAAGCGCGAACAGAGCAATCGTCCATTAATAACAAGTATACATACAATAACACAAAGGCATGTATGAAATAACCAGAAAGCATATCATAACACTAAGAGATGGTAATAATAACTTGCAAGAATGATATAAATATGATAGTGTTCTTTTAAAGCAATGCTGCTTACGGGTCAGAGTCGATGAATACGCCCTCTTGTTCTTATCACTATCATCGAAGGAGCATACCCGGATGAAACACATCCTCACGCGCGTCCCACACACGCTGTTCTTTATCATGCTACTCTCTTTTCTTGCAACAGCCTGTGGCAGCAATACCAGTAGCAATGGTAGTGCCAGCAATCCAATTACTGTCCACCTGGGTTATTTTCCTAACCTGACACACGCAGTTGCACTTGTAGGGGTAGCTCGCAACACCTTCCAACAAGACCTTGGCTCGAATGTCAAACTGGATACCAAGACATTTAACGCCGGTCCATCTTTAATTGAAGCGCTCTTCGCTGGTAGTATCGATATTGGTTATGTAGGCCCCAGTCCGGCCATCAATGGGTATGTTAAGAGTAAAGGGGCAGCACTGCGCATTATTGCAGGTGCCTCTAGCGGTGGAGTTCTCTTCGTGGTGCGTCCAGGGGCAAACATTAAAACGCCTCAGGATCTCAATGGTAAAAAATTGGCTGATCCACAACTTGGCGGCACTCAGGACGTTTCTCTACGTAACTACTTGCGCTCCCAGGGTCTGAAAACGACCGATCAGGGTGGTAGCGTACGCATCCTGCCCACCGATAATGCGACCATCTTAACTGAATTTAAGCAAGGACAGATTGATGGCGCATGGGTGCCCGAACCTTATGCCTCACGCCTGGTCGTTGAGGACCATGGCACGGTTTTCCTGGACGAGCGCTCCCTCTGGCCCGCAGGTAAATTCGTGACCACAAATGTTGTTGTCAGCACAAAATTCCTTGATGCGCATCCCGATCTCGTAAGCAAATTCCTGCAAGCTCACGTCGATACTGTGCAATACATCAATAACAATCAAAGCAGTGCAGTGAAGCTTATCAATCAACAACTCAAGGCGCTCTCAGGCAAGGCGTTGGCGACAAGTACGATCGAGGCGGCCTTTAAAGATCTTACCCTGACCTACGATCCGCTTCAGTCAACAGCCTTAACGGCTGCCGACAATGCGTTCCAACTTGGCTATCTGGGCAAGAGTAAGCCAGATCTGAGCGGTCTCTACGATCTGGCACCACTCAATGCAGTTCTTAGTGCGAAAGGCTTGTCCCAGATCGCCTCTGGTACCTGAAAACGGGAAGGTATATTCACATGCAACAACAGGCAACGAGAGAAACAAAACGGCGTGAAACTACAAATGTCAGGCCACATGCGACATCAGGTGGTGGTATTCCTTTACGCATTGAAGCCGTGAGCAAAACATTTAGCAGTCGTGGGCGCAGTGTTGAAGCACTGCGCCCGGTCGACCTGGATATCGTCGCAGGCGAATTTGTCTGTCTGCTTGGCCCAAGTGGTTGTGGGAAATCAACATTGCTCAGTATCATTTCGGGACTTGAAGACGCAAGCAGCGGGCGTGTTCTGGCTGATGGTGAGCCTATACATGGACCAGGCACCGACCGCATCCAGTTATTCCAGGAAGCAGCCCTTTTCCCCTGGCTAGATGTGCAACACAATGTAGAATTTGGTCTCCGTCACGCGGGTGTGCCCCCTAAAGAACGAGCGGAGATCGCACGCAAATTTATCGAGATGGTGCACCTGAATGGCTTTGAGAAAAGTTATACACATCAGCTATCAGGAGGCATGCGCCAACGGGCAGCAATTGCACGGGCGCTCGCTATTAATCCTGCTGTACTGCTTATGGACGAACCATTCGGCGCTCTGGATGCTCTGACCCGTGATCGCCTGCATGCAGAATTAGAATTGATCTGGCGCGAGACGCGTAAAACGGTTGTATTCGTGACACATAATGTGCGCGAAGCGGTCGCTCTGGGTGATCGTGTTGTAGTCTTTGCGCCACGTCCTGGCCGCATTGTACGCGAATTTCGCATCGATCTGCCACGCCCAAGGCACCTCGAAGATCACGATCTGGTAGACGTTGCCGCCGAAATATTGGGCGTGTTGACCGAGGTTATTGAGACACAGGAAGAGGAGGAACGGCATGGCGCAGGCCGTTAATATACCCAAAAAACTTACTGATAGATGGTATCTAGCAAAACCTGTCCGACAGATATTGTTTTATGGTATCTTGATTCTTCTCTGGGAAGGGCTGGCACATGCCAATATCTGGCCTGCTTATAGCTTTCCAGCGCCCACTGATGTCGCGACCTCACTCGTCAGCGGCTTTCAGGACGGCTCGATTATTGGAGCATCCCTGGTGAGCCTGCAACGGCTCGCTATTGGTTATGCGATCTCGCTGGTGATTGGAGTGATTCTTGGATTGCTGATCGGACGCTCTCGTCTTGCCTCGGAGACGGTGGGTTCGCTGGTTTTAGGGCTTCAGGCGCTTCCAAGCATCTGCTGGCTTCCTCTGGCTATTCTCTGGTTTGGCCTCACCGAGCAGGCGATCATCTTTGTGGTGATTATGGGCGCATTGTTCTCAATAACCCTGGGCGTCGAGGCCGGTGTGAAGAATACGCCACCGCTGTACTTAAAAGCTGCACGCAACATGGGTGCACGCGGCATTGCGCTCTCAACTGAGGTGGTATTGCCAGCAGCACTGCCAGCGATCATCAGCGGGCTTAAACAGGGGTGGTCGTTTGCCTGGCGTTCGCTGATGGCTGCTGAACTGCTCTATGCGACGTTGAGCCTGGGCAATCTGCTAGAAAATGCACGTAATCTGGATGATATTGCAACTGTCGTTGCCGTCATGCTGGTGATTATCGCTATTGGTGTGATTATTAATAATCTCATTTTCGCACCTCTTGAGAGGAACGTACGCGAGCGCTGGGGATTGACCGTTTAATGGGGAAATCTTCTTTACGAGAGATGGAATTGCGGTGAAGCCCAGGAATTAGCGCAGTCCTGGGCTCCGTTTTACCGCTCATTTGCGCACGCCAGCACATTTAAGTTAGAGGCTCAGTCTTATATCGTTGTGTTTTTCTGCTAAACTACCGGCCCATGGGATGGCGAGCCAGGCAGGATTTGCACCTGCGTCCAACAATTTCGGCCTCAAACATTTGATCTGGCATTCAGCGGTGAATACTGAAACTGGAACGATAATCTCAAATTGGGTTGGTCTAGACGCTGCCTCTGCCAACTGGGCTACCCCGCCATGCTGAAAAGTGGCGGGTGCAGGATTTGAACCTGCCCTGAAACGTCTGCACCGTAAAACTACAATTCAGTCTCAGTCTATGTTCCGAACGTGTAGTCTAAAGCAAATGACACGAAAAATCAAGCGTTCTATTCAGGAAAACAGGTACTGAAAGAACTTCTCGCCAACCTTTTGCTCTTTCACTTCCAGATTGTTTGCTTCCTCACGGGCAATCTTTACGGCCTCTTGCAAACGCTCAACTCGCGCTAAGAGCTCATTGACACGCTTCGCAGGGAGTGCGCCTGAGAATCGCACGGTGCGCCATGTTCCTACGATGACATCTTCGTAATATACCTCGACCTGGGCCGGATGCTTTTCGGTTGCCTCTGCTTTTACATGGTTACGCGGAATCTTCTTCGTTCTGGTCGTCTGAACAGGCTCAGTCGCCCAACAATCGGCGGAAGCATCAAAGACCCAGGACTCCGATGCATCGAGAACCGGCAACTTTTTCACAAACGTGTGGATATCAACAAGTTGCTTCTCTAGAAAGAGCAGGTATGTAGCCGGAACCTGCGCCAATAACACATTTCCATCCATAACCACGTCCGCTTTAGCTTCACAGTTCGCCCAATCCTTTGTCGCAACAATATCAAAAAGCTTGATGAGAACGTCCGAAGCACTATGAATAATCTCTTCTGTCCGTATCTGCACTCTGGTCGCTTCAGGCGGTAACTGCTCACCTTCTTCGTCTTTTGGCCTGTACGTTCGTGAGATGCCAGAGAGAATAGCCGACTTCTGGAGCGAATGGTGGGCCTCTGTGATTTCCTGCAATGCACGCGCCTTTATACCCTTTTCGATTGCAATAACCTGATTCTGCTTCATGCTCTTTCCCCTCTTTAATATAAGTATTTTTAAATTTATGATTATGTCAGCAATAAGTATACAGGCCGTGTCAACTCATCTGTTACAAAAAGACTGCGACGAATTTTGTAATTATATCCTCTTGATACTTCCCCAAATTAGATGGGATAATAGATCGACATTACCTATCCTCATACGTCATAATAGAGAGAGCACATACTAGAAGAGAACTATGCCTCTCTATTTCAATGTTATGAATAGAAAGTTATGCGGGGAATTGACGATGACACAATGTCCACAATGCAACTTTGAGAATATTCGCAACCGTTTTTATTGTGAGGAGTGTGGAACATTACTGCCCAGTTCCAGCTCACAACAGGTAAAAACATCTACATCCCGGTCACAAGAATATACCACCACGACCTCGCCACTCTCCACATCACGCCCAATTCCTATCTCTATTCCTGGTTTCCTCGCACCGGAAGAGCACCCAGAGCCAGCGCCATTCCAGACACACAATACGCTCTACACCACGGCTCGCATTGTGCTCTACCTGGTTGGTGCCATGATCGCCGCATTTGGCCTGTACGCTCTTCTCACAGCATTTACCACATTAGCAATCATCAGTTTCCTCGCTTTGTTTCCTGGTAGCATCGTTCTTCTGATTGTCATATTTAACCTGCATCGCGCTCCTAATCTCAATTGGTGGCAGCGTCTCTTTGGAGAGTTGGCGACGACGGGAGGTACATTCGTACTGCTCCTGATTGGCGCGGTCATTGTAGGCATACAACCCCCCGAAAGTATCGACAGAGTTGCAAATATCGTTTACGGCAGCATTATCATGATCTATGGGATTGTCGTCGCTATTGTCGCTTTATGGTAGACCATTCAGGTTTCCATTCACCAGGGAGAGATCTATGGACGCGTCATCCAGCAATCAGGAGCAGCAGAACAGCACCTTCATCATGGAGGAAAACAATACACAGCTCGCCTGGCTCTTTAATCTCGACGCCAACCTGACAAGGGCGATGGGTGGCGTATTTCCAGAACGTGATGGCGATATTGCTGGTATCCATGATATCCTTGACCTGGCTTGTGGTGCTGGTGGCTGGGCACTTGAGATCGCTCACCTCTATCCTGATGTACAGGTTGTAGGCGTAGATATTAATAAGCAGTTGATCGAAAATGTTCGTACCCTCGCACAAACACGCGGTATCCAAAATGCCCATTACCAACTCACAAACATCCTGGACCCGTTGCCATTTCCAGACGCCTCCTTCGACCTGGTCAACGCACGAACACTCTATAGCTCCCTTGAACCAACCGATTGGCCTCCCATGCTGCGAGAATGCTATCGCATCCTACGACCAGGTGGAACTCTTCGCCTCACTGAGATGGAGCGTCACCTGACCAGCAATCTGGCAAATGAACGCATGTGGGATCTCCTTACGCGTGCTCTATACATAAGTGGGCGCAGCTTTTCTCCCGATGGGCACCACATTGGCATTGTGCCTCATCTCGCTCGTCTGCTCCATGAGACTGGTTTTATGCATATTCGGAACAGGGCATCTACACCAGAGATTTCGCCGCAGACGCCGCACTTCGGGACATGGCGTGAACAGGATGCCTACGCCTGGCAACTGGTCGAGCCATTCCTGGTCCGCGCGGGGATAGCAACGCTGGAAGAGGTGCAAGAGTTGCGGGCAGAGGCCCTCAAAGGCTTTATGTCTGAGAGCTTCTGTGCTACCGCATTTTATTTTACCTGTTGGGGTGAAAAACCTCAATAATTCGGACCTCTACCCTATTACACAGATTAACAACTCTCGTGCCTCTGATATCTCAAGAACAATATCCCTTGCACGCATTGCGCTTTTAAGATCGATAATAGCAGACTCCAATGCGGCATGAAACTTCGCTTGAACACCAATATGCAAAGTGGCAAGCTCAGCACCAATGGAAAGATTGTGCTCCGCTTTGTAACGGCGAACTTGATGTAACAATTCCAACATCATCTTGCCCATCTCCTCGACTTCTAGATCAATGCGTTCACTATGAGCAGCGGGCCACAACGATTTGTGAATGGATTCTGCCCCCTCCCAGCGTCGAAACAGTCCCTGATAGATCTCTTCGGTGATATAGGGCAGGTAGGGTGACAACAACTTCAGAACATTGAGCAACACGTGATACAGCGTCCAGGCAGCAGCATCGCGTGAGGGACCTTCCTCACGGTAAAGACGCGCCTTCGCCATTTCCAGGTAGTTGTCGCACAGATCCGACCAGAAAAAGCGCTCGATCTCGTTTCGCGCCGTTGCATATTCTCCCTGCTCCAATTCACTGGTCGCATACGCAATAGTCTGCTCCATGCGTGACAGCAACCAGCGATCGGTCGGAAGTAAACCTGTTGGTGGCTCATCAGCAAAAAACGACTGATCATAACCCTCCAGACGAGGTTCCGCAAAACGGCTGGCGTTCCAGAGTTTGTTAACCAGGCGTCGTCCGATGGCAAGCGTTTCGGGATGAAAAAACGTGTCATTGCCGGTTTTGACGGAGGTGGCCCAATAACGCAATGCATCCGCCGATTCCTGCTCAATCAATGCCATTGGCCCGCTGGCAGTGTGTGCCTTCGATTTGGAGATCTTGCTACGTTGCGCCGATAGTGCATGTCCAGAGATCATTATCGAGCGCCAGGGGATCTCATTGGTGTGATAGATCGCCTTGACGATTGTGTAAAACGCCCATGTACGAATAATATCATGCGCCTGCGGTCGCAATGTCGCTGGAAAGTGTTGTGCAAACCAGCTTGGATCGTCAGGCCAGCGACTGATAAGCAATGGCGTACAGGACGAGGTGGCCCAGGTATCCATAACATCAGGCTCTGGATCGAACTCGGTAGAGCCACAGCGACAGGCTTGCTCCGGTGGAGTTATCCGGGGATCAATAGGTAGCTGATCCAGCGTTGCCAGCAGAATCTCTCCACATGCACGACACGTCCAGGCGGGGAAGGGAACACCTAGAAAACGTTGGCGCGAAATGCACCAGTCCCACTGCAAATTCGTGACCCAGTGTTCATAGCGGGTATGCATATATTCAGGTTGCCAGTGAATACGGCGACCAGCCTCCAGAAAACGCTCTTTTTGATCCAGGACATGAATAAACCACTGGCGCGTGTGCAGGTATTCAACAGGCGTTCCACAACGCTCATGCGCTCCAACCGTGTGCTCTATGGTTTCCTGGTGCAGGATCAAACCTTTCTCTGCAAGATGCATCAAGATACGTTTACGCGCCGCTGTAACGGGTAAACCAGCACAATCGCCAGCCAGGGCAGTCATGCGCCCAGCGCGTCCAATGGCTGCAAGCAAGGGCAACTGATGTTTGCGCCACCAGAGAACGTCAGTAGAATCGCCGAATGTACAACACATAACAGCACCGCTCCCCTTCGCGGGATCGACGAGTTCATCGCCAAGGATGGGAACGGTAATGCACTCTTTTTGCGTGAATGGGTCGCTCTCGATGCTGGCGGTTGAACCAATCAAATGGGCGTAGCGGGCATCGGCGGGATGGACGAAGATGGCGACACAGGCTGGTAAAAGTTCCGGGCGCGTGGTGGCGATGGGTAAAATGCTGTCATCCTGAGCACGAAATGCCAGCGTTGAGAAGAGCGTTGGCAGAAAGGTATCTTCGATCTCAGCCTGGGCAATGGCCGTCTGACATTCGGGACACCACAGCGTTGGCGCAATCTGGGTATACGCTCGTCCATCCTGGTAGAGATGGATAAATGATGCCTGCGAGGTGCGTTGGGCCTGGGGCGAAATGGTGGAATAGCGATAGTGCCAATCGACGCTCAGGCTCAAACGACGCCAGAGGGCTTCAAAACGGTCCTCGGTCTGCTGGATCAGTTCCAGGCAATGTGCGAGAAAATCTGCACGCTCCATCTCGGTCGCCTTGCGTTGAATAGTTTTCTCGACGAAGCGCTCGGTTGGCAGTCCATTATCATCAAAGCCCATGGGATAGAAAACACGCTCACCACGCATTCGATGGAAGCGTGCAATAACATCCGTCTGTGTGTAAGAATAGCAATGACCAATGTGTAGTTCGCCGGAGACGGTCGGTGGCGGGGTATCAATGGTAAAGATGGGGCCAGAGCCAGTGGCATCAAAGGCATAGAGGTCGGCATCAGCCCACGTGGATGCCAGGCGAGGTTCGGCCTCGCGAAAAGAGTAACGGTCGGGCAGCATAAGATGGTACTCCTTCTTTATGCAACATAAAAAAAACGCCGCCTCATCCCAAGGACGAGGGCAGGCTGCTCGCGGTACCACCTTGTTTTGACAGTCAATCCGCCCAACCAATAGTGAATTGACTATCCTCATACAGGCTCTAACGGGCCACACCGGAATATCTTATCATGAAGCATGTTATGCATCATTTCAGGTATTCGACTTCCGAGTCACGTTCAAGAGTTGTAACCGCAGGGGGCTTACACCCGATGACCCCCATTCTCTGACGATCCATTGCTCTCTACTCCACTCGTTCCAGGTCTGTTTGTATTGTGCTTCTAGAGTACATTCATCGTTGCGATTTGTCAAGCCATAGTTCAGCACGTAAGGAATGAAGGCCTATTGATAAAACAAAAAACACTCTTGCACCATGTGATATAGTAAAAACACTCATGCAGACACAACAAAACGTGAATATAACGAAACCAGGGATAGAGCACCTTCTTGCAAATACATCCCTACTGAAAGTTGGAGGCAAACGGTACAATAAACCGTTCATTATGTAATGACAAAAACAGCCAGGGCACAGGTTACTCTTACCAATACATCCTTGTACACACTCTATAAAGATATCGCCCAACGACCACATATCGAAGCCTGTGGTGTTCTGTTAGGCACTCAAGATCAACAAGGCAACTGGTATGTTAAAGAGGCTCATCCTTTGCGTAACACGTTCTCTTCACCTGTCTATTTTGAATTTGATCCAGAAGAACTGCTCATGACTGAACTTGCTCACCCCAACGAGATCGTCGGCGTGTATCACAGTCATCCCACTGGCTTCGCACGCGCGAGCCACACCGACCGCGAGAATATGCGTCGCGTCAACCGCGAACAACTCATCCCCTGGCTCTGGCTGATCATCTGTGGCCCGTTTGATGCTCACTTTACCCCTCAAAGTCTGGCACACAACGGTTCCTCATCGATGATCGCCTACCACCATTATGAACATCAAGGATTATGCAAAGTTAATATTGAGCAAGAACAAGGACAGGAAAATACACTACCTGTAAGCTAAAGCCTCTTTAATAAATTGATAGAGGTGAGCCATCA
This sequence comes from uncultured Chloroflexia bacterium, assembly GCA_963744875.1. GTDB lineage: Bacteria > Chloroflexota > Ktedonobacteria > Ktedonobacterales > Ktedonobacteraceae > JACDAE01. Next base: position 559,702 of record CAVUVQ010000020.1, on the reverse strand, counting down.
TCAATTGCTGAGTAAAAGATTTTGGGCTAAAACGGGAAAGCCCTATTTTTGTTGTATTGTCAATATAGTTGACAATACACTCCAATTCTGTTATTATTGTCAATAGTACCTGACGGTTTATTGATCTATGTGCGCAGCACAATAATGATCATGTAAACAAAGAGCATGTAAGCTCTTTGCAAGAACGTTGGTGAGAACATTCTCACTATTCAAGGATGAAAGGTATATACTAGATGCACAAAAAGCAATTTGTAAGCATTGCTCTAACTGGCTTCGTAGCTTTTTCCCTCCTTTTTTCTTTCTGGCTCATAAATGGGCAGGGATTATCCCCAGCTCACGCAGCAACTACCGGCCCCTTTGGAGATCCCAACCTCGTCTCCATGTTCAACGGCAAAAATCTGAGTGGCTGGACTGACTCCAATCCAAATGGGTGGGTCGTCAAGAATGGTGCCATGCACAGTACAGGAAATGCGAGAGGATGGATCTACTACAATAAACAACAGGCTGGAACCTTCCGCTGGATCTTCCAGGTCCGGCAGGCCGCACTCGTGGGAGCTCCCCACGAACCCACCGTTCTCATCTGGGGGACCACGAACCCAATTCGCGATGCTCTGAGCGCGATCCAGTTTCAGCCGCCTTACCCGTATGGTTGGGATTATCGACCAGGTCATAATAATGCCGGTAAAGGCCTCTTCAAGACCGTGGCAAACCCACACTTTTCCAACACCAATTGGTCACAATGCGAAATCGATGCCGTCCAGGCAACCGGAGTAGCGAAGATGGCCTGCTGCCCACTCGCCGCTGGTGCAACAAGCTGTAAAATGACCGAACTCGTCGTTTTCACGGATAAAACAGCTGGTCGCGTTGGCCCCATAGCTCTCCAGGTTCATAACGCGGGCATCCAGGATGAGTTCAAGGGTCTTTATCTCGAATCCCCTGTAAAGTACAAACCTGGCCAATTCATCGCCTGATGATGTGTCAAATATAGATCCCAATTGGTTACACAATCGCTTAGAGCCACCAATATTGGTAGCTCTAAGCGATTGTGTAACCAATTGGGATCATCAGTAGGACGCAAAAAAACCTACCACTAGAACAAAAACACTTGACCTTTTCAGCTTTCCCATGTACAATCTCAGGGCGTGAGTGGGCAGATTAATGCGCCTGGAGGTACTGAAACTAGCCACCAACAGAGTTATCAGCTATAGTGTACGCATGTGATGGTCACAAACGACATCCAGGATCCAGTAAGCAACGAGGTCAAAGAATGAAATGTCCAACGTGTGGTAATGAAGTAACGCAAGGTGAAGTATTTTGTGGGCAATGTGGTACTCCCAGTATTGCAGTACCACCAGGGTATCACGGAATGAACACTCCTTCGCCACGCTCTGGGCTGCTCAGTACAGGTGCTTACTCGGCAAATACGGCTTTTGTCCCTCCACCCAATACCTATCAACCAGGAACATTTACACCCACTCAAGCCCAATCCTCTCATGTGCCTTCGGGCGCTTTGACGCCTGCCAATTCCGCACCTCTGGCACCCGCTAATCCTTATCAACAAACGGGCTTTTATCATGACGCAACTGAAGCCATGTCGCCTGTACAACATCCACATTCAGGGCTACTGCCAGGCTATTCACAACCAGGTGGTCCCACACGAGGCCAATTTAGCCCCCAGGCAGCGCCCGTTACACATCCATTCCAGACGGGGAATTATGCAGGTTCTATGCCCGCGCAGCATCCATTCCAGACAGGGCAAGGCTATAATAATGGGCTGCAAGGTCAGTTTCCTTCCCCACCACAAAAACAGGGCAATCAGATTATCCTGATCGTCTGTATCGTTCTGGTTGTGGTCTTGCTAGGAGTGGTCAGTATTACAACTGTGGCGCTCTTGAATCGCCCTGACGCTAATAAAACAGCAGCAATACCGACAGTAGCACCTACCATTGCGCCAACGGTGGCACCCACCGTCGCACCAACGGCAACACCGCTACCAACTCCTTCGCCTGTCCCAACACCTGCGGCAGATGCTGGTTTTGCATGGTGTGGTACGAATTGTAATCAGTATGGCTTTACGACTGAATTTCCCGTTGCCTGGCAGGGTACACCAGCCACTAATAGCCAGGGCGTTCAGTTTACTAATCCAGCAATGCCGAACGTTTACGCATCCTTCAAAACTCCTGGAGCGACTGGCGATACGCCTGCTAACATCCTTATGAACGATGTCCAGAGTACATTTGGCACTCAACCGGGCTATGCGGCTCCTACGCCACCACCAGCGGCAAACGCGACTATCGGTGGCGCACCGTGGTATGCTATAGCTACGAACTATAATGATAATCAGAACCAGTCTATACACGTTGAAGTGTATGCAACCGTCTATCAGGGCAAAGCTTATATTATTGAATTGCAGGCACCGACAGAAAATGGTCAGTTCGATACGGTGAAACAGCAATTCTTTGTAAACATGCTTGTCAAGTTCCAATTCCTACCAACTGCTCAATAGTGGAATGGAGGAAGGGTGAAATATTTTCTCATTGTACAGGTCTTTATTAGCGGCATGACGAGCCTTGCTCTTGAAATGTGTGCCTCACGCCTTTTGGGAGCATACTTTGGAACCTCTCTGTATATCTGGGCGGTTCTTATTGGCCTCGTCTTGATCTATCTCACTATTGGCTATTTTCTTGGTGGTCGTCTTGCCGATCGCTATCCCTCAACACAGGCACTCTGCATTATCACAGCGGCTGCCGCGCTCACCACATCGCTGATCCCTTTCGTCAGCCAGGGAATACTCTCCTGGTCCGTACAAGCTCTAGCACAGGTATCGGTTAGCGCTTTCCTTAGTTCACTGATTGGCACTGTGCTCCTGTTTGCCGTTCCAGTCACTCTGCTGGGTCTTGTGTCACCTTACGCTGTGCGCTTGATGACGCAGCATGTGGAACAAAGTGGACGTACCAGCGGCTCTCTCTATGCTATCTCTACAGCCGGCAGTATTCTCGGCGCATTCCTGCCCGTCTTGTGGCTTATTCCGACCTTTGGGGTAAGACGTACTTTTCTCATCCTTGGCGTCCTGCTGTTCGCTGGCTCACTGTGGAGCTTGCGTCCATATTGGCGACCGGCTTTTATCATCGTCCTGGTTGCTCTGCTTCTTCCACTAGGACCACTCAAAAATATTCCAAATCTCATCTACAACCAGGAGTCGCTCTATAACTATATTCAGGTTACCCAGCTCCCTGATGGAACGCGGCAACTTGTTTTGAACGAGGGCGATGCTATTCATTCTATTTATTACCCTGACCGTAATCAAGTACTGACAGGCTGGTACTGGGATTATTTTCTGGCTGCTCCTTATTTTAATGCAGGCTTCACCCCTCAGAAGCTCCATCGCGTTGGCATTATTGGATTGGCGGCTGGAACCATTGCACGACAGTTCACCCAGGTCTACGGTCCTGTACCCATTGACGGGGCAGAGATCGATCCCTCCATCGTCAACGTAGGACGCAAGTACTTCGCTATGAATGAACCTAACCTGCATGTTTACGTCCAGGACGGACGTGCATTCCTCGCTACGACGCAAGAACATTATGACGTTGTCGCCATTGATGCTTTTCAACAACCGTACATCCCTTTTCAGCTCACGACGCGCGAGTTCTTCGGCCAGATTCGTTCTCACCTGTCACCAACCGGAGTGGTTGTTCTTAACACGGCACATACCACTCATGACTTCAGGCTGGTGCAGGCATTTGTGAACACGCTGAAGACGGTCTTTCCTAGTGTCTATACATTCAATGTTCCAGGCACGTTTAACACCGAGGTCATGGCAACAATGCAGCCAACCTCAATAGAAACGTTCCGTAACAATCTCGCGCAACTCTCACCCAACACCACCATAGGGCAGGTAGCCAGTGAAGTTTTACCTGTCGTCACGGAAGCTCACGCAAATGGTGGCATAGTCTTTACAGACGACCGGGCACCCATTGAGCAGATTACAGATCAGTTATTGTTGAACTACATCCAGCAACCTTAGTATTGACATCCCCCAAATTTTTGGGGTAATGTGTCACGGGCGTACGTCATGGTACTCACATGAGAAGAACCTAGAAAGCAAAGAGGAATATATCATGGTGGTAGTTGCAGTTATCGGAGCACAATGGGGAGATGAGGGAAAAGGGAAGATTATCGACGAACTTGCGATGCGAGCTGACCTCGTCGTACGCTACCAGGGTGGAAGTAACGCTGGACATCGCGTCGTCCATGAAAAGGGCGAATTTTCATTCAGTCTTGTACCCTCAGGCATTCTTTACCCTGACACCACATGCATTATTGGAAATGGCGTTGTAGTCGACCCCAAAGGCTTAATTGCCGAAATGGAAGCCTTGCAGGAGAAGGGCGTAGATATGTCACGCCTCTACATCAGCGAACGTGCGCACGTCGTTATGCCTTATCACTTTCTGCTTGATCGCATGGAGGAAGAGGCACGGGGAGCTGATAAGCTTGATAGCGCTCAGCGTGGCATTGGTCCAGCCTATGTCGATAAACATGCCCGCACAGGCATTCGTATGGCCGATCTGTTGGATGTGGATACGTTTCGCTCCAAGCTTTCCACTATTCTGCAGCAAAAGAATCGCATGATCACCCAAATTTACTGTCAGCCCCCTCTCTCGCTCGAAGAAATCCATGGTGAGTACTTCGGCTATGGCCTGCGTTTGCGCTCTTATATCACTGATACGCAAAAGATGCTACATAATGCTCTCTTCGACCATAAAACGGTACTGTTAGAAGGTGCTCAGGGAGCTCTTCTTGATATCGACTTTGGCACCTATCCTTTTGTCACATCATCATCGACGATGGCGGCGAATGCTGCTGTTGGTGCGGGCCTGCCTCCACGCTCTATCGATCGGGTCGTCGGTGTTTATAAAGCGTATATTACGCGCATTGGTAGTGGACCTATGCCCACTGGCCTCTTTGACGAAATTGGCCATGAAATGCGTGATCGTGGACACGAATACGGCTCCATTAATGGACGCGAACGGCATTGTGGCTGGTTCGATGCTGTGGCAGGACGTTTCGTTGCCCAGATCAATGGCCTGGACGTTGCCGTCATCACTAAACTTGATGTGCTTGATACCTTCCCGAAAATCAAGATCTGTACCGCGTACAGTCTCCATGGAGAAACTATCCACACCCTCCCAGCTACGCTCAGTGATCTCGCAGCCTGCGAACCTATCTATGAAGAAGTCGATGGCTGGCAAACCAGTACAGCAGGCATCTACAATTACGACGAACTGCCACCTGCCGCCAAAGCATACCTCAAACGCCTGGAGGAACTGATAGAGACGCCAATCGCAATGATCTCGGTCAGCCCTCAACGCGGCAAAACGATCCAGGTGATGGACGTATTAAACACACCAGAGTATGATACACGCTATCCCAGAAACGCAATGAGATAAGATAAGGCTTACCGTTAAAAACACACCTTACGTTGTACGTAAGGTGTGTTGATGGGAAACGTATCTTTTGTCTCAGCTATCCCTATGATGTGGCAAGAGGGACGCTATCACCCGTCTCGACGCTCACCTGCGACTGACTGACCACGTGAGGAAAGCCATCGCGGCAATCAACTATATACCTTGCGGAGGCGTCGTTCGTGTAGGCCTTTCCGGAAATGGTATGGTACCCCTTCGACGGAGACTTGCGATTCGTCACGACCTTGCCAGGAGGAAGAATATAGATGATCTCGCCTGTGCACTTGCGCTGGTGCTCTTCAACAATGACCGTGTCGCCAAGATGATATTCCCCTGTGCGCATAGGCCCAAAAAGCTTTGCAAGTTGCTGTTTATCATTCACATCAAGCTTGTAGGGTTCATAGACACGCCGCCCGTCCTTGATGTATTCTGCAATCGCGATCCGCTCATCACTCTCCATCGTGATGATCCAGAGGCTCAAAAACTCCTGTGGTTGCACCACATCGACCGGACTCCACATTAAGGCTTTAAGTCCTGAACGGGTATGCATGCTTGCAATAGCTGCCTGTTCAAGAAGCTTGATCTGCACACGGCGGAGGATAGAAGCGCTATCGAGTTGACGAAGATCCATAAGGTCTGCTATCCTGATCGTATCCACAGACACCCATGCTCGCATTCCAGAACCTTGCCAGTCAATAGGATCAAGTGAAATCGAAAGTTCTTCACATATGGCGGTTATCTGTTGCGCTTTCTGGCACGCCTCTTTTTGCTCCGTAGCAAGGTTTCTGTGTGAATAGGTCATAGTTTCTCGCTCCTCCTGCGCCAGGCCTGAAGCCCGCTTGCTTCTCTATTTAAGTTCGACTAGAGCTCATGTTTATATGGAGAGATGGGATTAGAAGGACGCTCCAGACACACTTCTTGCGCATAATAACAAACGTGCCTTCCATTATATAATCTAAAAAAATGAGAAAGAGGGCACATAAGTGAGGAGACAAACAGGACCATCGCGGAAATTACGCTCTCAATGATGGAAATGTTTGTGAACCGCCAAGTTTATGTCAGGAACATAACTTCAAGAGCAGCCCCATAAACATGTTTATGAGACCTTCTAATTATACACTATTTTTTCGATAAATTCAATATTTATCGAAACACAAGATACGGCAAAACAGAGGCGATACGGTAGGATACAAACACGACGCGGGCGTGGGTGGCACGCGGGCGCGATAAATCGGGCCCCTACAGAGGTTTCTTCGCCATCACGGCCCCCACGCGCGGATATTGCTCGGGACATGCTTTTTGCTGCATCCAGACGAGCAGGCGGCGTCCATCATCTAATCCTGACACTTTCACAGGAGCATCAGCCTTTAATACAACACCCACCTGATTTGCAGCCCGTTTCCCACGTGCCAGTTCATCTACCAGATCGCCCTTTTTGGGCAGAACGATGGAACCACCAACACGACAATAAGGAGCGCTATACTCCAGCAATGCAGAGAGCGAGGCCACCGCACGTGCCGTTACCAGATCGAACTTTGCACGGTATGCTTCCTGATGAGCCAACTCCTCTGCACGCCCCTGCACCGCTACGATACCCTCAAGCTGCAACGTCTCAATGATATGGCGCAAGAACGTCACCTTCTTGCCGGTCGCCTCCAGAAGCGTGACATCCCACTCCGGACGTGCTATTTTCAAGGCCAGTCCTGGAAAGCCTGCACCCGAACCAATGTCGAGCAGGCGCGTTTGTGGTCCGTCATATACAGCCAGGAGCGACAACGAGTCGAGGAAGTGTTTTATCTGGACTTCCTCTGGATCTTTTATTGCCGTTAAATTAAAGCGCGTATTCCAGTCTAGCAGTTCTTGTTGGTAAAGTAAGAATTGTGCAAGCTGCTGGTCGCTTAATGCCAGATTGAGTTGCTTCAAGCCAGTATAAAAGTTGTTTGATAAATCTTCCACCATGTCCACCGTTCCTATTATTCTGTCAAGATTCGATATTGGAGCAACGCGGGATTATAAATGGTACCCGTACACCATTGGGAATGATGTGATTTTAGATGCTGTGTATACGCCGGATTTCACGAATCTCTTCACAGTGTTCCCATAGATGCCGGGCCATTGTTTCAAGCCAACGGCCTACTGTATTCTTCTGTCCTTCATCGGTCGCATCGATAGCTTTTACAATGGCATAGCGTTCCCAATAATCGGGTATATGCTGCACCAATTGGACAACATGAGCATGAACAGCTTTCACTAATGCAACAGATGGCTCAATCGCTCTTCCAGCGTAATCGAGCATCTCAGGCCACGTCTCCTGGTCATAGGGATTGCGGATGTACACAGCGCCAGAAGCGGCCAGAGCGGTTTTGATCTGCAATATAAAGAGCGTTTCGCTCTCAGCAAGATGATGAACAATCTTGCGAATAGACCATTGCCCTGCTGCGATTGAGAGATCAAGAGCGCTTTCTGGAAGCCCTGCCAGTGCCATCTCCAGTTTTTGCGGAGCTTTTTCATATTCGGTCAGCACTTCTTCAGGTGTATGTTGTGCTCTCTTGATAAATGCAAAGATATAGCCATCAGGACCCTGCACGCTCAACTTGCGATCCCCTAACCATTCCTCTTCGATACGTACACCATCGATGCCCTTTGCGCTAAAAGCTTCATGTTGGGCCTCAAGATCATTCCCCCAAAAACTCATAGTATCACCAGGCTTGAAGGTAAAGCGTGGTGGGTCCAGATATTGGGGAATATCCTTTGCCTGAGGGCCAACGATCAGCAGCAGGTCATTATCTGGGTCGAGGACATGGGCGATATCTGCATAAGGTAGATGGTCGACCATGGTGAAACCAAGCTTCTCAATGCAGAATTTGATGGTTGTGGGAAGATCTGTTACCTTCATTGCCAGAGTGGGACGATTTGACATACGAGATCCTTTCCATACCACATTATACGTATTTAGCAGACGAGCGTATGGGGAGCGGACGGGCTTATAAATCGCGCCCCTACACCAGTGCATTGAAGGTAAATCCAGGTCATATAAACGCTGAATATACTGGTGTAGGGGCGCGATTTATAAGCCCGTGCTCCTACGATACAATCTTACGCTTGTTATTCAGATAATCAACCAGCAAGTATTCACCTAAGTTGTCTTTATCTGCGTAGAACGTGCGACCATGATTGACCTCGGCCATCTGATTGACGAAAGCAACCATCCACTGATCATCGTAGAGCATGAATGTATTGATGGTGATGCCATCACGGGTACAGCGCTTCGCTTCGAGGAGCGTTTGTTGCTCAGCGAAGGGGCTGGGGTAGGAAAACTGCCAGCCGCCGTACTTCTCTTCATACCAGACGGTGGGACCGCCATCGGTGATCATAATGATCTGCTTGTTAACACCTCGATGTCGCGCTAAGAGCTGGCGTGCCAGCATCAAGCCGTGTGCCATGTTGGTGCCGCGATCATTATCCATCTGACTCATCTCTATCAGCTCGTCGGGCCTGTACTCACGGGCGATAAACGAGAAGCCAACAATGTACAGATTGTCGCGCGGAAACTGAGAACGTATCAGGCTTTCCAGGGCTACGGCTACCTTTTTCGCCGCCTGCTGACAACCATTATAAACCATGCTGAGGCTCATATCGATCATCAGAACAGTTGACGATTGGGTTGTAAATTCGGTGCGGTAGACCTCGAAATCCTCTTTTGCCAATGCGACAGGCGTGCCCGTTCCACGCCGATGAATAGCGTTCATCAACGTTCGTTCGAGATCAAGCATAAATGGATCGCCGAACTGGTAGGGCTTGCTTTCGTCGGTACGCTCGCCGCCAACACCACGGAAGGGGCTGACATGACGACCAAAGCCGTCACGCTTCATTTTATTGAAGATGTCTTGTAGTGCCTTCTGCCCGATCTTGCGGATACCACGTGCGGTCAACTCCCAGCGATTGCCCTTCTTCTGGATGTAGCCGGCCTCCTCAAGCATCTTCATCAGCTCTTTGAGTTGCTCGACCGACTGGTATTCCTCATCGCCGAGCAGTTCTTTGACCTTCTGACTATCGATCGCCTCGATATTATCCAGGCGACGCGCTTCCTGAAACTGATCTTCCAGACCCTCGATCTGTTGCAGGCGACCCATCATACGCATCGCTTCGTTCAGTGGCATCGACTCATCGCCACGGAAGGGGAAACGCGTGCGCATCTCCTCCATAGGAGCGACCGCCTCCAGATTTTGGGCCAGTTCCATCATATCGACGCGAATGCGATCATCACCCATGAGTTGCTCCATGAGTTCCTGCAATTCCTCGCGCTGCTCAGGTGAAAGGTTGTCCATAATTCCCTGCATCGCCGCCTGCTGCTGGCGCATCTGCTCAATCAGATCGTCCAGAGAATTGACGCCAGGGAAGTATTGACCATGCTTCTGCATAAACGCGTCAAAGTCGGGTTCGCGTCCTTCTTGACGTTCGCGCAGCATCTTATTTAAGTCACGGATCATCTCGCGCAAGTTTGCAATATCTTCAGGAGACATGTTCTGCAACGATTGCTGCATGCCCTGGAAAAATTGCTGCATCATTTGCTGTTGCAGACCCTGCATCAGCTCATTAAACTTCTCGCGTGCCTCATCATCCATGAAATCATATTCGGAGAGACCTTTGATCTGACCAGGAATATCACCCGGCAACTTGTCCAGGTAGTCCTGTTTACGTTTCGCGATCATCTCCAGCATGCGTTGCTTCTGCTCAGGTGAAAGTCCATCGCCCTGCCCACCTTCTCCACTTTGACCAGATTGTCCAGACTGACCCTCCTGATCGGGTTGGTTGCCAACTTGTGACTGGCTTCCTTGTGGGCCTTCCTGAGACTGCTGCCCTGGTTGGCCCTGCTGCCCTGATTGGCCTTGCTGATCTTGCTGGTCATTGCCTTTATTATCCAGGCGCTCTTGAATGCCTTCGCGCTCAAGGCGCTTGATCTCCTCAAGCTTTTCGCGCAAGTCATCCATAACGCCGGAAGCCATATTGTAACGATTGAGTTGTTCGTTGCGCGTATTGCGCATCCGCTCCATCATCTCACGCAGGCCCATCGCACGCTGACCATCCTCACCACGAACGCCATCCTGCATTAAACGCTTGAGCGCCTGCTGCAGGTTGCCATTCTCCAGGTAATCATCGGAAAGGGCTTTGAGGATATCGTCTGCGTCCAGACCTTCAATACGTTGCGTCCCATCCCAGCGTGAATACCCGTAGCGATTTTTATAAAAGCGTTCGAACATATTTGGGTGTTCCTTATTGATGTGTGCCGTGGCACTCTACTCGCGTGCCCTTCGCCAACTTAGCGGCGATAGCGTACCTTACCGTGAACATCTTCCTTATTGAGACGACGGTTCAGGTGCAGACCTTCGAGAATGAACTCGATGGAGGAGGCAATGGTGGCGGGATTGCCACGGCCATTGAGCTTATCGATGGCCTTGCTCAGACCTCCTACCTTCGAGAGCTGATTGACATATTCCATAGAAGACATGTCATCGCCTACCTGGACGCTCAGTCCGCGCTCAAAACCTGCCACCAGTTGATCAAACTCGCGCTGCTCAAAGTACTCACCAAAGACCCTGAGTATAGCGGCGTTAACCAGTTTCTGCACCACACGATCTTCTTTCACATCGCCCACGGCATCAAGCTCAATCTTGCCCGTAGTCGAGGCGATGATCGCGGAGAGATCGCTCACGCGGGGAGCAACGGCACGCTCTTTGAGGCGTAGTGCTCTACGTGTGGCATTGCTCAAAACATTCTCAAAGTTCGCGACCGAGACGCGCACGCTCACGCCGGACCGCTGACTGATATCATTGCTGCGGCGTGCCAGTTGCGTCACTTCAGCGATCACTTCCTTCATAAACTGCGGAACGATGGTGTCCATCCCCTCAGTTGCGTAGTGATTGCTCTCGGCCTCCATAATCTGAATCTCATGCTCCACATCATTGGGATAGTGCGTGCGGATCTGCGAACCGACGCGATCCTTGAGAGGAGTGATGATGCGACCACGATTGGTATAATCTTCAGGGTTTGCGCTGGCAACCACGTACACATCCAATGGCAAACGAATCTTGTAGCCACGGATCTGCACATCGCGCTCTTCCATGATATTGAGCAGACCAACCTGAATACGCTCGGCGAGGTCGGGCAATTCATTAATACAAAAGATACCACGGTTTGTGCGAGGAATCATTCCGTAGTGGATCGTCAATTCATCGGAAAGATAACGCCCTTCCGCCACGCGCACCGGGTCGACCTCACCGACAAGGTCGGAGATCGTGATATCGGGTGTTGCAAGCTTCTCACCATAGCGGCGATCACGTGGAAGCCAGGCAATCTCTACGGCGTCACCATGCTCCGCGACCTTGTCCTGACAGGCGCGGCAGATGGGTTCGTAAGGGTCATCGTTAATCTCACAGCCAGCAATCATGGGCACCACCTCATCGAGCAGATTGACGAGGCTACGCGCCATACGTGTCTTTGCCTGTCCACGTTCGCCAAGAAAGATGAGATCCTGCCCTGAAAGAATGGCGTTCTCGATCTGAGGAATTACTGTTTCTTCATAGCCGATAATACCAGGGAACAGATTTTCACTATTACGAATCTTCTGAATCAAATTCTTGCGCATCTCTTCTTTGACAGAGAGCACTTTATATCCACTTTCACGCAATTCACCAATTGTACGTGCTTGAGTAGTCATGGTCATTCGGTTTTGTGCTACCTTTCTTGGGGAGTTGGCAACATGGAGTCTTAAGAGGATGTGACAGCGATCCAGGCAAGATCCCACGGTACCAGCAACGTGTGGAACCTCTTTGATTCTACAGCCTCAAATGAGAAAACGCAAGAGCAGAATTCAGTAAATCAGGGCTACTTCTTCCTATGGAGTAGCCGTTCAAAAGGCTTGGAGGTCATGGGGCGATTAATTAAAGCGATACCAGCAGCGACCGCAACAAGCCCAAGTATATCTCGTAGCCCAAATGGTTCGGCTAATAGGAGGGCTGCCAGGGCAAGACCAGCGATGGGCGTAAGAAAATAATAGGCACTGACTGAGCTTGCTTCGCCTCGTTTTAGTAGCCAGAACCACAGGAGTGAGGCTCCAATGCTTATGACCAGTACCAGATAAAGAAATGACCACGCCAGGGGTGCATCAATACGTACCTGCTCTGGATGCTCAATGAGGAGCGCGGGCAAGAGCAGGACGAGACCAGCAGTACCCAACTGTACTGTGTTCACAACAAACGCATGCTCACGAGGAGGATAGCGCTTGTAGAATAACGTGGCACCAACCAGGCCAATAACACCGAGAAATGATACAAGCATACCACCAGCGGTGTCGAGATGACTACTGGAATTGAGCCGTGCGCTCATGACAAAAAGCACCCCACCGAAGCCCAGGACGAGTCCAAGCATCCGCCACACAGTCAAGCGTTCACGCAAAACAAATGGCGCAACAAGGGTCAGTATGAGTGGGTTTGTTGCCGAAATGATCGCAGCCATGCCCGCCGAGAGATAACGGAGTGCCTCATAATTGAAACCTAAATACAATGCGGAATTTAATAGCCCGAAAAGCGCCAGACGACCCCATGCCGACCATCCACGTGGTAGAGGTAACTTCTTTCCCCATGCCAGCAGACCCATAAGCAGAGCAGCACTGAGAAATCGTACAGAGAGGAGCGTTAGAGGCGGGCTATGCGTGACACCGATCTTCGTAGCGATGAAGGCCGAACTCCAGAGTAGAATATAAAAGAGCGCGACGATCGTTACCAGCGGTGAGCGTTTGCCTGCTACTACAACATTATCGGTCGGTTGATTATCTGTGGTCTGAGCCTGTTGATCATCTGCCAGCGCCATTGGTCATATCTCCATCCTAAAGCCTATTAAAGAGCACAAAGCATCTGGAAGCATTTGCCTTCTGGGTCAATGATAACAGAAGTGGGGATATTTTACGTGGGCCAATGTGGGCTTGTGAACCGCGCCCCTACATTTCACGCTTATTCTTTCTATTCTGTGGCACAAGATGAATATCAACATCAGACTTTAAGCGCAACAACTGATTGATGACCGACCCATAGAGGATCTCCTCCAGGTGCGTATGGGCTGGTTGCCCCACAACGATCTCTGTTACATGGCGTTGCTGAGCCACCTCTGCCAGGGTATGCGCGATGCTGCGGCTCTTTCTGCGTATCACCTCAGCACCCAGATCTTCAGCAAGCAGGGCGTGTTCCTCTAAACGGCGTTCCGCCTCCTCGCGCCGTTTGCCAACATTCTTGCCATATTTTAGGAAGCCCATGATCTTGCGCATAAATGCTTGATAGCCCTCTAACTCGATATAGATTGCGATGAGGTCGGCATGGAGTCCATGAGACAGGCGCCAGGCATCACGGATAATGGAGAGGCTCTGAGGACGGGAATCGAAACCGACCAGCACATGTTCAGATGTAGACCATTGAGTTGTGATCTCGTGCTCGTTCATATATTGGTGCAGTTGCGATTCAGCCTTCTCGGCGGTACGTCGTAGAGCAAGTTCGCGCAAGGCCGTTAGATTCCCTTCGCGGAAGAAGTTATTTAATGCTGGCTCAATGCGCTCAGCTGGATAAATATTACCATGCTTCATACGCTGACGCAGCGCACTGGGGGAGATATCAATCAATTCGACCTCATCGGCCTCGTCCAGAATGCGGTCGGGCAAGGTCTCACGAACACGCACACCCGTAATGCTCTCAACCAGATCGTTGAGGCTCTCCAGGTGTTGTACATTAAGCGTCGTAATCACATCAATACCTGCATCGAGCACTTCAAATACATCCTGGTACCGTTTATGATGCTTTGAACCGACTACATTCGTGTGCGCCAGCTCGTCGATCAGCACAACTTGCGGATGACGAGCAATAATAGCATCGGTGTCCATCTCCTCAAGCGTCACACCCCGATAGCTAATTTTTTTGCGTGGAAGCACGTCTAAACCTTCTAGCTGTGCTTCCGTCTGTGTGCGCTTATGCGTCTCCACATAGCCGACAACGACATCGGTATCGCGTTCTTTACGCCGTTTTCCTTCGTTAAGCATCGCGTATGTTTTGCCCACACCTGCCGCTGAGCCAAGATAGACGCGCAGTCGACCAGGGCGTAACTGTGTCCCTCCGCCCCTTTTTACCGATGTTGTGGAGGCATCTTCCTCCAGATCATTATCACGCAAACGGTAGCGCTTTAGCAATGTCTCAGGATCAGGACGCCCATCCTCGCGTACAGGCTTTTCTGGTGATTGTTGACTCATATATCTTTTTTTTCTCGGTGCTCAAAAAAACCTCGATAGCTCTTCTCATTGTCGCATATTCTCTATCCTGAGAACAAAAGATCATCACCCCATTTTCCTAAGCAAGGTAGCAAAAAGCTCAAAAATCGCTCGTGAAAAGCTGAACAATGCTCAAAATAATATCAAGATTTTGCAATAAACGCTAAATTTTTTTGAAAATATACACATAAATGCCTAAAAAATTGCTCAAGATTTTGCCTCGATACAGATTATTGTGCTACACTATGTAGCAATCCTATCCTGCTTTTGAAACACTGGCAAGGTGGGTGCTGACCGTTGGTATAGAGAGCATCTGCTTCTCTGCTCAAAGGATGATGAGATTAGATGGCACAGGAATTTGTGGCCCAAGAAACATTGCATGATGCCCCGGAGGGTGAACACGCTTCCAATAAGGGTATGCTTGGTCCTATTCTTTGTTGGGCGGTTGTCTTTGCCGATATTGGCACATCGGTCTATTACGTTCCCGGCATTCTCTACCAGAA
This sequence comes from uncultured Chloroflexia bacterium, assembly GCA_963744875.1. Taxonomy (GTDB): domain Bacteria; phylum Chloroflexota; class Ktedonobacteria; order Ktedonobacterales; family Ktedonobacteraceae; genus JACDAE01. The sequence goes on along the minus strand of CAVUVQ010000020.1, from coordinate 544,427 downwards.
TTCCAGCATTGGCTCACTTGCAGGTTTTTTTGTATTTTTAACGATGTCGGTCTTTGTGCTACTGACGTTAAAATACGCTGAAGTCACGCATCGTTTTCCACAGGGCGGTGGCGTTGTTACCGTTGCAGCTCAAGCCATCAATCCCTGGTTTGGTGCGCTGGGTGGTATGTTTATCCTGGTAGACTACTTTCTTACAGCCGCCATCAGTTGCCTATCAGGGATACTCTACTTCAGCGTGATTTTCCCCGCGATTGGCCCAATCCCTATAGCTCTGACAGTCACGATTGGTATTCTCATCCTTCTGGGCATTTTGAACTGGGTTGGTATCAGTGAAAGCGCAAAGGTCAGCCTGGTTGGGGCTATCATCGCATTTATTAGCGACCTGGCTATCCTCTTCACTATTTTCACACATATCTCATTTAGCGAGTTCCTGGCATTAATCCCACAGATGTTTGCTAATCATCCTTTGACCGTGGCAACGTTTCTTACAGGCTTTGCAGGAGCCTTCCTCGCCTTCTCAGGACTGGAGAGTATCTCTCAGCTCTCTCCAGTCATGAAGCAGCCGCATAAAAGAGTGGCTGGTATTGCTCTTTTGCTTGTAGTACTCACAGTTGGTATTACAAGCCCGCTTCTGACAATGTTCTCAACGCTTCTTCTGCCAACAGACGCTCAAAATGCTACCCTCTCGACTCAGCTTATCTCGTTGCTTGGTGGTCACTGGGGCGGACTCTTTCTACAGACCGAGGTGGCGATCAGTGCCAGTGCACTGCTTGTCTTTGCCAGCAATACCGCCATCATCGGTGCCTATCACGTCTTTATAGCACTCTCACGGATGGGTTTCTTGCCTGAGGTTATTCTAAAACGCAATAAGTTGCGCGATACTCCTCATTATTCTATAGCACTGGCAACTGGCATCCCTATCATAATACTGCTGGCCGTGGGAGGCAGAATTGATCTATTGGGAGACATGTACGCCTTTGGTCTGCTCGGTGCATTCACCCTGACCTGCCTGGGCCTGGATGTTGTGCGTGCTCGTGAATGGCGTAAGTCAAAAACAGCACCGACACATACAGCATCCCTGTCACTGGATCATGCCAATGCACAGACGTTTCCAGCACAGAGTTCCACAAATGGCACCAATGGTCAACGACAAATCGACGATCTCCAGCATGAGATCACGACACCACATGATCTGCAAATTTCAGATGGCAATACATCCAGCGCCTTTTCCAAACCAGGACACGCTGATGCCTCTAATATGGAAGCGAAAACCCTGTGGTTCAAGATCAAATTCTTTCTGGGAATACTTACAACTTTTCTGGTTGCCCTGGCCTGGAGCGTCAATCTTGTTACCAAGCCTCTAGCAACTGGCTTCGGTGGGAGTGTGGCTCTGCTGGGGATGGGAATTGCCTACTTCAATCATGTGCGTGCCAGTAAAGCAGGACACGTGTCTGTGCCTATCGTCATGACGAGTCTGGAAGATCGTCTGCCCAATTCTGTATTAGCGGTTCTGCTGCCAGACAATAAGCATAATGATGCGATCATTCGTGCGACCGTGAATAATGCAGACCAACAACGACCAGCTATGTTCGTCTATATTGCTCCACATCCTACTAACCCTACCACGCCACGCATGCTGGAAATCGTTGATCCCTACCTGGATGACCAGAAGGCGAAGGAGAACTTTGGGAGAGCTGAAGCATTGGCAATGAAACATAACGTTCCCAGTCGCCACTACCTCTATCTCCAGGGCAACCCCGATCTTATCAACCAGGTCTGGCAAATGGTGCACCCACGCGATACCGTCGTCTCGGTTGAGGATAGTGAACGCTTCAAGGATATCAATCCCGACCGCGTACGTTATGAACTCACACCGGACGGCAAGGTAGCTCACTTGTTGAAACGTTGGTAATAGGAATACATGGGGTTCGTCGGGGAAAACGGACCCCCTACCCGTTTTCCTGCTCTTCGCTGTTAAAACGATATCCGACACCAGAGATGGTGAGGATAAAGCGCGGATGAGCAGGATCAGGTTCGATCTTACGCCGTAATTGACCGATGTACACATGTAAATAATGTGCCTCGGTTCCGTATCCCGTGCCCCACACCTGCGACAGGAGCATCTGGCGCGTCATGATCTTTCCATTGTTCTTGATCAATGCTTTCAAGAGATCATACTCGGTCGGGGTTAATTTTACTTCCTGCTCATTTACAAACACCTGCCGTTGCGCAAAATCAACGGAAAGCGGGCCAGCGATAAAGCGTGGCTCAGTGCCAGACTGGACTTGAGCGGTGTGACGCAATGCCACACGTACACGGGCCAGCACTTCGTTCATCCCAAATGGTTTCGAAACATAGTCATCGGCCCCCAGATCAAGGGCCAGGACTTTATCACGCTCGGTATCTTTGACTGACAAGACAATAATGGGCAAACTTGATTGAGCACGCACATGTTTACAGACATCCAGTCCGCTCATCCCCGGCAAACCAAGATCCAACAGGATCAGATCCGGTCGGTGATGGGCAATCTCTTCTATCGCCTCTTCACCGCTGCCAGCAGTGAACACCTCATAGCCGTGGGCCGTCAGGCTACGTTGCAATGCACGCATAATCTCAATCTCATCATCCACCACGAGGATACGAGCGCCGCTTTTACTCATCTTTTCCTTTCACCTTTCCTTCTATAATTCTGCAAGCGGCAAAGTAAAGCGAAAAACGGCTCCACCATCGGGGCGATTTTCGGCCCAGATGCGCCCACCATGTGCTTCTACCAGACCCAGGCATACCGCAAGGCCCAGACCTGAGCCTGTCACTTTCTTTTTTCGTGCCGTACTCAGCACGCGATAAAACTTATCAAACACGCGCTCCAGATCATACTGCGGAATCCCTGGCCCGCGATCTGCAATACTTACCATCATCTCTCCATCAACTACCTCAGCAGTGATCTCAATTGGTGAAGAGGGAGGAGTATAACGAGCCGCATTCTCCAGCAAATTCGTCAGTACCTGGCCCATCTGCAAGTAATCCAGGCCAACCGGTGGCAGATCATCGGGAATGTGGGTCTGGACCTCACGTCCCTGCAATAAAAACTGCATGTGTCCCACGACATCGTGAATGAGTTCATCGATAGGATACCATTCTTTTTCCGGTTTGAGCGCCCCACCTTCGATACGCGTCATGTCCAGCAGATTGCCCACCAGTCGGTTGAGGCGGTCGGACTCGCGTTCAATAGAAAGTGCAAAACTCTTGCGCTCTTCCTCGTTCCATTGTACATCTTCTTGCAGCAAACTACTAGCTGCCGCCTTAATAGACGATAGTGGCGTACGCAAATCATGCGAGACCGAAGAGAGTAACGCTGAACGGAGCGCATCGGTGCGCTGCAATAGTTCTATACGCAGACTTTCACGACGCAGACGCGCACGCTCAATGACGGCTGTCGCCTGATCCAGAAATGTCCAGAAAAAGGTGGCTTGCGGATTGATATGTAATTTCTCCATCCCCTCTTCGCGATTCAACATAAAACGCTCTGGATTATCTTCCATCTGCAACTTCATCACCCCAACAACCTTCTGCCCCATCTGTAAAGGAAACATACGTACATAAAGACGCCCTGGATGTTTTGCCGACATCGCACGTCTGAACCAATGCTCTACCAGTTGCTTTCCTGAAGAACCCGATGATGTGTAGAGATCCACTATTTTTCCCTCATGCATAACGGCAAGTGCAGTCTGTTCTTCATCGGGCATAAGTTGTCCCGATGCAGCGGTCGGATACGCATCTGCATGCAACGACATCTTCCCATCCTCGCCTGGCAGGAGAATCGTACAATTGCGAATACCTGCAAATGCGAAATTCTTTACAATGGCGCGAGCTACGATCGCCAATTGCAGTTCCAGGTTCTCCTCACGTGCCGTTGCACTTAACAAATCGTAGAGCGCACGTGTCTCGCTCTCGCGCTGGCTCGCCTGCTCAGCACGATGACGGAGCGCGGATGCAAGTTGTCCTGTGGTCACTGCCGTCAATAGAAAGATAAAAAGGGCCACCCATTCCTCTAATTTGCCAATCGTAAACATATAAAGCGGTGGCACGAGGAAAAAGTCGAAGGAAAAGAACGCGATAAGTGAGGCCAGGATGGCACTATAGCGTCCGCGTGTGCTGGCAAGCCCTAATACAGCTAACAGATAGATGATAGATATATCGGGTATCTCAGGGTACAAATGGAACAGGTAGATGAAAGCTGTCACGCACAATGGCGCGACTACCCCCAGAAGGGTATCAAGGATATAATATTTGCGTCCCTCTCGGGCTTCCGTCAGGGACCATTTGAGCGCTTTCATGGATTGGTGGTGCTTTCTCTCTAGCTGTAAGTTGAACATGGAATAGCATATCACACAACAGGTATTCGACAAAATCTTAGCGCATCTTCAAGCTTGACCACTGAACCAGACAACGCTATACTACACCATATGAAAGTGAGACGGATTCTTCTTTTATTCTTAACGCTACTCATAACACTCGCCGCATGCAGTCCGGGTCATTCTGGTAGCAATGAGATCGCGTTCCTGCGCAACGGCCAACTCTGGACCATTGATCCCGATGGAGCCAATGCCCTCGCTATCGTCTCCTCTGGCCCACCAGTCGTGGGATACAACTGGTCACCAACGCACCACTTTCTTGCCTTCCGGACCCTTGATGATACCTTCGCCACCACCCCTGCGGCGAAACACCTGGGCAGTAATCCGATCAATGGACAGGTAGAGGATATACAGAGTACCATAAACTCGCTTGGGATTGACGGCGGCACTCCCATCCCTACCACGTTTTCCAGCCCCGATCTACGCTATAGCAACGCCATCTGGAATGCAAGCGGGACGCGCCTGATCTATCGACAGACCGGAAAGGCGAATCCAGCTAATCCCTCTGAAGCTAGCTGGATTGTCGCACAAAATGATCAGCCCGGCGGCATCGCAGCTAAACTACTACCACCCACCTATACGATACCCTCTTTTTCTTATAACAAACAGACATTGGCTGCAATTTCCAACTCTGGTATCTTTACCACAACACTCACAGGTACCCAACAACATTTTCTTGTACCAAACCCACTCCCAGGCCATCCACTCCCGGCATCGTTAGAGCGCGTCCTATGGCAACCGGCTCACCAGGATACACATATCCTTTATGCGCTCCAGGTTCCGGGACAAACAAAGGCGCATGCAGATGTATTACAGGTACAACTCACACTGAGCACGATGGATGGTCACACAACCACGCTGGCAACCTGCGCCTGCACGCAATTTGCATGGTCGCCAGATGGTAATTCCATCCTCTATAGCACTGGAACAAGCGATACATTGCTCAATATTAGCACGCACACTACATTCACATTTCCACTCAATGAAGAGAGTATTCCTTATTGGTCACCTGACAGCCAATTTTTATTGCTCGATGGTTTACATACCATGGTCATGGTACAGCCTGCACAACAACGACAAATGGTAATCTTACAGGATAACAACACTTCATCAACAACAGGCTTTCCTTTCGTTCCGACGGTCAGTACGTTGCTGCAACCAGCCGAGAACAACATATGGGCTAGTGACAGTCGCCATTTTCTCTTTCTGACACATAATCGTTTACAATGGCAAGGCAAAGTGTTATCTTCCGGTCCGGGACTCTATACCGTGGCAATCGATGACCAGGGCAGTGTGCAGGGATCTCCCATTCTGGTGGATAAGGGCAATGATACGCAGGCTGGCTGGACCTATCAAGATGCTAATACATCTTTTCTGTATTAGCAATTTCACGTAAAATACATAGATAACAGTATTACATAGCGGAAAGGGTACATCTCATGAGTAAAGCAGATACAAAAGGGAAACAGGGTCACAAATCTGAAGATGACGAGGAAGAATTTGAGGATATGGAATTGTTAGAGCGCCTGGAGACGTTGCGCGAAGATATGGAGGATCTTGATGTGACAACGTTGCAGGAGGTTATTGAACGCATCAACGAGTTGCATCATAAATTAGACCAGGATTAACGTATGATGAGGCGTAGGGGAAGTGACAATAGGCAACACGGGCTTGTTCCACTTCGTTTCACCGCGCCCCTACAATGGCATAGAATGAAAAAGAGGTAAAATGTAGGGGCGCGGTGAAACGAAGTGGAACAAGCCCGTGTAATTGTTCTTATCGTTTTATATTGTTACGCGCCGCCCAGATAGGCCTGGCGAACGAGATCATTGGTCAAGAGATTAGGGGCAGTATCGCTCAAAACGATTTTGCCCGTTTGTAAGACATAGCCGCGATCGGCCAGACTCAGGGCCATAGACGCATTTTGCTCCACCAGGAAGATGGTCATGCCTTCTTTCCGAATCTGAAGAATCGTGTTGAAGACCGTCTCAACAAGGATGGGCGAAAGGCCCATAGATGGCTCGTCCATGCAGATCATACGAGGGCGTGACATCAAGGCTCGGCCCATTGCCAGCATTTGCTGTTCGCCACCAGACATGGTGCCTGCAATCTGCTTTAAGCGTTCCCTGATACGCGGGAAAACCTCACAGACATGCTCTATGTCGGCCTTGACCTCGGCCCTATTCTTGCGGCTAAATGCACCCATTTCCAGGTTCTCAAGCACACTCATACGTGAGAAAATACGCCGCGCCTCCGGCACCAGAGCAAGACCGGATGTCACAATATCGCCCGTCAGCTTATTTTCAATATGCTGATCCTCAAAAAGGATCGAGCCGGCCTTGGGATGGATCAGGCCAAAGATCGTTTTCATAGTCGTAGTCTTGCCTGCCGCATTCGCTCCCAGCAGGCAGACGATCTCACCTTTGTTTACCTCAAGCGTGATATCTTGCAGCACATGGCTCGGCCCATAATAGCTGTTTACATTTATTAGTTTCAGCATGCTATCACCTCATGAATACCAGGATACCTCTGGTGCCATCCCCTATGTTTATGCGGAAGCATTCTCGTCTCCCTTGTCTCTCTGCACTGGCTTGCCCAGATACGCTGCGATGACACGTTCATCGTTACGTACAACCTCTGGTAAGTCCTCCACAATTTTGCGCCCATAGTCAAGCACGGCGATGCGATCCGACATTCCCATCGTGACAGCAAGCTTATGCTCAATCAGCAAAATAGTGAGGCCAAGCTCGTCACGGAGGCGGCGAATATACTTAACGGCATCCAGCGTTTCCACTTCGTTCATACCAGCGGTTGGCTCATCTAATAGAAGCAGTTTGGGTTTGGCGGCGAGGGCACGGGCAACTTCGATGCGGCGACGGTCAGCATACGAGAGATTGATGACATACTCATCCTGACGTTCGATCAGTGATGTACCAAAGAAGCCAAGCAGTTCCAATGCTCGTGTGCGTGCATTCGCCTCTTCACGTACCACACTTGGTGGACGAAAGAGCGATCCGAGTAGACCTGCTTTAAGCTGCGTATGTTGTCCGACCAGCACATTCTCAAGCACCGTCATATTATTGAAGAGGCGAATGTTTTGAAAGGTACGTGTGATACCGCGTGTTACAATCTGATCCGGACTCATCCAGCAATCGAATGGCCCTCCAGGCGAATATCACCTGATGTAGGTTTATAGATGCCTGTAATAAGATTAAAAACGGTAGTCTTGCCCGCGCCATTTGGACCAATGACGCTGATAATCTCTCTGGGATTAATCACCAGGTTTACATCCTGAACGGCCACCAGACCGCCGAAACGCTTGGTGACCCCGCTCAGTTCCAGCAAAGGACCAGTACCTGTGCCAACTGCTTCCGGCTGACTTCTGTGCTCCACACTCATAGGTTTCTCCTCTCCCTTGCTTTCAGATTAATCAACGCGAATCTCAGACTCGAAGCCTGGCGCTCCAGGTGGCACATCCAATGAACCCTCTTCGGGAGCCTCTACTTCGGCATGATGCAATTCACGTCTTCTACGAGCGCTTGGAATCAGACCTTCAGGACGGAAGATCATCACTATTACCAGAATAGAACCAAAGATGAGGTTACGAATATTGTCGAAGGTGAAACCTGGAAAAACTTGTGTTATGATGTGTAGAGGGTTAGTCGGATCAGAGGCAAGGGTATCAAGCTGGGCCAGCACGAACAGATTGATGGAATAGACAACAAGGGCCCCCACAATCACCCCTGGAATACTGCCCAGTCCTCCAATAACCACCATTGCAAGGTAGATGACCGAGTCTGAGTAGCTAAAATCATCTGGTGTCACACCACCCAATTTTGCCGCGTGATAGACGCCGGCGACACCTGAGAAAAAAGCACCTGCGCCAAAGGCAAACAGTTTAGTGCGAGAGAGGTTAATACCTGAAGAGGAGGCCGCAATTTCATCCTCACGGATAGCGACCCAGGCACGACCTAGACGCGAGTCACGCAAACGGATGTTGACGAAAATTAATACGCCAATCAATACCAGAATCAGATAGTAATAGGGAATAGCCGTGAAACTACTCCAGTTGGAGACACCTGGAAACTTCGGCGAATAGACGCCAACAAGACCATTGGTACCATTGGTATATTTGTCCAATTCCAGGAAGATGATCGGCACAATTTCGCCAAAACCCAGAGTCACAATCGCCAGATAGTCACCACGCAAACGCAAGGTTGGAGCACCCAGGACGACACCCCAGAGCGCAGCTATAAGCGCACCGCCCAACAACATCGGCCAGAAAAACCAGGGCCACACCTGTGGATTCACGATAATGCCAGTTAAGTATTGGAATTGGGGTGATCCTATCATACCCCAGGCATAGGAACCAATTGCAAAGAAAGCCACATACCCCAGGTCCAACAGACCCGCAAATCCAACTACAATATTCAGTCCAAGCGCAAGAATAATATAGTAACCTGCATCTCCATAGCCCGAAAGACGACCATTAGTACCATAACCGAACAACAAGGGATCAATTGCGGGATAGAACAGCACAAACGCCGCCAGCAGGATCATATAAAAACGTTGAGCACCACTACTGCGGAAAGGTAGATCGTTAGGAACGAGATCCTTCGCCTCTTCATTGGCACGGCTAGCCGACAAGGCACGTAATTGTCGCCTCTTGCTCACTCGAACCTTCGTGCTATTCGATTCGTTCGTGACCTCATCAATTCCATTAGCCTTAGAAGGTGCTGCTAACGTACGACGTAACGCAAGTGTGCCACCAAGCTGGCCTAGAAAATAGCCTGCAACGGGTAAAAGGAGCGTACGCGCAACGACCCATATTAATAGAAGGGTTGGCAATGATCCGGAAAAGAAAAAAATTAGATCAACAACAAGCCAGATCAGCGCGAATAGTGTTGCAAACCAGAAACCGCCTGACTTCGCACGACTCATTAGATCGGCGGGCAGCACAGCATCTGCTTTTAATGCCTCGATTGGAGCAGGAGGAGTGTAATGCGTCGTTCTGCGTACAATTCTGCGGATTAGAAAGTAAATACCCCAGACAATAACAGAGACCGTCAGGCCAACAATCAAATTACCGATTATGATGGTCAACAACAATGGTACCAGCACAAAAACAAGAACATTGAGCCATAAGTCAAGGTAACCACGCCGTCCACTGTCAGCTGCAACGAGATAACCAGCCAGACGCGATCACCGTCGCATAAAAGAGCACAATAAAAACAGCGGCCTGGATAGCAGTTCCGAGGTCAAAGCTGCTACTCGCCGAACCGAAAATACCAAGAATGGCATTATTGATAATGGCTTCGCCACTCCAGGCAAACGTAAAGACAATAATTGGAACGAGCAACGCAACCAACCATTTGACCAGCAATGAGCGCGTAGCGCGTGCAGGTTGAAACACACCCGCATTGAGAGAAGACATTGACAAACGCGTACCTCCTCTTCTAGACTTTATCCGGGGTCTGCTGACCAAGCAAGCCGGAGGGACGGAAGATCAGGATTAAAATCAGAACGGCAAAAATAATCGCGCGTGACCAGGCATCGCCGCCATGAGGAAGCACCCAATTAGGAATGAGGGTTGCCAATGATTCGATCACTCCAATCAGCAAACCGCCCAGCATAGCCCCAAGAATATTGCCGATTCCCCCCAGGACAGCTGCGGTGAAGGCAATCAACCCAAGGTTAAAGCCAATAGTAAAAATTGTACTTCCATTATCCAGCGCGTAGATGAAACCTGCCGCACCCGCAAGTGCCGCACCAATGAAAAAGGTAAACGAAATGATACGATCGACATTGACGCCCATCAGTGCTGCCGCTTCTCGGTCCTGGGCTACGGCCCGCATTGCACGCCCCATTTTCGTCCTGGTAATGAGTACTTGGAGTGCAATCATCAATATAACAGCTACAACGAAGACGAAAATATTCATTTCCCTGAATGAAATAGGACCGATACTGAAAGAGGCATTGGCAAGGAAGATCTGTGGAAAAGGTACATTGTTATTACCTTTCCAGAGTTTACCAATATCTTCCAAAATCAAAGAGACACCAATCGCAGAAATAAGTGGAGCAAGGCGCGGAGCATTGCGTAGAGGACGGTAGGCAACGCGCTCAATCACCACACCAAGCACGGCACACACTAACATTGTGATAATAAATGTTGCAATCAACACCAGCGCTAAAGCAAAACCAGTGGGATAGACTGAACGAGGCAAGATACCCAGGGCAGTCAAAAAAGTGAGAGAGACAAACGTACCAATCATAAAGATGTCGCCGTGAGCAAAATTAATTAGTTCGATGATACCATAGACCATCGTATACCCCAGAGCAATCAGCGCATAGATCGCCCCGGTTGCCAGGCCGACAATCAGCAATTGCAAGACCAGAACCATAATATAGAAAATCCCCCCTTCCCAAATTAGATAGCAACACGCTTACAGGAATAGAGAAAAAAGTGAGGGTGTGGTTGCATAATGCGTCTACACCCCCTTGAAAGCAACTCGTCGCACATCAGGATATGAATTCATGCAACTAGAGCTGTGTGACGAGCATGATGAAGCAGAAATGTCAGGTTATAGAGTCAATTGTTCGATGTACGACCAGCCACTCCCACTGCTAGGAGGATTGGCTATCGTATAGATCGAGATGATGCGAGAAGTCGTATCACCATTGGCATCAAAGCCGATATGACCTGTGACCCCATCATAGCTGATATGCTGGATGGCATTGACCATGGCCTGCCGGAATGTCGTTGCCCCAGCAGAATCGCCTGAATTTGCAGGAGGCTTAGCGCCACTTGCCAGAGCCGCCTTAGCCGCTTGAATCAGAACCATTGTACAATCATAGCTACCCGCGCTATAAGCACTAATATTGTTGGCTCCAAAGGCAGCATCATAATCGGACGTAAATTTATCTGCTGCGCTTCCGGACAGGTGAACTGATGCAACCGATGTAAACACAGGGCCACCATTGCTGCCATCGCTTTTATAAGCTCCAATTGTAGTCGCAAAGGCGCTGGTCTGTGTGCCATCACCGGCGATCATTGGCGTTTGCTTTAATGCAGGCACCTGTAACATCTGCTGGCGAAGCAATGTACCACCAGTAGAATCGTTACCACCAAAGAAAAGGACATCGGGCTTTTGTGCAGCAATTTGTGTAAGGAGGTTTACATAGGAAGTGGTAGTTGGTGCCTCGCTACTACGACCTAGCAACTTGCCACCAAGTTTTGCCCATTCGGTCTGGACGGAAGTTGCAATACCAACGCCATAGGTTTCAGTATCGTCAATGATATAAGCGCTCTTGTAACCTTTCGTCTTAAAGGCAAAGTCCGCAAGTGCTGCACCCTGAAATGCATCGCGTGTAGCGATACGAAAATAGGTCACTTTCCCGGTTGGACGATACGTGGGAAGCTTATCGTTACTACCATTACAATCGGGTGGCAGCGCCTCGGTTAAACAGTCATTGGTGTTCGCAGGACTGATCATAGGCATGGAAGCTGTATTTGCTTCTGGCAGTTCGGCTTGCGCAACACTACTATTGAGTGTGCCAGTCACCCCAACTACCAGGCCATCACCAATGAGATCTGCCATATTTTTCTGGCCCGTTGCAGCATCATGAGCTCCACTAGGACCAACATCATCCTTAGGAACAAACTGGAATGTCACATTGGGAACAAGCTTTTCCTTATTCGCCTGATCAACAGCAAGTTGTGCACCATTCTGAGCAGGTTTACCAGCACTCGCATCCTTTGCACTTGTAGGAAAATCACTTCCAATTTTGAGGATTATCGGGCCGCTAGTAGTCGCCGTTGCGCTACCACCAGAACCCGTTGTGCCAGCGCCACAAGCTGCCAGCATTGCTAACAACAGAGGAATGCCCATCGATAGGGCTAAAATACGTGACCAACGCTTTCGCATGATCTTCAGCCTCCTTCACATAATTGCAGATACATACACGTTCTCATCACAGGCAGAGGGATGATAGATAATGAGAACCCACTCCATCCTCCAGACATGCTCCACCTTTTGATGATATTACGTACTACGTCACAAGCGTCCGCAATCTCACCAGTTCCCACAAAATACTATTCGACTTTAAAAGCATCCATACTGTAAATATATAGAACCATTGAGAATCGTTTTACTCACATTTAGCAATCTATATACATAAGCCGATGGCAAGATACGGATTGTAGATGATGGGATTATAAGGGTCCGGCCACAAAGAGTCAATACGTAATTTTGGCAACTATGGTTAGTATGCATATATTTGGGAGGAAACATCCAATGATTGTTTACACCAGTGCTCTTTACCCACTTAAAATTCCTTATGATAATAGAAACAAGCATGCATGCTTATCTCATATTCCTTTAGCTCGTTCTTTCATTGCTACTGCCTCATTTTCCCTCCTCGTCGCAGCTAATAATACTGCATAGTTTTCTAGGGTCACAGCGATATCAAGATGCCCAGACTCCAATACTTTTTCAAGAAACTCAAAGTGGTAATAGATCGTCCCTTGCTTAACATCTAACCCAAAGGAAGATCTTCTGGGATACTTCAGACAGACAATACACATCTTTTATGCTATAATCTCAAGGCAAGTCTTTCGCCATATAAGAGTATTTGCTTAGAAATACTTATCCTGGGTAGTATCAATTTCATACCATTTTCAGGATCAGTACAGCTAAAAATAGATTACTGGGTACGTCTTCCTACTACAAGGAACAATGACATGCAAAATCAGAACACCACTATTCCCCCAAAACTTATCTTTTCACAAAAAACGCTCTATGCCACCCAACAAAACATCTATGCATTAGACGCTAACTGACCGGAGCAATACGCCAAACCTACTTTTTCGAGGGCATTACTTCCCCTAGTATTATGCAAGATATTCTCTATATCAATGTCACTTCCTGCGCCCGGGAACTATTCAGGCAATACGCGCCTCTGATGAAACTGTTCTCTGGTCCTATCCTATCGAGAGACCATCCATAGACCCACCTACCGTAACACCAGAAGCAGTTTATATAGCGACCAGTCAGGGAATACTCCATTCATTAGGGACGAACGATGGAATATTGCGCTGGCGCTACGAGCACGATGATCCAGGCCCAGTTATATTTCCCGCCCCAACGGTTGCTGGCAATGTTGTCTTTTTCACGATAAAAGTCAACCCTCCTTACGCACAGTCTCTCGTCGCACTCTCCACAAAAGATGGGATACCACTCTGGAAAAAATATCTTTCTAGCACAATATCTTTTCCAACGGTTGTTGTGGATGATGTCATCTATGGTTCCTCTACTGATGGAGGTTGCCTGGCTTTTCGCGCAAGTGACGGTTCTCTGCTCTGGCAAAGCTATGTTGGTGGAAGACCCTGCTCATCTCCCACGGTTGTCGATAGGACAGTTTACACGCGTTTACGATGGAAACGCAGAGTACATTTGGATGCTTCTCTGCACACGATGGCTCTCATTGCAAGAATGGAGAAAACCTGTAACAATTCCACTAAGAGAGGAATATGCCACTCCGTCCGACTGTCGCTGCTGGTTCTCTCTATATTGGTACCAATGATGGTTTTTGCATGCTTACTCTGGCGAAGATGGGGCATTGCTCTGGCGCTATCAAACGAAAGGTCTATCGCTATCTCAGCCAATAGTCACTGATGGTATTGTTTATGTGGGTGTGAATGATGGTTGTGTTTATGCACTTCGTACTGATGATGGAAGCCTTTTGTGGCAAACATTTGTAAGCACCGCAATCTCAGTGCGTTTAGAGGTAAAAGTACAGCCCAAGGAATGAATAGACCCCTCCATATAGCATCAGAAAATAAATCAGAGATTGAAAGCGGGAGATAGGCATGATAATAGGCGTACTTTTCGTTGTACTACTAGCCGCACTCGCCATCTGGCAAATCGTTTCCCGATGGCGCACTTCCATGCGATTAGAACTACACGGACGTTTGATCCAGGCCCATGTGACAGATATCAAGCAAGAAGCACATCTCGTCACTCAAACTGGTGGGGCAACCAGTACATACCAAAAATTACAATACGAGGATTTTCTTTACGCTCACTGGCAAGATCCACACACTCAACACATCTACACTTTTAGAATCAAAATTCCAGATTTCTATCAATTCTCTATCGGAGAGGAGGTCCCTATTAAACTGAACCTCCATAATCCAAATGAATATCGTTTACAATATTCCCCTGACAAGCACTATGCCAAAAAGCTATGCCAAAATCAGATACAACTTACCCAGATTATAGAGAGGGATATCAGATCACTCACCAGATGCCCGATACTTCAAACCCTATAGAACTACCCGACAAAGAAATCTATGAGAATCCTCAAGCCTCTTATCCCCAGGAACTACCAGAGCAGCACTAAATGCATGTAAACCCCGCCTGAGCTCACATCAAATACTGATCAAAAAACGCATCGACATGCGAAATATAACTGCCGGTGTCGTCATCAAATGACTGGGCATGCCCGGCTCCCGGTGCCACCAGCTCCTGCTTTGGCTGCCCCGCTGCCTGATAGAGCGATTGCATACCGTCCAGGGGTGTCGTGCCATCATTATCACCATTAATGAGGAATAAAGCGGTGCGGCCAGCCAGTTTGCCTATCACGTCAATCGGTCGCGCTTTGGTGACATCAACGCCGTAGACCTGTTCGATTAGCTCCTGATCCGCCTCTCGCGACGCCTCACTGGGCACATCAGAAGCCACTAGTGTGGCATCCTGTGGACAACTTTCAGCCACCAGCGCCTCAATATCCTTTGAACGCGCCGCCGCTAATACACCAGCCGTGGCTCCCATCGATAACCCCAATACTCCCACCTTACTATCCACCATATCCGGCAAGCCATGGATATAAGAAATAGCAGCCAGGATATCCTCGGACTCGACCATGCCGAGCGTCGACATTACACCCTGACTTTTGCCGTAACTCTGGAAATCGAATAGCAGGATATTATAGCCGTGTTTATAGAGAAAGGCTGCACGCGAAATCATACTCACACGATTGCCAGGAGTGCCGTGCGCGAGAATAATCACCGGTGCCTGGGGCGTCTGTAGTGACAGCCAGCCCGATAATAATTCGCCGCGCCAATTGTAAAAGGTTACATCAATTACTGGCAATTCCTGTACAGAACTGGCTGGTGGAATCGCTACCCCACGCCCTGGACGCAGCCCACTGGTCAACTCGTAAAATGATGATTGCATAATCGCATCACTATGAAACGCTGGCCCTGGAGTCGCTGCTGAAGGAGTGGACAGGCGCGAGGAGATCGGATTCGTCGCAGCACTGACTGGAGTATTAGTCGACTGCACGCTACTTACCGTCTTCTTTGCATGCGACAGGGGAATATCATGTAAAAACCAGCCTGCACTAATGGCAAGGATACCAAATACAGCTACCGCACAACGCTGAACAAATAATGACCTTTGCATTGCTAACCCCTAATGCATTTCCACTTGACCTCTTCGGATTTGAGAGGTATACTTTCCCCACTGGAGGCGGCTGGAGCTCCCAATCTTTCTCGACCCGCCTGAGGGTACTGAAATTAAGCTGGATTTTTTTGGACGAAGCGCTCAAATGCCTCCACCACCTGACGCCGCGTCTCTTCATGTGTACTTCCATTATCAATTATCTCATCAACAAGAGCAAACTTCGGCTCAATGGGTGCCTGAGCAAGAAGACGTACACGAGCCTCTTCTCCGCTCAATGCATTACGGGCCATTAAACGAGCCAACTCTTGCTCCTGGGGACAGGTAATTAACCACTTGCTCTGGCACAGCATCCCGGATTGTCCTTCCAATAACTTGACTGCATCAATAATGACAATTCCTGTTTCACTGGCAGTTGCCAACTCATCTAGCAATAGAACGGATACGGCTGGATGAACGATACACTCCAGACGATGCAATGCTTCCGCATCTCGAAACACGACCGCTCCCAATGCCTTCCGATTAATGCTTCCATCGTCTGCCAACACCATTGGACCAAACTCCTGCGCGACCTGCGCTGCTACTGGTTGATTGCTCTCATAGAGACGATGCACCAGCGCATCTGCGTCAATATAGCGTTCAGCCCCCAATTCAAGCAGGATCTGCCCAACAAATGTTTTGCCGCAAGCGATATTTCCGGTAATGCCGATCGTACGAGCCATATTTTTGCGCTTTCTACACCCTATGGTTGCCTTACCTGATCATTATAAGCATACAGTATACATCTCTGCAAAAGAGAAACCCTCCAAAAAGTACTTCTCTCTCTCCATTTATCACATAGAGATCAGGCAATATCGTACAATAATCAGGCAGTAGAACTATAGAAAAGGAGAGCAAATTGGGAAGGCGACTGGGACTCATCATAGGGGTCAATACCTATCAAGATAGCACATTCCAATCACTCCAGTATGCAGAGAACGATGCACGCGCCTTCGCACAATGGCTCGTCAATGTAAAAGGTGGCGCATGGTCTCCTGGCGATGTACAACTGGTTCAAGGCTCACATGCAACAAAAGAGTTGATGGAGTCTCTCATCGCACAAATGTGTCTCACCCTTGCCGAACCCGATGATGTTGTCCTTCTCTATTTTGCCGGCCATGCCTTTCTCGATGAAAGAAATGGCGACGGCTATCTTGCCCTCTCTAATACTCAGTATAACAACCCTCCAACAGGGCTGCATCTTCTCTCATTTGCAAATCAGGTCATGGCCCGCTGCCGCGCTGCCCATGTGCTCGTTATGCTCGATTGTTTCCAGACAGGATCAGCATGGCAGATGCGTCGCGCATCCCCCTACGATGTCAGACCTTTAATTGGTCCGACCCTGCTCAACATCCTGCAACAGCAGGGCAACCGCATCTTCCTTTGTTCTTGTCGAGGCAATGCCGGAGCGCCAGAGAGCGGTGAACGCGGACTCGGGCTATTTATGCATCGTACTATCGTAGGACTGAGTGGACCTGCACGTGAACCCTCTACAGAACTGGTAACGCTACAAAGTTTGTACGGATATCTCATGAGTATTTTGGGAGAGCAGCAAAGCCCCAAGCGCTTTGGGCAGGAATTCACACCTTTGATCCTGGTTGGCAACGCACCAATACCTCCACCTCAACAAGAACAGGCATCCCCTGCTCCATTCAACAATCCTTCAGGAGTACCAGGAGCACAACGCAATACCAGCGGCCTCTTCAAACAACCTGCCACAGCAACCATGTCAGCACCAGCGTCTTTTCCTGCAACCTCTACAGCAGAACAGGCTCTATCAACATCTCCGGAGGCGCAAAGCCAGGGCCAGTTTCTGTTGAACCAGGCGCAACAGCAGCTACAGGCACAACAATATATGCAAGCACTCAATACTATTGAGCAAGCATTAAGTATAGCTCCTCAAGAAAAATCTGCGCTGACACTCAAGGGACAAATTCTGGGCACAATGGGACGTTTTCCGGAAGCACTGGCAGTTGTTGATCAACTCATGCAATTGGATGATCGCAATCCACTCACATGGAGCATGCGAGCGGTCCTGCTGACAAATCTGGGACAATACCAGAACGCGTTGCAATCCATAGATCGTTCACTGGCCCTTAATGGCAACAATCCTGAGGCGCAAACGATCAAAAATAACATTATGAATACTATTGCAATGGCCGCCGCGCAAGAGAAAAATCGCGTATTGCAAGAGAAAAACCGTGCGAAACAACAGGTTCGCACGAACCAACCACGTGCGTTCTTCATCAGTATAGCGATTCAGATTCTGGGTCTGGGATTGGGTATTGCAGGTATGCTCATTCCAGCGTTTGCCAGCCATCTACCTATTGCGATAGGTGCACTCCTGATGGGCCTGGGATTAGCATTTCTGTGCATCAGTGCGGCTCGTGGCACTTACCGCTATGGCTGGCCTCATTTACTGCCACCGTTCCTGACCAGTGCAATTTCTGTAGGTATTATTATCTTTGGTGGCCTGCTTAACCTGGTTGTAAGTTCGCATACACCAGTAAATACGCGGCTCTTAGCATTGCTAAAGAACCACACATCATTCATTATACCCATCCTCATCCTGGAAATCTGGCTGGCAATGGTAGTAGTCATACCTCCAATCCTGGCCCTGGGGGGATTGATCGCCGGGGCTGCCACGAAACGTAGGGCGTCGTGAACGCTACTCTGTGGGTACGATGGTGCAGACCCAAATTAACCAGCCTCTTCAGAGAGACGCTCCCATTCAGCAAACAGTTCTTCTACACGGGCTTTTGCCTGCTCGTACTCCTCTGATAGTTGTGTCAGTTGTGCTGCATCAGCATTGAGGGCTGCCTGTGATAATGCGTCTTCAAGCGCCTTCACATGCTCTTCCGCCTTCTCCATATCACGCTCTACATCCTCCGCAGTGCGTACTTTTACCTTGCTCGCCTTCTTGTTACTTACTTTCGCCACCTTTGCTACGGGGGCAGGCTTCGTATTTGTCACCGTCTTTTTCGTCGCCGATTTCAGGAACATCAAGCACTATACGCTGCTTACGTGTACGATAATCAGTATAATTGCCCCTATAGGGAATCAGTACGCCCTCTTCAATCGCCCATACTTTCGTTGCCAGACTATCGATAAAGTAGCGATCATGCGAGACAAAGAGTAAGGTTCCTTCAAATTCGTTCAGGACTTCCTCAAGGAACTGGCGCGATTGCAGATCAAGATGGTTCGTTGGTTCGTCTAACACCATAAAGTTTGAACCTTGCAGGGTTAACTTTGCCAACGCGACGCGGCTGCGCTCTCCACCACTGAGCGTCCCAATCGCTTTAAACACGTCATCGCCAGAAAAGAGGAAACGACCCAGAAAGCTTCGCGCCCCTTCCTCGCTCAAGGTCGTCACCTGACGAATTTCATCCAGAATCGTACGCTCCATGGTAAGGCCTGAGTGCGTCTGCGAATAGTAGCCAATCCGTACATTATGTCCAATCTGCACCTGGCCTTCAATAGATGGTAGTTCACCGATCAGGGTCCTGAGCATCGTTGTCTTGCCAGCCCCGTTGGGACCGATCAGGCCCACGCGATCTCCACGCATCAACTCAAGATCGGCCACGCGTGCCAGTAGCAGAGGCTCGCCAGTGTGTGCTTCTCGTCTTGTCCCACCACCGTACCCTACGGCAAGCTTCTGCGTTGATATAACTACCTGGCCGCTATTGGTGATCGGCGTAAACTCGAAATGCATCTCGGGAAAATCCTGGGGCCGCTCAACGCGTTCCATGCGGTTCAACAACGTCTGCCGACCACGTGCCTCACGGCTACGCTGACCAGCTTTATAACGTCGAATGAATTCTTCTGTATGTGCAATATGCGCCTGTTGAGCTTCGTACTCGCGCATACGTCGCTCCATACGTTCTTCGCGCAACTGGAGGTATTTTGTATAGTTCCCAGGGTATTCTTCAATACGTCCAAAGGCCATTTCAAGCGTGCGCGACACCACTTTGTCCAGAAAGTAGCGATCATGGGCCACAATAACCATTGCCCCCTTCCAACCTGCGAGATACGTCTCAAGCCACTCCAGCGCCGCAAGGTCAAGATGGTTCGTCGGCTCGTCCATCAGTAAGAGATCTGGCTCCTGCAAAAGAAGCTTTCCCAACGCGGCACGTGTTTGCTGTCCACCGCTCAGATGCATCACTGGCGCAGATTGCTGCTCACGCGTAAAACCAAGCCCATCGAGCACCTGCTCAACGCGATTCTCATAGGTATACCCGCCTGCATGCTCATATTGGGCCTGCAAATCTGAATAGCGCTTCAGTAGTTGCGCGTGAAGTTCCGTATCCTCCTGAGTTTCAGAAGAGGCCATCTTTTGGGCCAGTTCTTCGAGGTCCTGTTCCCAGGCACGGAGATAGGAAAACACGCTAAGCAACTCTTCATGCAACGTATTTTGAGGCTGAAAATCTGTAATCTGGGTCAGATACCCAATTCGTATGTTACGCTGACGTGCGACATTCCCTTCATCTGGCTCTTCGCGCCCGGCCAGAATATTGAGGAGCGTTGATTTTCCAGCTCCATTCGGTCCCACCAGACCTATGCGATCATGCTCATCTATTTGAAATTGTATTCCTGCAAAAATGCGTTCGGCCCCAAACGATTTTCCTACCTGGAGAACACTGACAACTGACATTGTTTCTTCACCTGATTTTTTTCATAAGAATTAAAAAGTTCGTTGACTAGCGTAGCACAGGTATCTCTATGACGCAAGGTGTAACATGTGAAATATGCTCTACGCGTTAACCTGTATGGGAAAATTACAAAGTTGCCAGAAGCACGTGGTACAATGAAAACAGCAACACAATATAACGCCCCTCAACAACAAAGACCATAAGGGATATTCAGGCAACATCCATGAACGCAGATATAGTTATCATTGGAGGTGGCATCATTGGTACCTCCTGCGCCTTTTTTCTCGCTCGTGAAGGTGTAAAAGTCATCCTCGTCGAGCGAAATGAGATCGGCAGCGGCACGAGTAGCGCTGGCGAGGGCAATATCCTTGTTTCGGATAAGCTTCCTGGCCCCGAACTTACCCTCGCTCAATTGGGACGCAGCATCTGGCAAGATCTGGCGAACGAACTCGCAGACGATTTTGAATTTGATGCGAAGGGCGGCATTCTCGTCGCCGAAACATCTGAAGATTGGACAGCGCTCGTCTCCCATACACAGAATCTTCAGCATGCTGGCGTCACAGCTCGCCTTCTTACTGGCGATGAGTTGTATGAGCTTGAACCCTATCTTGCACGCGATCTCGCCGGGGCTGCTCTGTTCCCTGAAGATGCGCAAGGCTACCCTCCCGCCGCTTGCCGATCCCTTGTAAAGAGTGCACAGCGCTACGGATTAACGGTCCTTGACCATACAGAAGTGCTTGCCATCAAGCTTGACCAACAGAATGCAGTCAGCGCCGTTGTCACCACGCATGGGACGATCTCTACTCCTTGCATTATTAATGCCGCCGGTCCCTGGAGCAAACAGGTGGCGGGGCTGGCGGGTTGCGATCTGCCTATTTTGCCGCGTAAAGGGCATCTACTGGTCACTGAAGCATTGCCACCACGCGTCTATCATAAAATAGCTGAAGTAGGCTATACAACAACGGTGACACAGACTGAGAATGATCTACAGGTAGCTGCGGTTGTTGAGGGAACGAAAAGCGGCTCTATCCTGATAGGGAGTAGCCGCCAGTTCGTTGGGTTTGACGAGTCTATTGAGCCGCGCGTGGTACAGGCTATGCTTCAGCGTGCACAGCGTTTCTTCCCCATCCTTACAGCACCACCCGCGTTTAGTGTTCGCGTGGGTTTCCGTCCCTACAGTCCCGATCACCTTCCCATTATTGGCGAGATGCCGGGCATAGCAGGCTTCTACGTCAACACTGGACACGAGGGAGCAGGTTTTGGACTTGGTCCAGCCTGCGCAAAACTACTCAGTCAACTGATTCTCAAGCGCTCCAGTGCTATGAGCCTGGCTCCATTCCATCCAGCGCGTTTTTCGTAAGGGAGGCTTTATGCATTTCAATAAATTAATTACAGTCGTTGATTTGCACACGGAAGGGATGCCCACACGCATTGTAACCGGCGGCTTCGGATCTGTACCTGGCACGACAATGAGAGAAAAGCAACACTATATTCAGGAGCACATGGATGCACTTCGTAGCCTGCTCATGTGTGAGCCGCGTGGCCACCAGGTAATGAACGGTGCGATTCTGCTGCCCCCTTGTGAGCAAGGCGCTGATCTGGGCGTTGTCTTTATTGATGTTGACGGCTATCTTGACATGTGCGGACATGGCACAATAGGAACCTGCACGGTCGCTATCGAAACGGGACTGATCACGCCCGTTGAACCTCTGACCCATGTTATTCTTGATACGCCGGCTGGACGCGTTACAGCCGAGGCAACTGTGCAAAATGGACGCGTAAAAAAGGTCAAATTGCAGAACGTGCCTTCCTTTATGTATCAAAGAGATCTTCAGGTACAGGTTCCCGATCTAGGCACGCTCTCCCTTGACATCGCCTATGGGGGAAACTTCTACGCCATTCTACCCGCTACTGCGGTTAATCTCACGCTAGATAAGCAGCATACGCAAGACTTACTCTCCGTTGGTATGAGGATTATGCGAGCTATCCGTGCACAATTTCCGCTGCGCCATCCCCTCGCGTCAGAAAATAGCACGAGTAAACACGTCATGTTCACTGGTCCGGCTGATAAAGTGGAAGCCACTGCAAAAAACGCTGTTGTGATTGCTCCCGGCGTCTTTGATCGCTCCCCTTGTGGCACCGGAACAAGTGCACGGATGGCACAACTCTTTGCACGTCAGCAACTCGCCCTTCAACAAGATTTTGTCCATGAAAGTATTACCGGATCACTCTTCACGGGCAGACTGATCGAACAGGTACGCCTGACGCCGGAGATGATAGCAGTCATACCGACCATTGAGGGACGCGCCTGGATTACTGGCTTCCAGAACCTTGTACTGGACCCTGAAGATCCATTTCCAGCCGGATTTATCCTTGAGTGAGTTGATGATCACACCTCGCGCCGTGACATCCATATGGCAATAGACACCATCACTACGGTAAAAGCCAACAGTACGGCGAGATTAAAGGGTACGCTGGCAAGATCATATCCCAACAACACCCCACGAATAGCATTCACTCCATAGGCAAGCGGGTTGAGCAAGAGAATCGCGTGCAACCATGCAGGTACCTGGCGCGTTGGGAAGATTGCGCCTGAGAACATGTAGAGGGGCAACGTAATAAAATTCTGGATGGTGCCGAAGTTCTCAAAATCGGTGATCCACATGGCAATAACTACGCCCAGGCCAGCAATTGCCAGCGCCGTGATAAAGGTTGCTACAATAGTCGCAAGCACGTTCAGAGGATTGAGCGCCACTGATGCGAGAGGAGCAAAGATCAGAATGATCAACGCCTGAATCGTTGAATTCGATGCGCCTCCCAGACATTTTCCGATGACCAGTGTTGAGCGTGGAGTTGGCGCGACCTGGACTTCCTTTAAGAAGCCAAACTCACGGTCATAGACAATCGAGATCGCAGATTGTAGGCCGCTAAATATCACGGTCATGGCAATCACACCTGGAAAAACAAACTGCTCATAGCTAAAACCAGCGATGGAACCTAGCGATCCACGCAAACCAAATCCTAACGCGAACAGCCAGACGAGCGCCCGTGCTACGGCTCCGAGCAGGCGTGAACGTTGTCGCCATAAGCGCACCATATCACGTCGCCAGATCATTGCAATGCCCTCTAGATCAATGAAAAAGGCCGGGGCTGAACTATTTTCTGGTGAGGCTGATGAAACTATATCTGATGATGGCGTTTCAAGCATTGATAAACTCCCTAATGCATTAGCGGCTGGCACTCCATTCTTTCTTGGCCCACTTGAGGGCTGAAAGAAACTTTCTAACGGCGTAGACGACCACGACCACGCAGACGAGATCCCATGCGATCTTTGGCACTGGCCGCTTCATCACGAATAGCTCGCCCGGTAAGATGGACGAACACATCCTCCAAGGTGGGCGCGGTCACGTTCACTCCCCGCACCTCGATATCTGCCAATGTCAACTGCCGAATCAAGCTGGCGGCCAGCGTCTGCCCATTCTCTCCCTCAACATAAACAGCTTCATCTTCACGCCGTACTGAACGACCGAGATACTGCTCAAGGGTAGTTGCAGCTTCTTGCGCTTTAGATGTGGTGAGGCATACGACATCCTGACCCACCATACGCTTAAGAGCAGCCGGTGTGTCCAGAGCGACGATCTGCCCATGATCGATAATGGCTATACGATCACAATATTCTGCCTCTTCCATATAGTGGGTCGTCATAAAAATGGTCAGACCGGTGCGCTCACGTAAGCGTAGAACATGTTCCCATACGCTGCGCCGGGTCTGCGGATCAAGGCCTACGGTTGGTTCATCGAGGAAAAGTGTTTGCGGCTCATGCAGGAGGCCGCGTGCAACTTCCAGGCGGCGCTTCATACCACCGGAAAAAGTCTTGACGATATCGTTACGCCTCTCCTCAAGGCCAACCAGTTCTAGTACATCGTGCATCCGCGCAGCACGCGTTTTGCGTGGTGTATGATAGACCATACAATGGTAGTAGAGGTTCTGTTCCGCAGTAAGGTACTCATCGAGAGTGGGATCTTGAAAAACAATGCCGATGCTCTGTCGCACGCGTAGAGCATCGCGCTCAATATTATACCCATTGATGAATGCTTGCCCACTGGTAGGGTGGAGCAGTGTGCAAAGCATTTTAATCGTCGTACTTTTCCCAGCACCGTTGGGGCCTAGAAAGCCAAAGGTTTCACCTCGTTCAACGTGCAGGTCGATACCCTTTACGGCCTGTATTTCTCCAAACGTGCGTGAAAGCTTCTCAACTTTAATTGTCATGGTTCAACCTCAATAATATGGTGCAGGACCGGAAGCGCGGCACGGAGTTGCTCCAGTTCTTCCGCGTCGAGATGTGCCAGGCGACGTTGCAAATTCACACGCCGAAACTGGTCATAGAGAATTACGGCACGTTGTCCCCGCTCGGTGGGAGAGACCCGCACCACGCGCCAATCCTGCTCATCACGTATCCGCTCAACAAATCCCTGCACTAGCAAGCGCTTGATCATGGCCGTCACGGTTGGAGGAGCCACATCCATGAGATCGGCTAATTCCTGCATTGCACAACTCTGACGTTTGATTAAAATACGTAGTAATCTGATCTGCCCCGTCGTTGCACGCAATTCAGAGATATCATGCCACTCAGCCATTTCCAGTTCGGGATTTACCTCGCGTGGAATATCCGCACGCAGCCGCTGCAAGAGATTGGGAATGAGATCCAGTAACTCGTCCGCGATATCCAATGTATGGAAAGAAGGCTCTTCCATTTTATTTTCCTGTTTTTGAGTATGAAACTTACTAGCATTTAGCCTATCTATTAATTAGCCTATCTAAGTATAACGCACACCTATTGCTCTGTCAAGGATTTTTTATTGAGGACACAGAGGCTGGTTTCTCATGCAGGAAATAACATAGAAGAAAGGAGAGCACCGAATAAACCAAGCACCAGCAAAACCACAACGATAATCGGTAACCACTTATGCATTAGACTCCTATGCTTTTTTTCCTGTGCGGGAAGAGGATCTACGGCCAATGGAGATACAAGGGCAACATCAGGGGCAAGCGACTTATTCTCGAGATACTCACCCGCCGTCAAGGGTAATCCATCGTTGAGTGCATCTTCGGATAAAGGATTTGCAAGGGGTGACCATTCTTGAGGATCAGCCAACCAGAACTGGCCCAGGTTCTTATCGTCGTCCTGCAAAAAGTTCTTACGCCGAATCTCAGTCACATCTGATCCCGATACGTCCTCGGTGGGAAAGTCGGCTGGCTTCTGGAGAAGTGCCACATCTTCTGTAAAAAAAGGAGCTTCAGATACAGGAGCGGGAGTGAGCAGAGGAGATAGAGCAATAAAAGGGGGAAGTGGCGTCGATGGGTTGTTTATGGTGGGATTTGTCACCGCTGATCGAGATGCGAACAGAGGAACTGGAACACCAGATTGCCTCGAAACGGGTGAAGCGACAGGAGCAACCATAACAGCCGCGATAAGTGCGTTGCTCAATTCCTCAGCAGTTGCAAAGCGATCATCGGAGCGCTTCTGGAGTGCAATATGCAGGACGTTCTCTACCTTTTCTGAGATCGTATGCACAAGCCCACACGCCGATGGAGGTGACTGACGTACGTGTTTGAGCAGAACCTCAATCGGCGTTTGCCCGCTAAAAGGGGGTATTCCAGTAAGGAGACGGAACAGGAGCACGCCAAGCACATAGACATCGCTGGAAGGATGAAGTATCCCTAACGACTGCTCAGGAGAAGCGTATTCTGCCGATCCCCAGCCTACCCGTGTGAGTGATTGCTGACTATCGTCATAGCCACGAGCAATGCCAAAATCGGTCAGGAGCATACGGCCATCAGCACCAATAAATATATTTCCAGGGTTGATGTTGCCATAAATCACATTACGATCATGTGCATACTGTACTGCACTACATAACTGTTGCATAATCGGCAACGCCTGCAATGCTGAGAGGCGTCCTCCCACTCGCGTAAGTAGATCATCAAGAGTCCCGGTCCCTACAAAAGGCGTCACGAGATATAAAAGTTGCTCACCTTCGCCATACTCAAGAATAGGGAGAATATTTGCATGATTAAACTGACCAATTTTTTCGGCCTCAAGCATAAAATAATCGCGAAAAGATGCTCGCTCTGCATAGGACGAGCGAAATATTTTCACGGCCACCTCGCTCTTGCTTTCCCCCTGGCGATAGGCACGATATACATCTGCCACCCCTCCTGTACTGATACATTGTGCTAAAAGATAGTCGCTCAATACCATACCTTCTAAATTAGACATAAAACACTCCATAAAACTGTATGATTGCAAATAGTCAAAGGCAGATGAATACCCTCTCTTTTGGGAAGAGATACATTGAAACTAAACGAGGCGTGGGAGTTTTTTGGGAGAAGAGAAGCTAGCAACTGATCCAGGTACGGGTATACAATGGGGCCGTATCTTAAAACCTTTCGCTTGCAGATTCCACAAAGGGAAATTCGTTATGCTAAAATCTCAGACGTACGCCAGTTACCTCCGCATCGACGAACTTTTGAGTATCCAGACGCCTAAAAGCGATGGACCGCAGGCCCAGAGCACGATGAGTTGCTCTTTATTGTAATTCACCAGGTCTATGAACTCTGGTTCAAGCAGATCCTGCATGAGCTTGACTATTTGCAGCAGCTTCTACGCACCAACGAGTCCGCACGTGCAACCCATACGACCAGACGTATTCTTGCGATCTTGAAAACGGTCGTCTCGCAGATTGATATACTAGAGACCATGACTCCCCTTGAGTTCAATTCGTTCCGCAGCTTCTTAGCTTCGGCCAGCGGCTTCCAATCAGGGCAGTTCCGCGAGATAGAGTTTATCTTTGCACACAAGCGTGAGGCGATTTTCAAACATTATCCAGAAGATTCAGCGACGCGCAAACAGCTTGAGGCCAGGTATATGCAACCAACACTCTGGGACGCTTTTCTGTATTATCTGAGCCTTAACAATTATACTGTCCCACCAGAGCAATTGCAGCGCGACGTGACCCGATCAATTGAACCCTCACCTACGATACAGGCCATTCTTATTGATGCTTATCGACAGAATACTCTTGTGAGCAATATCTGCGAAAGCCTGATTGACATAGATGAAGGCTTTCAGGAATGGCGCTATCGACATGTGAAAATGGTCGAGCGCACAATCGGCGGCAAAATGGGTACTGGAGGCTCAAGTGGTGTGGAATATCTGGCGGCAACCATTCGGCCTTTCTTCCCAGATTTATGGATTATTCGTGCCCAATTTTGAGATGAGAGGAACAGAACAATGAGCATACCACTAGACATTGCATATGCTTCCCAGCTTGATGCGCAAGATCCACTGGCCCATTTTCGGGAACGCTTCGTCATCACAGATCCCACTCTTATCTACATGGATGGCAACTCACTGGGTCGTCTTCCCAAAGCCACGATGCCGCTTGCCGAGGATCTCATACAACGGCAGTGGGGGAACCGTCTGATCCGCAGTTGGAACGAGGGATGGTTTACGGCACCAGAGCGCGTCGGGGAGAAGATTGCGCGTTTGATTGGTGCTCAACCCGATGAAGTCATTATTGCAGATTCCACGTCGGTCAATCTTTTCAAACTGGTCGTCAGCGCATTGGACTACCAGCGTGGACGAGCACGTATTGTTACGGATAATCTCAACTTCCCCTCAGACATTTATATTCTACAGGGAGCGATTGATCTGTTGGACAAGCAGCATCAGCTAGACATTCTTGCCTCTCCTGATGACATTCATGGTCCCGTTGCTGAATTATCGACTCACCTTGATCAACAAACGGCGTTAGTAACCTTATCCCATACTACTTTCAAGAGCGGCTATACCTATGATATGCCTGCACTAACCGCTGCTGCGCATGCTGTCGGGGCCATGGTTTTATGGGACCTTAGCCATTCGGTAGGATCGGTGCCAATTGATTTGCATGCTGCCCAGGTTGATCTGGCGCTTGGGTGTACCTATAAGTATCTCAATGGTGGTCCTGGTGCGCCCGCCTTTCTCTATATCCGGCGTGATTTGCAGGAACGCCTGAGAAATCCTATCAGCGGTTGGATGGGGCAGAAAGATCTTTTTCGCCTGGATTTGACGTATCAAGCAGCAACGGGCTTGCGAGGCTTTTTGACGGGCACCCCACCGGTGCTCTCACTCTCACTGGTTGAACCTGGCGTAGATCTTTTGCTAGAAGCTGGATTGGACAATCTACGTAGCAAGTCGGAGCAGCAGAGTGAGTACCTGATTCAACTATGGGAAGCACTGCTGGCACCATTGGGCTTTACGTTAAACTCGCCACGCGACGTGCAGCAACGTGGCTCCCATATATCGTTGGGCCATGCCGAAGGGCTACGCATCGATCTCACACTCCTCAATGATATGGGCGTGTTGCCAGATTTTCGTGCGCCCGACAATATACGCCTGGGTATCGCACCCCTTTACACATCCTTCCGTGATATCTATCATACCGTAATGCGTTTGCAGCAGATCGTGACTGAGAAGCTTTATGAGAAGTATCCCAATGAGCTTCCCATTGTGAGTTAAGGCAAAAGGGTTGTACGTCCCATTATCGGGAGTCAAATCCTCAGGCGATGGGAATTGATGGTTGCTCTACAACTTGTTGTGAGAATGCATCTCGTTGCGCTTCAGAAGTGCAAGTAGAGCGACTCAGTACGCGCAAGAAGGCAATCACGATTTCCGGATCAAACTGGCTGCCTGCGCAGCGCAGTAATTCGTTACGTGCCTCCTCTATCGATGCAGGTTCTCGATAAGCACGCTTTGATGTCATGGCATCGAACGAATCGACCACGGACAAAATGCGTGCCTCGATTGGGATATTGTGCTGTGATAGACCCAGAGGGTAGCCTTTGCCATCCCAACGTTCGTGATGGGCAACAATGACGTGGGCCAGAGCCGCGAAGATACCACCCGCCTGGGAGAGAATGCGCTGCCCAATCTGCGGGTGCAAGCGCATAATCTCCCACTCCTCCTCGGTTAAAGGACCGGGCTTGTCAAGAATAGCATCGGGAATGCCGAGTTTGCCAACATCATGCAAGAGCGCACTCAAGTGTATAATGTGGATTTCTTGCTCAGAACAGCCAATTTCTCTAGCAGTCTCTTCCGCTAGAGTAACCAGGCGATAGGCGTGTTTACCTATTTCCTGATGATGAGCAGAGGTGGCTGCGGTCAGAGCATTGAGCGTAACCTCTTCATCACTACCTGTTTCTTTCATTATAGCAGAATCGGACTGAATCTCACCTATATCAGCTACGCGTACGCGGTTGCGTCCATCCTTGCGGGCACGGAGCATTGCGGAAACAGAGTGCTGCATAAGGGTGTCCCGTGTGTTGCCGTGCAAGCCATAAACAGCGACCCCAATGCTGGCCGTGATCTCCATCGTTGTTGGAGGGCCGATCTCCTCCATAGACCAGGTGTAAGGTGAGGAGCCAATTTCCAGGCGTAGACGTTCGGCTGCCTGTACGGCACCTGCAAGATCCGTTTCGACAAGCAGCAGCGCAAAATTCCCTCTCTCATAGTGACCTAAAAAATCTTCAGCGCGGACATTGCGGAGCAGGCGAGAAGAAGCTTCGAGCAGAATAGTATCACCAGCTTCCTGTCCCCAGGTATCGTTGATGCGCTTAAAGGAATCCAGGTGCACAAACAGCATGGCGCAAGAGATCTGCCCACGGATGCAGCGAGCCAGTTCTGCATCAACGCGGCTCATTACAGAGTGGTAGTTTGGCAAGCCAGTAATCTCATCGGTCATGATAGAGCGGGTCTGCTCGAGATGATTCATTTCCGCCTGTAGGGTCTTTAATTGCTCTAGCTGCTCATCTTGCTGTGCATGGGCCTCTTGCAGTTGAGTTCGCATGAAAACTGCTCGTTCATCGACGCGACGTAAGTTGCCTGAAAGCCTGTGGA
This sequence comes from uncultured Chloroflexia bacterium, assembly GCA_963744875.1. Classification (GTDB taxonomy): domain Bacteria; phylum Chloroflexota; class Ktedonobacteria; order Ktedonobacterales; family Ktedonobacteraceae; genus JACDAE01. Next base: position 513,922 of record CAVUVQ010000020.1, on the reverse strand, counting down.
TGCGGATCAGTTCCCCAGTAAGACACGCCAGTAAAAATACACACAGAATGGGAAAGCCAATGTGAGAGATAAGTTCCCATATCATGCTTGCTTGTTGAGAGGTCATGAAGTATTTCTCCTCGATTGACCGCTCAATGAGACTATCATAATCTCTTTGAGCGTACGACTGCCTATCGTTCTTTATCGGCAGTTCGGCTCAAAGATGTAGGGACTTTTGGCTCTTAATTTAGTGAATTGATGAATACAAATTTATTAAACTGCTGTAAAGGCTACGGTTACGCCGCCCGCATGTCATTTTAGCGATATACATGCGGGCGGCGTAACCGTGGCCTCTACAAATCATGGCATAATCATCATTTATACGTACTTAACGTGGACCAGCTTTACGTACCTCATCGGTGGGCAGATCGAACTGCGTAAAGTTTTTCTTGAAGCGGTTCGCGAGATCGTTTGCTTGTCGATCATAGGCTTCTTTATCCGCCCAGGTTGCACGAGGAGTGAGGATCTCCGAGGGAACATCCGGGCAGGATGTGGGAATATGCAGGCCAAAGATCGGGTCGGTAGTAAACTCAGCATTATCGATTGCACCATTGATGGCAGCGTTCACCATCGCGCGGGTGTAGCCAATGTTGATACGACTACCGGTTCCATAAGGGTCCAGCCGTCCAACCAGTATTCACCAGATAGCAACGCACATTGTGTTTCTCGATACGCTCTCGCAATAGGTTGGCGTATTCGCCGGGCCGTAAGGGCAGGAACACCGAACCGAAGCAGGAGCTGAATGTGGCCTCTGGCGTCGTTACTCCAGCCTCAGTACCTGCCAGCTTGCTCGTGTAGCCCGACAGAAAGTAGTACATTGCCTGTTCAGTTGTCAGTTTTGAGATGGGAGGGAGGACGCCAAACGAGTCCGCCGACAGGAAGATTACCGCTTGCGGATGTCCCCCCATGCCGGATGGGACAACATTATCGATAAAATCCACAGGGTAAGCGGCACGCGTATTTTCGGTGAGCGATTCATCAGTATAGTCCGGTACACGCGTCTCTGGGTCGACCACCACATTTTCACAGACGGCACCGAAGCGGATCGCGTTCCAGATCTGCGGCTCATACTTTTGTGACAGGTTGATGCATTTGGCATAACAGCCGCCCTCAAAGTTAAAGACGCCATTATTGCCCCAGCCATGTTCATCATCGCCGATCAGGTGGCGAGTTGGATCAGCAGACAGACTGGTCTTGCCAGTACCGGAGAGGCCAAAGAAGAGCGCGACATCGCCAGCGTCGCCAACGTTAGCCGAACAATGCATCGGCAGCACGCCCTCGGCAGGCAGAATATAGTTCAGGACGGTAAAGATCGACTTCTTGATCTCTCCGGCATACTCGGTTCCGGCAATCAGAACCAGGCGCTCCTCAAAGTCAATGATGATGCCCATCTCCGTACGAGTTCCATGAATACGTGGGTTTAGATGGAAATGCGGCACTGCAATAATAGTGAAGCCCGGACGCGTACTGTTCACATCGCTTTCTTGCTTGCGTAAGAAGAGCTGACGTGCAAACAGATTATGCCATGCCATTTCGGTAATGACCTGAATTGGCATGCGGTAATGGGGGTCTGCACCTGCAGCAGCATCCAACACGTAGACATCACGCCCTTGCAAATAGTCTGCCAGGCTCCGTCGTATCTGCTCAAACAGTTCGCTCTTCATGGGATGATTGATGTCACCCCACCAGATTTTGAAGGCCGACTCCTCGTTAGAGACAATAAACTTATCTTTAGGAGAACGCCCCGTATGTGATCCGGTAGATGCCGTCAAAGCACCATTTGATGCCAGGATACCCTCATTGCGGGCCAGCGCATGCTCAATCAAAACAGCAGGCGAAAGATTCCAGTGCACATTGCCCAGATTCACCAGCCCATAGTCGGCCAGAGCTTTTCTGCTCACCATTATTGACATAATTCATCTTCCCTTTCAAATTGCGTATTCTCTGTGGGGCCACGCCGCCCTGGAAGAGAACGCTCCATTTTTTATCACGTCTATTTTCTATTTGATACTACTAAAAATATGCTGTTACGGTGACAACCGGGAGCTTACTTTGGATACTTTCAAGTATACGCTAAATAATGCGCCCCCATGATATCCATAAATTTACCAGATAGATTGCCTATATGCAAGAAAAAGGGGAGAATGGTTATCCCTATCGAAGCCGCCTGGGAAGAAGCGTGATCATCATTCAAGGAGTTATTTTTAGGGAGGTGCGTATACAAAGGAGCGGCGTTAAGTAGAAGTAAATGGTTATGGGTCTCTAAAGAAACTGCTATAGGGTTGGCAAGATGAGAAGAACGGGGTAGAGGCGTCGCCTCTATCCCCATCCCCAAAGAAATGCAATGATCAGGCCGAGACGACGGAGACGTTATCGAACTGAGCATTGATCCATTTACTTACGAGCAGAGCGAACTGCCCTTTGGTATATGTCGCGTCGTTGATATTCGCAACCCTGACACCGTTGATGAACGCCTGGACATTGCCACGCGCCATGGTCAGGGAGAGCGTGTGCCATGTATTCAGGCTAAAGGTGGCGGTGCCCGAAGCCATCTTTGTATCCACAATGGTATTATTGTTGTTGGCCTCTTTAAAGAGGGTCCACGCACCCGTGTTCGTGATGCGCAGGTGGTATCCTACTGCGGCCCCACCCAGGCGGACCTGGGCGGTCAGATTGCCAATCAACTCAACATACCCGGCCTTTTCGAGCAAGACATCGACGCTGACCTTATAGTTTGTCCAGTTGGGATCGCCCACGACCGTGATCGGCGGGGTGGGAGAGCCACTATGCCATGCGATAGGTGGAGTTGTGATCACCTGACGATAACTGTTACCAGTACGTCCACCACCAGCTGCTGCAGTCTCAAACGCTCCGGCAAGATCGGAGTAGTAGCGGGCCAGCACACCAGTAGCGTATCCGTCGAAACTCTCGTGGTACGGCAAGGCCAGACCAGCTGATGCGGGTGGAGTCGCTGTACCCTTGCCCTGGCCAGTTGTCGTCGTCAGACTATAGACGTAGCCCGGTTGCAAGGTCAAGGAGAACTTTCCGCCACTGGGTGTGATATCTTGCTGATGAACAAAATATGCGCTGGCACTACCTGAACTGAAATTAGAGGCCCAGACATGCACGGCTCCAGTAGACAAACCACCCGAGACCGTGAAATTAGCGGTCTGGGCAGCGCTTACACCAATTGTCTCGATGATCGTGCTATAATCTTTGCCATTGGGGGATTTGAGCGTCACATAGGTACCGCCAGCGGTATTACCGCCCAGATAGCCGCATCCACTATCAAGGTATTTCCACCCGGGCTGCGTAAATTGCGCGGTATGAGCCATCGCCCAGATACTTTTAGCAACATAATAATAACCGGACCAGGGTTCTTCAGCCAGCATCAGTCCATCACCCGCGAATGGCAAGGTTGGATACCAGGCAGCGATCAAGCTCCAGTTGATATCGGCGGTCATCTTACCTGCAACATAGTTACGATTAAGGTTATGAGCAAGTGCTCCCGCGCCTCTATCATACCCTTGTGAGCCACTTTCGCTGGCCCAGAGAGGTTTACCCAGATTCAAGGCTGCGGCAGGAGGAATACGTGCTGCTGTGACAGGATAATGTGATCCGACGATATCGATGCTATTCCTAAATGTCGCATCGCTCGTCATATCGGTCACGACATTCCAACCAGCCTCGTCAGAAGCAACAACCTGGGTAGAAAATCCATGGCTCTTAATGGCTGCTTTCAGCTTCTCATACCAGGCTTTGTTATAGCCGCTTTCGTTCCAGCCACCAATATAATCGATAGTCAGGCCATGATCTGACTTTGCATGTCCGATCCAGTTCATAATATAGGTAATATTATCGTCTGACCAGAAACCACCAGTAAACCAGCCCGGAGCACCCCATTGCAGCCCGTACAACTTGATATTGGGATTGCGTAACTTGGCATGTTCCATTAGCCACCACTCATAGCCACGATTATAATTCTGATCAGTACGGCTGCGCATGTGACTGGCTTCGGCTCCATTGGTCGAATTAGAATCACTGCCAATTTCGACCTTGAGGATTTGCAGGCTGGCTCCATAGTTTGGGGTAAAAAGATAATCGAGGATCTCACGCTGCTGTGCTGCAGGATAATCAAAGAGCAGGCGTGAGGTTCCACCACCTCCGCTGAGCCCACCAACTCCATCAAAAGTACGTCCACCACTTGCACCATTGATAGCGATAGCGGTGGAGACTGCAGATGCGGCATGTACGATGCCTTCACCCACAGTCACGGCTGCTAATGCGGTTCCGCCGGCAACCCCTAAAAATTTACGACGATCCATGTCTTTAGTCATCTTGTGAAAAACTCCTTTGTTCTTTGTAGAAAAATAGGAAAAAGTGGCGCATCTCGTACATCAATGTCATCCAGGAGAATGTAGTGAAGCGTGTTCAGCACACGATGAGACGAAGAACTGAGTCAGCATGCAAAGTGTCCTCCTTGACATTAATAGCAGAAATGTGAGCCCATCAGGGATTAAACGATTCCAATACACAAGTACTTCTATCTTGCTCCTTCAAGAATGGTGTTTCAGTCGATAAGAAAAGAATTCTTTTTGGACTGCTTCCTCCTTATCGCGATGCTTACCATAAGAGTATACAATATCAGCCTATTTGTCAACAGTGTTGACATAATAATGTTCCATTGCACTAATGCACGTTTGTGGTAAAATTGGGTAGATGCTCAATGGAAACCCGGTCCACCACTTCTATGTCTTCAGACGTACCAGATGCTGCCGCTGAACGAAGAGGAAGACAGCCTGAGAAGGTTTCCCACATGGCTAGAAGTTTCTTACATGGGAGTAATATTTTTCTATGACACAAACGATTGATCCCGAGGCACAGATGGTAGTAGGTCAGCCGACGCGTCGGCAAGACGCACCCGATAAATTAACAGGGCGTGTACGTTTCGTTGGCGATTTACCCTTTCCTGGCCTGCTCCATGCTCGATTGGTGCTCAGTCCCTACGCACACGCGCGTATTCTCTCCATTAATACTTCAGTGGCAGAGAGTATCCCAGGAGTCGTCGCTGTATTTACCGCAGCCACGCTTAAGCTTGCACACACAAACAGCAATTCACGTCAGCAATCCCCACTCGCTCAAAAAGAAGTATACTGGTGTGGGCATCCCGTTGCCGTAGTGCTGGCCGAAAGCGAGGCTACTGCTCAAGATGGGGCATTCGCGGTTGAGATCGACTATGATCCTTTGCCAGTCGTCATTGACCCAGTCACTGCCTTCACGCTCGATTCACCTTTATCCCGTTCTCGTAATCAGGACGAAGTATCCGAGATTGCAGGCGGTGGAGCACATGCAGCGGTCGCGGAAGAGACTGTAGAAGAGGAAATAACTGAGGCTCTCTCACCAAATGTAAGCGACAAGGCACATATCCACACGGGTGATATCGAGGTTGGTTTCAACGCGGCAGAGGTGATCGTTGAGCGTAGCTATAGCACGCGAGCCGTGCATCAATCGTATCTGGAAACACAATCTATCACCGTTGTACCCAGCCCGTCCGGTCATCACCTGACGGTCTGGCCCAGTACACAGACACTCTTTGGCGTACGTTCTAGTATTGCACAGGCCGTCAATCTCCCTCCACGACAGGTTCGGGTAGAGTCGGTCCCCATCGGCGGTGCTTTTGGCGGCAAGTTTGGTCTGCATGAACCACTCGCGGCGGCACTCGCGCTACAGGTTCGTCGTCCTGTGCGCCTGGTCTATACCCGACAAGAAGATTTGTTGGCTGGCAATCCTGCGCCACAGACCGTCGTCACGATCAAATTGGGTGCGAAACGCGATGGAACATTGGTTGCGCTCCAGGCACATGGGATCTTCGATGCAGGAGCTTATCCGGGTGCATCAGCTGGGCTGGGCTGCTACCTTCTTACCTCGACGTACCGCTGCCCCAATATGGATGTTCGTGGCTATGAGGTACTCACAAACAAAGTTGGTGTAGGTGCCTATCGTGCACCTGATGCTCCACAAATGACCTTCGCCCTGGAATCAACTGTTGACGAACTCTGTCGTCAGATGGGTATGGACGCGCTGGCATTTCGCGCGAAAAATGCGCACCGGGAGGGCGATGCCACAGACGAACACGGTGGTAAGTTGCCCCATATTGGTATTCTGGAATGTCTGGAGCAGATACAACAGCATCCCCTCTGGAAAAATCAGGCAGCACACAAAGAAGCACCCGCCGAACTTAAGGGCTGGAAGATAGGTATAGGTCTCTCGGTAGGTGGTTGGCCTGGTGCCACTGAGCCTGCCGCTGCTGCCTGTCGCCTGGAATCTGATGGGACGGTTACCGTCGTAGTGGGTACTGTCGATCTGACCGGTTCTGATACCTCATTTGCCTTGATGGCCGCTCAGGTATTGGGTGTCTCCAGCGATGTTGTCAATATGGTGCATGATAATACTGATACCATGCCTTATAGTGGGGGCACTGGTGGCAGTAAAACGACCTATTCCATGGGACCAGCGGTGATCTCAGCCGCACAAGATGCCCGCAACCAGATTCTTGCAGTTGCGGGCGAACTGCTGGAAGCCGCTGTAGAAGATCTGGAAATTGAGAATGGCAAAGTGGTCGTCAAAGGCGTGCCAGGCAAAAGTATCGAGTTTGCGCAGGTTGCCGCAGCAACGATGCGTTTCGCGGGCCAGTACGAACCGGTCTATGGACGTGGGCGTGCCGCCGTCAGCAAAAATTCCCCTATGTTTTCGGCGCATCTGGCGCGTGTTGCCGTCGATCCGGAAACTGGCGAAGTGCGCGTGCTCGATTATATAGCGGCGCAGGACGTTGGACGCGCAATCAATCCCGCCGAAGTCGAGGGTCAGATCCACGGTGGTGTGACCCAGGGCATTGGCTGGGCACTCTTTGAGGGGCTTGAGTACGACGAAAACGGTCAACTCCTGACCTCAACCTTGATGGATTACGCTCTTCCTCATAGCCAGGATGTACCGAATATCACATCGATCATGGTTGAGATTCCTTCCGCTCTGGGACCCTTTGGCGCGAAAGGCGTGGGCGAACCCCCCGTTGTACCGGTCGCCGGTGCCATCGCCAACGCAATCTATAATGCCGTTGGTGCACGCGTCACCCAATTACCAATGACACCCGAACGTGTTTTCAACGCCATGCATGATGCCAGGTAAGACTTGTTAAGAGTTGGAGTCAGATTGTATCACTCCTGTGGCAATCTGACTCCTACCCATCCTCAGTGTACTTCTTGTGCACCTGAAGTCGCTGAACGAGCATCTGTGTGGAAACTAGGTACGACTGGGTATTTGTTGCAACGACCAGCTATTGCCATCAGGATCACGAAAATACGCAAAAGATCCCCAGTCCTGCACATCAATCTCGCTGATGTCAACACCCCGTTTGACCAGCTCCTCGCGGACGGCCTTCACGTCCGAGACCACCATGAGAAGCCCTTCAAGTGATCCGGGCTGCATGGTGGTGATGCCCACACCAATAACGATCGAGCAAGCCGAACCTGGAGGAGTCAACTGAACAAAGCGCAGATCATCCCTAACCTGTTGGTCAAAGTCAGCATGAAAGCCGATCTTCTCCACATAAAAATCCTTTGCGCGGTTGACATCTGAGACGGGCACAGCGACCAGTTCGAGTTTCATTTGCATGGTATTCATCGTTGCGTTCCTCTTTCTTTGTATTTAACTGTTCTTCAAGTATATGCTGAAAAGAGGACAGAACCGAGCCTCATTTCAGCGAATATTCTCGGAGAGGAGTAAACCCATTAAAAGCACACTGATACATTCTCTTTGCTTATATAAAAATCATAAAATCATAACCTCTGGTATTGGTTTCCCTTCATGTGCTATACTGGGGACGATGCAAGTTATCAGCTATAGCGATATTGACCATAACTGCGCATATGTATCTAATACTGTTGAGGTAATTCCGTGAACGATGAAATAAAACCTGGCCCAGGTGAGATGCGTTATCTTCACTCTATGCTTGAGGCCGTTGGGAACACACCGCTCATACGCTTAAATCGCATTGCCAGCGATGTGCCGCCACTTGTTCTGGCTAAGATGGAGATGTTCAATCCCGGTGGAAGCGTCAAGGATCGCATTGGTCCAGCGATGATCGATTATTGTGAAAAGCAGGGACTATTACGTCCAGGTGGCACGATTGTTGAACCTACCAGCGGGAATACGGGCCATGGCCTTGCCATTGCGGCTGCTATCAGAGGATATCACTGTATTTTTGTGATGACGGACAAGGCCAGCGAAGAGAAACGAAGCCTTCTGCGTGCTTATGGAGCAGAAGTGGTGATCTGTCCAGGTAGCGTTACACATGATTCGCCGGATTATTATAAGAACGTGGCGTATCGTCTGGCTGGTGAAATACCCGGTGCATTCTGTCCTGATCAATACTCCAATCCGGCGAATCCGCTGGCCCATTATCACTCAACTGGTCCCGAGATCTGGCGCGATACGGCTGGACGGGTGACCGCTTTTGTAGCTGGCATTGGCACCGGTGGGACGATTAGTGGTACGGGTCGCTACCTTAAAGAACAAAATCCTGACCTCAAGGTCATTGGCGCTGATCCTCCCGGCTCCGTCTACTCCGGCGACACACCAAAGCCATACAAGGTTGAAGGGATCGGGATGGATTCTTATCCCGAGAACTACAATGCGAACGTTGTGGATGAGGTAATTCGCATCGATGATCGCTCCTCGTTCCATTGGTCACGCCGCCTGGCACGGGAGGAAGGTATCCTGGTTGGCGGCTCGGCAGGCACTGCCCTGGGCGCGGCACTAACATATGCACGCCGCCTGACCCCTGATGATGTCGTCGTCGTTCTGCTTCCCGACACCGGGCGAGGCTACCTGACCAAACAGTTTAATGATACCTGGTTGCGCGAAAATGATTTACTCGTACAGGCCGAAACCGAACAGCCCATATTGCGCGATGTTCTCACCTATCGGCGTAACCACACGCGGAGCATGCCCCTGGTAGTCAGCGTTGCGCCCGGAGATTCCATTGCCGATGCGGTTGAACTGTTACGACGCTATGGTATCAGTCAAACACCAGTTATGGAAGATGGTCGCATGGTTGGTAGCCTGACGGAAGACCTGTTGCTGCGTCGTCTTGCCAGTGGCGAACCCTTAACGACCAGCTCGGTTGGACAGGTTCAAGGTCCGCCTTTCCCACAGTTGGAGGCCGATTCACCTGCACGCGAGGCATATACGCTGTTTGGCTCGGGTCAATCGGCCGTCGCCGTCATCAGTAATGGCGTTCTGGAAGGCATCGTCACCAAAAGCGATCTGCTGGAGTTTTGGGCGAATATCCGCTATTCCTAGTTTTGGATTTGGAGATACTCTCTTGCCACTGCCAGCACTTGCCCTGGTCCTGGTTGCCGCTATCCTGCATGCAAGTTGGAACCTTGTGCTCAAGCAGGCCAGATACAAGCAAGTGTTCCTATGGTGGGCACTTCTCATAGGAACACTTTGTTTTGCCGCTTTTTTCGTTACACGTCTGGTCCTACCTCTATGGATCTGGCCGTATGTGCTGAGTAGTGCGGTTATGGAAGCTGCGTATATGGTTATGCTCACTCTGGCCTACGATATTGATGATTTCTCACTGGTGTATCCAATTGCACGAGGAGCAGCTCCGGTCCTCCTTGTGCTCTGGGCGACGCTTTTCCTGAACGAAGCTCCTCGTCCGCTGGGATTGCTCGGTATTTTCATCCTGGTCTGCGGGCTGATCCTTGTCGGTGGTGGCGCAATCAGGAACCGCAAATCGCCTACAGCAGTCAGTTTTCGCGGCATCATAGTCGCCCTTATGACCGCCGTGTCGATTTCCATCTATACAGCTATCGATGGAGCCGCCGTACGCTTCGTGCCTGCCGCACCTTATACTATTGTCGTGCTTGGCCTCTCCGCGCTGCTCTTTGCACCTGTCGTTATCTGGCGCTATGGATCGCGGGTGCTCATCGACGAACTCCAGACAAACTGGTTACGTATTCCCCTGGTAGGTATTGCCATGTTGCTTACGTATATATTAGTATTACAGGCATACACCTTTTCCCGTGTCAGCTATGCTGGTTCTGTACGCGAAGTCAGCGTCGTCATCGGTGCTATACTTGGCTGGCTGTGGTTACGAGAGAACTTTGGAGTGATGCGCACAGCGGGTGCGCTCCTTATTTTTAGCGGTATTCTAATCATCGCCATTCTTGGCTGAGCAAAGATTTTCAGGAAGCGAATTTGTGACCATGCAAGAGATAATCCCGTCCGTCTACGTCATTGGCGATATCCACGGCCAGCTCAAACGTCTGCTGCACCTGCTCGAAGAAACACATCTCATTAACCATAAGCATACCTGGACCGGTGGCAATGCCATTCTCTGGTTTCTCGGCGACTTTGTTGATCGCGGCCCGGATGGTATCGAGGTGATTAATCTCGTCATGCGTCTGCAAACAGAGGCAGCAGCAGTTGGTGGGCAAGTTTCATCTCTATTAGGCAATCATGAAATGCTCCTCTTCGCCGCATACCGCTTCGGCAGGCGTTCGACGGGACTTGGTAGCAGTTTCATCTCGCGTTGGAAACAGAATGGTGGGAACAAAAAAGATCTTACCAGCCTCACACGTGAGCATCTAGCATGGATGGCTGAACTTCCTCCCATGGCCCTTGTTGCGGATCGTTTGCTCATGCATGCAGATAATTCTCTGTACCTTAAACATGGTCGCTCTATTGAAGAGGTAAATGGAGCCTTCAAGAAACTCCTGCGCACCAGTAACGCGCTAGAATGGGAGGAGACATTGGAGGATTTTGCGCGGCGTGGCGTATTTACGCACAAACCGGAGGGCGAAAATTATGCGCGGCGTTTTCTCTCCATCTATGGCGGTAAACAGCTTATCCATGGTCACACACCTATCTCTCTGATGCTCAACTTGCAGGCTAAAAAAGTGACTGAACCCTTTATCTATGCAAATGAAACCTGCGTCAATGTCGATGGTGGCCTCTTTCTAGGGGGTCCAGGGTTTATTTACAAAGTACCTGCCGAAGATGCACCCCATACACCGGCGTAGCGACTCACTTAAGAGCGTCATTGGTGTAGTATATCTCCGGTTCACCCTTTTGTTGTATGGTATAATTTGTCAAAATATATTCTCATCATGAACGGGCAGGCTCTTTTTGCTTGTTCCCATCACATTGCATAGCATAGGCGCAAGGAGTGAGAGACAGTTGACAACTCGACCCTTGAAATATCCCCCTTCCGCCGTTGGTCAAGTCATTCGGACACATCGCAAGGCACGTGGGCTGACACAGAAACAGCTTGCAAGCGAATTGGGGGTAGAGGCTCGCACATTGCGGATGTATGAGAATGGCGAACGCGCACTTGAAAATATATCGGACCTGCGCCGCATCGCGAACCTGTTAGAAATTGACCCTGTAGAACTTGGACTTGCAGCTTCAAGGCATCATATTTCCACTGTTGCACAGGTACAGGAAGTTATTGAACGAGTAGCAATGTTGATTTCCCAGGCTTGCTTTATAGAAGCACAGTCCACCGTCGATATATTTTTTCGTAATGTCATCCATCATATAAGCAATAACGATACAGCTTTTCTGACTGCCCTTGCCCAGGCACACTGTATCGCAGGTCAAACTCATGCAATCACGCGTAGGACGCGCGAAGCGGAGTATATTCTCATCCACTTTCAGAAGATGGAGCAGATCGCTGAAGCTATCAATGATCTGAGCTTACTCACCATTGCCCGTTCCTATCAAGCGGATGTGAAACGTCGTCGTGGTGAGAAGGCCCAGGCTATTCATTTACTTGAGCAGGTTGCTGAGTCAATTCCACTTACCAACGTGACAGCAAGGGGTCTGAATGCCCTTTTATTGAGCAGGGCATATGCCAGCAACGAGGACTACCCCAGTTTTGAGCGTGAAATTGTCTGCGCAGAGGAGCTTGCTCATGCTCATCCTACACCCTCTCCTCCCTCTCTATTTTTCAGCCTGGGCTTCGTCTACGAAGAATGCGTGGCTGTTTATGCCAAAATGGGGAAGCATGAAAAGAGTCAGCAGTATCTTCAACTTGCTCAACAATCTCTACCTTCCAACAATCTGTGTAGTATGTTACTAACAATCGACCGTGCCGAAATGCTGATCTGTTGCGGCGACATTCTTCAGGCCATGCCCCTGCTCATCGAGGTTGCCCATCTTGCCCAGATGTATAGCCACCAGCATCTCATCGAACGTCTTTACCGTTTACAATACTATCTCGATGACCAATCATTGCTCATGCGCCAGGCCAGTCGTAACCTGGGCGAGTTATTGCATGGGCCAGGCGAATACTGATCCCCTCTCCATATTTTTTCCAAAAGAGGAAAAAAACAATCCCCTTCACCGCCTATCAACCTCAGAGCATATTGTGCATTTTGACGAATATTTCAGTTGATCAACATCCAAAAGTATTCGAATAGAAACGGAAAAGCTGATATTCAAGCTCTCTCTTCTTTATAATTTGTACAATATGTACAAATTATAGGAAATAAGGGCCATCTCTACAGATTTTTGGACGGGAGGAATCAAATTTTCCTCCCTATTCCAGAATGTTTCTGTGCATAGTATACTATGAACAAGGCGATAGAACGTGTATCCCTGAGCAGTGTTGCTGATGTCATTCCTCTAGCGAAACAGGATTTATCATAGTACCGATGCTGTAACTCATGGTGGCTTTCCTGGATGGCGAAGATGCCTTATGGGGTAACTAACGTCCATACAAGGTGAATAGCGGGAAACATCTTTTCCCCTGCATCGGGAAGGAAACTGTGGTGCACATTACTGCTTCACAACAAACGCAGAGCTCGTTCGCATCGCGCGAGGTGGCGACTCATTGCCCATATTGCGCTTTTCAGTGTGGGATGTATGTGCAAGGAACACGTGCGAATGCCACTGTAACTGGCAATGCTGCATTTCCAGTGAACAAGGGCGGGCTTTGTATCAAGGGATGGACAGCCACCGCCACCCTTTCCCATCCTGATCGCCTTCTTGCCCCACTTGTTCGCAACGCTGCCGGTGAACTGGTAGAGGTAACATGGGATGAAGCCTTAAGCCGGTGTGCAGAGGCGTTTCAGGGTATACAGGAACACTATGGCTTAAACGCAGTGGGCATTTTTGGAGGGGGATCGCTGACAAATGAAAAAGCCTATTTGCTCGGTAAGTTTGCACGAGTTGCGCTGGGGACCTCAAATATCGATTATAACGGGCGCTTTTGTATGTCTTCCGCCGCCGTTGCTGCCCAGAAAGCCTTCGGTCTTGATCGTGGGTTGCCCTTCCCGGTAGCTGATATTGCTGCTACTGAAGTACTCTTATTGCTTGGCAGCAATATTGCCGAAACCATGCCTCCCATGATGCAATACATTGAGGCGCAACGGGCCAATGGTGGAAAACTGATCGTTGCGGACCCACGCTACACGCCGACCGCACGGGCCGCCTCGCTTCATCTGGCTCTTACCCCTGGCTCGGACGCTGTTTTGGCAAATGGTCTCCTGCATATCTTGATCCGTGATGGCCTGATTGACCATTCCTATATTCTGGAGCGCACCGAGGGGTTTGAGCGCGTAAGAGCGATGGCTGCGGCTTACTGGCCGGGCCGTGTGGAACAACTGACAGGGGTGCCAGAGTCTCAACTTCGTGAGACAGCCCACCTGCTCGGTACGGCTACATCAGCCATGATCCTATCGGCACGTGGCGTCGAGCAGCAGAGTCAGGGTGTGAATAATACATTGTCTTATATAAATCTGGCTCTTGCCCTCGGATTAGTTGGTCGTCCCTCCAGTGGGTATGGTACTCTGACCGGTCAGGGGAACGGTCAGGGAGGTCGTGAGCACGGCCAGAAGGCCGACCAACTCCCCGGTTATCGCAGTATCAATGATTTTGCAGCGCGTAGCCATATTGCACAGATATGGGGTATTGCCGAAAGTGCTCTACCGGGTCCAGGGAAGTCAGCCTACGAAATGCTTGATCAAATCGGTACAGACGATGGCATCCATGCACTGTTTGTGATGGGATCAAACATTGTTGTATCAGCTCCCAACGCGCTGCACATACAGCAGCGCCTCCGGTCGCTGGACACTCTTGTGGTCGCTGATTTCTTCCTGTCCGAAACGGCTCAGATGGCCGATGTGGTGTTACCTATAACGCAATGGGCCGAGGAAGAAGGAACTATGACCAATCTGGAAGGTCGTGTGCTGCTACGCCAACGAGCCTTTGAGCCGCCTCCAGGGGTGCGAAGCGATATACACTTATTATGTGAACTGGCTAGTCGCCTGGGCAAGCAGCAATTTTTCAACTATAGCAAAGAGGGTATGGCTGAAGAGATCTTTGCGGAACTGTGCCGCGCCAGTGCTGGGGGTATAGCTGACTATAGCGGCATTACCTATGAAAAAATTCGCGCCGGAGTCTTCTGGCCCTGTCCCACACTGGATCATCCTGGTACACCGCGCCTGTTTCAGGAGGGTTTCCCCACATCGACAGGGAAGGCTCGTTTTCACGCTATTCGTCATCAGCAGCCTGCTGAGACGATTGATAGCGAGTATCCCCTGTACTCTGACCACCGGGCGCGTCCTTTCCCAGTATCAGTCGGGCACACAAACGCGGCGTATTGAACAGTTATGTGCGAATATGCCTGCTGCTCAGGCTGAAATGCATCCGGGTGTTGCGCAACGCTATAACCTCGCGACAGGCGATCAGGTGACCCTGGCAACGCGACGGGGGAGTGCCACCTTCACAGTAAAGGTCACCTCTGATATTCGCGAGGATACCATCTTTGCTCCTTTCCACTGGAGCGGCAAGCAATCCATTAATCGTCTCACGAATCCCGCACTAGATCCTACCAGTCGTATGCCAGAGTTTAAGGTCTGTGCGGTTCGTATCGTACCGCACAGAGCATTGCAGGAGGAAGAAGAATAATGACACATAAGCAGAGGCTTGTAATCATTGGGAATGGTATGGCAGGCGCTCGCCTGGTCGAAGAGATATTAGCACGCCAGGGAAGCGAACTTTTTGAGATTATCATGTTTGGTGATGAGCCTTACGGGAACTACAATCGCATCCTGCTTTCTGGTGTACTGGCGGGTACGCACGATCCCAAAGATATCTTTATTAATCCCCTCTCCTGGTACGAGGAAAACAACGTCATTTTGCATGCTGGCAGGCGTGTAAGTGCAATTGATCCTGTGTCCAAAGTTGTGCTTGCTGGAGATGATCTGGTTGAACCCTATGATAAGCTAGTTATTGCCACGGGCAGTACACCTTTCGTACCGGCTTTAGATAATCTCTCTGGCGAGCAAAGCAGTTTAAAAGATGGCATTTTTGTCTTTCGCACGATGGACGATTGTCAGGAGATGATTGAATACGCCTCGCATGCACGCAAAGCGGTAGTTGTTGGTGGTGGATTGCTGGGTCTCGAAGCGGCACGTGGGCTGCTCAACCGAGGTCTTGAAGTGCATGTGGCGCATGTAACGGCTCATCCTATGAACGTCCAACTTGATCCCTCTGCTGGCAAGATCTTGCAGAAATCATTGGAAGGTATGGGTGTCAATCTCCATTTAAAGAAGCGTGCCAGTTCTGTGCTCGGAAACGGACATGTCACCGGCCTCGCATTTCAAGATGGCTCTATGCTTGACTGTGATATGCTTGTGATCTCGACGGGCATTCGTCCTAACGTCGAACTGGCCTGTCAGAGTGGGCTGGCCGTCGATCAAGGCATTCTCGTTGAAGATGATCTCTCCTGTAAAGATGTGATGGATATCTACGCGCTTGGTGAATGCATTCAGCATCGCGGACAGACCTATGGCCTTGTCTCACCCATCTGGGAGCAGGCCCAGGTACTAGCTGAACGTCTCGTTGATGGGGCCTCGCAAGCCGTTTACCAGGGTTCACAGGTCTCGACAAAATTAAAGGTAATGGGTGTAGAACTGGCAATTATGGGTGAGAAAGACCCTTATAGCGAGGACGACGAAGTCGTGACCTATGCTGAACCCGGCAAGGGTATCTACAAGAAACTGATTATCCATGACAATCGTCTGGTGGGAGCTATTCTAATGGGTGACGGTCAGGCCGCTCCTAGAGTTTTACAACTCTTTGATCGCAAGGGTGCCCTGCCTGAGAATCGTGCGGAGCTTCTCTTCCCTCTGGCAGGAGAGAACAAAGCGACCAGTATAGCCGATTTGCCTGATAGTGCCCAGATCTGTAACTGCAATGGTGTAACGAAAGGGAAAATTATCGCGGCAGTGAAGGCAGGTAAACGTAGTCTGAAAGTGCTCTGCGACTCTACGCGTGCAGGTACGGGATGTGGCGCTTGCAAATCCCAGGTCCAGGAAATTTTAGAGCAAGCTGCAGGCGATCAACTGGTCGAAGATCCCTCTATCCACTACTATGTACCAGGGGTAGCGTTGACTAAGCCCGAATTGATCAAAGCTATCAGAGAGCAAAACCTGCGGAGTGTGTCTGCCGTGTTTATAGCACTTGCTCATGGCAAAGAAGATCCTGCCAGCAAAATTGGTCTTGCTTCGTTGCTCAAGACCATCTGGGGCAAAGATTACGAAGACGAACGTGATGCCCGTTTCATCAATGATCGGGTGCATGCCAATATCCAGCATGATGGCACATTCAGCGTTGTGCCACGTATCTATGGTGGAGTGACATCAGCGGCGGAATTGCGGCGTATTGCGGACGTGGCGGAAAAATACCGGGTGCCGATGGTAAAGATTACTGGTGGGCAGCGTATCGATCTACTTGGTATCGAAAAAGAGAAATTGCCACAGATCTGGCAGGATCTGGGTATGCCCTCAGGTCATGCCTACACTAAATCGTTTCGTACCTGTAAGACGTGCGTAGGCACCGATTTTTGTCGCTTCGGTGTTGGTGACAGTACTAGCCTGGGCATTAAGATAGAAAAGCGCTTCCAGGGCATCGAATCACCCCATAAAATGAAGCTGGCAGTCTCTGGCTGTCCTCGCAACTGTGCTGAAGCAACGGTAAAAGATCTGGGTGCCATAGCTATCGAGGGTGGCAAGTGGGAAATCTATATTGGTGGAGCCGCAGGAGCCTCTGTACGCAAGGGTGATGTATTATGTATAGTAGACTCACCTGAAAAGGTGTTGCACTACATGGGGCGCTTCATGCAGTATTACCGTGAAAATGCGAAATACCTGGAACGCACATACGGCTTTGTCCAGCGGTTGGGCATTGAGCGTCTGCGTCAGATTTCTCATTGATGATACTGAAGGCATATGTGAGCGGCTGGATGCGGATATACAGGCAGCGGTAGACGCCTACAAAGATCCCTGGCAAGAGGCTGTTGCCCCAAACACGCCGATGCAATTTGCAAGCGTTGTGGATACCGTCAGCCTCGTGACGAAAGTAGAGGTACTTTAATCATGAGTACTCTTGAAAAGCAGCAGCAGTCTCCTGAAATTATGGCTCCGACTGTTCGTGCGATCTATAATCTTGGTCCAGTCGAACGTATTCCTCTGGGTGAGGGGCGGGCATTTCATGCAGGAAATAGAATGGTAGTAGTCTTTCGCTCGCGTGATGGCAACGTCTATGCGAGCCAACCTGATTGTCCGCACCGGGGAGGACCGCTTGCCGATGGGTTGGTTGGTCCGGCTAAAGTGATCTGCCCGCTGCACAGTTTTGCCTTTAACCTGGTAACAGGCCAACCTATCGAAAACACCTGTCACGCTTTGCAGACTTATCCTGCCTCTTTAAGCGATAGCGGTGATATTCTGCTGACAATTGATAGTTAAACGTAGATGAGGTTCATGCACGTCCAGGTGAGTAGCGTGCATGAATGAGGAAAGGATGAGCGATGAGCAGTTTCAATGGAACACGGATTGCTCTATTAGAGGCCCGCATGAGTGGCGAGATTGCTAACATGATACGCCGTTATGGTGGTGAGCCAGTCTGTGCACCCGCTCTACGTGAGTCCGCGTTGGAAAACAAAGAAGAGGTAGCAACCTTTATCGATCACATGGTGAGTGCGACGTTGCAAATGGTGGTTTTTTTCACGGGTGTTGGAGTAGATACGCTCTTCCGTGTTGCGCAGGAACTGGGTCGCGCAGAGGAACTGCACGCAGCAATGCATAACATCACAGTTGTTTGTCGAGGCCCTAAGCCAGGCGCGGCACTCAAACGTTTGCGGATACCAATAGCGGCGAGTGCGAGCGAACCCTACACAACGAATGAGCTGTTGGAAGCAATGGAATCTCTCCCCATGCAAGGCTCCAACGTGGCGATCGTGCACTATGGAGAGCGCAATGCACAGGTAGTACAAAATTTGCAGGAAAGAGGCGCTCGCGTCGAAGAGCTGATGCTCTATGAATGGCTCTTGCCGGAAGATATCGTGCCATTGCGTTCCCTGGTGACGGACATTCTGGAGCAGCAAATAGGTGCTATTGTCTTTACCAGTCAAGTGCAGATACGCCACCTGTTCCTCGTTGCGGAGGAGAACGTTTCACGAGATGAGCTGGCACAGGCGTTGAATACGCGGACAGTCGTGGCATCGATAGGACCAACCTGTACGGCTGCTTTGCGCGAATATGGGGTAATACCGCGTGTAGAACCACAGCATCCCAAAATTGGTCATCTTATGAAAGCCTTGACCGATTATATGGAGGTATTTGGAAGCCATTAACGCTCATCAATGTTGATGCGTTAAAAATAAAAAACGAGAACATATTCATCGTAATACACGCCTTTTAGTGCTTTTTCAGTGAGAACAGAACGCAAATTGCTGTCAGGAGTTAAGAAAGTGCAGACATCTACACGTACGAACGGCGGTTCAGCATTAACCGTTTTCGCATCGTTCCTTCATTTCGACCTATGCTTCACACTGTGGGTACTGCTTGGGTCTCTGAGCATCTTTATCACGAAAGATCTCAAGCTTAATAGTGCACAACAGGGTTTGATGGTAGCCATTCCTACACTGAGTGGCTCATTGATGCGCATTATCATGGGTATTTTAAGCGACCGATTTGGTGGTAAGCGTAGTGGCACGCTTATGCTGTTGTTCCTCTTTATTCCCCTATTTCTGGCATGGCTTTTGCCGGTAAACTTTGCTGGTATCATCGCTATCGGATTGATGTTGGGGGTAGCGGGTTCATCATTTGCGGTGGCCCTTCCTCTTGCCAGCCGCTGGTATCCACCTTCTCGTCAGGGACTTATCATGGGGATTACTGCGGCTGGTAATATAGGTACGGTGGTGGCGAATCTCACGGCCCCATCGCTGGCAAAGTCTATGGGCTGGCATGCAGTTATGGGACTGGCGATGATCCCTCTTGCCATTGTGCTTATAATCTTCGTGCTCCTGGCAAAAGATAGCCCTGATCGTCCAAAGAGTGTGAGCTTGAGCCACTACCTGGGCATACTCCACAGTGGGGATATATGGTGGTTCTGTCTATTCTATAGCGTCACCTTTGGCGGCTTTGTTGGTCTTAGCACCTTCCTGCCTCTCTTCCTCAAGAATCAGTATACATTCAATCCCATCACGGCTGGTCTGTTTACCGCTCTGGCTGCGTTCCTTGGTAGCTCGTTCCGACCTCTGGGGGGCTTCCTCGCGGATAAAGTTGGTGGTGGACGGATGCTTACTGTTTTGCTAGTTGGTATTGGCGTTACCTACTTTGCGATCTCGCTTTTGCCTGCTATCGGGGTGATGATCTGGCTCTTCCTCTTCATAATGGTCTGTCTTGGTATGGGGAACGGGGCGGTTTTTCAACTGGTACCGCTACGTTTCCGCCGTGAGATAGGCATTGCCAGCGGACTGGTGGGAGCCTTTGGTGGTATCGGTGGTTTTTTTCTGCCAATCGTACTAGGGAGCGTCAAACAAATCACTGGGTCATACGGCTTCGGTCTGGTAATATTGGCGATCATTGCCTTTATTGCTCTCGTGGCTTTGCGTATCCTGCTTGCTGCTCAACGGGAATGGTCGGTGACACCTGCTGTGATAGTCGAAGCTGAGACGGCGTAGTAATAAAATATGTACAGGTGGTCTCAGAAACGACATCCCACGCGGCGTCTAACGATGCTGTATATCACGGCTCTCAGTACCATTGCGTTGCTGGCTGTATTTAGTCAGGTTGTGATTCAGGCTGCGCTGCAACAGCAGTCGAGTGACGCACTGGTTATCAACGTCGCAGGTCGCCAACGCATGCTGAGCCAGCGTTTAACGAAAGCCGCTCTGGCACTTGCGGTATTTACGGATACGCAAGATCGTCAGCAGAACACCAATGAATTACGGGCAGTTGCGATACTCTGGCAGCATAGTCAACAAGGTTTACAGTATGGTGATACAGCATTGGGATTGCCCGGTCATAATAGCCTGGCGGTACAACACTTATTCGCCAAAATTGAACCTGCATATCAGGCTATGCTACGAGCATCCAGCGCATTGCTCACTTTTGTCAAAACAGGAGGTGTCCCTTCACGTGTGGCACCTTCTTCTGCCTTGTTACCTGAGATCCGTATAATTCTTGCCGCACAAGCTCCTTTCCTTATTGGCATGGACGAAATTGTAACACAGTATCAACGAGAGGCTGAAAACCATGTGGCAGGACTCAAGGAGATTGAGTTCATCTTATTCAGCTTTACCTTGCTTGTCCTCCTTCTGGAAGGCCTCTTCATCTTTCGTCCTGCTGTCGCACAGTTGCGGCAGACCCTCATCGATCTAATACAGGCGAATGAGCGTGCGACCAGAGAAGAAGTCACACGCAAAAGGGCTGAGCGCATTATAGCGCTGAATGATGCACTTGCGGCGCGGCAGCAGGATGCGCCGCATGCTCGTATTGTCGCTATGGGTCATTACCAGGTACGTGACAAGGATGGCAACTATTACAATGTTCATCAACAAGAAATTCGTGGTCAGCAGGTCTTTATCTGCGAATGCAAACAGTACGAACAGCAAAAGATCTGTGCGCACTCTCTGGGAGCTTCCGCCCTCCACTACATCTCCAAGTGAGTGATGAGGAGAAACGTCATGGATGAAGCTGTGCCAATTCTTCCGCAATCTGGCTACAAACGTGTTGTTGTGCCTCTAAATAACTGATAATGCGATTGGTGCTGAAGGCTGTCTTTAATGTTGCTGCGATGCGCTGTTGGAAGGCTGACAGGTATGGTTGTTGCTCCTGAAACGCAGGCATCGTTTGCAGCATAATTTGTGCAGGTTCATAAAAATTGTCGGGGGAAAAGGCCAACGTGAGCATGGCTCTATAATTTTCTATCAGCTCCTGCCGTGCCGTAGAAGAAAAATAGCCTGCCTGCGTGCTAGCCATGAGAAAGCAACCGGCAACGCGTTTGCCGTATGTGATTGGAAGTGCAACTGCACTTACCGTATGCTCTGGTAAGTTTATCGCCAGTTGTTGTTCTTGATTACTGTTAGTAATCACCTGTATTAAGCCAGAAGAAACCACTGCTCCTGCCAGGGACTCCGCGCCCAGAAATCTCGTTCTCACCTGTATCTGCTCAAACCAGGGTGTGCTTCCCAGGGTGATAGATTCACGTAGGCAGGAGACAATTCCTGCTTGTGATGGCATGCATTGCACTATGCTTATCGAGATACCAAGCTGATCAGGATCGAGCTGTTGTAGCGCTTCAGATAGTACAGCGGTGCATATCGACCAGAAGCGGGACTGTTCTGGAACGGTTGCGGATAATTCAAGCAGATGAGATGAAAAGGCCATCAGAGATGCCTGCGTTGGCGCGTCATCTCGTTCCTCGTCAAACTCTTCAAACTCTTCTACAATCAATATACGCAGCAACATCTGGTGCTGAGGCATAGCCTTCAGTAAAGCATGCAGTTGTCCCACGTCAGGAGACTGAGTATTTCTGCTCCATGCGAGAAGCGTTTCGTTATCGGCCTTTGTTATGCGAGCGATCCGTCTCTGTTCGCGCGGATTTTTAAGCGAAGCTGCGAGCAGCTCGCGCCAGGTCTGGTATTCCTGCATGCCTTGCTTCCTACGATCTGTCTCAAGGATACTTCGCCAGTTCTATCGCGTTATGTATTTTCTATTACTCACCATTATATACTAATTTGTGGTGCTCTCGCACTTGCCATACCTGGCAATGCTTCAATGTCGTGCATAATGCTGGCCCCTACCCTGGTAAAACACTATCCTCGCAGCGCCGACCACAAGATGCCTGGCACCTTCCACGGCGTTGGAGCGGCCTCTAGAGCAACCAGCTTTGGAAAAACTCTGCTGCCACTTTTTCCTCTTAGGGCAAACCATGGGGGAGTCGGTGTACTGCGAAAAGGTCCACGCAATACCGACTTCTGGGCCTTGTCGAACATAAGTGTATTATGCACGGTACCAATTCCAGAGCGCACATCATTTACAATATCGCCAGGAAAGGCTCCCCAGGTCGTTACTCCTAGTGTAAAGCCGACGCCACCCCAATAGTTGACGCCAATTGTGCCATAGTGCAGATTGGCAATTGCCTGTTCTAGCGCAGTGGCAATCGCTGGCTCCTGGAGCGACCTGGGATGGACAATAATAGTGGCATTCAAGGAGCCCCACAGGTGTTCATTCGCAAAGGTAACGGCTCGCTCAATGTATTCCACAACATTTGCAGCAGCGAGCGTCGTCTCTGCAAACAGGCCACAAAAGGCTTCGGTGGTAAAGCAGACATCGTTCTCTTGCTTAGCATCAACGTCGGCAATCAACGTCCATGGAAGGTGCTTCCCTTCTGCTGAACCGATCTGCTCGGCCTCTGGATGTGTTTCGATAAACAAACGCTGGCGCTCTTGGGCACCAGGATAGTAGGCATCACGGGTCGGGAGTTGTCCTAAAATGATGCGCACCTGCTGCAATAACTCTTCCCTCTGCTTCCAATCGGCGTGCTGAATAATTACACGTGTCGCGTTACAGTTAAAGCCGGCGTTGGTGGTAAGCGACGTTACAATATGTTCCGCCTGGTATCTCAGATCACCTGGCCCCCATGGCCCTGGGATAACAATGATTGGACTGACATTGCCCAGTTCGCCCGTTACGCGCTTTGATAATAATGCTCTATTTTCCGCTTTACGCATTTCACCCTCGGACCCCGTCCCAAAGACAATGGCATCAAATGTTTTGTCTGAGCCAGTGATATGGATTTCTTCTACGCCTGTATGGTTGCATAAATAAGCTCCCTCTTGCGCACCTCCATACACGATGCGCAGGAACCCACGCTCCACAAGGGCGCGGAAACTTTCTTCAATCAACGGGCCAAGATAGCTATTAACTGGATTTATTTTGAGCACTACGACCTGATCTTCGACAAATAACTTGTATAGAGCATCGGTAGGTGGAATACTCGCCACGTTGCCAGCACCAAGCACCAGAGCAACCTTGCCATTGTGCTGCTTGTTTTTGTACATCCTGGCCTGGGTATCTGGCAACTCCTCAGCAGTAACGCCTGGTTCCATCCAGACTTCAGCGGTGACGCCTTGAAAAAAGATCCGCTCATATGGGGTCTGAGGAAATACGCGTGCAACGACCTGCCCATCTGGTCGTGTTGTTACCGGCCCTGGAATTTTGGGTGCTCCATAGGCCTTGATATCTGCAAGCGAGCGCTGCAATTGACACAAATTTTTCAGGGTAGTAAAGGGGCCAATACTCCATTCTTCACCAACCAGAGGTGAATCGACGGCAATACCTTTTGCCTCACAGGATACTGCAACCAGGCGATCTGAGGCGGCGGTAAAATCTTTAATCAAGCGATCGATTAAATTGATACGTTCGTCGATTGAGAGTGCTACCCATGCATCCTTATGGGCCTGCAAGGTCTGCACTGCCGCGTCCATCTCCTCCTGCGTCGATGGGTTTATGCTGCCAACTGGCGTGGGAAACTGAGGAGAACCTGCATGAGTAGTAATAGTCATAACAACCTCCATTGATATTAAAGAATACGCCTTCTGGGAGAACTGCATTATTCATCCAGCTTTTATTATAAGCTATTGAGAACGGCAAGGGAAGATTGAAAGGCAAATTCTTTATGTATTTTTTATCTACTCACTAAATTAGATCGCCAATCGAAATATCTCCTACTCAGTTGCTAATTGTTGGGCCAGTTGCTATACTCAAATTATTGATAAATCTATATTGATTGTATTTACGAGGTGTTAACATAATGAAAGTATTAGTAACGGGTGCTGCTGGTTTTCTGGGTGGTCATCTTATTGATATGCTGGTGGAGCGTGGCGATGAAGTGCGTGCAATGGTGCGACCGGTTGAAGATGCGAGTCATTTGCGTATGTTGACGGGTGTTGAAATTGTGCATGGTGATCTCACTGATGCTTCATCATTGAAAAATGCGGTACAGGGTGTGCAACGTGTCTATAATGTTGCTGCCAAAACGGGTCCATGGGGGCCGGAGAGCGTCTACCAGGCGGTCAATGTGTGGGGAGTTGCAGACTTGATTCGGGCGGCGATGGATGCGGGTGTCGAGCGTATTGTGCATACCAGTTCCATTACGGTCTACGGTCACCATCTCCATGGTGTGGTAAGCGAGGATCATCCTTATCATGCGGAAGATAATCCTTATAGTCGTACTAAAATTGAGGGTGAAAAATTAATTGCTGACCTGGTAGAGGGATCTGGTGCACCAGTGGTGATCGTGCGTCCGGCCTGGATCTATGGGCCACGCGATGATGCCAGCTTCGGTCGTTTTGTTGCCCGTGTTGAGTCAGGCAAATATTTTATCATCGGCTCTGGCAAAAACGTGGTGCCAGCCGTGTATGTACGCGATGTCGCCCAGGGGTTGATCAAAGCTGGTGATGCCGATGAGCGGGTCATTGGAAAGGCCTATACGCTTGCTGATGATCGTCGCGTCACACAAAGCGAATTCATGGATGCAGTGGCGGATACATTGAACGTGCCACGGCTCACGCGTCATGTGCCATACTCTGCCCTTTATACAGCCGGACGTACGGCTGAGATCATGTGGCAACGCATGGGCAGACGCAATGCAGCGCCCCCACCATTGACAACTTACGGTATTACCTTAATTGGCGGTGATCAATGGTTCTCGATTGAGAAAGCACGCCGCGATCTTGGTTATGCACCACAGTATGACATCTATCGTGGGATTACTGAGGGTGTGCGCTGGTATCAGGAAGCCAAAAAGGGTTGCCAGCGGAGCGTGTCTTAGCCTCTGCTGGCAAGTAAGCGCTTAACCGGTCTCAGGCCGCTCCTTCTGAAAGGTCAGGAGATCCTTCAGGGGTCGCGTGACTTTTCCGCCTGGTACAAAGGGAAGCGGCCTGCGCTGGCGAGCATGAAACCAGTTGAAGAGATAGGCCAGTGTGATCAACACAAAGAATGCATTGCGTATACCAATCGTCTCGAAGAATCCTGGCAGCAGGGGGATATCGCGTATATCGGTGACCGGTTTTGTGTAGAGGAAGATCAAAGTATAGGTTGTCAGCAGCGAAACTATTCCCCAACAGATGTTCCAGAACGCATCAAATGCCCCTGCATAGGCTAACAATGGCATCAGCCAGATGAGATACTGGGGGCTAAAGACCTTTCCCGTAACGATAGAGACCAGCAAGATGGCGATAGTCGCCTGGGTGATATCAAGTTTGCCGCGCCATTGCATAAAGATGGCTGATAGATATCCTACGAGCAGGAAAAGGGTTCCTAGCGTTGCAACGATGCCAGTCAGAGCACTGATGATATTGAGTGAGCCGTAGCTTTCACCGATGGTCAGGGGAAATCCCACATTCTGTGCCAGCCAGAGCAGGGTGCTACCTATAGATTCTACCTGTACGGGACGGCGTACAAAGTAGTCGATCTGTGTAAGAACGGCTCCCTGGAAATTGAATAGAGCAAAAAAGCCTGTCACGCCCAGAATAATGGCGAGGCAGAGGAGCAGATTGTTCCAGCGCCATTGTCGCACAGAATGTACGACCTCCCATAGCTGATGTGGCAATAATCTGAACGATTTTTTGGGAACTGGCAAATGGCCGAGAAAGCGTTGTTCCGCCATAAAAAGGGCTGGGAGGAGCAAGATTGGATAGATTTTGAGGAGTACCCCAAAGGCAAGCGCAACATAGGCTGAAGTCCAGTGTTTGCGTTCGGCGGCAATGATACACAGTAGTGTCAAAGCTGCTGGCAGGAGATCGAAACGGCTTTGAGCGGTTCCTACAGCGCCAACGAGGAGACTGATAGCAAATGCCAATGCAGCACCACGCGGACCGTAGAGCAAAAGAAGCCAATAAATGAAAACCGCGGCCAGCGCCATAATGAAGGCAATCGCCAGTTGATAATAAGAAAGTGGAACCAGGAGCGCAAGTGAAAACGGCACCAGCGTCAGGGGTGGATATTCTACAGGTAACATATGGAATGCTGGTTGGGCCGAGGAAAGCGTCGTCTGTAAAAAAGCGCACTGGGTTGCCGGAAGCATATGCAAAGCGTTGCTTCCAAACCAGAATGTCAGGGCATAGCATTGGTAGCGTGCCGGATCAGAGGTCGATAAAAAGACTTGCCAGGAAGAGCCAACGAAGATGGTAATGGTGACAAACGTAATCGGAAGATAGGCTATAGCACCATCCGTTTTCAAAAGTGCATCCAGTAGCAGTGCAAAAAATTTTCTGATTTTACCTATTGATTTTGGTTGTATATGTTCTTGCCACAAGAGTTCCGCTATCCCTTCTCCTGCCATTTGACAGTGTCATAAGGCAATGCTACAATCCCGAACAGCACATCTTCTTTGCATGTGCATTTTTGTGCACTGTGCAAGACGAGTGACAAGCGGTGGCAGTCACGTTTATGTGTCTGGGGTTTACCTTCAAGTACAGCACGAATATTATTTAGTAAAGGATGACAAGTAATGGATAGCAGAAATCGTACCGTGAGCAAAACATTAAAGGTGGGAGACATTGCACCTGATTTTACGCTCAAAACAGCGGACAAGAACGAATGGCGTCTGAGCAACCTGCGTGGCAAAAAGAACGTTGTGCTGGCCTTTGTGCCATACGCTTTCAGTGGTGTTTGCTCTACCCAACTGCCATCTTATGAAGCGGATCTGAAGCGCTTCAAAGATTTCGATACAGAAGTTGTCGGTATCAGCCAGGATAGCGTAGTTGCGCTGGATGCCTGGGCAAAAGCGATGGCGACGACTTTCCCTTTGCTCTCTGATTACTATCCCCAGGGTCATGTTGTTGATCTTTATGGAGTGCGTCATCCTGCTGGTATGGCTGAGCGGGCATTGTTTGTGATCGATAAAGAAGGGATTATTCGTTACATCGAGGTGATGCATTCTCCCGGTGAGATGCCTGATAACGTAGATCTCTTCGATGCGTTACGTCAACTGGCGTAGTATATGGCGCAGTCGAATTCTTAAAATTGGGATCTTTTGGGGTACACGGTATACACCGATGATCCGATAGAGAGACCAGAAGATGGTATAAGCATAAGAGTAAAAGTAATTTATAGAGGATTTACATCCTATTTTACGCAAAAGATGAGATAAGAGAGAAAGCAAGGGAGGTAGTATGGGTGATGTATGGCTTATCCTCCTTTTATCCAGTGGTTTGCATTTCGATCAGCGCTTGAATGGCATAGAGGTAGCCAGAGCTACCAAGGCCAGCGATCTGTCCTCGACTGATAGGAGCGATATACGAAGTGTGGCGAAATGGTTCACGGGCGTGAATATTCGAGAGGTGCACTTCGATAATTGGGCGATCGGTGGCGGCTAATGCATCACGCAGGCTGACGCTGGTGTGGGTCAGTCCACCGGGGTTGATGACGATGCCAACAGAGTTATTAGCTTCCGCTTGCAAAAAATCGATGAGTGCGCCCTCGTGATTTGATTGAAACGTGACGATCTCGTAGCCTTTTTCGGCCCCATAAGCACGCAACTGCTCGTTGATCTCGGCCAGAGTTGTGCGCCCATAAATTTCGGGCTGGCGCGTTCCTAGCGTGTTCAAATTTGGTCCATGGATAACTAACAGGCGTGGACGGCCTGCATGGGTTTCACTCATATGGTTCTCCTTAAGCATCGTAATAGAGGGCACGGGATTATGAATGGCACCCCTCTTTTCCACGGCAACGGGGTGCATCGCGGACGCGGGATTATGAATGGCACCCCTACATCAGACAGGAACAGCAAAATGAAGATGGTCAGAACAGTATCCATTGTACAAATTACCATCTGTACTGTCAATATTGGTTGGGACAGAGAAAGGGAACACCTCTCGCTCGTGTTGTTCCTTTGTGAAGAACTGTCCAGCGTTGCTACAAAGATGGAGAGCCGTCGTTCTGTCTACGGGTAGTATAAATGCTCTGGAGCAGAAAATGGTAGAACAAAAATGGAAAATCCTTGCCCGATTCTGCAAATCTTCCAGATGGGCAAGGCATAGACCAGGAAAGAGTGTGCGTTACATCCCCTTTACAAAAAAGACTTCCATCAGCTCTTACTTAAAAGAACTTTGTCATCAAGGAACTGCTCTTGAAATCGCAAGAACTTTCCAGGCAGCCAAGGTTCCACAGCTTTTGAATGGTAGCCAGCAGCGTGTAGTGGTTGTAAGATGTGCTGGCCTCCACAAGATGATGGGCATTTTTGGAAGTGATGACCATCATGGGTGCATTTGAGCCTCCAAGTATAGCGCCACCCACGCCCTTTGGACTGTGGCAGCAACCTGCATAACTGCTATAGTCATTCTCATCCCATGCAATCACAATCGCCGATTTCTCACCCCAGACGCGTGAATGCATGATATCAGTCACTGTTTGCTTGAGGAAATTATCGCCACGCTTGATGACGCTATGATCCAGGCCCGATGCCGGTGATGCACAATCGGGAATGTTGAGTAGCGCTGCATTAGTGGCTGAAACTCCATGCATGTCACTGCACTGATCCGGGCTGATCCACACAAAATTGGGAACATTTTTGGAGTGCAAATCGGCATTGAACTGCGTAAAAGGCACAACCTTGTTCAAGCGAGCAGGGTTGTTGACGATAGCAGAGAAATAATCGAACGGATTGTGCTTCTGTGCATACAGTTTGAGCGGTGTACTCTGCCCATTAATCGTAGCATAAGGATAATACTCGCCCGTATAACCTGTATATGGCATCGATTGCATGTAAGCCTTCCAGGTCATTCCGTGTTTTTCGAGCTGGTCAACAAGCGTCTGGTCTTTGAACAGGTGGGGTGTACTGGTCGCTTTAGCAATCTCAGCAGGCGTCAACAATTCCTGCCCATTCGTGTACCCTGAATCGGGTCCAAATTCCTCGGGAGCACACGTTACAGCCGCGCCAGCCTTACAGTCGTCCCAGATGCCCTGGAAATCACCTGAAATGGCCGCCAGATAATTGGGAAGACTGGGATGGGTGACGCCATAATACTTCTCTGCAACGGCGTATTTGCTTGCCAACTGATTGATATAGGGAGCATCAGCCGTATTGCCAAATATCTGATTCGTGGCATGATTCTCCATCATGATGTAGAAGATATGCTCAAATTTGCTATCCTCATTTGTGCGCCCATGCGCGTCAGCCGTAGCCACGCCACTGAAAGAGAGCGCGGTAAAGAGAGTAATCAACATCGCAATTACTCTAAAACTGTGTCGCATACATACCTCCTCGTATCTACTATAAACTCAACATATACAAACAAAATTGCCTCAATTGATTGGCACAAATTTAGCATACGAGAAGTGTATTATATGTTTGTTAAGAGAGTGCTAAATCTCGTTTGTAGGAGGTGCGGCTGAGAAGCTGGTGGGGGGCAAGCTAATGAGCGACCCGGGCTTATTCCACTTCGTTGCATTGCGCCCCTACTAATGTTTTTATCTCTTTTTGACGTATTCGCATCTCATCTATACAATTGTAGGGGCGCAATGCAACGAAGTGGAATAAGCCCGGGTCACTCCTGGCAAACAAACAACCTATACGTAGATAGGAGAGATCTCGTCGATTGCCTTCAATTCCTCTTCAGTGAAGGAGAGATTATTGAGGGCGGCCACGTTCTCCTCGATCTGCGAGACTTTCGAGGCACCGATCAGCACGCTGGTCACGGCTGGCTGATGCAAGTTCCAGGCCAGGGCCATCTGGGCCAACGTCTGCCCACGGGCCTGCGCGATACTATTGAGGCGCTGGATCTGAGAGAGTTTCTGTTCGTTCAAAAAATCTCCTCTCTGTTCCTTTTTCCATAGTTGTACTGCCCGCGAATCCTGCGGCACCGTGTTGCCTAGATACTTATCGGAGAGCAGTCCGTTTGCCAGGGGACTGAATGGAATCACGCCAATGCCGTTGCGGATCGTATGATCGAACAGGTCATACTCCATCTTTCGATCAAGCATATTATAACGGGGCTGATGAATAGTGATCGGCGTCAATCCCATGCTCTGCGTGATGCGTACCGCGTTCTCAAGGTGAGCGCCTGGAAAATTGCTCACACCGATGTAGAGCGCTTTGCCCTGCTTGACGATCAGGTCAAGGGCCGCCATGGTTTCCTCCAGGGGCGTTTTGGGATCGGGGCGATGCGCATAAAAAATATCTACGTAGTCCAGGCCCATACGTTTGAGCGATTGATCAAGACTAGAGACTAGGTATTTCTTCGAGAGTCCGTCTCCATAGGGACCAGGCCACATATAGTAGCCAGCCTTTGTCGAAATGATCAATTCATCGCGTGGCATATCACGTAGAATCTTGCCCACGACGATCTCGGCATTTCCTGCCGGATGTCCATAGTTATTGGCAAGGTCGAAATGGGTGATGCCGAGATCGAAGGCGCGATACAGACAGGCGCGTGCGATATCAGCGCCCCGGTAGCCACCAAACGTTTCCCACGCCCCGAGCGAGATGGCGGGTAGTTGGAGACCTGAGCGGCCACTATAGCGATACTGCATCGTCTCATAGCGATTTTCCGCAAAGGTAGGAGGTGTTGCATCGGTCATAAAATATATCCTCTCTCTTCTCTTTTTTTCTCGCATCCACAGCAAAAAAAGCTATAATACCAGGGGAATAGCTCGCTGCCAGGAGGCATTCCTATTGTAACACAAGTTTACGAAGCCTATATCTGGATCGTGAAAGGCCCATCGTACAAGTTCAATGTAGCACACCCAGATAGAAAACGCATCTCAGAACAAATTATCAGGAGAAAACACAATGCTTTTCAAAAAAGTATCACTACAAGACATGAGCGACGCCGATCAGGAATTGACACCTATGTATAGCCGACATGTACTCAACGAGCCAATACCACGCTATGACTTCCCGAATAACGAGATATTGCCGCGTACAGCTTACAGCTTAATCCACGATGAACTGATGCTGGAAGGCAACTCGCGGCTGAACCTGGCGACGTTCGTCACGACCTGGATGGAGCCAGAGGCACGGCTACTCATGTCGGAAACGTTCGATAAAAACATGATTGACAAGGACGAGTATCCCCAGACGGCGGCCCTGGAGATGCGTTGCGTCAATATGATTGCTCGCCTGTGGGCCTCGCCAGACCACGAGGAGGCAACTGGCTGCTCCACGATTGGCTCCAGCGAGGCCTGTATGTTGGGAGGGTTGGCGCTCAAGTGGAAATGGCGTCAACGTATGCAAGCGGCGGGCAAACCCACGGATAAGCCGAATATGGTCATGGGCATCAACGTGCAGGTCTGCTGGGAGAAATTCTGTCGCTACTGGGATGTTGAGCCGCGCTTCGTTCCGATGGAGGGGGAGCGCTTTATTATCAGTGCGGAGGAGGCCGTCAAGCTCTGTGATGAAAACACTATCGGCGTTGTCGCGATCATGGGCAGCACGTTCGATGGCAGCTACGAACCCGTCAAAGAGATCGCTGAGGCTTTAGACGAATTGCAACGGCAAAAGGGCTGCGATATCCCTATTCATGTCGATGCCGCCAGTGGAGGATTTGTCGCGCCATTTTTGCAGCCCGACCTGGAATGGGATTTTCGCATCCCGCGCGTGAAATCCATCAACGTATCAGGCCACAAGTATGGTCTCGTTTATCCTGGTGTGGGCTGGATTATCTGGCGCGATAAGGACGAATTGCCGCAGGATCTGATCTTCGATGTGAATTATCTGGGTGGCAATATGCCAACCTTTGCCCTGAACTTCTCGCGTCCAGGCAACCAGGTTGTCGCACAATACTATAACTTCCTGCGCCTGGGTCGGACAGGCTATACACGCATCCAACAGACGTGCCAGGATATAGCCCTCTACCTCTCTTCCCAGATTGCTGAGATGGGGCCATTCAAACTGATCAGCAAGGGAGACGATATTCCAGTTTTTGCCTTTGCCCTTAAAGAGCAGAGCAATTTCACCGTCTTTGATCTTTCCGAACGTTTACGTGATCGTGGCTGGCTTGTCCCTGCATATACGTTCCCGAAGAATCGTGAAGATCTGGCCGTGTTGCGTATCGTGGTTAAAGAGGGTTTCAGTCGCGAGATGGCCGATGTGCTGGTCGAAGATCTTCACCGTCATTTAAAGTTTTTCGAGTCGCAACCGGGCTATAAACCGATTCCGGCCCATTCCAGTTTCAGTCATGGGGCCGGAAGTGGCGAAAAACCACTTTCTCAGCATTAAATTAGAGCGTACAAAAAGAGACCTTTTCCTTTGTTTTCCCCACTATATATGCGCGAAATCTGAAAGAGAGGTTGAGAAGACCCATTTAATGAAAAAGGAATTGCACAAACATTCAGAAACACCTGCTTCTCGTGGGGAGATGGTTTCACAAACCCTTACCGATGCAGAACTGGTACAGATGGCACGCGAGGATGATAAATACGCATTCAATCTGCTGATGGAACGTTACCAGGTCATGGCGGCCTGCATCGCGCTACGTATGGTATCCAACGAAGAGAGCGCCCATGACCTGGTACAAGAAGCAATGCTACAGGCGTTCCTTTCGTTGGATCGCTTGCGCGATGACACACGCTTCAAAAGCTGGCTCTATGGTATCGTCCTCAACGTCTGCCGCAACTCGCGCCGTGAGGGTAGAACTGAAACAATTTCCCTGAATACTCCTCCTGGGAACTGGCTGAGTGAATTGCACCGTTCCTGGGAGGGACTGGGCGATCCACAGGAATACATAGAGCAGCAAGAATTACGTATGCTTCTGGATGAGTCGCTTAATACCCTTTCCATTAAAAATCGCACGGTGGCCCAACTTTTTTATTATGAAGAGATGAGCATCCAGGAGATTGCGCAAAAGCTGGCAATCTCCCAGACAGCCATCAAAAATCGGCTGCACAAAAGTAGAGAACAACTCCGTGCGCATCTTCTCAAAACCTCTCCTGACATGATACCGACAACACCAAAACGAGGGAAAGCGATCATGATCAAAGTCAGCATTGCCAAAGTTGTTCCACAACAGAACTATCGTACACTGGTAGTCTTGCAGGACAAAGCACAACAACGTGTCCTCTCCATCTGGCTCCAAACGGACCGAATCGATCCAATTGATCGTATGAGAATGCTTCCACAGACACAAAACGCTCCTGTAGAACCACTCACAACAGACTTTATGGTCAATCTGTTGCAAGCGACAGGCAGCACAATCAGCAGTATAGAGATTGAAAATCTGCAAGACGAAATTCTCTATGCCAGTATTCATATTCAAAGTCACGGTGAAGCGCAACACCTGAAAGCTCGCCTCAATGATGCAATTCCGCTGGCATTACGTTTGAACAGTGAACTCTATGTTGCTGAGGCTGTGATGGCAAAGCTTGGACAGAAACTGCCCGCACAAACAAAAATGTCTGACCAGATTGATATAATGAGCAAAGCACTCACCGACAAGATGTATACAGGGATAATGGGGCAGACAGCAGTCACACGCAAAGAGCCACGCAATCTGGATTTTTCGGATGGTCTACACGGATGGTGGTTCATTGGTTTCCCCAAAGATGCAAGCACCTATCAAATCGACCAGACCATTAAACACAACGCAAAAGGGAGCTTGCTCATTACTAATCAGGATGCTCAACCAGTGAGTTCAGCAATACTCTATCATGAAGGATTTCTCGCTGATAATTATCTGGGTAAGCGGCTGCATCTGCATGCTTCTATAAAAACTGATGATGTGAAACATGTAACGGTTGCAGTCGAATTAAATGGCTCCAGAGAAAACAGACATTTGAGGCAGGTCAGCACTCCGGTTATTCGTGGTACGACCGATTGGACAACACATGAGGTCGTTTTTGACGTTCCCAATGATACGGCCTTCATCAAATTTTCTTTGCGTATGATGGGTGCAGGGCGCATGTGGTTGGACGGGATAGATTTCGAGGTCGTGGATAACTCTGTCCCAGTGACAGAAGATATCGGGCCACGCGTCCCCTTTCCAGAAGAGCCTCAAAACACATATTTTGCATACAACCTGACCCACTGGGATCTCTGGGGTAGCTATCCACAGGACTACACCTGCGGAATTGATACAACGGTCGGCGTAAATGGCGCAACCTGTGGCTATATCAAATCCAATGTCCCGGCTCCTCGTGGTCATGGCATCTTGCGCCAAACCATACGTAGCAAATGCTATAACGGGCAATATGTGCGATTGATAGGCAACATTAAAACAACTGATGTAGAAAATCAGGCCAGTCTCTACATACAGCTCGATAGCATAGGCAACGAAGGATTAAAGGAAAAAGCACTTCAAGGCACAACAGATTGGTCTGAGCAAGATGTGACGCTGTTTATACCAGAACAGCAGGGTGGAATGATCCGCTTCGGGATCATCCTCCACGGCAAAGGCCAGGTATGGTTGGATAACGTACGTCTTGAAATTGTTGAATCTGATAGTATAGTTTCATGACTTCCGCATTTCTCGCGCTATCGGTGCACGTCCCGCTGGCTGTTCAGGGCGTGGTCCTGCCTTCACGGCTGGTATAGAGCGCGTAACCGACTCATCTTTAGACAGCGTAACCTCGTCGCCATGATGCTTTATCTTCACTGATGCGCCATCTAGAAGGCGATATGTTGCTTCCGTTGCGGTCACCTCAACGCGCAAACTACAACCATGACACTGGATACGGAAGGTGAGGCGGGTAATCCCATCGGGCAGATGGGGCGCAAAGGAGAGGGAATCACTGCGGAAGCGCACGCCACCAAACCCGGCAACCAGCACCGTCCAGGCTCCGGCGAGAGAGGCAATGTGCACGCCATCACGTACATTGTGTTCCAGGTCATCGAGATCCATGAGAGCCGCTTCGCCAAGGTAGTCGTAGGCCAGTTGGAGTTGACCCACCTCAGCCGCGATCACGGCCTGCGTACTTGCGGACAATGAAGAATCACGCACGGTGAGGGCTTCATAATAGGCAAAGTTGCGGGCCTTCTGCTCAGGAGTAAATGCATCGCTAAAAAGCTGCATCGCCAGAACAAGATCGGCCTGCTTAATGACCTGCTTGCGATAAAGATCGAAGTATGGAAAGTGCAACAGAAGAGGATAATGATCTGATGGGGTGGCTTCAAAGTCCCATACCTCGTGCCGGGTAAAGGATTCGTCTTGTGGGTGCACTCCCAGTCGTTCATCAAACGGAATGAGCATCTTCTCGGCGGCCTCACTCCAACTATCAACCTCGGCCTTATCGACCTTGAGATCGTGTGCCTCGTGAGGATGACGCTTCACAGCCCCTACAGCTGAACGCAGATTATACTGAGCCATAAGATTTGTGTAGATGTTATTGTCAGCGATGGCGCTGTACTCGTCAGGTCCAGTGACGCCATCAATGCGAAAGTGGTCCATTGCATCAATGTAGCCAAGTGAACGCCATAGTCGCGCCGTCTCGACAAGCAATGGAAGACCAATCTTTTTCTCAAACTCAATGTCTCTCGTGGCATCGATGTAGCGAACGGCAGCATAGGCAATGTCTGCATTAATATGAAACGCAGCGGTTCCCGCAGGCCAGTAGCCCGAACATTCTTGACCAGCGATGGTTCGCCAGGGGAAGGCAGCGCCACGTAGTCCCAATTGATGGGCACGCTCCTTTGCCAGTTCAAGGGTCGAGTAACGCCAACGTAAAGCATCGGCAACGGCATGAGGTACGGTAAGTGTCAGTACAGGAAGGACGAAAGCCTCGGTATCCCAGAAGGTATGGCCGTCATAGCCGGGGCCAGTTAAGCCTTTTGCCGGAATTGGCCTGCGCTCACCACGTGCTCCCGCCTGGAGAATGTGGAAGAGTGCAAAACGCACTGCTTGCTGAATCTCCGGATCACCCTCCAGTTCGACATCTGCACCCGCCCAGAATTCATTCAGATAAGCCCGTTGCTCACTGAGCAAGCCATCCCAGCCAGTTAATCTTGCGGCAGACAGAGCTGCAACGACCTGGTCGTGGAGAGCAGGTCGTGAACGCTGACTTGACCAACCATAAGAAATGTATTTGACTATACGAAGTCTCTCACCTGGTTTTAGTTGTGCTGTAATTGATACACGAGCGACATCAGGGGCGCTCTCGGACTCAATAACCGTCTCTGGCCCCTCGACGTGATGATCCATTGCAGCCGCCATGCGCAAGTTACTGACGCGTGTATGATGAACCAGCAGCCCGATGGTCTTATTCGCGAAGTGCTCCTCGCTTACAAGAGGAGATGAAAGGACAGCGGCAGCCCGAGGATCGCTACTGGCGACTGGAAGTTCTTCGTTTGCAACCAGCTCCGACTGCACAACGACGCGTACAGTGGCATCAACCGGCTCTACCTCGTAACTGATGGCGGCGATGGATCGCTGAGTGAACGATACCATACGCACCGACGATACCTTAATAGTGCGTCCGGCGGGCGAGCTCCAATTGACGCTGCGACGAAGCACACCATTGCGCAGATCAAGTTCACGCTCATGACTATGGACCTCACCATAGCGAACATCAAAGGGTTCGTCATCCACGAGCAGGCGCAGAATTTTGCCGTTGGTGACATTGATGACGGTCTGCCCGGACTCCGGAGAACCATACTCTGCCTCCGCATAGGGCAATGGACGTTGCTCGTAGACGGAATTTAGATAGGTGCCAGGAAGACCATATGGCTCTCCCTCATCAAAATTGCCCCGTAACCCGATGTGTCCATTGGAAAGGGCAAAAATAGATTCTGTCTGAGCAAGAAAGTCCAGGCGCAGTTTTTCCTCACGGATGCTCCACTCCGCGACGGTGAATGCTGGTTGTTCGATCATAGTTTTTCCTTACATATACTAATAGTCTCCTTTTGTATCACGTTTGAATGGGGGCATATGATCCACTCCCGAGCGGAATAGATGTTGCCCTATCTCTTTTTGGCTCTTTTCTTGCTCACCAGGGGTTGCTGAGGGCGTGTGGGAACAACAACGGTGCCAGTGCTTTTGACGCGACCGTCTTCCATCTCCAGGCGCACATCGGCATCTTTCGCCACGCTGCGATCATGCGTCACCACAACGACGGTTTTACCCTGCTCAGCGAGTTCTTTGAGTAGTTCGATGATGCGTTTGCTGTTATAGGCATCCAGATTACCTGTGGGTTCATCTGCCAGGATCACCCGAGGATCATTGGCGAGTGCGCGTGCAATTGCTACGCGCTGTTGCTGCCCACCAGACAATTTAGCGGGCCTGTGACTCTGCCGATCTTCGTTGATCCCAACCTGGAAAAGCAAAACCCGCGCTCGCTCACGCATCTCAGCCTGCGATTGCCCACCCGCCAATTGCATCGGCACCATCACGTTCTCCAGAGCCGTTAGATTGGGGATCAGATGGAACGATTGAAACACGAAACCCAGTTTCTTGCGCCTGAAATTATTCTCCTTGCGTCCCGCCAGTCGCCTCACATCAATACCATCGACCTGCAGATCGCCCCTGGTCGCTTTATCCAGTCCTCCCAATATATAAAGTAGCGTCGATTTTCCTGAACCACTGGGGCCAGTAATGGTGACAAATTGCTGTTCGGTAAACGTAAAATTTGCCTCATCCACAGCTTTGATTGTCTTACCTCTATGCTTGAAATATTTGCTCAAGCCTGAGGCAACGATTGTCACCGGTTTATCTTCCCAGTATTTCGCGGTGCGCACCGTTTTCCTGGCGGGAGAGTTAGCGAGGGCAACATATTTTGGCGTTGGTCTGATCTTGCCATCCTCCATTTCCAGCCGTAAATCGGCCAGACGGGTGATATCCCGATCGTGCGTGACTACAATCACAGTCTTGCCCTGTTCAGCGAGCCTCTTCAGCAATTCGATGATGCGTTTGCCGCTACGGGTATCGAGGTTGCCTGTTGGCTCATCAGCGAGAATCACTTTGGGATCATTTGCCAGCGCACGTGCGATTGCTACGCGTTGTTGTTGCCCACCGGATAATTTGTCGGGTTTGTGGTTATGGCGATCTTCGTTGATGCCAACTTCCAATAATAATGAGTGCGCCCGATCACGCATCTGAGCGCGGGATTGTCCACCCGCCAGTTGCATCGGTAACATCACGTTCTCCAGGGCCGTTAGATTGGGGATCAGGTGAAACGATTGAAACACAAAGCCCAGTTTCTTGCGCCTGAATTGATGTTCTTGCATCTCAGATACATGCCGCACATCTACTCCGTCAATCTCCAGTTCGCCGGCAGTTGCCTGATCCATCCCACCCAATATATAGAGCAATGTTGATTTACCTGAGCCGCTGGGACCCATGATCGTGATAAATTGTTGTTCGGTAAAGGTAAAGCTGACCTCATCGACGGCCTTAATGACCCCCCCTTTGTGGGTAAAGTGTTTGCTCAAATTGCGGGCGACAAGTGTGACAGGTCGTCCGTTGTCCACGAAGAGCGGAGTTTCTTCAATGTCTGTGTCTACACCCTCATCCACGGGGGGCAGATCGGTATTTATATCTGTATCCATGGTGCTCCTTCAGCTTTCGTTGTATTATGCTCGTCGCAGCACTTCGGCGGGCCTGATCCGTGCAACATACCAGGATGGGATAATACTTGTCAGGACAGCGAGTCCCATTCCCAGGCCCACGATGATCAGCAAGCTCTGGACGTTCAGGGTGGCTGAAGACAGGTGTACATTGCTCAGTTTTGTGGCGGCCTGGGATGCAAAGAGGGAGCGTCCCTGACCAAATCCACCGCCAAATCTGCCCGGCGTTGTTGTCGTTGCGACTGTGGGGGTGGAAATGTTGAATGCCTGTGAGATCAAAGGTCCTAGCGTCGCAAGCAAGAGGATTGCGAGGATGGCCGCAATAGCACTCAGTGCCAGGACTTCGCCCCAGAACTGACGAATCACTTGCCAGTGCGATGCACCGATAGCTTTGAGCGTGCCAATTTCCGCAGTTCTTTCGCGTACAGTGATAAAAACAGCAAAAATAATGACAAGTATTGAAGTGATAATAGAGACGATCAGTGCCAGTTTGATACTGTTTTGAGCAGCATTGAGAGCATCAATTGTACTTGTATAGTTAGAAGCTTCGGTCACAACATCATATGCTTTGCCCAGAGTAGTACGTAATTTCGCTGCCACTGCATCCACCTGCTCATAGCTCTGTGCATAGGCTGTGATCGAATCTACGCCTTGCACGGAGAAGATGTTCTGCATCGTTGCCATTGGCACCACCAGCGAGCTATTGGCAAAGGTCTGGTCAGTAGTATAGAGTCCAATAAGCGTGAAGGTTTTCCCTTTCAAAGTAAACGTCGAGCCTACCTGCAAGCTGTTCGCAGTAGCCAGTGTCTGGCTCATGATGGCGACGTTGGCATTGGCATCGCTCGCCTGGAAGGTTCGACCAGAGGTGAGCGTCGGCGTACTTCCGCCCGCGAGGGTAAAATGCGTTGCGCCCGTTGAAATACCATTGATCGTGGGTGGAATGGAGATTGATCTCCCATTGGGGGTTTGAATGGTGCTCGTCTTGAGTGTACTATTCGTGTCTGTGCGCCTGAGGCTTGTCTCGACACTGACGACGTTCGGCACTTTTGCAACGTTCGCTACTGCTGTGTTAGGGATAGGGGTCGTGGTTTGTTGACCAAAGAAGCCGCCACCTCTTGGGCCTCCTGTATCCTGTCCGGCGCTCTGGCTATCGTTTGTAGCATAATTAATCGTGATCGCCGTTCCGACTTCTTTGTGCACATTCGCCAATTGTTGCTGAGCGCTGCTATTCAGGCTGACCATTGCTGCAACAAGCATCAAGCTTGCTCCCAGCAGCAAAACTACCAGGAGTAGTCGTGTTGGATTGCGCAGCACATTCCTCATACCGCGCAGTATGGTATCCATGATGAACTCCTTCTCTCCAATAATGAGAATACAAATCCTAAAGATGAAAGGAAGATCTTTCAGTCTTCTAAGCATAGGGAACATCTATCAGGAATTGTTAAGGTAGCTGTAAAGGAGTTGTAAAAAAACTTACATCTTTCCTTCTTTTAAAAAAGGAAGGTGCTACAATTGAAGAGTTGACACGGATCGGCACCCGGATTATTCGGAAAAAGAGCACGAATTTTTATTGGTCATGGAAGTTTGAGCAAAAGGAGTACACTATGGCACGATATATGGTTAGTTTCACGTTTGTGCCAGGGCATCAGGCAGAAGTTACAGCACTCATACCACAGGAGCAGGCTCATGTGAAGATGCTGAAGGAGGCCGGGACGATCGAAGCTCTATACATCAGTTATGAAAATGGTGGTCGTGGTTGGATTGTGATGAAGGGCGAATCAAAGGAGGAAATACAGAAAGCGTTGGAAGCATTTCCACTGCATCCCTATATGGTACTGGAAATTGTCGCACTTGGATAGAGATAGTTACCATCCGCATATGAACACACG
Organism: uncultured Chloroflexia bacterium; assembly: GCA_963744875.1. GTDB lineage: Bacteria > Chloroflexota > Ktedonobacteria > Ktedonobacterales > Ktedonobacteraceae > JACDAE01. The sequence continues at coordinate 473,138 of CAVUVQ010000020.1, read as the reverse complement.
AGACCCCTGAATAGTCTGGGGTCCCGTATGTGTTCAATAAATGGAACTTAGCGAGCACTCTCCTGCACTTCTTGAGCGAGAGCAACCGGAACCCGTTCCATATGAGCAACCGACTCTTGCACATCCTGTTTCACCCGGCGTCGCATAGTGGCAGCGGCATCACTATCATGCATGGTGAGCGCAATACAGGCAGAAACAATGGCAAGTACAGCGGCAGCAATAAACGCTGCATGATACGCTGTGAAATTGGGTATGGCTGCACCACCTGGGTTTATCTGCGTCAAGCCTACGATACTGATCACGCTACTAAGCAAGGCAACACCGAGGGAGGCACCAATCTGACGTTGTGCATTGAAAAGCGCCGAGGCCTGTCCGGTCTGCTCCGATGAGATAGTTGAGAAAGATGCAGCCTGCACAGAGGTAAAGGAAAAGGCCATCCCTGCACCCGTGAAGAACATCAAAGCACGCATCAGCCAGAGGGTTGTATCCTGTCCCATCAGGCACATCAAGGTCATGAAAACCGCCACGCCTGAGAGTCCACCGGCAATGAGTCGGCGTGGTCCAACACCGGGGTAGAGGCGCGTAGCAATCTGAGTAGCGACCAGTACTCCGATCGCTTCTGGAAACGTGGTCAGGCCTGATTCAAGGGCCGAGACGCCGCGTGCCTGTTGTAGAAACAGTGGGACGACATAAAGCAGGCCCAGAAAACCGGCGGTAGAGAAAAACGAGATCAGGTTCCCGGTACGAAATACGCGATTGCTAAACAGACGTAAATCCAGGATCGGGTGAGTTGAACGTAATTCCACAAAAACGAATATAGCAAGACCGATCAGGCCTATCACTAAACAGGTAAGAATGCTGAAAGAAGTCCAGCCATAAGATGACCCTTCGCTCAAAGCATACATAGTCAGCGCGAGACCAAAACCAGCCAGCAAGAAACCTGGGAGATCGAAGGAGCCGACGGTGCGTTCGATATGCTCTTGCAAGAAGAGGAGACCGAACAGAAAAGCGGCGATGCCAACAGGCACATTAACGTAGAAAACCCAATGCCATGATAACTTATCGATGAGCAGGCCACCAATCACCGGGCCAGAGGCTGGTGCGAGCACGATAGGTATATTAAGAATGCGTGATACCTGCACACGTTCGCTGGGAGAAAACGTCCGATACAAAAGAGCCGTTCCGACTGGGGTCAATGCGCCGCCACCAAAACCTTGTAAGACACGAAATCCGATCAGCATAGGCAGGCTCGTCGATAGCCCACAGAGGGCAGAGGCAATAGTGAAGAGGGCGAGGGCACCTAAAAATACGCGTTTGGTGCCAAAGCGATCGCCCAACCATCCCGAAGCAGGGATAACTATAGCGAGGCTGACAAGATACCCGACAACAACGGCATCGATGGAAGTGCCAACCACGTTGAAATCACGGCTCAAGGATGGTAAGGCGACATTCACGATTGTAGTGTCTATGATCGACATAAACATAGCAGCTATAAAAACGATACTCACACTGATCTTGGGATTGATGGAAGGACGATGCATCTAATACGCTCCAAATGTAACTAATAATGTTTGCTTGCTATTTTGGACGACTCTCTTCCGTTGCTTTCTCTTCGTAGAACTCAATGCTTGAAGGGTTATGCGCAGGGGCATAACAAAGCGATATATTTCTCCAAACGGGGAAGGAGCTAACACAGTACGGGTACTTCCGGGCAGGAAACGGGCAAGTTTCCAAAGTAGCACGGCAGTGCCTTTTCCGCATTGGATGCGGATCTATTACATAACAACATTATGTTCCACGTGTTCTATTCCATGTTCAGGAGACCCTTTCCGCGAGGGACATATCCCACTTTCGTTCGGAAAGGCTTGACAATTCCCTTGCAATGGGGTATAATGCAGTAGTTATGAGTGTTTGCATGGCATGGAACAGTTTGCTAGCATATCCTGTTCCCCGATAAAGACACTAAAGGGCTTTGAGCAATCCTCTGTAGATTCATCTCTTCCTGCACACACGTTCGTATACTTATATCAGCTAGCAGCATTGCTCCCGTATCCCTACGGCCTGCTCCTGGTACTCCCTGTTGATATTCTCCTCCAGGGAGCGGTATCCTCCCCGTAAGGGGCACATTGGCCGAAAGGGTTTTTTCATGCCATCTTTTAATGATTTTCTCCTGCAACCCGCAACACGTGCGGTGCTTACACATATGGGAATTACAGAGCCTACGCCTATTCAGGAGCAAGCAATTCCAGCCCTGCTCGCTGGTCGTGATGTAGTAGGACAATCAGCCACTGGTTCGGGCAAAACGCTCGCCTATGGCATCCCTCTGGTAGAGCGTCTCTCCAGAGAAAAGCGTGTCGTCCAGGCTCTGGTGCTTGTGCCGACGCGCGAACTAGCGGTCCAGGTCAACACCGTACTCAGTCAACTGGCCGTCACCAAACGACTCTCGACTGCCCTCCTGGTTGGCGGACGCCCTTATGGTAGTCAGATATCAGCTTTACGTTATGGTGCGCAGATTGTTGTGGGCACACCTGGACGTGTGAAGGATCATCTGCAAAGTGGTTGTCTGGTGCTGAACCAGCTACGCATATGTATATTGGACGAAGCAGACCAGATGCTGGATAGTCGGATTCGCCCCAGTTATCGAAGATATTCTGACAACCACGCCAGAGACACGACAAATGGCGCTTTTTTCTGCAACAATGCCCGAATGGGTTGCGAAATTGCAGCAAAAGTTCCTCAAAGATCCTGTCAAAGTCGCGATTACGCCCGCTACTGGAACGCAAAGTACGATCGAGCAGATCGCCTACCAGGTGCCACAGGACCAGAAAATAGCTGCCCTCTGCACCCTCTTGAATGCGACCAAAGGGGAGAGCACGCTCATCTTTGGCCGAACGAAATTCGGTGTTGAGAAGTTGGGCAAACAACTTAGCAAGCTTGGGTTTACGGTCGGGACGCTACACGGCAACAAGAGCCAGCGTGCGCGTGAAGATGTGCTTACTGCGTTCCGGCGAGGGCAGGTGCAGACACTGCTGGCAACCAATGTTGCGGCACGTGGACTGGATATTCAAGGCATCTATCAAGTCATCAACTACGAACTCCCAGAATCAAGCGATCTTTTTACACACAGAATTGGCCGTACGGGTCGTATGGGACGACAGGGCAAAGCAATTACACTGCTAGCACCAGCGGATGTGCCCAAATGGCGGCGCATGGCTCGTAACTTAGGGCAGGCCGTCTTATTGCAGCGCCTGATTATTGATGAGGAAGTAAGTTCCGCAGTTCCTTATGCAACGGCAGAGGTTGCAAGCATGCTGGAACGTGAGCAGTACAATGAGCAACGCCCAGTACGTAATAGTCGCCCATCTTTCGCACCCGATCAGGACCGTGGCAGACGTGGTCGACCTGAGCATGATAGCCACAGAGCACCTGACTTTAAGAGGCGACAAAAAGAGCATGCCATCAATGAAACTCCTGCATGGCAATCAGAAGACGCTGCCTTGCCAGTACTTCCACATTCCAACGAGATAAGGGATGATAGAAGAGGTGCAAGAAAGCAGTCCAGCATGGGAAGAAACGCCGGGAAGCATAGAGCTCGCTCATTTGCAACGACGGAAGCCCATCAGCCTGACAGAAGAAGATCTGGAGCACCGACGCGGCGTGTGGCAAATCGTTCTGCAAGCTACTATGTCTTATTTGTGGGGAGGGCGTCAAACGGACATTTGATGGGTAAGGGGATTGGAGGGGGTTTACCCTGTTGGATGAGCGTTCCCCCAAAGGGTGCCGACCCCTACCGCGACTTTTAGCTTGCATTAGAAGAGAGCGGTAGCCATAGAACAGCCCAGCTGGATATATGTTATACTAACTGAAAGCAATTTCTCATTACCAGAAAGGAGGCGGTGCTTTCCCAAATCGTGATAGAAGAGGGTACAGGCATCGCAGCGCTAAGGTGGCGAAAGAGCAGTCTTTGGATAATCTGTGGTTAGCGCAAATATTGTTCGACCTGGGAGGCGTCCAGTTTGGCAATTTCACGGTGAGCGAGTCCGCTGTCAGCTCACCCGTCTTCGTCAATCCCAAGGTTTTGATCAGTAATCCAACCGCATTACGTGTTGCAAGTAAACTCATGCAACAGGAAATCAACCTGGCACAATCATTACGTCGTCCCCGCGTTCATCCATTCACCCTTGTTGCAGGCGTTCCTGTAGGTGGCCTCTTGTTGGCCATGTCCTACTCTCTGGAAACAAACATTCCAATGATCTACGCACGCATACGTCCCGAGGGAACTGGCAAACGAGGTATAGAAGGACGCTTTAGCTCAGGTGATACAGCCCTTATTTTTGACGATCTGATTACTAGAGGCAGTAGCGTTCTGGAAACAGCGCAAATGCTCGAAGAGAATGGCATCAAGGTCAAAGATGTCATCGTCCTGATTGACCGCGAACATGGAGCAGCTGAACATCTACGCCATCATGGCTATAACCTGCTAAGCATCCTGAAACTGGATGTGATGCTGACTCATTATATGTCCAAAGGTCTCATTTCCGAGGAAACGTATCGCGCCTGTGCAGAGTACCTGCGCAGCAAGCAAGACGAAGATCCTCCCAGATAAAAGAGTCACATTTCATAATACACAGATACGGACCATCGATAACACCTGGGTGTCGTCGATGGTCCGTATGTATGTTGCTAATCCTGTTGTCTTACATCGGTGCCGACAGGCGAGGCAAGATGCGTTCCATTCCCATTCTGGTGCGTCGGAATCTCCGCACGAGACTCCGTTGAGTGACGACGTAGCGATTGTAACATCGGGTCGATCAGATCCAGCGGGAGCGGGAAAATGATCGTCGAATTCTTCTCAACCGCAATCTCGGTCAATGTCTGGAGGAAGCGCAACTGCAATGCATTCGGCTGTGATGCAATTACCGCAGCCGCCTGGGCCAGTTGTGCGGATGCCTGCAACTCACCTTCAGCATGAATGACTTTTGCACGCTTCTCACGCTCGGCCTCGGCCTGCTTCGCCATTGCACGCTGCATCGTTGAGGGCAGTTCCACATCCTTGAGTTCAACCGCCGTCACCTTCACACCCCAGCTCTCGGTGGCTTCATCGATGATCGTCTGCAAATCATGATTGATCTTGTTACGCTGCGACAAAATCTCATCCAGCTCGGACTGACCAAGCACGTTTCGCATCGTTGTCTGGCCTATCTGCGTGGTGGCCTGCATGAAATTCATCACATTAACGACCGCATGAACGGGATCGACGACATAGAAGTAGAGCACCGCCGTCACTTTCATAGTTACATTATCACGTGTGATGACTTCCTGTGGCGGCACCGTCAAGGTCACAATACGCAAATCGACTTTTACCATACGGGTAATAAAGGGTGGCACTAAGAAGAGACCTGGCCCCTTCGCTCCAATCAAGCGACCCAGAACGAAGATGACACCGCGCTCGTATTGCTGCACAATACGAATAGCAGAAAGGAACAGAAGTACCAGGATCAGCACAACGACGCCGATCACGGTCCACAATATCGCTGCCATTAAAAACCTCCTTAACGGCTTTTTATAGATGACACTAACAGAAAAGTGTATTTTTATGAGAGGTTAAATAACTATTTGCTATATAAAATATAGCTTATTGCAATCCCTTTGTCAAGGATCTTCATGAAAAGGATTTATCACTCAGGGTGAAAACGTATTTTCAGGGGATCAATGGCAAGCACATATATCTATAAACAAACGTTTTTATACAAGAAAACGCAATTATCTTTGAAGACATCTATAGCTTCTTTCTACACTCTCTTGACATTTAATTGAATTTATCCTAATATGAGTATATTGTGCTCTAGCTTGAATGATGGTGGGAGAAGAAAACAAGAGGATGGAAGAAGAGAAGAGAACCGGCGTTTTTCCGGTTTTTGATGCGGATATCTTTGCCGCGCTTGAGCAGGAAATCCTGCCCCTATTGATTAAGCAAGCGCGACTGGGTCGCCAGACCTTACGCGTGTGGGTAATAGAGTGTGGGACTGGAGAGGTTCCCACCTTGATGACAATTATGTTTGCTCGTTTGTTAGGATATATGCTTCCAAACGTTCGTATTCAGATCTTTGCAACGGATCAAGATGATACGCATCTTACAAGTGCTCACAATAGCATACTTGATAGGACTATTCTCTCACATATTCAAGCCTCGGAGATTGTTCGTTTTTGTGAACCGATGGGAAATGGATATCGTCTGAATTCCTCTTTACGAAAATTGATGATCTTCGGTAGACATAACCCATGGTACGACCCTTTTCTTGCTCAACTAGATCTCATTATCTGTGGCACTTCATTGCTGACTCATCCTCTTGAACGTCAGCAACGCTTTCTCTCACAGATTAGCAGATCCCTGAACCAGTCCGGCTATATTGTCTTTTCGCGGCAAGATTGTGCTGTGCTGGCTTCTTTTCCATATCAACCACTGCGAGAAGGCATCCCTATCTATCAATATACAAGAGAGGAAGAGAAGTTAGCTTCTCCCATATTTGTCCGGGAGCAAGTTGATGCTCAAAAGAATCCGGAGCTCGTAGCTGCCAGCTTGCATCAGTTGCTTCATACGCCTTCTGTAGATGCGAACGGGTCTGAGGAGAAGGAGGCTGAGAAGCAGGGACTAAGTGCTTTTGCTCCAATTGCGTTCGATGTGCTTCTGCGCCTGGCACCAATAGGTATTGTGGTCATTGATCATCGTTACCAGATTCTCTCTTTCAATCGAGCGGCACACAAGCAGTTAACACTGTTGGGTCACGAGGGAAAGTCCCTGGATTTTTTCCATGCGATTGCTGGACTCCCTTATCAGAAAGTACGTACAGCAGTCGATACGGTGATGGGGGAAGGGACAAGCCTGACCCTTGAGGATGTCGAACTCACTGTTTCAACGGGCGGCAATGGACGGATTCTCTCCATGGACATCTGCTCAATGCCTACAGAGATCGGCACTCCTCCTCAATTGGTGATTTATATTCAAGATATCACTATGCAGACGGTGCAGAAAAAAATCCAGCTTAAGCAGACTCAAGCTATGCAGGAACTCACTACCACGAATGCTCACCTCATCCGAAAATGCAACGATATAGAACGCGCTGATGAGCAATTGCGCGAGGTAAGTAGATCTCTACTCATCGAATATCAACACCTGGCAACACAGATTGAGGAGATGCAGCAGGAAAAAAGCCTTATGGATCAACGGGTAGAACAACTTCTGGAAGAAATCATGGTCTTAACAGAGCAGATGGATCAATAAAAGGCAAGTTTGGCGTGCTTCTTGCTTCCAGAATAGAAGGATGCAAGCAGGAAAACCCTAAGTTGAAGGGGTGCTATTACTATTTTCCAGTACGATGCGGATCTCATTGGTCGATGTTGGCAGATGGTCGGCACCGAAGGGGAGGTGGATCTCAACGCCTGAGACGCCTGGCTGTGTGTTGAGATATGCAAGGGCGGCGGCTGAGGTAGCACCTTTAATATATTGAGGCCACGCGTTGATCTGCTGGGATGACAGGTTATAAATCCATATCCCATGCACTGAAACGCTGAGATAGATGACGCCGCTTTTGTTTACATCCACGATGGCTATGTTGCTGACGCCAGGGGTACCCTGTATTTGATAGGGGTTGGCTGCCGCAAGGGTCATCTGGTGTAGCAAGAGTTGTGTAGCAATACGACTGACGAGGCTGTGGCTATAGGCTGTGAGTATACCTGTAACGGTAACAGTGACCTGCACTTGATCGGCTTGAGCATCAATGGCATTGTCGGAGGTAGTACTAACACTATAGACGGGTGTCCCGACGCTGGTCTCATCGCCCGTTAAACTTTTCTGCAATTGCTGGCTGAGCTGGCGTTCCAAATTGGGAGCGAGAGCGTCCTGCACGCGATTCAGATCGGCCTGTGCTACCGTATGTACCGTCTGCGCATCGACACCACCTGAAAAGGGCACATTGTTTTTGACCGTAATAGCATCACCACAACAGGGGCCATTCAATGTGAGGGCCGGGATATTGCCAGCCGCACCCGCTGCAACCGCAATGACGGTGACATTGATGGTGTTGTTTTGCTTGTGTGCTGGAATTTGTGCGTCCTGAACGGTCTGGAATTGAATGCCGGAGGTGGTCGTGAGCGTCGTCTGAGCCGCGACAAAAGCTGGTGCATCACCATTATTAATCAATTCAACGGTTCCGCGTGCCTGTAGACCGGGGATTGTCTTTGTGCCGTTGGTCTGTGCAGTACGCTTTGCAGACAGGCTACTTTTCAGTTGTACAGCAGGGATCGTGTGCGCGTTCAAATCAGGCACTTTTACCTGCGGTGAGGCGGTGAGAATGTATTTGTCCTGCACGGTCTTGCTCTGTGCCGTTATCAAAATGGTGGCAACAGGTGGAGTACCAAAGAGAGGAAAGCCAACGGGGAAGAGGCTGATACCAAGTACGCGTGGCATAATCAGTAAGATCAGTAAGATCGCCGGGACAACGATACCTGCGAAAAGAGCAACATGAGCGCGTCTGTGCGTTTTTCTGAGTGGTTCTTCAGTGGTACGCGGTCGCTGTTGTTGTACGTTGTCGGTGGTACGTGCATTATTATGTGCAGGAGACGGATTTAGCAGGTGTGTCTCCATATTATCATGCATGTCTGGATCGAAGTCACGTGTGGCGAGGGATGGGTTTATAACACGTACTCTTGCATTACGGCCTTCTAGATTGCGTGTGCCTCTTCCCTTTGCATTGCGTATTGCGGCATCGCGGGCATTGAGATCGCGCGTACCAGCATTACGCGGCCTCGCGTCGACTGGAAAGCGTGGGGAAAGTTTTGCCGATGGGTGTACGGGTGGAGGTAGAGGCTGCAATGCTCGGCTGCTCAGACGGCGCGGGAGAGCATTGGGAGCGGGTGCATCCTGTGAAAGTGGACTGGTGGGCAGGTAACGTGATGGTCTGCGCGATGTAGGAGCGGGTAGCTCTTGTTGTGATTCTTCTTCAGAGACGGTTTCAATGGGACCATTAATAGCGGCGAGAAAAGCGCGGCGCAATTCGGCAACGGTTTTATAGCGTGCATCCTGCTGCTTAGCCATTGCGTTGCTTACAACATCATCTAGCTCAGCAGGAATAGAGGAGTCGAAGGTGCTGGGCCGGGGAATAGGCGCGGTCAGGTGCATCTGGATGACCTGGATATCGTCGGGATCGTTATAGGGCAGATCGCCGGTAAGCAACTGATAAAGCAAAACGCCGAGGGCATAAATATCTGTCTGAGGGGTGACAATGCCACGCGTCTGTTCGGGAGCCATATAGTGCGGTGTACCAGGGACCTGGTCGAGCGGAATCGGTTTGCCCACCTGCTCTGATTCGGCCTGACGCAATGTGCGTACGAGTCCAAAATCGGCCAGGTAGACATAGGGCGGACCGCTGCGGCGCATTTCGAGCAGCACATTAGAAGACTTGATATCGCGATGGATCAGTCCCTCATCGTGCGCATATTCTACCGCATCGAGCAATTGTTGATAGATGGCAGCGACTTCTCCTAGAGGCGGCAAACTGCGGCGCAGGTAACTTGTCAGGGTGCCACCATCGATAAAAGGCATCACCAGGTAAAGAATGCCCTGCTCATCGCCAAATTCGATCAGGGGAAGGATATGAGGGTGATGCAGGCGGGCAACGGTGCGAGCTTCACGGGCGAAACGGCGACGCATATCACGATCTTCGGCATAATTGCCCAGGATGACCTTGATTGCGACGCGACGATCAAAAGCCGTGCGCTGACGGCCTTCATAGACAGCTCCCATACCACCCACGCGGATACGACGGATGACATCATAGTTACCAAGCTGCTTGCCTTCCAGAGACAGCATGCGTTTTTTTATCCTTTCCCATAATCGGGCCCCTACCTAACTGCCGGCTGGTGGGGCTGAGCCGCCTTTTCCGTTCGAGCCGGGTGTTCCGCTCTGGACAGTGGGGTTTGTTACCGTCGGTGAGCCGCCGGGTGGTGGAGTAGCTCCACCACCGAGACCCGCTATTGGCTGAATGACAATCGAGATCTGATTGTAATCAGTTGGGAGGGTATTGCTACCATTCACATTGATGGTTGCATTGCCAATGCCCGGCGTATTTTTGAGAATGTTTTGAGCCTCCGCGACGGTTTTGCCTGCAATCGCCTTTGCCAGTTGTAACTTCTGCGCATCGGTAAACTGGTATGCCCAGACACCTTTGCCACTAAAGAAGAGCGAAAGCGCATTCTTCGTCGATGTCTGATTGGTAAGGCTGGTCTGAATATTGTTAATCAGGATGTAACCGGGGCTAAGAGTGCTGGTTGCCTTCTGGGTCAGGAGATCTTTGACAATATTTTGCGCACCCTGGCTGTCATAGGCTGTGCTCGTACATTTCATCAGGTAGCTCACGTTGGCACTGTTCACATTTGTGCCCTGGTCGCCAATTGGTTCGTCAGCCCGCAATGTTGGCGTACATTGTGTCGCGTTAAGCAACTGCTGGCCCGTTCCTAACTGCCTCTTCAGGTCGTTGAGTGTGTCCTGTTTCGTAGCATCCTTGATGGACTGCGAGACGGCATTATTTACGTCGGATTGCTGCAAGAATGTGTAGTTGACCGCGTCCTGACCGCCTGTGAAAGCAGCGGATTGTTAGTAACAGTAACTACCATTGCCACAACATGCAGAAGCTGCCAAAAGTCATTGCTCCAATATTTCCACCACGCCGGCAGGATCGGCATGAGCCGACAACAGTACATTGAGCCAATTGTGAGTACTTACTGCGGCAGGTATATCACAGCGTCGCATCAGTGACAATACTGCATACCTCCACCAGCATTAAATGTTTGCCCCGCATTAACCTGCCGAGCGAATGACAAAGCATTATGAAAATGTAATTTGTCCAGTCGCTGCTGTCGCTGCATGTTGCGCGTGTCCAGTTGCCCTTACAGGGATTGCTGCGGATTGAGCGGCTCCGGTAATGGTGTGGACGGCGACCTGGCGCGAAGTAGGATTGGTCGTGTTGGCACCAACAAGGGTATAGGTGTCCTGCACAGTCTGGCTGTTCGGTGTGATGGTGATGGAAGCTGGCGACTGTTGCGATGTAACGAGGCTGTGCGCAATCTGGCCTGGCAAGCTTTTGGGTTGCGCATAGGCCATCAGACCACCACAAGAGAGAAGTGCTATTGCGAGGACAACAAGGGCCAGAACCACCCAACCAACACGGCTACGCGGGCCGCGTCCCTTGCCACGACCACCACCGGGAGGAGTGCTGCGTGGTGGGATTCCGCCTGGACCTCCTGGTCGGGGCGCAACGGCACCTGCACCTGCAGCAGCACTGGCACGACCTTGCGAGGCGGAGGCACGTGTTGGAGTTGCGGCGGCGACCGCTGCTGCTCCGGCCCCCACACCAACGGCGGCTGCCATTTTGCCGGTTGAGCGGCGTGGACGTGGAAGATTGGTCGTAGAGTCTGATTCTGGCGCGACTATGGGTGTCACAGGAACCGGGGCTGGTTCGCGTGGCGTAAGTGGTAATGTTGCTTTGCTACTACGACGGGAGCGCAAGTCAATGATGGAACCACCATCCGTTGCAGCATCAGCACTGTGCGAAGGTGGAATTGTTTGTGTCGGGCCGTAGAGGTCCGCCGGTGCCGATGTGCGTGCAGGGGAAGTTGGCGGAGGGCCAAGATCATCCTCATCATCCATAAAATCGTGCGGTGGAGTAGCCGTCTGGTTGCCTCCTTGAGTATGCCCATTGAATGCTGAGCCCTCTGCGATGGCAGCACCGCCTGCAAAAGCAGCCCCGGCGGCTAAAGGAAGCATCGAACCGTTGTGATCGTGCTCGTTCTCATCATCCTCATAAGAGGGTGAATGCCTGTTAGCAGGTGTATCGAGTTCCTGCGTTGCGGTCGGAATACGTTGTGTGTTGCCGTTCGTTGAAGTTGCTGCGTCATCAGCTTTTGCACGGGGCGAACCAAAGAGCCAGCTTTTTTTTGTTGCGCTCTCGACCGGTACCTCATCTCTTAGAGCTTTCGCATAACTCTCCAATGACGAATAGACGAGGAAGCGTCGCTGGCGTGCGAACTCGGCTGGTCCTGGTCCACTGGGCGCAATAAAGATGACTTGCGTCTGCATTTTGCGGCGCATCGTCTTTAAATCATCAAAATCACCTGGGCGCTGAAATGCTTTATTCTGGTTCGGCGGTAACACCACAGCGACCTGTTTGCGGCCAAGTTTTTCCTGCGTTAGAATGGCAGCCAGCACACTCTTCCTATCATCATTAGGAGATACATAGATGACTCCAATGCCTTCGCTGCGTGGATCATCTGCTCCCAGCACATCAGTGCCTTTCCCTTGTTTCATCTGGGCCGTACCTCTCATCCCATAAATCTCATGTTCCCGCTAATAGTGCCATTTTACACTATTCTGCCCGAACATGGTAGGGGCTTTTTCAGAAATTCTCTTCAATTGGGCGACATTGCACCCATTACATAGCATAAGTAACGCCACTAACACTACTGAATACAGGTAACGTCCCTCTAGTGGCTGCACACGCTACCCTTTATAAGTCCTTACGATTCCCTTGCCATCCATCAGCACAACTTGCTCTTTTTTATAGAAGCATAACCGACCCTTTAGAAATAAACGCTCGCGTCACCATTTTATACACGCGCACGATGCCTATGTCGATGCATATATGTATTCTGGCGGCAGAGAGATAAATCTAGAATTGTAATCCTATCGATCCCCTCATCTATATTCTACAGCATATGCGAGATTAAAACGATCTGCAACCTTTCAGATAATTTGGGTGTACCTACCGATGTTTTCGCACCCCGTTTCCACGCCTGGGATGACCCGATGCCATTCTCACAGGCGCGGAAACAGGCGTAGCGCATTGCCACGTTGCATCGCTCGCTGTTGCTCTTCGTCGAGGATGCTGGTAGTAGAGAGCATGGTTGCAACGAACTCAACCAGGGGGCCAGGGGTGAACGGAAAATCGCTACCGTAAAGGAGATGATCTGGTTCAACGATGGTCAAGAGTGCTGGAAGGGCTCGCGGCAAGGGAGTCCCGGCAAGATCATAGTAGAGTCCGCGTAAAGCTGTGAGCACATCGACGGGTTGCTGACCGGCTGATCCCGAGAAAACGCTAGCAAACGAATGGACACGGTCCACGAGAATGGGAAGGGCACCTCCGGCATGTGGAATGACGAAGCGAATATGTGGGTAGCGATCAATAGTTCCTGTCAGGGTGAGATTAACTACAGCGCGGGTAGTGTCAATTGGAAACTCCAGCATTGGGCGTGGATGTCCGAGCGAGACTGCTTCCCAGCAAGCGGGTGATGTCGGATGCAGAACAACCACTGCGTGATGGTGATTGAGTTGAGCCATAACAGGTTCAAATAACGGATCACCGAGATAATGACCCTGATAATGTGTAAGCAAGGAAATGCCATCGACATGCAGTGTGTCGAGCGCATAAACAAGTTCGGCCAGGGCGCTCTCGACATCTGGCAAGGGGAGAGATGCCAGCAATCCGAAGCGGCCAGGATGGGTTGCGACGATATCCGCACCCTCCTCGTTCATCCGGCGAGCCAGGATGCGTGCCTCCGCGTCATCGCCGAAGTGAACTCCTGGCGACGAGATCGAGAGCATGGCTGTGGCTACGCCGACGCTATCCATAAGATTGAGAGCGGATTCAGGGTTCCACTCAGGTAGTGTTGGAAAACCATCGGGCTGCAACTGCCCAGCCGCCTCGCAGGCCTGACGATAGGTCTCGGTGAGATAATGTGCATGTACATCGATTGCTTGATTAAGGGCAGGTGTATACTCTTCACTCATGCAATACTCCCTACTGATAGCTGATCGAGCAGTGCTTTGACCAGCGCTTCAGCATCTTCCAGGCGAGATGCCGTACCAAAGATATAAAAGTCTGGACGGGTCAGAACGACGCTACAAGCGTGCTCCGTAAACCAGTCGTGATAGGTTCCATTGATATCGATAACATATGTAGTGTCAAGAATGGGCGTAGGGGCGTCATTGATAAGAGAGACAACCAGGCCACCGATTGAAGTAAAGCGTTTATGTGTTTGTGCGCTAAGAGTTGTTTGGGGATCGCCAGCAATACTGAACAAACAGAAACCACGTCCGACAACATCATCGAAGAGTCCACTTTTCCCATCGATGCTTACTTCACCTTGAAGAAAGAGTTGGCCTGCGAGTGGATCGCCTTGATGAAGAATGCCCGGTCCCAGGCGCGGGAGTTCCGGCGGAGGAGGAGCGAGTTCAGGTTGTTCACGCATAACAAGCAATAAAGCATCACGCTGGGCCGCAGCTTCTGGATCAGTCACGCAGATGATGCCACCGAGTTCGACGGAGTAATTGATAAATTGTTGCACATTAGGCAACCGTTCGCTGGTATAGCTAGCGAGGATCTGATCCGCTGCGCGACCTGAAAGCACAAGATCGAGCTTCCAGAGGAGGTTCATGACATCACGCATACCCACTCCCAAACCCTGCCCAGCAAAAGGAGGCATGAGATGTGCGGCATCGCCAACAAGGAGAAAGCGTCCCTGCTGCCAGTTATCGGCCCAACGTGCACGGAAGGTGTAGACGGCGTGTCGTTCTAATGTGGCATTCTGAGGTGTGATCTGCCAGGGCGCGAGGAGGTGCCATGCCGCTTCGGGACGATTGAGATCTTCAATGCTCTCACCTTCGAGACGCATAAACTCCCAACGACGACGGCCTTTTCCACCAGAGACGAGCGTCGTGGGACGCACGGGATCACAGAGTTGCCAGCAGAGCGGCGACCACTGACGCTCTTCATGGGGAATGACATCAACCACCAGCCAATCGAAGAGGAAGCCGAGGTCCGTGATGGAGGTGTCCATCTGCTGCAACACGAAGCTATTGGCCCCATCAGCCCCTATAAGGTAACCTGCCTGTAGCGTCAGCGTCTCTGCTGCGAGAACCGATGCCTCCTCTCCTCCACTATTTTTCTTTCGTATCGTCAATTCAACATGATCCACAAACTGCTCAGCTTGAAAGGCTTCCCAACCACGCAGGAGATGAACATCTGGCAGCGTGGCTACCTGCGCATCCATGATCGCTTCCAGAGCCGGCTGAGTAAACATGGTACTCTCGGGCCATCCTGACGAGCCAATGCCCCTCTGGTCAAGGGATAAAAGTATTTCACCCTGTGCATTGCGCCATTCATAGAAATCAGGATGTTCAATGACAGATGCGAGCGCTGCTGAGATGCCAGCCGCCTGGATAATGCGTGCAACTTCGTGGTCATAATGGACGGCTCGTGGTAAGGGGTAACGATCGGGCCACCGCTCGACAACAAGGACATGGTATCCCTTTTGCCCAAGCAACAAGGCCAACATCTGTCCAACAGGTCCATAGCCCACAATGGCAACATCATAAAAATTTTCAGGCATAGAAACGGTGCTCCTCTTTGCTGAAAGGCGAGGTCGGTATCCTACCAAAAGTGTACCACAGTTGGAGCACGGGCCTGGCAGGAGATTTGGCAAGCCCTGTCCCCATTTCACAGGGCTATTTCAGCCACATCTTGACAAATAACTACAGCACCCGTATAGTAGCCACGATAGTAATTTCATCTCGCAAACGAGATGCCGAGTGATGGAAACGGTTTCGCACAGTCTCACTTTTTCTTTATTTCATCTCTATAGAACAAAATTGGGCAGGCGTTTCTTATTATATATACTTTCTCTATTCTATTTTTCATGCGTATAAAGCTATGCGAGCAGAGAAAAACTATACAGGTCTATTTTCCACAGAGGATACTATAAATGTAGGAGGTCCTATGCGTTGTCCGCGTTGTGCTTATAAAGGAAAGTTATTTCAGGGCAGATGTGCAGTCTGCGGGTACCCACTGGAACAGGAGACGGAAGAAAGCAGCACAGCGGCAGTGCAGCAACCATTTATAGCGGTGAGCGATCAATACTCCCCTATCACCAACCACTATACACCCATCGTACTTGATCTTCAGCCTACAGGCAATTATCAACCTGACGGTCTGCAACCAGGCGACACGTTGCGAGGTGGACGCTATCGCTTGCAGGAACGTATCCCGTTACCTCTATCCCAACAGCAGCAAGGTCAGGCGTGGAACGCGTACGATCTCCAGATGTCGAGCCGTTTTGTAGTCATACACGAAGTGAAGTTTGCCAGCGAAATGGCATCAACATCCAGGCAAAGAGAGTATATTGCAAATAAAATTGCGCAACGGCTGAATCGGTTAGGAGAACATCCTGGCTTACCTCAAGTAAGCGATATGTTTAGCGAGAAAGATAGTTATTTCCTGGTTTTTCTCTATCCGCAAGGAGAGACGCTAGCATCCCTCCTCAAGAGCTGGCGTAACGGATTACCAGAGTACATGATTGCCGAATATGCATGGCAACTCTGCGACGTTCTTACAACCCTGAGTGAACAACAACCCCCGATCGTACACGGCGCGATCAGCCCTGAGACGATTCTGATTAGCGAAGAGGGGAAACAGGCGATACTCATGCATGTGCCGCTATTACCTCTAAAGGAGACCAGCGGAAAGATAGATGATATGGGATCTAGCTATCGTGCCCCAGAGCAGGTACATGGCATTATCAGCCCGGCGTCGGATCTGTACTCGCTGGCAGCGACGCTCTATCATGCGGTGACCGGATCAGATCCCCATGAGCGGCCACCGGCATTCTATCCACCTGCACGCCGCTTAAATGAAGCCGTCAGCCCGGCGATAGAAATGATACTCGGACGACAATTGCGCCTGACAGTAGCACAACGTTACAGTAATCCCCGTGAGATGAAGCAGGATATTGCCGCGCTCCTTGAGTCATATGCTACGCAGGCGACCAGGGCGGTAGTACCGTTACAATCCTCTGAGGTACCTCTATTGGCGATAAAGGATGAAAAGGGCAAGAAAATAGAGTTGCCAAATATAAATATTATTATTCCAACATTGATCGGTATTCTGGTGGTACTGGTATTATTGCTAGTTATGATCCTCCATGCCTAGAGCAGGCGAAAGGATATATAAAACATATTTACCATACTACTATTGCTGATATTTCTGAGGTTGTGTTATCATTGTTACATATCAGTGCATGTTCAAGATAGACAGATGATAAATCCTTCTTCGTATTTCTCCTGGCAGGAATCCAGAATGTGAACAAGCGTATGGCAGTTATAGGTATCTATCGCGATGAGAGAGGGTGAGATGAAGCCAAATCATCGTTTGAAGCATGAACGTGAACAACGTGGGTGGTCGCAAGCAAAACTCGCGGAGTTGGTAGGAACAAATCCAGCAACGGTGGGGCGTTGGGAACGGGGTGTTTCTTCGCCTTATCCTATTCATCGCGAGAGATTGTGTGGATTGTTCAACAAGGATGTGCAGGAACTGGGGTTAATCGAGGAAGATTATTCTGTATTGGAACAAGATATGGCTGGTGTGTCAGGTTCTCAACCCGTGACCATGTCTGGTGCAAAACCATTTATTTTCGATCCAGCTATCCCGATGCTGCCCCTAGAAACTGCTACTCTCATTGGACGTGATGACTTATTGGCGCATCTCAAACAGCAACTTTACGGAGAGATGGTGTCGGGTTTCAGTGCTCTCAGTGGGTTGCCGGGAGTGGGAAAAACGACGCTGGCATTGGCCCTGGCACATGACCACGAGATACAGGAGCACTTTAGCCATGGTATCTTATGGGCTGGTCTTGGTATTCAAGCGGATATAGAAGAGATCCAGGCGCGTTGGGGGGCACACTTAGGAATTTCACAGAGCGAAGTAACAAAGATCAAAAGCCGCAGCGACTGGGCAAAAGCGCTACGAACAGCCATTGGTCAACGTTGCATGCTGTTGATTATCGATGATGTCTGGGAAATTGATGACGCTCTAGCCTTTCAAGTTGGGGGTCCACACTGCATGTACCTCTTCACAACGCGTTTTCCGCAGATCGCGATTCAGATAGCGGGGGGCCGGACAACGGCTGTCGCGGAACTGAGTGAAGAGAACGGAGTTGATCTGCTGGCCCACTTCGTACCCAGGCTGATAGAGCATGACAGTACCACAGCACGACGGCTGGTTCACTCGGTTGGGGCCTTGCCACTTGCGCTTGTCTTGATGGGAAGATATCTGCGTACTCACACCTACAATGAACAGCCACGTCGTTTACACAATGCGCTCCAGGAATTGAGTAATGCCGAGAAACGCATGCATCTAAGCGACTCCTATGGTTTAAGCAGACCTTATTCCAACTATTCTCATCGTATGCGCTACTCCTTGCAGTCCGTTATCGCCCTCAGTGATGAACGATTGGATGATAAGCAAGCACAAAGTATGCTGCGTGCACTCTCCCTGTTTCCTCCCAAACCGAACACTTTTTCAGAAGAGGCAGCCGTAGCCGTCAGTGGTCAGCCAGCAGAGGCGCTCGACACGTTATGTGATGTGGGATTAATAGAGAGTAGCGGCCCTGGGCGGTATATGATGCACCAGACGATTACCGATTATGCACGAGCGCAGATCGAGGAAAATACCGCTTTCATTGAGCGTATGATCGCATATATAGTCCAGTATCTACAGACATACGGCGATGATTATAAAACTATTGAACAGGAACATGT
Source organism: uncultured Chloroflexia bacterium (assembly GCA_963744875.1). GTDB lineage: Bacteria > Chloroflexota > Ktedonobacteria > Ktedonobacterales > Ktedonobacteraceae > JACDAE01. The sequence continues at coordinate 454,495 of CAVUVQ010000020.1, read as the reverse complement.
GAATATTCTAGCGGCACTGGAAGAAGCCTCACGGCATAATATGGAGCGTGAATTTCTCCAGGGTGTCACTGCATTTGCGCCTTTTCTCCGTCTGCGAGGGCTACATGATGAGGCAAAACTGTATTTGCAACGAGGATATCAGATCGCCCAAAAGCTAGGCGACGCACGCGAGGAGATGATACTTCTCTCCCATCTCGGACAAATGTCAGAGCGCCTGAGTGAGTATAAAGAAGCAGAGTCTTATCTGACCGAAGGGCTACAGTTGGCTCGAGAACATGAGCAGGCGGAAGATATCTGCCTTTTTTTAGCCTTGCTGGGAACAGTGATGGATAGAATTGGCGCGTATCAGCGGGCAGAAACTTATCTACAGGAGGGACTTTTGCTGGCCCGGCAGCTCGATCGACCTGCGCATATATGCGAGGTTCTCATCTCGTTAGGAGTAGTGGCGATCAATCAGGGAAACTATCTTCCGGCAGAGTCTATTCTTTCCGAAGCACTGGACCTTGCACGGAGGCTTGAGCACAAAGAATATATCATGCACATCCTGGCTCAAATGGGATTGATCGCCATTGGGAAGGAGGAGTATCCAGGTGCACGTACCTATTTCCTGGAAGCGCTCGATCTGGCTCATCAGATGGGTTATCAAGATCCTATTATTATGCTCATCATTAATATGAGTGGAGTATTAGAGTATGAAGAGGCCGAACGATATTTGCAAAAAGGGTTGCATCTGTCATATCAGACCGGCAATCTGGCGGGTAGGGCGATGCTGCTCAACAACCTGGGTTCGCTTGCCGGTAAACACGGTAAGTATGAACAGGCCAAAGCATACCTGCAAGAAGGATTAGATATAGCTCGTCAGATTAACCAACCACGGCTCATCAATCATATTCTTTATGAGCAAGGTGAAGTAGCTCTTTCCGCTCAGCACTACGACGAAGCACTGATCGTATTCAATGAAGTACTCACATCGGCAACGGCATTTCCAGAAATATGTGCGAATGCTCATTATGGGATGGCGCGTGCGTTGGTTCACTCAGGAAATATTGAGGAAGCATATGAGCAGGGTGAAGCCAGTGCACGGATCTTCGAGACAGCAGGGCTGCCTAAAGCAGCAACCATCAGGAACTGGCTGAGCACACTCTCGCGCCAGTGACAGTATGCTCCACGCTCGCAGAGGCGAGTTGAAGAGAAAATGAGTATCAAACATCTAAGCTTTTCTGCAGCTTTAACAAATTGCCTTCAATAGCGTCTTAATAAGTAAGAGGGCTGCGCAACTGAGAAATGGGCGACACAGGGGCGTGGGTCCTCTTTCCTTCCCTTCATCCTCTCCATACTATGTATATTCAGTACAATGTATTCCCTTTTAGAATGTATTAAATAATTTGCAAGCATAAAGCAATTATGATATAGTTGATACAAGAAGTCAATAATATATTTCAGGAAGGTTTGTATATGGATTTTCGCTATTCAGTGGCTGGACTTGTTGTAGGAATTCTGATTGGACTAACAGGTATGGGTGGAGGCTCACTGCTCGCACCTATTCTCATTCTTTTCTTCGGTGTCCCCCCTGTGTGGGCGGTCAGTACAGATCTGGCATATTCAACCGTAACCAAGGCTGTTGGTTCGTTACTGCATATTCGCGAGAAACATGTCAATTTCAAGGTTGCACTCTGGTTAGCCTGTGGAAGTGTGCCTGCTACTTTCATAAGTGTTTTTCTAGTTCAATATGTCAGGAAACATTACGGTCATTTTATTAATAGCTTCATCATCCAGGCGATCGGTTGCGTCTTGATATTAGTTGCAGCGTTGCTTTTTTTCAGACCATACATCATCCGATTTTTCGAGAAAAGGAGTTTGGAGACACAAAAGCAAGAGGCTCTGACTATCGAAACAGCCACCACTGACAGTGCAAAACCATGGGAACGTTTCTATCGACCATTTCTTACCGCATTAATTGGTGCATTTGTAGGTTTTCTGGTTGGTCTTACCTCCGTGGGAAGTGGAACGTTAGTTATCGTCTCTATCCTCATGCTCTATCCCAAACTTACCACAAAAGAGTTAGTTGGCACTGACATCTTCCAGGGATTTATGCTAGTGACCGCGGGTGCGATAGCTTATTTCTTCGTCGGCACAATTAATTGGACCATCACAGGATTACTCTTGATTGGATCACTCCCTGGTGTGATCATAGGCAGTCAATTGAGTAAGTACATTCCCAACCGCTTTATGCGTCCAGTTCTGGCTATTGTGCTTGCAGTATCTGGCTTCAAATTGATATAAATTTCTTTGTGTTTTACAAGCTGCCGGACTGAGCAGTTGGCACAACTGCTCCTGTTCCGGTTGCATCTGGTGTTGCCGTCATTGTGCCAGCATTCATATCATGGATCAATTGAGGCATCGTCACCAGTTTCAAACCGTGCTGCTGCAATCCCTGGATAATTCTGGGCAATGCAGCAACCGTCTGAGAGCGGTCACCGCCTCCATCGTGCATCAGAATAACGTCTCCATTGCCAACCTGGCTGAGAACCGCATTGACAATCGCATCACTTCCGGGGCGTGTCCAGTCTTCCGTATCAATACTCCACAACACGGGGGTCAGGTTCATCTGAGCCACCTGGCTCTTCACACTATCATTAATTGCTCCATAGGGAGGGCGAAAGAGCGTTGGCTGGACACCGATAGTCTGCTGAATAAGGGCAGATGTTCTGCTGATTTGCGTCTGTACATCGGAGGATGACAATGTTGTGAGATCGGGATGATCCCAGGTATGGTTAGCGACCACATTGCCAGCGCTATATTCCTGTTGTACATATTCGGGGAAGTATTGCACCCACTCGCCGACGCAGAAGAAGGTTGCATGCACGCTATTCTCTTGCAAGATGTTTAACACCTGGGGCGTATACATGCTGGGTCCATCATCAAACGTTAAAGCCACCTCAGGAAGATCGCTACTTCCTTGCGCAACCACGTTGTCTTTCACCGTTGGAGCAACAGTAGCTGGATTATCTGCAATCGTATGCATTTGTGGCGTTGGTGCGCTCGGAACCGAGGTTGGCGTCAGCGGGAGCGAAGATATATGTGGAGAGCTGGCATAAACGACAACTACTGAACCCCACGCAACGACAACCACAACCAGTATAATTAGCAAAAAAGCAATCTTTTTCATCTTCAAGTACCTCATAATAAACATAAGATATTTTTTTTAAGAAGTGATAAGCATACGAAAAGCTTACGTATTTTCAGATGGGCCGCCTGTCTTCTTTCTGACATAAGCATATATCGATTTTCTGCATTTAAATATGAGTCAATTCACATTTTAGAATGTGTGAGAGGTGATGTGATGGGGTTCACAATTCGCGCAGGTTTGTAGGGGTCGAATTGATCGCAATACCGTTCAAATGCGCCATGCTCCTGATAGAGCACCTTGAACGACGACATTGGATCACCAATTTCAGAAGAATACAGAGAAAAAATGTTGGGTGTTTTTTGGGAAGTGGAACACATGAGGCTGGATTGTAAACCCGGTGGCTCTGCGTGGCACGTCTCCACGGTTCGATGGGATCTCAGTCATTATGAGTTCCCACCCTCCCGAGGGAGGCTTCCCGCCGCGGTACCTGACCCAGGCCACCATCCTCAAGCGAGTCGCTTCTGACGGCCCTGGCCTCAGAGTACCCACTGACTCGCCCCGTCTTGCCAGTTGGTCAAGCTGGCAACACAGATTACGAAGGCGAGCTATGGCCGACGAGAAGTGGAAGGATTGGTGACGGCAGCCGCGTTTGCATCTCGCGTATCGCTGGAGAGGATCGGTGAGGGCTGAAAGCCTTTGACGACCAGCCAGACGCCTAGCGAAAATTCAAAGAGCGCGACCGGGATTGAGGACAACGCTGCTAAGGGGGCATGTTGCCCGAGAAGGCCGAACATCACAGCAAAGTAGCTTGCGAGGAGGATGGGGCCTCCGACGATTCCGATCAGGGCAAGTCCTCGAGGCACCAGGCGCGACTGGTGCAGCAGGAATCCCAGCAACAGGTCGCAGATGGCCGGCATGAAGCTTTGCCCTTGGAGGAAGATGCGGTCATACAGAGTGACAAGCGCATGGCTCGTGACCAATGCCTCTGTTCCAGCTCCGGCCTGTCGCAAGGTTACGATCGACATAAGGAACACAACGCCGACGAAGATGGTGCCGGATTCCAGAATGCGGGCGGCAACGAGGCCCAGCGCAGCCGCTTCGTTCTGCTTCTTGAGCACCGGGAACAGTACGACGGCGGTGCCGATGCCAGCGAGAGCCACGATGATCTCCAGGATACCGCCGATGATGGCGGAAGTGTCCGGGCCAGCGCCGAGGATGTAGTTCGCACCCTTTACCTGGCCGTAGATAAAGAGGGTCGGGATCGAGACAAAGGTGAGCAGGTAGAGCACACCCGCGACAAGCGCGGTCTTTCTCCGTGGACTCATCTGAAACTCGCTTCGTTTCACGGTCTGCCTTATGATCATGCGGGGTCCTACTTGTGTGGTCTTTACATTGGTCATTGTTCATAGATAATGTTCCTTTTTTCTCCTCGCTGCCTGAAAACTTTTCCTGGACAGCATCATTTCCAATACGACTGTGAGTCTGCGGTCGAGAAGGCTCACCAAAAGCACTCGTTCCACGAGAACTGTATCAAAGGCAGATCTCCTGTTCTTCAGCCGCTTGCCTCAACTCCGTGTTTGACACCTTACGCATCGGCCTGGCTGGGCCTGACGCGGCTTACCGAGAGTAAGGGCATTCCTAAATCACGCACTTTTCTGAGCAATCCATGCAACGCGGCCTGATCGACCACCGGGCCGATTAACAGCGTCTCGCCGTTGTCTTCTCGCCTGATGGTCAAGCCCTCGAACCAGTCGGCCCACTTGTCATCAAGGTGTCCCTTGATGCGAATCTCGTACCGTTCAGGCTCGTGATGATCCTCAATTGATGCGTGTGCTGCTCTCATGCTGCGCCTCGTGCCTTTTCCTCTCTCTGAATGAATCTCTACGTCGTTGCAGGCGTTCTTTTCTTCTAATCAGAAGATACATGAGAATGTGGTGAGAAGGGATCACCATATGTGGTGATTGATGTGGTGATTTGTTCATCGGGCTGACAGGCGAGAGAAAAAGCCTCGGCACGTGATTCGACACACCCGGTCGTGGCCAGGGTTGGTGTGTGGGTTCATGAGAACAATTTGAGTTCCTTCGCCCGGTGGACTGCTGCCCGACGGTCGTTCACCCCGAGTTTGCTGTAAATGTTTTTGGTGTGGGTACGCATGGTGTTCAGGGATACCACGAGTTCGCGGGCAATTTCTGGGCCGTTCAAGCCGGTTGCGAGTAGCCGAAGCACTTCCAGCTCCCGTTCCGAGAGTGGCTCGATCAAACCCTGTTTCGACGGACGTTCTGTCCTCGGCTGAGCCAAAGGCTGTCAGGAGGTGACGAACATAGTTCGGGGCGATGCCGTGTTTCGCGGCCACTTCCAGCAGGAGTGCCATAGGTGGGCCTTCGTCCACAAATATTCGAATGTAGCCCTCCGGCTCAGCCAGCGTCAGGGCGTGTCCCAGTGGTACAAGAGCAGCAAGGATGTTGCCTTGCATCTGGTGGACAAGCGCCTGCAGCACCAGGATTTCGATGACACTTCCTGTCCGCTTCCCTTCTTCCGCCGCTTGCAGGAGGCGTTCCAAGAGTCCCATTGCCTCACGTATGGAGGAGTCTGTACTGTTGCTCGTAGACCAGGCCAGAAGCACCCTGACCAGGGTGATGTGCTCAAACTCGCGCAGGTAGGAAGGCTCGTCCGAAACGGAGAGGCGACGCTCACGCACCCAGTTGAGCGCTTCACCTATCTTCCCCTGCGCGACCCACACCCGTGAAACGCTCGCTGCGATAGGACGCACATTGGGGGAAAAGTCACCCACATACAGGCGCTCTGCCTCATGGAGCAGGTCGAGGGCGCTGTCCAGATCTCCCTGGGCCTCCCGTATGCGAGCCATCGCAACGCACCAGCGATACCGGTTTTGCGGTAATCCGGTATGCTCCCCCAGTTCCTTGCTTCGCAGCAGGTGCTGCGTGGCGGTCTGCAGATCGTTGCGCTCACGGTGGAGTCCGCTCATGCCCACATACATGTCTGCCGTTCCCCGCAGGGGAGGCGTGCCCTGCTCCAAAGCCCTCTGTAATGCCCGCTCGTAGGTACGCATTACCTCGTGGAGATGACCTTGCACCATCTGGATATCAGCCACGGCGATGGCGCAACCGAGTGCGTCAGAGAGGTTCCCGGCCTTTTGCAGACTCGCTATCCCATCGGCATACGATCCGGTGCGCTGCCTCGAGATCTCCGCTCGTCCAGGAGGCGAGTCCCAAGAGACCCGCTGCCGATCCGCGCGTCAGATGGGCGTCCTCGGGTGCGAGGTCGAGCGCACGCCGGGCATAGGTCACGGTCCCTTGCACATCGCCGCGAGTCAGGGCCAGTCCGGCACGGGCAATCGCGATCGTAGCCGGGAGATGACCGAAATTCCTCTTCGTCCACGACGACCATCGTAGCCGCTGGGGCTGATGCAAGCCCACGCATCTCTGCCGTCGTGTCCAGCCACCGTTCGGCGTCCCGCAGTCGCTCCTCAACGCCCTCGCGCTCGCCGTTCGACAGTAACACATGGAGCATACGCAACGCTGAGCACGGGCCTGCAGCGGAGTACCTCGTCGGGGAGCACCTTGAGCCAGTCAAGCAAGGTGGCCTCCTGTCGACTCCGGAGCATTGCTACCACGCCCAGCTCGACCAGGTCCGCCGCTCGTGCGAAATCTGCGGCGGCCAGCGCGTGGCGGATCGCCTCGGATCGCCGACCCATGCCGCTCGTACCATTCGCTGGCACGCCGATGCAGCGTCGCTACCTGCTCGGGCTGCTCCGCCAGCAAATGCGCAGAGAGCACTTCGGCAAAGAGGTGGTGATAGCGATACCAGTGGCGCGTGTCATCGAGCGCAACGACAAAGAAGTTGCCTCGCTCCAGGGCCTCTAACCGCACGTTACCCTTCCTCCTGGCCGGTGACGGCATCACAGAGTGAGCCACTCAACCGATCGAGAATGGCGGTCTGAAGTAAGAAGCTCCGTACAGGTTCGGGCTGACGTTGCAGGACCTCTTCGACCAGATAGTCCAGGATGTAGCGGTGGTCACCAGTGAAGGCCCGGATGAACTCAGGAACGTCCTCTTGCCCCCGCATCGAAAGTGCCGCCAATTGCAGTCCCGCAATCCAGCCTTCGGTGCGGTCTTCCAATGCGGCGATGTCTCCCTGCCGAGAGGTTGAGACCCATCACCTGAGTTGAGAAATTCGGCAGCTTCAGAGGGGGTAAAACGCAAGTCGGTAGCACGCAGTTCGGTCAATTCAGCTCCGGGCGCGTAAGCGGGCCAGGGGGAGCTGTGGATCCTCACGGGTGGCGATGACCAGGTGCATCTGCGGCGGCAGGTGCTCGACGAGATAGGTGAGGGCCATGTCAACCGCTTTGGCATCAATCACGTGGTAGTCGTCAAGGACGAGGACGAAATGGTCCGGGAGCGTGGTGATCTCATTGAGCAGGGCCGTCAGGATCGCTTCGGGTGGCGGGGCTGAGCTGGATTGGAGCACACCCAACACCCCTTCCCCAATAGTGGCCGCAATCGTCTGTAAAGCAGCGATCAGGTACGTCAGAAACCGTGTGGGGTCGTTCTCCCCTTCGTCCAGCGACAGCCAGGCGGTCTGGTCGCTCGATGTCCCGCGACCCATTCACTGACCAGCGTGGTTTTCCCAAAGCCAGCGGGGGCAGCGATGAGGGTCAGTTTGCGGTGCAGACCCTCGTTCAGCCGCTCGAGCAGGCGGGAGCGCAGGACCACGTTCGGCCGAAGCCGAGGGATGATACAGTTTCGTGGCGAGAATTGGCGTCACTTGCTCTCTCCTCCAACGACTTCCCAGCTCGTTTCACGCCTGGCCCATTGTTGATCAGTATTCGGGGTACAGGTTTTGCGTTGTTTCTCCGGCGAGGCGTCAATGATTGAACCAACCGTGCTTGTGCTCTGTTCTGGCAAAAATGTGTAGCCAATGGCAAAGGGCGTATCCTTGGAGGTTGACAGCCGGTAGGTCTTTGCAAACACTGGCCTAATGCCGCTACGCGCATAACTGGCCATCTGGGGATGGTATTCAAGCCATAGAAGCAGGCGTTTTTTGAGGTAGCTACAAAACGGTTGGCGGAGAGGAAAAACGGTATCGGTTTTGAGACGGGGAATCCATCCTGAAATGGTGCGACCTGTAATTTTGAACGGATCAATTCCATCAACAGTCGATGCAACCATTGGTATCCCTCCTGCCTGAGCAGTAAACGAAGCGTTTCATTTCTCTTATTTACAACTCTGCGAAGAGTATAACAGATGGTGAGCAGTTTCTCCAGGTTCTGGATGGTCGATTTCGACTCTTCGCGCTATTTACTATGCCCCACACCTCCCCTTACCCCTAGTTTTCCATCGAGCATTCTTCATATTCTTCTGAAATTGGTGATCCAATGTCATCGTTCAAGGTGCTCTATCAGGAGCCTGGCGTATTTAAACGGTATTGCGATTGATCGCGCCCGTGTGTATAAATGGTTCCGTTCCACACACGGGCGCGGTCAATCGGGCCTCTACAAAAGAACGATTTTCTGCATTTAAATATGACTCAATTCACATTTTAGAATGTGTGGGAGGTGATGTGATGGGGTTCACAATTCGCGCAAGTTTGTAGGAGCCAGATTGATCGCGCCCATGTGTGGAACCATGTTATCATGATTCCACACATGGGCGCGATCAATCTGGCTCCTACATAAGTTTGCTAGCTTTTTCCAGGTCATGCTCGTTATTGGTAACTGCATAGTGTTTCATCAAGGCGGTGTGCAGGTTGCGCTTAAGAGTGGGAAGGTCGGGGAAATCGGTGGGAGACTGCTCAATGGTCATTTCCAGCAAGGAAATCGCGTGTTCTAAATCGGTCTGATCGTTAGTGGCGGCGTAGCGCGTCATAAAGATATCAGCCAGGTTAGAGAGACTATGCAGTGAGATTGCCGAGCCGGAGGGAGCCAGAGTGAGAGCTTCCTCCAGGAGTTCGATGGCACGTTCCAGGTCAGCCAGATTTTTGCTGCGGTCGTAGTGTTTGCCCAATCCATAGGCCAGGAAGTTCAGGCGTGCGGGGCGATCAGCGGAGGCGAGGGGAGCCTGCATCACATGTTGCTCCCATATTGAGATGGCAGTATCTAGATCATCCAAATTGTCAGTGCGCTCGTAGTGTGTGAGGAGGGCTTGACTGAGGCGGTTCAGGTAGTCAGGCCGTTCAGAGGAGTCCAGGGGTGTTTCCTGGATGAGGAGGCTCAAGACATCAATAGCGCGTTCCAGGTCAGCGATATTCTCGGTAAGAACATAGCGCATCCGTAGTCCATTATCAAGGTTGCCCAGGTGCATGGAACGATATTGAGAATCGGCTGAAGTGCTGGCGAGAATCTCTTCCCAGGCGCGAATAGCGCGATTCAGGTCGGCCATGTTTTTGGTGCGCACAAAGCGTCCGAGGAGGCAAGAACAGAGGTTATGAAGATGTTGAGGCAATTCGGGGGCATCGAGGGGAGTATGTTCTGCGACCTGTCCATAGAGTTGAATTGCGCGATCCTGGTCGGCTGTATCTTGCGTATACTCATAGCGCATACTCAAAACATTTCCCAAATTATTTAAACATTGGACAAAGGTAGAGGAGCCAACTTCGCATATTGAAAGTCCCAGTTCTAAGAGACGTGCAGCTTCGTTTAAATCCGCTAGATTTTGCGTACGTTCAAAACGCTCATTCAAGCCATAACTTAACATATTCAGACAAAGAGGAAATTCTGAGGCGTCGTGTTCCATCCGCTCCAGGGCTTCCTGCCAGATTTCTATAGCGCGATTCAATTTTGCCAGATCACCTGATTGCTGATAGAGATAAAAATAGAGGCCGCCACCAGCAAAACCCAATTCACGTTCCATGTTTTCAAAAAGGTCACTCATACACTTCCTCCCGCAATCTCCAAAAACCATCTACACCTTCTATTATACCACGAACACAAAATGGTAGGATGTACATATAAAAATGTGTTTCCTACCATTTTGCGTAGGGCATCGCCTCGCGTACGCTCCTATCCTGATGAGAGGATTTATCGGGATAGAAGCGCACGCGATTTTCAATGTTTTACCTTTATGGTGCCTCGCTCATGAGGCTTACCTCGCTATTGGGTGCAGCAGGCACGCACAAGGGCAAAACAACTGAAAATATGCTTCCGCTCTCGGGTACGCTTTGCACTTCTATATGACCGCCGTGATGTTCTACGATCTGCTTCGAGATGTAGAGGCCCAGACCGAATCCGACGCTAGAACCAGTCAGAACTTCAGCGCCGGGCACGCGATAGAAGCGTTCAAAAACATGAGGGAGTACTTCGGGAGCAATACCAATACCGGAATCGCGGATAGAGATTTTGCACATGCCATCGTTTTGTGTGACATTCACCAGAATTGGAGTATCTGCCACAGAATATTTGCGAGCATTTGCCAGGAGATTAATAATGACCTGACCGATGCGGTCAATGTCTACCTCAACCTCCACGGGTGAAGGTGGAATCTCCAGTGTTACCACAGGATGAGGATTGGTGCCCATAATATACTCGTCAACCAGAGATCGGCACAACGCACCCATATCGCAGCGAGAGGTATGCAGGGTAAATATACCCATCTCAACAAACGAAATATTGAGCAGATCATTCACCAGTACTTCTATCCGACGAATGGAATTCTCCATATTTGCCAGGTAAGAAGCTTCGGAGGAGCCGGCACGATCGAGGCGTCTACGCAAGAGTTGCGTCATCCCTTTCAGGCTAGATAGGGGCGTTTTCAGTTCATGGGAAGCGATGCTGAGGAATTCATCTTTTGCCGCATTCGCCTCTACCAGTTCACGTGTACGCTCCTGAACGGTCTGCTCAAGAGACTTTGCATGGGACTCCAGGGCGCGTTGTTGTTCAGCAACCTGGCGGCGCAGTTGATGTGTTTGAATAGCCCGGCGTAGCGCAGCAGCAAAGTAGTCGCGATCAATTGGTTTTTGAATAAAGTCGTACGCACCGCCCCGCAGCGCCTGAATGGCGAGACTATGGTCACCATGGCCTGTAATGAGCAAGGTAGGGGTTGCAGGGCGCAATTCTTGTATCTTCTCCAGCAGTGCCAACCCATCCATACCAGGCATCTTAATGTCGCTCACAATAGCATCATATGCGTGCTCTCGTACAAGATCGAGCGCATTGAAAGCTGAATCTGTAGTATCTACCTGTACATCAGGCAAGCGTAACCGGATTGCCTGAGGAAGTGCCTGTAATAGCGCTGTGTCGTCATCCACGATGAGAATATGTGCCTGCATCATACGCCTCCACCCGATTGATCTATAGCGAATTGGATCAAAAAGCTGGCCCCACCGTCTGGTCGATTTTCCACGGTGATGGTACCGTGATGCTCTTTGATGATCCCATAGGTAATAGAAAGGCCAAGCCCGGTTCCTGCACCTACTTCTTTTGTTGTAAAAAATGGGTCAAAGATGCGCTGTTCTAATCCTGGCGGGATGCCTGGACCACTATCGTTGACCCTGATATCCACGCCCTGCTCCACTTGAGCACATGTTATGGTAATAACTTTGCGCGACGTATTAGCCATTGCGTCGCGTGCATTGGTGAGTAGATTGATAAAAACCTGCTCCAACTGAATGGCATTGCCGATTACGATCACATCTTCGGGCGGAAATTGAAGATCGACTTCGATCTGACGTAAACGCAGTTGCTCGCGCATCAACGAAATAGCACGTACAACAATCTGGTTGATCGCGACTGGCTCACGACTGACGGAGGCGGCACGACCAAAGGTACGCAGATGAGAGATGATCTCAGTTGCTTTCCGCACCTGCTGCATAGCATTATAGAGTTCTTGCAAGATACGCTCATAATCAGTATCGGCCATGCCCAGTTCAATCAGATCGATAGCATTGCCAATAAAAAGGCCAATATTATTGAGAGGGTTATTCAATTCATGGGCCACACCCGTTGTCAGTTCACCCAGGGTTGCCAGTTTGCCTGCCTGCACGAGCTGTTCTTGCTTCTCGCGCAGTTCCTGTTCACGCCGTTGCACCTCAGCCGTCGTCTCCTTCAAGTCACTCATAATATGAATCATGGCTTTGCGGCTATTCTCCAGGCGTAGATTCGACTGATGAGAATCCTGCAAAATATGCATAAGGGCACGGCGCGAATTATCCAGACGTTCGGTCTGTTTGCGCAACAGGCTCCGATCATGTTCGTAGTCGGCAAGGATATGAATCATTGCCTTGCGCTGATCATTGAGTTTACGATTGAATGTATTCAAGTCGCTAAGAATGTGTACAAAGGCACGCCGGCGCTCTTCACTTTTACGCACATGAGTTTCTAACGCATTATTTCGTTCCAACAGAACTTCATATTCTTGCAGGAGTTGTTCATGCGTCATTTCATATGATGCTGAAGATTGTGTACGCACTACGTCCATCGACCCTGACCCTGATTAGCTTTTTCTAGAGTACGCTTGAGTGTTTCAATCTCTTTCTCTAAGGCGATCATCTTTAGTTCACGTCCAACCACCACCTCTTCAAATTTCTCCAGGTCTAGAATTTTTTCCTGCAGTTCGAGCTTGGACTCCTCCAGATCGCGCACCACTTTTTCATAGGCTCGCATATCACGTAGAATACCGATGGCTCCAATCACCTTGCCATCGGTATCGCGGAGGGCTGAAGCATTCAACGTGGTAGGAATAACTTCACCTGAGGCGCTACGTGGATTTAAGCGAGCGTTCCGGGTTGCGCCACGTTCGATCACTTCGCGTAACGCCGCGAGGAATTCGCGTGTCTCTTCCGGGCTAATAAAGCGTGAGAGTGATTGTTCCAGTACCTCATCTGGACGGAAACCGAGCAGCTCGTAGACGGCGTCATTGGCCTGCAAGATTTTGCCTTCCAGGTCCGATACGAAGACCGGATCCGGTGCGTTTTTGATCAGACTATCAGAATAGGCAAGGGCTTTATCCAGTTCGCGCATATCGCGCAAGATACCGATGGCTCCAATTACTTTCCCATCGGAATCGCGTAAAGCTGAGGCATTCAGGCTGGTAGGAATGATTTCGCCTGAGGCACTGCGTGGATTGAGGCGCGTATTGCGAATAACGCCACGCTCAATCACTTCGCGCAGAGCGGCGGTGAACTCGCGCGTCTCTTCCGGGCTAATAAAGCGTGAGAGCGATTGTTCCAGTACTTCGTCCGTCCGGAAGCCCAGCAATTCGTAGACTGCATCGTTAGCTGAGAGGATCTTGCCTTCCAGGTCCGATACGAAGACCGGATCCGGTGCATTTTTGATCAGGCTATCGGCATAAGCGAGGGCTTTATCCAGTTCACGCATGTCACGCAGAATACCGATGGCTCCGATCACCTTGCCATCTGCATCGCGTAAAGCTGAGGCATTCAGGCTGGTAGGAATGATTTCGCCTGAGGCACTGCGTGGATTTAAACGAGCGTTCCTGGTTGCGCCGCGCTCGATCACTTCGCGCAGAGCGGCGGTGAACTCGCGCGTCTCTTCCGGGCTAATAAAGCGTGAGAGCGATTGTTCCAGTACCTCGTCCGTCCGGAAGCCCAGCAATTCGTAGACTGCATCGTTAGCTGAGAGGATCTTGCCTTCCAGGTCCGATACGAAGACCGGATCCGGTGCATTCTTAATGATGATATCGGCATCAAGTGAGCCGTGAGACCTGCTTGTATTGGGTTGCATGCGCGAGGGCGCGATGGGAGCCGGGACGACGTTCTCCAGCATGAAAAACCTCCACTTAACTACGACCACTGGAATGGTCAAGAACAATCAGTTAACAGTTTAGCAGAAACACTCTATAGAGTGCAAGAGAATAAAACTAATGTTATTGAAGGGTTTAAAGCATGCCCTTGCGTGCTTTCGCTCAATGCTATATGATGAAGTCTGACAAAGTGTGCAATATGAGGAATGACGTATGGAAGGATCAATTCAGGAACTCTCACCGCGTATCAGCGACTGTTTGAAAGTCATTTATGCAATGCAGGAACGGGGACAGAAGGTATCTACATCCGCTGTCAGTGAACGGTTGGGTGTAAGTGATGCCACCGTTACCATGCTTTTCAAAGACTTCGCTGCTGCTGGCTGGGTAGAGCATATACCCTATCGGGGAGTACACCTGACACCACTGGGAGAGCGTAAAGCGATGGAAGTCATCCGACACCATCGTTTACTTGAGCTGTACCTGGAGCGTGAACTGGGTTATAGTTGGGATAAAGTACACGAAGAAGCCGATAAACTAGAACACGTTATTTCTGAGGAGTTTGAAGATAAAATCGATAGTTTATTGGGATATCCAACCGTTGATCCTCATGGAGATCCCATCCCCAGCAAAGATGGGATTGTCTCTATGCGTTCAGGGCAGTCGTTGCTGGAATTGCAGCACGGTCAATCTGCTCGTATTCTGCGCGTCAACGACCAGGATGCCGAAAAACTACGTTATCTGGGACTACTAGGGTTGTACCCCAACGTCACCATCCAGTTAGTTGAGCGAGCGCCATTTGGCGGTCCACTGCGCCTTCTCATTGGTGACGCCCCTCATCAAGTGGAGCACCAGGTAGGAGTGGCGCTGGCCGAACACATCATCGTCTCCCCTGAGTAGATTATTAGCATATTCATGCTTCAAGCGGCTCGGCTCGCATGAGCAGTAAAGCTCGCTCCATGCGTCCAGCAATACGCGCTGCCACACTTCCAGCCAGTAACGCATCCAGACCGGCCCGACCATGACTTGCCATCACAATCAGATCAATATTTAAACGTTCAGCGAGACGTAGTACCATGGGGGCGGCGTCACCACGCAAGATCTCAGAGGTAGCATCCACTCCCTGAGAACGGCATTGGATGAGGATCTGGTCCAGGTATTCACGAGCCTCATGCTGCGCCTGGTCAAGCACAGCTCGTGTAGTTGTTGGAAGCAACATTCCCGAAACGGCGTGCCCACCTGAAAGTGTTGCCAGCGTGGGAATAACCAGCGCAAGATGAATCGTTGCCTGGAAAGCGCTCGCAAGTTCAATGGCGGCTGGTAGTGCTGGTTCGTGCGCAACCACTCCATCCAGAGGGACCAGAATACGCTGAAGATCAAATGGTGGAGCGCTCCTATCCTCGTGCGGGAAAACGAGCAGAATGGATTGAGCACCGCGCTGCAAGGTCTTTTGTGCAATGCTCCCAAAGAGCAAGCCACGCAGGCCGCTATGCCCGTGGGTACACATGATTACCAGATCACTCTTTAGCTCTTGCGCATGCTCAAAGATACATTGCGCGACGTTGTACTCTCCATCGTCATGCACGTGACACTCCACCATGACGCCGTTTGCTCGCAACTCAGACGCAATTTTTTCGAGATAAGAATTCGCCTCAGCGGCATTGGTCAGGTGTCGTTCACCATGGATCGTCGCGGGTGCCCTTAGTTCTATAACATGTAATAATGTAACCAGAGCTTGAGAACGACTGGCCAGTGAAGAAGCTGCCGGAAGAACAGCCTCAGCGAGACGAGAGCCATCGAGAGGAACCAGAAAATTCCTACGTTCGGCAGATTGAGCCATAAAAATCCTCCTCTTCTAACCGAAGAATGTTTGATAGAGCAAGAAAACATTGAGCCCAATAATTAAAGCTGCCACGATACATGCAAGAAATGTCGTCAAACGACGATTCACCAGTTCTCTCATGATATCACGTCGGACGGTAAAAAGGATCAGGGGCACCAGCGCAAATGGAATGCCGAAGCTGAGCACTACCTGGCTTAAAACCAGCACGCGCGTGGGTTCCAATCCAATGGCAATCACAATTATTGAAGGCACCATCGTCAAACTGCGACGGAGCCAGGGAGGAATCTGACGCCGCAAGAAGCCCTGCATGATAACCTGCCCCGCCATCGTGCCCACGGTCGAGGATGAGAGGCCTGAGGCCAGCAGAGAAATAGCAAAGACCCAGCTTGCAGCAGGGCCCAGGAGAGGAACCAGGGTCTTATAAGCCTCCTGTATGGTACCAATACTACGCATGCCAGAGCTGAAGAACGTGGACGCAGCCATAATTAGCATGGCACAATTGACGAAACCAGCAAGTCCCATAGCAATAAAGACATCAATGATTTCAAAGCGCAAAAGTTTCTTGAGCAATTGTGGGCTACGGGTCACAATACGCCCCTGGGTAAGGGCCGAATGCAGGAAAATAACGTGCGGCATCACCGTAGCACCCAGAATACCCGAGGCCAGCAGAATACTTTCAGTACCACTAAACTGTGGAATAGCAGCGTGATAGGCAATCATTTTCCAGTCTGGGCGATCCAGAAATGTTTCGACAAGGTAGCAAAGAGCAATAATACCAACCAGGGCAGTAATAACCGCCTCCATAGGACGAAAACCATAGCGCTCCAGGCCTAAAATCACAAAGGTCACAATAGCCGTTAAAATGCCTCCCAACAAGAAGGGAATATGAAAAAGCAACTGAAAGCCAATGGCAGCCCCCAGAAACTCGGCCAGATCAGTCGCCATAGCCACCACTTCAGCCAATACCCACATCCCCCATACCACAGGCCGTGGAAAGTGCTCACGACATAACTCTGCAAGATTATGACCAGTTGCAATACCCAGTTTGGCGGACAGGATCTGAATAAGTACGGCCATGAGGTTGCTGACAACGACGACCCAGAGCAGGAGATAGCCAAAGCTTGCCCCACCCTGGATATTGGTCGCGAAATTACCAGGATCTATATAGGCCACACAAGCAATAAACGCCGGACCAATAAACGGGAGAATACGGCGCACGAAGCCCTTGCCGCTCTTTCCACTGAGTACTTCTGATGCAGCAAGAAGTGTTCCGGCATCACCACGCCCGGATTGTGAGGCCGCATCAGGAATTTTCGATTGCATCGGGTCTGTGCCTTCCCCAGGAGTAACAGCGCAACTGATAGCTACGCACCAGCATGTATGCTCATATCAAAACTCCTGCTTAAATTTTACACCTCTAAAAATTTTATTTTAAATTATTATAAAATAGAGTATACTCATACGCATATAGAACTGTCAAGAAGGGAGAGCTAAGAAAATCTGCTTGCAGCAAAGAGAAGCAGTTGAAATCAGCGTTTTTTTTATTATCCACTATTGATAAATCCAGGCAAGCAAATCCACATTGCACATACTGTGTTCAGGAACATACAATGAGCTGATATGAATTTCGACGATTTGAATTTCTGCAGAAACCGTGGTATGCAGATACCGATGTTGCATCCTCTCTTCTCGCAAACAAACACGTTGGATTGGAAGGTACAGACGGCAACAGGCATTTGCCTGGAATCCTTCTATACGAGGTGTGAAATCTGAGGATACCATCCTGGTAGGAAATAAAGGCCCGGAGATTCTCACGCAGCTGGTTGCCTGGCCGACATGGGATATTACGATTGATGGGAAAACAATAGCTCGTCCCGCTATTCTGGAGAGGGGCTAGAGAGACGCGGGTGGCACGGTGGTACAACATGGGCTTGTTCACTTCGTTCACCGCGCCCCTACAATAGGGAATGGTGAACGAAGTGAACAAGCCCATGTTGTAATCCCATCACAATTTCATAACCCTGAACGTCATCAGGCATAAAAGTTTATCATACCGGAATAAAATTGACAGAGCTGCACTATATAGATAAAATGCGTTATAGCAAGCGCTCCCTATCAATGACTACAAATGAGAGTTATTACCTACGTACAAGTATTGAAAGGAACGAAATGAGACAATGGAGCGTTATTAGTTGCAAACAAGTATTGAAAGGAATGATGAGACCTGAGGGTACTCAGATCTTATATCACTGTGATGAAATATTTAAAATTAAGTATTTATGAATTGATGGCACTCTGCATCATCGTTGGTAGTATGATCATTCGTCTGCTATTAATCAGTCAGAACTGGCCCTGGACTGATAGTGATGAGGGCACGTTTGGGATTATGGCCAGGCACATAGCATACCAGGGGAAGCATCCGATTTTCATGTATGGCGCGTTCTATATGGGCGCACTACAAGCCTATGTTGAGGCAGCAATGTTTCATCTTTTTGGGCCTTCTTTGTTCTCTTTACGGCTCGCCCTGCTCCTGTTCTTTGTCCTCTTCCTCATCGCCCTTTATCTGCTGACACGCACGCTCTACTCGCAAGGGCTGGCGCTGGTTACAATAGCACTCTTAAGTCTTGGTTCAAACTATCTCCTGACCTATCAGCTTCGTTCATACGGTGGTTACCCAGATACCTTGCTTTTTGGTACGCTGGCATTCCTCATTGCATCCTGGCTGGCAATATCGTCGAAGCCAGAGCTTTCCGCGCGTGCCAGGACTCAGCGGTATCTCGGCTACGCTGCCTGGGGATTTGTGGTTGGTCTTGGTATATGGAGCGATCAGATCATCCTGCCGTTTGTGGCAATCTCTGGCACATTGATTCTCCTGTTTTGCTGGCGAGAATTCTTACGCGTTATACCTGCACTTTGTATTTTGCTCTGCCTTGCTATCGGTATATTCCCCTTAATCTATTATAATCTGCATGCCTTACCTGGGCAAGATAGCCTTCATATTCTTCTTGGATTGCAAGGGCATAACAGACTTCATGCCAGCTTATTACCTCAGATCATCGCAACGACGCAAGTGAGTATTCCGACAATTACTGGCAACCCATTCTGTCCCGTGAACGATGTACCTGTCTTACGCGACCCAACATCACCTCATACATTGTCCTGCACTCTCATTCATAGTACCTGGGGTGTTGGTTACCTCTTACTCTTTGCCTGCGCTATTATGGTAGCTTTATGGGGCACATGGCAAGTCTGGCGACACTGGTATGCGCACAAGAAAGAACTTGAAACACGCCAAAACCTGGCACGTCACGTCGCACGCCTTTTCTTACTTGGAACTGCTGTCCTTGTCTTATTGCTTTACGTAGCGAGTCCCGCACCACTTGGAGTGCCGGCCAATCACTCACGCTACATTATCGGATTACTGGTGGCAACACCGGCAGTGCTCTGGCCTCTCTGGCGATACGCCAGGATCATCCTGCAACCCTCTACAAGCAAATTGATGCGTGCCACTAGCATTGCCAGCGCCCTTATTATCGCCATCATCGGCATTTGCTATCTTGTTGGTACCCTTATGGTCTTTACAGAAATACCAACCGCCCAGGCATATAACAAACAGGACCAGATGCTCATTACACGCCTGGAAAGCATCCACGCCAATCACATCTATTCAAATTACTGGACGTGTAACAAGCTAGCATTCGAGAGTCAGGAAAAGATCATCTGCGGGGTTGTGCTTGGAAATCTACTGCCCACCCATAATCGTTATCAGCCCTACTACACCATTGTCAAATCTGATCCCCATTCAACCTATGTGTTTTTTTATAACGATTATCGGGTTCTGGTAAAACATTGGGTAGAGCAACATCCTGCAAAGTATCACCTTATGCTCTTTGAGGGGTTTTATATCGTCCAGCCAGTCAACCCTCCACAAAACAATCGGCACCCTGGACTAAAACAACGGAAGAGACATTTTACCTTTAAAGCAATACGGATTTATGTAATAAGTCGACACACGTTTATATAATATACTGACGTGTTGTCAGGGCTTATTTCACTCATCTTGATACCAATCAATGAGTGAAATAAGCCCTGACAACGGAGTTAACCTCTTCAAGCGGATTTATAGGGAGCCACCTCTAAGGTTGCCAGTAAGCTAATCTCACCGCAGATCTGTTCTACCCCTGGCTGTAGTATTTGAGTTGCTGGATCTACACGACCAGCAATTGCATAGCTCGCCTGGAGGACCAGGTCATTTCGTAGTGCCCGCGCCTGACCGAGATGTGTATCGTCCATCTGTGCAAGTTGTAATGCATCAGTACGCAATTGTTGCATCCAGGCACGAAGAGGATTGAGATCACTGTTTACCTTTGCGGCTAGTTGGATCTGTTGTGCAGGAGCACCGGGTGCCTTCACGAGTCCATTAAGATGCAGAGCAACATGGGTGAGATGTCCAGGGGGATCCGTTAATTGCATACAATCAAGCAGAGAGATGGTGGCTGCGTGCACAATAGCATTATTCTCAGGTACTTTGGGACCTGGAGCGCCATTGAGATCTTGCGATGCGCATTTACCGTCCAGGTAATAAAGAACGTCGGTGATCAACTGGCGCACTTCCTGAAGATTACCATGATCTCTAGCCTCAATCGCGCTTTTATACATTTCCTCTGTATTGCTCTGTAACCAGAAATCAACTCCATTCTGTAAATGTAGCCGTGCAAGTGCAGGCTCGCCAGAAAGTAAATGCCGAATATGATCAAGATAACTAAAATTATCGACCGAAGAAGGTTTTTGTGGGAAGCTTGCCATATAACGCCACTGCTTCGTATCTAGAGAGGGATTACCAGGTGTTACGCTGGCCGACTCTTCCGTGACCAGAAAGTGACTCATCTGCGCGAGCAGGTCGCGATGTTGCGCATCCGTATAAGAAAGGGTCGCATCACCATTGGTAACTTTCAATATTCCAAGATACACTGACGCCGTCTCAACCTGGTTATCCTGCAACCATGCATAGTAATTATTACCAGCGGATGGATCTGACACATGGTGGAGATGTACTGAGAATACTATCATTGATCGATGAAGCACCTTGATTATCAAGCTGGCTGCTACTGAAAAAGGCTGCTGTTCCAGCAATAGTGGGTGAGGCCGAAGCTCCGGTACTTCCACGTGAGAGAACATATGCGCCCACGCTTCCAGCAAGCAACAAAATCACCAATATAATACTTACAATGATAAGTGGACGCTTCAATTACGCGTACGTTCACCTGAAGTGGTCGGTTGCGAAACAGGGAAAGCAGGTGTTACTTCTGATGGTGGTAATGGAGTAACGGGTTCAGCAGGGGCTGGTGGATAGCTTACGCCCGAGGGCCGTGTTGCGTTCGGTTCACTATCTGGTGGTAGAGAAGGTGTTGATCCTACGGCAACGGTCTCGCCTTCAGAAACTTCAATATTACCATTGTTAGCAGGCTGCATCTCTGAACCGTGGGAAGAGAGAGTCTCGACCGTTGGTAATTCCGCGTGTGATGCACTGGAAGGTGATACGCGTGCCTCCTGGTTAAACGAGGAGATGGAGTGACGGATCTGGTCAGGCACGGGAAGATTAAATGCTGCTGCCAGAGCTACAATCATAGCTGCTGCATTGGAAAAGCGTGCCAGGGGATCTTTCGCAAGACAGCAGAGAATAACGGCGTCAACCTCAG
Source organism: uncultured Chloroflexia bacterium (assembly GCA_963744875.1). Lineage (GTDB taxonomy): Bacteria > Chloroflexota > Ktedonobacteria > Ktedonobacterales > Ktedonobacteraceae > JACDAE01. The sequence goes on along the minus strand of CAVUVQ010000020.1, from coordinate 433,111 downwards.
ATGAGATATGAGGATTACACTGACTCGGAGGAATAGGCTGCCCGGTGACGTGTTGTGCCATGATCGCATAAGGAGAATCGCCACGATACAAAGACTGTCCCGCGCAGATTTCGTACAGCATGACACCGAGCGAGTAGATATCGCTTCTTTCATTGCCTGGTTGCCCCTGTACCTGTTCGGGAGAAATATAGAGTGGTGTGCCCATAGAAGTACCGGTACTGGTGATCGTTGCGGTTCCGAGCATTTTCACAATCCCGAAGTCGGTAAGGATTGGTTCGCCCATCGCATTATGGACGGTATTGCGTGTATCAAGCAAAATATTGGCGGGCTTGATGTCGCGGTGAATCATACGTTGGCGATGCGCGTAATCGATCGCCAGACTAATGGGAGTAAAAAGGCGCACAATCTCTTCATCGGTGGGAAAGTTACGCATGTAGGAGGTGCGCCGAATATAGTCGGCCAGCGTTGATCCCTCAATATAGTCCATTACCATATAGGCCATGGGGCCATCATCCTCAGACGAGGAGACCTGGAAGTCATAGACCTGCACGATATTGGGATGGCGCAAGGCTGCAATAGCCTGCCCCTCGCGCTGGAAACGATTCATAAAGTCAGGGTCAGAACGTAGATTTGCATGTAAGAATTTTATAGCGACATAGCGCTTCAATTGAGGATCAAGACCCTTCCAGACCTCCGCCATTCCTCCCTGTCCCAGGCGCTCTTGCAACTCATATTTGCCAAGATGTTTTGGACTTGTGCTCATAAAAGCCCTCGGTTCATTCTGTTATTTATAAAAGGCACTCTTGTTTGAGTAGAATTCCTGGTAGTGCGGATGGCATTGAAATCAAGGGCAATCGGTGTCTTGCCATCGTTTATACAGGCAATTGTTATGATACCAGCCTGTTGAGCTAAGAGCAAGAGGGAAATGTTGGGCATTGAGGGAGGGGCCAGATTGATCGCGCCCAGGTGTGTCCCTTCGAAATGGACACACCTGGGCGCGATCAATCTGGCCCCTACGGAGGAATTTTCAGGTTTTCTCTAGATGTGTCCGCCTTCTGGGGTCACGTCAGTTTTCGAGGTTTCAAGCGTCTCATTGTGCCCACCGAACTGGAAGCGCATAGCGGACAACACTTTATTCGCAAAATCATCTTGCCCACGTGAGGCAAAACGCTCATAGAGTGCTGCCGTCAAGACATGTGCAGGAATGCCCTCATCGATTGCTGCGGCAATCGTCCAGCGGCCTTCGCCCGAGTCGGCTACGCGTCCCTGGAAATTTTCCAGGTTGGGGCTTGCTAAGAGAGCACTGGCCGTCAGGTCCAGTAGCCAGGAACCAATCACGCTACCACGGCGCCAGAGTTCTGTGATGTCTGGTAGGTTGAGGTCATACTGGTAGTATTCCGGGCTGCTTAGAGGTGCTGTTTCGGCGTCAACGGTCTGCTGCTGTTTTCCGATATTGGCATGACGTAGAATGTTGAGACCCTCGGCATAAGCGGCCATCACGCCATACTCGATGCCATTATGGACCATCTTCACAAAATGACCTGCTCCATGAGGGCCACAGTGGAGATAGCCCTGCTCCGCCGTGCCGCCCAGTTTCTCACGACCCTCAGTACGGGTAGCCGCATCAACACCAGGTGCTAGAGTGGAGAAAATAGGATCAAGGCGCTTGACGATCTCATCCTCTCCACCGATCATCTGACAATAACCACGCTCCAGGCCCCAGACGCCGCCGCTTGTGCCGACATCAAGATAGTGAATGTTATGTTCCTTGAGCATTTTTGCGCGTCGGATGTCATCGTGATAATAGGAGTTTCCGCCATCAACGATGATATCTTCGGGCGAAAGCAGCGGAAGAAGGTCGGAGAGGGTCGAGTCTACTGAAGCGGCTGGTACCATTAGCCAGACAATGCGTGGCGTGCTTAATTGCTTCACAAGATCAGATATTGATGTTGCACCCTTCGAGATCGATCCATCCTTCAAACGTGTCTCGACGGTGCTAGAGTGCCGGGCATAGCCAACGCATGAGTGGCCTGCACGTAGCAGGCGCTTCGCCATATTGGCCCCCATGCGGCCAAGTCCAATGAGTCCGATTTCCATTATATTATCCCTTTCTCACAACAGTTTTTGGTACAGAACAACATTTTGTGCATATCGCGCCAGGTCCTCCCAATTGAGAACATATATGCATCAATCTAGAAGGAACCTGCTCAACTAAGCATGACTTCAAAGTAGGAAGAAGTTTCCCATACCATAGGCATTATAATACCTTGCGCCCGGCGAAACCAACTTTTCCCACGAACTGGCATAGGAATCGCTCAATTTAGAAAACAGACTCCTTTTTTTCTTTGTCCTCTTTAAAGGGATACGTTTTGTGACTGGCAAAACGTTGCACGTTCTCTCATGTCGTATATTACAGAGAGGGAGAAGTTGATAATTATTTCTACTTAAGAAAGCATGGAGAAGTGATGTTAGACAAAAAACAGGTTCTGGTGCTACAACATTTCCAGGAGAATCCGCCTGGGCGTGTTGGTGACCTTTTAGAAGAGCATGGGATTGCTTACAGTGTTGTACAGGTTGGTACCGATCATCTTCCTGATCCCACAAAATGTCAAGCGCTGATCGCCCTGGGTGGAACGCAACACCTCTATGATAAACATAAATATCCCTACACAGTCCATGAAGAGATTTATCTTCACCAGGCGATCAGGGAAGGCATTCCATACCTTGGCATGTGCCTGGGTGGACAATTGCTAGCTAACGCGTTCCATGCTACTGTGAGCCGACTCCCCAAAGAACAGATTGGCTTCTTGCAGATCCATTTTTCGGATGCGGGTCGGCAAGATCCTCTTTACCAGGGATTACCCGACTACGAACAGGCCTTTCAGTGGCACGAAGATTGCTTTGCGTTACCTCAAGGAGCGATTGCCCTGGCTCATCATATGGATGGCTCTAATCAAGCATTTCGTTATGGACGCCACGCTTATGGCATCCAATATCATGTTGAATTGACTGCTGACATGCTCAATACCTGGTTACATGATCCCACGCTAAAAGCTGAGTTTATTGGAGAGTATGGTGATGAGGCATACAAAAAGGTCGAACGAGACGTTGCACGCCTCTTTCCGACCTATGCACAACATTCACGTATTCTGATCGAAAATTTCCTCAGAATCAGTGAGTCTGCTCTAAATAGTCTTACATATACCATGTAGATCACATCACGGAACAGATACTGAAAAGGTGAGGCAGTTTCTAGTCCCCCACTTTGAGTTCGTCGCTGGCAGAAACAATCAGTTCCAGTTCGCGGTACTCAAAATCTGTCAGTCGATCCTCGCCCAACAATTCAACATAATAAATGTAATAGGGTTCGGTTCGTCGTCTATCTTTATCGACAGATCTGACAACACCGGTGGTTCCATCGATGCTCGCTGACCCGGTGTGAAACGCGTTCTCAATCACACGTACGTGATCGCCCACTTCAAATGCTCTATTGCTCATAGTTTATACTCCTTCGCTGTCGTGAGTATATCACATACGCACGTCCAACGATAGATTTGTTCTCTGTCAATGGATGATATCTCAATCAACAGTGACATACCTGTTGATCTATATAATAACGCCATTCCCTTTGCGAAGAGCAAGGGCTTCTTGAACGAGGGTATCAAATTGTGGATCCTGCTCCCCCTGAGGAACGCTGCGGTAGATTGGCTCGCGTACCTTCTGGTTGTGGCGGGAGGTGTGATGCTCTCCATGTGCAGGCTGAATCGTAAAATGCCAGTTCTGCTCGGCTTTCTTAACTGGCAGGTATCCAGCAACAAGCATCGCGCCCTTGAATTGTGCATTTGAGACATACAATTTTGTCTCGCGCTCATACTCGTATTTCAAACCATAGCTACTATACTGATCATCGACTTTCGTCGCCGCATGAATGGCATGCTCTATCCAATATTGAAGGGCTTCTTTCTCCTTTGGAGAGAGCGTATCATAGGCACGAGGATGATCTCTCTGGCGCGTATTCTCTAACTCAGAGCAGACCCGCTCATAATCTTCTGTACTCATGCGTCCATCTCCACTGGTGACTCTGGCGTAACAAGTTCGATGTAGGAATCTTCATCAACAAGGGCAGAAAAGACTCTCGTCTCATTTGTTCCGCTCATAATGACATAGACGACACCGCCGTCGGTTGCATTAACGCGTCCTTGTTCGCCAGTGCGTTTGACGCGAACAAGATCGCCCTCTTGAAAGTACGTTCCGTCAGTATTGGTTTCCATGCCTTTTATCTTCTTTCTCTCTTGTTTATTAGCAGAGTTTGAAATATTTTTAGATGCGATCATTATATTGATTGCGTTTTTTGTCGTGCGCTCGTTTCTCTGCACCAGTACGATATCTCAGGTAAAAAAATGCGCAGACAACAATCACGAGGATCAGTAACAAGATTATAGATGGTGACATACTATTCTCCCTTGCGAATGTGTTTCAAAACGTGTCAGACGATCAGGGGAAGTCCAAGCACCGTCTCACATGAGTGACATATCATCGCGGTACATAGCTCGTATGAAAGTGCAAGAGATACTCTAAGTATACAGTAATTTTGGTAAAAGTGCAACAATTTATCAATTTATAACTACACAATAAATTATTTTTATACTAGTATGTTTGAAGAGCCGCATAGGTATATACAATTCACACCATGAATGAAGAATAGGCACAAATAAATGTTTAAAATGTTATTTGTTAGAGATCTGATATGTTCTTTACAATTCGTTCATACTATTTTGATATTCAAGCTCTATAGTTAGCGATATAACGATAAACATGCAACCGATTGGCGTTCCTGGTATGGTGCACATGTTTGAGAATGTCTTTTTATGGCTATGAAATCCTGAACATGTGAGAGTTATAACACAATCTGGTTGTTCATGCTTATAAGGAGTGAAAATTGGCAAAAACCGTAGCGCTTGAATTAACTGGCAGGTCGCCCAGCGAACAATTACAACAGCAGGAACGCATTTCGCGCTTACCAACACAGCACCTGGAACCTCCTAAAAGGTCGTGGCAAGGGTTGTTCTGGCAACTCTTCAGATTTTGCCTGGTGGGAGGGCTGAATACCGGGATAGATCTTTTGCTTCTCAATGGACTCCTGTGGATATGGCCCACACAGAACACTGAGCATCTGCTCGCTTACAATTCGCTTGCCTATGCTTTCGGTGCCATCAATAGTTTCATCTTAAACAAATATTGGACCTTTCGAAATCAGCAAAAAACAACATATGGAGAGGTTTTACGTTTTGCCCTGACTACAGCATGTGGCATTTTATGCAATGATATCATCTTATGGATCGCGAGCACCTTTCTGCATCCCGTGATGATCAATGCAACGCTCTGGGCAAACGCTTCAAAAATACTGGCTATCAGTGGAACGTTTATGATCTCATATCTTGGCATGCGTCTCTGGGTCTTTACCCGCCAACCCCAAAAGTAACGATTAAAAAAGGAAACAACTTTCCATGAGCGATGTAACAATCACCGCAAGACCACAATCATCACGCGATTCAGGCACAGTGAAAAGCAGCGCCTGGTCTCCGTTATGGCAACGCATAGCGCTGGGCGCTGTTATGCTCGTCTCCTTATTCATGAATTTCTATCAATTGGGACAAAATGGCTTTGGCAACCCTTTTTATGCTGCTGGCATTAGAAGTATGATGGATAACTTTCATAACTTCTTTTTTGTCTCCTATGATCCGGGTGGCTTTGTCACTCTCGACAAGCCTCCATTAGGTTTCTGGCTACAGGTCGTAAGCGCCAAAATCTTTGGTTTTACGCCTTTTAGCGTCTATTTTCCCCAGGCTGTGGCTGGTGTTTTATCCGTTTTGATCCTGTACCACCTGGTACGTCGTCACTTTGGGATTACCGCTGGCATCCTGGCTGCCCTGGCATTAGCAATCAGTCCGATTAGTGTGCTCACCAATCGCAATAATACGATTGATAGTACTCTGGTTCTGACGATGCTTCTCGGTGCCTGGGCTGTGTTAAAGGCTGCGGAGACTGGCAAGCTACGCTGGCTTCTGGCATGTGCAGTTATGGTTGGTCTTGGTTATAACGTCAAAGCGGCAGAAATGTTGCTCGTCGTGCCTGCCTTCGGATTGCTCTACGTGCTGGCTGCTCCAAAGAAGATCTGGACACGGATCTGGCAGTTGGCAATAGCCCTGGTGGTGATGCTTGTCATTGCACTTTCCTGGTCTGTAGTGGTTGACACAACCCCTGCTTCGCAACGTCCTTATGTCGGTTCCTCGCAAGACAATTCTGAGATCGGGCTGGCGCTGGGCTACAATGGCGTTCAGCGTCTACTGGGCAATTTCTTTGGTGGTAGAGGTAGAACGGCAACGACATCCACTGGTAACGCAAACGCCAGCACGCCTCCCACGGGCACGGGTCAACCAACAACAGGGAACGGGCCTACCACTGGTATCCCTGGAGGTTCGGGAAGTGCAGGAAGTGCAGGCTTTGGAGGTGGGGGAGCGGCTGGCGGCTTTAATATTGGTACAGCGGGTCCATTACGTCTTTTTGATGAAACATTGGGTGGTCAGATCGCCTGGCTCTTGCCGTTTGCTATTCTAGGCATGCTTGCTCTTGCCTGGCAACGACGACCACGCTTCCAGGAAGATCCTGAGCAAAAGTCGCTGATCCTGTGGGGAACATGGTTACTGACCATGGGCATCTTCTTCAGCGTTGCGAGTTTCTTCCACCAGTATTACCTCTCGGCCATGGCCCCTGCTGTCTGCGCACTCTTTGGCATCGGCGTCGTCGTCATGTGGAACGACTACCGACGCATTGGTTGGCGTGGCTGGTTATTGCCAATAGCCCTGGTCGTAACAGCCCTTGAGCAAATTCACATTATCACTAGCAACACTGCCTGGGGTATCTGGCTGATTCCGATCATTGCCATTGCCTGTTTCCTGGCTGCACTTGTGCTGGTTGTTGCTCGCCTCTTTCCACGTGTAACGGCTCGCATTACTAACAATGAACGCCGTACACGTTTCTCGTTACAAGGGGTAGTCGTGCTCGGATTAATCGGACTTATGGTGGTCCCTGCTGTATGGAGCACAATTCCTGTTTTACAGAATACGGAGTCCCAGATTCCAACGGCAGGACCGAGCGGCGATGGAGGCTTCGGCGGTGCTGGAAATAACGCAACAACCGGTTCAAGTGTAGATGCAAAGCTCATCAATTATCTTGAAGCTCACCAGGGCAATACGAAATACCTGCTCGCCGTCTCCAGTTCCATGCAAGCAGACTCCATCATCCTGGCCACGAATAAACCGGTGATGGCAATGGGTGGATTTACGGGAAGCGATCCTATTCTTACGACAAGTTCGCTGCAAAAGCTGATCGCAAACGGAACGGTGCGCTTCTTCATGATTGGTGGTGGCTTCGGAGCACGAGGAGGAAACTTCAACATTAACAATCTCCCTGCACAGATCAGGGAAAGGATTGCAGAAGGGGGCTTCGGTGGCGGTGCCGGGGGATTTGGTGGTGGTGCTGGTGGCTTTGGAGCGCAAAGTTCGCTCACAACCTGGGTCACGCAACATTGCTCTGCCGTCTCTGCCAATCTGTGGAAAACATCCTCCAGTGCTACGGGCAATACTGGCGGCTTCGGGGCGGCTTCGGGAAACTTGTACGACTGCGCAAGCACTAAATAAACATGTAGCAATCTCATCCTGTTCATTCGCTGTGGTGCGGAGATCAGCTACAGCATCATCCTGAATACTCGGGCGATGTACCAGTGTACGACGCATAATCATGGGAACGTTCGATGAAGGTAGATAGAAGGTGGTGGCCGCATAGGGTCCGTCAGCAGCCGTTTGAGGTGGTAAGGTCTTGCAGTTTCTACACAGCGAGCATGAAGACTTACTGAACCTCTTGTTGATGGGCTTCAACAAGCCAGAGCCAGGTATCAATGCTACGTGAGATCTCGGTGAAGAGTGCGGCGCTATCCGCGTCAATCAAATCCGTCGCCTGCCCGATTGCATAGCGAACATGTTTGCCAAATGAGGCGAGGACCGTTGCAACAGCCTCGATATGGTCGTCCCCGTTCGTGACTTCGAGCGGATACCTTTCGAGCGATGTTCTACGGGCGACGGCGTATGCCGTTCCATCAGCACAGCCTCCCAACTGTACAACACGCTCGGCGAGCAGGTCAACATATTCATCAATGTCGTGAGCAATCTGGCCGAATAATGCATGCAGCGCTATGAATTGTGGGCCTGTTACGTTCCAGTGCGCTTGCTTGATCTGGAGCATCAGATCGATGCTATCGGCCAGGCGACGGTTCAGCAATTCGATCAGTTGCGTCCGCTGCTCTTCGGGAAGACTATTGCGAGTTTTGTGCATGAATTTTACTTTCTCTTGCCTGGAGGTATGTACATCATTGTATACGCTACTAACGATTCCGCATGAAGGGACTGATTCGATTTATTCTCTTCCAATTTTTTGAGAGGACGCACTCATTTGCGCATGAAACTTCATTTTGCTGCAATCCCTCTTTCCACTTCTAGCATACATGGTGCGCGTGAGACGGTGCGTGAACTCCTTGCTCATCGGCTGATGAGTTCTGACTTGGGAAGGTGATCAATAAAATATGCTTCTTTCATCAGAGCGGTGCGGAGTCGAGGGAGCGAACGATAAAAGTAGGTCTTCACCGTAGGTTGAGGGATATTGAGGATACGTGCAATCTCTGTAAAGCTCAGGTGTTTGAAACTATGCAGATGCACAATCGCACGCAAGGATAGCGGGAGGGTGAAAAGTGCCCTTTGCAGAATTGATTGTACCTCAAGCGTTGCCACGACCTCTTCTGGCAGAGGATTTGGATCCACTATACCATCTAGTGGAGATACATCTTCCTCGGTCTCGTCCTCAGCCAATACTGAGAAATACGTAGCTGGTCTGCGGTGGTATTTGCGCAACGTATCGAAGCAGCTATTGCGTGCAACCCGAAAGAGCCAGGCTTTGAGTGATCCCTCAGTGGCCAATGTGGGTAGGAAGAGATAGAGTTGCAGAAAGACAAACTGTAAAACATCATCGGTCAGATCCTTGTCTTTCAGGATATTATGGCTATAGCGAAAGAGGGGATCACGGTAGCGATCGACGAGAACCTCAAAGGCACGTTGATCACCTGTGCGTGATTGTTTCACCAGGTGGCCATCGGAGGCTTCAATTTCCAGGAGCTGTGCGTATTCCTGTTGTTGGAAGGAGCGCATCTGCTTTATCCTTTCTGGCTTCTCTTACAAGGAAGAGCCCTGATCACAGCTTCTTTGCTTGGCGGACAGGTTCTCTCCAGAGAGGCTTACTTTTTTCTCATAGCATACTGGTAGAGCGTGAGAAAGTGCGTGAGAAGGAGCGTGAGTCGTTTGGGCGAGAGGGAATGGATGGGGATAGTTTGTGATGGAGGTATGATCGCCAGAGAAGGCAATGTTAACGTCTTCCTCCCTGTTGGAGGACATGGCGCACCTGAGGTGCCGTTAAAAAACTCGTCCGCATCGCCTCATCCACAATCTTCTGGGCAAGTTCCTGGACCACTGCCGCCGCGCGGGTATATGCCTGATACGCCTGCGCCTGTTCTCCCAGCGACTGGTACAGATCTGCGAGGAGCACCTGGATCTGCCACCGTTCATCTGCCAGGCCGATCTCTTCAGCGAGCATACGAGCCTCCTCCAGGAAGGAACGCGCCTGTTCGTGATGCCCTTCCCACCGTGCCAGTTCGGCTGATGCACGCAGGTACTGAATGCGGTCGCGCAGACCATCTCTATTGCGTGCGTCGAGGCGACGAAGGTGCTCCCTGGTCTGTGCGACATCCCCTGCACGCAGCAATGCTTCTGTGACACTCCAGTAAGGAAGCTCTGTATAGGAGAGTATCTGGTCGTCTGTGACCGTCGCTGCTTGTTGTGCGTAGAGGTGGGCATCAGCCCACTCTCCGGTAAGGGCATAATCCGCGCAGAGGACCGTGGTGACGACCGTTGTGTAGAAGTGTGACTCGCTTGCCTCATTGAGCTCAAGGGCCTCTAGATCGATTTCACGAGCGGCATGCGCGGTTTGCATTGCCCGGTACACACTCCCCAATTGGATGAAGGCACGCAGAAGAAGCGTGTTCGCCCGTGTTGAGTGTGTACTGAGCATCCGTGCGCTCGTCACAGCCTGCAGAGCAATTGTTAGTGCTTCTGTATAGGCCCCACTGTCGCATAACCCTGCGCCGAGGTCATAGAGCGCATTGACCTGGCCCCAGACGTTCTTGATTTGTCGACTGATGGTGAGGGCGCTGCGTGCCCGCTCGATACTAACGTGGAGTCGACCACGATGCAGGTGCGCGTTTGCAAGCACGCAGAGGGCATCCGCTTCCATCGCCCGGTCTTGCAGAGCGACAGAGAGCGTATGTGCCTCTGTGACCAACAGCTCGTGTTCCTCCCACGCGCCAAATTGCATCTTGATGGAGGCCAGTGCATCCAGGCTCTGGATGATGAGGTCTGGTTGTCCAATACTGCGGGCCAATGCGACTGCACGTTCCCCATGCGTGGTCGCCGCTGCCAGACTTGCCGTATACAGGTCTATCATGGCCTGGTACCATTGCGTCATTGCCAATCCGAGCGTGTCAGCATCTTGAGCGGCCACACGAAGCACCTGCTTGAGCATGGCTGCATACAGAGGACGCGCCTGCTCTCCTGTCCTTGTGAGGGCGTATGCACGTTCAAGGGCAATATAGAGATGTTGTACCTCGGATGCTGAGAGCTTGCCTGACAGCGTCTGTTTCTCTGGTTGCTGTGTCAGAATTTGCCATGCCTGTTCGTAGTGTTCGATAGCATCGTCTAGAGCAAAAACAGCTCTCGCCTCATCGCCTGCCATCACACTAAAGTGGAATGCTGGTTCTGACAACCCTGCGGCCAGAGCATGGTATGCCAATTTCGCTGGGGAGACTGAAGCGGCTTGTAGGATAGAGAGGGCACGCCGATGGAAAATGCGACTGCGAGCTTCACTCGCCTCGACGTAGACGATCTCGCGGATCATATCGTGGGTGAAGGTATAAGCTCCATTACCCGCTTGATTGTTCTGACGAGAGGGTTCGCGCATCAGGCGGTTGCGCAGCACCTCGTCCAGGGCGACCAGTCCCTCTTGTTCGGAGAGATCAGCAACCTGGCTGATCCACTCAAAGCTGGCCTCCTGCTCTAGTACGGCACCTGCGACGAGGAAGGCAAAGGCACCTGGGCTGAGTCGATCAAGCTGCAGGCTGACCAGTTCGCGTACGCTGGGCGGGAAGAGGCGAGCCACACTCAGTTCTTTGACCATCGCGGTTGCAACGTCTTCGTTCCTTGTACTCTCTGCCCCCGATTGCAGCGGAACAGTGCTGTGAGCAAGCAGCAGCTTGAGCGTCTCGATGAGAAAAAAGGGGTGACCGCCTGTTTCTGCGAAGAGGCGTTGTCCAACACGCTCCAGGGACGTGATTGGAAGCGGTGTGCCGAGGACAGAAACCTCGCCTCTCTGGTCTCTGTTGATCATGGCCTGCAGCAGGCGCAAGGTATCCTGAGCTGAGAGCGGACCCAGATGCAGACGGGTCAAGTGCACCATCCGCCCCAGGTTTGCTCGCCACTCGGCCAGGCGAGGAGTCGTCTGTAGAGCTTCGGTACGCAGTGTGAGCAGCAGCAGTACCGGCGTTGCATGTTCGGTAAAGCTGCGTGCCAGGTAATGGAGCAGATCAAGGGTGGTGCTATCGGCCCAGTGCAGATCATCAAGGAAGAGGAGCAGGGGAGAGCGTACCGCCAGAGCACCCAGGAGGCGTGCCACGGCTTCGAACAGGTAGTTGCGTGCCACGGAAGCGTCGGTCACCGGATCAGACAGATCGGGATAGCGCTCACGCAGTTCTGGTAACAGGCGGGCGATTTCGGCCAGCCAGACATCATGCAGGAGATCCTCAGGTGCATTTTCCTGCTCAATGCGTGGCCGTAAGGCGTCGATAAGGGGTTGATACGAGAGGCGCCTGCTACTTTCGAATGCCTGACCGCGCAGCACATCGGCCTTCTGTGCGATCGCCCAATCCAGAAACTCGGTTGCCAGTCGCGTCTTGCCACTGCCAGCCTCACCTTCCACGAGGATCACCTGCGCCTGCCCCAGGCGGGCTGCATGGTAGCACTGGAGCAGAATGCCATATTCTTTTGTTCGTCCCACCAGAGGGGCCTCGCGTAATGCCGACGGAGTGGAAGAGATTCCCACAATGTGCGGCAATTTGTGGTGAGGCGGGGTCGTGGTCCGAATGCGCTCAGCCAGGGCCATCGTTTCCGGAGTTGGTTCAGCATGAATCTCGGAGGCCAGGATGGCCCGTAACGCCTCATACGCTTGCAAGGCCGCGATACGGTTGCCAGTCGCAAAGTGCAGGCGCATCAAGCGCTGTGAGGCATCTTCATTCAGCAGGGAGAAGGAGAGCCAGCGGATGATGGTCGCAATGGCCTGATCGATCTCGCCGATCTCTTCGTACCACTGGGAGAGTCGGTCGAAGACGAGTTGCAGGCGCAGATGCCAGTATTCACGCTGAAAGCGGGCCCAGTCGTCGAAGCCCGGCGCGTTGTGCAGCGGGAAATCGGCCAGGAACTCCCCACGCGCAGAGTCTGGTCCCCTCCTGGAGTTGAGCAAGGTGTGCGTGACGCGTCTCCTCCGGGAGCGTGGTAGAGGTGCGGGCAGTGTTGCGTGCCAGCGTCCAGGCCGCCTGCACCATATGCAGGTCCAGGCTGACTCCGGAGGTCAAGTCCAGACTCAAGGTATCACGGTCGACATGCAGGTGGGGGATACGATCCGGCCCAACACTCTCTGTCGAGGGAGTCTCTTTTGCAAGCACATCGCGTAGCTCGAGCACCGTTGTGCGTAGGGCCGCGCGAGCATGAGCAGCATCGCTCTCGGACCAGAAGAGTTCCGAGAGTGTTTTGCGTGCATGCTTCCCCGGCTCTACAGCCAGATAAATGAGGAGGGCGAGGGCCTTGCGCGAAGGAAATGCCAGCAGCCGATCACCAATGTACACCTGTGGTGGGCCAAGCAAGGCAAAATAGAGCTTCCCTTCATCCGATAATCCAGGCACAGTGAACACTTTCTCTCTCATGAGCTTTCACGCTTTTCGACAAAACGCAGGATAACTATCCCCATCTAGTACGTATTGTACATCCTCAGCGGTTCAAATGTCAGTGAAATCAATGAAGAAACTCTTTTGCGTATCAGAACCTACCTGGCGCAGGTTACGGAGCGCTTGCAGACGACAATGAAGGATTCTAAGCTCTCCATTACTTCCTCAGTCGAGTTAGAGAAAGATGTTTCCAGCGCACTGGTACATCTGGCGGAGCACGGCGAGAAGGGAGCCAGAGGCATTGGCAGTTGCGACCTGATTGTCATTTCCACCCATGGCCGGGGTGGGCTAGAACGTTGGATGATGGGCAGTGTCACCGATCGTATCCTCACGAACACGAAATTGCCAATGTTGATCGTGCGTGCGGTTACCAAAAAAGAGTGATCTGCCCTGTACATAACATTTAAAGAGGCAGAGATGGCTCGTTGCTACGAGAACCATTCAGTGGCTCGTGGACTGGCTGGTTTGCATAGTTCCGCATTATCTCCATGATTGGTTCTAGTATGTCAATAGGCATTGGGAAGATGATGGTCGAATTCTTCTCAACTGCGATCTCCGTCAGCGTTTGCAGGAAGCGCAGTTGCAGGGCAGCAGGTTGTGTGCTCATAACAGCCGCAGCCTGTGCTAAGGATGCCGAGGCCTGCAATTCTCCCTGTGCATGAATCACTTTGGCACGTTTCTCGCGCTCAGCCTCCGCCTGTTTCGCCATTGCACGCTGCATCGCCGCAGGCAATTCCACATCTTTGACCTCGACCGCCATGATATTGATGCCCCAGCGGGTTGTCTGCTCGCTAATAATCTCCTGGAGTGCATGGTTGATTTTGTTGCGTTGCGCCAGCAGATCATCCAGTTCCGATTGACCCAGGACGTTACGCAAGCTGGTTTGTCCGATCTGGGTGGTTGCCTGATTAAAGTTCACCACATTGACCACTGCTGCAACCGGATCGATGACGGAGAAGTAGACAACCGCCGTGACTCTGATGGTCACATTATCGCGGGTGATCACCTCTTGCGGAGGGACGATCAGGGTCACGATGCGCAGATCGACTTTGATCATACGTGAGATGAACGGAGGCACCAGGAAGAGGCCAGGACCCTTTGCACCGGTCAGCCGTCCTAGAACGAAGATCACGCCACGCTCATACTGTTGCACGATACGAATTGCGGAGAATGCTGCAATGATAAGAATAAACACGAGAACACCAAGTATAGACCATATCAATGAATTCATAAGAAAATCTCCTTTTCTCGCGCGGCGCGAGGGATCGGGTCGGAAACGCCCCACTCGAGAGGGAAGGGACAGCGGGTGTGAAGTACCACTGATGACAACTGTGTTTCCCTTCCGGGCAGGGGTGCCATCTCACTCAGGTGAGCCAGGGGAAACGGCGTACGAGGCTGGTCTGACTCCACCAACGGCCAAGCCCGAGGGTGTTACCTGCACCAACAAGAGCGAGTCCGAGGAGAACGAGTGCATAGATGATGTGATTGTCCATGAATATGTCATCCGAGGGTGGCAATGACGCACTCCACATCAGGATGAGGAGGATCGCTCCGGCCACAGCAGCAATGCGCATCCCAATGCCGAGCAGCAACGCTCCAGCGATTGCGAGCAGGCCGATCATGAACATCCAGTTCACCCAGGCAGCACCCGCAATGGATTGGTAGATGCTCGCGAAAGGACCGGTGGAGCCGCTGAGGAAGCCCATGCTGGGGGATCCTCCATGGATCCAGGCATGGGCGGTCGTCGTCTCGTGCCCAAGTCCAAACAGCTTGTCTAGAAAAGGCCAGAGGAAGGTCCAGCCCAGGCATAACCTGGTTAACGCCCACAGATAGCGAGCCGCCGTCTCACGAGAGAGGGAGCGGGCTGTCGTAGTAGTCCCGGTTGACTCCATAGGGGTATCGAGAGGTATTTGTGTCATGAGTATTCTCTTTCTGGTTGTGTGACAAAACAGCTACGAGGAAGATAGGAAGCACATCTGGGTATGATGCCGAGAATCAGGAAGGCTCTCCAGTCTTCCTTGCTCTACTCCTTATGATACTGTTCGAGCGTGAGAAGAGGCGTGAAAACGAGCGTGAGTCGCTTATACTGGAAAACGATCTCATCGTGTTGCTTGTTCCAAGACGCGTCGCACTAGTTCGCAGCGGGAGTCACTAGCGGAAGGCGCAAAAAGAAGGTGGTGCCTTCACCTTCTTCAGACTCAAACCAGAGTCGTCCAGCATGTTGCTCAACCAGTTCATGACACAGATACAGCCCGAGTCCCGTTCCACTGATCCCAGCGTCTTGTACATTATCGGCACGTATAAAGCGGCCAAAGATTCGTGCATGCTGGTGGCGTGGAATACCGAGGCCCTTGTCCTGCACGCGGATTTCTACCTCTTTGTTGACCGTAGGGATTGCCAGCGTCACGCGGATAGGGCCTCCCTGTGGGCTGTACTTGATGGCATTAGTGAGCAGGTTCGAGAGGACTTGCTCGATCCTTTGGGGGTCAATCGTCGCTTGCAGGTTCAGCTGGTCCGTGTGAAACGTCAACCGATGCCGCATGGTGATTTTCTGAAAGCGGTCCACCACACGCTGAAGCAAAGCCACAAGATCAGTGGAGGTGTTGTGCAAGACTAACTGACCAGCCTGTAAACGCGAGGCATCAAGCAGGTCATCGGTGAGTTGGACCAACCGATCTGTCGCCACATCTAGATCCTCTAACATCTCCTGCTGCCACTCTGCGAGTTGAGGACCATGCCCCCGCGCTGTCTGGCGCACCAGCGTTCCTATTGCTACTTTGAGCACCGAGAGCGGCTGGCGCAACTCATGGGCTGCAATTCCAATGAATTCGTCCTTGAAATACTCCGCTTCTTTGAGCATGCTGACATCTTGATGGATCACCAGGGCCAGTGGCTCGCCACTCTGTGGTGATTGGGGACATTCGGAAGGCACGCCCAGACTTCGCCAATGGGGAGAGGACAACGGTACTGCATTGACCAGAATTGGCATGGTGGAGCGCGACGGGCGGCGGATCATCTCCTGATGTTGCAAGACTGTTTCTCCACCCAGCAATGCACGCATGGTGGCCCAGGCTTCCGGCGCGATCGGATGTTCCTGAGCATCGACAATACGAATAGCATGTTCCTCTAAAAACACACGCATTGGCTGTCCAACAGGCCAGACAGCTCCCCATATGCTTGCTGCCGCACGATTGGCCAACACGAGGCGAGCATCTTGTCCATGCACCACGTAGATACTAGCGGGTAAAATGTCCAGCAGTTGCTGCAAGAAGGTGTGCTGAGAGAGGAGTTCGGTATGAACGGCGGTCTGGGCCTGTTCGAAGCGTTTTCGCTGTGTAATGTCCCGATTAATCTCTAAGACGGCTTTTGGGGCTCCTTGAACATCACGAATCAGAACCTGACGGCTTTCGACCACGACTACGCGGCCATCGCGCCGAGTGTTCACCAACTCCCCTTCCCACTGGACCTCGCGTTCCAGGTATTTATCGACCGCTGCGCGGCTTGTGGGGAAGCGCGTCTTGAGCAAGGTATGAGTGACGCGCCCCAGGGCCTCCTTTTCGCTCCACCCATAAAGTTCTGTCGCGCCCTGGTTCCAGGAAAGCACGCGGTTAATTTGATCTCGCACCATGATCGCATCATGAGCCAGATTGATGAGCGTACTTTGCATAACAAGCTGTTCCATTTGCAGTACCCGTTCACGTTCCAGTCGTCTTTGGGTTGAGATATCACGGATTGCTCCCACTACATGCAGTGCCTGTTGCAGCAGAACGGGGCGTATACTGATATCTACCGGAAACTCGCTGCCATCCTTGCGTCGTCCTATCAGGTCGAGACCTGCCCCCATAGGTAGAGGATGAGGCGTGTTCACATAGCGGAGCCAATGTGGGGCATACACTTTATGGAGGCGCTCAGGCAGCAACACGTCCAGTGATCGGTGCTTCAGTTCCTCGCGGCTGTATCCAAACAGGGCCGCAGCCTGATCATTTACGAGAACGATGGTCCCGATTGCATCACTCATGACCAAAGCCTCAGGGGAAAAATCCAGGAGCGTTGTCACTTGCTGCCATCGTGATCGTGGGAAGAAAGGCAAATGCTATTGCCCGTTCATCCTGCAGCGACGTTTCCGCTGTTGCCTGAGGTTGCGGGTTGTGGTTCTCATTGCTCATCGAGAAATTCCTTACCTCTATCTGTGCATTAAATACAAATGGATAGTGTCGCCGAATGCATAGGGAAGCGTAATCTGTTAACGTTCTACACTTCTAGATACGTTGGCTGATGAGAGAAGGTGAACATTCGGCATCAGTATCCATTCCTTTCCATCCCTAAATCACTAAATGTGCGCACAACTCAGGACGTTGACACGTGTGTGAGGAGGATGCTGTCGTCTGTGACTGTGCTGAGAGGGTGAATTGCTATACTTCTATATGAGAGGGTAGAAGAAATGGGGAAAGTGAGTTCCGAGAGGGCGACTTCTCCCAGGATTATCTTCCGCACTCAAAGAGAGAAAAATTACTATGACCACAACTACAAAGCCTCGGATCTATGGGAAACCAGGAAGTTCCGACAGTATCGTGACAGTAAAACCCCGCTACGAAAACTTTATCGGCGGGCGTTGGGTACCACCAGTTAGTGGTGAGTATACCACAGTTCTAAGCCCTGTGACAGGAGAAGCCTTCACCCAGGTAGCACGCTCGACAGCAGAAGATATTGAGGTCGCACTCGATGCCGCCCATGCCGCTAAAGATGCATGGGGAGAAACCTCACCCGCAGAGCGAGCACGTATCTTGAACAAGGTTGCAGACGCGATGGAGGCCAATCTCGAAATGCTGGCCGTCGCCGAAAGTTGGGACAATGGCAAACCTGTGCGCGAAACACTGGCCGCCGACCTCCCACTCGCGATCGACCACTTCCGCTACTTCGCCAGCGCAATCCGTGCGGAGGAAGGGCGCATGTCTGAGATTGACAAGAATACTGTTGCCTACCACTTCCAGGAGCCACTCGGCGTGGTGGGACAGATCATCCCCTTCAATTTTCCACTTTTGATGTCCGCATGGAAGATTGCACCAGCGCTGGCCGCCGGAAATTGTACCGTCATCAAACCGGCCAGCCCGACACCATGGTCGATCCTCAAATTGGCCGAAGTGATCGGGGATATCCTCCCGGCTGGCGTGCTCAACATCGTCAACGGGCCAGGGGCTGAGATTGGTAAAGCGCTGGCAACGAATAAGCGTATCGCCAAGATCGCCTTCACCGGTGAGACCACAACCGGACGCCTGATTATGCAATATGCCGCCCAGAATATCATCCCATCGAGCACTGAACTTGGGGGCAAGTCGCCTAACATCTTCTTCGCCGACATCATGAATGCCGACGATGACTTCTTCGATAAAGCGATCGAAGGACTGATACTCTATGCCTTCAACAAAGGGGAGGTCTGCACCTGCCCATCACGAGCCTTGATTGAGGAATCGATCTACGATGCCTTCATGATGCGTGTCCTGGTGCGTATTGCAGCGATCCAGCAAGGCAACCCGCTCGATCCCACGACGCAACTCGGCGCTCAAGTATCGCATGACCAGCTCGAAAAGATCGAACGCTACGTCAAGATCGGCCTCGACGAGGGTGCCGAACTACTGATCGGCGGCGAGCGCACTCACCTTAGCGGGGAACTCGCAGGTGGCTACTACTACAAGCCCACCATCCTGAAAGGACACAACAAGATGCGCGTGTTCCAGGAGGAGATCTTCGGGCCAGTGCTCGCAGTAACAACCTTCAAGGACGAACACGAGGCACTCGAACTTGCCAACGATACCCTCTATGGATTGGGCGCTGGTGTGTGGACACGCGATATGTCCAGAGCGTATCGCATGGGCCGAGGCATCAAAGCGGGCCGTGTGTGGACAAATTGCTACCACCTCTACCCGGCTCATGCGGCCTTTGGTGGGTACAAGGTATCGGGAGTTGGTCGTGAGAACCATCTCATGATGCTTGATCACTACTCGCAGACAAAGTGCCTGCTCGTCAGCTACGATCCTAAACCAATGGGGTTTTTCTAGGCGATGGATGAAAGAGTAATGGTAACTGAGGCCGCACGTGCTCTGATCGTGCGGCTGAAGGCCCGCTATGGCTCGCTCATCTTCATGCAATCAGGGGGCTGCTGTGATGGCAGCTTCTCCGATGTGCCTGCAAGAGGGCGATCTATTGCTTGGTGACGGTGATCAGCTACTTGGAGCAATCGAGGGATGCCCATTCTATATCGATCGGGAACAGTATGAACGCTGGCGCAAGCCAACGTTCCTGATCGATGTCTCGCCAGGCGATGGCGACACTTTTTCAGTGGAAGGCCCTGAGGGGATGCACTTCGTTGCTCGCCCAGGGGAGAAATAAGGGAAACAATAAGGAGCATTCTCTATGTCCATTGAGACAACGCCACCTGGTAAAGAGGAAATTGTACCATCGACTAATCTAACACCACCTGGCAAGAAGTTCAGTCGGAGAAAGATCATTGCACTCGCTGGTACCGGGACATTCGTCCTGGTGGCTGGCGGTGGGGTGTGGCGTGCCGAAGATCAAGGCGTGTTCAGCACAGGTCAGGGGCCAGCCTATGAACCATGGGACGACTGGCGCTCCACGACGAAAGGGCCACTCAATCTTGTACGGGCCGCGATCCTGGCCGCCAATCCACATAACAGCCAACCCTGGCTCTTCCATGTCACCCCAACGCAGATCAACCTCTTCGCCGACCTCAGCCGCAACCTCGGAGCTGTTGATCCCTTCCTCATCGAGATGCATATCGGTCTGGGCGCTGCTCTCGAAAACCTGCTGCTGACGGCGGTTGCCAATGGGTATACCACTCAGGTTGCCTTGTCGCCGAATGCTACGGATAAGACCCTGATCGCGCGGATCGACCTGGCAGCAGGAAGTGTTCCTGTCTCTGCTCTCTATGACATGATTCCGCTACGCCACACCAATCGCTATCCCTATGACACCGCACGGCCAGTGACAACAACGACCATGGATGCCCTCAGTGCGCTGGGAGACGATCCTGATGTGCGCGTCATCTGGTTCGCCAGTGCGGAGAAACGAACGTCTGTCGGCAACCTTATGGTGGAAGCGGCAAACGCGTTTGTGGCAGATAAAGTGCAGGATAATGTAGATACCGGAAACTGGTGGCGTGGGACCTGGCAAGACGTCCAGCAGCAGCGCGATGGCATCACGCTGGACGCAGCTGGGCTGCCAGATCTGACCCGTGCCTTTGGAAAGATGCTCCCCTCAGTCTCAGTAGCACAGCAAGATTCCAGTTTCTTGCAGAACACAGCGAATCAAGTCAAGACCGCCGGGGCGTTCGGCTTTCTCACGATACACAACAAACAAGACACAACACAACAAGTACGTGCGGGTCGCTTGTGGGAGCGTATGCACTTGTGGTCTATCAAAGAGGGACTCGCTATGCAGCCAATCAATCAGGCGACAGAGCGAGCGTCTAGAGAGATTGTGTTGGGAACTACTCCCCCTCACTTTGGCGATGCCCTACGTGCATTGGTAGGTGATGCTGCCTGGCAGACCATCCTGACCTTTCGTATTGGGTACTCGACACACGAAGGGCTACGCAGTCCACGTCGGGCAGTGAATGATGTGGTGAAATCATGAAAATAGCGAAGACTCCTCTCTTATTATCCATTCTCGTGGCCTTCCTGGTGCTTATCGCGAGTGCGGCAGGCATCTTTCTCAAGAGCATCTATGCCAGAGAAACTCCCTCATGGGCACTGCAGGGAATTGGCCAGGACCTCGTCAATCTTGTCGCGGTCGTGGTGCTGCTCGCTGCGGCCCATTTTGTCAACAAAGGATCATTCAAAGCGTTCCTGGTATGGAGCGGGGTACTATTGTATCTGCTCTACGCGTACGCCATCTATACGTTTGATATCCACTTTAACAGCCTGTTTCTCGTCTATGCGGCGATACTGGGCCTGTCGTTTTATGCGCTCGTTGGGAGCGTAGTGCGCCTGCATCTGGACGATCTGCACCCCTCTTTTGCAGCTAATTCCAAAGCAAGGCTGGTGAGTATATTCTTGCTCATTCTTGGCAGCGTGTTTGCCTTGCTATGGTTACGCGAGGAGGTTTCAGCCCTGATCGCAGGCAGTATTCCACTCAGCATCGTCCAGGCCAATTTGCCGACAAATCCTGTGCATGTTTTAGATTTAGCATTTTTCCTCCCTGGCGTGTTCTTGACAGCATTGTTGCTGTGGAAGAGAAAAACCCTGGGCTACCTGCTTGCGGGCCCGCTCCTGGTGTTTTGCGCCCTCATGGGAACCGCGATCCTCGTCATCTTTCTTGTTATGAGCAGCAAAGGAATGCCGACGAGTATTGGCGTTGAGGCTTTTATCTCGCTCATTATCGCAGTGAGTTTAATTTTAAGTGTATTGTATATTCGAGAAGTGAAATAATAAAAGAAAGGATTGACAGATATGACTATACTTATCGCTTATGCCAGCAAACATGGAGCGACCCGCGAAATTGCGGAACGCATCGCTGAGAAGCTTCGGCAGATGGGGAAAGAAACTGAGATCAAGGCAGTAGATGCCGTCGAACACCCCGAGAGCTACGAAGCCCTGGTGATCGGTAGCGCGATCTACTATGGGTCCTGGTTAAAGGTTGCCACAGAATGGGTACACCAAAACCAAGCCATCTTAGCCGCTCGTCCGGTGTGGCTGTTCAGTAGTGGTCCGCTCGGCATAGAGGTCAAGGATACGGAGCCACAGCCCAAAGAGATAGCCGAGTTCCAGAAGACCATCGGACCTCGTGGTCAGCAGCTCTTCTTTGGAGCTATCGATCACAACCACCTGTCTTTTGCTGAACGGATGATGGTGAAGGCGGTTCGAGCTCCCGAAGGCGACTTTCGCGACTGGGAAGCCATCGACGCCTGGGCTGCAAGCATCGCCAGTGAGCTGGTTGTGGGATCAAAAGGCGCATTTGTATGATTTTACAGGAGCGGATATCCTGGAGAAGAGCGGCGCTTGTTAGCGTGAAGGCAGTGCATTCGCTCATCTACTTTTCCATTGAGTTCTGTATGGGATACCTCATCTATACAGGACTGAAGGGGCAAGAAGATAGACGAACGGCCATCACAGCCGGAGTCGTCGCCGGTGAGACGCTCATCTTTCTGGGAAACCGGTGTCGCTGCCCTCTGACAGGATTGGCGGAGGAACTTGGAGCTGGGAGCGGCTCGGTGACTGACATCTACTTGCCAAAATTTCTTGCTACTAATCTCCCCTGGATACATGTGCCACTGGTCATGTTAGCACTGTACCTGCACATAAGAAATCTCCTCCTGCAATCGGCCCACAGGATCGACGGACAATGAACATTGACAGAATAGTAGAAACAAAGAAGGTATACCATGTTTAAAAAGATGAGTATAGGACTGGTAACCCTGACAGCGGTTGCCGTGGCAATCTACATACGCTTTCTACGTCCCTGGCAACTCCACTGGGGAGCCACTGACGAAGAGGTGGAGCGTGCCATGCCCGGCGACGATGTGGTCAAGCATCCCACCTTTCACGCCACACGAGGTGTGACCGTCCAGGCGCGACCAGAGGAGATCTGGCCCTGGCTGGTGCAAATTGGCGTCACGCGAGCTGGCTGGTATAGTTACGATTTGTTTGACAACCTGGGCAAACCGAGCGCGGAGCGCATTATCCCCGAACTCCAACACGTGGCAGTTGGAGACGTGATTCCGATGAGCCCAGATGGAAAACAGGGCTTACGGGTCAAGGACTTCGAAGCGCATCAGTGGATGCTCTGGTGGGATAATAAAGGGACTTCCACCTGGTATTGGGAACTCTATCCACTCGAGGAAAACCAGACGCGCCTGATCACGCGTGTGCGCATGCACTACCACTGGACCTCACCTATGATCCTCTTCGACCTGCTCGTGGAATTCACAGACATCATCATGATGCGTAAATGCATGCTGGGCATCAAGCGACGGGCAGAAAGACCCCTGAGTGGGCCTGTGAGACAGGAAGCTGCGGGTCTTGCTAGAACGAGCCAGTTCCTCGAAGCATCCAAAAGGAGCACGTCATGAAGTACCTTGAAAAAGATTACCCACGAGTATCTCGTCAGGTCGGGAGTGCCGCAGCCCTGGCTCTCTTCTTCGTCTCAGTGGCGTACGTGATTGTCACGACTGCCGGTTTCATTTCATTGAAATCACCGCAGGACCCCATCCGGGATCCTTACTTTTTTCTGATGGAAATGCTCATCGTTATCACGGCACCTTTGTATGTGGTCGTCATGGCGGCGGTTCACGCCTCTGCTACTCGTGAGGTGAAGGTCTACAGCTTGACGGCCCTCATCTTTATGATCGTTTGCGTGGGCATCACGTCAAGCGTCCATTTCGTATTGTTGGTTGTCGGTCGTCAGGTTGCATTCACCAGCATATCGTGGATGCCCCTGTTTCTTTCGTTTCAATGGCCATCCGTAGCCTATGTTCTGGATATCCTTGCGTGGGACTGGTTCTATGGCCTCTCGATGCTGTTCGCGGCACTGGTGTTCAAAGGGGACCGACTGGAAACAGCGGTACGAATCGCACTGGCGGCGAGCGGGGTGCTCAGTATTGCGGGATTGATTTTTCTCCCATTGGGGAATATCCAACTCCGCCTGATTGGCATCTTCGGCTATGCCGGACTGAGTCCGGTGGTGTTCTTGTTATTGGCAAAAGTCCTTGGCCGAGCCGAAGCACGTTCCCAAGAAGCAGACGTCCCTATGCCAATGAAGGCTTCATCAAGCGCCTTTTGACCAGTTCAACCAGGAGTAAGTAGCTCACGATCATCCCTGCGAGAAAGAGAAAGTACAGAGCGGGTAGGGGCGTGAAGCCCAGTGTACCAGCTAGTGGCGTATATGGAAGCGCGAAGCCAATTGCCACGATCAGCAACGTCGTCAATGTGAGCGGAAGGCTGGGGCGACTGCGCAACGGATTGCCCGCCGTACGAATACTAAACAGAACAAGCGTCTGGGTTGCCAGCGACTCCACGAACCAACCGGTATGGAAGAGCACAGCGCCCGCGTGGAAGACCCGTAACATGATGAAGAAGGTCAGGAAGTCGAAGATCGAGCTGACGGGTCCAATGAAGAGCATAAAACGACGAATCAGTTTGATATCCCAATGCTGCGGCTTTTTGACATAGCTTGCATCCACGTTATCGGTAGGAATGGTCACCTGAGAGAGGTTATAGAGGAAGGTGTTGAGCAGAATCTGCTGCTGGCAGCATAGGAAGAAAGGGCAAGAAAACATATGCCCCCGCCATACTGAACATATTGCCAAAGTTTGAGCTGGTCCCCATGAGCAGATATTTGATGACGTTGCCAAAGGCTTTGCGCCCTTCTATAATTCCGTTGTGCAGAACATGCAAGTCCTGTTCGAGCAAGATAATATCAGCCGCATCCTTAGCAACATCGACGCCGGTCGAGACCGAGATACCCACATCGGCGGCATGCAGCGAGGGAGCATCGTTGATGCCATCACCCATATAGCCAACCACATGCTTGCGGCTCTTGAGCGCCAGGATAATGCGGTTCTTCTGCGCCGGGGAAACGCGGGCAAAGACATGCACCTCCTCCACCACCTGAGCCAACGCCGGATCGGTCATATGCTCCAGTTCGCTGCCCAGAACGATCCTGCTGCTCTCAATTCCGACCTGCTCGCAGACATGTCGCGTGACCAGCTCGTTATCGCCCGTCACGATCTTGACCTGCACGCCATCGTTCTTCAGTGCATGTAGCACCTGGGCGACACCCGCTTTGGGCGGATCTGCAAAGGTCAGGAAGCCGAGCAGCACGAGAGACCGCTCATCCGCTTTGTTGTTATACGTCTCTTGTTGCGGGAGCGTGCGATAGGCGACCGCAAGCACACGGTATCCCTGCGAACTCAGATCCCGATACCTGTTCGTGTACGTTGTGCGCATCTCGTCACTCATGCTCATCCAGTGTCTTGCGCTCACCATCGCTTTCATACTCAGTGCACAAAGCCAGGATGCGCTCGGGAGCACCTTTGATGATCAGCAGACGCTCCTCCTCGTGTTGTACAACCACCGAGAGGCAACGCCGTTCAAAATCAAATGGGATCTCGCCAATCTTGCTATATCCATCACTATCGAGCGTGCCATGCCGCACAATCGCCTCATCCAGCGGACTTTTGATGCCGGTCTCATACATGCTATTCAAGTAGCCAAACAGCAGCACGCGCTCAGAAGGTGTATCTGGAGAGATCAAGATACCCTTCGAGCTTCGTCTCGCCACTGGTTAATGTCCCCGTTTTATCACTACACAGCGTATCGATGCTCCCAAAGTTCTGGATCGACTCCAGGTGTTTCACGATCACCTTTTGCTTTGCCATGCGCAGAGCACCCTGCCCCAGCGTCACCGTCGTGATCATCGGCAGGAACTCAGGCGTTAGACCAACGGCAAGCGAAATAGCAAAGAGCACCGTCTCGAATGGCTGATGATGACCAATGATGCCAACCAGGACGATAAAGATGACCAGGAAAAACACAGTTTGCATAATCAGCAGGCCAAAGCTCTTGATGCCACGCTCAAACTCGGTCTCGGGTGCGCGGCTGGCCAGTCGCACGGCGATATCGCCAAAAGCGGTGTTGCGACCCGTTGCGGTGATCAGTGCGGTCCCCAGGCCGCTGACAACGGAGGTGCCAAGAAAGACGCTATTGCGAGCATCGGCAAAACTTTCGGTGGCATCGCCATCATCGCCTGCACTTTTCTCCGTCGGCAGTGATTCACCGGTCAGCGCAGCCTGCTGCACATGCAGATCGGTTGCCTTGACGAGGCGGGCATCGGCAGGGACGAGGTCTCCTGCCGCCAGACGAACGATATCCCCTGGCACCAGTTTGCGCCGTGGCAGCTCAAGCCAGGTGCCGTCACGGAGCACACTTGCTGTAGGGGCGACATCCGCACGTAGCTTCTCGACGCTGTTCTGAGAGCGGGATGTTTGCACGAAGTTAAGAATGTTGCTAAGCAGGACAATGATAACAATGATGCTGGCATTGACGGGATCCCCCAGGATCGCCGAGACGACGCTGGCAACGAGCAAGATGGCGACTAGCGGATTCAAGAACAGGCGCAAAAACTGGATAACCGATGATGTCTGTTTCAAGCCTGTCATATCATTGGGACCATATTTGCCTAGTCGCTTGCTTGCCTCACTGTCTGTCAATCCCTGTTCGCTGCTCTCTAGCCGCTCAAACAGTTTCTGTAATGGAAGCATATGGACACGGGCTTCTTCCTTGTCGGAAGAAGCCCGTGTTGATTGTGGCGGAATTGTCCTTTGCATACAGCGCTCCAAAGTGGTGTCCAGCTATGGACAAAGAGGAAAATCTGAAGCCTCTTTGTGGTTGTCAATCATACTGTTTGCCACTCTCCTAACAATTCGACGTTCAACGCAAGATGAATACCCTGACGTGCGAGAACTGCCTGGTGTGCTTCTACAATGAGGGCCGCAATATCAGATGCGCTGGCTTCGCCTGTATTCACGATATAGTTCGCGTTGCGTTCGGAAATTTGTGCGTTGCCATGCCTTCTTCCTGCCATGCCTGTTTGCTCAAGCAATGTCCTTGCAGAGATGCCGGTCGGGTCCTTAAAGATCGAACCGAGGTGCTGTTGTGGAGGATCATCTTCTTTACGCTCACGCGTATGTTGCTCAAGCAGGGCTGCTAACACAGCCGGCTCTTGCTGGTGGAGGCGCAATGTCAGCGTCAGAATCAGTTCGGCAGGTTCGATCAGGCCACGTGTTGGGAAAACCAATTGCCCATGCGCATCAACCTGAATCAAGCGTTGCTCACGAAATCGACTGTTACGATATCCCAGATCCAATTCGTCGTATCGATAGCGGCGAAGCACAGTCACAGGAAAGATTGAAGATTCCTTCGTTTCACGATTGCAGGCACGAGCATCGAGTTCCTCGATCCACTCTAAAGCCTGCCCCAGGTCCTGGTTGTGTGCGCCTACATTACTGATAATACCTGCACCCAATGTGCCAGGAATGCCTATCCCGAATTCCAGACCACCCCAACCAAGTGAGGCAAGATCCTTGAGCAGGGGTGCCCAACGAACACCGGCTTCAGCATTGAGGAGGGCTGATCCATCAGCTTGTTTTTCAATGTGGTAGTGCTGCAGCGAAATACTCGCCACAATCCCGCGTACACCTGCGTCTGCATAAAGAATATTGGAACCTGCCCCTACCAGCAGTAACGGCCAACGCTGCCGCTCACACAGGTCAATTAAGTCCTGGAGTTCTCGTCGTGTTTCAAGCGCAAGCCAGATATCGGCTGGACCACCAACGCCAAAAGAACTATGGAGTGCAAGCGCTTCATTACAAAGTACTCGCTCATGAAAGTAAGGATGCAAAGTTGTATAGGCAAGAGTGCTCTCAAAGGGCATAAGTTTTTCCTTTCTCACGATCTCTCGGTAATATGCCTGCGAGAAAAGTATACAGAAGAGAGATCACAAAGCACTCACAAGAGCATATCGGCCCTCTCATATCCGTCACAAAAGAATGATATCATAGGGCTTTTCAATCCATA
This sequence comes from uncultured Chloroflexia bacterium, assembly GCA_963744875.1. Taxonomy (GTDB): domain Bacteria; phylum Chloroflexota; class Ktedonobacteria; order Ktedonobacterales; family Ktedonobacteraceae; genus JACDAE01. The sequence continues at coordinate 405,370 of CAVUVQ010000020.1, read as the reverse complement.
CCAGGTCCTTCAGTCCATACTGGACTTTGATTGACCTGAACGATACCAGTTTCACGATACCCGCAATTGAGGCAGTAACGCATCAGTTCTACACTCCATACCTTGCCCGTTCTGATGTCAAAATTGACGTTAGGAGGAGCTTCATATTCCGACCAATGCAGCAGTTCGTGACAATGGGGGCAAGATTTCTCACTGCTAAATGACGGTAAATGTTCGTATTCAACATCACTTTTATTTTGATAGGTGCTCATACTCTTTCCTTCTGTTCCTTGCGGGAACGTCCTTCTCACTGTTGTATGCTCTCTTGTAAACGTTGTATTTAGTGATGGACATCTTTCATTGCGTTCCCCGTTGGGGAGTAGGTATCGGTAATGACTTTCGTCGCCCGCAACACTGCCTCAACATCCCCCTGGGCCAACGTCGGTCCCTGAACATCACGACCGCCAGGACCACGGAGCAGATACGCAACGCCGACCGCCAGCAGCACTCCGATGAAAGGTCCCACAAGATAGGCCCACAGATGGGTGAAGTCTCCTGATACTAGAGCCGGACCCAGTTGGCGTGTCGGATTCATACTGGCACCATCGATGGGACCTGCCCAAAGAATAGCCGCTCCGAAGTACGCTGCGATGGCAAAGGCAACGACGTTGCCGACGTTCATTCCACCATTCACGACTGCAAGAATGGTTGTGATCAGCCCAAATGTGAGTACCGCTTCCCAGATTAGGATGCCATCGTCACCCACGCCTGCCGCGGGTCCAAGCGTTCCCACATTGGCGATATCACCAAAGTACGCTTTGAGCAACAGCGCTGCCGCAATAGAGCCGAGCAACTGTGCAACGAGGTAGCCAGGCACCCTTCGCCATGGAAAGACATTGCGCAACGCAAAACCTATCGTAACGACGGCATTGAAATGAGCTCCAGAGATGCGCCCCAGTGACAAAATCAGGACAAGCACAATCAATCCTGCGGCCCCTGCTGCAGACTGAAGAGGGACTGAACCCGGATACTTCGTTCCGACCACTCCGGAGCCTGCTGCAACCAGTACCAGCAGGAACGTCCCAATGAACTCGCTCAGGAGCCGACGCCATACCAGACGCGCATCGTACGACTTTACACGTGATTGTTGTACTACCGCAATTGTGACATCCTCATGGACGGTTTGAGTGCTATCATCGATCATAATCAATTTACCTTCTAAAAGAAGTATATGGTTTACTAAAAGCAATAAAGCAATAAAATATTAATTTTATTGTAAATGAGGAAAAAATAGCACGCGCTGTGCTATTTTTTCCTCAGATGGCTTATTCTGGAGACTGCCCCCAGTGTTCGGGAGAGCGCCAGAGACTTGAGAGGATCAGCTCGCGGATGAACAACATTTCCTTTGGTAGCCGATCGTATAGCTTCTCAAACAACTCTTCGTGCCAGAGCAGTTCCTGCTTCCAGGTGTCGCGGTCAACGGACATCAATGTGTTGAACTGTTCACGCGTAAAGTTCTCCATACCACGCCAATCCAGGTCCTCATAGCGCGGCATCCAGCCAATGGGGCTCTCGATGCTTGCTGCCCGACCGTGTGCTCGCTCGACGACCCATTTCAGGATACGCATGTTCTCGCCGAAGCCCGGCCAGAGGAAATTGCCTTGCGCATCACGACGGAACCAGTTGACGCTGAATATGCGTGGTGGGTTCGGCAATTGCCGTCCGAAGTTCAGCCAGTGATTGAAGTAGTCGGCCATGTGGTACCCGATGAACGGCAACATTGCGAATGGATCACGGCGCACTTCGCCAAGTTTTCCAGCGGCGGCGGCGGTCATCTCCGATCCCATGGTGGCGGCTGCATACACACCATACATCCAGTTGAATGATTGGTATACAAGTGGAGGTCCATCTGCACGCCGACCACCGAAGATGAAGGCCGAGATTGGGACGCCCTGGGGGTCATTGGCAGCCGAGTCGATCACCGGGCATTGGCTGATTGGTGCTGTAAAACGCGAGTTCGCATGTGCGGCCTTACGCCCACTTGTAGGCGTCCAGTCCTGACCAGTCCAATCGATCAGGTGTGCGGGTGGAACGTCCGTTTTGCCTTCCCACCAGACATCGCCGTCGTCGGTCAGGGCAACGTTGGTAAAGATGGTATTGGCATATACCGACGCCATTGCATTTGGACTGGTGTGCATATTCGTGCCAGGAGCCACGCCAAAGAAGCCGGCTTCGGGATTAATCGCGTAGAGCTTCCCATCCTGTCCGGGCTTGATCCAGGCGATGTCATCGCCAACGGTCGTTACCTTCCAGCCCTCCTGGCGGAACTCCGCGGGAGGAACAAGCATGGCAAAGTTCGTCTTGCCACAAGCACTTGGGAAGGAGGCGGCAACATAGGTTTTCTCACCATCTGGATTCTCAACGCCGAGTATGAGCATGTGTTCTGCCAGCCAGCCCTCATCGCGTGCGATCACGGAGGCAATACGTAGCGCGAAACACTTTTTGCCCAACAATGCGTTGCCACCATAGCCTGAGCCATAGGACCAGATCGCGCGTTCTTCGGGGAAGTGGACGATGTATTTGGTCTCTTTATTACACGGCCATGAGATATCCTGTTGTCCACGCTCTAGTGGCATACCAACGGAGTGCATACAAGGGATGAACTCTGTGTCTTCTTTCAGAATATCATATACTGCGCGGCCCATACGGGTCATAATCCGCATACTTGCGGCAACATAGGGCGAGTCCGTCAATTGGACACCGAGGTGCGCTAACGGTGAGTTGAGTGGTCCCATGCTGAAAGGGATCACATACATCGTTCTCCCACGCATGCAACCGTTGAACAGGCCACGCAACGTCTCCTTCATCTGCCTGGGTTGAACCCAATTATTCGTTGGTCCAGCATCATTCTTGCTCAAGGAGCAGATGAAGGTTCGGTCTTCGACGCGAGCGACATCACTCGGGTCCGAGCGAGCCAGGAAACTGTTTGGACGTTTCTCGGGATTGAGGTGGATGAACGTGCCAGACTCGACCATTTGCTCACAGAGCTGATCGTACTCTGCTTGTGAGCCATCGCACCAGTGAACCTGGTCCGGTTTGCATAATGTGGTCATCTCTTCAACCCAGGCACGCAACGTTGTATTGGTAACGTAGTCTGGTGTCTTGCTTACGTAGTTTATTATCTGCATGTTTTTCTCCAATGAGTGGATTGTCAACTTTTTCTTCATAAAGAAACTGAAGTTTCAAAAGGGAGATGTGCGTCGTGTTCTTCGCAGTCGCTAAGCACACATGAAAGAGAGCAGTCTTGTTTCATCTTTTCTGTGTCATATTGAGTATCGTACATTTATCTCACGTATGCCTCACAACAATGGAGGGCCATCTCACAATCCTGGAACAATTCTATCTTCATTCCTCATAGTTCTTCCTCACTCGTATGCACCCTTCTTTCCTTTCAATGGGAGACGACGCCAATGCATGGCTCGCTATCTCTCATCGTGAGCTGCACTTCTCGTCTCCCAACCCAATCCAATGGGAAGAGCTAGAAAGAATGCAAGGTTCTGTGGGATTTTGAGAGGAGATCGTGATCAACCGACCAACGATGTGAGGCAAATGTAATGTCAACGAACTATACTCAAGATAGAGAATGATAAGTATCGTTTTCGTGTCAAGCGTTTGCTTGTTCAGATACCTATGAAAGTGGAAGTACTCCTATGCTATTACTATGGGGACACAATATTTCCGAGGGATAAAGAAAGAATACAAATATGATGAATGGAAATTATGGTGACGGATGGATGGGAGGCGGATGGATGATGATTGTTGGAGTGCTTGTCTGCATTGCGATCATAGGAGCAGTCGTCTGGCTGGTGATGCGTTCACTGAAGAACAAATACGCGGCACCTCTCTCATCTCTACCGCAGCAATACCATCCTTCTCAGATGAATGAGCAAGGATATCAGCTCCCACCTCAGCAGTCAACTGAGACATATCAAGAAGGTGGAAAGCAATATACTTATCCGCAGTCAGTGCCGTCTTCACAACAAGAACAACCATTGAACTAACTTCATCCGATACGATGCTCAGCATCCCTACCAGCTTTGGTAGGGATGCTGACTTTCTTGTGAGAAGGTTTGTTCTCCTATGGTGAGATAGTGAGACCGTACTGAGCTTTACCCATCAGTCGCTTCGGTCCTCGCCATTTCAAATCCCTTTTAATGCTTTCCGAACATCATCCACCAGTTCTGGCGTCAGTGTCTTCTGTGTACGGGCACCATTAGCGACATGCCATGCCGTATCCCACTCATTGCTGGAAAGAGCATCATTTTTGATGGCCTTTTCCGCATATTCTCTAAGATAGACATCTAAGCGCATGGAAAGGCGCATTTGCGTGATAGAATCATTCATAATTTGTTTCAGCTCCTCTGACCTTGTGCCTCATCAGCCCATACCAGTCGCAGATCGCTGGTATGACCTCAAAATGTACTCGTAATTGCTGTATTCTTCCTTCACATATGCCGGGTTTGTGGAAGAAAGTTATATATTCTCCCTTTTAAGAATATCCATTAAGCGTTATAAAAAGCGTTATCCAGGCCCAGTAACTACCTTCCTGAGTCAGAACTCATCAGATGCTGAGAAAGGCTGTTCACACAAATTATCACGTCGTGGAGGACTTTGCACAAAACTTGCGCCCCCATCTCTCCTATGATATACTCGAAGGGACTAGCCTCTCTTTGCCAGGCACATTTAGCGTACGGCAGAAAGATCCGTAGAAAGGCATCAGATATGGTCCTCAGGAGCGCAGAGCTACATAGCAACTTACAGCATCTTAATGGCATGCTGACAACTCATGAAGCCGCAAAACAGCTTGATCTCAGTTATTGGCACTTTATGCATCTCGTGGAAGCGGGACGAATACCGGGCGTACGAGTAGTGGATCGATGGCTCTTCTCCCCCGATGATCTGGATGAGTATAGACGAAGTAAGTATGGCGAATTGGAAGATCTGGCCCGCACGGCATTGGAAAGTGCAGCCATCGAACTCACAGAGAAACAAGAAATTATCTGTCGACACCTGCTCAATAACCAACGACCCTCGGAAATAGCACGCCAACTGCAACAATCTCGCCAGGCAGTCCACTCTCAGATCTCCCTCATCCGCGAAAAAGCCGCCCGTCTCAATCCTGAAACCGCCACTCCCTCAACAACCACACGCCGCATTTCCCGCAACAAACGCGACCGCATCCCGCTATAATACCTGTCCTCCAACTTCGCACCCTCCCTTTTTCTCCCAGGCTGGAATTAAAACACGTGATACGCTGTTATGTTTATTGTGGGATGCTTAAAACAGGATCACTATTTTAAGATTTTGTAAAATTATAACAAATAGCAGATGAATATCCATCAGATGTCCTATAATAGCTTGCCACAACAGGCAATTTAAGGTAAAATCTACGTGGTAAAATAACGTCGGTCTTAAATGCTGCCGTTCGTCGGAAATAATCGCCACTCACTCTCTCGTAAAGGCGTCACTCTCCCTCGGCCAGATTAAGAAAGAGATTGTGTTCTTCGCCAGGAGTAAGCTCATTTTTAGATAACTACCGCAGCCGTATGTTTAAAGTAGTAATAGACACCAACCTCGCTGATGAGGCAATGGAAAACAACGGCACTCACCTGGCAGAATTAACGACGTGGAAAAAATAAAAATCAACAATCTGGACAATGCAATTATGCACAAAAGTGACGCGAAACTAAAGTAAAATACTCTGTTTTTCAAGGTTTTTGCTGTCGTACGGTACGGAGGATCAACACAACATTTATGCAGGTTAACATGACATTAGAAGAAGGTTCAACACTTACGAAAAGAGAAGATATTCGCAACGTCGCCATCATCGCACACGTCGATCATGGAAAAACAACGCTGGTTGATGGTCTCCTCAAACAGAGCCACATCTTCCGCGAAAACCAGGATATGGGCGATCTGATTATGGATTCGAATGACCAGGAACGTGAGCGCGGCATTACGATTCTCTCCAAAAATACGGCGATTTCCTATCATGGTATTAAAATTAATATTATCGATACACCGGGACATGCTGATTTTGGCGGCGAGGTCGAGCGCGTCCTCAATATGGCTGATGGCTGTATTTTGCTGGTCGACGCCGTTGAAGGGCCAATGCCTCAGACGCGTTTCGTGCTGCAAAAAGCACTGGAACTGAATCTGCAGCCAATCGTTATCATCAACAAAATTGATCGACGCGATGCACGTATCGAACAGGTCAACGAATGGACACAGGATTTATTCCTGGAACTTGCCACGACGGATGCACACCTCAACTTCCCCATCCTTTACGCCATTGGTCGTGATGGGGTCGCGATGTATCATCCCAACGACGAGCGCCAGAACCTGGAGCCGCTCTTCGAGACGATCATCAATACAGTGCCCGCACCACTCGTTGACACCGAAGCACCACTGCAGATGCTGGTGACTGCCCTCGATTATGATGACTACAAAGGCAAATATGCTATTGGTCGCATCATTCGTGGACGCATCGCCCCCAACACCTTTGTGGCACGCATCAATCGCGATGGGGTCACCTCACGCCAGAAAATCAACCTGGTTCTGACCTATAAGGGCTTGCAGCGTGTCGAAGTTCCAGAAGCACTGGCCGGCGACATCGTGGCTCTGACAGGTATTGCCGATGCCAATATTGGTGAGACAATTGCTGATGTGAACACACCTGAAGCATTGCCGATTATTGCAATCAGCGAACCAACTCTGAAAATGACGTTTGGCGTCAATAGTAGTCCTTTTGCGGGTAGAGAAAGCAAGTATCCAACATCGCGCCAGTTGCGTGCTCGCCTCTATCGTGAGTTGGAGACCAACGTGAGCCTGCGCGTCGAGGATGGGAATAGTGCCGATGAATTTATCGTATCGGGACGCGGCGAACTGCACCTTTCGGTGCTGATCGAGACGATGCGGCGCGAGGGCTACGAATTCCAGGTCTCCCGTCCAGAAGTCATCACACGTGAGGACGAGAATGGACACACCCTGGAGCCTATTGAGCATCTGGTCATCGATACCAAAGATATCTTTATCGGTGCTCTGACGGAGACGCTAGCGATGCGTAAAGCGCAACTCTCCAACATGGTCAACGATGGCAGCGGCAATGTACGTCTGGAGTACAGTATCCCGACACGCGGCCTGATCGGCTTCCGCAACATCTTCCTGACTCTGACCAAGGGCAATGGTGCTATGAGCAGCATACTCATCGGCTTCCAACCCTGGATGGGCAAGATTGGCACGATGCGCATGGGTGCTCTCATCGCCTCTGAACAGGGCGTTGCCGTTACCTATGGCCTGGGCAATGCTCAGCAACGTGGAGATACCTTTATCGAGCCTGGCACACCCGTCTACGAAGGCATGATCGTTGGCCTCAATAGTCGCCCGATGGATATGGCCGTCAACGTCTGTAAAGAGAAGCAGAAAACGAATATTCGCTCCTCCACCTCAGATATCTCTGTCCGCCTGACACCACCGATCTTGATGAGCCTTGAGCAATCGCTCGACTTCATCAACAACGATGAACTGGTTGAGGTAACACCGCTAAACATTCGCTTACGCAAGCGTTATCTGACGCAGCATGAGCGCTCGCGGATGCGGGAACAGGATTAAGAGAGAAACCGTTAAAAATCCCACCCTTGCCATTATGGTAAGGGTGGGATTTTCATAATTATGAAGAATGAGCGAAAGGATGAAGTGAAATAACCCTTCCTTCTGGAGCCGCCTCTTCCTGGCGCATCAAAACATGGAACGTAGCTTCTACAACCGCAGCATCAAAGTACGTACCACTACGACGCTTCAGTTCGTTGCGTGCCTCTTGAGGAGAACGTGGGGCTTGATGAGGACGACTGCTGATCATCGCCTGATAGGCTTCGCTGACCCTGATGATGCGGGCGGCCAGTGGAATGTCTTCTCCCGCAAGACCCTGAGGATAGCCCGTCCCATCCCAATTCTCATGATGGTGGTGAACCGCTGGCATTAAGGCTTGGAGATAGGGGCTCACTTCCAGAATCTGCGCTCCCAGTTCTGGATGCTGCCGGATCAGTGCTCGCTCGTTGGCAGAAAGAGGCCCTTCTTTTTGCAGCAGGTGATCGGGAATAGCAATTTTTCCGATGTCATGGAGCATGCCCGCAGTGGAGACCGCGAAGACCTCATCCTGCTCCAAACCCAGTTCCTGGGCAATGGCCCCTGCCAGATCACTTACCTGGTAGGAATGGGCGCTGATTCCCTGATCGCGCAGATCCAGCAGCCACATCAGCGAGTGGATGGTACTCAATTGATGAGTACGCACGACTTGTTCGATATTCTCCCCCGCCCCTTCATCATGGCGCTCTAAATTCGAGAGGGTGGCGACCAGAGCGCTATCGGCGGCGGCCCGTTCTGCTTCCACGACGGTGCGGATCTGGTTGCGCCCCAGACGTTTGGCCCAGTACATGGCTTGATCGGCTTTCTCCACCACATCGCTGCCTATTTGTCCATCGGCAGGAAAGGTGGCGATCCCAATGCTGATGGTCACATGGTGTCCACCTTCTACTAACCCTTCTACCAGTGGCTGAGTGGCAATGGACACGCGCAGGCGTTCGGCTACCTCATGGGCGTGCGCCAGATCGGTTTCTGGCAGCAGGACCATAAACTCTTCTCCGCCATAGCGTCCAAGGGTATCCCCGCCACGCAAGATGCTCTTGCCACGGCTCGCCAGTTCTTGTAATACCGCGTCACCCACACTATGCCCATAGGTATCATTCACGCGTTTGAAGTGATCGCCATCAAAGAAGAGGATTGACAAGGGATGCCCGTAGCGCCGGGCACGCGCGACCTCTTTCTCCAGGGTTTCGAGCAAGGCCCGGTGATTGGGCAGTTCGGTCAGGGGATCGGTTGTGGCCAGTGCTTCCAGATGTGCATTCGCCTGCAGCAATGCCGTATTCTTCTCTTCAACGACGCGTTGGAGGCGCTGGAAGCCCTGATTAATCCGTGGATCTCTTGTATCACCACGAGTTGTTTGGCAAAAATTAAGAGCAACAACAGCGCACTACAACAATACGTTCCGATTGCCAGGAAGCTACTTCTGTCTGTACCCCAAAGAAAAAATACAAGTATCATATACAGCTGAAGAATCAACGCATACGAAAGGAAGAAACGCCACAGAGGTGTTGCAACCAGGGCAGAGGTATGGGGCGTTGTCTGATGGCTGATTAGCTGGCTGGCTAGCGCATTGCCTGAACCGATAAAGCAGTTGCAAAATTTCCCCCGATCCATCCCACGCTGAGCCACACACTCTGAATGTTATGCAAGCTTTGATAGAAGTAGATACTATCGGTGAGCACAAAAATGCCCAGAGACAGAGAGAGTGCAAGCGAATTGGAGATACGTATGCTCCGATCCACCGTGGAGTGTGAGAGCAAAAAGAGGCAACTCACCACGAGCAGGTCAAACATTGGCATTGCAATGGCAATTATCTATGCGAATAGTGATTCTCCCTGGCTTTGTTGCAAAGTTGGTCCCAGGAGAAAGTACCAACTAAAGGTAACGATTGCCAGGATTGACTATTACGCTCTCCATCACCAAGCCGCAAAGGAACTCTTCCCGATAAGGCATCTCGTGGTAACAAAAGAATGCCAGCCAACAAAGTCGGATACATCCCCATGATCGCAACCTCTCCCCAGATAGGAGGCGCCTGGATACTAACCAATCATAGATAATAAAGATGATGCTCCCGAGAACATGAAAAAGCAATGCGCTGCTGAATACAAAGGGAATCCAGAAATGAAGACGGCGCTCTAGAGGCTGAGGTGTAGCATCTGCACCATGCTTTTTAGGGAAACGTTTGACCCCAATCCAGGAAATCACAAAACTTGCAACGCTGCCAGAGCCACGGCAATATCCTCTGGCACATAGCCTAAGCTCAGAGAGGTTCTGCCTAAGCAACCAACTCACATAAATCCCAAGAAACGCTCCGCAAATACAAGGCTATACCAGAAAAACCTGGGAATAGATTTAAGGCTTAATACATGCCGATTTTGATTTTTGTGCATAGAATAGTCCCTTCATTGACGAGCCAGAGGTCCTTAGAACGCCAAAAAGAAAAAGGGCCACAAGGGCATGTTCTTCTCTCGATCTCATTATCGGCAAACTGCACATTTTCAAGAGGGCAAAATTTAGATAGGATTATCTTTAGAAAAGCTCTTTCATCTCCTCCAACTCCCCCAACGACACCAACTCCTCATATTCTTCGTGGCAGGAAGGGCAACTACTCAGGTGGCGAGCAACTTCAGCTATTTGTTGAGGGGGCATTGTAACGAGGGGATAATTGGGACGGGTGGCTTCATAATATGTGGGGAAACTGGTGGAGCACTGATCGCAGGTGAGCATATTTGCACTCAGCAGGTCAATGGAAAGGCGGACCAGACCATGACGGCAGAACGGACAGGAGCGGATATGCGCAACAATCTTCCTGTTGATTGCTGCTTCCTCCCCGTCCCTCTGCCAACCCATATTCAATAGTTGCACTATTCTGTCACAGCCCATCGCCAGCCTTTTCCAGAGCAACTGCTAACATACCTACTTGTTAAACAATACACTACTCTACGAGAGAACGCAATATCGTCATGATTTCTGGATTGCGGCGCAATACTCGCAGCGCACGATAACGCCACATGTAGATGTCCTGTGTGGCTACATGAAGACGTTGCGCCAGTTCTTCCTCATCTACCCCTGCCATGTATGTATAGGCCAGCACCGAACGGTAATTCGGATTGCGCATCGATAGAATAGCTTTGCCCAGCGCTTCGTGCAACTCCTGCAAGAGAACATGCTCTAATGGGTCACCTGCCCCATCATTATGATCTACGAGTCGCTCTTGCAAAAGTTCCATCTGCGTATCCAGCGAGACCTCTGCGCCCCGTTGCTGTCTCTGGAGATACGCATGTGCCTGACGGATAAGAATAGTCTGCGTCCATTTTAAGAATGCCGCAGCATCATCTGGCCCCCTGGTCTCAGCATTGAGCAGAATTTCAAGCGTCTGATGAACCACATCTTCCTCGGCACGCGCAACATTACGCAACAGCGCTGCATAGCGTGTTCTCATTAGTGAATTTTCCAGGTAACGTCTGATGTTGTAGAAAGCAGCATTACGCACAGCCATGTCGCTCGTTCGCCAGGCTGAATACAACTTGCGGCTGCATATGCGTTGCGCAATACGTACTAATACATCGTGTGCTGGCAACCCCTCTCCTCTGCATACCCGCTCCCACTCCACAAAAATCTGTTCGACCAATGTTTCCGGCTGGAGTATCCCCTGCGTATAGGCTTGAACAGCTTTTTCTGCCACGACACGAACTCTTGATTGCAGATCGTCGTCCTGATCGCTCATTTTTAGCTCTCTCGCGTGACCAATCATAGTTAATAAATTTTACTTTCACATACACTTAACGATTCTCTCGAAAGATAGCAAAATTGGCAAGATTTTGTAGACCAATTTCCACCTACTAAATAGATGAGCATTCTCGTTCATACTGCGAACCATGGAGAAAGTTTTTACCTGATACCATCTAGAAGGAACTGCGGCAATGACACTATCATTTAAAAGAATTCTTCTTCTCTTGATCCTGGCACTTCTTCTCTTCATGAGCATATTAAGTTGGACCACGCATATAGTCGCGGCACCAATTACACCAGCCTATCACTCTCATTGGCTCTATCCCTTGCGCGATTGCCCCCCTCCACCTTATGATTGCTGGTGAAAATTAATACGATGAAAACTTCCCTTGAAAGGATTTTCTCAGTGAAAATCCTTTCAAGTTTGTACCTATTGCTAATGATAGAATATCGAATGCACAAATCAGGTGTGCATTTTCAGTCAATATCATCAATTTTGGGGGGAGCGGTAAATTTCGTCTGGAACTCAGATGAAAGAAGGAGGAGCCACCAGATCTCTCATCTAGATCAATGTCTCGCCAACACACAGCAAACGCACAAAGTTTAAACGAGCACTGCTGGCAATCGGTAAACCACCCATAACGACCACATATGCACCTTTGGGGATGAGTTTGTCGTCCTGCAAACGTTGGTCAACCACATTCGTCAGCACTTCCGTCGAGCCATCCAATGCAATCTGGCGCGGCAGAATTCCCCACCAGAGCGCCAACCGACGATAAACACGCTCGGACGGCGTATAGGCCAGAATGGGCGTACGAGGACGATCCTTCGAGATGAGGTGGGCGGAAGCACCGCTTCGTGTGAAAACAACAATAGCCTGGACGCTCGTCTCTTCGCTCAATGCACGGGCTGCATGACTCACGGCATGTGCGTGTGTGAGGTCTCCGCAATGTGGTCGGCGCAATATCAGGCCATTGGCTTCGGTCTCCTCGGCAATACGCGCCATCGTCTCCACCGCTTCGATTGGATACGCTCCAACCGAGGTTTCAGCACTGAGCATAACTGCATCGGTGCCATCGAGAATTGAATTTGCGACATCGCTGGTTTCGGCTCGCGTAGGACGAGGATTGGTGATCATCGACTCAAGCATCTGCGTGGCGGTGATCACTGGCAAGCCCAGATCGTTGCACCTGGCAATGATGCGCTTTTGAATCACTGGAACCTTCTCCAGCGGCATCTCTACGCCAAGATCGCCACGAGCAACCATGACGCCATCGGTCACGCACAGTATCTCATCCAGGTGTTCAATCGCTTCAGGCTTCTCTAGCTTCGCAATCAGGGGTAGCGGCTCATTGTGGTCACGTCCCAGTTCAGATTTAAGCTGCTGAATATACGCTTTTGCTTCTACAATATCTTCGGGACGGCGTACAAAACTGAGTGCTACATAGTCGACATCATGCTCAATGCCAAACTTGAGATCCGCACGATCCTTTTCCGTCATTGCAGGCGCACTCACCGCTACCCCTGGCAGATTAATTCCCTTATGCTCTTTTAGCAAGCCCCCATGCACGATAACACACTGTACATCTGTCTCGTTGCTATCCGTCACACGCAGTTCCAGCAAACCATCATCCAGTAAGATACGATCTCCCGGCTTTACATCCTGGGGAAGAGATTGGTACGTTGTAGAGACAATACCTGCGCTCCCTTCGATGTTGCGAGTCGTGATCGTCAACGTATCACCATTCACCAGGTGCATCGGCTGACCACCTTTAAGTTTGCCTGTGCAAATCTTTGGCCCTTGCAAGTCTTGTAAAATAGCGATAGAACGCCCCAGGCGTTCTGAGACCCTACGCACCCTTGCGATCACGGCTCCATGTTCTTCCCACTCTCCATGCGAAAAGTTTAGACGCGCTACATTCATTCCGGCGCGAGCAAGCGCTTCAAGCTGCTCTTCACTACTCGTTGCCGGACCAATCGTGCACACAATTTTTGTATGTCGCAAAGAATGTCCCTCCCCGTTTATTATGCTTAGTATAGCAGGGTTAACGACACCTGGGTAGGAGGCCACATTCACGATACATGATAACGAGAACGCAATGGGCTAGTGAACCCATGTTGGGAATGCAATCAAGCTACGCTATCCAGAACCAATACGCTTGTTGCTGCTCATATGCGATATGCAAAACCTGCATTTTCTCTTCCTGCTGTATCCATTGCTCAAAGACTTCTTGCGTACAGAGCAGCATCCCAACGGGAGCAACAATGTTTTGAGCGATTTCTTGTCGCAATGTGGTCAGTGTTGCCTCAGATACTCCCGTCGCAAAACTGCCAGGATGCAACGTCTCAAAAGTCGTTACCTTCCGGATTTGTCCATCTTCACAGAGTAGAATCAAGCCAATCAGTAATTTATCATCCGCAAAAACTCCTAGCACCAGCGTCGCCGGAGAGAATGATAGCATACTTACGATGTTCTTCACATACTCATACGTCCAGCCGTGCCAGTGCCCTGGATGTGCAGGCACACTTACGTAGCCAATAGGATCTCCCCAGAGCAATTGGTAAACAGCATGATAGTACTGATCGAGTGTCAGGGCGCGTTGTGGCGTTGCCTGGACAGATTGCGCGATCAGAGCAAGGTGCACTTTATCAATCACATGCACCCGTTGCCATTCGCCTTGTTCATACAAACGTTGGGCGCACGCACGAGGATCATCAATCTTTTCAAAAGATATATCACGTCGCACACCCGTTTTTGAGTCGACCACGCGTAGTACATTTCCACGCTCATGCAAGACAAACAGGCCGTGCTCGCCTGATTGCGCGGCACGAAGATACTGCCCTGGATCGAAGAAACGTCCTATTTGCCGCCACGTCACGGGATCAAGATCGACGAGTTGCCAGTTAGGATCAATCATTGCAACACCTCCCAGATCTGCACACTATATGGCTCTAGTTCCATGATGAGCACACCATTGCCAGAGCGTACACATGCTTCACCCCAGACGCGCCTCAAAGATCGTTCTCCCTGAAAGTGTAACGCAACTTCACGTACCAGAGCGGTGGGATTGGCAACAAAAAGCAGGCTATGCTCGTTACTTGTTTGTAAAACTAGTTTCACCATTGTGTCTTCACACCAGTATGCTCCACTCTCCACCAACATTCCTACCGTTGCGGGAACGTCTTCCTGACTGACCCACCAGATACTCCCTGCACCAATTTCCGTTCTACCAGCTTTATGTACATATTTGCTCAACACTTCACAAGGAAGCAGGGCAGGATTAAGATAGGGCACGCCCGGCCCAATCATCAGTTGCCCGCCCTGCTCAACATAAGCAAGCAGGCGTAATTGATCATCGGCATCCATAAAATCGACGGTGGGCACAAAGACAAGCGGATAACGGCTGAGGCGTTCAAGGTTTACATGCGTATCGGAAAGATCATAATCGCTGTGTCGTCCCTCCAGTGCACCAATCACTGTTCCCAACCAGTTGTCAGAACGGCGATCATCGGCCTCCTGTGCAATATCCCATTGCAGGTCCAGGTCAAGATCAACATTGAACAATTCTCGGGGGAAACCATAGAGGTCTGTATGCGCAAAATGCAACGAAGAGGCCAATGCAGCGGAGCGCTCCATGTCATAATTCAAAAGAAGCAACGCCTGCGGCGTACGAGACAACGACCAGAGTTGATACTGGTGATGCGAACGAGAGGAGACGTTTATAAAAGCTGGCGTATTCCGCGCGAAACGTACCATGCCGCGTGATTGGACTTCCTTGCCAACGTTCGCGCTCAACCAGCATATAAAGGTTGAATGCCTTCAACCCATACATGAATGCCAGAAGCGTGATGAACTCTTGCTCATCTGGTGTAGGTGTGAGACTATGATGGCTCCAGACGCCGCAACCAAACTCCGGTACAAATGGCAGACGCGTTGTGCCAGCCAGGTAACGCATACTTTGCATCGTACCACGGCTGCTTTCTTTGTTGCGATAGAGGTTCATACCTACCCAATCGATAGCCCGCTCAGCCTCCATACGTGTAATATCAAGTGGAGTGCGGAACTGAAAAGCCACATCGTGAAAGATTGGCACACCTTGAATACCATGCGCACGCAGCATACAGGCAATCCGCGCAACACTCCAGCGAATTTGATACTCTTTGTACACCACCCAGTCCACATGCCATGCCATATCGGTACGCTTATGCACCTGACAATCGTGGGGCGGCTCAACCTGTGCAAAAGAGCTATACGCTGTGAGATACGCCGCGTTGAGAAGCTCAAGTGATGGGTAGCGCTCTTGCAAAAAGGTGCGGTAGAGCGTAAGTGATGCTTCACTATAATCGGTGGCATAGACACGATCATGAAAGAGATAACAGGTTTCATTATCGCTTTGTACACCCACAATACAACCATCAGGCGCGAGGTGACGCACAATCAGCGGGCAGACGGCAGTAAACCAGCCCTCGACGTATGTATAAAAGGCCTCACTTGCGTAAGATGGCACGGGAAATTGGCGCGGCGGGTGCAGGCCCCAGGCAGCGTCCAGGTGCAGGCTACCCACAGAGGTGCGTGCCTGTACCGCTGGATCAAGGAGCACCCATGCAGGAAAGCCAAAATCGGTTAATTCTGCATTAATGAGAGGGCCGGGCCGTACCAGCAACCAGAGACCACGGGCTTCACATAAGCGCATAAAAGCTTCTACATCCTTGCGAGCATCCGTCGTACCCCAATCGAAATAGCCCGGCGTTATCTCATGTACAGACCAGGGAATATAGGTTTCGACCATGCCAAAGCCCAGTTCTTGCACACGATCCAGAATCTGAGGCCAGAGTTCCCTTTCCAAACGCCAATAGTGAAGCGCACCTGCGTAGACCGGGACATCCCGCCCTGCAATAGAGAGTCCTGTATCGGTGAGTTGAACAGACACGATAGTTTTCCTCTTTCATCAGCCCTTTACCGCACCAGCCGTCAAACCTGCAATCATCTGCCGTTCAGCAAAGAGATAAATAATCACGGCTGGAATCATCGCCAACGTCAGAAAAGCCAGCACCAGCACCCAGTCCGAGCTATATTGTCCCTGGAACTGAGTGGCCCCCAGGGGTAACGTCCAGTTTGGCTGATCATTCAAGACCAGCAATGGCAGCAGGAAATTGTTCCAGCTAGCAACCATTGCAAGCATCGTAACAACCGCAAGAGCTGGACGAGCCAATGGCAACAAAATATACCAGAAAAAGCCCATCATGGGCGCACCATCAATGGCGGCTGCATCCTCCAACTCCTGTGGAACCGCGCGAAAAAAGTTCCATAAAATGAGTATGGTGATTGGCAACGAAAAGGCAACTTGGGGCAGAATGATGCCCCACAAGGTATTCAACAAACTCAACTGTCTTATTGTAATATACAACGGCAACACCGCCATCGTAATGGGAAACAATAAACCAAGCAAAAAGACATTAAAGACTACGTTGCGACCAGGAAATACCAGGCGAGCCAGCACAAATGCAGCCGGGCATGTCACGACCAGGAGCACCACCACCGTCCCGATCATGGTCAGAAAGCTATTCCAGAGTTCTTGCCAGAATACTCCTCCGAAGAGGATCTGCGTGTAGTTCTCCCAGTGTAATGTCGTGGGCCAGCTAAAAGGTGCGTTGAGCAATTCACCATTTGTGCGCAAGCTACCAATAATGACAACCACAATTGGGAGCAGTACAAAGAGGGAAACGATAGAGCAGATGAGAAGCGAAGCGGTCCGTGCTGGCCGCAATGCTTTAATAAGCGTAGACATGAGGGACGTTTCCTTTCAAGCTTATTGAGTCACCCCGGTGAGATCTTGCCGCATAACCCAGTGTTGATACACCAGAGCAAAACCGAAGCAGAAGATAAACATAGCCACCCCGACGGCGCTTCCGTATCCGAGTTGAAAGCTCTGAAACCCTTTGTGTACAAGATAGGTCGCCATCGTCTCACTGGCATAGACAGGCCCACCATCTGTCATGACAAAAATAAGGTCAAAGTATTGCAGCGACCCCAGGATAGAAAGAAATACGGAGAGACGAATTGTGCTCGAAAGCATAGGGAGCGTAACATAGCGCGTTACCTGCCAGCGATTTGCACCATCTGTACGCGCAGCCTCTGGAAGCTCCTGTGGGATGTTCTGCAATCCAGCGAGATAGAGAACCAGGTGAAAACCAAAGTATTTCCACAGCATCACGACAAAAACCGCCAATAATACAGTGTGTGTATCAGCAAGAAAGGCCGGAGGGATTCCCGATGGATTGAAACGCTTAAACAGAGCGTCCAGTGGGCCGATTGAAGGATCGTAAATGAAAGCCCAGATCAGACCTGCAACTACCTCAGACAATATATAGGGTAGAAAGAAAACTGTGCGAAAAAACGTAGAGCCAGCTCCCCGTTGCTTCACAAGCAGGGCAAGAAAAAGCGCCAGTGGCAACTGAAAAACGAGCGATAGAAAGGCAATCGTCAGATTAGTTTTGATAGCGTTGATAAAAACAGGATCTTTGAGGAGCACAACATAATTTTGCAGGCCGATAAAATTCTGCAATGGTCCAAGTCCATTCCAGTTATAAAGGCTATAGTATGTTGCCTGGACGACGGGCAACAACACAAAGACGCCGAATATCACAAGGCCAGGCAACAAACAGAGAATAATGATCAACCATTTCGAGAGTGAGCGTCGGCGAAGTTGTGACGCATGTGTTTTCGATCCTGAGATATCCTGCTTTTGGACAGAGCGCCGACCGACTGCTTGCATAATCTTTTTCCCTTCTGGATCACATGAGTCGTGCGTAAATGAGCGAATGGCCCCTGAAACGGTGACCCGATGTATGCTCCCATCCCCGGCACTCCATCGGGGACGCGATACAATCGGGCCCTATTTTCCGCTATCAGGCTGAGCGTCGTGCTTGCGCTTTCTTCAATGCTGTAAACGTGGCCCCTACGCTGGTTACCCCATGGTCGGGCGGGGTAAGGGCCCAATTGATCGCGCTCGTTACGCTTTCTTCATGGGCGGTTGCAACGCGGTCGAGGAGTTGCACTCCCCGCAAAAAGCGCCTGGGTAGAATTGACCGCAACCTGAGCAACAGCCGAAGGAAGGAACTGATCATAGTAAAGCTGGAAATACGGTGCATTACTGACCAGTTTTACGACAGCCTGCATATTCGGATTGGTCACACCATCAGAAGCGGCCTTGACAGGAGGAAGTAGAGCACCTTTCTGAGCCAACATCCGCTGGTTATTAGCCTGCGTCAGGAAGCGCACAAAGTCGAGCGTCTGAGGAGGTGCATTCTTGCCGATTGCAAAGCCATTGCCCCCACCCTGCACATCAGTTGCATTGCCAGCACCACCGGGTACCTGAGGGAAAGGGAAGAAGCTGAGTGAAGGGCCCTTTTTATCCGCCGCCGCAGACGCATCATTGGATGGCCCCCATTGTCCCATCAGTTCCATCGCTGCTTTTCCATTGCCCATCAGCGCCTGCTCAGCGGTATAGTCCTCGCCCAGGAAGCCATTCTCGAAGGGCTTTGTGGCTACGAGTTGCTGCAACATTTGTCCTGCCTTCACATAAGATGGATCGGCAAAAGAACCGGTGCGATTATAGGCGTTGTCAAAGGCTGTCTTACCACCTTCACGCATCGCGAGATATACCCAGTAGAAAAGTCCTTGCCATTTATCCTTCTCTCCCAAAGCAATAGGAGTGACACCCACAGCTTTGAGCTTCTGGATATCCGTCAAGAAATCATTCCACGTGACAGGAGGCTGCTGGATATTCGCCTTTGCAAAAAGCGTCGGGTTATACCAGAAACCCACTGCGCCAATATCCCATGGCACACCGTAATAGTGACCATTATAACTGTAGAGCGAGAGTGCCGACTGGCTAAAGGTATTGCCCCAACCGTTCTGCTGTAAAGCGGATGAAATGTCTTTCAGTTGACCGGCCTGAGCATATTCCTGCATAACACCACCACCCCAACTCTGGAAGATGTCGGGCGGCGTGCCAGCCTGCATGGCCGTTTCCAACTTCTGCTGATAATTCTGATCCGTTCCAATAACATTGATCTCAATATCAACATTTTTATGCGTTTGCATATACTGATTTGCCAGGCTGTGCCATTCTGTCTTCAAAGGGTCTGTGTTATTGATATGCCACCAGTTGATCGTCACTTTTTGAGAACCACTGGTGCCTGTCGTTCCGCCACAGGCTGAAACAAATAGCGTGAGGAGTACCAGCAGAGGTAGCAGGAAATTGAAGCGTTTCATAGGTTAAGTTCTCCCTTCCGAATAGCATGTAACGATACATAATGCCCAACGTCGGACGACGGCTTTTCTCGCCGCGCAACACATGCGTACTGCCTGTCTTTATGACATACGGACTACTGCTTGCTTGTATCAGACAAGAAAAATGAGAGTGCCTCCTTTCTGTACACACACCATGCCTCACTTACGAGGCGACTGACAGGATTGACGTATAATAAGTTCAGTCGGCAGTTTGATACGTTCGATCTCCGCATCCGGCTGAGCAATATATTTCAAAAGTAAGAGCGTGGCTGCCCGCCCCATCTCCTCCAGAGGCTGACGTACTGTAGTCAGGAGAGGATGGACGTGGCTGGCCTGGGGAATATCATCGAAGCCGATAATCGAAAGATCTTCTGGCAGACGCAGGCCACGCTCACGGGCGGCCTCCATTACCCCCATCGCCATGACATCATTCGATGCAAAGATAGCAGTCGGCGCTTCCGCTAAATCTAGCAGCGTCTGAGTGCAGAGATACCCTTGCGGCTGCAAAAAATCGCCTTCACATATCAGTTGTAGCTCAACAGGCACGTCATGATCTTTGAGCGCCGCCTCATAGCCAGCAAGGCGCTCCTGAGCACACCCAAAGTCCAATGTGCCAGTGATAAAACCGATCCGTCGATGACCCAGGCCAAGCAGGTAAGCCACCGCATCATACGCACCCTGAAAATTCGTAGTCGAGACCGAAGGGACATTCTCTCCATCACTTAAATAATCAATCAAGACATGCGGGAAACGACGCTGACGCAAGGTATCCAGATAAGCATTGACGTTACGTGGAAGAATAAGCAGAAGGCCATCGGCCAGTTCCCGCGTCAGTTTCGTCACATAGGCCGACTCTTTGGTTTTCCGTCGATGGGTTGTATAGAGCATGAGATTGCAATGATGAGCATCCAGAGCAGCATCAATACCACGAATAATTTCACCCATATAGCTGGTATTCAGATAATCAACCAGCAAACCCACGACATGCGAAGAGCCACCAGCCAGGCTGCGAGCTTGTGCATTTGCAACATAGCCGAGCCTTGCCATGGCATGCAGAACACGCTCACGTTTCTCCACACTTACATGATCCTTGTTGTTGATGACACGCGATACAGTCGCATAGGATACACCCGCCTCATCGGCAACATCAAAGATCGTCACATCATGGATCTGATGGGCATTGCCACGGGTTGCTCTTTTATTCAAGGGTAAATTCCTCGTGATTTTGTAAGCGCTTACATTGATAAATCAGTAGTAACATATCTAGCGTTGTCCTGTCAAGCCTTTTTGCTCCAGCAGCCTCTTTGTGATGCCGTAAATACAGAATATACAATAAATGCATTTTTACTCTATGCATAATAGTACATCTTTAAGCCGTTATTTCACTTTATAGTTTTAGCACCCCCCACTTTCTGTTCATCTGAATGCAGGGGGTTGACAGAAACCATTTCAATCATGTATACCTCTCTTAATGTTTGCAAGCGTTTACAAGAAAAGGAAAACAAGGATGTTTCACACCACTGTACGCAAAATCGGGTCCGTGCTTCTGATAGCACTTTTGATTGCAACCATCGCAATCGGCTTCTTCGCCTCCACCCGTTCTGCACATGCTGCATCAAGCATCACGATCAATGGTGCAACAAAATATCAGACGATGGATGGCTTCGGCTTCTCAGACGCATTTGGGCCGGCTTCTACTCTCCAGACATCTTCCGCCACCGAACAGCAACAGATTCTGGATCTGCTCTACAGTCCTACAACTGGTGCAGGCTTCACTATTTTACGCAACCTGTTCCCCTCGGATGCCGCCAATACGATCGAACCTACCAGTCCCGGCAGTCCTACCGCAGCTCCACAATATGTCCCATTGGGTAGTAGCGAAGGACAGGTCTGGCTCGCACAACAGGGTCAGAAGTATGGCGTCAAACAATTTTATGGTGATGCCTGGAGTGCCC
This sequence comes from uncultured Chloroflexia bacterium, assembly GCA_963744875.1. Lineage (GTDB taxonomy): Bacteria > Chloroflexota > Ktedonobacteria > Ktedonobacterales > Ktedonobacteraceae > JACDAE01. The sequence continues at coordinate 383,707 of CAVUVQ010000020.1, read as the reverse complement.
CCGGCTACATGAAAACAAATGGGGATGAGTCCAATGGAGGTGCGCTCTGCGGCTCGCCTGGTGCTTCAACCTGTAGCACTGGCGATTGGCGGCAGGCTTATGCAAACTACCTGGTCCAATATGTTAAAGATTATCAAAGTGCTGGCGTTCCATTGACCCATGTTGGGGCATTTAACGAACCCAATCTCACCACCTCTTATTCCAGCATGGTCATGAATCCCACTCAGACTGCTGACTTTATTGCTGTATTGGGACCAACATTGAAGGCGGCTGGACTGAATACCAAGATTGTCTGCTGCGATGGTGAGGGGTGGGATACGGCTCAGAGTTATGCAAACGGCATTACCAGCAATGCTACGGCCAACTCCTATACCAGCGTTATCTCCAGTCATGGCTATACCCAGGATCCCAATTCCGCTCTGACCGGTACAGGCACCAAACATATCTGGCAGACGGAATGGTCAAAGTTCGATAACTGGGATCCCACCTGGGATAGTGGAACCGATGCCTCCGGCTTCACGTGGGCACAATACATCCATACGGGCATCACTGTCGCTAACTTGAGCGCCTTCCTCTACTGGTGGGGCTTCGGCTTCAATAGTTCTGACAACGGGGCACTCATCCATGACAATAATGGGACCGTAATCCCTTCCAAACGGCTCTTTGCAATGGGCAACTATAGTCGTTTTATCCATCCTGGGGCCACACGCATCGGAGCAACCAGCGGCGATAGCAATCTGGAGACAACGGCATATAGCAATACCGATGGTTCCACCTCTATCGTGATCTTAAATACCTCGTACAGTGATGTTGCCGCCTCACTCGCGTTGCAAAATACTTCTGTTGCGGCAGGCTCGGTTGTCACGCCTTACATTACAAATGCATCGAACAATATTGCTGCGCAAGCATCGCTACCTGTTACGGGTGGATCATTCAGCGCAACTGTGCCTGCGCGTTCGTTGGTGACCTATGTCATCGCGCCATCATCTGGTGGCACGCCAACTCCAACGCCTTCAACGACAGTGACGCCATCACCGACACCTGTCCATACGCCAACTCCAACGCCTTCCCCAACACCTGTATCTGGCAGTAGCTGCAAAATAAGCTATGTGATCCAGAACCAGTGGCCGGGCGGCTTCACCAACAGTACGACAATCACCAACACTGGATCGACCTCGCTCAGCAGTTGGACGTTGAAATTCGCCTTCTCTGGTGGTCAGCAGGTCACGCAAGGCTGGAACGGGATCTTCTCACAATCAGGGAACCAGGTAACGGTCCAGAACATGAGTTATAATGGTTCACTTGCGCCGGGAGGTTCGACCTCTCTTGGCTTCAACGGCTCCTGGACGGGGAGTAATCCCAATCCAACCGCGTTTACAGTGAATGGCGCAACATGTAGCACATCGTAGGGGCCCGATAATGCCGTTTTAATAGATAATCCGGACCCGATTCCGGTAGGGACCCGGTTCGACCGCGTCCGCGATTCATCGAAAAAAACCGGGCCAGGTCGATGAATCGCGGACGCGGTCGAACCGGGTCCCTACCAGGGGATATCCATCATAATTTTTTAAACAGCATTATCGCGCTCCTACTTATTTTAAGAAAAGGAAACAAGGATGTTCAATGGCATTCAACGCAAAGCAGGATTTGCAATCATTCTGACACTCTCACTCCTGCTACTCGCATTCGGTACCATCGTTCCCTCGCATGCTGCCCTTGCAGCATCGACAATTACGATCAATGGTTCATCAAAACACCAGACCATAGACGGTTTCGGTTTTTCGGATGCCTTCGGGCCTGCAAGTACGCTCCAGACATCACCTGCAAGTCAGCAGAAGCAGATGCTAGACCTGCTCTTCAATACGTCGAATGGAGCCGGTTTCACCATTTTGCGCAACCTGTTCCCCTCGGATGCCGCCAATACAATTGAACCCACCAGCCCTGGCAAACCAGGTGCAACTCCTCATTATGTAGCGCTCGGCAGTAGCGAAGGGCAGGTCTGGCTTGCTCAACAAGCAAAGAATTATGGCGTCAAGCAATTCTATGGTGACGCATGGAGTGCTCCTGGCTACATGAAAACCAATGGGAATGAGTCGAATGGAGGAACACTCTGCGGCGTTCCTGGCGCAACATGCAGCAGTGGCGATTGGCGGCAGGCGTACGCCAACTATCTCGTCCAATACATCAAGGATTATCAGAGCGCTGGCATCACCCTTACCCATGTTGGGGCGTTTAATGAACCTAATCTGACCACATCCTATTCCAGTATGATCATGAATCCTACCCAGGCCGCCAATCTTATTGCGGTGTTAGGACCGACAGTGAAAGCGGCAAAACTGAATCCGAAGATTGTCTGCTGCGATGGTGAGGGGTGGGATACGGCTCAAAGCTATGCAAATGGCATTACCAGCAATGCTACGGCCAACGCGTATACCAGCAACATCTCCAGCCACGGCTATACGGGCGCTCCCAACTCTGCCCTGAGTGGCACCGGTAGCAAACACATCTGGGAAACGGAATGGGCAACATTTGATACCTGGGACCCCGCCTGGGATAGCGGAACCGATGCATCCGGTTTCACCTGGGCACAACATGTGTATGATGGCATCACTAAAGCCAACCTGAGCGCGTTCCTCTACTGGTGGGGCGTCGGTTTCAATGGCACGGACAATGGGATGCTCATTCACGATAACAATGGAACGGTCACGGCCTCCAAGCGCCTCTGGGCACTGGCAAACTATAGCCGCTTCATCCATCCCGGTGCCACACGCGTCAGTGCCGCCAGCGGGAATAGTAGCCTGGAAGTGACGGCATACACCAATACAGATGGTTCGGTCGCCATCGTCGTATTGAACACCTCATCGTCCAATGTTACCGCCTCATTCGCGGTGAACAAGACGAGTGTGGCAAACGGTGCGGCGGTCGTTCCTTATCTGACCAATGCCTCGCACAATACGGCGGCACAGGCCACATTGCATCTTGCCAATGGCGCGTTTAGTGCTACGGTGCCGGGGCGAGCGTTGGTGACTTATACGATTAAATAGGGTTGGGAGCGCCCGGGCGTTATTGCATGTGGGTAGCCCGGGCTTATTGCATTGCGCCCCTACAATGACATGGGAAAGATGCAATGGCGTCAAAATATGCAAAAATCGTAGTAGGGGCGCAATGCAATAAGCCCGCGGCACTCCACGATCATACTCGCACCCTCGCGTCATACCCACGCAACCCACGTTCTCTACCATCAACATAATTGCATAACCAGCCAGGACAACAACCATGAAAGAGACAACCTATACAAATCCCGTGCTACCAGGTTTCTATCCCGATCCCAGCATCTGCAGGGTCGGAGAAGATTACTACCTGGTCACCAGTAGCTTTGAATATTTCCCTGGCGTCCCCATCTTTCACAGTCGCGATCTGATTCACTGGCGACAGATCGGTCATTGCCTGACACGTGCAAGCCAGCTTCCACTCACCAACGTGCCCAGCTCGGGAGGCATTTTCGCACCCACGCTTCGTTACCATAACGGCACCTTTTATATGGTCACAACGAATGTCTCGCATGGTGGGAATTTCTATGTGTTCACGCACGATCCTGCTGGCCCATGGTCAGAGCCAATCTGGGTCAAACAGGGTGGCATTGATCCTTCGCTCTGTTTTGATGGCGATACCGTCTATTTCACCAGCAATGGCGAGGGATCACAACTCGGCATCTATCAATGCGAAATTGATATCACAAATGGACAACAACTGACGGAGACGCGCTTTCTGTGGCCCGGTACCGGTGGGCGCTATCCCGAGGCACCGCACCTGTACCACATTGGCGACTATTATTACCTCATGATCGCTGAAGGTGGAACGGAATATGGGCATATGGAGACGCTGGCACGTAGTAAAAGTCCCTGGGTGCCGTTCGAGCCATGTCCGCATAATCCGATCCTGACCCATCGCGATCAAACATCCCATTCAGTCCAGGGAACGGGACACGCCGATCTCATTGAAGCACATGATGGCAGTTGGTGGCTGGTATTTCTCGCCTTCCGTCCCCATGATAGGCTCTACCATCACCTGGGGCGTGAAACATTCCTGGCACCGATTACCTGGACACCGGATGGCTGGCCCGTTGTTTCCCCTGAGAAAACGGTCGACATTTCTATGCATGTGCCAACCTTGCCTCAACAGAGAGTGGAAGCTGAGCCGGAACGCGACGACTTCGCTGCACCCGATCTGCGTTTCTGCTGGAACTTCTTACGCAACCCCAACGCCGACGATTGGTCGCTAGCTGAACGGCCCGGCTGGTTGCGCCTCTATGGCTCGGCATTGACTCTGGATGCTCAGGCTTCACCCGCCTTTATTGGAAGACGGCAGCAACACTTCGACTGTCGTGCGCGAACATTGCTCGCCTTCCAGCCTGAACACGAAGGACATGAAGCAGGTCTCACGGTTCTGATGAACGAACGGCACCATTATGAAATTGCTATAACGCAGGACCACGGAAGCCGCTGCATCATTGTGCGCCGTCGAATTGGGGATCTAGCGGCAATTGTGGCACGAGAAGTATTGGAACAGGACGGTCCCATTGAATTAGAGATCCAGGCGGACCGCGACATTTATACGTTTTTGTACGCACAAGAGGGACAACCAGAACGCAAGCTGGCAACGGGTGCAACACGCTATCTCTCTACCGAGGTGGCTGGCGGCTTCACCGGCGTCTATATTGGTATGTACGCTACTAGCAACGGCAATGGTAGAACTGGTCCGGCGGATTTTGATTGGTTTGCATATCGTGTACCGAATGGTATGGTGTAGGGGTGCCCTTCCATTTCCATTGACTCCAACAAATTGAGGGATTTACCAAAAATGATGCATCAAAAACACAGAAAAACGCGTAAAACGGTAGGGACCCGATTGTATCGCGTCCGTGATTGATCAACCCTGGGCCACGATTCCATGAATGGCGGACGCGATACAATCGGGTCCCTACCGTTTTACGCGCATTGCAGGCATTCGTGTCGTGCTTGCGTCATTTTTTCCGAAATAGTTGGAGTCAATGCCTTCCATTTCCCCCTTGACATCCTCGCCCGTTTACAAGTATCCTGTTGCAAGCACACGGTCAAGATACTAAAATCTATAAATTTCATTTTATGAATATTTGACCCGTACAAAGGAGCGCCATTGATGCCTACTGATGCCATCCCTCTCTTCTACTCTTTTGCACATGAGGATGATGCTCTGCGCAAACTGCTTGATACACACCTGGCACTACTCAAACGTCAGGGCGTCATCAGCAAATGGGATGAGCAAGATATCACCGCTGGCAATCCACGCGCCGCGACCATCAATAAACAGTTAGCGGCTGCACGTATAATACTAGTATTGATTAGCCCGGACTTCATAGCCTCCGACTATTGCTATGGCGTTGAGATGCAGGAAGCTCTGCATCGACATGAAGCGGGCACGGCTCAAGTCATTCCTCTGCTCTTGCGCCCCTGCGATTGGGAAGAGGCACCGTTCAAGACGCTGCAAGTACTACCCAGAAATACAAAGCCGGTCGTGCTGTGGGATAATATCGATGCAGCGTTCACTGAGATCGCGAAGGAGATCCGCGCCGTCGTCAATAAAATTAATGGCGCAGCGCTCCCAACGGGCGCTCAGACAACGAGCAAGAAGACACACGCGAAACGTGGTGAGGAGGTTGGAAAGAGACATATGTTAAGTGCCCCGGCGCTCAGTTCGCTCACTCTCAAGAAGACGATCGACCGCTACTATAAAGAACTGGCAGACTACCAGAGCAAAGCAGATTATGAGTCGGGCCTGCGTGGTGCCTTCCAAAGCCTGCTTGCCGATACCGCACGCCACGTAAAGTGGACGCTTGTAGCCGAACAGACTATAGGAAGCGGCATCCGGCCCGATGGCGTGGTGCGCGATGACTATTTTGCACGCGGCTATTGGGAGGCGAAAGGTCCGAAAAGCGACCTTGAACGCGAGATCCGTAAGAAGATCGCCGACGGCTATCCCCTCACCAACACGATCTTTGAGAATACACGTAAGGCCGTGCTCTTTCAGAATAAAAAGCGCGTCATTGAGTATGATCTGCAAAAACCTAACGATGTCAGCGACCTGCTCAAAATGTTCTTTAGCTATACCGAGCCGGATATTGAGAACTTCGCGGAGGCCGTACAGGAATTCAAAGAACGTATCCCCGATCTTGCTAAAGAGCTACTTGACATCATTGACCACGAATACAAAACAAATAGAAACTTCATTGCCGCCTTCGATACCTTTACCGAACTCTGCCGCACCTCGCTCGATCCCAAAATCACGACCGACGTGATCAAAGAGATGCTCATCCAACACCTGCTCACCGAACGCCTGTTCCGTACGATCTTCGACAATACTGATTTTGTGCGCCGCAACGTGATCGCCTCCGAAGTGGAGAAGGTGATTGAGAAGCTCGACCAGCCGCTCGTTCAACCGCAACGAGTTCCTCAAAAAGCTTGATCGTTTCTATGTGGCAATTGAAGCGGCGGCAAAGGGTATCGAGAGCTGGTCTGAGCGTCAACACTTCCTGAATACCGTCTACGAGCGCTTCTTCCAGGGCTATTCCGTCAAGCGGGCCGATACCTATGGCATTGTCTACACGCCGCAAGAGATCGTCGATTTCATGTGTGCCAGCGTGGATGAGGTGCTGCGCCGCGAGTTCAACACCTCCATCGAAGAGCCAGGCGTGCAGATCCTCGATCCCGCCACGGGCACAGGCAGCTTTATCGTCAACCTGCTCCATCGCATTCCGCCCCACAAGCTGGCGTACAAATACAAACATGACCTCTTCTGCAACGAAATTATGTTGCTGCCCTACTATATCGCCTCCCTGAACATTGAACATGAATATTATGCAAAGATGGGTGAATATGAGCCATTTGAGGGTGTGTGTTTTGTGGATACGCTGGAACTGGCTGAGGGCAAGCAATTGCCGCTCTTTGTGGAGGAGAACACTGAACGCGTGCAGCGGGAGAAGGATGCTCAGATTATGGTGGTGATTGGGAATCCTCCTTATAATGTGGGGCAAAAGAATGAGAATGATAATAATAAGAACCGTAAGTATCCTGTGATTGATGAACGCATTAAAGAAACATATGTGAAAGACTCCAAAGCTACTAATAAAAATGCAGCTGTACGATGCATATGTTAGATTCTTCCGCTGGGCAACAGATCGGTTGGGGATCGTGATGGAATTGTTTGTTTAGTTACGAACAACTCTTTCGTTGATCAATTTGCCTTTGATGGTATGCGTAAGCATCTATTAAAAGATTTTACACAGATATATCATCTTGATTTACATGGAAATGTACGTAAAAATCCTAAACTTTCTGGCACTACACATAATGTATTTGGCATTCAAGTGGGAGTAGGCATTACTATTGCCATACGGAACATCACAAGACACTCAACTAAACATATATACTATTATCGTGTACCCGAATATTGGAGAAAGACAGAAAAACTATCATTTTTAGCAAGAAAAGAAAAGCATTGCAAAAATCGATTGGTAAGAATTGCAGCCTGATGAAAGATATACATGGATTACTGAAGGACTATGATCCAGAATTTACAACATTTTTACCAATAGGAATCAAAAGAAGCAATGAGCAGTTCACGATAAGCTGGGAATAGAAGTATAAGACTATTTTCAAAATATATTCTCAGTGGAATTACAAACTAATCGTGATGATTGGGTATATGATTTCAATCGAGAAGCTTTAGCGCAAAAGATGCAAACATTTATAGAAACATATAATGATGAAGTTGATCGTTGGCAGAGACGCAGGACAGCGCTAAAGAGTTGATGATTTTGTGACTTACGATGATACAAAAATTAAGTGGAGCGGCGACCTTAAAATACAGACTTAACAAAAGGGAGACATGTACGCTATTCTGAAACAAAAAATATACGATAAAGCTTCTATCGTCCTTTTATCAAGCAATATCTCTTCTTTGACCCTCATCCTCAATGAACAGCGATATTATTTACACTCTAGATTTTTCCCAACTACTGTTAGTGAAATAGAAAATATTGGTAATTTGTGCTTACGAATTTGGTGTCAGAAAAGCCGTTTATGACTCTCGCAACTAACTTGATATTCCTGATATGCATTTAGTTGGTGCGGGTGCGGTTGCTCAATGCTTCCCCTACTACACCTACAACGAAGACGGCACCAACCGCCGCGAGAACATCACCGACTGGTCACTCGCCCAATTCCAGGCAAAGTATGGCCCCGGCGTCACAAAATGGGATATCTTCCATTATGTCTACGCCATGTTGCATCATCCGCAATACCGGGAACGCTATGCCGAGAATCTCAAGCGCGACCTGCCGCACATTCCTTTGTTGCACAGCGGAGAGCCGTTCCAGACCTGTGTGCGCATCGGCCGCGAGCTTATGGATCTGCACCTTAATTACGAGCAGGCGCAAGAATATCCACTATGGTTGCTCTAATAATGACGTGCCTTTTAGCTGGATAGTGGAGAAGATGCGTCTCTCTCACGATAAACGGGTTGTGGTGGTGAACGAGAGTCTGCGCCTGGGACCATTGCCGCCGGAGTGTTTCGAGTATCGTCTTGGCAACCGTTCGGCCCTGGAATGGGTGATCGATCAATACCAGGTGAGTAAGGATGCGCGGAGTGGGATCGAGAGTGATCCAAATCGGGTCGATGATCAGGAATATATTATTCGCCTGGTTTGTAGAGTTGTTACGGTAAGTGTTGAGACGGTGCGGTTGGTGCGGGAGTTGGCGGAGGCGGTGACGATGGAGGATTGGATGGATGGAGCGGATAATTTCTAGAGAGTTTTACCGGGGGTGCCGGGATTGATTCCGTCCCTACGCGATATGAAAACATGGGCGTGTCGGTGGTGGCCGTGTCGGTGGTGGCCGTGTCGGTGGTGGCCGTGTCGGTGGTGGCCGTGTCGGTGGTGGCCGTGTCGGTGGTGGCCGTGTCGGTGGTGGCCGTGTCGGTGGAGGGCGACCGGGCTTATTGCATTGCGCCCCTACCATGGTGATCATTTCATGCACGTACATCGAAAAATGCACAACGCCATGGTAGGGGCGCAATGCAATAAGCCCGGTCGCCCTCCACACGCACGCCCTCCACACGGTCGCCCTCCACACGCACGCCCTCCACACGGTCGCCCCCACACGGTCGCCCTCCACACGCTCGTTCCCGCCCAGCGTTCCCGCCCAGCGTTCCCGCCCGGGCTTATTCCACTTCGTTCCATTGCGCCCCTACAATAGCTTTCATTAGTTTATTATGGTTATAGCGCCATTTTACAATAATATATTGTATATTAATATATTTTATTGTTTGAAATTATGATATTGGTGTGTTAAAATATATTAAGTTATTAAAAATAATGTGGAGGGGTTTTAGTTATTATGTCTAATAGTTATCATATGGGGCGTGACGTTACAAGTCAATTACCTCAACGTCAAAACTTGCGATTACGGACACATGATTATAGTAGTCATGGATACTATTTCGTAACGATTTGTACGAAGTATCATACCCATTGGTTAGGGGACATTACAAATGGTGAGATGTGTTTGAACACTACTGGCGAAATTGTGCAGGCGGAATGGAATAGACTACCTACGTTTTTCCCAGGTCTCAAATTAGATCAATTCATCATCATGCCTAATCACGTGCATGGAATTCTCGTCCTGACCGAGCACTTGAGATATAATAAGCCTGCGCAAAAGCCCAGGCCGACCTTGAGTCATATTATCGATATTTATAAAGGTCGTATGACGAATCGTATCCGATACACGGATGGCATTGGTGATTTTGCTTGGCAGAAGAGCTTCTATGATGAGATTATACGTGATGCATCGATGTTGCATGATGTTCGTCGTTACATTGCTACAAATCCACAATATTGGTTGTCGGATAATCTCTACATTAAGAAATAGGAAACGAGCGGGCGGGAGGGCGACCGGGCTTATTTCATTGCGCCCCTACCATGGCGTTATGCATTTTTTGATGCATGCGCATGAAATGATCACTATTGTAGGGGCGCAATGCAATAAGCCCGGTCGCCCACTCGCCCGCTCCCTTCCCACCCGCACGCTCCACTTCCCGCCCGCTCGCCTTCCCGCCCGCACGCTCCCTTCCCGCACCCGCTCCCTCCCACCATCACCATACACAAAAAGACGCCCATCCTCGCAGATGAACGTCTTTTTTTCTTTTTCCATCTCAGTGCGTTCAGTCATAATGAGACATAATGCACTTCCTTTCTCTTAAACTATAATACTTCCAATCCTCTTCCATCACCCTCTATTAATACAAGCTGATGTCCGCTCGTAATTATGGTCGGTTGGGCATCAAAGCTGGGGTAATTTAACCATGTGGAAACAAGTAATCTGGTACAAGCGAGCCTATTGTATGCCACACATTGATGTGCGCAACAGTGGTAAGCAGAATAAAGGTAAGCGCGAGAAGGGTCAATAATGCCAGGACGATGAGGGCAAAAACTTGTTTGTTGCGTAATGCGATACTCATGTGTGGTAGATCCTTTCGTATTCGAACAGTTGCTCCTGGGGCGACAAACCAGGTAGCCCACTGTTCCACAGTGCCTGGGGCGACAAACCAGGTACTGTATTTGTTCAATGGCACCCGGTACGACAAGACCAGGCACCAGAAAAATTCACTAGCTATGAAGCGCTCAAGATAAAACGTACAAAGGCACGATTAACAATCCCTTACAACGTTGGCACATTCCTCCTTTCGTACAGCAATTGCACGCTGCTTCAGGTGAAAAAAAATTGACATTCCAAACCATATATGGTAGAACGTCAATGACAACAGATGAACGCTGCAAGCGGTAAACGCAGACAGGTACCGCCCGCAAATGCGACTCGCAGGTGCTGGTAACCATGCCATTGCTCTTTGTGTCTACCGCCATAAATAGTGTTCGTCATCTGTCTTCCTCCTCCTATACCAACCAGGGAGATACTTAATTAGTCCAGCGCAGTGAGTGAGTATAAGGTTCTCACCACCCTTCCCAGTTCCCTTTGCCCTTACTCATTCATCATCTATCGCTTGACTAAAATATACATGATAAGAAGAATGATTACGCCTTTTTTATCCATGTATTTCCTGTCACTAAATCCGAGCAATGACGGGTAGCACAACTTACGCAGAGGTAGACTACGTGCAGATGGGATGTGAACGTCGCACCTTCGGCACAACGTCTCACAATGAGAGGGACATCGCAGAGATCTTTGGATGGAGATACTAATTTCATAAGATTTTGTGGATTGATTGACAGCATCCATGGTCATGTGACGACAAAACATGGTTATATAGATGCCTATGTTTTTTAGGGGAGACATTGTATGACCCTGTTGGGAACTTTGTCCAGACAAGTGAAGCTCAACCGTGGACACGGAATTATAAATGGCTTCCCTACGCTGGTACATTTTTATGCGCCCGATACCCGCTTTCATTGAGGTACAGAATGATAAATGTATTCCCTATCATGTCTTTTTTGCACGAAATAATTGTACACGAAACATGTAAAAAATCGGGAAGCCATTTATAACCCGTTTCACGACCAAAACGAGCCGATAGTATAAAGCACGCAACAAGGTAGGGAAGCCATTTATAATTCCGTGTCCACCGTTGAGCGGCGCTTGTCCGTATCCGTTTTTCCAACAGAGTCATTGTATGGTGTAACATGGACGCTGTGGACGCCGGGGCCGTCGTGCACGGGGCTATGCACGACGGCCATGGGCGCACCCACACCCACACCTACACGTAACCCCACCTCACACCACATACGCCAACTTATTTCGCCGTCGTATAATTATGTCGGGCCAAAAACCGCTCCACCATCTCCCGATCCAACTCGGCCTTACATTCAATAAATACCTTTAATGCATCTTGCAAATAACTTAAACCCTGTTGATATCCCTTCCCACCCATATTCTCCTGCTCCATCAACATCGTCCCATACAAACGCAACGTACGTGCATGTTCCAGACGCATCTCACTCTTACGAAAAATACGTAAAGCCTGTTCAAAATGCTGGCTCGCCAGATCTGGTTGATTTTGCTCTAACTCAATACATCCTAATAGTTGCTGGGCTCGTGCAATCATCCATATCATTTCAGATTGACGTGCGGCCTCTAACACTTGTCTCACTTGTTGCCCAGCACTTTCTAAATCTCCAAGCAACAAAGCAACCTGTACCAATGCTAATTGTCCATCAAATCTTGTTTCAGCCTCCATACCATCTAAAGCAAGGGCTAGATATAATGATCTTCTAGCTCTTTTTAACGTCTGTCGAGTTTCATCACTTAATAATACTCCCAATCCTTCTTTCGTCAAAACTGATATTGCTTGGCTTAAACGTATATTTCCAAGGGCGACTAATGCTATACTATTATAAAAAGCAATTCGCATCGCTCTACTAATTTTCAAAGCATCGACATAAAGTTATCCTAGCTTCATTAATCTTACCTTGCTCTCTAAGCGCAGAAGCAAGACTAGCACGCCATAAACTTACAGATGCTGGATCATCAATATGCTCTGCTAATTCAATACCCTTGCCGAAATTCGGCTTCTGCATCAACTAGATTACCCATACGTACATCAATCACTCCCAAATTGCCAAAAATATAAGACATCACTGGAATATCTCCAATTCGCTCGGCAATACTTCGAGAACGGCGTAAAACTGCTTGAGCTTGTGTATATTCAGCCTTCCTCAAATAAACATCACCTAAGTCACAACAAACAATAGCAATCTCACGATGACAATCGTATTGTTCAAAAAGTGCCAATGCCTTATTAAAATGTGTCTGAGCATCTCCATGTTGACCACTACTGGCCTCAATTAAACCTAACAATAAATGTGTACGCCCAAGATCAACAGGATCACCGATCAATGTACGCCTTATACGCGTCAAACGAAAGACATTCTCTACACCTTGCTTTTGTTGCCTTAATGCTTCCTCAAACAATGTCAAAGCATCTTGAGCTGTAAGACGAGCATTTTCATAATTACCCTCTCGCCACGAAACATAACTTTGACGAAGCCGAATAGTCGCCCACACAGTGCCTGCTAACACATCTGTTTCTACCAATATTTGCTCAGCACGCCCATAATACTCTCTGGCCCTTACATTATTGCCCGTATCGTACCAGGTCCAACCAATCTGGCACCACAGCATCGCCTGGATCTGTGCCTCTTTCTGAGACATATTGATTGCAGCATAAGTAAGATGTTGTGTACGAGCCTCCAAAGCTTTTTCAAAGAAGCCACGCGCCTCTTCGTATTTCCCCTGAATCCTCACACACTCGCCCAGACACTCCAACAAATATGCAAGGTGTAGCCGATCATCCGAACTTTTGCCCAGGTTTTCGATGGCGATACGATAGTGATATTCGGCGTCGGGATAGGCCGAAAGGAGGTTGGCACGGTTGGCCGCCATCTCGGCGTATTTCGCTACCACAGCTTCGTCTGCGCCGCCACCTACGAGATGGTATGTGATCGTCGCAGCTTCCTCCTCCTCGCGTCCTTTGTAGACGCGCAACAGGATCTCGGCGGCACGGCGGTGCAGGCTGGCACGACGGGCGGCGGACAATTTATCATAGAGATGCGCCACCAGGAGGGGATGCCAGAATTCATAGGTGATGCGCGTGCCGGTGCCTTGCTCGGTTAGCATGCCGGATTTGAGCGCTTCTTCTAGCAGGTCAAGTACCGTGTCCTCGTCGCTACCGGGGGTCATGGCTTCCATTGCGCTGATGATGTTGAATTCGAAGGAGCCTCCCAGGACGGCGGCTTTGCTCAATAGGCGCTGACACGGTGCTGTGAGACGGCTAAGGCGTAGTTCTAGTACGGCGGAGATGGTTTCGGGTAGTTGGTAGGTGCCGTCGGCAGTTGATAAATCACCGGACGCAATAAATTGGGTCCCTACCCCGTTTTGGGCCGTGGTGGAGGAGGCGACACCGTTTTGGCCTGTGGTGGAGGATACCGTTTTCGGCATAGTTCGTGCAGGGGGTGGCTATCGTGCGGGCGAGTTCTTCGGCGAAGAAGGGATTTCCGGCGGCACGGCTACGGATGCGCTTGACCAGCGGCTGCGGTACTTTGATGCTGGATATAAGTGCGTCGATCTGCTCGTCAGTGAGTGGTTCGAGGGAGACGCATTCGACGGAATGTTCACGCTGCAGATCTGTGAGCAGTGAGCGCAGGGGGTGACTGGCTGCCAGTTCATTTTCACGGCACGTCCCGACGATCACGATGGGATAGCCCTGCACGCGGCGCGAGAGATACGCCAGCAACTCGCAGCTACTGGCATCGGCCCATTGCAGGTCGTCGAGCGCGATTAGCAATGGCGTGCTCTCGCTGATCAGTTTGAGCAGTTCACAGGCGGCTTCCCATAGGCGGAGTTGCTCCTGTTCCGGGGGCAGCGCGGACGAGAAGGCGATCGGCACCAGCAACGGTTGCAAGACATCGGGCAAGAGCGTACTCAAGGGCTGGAAGACTAACGAACGTTTGCTCACTTCCTGGCGCTGCCATGCCCCCTGCTCCATCGCCTTACGCAGCACTTCGGTCCACAGGCGATAGGGGATACTGCCCTCTTGAGCGTAGACGCGGCTCCATGCCACGGCCCAGTTGCGTTTCTTGGCATCGCGGCTAACCTCTTCGGCGAGGCGCGTCTTGCCGATACCAACCTCGCCCATTAGCAGGATACATTGTGGACGGCGTTGCGTGTCCAGGGCCAGCATCGATGTTTTCTTCGCACCTGGCAATTTGAACTTTGCCGCCTGCTCTGTGGTTGTGACGAGATCGCGCAACAGAGAGAGTTCCTGCTGGCGTCCGACCAGGGGGCTTTGATGGCTACGACCAATCTGAATCGTAGCGGGGGCATCGGTGCGTGGAGCAGCCTGCGATGCGGGCTGTAAGGAGACCCTGGGACCCGTTTTGGAGCTATCATCAGTGGGTGACTGACCGCCGCGCACCTTTTCATAGATCGCACGCGTATCAGGTAAAGGCGCAATATTATATTCCTGTTGCAGTACGGAGGCAAGTTTGCGATAGGCCCGTAATGCTTCACCACGCCTTCCCAGGATACCCAGACGCAACATCAGACGCTGCACCGCCGCCTCGTTAGCTGGATCGACGGACAACAATTTATCAAGCGGCTCAATAGAAGCGGAGAAGGACTCGCGCTCGCTGCGCAGGTCGGAGAGTTCCAACAGCAAGCCGATCCAGGAACGCAGTAGGGACTCGCGGCGTGGACGTGTCCACTCAACTTTCTGTGCCTCGGGCAGGAAATCGCCGCCATAGAGCAGCACCGCCTCCTCCAGCAACTTCTCTTTCTCGCCGGGATCGCTACTGTCATGCGCCTGGGTCAGCAGGTGATCAAAGGCATCGGCATCGACCCATACAAGAGATTGGTCGGCCAGAACCAGAACTTCACGTTCGGTTAGCAACAGAGGAGAGGTAGCGACCTTGCCACGGGCAGGCTCGAAAAGCTGGCGCAGACTGTAGACCGAGCGGTCCAGGCGGCTGGCGGCCATCTCGAAATCGAGATCGGACCAGAGATAATCCATGATCTGTTCGCGGCCCAGTTTACGACCAGGATAGGTAAGTAAACATCCTAGCAGGGCACGCACGCGTTGATGTTGCCATACTGACTCGGTTACCGTGTGCCATTCAGTATCGGAGGGGGAGGAGCGGCGTTCCAGGCGAAACTGTCCCAACGTATAGATGCGGATCGTCGCCTTTTCCTGCTCCTGTTCGCTGCGCTGGACGGGCAAGGAAGGGTGCAGACCCTCAATGGTTTCCAGGGCCTCCTGTGGAAGAGTTTTGCCTACATAGGTACGACTCGTACGTCCATCCACTGTCTGATAGGCATACCAGTAAGGACCATGGCCGGTACCTTCGCGGCATTTCTTGCAGCGCGGCTTCCCGCAATAGCTCACCTGCTGGTGGTAGGTAACTTTGCCAATCATCCCTTCTCCTTGAACCACACGTGTGGGCGTCGTAAACGGGCGTCGTAAACGTGGCCCCTACATATCACATTCCAGTCCGATTGACAGGCGCAACCAATCTGGCCCCTACGAGAACATTATGCAATGTCTAGTTGTATGAAGTCGAAACCCCATACATTATATACAATCAATTAACATAATGACTATGCGGTTTTGCCTGCTTCGTCATTAAAATTACATAGAAATTGGGCACACGCACGATATTTGTTGGTTCTCCACCCTCACGAAGGCATGGTCGGCAACCGGGTAGGGGCGTCACCTTGCGCTTGACTCCAACTATTTCGGAACAAATGACGCAAGCACGACACTCATGCCTGGAATACGCGAAAACGGTAGGGACCGATTGTATCGCGTCCGTGATTGATCAACCCTGGGCCAATTCATAAATGGCGGACGCGATCAATCGGGTCCCTACCGTTTTTCATGCTTTTCTGTATTTTAGGCGTATCATTTTAGGCCCATCTTTCAATTTGTTGGAGTCAATGCACCTTGCGCGCCCGCGCTTGAGAACATTGTCCCCAGGGAACGGGCGCACGCAAGGTGACGCCCCTACCCGGTTGCCCTTCATAGAAAGAGATCCTATTTGTTAAGTCGAGTACCGTTACCTGATAAAACATAGTTTACCCTGAAAATGTGCCAAC
Organism: uncultured Chloroflexia bacterium; assembly: GCA_963744875.1. Lineage (GTDB taxonomy): Bacteria > Chloroflexota > Ktedonobacteria > Ktedonobacterales > Ktedonobacteraceae > JACDAE01. The sequence continues at coordinate 367,010 of CAVUVQ010000020.1, read as the reverse complement.
CCTCAACATATTTAAACAATTCGGGAAAGAAGATTAGCGCACACAGAGATTAATGTGAGAAGATTGGTTCGCGTTTTGAGAAAATAACAATGGAATTTTTACCCTAAAAGCAGGAATAGCATCAGGCCATAGTATTTCTTTGCTTGCTATACTAAATTAGAGTGACAGACTATGTATATCCAATTTATTGCAGCATAGGCAAAGAAGATCAGACAACAAAAACGGCTCATAGAGGTTCCATATGCTAAACTCTTCCCAGTCGGGCAAGCGGCAAAAAGATACGATAATCGTCTCAGCATACCTCAGTCTGGCGCTAACGGGCATCCTCGTCGTTCTGCTCGTGTGGACGACATGGTCCCACAATATTTTTGATGCCTATGGATTGGCCCCACATGGCTATTGTTTCCTGTGGAATACGCGCCTGGTAACCCTGCATGTTGTCTCTGATTCGCTTATTGGGATCTCCTACGTCTTTATCTCGCTAACGTTGTTGTATTTAGTCAGTACGATCTACCATGATCTGCCCTTCCGTTGGATCTTCGTTGCGTTCGGCAGCTTCATTATTGCCTGTGGAGCGACCCATTTCCTTGATGTCTGGACCCTCTGGTATGCAACCTACTGGTTATCGGGCACCGTCAAGTTGATTACAGCGATTGCATCACTCTCAACGGCAGTCATCTTACCACCTTTACTCCCCAAGGTCCGTGTGATCATTGCCAACGCAAAATCATCGGAAGAGCGCAAACAAGCATTGGAAAGCGCTCATCGTGAACTGGAGAGACTCTATCAGAAGGCTCAGGAACTTGATCAGCTCAAGACCCAGTTCTTTGCCAACGTCAGCCACGAGTTACGCACTCCTCTCACCCTCATCCTCGGCTCCATCACATGCACTTATAGCTGAACAATCTAACTTCGATCTTGAAGTAATCCAACGCAGTGCATTCACGCTACTCAAATACATCAATGATCTGTTAGATGTCATAAAAATAGAGGTCGGCAAGACGAGTATTAATTACACCCAGGTAGATCTGGCACAACTGCTGCGGATAAGCCTCGATCATTTTGCACGCCTGGCCCAAAAGCGTCAGATCACTGTACTGATGGAGATACCTTCATCCCTGGTTACTGAAGGAGACAGCGAAAAACTCCAACGCATCTTCCTTAACATACTTTCTAATGCATTTAAATTTACACCCATCGGTGGTCGTATACATTGCACCCTTGTTGAAGACAATAACTACACCACAATCAGCATACAGGATAACGGCCCCGGCATACCACCTGAATTTCGGCAAACGATCTTCGAACCTTTTATACAGGCAGGGCATACAACTCTCAATGCCAGCGGGACCGGGCTGGGGCTTGCCATCGTCAAGGAATTTGTCGAATTGCATCATGGCATGATCTCCGTTAGTGAGAGTGCAGGTGGAGGGGCATGCTTCACACTACAACTCCCTTTACATGCACCATCAGATGTCCCTATTGCCATCAATATGCATACCACGGGTATATTGAGCGAAGACATCTATCGATCACATATCGAGCCATTGATTGCGTTAGAACCTCTCCCAACTCACAGCGAAGCCCAGGAAGCTGCAGATGAGCGTTCACGTATCCTCATTATCGAAGACAATCCTGATATGTCTCACTACATCGTTCGTCTCCTTGCTATACACTATCAGACGGTCACAGCAGTAGACGGATTGGAGGGATTGACAAAGGCATACGAGACGCATCCGGATCTCATCCTCTGCGATTTTATGATGCCGAAGATGAATGGCGAGCAATTCGTCAAGGAAATACGTGCCCAACCAGAACTACGCATCATCCCGCTGATTGTGCTCTCGGCAAATACCAACCAATCACAACGCATACAACTCCTGCAGGAGGGAGCACAGGACTACCTCACAAAACCATTCTTACCAGAAGAACTCCGCGCTCGTATAGAGAATCTTCTTGTCATGAAACGGGCACGCGAGATTCTACAGGAAGATCTGGCCAGTCACAGTCAAGACATCATCTCCTTAACGAATGAAGTGATCGTACAGAAGCATGAACTTGAAAACACGAACCAGCAATTAATACAGATGAGTAAGCTTCAACAAGACTTTATCTCTGTGGTGAGTCACGAATTTCGGACCGCTCTGACCAGCATTCAGGGCTTTAGCGAGTTGTTGCAAGAGGAGAATTTCAGCTCCCCAGAAGTCAAGGACTACGCCCTCAATATTCACATAGATGCCATACGACTCAATCGCATGATTACAGACCTGTTGGATGTTGAACGGATGAAAGCGGGAAAAATGTCAATCCATCTGGAAAGTTTTGATCTCAATGCCTTGCTAACACAACTGATTGAAAAGACGCGTACGACTATACCACCCAACTATTCTATTCAGATGCAACTGGATCAGACCCTTCCTTCAATTAATGGTGATCGTGATAAGCTCACACAGGTCATCCTCAATCTTTTGTCAAACGCCGTGAAATATTCTCCTGATGGGGGAACAATTCTTGTAAGTAGTCATCTGGAAGACGGGATCGCTCATCTCAGCGTACACGACCATGGCATTGGCCTCGCACCCGAAAATGTGGACAGGCTTTTTATCCCATATAACCGGATCAATGCAGAAGGGAATCGCCACATTAAAGGCACGGGACTCGGACTGGCAATCATCCGCGAAATCTGCGAACTGCATCATGGGAAAGTGTGGGTCGAAAGCACGCTGGGGCAGGGATCAACGTTCCATATCACCTTGCCCCTGGGTGTCGTCGATGTGGTTCCTACCCACCATGCATAAGCTTTGTCATTTCAAGTTGCAAGCCATGGGCATCTAGTGGGGAATCCCATTTTGCTACGACGATGCCGCTACGGTCAATAAAGAGCGTCTCTGGAAAACCTGTCACGCCATAGTCAGCGGCGACCTCGCTGGTCAACGTATCCTGCACGTCAGGATAGGAGATAGCATACTTGTGCATAAACTTGAGCGCATCACTGGTCCTTTCCTGACCATCGATACCGATAAAAACGATACCTTGCGCCTTCAGGCCGGGCCATGCCTTCTGTAAGAACGATGCTTCATCATTACATGGGGAGCACCACGAAGCCCAAAAATTGAGGATAACCGGTTTTCCCTTAAAAGCGGCCAGGTGAATGATAGAAGAGCCTGCACCCTGCTGGCTTCCATTGAGCACTGGCAGCGTAAAATCTGGCGCGGACCTCCCAATCAGAGGGCTACTGATATCGCCCAGGCCGGAGCTACTGGTATTCACTCCCGCTTGCTTCTGATTGTGGGCAGGAGTCAGAAGTTGAGTGCAAAAGAGCACAAGCAGAGCAAGATTCAAGAGGCTTACAACGACAAACGTTGTAGTACGGTGTTTGCGAGAACGTACTCTGGTCGCACCTGTATTCTGAGATTGCAGCTCGTCAGGCATGATGCCCTCAACTTCCATTATACATGCGCTTTCTTCAGTAGCAGTCAATGAATAACGCGGTCGATAACCATAACGGCAAAGATCAGAGCAAGGTAACAGTTGGAATACCAGAAGAGCGTGCTGGCTCGTTTCTTTGTCTTATCAAGTAAAAGGCGGATCGCCATAAAGACCAGAATGCCGCCGAACAATAGCGCACATATCAGGTAGAAGAGGCCCATTGCATGGGTAAAGAATAAGATTGTCGTCAATGCCAGCAGGAGCACGGCGTAGTACAGGATCTGGCGGCGCGTCTCTTCCTCACCTTTCACCACGGGCATCATCGGGATATTCGCCTTTGCATAATCTTTCTGAATGAGTAGAGAAAGTGCCCAGAAGTGCGGAGGTGTCCAGAAAAAGATAATGGCGAAGAGCAAGACGGCGGTCAATGAGAGGCTGTTTGTCACGGCAGCCCAACCAACCAGGACAGGTACAGAGCCAGCGGCACCGCCGATAACAATATTCTGCACGGTGGAACGTTTAAGCCACAACGTATAGACGAAAACGTAGAAGAGGATAGCGGATGATGCCAGAATAGCGCTGAGCAAGTTGACGAAGAGCGTCAAGAGGATGAAAGAGCTGATACCCAATACGACACCGAAGATGAGTGCTTGTTTTGGTTGAACGCGTCCGGAAGGAAGAGAGCGGCGGCGTGTACGACCCATGATCTGATCAATATCGCGGTCGATGTAGCAATTGATACAATTGGCGCTGCCAGCGGCCAGAGCGCCACCGAGCAGAGTTGCCAGTACGAGACCGAGAGGCGGCAGACCTCGTTTCGCAATCGCCATCGCCGCTACAGTTACCCCAAGCAGCAAGACGGTAACATGCGGTTTCATCAGATTGATGTAGCTGGCGAGCGTCTGACGCACCACGTCAAGAGTTGTCTTTGCGCCTGACTTCTCAATGTCAACAATTTCCAATGATTTCATAGGGTAAAGTCCTTGCAAGAAATATCCAACACGGTACGATTTGTCTCAATTGGGTAGCGTGTTCAGGGAAGCCATTGTCGCATTCCCGCCACCAGTCCAGTTTCCTGATCGCTCAGATCGAGCTTGCTACTAGAGTCAAGCGTCTCAAAATAGAGTCGCTCATGCCCGCTGGGATCTATGATGAACGTGACTGGATCATGTACTGCCTGCCCATCAGTAACCTGGTCATACACGCCATACTGGTGATATATGGCCTGAAGTTGTTGTGCGGGTCCCGTAAGAAATAGCCATTGATGCAACATCCCATGCTCAATAGACCATGCCTGTACAGAAGCAACGCTCGTAGCGGTGGGATTAGCATTAATGGCGATGAGAGATACCTGGTTAGCAGCCGACACGCCCAACTTCATTTTGGCATCATACATAATCGTAGCGGTAAGAGGGCAGAGAGTCTTACACTGAGAGTCGATGAATGCCAGCACGATCTCGTGGCCGCGCAGAGAAGAGAGCGTTACCGTTTGACCGAACTGATCCGTGAGATTGAAATCCGGTGCGGGAGTGCCAGTTAAGGGAAAGCCTCCAATTGCATTCGCGGCTGTCTGTGCTGTCTGTGCGTTTGCCTGAATGCGAGATACAACGAGGGATCTCACGCCCCAGGCCGTTGCGACTGCGATCACGAGTGCAGAAGAGACGATAAGGGCAGCGAGAGCCAGGTTATGCCTTCTATCTGGATGCTGCATACTCATTTCCTTTCACGTATTACCTTTTTTTCTTACTGTTGTGCGGTTATTTCAGCCTGCTCATTATTATCATCGAATTGAGTGGCAAGCCAGCGTTGAAAAATGACACTAACAGCAAGACCGAAAGGAACATCACCAAAGGTCCACATAATACCTGCTCCAAACTGCTGATCTTGTAACGTAGAGAGGCTGCCTGCTACGGTCACATGAATATAAGGTATGTAGAGGGGCTGCGGGGCAAATCCGATCACCACGGCCAGAACGACATTTTGTATGATTGCGATACCCAACAAGCCCAGGCGTCCAAGATTACTCAAGCGTGGACGCAATGGGTATGAGGGAATGATCTGTGTCCAGAAGAGCAGGCTCACGCATTGAAAGGTCAGATGCTCGCACCAATCATGGATAATGTCGTTTGTCAGGGCAAGATCATACAAGGGAGGCCAGTGCCATATCCAGATACCGATAATCAGGAGTCCGCACGAGACAGCGGGTTGTCGTAACCAGTGTCCGATACGATAGAAAACCTGCCTGACCTGTGGTTTCACAGCCGCTCGCATCCATTGCGGTAGGCCCAGCCATATTGGGAGCAATGGAGCAGATACGACAAGCAGGGGAGCCATGATAATCAAGAGGAGCAGATGCTGGACCATGTGCATCCAAAAGAGCTTGCCTGTAAGTATATCAATGGGTGCCGAGGCTGCAAGCAAAAAAACAGCAATCGCACAGATAAAAAAGACGCCACGCCAGAGCCAGTTATTCCACCAGCCTTCACCGTTATTAGAAACGGTAAGCGTAGAGGAAAGAATGGCTCTGGTATCTTCTTGCGCCTGTGCTTCTTTGACGAGGACGCGCCAGCCACGGAAGTACAGAATTTCGGCAACAAGACACCCAAGAAGCACAACAGGTGGAAACGGCCACCCATTTGCATCAGTCCAGATACCCATTCAAATACCTCCAATTCATATGGTTGTCTGCTAGAACACGAATGAAGCGAACAGCCACATCAGCAAGCTAGAAACTACAGTGTAGTACCACCAATAGCCCGTAACTCCGATGATGTAACTATGCTCACCCAACCTGCCGCGCAAGACGCGCCCTAACAGAAGCAAGCCAATAATAGCAGCCAGCAGAAGGTGGACGGCTGAATACCATGTGAGGAACAAGATCAGGCTCACATAGGCATGGAAAGGTGCACTGTATCCCAGAGTCGTGCCTATCCAGATCTGACCTACCAGTGCCACGACCATGAACACCAGGGAAAGAATGAAGACGATTGATCGACCGTTCCCCACATTCTTTTGCGCTCCTCGTGCCCACCAGTAGTAGGCGAGGCCGCTCAGGAGCAGGGCAACGGCGACCAGAATTCCTCCCAACAAGGCTGGTGGGTGGTCGCCCGCCAGTCTGAACTGGTTCTCTGTATTCAGTGCACTCAGGTAGCCACCACCCGCCAGCAGAGCGACGACGGATAAAGAATCCGAGAGAATAAGCATGAGCACGCCCGCGCGGGCTCTCCCGACCCGAATGTGCTGGGGAATGTGGTGCATTTCCTCCAGAGCTGTACTACTCATAAAAATGTCTCCTCCAGTGCTATAGACTCTCTGATGGCGTTTCCGGTTGATTTCGGTTGCGTCTCCAACGGGTGTTTCCGGTGGTGTTTCTGGCGGTTTCTCTGGCTGCGAATGCAGGGAAGCTTCCAGTCCAACACCAACGCCGCCCTCTATTTGCGGTAAATTGACACCGTACTCGTAAGGTGTTGACTTGATTTCGGGCAGGTGTTCAAAGTTCTCAAGGGGCACAGGCGTAGGGACGGTCCACTCAAGTGTTTTGGCACCCCATTCATCTGCCGAGGCAAGTTCACCGCTTCTCCAGGAGATAATCACATTGTAAGCGGCAATAAACACGGATAGCGCAATCAGGATGGCGAAGAGACTAGCGATCAAATTAGCAGTTGCAAATGGAGGAGCAACGTTCGCTGACCAGCGCGGCTCACCCTGTATACCTGCATAGAACAACGCCAGGAATGTCCCCAAGAAGCCAATTTCAAACAGCCAGAAATGGAGTTTACCCAGCAGTGGATCGAGTCGACGCCCGGCCATTTTCGGGAACCAGTAGTAGAAACCAGCAAAGAAGCCGAAGACCATGCTACCAACGAGGGTAAAGTGGAAGTGGGCGGTAACAAACATACCGCCGTGCAAAATTTCATCGGTTGGAAGATCTGCCAGATAGATGCCCGTGATGCCTCCAATGACGAAATTCACCAACATGCCGCCGACAAAGAGCATGGGAACGGTGACCCAGATCTTTCCACGCCAGAGCGTGCCGATAAGAGCCAGGAAGAAAAAACCAGTTGGAATAGAAATTAATTCTGTATCGAGCATATAGGGACCGTCCAGAGCCGTAGCGGACCCACTCGTATAGAGGTGATGTCCCCAGACGAGCGCACTCAGGATACAGATGGTGATCAAGCTTCCAAGCAGCATGCGATGGCCGAAGATCGTCTTGCGGCTAAAGACTGAAGACACCTCAGCCGCGATAGCCATGGATGGGAGCGCAATCACATAAACTTCGGGATGTCCCATAAACCAGAAGAGGTGCTCATACAACCAGTTACTACCACCATTAGCGGCAATAAAGAAAGATGTCTGGAACACCCGATCCGCCAGGGTCATGACCAGGGCAATAAGGAACGAAGGGAACGCCATCAAGCCAAGAACAACCGAGAGCACCACTCCCCAGACGAAGATTGGGAGGCGTCCCCAGGTCATTCCCTTTGTACGCAGCACGAGTACAGTTGTCACGATATTCATAGCGGCAACCGTTATTGAGAGAGCAAAGATGATGAGCGCATAGGCATAAGCATCCATGCCTGGGGTTAACTCCTGGACGGAAAGTGGTGCATAGCCGGTCCAACCTGTCGGGAAACCGCCGAGGAACAAAGTAGAAAGCAGGACGGGAATAGCCGCGAAAAGCAGCCAGTAGCTCAACGCATTCAGGCGCGGAAACGCCATATCACGTGCACCAATCATAATGGGGAGAATAAAATTGCCAAAGGGACCACTCGCCATGATGATGGTAGCAGCGATCATGATGATGCCATGCAATCCTACAACAGTGTTATAAGTAGAAGGATTAAGGAAGACAGCACCCGGTGTTGATTGCTGCAGGCGGATCATGAAAGCGCCCATCGAGCCAATGAAGAAAAGCAAAAGCACGGTCACCAGATATTGCATTCCAACAACTTTATGGTCAGTTGTATAGCGGAAGTAGCGCCAGACACCCTGATCTTTTCCGGCCAGCGCCAGTTCTTCGTCGGGCGTTGGCTCATTGCGTGCAAAGCCCCAATTCCAGACACCATTGAATGCTCCAATACCAATAAAGAAAAAGAGTACCCAGCCTGTATAGGCGGCCACGATCGGTGCATCGGGATTAGCAGTTGTATCAACAAGATGGGCCACGACGACACCTGCAATGATAGCACCTATAATGCCAAGTACAACTCCAGAAACCACACTAGGGAATAAGCGGCTAATGATACTCGAGCGTTGTTTGACTGCGATCATGTGTGTCCTCCCTGGCTGACTATCCACGAATTGAATGATGACTCGCTGACCACACTCACCGCTGACCACATATAAGAATGATAGAGTCCACATAATTCTACGCAGACCACAGTATAATTCCCAACCTGATTCGGTGTTACAATCGGTGTCGTCGTCGTCTCGCCTGGATTAGCATCGACGCGTATTCCAAGTGCGCGAATGGAAAAGCCATGCAGTACGTCCTTTGAAGTGACCTGAAACTCTACGGGACGATTCACCGGAAGTTCGAGTACCTGCCCCTTACTAGATGCGCCATATTGTGGATAATGAAACGTCCATAGCCATTGTTGCCCGGTTACCTGGACGACAAGAGGATCGGAAGGAGAGGCAACAGCTTCCTGATAAAAAGCTAACAAGCCATAGATAACAAGGAAAAGACAAAGGACACTTGTGATGCCCATCCATGCAATTTGCAATCCGGGCCTGGGTTTCAGAGGAATGGCGTCCTCGGTAGGCCGCTCTTTGACTCTGAATACGAGCATACTGTAGCCAAGAAAGACAAAGACAAACAAGGCTACAGGAACCGCCAGAACAGTAAGCAATATGATGCTAAAGTTATCGGAGGTGTTAAGAGCACTCGCCCCGGCTGGGAGAATAAAAGAAACCAGGGGTATCGCGAGCACAATCCCGATCACCGAAAGTACGGCCCAGATGATGGCAGCCCGACGAAAATGATTCGGTTCCACTTGCGTCGGCGAAGTACTAACCTCATCGTTGTTGGTTATAGACATCTTGCCCCCTTTAGGACTATACGACAGTCATTGTTCCAGCCATGTATCCGGTGGTAGACATCGGCTCCAGTAAAACCAAAGGGAGGCTTGACGAGCGAACCTCTCCACAAGGATCATAGCAATGCCAGATGTAGGTTCCAGGCGGGCCCGTACGAAACTGGAAAGAAATGATGTTGGGCTTCGGGTAACTGTTCCCATTAATGGTCACAGGAGTGGGAGCATTGTCTGCGACCGCAACCAGAGGAACACTAACGAATATCGGGTAGGGAGCATTGGGGACGGATTGGAGGGTGAATGTGTGGGCTACATCCGTGGCATCTACGGCGCTCATGGGCTTATTGTTAACCATCTCAACGCCACCAATGGTTCCACGCACTTCACGGAAATCACTATTAATTAAGGTAGATGCACCATCATAATTGCTGATGACAACTGTGATTAAACTGTTCGCAGGAACCTGAAAACTGGTAGATGGACAATAACTGACCCAATCGATCTGAGGCTCTCCCGCTGTTGCATGGCATACATGGCTATCGGGAAATGTGGAGATCGCGAGAGTGGCGTTACCAGAGGCTGTCTGAGTTGCTTTCCACACACCGGGTTCGTAGCCCAGCCCTCCGGCTGATCGAAGACCTAGCAAAACTCCGGCTACAATGCCAAAACCTAGCACTACTGACACAATGATACCAATAAAAAATCCTGATGAATGCTGTTTCAACGCAGTCCTCCTTGTCTGGAACCTTGATGCAAAAGCTGACATCGTTATCAGCTAATGTTTCTGCACGCATTACACCATCCGGATGTCCTGTTATTTTGCCAGGCATAACAAAAGACATCCTTCATAACCAAAATCTCTTCGGCTTTTTAAGTTCTTTACTTAATCTCTCTTTTCTCGACAGATATGACCTGATATGGCATCCAGTAGTGTGGGCATGCAGGCATGAAACAAGGCAGTCTCTTTTGTATTCGAGTGCCTTTTCACTCATTCCCAAGAGGAAAACAAGTAACATAATATGCAATGAATGGAAGTTTGCACGGAAAGGGAAGAAGCGCTGGAGCTAAGGGTAGTTAGCGCATCTACAAGTATCTAAATATTGTAAGTACCCATCTTACGTATCCCCAGATAAACAAATTTTTGGATGGCACCTCCAATTGTATCTTATCAAAAAAGCTCTCTTCCCATCATTGGAAAGGAAACTGCTCTCTCAATAGATAGACTATCTGGCATATACATATTATACATGGATATAAAAAAAAAGCAAGAGTTTATAGAACTTACGCAAGAATCTCAAGTGGTAGGCTGAGAAATCTCAACTATATGTTCGATGGAAAGTTGCTCCATAACTGTTCAAAGCATATCAAGGGATTGGAAATGAGCTACATCATCGTTAAAATATAGGGAACAAAAAGATTTAAACAGGCATCAATTCTCCAATTATCCCGATCACCTTGTTCTTAATGTCTAATTCCAGCTATACTTTGAAAGATGAATAGTTGAGATACCTTAACAGAGGACCACTAGTAAGTAGAGAAAGCATACTTTATGTTCTCGATTTTACGTGTATTTTTCCAGCGTTTTTATTTTCTATTAGCGCTATTCTTGCTTGCAAAATTGTTTTCCCCGTTAGCTCAGGCAGATGGAGGCGCTCCCCAACTTGCTTATGTCGCCGGAGGTGCGCGAGGCATGAGCATTATTGATATTGCACGGAGGCGTGTAACCAGAACAATTGCTCTACCTGGAAATCCACGCGATATTTTACTTAGTCCTGATGGATATAAGTTGTATATCACGCAACCAGGAACCGGACGGGTTGCAGTGATCGCTGCGAAAACAGGAAAGGAGCTTTGCACGGCTCGAATTGTCGGTCAACCATCATTGTTGGCACTCAGCCTGGACGCAACCATCCTGTATGTGGCGGGTCAAGGAGATACGGCTGTACGTGCACTTAATCCAACAACTTGCGCAATTCAACGGACCTTCGAGACCCACGAACCTGTCTACGGATTGGCCATAGCAGCTTCCACAGCCGCAAATGCAACTCCCTCGACCCCCAATCAGCTCTGGATTAGTGGAACTACTTCACTCACAGTCTTCGACGTGAATGGGCATCTGCTTGGTACCGCGCCTGTTGCTGGTGGACCGCAAAATATTAGCATCCCCGGCGGCTTTACCGCTTATGTTACTACTCGTCAAGGAACTGTTGTTGCAGTTGATCTCAACAAACGACAGGTTATCCAGACGCTGCTCAGTCGAGGACATTTTGGCACGATGGATTATGATGCAATCACCGGCGAGATCTATGTACCTGATCAGCAAAACAATCAGTTGGATGTCCTGGCACCCATCACTCCTGGGACAAAGTCGGTACAGCCAGAACCAGAGCACATTTTTCATCTAAGCGGCTCCCCACAATCGGTCGCCATCACCAGCGATGGGCAATTCGGCTTTGTAGCACTCTCCAACGGCCAGGTGCTTATGCTCGACATTCCTGCACGCAGTACTATTGCCAGCATCACAGTCGGAGGAACTCCCCATTTCATCATCACTGGCCTTTATCCACCTGCAAATAGTTCTACCCCTGGTATCCAACCAATAACGGCTCCATCATCGCTAAACAACCGCAATCTTCTTCTCATTCTCTTGGCTGGGCTGCTAGGAATATGTTTGCTGAGTACTCTCTGGTTTTTCAGAAGAAAATCGTGACTACCATTTCCGCTTCACTGTGTGATAATAATATAATGTAGGGGCCGAGTTTACGACGCCCGAACTCTGTGAAGTGGAGAAAGTCGTATTATGTTACTTGCAGGTGATATTGGCGGAACCAAGACTAATCTGGCAATCTTCTCATCCGTGGATGAATTGCGCACACCAGTGCACGAAGGCACATTTCCGAGTGCTCAGTACCCCAGTCTGGAATTGCTTGTGCGTGATTTTTTAGCTCAGGGAGATTTTCAGATTCAGCGAGCATGTTTTGGCGTTGCAGGTCCAGTCATCGCAGGCAAAGCAAAGATTACAAACTTACCATGGGTTATGGAAGAAACGGCCTTACAACAGGAACTGGGCATCCCTTCTATTCGTTTGCTCAACGATCTCGTCGCCACGGCAAGCGGCGTTCCCTTATTGCAGGCGGGCGATCTGCATACGCTCAACGAGGGACACCCCGTCGAACACGGAACACTGGCAGTAATTGCGCCCGGCACCGGTCTGGGTGAAGCCTTTCTCACGTGGGATGGAACGCACTATCGAACCTTTCCTTCAGAAGGTGGGCACGTTGATTTTGGACCAACAAACCCTCTGGAGATAGAATTGTTACGTTACATGCTCACACGCTTCGATCACGTAAGTTATGAACTGGTCTGCTCGGGCATGGGACTCCCCAATATTTATGGATATTTTCGTGACGTTGCCCTGATCGATGAGCCAGAGCAACTGGCCCAGCAGATTGCCCGCCTGGAAGATCCCACGCCCTTGATCGTGAGATGTGCTCTCGATAGCAAGGTACCATCAGCCCGTTGTGTCGCAACACTCGAAGCCTTTACCTCTATCCTGGGAGCAGAGACGGGCAATCTCATGCTCAAGGTCATGGCAACGGGAGGCGTCTATTTAGGTGGAGGGATTCCGCCGCGCATCCTTCCTTTCCTGGATGACGAACGTTTCACGCGGGCATTCCGCCATAAGGGACGCTTTTCCAATATGCTTGCCGACATCCCACTCCATGTGATTACCAATCCCCGCCTCGCGCTGCTTGGGGCCGCCTATTATGGCTTTATGATCAACGCATAAGAAAACCCTACTACTCTGTCAAACGTCACCGTATCGGCGTAGCGACCACATTGGTGACGTTTGATAGAGTAGTAGGGTTTTAATGCATTATTAACTGCATAAATATAGCGTCAATAGACGCATGTGAGACACTTGAGAGACCTCAAATTAAAAGAGCTATGGGTGTCCAACGGTGGCGAATTGCTTGTAATAACTATGATTGGCCAGCGCCCACAATGCCTGATAGAGAGCCGGCTCACGGCGCTCAAGCAGTCTGAGCAACTGCTGCTGTTTCTCACTACTCGCACTACAGAAACGTCCTCCGGCAGCTATATCCAGTTCGTGCAGTATGGTGTGCAGGCGTTTTGCATTCAACATCTTTGTTGTACTATTCTCGACAGTGGGCAGAAGATGATGTAGAAACTCATCAATTAGATGAAGGCTGGAGGGTGGGGGGAAATCTTCGTCTGATGGAATAAGGAGATCAATAATCGTATTCAACTCGATACGTTCTTCATAACTAAGTTCGACGGCATGCTTGTGTTTCCCTGGCGTACGCAAGGTAATATTGCTCATGAATAGCTCCTCTTAGAATTGGCTGATGACCTTTTCTGCCTCCCTTAAGAATAGCATATCTCTAACCAGTAATTCAACCCAAAAATAGCACAACATTCTTCAGATTTCCTCCACTTTTTTCACACCATTTCCATCGAGAAGACGTTTACTCTGATTTGGATGGAGTTAAACTGAACAATGTTATGCTGGATGTTTGTTGTATATTTTATACTATGCTTTGACTTATGCAGTACCCTTCTACTGAAAAATCATGGTTGCAAACAAAGACAAACCTTACACACTCACTCAAAAACGATCGTTTTGTTTTCGTAGACAAGCACGCGATCTTCGGTATGCATCCGTACCGCCTCTGCCAGTACCCGCCGTTCTACATCCAGCCCCTTGCGCATCAGATCTGGAACGGTATCACGATGATTGCAGTGAATAACATCCTGCGCGATAATGGGGCCTTCATCGAGATTATTCGTGACGTAGTGTGCCGTCGCACCAATCAGCTTGACCCCACGCTCAAAAGCCCGCTGATAAGGCTTCGCACCAATGAATGCGGGCAAGAAACTATGATGGATATTGATGATCTGGTGCGGAAAGGCATCCACGAAGAGCGGCTCTAAAATCTGCATATAACGGGCCAGAATCAAGAAATCCACTTTGCCCACGATAAAATCCAGCATACGTTGCTCATCCTGCACCCGGCTTTCACGGGTAATAGGAAAATGATAATACGGGATATCATACATGCGGGCAAGCGGCTCCAATTTTTGGTGATTGCTCATGATAAAAGGGATATCCATCGCCAACTCACCACTTTTCCAGCGCCAGAGCAGATCGGTCAGGCAATGATCGAGCGTTGAAACAAATATGCCCACGCGTTTGCGCTGGCGGGAGTAAGAGATATTCCACTGCATCTGGAAGCGTTCGGCAATAGGAAGAAATGCCTGCTCAAGTTCTCCCGGCGGCAAGCGAAATCCTTCCTCGGCAAAATTGACACGCATGAAGAAAGTACATTCTTCCTGATTGGTTGAATGCTGATCAGATTCCAGGATATTACCGGCATGCTCAAATATGAAACGGGAGACCGCAGCAACGATACCCGGCTGATCAGGGCAAGAAATTAACAGGGTGATGGTCTGTTTTTGTGTAGCCACGGGCGACTTTTCCACCTTATTTTTATCTGTATTATTTTATGCAAAGCATCTGTTGAAAATGCAACAGATGCTTTGCGCACTATAGTATGCCTCTCACATCAGGATGTCAAGAGACATAAGGAAGGGGAGATCGCATGCACATTGACGTACACTATTACGGAAAAACTTCGCTCTTTTCAAGAGCTATGCAAGCGTGATCATAAAGTTGCGCAGTTCATAGCCAGCAACCAGAGCGCTCCAATGGATGGTTGGCGTCTGCTCAATACGTAGACCATCGAGTGCAAGTAAGCGTTGGAGGACAATATCGGTCTCCTGAATCGCAATATAGGAACCTGGGCAGCGATGATGCCCATCACCAAATCCCATCAGCACAGGAGGAATTGCATCACCGTGCAGAGAACGAGCAGGACACAGTTCTAGAGCGTGTTCGCCCACAATAGCTTCATCTGCATTGGTGCTATAAACATGCAAATCAATCAATGCACCCTCTGGGATCACAACGCCATTGCTTTCTACACGCAGATCCGCCGTTGTGCGCCGATAGATGTGGCCGATCACCGGTTCCAGGCGCAATATCTCGCTGAGCATTGCATAACGTTCCTCTTCAGAAGCGGACAGGTAACGTATGCGTAACGCTGGCTGCTCCAGGAAATGCCAGGTAGCGATATTGATGAACTCGCGTGTGGTGACCATGCCAGCGGCGGCATAGGTAATACACTCCATCAAAATCTCGCTCTTTTTCGCGTTCTGCCCGATAAGATGCGAGATCACATCCTCTTTCGCCTCTCGTTTGCGTGCCTTGATGGCTGGCTGAACATCGAACAAGTAGAATATAGCCATCACGGTCTGAGAACGTAAGAGATGCAAGAAGGTATGCAGAGGAGATTTCTTTGTGCCCGGCTCTACAAAAAAAGTCTCTAACCGACCAGTCATACCGGGTAGCACGCTATTGGTCAAGCCCACCACCTCTGAAACAACACATACTGCTTGCTCCAGGCTCAATCGACTCAGATCTGCACGCTTCTGCCGTTGCAACTTCATAATGAGCCGATCCGCAAATTTTTCCATTAACAGCCGTAGCGCGAACTTACGACTTTCGGCGCAAAAAAACGCGCAGTCTGCTTACGCTGCTGATGATGCGTTTTACCTTCCTGGTAGAGGATGGGTGCTCGTATCGTACGCGGGAGTTTTGCGATCATGTCCGCATTAAAGCCTGCTTGCTTTGTATGTGGGCTGCGGAGGATGGCACGTGCCTCCTCAAAATTCCGCACATGCCAGATACCAGCTTCATCACATACAAGGGGAAGATCGGTTGGTTCAGCGATCTGTGCGGTTTTTTGCTGAGAATATGTCCTGTGGTCAACTGGACAGCGACTAGCCTGCTCATCAGAGTGTGCCTGTGACACTGTGCTCCATTCCTTTGACATAGATGGCCTGCTTTCCTTCGAATATTTTGTAGCCCTCAAAGATATCTTGCTTGTGATATACCTGGGCTAATATGATATACATGTGACAATATGATACACTCGCATTACTATGATATATCGTATATCATAAAAGAGGATTTTGTCAAGATGGAGAGATTCCTGATAACCGCAATTCGATCAACTCTTTGCCCTCTATCAGAACACGCTATAAAGACGAAAGCTCATGCTTGATCTGGCGTCTTTGTACATACAAAAGATATAATACACCTGTTTTTCTGATTGCTCATAGCAGTGCAATCACTTTTGTTTCCCTGGACATTGAACGTTATCGGTCAAGGAAGGACTGGCAGAATGAAAATGCATAGTTTGCGTTGAAGCCTGCTTTCCCCGTTACCGTACGTAGTACAAGGTCTACGGCATTATTTATGTCACTATGGATGTGGCATTCACTCCACGCTGATTGTGTGGATACATGCAGGAGGCATTACTTTATCATGGAAAGAAATCTCAATCGCCGCCGCTTCTTAGAATTATCTGCCGGAGCCGCTGTCGCCGTCACCAGTCTCAGTAGCATTCCAGCCTTCGCCAAAGCTACCCTGACAACCTCCATCGCCGTCAATGGCGCGAATACGGGCCGCACATTCGATGGCATCGGCGCGATCAGCGGCGGTGGCGGCAATTCACGCCTTCTCTTCGACTACCCTGCTACGCAGCAGGCTCAGATCCTCGACTACCTCTTCAAGCCCAATACTGGTGCCAATCTGCACATCCTCAAGGTCGAAGTCGGTGGCGATACCAATTCGACCGACGGCTCCGAAGCCAGTTACATGCACACCGCCACCGACCAGAACTTCAATCGTGGCTATGAATGGTGGCTGATGACACAGGCCAAGGCCCGTAACCCCAACATTAAACTCTATGGTCTGGCCTGGGGCGCTCCCGGCTGGATCGGCACCACGGGCGCTCCCGTCTATGATACCAATAACCGCTTCTGGTCCCAGGACATGGTCAACTATTATGTTAATTGGATCAAGGGAGCCAAAAGCGTCCATAATCTGACGATCGACTATATCGGGGGCTGGAATGAACGCGGCTACAACAAAGCCTTCTATGAGAATTTGAAAAGTGCGCTCAAGGCGAATGGCCTCTCCACTCTGGTTGTGGGTGCCGACTCCGATTGGAGCGTGGCCGACGCGATGGCTAGCGACTCGACCTTCAAAAACTCAATCGATATCGTTGGTGTGCACTACCCCTGTACAGGCGGCGATGGTGGCAGCAATACATCGTGCCCCAGTACAAACAACGCGGTCAGTCTCGGCAAACAGCTCTGGGCAAGTGAGAACGGCTCACAGGACGAAAATAATGGTGCCTTTGCCATGGCGCGTGCGATCAACCGTGGCTATATTGATGGTAAAATGACCGCCTACATCAACTGGCCCCTGGTTGCGGCTATCTACCCTAACCTTCCCTACGATACCGTTGGCCTCATGATCGCCAATCAACCCTGGACCGGCAACTATAGTGTAGGCAAACAACTCTGGGTCACCGCCCATACCACCCAGTTCACCCAGCCCGGCTGGCACTATATCGATTCCGCCAGCGGCTACCTCGGTGGTAGCGATACTAACGGCAGCTATGTCACCTTCAAATCACCCAACAATTCCGACTACAGCGTTGTGCTCGAAACCGTCGATGCGACCGCCGCTCAGACAGTCAACTTCCAGGTATCTGGTGGCCTCTCAACTGGCACGGTTCATGTCTGGAGCACCAATCTGAACTCCTCCAACTCTGCTGACTACTTCGTGCAGCAAGCTTCCATCACACCATCTAATGGTGCCTATTCTCTTACGGTCAATGCTGGCTACATCTATACCTTCTCCACGACTTCTGGACAGGGCAAAAGCACCGCGACCAGTCCCGCAGCGGGAATGCTTCCTTTACCTTACTCCGACAATTTCAGTAGTTACTCCGTTGGTCAGGAAGCCCGTTACTTCTCGGACCAGAATGGTGCATTCGAAATCGTTGCCGCTGGTGGTGGTCGTAGCGGCAATAGTCTGCGACAAATGGCTCCCACAGCACCCATCAATTGGGACAATCCCAGCGATCCCTATACCCTCCTCGGCGACCTTGACTGGAGCAACTATACCGTGAGTTGTGATGTCCTGCTCGAACAGGCTGGCTACGTGGAAATTCTTGGCCGCGTGGGTACACAACAAGGCTTCTCGCCCGCACACATCAATGCCTACTACCTGCGTGTGACCAATGGCGGAGCCTGGAGCATCCTGAAAAATACGACTGGTGGCACCGTCACGACTATCTCCTCCGGTTCAGTCGCTGCATTGGGCACCAATACCTGGCATACCCTTAGCCTTGATTTCCAGGGCTCGACCCTCACGGCGTCTATCGATCAAAAAACCGTTGGCTCGGTGACCGATACGACTTATGGTTCAGGCCAGGTCGGTCTGGGTGTCAGCGGATGGCAAAACGCTCAGTACCAGAACTTCAGCGTCAAGGCCAACCAATCAACCTCATCCTATTACTATATCGTCAATCGGAATAGCGGCAAAGTCCTCGATATCTCCGGTGCCTCAACTGCCCCTGGTGGCTTGCTTATTCAAAACACCAACCACGCTAGCAGCGACCAGCAATGGCAGACTGTCAATGTCGGCAGTGGCTATGTGAAACTGGTTAATCGCAACAGTGATCTGGTCCTTGATGTGACGGGTGCATCCAAGACCCAGGGCGTGCAGATCGAACAATGGACCGACAACGGTGGTACCAATCAGCAGTGGCAGCTCGTTTCGTCCGGCGGCTACTACACTATTGTCAATCGCAATAGCGGCCTCTTGCTTGATGTCTCCGGTGCCTCAACTGCTGACGGTGCTTCAGTCATCCAATGGCCCTCGAATGGGGGCACCAATCAGCAATGGCAACTCGTCGTCGTTTCCTGACCAATCCATTTACTGCGACTCTGTTCTATCTGAGACAGAGTCGCGTATAACCAGGCAGATCAAGCATGGTCCCTGGCGAACGCGGGCGGCGGCTTTTTCAAGCTGGAGGTGTATGCCGAACCTTTCGCAACAATGATTCGTGACGCTGGCCTCGCAACAATACAGAGCTTGTTGACGAGTCGCAAGAAGGCGGGTATCCACATGGAATACCCACCTTTTGCATTTACTGTGCTCTTACGGGAGATGGGTCTGGCTCTCAGATCGCTTGTTAGAGGCACGTTGCATCCAGTCAAGGCTATAGGACGGGGTGGCATACCCGAGAAAGTTACCCATGTCAAGCATGAGTTTTAACTCACTGGTTTCCAGATCCGGTGCCATCGCCGTCACAAATCGGTGCCCATCGCTTGCTTCCACCAGGGCCCAGCACACGACTGGCTCGGTCGTGTATCCCGGTTCACCCTGGCCTGGCTCTTTTATCGTACCCCAGACGGCTCCCCAGCCTGGCAGCGCAGGCATAATCTGCAGAATGGTGAGTTCCTTTGTTTCGCGTTCTTCGATCGGTTCCATGGTTTCCACCTTTCTTTCATCCTTTAATTTTTCGTGACCCTTGAATGGGTTGCTCGCTCTTTCTTTGTGAATGTCTCACGGAAGCAGAGAGCGATAGCCTTCCAGAAAAGCTCTCTTTCCGTTTCATCGCAGAGCATTTTACACTCACTTCCATCGCTTCGTCAACTCCATAGCCAGGATAGCGACTCTGTGGAAGGCACCTTACCATTCCAGCGAACCATGAAAAGAGAAGGTAGCAACCCTCAGGGATTCTGCGGTGGACGCGAATTGGCCTCTGAAACCTTCTTTCCCCAATCACTCATCTCATGGGTATAGTCGTCATGGGCTATCTGACATTCGATAAGAGTGGGCCCATCAGTATGCTCTCGTGCCTTCTTAATCGCATTTGCCAGTTCACCAGTCGTGGTTGCCTTCAAGCCAAGGCCATGACCATCCTCCGCATTCCACGCATTGATCAGGCCAGCATAGTCCCAATTTTTATAGTAATTATATGGCCCATCATGAATTGCGGATTCGATGACGTAGCCGCGGTTATTGACCAAAAAGATGGTAATGTTGCTGAGTTTATAGCGGATCATGTTGGCAACTTCCTGCGCGGTAAGTTGGAAGGAGCCGTCACCTATCATCGAAATGAGGCGTCGGTTGGTTTCAAGGCCCAGTGCGTACCCAAAGGTTGCTGGCACAGACCACCCGATCGATCCCCACTGCATCTCGATCTCAAAGCGTGCGCCATTGGGAAGATGCATATACTCACCATTGAACCACGAATCACCACTCTCTACCAATAACGTTGTTTCGGCATCCAGATCTTTTTGAATCTGACGTACCATCTCCACCCGTGAGAGCGGAGCATTCATATCTGCTTGAGGGGGTGAGATGCGAGTGACAAGTTCACTCCGGTATTGTCGCAGGGTTGCGTCATTTTTGCGCACCTTTTTCGCCAGTGCCGAGAGGAACTCCGCCAATACAATGCCTGTGTAATCAGCACCTGGCAGGCGTACATAATTGGGATCAATGCTAATCGTTCGATCTTTCGCTGGGAGTGCACTCCAGCCAACAGTCGTGTAGTCCGTGTACATAGGGCCTGCGGCAAGAATAATGTCCGCATCCTTCACAACCTCTTCACATCCAGGCGTGCTAACGCTCCCCCAATAGGTCCCAACGAATTGTGTGTGCTCTTCAGGAAAGAAGCTCTTTGCATCAGGCATAACAGCGACGCCACAACCAAGAGCTTCTGCCAGTGCGCGGAAACTCTCAATTGCCCCATATGAACGCAGCCGCGATCCTACAAGTAAAAGGGGATTTTGGGCATCATTGAGGAGGCTAGCGACAGCATCAACCGCGCTGGCAAGGGCTTTCGGATCGCTTCTCTCAGAGAGCAAAAGCGACTCGAATGGGAGTGGTTCCGAGCAGGGAAGATTTGCAAGATTGCAAGGGATCTCGATATATGCTGGCTTACGCTCACGCAATGCAGTACGAATGGCATGATCAATCAGATACGGCGCGTCTTCGGCATGGAAGATCTGCACGGCATCACAGGTCACCTTTTGTATCATCTCATATTGATAAGAGAAGTCGTGCGTTCCAAGCGTATGATGCAGATAGTGGTTTGCGCTGGAGTCATTCGTGTTATACCCACCAGAGATGAAGATCACGGGAAGGTTTTCGGCATAAGCTCCGGCAATTCCATTGAGTGCGGAGAAAACCCCGACGTTGTACGTAACAACGACGGCTCCTGCTCCATTCGCCCGCGCGTATCCTTCAGCAGCATAGGACGCATTCAGTTCGTTACAGCAGCCGATCTGCTGAATATTCTTATTCCACAGAAGCTGATCAAGCAACATAAGATTATAATCGCCCGGCACCATAAAGTAATGCTTCAATCCAATTTGCTCTAGCCGGATTGCAAGATAATTCCCCACGGTGAATGCTTGTTGTGCCATCTCTCATGCCCTTTCTAACGATCAACGCACCCGAGAATAATATCGATGCTTCCCATGATCGCAATAACATCACTTTGACTGTTACCAGGTTTTTATTCGCTCAGGTCTTCCATCCCACGAATCTTCAACCCTCGCTTCAGAATTTTCTCACGCAGCTTGAGCAATCCTGCTATGAACGTTCTTATTTTCGTTAGAAACACGCAGGAAGGATGAAGAAAGTAACAGCCACTTCATCGGTAGCCAGGCTTGACGAGAAGTGTATTTTACATATATCGACTTGAAACCAGAAATAGTCAATTGCCCGATGGCTAAAAGCAACCTGACACATTCCTTTCTCTCTACCCGTATCACTAGTGTAAGGCGCATTTTTTTTGGAAAGTTCAGAGCTTTTGCAGAAAAAGGATATACAGAGAACTCTCTGCTTACATTGAGCCGCAAACAATCCGTTGTTCAGTTCTCGTTATTGCATATCTTTTGAGAGCTGGTTTGTAGAAGAGTGAGGATTCTAGAATGTATAATAGTCATCGTTTAACCCATCCCATCAGCCCGGCCCCTCTGACAGAGTACCAACCCGATGTTCTCCCTGCATATCTTTCCAATGGCATGATGGGGTTACGCGTTCGCCCAATCCCGTTACATGCAGGTCTCACCATTGTCAATGGCTGCGCCGGAGTGCATCCTGTTATCCAGGTTGCCAGTTCACCGTTTGCTCCCTATCCGTTAAGTGGTGACATTCGCATCGAGCAAGCGTGGCTCTCCGATGCACTCCAACAGATCACCTACGAGGAGCAACGCTATGATTTTGCCTGTGGCGAACTGCATACGCGCTTTCGCTTTACTATCGATGGGATCACTGCCCACATAGAAATACTGACCTTTTGCAGCCGTTCTCTTCCCAGCCTCGCGCTTCAGCAGGTACAGATACAGGTGGATCAGCCATGTCATCTGACCCTTCGCGCCACCGTTGACCCAAATGGAAGCGCGGGAAAATGGCTCGCACGAACCACGCGTTTGCCTGGATCAAGTACCTCTGTGGTTGATGGTTCGCTGCGCTGGGAGATGGCCGGGGGACTCTCTACCTGTGGAGTTGCCTATGTGACAGAGCTCCTTGGTGCGGATGAAGCGGAACGCTCATGTGATGAATGGGGAGAGCAGCTTCCCCTGGCAACCAGTTATACCTTTCAAGGAAAGCCGGGTTTCACCTATACGCTCCATCAGATCGCCAGCATGGTTCCCAGTTCCTATCATCATGAACCGGATTGGCAGGCAACGCGCCTTGCATATCTCGCCAAAGAGCGAGGTTTTGAGACGATACGGCAGGAAAATCGTGCGGCATGGGAAGAACTCTGGAAAGGTCGCGTGCTCTTGCAGGGGGCTGAGGAACGTTGGCAAGCGATGGCGGATGCCGCTTTCTTCTACCTGCACACCTCCATTCACCCTTCTTCTCCCAGTAGCACCACGCCCTTTGGGCTGGCAATGTGGCCAAACTATAATTATTATTACGGGCATATTATGTGGGATTTGGAGACCTTCGTGGTCCCTCCCTTGCTCCTTACCGCACCTGATGCAGCCCTCCCCATCTTAACCTATCGTAGCGATCGACTTCCCGCAGCGCGGTCTCACGCCAAACTCCAGGGATACCGGGGCATCCAATTTCCCTGGGAGAGCAGCGCGACTTATGGAGAAGAGGTGGCACCACCAATGTCACCTGGCAATGTCTTTGAACACCATGTAACCCTCGATGTCGCCTTTGCCTTCGCTCAATATGCACACGCCACAGGGGATGAAGACTTTCTGCAACAGCAGGCATGGCCCGTCCTGAAAGGGGCCGCTGAATGGCTTGAGAGTAGAGTGACCAGGACTGAGCGAGGATATGAACTTCTGAACGTGATCGGGATTGCTGAAACTGGAAAACCCGTCAACAACAACGCCTATACTAATATAGCTGCGAATGTGGTATTGCGCGAAGCAGCATCTCTGGCTCTCCGACTTGGACGTAAGGTTCCTGAGAAATGGGAAGAGATTGCCACCCATCTCGTCATTCCTCTCGATCCAGAGACGCATGTTCTTCTCAACCATGAAGACTATACCCCTACGGAAGAAGGTGGGACCACACCTGAGGCATTAGCCGCATTCTTCCCTTTAACCTATCGCCCTGGCGAGCAGATCGAGCAGGCAACGCTTGCCTATTACCTCCCTCTGGCAGAGAAGTATGTGGGAGCGCCAATGCTCTCAGCCCTCCTTGGAGTGTATGCAGCACGAGCAGGTGATCGCACGCTCAGTACGCACCTCTTTGAACGAGGCTATGCCGACTTCCTGTTCGAGCCATTCAGTAATACCGACGAAGTTTCGCTCTCTACACCTGATAGGCCACGCGTTGGTCCCTTCATTACGAACCTGAGTGGCTTCCTAATGAGTTGTCTCTATGGATTGACGGGGTTACGGCTGGGACCAGGAGAGCCTGAGAGTTGGTGTGAGTACCCAATAGTTCTGCCTGAAGGATGGAAGAGTATCCGGGTAGAACGAATTTGGGTTCGTGGGCGACCCGCCCGTCTGGTAGCCACCCATGGAGACAAGCACGCTCAAATAGAGTTCCTTGCGAAAGAGTAAACGCTCGGTGAACAGGAGGTTGGTATTGCTATCGAAGGTGGGACAAATCCATACGGGCGCGAGAATTAAATAGCCCTGATAGCCTGAATAATCTATTGACATTATATTACCACTATAGTACGATGATAGAGGTTATAAATAAGAAATCGGTCAAATTTGACCGATTTCTTATTTATATTACTGCACTCTTCTCAAATTATGAGATTATTGGCGGGCCCACTTCTGGTTACTGCCGCCATTGCAGGTCCAGATGTCCACCCCTGTGCCGTTAGCGGTGCCAGCCCCGATCACATCAAGGCAAAGACCAGATCCACGGCCCACAACGGTGCCATTGGAGTTGAGGGTCCACTGCTGGTTCGTGCCGCCGTTGCAGTCATAGATCTCCACTTTGGTGCCCGCTGTCGTGGCTCCTCCTGGTACATCGAGACACTTGTTGCCGTAGACCTGCAATTCGCCGTTAGACAGCGCGGTCCACTGCTGATTCGATCCACCGTTGCAGTCCCAGATGTCGAGCAGCGTGCCATTGGCTGTGGCCGCTCCTGGTACATCCAGACAGCGGTTCGAGCCCGAACCACGCAGGACACCAGAGTACCGCCGCCGCCACCGCCACCACCACCAGAGGTCAGACCGTAGGCTTTCTTAAGCTGGTCCACGCCTGAGGCATTGTTGTTGGTGAGGGAGAGGTTGGTTCCACTGCCGTTGAGCGTCTCCATGCTGTAGGTGTCTCCATTGCGCAGGCCAGGCCAGTACACTGCACCCATACTGTACTGCGAGGTCACGATGGCCATAGCCTGAATGAAGGCGATATATGGGCTACCGTTGACCGCGCCATCATAGTTCAATCCGGTTGTCATCGGAGCACCCCACTCGTCGACGATCGTACGCGAGAAGCAGTTAGATCCGATACGGCTGGTGATGTCATTCTCCCACCCTGAAACGCTTGTCTGGCTCGTATTGTTGAACCCATAGTCGTGTAGCGAGAGGTACGTACCCGCGAGACGGCTATCTGCACAGACACCAGTAACGTTGTCGTTCCAGCCGGTGCCGCTTGAAATGATGCGGTTCTTAGGAATCGATGGGTAGGTGTTGATCCACTGGACGAGGATGTTCGTCCAGGCGCTCAGGCTGTAGCTGTATGGCTCATTCATCGGCTCAAAGTAGACCAGGCTATTGCTGGCATACTTCGTCGTGACGGTGCTCCACATGGTCCAGAAGCTTGTTGTGTTGTCGATAGCTCCATCTTTTGCAGAGCCAGTGCCTTCCCAATAACTCAGGATGACTTTGAAGCCCTGAGCGGTGGCGGCATCAATCGCCCCCGTATACGATCCCCAGAAGGAACCGTTCACTGTGTAGGGATTGATGGGCAGCCTCACCGTGTTCGCGCTCAGATTTGTCGCAAACCCTTTGATGATTGCAGTGGATTTGGCATAGGTGGTAGCATAGCTATCCGATGTTGATAAGCCCGATGGCACCACAGGATCATTGGCGTAGTTATCGCGGGGATCAGCCCAGTTCACGCCTCTGAACTGATTCGTGGCGGCATGTGCAGATGGTACTGCTGTGTTAACGAACTGCGTAATGACAAGCGCAAGTATCGTGAGTAACACACTTACCCCACAAACAAGCTGCATCTTACGATGACGAAACAGCATATTTAAACTCCTTTTATAACAGACACCATCACTATGTCTGTAAAACAGAAGATAAAATTATCTTCTTCCCTGAAATTCATCCAGCTTTGTGCTCTTCCAATGAGCACAAACAATTGAGAAAGGAGCAAGCTCATAAAAGGTAGATGTCACAAATATGACCTTTATCCTTTCTAACTCAATATCTCTCCTTCTGCTGTTGAAGTTGAGAATTATTGTCGGGCCCACTTCTGGTTACTGCCGCCATTGCAGGTCCAGATGTCCACCCCTGTGCCGTTAGCGGTGCCAGCCCCGATCACATCAAGGCAAAGACCAGATCCACGGCCCACAACGGTGCCATTGGAGTTGAGGGTCCACTGCTGGTTCGTGCCGCCGTTGCAGTCATAGATCTCCACTTTGGTGCCCGCTGCCGTGGCTCCTCCTGGTACATCGAGACACTTGTTGCCGTAGACCTGCAATTCGCCGTTAGACAGCGCGGTCCACTGCTGATTCGATCCACCGTTGCAGTCCCAGATATCGAGCAGCGTGCCATTGGCTGTGGCCGCCCCTGGTACATCCAGGCAACGGTTCGAGCCCGAACCACGCAGCACTGCGGTCGTTCCACCACCACCGCCACCACCACCGCTACCGCCGCCAGTGTTATTGGTCAGGCCCCAGCCATACTGCAGCCGATCAAGGCCAGACTGGTTGTTGATGCTCAGCGAGAGGTTGGTCCCACTGCCGTTGAGGGAAGTGATCGCGCACGATGCGTTAAAGCACGGGCCAGGGCCAGCAGTCTGAGTGGCACCCTTGACGCCCACCCAGATGATCGTGCCCATGCCCAGGTTGCGGGAGTTGTCCGTGACCGCGTAGAGGTAGGAGACGTTGTTAGTGCCGTCCTTGGGGCCGTCGTAGTTGACGCCGGTGTTCATTGGCACGCCGAACTCAGTGAAGACTGCGCGGCTGGCATATCCACAGATGTTGGTGTTGATAGCCGTGATCCAGTCAGCCTCGGTGGGGTGAGTCTCTCCGCCGAGGGTGTACTTGTGGATCGACAGCAGTGTGCCGTTGAGGCGGGAGTCAGCACCTACCGTACACAGGTTCTCCGTCGAGTACGCGCCAGGAACCAGGATCCGACCCTTGGGAACGCTGGAGTAGTGTGCGACCCAGGTAGCCGAGAAGTTGTCCTCGGTGGCGGCAGTCATGCCCCATGGCTCGTTCATAATCTCGAAATAGAAGTGGCTGTTGCCGCCGTACTTGTTGATCATCACGTCCCACATCTTGTAGAACGCTGTGGTGTCGCTGACCGTACCGTTCTGTAGCCATGGTGCCACAACGATATTCATCCCCAGCGCACTGGCTGCGTCCAGGGCTCCAGTATAGCTACCCCACCATGATCCAGACGTGGTCGCCGAGTTGAACGGCATCCGCACCGTGTTGGCTCCCAGAGCCTGGAATCCCTTCAGGATAGCGGTCGCCTTCGCGTAAGTGGTGGCATAACTGTCCGCTGTCGACAGACCGACCGGGACCAGGTTGCCGGTGCCGAAGTTGTCATTTGGATCGGCCCAGTTCACACCATGGAACTGGTTAGTTGCTGCATGCGCTGCAGATGGATGGACAATCTGCATGGCAACCAGCCCTAGTATCGTAAGCAACGCAATAAACCCACAGGCAAGTTGCAGCCTGTAATGACGAAACATTATGTTTATCCTCCTTGTATATCAGACACCGTCATTGGATCTGTGAGACTGAAGATATGGCTATCTTCCTTCCCTGAAATTAGCTGCCCAGGGTGCTCGTCAAAGCACACCTCTTTTTGAGGTAGAGCAGACAAGATCGCCGCAGCCTCACCAGCGATAAGATATCTCAACGTTGGAGACTCTATCCATTCAGAGCAGGACCATCTTTCAATTCAGAAGATGGAGACGCGAATGGAGTCTCCATCTCCTATCACTTAGGAAACCTGGACCAGACTCCACTGCTGATTGGTGCCACCAGGACCCGTCCATTGGATTACGGCTGCCCCATTGGCAGTCGAGGCTCCCGTGACATCGGCATAGAGACCGCTATTCTGGTTGACCAGAGAATAGTAGCCACTACCTGCGGCGACCACATTCCACCACTGGTTGGAGCCATTGGTATCATTCCATTGATCCAACTGCGTCCCATTGGTTTTTGAACCATTGGGATTGTCAAGCAGCAGACCACTATTGACGTTGACGAGCTTGTAGCCTCCATTGACAGCCACAAAGCGCCACAACTGGTTATTGCCACCGTTAGAAGGCCATTGATCGATGAGCCCACCATTGGTGGTAGAAGCTCCACTCACATCGAGCACCTGACCGCTGTTGCGGTTCACGATTCGGTAATGGCTATTGGGATTGGGGTTAAAGCCACCACCGTTGCCAGGAGTAGGTGTTGGGGTAGGCCCACCAGTGCTCCCAGGAGAAATTTTGAGCATGACCACACCATGCCCGGCGACATTGGCCGTATAGCTCCCATTAAACGAACCAACGTTGCTATGGGACCAGAGATCACGCACACTCGCGCTTCCAGAGATACCAATATTGCTCCAGTTCGCAGTGATATTGGCTGACGACGTATTGCGATTCAAGAGCACTACCGCAACATTACCGCCCTGAAGCTTCTTCGACCAGACCTGAAGACCGTTACTATCGCTCACTTTCGTGCCCTGAACACCAAGGGCGTCCTGGTCTACGGAATCACATCGGTATTCATGAGGATCGATTTTGTGGAGGCAGACATGTTAGAGAGATCGGTGCCAGTGATAAGAGGGGCTGCCGAGATCGCCCAGAGGCTAAAGTGCGTCTGGTATTCGGTGGTGCTCATTCCACCATTGCCCACTTCGAGCATGTCTGGATCGTTCCATCCACCAGGCCCGGCAGAGGACGCATGGGTGGCACTTGAGTCGAAGTTGCTGAGCATGCTGGTCCAATTATCGCTAATGTCGCCCGTGGTGCGCCAGAGATTGCCGACGCTGGGACCCCAGGTCCAGACATTGCTTTGTCCCCAGTCACAGAGACTGAAGGTGATAGCACGTCCAGTACTTCTCAATGCATTGCCGATCTTCGTATACTCGGTTTGTGCATCGATACCAGTACTACTACACCAATCGACCTTAATATAGTCGATGCCCCACGAGGCGTAGGTGTTGGCATCCTGCGTCTCATGCCCATACATGCCAGGAAACCCGGCACACGTGGCGGTGCCAGCATCATTATAGATGCCTAATTTCAGACCCAGGCTGTGAACGTAATCTGCCACGGCTTTCATGCCATTGGGAAATTTGCTGGGATCAGGGACAACGTTTCCGCTGCTATCGCGTGATTTGCTTAACCAGCAATCATCGATATTAATGTACTGATAGCCTGCCGCCTTCATGCCACTACTCACCATGGCTGCTGCCTGCTGCCTGATGAGCGAGTCACTGATACCACAGCCGTACTTATTCCAGTCATTCCATCCCATAGGAGGGGTTACCGCCAATCCGTTGTTGACGGCATAGGCATTACGAACATTCAATCCAAACGCAAATACTGCCATGAAAAGAATGAGGGAAACTATCAGCAACAATCCGAGTCGCCTTCTTTGCATACAACCTCCTTGTTAGTAAACCCATAGGGTAAACACCATTGTATAATAGATACACATGAATGCATATCTTCTTTGGAAATGATGAAATGAATGGACACATGCCAAAAATTCCATCAATAAAAAGTCACCAGAACAGATCCATTGAGAAGGTCACTAGAGCATCCGGCGAAAAATAGTGACCCTGATGCAGGAGATGGAGACGCGAATGGAGTCTCCATCTCCTATGACTTAAGAGACCTGGACCAGGCTCCATTGCTGATTGGTTCCCCCCGTGGAAGGCCATTGAAGCACGGCTGCCCCATTGGCCGTGGAGGCTCCACTCACATCGGCATCCTCTCCACTACTCTGGTTGACCAGGGTGTAGTAGCCACCACCTGCCGAGACCACGTTCCACCACTGGTTAGAGCCGTTGGTATCATTCCATTGATCCAACTGCGTCCCGTTGGTTTTTGAACCATTGGGATTGTCAAGCAGCAGACCACTATTGACGTTGACGAGCTTGTAGCCTCCATTGACAGCCACAAAGCGCCACAACTGGTTGTTGCCACCGTTAGAAGGCCATTGATCGATGAGCCCACCATTGGCGGTAGAAGCTCCACTCACATCGAGCACCTGACCGCTGTTGCGGTTCACGATCCGGTAATGGCTATTGGGATTAGGGTTAAAGCCTCCACCATTGACAGGAGTCGGGGTAGATGTGGGCCTGGGCGTGGGGGTGGTCCCAGGCGCTGGTGTCGGGGTACTTCCTCCACCACTTCCTTCGGTCACGACATTGGCGTAGTAGGATGTCGTATCAAGCCGTCCATTCCCGGTAAAGATTTCTGTACCAGATTCCACGCTTGAGAGATATTTTGAACTGCTCAAGCCTCTTGAGACGAGATAGTTGAGAAAATCCTTCAAATCAAGCGTTTGCGAAGTCGTATTTGTCGTACGGACGAATGAATGGACCTCCCACCCAATATTACCTTCATAGAGATCCCAACTCGTTCCATCAAGCGTTACTGTCGCCTGCTTTGTTCCGACAGGGCCGACACCACCTGCTTTATAGAGCCAGACCATGACCTCGTCTGAAGGTCCACTGCTTGAGGTCGGATTCGAAATCGTATGCAGCCAGAGATCATAGGAAACATCCAGGGCGTTCGCTCCATTTTGTGTCAGGTTAAAATTCCATCCAGTCTGGACCCCCTTATTACTGGACAATTGGATTGGAAGGCCTGTGTTCGTGTTCTGCCATCCCCAATGCCAGCCCAGGACCGAGCTATCGTAAGTCTTGACCGAATTGGATTGTCCTGTCCAGCTCCAACTGGTTCCCCAGGCAATGCTTGAACCGCTGTTGGATGTGTCCCAGATACATTGTGTTCCTGAACCGCTGCTCGCCCCCCACTCGTTACTATTCAGCCAGTACTTTCCCATGCTAATCATGCCACTAGTATTACAGATCTGGGCTGCCTTTGCTGAGTGGACATTCATCAACAATCCAATACTTGCGAGCAAAACAGTCGCGAGCAAAACACCAACGCCTATCAGGCGTTTCGTTCTGTTCAAACGCCCTGAAATTGAAAACATATGTAACCTCCTTGCTTTGACTTCATTTCGATTAAGAAAGACGCAGTACCAGAGATATTCCCTTTCTCCAGTAAGTGCGATACTTCTGCTGACTGCAATGGAACATGATCTTCTCGTGAATAACCCTTTTCAAACATCCGAGAGCCCTTCAGAATTTTGAAAACCGTGAAAAGGCTGATTCTCACAGGGTGACAATACCTCCCAACTTCTGTAACCACTACCATGTTCTTCAGTCAGAAACAAACCACTCAATCGATTTCGTAATTTCTAACATTGACAAGTATAGTTCAAAGAGCATATACATGTATGTGAATTCGTATGAACACGCATGTGAATTCGTGTGAAGTTATGTGATTTAGTGTGATCTTATGTGAACACACTGATCAATTCTTTTCGTTTTGATAAATCTTCGCAACTAATACTTAGCCATAGCAAATGGCTAGAAATAGATGGAAATTGAGTGAAGGGAAAGAAGATGATCATATTGGAAATGTCTGCTCAACGTATCAAACCAATCGATTTCTTCGGTTCCTCTATAAAAGCGGGTACTGGGTAGTAGATACCTAAGCTTTTTATCTATTTCTGATCAATATGTTGGACAATTTGTAATAGATCTGCTATTATACGTATCTGTAACTCTTAAAAGACTATATTTGAGCAAACAGTAATTCCTTTTGGAGTACAGTGGCATAGTCAGATAATCTCCATAATCTTAGGAAGTATTCTTTTCCTGATGCCACGCAGAGGGAGATACAGCCAGCATTTCACCTCTACCAATGAGTTGCACATAACTTCATAGCTGAGGTACATGTGATTTACGAGGTTTTTCATGAAAGATCTGGAAGCATTTAAGGGTAGGGTAAAAGAATACACGAGGCAAGCTCATAGAAAGATCGATGGGAAACCTGCAACAATGGGAGACCTGGCGGTTACTATCGGCTTTACTCGCGAAGCGTTAAGCAAGAAATTAAATGGGAAATCGCTACTGGATGCTCGTGATGTACGCAATATTGTGCGTGGATTAGCCCGGTTGGATGCAATCACAAGTAGAAGTCAAGCAAAGGATCTTTTAGATCTGATGGATGTAGCCGACTTCGAGCCAGTTGACTGGGATGGAGAACCACTCAATAAACTTATAAGCAAGAGTAAAGTAGATGAAGCAGTGATAGACACTCTGCCAAGTGAGTCTCCTGTGGTACTCCCCTTGCCTGCTAATCCCGCTCCTAAGAGTGAGTCTCCTGTGGTACTCTCCCTGGCATCTAATCCTACTCCTAAGAGTGAATCTCCTGTGGTACTCCCCCTGGCATCTGATCCTGCATCCATTGCTCCAAAACATTTTCAACCATCCATCTCGGGTTTTCCACTACAGAGAAAATGGTTGATAATCTTGTTTTTACTTCTCTTTGTAAGTAGTATTACACTCTACGTATTACCTCGTTATCGTCTCATAATCTCGCTAAGAGATGTTTGCCCAATACCAAGTACTACTGATACAGTAGAAGATATATACACCTCCGCCACGTGTAACAGCAAACAGGTTATGGCTGATCCACTCCATGCTCAAAATTCCTATGCA
Source organism: uncultured Chloroflexia bacterium (assembly GCA_963744875.1). Lineage (GTDB taxonomy): Bacteria > Chloroflexota > Ktedonobacteria > Ktedonobacterales > Ktedonobacteraceae > JACDAE01. The sequence continues at coordinate 334,170 of CAVUVQ010000020.1, read as the reverse complement.
TGGGACCAGAATGATCAATGCTTTTTTTCAGGAGGTGCATATCACATCATTGTTCCTAAAACCAGCTTCGTTAGTGAATGTTTCGCGCAGAAAGCTCCGTTGTTTTCCGATTTTGCATTGCAAGTAGATATGACAATTCGTCAAGGTGGATCAGGCGGACTGTTGTTTCGAGCAGAGAATACAGATGATCATGATACGAACGGAGCAGTCTATCGTGTACCGATAGACGACAACGGATCATATAATTTCTATCTGGGAGAAGACCTTCCCTGTAACGGCCCACCTGTCGGCAAAGACTGGTGTCGTAGTTCACAAAATGCTTTTCATCGTACACTTGGAAAAAAGAATACGATCACAATTATTGCGTTAGGAAACACCATTTACCTCTATTCCAATGGGCAATTTGTGGATAGTGCCAGAAACACGTCTAACGCTACCGGCCATATTGGCCTTTTCGCCAATGCCTATCATAATACTGTAGAAGTCTTGTTCAGCACATTTAAGGCCTGGACGTGGAACTCCGCGTAATAAGGTCATCCTTTTAACGGGTCATCTCCTTTACGTATGCTCTATCGAGCAGAGTCATGCAAGGTGATGGCAGGTAAGATGTTACCTGATGGGCGGTGATTTTTTTCGGTGAAGCTTTCTATACTGTTACTAACAGATGGGAGAGATGCATTACGCAGATCACCATCTCTCGAGGAAGATCCAGGAACTGATAGGTGGGCTCCAGGCTCTTCTTCTGGCTACTTTCTCTACTGAGAGCAGATGTGCTCATAAATGGTAAAGAGCACTTGTGCAAGCGAGCGAAAGGAACATGAAATGAGTTTCACACAAAATCTTCCCATGAGCAAGAACACGATCACCACAAAGGACGGCACGACTATTTTCTATAAGGACTGGGGCACTGGACAGCCCATCGTCTTTAGTCATGGCTGGCCACTTAACGCCGACGCCTGGGATGACCAGATGCTCTTTATGGCCTCTCATGGCTACCGCACAATTGCCCATGATCGGCGCGGCCATGGACGGTCAAGCCAGCCCTGGGATGGCAATGATATGAACCACTACGCCGACGATCTCGCAGAACTGATCGAAACGCTCGATCTACACAATGTGATGCTGGTCGGCCATTCCACTGGCGGCGGAGAGGTAACCCGCTACATTGGACGCCACGGCACCGCACGCCTGGCTAAAGCTGTGCTGGTGGACGCTATACCCCCACTTATGCTCAAGACGGCTGCCAATCCGGGTGGCATGCCCATTGAAGCATTCGACCAGCTCCGCGCAGGCGTCACAGCGGACCGCTCACAGTTCTATAAGGATCTCAGTGCACCGTTCTATGGTGCCAATAGGCCAGACTCCAAAGTATCACAAGGCACTCAGGATATGTTCTGGCTGTGGTCAATGCAGGTCGGTATCAAAGGCGCATATGACTGCATCAAAGTCTTCTCCGAGACGGATCTCACCGAAGATCTCAAAAAAATTGACGTTCCAACCTTAATCATCCACGGCGACGACGACCAGATCGTGCCGATCGCCGACTCAGCCCTACTCTCTTCCAAGATCGTCAAGAACGCGACCCTGAAAATCTATCCAGGCGCTCCTCATGGTCTCACCGCCACCCATAAAGATCAGGTCAATGCTGACTTGCTGTCATTCATAAGATCGTAGAGTTCTCCGAACACTTTGCCTCCGGTTCAAAGAAGGAGCTTATTCCCCAGGCTCTTTTATCTGGGAATAAGCTCCTTCTTTGAGTATCATCTATTTTGTCTCCTGATTTCCGACGGCAGAGGAATAGAGATCAGGAAACCTGGAGTATAATTCTTCTATCAATGGTCCTCTCTTTTTTCAACGAGGGAAGTTTTGTCAGGAGAAAGTAATGGAATCAAGCTCTCAGATGCACGTTGTCTCAGTGAATGTTGGACTGCCACGTGAGGTCCTTTGGAAGCAGAGAATCGTTTCGACAGGGATCTTCAAAGAACCCGTTGCGGGTCGGGTGAAAGTTCGTCGGCTCAACCTGGATGGTGATCGTCAAGCTGACCTGTCTGTGCATGGTGGACCTGAGAAGGCCATCTATGTCTATCCCGCCGACTATTACCCCGCCTGGCGCAAAGAATTGCCTGAAATGGACATTCCCTGGGCAATGTTCGGAGAGAATCTGACGGTTGAAGGGCTACGAGACGACACGGTTCATATTGGAGATCAATTCCGCATCGGCTCAACACTTGTTGCAGTGACGCAACCTCGCATGCCATGCTATAAACTTGGTCTCAGATTTGGACGTGACGACATCCTTAAACGCCTCCTCGTAAGTAGACGCACGGGCTTCTATTTTGCGGTCCTGGAAGAAGGAGATGTCGCAACTGGGGATCCCATCATTCTGGTCAAACGTGATGAGCACGCCATCCCTGTGACAGAGATCACACGACTGTATGTCTCAAATAAAAGAGAGATTGAAGCGTTACAACGAGTAGTTACGTTAGAAACCTTACCGGAGAGTTGGCGCGATTTCTTTCAAGAGCGTCTTTACCGGGCAACGAGATGATATACAAGCGAAAAGTTGAGAAAACATTTCCGCGTGTCGGCTTCTGCACCGGATTGCCAGGGCAGAAGCATTGAATGGATTACTGAATGCTATAATGGATCGGTTGCCAGGATTTACCACCATCCGTTGTATGCAATAGTTGATCGCTGGTCACACCTCAACCAGTCTGGGGATCAGTGAAGCTCAAAGCCTTCATTGCGTATGCGGTGTTAGAGGTTAAGAACCAGTGCTCCCCACCATCGCTTGTATTGTAGAGTTCCCCGCTCTGTGTATCAGTCGCCCAGGTATGAGAGGAACCAGGGGAGCCTTATAAGATGGATGCTGTTTCTTCTCTCCAATTTTTCTCTCCTTTTCTTTTGTTTCACTGCCGCAGAGTCAGATGCCAACGGCATAGAGGCGTAAAGCTCGTGCTTCGCCCACAAACATGCTATTATAGTATGAGAAGCAGAAAAAAGGAATATGGACTCGCATGGCGGCTCTTCCACATTCCCTCAGACAGGCATTGACCAGAACGGTACGCACACCCGATAGACACTAGTATAGCGATAATGGTTGGCGAAATCACTGTCCATCAGTTCTCATCTCACTTGCCATTACCTTGCATAGTAGTGTTTAGATAGGTCGTGCGGAGAGGAAACGACGCGTGAAGAAATCTTCGTACGGAGTGCAAGATTATGCTTTTGGCCAGTTAATGCTGACGCTCAGAATGGCGATCGGGTTGACCCAGGCAGGGCTGGCTGAGAAGCTGCGCGTCTCCCGACATGCGATCGGAGGGTGGGAGTCTGGTCAGAGTTATCCCAAAGCCAATCATCTTAAAGCCTTCATCGTCCTGAGCCTCCAGCAAAGGATCTTTACCCCCGGACATGAGGCCGAAGAGATCCGGGCACTCTGGCGTGCAGCACATCAGAAGATACTCCTGGATGAGTTGTGGTTACAAGAGTTGCTCAGCCAGCAGGCATCTCCTCCGGTGTCCGTAGCAATTGAGCAACCCTCTGGCACTGACCAAAGTGGGGAAAAGCCACGCGTGGACTGGGGCGACGCATTGGATGTGCCCACCTTCTATGGGCGTGAGGAGGAATTGGCCCTCCTTGACCAGTGGGTGATCAAGGAGCGTTGCCGAGTGGTGAGTGTATTGGGCATGGGGGGAATCGGCAAATCCGCGCTCACAGTCACGTTCATGCACCGAGCGGCAACACAGTTCGGGGTGGTCATCTGGCGATCTCTACGCGATATCCCCACGTGTGAGGCATTGCTAGATGAATGCCTGCAAGTACTCGACCCACAATCATCAAGTCTGCGGTTTGTCAGCATAGAACAGCGCATCAATCTTCTACTGGAACACCTGCGTACCCGGCGTACACTTCTTGTGTTAGACAATCTAGAGATGTTGTTAGATGAAGGCACAGGTCGTATGCACACAGGCTCAGAAGGGTATGCCCGATTGTTACAACGGATAAGCGAGACCGTGCACCAGAGTTGCCTGCTACTCACCAGTCGGGAGAAACCGGTGGATCTGATGCCGCTGGAAGGGAGCCGCTCGTCGGTACGCACCCTGCGTCTGGCAGGGTTGGATGTATATGCAGGGACTCAATTATTAGTAGAAAAAGATGTGGGCAAGTTCTCCACCCGATCGGGTGCGCCTGGTCGAGGTCTACCAGGGTAACCCATTAGCCTTAAAGATCGTAGCACAAACCATCGTGGAACTCTTCGGAGGCAGCCTTGCGCCCTTCCTGGAGCAGGGCGAGGTCGTCTTTGGAGGGGTGCGGAAGTTGCTGGTCGACCAATACGCTCGCCTTACAGGTCTTGAACAAATGGTAGTGTGCTGGCTGGCGATTATGCGTGAGCCAATGACTCTGAGTGAGTTGCGTACCCTGTTTGTGACACCAAAGTCAGCGCAGAAGCTACTGGAAGCGGTTGACGGGCTGCTAAGACGCAGCCTGATCGAAAGCGGGCAACGCTCAGGCAGCTTTTACATTGCAATCAGTCGTGCTAGAGTATATGACCTCGCAGCTCATCACGGAGGCAAGTCGCGAATTGGAGCAGGAGCATCTGATTTACCTCATCGAGTATGGACTTGTACAGGCTAAGGCAAAGGACTATATAAGGCAGACTCAGGAGCGGTTGTTGCTGGCTCCTCTGCTCGTGCATCTGCAAAGGGCCGGGCTGGAATACAGAGATGTAGAGGCACAAGTAAGTACTCTGCTTGATAAGATGCGCACATGGCCCCAGAGGTCTCAGGGATATGGGCCGGCCAATCTAGTGGTACTACTACGCATGCTCAGGGGGAACTTGCGTGGCCTGGATCTCTCACGTCTGGTCCTGCGAGGCGTGTATTTGCAAAGCGTTGAGATGCAAGATGCGCAACTTTCTGGAGCAACTCTCCAGGATTGTGTCTTTACTGAACCCATTGATGTTATCACAACGGTCGCCATGAGCAATACCGGGCAGTACTGGGCTGCCGTCAGTTGGCGGGGAGAAATACGGATATGGGGAGAGGCAGGTCAGACTCTACATCACATCTGGCAGGCACACTTTGCTAGTGTACCTGATCTTGCTTTCAGTCCTGATGGAGGTACTCTAGCCAGTGCAAGTTGGGATAATACAGTCAAGCTGTGGGATGTCGCGAGTGGTACCCTGCTCTGGGCAAACGAGCAAACCGGAGGTATCAATGGTGTAGCTTTTTCTCCTGATGGACATCTCCTTGCCAGTGGTGGAGGAAATACCCTCGTTCAGTTATGGGATACTCAGAGCGGCTTGCATATGCAGACACTAACAGGTCCAGGTAGCCCGGTGTACTCACTGACCTGGAGTCCCGATGGGAAGAGGATCGCTGGTGGTTGCTCCGATGGGAACATCTGGGTGTGGAAGCCACAGGAGGCAAAACCCAATACCTCTGTGCAATTGCTCGCAGAACATACCCATCCGGTGACAGGGGTAGCCTTCGCACCCAATAGCACAAAACTCGCGAGTGCGAGCTTTGATGGCACAGTTAAAGTCTGGAACCTCGAAAGCGGACACTGTTTACATACGCTGGTAGGACACACAGACCGGGTGATGCGTGTAACGTGGAGTCCAGATGGGCGGATCTTTGCCAGCGGCAGCTTTGATCACACAATCAGATTATGGAATGACGAAGATGGGAGTCTGCGGGCAGTATTGCAAGGGCATACGGCTGTAATATACGGCCTGAGATTTATGCCCGATAGCCGCTATTTACTCAGCGGTAGTAACGATGGTACCTTACGGGTGTGGGATGCAGAAAGTAGGCAGTGCCTTCGCATATTTGGAGGTTACATCCCTTCCCTCTTCGATATTGACTGGAGTCCCGATGGCACCCAACTGGCCAGTGGTAGCGCAAATACATTGGTGACACTCTGGAATAGAGACAAGATGATATTGCCCAAAGTGTTGCGTGGACACTATTGGAATGTGCAAGGGGTAGTGTGGAGTCCGAATGGACAACAGCTAGCCAGCGCAGGATATGACAATATCAGATTATGGGACACGGCTACAGGCGTGTGCTTGCAAGTGTTGCAAGACCCAGCCTCGTATGACACCGTCTTTCAGGGTATAGCCTGGAGTCCCGATGGACACTTCCTGGCGTGTGGCAGCTATCTCAGTGGAGTACATGTGTGGGATATGACAGTACCTGGCCATCGCTGGATTGGGCAGGCACAATCAACCCGCATCCGTCGCGTGGCGTGGAGTCCAGATGGGACGCAGCTGGTTGGTGGGGGCGATGATGGGTACGTGTATATGTGGGATAGCAAGAATGGCACACAGCAGCAAAAATTCGTGGGACACAGTGGGGTTGTCATGTGTGTGGCCTGGAGTCCCGATGGGAAGTGGTTAGCCTCGGCAGGTGGTGAAAGCAGAGAAGGTGGAGAACTCTTTGTGTGGGATGCACAGAGTGGAGAGTGTGTGCAAACTCTGGTGGAGCATCCAGGAGTGATCTTTGCGGTAACCTGGAGTGCGGATGGAGAGGTGGTAATGAGTGGAGGCAGTGATGGCAAAGTGCGCTGGTGGGAGGTTCGTAGCGGAGCATGCGTACGGGTTCAAGAGGCACATCAGGGATCGGTGCATGCGCTCAAAGTAAATCCGAATGGAACGGAACTGGCCAGTTGTGGGGATGATGGAGCGATTATGTTGTGGGATATACAAAGTGGGGAGCGGCTCCAGACTCTGCGGCAAGATCGCCCCTACGAACGACTCAATATCACGGGAATTGAGGGTCTCTCCGCCACACAAAAGGCCTCGCTACGTGCCCTGGGGGCGTTCGAAGAAATGATAACATCTCCCCACGCCTAGAAGGGCAAGGACTTCTCATTCTCACAATTGAGAGGTGCCTGCTTCCTTGAGTGCAGATAAACTATGCGCTGATGTGGAGCACACCGTCATCCCTCTTTTATCGACAAAAATACTCATTTACCCTCCAATGCTTGCATCCTCGAACGCCCCCAGAGCATATAGTGACGCCTTTTGTGCTTCAGTCACGCCCTCGATCCCCGTGATATTGAGCCGCTCATAAGGGCGATCTTGCCGCAAGGTCTGGAGCCGCTCCCCACTTTGTATATCCCACAGCACAATCGCTCCATCATCCCCACAACTGGCCAGCTTCGTTCCATCCGGACTAACCCTGAGCGCATAAATAGTCCCTTGATGCGCCTCTCGCACTCGCACGCATGCTCCGCTACGAACCTCCCACCAGCGCACCTTACCATCACTGCCTCCACTCATCACCACCTCTCCATCCGCACTCCAGGCCACTGCATAGACCAGCGCAGGATGCCCAACCATAATACGCTTTCGTTCCCCGCTATGCGCCTCCCACACGAAGAGTTCCCCGTCTTCTCTACCACCACCCACAGAGGCAAACAGCCTCCCATCGGGACTCCAGACCACCCTCATGACGGCTCCATTGTGTCCTGTCAGATGCTGCTGCAATGTGCCATCCCTGCTATCCCATACATACAAAGAGCCGTCATCGCCTCCACCAACCAGCTGCGTCCCATCCGGATTCCATGCCACCTGCCGGATGAACGTCTGAGGTGACTGCCCAACCCAGTGATATGTGCGCGTTCTCATATTCCACACCCGCACTCCGCTCAAGTAATTCCCACATGCCAGGGAGTGCCCATCGGGACTCCAGGCTATGCCCATGAATATAGTATCGGCGTCTTGTAGCACGTATAGACGAACGTGAGTAGCCGTATCCCACACCACGATGCCGTCATACCCTGAACATGCCAACAAACTCCCATCGGGACTCCAGGCCACCCCTTGTATAGTCCAACGATGCGCAGCACGCAACACAAAAGGTGACGCCATCTTGGCGCCGCCCCAGATCATCACCAGTGCATTTGCCCCGCAACTGGCTAATTGTGTACCATTCGGACTCCAAGCAATATCTTCAAGGGAAGTTGTGTACCCCCCAATGATGCGCAGGTTCTGTCCACTCTGCACATCCCATACCCACAGAGTGCCATCGTTGCCTCCACTGAGCAGGGTGCGACTGTCAGGAGTGAAGGCAATAGTAGAGACGAGCGTGCGATGCCCATGCAGGATCGCCCGTAATCTTCCCTCTTTGATGTCCCAGAGCCTGATCGTTTGATCAAAACCACAAGTGGCCAGAGTGCATCCATCCGAACTCCAGGCTACCCCTGTCACACGATCAGTATGCCCCACGAACGTCTGGCGACAGTCTCCGCTGTCTATATTCCATAGTTTGACGGTGCCATCAAAGCTCCCGCTCGCCAGTTGTGTGCCATCGGGAGAGAAAGCCAATCCTGTCACCCAATGGGCATGTCCCATAAATAGATGCTTGTGGGCACCAACCTCGGCCTCCTGTGGCTCCCACACACAGATACTCCCATCGGAGCAGCCACAGGCAAGCAACCTGCCATCGGGACTCCAAACCAGTGAGAACACTATACCACCCTCACCAATCAGCGTCTGCACGTTTGTACCACTGTGGGAATCCCATAACTGAATGAGTGGTGTATCGCCTCCGCTGCTGGCGAGCAGATGCCCATCAGGAGCAAAAGCCACACAGGTAATGCTTCCAATGTGTTGGCCGGTCCAGAGCAATATACCACTCTCGACATCCCACAGCTTGACCGTATTATCCCAACCCCCACTGGCTCGGATATGTCCATCCGGACTGAAAGCAAGAGTAATCGCGACAGTGATGGGGGCCCGCCAGGCTCGATGGAGAACCTGCCCTGCATGTGCCCATACCCACACGCGCCCTTGCAAGCTCACAGCAGCCCAATACCGTCCGTTCCCGCTGATGATGATGCCCTCAATGGCATCGAGGGGCTGGGTAAAAAAGCTGTCCTGGAAAGCCGCTCCCGAAAGATTTGCATCTTGCATCTGGACGCCTTGTAGAGAGACTCTACATAGTGAAAGACGTGAGAGATTGAGGCCCCGCAAGTCTCCCCGCAGCACACCCAGTAGCGCCACCAGGTTGGCAGGTCCATACCCCTGGGATCTCTGGTCCCAATCACGCAGATGGTCGAGCAAAGAGAGCAACCTCGCTTCCACATCGGTGTGCCCCAGAGACGTACTCTGCAACAGGGCCAGCAGGGGAACCACAAGCAAATGCTCCTGGGCCTTGCGTAGATATTCCTTCACCTGAGCCAGGCACAACCCGTACTCGATGATGCGCACAAGATGCCCCTGCTCGATCTCGCCTGCCACCTCTGCGATGAGCCGCGCCGTCGCATATTCCAGCACCACCGACTGCAACGTGAAGCTTCCCGCACGTTGCCCCTGCTCGATTATGCTGCGGCGGCGCAATCGGTCAAGGGCTTCCAGCACATCCATAGCAACCCCTGGTGTGTTTAGAACTGCCAGCAGTTCTTCCAGACTCACCGGCTCGCGCAGGATAGCAAGCCAGAAGAACACCGTCTGCTCAAGGGCCGAGAGGCGCTCAAATTGCTCGTCTAGCAGTTCCCGCACGCCTCCAAAAACGATCGCGCCCTGCTCCAGGAACGGGGTGATCTCGCCTCCGAAGAGTTCCATAATGGTCTGCGCCACGATCTTTAAAGCTAATGGGTTGCCCTGGTACGTCTCAACCAGGCGTGTCCGGTGGTGCAGAACACTCACCACATCTCTCTCCGCCAGAACCTGAACCCCTGCATGCGCATCCAATCCCGCAAGCCGCAACGCACGGACTGGTGAACGGCTGCCTTCCATTGGCACCAGATCCACCGGCTTCTCCCGACTGGTGAGCAACAGACAACTCTGATGCCTGGTCTCCCCCATCCGTCGCAACAACCATGCATAGCCTTCAAAGCCCGCACGCATGCCACCCATGCCATCACCTTCCTCCAATATCATCTCCAGATTGTCCAGCACGAGCAGCACACGCCGGGCACGTACCTGCTCCATCAGCAGATTAAGGCGTCCTTCCAGGGAAGCGGGTCTCTCCAGCAACAGGTGCGGAGCCAGCACCTGGAGGCACCCATCGAGCAGCGTTGCGCAGGCAAGGGCATCACGTAATGACCGCCAGATCACAACCTCAAACTGCACCGCGATCTGACGCATCAACGTAACCGCAAGTGCCGATTTGCCGATACCACCCATTCCCAGTACACTCACCAACCGACAGCGCTCCTCGACCACCCAGCGCGAGAGTCGAGCCAACTCCTCCTCGCGTCCATAGAAGGTCGGCACATCCAATGCATCGCCCCAATCCACCTGGGGTTCACTCTCAGAGAACGGAGTAATGGCACGGTTGGTATCACGAGATGGCTCATCCACGACTTCGACCCGCTGGGAAGCCTGCTGACTGAGCAACTCTTGTAGCCACAGATCATCCAATAACACCTTCTGGTGCGCCGCACGCCAGAGTGCGCGGATCTCCTCAACCTCATTGCCCGCCGTAAAAACGTGTTGCTGGAGACACAGACCAATGAAGGCTTTGAGACGATCGGCTGTGGGATAACTCTGACCAGACTCCCACCCGCCAACCGCATGTCGGGAGACTCCAAGCAGATCTGCCAATCCCGCTTGAGTCAGTCCGGTCGCCATGCGTCGTGTCAGCATCTGCTGACCGAAGGCATAATCTCGCTCTCGATATGAAGATCTCTTCACGCGTCGTCTCCTTCCCGCTATTTCGCAGCTCAGCCTTTAGTATAGCAGATTGCTGGCTTAGGAAGAACCTTTTGCTGACGCTCGGTGTGGGTAAGATGATAGGTGAGATGATAGGTGAGATGGTCGGTGATGGATAGTGTTTTCTTTCGTGCATCCTTCTATACTTACAGCAGTTGCTAAGACATGTTGCAAGAAGAGGGTCTGAAACAGCAACTACCATCACCTCCAGGCATACGCCTGGAGTCATCAAGAATGGAGATCCATCCTATGGGCACACTTACCACACAAGATGGCACTACTATTTATTACAAGGACTGGGGCACCGGACAGCCTGTCGTATTTAGTCATGGCTGGCCGCTCAACGCTGACGCGTGGGACGACCAGATGTTCTTCGTCGCCTCTCATGGTTACCGCGCTATTGCCCACGATCGTCGCGGTCATGGGCGGTCCAGTCAGCCCGGTAACGGCAATGATATGGATACCTACGCGGACGATCTGGCCGAACTCTTCAACACACTCGATCTACACGATGCACTACTGGTTGGTCATTCGGCAGGCGGTGGAGAAGTAACCCGCTACATTGGTCGCTACGGCACCTCGCGCCTCGCGAAAGTTATGCTGGTGGACGCGATCCCACCACTCATGCTCAAGACGGCTGCTAATCCAGGCGGCATGCCCATTGAAGCGTTCGACCAGAGTCGTGCAGGCGTCACAGCGGACCGCTCACAGTTCTACAAGGATGTCAGTGCAGCGTTCTATGGTGCCAACAGGCCTGGCTCCAACATATCACAAGGTCTGCTGGACATTTTCTGGCTGTGGTCGATGCAGGCCGGTCTCAAAGGTGTCTTCGATTGCATCAAAGCTTTCTCCGAGACAGACTTCACCGAAGACCTTAAGAAATTCGACATTCCGACCCTGATTATCCACGGTGGCGACGATCAGCTCGTGCCGATTGCCGACTCGGCTCTGCTCTCTTCCAAGATCGTCAAAGATGCAACGCTGAAAATCTATCCGGGAGCCCCCCACCTGCTTCCCACTACGCACAAGGACGAGTTCAATGAAGATCTGTTATCTTTCTTGAAGTCCTAGAGGTAGCAATGTTCGGTCGCAAGGTTCAACGACCGATGACCCTGTAGAGAAACGCCACCTCCAGGCGATCTCAGGCGTTTCTCCTGCTTTTCATGCGACGTACTGTAATAGTATCTGACTCTACATAGTTTGAGAGGAGCCATTCATGTTCAAACATATTTCGAGCACTACTCGCCGCGATTTTTGTAAAACCCTGGGAGCCGGAGCCGCCGCAACGGCATTTCTGGGTCAAAATGTGCTCTCAGCCCACGCCGCAAGCACCCAATCTCTAACCGAAAACAAGCTCTCTGGGGCAGGTATCAACGTTTTGCTCATCCATGGAGCCTATGCAGATGCCTCCAGTTGGAGCAAGGTGATCACGCCATTGCAGGAGAAAGGATATAATGTACTGGCCCCTGAGATTCCCTTGTCATCTCTACAGGATGACATTGATGTAGCACGACAGGCGTTTGCATCTCTCACTGGCCCAACAATCCTGGTTGGTCATTCCTATGGAGGAGCCATTATCACCAATGTTGGAGTAGGTGCTCCCAACCTCCTCAGCCTTGTCTACACAACCGCATTTGCCCCAGAGGCAGGTGAAAGCATCGTCGATATCGCCTCCAAATTCTCTACACCACCAGGGTCCAGCCATGTTATTCCTTCGTATCGGAAAGGATATATCTGGGTTGATCCGGTAGCCTTTCCTGATAATTTCTTGCAAGACGTAGGAAAAGACGAAGCTCGTGCGCTGGCAGTGGTCCAAAAGCCCATCGTGCCTGCGTGTTTCAGCACACCATCAGGAACTCCTGCCTGGAAACAGGTACCTTCCTGGTGCCTGATCTCTATGTATGACAGGATGATTAATCCCGATGCTGAGCGTTTTATGGCTCGGAGAATAGGTGCGAAAGCCTATGAGGTTCCATCCAGCCATGCATCCCCCGTTTCTCATCCTCAGGATGTCGTCAAACTTATTATAGCTGCATCGCAAAAAAGCCACTAAGACATTGTTGACGTTCATTTAAGAGATGCGATGAGGGTGCACGCGGGTTTATAAATGGCACCCGTACACCATTAGATTGTTATGTGATGAAGATGCAACCTGATAGCACGAATGCTCCCCCTGATGTAGGGGAAGCATTCGTGCTATCTAAGCAAGATTATTCATGTGTTCGTCACCATCCTACGCGCAAGATGATCGAAGATTTGCTAATTCGGCGTGTTACGCGTCCAGATCATCTTTCTCTATGGATAGTCAGTTGGTGAATGTCGCCAGCGGCTGCCCCACTTCGACGATGTAGGTGGAGAGCATCCGGCCCGTCTCGGGACCAAGATCCAGCGCATTGTGAGGCGTGCGGGGAGGTATGAGGAAGGGGTCGCCGGTATGCAATGTAAGGGTGGACTGTCCCTGGATCATCATTTCCACCGTCCCGGCCATGATATACCCAACCTCCTCACCTGGATGCATGTGCCAGCCCGACTCGACGCCAGCAGGGATCTCGGTGAGCACCTGCACGATCTCCCTTCCGGGAATTGAGGATGCTTTGTGCTGGAGTACGGTGCGCTTGAGTTTACCTGCAAGCTCGTCGATCGGCTGCTGCAAGTTCGTCATAGGGTTGGATGACATGGTCGGACCTCCTTGTAATAAATGCTGGTGCCATCTTGTGTGGTGAGTGTGCTCATCAGATGAAATCTCCTTTTAAGAGGAACACATGTGAATACTCCATGGTATGTTGGATGCTAGCTCTCTACCATCCAACATACCATAAGCAATCATCTTTCCTGCTGTAAGTATAGAAGGATGTGCTGAAGAAAACACTATCCATCACCCATCATCTTACCCACCATTGTTGAACACTCACTCAAGGGCTGATTTGGCTGTAGCTCCCTGGCGATTTCCTTGAAGGGCGACCTCACTATGGGGAGATGGTTGAGTTTCTTGATCGTGCCCAGGCTTTTTCTGCCTTTCCAGGGAGTTCTTTCTGGTGACGTCTCATCTGCCGTTCATATAGAAACCTGGCAAGCCTTTCTAAAAATGGAAGAGGAGGCCATGCGATAAAAACAAGGGATGGAGTGGTCCAGACTGCCGGCACAAAGAAGAGCAGCAACGTCAGACAGATATAGATGGGAAAAATGAGTTGATAGATTGATCTGAAGATAAGCGTTGTTCGGTCTATCTCTATATTGACCAATCGATGATTCCAGAGAGCATACACCCATAATGTCTGCATCGAAAAGCCACATGATGCCAGTACAAGGATATAGATCATGGTTGCTTCAGGGTGGCCTCCAAAAACGCTTTGTAAGCTCATTGCTGCTGGGAAAAGGGCGATCAGACCGAGAAAGAGAAGCGAGAGGGAAATAAAACGGGAGTCGACCCGCTCGATGAGATGCATGAGACGCCGATTTGCTCTCCAATAATTGGCAATGACAAAAAAGGTCAGCCCATAAAAGACGGTGAGCCAGAAGAGTCCCAGGAGAGCCTGGTGAAAGGTGCCAGGATCAACACAGAGATGCTTGTTACATGTTTCCTCGATTTTTATGAGGTCATCGGGAAGTTTGATATCCAGGACCAGCAGCGTCATCGCAATGGCAAAAATGCCATCACTGAGCATAATCAGCCTTTCTACTCCACCTTCTTTCTCTTCACGAAAAAAAGTATCCAGGGGACTTTTTACTCTCTTCATTCATTCTCCTCCAGATAAATCATGTGCAAATAGTGACTCCTCCATTTTACCATAAGCTGTTCTCTTTTTCTATTCACATCCCTTTCTTACGTTGACACCATCATATTTTCTACGCTATAATTGCACAAAATAGCAAATATGCACAGAGGTGAGCTGTGGGAGAGAAACAAAATATATTGCAACGCGTGGTCTCTGTTGTTTTGTGTGCGGGACAAGGAAAAAGAGTTGGACATCAGTTGAATAAGATCCTGCTGCCTATAGAAGGGCAACCATTATTTCTTTATTCCGTAAAAGTGTTTGATCGTTGCCCTGTAGTCGACGAAATTCTCCTGGTGGGAGCTGCAAAGGAGAAAGAGCAATTGAGTAAATTGGTACAACATGCTCAATGCAGGAAGGTACAACACGTAATTCGTGGTGGAGATACCCGTCATGCATCGGAATACAGTGCGCTTCAATTCCTCCGCAAACGTATTGAAACTGGCGAGATCGAGATCGTTCTTATCCATGATGGAGCACGTCCTCTTATCTCTGTGACACAGGTGAATCAGATTATAGAAAAAGCTCGCGACGTGGGAGGTGCAATCCTGGCTGTCCCATTGGAAGATGAAGAGCGTATTGTTCAAGTGATTGGTGAACAACGGAATATTCAGCAAGGATTCTCTCAGGGCGATCAAATCTGGAAAGCACAGACCCCACAGGCATTTCATGCATCATTACTCTTACAAGCATATGATCAGGCCGAAAGAGAACAGATGCAGGGGACTGACACAGCTTCCGTTCTTGAGCATTTCGGTTATGCAGTGGCAGTTGTCGAGGGAAACTCGACCAACCTGAAAGTGACGACGGCTTACGATCTTTTTCATGCAGAGAGATTAATCCGGCATCACTATTTATAGTCATTCACTCTGCGAAATGAGTATGCTTTCCACCTCCTCAGCGCTTTCAGCTTGCAGCACACGCTGAACCAGTTCTCGGGCCTGACTGATGGTAGTGTTGCGTATGACTTGCTTGACTCTGTTGAACGAGTTGGACTCCATACTTAGCTCGTTGATGCCCAATCCCAGCAAAAAGCTTGTTGCACGCGGATCACCCGCCATCTCTCCACACATACCAACCCAGCGTTGCTCCCTATGAGCGGTGGAAATAATATGCTCGATGGAACGCATGACGGCGGGATGGAAGGGCTGGTGCAGATCAGCGAGATTGGCATTCATACGGTCACTGGCCAACGTATATTGGGCTAAATCGTTGGTTCCGATGCTGAAGAAATCTGCTTCCCTGGCGAGAATATCGATCTGCAAGGCGGCAGCAGGTGTCTCAACCATAATACCTATACGTATCTTCTCATGCATGGCCCCCTTTAACTTTCCTTCAAGCAGCAACTCTGACTCGATCTCCATGAGTAACGCTTTTGCTTTACGTACCTCACGCACGTCACAGACCATAGGAAACATAATCCATAATGGGGTGGAACTCTGCCCGGCTGCCCGTAAAAGTGCACGTAGTTGGGTTTGGAAGAGGTGCAGATATTTTTCATGCAGGCAGAGTCGAATACCGCGCAGACCTAAAAACGGATTATTTTCTTGCATCTGTGGTAGATAAGGAATACTTTTGTCGCCGCCAATATCGAGCGTTCTCACAATAACCTGCTTGCCATCAAACGCTTCCAGGACGTGATGATAGGCTGCCATTTGCTCTTCTTCCGTAGGAGGATCGCGACGATCCAGGAAGAGAAACTCGGTGCGGAAGAGTCCGACACCTTCGGCACCGGCTTCAACCGCAGGGCCAGCATCTTGATAGCGTCCTATGTTTGCCGCCATTTCGATTGTGAAACCATCGGGCGTGCGAGCGGCAAGGGTGCGCAGCGTCTGTAACTGCGTTTGCTGTTGACGATAGGTTTCCTGCATCAACTGATACTGAGCAACGTCCTCCCGATCTGGATTAATTATAATGGTTCCAGTGCTACCGTCCAGTGCTACCGTGATGCTAAGATGCTCGGTGGTATAAAGAGTAGGAATGAGGCCAGCAACCCCAACAATAGCAGGGATACCGAGTTGTCGGGCAAGAATGGCGGTATGTGAAGTAGGCCCGCCTTGCTCGGTAATTAATCCAAGAACCATCTCACGATTTAGTCCCGCTGTCTCCGAGGGCATTAAATCGTGCGCAGCGATGATGACAGGGCGCGTTAAATGGTCTAACGCATTATGAGGGCGTCCCTGTAAATGAGAAATGATGCGCAAGCGAATATCGTCAATGTCGGTAGCCCGTGCCTGAAAATAGCTGTCGCTGAGACCCGCCATAATTTCCACGAACTCCTCGGCTGTATCCCAGAGCGCTTTTTCAGCGTTCATTAGCTTTTCTTCCATGCGCTGATAAGCACCTGCCAATAATGTTTCATCTTCTAAGATCATAAGATGAGCTTCGAAGATTGCTGCCTCTTCTTTCCCAAATTTGACGTATACCTGCTCATACAGTTGTTTGACCTCTATTGCGGCCTCTTCTATCGCCTTTGTAAGTCGCATCCTTTCGGCGGCCAGCGACTCTGGCAGAATAGTTTCTTGTGGCACTAGAGGTGGCCTGGAATTGTAAAGAATACAACTTCCTACGACTATTCCGGGAGCTGCTGGAATACCATGCAAGGTAACTACCATAACGACCCTCACTTCTTTTTAATGTTCTGTTTCGGGACGGGGACGCCGTAAACGTGATCCTTACGCAGGTTCCATGTCAGAATTACAATAACAGATAAGGGTTTTCCAGGAACGTTTTGAGCTGTTGTAAGAAGCGACTACCCGCAGCACCATCTATTATACGGTGATCTGCTGACAACGAAACCTTCATGATCGGACGGATCTCAAGATGCTCTCCCTGAGCGTCTTCGATTACGACATTACGCTTTGTGGTCTTACCAACAGCAAGGATGGCACCCTGACCCGGCGCGATAATGGCGTGAAAGGTATCTATGCCATACATACCCAGATTGGAGATCGTAAAGGTCGCCTCGGCCAGATCATCGGGCTTGAGTCCACCATGACGCGCCGCCTGACTGAGACGACGTAGCTCACTCGCCAGGCCCGACACGGTTTGCAAATGAGCATTTTTGATAACAGGTGTAAGCAAAGCCTGCTCTGTATCAACGGCGACGCCAATATTAACGACACGCCAACGACGGATGGCGTCCTTTCCCTGTAACGCTCCTGGCTCGAATGTCGCATTAACTTCGGGATGGCGTAGCAAGGTTGCCGCGATGGCTCTTATCAGGAAAGCAGTCACGGAAGGAACCGGCTCTCCCTGTTTCTGTAAATGATGATCCATCCGTTGACGCGCACGTTCGATCTCCAACATGTCTATTTCTGTGTCCAGGTAGATGTGTGGAGCAGTGGTAATACTTGCGATCATGCGCTGCCCAATGAGACGCCGTACGGGTGAAAGTGGAATAAGCTCACTTTGCGCATTTGCATGTTCTGAAAAGCTATTCGCAATACCCTCACTTACCTGCTGAGCCTCTTCATTGGGAGATGACTTGCCGTTGGTGGCTGGTGGGATAGTAACCAGATGAGCTTCGACATCGGCCCGCGTGATCTTTTTCCCCTGCTTGTTCATTGCCACCTCGACGAGGTTGACCTGGTGCTCATGCGCAATCTTCTGGGCGATCGGCGTAGCACGTATCTCTGGAGGTTGCTGCTTCTGCATGTATGCGAGCACATCTTGCAGATGTAAAGGAGGAATCGCTCCAGCCTGTACAACTGCTTGCAGCTCAATCCCATGAAGAGCCGCCTCACGCTTCGCGGCTGGAGTGCCTGCAACAGGTGTACTCGCAGCAGGAAGATCTAAGAGCGCTACATTCCCTGCTGGAACACCATCAGAAGAAGCAATGGATGTAGAGGCGGCCAAAGCAGTGACTGCCGCTCTGTTTACAGAGATGAGGGAAGATGCCTCGGTCGTCTCATCAACGAAAAGGGCCATCGGAGCACCAACGGGAAGTACGTCTCCCTCCTGTGCCAGGATACGGAGGAGTTGACCACTAAAAGGAGCCTCCACCTCCATATTCACTTTATCGGTCATGACCTCAACAAGTGCTTCATCTTTTTCTACCAGATCACCTTCTTTATACAGCCATTGCAAGACAGTTCCCTCGGTCATTGTCATGCCCAGCTTAGGCATTGCCAGGACTTTTTCCATCGTTGGTGTCTCCTACAAAACGTCACGCACTATTTTGCTTGTTTGCGCACGAGATTGAGAGCAGCCTGGTAAATATCGTTCTCTTGCGGCGTCGCGAGTTTTTCAAGTACTGGATTATATGGAATTGGGATCTCGGCACCCCCCAACCGTTTGATTGGTGCATCCAGGTAATAAAATGCCTCGCTGCTAGCAAGACGAGCTGCAATTTCACCACCAAATCCGCCAGTAAGGACAGCTTCATGCACGATGAGCACATGACCAGTCTTACGGACCGAAGCGACGAGTGTGGCTTCATCCAGTGGGCGCAAGGTGCGGGGATCAATGACTTCAGCCTCAATCCCTTCCTGAGCTAAGCGACCGGCTGCCGCCAGCGCCTTAGGTACTGAGATAGAGAGGGCGATGATAGTCAGGTCTTTTCCTGGTCGCTTGATATCCGCCTGACCGAGGGGTATCTCCCACTCACCAGTCGGCACCATACCTTTTTGCTTATAAAGCACCTTGTGCTCAAAAAAGATCACAGGATTGAGGTCACGGATAGAGGCTGTAAGGAGACCCTTGGCATCGGCTGGCGTTGATGGTAAAACAACTTTAAGTCCTGGTACATGTGCAAACCAGGCCTCCAGGCTTTGTGAGTGCTGAGCAGCAGCTCCTGTACCAGAGCCAAGAGGAGCACGGAAAACAACAGGGACTTCCGCCTTGCCACCAAACATGAAACGCAGCTTTGCTCCCTGGTTGACGATCTGGTCCATCGCAATGGCAGCAAAATCGCTGAACTGAAACTCAGCGACAGGTCGCATACCAGTCAATGCTGCGCCAATGGCACATCCGGCAATCCCAGCTTCGGAGATAGGTGTATCGCGAACGCGTTCTTCGCCAAATTCCTCAAAAAGTCCACGTGTAACTCCAAACGCACCACCATAGATACCGATGTCCTCTCCCATTAAGAACATACGCGGATCTTTGAGCATTTCTTCTCGTAAAGCGGCACGAACCGCCTCTGCGTAGGTCATTTCCTGTAATGTCGGTTCGGACGATGTGCCCGCACTCTCTTGCAAAGGGATATTTGAAGGGTGTGAAGAAACAGTCATGCGTAGACTCCTTCGAGTAGTTCATCAGGATTGGGATCAGGGCTACTCACGGCGAACTGGTAAGCATCTTCTATTGCCTGATAAGCCGCCGCCTCTTCTTGTTTGATTGTTTGTTGATCATGTATAGCATGCTCTATCAGATAGGTGGCGAAGATATGAATGGGATCGCGCTTTTGCCACGAGCGGATCTCATCACGTGTACGGTAACGGTTCTGATCACTTTTCGAATGCCCTTTGTAACGATACGTGTACGACTCAATGAGGGTGGGTCCCTCTCCTGCGCGAGCACGTTGAGCGGCCTGGTAAACAGCTTCATAGACGGCGAAGATGTCATTACCATCCACCTGAGTGCCAGGGATGCCATAGGCAGTTGCACGTTGAGCAATGCTTTCATTGCGCATAGAACGGCTGGTGGACATGGACATGCCATACTGATTGTTTTCACACACAAAAATAACGGGAAGATCCCAGATTGCAGCCATATTGATGGCTTCATGAAAGGTGCCTTCGTTGGATGCACCATCGCCAAAGAAGCAGAGACAGACGGCATCCTGTTTGCGGAGCTTAATGCTCAATCCTACACCCGTTGCGATTGGAATACCCCCACCTACAACGCCATTGGCACCCAGATTGCCCGCCTGCACATCTGCAATATGCATTGAGCCACCGCGCCCCCGGCAATATCCCGTCTCTTTGCCCAATAACTCTGCCAGCATAAGGTTCAGATCAGCCCCTTTTGCAATACAATGGCCGTGACCACGATGAGTACTGGTAATATAATCGTCAGGGCGCAGGGCAATTAATGCTCCAGCAGCGGTAGCTTCTTCGCCGATGGAAAGATGCGTCGTTCCATGAACTTCCCCACGCATGAATAATTCGTCAACTTTTTCTTCAAAGGCGCGAATACGATACATCGTTTTTAAAAGAGAACGCAACTGTTCCATAGATAGCTCGGGGGGACGCTCAGACATAACTAACCTCCTTCTTTGGAAGCAGGCTTGAAAAGCCGTGATGAAAGGTTGTACTTGAAAAATTGCCAGGCGGTGCGATACTGTCTTTTTACCGCTTTACCACGCAAATGACACAAAAGGGTGTCAACAGTATTGAGAAATCCGCACCTTTGTGCAATTCCTGAAAAATTGTTCACTGATGTTGATAATAATAACTTTCTTTGGGTAGATTGTCAAGGTTTTGGGTGAATGAAAAGAGAAGTAAAGTGTTGACAAGTATTGGAATGACTCTTACAATTACTCTCAAGATTGCACAATTGTGCAGTATGTAACCATTAGAGTCACGACGACAGAGGCAGATAGAAATGTTAGATCTATCACTAAAGGATTAATAGATATGCAAGAGAGCGATGATTTGTATCTTCTTGGTGAGGTTGCAAGTCTTTACTATGAAGAAAATCAGACACAAGATCAGATTGCCAAAGCCATTGGCGTCTCTCGTTCGGGAGTATCACGTTTACTTACCCGTTCGCGAGAGCTGGGCTTAGTTGATATTCATGTTCATTATCCTCTACGAACCTCTACGGCACTGCGGACTGAATTTCTGCAAAAATTTCCTGTACAGGATGCTCAGGTTTTGATCAGCTCATCAACTGACGATCCTGTTTTGAGCTTTGTAGGAGCATTAGCTGCTCGTTATGTAGATCGGCGTATTCAGGAGGCGTATGAAGAGCAAGAGGTTCCTCGTACTGTAGGCATTTCGTGGGGAACCTCTATGTTTGAAATGCTCAAGGTTTTGCGACCACGTCGACGCTTGCCGCTCAACATCGTTCAATTGATGGGAAGCGTGGATACACCGTCGATGCCTGATATCAATGGGCCGGAGATTGCACGACGCCTGGCGGATGCCTATGGCGGACGCTGCTCGTATATTCATGCCCCTTTGCTGGTGACGAATAGTGTGATACGAGATGGTTTATTGGAGGAACGCAGTATTCATCGCACATTCCAGGTAATGGAGCAAATGGATATCGCCTTAGTGGGTATCGGAGGTGCCAGCCCAGAAGCCTCAGGCCTCTTCCGAGCAGGATATCTGGGTACAAACGAGCTCCAGGAAATTCGCAAGCAGGGAGCAGTGGGTGACATCTGTGGCATCTATTTTAACATCAATGGTGAAGTATGTGTTCACGAGATGTTGGATCGTACCATAACGGTATCTTTTGATGCCTTGCGTCGTGTCCCCCTGGTTATCGCCGTTGCGGCTGGCACGGCCAAGGTGGAGGCAATCATTGGAGCATTGCGAACTGGCATCGTGAATGCACTGATTACCGATGAGCATTGTACTCGTGCCATTTTGCAATACATGGCGAGTGAGGAAGTAGTTCCACAACTTCGATAATCTTTGTAGCAAATATTGGAAATGGCAATTATTAGGGTATAGATAAATAAATCCAGTGCGGGCTTATTTCATCGCGCCCCTACGCTTTCTAGATGTAATATGGCTAGAAAGCGTAGGGGCGCGATGAAATAAGCCCGCCCCAAGATTACATTTCGACAAAATTCCCCTCGATCACCTCTACAAGAGCTGCGAGTGCTTCGTGCTCATCCTCCCCCTCAGCTTTCACTTCGACCTCTGTCCCTTTATTGATGGCAAGGGTGAGCACAAGAACGATACTCTTCGCATTCACTGTTTTTCCATTGCCAGTCAAAGTAATGGTACTCTGAAATTGTTTCGCGAGCTTGACGAACTGTGCGGCTGGTCGAGCGTGAAGACCGGCTTCATGACGCACCAGCACCTTTGCCTGTTGCATGGTATGAACCCTTTCGTGATCTTAGACAGAGCCTTCCTGATTACACACATTTTCATAAATGCACATGTAACCAACTTTACAATGTCACATAGAGAATCGTCAAGAGGCAATCGATCTAGAAAATTGCATCGTTGCCTACTTGACAGACAATATTCTTCCGGTTATACTTGCACAAAATACCGAATTCGCACAAAGGTGAATTGCTCAGGAGAAACCAGGGCTTTACAAGCGTTGTCTTAGTAGTCTGGTTGTACGAACTTTTTCACACGGAGAGAAGGATCGGGCGTCATCATTTCTATGGGTTTGCTCTGCAACGATGCCTTTTTGGAACGTAGCGGGCTGGTTCTCTAGGAGATCGCAATGATAGCTTGCCAGGTAGAACTAGATTGTATCCATTGTGGACAGGCAACAGATCATACTCTTGTCTACGCGTCCGGATACATAAAGCGAACTCTTTGTCATCACTGTGGGTATAGCCTGAGGCAACCTGTACCCATTCTCATGTGGTGCTATTGCCACGATTTGCCGAAACGGAGCTTCGCTTTGACGCGACGATTGAAAAACGAGGCATGGCAGCATCCATTCTCGTTTGTTTTGGGTCTTCCCAGGCGCCTGATTGATAAGCCTTTTGAAGTATCGCGCGAACTTGCTGATCTGTGCTTTGCTTGAAAAAGATACAAGGGTGTATCTCTGTTTTCTGAAGGAGGAACATCATGTCGGTAATCGAAGAGGTAGCAGTACTTGCTCTGGCTGTCTGGCTTGTGCAGTTGGGCCTGGCGTATAGGCAAGCTCAGCGATTCTCCAAACGTATCGGTGCATTAAGAAAACTTGGTGTCTGCGCTACCGGCCTGGCCGGGGGCATGTATCGTGGACGTATCTATGCCGTTCTTGTTGCTCATCCTCAAACGCACCATATCATCAAAGCTGAACGCCTTCAGGGTCTCACAGTCTTTGCTGGACTGAAACCTGTACCTCAACTGGAAGGCTACACCATCGACGATCTCCTGCGCGAACAGCCTTTATCGCTTCCAGATGTCTCACCACGTGTCATTGAGGCCGCACGCGCAGCAGCTCAGGCCCTTCAAAAGGCCCTCGATAAAGCCTCAGCCATAGTTTAAGTTCTGTCCTCATTCTCTTTTTCATAGGAGGAATTTGTGTCTCTTTTTACCAATCATCCAGGCGCAAGAGGACCTCCGAGGTTTCTCTAATGATGAGGAACATATTTTGCGTTCCCGCTTTGTCCATTGATTACTCAGAGGTTTTCAAGTTGACTATCACGTGGAGGTGATCCTCATGCCTGTACTCCAATTCTTTGTTGCCGTTGCAACAGGCTTTATCGGAATGTTCCAGAAGGGTGGGGCTACATTCGTTAGCCTGGTTACTGGTATTGTCCCCCTGCTTATCGTCCTGATGACTGCAGTTAATGCGCTCATTCGTTTTATCGGCCCTGAACGTATCGACAAGGTAGCGATGGTCAGTAGCCGCAATGTGTTCCTACGTTATCTCGTTCTCCCTTTCCTGGCAGTCTTTTTTCTTACGAACCCGATGGCATACACGATGGGGCGCTTTCTACCAGAAAAACAGAAGCCAGCATTTTATGACTCGGCAGTGTCCTTTGTGCATCCTATTCTTGGTCTGTTCCCTCATGCCAACCCTGGCGAGATTTTCGTCTGGGCGGGAATTGCGGTTGGCATTACAAAGCTTGGACTGAATGTCACTGAACTGGCGGTGCGCTATTTCTTTGTTGGTCTGGTTGTCATCTTCTTACGAGGCATCCTGACTGAGCGCATTACTGCCATCATGTGGGCCAATCGTAAAGTCTCTGCTACGGAAGGTGAGGAAGATATCGATACGGCTGCAGAGCCAGTTCTTGAAACGAACGTTGGAATGATCATAGCCAGCGGAGAGGAGGCATAACATGAATGTAGTGATCAGGTCTATTGAGGTCGTTGGGCGCGGTGTCGGCAACGTTGTTGGTATTCTCTACCAGGCAGGGCGAGATACCATTGAGCAGGTCTTGCGCAATATATTGCCTTTCATGGCATTCATCAGCATGATCATTGGTATCATCCTCTTCACGGGGATTGGAAACCTGATTGCGCATACAGTTTCTCCATTGGCATCGAATATCTTCGGATTACTGCTCATTTCGATCATTTGCGCCATTCCTATCCTGTCCCCCATTCTTGGCCCAGGAGCGGTAATCGCGCAGATCGTTGGAACGTTACTGGGAGTAGAGATCGGCCTGGGACATATTCCAGCCCAATATTCGCTTCCCGCGCTCTTTGCCATCAATTCACAGGTCGGCTGTGACTTTATCCCTGTCGGATTGGCCCTTGGCGAGGCAGAACCGGAAACCACTGAGATCGGTGTTCCTGCCGTGTTGATATCGCGCCTGGTTACCGGGCCTGTGGCAGTCATCCTTGCTTACTTCGCAAGTTTTGGCCTCTATTCAGGCCACTAGACTTTATCTGGAGAGGTGTGCTATCCACATCTCTCCACATGAATGGAGAAATACAATGGCGTACAAAACGGTGAAAATCAGCAAAGGACGCGGCGGTTGGGGTGGCCCTTTGCTTGTCAAGCCGCAACCAGGTAAGGATCTCATCTACTGTGTAACAGGTGGTGGTATTCACCCGGTCGCTCAGCGCATTGCCGATCTATCTGGAGGGAAGGTCTTCGATGGCTTCCGCTCTTCCGCTCCTGAAAAACAAATTGCCTGTGTGATCATTGACTGTGGTGGGACCGCCCGTATCGGGGTATATCCAATGAAAAAGTTGCCTACAATCGATGTCAAACCAAGTTCTCCATCGGGACCTCTGATAAGCTTCATTAACGAGAAGATCTTTGTCTCAGGAGTAAAACCAGAAGACATCACTGTCGTTGAATAGATCGTTTTCGTCATCAAGAAACCTCCGAAGGAAGGGTGCAAGAAGGACACACCATTTTACTGCGCGTCCTTCGGAGGTTCTTTCCTCGATACAGAAGGGACGGTGTATATGGCTACTCATTCTGACGTGGAGATACCCATCAACGAGGAGCCTCTATTGCTGAAATACCGGGCCGTTATTCGAGAGATAGGGCCGATGGTTTCCGAATTTCTCCCCCATGGTATCTTGATTTTCTTTGGAGCAATGGCCCCTGCTGAACTGCGTGAGGTTTCTCTTGTGCACGACGGAACTTCCCTGGCAGCTCATTTAGCTGTAGATGATATTCTCCAGTTTATTCCGCCAGCGACTGAGCAGGCCCTTGATCCGCAGCCGATACGATTTCGCCTGACCGCGATTGGAGATGTAGCGAGTGAAAATCTTGCGAAACTGGGGCATGTTGTGGTGCATTTCGATGCAGCGACGACTGCAAGTCTTCCAGGAACAATCTCTGTAGAGCCATCATTAGAATACATCCCTACTGTTGGAACAACTATCGAGATTCTAAGAGTGGAGAAAAAGTAAATGAATATTGCAGCAGCACTTGAGCAACGACAACGCGAAGGCCAACCTATACGGGTAGGATTAGTTGGCGTCGGTCAGATGGGGGCTGGCTTTATTGCCCAGACAAGCTTGATGAAAGGCATGGATGTCGTAGTGGCAGCCGATGTTGACCCGCAACGCGCAATCTCAGCATTCCGCGCGATAGGTCTGTCAGAAGATGCTCTTGTAATATTACCCGCCGATGCCCCACATCATTATGCCGACGAGGCAATTGCGGCGGGAAAGCGTGTCGTAACAACGAATGCATCCCTGGTTACAGCCATCACGGCGGTTGATGCTGTTGTGGAAGCGACAGGTATCCCATCAATTGGGGCACTTGTCGCATATCGCTCTATTCTTGCCCGGCGGCATGTTGTGATGCTCAATGTGGAAACAGATGTTACTATCGGATATCTGCTCAAGCAGATGGCCGATAGTGCAAATGTGATTTATACCACAGCAGCAGGCGATGAGCCTGGGGCCATTGCCGAGTTATATGATTTTGCCACTTCGCTTGGCTTCGAAGTGGTGGCGGCTGGCAAGGGGAAGAATAATCCACTCGATCACAGCGCGACGGCACAACAACTCTCAGAAAAGGCTCGCTTGCAGGAGATGAGTCCGAAAATGCTGGCATCGTTTGTTGACGGTACCAAGACAATGGTGGAGATGACGGCTGTGGCAAATGCGACGGGGCTGGTTCCCGATGTCAGTGGTATGCATGGCCCTTCCGCCACTCCTGATACTCTTGCACAAATCTTCTGCCCTCGTGAAGACGGAGGCATCCTGCATCAGCGTGGTGTGGTTGACTATGCACTCGGCGGCATCGCTCCCGGCGTATTCCTCATTTTTACGACGGATCAGCCGAAGATCGTGAAAGACCTGCGTTATCTGCGTTTAGGGACTGGCCCATACTGGGCGCTCTATCGTCCGTATCATCTGGCAAATATCGAAACGCCTCTTTCGGTAGCTCAGGCTGTGCTCTACCACCAGACGACGTTAGCAGCCAGAGGGGTGCCAGTTGCGGAGACAACAACCATTGCAAAGAGAGATCTGGTAGAGGGCGACGTGATCGATGGTCTTGGTGGTACAATGGTACACGGCAATATCGAGCGAGCTGATGTGGCAAGAGCAGGACGTATGCTTCCTCTCGGTGTATCCGAACGTGCACGGGTGGTGCGCTCCGTTGCTCAAGGCCAGACATTGACCTATGATGATGTTAAGATCGATGATCAATCGTTTATTGTGCATGCAAGACGTATGCAAGATATATTAGTACAGGGGGAGCCTGGATGAGCTGGTTTGACGAAGCAGTCGCGCAGCGGCATCTGGCACAGCGTGACGCTGCGTCAATAAAGATCAAATCGGAGGCAAATGCTACTTCCTTACAGCAAGGGCGCGAGGTAGAGGCATTTGCCCCCCTTATTGAACGGCTACTCAGCGAATATGGGGAAGCCACCTGTGGCAAGCCTATGTTGCGCAAGAACTTCCTGGTGCGGCTAGAGCGTCCGGGCAAAGCTGTTGGCAAATTCTGGAACTGGCACTGGCATCTGTATAACCTCGCGAAGCCACGCGAGAGCGTAGAAGTGCACCCCGACTTTACTCCTGATGGGATGATTTAGGGTTTTACCTTTACAAGAGAGAAGAAACATATCAAGATTTTAGGCACCGATGAATTTGCACTCAAAGAGGCCCTGGTGTCCATCTACTTGCCCTGACACAGAATACCGCAGCATCGTTGATGGGGTCGATATCACACAGATCAAGCATAGGACATTATAGGGAGCACGTTGATGGCATCCAGGAGGATTGGGTGTCTCAAATGTAGCTCCCTGATACCTTTGCGTCAGGCATTCGGCTTTCGTGCAACCTCAGCAAGGCCACGCATATACCCGATAGCATAGAGGCGTCCACGCGTTGTATAACCCGGTGTATCGTTGGCATCGCCTTCAAGCGTTGGGACATGATCTGGTCGCATAACCCCACTAAAACCAATCTCTTGATAACAGCGCATGGCCTCCAACATATCCGTCGGACCATCGTCATGGAAGGTTTCGACGAAGCGCCTGGCAGTACCACGAATATCACGGAAATGCACAAAGTGAATATGCTCCTGCAAGGTACGAATAGCCGTAGGGATATGCTCACCCATGGTCGCGAACGTGCCCTGACAAAAGGTGAGTCCATTATACTCACTGGGAACAAGCGCCAGCGCACGCTTGAACGCTGCGACACTGGTGAATATTCTTCCCACACCCCTGATGGGCGAGATTGGCGGATCGTCCGGGTGGAGCGCCATCTTAACGCCAGCTTGCTCGGCTACAGGCACTACGCGCTCAAGGAAGTAAGCGAAGTTCTCCCAGAGCTGCTCTTCGCTTACGACGCCCGCTTCGGTGAGAGGAGCCTGCTCCATCAATTCGTGATCGTAGCCAGTGACGAGCGCCCCACCCCGACTCGCTATGCCCATTGATGTACGTAGCCAGCCAAAGACCGCCATAAAGTTATAGCACCACACCGGGATGCCAACTGCTCCCATATTTGTGAGCAACTCACATACCTGAGCAATCTCTTTGTCTCGCCCCGGCAGACCAAGTTTGATATTATTCATTGGTGGGGCAGATTCGATGACGGCAACGTTGAGGCCCATGTCGGCGAAGCGCTGTTTCATATGCAGCAATGGCAAAAAATCCCAGGACCAGGTACCCTCAGGACGTACGCGAGGAATACCGGTAACGGCCTCCGTGACGCCGAGTTGACCAGCAAGCCGCCACATCTCGTTGGGCTCAGGCGGAAGAAATAAGGCGAATTTCATTGTGCTCCTTCCTCATATGTAGGGGCGCTATTGATCACGCTCATGCTAAAAAAGCTACAGAACACCGTAGAGGCGATACACTTCGTCGACCGTCATGCCAGCGGCGAGCTTTTCACGCTCCTCGTTCTCTTTTTCAAATGTCTGCTCGACACGTAAAAGCACCTCATCAACCAGATCTTTGGGGATGAGTTGCACTCCATCATTGTCGCCAAAGATAAAATCGCCCGGCATCACTCGTACGTAATGCGTGAGGTGCCCCGGAAGATAGATAGGCATGTTGACTTCAGTAATCCCCCAGCCTCCAAAGGCATTTGGGCGTGTGCCGAAGCTAAAGATCGGAAAGTCGGGCATCTTGAGCACATATTGCGTATCGCGGCAGTTGCCAGCCAGAAGCATACCTCGACACCCTTGAGCATAAGCCAGTTGGCAGCTCATCTCACCGAAATGAGCTGGTTGCATATCACCGCCGCAGTCAAAACAGAGGATCGTGCCATCTTCTGCGGCTGCGACCGTGTCCATCATGCGTTTCTGCGGGTGACCACCTTCCGCCTCCCATTTCGCACGTTGGGCCTCTTTCTCTTGTGGAGTTAGAGTACGTTCGACCATCGAATGCAATTTGATGGGCACAGCTCGTCCAATGAGTTGCATGCCCTGGCGGAGCGCCGTGAAGCGAGCCGAGAAAATAGTATCACGAACACCAAGGTTGGCAAGAGCGTCCGAGACACTACCTCCATATCCAGCCGTGCGGAAACGTTGGATGCGCTCAAGGTCGGTAATATCTAGTTGCCGGATCTGTGAATTTGACATGAAAAGCTCCTTGTTCTATAACTATGTGGCTTTAAAAGAACCTTTTTCAAACCAGTAGTGCGTGTGGGTCAGCGAGAACCCTCCATCAACGATAAGTACCTGCCCTGTGATATAGCTGGCGTGCCTGGAAGCCAGAAATACCATTGCCTGCGCGATATCCCTGGGATCTCCTGTATAGCCAAGAGGGATAAAGGGATTGTCCCTTTCAACCTGATCTCTAATGGCTATCCATCCAGGAGCCACACCATTGACGCGAATGCCGTGTTCTGCCATTTCCAGCGCTGCCTCGCGCACAAACATTTCGAGAGCAGCCTTGGAAGCACTATATGCAGGTTGCTTACTGATCACACGTGCATGTGTGGAGGAGGTGAAGAGTAGTGTGCCGCGCGTCTTGCTTTCAATCATCTTCTGCGCCGTATATTGCGAGAGAAAAAAAGGACCCCTTAAGTTCGTTTGAAAGACATGATCATATGCCTCGGTAGAGACTTCCAGAATATGCCTCGCACCAGGAGTATTTACGCCCGCGTTATTCACCAGAATGTCGACTTTGCCGAATTGCTGGAGCGCTGTATCGATAAGCCGACGACCTTGCTCAATCTCTTGAATATCCGTGCGTACGCTCAGACATCTCCTGCCGCTAGTTAAGATCATGCGCTTCGTCTCATCCATTCCTTCCTCATCAATATCGGCAAGTACAACATCAGCCCCCTCTTGAGCCATCTCAATGGCTATACCTCGACCAATGCCCTTTGCCGCACCTGTGATGATGGCTATTTGCTGATTTAACAGAGGCGCTCCCTGCCTCTCATCTTCAGGCATCTCGTAATTTCCTCTCATTATGATGATTTTAGTTGAACCACACCCAATACAGAGCAAAAGGTTGACGAACTACATCTTTCTTCTGTAACATATTACATGTTAGTGGTAACATATTATGTCCACAGATTTAAGAGGGGACGATGAAACAGGATGAAACCGATCGTACAAGAACGCCTGGCTGATGAGGTGTACCAGCAGCTACGCGAATATATTTTTCAAAATAGCCACCCTGCTGATCAAAAGATAGATATTGAGAAGATAGCGGAGCAATTGCGGGTCAGTCGCCAGCCGGTTGTAGAGGCCACGAATTGCCTGGCACAGGAAGGACTCTTAGTCGTGCGACCTCGCGTAGGAACTTTCGTGCGCCAATTATCCAGTCAGGACGTACACGATATCCTGGAAGCACGCCTGATGATGGAGGTTTTCGCGGTGACTCATGCTACCCCTCAGGCAACCGAGCTACAAGAGTTATATACCTACGTTGACCTCATGGATGCGCTTGTCTATCAAGAACCTTTTCACTACCTATCCTACAACGAGTTGGATGTGCAGTTGCACTCTGCGCTCATCAACCTGGGGCATAACCCTCTGATTGAGAAGCTTTATAAAGGACTACACGCCCAATATGTGCCAGTGCGTGCCTTCTATCGCAACGCTCATGAGCATTCTCTGACAAGCTCCGGCGAGCACCGCACTATCGTCGATGCTCTTGCTCACGGTGATAATACAGGTGCAGCTACCCTATTGGAAACTCATATCCGCAATGCAGAACGTGGCATACAACGTATTTTTCAACAACTACAGATAACGGTCCTGTAGGGCACCAGATTTATCGCGTCCGTGATTTATCAACCCCTGACCCACGAAGTCAATAAATCACGGACGCGATAAATCTGGTACCCTACCACTTTTGCGTTATTATAGATATTTGGAGCGTATTCGCAAAGGGAATGCCCCTATGATCAGGAGACGATAAATGACTACCGAGGATCAGCATGAACAGGTCTTAGCGCATGTCAATACATATTCTCGCCCCTCAGAACTGCGTATTACTGATCTACGCTGTGTTGATATTATCGGTGCACCAATGCATTGTACGTTACTGAAAATCTTTACCAATCAAGGACTGGTCGGATTTGGTGAGGTACGCGATGGAGCAAGTAAAACGTATGCATTACTGCTGAAGAGTCGTATCCTTGGCGAAAATCCTTGCAATATTGACAAGATCTTTCGACGCATCAAACAGTTTGGCAGTCACGCACGTCAAGGAGGCGGAGTCAGTGGAATTGAGGTGGCACTCTGGGATCTTGCGGGAAAGGCATACGGTGTTCCTGTCTATCAAATGTTGGGGGGAAAGTTCCGCGATACTATCCGCCTGTATTGTGATACGGATGTACAAGGCAAAGATACTGGCTTGACGATGGGAAGGGCCTTGAAGCAGAGTATGGAGAAGGGCTTTACGTTTTTAAAGATGGATCTGGGCATCGGGCAGTTGCTGCAAGAACCGGGAGCGTTGAGTGCTCCAGTGGGTTTCCTGGATGAGAGAAAACACATTTATGAACAATTGGGGCAGACAATAAAGGGGTCTGAAGCACAGCGTCTGCTGCATAATCGGCTCTACGACATCAACAATCTCGCTCATCCTTTTACTGGTATTCGCATCACTGAAAAAGGCTACACCCTATTAGAAGAATATGTGGAGCAGGTCCGTGCAACAATTGGCTACGATATTCCGTTAGCGGTTGATCATATCGGTCATATAGGGCTTGCGGACTGCATCAAGCTGGCACAGCGCCTTGATAAATACAACCTTGCCTGGCTAGAAGATATGCTTCCCTGGCAGTATACAGAGCAATACGTACGCCTGTCTCGCGCCTGCTCAACGCCTATTTGCACGGGCGAAGATATCTATCTCAAAGAGAACTTCAGGCCACTTCTGGAAGCGGGTGGAGTCTCCATTATTCATCCTGATATTTTAACATCCGGTGGGATCTTAGAAAATAAGAAAATTGGTGACATGGCCCAGGAATATGGCATCTCTATGGCAATCCATATGGCTGAAAGCCCCATAGGCTGTATGGCTGCTGTCCATAGTGCTGCTGCGACGGAGAATCTGCTGGCGTTAGAGTTCCACTCTGCAGAGGTGCCCTGGTGGGAAGACATTGTTGCAGGATTACCAGGGCCAATCGTGCACAATGGTTTTATAGAGGTTCCAGATCGCCCAGGGCTGGGCATCGAGTCGTTGAATGACCAGGTCTTAGCGGAACATATTCATCCCGATATACCCGGTCTTTGGGAGGATACGTCAGCCTGGGATTATGAAGCCTCAAATGATCGTCTGTGGAGCTAGTAGAGGCATCAGCCTTGAGCACACGCTTGCACATACTGACGAGCTAGCTCTGTTAAAGCATGCCAGTCCTGCTTGCGTACGAGTTCTTTATTGACCAGGCTACTCCCAATTGCCACGGTATAAGCTCCAGCGGCAAGAAAGGCAGCGCAATTACTCAGATTGACACCACCCGTTGGCACCAGTGGAATCGTGGGTAGGGGTCCCAGGATATCCTTAATATATGCTGGCCCAACTCCACCAGCCGGAAATACCTTCACGAGATCGGCTCCGGCTCGCCACGCACCCAGAATCTCCGTAGGAGTGAAGGCCCCACAGACAACTGGTACCCCTGCGTCACGTCCCACCGTGATGACATCAGGCAGAAAAGCCGGTGTCACTAAAAATTCCGCGCCCGCTCTTATAGCAGATCGTGCCATCTCTGTATCCAGCACAGTACCTACGCCAAGCAATAGCTCTCCCGGCAATTCCTTCTGTACCTGTACCAGTGCCTCAAGTGCGTGAGGATTGGTAAGCGTAAACTCTTGCGCAATAATGCCACCTGCCAGTAGCGCTCGGCTGATCTCTAGCGCCTGTTCAAGATCGTCCAGCCGTACAATTGCGATTGGCTGGCGTGGTTGTATCTTCCCGATCACCTGCTTTGTCATCCTTCAAACGCCTTTCTCTTCATTGCCTTGCAAATTATACTCAAAATAACCTATTCTTGATACGATACCACCTTTTTATGCCCGTCATACTTGCAGAGAAAGAGAAAGGGATATACTGCCATGGCTTTTGATGTCGTCAGCTTCGGTGAGACAATGCTGCGTATGAACGTGCCAGATGGAACCAGGCTGGAAGAGGCCAACGTACTACATATTTATGTTGCCGGAACCGAGTCAAATACACTGGCTTGCCTTGCACGTCTTAAACTCAAAGCCACCTGGCTATCAGCACTTCCTGAAAATCCAGCAGGACAACGCGTACTCACCGAACTGCGCCGCCACGGTGTTGATACGACCTACGTCACAGTGGCAGAAAGCAACAGGCGCGTGGGCATCTTTTATACAGAAGAAGCTTCCGATCCATTAGGTTTGCAAGTCTACTACGACCGTGATAACTCCTCTGTAGCTCTCCTCGATCCAGAATTAGTGAACTACTCCGTTGTAGATGAAGCCCGGCTCCTTCACCTGACCGGTATCACTCCTGCTCTCAGCCCCCGCACGCGTGAAATCTTCACCCGCTTTTTGCTCAGGGCACATGACAAAGGTATTCCCCTCTCCTTCGATGTCAATTACCGCTCGAAATTGTGGTCAGCAGATGAGGCAGCATTGAATATAGAGGACGCCTGCCGACAGGCCAATCTCTTATTTTGCACCCGTGCAGATGCCGCTACATTATGGGGCTTTACTGGTGACGCAGAGTCGGTGTTGCGACAGATGGCACAACGGTTTGCTGCCAATCAACCAGATAAGACGCTCGTATTGACGCTAGGTAGTGAAGGATCGGCCCAGATACAGAACGATAGTTACAGCACAGAACCATCTTTTCCCGCGCAAGGCAATGCACGCCTCGGTTCAGGTGATGCGTTTGCGGCTGGCTATATCTACGCCTATCTGGATGGTCAACTCTATCACGAGCTACACGAAGCCAATAATATAACTGCCCTCGCTTTCGGCAATGCTCTGGCCGCGCTTAAACGCTGTATCGCCGGCGATATCGCCATCGTCACCCTGCAAGAGGTTCGGGCCTTGCTAGCAAAACAAGAGAGCGAAAAGCGGTTCCGCTAGCCTTAGAGGAGATACTTTGACTCAATTTGCGGATGGCAGGCGTCTTACCAGATATGTACACTCGAAATAAGACAATGGAGCATGATAGATGAAGCTTGGCTATGCCTGTATCAATCTCACCCTGGAACGCACCTTTCGCACTCTACGCCTGGCAACATTACAGGCACGGGGACCCGCGTACTTACAATCGCTCGTCAATGAAAATATGCACCTCCTGGCAGATGTCTTGCGCTGGAATCGTGAGCATCAGATTATGATGTATCGCCTCTCGTCGGAGCTCGTTCCCTTCGGCTCACACAATGCGGTAAATCTGCTGGCGCTTGACTTTCCTCAGCAGCAGGAGATTGCCCACCTCGCGCAAGGCATGCGCCTTTCCACCCATCCAGGCCAATTTACCCTCCCATCTGCGCAAGGAGCAATCTGGGAGAAGAGTCGCCGCGACCTGGATTACCATTGGACGCTCACGAATATCCTGGGCATGGAGGGAGATATTGTGCTCCATGGTGGAGGCGTGTATGGAGATAGGCCAGCAACCGCGCAACGTATTAAACAGAATCTCTTGAGCCTGCCACCGAAAATTTTCCGTCGTATTCGCCTGGAAAATGATGAGCGTGCCTGGTCGGTGCGGGATCTCTTGCCGATCTGTGAAGAGATCGGCGTACCTCTGATCGTCGATGGGCTCCATCACCAGATAAACGGCGAGGTGCCCCTGACGGACCTGCCCTGGGACAGGATTCTCGCTACCTGGCATGGTCTCACCCCAAAGCTCCACTACTCCGAGCAGGATCCAACGAAACGACCAGGAGCCCATAGTCTCTATATCGATGCGCATGCCTTTCAGAAGTTTATTGCCAGCGTCCACATGCCCGATTATGACGTTATGCTGGAGTGTAAAGCGAAGGAGCAGGCGCTCTTGAAACTACGTAAAGACCTCACTGCACTTCCTGCTGAAGTGTCATTTGACTTCACTCCTGGCCGATTTCTGGAAAAATAGCCGCTGCTCCCCAAAGGGCAGAATATATGGTACACTACGGCCAGGACCATCCATACGAGCGAGGTGCCATCAGTTTCTAGCGAATTGATTGGTCGTCTTTCACTCGTACAGATCTCTTGCAACCAACGCAGGAGCTCGCAAAACGGTCTATGGCAGAGTGAGAAGAGGTGAGCCGGCTCATGGAGAAGCAAATGGGAGCGTCGCCAAAACGCAAAGAGGACGTACCGGGTGCAGAAGATACGCCCGGCGTGAGCATTAAGCAAGAGGCACGAATTCTCCAGCAGTTCTTCATGAAGTTCGGCAATGATTGGGTCATGGGCTTTGCATCGGGACTCGCCTTTAATCTGCTGGCTGCTATCTTCCCCCTCTTCATCGCGCTCCTTTCCCTCTTTGGATTGATCGTCGGCAGGCTAGCCCCAGGCGCAAAAGTCACGCTGACTACTACTCTTCAGAACATCTTTCCCCCACCCCTCAATCACCAGAACGTCCTGGAACCCGCTCTGACCGCCATCCACAGGAGTGTTGGCTTTCTAGGTATCGTCGCGGTTGTTATGGGCATCATCGGTGGCTCCGGTCTCTTCGTCTCTCTGGAAGGCTATTTTGACGTCATTTATCACTTGCATCCGCGCAACTTGATACAGCAATACATGATGGCCATCTCCATGCTCCTGGTCTTTCTGGTTCTCATCCCGGTGATGGTCTTTGCAGGAACGCTTCCAGCCCTGGTGCTCTCCCTGCTGAAAGTGACTCCCCTCAACAGTATCCCGGACATCGGACTCCTCTTTTCTTTCGCAGGCATCTTCACCGGCCTTATCATCTCCTGGGTGTTCTTTCTCGTCATTTACATCGTCGTTCCCCCTCATCCCATCAGTTTCCGTAACAGTTGGAGAGGAGCTACTGTGGCCGCCATCGCCCTGCAACTCTACCTGGTCCTCTTCCCGCTCTACGTCACCCATTTTCTTGTATCGGATACAGGAACAACCGGCTTTGCGGTCATTCTCCTTTTTTTCTTCTACTACTTTGCGGTCATCCTGCTGCTGGGGGCTGAAGTAAATGCCTTCTTTGCGGAGAATATCCGCGTCACTCCGGATAATGTGGCCGCGATGATTCATGGCCTGACAAGCCACTTGTCTACCAGCGAGCAAGCGGTGGAGCAGCAGGCATCAGTCTCCCACAAAGATGAGGAACCCAAGGAGATTCTTTCGCAGGGGAAAGCCACAGCATTACACCAACAGGCTCGTCTGGCTTCCACTAAAGTTGCGAAGAACCAGGAGAGACCTGCCACAATAAACTCAGGAGTCACGCAAGAAAAAGCCCGACATTCAAGATCTCGCACAAACAAGGTCATAGAGATGCTCACGGTGGCAGTAGTGACCGTGCTGGTCGAGATCTTCCGCCAGAAACGTGGAAAGTAGCGAGAGTTATCGGCAAGAGCCTTGTTTTCCAGAGTTTCATATTCCTGCATCTCCTTCCGGTTGACACTACTACGATTTTGTTGGGTCAAGCCAGAGAAGATCGTAAAAATAGCGCAGGATGCTATGGATTACTGGAAACCTGATAAAGGTAGGCCCAGCGATGCGTCCCAGAGCCAACCTCAATAACTGTCCCATCGCTCCCTGGAAGAGTGACACTGGCAGTAGTATTGGGCGGGATGATAGCTACCACCTCGATGAGCTCCCCTTTGATCGTCCACTCACATCTTGCCAGACCGTAAGGAGTCACATGTTGCACGCTGGCATGGGTTAGCCCTCCACCTGGATGTGGCTGCACATGAAGGTGTCGGTATCCCGGCACAGTAAACGCCAGACCTCCCACCGTACGATGCAGCCAGTCAGCAACCGCTCCCAGGGCGTAGTGATTGAACGAGGTCATCTCACCAGGATTGACTGAACCGTCTGGAAGAAAGCTGTCCCAGCGTTCCCAGATGGTGGTCGCTCCCATTGTGACCGGATAGAGCCACGATGGACATTCGCGCTGCATGAGCAAGTGGAAGGCCACATCATACTCCCCAATGCTACACAATGCATCACAGATCAGAGGCGTCCCCACAAAGCCTGTGCTGATGTGATATCCACTTTTATGCACAAGAGCAACAAGCCTTTGACCAGCTTGCTGACGCTGCTCGTCGTTCTTGAGCAAGCCAAACTGCAGAGCCAGGGCATAGACGGTTTCAGCATCACTGAACACACCCCCGGCTGTAGTGACATATGCGGAATTGAATGCTTCACGCACAGATGCAGCGAGTTGCAGATAGCGTGCTTCCTCCTCCGCTCGGCCAAGGACACCCGCAGCTTGCCCCAACAGTTCGGCTGAACGGGCGAAGTAGGCTGTGGCAACAACGCGGGGGTCGGCGCGTGCCTCACTCGGATGATCTGGTGGAGCACTCGGATCAAGCCAATCACCGAATTGGAAGCCTTTGTCCCACAGGTGTCCTTCCCCTGCGATGCTGTCAATATGATCAACCCATGCCTTCATACTTGCAAACTGCACTGCTAGAATACCATCGTCGCCGTAACGCTGGTAGAGGACCCATGGCACGATCACGGTGGCATCACCCCAGGCGGCTGCCGGGATAGAGGGCGGGGGCAAAACGTTGGGAACAACGAAAGGGACAACACCCTCCCCAGCATTCTGCTCTGCAGCTACATCCGCTAACCACGAGGTCAGAAAACCCGCACTCTGATAGAGGAAACAGGCCGTCGGCGCAAATATCTGGATATCACCTGTCCAACCCAACCGCTCGTCACGTTGAGGACAATCCGTCGGGATGCTCAAGAAGTTGCCGCGCATGCTCCATATCACATTCTCATGAAGTTGATTGAGCAAGGGATCTGAGCACTCGAACCAACCAATACGCTCCATATCAGAATGGTAAACCACGGCACAAATGTCATCTGCCTGCAAGCTACCAGGCCAACCCTCCACCTCAGCATAGCGGAAGCCGTGGAAGGTGAAGTACGGCTCCCAGGTTTCTACGCCATCTCCCTTCAAGATATAGCGATCACTGGCCTGGGCCAGACGTAGCGGACGAGTGCACAACTCACCATGTTCCAGAACCTCGGCGTGACGCAAGGTAATCATTAATCCCGCATGTCCCTGAACAGTCAGGCGCAGCCGACCAACCAGGTTCTGTCCGAAATCGACGATGGTACGTCCGGTCGGTGATGTGGTAATGGTCAAAGGTGCAACCTCTTCAATCCGACGCACCGGAGGCCCCAATGGCGCAATTAGCGTGCCTGGGTCTCGATCGAGCCAGCGGACACCCGTCCAGTCGTGATCGTCGTAGTCTGGCTTCGACCAGTCAGGGCGTTCTAAGCGAGCATCGTAGGTCTCGCCGTCATAGAGGTCGCTGGTAAGGATAGGTCCTGTCGCAGCACCCCAGGTCTCATCAGTAACAATGCGTTGAGTTGTACCATCAGCATAGTCGATCTCAAGTTGGGCCAGCAAAGCAAGTTGGTCGCCGTAGATATTGCGACGACCACCACCGAAACCAAGGCGACCACGATACCACCCATCACCCAATAGAGCGCCGAAAGCATTGCGACCTTCGCGTAACAGGCTTGCCACATCGAATGTCTGATAATATAGGCGATCATGATATCTGGTCCATCCAGGCTCCAACACATGATCACCAACCGTGATACCATTCATTTGCGCCTGATAGACACCCAGAGCCGTCACGTAGAGCCGTGCCTTCGTCACATTTGCACGAACATCAAACGTACAACGGAGTAATGGAGTGGGTTGCGTTCGAGAGATATCCTCCTCCCAGCCAGGTGTCACAAACTGTGCAGACCAATCAGCACGATGGAGCAGTCCTGCTTCAACGGGGTAGAGCGTGCTCCACAACGATGGTAGCCCATCGACACCCCAGGCACGCACACGAATCCGGAGACGCTCACGTGAAGAAAGCGACTCGAACGGCCATGGAACTAGCACCGATTGGTCGGACTCCACCTGTTCCGTCCGGTAGCGCAACTGGTCATCTGCTCCATACGCCTCTACCTCATAGGCTGCCTGATACCACCCGGTGGAAGCCGTATCAACCATCCAGGACAGGCGAGGCCGCGCTTCACCAATGCCCAACGTCTCACGATGATGCTCAAAGCGGAGAGTGGTGATAGTAACAGCAGAAGCACCATCAAATTTGTTCATATCTTTTAGCATTATTCTTTCCATATTCCAGATATCTATCGCATTCGAACTGTTCTCTATGAGATGTGAAAAAGGACTAAGGGTAACCAAACTCACGCAATGCGGAGCAAAAAGTTGACGAACTCCATCTCCCCCTTGTAACATTACCACTTTTCGTAACGTGATAGCGCTGTCGATGAAATGGTATGAAGAACGCCTATTTTGTAACTTATAACAGGACACAATAAATTCATGAGCACGAATGACACGCGTTCTGCCCAGAACGCTCAGACCAATAAAGAGAAAAACAGCGTATTAGATGTGGAACTTGCCCCTGGACTTAACCCATCTGAGCGTGAAGAGGTTCAGCATCGCCTCAACATCAGCCCTACTGTGGTTCATGAAACGGTACGTGTAGAGGGTGAACGTGAGCTAAATCGTAGTATACTGGCGCTTGTATGCTCATCAGTCGCTGCAGGGCTATCAATGGGCTTCTCGCTCGTCGGTAGAGGAGTTATTCACTACTATCTCCCACAGGCAGATTGGCGTCCTCTTGTCGATAGCTTCGGTTATTGTCTGGGTTTTCTGATCGTGGTACTTGGTCGGCAGCAACTCTTCACAGAGAACACCATCACTGTTATCCTTCCTCTCTTAGCCAATTTCAATGGGCGCAATATTTTACGTGTACTTCGGCTCTGGAGCGTTGTTCTGGCTGGCAACCTCGTTGGAGCCTTCTTCTTCGCTACACTCATTGCAAAGACTTTAATTTTTCCACCCGGTATTCGTAGTGTGTTTACCACTCTTTCCCAGGAAGCATTGGTCGGTGGCTTTGGCTTACTTCTGCTAAGAGGGATCTTTGCAGGGTGGCTGATTGCCCTGATGGTCTGGCTCCTTCCAGCCGCCGATTCGGCACGCGTCCACATCATCATTTTTCTTACGTATATTATAGGGGTAGCTGCATTTGCACACATTATTGTCGATGCAGTAAGCGCATTCTATCTGGTCAATCTGGGCAAACTGGGCTTTTTAGAGGCATTGGGTGTTTCTTTGCTCCCCATACTTATTGGCAACGTTATTGGCGGCGTAACTCTGGTAGCCGTGCTCAACTACGGTCAGGTAGCGGGAGAAAACACGAAAAACAGGTGATGCCAGTCGCATGCAGGATACAGGATGAGTTAAGATGAAACGCAATTCAATGGATAGCGTGTAATACATAAGTGTTGATCTCGACAGATCATCTAAAAAAAGGAGAATTTTCCATGACTGAGCAAAACAAGCAGCCAAAGAACCAGGAAGATAAATCTATTAAACAGCAGCCCCAAAAGACCGACAAAAAGCAGCCTGACACAAAAAGTCAGCATGCAACCTCATCTACCGATCCCGCATCAGTAGATGACAAACAGTACATTGAAAGAATTGAAGAGAAAACAGAGAAACACTAAGTCTCATGAAAAGCAAGGCAGCAGTGCCTTGCTTTTCATGCATAATTATTCTACTTCTCAGCAGATCAGGAAAACGCGATTACTTTACAGATAAAGCGTAAAGATTGCACAGAGGTAGAAAAGGAGATCTTATGTCAAAAGATATACAGGAAAATGTTGTTGTGATCACCGGAGCTTCCAGTGGTATCGGGCGGGCAGCAGCACTTGAATTTGCACGGCACGGAGCCCATGTTGTTGTAGCGGCCAGACGCGAAAATCTTCTCCAGGATGTTGCACATGAGTGTCAACAACTAAGCGGTCGAGATGCGCTGGCCGTAGTCACTGATGTCAGCAACGAGCAAGCAGTACAGAATCTCGCACGCCACGCATTTGAACGCTTTGGGCACATCGATGTGTGGATCAATAATGCTGGCGTCGGAGCCTTCGGACGTTTTGAGGAAGTTCCAGCAGAGGTGTATCGCAAAGTTATAGAGACAAATCTCTTCGGAACAACATACGGTGCACGCGCCGTTCTCCCCTACTTCCGCGAACAGGGCCATGGCATCCTTATCAACAACGCATCGATGATCGCCACCGCGGGCGGACCATATTACAGTGCATACTCCACCTCTAAGTTTGGTATTCGTGCTCTGGGAGAAAGCTTACGAGCAGAGATTGAAGTTCTCGATGGAGCAGATATTCACATCTGCACTATTATGCCCGCAACAATCGATACTCCATTCTTCCATCATTCCGCAAACTACTCGGGTCGCGCGGTTAGAGCACTTCCACCGGTCTATCCACCTGAAAAAGTGGCTCATACGATGTATAGCTGTGCCATTCGACCACAGCGCGAAGTCTTTGTCGGAAACGCTGGCCGTATGATTGGTTCTCTGCATGGAATTGCTCCCGCTCTGGTAGAACCTATGCTGGCACGACAGATTGATACAGGCCACTTCAAGCCCGAATCGGCTCCCATTACCCGTGGCAATCTCTTCGATCCTATGCAATCAGGAGATAATACAACCGATGGCTGGAAG
Organism: uncultured Chloroflexia bacterium; assembly: GCA_963744875.1. Taxonomy (GTDB): domain Bacteria; phylum Chloroflexota; class Ktedonobacteria; order Ktedonobacterales; family Ktedonobacteraceae; genus JACDAE01. The sequence continues at coordinate 292,129 of CAVUVQ010000020.1, read as the reverse complement.
GGACAGGAGAAGACAAATAGTCGACGTATCGCTACCATCGCAGCGGGAACACTCCTACCACTGGTAGGTATCTGGTTCTGGGTTCGGCAACGTAATACTGTAACGAAATAAAAGGGAGCAATCACATGACTCAATCATCACAACCACCAAAGCAATATACAAACTCCGATATCCAACAAGAGATGTCCTCACGACCGCAAACAGCAGGAAGAACCTATCAAAGTAGTGGGAAACTGCGCGGGAAAGTGGCGCTCATCACTGGTGGCGATAGTGGCATCGGACAGGCCGTCGCTATTCTCTTTGCAAAAGAAGGGGCCGATATTGCCATCGTTTATCTCAATGAACATCAGGATGCAGAGCAGACGAAACAAAAAGTCGAACAGGAAGATCGCCATTGCCTGACAATCCCTGGCGATGTTGGAGATGAAGCATTTTGTCAACAGGCTGTCGAGCAAGTGGTACAGCAGTTCGGGCACCTGGACATCCTGGTCAATAATGCCGCAGAACAACATACACAACCCGGCATTGAACAGATCACGGCTGAACAATTGGACCGTACCTTCCGCACCAACATCTTTTCCATGTTCTATCTCAGCAAAGCCGTTCTCAAACATCTACACGAGGGCAGTTCTATCATCAATACGACTTCAGTTGCGGCATATAAAGGCAATCCTACATTACTTGATTATGCCAGTACCAAAGGTGCTATCGTCGCCTTTACACGTTCCCTCTCGCAGTCGCTGGCACAACAGGGTATCCGTGTCAATGCGGTTGCCCCTGGTCCCATCTGGACACCACTCATTCCCGCCACTATGCCCGAGGAAAAGGTCAAGCAGTTTGGACAGGATACCCCAATGCAACGACCCGGACAGCCAGAGGAGGTCGCGACCAGCTATGTCTTTCTGGCTTCCGATGATTCTTCCTACATTACTGGTCAGGTGCTCCACGTGAATGGTGGCACAATCGTCAATAGCTAACAAGAAGAGAGTGGTGCGGTTCATTCTGCACCACTACTTTAGATGTAGAAAAAAAGAAGAAGTTCTATCTTTCCTTTTTCCTTACACGCATGCCAATACAAAGACCACAGATGCTCCCATCTGTATCGGCCACAAAATAGGCACCATTAAAAAGAGAGCCTGTCCTCCGATGCGGAGTTGACCAGGCTGGTGGGTCACTGGCTGGAAACGATTCCTCGGAAGCTTCCATGACATTATCGGCAACTTCATCTTCTGCAATATAGTACGCTCCCACAATCTGAGGTTGTTCGTTACCACGACTGGCTTGAGACGGATCAATGTAGCCATCACTATAGGCTATATGACCACTAATCCAGTTGCCAGCCAGAAAAAGTTCTATTGCCTCCCCGCGAGCAAGATTGGAGTTTCCAGCCTGGTCAATCGCATATCCCCCTGGAGTTGCACTGGCACACAAAAAACCTTCTATCATTCTCTTTCCTCCACTGGTCGAGCCTCTTTAAATCTTCACCCTGAAACGTCCTCCGTTTCAAGCCGAATACACGCCATCACACTCTATATTTAATATGGTTTCACACCCCTTCACCAGAATGTCACGAAGCATACACACACTCCGTGACAAAGAAAACTCCAAACTGTTTTTGAGCGCTTTCACCTCAATCTGACGATCAGGATAATTTGATAAGATGCCAGATGTTATACTGGGTACAGTCCGAATGGGACCATGCTCTTTTCTCATCAAAACTCACGCTGCAAAGGAGAAACCAATGGCTGTCTATTTCATTGTGGATGTCAACGTAAACGATCCTCAGTCCTATGCCGAATATAGCAAACAGGTTGGGCCAATGGTGGCTCGCCATGAAGGAAGATTCCTGGTGCGTGGAGGCGAAACGTCGACAATCGAAGGCGACTGGCAACCACAACGATTGGTTGTGATCGAATTCGCTGATACAGAACACTTTAGAGCCTGGTATGACTCGCCCGAGTACGCCGAGATACGCACCATCCGCTTCAAAGCCTCTACCGCACGAGCAGTGCTGGCACAAGGCACTGAGCAGAAGTGATTACCATGATGCCTGGAGGCATCTGCAGCACTCAAACTCTCAATTAAAGAACAATCATAAAAATAATTGCTGAAAGCGAGAGGCAACTTCTTCTCTACTAACTACTCTAAAACTCTCTCATCAAGAAGAAGTTGCCTCTGGACCATCTTCAAATGTCATCATTCTTGAGCACAAACGTCATCAAGAATCTGCTGGAGTTTTGACTATGGTGTCGGCATGCCACCTGTCACACAAAGGGTCTCTCCAACAACATAACTGGACTCGGGGCTGGCCAGAAACACGTATGCAGGTGCTAACTCGGCGGGCTGCCCAGGACGACCCAATGGTGTCTGCGCTCCGAACTGTGCCAGCTTCTCGGTTGGTTGACCACCAACCACTTGCAGTGGAGTCCATATCGGGCCGGGAGCCACAGCGTTGACCCGAATACCTTTGCTGGCTACTTGTTGAGAGAGTGCCTTCGTAAAAGCATTGATCGCCGCTTTAGTCGTCGCATAGTCTACCAGAATCGGAGATGGCTTATATGCCTCGACCGAGGCGGTATTGATGATGGTGCTACCCGCTGGCATATGAGGTATTGCCGCCTTACACAGCCAGAAAAGTGAGTACACATTCGTCTTGAACGTTTCATCAAATTGCTCTGTCGTGAGATCCGTAATGTCGGAAACTTCCTGCTGCTTTCCCGCCACGTTGACGAGGATGTCCAGGCCACCTAGCTGCTGCACAGCAGTCTCCACAAGCTGCTTACAATACGCTTCGCTCTTCACATCTCCCGGCAAGGCAACAGCGGTCCGCCCCGCCTCCTTGATCAACTGCACCACCTCCTGCGCATCCGGTTCCTCAGGTGGCATATAGGATAGGACGACATCGGCACCTTCACGCGCAAAGGCGATGGCGACTGCTCGCCCAATGCCACTATCGGCACCAGTGATAATTGCCTTACGCCCAGTGAGGCGTCCACTTCCACGGTAGGTCTGCTCTCCTGCATCAGGCTTAGGATGCATATTCTGCTCCAGCCCCGGTCCAGTCTGCTTTTGCTGGAAATTCTCACTTGATTTCGGATACTGCGTTGTTGGGTTTTGTAAAGTATATTGATCAATCATACGTTATTCTCCTTCTCTATGAACAGGCGTATCAAAACTACCCTTTCATTTACGCAACGGCCACCTGCCGTACATTCTGACAACCTCAGTCAGGAAAGCATCTTCTCGGCAGAAACGAATGAGATGTTAGTCTGACAACACCCTCTCCCTCTAGATTGCAAAGTCCTGGTGAGAAATTCCTAAATGCCTCCTCGAAGCCCTATTAACACCACGAATAGAACAAAAGACAGGTTTCACTTTCCCATTGGATCTATTAATCAGTTGAGTAGCCCTTGACAAATTATAAAAAATAAATTATAAATTATTTAATAGTAATAGTGAGTAGTGAGAAAACAACATGACCAGAGAACCATCATCAGAGACCAATAAACAGATCATGCAGCAACCGTTGCTCCCACCAACGCGTGCCGATTGGGTTGAGCAGCAATTGCGTAGAGATGTCCTCTCAGGCGAGTTTGTCCCCGGTGAACGCCTCCTGGCAGCCGCTCTGGTCAAACGCTATGCTGTCAGCCCGACTCCATTACGTGAAGCACTACAACGCCTGGCTACCGATGGATTGATCACCATGACGCCCCAACGCGGCGTGCGTGTTGCACCCATTTCGCTCCGCTCGGCAAAGGAAATCTATGAATTGCGTGGCCTGCTCGAACCATTGGCGCTCGGCAAATCGTTGCTCCGCGTGAACACAGAATGGCAGGAAAAGGTCCACCATACCTATTTCGCTTTTATTGATTTATTGGATGACGAAAACCATGATCTGGTGGCTGCCGAAGATCTCAACCGGGCATTTCACCAGGCACTCCTTTCCCGCTGCGAGTCGCGCTGGCTGCTCAATGTTGTCACAATGCTTTCCGATCACTGTATACGCTATCGTCTCCTGTCTTTCAAAAAGCGAGGTGGCCGGGAAGGCGTACTGGAAGAGCATAGGGCTATCTATGAGGCATGTATGCGTGGGGATAGTAACGCGGCAACCCAGGCTCTGGAACGTCATATCATGAACACCTTTGCAGGGCTTCTCGCCATTCTTCGGGAAGCGGGAATCCAGGAAGAGGACGACTAACCTTCCTACGTCATCTACGGTGTCTCATTACCGCAGCAGTATCCAATGGAGGATTGCCATGCCGGAAATTTTCGAGACCGATCGCGGGCGCGTCACGCTTATAGATCTCAGCGATTGCCTGGAGAACGCAACCGCCGCTTTTGAACCCAACCCCCATCAGATCGAATACGTTACCCCCGAGCAAGGCGTTGTGATGACCGAAGAGCGCTTTGGCCTGGGAGCTGAGTACTGGCCGAATGGGCTGGGATGGGCAGTGGAGGAAGTCAGACTCACGACTCATTCCGGAACCCATATTGATGCGCCTGCACACTATGGGCCAGCTCGCCATGGCCCGGCACGCACCATTGATCAGGTTCCTCTACGCTGGTGCTTCAGCGATGGCGTCATCTTGAATATGACCCACAAACACAGTGGTGAAGGCATTACTCGTGATGATGTGCAGGCAGAACTCAAAGGCATTGGCTATACGCTCAAGCCCTATGACATTGTGCTTGTGCGCACGGACGCCAGTAAATATTTCAAACAACCCGGCTATGACACAAAACACGCGGGGCTAACCAGGGCTGCAACCGAGTGGATGGTAGATCAAGGTGTACGATTGATTGGCATTGACGCCTGGGGCTTTGACCGACCATTTGACGTGATGATCTCGGAGGCGAAAAATCAAGTCTCGCAATTCTGGGAGTCTCACCTGCTCGGACGTGAGAAAGAGTATTGCCAGATCGAGAAACTGGCAAATCTTGCTCAAATTCCTCTCCCTTTTGGCTTCAAAGTCATGGCTTTCCCTGTAAATATACGCGGTGCCAGCGCAGGATGGAGCCGCGTGGTTGCGATGGTTGAAGACCCCTTATAAACATTTTGAAATGTTCAGCTTAGAAAACATTTTTACGTAGAGAATTCATTTCACTGTTCTTTCTGTTAAGAAAGAGGTATCACTGAATTTATGTCGTCCCGACTACAGCATGTCTAGAAAAGGAAATTCCTATGAAATTGGCTCGCATCGCGTATGGCGGACCAGATGGAGCTTCGGCCAGGCTTGTCGTTATCCAACCGGAAGCCCGGCGCGTGATCGATCTTGCCACTTCAGAACGTCTCAGGCTTGAGAAACAGGGTGCAACCCATGAGGCGGCTCTACGCCTGGCAACAGCCCTATTTCCTTCCAGTATGACAGCCGCGCTTTCCCTGGGCGAGATATTTCTTGCTACTGCTCGCCGAGCAAGCGAGGACGCCGACGAACGAGCAACATTAGCACTCGCTGATGTGCGCTTTCTGCCTCCCGTTGATCCTCCACTTGTGCGAGATTTTATGGCCTTTGAGCAACATGCCCGCAATGCTGGAAAACAGATGGGAAACTCACCGTTAGAGGAGCTTTTTAGAAGGCCCGTCTACTACAAAGGCAACCCTTTGACATTCATCGGACACGAACAGGATGTGCTCTGGCCGAACTATACCAGTTCTATGGACTACGAGCTTGAGTTGGGACTGGTGATTGGCAAAATGGGCAGTAATCTCACTCCTGATGAAGCCGTAGAGCATCTACTCGGCATCACGATCTTCAATGACTTCAGCGCACGCGATATTCAGGGTCAGGAGATGCGTGGGTTGCTTGGCCCTGCGAAAGGAAAAGATTTCGCCACCGGTGTTGGACCCTGGATCACGACCCGCGATGAGTTGGACCTGACCAATCTTACCATGGTCGCACGTGTCAACGGCGAAGAATGGACCCGCAACTCTAGTTCGACCATTACCTGGAGCATGGGAGAACTTATCGCCTATGCATCCAAAGGTGAAACGCTCTGGCCAGGAGAATTAATTGGTACCGGCACTGTCGGGTTTGGCTGTGGTCTCGAACTGGGCAAGCGGCTACAACCAGGTGATGTCGTTGAACTGGAAGTAGAGGGAATCGGTATCCTGCGCAATCGCATAGGCTTGCCTCAACCCCACGGCTGGGAACCGCAACCACGTGCAAGTCTCATCCAGCAAACAGTTCCAGAACGATAGTTGTTTTGTATACTGAACAACTAATGCAAACAGTTTGAGCGTTTCAGTCCGACACAATGTAGTGTGAACGTATTGCTGGTAGTGTAGCCATGCAATTGCTCACAGAAAGGCAAAAATCTCATGAGAACGACCTCACAAAGAGCAACCCCCATGCGCTGGCGGATGTTGCTCATCCTTTCCCTGGGTTTTGTAGCATTAACATTGAATTGGTTCGATGTAGCCTCGGCATTTCCCGCGTTAGGCCAACAATTCCATCTCCAGATCCCTCAATTAGCATTGTTGATTTCCCTTTTTATCGCTGGCTATGGAATATTTCACATTCCCACAGGTTTTCTGGCTTATCGCTTCGGTCTTAAAAACATCCTGCTGCTAGGGCTGCTTCTCGAATCCCTGGGGGCCATAGCCTGTGCATTTGCACCGAATTATGGTTGGTTAGAACTCTTACGCATTGTTACAGGAATCGGTGGCTCACTCTTCGTTGGTTGTGGTTTCGCAATGGTCACCTCATGGTTTCGTGGTCGTGAACTCGCGCTGGCGATGGGCATTGCTACTGGGGGAGCATTCACTCTTGGGGCGGCGCTTGGCCTGTTTGTCTGGATTGGTCTGGTAGCCTCGTGGGGATGGCCGTTGGCCCTGGCGACTGGTGGTATTATTGGCCTGGTAGCCTTTCTGATCTCACTCGTCTTCCTGCGCGTACCCAGTGACGAGCAAGAGCAGCTTGCGGCGGGCCATTTTAACTGGACTGCCGTTGGCCGCGTACTCGGCAATCGTGATCTCTGGTTTATTGGACTGAGCTTCGTTGGCCTCTATGGAGCAGGTTTTACGCTGGCGCAACTCCTGAGTACTTATGTGGGCATTGTTTACCACGTTTCAGAGGCCATCGGCGGTCTTATGGCGGCGGTTCTGACGCTTTCAGCCATTCCCGGCTCAATTCTCGGCGGCTATCTCTTTGACCGTGCGAAGCGCGTGAAGCTTGTGATACTTCTGCCTTTTATATTGTCAGGTCTAGGCTTAATCATATTCCCCTTTGTCGGCGTGACGGGTAGCTGGTTTATGGTGATCCTGCTCGGATTAATCCCTTATATTGGTTTTTCTGGCTGGGCATCCCTCCCTGGCCGTTATAAAGATCGCATCCTCCCGGAAGATGTCGCAACGGCGGAAGGTTTATTGCTCACATTGGCCGCAGTAGGAGGCTTTCTCGTTCCTATCAGCTTCGGGCTGATCGCAGCCGGCAGCGGCTTCACAGCAGCATGGATCTTCACGGGAGTAGTGAGCATCATCTTCGCACTGGTAGGCTTTGCGGCACGTGAGCCGGTGAGCGCCAGTTCTCCCGCAGTTCAGCAACCCACCGTCAATGCTACCCCGATGCAGGGCCAGTTCCAATAAAACTGCTGCGTTTGTCGCAATAGTGAATAGCTCTTAGAAGACACTCGTCCAGTCCGTTGGCTGGACGAGTGCTTTCTTTCAAGATATACGTATGGTTCTTTTAGCTCTTCATTGCTCCTTCAAGTAAGAAGCCCAACACAATGAAATGAGATGTTTCAAAAGTCATGTGATTATGATCGGAATCATACTACTACTTCATAGGGCAGCACTTTTCTGGTATAGTTAGCGCAGTGCATAATGCATTTTTGTTTTGAAGTCGTACAAGGAGGTTTAACGACAATGAAACGATCTCTTCAGACGTTCATGACAGGCAGTGCAGCAAGAATGCTTCTCGTCTGTCTATTCGCTGGTCTCGCATTCCTGGTTCCAGGCATCATCCAGCATGCCCATGCGGCAACAGCCGTCAATGTCACCGTAAACGCCAATGGTAGCCTGGGAACTATTCCTACATCAGCCTATGGCATCAACGAGGCGGCCTGGGATGGCTCTCTACTCAATTCCTCATTACCCGGCGTACTGGCAGCAAGTGGTGCCAAAGTCATGCGCATGCCCGGCGGTTCTTTGTCAGATGGATATCACTGGCAATCAAATACCACAGAAGCCAGTTACGCCAATCCCAACAACACATTTGATGCGTTTATGGGAGTGGCACAGAAAGCCGGCATACAGCCACTCGTTACCGTTGACTATGGAGCGGGAACCGCGCAGGAGGCTGCTGGTTGGGTCCAATATGCAAACAAAGGTGGCTCCGGCTATAACGGTCCAGTACCGACTTATGCTGGAGGAAGTAGCACTGGTCATACGTACGGCATCAAATACTGGGAGATCGGCAATGAGGTCTATGGCGATGGGTCGTATGGCACCCAATGGGAACTGAACCATAAAGCTCTTGGACCAACCACCTATGCGAATAATGTTGTCGCCTATAGCAACGCAATGAAGGCCGTCGATTCCACAATCAAGACTGGTTTAGTGCTCACCACACCAGGTGGTTGGCCCGATGGAATCACCAACTCTCTGTCGCCAAAACCCTGGAACGACACCGTTCTGCCCATTGCATGCCCCTCAATCGACTTTGTGATCATCCACTGGTATCCAGGTAGCTCGTCCGCAGCAGCTACATTAGCAACCAGTAGCCAGATCCCATCGATGGTCTCTACGGTACGTTCAAAGATCAATCAATACTGTGGCTCACGAGCAAGTTCTATCCAGATTATGGTGACGGAAACCAATGGAGGAAGTGTCTCTGGCGGCCAGCAAACGACTGCATGGCAACTCGGGTTGTTTGTGAGCGATATGTACATGACCATGCTGGAGAACGGCGTAGCCAACGTCGACTTTTGGCAAACGCATGACGACCTGCTCTCAAGTGGTGCTAGCGGCGAGCCAGCAGCAGAAACACCCTTCCCACCATATTATGGCCTTCAAATGCTGACGCATCTGGGCGTTGCTGGCGATACGATGGTCTCGTCCTCGTCGAGTCAAAGTCTGGTGGCAGTCCACGCAGTCAAGCAGGCCAATGGCAATCTAGCGGTACTCCTGGTCAATAAAGATCCCAGCAATAGTTATACCGTCTCTCTGGGACTCAATGGCTACAGCGCCAACTCGGCTGCGACGATCTATACTTATGGAACGAGCGGTGGGGGAATTACTTCAACAACAGGCTCTTCCTCCAGTATAACCATCGCTCCTTACTCACTGACGACCGTGGTATTGCATTCTGGTAGCGGTGGTGGAAGCACACCGACCCCCACGCCAACACCTGGGAAAACACCAACACCTGGAACTACACCAACGCCTGGCTCCACGCCGACCCCAACTCCAACGCCGGGAAGTGGTAACGGCACTTGCAAAGTGAGCTATTCGGTGAACCAGTGGCAAGGCGGCTTTACGGCAAACCTTACAATCACGAATACCGGCACCAGTACGCTGAACGGCTGGACACTGAAATTCACCTTCCCAGGTAGTCAGGCAGTCACGCAGGGATGGAATGGTATCTTTTCGCAATCGGGAGCCAATGTTACGGTCACCAATGCCAGTTACAATGCTACGCTTGCCGCGGGAAGTTCAGTCAACCCCGGCTTCAATGGGAGTTGGAGCGCTAGTAATCCGAGTCCGACAGGGTTTACACTCAATGGTAATGCTTGTAGTACACCGTAACGCTTTTTAACTTTCCATAGTATTACAGGTCTTCAACAGGCAACACCATCTCGTAGAGGCGTTGCCTGTTTTGCTTTTCTGATTATTCAGCCTTTCCTCCTCACTGCCACTAAGAAACTTTTTGCCCCCTCTCTTCGTGCTCTCTGTGAAAAGTATATTTAACATCTTGAACGAAGCCTCTTTTCATTACTAGATAAGCAAGGTGCATTATGGCAGATACTCATTCAGATAGTCTTGTTTTCTTCGGCATAACCGGCGATCTTGCGTATAAGCAAATCTTTCCGGCCCTCTACGCAATGACGAAACGGGGTCAACTTGATATGCCTATCATCGGAATGGCAGGTCGTCCCTGGACGATCGAACAGTTGCGCTCACACGTCCATGATAGTCTTGCCGAACATACCACAGTAGACGAAACGGTTTTTGCTAAACTGGCCTCGCGGCTCCAGTATATCTCCGGCGACTATCACGATCCTGCAACCTATCAGAAATTGCGCTCTGCCCTCGGGGACGCAAAACGCCCCCTGCATTATCTGGCAATTCCACCCAGCATGTTTGGATCAGTAGTGGAAGGGCTAAAGCAGGCAAGCTGCGCCGAAAATGCACGTGTAATCGTTGAGAAACCCTTTGGACGTGACCTCGCCTCAGCTCAGTCCCTCAATCAAATCCTACACTCCGTCTTTCCTGAGTCCTCCATCTTCCGCATCGATCACTACCTTGGCAAGGAACCAGTCCAGAATGTGCTCTACTTCCGCTTCGCCAATTCGTTTCTCGAACCGATCTGGAACCGTAACTATATTAAGAGTGTGCAGATCACCATGGCTGAGACGTTTGATGTGTCGGGTCGCGGAAAATTTTATGAAGAGACCGGGGCGATCCGCGATGTTGTGCAAAATCACCTGCTCCAACTGCTTGCAGTCCTGACCATGGATCCTCCTTCTGGAACTGATCCCGATGCCGTACGCGACGAAAAGGGGAGAATCCTCAGGTCCGTACGCCCGATTCAACCAGTCGGATATCGTGCGCGGTCAATATCGTGGCTATCGACAGGAGAACGGTGTTGCACCCGATTCACAGGTGGAAACATTTGCGGCCCTCAAACTCTCGATCGATAGTTGGCGCTGGGCCGATGTGCCATTCTACATACGCGCAGGTAAGGATCTGCCCGTGACGGCTACAGAAATCCTGGTGGAACTCAAGAACCCACCCCAGGCTGTCTTTGGCGATGTTGAACCTGAACGCTCGAATTATTACCGTTTCCGTATCAGTCCCGTCGTCAAAATCTCGCTGGGCGCTCGTGCCAAGATCGCGGGCGAAGCCATGCATGGCGAAGAGGTTGAGCTGGTCGCCGTCCATCAATCCCCCGACGAGATGGCTCCCTACGACCGTCTTCTTACCGCTGCAATGCAAGGCGACGAGGAGATCTTTGTGCGCGAGGACTCCATTGAGGCACAATGGAAGATAGTAGACCCGATCCTCAATAACACCACACCTGTCTTCGCATATGATCCAAAGTCCTGGGGACCACCCGAAGCAGACAAAATCATCGCCGCTGCTGAAGGTTGGTATAATCCTGCGCCAGGTCAACAGACAGGTGCCTCCGGCCCCCAACCAGCTAAAGAACAATCTTGAATGTGAAAAAGAAACTAGATATGTAACCTTTTTCAACTCCTATTCGTGTTCTAATATATTAATAAGGCTCCGAGAACAGAGGATCAGCTTACTCCTCATCACAGGCGAAATCCATAAATAGATGCGTTTGTGGGTTAATTTAGTCTCCACTTTAGTAAGATCATGTAATGAGTAGGATATTTTCAAACGATGTGCTTTTTAGCGAAGGAGCAAAAGCATCATGAACAAAAGATCCTTTCCTATTGTTGCAATCCTTCTCCTGATTTTTACTCCCCTTGCAGCTTGCAACTCGAGTCAGAACACAGGTCAAGGCGAAACGATCACCTATTGGGCAAGTAATCAGGGTCCGACAATTGCTTACGACGATCAGGTTCTGGCTCAGGCAACCAAAGATTTTAAGGCGCAAACAGGTATCACAGTCAACTATGATGTCATCTCCTGGACGGATCTCTTCAATAGAATCCTTACCGCCGACTTCAGTGGACAAAATCCCGATGTTCTCAATATCGGCAATACCTGGTCGGCAACCTTACAGGCTACCCGCGCCTTCCTCCCCTTTGATCAGGCCAATATGGCTGCTATCGGTGGGCAGAGCAAGTTTCTTTCCACCTCGCTGTCCGCCTCCGGTGCTCCCGGTCAGGTCCTTACTTCAGTTCCACTCTATGGCCTATCCTACTGCCTGTTCTACAATAAGGCAATGTTTCAAGCTGCGGGCATCCAGGGACCACCCGCCACATGGAACGAGTTCATCCAGGACGCTACAAAGCTTACCAATCCCAAAACGGGTCAGTGGGGAGCCGCTATAGAAGGAGGATCGATCACCGAGAATGCACACTGGGCCTTCATCTTGAGCAAACAGCAAGGCGGCTCTCTCTTCAATCAGCAGAATGTGCCCACCTTCGATAGTGCACAAAACGTCAAGGCAATCCAGCTCTACACCGATCTCATCTCGAAATATAAGGTTGCCTCGCCGCAGGATGTCGAGTACAGCACTGGCACACAGGCACCAGCAGACTTTGCGAACCACAAAGCTGCCATGATTGTCTTCCAGGCCGGCACCATAAGCACACTCATTTCTGACGGCATGAAGCCGAGCGAATTTGGCGTCGCTCAGGTTCCTGTCCTCGATCCCCTTCCACCTGGAGGCACGGCGATTGAGAGCCATGTCGCCGGTATTAACATCTCCATCTTCAAAAACACTCAGCATAAGGCCGCTGCTCTCGCCTTCGTGAAGTTTATGACTAGCACGGCTGAACAGATTAAACTGAACAAGGTCTTTAGCAGCCTCCCAGTTGTCAAAGATGCTTATAACGATCCCGCATTCCAGACTCCTCAAATAAAGACATTTGAGACCATTCTTGCGCAACACGCTGCACCCATGCCCCTTATACCGCAAGAAGGACAGATGGAAACTGTGATGGGAGGCGCGGTAAAGCAGATACTTGCACTGGCTGGTAGTGGCAGGCAGGTGAGCGCGAGCGATATACAGGCACAACTCTCTGCTGCCAACGACACAATGAAAGCAGATCTGGGAATAGCTTAAACGTCTGGTTATCAGCGGCCCAACAGGCCAGTTCTTGAGGAGAGGAGAACACGTATGAGTGCATCAAAACTTACAGCACCAACCGAACAAACGCAGAGAGAAGTCCGTCAGGAAAATAGACCACCGCGTCGACAATTAGGGAAAGCCTCACGGCCCTATCTGTTTATCACTCCTGCGGTCATCTTCGAGTTCTTTATTCATATCCTTCCCATGGCTATAGGCATTGGCGTTAGCCTGCTTGGCCTGACGCTGTTCTATGTTCACTATTGGAACCAGGCTCCTTTTGTCGGATTGCAAAACTATATAACTGCGCTCAACTTCAGTGGTGCAGCCGGCAGCGCCCTGTTCCATTCCTTCCTCATCACCGTTGCATACACAATCCTGGTTGTCGGTCTGGCATGGGTCTTTGGTATCGCAGCAGCGCTGTTGTTGAATGGAAAGTTTCGTGGCCGTGGCCTGTTCCGAACGCTCTTCCTGATCCCATATGCAATCCCAGCGTATGTTGAGATTATTGCGTGGAACTTTATGCTCCAGCGGGATAACGGGGCTGTCAATGCTATCCTACGTGGCCTGCATATCAGCAATCCTCCCTTCTGGCTGGTTGGCGGAAATGCTTTCTGGAGCATGGTGATGGCCGCGACGTGGCGCAGTTGGCCCTTCGCATTCCTCTTTTTGTTAGCTGGCCTACAAACTATATCACCCGATATGTATGAAGCGGCAAGCCTTGAAGGCGCATCGAAGTGGCATCAGTTCCGCACCATCACGCTCCCTATGCTGAAACCCGTCAACGTCGTGCTCCTACTCGTGACGTTCCTGTGGACATTCAATGACTTCAACACGCCGTTTGTCCTCTTTGGCGCATCGCCTCCTCCTTCCGCAGATCTGCTCTCGCTGCACATCTACGTCAACTCGTTCGTCAACTGGAACTTTGGCCTGGGTTCAGCGATGTCCGTCTTATTGCTCATCTTCCTGTTTATCGTCTCTCTCGTCTATCTACGTATCTTCCAGGTCGGAGGTGAAGTACAATGAGTGACTATCAGATTGCGCAAGAACGCAGAAAAGTTGCAGCTACTAGCGCCACAAAAAGGCGTGGAATACGGATACGTGAAGCACAGTTCTATCGCGTACTGCGCGTCGTCGGGCTGATATTCTTCACCTTGCTTGTACTCTTCCCACTCTATACGATTGTAACCACATCGATTAAGCCATTGCAGGATGTACAGTCGGTATTCCGCTGGGTCCCTTCGCATCTCACCCTGGCACCCTATAGCGACATCTGGCAGACCGTTCCACTTGTACGCTACTTCCTGAACAGCATCATTATTGCTGGTTGCTCAACGCTGGTCTCTGTAGCTATCGCCATCCTGGCCGGATACGCGATCAGTAGATACCGCTTCGTAGGCAGGCGCGTGTTCAGCCTTGTTGTACTCTCGACGCAGATGTTCCCTGGGATACTCTTCCTGCTCCCACTGTTCATCATCTTCATCAATATCCAGCAAGTGATCGGTGTACAGTTGTATGGGTCCTATCTCGGACTCATCATCACCTACCTGACGTTCTCACTACCAGTCTCAATCTGGATGCTGGCCGGCTACTTCGATTCTCTGCCCAAAGATCTTGAGGAAGCCGCAGGGATGGATGGAGCAACAGCTATTGGTACACTGGTACGCATTATCATCCCGATCAGCGTACCAGGCATCATCGCGGTCTGCATCTACTCGTTCATGACCGGCTGGAACGAATTGCTCTTCGCTTCGATCCTGACTACGGACCCGACGCGAACGCTTGCGGTTGGCCTTCAGGGCTACTCAACACAAAGCAATGTCTATTGGAATCAGTTGATGGCGGCATCGATTGTGGTAAGCATCCCGATTGTGATAGCCTTTCTAGCATTACAGAGGTATATCGTACAAGGATTGTCCTCTGGAGCCGTGAAGTAGTTGCGTCACCTTACACATACCCCGGTAGGGACCCGATTGCATCGCGTCCGCCATTCATGGATTGTTAGCTCAGGGTTGATGAATTACGGACGCGATGCAATCGGGTCCCTACCGGGGTATGCGTATCAGGTAAACGTCCCTACGCAGGGACGAAGAATTAGAGAAAGGGTCTACCGTGTTTGATCTCTGGAAATTGAAAGATTTTGCGCCCGGAGAGGGATATACGCGCAAGGCATTTGCCGAACAGTTTGCTACCGATGATTGGATAGATATCACAGCACCTGGTGATGTGCATCAAACCCTCATTGAAAGCGGTCGCATCGAAGACCCTTTTTATGACAGGAACGAGGACAAATGCGCCTGGATTCCAGAACGCGAATGGTGGTATCGTCTAACCTTCACCAGTGACGAAAAGCCTCTGCGTCAGGACGAACGCTTCCTCCTGGTCTTCCAGGGCCTGGACACCTTTGTTACCCTCTGGCTCAATGGCGAAGAATTGGGCACAAGCGCGAATATGTTTCATGAAGCGGTCTTTGATGTCAGCCAGCGTTTACGCTTAGATGCGCCCAATACGCTGGCCCTCTGCTTTCATCCGCCACTTCAACAAGCGGAAAAACCTCCGTTCGAGAGTTGGGGCCGCAACACCGAGCGCGTCACGATGCGCAAAGCTCAATTCGGCTATGGATGGGATTGGGGTCCGCGCCTGCCAACTGTAGGCATCTGGCGTCCTGTTACACTACAACGTCAACGGTACGCGACCATTCAAGGAGTGCATTTCTCGACGCTTGCAATAGATGCGGACAGCAAGAGGGCGCTGGTAGCTGTTCAGATAGAGGTTGAGCGCTTTGGTGGAGAGCAAGCACTGGAGATCAACATTGCCTTGCTCTCACCAGATATTCCAGCAGGAAAAACGCTCGCTACAGAACAAACGTTGACGCTACAGGGCAGCGGCGCTCAACTTTCAGCAACCATGTATATGGAGGTAGAGAATCCCCAACTCTGGTGGACTCATGATCTGGGACATCCCGTACTGTATACTTTACAAACCACGCTTATCCCTGGATGGCTCTCAACTTGAGCAGCAGCAACAAGAGGTTGGCATTCGTACGCTGGAACTGGATCAGTCGCCCGATACTGCTGAACCAGGAACGCGCTTTTTCCGCTTCGTGCTCAATGGTATCCCCATCTTCGCGCGTGGAGCATGCTGGATTCCCGCCCACTCTTTTGTCGGAGCTATCAAGACTAGAGCGTTACGAAGTACAGCTAAGGGCCGCGCAAGAGGCCAATATGAACATGCTGCGCGTATGGGGCGGCGGTATCTATGAGCATGATGTCTTCTATGAGTTATGCAACCGCTCTGGCATCCTGGTCTGGCAAGATTTTATGTTCGCCTGCGCCATGTACCCGGAGGACAATCCCAGCTTTGTAAATGAGGTAGAAGCGGAGGCTCGTTACCAGGTACGCCGCTTACGTAATCATCCCTGCATGGCTCTCTGGTGCGGAAACAACGAGAATCAGTGGATTCATGACCGCACCTATTGGGATCAACCAGGCTCCCCTGTTCCTGGTTCGCTCTACTACGATAAGCTTCTCCCTCAGATCGTCGCAGAACTTGATGGGAAAACGCCTTACTGGCCTGGAAGCCCCTATGGAGGCAACGACTACAACAGCATGGATGATGGCGATCTACATAACTGGCAGGTGTGGCACGGTAATGTCCCCAGGCACTTTGGTGAGCCAGCCGACGTGGACCGCAGTCCTGAGGGCGTTTCCTTTCTCCACTACGCTGAAGATATGGGACGCTTCATCAGTGAATTCGGTATGCATGCATCGCCTGTCTACGAAACATTGCGCCGCAACATTCCGATCGATCAGCTCTACCATCATAGTCCCTTCGATGGATCATCACAATAAGGACAATCCCAAGAATAAGGGCGATAATTTAATGGTGACGGTAACGGGCCTTCCTGATACTCTGGATGAGTACATCGATTACAGCATGATTGCCCAGGCCGAAGGACTCAAGTTTGGCATTGAGCATTACCGCCAACGCAAACCCCATTGCTCAGGGGCTCTCATCTGGCAACTGAACGATTGCTGGCCGGTATTAAGTTGGAGTATCGTCGACTACTATGGTTTTGGTAAAGCTGGCTACTTCTACACCAAAAGAGCTTATGCGCCCGTATTAGCCTCTTTTAAAAAGCTGAACGATGATAGCATTGAATTATGGGTAACTAATGATACGCTCGGCACAATCAATGATACTCTCATTATCAGGTCAGGGAATTTTGCAAACGGGACGCGATGGGAGGAACGTTGTCAGATCCAGGTAGCCGCCAACTCCAGCCAACCTGTCTGGCGAGGGAATGCAGAGAAGATTAAGGCCCACCCTGATAGCTACCTTTCTGTGCACTCAACAACAGGCCTCTGTCCAGCGAATCGGCACTTCTTCTCTCCCATTAAAGATTTGCAGCGCACACCAACGCAACCTGAGATAACTACTACACCGCTGAATGAGCACGAACTCCATGTTCACGTTCACGCCGCTACCTATACGTTTTTCTTGCACCTCGACGTGCCCGACGAACATACGCGCTTCACCGATAATTACTTTGATCTTGAAGCAGGTGAAAGTCGCGTGATTATCATTACAAATCGCTCTATCCCACTAACACCTGAGATGCTCTCAATCGGGTGGCGCTAGAGCAGGACCATCAATACTGGATGTTTGCAGCGATCGGGACAATGGCTTCTTGGGAAAGCCATTGTCCCGGTCGTTTTGTCTATTAATTGGCGGGAGAGCCGTTGAGAGTAAATGAGGTTGGAACCGGATTGCTGCCGCTCCAGGTGCCATTGAAGCCCGTGCTGACTGATTGCCCAGGGGCTATCGTGCCGTTGTAACTTGCATTGGTCACCGTCACCTGATTGCCTGCCTGGCTCACCGATCCGCTCCATAATTGGGTGATCTGTTGAGTGCCAGGAAAGGCGAATTTCAGCGTCCAACCGTTGATGGTCGTCGAGCTATTATTGGTGATGGTTATATTGGCAGAGAAGCCAGTAGACCACTGGTTTGTCACCTGGTAGCCAACATGCACACCGCCCGCTGTTGGAGTCGGATTAGGCGTTGGCGTATGTGTTGGATTAGGCGTCGGGTTTGGTGTCGGCGTATGGGTCGGAATGGGCGTTGGCGTACTACCACCACCAGCAGACCCGACATTCACCGAGTATGCAGTGGTATCTAACTGCCCTGCGCCTGTGAATATCTCTGTCCCCGACTCAACGCTGATCAGGTACTTCGAACTGCTCAATCCTCTTGAGATAAGAGTGTTATAGAAGTCCATCAAGTTCAGTGACTGCGAATTCGTATTCGAGGTGCGCACAAACGAATGTACTTGCCAGCCTACATTTCCTTCCCAGAGATCCCAGCTGGTTCCGTCAATGGTGACCGTAGCCACTTTTGAACCCACCGGACTGACACCGCCTCCATGATAGAGCCAGACCATCACCTCATCGGAGGGATTCGCATTTCCCAGATTTGCATTGGGAGACAGCCAGGTATCGTAGGAAACATCGATACCACCGGCGGTGGTCTGGTTCAGGTTAAAGTTCCACGAAGTCTGAACCGGGGTATTGCTTGACAACTGGACGGGAAGGCCCGTATTAGAGTTCTTCCAACCCCAGTGCCATCCCAGAACCGAACTATCGTATGACTTCACGGAATTGGCCTGCCCGGTCCAGTTCCAACTCGTACTCCAGGCGATGGTCGAGCCATTGATCGAGGTATCCGAAAGACATTGCGAACCGGAGCCGCTACTGGCACCCCATAAATTACTATTGAGCCAGTACTTTCCCATCGTGATCGAGCCGCCATTGTTGCAGACCTGAGCGGCCTTCGCCGTCTGGCTATGGATAAGAAAAACAAATGTTGCCGCCAGGACGCCAACAAGCATAATGCGACCAATCATCGTGAAACGAGAAGCTGTAGACATATACGACCTCCTTGCGTTGCCTACTAAGAGATGCTCACAAAATGGTATCTCTAATCATCTTTGACAACGTACCACTTTCCTGGGAGAATCCTTTTCCTCTACTTGTGCTTATTATTCAAAGTGACGATTTCTCTTGAAAAGGGTTCTGCCATGTAAAGTAAGTATATATTCTTAACACGTGATAGAGAAAAAGAGAAATCAGTTTTTATTCATCTTGAACCCGAATGGCCTATGCTAGCTACTGAGACATACATTGTCCATGATCACAGATCAGCTCTTTTCTTATAACATGAACTCCACCTTCACAACTATCCTATTGACTTTTACATATGCATATTGTATTCTGAATTCTGTATATAGAATATAGTATTGTCTGTTCCTGCCTTTTCCCCGGCAGGGCATTCCTGAGACCTCGAAGCGGTGGATACGAACCCTGCTTGCCAATGATAGAAGCTACAGTGCATAGAAGCTAGTAGCTCAGCACTAATCCAATGGAGAAAGGGATCTCATGATGTAATAATGTGTAAGTATCCATAGACGCGGTTGACATTGTTTACCCCTCATTCTGATCAAGGAAGAACAAAGGAGAGTTCTATGAAGAGACTATCGTTTAAGGATGGACTTCAACGATTATCGTCACGGCACTGGTTCAGCCGACGCAAGTTCCTTAAAGGATCAGTTCTGGCGACTGCTGCCGCTACGGGAGTGACGACGCTGAGCAATATAGTATCTCCCGAGAGTGCTCAAGCTGCCGCCACCACCACACAATCAACCCAAATCGCCGCTCTCGATATCTGGAATTTGCCAGCATTTACTCCCGCCAGCGGACAGTTCCAGCCCGACTGGAACTTGATTTCGCAACAGTATAGAACCCCCGAATGGTTCCGAGATGCCAAGTTTGGCATCTGGCAGCATTGGGACCCGCAATCGGTGCCTGAATACGGCGATTGGTACGCCAGGGGAATGTATCAGCAAGGAAGCGCCCAGTACAACTACCATGTTGCTCATTATGGGCATCCATCCCAATTTGGCTATAAAGACATCACACATCTCTTTACCTGCAGTCAATGGGACCCGGATGCACTGGTAAAGCTCTATGTGCAGCAGGGAGGCGCAAAATATTTTGTCGCTCTGGCCAATCATCACGATGGCTATGACAACTGGAATTCGACCTACCAACCATGGAACTCGACCACCGTTGGGGTCAAAAAGGATGTTATTGGACTGTGGGCACAGAGCGCTAGAAAATACGGAGTCCCCTTTGGCGTTACCGTACATTCCTGTCCCGGACCCACCTGGGATGTCTTCATGTCCGTGCGCTATGGAAGCGACTCCACCGGCCCTCTTGCTGGCGTGCATTATGACGGTTGGACAACTGCTGCCGACGGCACAGGCAAATGGTGGCAAGGCATAAATCCTGTCGATCTTAATGGCCCAGTCCATCAAGCCAATTCAACCTATGTCCACTCCGATAGCAGCCCATTTGTCCGCCAGTACTACTACCGTACCGATGACCTTATTACAAAGTACCATCCGGATCTGCTGTACTTCGATAATGGTCTTGCCGCCCCCGATGACTGGGATATGCCCGATCAGGCCAAAGTAATGGCCGCAAACTACTACAATAAGAGCATCCAGTGGAATGGGGGCAAACTGAATGTCGTGCTGAATCTGAAACGGGTACCAGCGAACTGGCAACAGGGACTGGTCGCGGACCTGGAAAGGACAACCGCCTCGGGCATTCAGAATTATCCCTGGCAGACCGATACATCGTTGGGTGACTGGCATTATTATGCTCCTAATCCCATTACTACAACCGCTCCTCAGGTGATCCAGGAACTGGTCGATATCGTGAGCAATAACGGGAATCTGTTGCTCAATGTACCCCAGCATGGTGATGGCCATCTCGATCAGCAAGCGATCCAGATTGTTCAGGATATTGGTAGCTGGTTGAATATCAACGGTGAGGCAATCTATGGAACACGACCCTTTGCCGTATCGACCGAAGGGAACGTCCGTTATACACGCAAAGGCGGCATTGTTTATGCCATCAGCCTGGCATGGCCGCAGAACAACACCTTGACACTCACTACACCTAAAAAAGGCAGTCCTTATATTGGCAATGTCACACAAGTCGAATTACTGGGGCATTCCGGCACCTTAAGCTTTACCCAGGATAGCAATGGCTTGACGATCCAGGCACCTTCAGGACAGGCGAGCAGCCCCGCTTACGCCTTTAAGATTACCCAGGATAAGGTTCTCGTCAATAATGATGATGCTGGCGTGACCTATAGCGGAGCGGGATGGTATCATCAGGCAAACCGGGGCCTGGGAGACTCCAACAACAATGTCCACGCAACGACCAACAATGGAGATTCGGTCTCCTATACCTTTACTGGCACGGGCATTCAGTACATTACAGAAACATACACCGATGAAGGGAATGTGGATGTTTATATTGATGGCACCTTGCAACAAACGGTCAACGCCTACAGCAGCTCTCGTGTGGCGCAGGTAGTCCTCTATCAGAAGCTGAATTTGCCCGTCGGCCAACATACGATCAAGCTGGTCAAAACATCGGGTACCTTTATGCTCGTGGACGCTTTTAAGGTGATCTCCGGTACAACTACCACTGGCTACGTCAAGATCGTCAATCGCAATAGCGGCAAGTTGCTTAATGTCACAGGTGGTTCTACCAGTAATGGAGCGCTGATCCAGCAATGGCAGGACTATACGCCCAGCAGCAACAGCTCAGAATGGCAATTAGTCGATGCGGGCGGCGGCTACGTCAAAATCGTCAACCGCAATAGCGGCCAGGTAGTTGATGTGACCGGAGGTTCGACCGCCAGTGGCACGGCCATCGAGCAGTGGCCTGATAATAATGGCACCAATCAGCAGTGGCAATTGGTCGACGTGGGCAGTGGCTACGTTAAGATCGTCAACCGCAACAGCGCCAAAGTGCTTGATGTAAGTGGATCTTCTACGGCGAATGGAGGTGCCGTGATCCAATGGGACGACAAGGGATCCAGCAACCAGCAATGGCAGGTTGTGGGAGTCTAACCAGCCTGCGGATGGGAAACCGCAGTGGGAACCGCATATACTGAATATCCTAAATTAACTATAAATGGATGTGCTTACGCAAACACATCCATTTATAGTTAATTTATCTTTACCGATTTATAGAATGATTTACGATTTCTCCACCACATTGCTACGGTTTCACTCTCTCATTCCGTCTCACCATTTGTCATACTAGTGTTGTGTCACGCTTCTATAACGCACGTAGAGGTGAGTATCTATGTATTCTTGAGGAAATGAAGAACGCGAATTACAGGTAAATTTATTCTTGTTCAACTACCCTTGCAGGTTGCGCTCTCTCCTTTTCTCGAAAACAGGTCTCACGATATAAACGCTAACAGGAGAGATATTGATGGTTACTGATAACACCCCCAGAGACAGAAAACGCCTTTCTCTTCGCTCTGATAACCTCACGCAAGCACAGTCCCTTGCTACGCCTGGATCAGATCAAAATACAGGGGACAAGGAGAACTCTCTTCATATCAGCAGACGAGCAGTAGTCAAAGCCGGGCTGGGAACGGCGGTCGTCGCGACAGGGATCGGAACATGGCTGGGACTGCATACGAGCTCGACCCACGCTCTCCCAATCCTTCTGGGTAATAATGCCGCCATTACGTGGAATAAAGCTGCGTTGCAGGCGATAGAGAACGTAGGGATGGGTCCCACGCCAGCATCTCGTGCCCTCTCCATCACCCATACCTGTATGTATGATGCCTGGGCTACCTACGATGCGGTCGCTGTCCCAACCCGTCCCAATGGGATCCCACGCCAGGCTGGTAAGTATCAGGATGCGACGATGGCTGTCAGCTACGCTGCATACCGCGCTCTTCTGGATCTCTTTCCCTCACAGGCGTCTCTCTTTACAACACAGATGAACAGTTACGGTTATGATCCCAATAATACCTCGACCGATACGACGACACAGGTGGGGGTTGGCAACGTAGCGGCGCAAGCTGTCCTTGCATTCCGTCACAATGATGGCTCAAATCGGGCAGGAAACTATGCTGACACCAGTGGATATATGCCCGTCAATACGCCAGATCAGATCGTCGATCCTACACGCTGGCAGCCTCTGCGCGTCCCGAATGGCAGTGGTGGCTTTGTCGTGCAGAAGTTCGTGACTCCACATTGGGGAAACGTTGCTCCTTTCGCGCTGACTTCCGGCTCACAATTTCGCCCTGCTGGCCCCGTTAAGGATGCCACGAGCAGCGCCTACAAGAGCCAGGCCGATCAAATCCTGCAATATAGCGCCGATCTCAATGACCAGACAAAAACGATTGCCGACTATTGGGCCAATGGACCTCACACGGTAACACCTCCCGGACATTGGGATGTGTTCGCCCAATTTTACATTGCACAGTACCTCTCACTCAAATACCATCATAGCCTCAACAATGATGTTAAAATGTTTTTTGCACTTAGCGGCGCTCTTTTTGATGCGGGAATCGCCGCCTGGGATTGCAAACGAGCCTACGACTCTGTGCGCCCCATCACTGCCGTGCATTATCTCTACACCGGCAAACAAATAACAGCCTGGGGAGGCTACGGCAAGGGAACGCAAAACATTGATGGAGGCCAATGGATACCCTACCAGGAACCAACGATCGTCACGCCCGCCTTCCCAGAATATATCTCAGGTCACAGCACCTTTAGTGCAGCGGGAGCATATATTCTACAACAAGTGACGGGCAGCAACCTCTTCGGCGATAGCTACGTAGCAACACCTGGGAGTTCGGATATAGAGCCAGGGATCACTCCAAAGCTCCCTGTTCTCCTCTCATGGTTGACCTTATCCGATGCGGCAGACCAGGCGGGCCTTTCACGCAGATATGGAGGTATCCATTTTCAGCAGGGTGACCTCGATGGACGGCAAGTAGGTCGACAGGTTGCAACCCAGGGGTGGAGGAAAGCTCAGCAGTATATTAACGGCACACGCTAAGAAAATTTTCACGACGTGACCTATGCAGGATTTTCTTTTCAAGAGTCCTTTCTAGTCACCAGGAGAAAAATTCTTCACGAGATCACGGCGGCAGAGGAGGCTTAAAAAATGTTGCGGGTAGTGCTGAAAAAAAAAGGCAATAAATCTGAGTAAACACCTTCCTTCCACCCTGCAAATGATGCTCAAAGAGAAGCTGTGTAGCTTCCTCATACGCCTTGGGAAAGAGCTTGACAGGCTCGTCGACGCCTGTTTTGGGTAGACAATCTGCGTCTCGAAAAGAAGCGCGATGCCCATCGTAAAACCAACCTCTGACGCATTTTTGCGGGGAGTGCGGGGAGTGTTTCCCCTCCTACGCGGGTGGAAATTTTGGAAAGGAAAAAATTCTGTGTCCAAGAAAATACAGGTAGAAACGATGGGAACAACTCCCCGCACTACCCGCAAAACCAGATGGTGCAAAAGAGCACCATCGGCCTGGGAAGCGGTGTGAGCGCTATTCCGACCCCTGTGCTGCGTCTCTGGAATGCGAAAATATGACACAACTCCCCGCAACGACATCGGAAAGAGAGGAATTGCAATGGATGACATATTTCATAGCACTTCACATATGCCAATGTTATGCTTTTTCCGAAATCGAGAATAAGGAGCACTACCAGCCAATACTCATGGTCACACTGTCTGGTGGATTAGCGTTCGGCAGAATTTTGACTGCACTCTGGTCATTCACGTCATCATAAGGAAATCCGTAAGCCCTATGATCGATGCTAATCTGATGCCAAAATCCGGCGTACTCATTCTGTATGGAATTGGTATAATATACAGCAGGGTTATACCAGTTCGCGGTATTCAGCGCAACACCCCTGTTGAACGCGGCACAGAACTCAGCACCCAGTTCCAGTTCCTGAGAGTTCATCCCCCCAGATGCCAGGGTACCCGAACACGCCAGAACATCACTGGAAGTAGGCTTGTTCAAAAAGAATGGACCAACACCGTTGTATGTAAATCGCAACTGCCCGTTGACCACTCCCCCACTGAAGGTTACCCCCCCACGCGTCAACGTGAATGGGTTCGTTGTATAGTAATTCCACGTCTGATCAATATATGCCTGCATATAGTTCGCCTGGCTCCCACCGGGCGAGAAGGAGGCAGATGAATGCGGTGCCAGAATCCGGTAAGGAGTAGCGAGCGGCTGAAACGTCGGGCTGACCGTGGCGGCATACTGCGAGTACACCTGCTGCCTGCTGAGCGTAATACCAACCGTCTGATCGTATCCAATCGCTGCTTGTTGCAAGCGTGCAGTCATAGGAAACCCGAACATGTCGACCTGAGTAGTATTCCCCCCAAAGGGTGTGACGCCGTACCGATAGGCAAATTCGTACCAATCGAAGTAGACATCTGAGTTTGGATCGCTCGGGTTACCAAGGTTCGGCCCGCCCCAACCACTATCATCGGGCGCAATCGGGATATACATGGGTGATCCAAGTGAGATATACATCCTTGCCCCATCGATATGCGTTGGAATGGTAACTGTACTCGCCTGAGCCAGGGTAAACGACATATTCGCATAGCTCACGCCATTTTTGGTCAAATGATTGGGCGCACTGGCATCCAGATGGTTGATATGCACGAGGGTACCATCCGGCTTCAGATAAGACCATTGGCCCGGCGTCGCCTGACCCAAAATCAAGATATAGATCTGATTGTTTGCCCAGGCACCATGCGTGCTGTTCTGCAAAATGAAGGGGAACGTCCCATTAGCATTACCTCCGACAGTCGCGGTCGGCGTCACCCCACCTGTGGGCGCAGGAGTCGGTGTTACACCTCCACCACCTGAACCAACCATCCATGTGTAGTTGCCAGTATCGTACTGCAATCCAGCCTTCTGATAGGTAAAGAAGTAAGTAATCACCTGTCCCGAACTCATTTCGCCTGCAGTGTACTCCCAACGTGCCGTTCCATTGTTGTAGGCCATAGTGACGTTTTGCAGTGGAACGCCGGGCTGGTTATAGTGTAAAATCACATAACCCGCCGTCCAGCCTGAAGGTTGAAACCAGAAGAGAGCCTGAGTAGCACTACCGCTACTTACTCCCTGGCTAAAACTGCTAAAATCTGCGTATGCTCGACGGACTCCTCCTACTGATACGTATGTCAGAACGACACACACGATGAGTATGCACGCACAGGTGATAAGCATGCTTATCTTGCGCAAAGAATGCCGGGAGTAGTGAAAGATAGAGCCTTCACCTTTGTCATCCATAAGCATAGAATATACTCCTTCCCTTGAGTGAAAATATTACGGATGCTGCAAAAGTAGGGGTAAGGGGTGAAGTGGACGGGCGGCTGGGGCCTTGTGCTTACCCACCCCTTACCCCTACTCTTTCCGTTTTTCTCCTTCATTACACGCTATTGCAATTTATCACGCCCACGGGTGTAACGCTCTACGGATGGGTCCATGAGTACCATCCAGTATCATACTGGAGTCCACCCTTCTGGTAGGTAAACGAATAGGAGACGGGATTACCTGAACTTATGCCACCCGCAGTGTATTCCCAGCGTGAAGCACCGCCGTTATACGTCATGTTCAGGTTTTGCTGCCCTCCACCTGCAACCGTATAATGGAGAATGACATAGCCCGCCGTCCATCCACTGGGCTGGAAGGTAAACTGTGCCTGACTCGAACCTGTACTGCTCACACCCTGACCAAAACTTCCATTCGGAATTGGTGTTGGAGTCGGAGCAACGCTCCCAAAAGTATAGCTGTATGAGCCAGTATCGTACTGGAGTCCACCTTTCTGATAGGTGAATGAGTAGTTGATGACGTTCCCCGTACTCAAGCCTCCAATCGTATACTCCCAGCGCGAGGTGCTGCTGTTATAGGTCATAGTGACATTTTGTTGCCCACCTCCTGCTACTGTATAGTGGACAATAACATAGCCCGCCGTCCATCCGTTTGGTTGGAAACTGAGCTGCGCCTGAGTCGTGCCAACGCTACTTGCGCTCTGGGTAAAGCCGCTACCGGTTATCGGTGTGGACGTAGGAGTAGGCGTTACCCCGCCAGTAGAGCCACCTGAGGTGGATACTTGCACATTATCAACAAGCATGGATGCACCGGACTGAGTTGCGGAGGTCGGACCGCCACCGAAAGCGTTCGGGAACCCACCACCCATCGCAAGGTCAAAAATGATGTAGAAGCCGTGATCCACTGCGTTCGCCCATGTCGTTGGGTCAACCTGATTTGCATTGACGGTGAAGTAGTTGGCACCATCTAAATACCAACGAATCTGCTCAGGTGAAACGCTTCTATCAACAATCATCGAGTATGTATGAAAGCCGGTCTGACAACCAGGACAGGCATGCTGCCCACTACCAATACCAGTCGTTTCATTGCAGGGACCACCAGGATCAACACCACAGTGAAGGGTACCAAAAACGGAACTCAATCCATTGACATCTTCCATAATATCGATTTCACCATCGTTGGGCCAGTTGCGATCTACCCGGTATTGAGCACCAAGCATCCAGAAAGCAGGCCAGTAGCCAGCCGCAGCGGCTCCAGAGACATTGGGCTGCTGAACTGAGGCGCTGACCTGTAGCTGACCACCAGCCGGCGCTGCAAAATCAGCACGCTGCGACTCGATACGCCCGGATGTCCAGTTCCCACTTGCGTCGCGGATGGCAGTAATCTTCAAATGACCATTTCCATCCTGCTGCACATTCGCCGTGCTACTTGTCATGTTCTCAATCTCTCCAGTACCCCAACCCGTTCCGGTATCATAGATCCAATTGGCCGTATTGACACCTGTACCAGCCGCTCCATTGAAATCTTCACTCCAGACTGGCGTCCACGTGGTAGCTGCATGAGCTTTGTATATCCCACGAGAGGAGACAAAGCTTATGGCCGCAACTATCAGTAATGTGAAAACCAGCAGGATCACACTTCGAAGTGCCTTTGATGGACGGTGTTGTTGGGAACCTTTTACCAGGTCCCTTCGAGGAAACATCTGCATTGATTACCCCTTTCCAATATATGGTAGAACATCGTGAAGTAAGGATATCCTTATCCTCTTTAGAACACAGACCCGGAAACTGACTGTCAGCCTCCACAGAAAGCGTGTTAAAAGCACGACAACAAGACAAGATGACAACGATACTTATGCACCCGTTTTTCATCGAGGGATGACACCAGAGACATGCTATTTCTTGTATGAAAGACTAAAGACAGCCCTATAAATCAATCGCGAAAGATCGGCGAACACCACTCAATGCTCGCACAACCAGATGGGCGCACGCGTTCACATGGGAGAAAATGGACGGATGGATTATGGTTGGGTACTCGTGAGAAGGTTGCTTTTGAGACATCCGTGAACCACGCACTATTCTGAATAGTTAACTTGTCAGGCATGCTGTCTTCTTGCTCCTCTGCAATATTCAAAACAGAAAAACCATGCTTTAGCATCATCGCTCTATGAATGGACAAAATGCAAATGCGTCGATAAAGCAACTGTAACTCAGAAACCGGTTTCTGTCAAGAGTGTGTGATAGAGAATTCCATCGCAACCGACAAATAAGAACACGAGCAGCTATGTCATCGATGCTGCTCGTGTTCTTATTTTAAAAAACCCTGCTTTTCTTGAGAAGCTTCTATCAACGAAGAGTCCTTGAAAAACTACAGGATTATCTCTCTATTCACTCAATACTGGCTCACGTTCCAGCACCACATCTTCACCACGCGCTTTCGCTTCCTTAAATGCCAGCAGTGCGGGATCACGTCCCATGATCAAAGCCAGCACTATCAGGGCTGTGCAGCTAATCACCACGATCAGGAATGTATCGTTCAGGCCAAGGACTGATGCATGCTGGGCAACACAGGCCCGTAGAGCAACCTGATTGAATGTAGGACCAGCCGCCTGCACACAGGTTGCCGCAACGCCACTGAACTGGTGCGTCGCCAGACCCGCCTGAAGCGATTTTCCAATATCCACACCATAACTTGTGCCACGCTGCGTCAGGAAAGTCGTCAAGGCCGCTACTCCGATAGCGCTGGCAACCATACGCGTTACTGAGACCAATGAGGAAGCCTTTGCCATAGCTTTGTTGCTCACCGCCGACAGGCCCACCGTCTGTAGAGCAGGCATCGTAAGACCCATTCCCAGACCACGTATCACCAGCCAGATCTGCAACGACATACCTGTGGTGTTCACATCCAGTCGGGTCAGGGCGAAGGTACCAATCACCAGCAGCACCAGGCCACTCACCGCCAGAATACGGGGACCAACCCGGTTATACAAAGTTCCAGAGAACACCATGCCCACACCCATCGCAAGCCCCTGGCTGATCAGGAACTCACCCGTTGTTAAGGCCGAATTGCCCTGAATGTTCTCAAAGAAAAGCGGCAGCAGGAACAAACTCCCAAAGAGCATCCCCGCGACAACCCAGAGCACTATATTTGAGATAGTAAATGTATAATTTGCGAAGAGACGCAGATCGATGACTGGATCATTCGCACGCAGTTCGACTACAACGAAGGCTGCCAATATGACCACACCTGCGATGATGAAGCCGAGTACGGTAGAACTGCCCCAACCTTTAGAACCGGCCTCTGTAATACCGTAGACAAGCGCGGTAAAACCAACGACCGAGAGGGCCAGGCCCAGCATATCAAAGCGCTGCCTGCCCTCTACTGACTCCTGCTTCTCAGCATCTGTTTGCCTGGGCAAGATGAAGAGGGCCAGGACCAGGGCTATGATACCAATCGGTACATTGATGATAAAGATTGCATTCCAGGAAAAACTGGTGCTCAGGTAGCCACCAATCGTGGGACCAAAGGCGGGTGCCATCATCACAGGAATGCCAAGCACCGCATTCGCCATCCCACGCTCGTTCGGTGGGAAGATGCGAAAAATGATCGCGAACGCGATTGGCAGCAACGCACCACCGCCGATGCCCTGAAAAATGCGGAAAGCGATCAGCGCTTCTTTTGTCGGCGCAAAGGCACAGAGGGCCGAGCCGACGGTAAAAAGTGTCAGGGCCGCCAGAAAAACCAGCTTCGAGCCTATACGGTCGCTAAGATAACCAACAATGGGAATAACCGCCGCCTGAGCCAGGAAATAAGCGGAGGCTACCCATGTTATTGTTTCAAAATCAGTATGAAAGGCTTTTTGCATCTGTGGGAGCGTAACACTGACAATAGTATTATCCAGAATTGCCATAAACAAGCCCAACGCCACTACAGCCGCGATGCGCCACCGATATGCTTTCGTCATGTTTCAGACCTTTCCGAGGTGGTCTTGATGATGCCATGCAAGACAAATTCAACAATCTGCTGACGCGCAAATGTCAGAGATTCTGGTTGATCAGTAGGAATTTCACTCAGGAACCACTCGTAACGAGGAAGGTTTTGCAAGTACATCACGCACAGGTGCATGATGCTCACAAACACGAAACGCGTACTGAGCTTCGGACTGATGATGCCTGCTTCCTGCGCTCTGCGCAAAAAGTTTCCCAGGCAAAGCATGCGTTCCCTATGCTCCTTCAACTCTTTCGTGTTTCCCAGAAATGTATGCCAGCCCTCCGCAGCTTCCCAGGCCATAATGCGCAGATTTCGCGGATTTTGTGACAGAAACGCAAGGTAACGATCAACGCTCAACTCCAGAAACATGCGCAAACGACTGGTACTCATTTCGTCGCTGCATTGCGCGAAGACCGTGAGTGGCTCCAGATATCCATCCATCATGCGCTTCTTAAGTCTTACCATAATCGCCTGGTAGAGTTCCTCTTTTCCTCCAAAATAGTGGAAGATGAGGCTCTTGTTATACCCTGCCTCGGCACCAATCGTCTCGATGCGTGCACCTGCAAACCCCTCGCGTGCGAAAACCTCTTCTGCGGCCTCTAAAATGGCCTCGCGTGCGACCTCGGCGTCGCGCTGGCGAATAACTCTCCCCACCTTTACTCCAGTTCCTTTCCCTCTGTTCTCATTTATTCAACGTCTGGTACACTGAGTTAATCGAAATGCTAATTCAATTAATCAGATGGTTAAATAATAGCACCCAATACCCCGCTTGTCAAGGTCCAGAGAACGACGTAAATATTTACACTTTGCGCTCTTGCAGGGCTTGAATAACCGTCTGCAACAAGTCATCAATATCGAAGGGCTTTAGTATCACACGCACCCCTTGCTCCCTCAACTTCGTTTCTTGCCTCCCCATTGCCCTCGCGTCAGCGGTAGAAATGATCACAGGCAAGGAAGCTGTAGGCTGATAGACCTTCAATCGTTGCAGAAACGACTCCCCATTATCTTGAGCACTGAGATGATAGTCCAGGATAATGAGATCAAACTTTAGACGCTCAATGTCTGCGAGGTTTTCAAAAGGAGATAAAGAGACTTGCACATCGAACCCTTCCGGTTCAAGGATCTGTTGATAGGTATCAAGCAACTCCTGATCATCATCAATGACAAGGATATGGAATGCCATAGTATCACCTCATATAGCAAAAACGGATTTCATTAAATTTTTATGTTCCTTCTTTTAAGAAGGACGGTAAGTTAGACGGCACCTATATAAAAAAGTCACTCAATAAATTTAACTTCTTGACAACCATCCGAAAATAAGCTATATTCGTAATATTGATCCGATATTGATTCCGAAATAATATCGGATCAACAAAACAGATAACCCGCTTCTTTCCTTGCCAGTGAAGCAAAGGAGAATGCCATGAATGCACGTCCTCTCGGTGCTCTGAGGCACCGTAAACCTGTTCAACGGCTGATCGGAACGATTATGCTACTCTGTTGTATGATCGGACTCTTCGCAGCCTCTCTGCTCTTTCATCCTTCTTCTATTGCTCATGCTGATGCACAAAGCGTGCAAACCAATCGCAATGACGCTGCTGCATTGATAGCTCAGGCGTCATCTAGCCAACCCAACTTCGGTTCGAGCGTCTATATCTTCAATCCCAGCATGTCACAGAGCACGATCCAGGCGACGGTTGATATGGTGGCAAACCAACAACTCTCCAACCAGTTCGGTACTCAGCGCGATGCGCTACTGTTCGAGCCCGGCACCTATGGATCCACTACCACCCCCCTCAACTTTCAGGTTGGTTACTACACTACCGTGGCCGGCCTCGGCCTCTCCCCGAATGATGTTGTCATCAACGGGTCCGTTAACGTGTACAATCAGTGCTTCGGCACCAACAACTGTACCGCGCTCGTAAATTTCTGGCGCTCATTGTCGAATCTGACCATCAATGTGACCAACCCGAACGCCGGCTGCTACAAAGGCGAGTTCTGGGCTGTATCGCAGGCCGCACCGATGCGGCGCGTCCACATCAACGGAAACACCACCCTGATGGATTATTGTACCGCTCCATCGTTCGCAAGTGGTGGCTTCATCGCCGATTCACAGTTCACCGGCGGTACTGTAGTCAACGGCTCGCAGCAGCAGTGGATGGTCAGAAATAGTGCCCTTGATGGTTGGAGCAACGGCGTCTGGAATCAGGTCTTCTCAGGCGTCATAGGAGCGCCCGCCCAGTGTTTCCCGGTCCAAACATCATGCGGTGGCCCCTACACGACGCTCCCAACCAGCCCGGTGACACGCGAGGCTCCATACCTGTACATGGACTCTAGTGGAAACTACAACGTCTTCGCGCCCTCAGTGCAGCACAACTCCGCAGGCACAAGCTGGGCCAACGGCGCGACACCCGGCACGTCACTTCCCATCAAGAGGTTTTTCATTGCCCACCCAGGTGACTCAATAACATTGATCAATATCGCATTAGCTCTCGGCTGGAACCTTCTTCTCACGCCAGGCATCTATCATCTGAATCAAAGCATCCTGGTCTCGCGTCCTGATACCGTAGTGCTTGGTATCGGTTTCCCAACTTTGATCCCTGACAGGGGCAATGTGTCAATGAGAGTCTTGAGCGAAAAGGGAGACTTGATCTCAGGAATGATCTTCGACGCGGGTGCAACGAATTCGCCAGCGCTGCTTGAGGTTGGTCCTGATCACACGCGTAATAGCGACAATGACGCCTCCGACCCGACAGCTCTTCAGGATGTGTTCTTCCGTATCGGCGGCGCGGAACTGGGCAAAGCTACAAATAGTCTGGTCGTCAATAGCAATAACGTCATCCTTGATAACATCTGGGCGTGGCGGGCTGATCACGGCAACGCCAATACTGTCGGTTGGACCGTGAACACCGCTGCTACCGGCGTTATTGTCAACGGAAACAACGTGACCGCGTACGGTCTGGCCGTCGAGCATTATCAAAAGTACGAGGTCATCTGGAACGGCAATGGCGGTACAGACATCTTCTTCCAGAACGAGATGCCCTACGATCCACCCTCCCAGGCTGCATGGATGGAGGCTCCCGGTGTTGATGGCTGGGCGGCCTTCAAGGTTGCTCCCTGGGTGACCAGCTTCAGCGGCTACGGTATGGGTAGCTATAGCTTCTTCAATCAGGGTGTGACCATCTATGCCGCACACGCGTTTGAGGTCCCCACGACCCTTCCGGCGGGAAGCCTCCACGATCTGTTCACGATCTTCCTCTCCACAGCCGGATCCGGTGGTATCCTGCACGTGGTCAACAACACAGGTGGCTCGTCGACCATCGCCAACCCGGATACCCCGGTCACTGTGGTGAGCTACCCGTAACACTTTGACACCTCGTATAATCGTTTGATTACAGGCCATTAAGCTCCATCTCTAAAGATGAAGTTTGATGGCCTTACGATCCTCTTCTGCAAATGTCTTGCTTCTGACAAACGAAGGATACATCACCTTGCATGATATTTGGAGCGACTTCAGTGGATCTTTGCCTTCTGTTCGACGTGCTTGACTGACTCTTCAATCAAGCTCTTCAATGTGGGCAGATCAATATCGTCGAGGCGCTTGATGTAAAGACAACCTCCACCCAGGGTGTGCTTGCCCAATTTCTTGAGTAGCTCATCATACTGTTCAAAGCCGCCCATATTATAAATTGTCAAATTTTGCTTGCGAGGTGAGAATCCGGCGATTACCGCGTCTCCCTCGCGCCCACTTTCATACTTGTAATGATAGCTGCCGAATCCCACGATACTACTACCCCACATCCTGGCTTCCATTCCGGTGACCTGCTTCATGAGTTCCAGTATCGTAAAGCTATCTCTACGCTTCCGCTCATCTGCAATAGTATTGAGAAATTGTTCAATATTCTGGTCATTGGGAATAGTTTTATTTGCTGCCATCAATCCCTCCTCATGGACCAAGTAAACTGCTTGTGCACTTTTGCCAGTGCCTTATAACATCCATATTCTCAAGTTAAAATAGCACAAGTGTTCTCATTTGTCCAGCCTTTGCTTTTGTTTGTTCAGAGCTTTCCAATCCTCCTTGCGTTCCCAGCCTTATGAACAACTCGCCAGCCTGAACTCATTCCTTGCATACGACTTCCTTGTCGAAATAGACCTTCACTAACTTTCGCGCAGCAACTTTAAGAAAACGATTGCTAAAAAGCGTCTTCCCGCTTCTGATGTGCTATAATAGAGCGAAAGTTTCTGAAAACGGTTGGGAGGACCGCATGGCAAAAAGACATAGAACAGATGGGCGCCCGACCATTGCGCAGATTGCCCAGATTGCGGGTGTCTCGGTGCCAACTGTCTCGAAGGTCTTGAATGGCCGTACAGATGTAGCAGTGCCTACACGCGAACGGGTTGAGCAGATAATTGAAGAATACGGCTTTGTGCGCAATCGTGCGGCTCGCGCTTTACGTAAGGGAAAAACTGGCCTGGTTGACCTGATCTTACCACGCCTGGACGACGAATATTATCTACCAATTTTAGAGGGAGTCGCTCAGGTACTGCGTGAGGCTGGTGTTCGTCTGGTGCTGACCTCGACCAATTATCAATCCGAGGAAGAGGTGCAATGGATCGATACCGTCACCGATCATTCTAGCGATGGTATCCTCGTCGTCCTCCCATCTGAGGAAGCCATTGAGCATCTCGAACGGTCTGGTTTGCCCTATGTGCTCATCCATAACCAGGGTGGCCTGCTATCCACTGTGCCTTCGGTGCGCATTACCAGTTGGGAGGGTGGCTTTATCGCAACCTCTCACCTGATCAACCTCGGCCACCGCCGCATTGCCTATATCGGCAAAACCGCCTCGGCGCGGGACGCCATTGAGCGCATTGCTGGCTATCGCGCCGCCCTGAACGAGGCCAATATACCAGTTGATCCACAATTGCAGTGTGACGGAAACTTTACCGAAACTGATGGCTATGCAGCAACTAAAACCTTATTGAAGCTGGCAGAACCCCCAACGGCAATCTTCGCTGGCAACGATCGCCAGGCCGCTGGTGTCTATCAAGCTCTCCATGAACTGGGCATGGCTGTGCCCGACGACATGAGCGTTATCGGTTTTGATAATCTTTCCTACACCGAACTCATGAATCCTCCCCTGACGACCGTCCATGCACCACGCCTGGAACTGGGACGCACAGCCACAACGATGCTCCTGCGCCTGATTAACGAGGAACCACTGGAGATGACGCGTATAGTACTCCCCACACATTTTGTCGAACGTCAATCTTGTAAGGCATTATCGCGCTAAATAAAGAATGGACGCTGCAACAGTAGGGGTAAGGGGTGGATGGGTGGCGAGGGCGGGGGCCTTGCGCTTACCCTGCTCCCAACATTGTTCTCGCCATTTGAACGGGATTGCGATTTATCGAGTCTGCGTGTGTGTGACATGATGAACTGGCTCTGGAAGTTTGGGATCTACACTCATAAAGGGGCTTTACAATATACTACGAGCGGCTATAAATCCGCTCGTAGTAGCAAACATTCATGCAGTGATTAGCTCACTAGAAGCCGCGCAAGGCCGTGATGTGAATACGCAAGGCGACGGGATACTGTTGCGCAAAGTTTTCCGCCGTCGAGAAACTCCTGCTGATGAATTCCTGGTACTTCGCTACGAAAACAGGTTGCTGATCGGCTCTGGGATCTTCTGAGCTCAAATGCGCCTCACCTTTTAAACAGATCTCGCCAGTCTTTTTCCTCTACCTCAACATCAAACTTTTTCGCTGCCTGCTGAATGCGTTTCCACGCCTCGTCCCGCTCGGCATCCGAGACATCGTCTACCTGATCGAAACGCGCCAGAGCCTGCTGGACATGGTGCGCATCCACCAGTGGCTCTTTGCGCTGACGTGGAAAAGCGAAGGCGCTTTCAGGCAATTTATTACGCTCTTCCGCAGAAAGTTTGGCCATGCTTTTTTCTCCTTAATCTTTACCACATTATAGGTCAGGACTGCACGCTTTACATCTCCTTTTTTCTACCCCTGGTAATAACACGTTGCAAGAACGAGCACAGATGATCAGACAGAACTCTTCGTAATATTGTATAATAATCACGACGATACTATTTCCTGGAAACGCTTATCATACAAAGGAAAGGATACAGGGATGTTTCCTGATCAACACTTCTCTCAGAAATTCCTCGGCATTCACCGCATTGGACGCGTTGCCGCAACTGTGCTGCCCTTTCTCGTAATCCTGCTCATAGGGCAATCCATCTTATCAGCTTGTGGGGCAAAAGTTCAATCGACCCACGCCGCCTCTGCTCTGGCAGCTGGATGCACTTCACCTGCAGATTGTGTTTCAAAAATGACGCTCCCTGAAAAAGAGGGGCAGATGACCCAGGTGGAGAAAGGGGCATTCACGCTGCCTGGCAACTCCATCACCGACATTACAAAGTACTTCATCGGGTCGATATTGAGCGGCGGGGGTGGCGGCCCAAATGGCGCGGGCGGCTCCGCTACACAGTGGGCTGATATGGTGGACAACTTCCAGGGCTACGCGCTCCAGACGCGCTTAGCCATTCCGCTCATCTACGGCGCTGATGCGGTCCACGGACACAACAATGTCTATGGTGCCACGCTCTTCCCCCATAACATCGGATTGGGGGCCATGCATGACCCGCAACTCATCACTCAGATAGAGCAGGTCACACGCGACGAAGCGCTGGGAACGGGCGTTCGCTGGACGTTTGCACCGTGCGTCTGCACCCCACAAGATATTCGCTGGGGACGCACATACGAG
The DNA here is from genome assembly GCA_963744875.1 of uncultured Chloroflexia bacterium. Lineage (GTDB taxonomy): Bacteria > Chloroflexota > Ktedonobacteria > Ktedonobacterales > Ktedonobacteraceae > JACDAE01. Next base: position 255,196 of record CAVUVQ010000020.1, on the reverse strand, counting down.
GGCTATAGCGAGGTTCCTTCCGATAATGCCACCGACGGTGCCGCCGCCATCACCGGCTTCCAGGGACCCAACGGTCAATTGGGACCAACCAATATCCTGGCAACGGCCAAACACTTCATCGGCGACGGCCACACCGCCTTCGGCACCGGCTCCCCTTACCTCAATGAGGGCAATGCCCAGGTCTCCGAGCAACAATTGGATACAATTGACCTCCCACCATACCAGGCGGCTGTCTCCAACAAAGTCGGCTCGGTCATGATCTCTTACAGTAGCTGGAATGGACTCAAAGATCACGCCAACCAATACCTGATCACGACGAAACTTAAAGGCACTGGTACAGATAGTTCCGGCACGCCCAATCTGGATTTCAAGGGCTTCGTGGTCTCGGATTGGCAGGCCATCGATCAGATTTCGTCGAACTACAACTATGATGTGCGCACCGCAATTAATGCAGGCATCGATATGGTGATGGTCCCTGACGCATATAAAACCTTCATCAGCACCCTCGATACCGAAATCAAGGCTGGCAACATTCCGATGACCCGCATAAATGACGCCGTTACCCGCATCCTGACCCAGAAGTTCGCTTTAGGCCTGTTTACGCAGCCCTACACGAATCGCAGCTATACCCCCAATGTGGGATCAGCCGCGCATCGTGCAGTAGCACGACAGGCAGAGCGGGAATCCCTGGTATTGTTGAAGAACAACAATAAGACACTGCCTTTATCCAAAACCGGAAACTATACGCTGGTTGTCGGGGGCGACCATGCGAATAATCTTGGCTACCAGTTAGGCGGCTGGTCGGTTTCCTGGCAAGGAGGAAGCGGTACGACCACGGTTGGCACAACGCTGTGGCAGGCTATTCGACACGCAGGGTTGTCCTCCTCAGTGAAACTGAACTTTGTCGGCACAAACACAGCGGGAAACTATAAAGGGGATATCGGGATCGTTGCAGTTGGGGAAACGCCCTATGCCGAAGGCAGTGGCGATACTAATACCCTGGCGCTCAGCTCCACTGACGCGACCGAAGTCTCCGACGTTTGCAGTCGCGTAACAAAATGTGTCGTACTGTTATTCTCCGGACGCCCCATGATTATCAACACGCAGTTGAACAAATCCTCCGCATTTGTCGCTGCCTGGATCGGCTCTACAGAGGGTGCAGGCATCACTGACGTGCTGTTTGGCAACTACGGCTTCCGCGGCAAACTGACCTATACCTGGCCCAACGCGGTGACGCAGGAACCATGCAATAAAAATAACGGCTGCAAGGGTGCTCTTTTCCCTTACGGATACGGCATCACTCCTTTCTAACCATTGAGGAGCAGCAACGCACGCCCTTCAACCACAGCAATTGTTATTCATTTAAAGAGGTAGAAGGGCGCTGACAATTAAAGCCAGTGCCCTTCTACCTCTTTATGCTCTTCCTGCATGTCGCCCTTGTTCACCATCTTCCATAGGCGCGTTCTTCGTCATAGCCTCTGAAGCAGCCACTTTGAAATGCTGCTGAGAGAATACCAGATTGTACCATCGGGATACTGTCCAACGGAGAGAATCTTTTTTTGATGAGGGGATCATTTTGCATTTATTACACTAACTATATACACATCATGCGCAACTCTGTCGAAAAGTATCACGCAATTCTATGCTATAATTAAGAGCAGCTTAAGCAGAAGGAGAACCGATTTATGCCTCTTCAACGGAAATCACGTTTTGGCGCAGCATTCTTGATTATTGGCTGTTTGCTCGCAGCAGTAGGTGAAATCGTCAATCTACAAAGTATGGATGTTTTGAGTTCCTCCTGGCACGTCTCGCTCGGCCTGATCATCGTCGGCACCTTCATCATGCTCATCGGTCTCTTCCCGTTTGCATTCGTGTCCGAACAGATCAATGGCCCCGGCCTGCTCGGCTGCACCCTGCTTCTACCCGGTGGTCTCCTCTTGATCATTGGTACAGCGACGCTCGATTGGATCATCTTACCATTCTTACTCAACCTGGGGAATGCGCTTGCTGCGGCGATCAATGGGCCGGCAACTGAGACACAAAATGCGCTCAATAAAATCATTTCAAGCTTGAACGGTCTGGGAGACTCAGTTCTCCAAAAGCTTTTTCCGACTTCCACCCCGCATATCTCCCCTGTTCATATTCCCAAAGCAGACGGTATCGTGTTGGTGAATAAAGTATTGGTTGGACTTCATCTACCCACCATGGATAGGCTCCTGTGGTGGGGACACTTCAGCCTCTCAGGTGCCACACTCACCATTGGTAGCCTGATCCTTGGCATATCCTTGCTACGCAGAATGGGAAACGTTACTCTTCCTGGTGCCCTACTGATCATTTTTGCGCTCTTAAATCTGCTTTGTCAATTTACTTCCGCAATACCCTCATTCCTCGCAAATATCACTGCTGCCGGGCTTTTTCTCACACTGGCATGGCTGGGAGCTTCAGAATGGATCTCAAAACGTCCTGTACACCCCCAGAGTGTATAGTGTGTATACCAAAAGATCCCGAATTCGCAAATCAGCTCCCACATTTTCACGCGCCTGGATGGACGGACATACTTTACCCGCCCTTGCAATTCCCTAATCGATCAGGTACTCTTTCTTTAGAAGGGTCTTGCGAAACGACTAGAATAGTAAACAGCAATCTTCACAGCGCCTGTCCATTTGTATTTTGCCCAGGTCGTTGTTGAGGAGGAACATTCTGTAATCGAATATCATTCAGCGTATAGTGTGTCCCCGAAAGCCATGAGAAGGCCGTGATCACCTTCTGAGCCGTCATTCTATCTACAAAACCGCCAATCTCAACCATATATGCCTCTGTAATACTCACATCCGCCACTTGCGCAAGTCGTTTTGTACTGATACTTGTACGTTGCCTGAGGCTGAGTAATGTCGGTTTCTGCGTCTCATCCAATTTCTTCGCCTCATCCGGTTTCTTCGTCTCATCCATTAGGAACTCTCTCTTTCCCTTCGTCACCCGATCATAAACACATTAAAATCCTTTAGCAGTAAAAAGATGGCTGCTCACCGATACCAGTCGAACCTTCATCCATCCAACAATCTATATACCCTAAAACTTCCTCTGATCCAGCCTCTTTAATTCTATAGTTAAGCATGGGTCCTTCCTCATTTCTTCTCATATATTTTTTGCGCTTTATCTTTCCTGTACCAACGTAATCATACGCAGGCTCTCTGTTCTTTAGTATAATTGAGAAGATCAGAAAAGGAGAATGTATACCACCTGCCAAGTAAGTAACAACTAGGGATGTATCTGTTATTAACCCTTGCATAAAACCTTAGCAAGATATAAAGTAAAAGAGGGGCAAGAGCAACGACCTTTTTGATAGAGTATACTGTGTATCGAAGGCATGGGAAGGCAACAGAAACTCCCACTTCCCTTGCCCTTCCAGACATCGCGCGATGTCACGGCGAGGAGACATGAAACTCAATCACCGTTTGCAACAAGAACGCGAACAGCGGAACTGGTCCCAGGCCGAGGTAGCTCAGGAATTGAGCACGACGGTCTCTACTATCGCAGCCTGGGAACAGGGTCTCTCTGTACCTTCTCCTTACTTCCTGGATCGGCTCTGCACTCTCTTTGACATGGATACACATGCTGCCGACTCCATGCGAAGATCGCTACAAGAGGCAGGAAGTACTGATGTCGCGTTTCTTTTTGTCCCCCGTCAACAAGGAAGTGGGTCTTTCCCTGCCTTGCGAGCCATAGAGGATACGCCAGAGGGATATGCAGGGGTGCTTGATCCGGTGCTTCCCTTACCTTCAACAGGCTTAGATGGGTTTGTTGGGCGTGACGAGCTTCTACAACAGATCAGACAACAGTTGTTCACTTTCTCTGCTGTCGCCCTTTATGGGTTGCCCGGCATCGGCAAAACTGCGTTAGTGCTCACTCTTGCCCATGATCCAGAGATACATGCGAAGTTTTATGACGGAATTCTCTGGGCCGGCCTGGGACCACATCCGCAGATACCCGCCATACTGAGCCGTTGGGAAGGACTCCTTGGTATACCATCGCCACTTGCCAAAGAACGAAGTAACCATCAAACATGGCTAGATGCGTTACGAAAGGCTATAGGAGAGCGCCGCTTTCTCCTGGTGCTCGACGATGCCTGGCAAGCAGAAGCGATAGAGGCTTTACAAGTAGCGGGTCCTCATTGCGCCTATCTCGTCACAACACGCTTCACCTCCATCGCAACACAGATAGCGGCTGACCGCGCGATCCAGGTTCGTGAGTTGGAGGATGCCGATGGCGTACACCTGTTAGCACACTTTGCCCCACAAATCGTCCAGCATGAACGCGAGACGGCCCTGACCCTGGTTCATAAAGTAGGTGGCTTACCCCTTGCACTAACCTTAATAGGCAAGTACCTCGGTCGTCAGGCCTATAAAGGACATCCTCGCCGTTTGAAGACCGCTATAGCACAACTGCACAATACAGAGCAACGCCTCCACCTTTTTGAGCACCAGACCACGCTTGAGCATTCCGCCAGTTCCTCAACTAGTGGAACAATCTCCCTCCAGTCTGTGCTCGCCATAAGTGACCAACAACTTTCGCAGCAAGCCCGCCAGGTGCTCTATACACTCTCTGTCTTGCCTTCAAAACCTTCCAGCTTTGCGGCGGAAACTGCACACATAGTAGCCAACGCCTCCAGCGCACTCCTCGATGGACTCTGTGACGCCGGGCTGCTTGAACACTATGGAGCCACTCGCTACATGCTTCATCCCGTTATCGCTGATTACGCTCAAACCCAACAACATGGAACGGAGCCTGCGGCCCAATTGGTCAAATATGTCCTGCATCTCCTGGAAACACACCTTACCGATCCAGTCACTTTAGAGCAAGAGAGTGCAACCATCATTACCGCGCTGGAATGGGCACGCACGTCTGGCTGGCAAACAGAACTTCTACGAGGCGTCTGCCTGTTTATACCGTTTTTGTCTCTCTATGGGTGGTACTCCCTTGCTGAACAATTACTCTTGCAGGCTCGTACCATGGCGACACGAGAAGATAATCCGCATGACCTGGTTCAAATATTAGGATATCAAGGAACCATCGCCTATCAACAAGGGAACTACAAGCAGGCAGAAGCCTATTGCCAGGAAGGCCTCTTGCTGGCTAGAGAGCTTCATGATCAGCAGCATATTAGCCACTTGTTGACAGAACTAGGCACAATAGCACACGAACAGGGAGATTATACGCAGGCAGAAATCTATTGTCAGGAAGGGCTTACCCTGGCTAGAGCACTTGATGATCAAAAACAAACCTGTCTCCTGCTGAAGCTGTCGGGGGTGGTAGCCAAGAAGCGCGGAGACTACCGACTGGCGGAAGCCTATTTTCAAGAAGGGCTGGCCCTGGCTCGTGTGCTAGAGGACCGCGATCTGATGAGTCTGCTACTGCTGGCACTGGGAGGAATTGCGCATGAGCGAGGAGACGAAGGACAGGCAGAGACCTTCTATCAGCAAGCACTGAAGGAGGCGCGGGAATTAAGACATCGCGAACGTATCAGTGTTTTGCTCTCCAATCTCGGTGTGGTTGCAGATGCACGTGGAGACTATGCGCAGGCAGAAGTCTACCTCCACGAAGGGTTGGAGTTGGCACGGGAGTTGGGACATCGCGAACGCATCAGCTTGCTCCTGCTTAACCTTGGCGTAGTGACCGAACGGCAAGGGCATGACCTGCAAGCAGAAGCCTATTATCAGGAAGGTCTCACCATTGCACGGGAGTTGGGACATCGCGAACGCATCAGCTTGCTCCTGCTTAACCTTGGTGAGGTAAATACGTTACAAGGGAATTTTTCACAGGCAGAAACCTATTATCAGGAAGGTCTCACCATTGCACGGGAGTTGAGACACCGCGAGCGCATCAGCGATCTACAACTCCATCGGGGAACGCTGGCTACCAGAAAGAAAGAGCTGGATCTGGCAACTGAGTATTTATCCGAGGGACTCGAACTCGCACGTGCGCTTGAGCACCCCCAACTTATTTGCCGGCTGCTACTCGCCTGGGGAGATCTGCACATTGAACAACAGCAACCAGAGGCGGCTAAACAAAACTTTCAACAGGCGCTGGCTCGTATACCATCCAACCATCCCACACTCGTTGCCTTTGCACACTATGGCCTGGCTCGCGTTGCCGCAGCACAAAATCAGTTTGCGGAAGCAAAAAGACTGGCCAATGAGAGCCTTCTGATCTTCGAGGTACGTGGGCATCGTTACAAAAGTATCGTGCGTGATTTTCTCAAGCAAATTTCGAGTCTCACAGGATGAGAGGCTCAAATACCAACAAATGTACGTGAGTAACAGGCTGACAGAATAAAGAAAACAGGAGGGATAGTGTTATGAAGTCCCATCCATTAAAACAAGAACGGGAACTGCGCGGATGGTCGTTGCAGAAAGTTGCCGATACCCTCGGAATTACATCCAGAACAGTAAGCCGCTGGGAGCACGGTATCGCGGTACCCTATCCTCACTACCGGGAACAACTCTGTATCCTCTATGGCAAAAATGCCAGGGAGTTAGGCCTGTTGCCGCAAGAGAGCGAGGAGCCAGGGGAAGAGACAACCTCGCCGCAGCCCTTAGCTCCTCCCTCGCCAGAACATGAATTGAACATTTTCGATCCAGTGCTACCCCCACTGGGAGCGCTCGGACTGATTGGCCGTGACGATCTACTCCAGCAATTGAAGCAGCGTTTACGGTCAGGCGGCAATCTTGCATTATCTGCCATCAATGGTCTGCCTGGTATTGGCAAAACAGCTCTCGCCGTCGCCCTGGCTTCAGATGCCGAAGTACAGGCACAGTTTTACGATGGCATCTTGTGGGCCGGACTTGGGACGACACCCAATATCATTGGGCTGCTGGCTCGTTGGGGAACATTATTAGGCGTTTCCCCGAACGAGATAGGCAATACGGATAGACCTCAGGACTGGGGATTGGCCTTACGGGCCGCGATTGGCAAACGCCATATGCTGCTGGTGATCGACGATGTCTGGCAACTTGAAGCAGCTCTCGCCTTGCAAGTTGGTGGTCCTTATTGTGCCTGCCTGATCACAACACGCTTTCCACAGATCGCCTACAGCTTTGCTACCGAGGGAGCAATGGAGGTTCCCGAACTTTCCGATACGGATGGGCTGGCCTTGCTCGCTCGTTTTGCCCCAGAGTTGGTAGCTCAAGAACCCGAACAAGCTCTTACACTGGTGCGTTCAGTCGGTTCTTTACCGCTCGCTCTCAAGCTGATGGGAAAATACCTGGCTACACAGGCCTACCATGGACATCCACGCCGCTTGCAAAAAGCACTGGTAGAATTGCATGATGCGGAGCAGCGCCTTCACCTCAATATGGCCGTTCACTTTGCAGAACGTTCCCCTAATCTCCCTGCTAACATCTCCTTGTCGCTACACGCAGCTATTGATGTAAGCAACCAACATTTGAGTCCGCAGGCCCGCGAGGCTCTGTACTCCCTATCCGTCTTCCCGGCTAAACCTCAGAGCTTCTCAGAAGATGCCGCGCTGGCGATAACAGGGATGTCCGAAGAGGTACTTGATGAGCTTTCCGATGCAGGCTTGTTGGAGAGTAGTCGTTCTGGTCGTTACAGCTTACACCAGACGATTGCCGATTATGCCCGTACACAGCGCACAGGAACGACGGCACTTGAACGATTGGCTGCCTACGGAATTGAATATGCAGAGAGACAGGCAAAAGACGCTGAAGCACTGGAGCAGGAAAATGGTATTATTCTCGCAGCTCTTCACGCAGCGTATACGTTAGGGCAGCATAATGCCCTGGGGCGCGGTGTGTGCGCCATTGCATACTTCCTGCAAATGCATGGGGTCTATACACTTACCAGATACCATTTGTTGGAGAACTACCAGTCCACCACTCCCCTTCGTGATGCTCCTGGCGTTACAAGTCCGTTGCTGCGTCTTGGCAAAATCATGCAAAGATGGGGCAACGATGCACAGATCGAAACGTATCTGCAAGAAGGACTCGCCCTCGCACGTGTGAACGATGATCATAAACGTGCGGTGGCCCTGCTGACGAGCCTGGGATGGCTTGCTTCAGAACAAGGCAATTATATGCAAGCAGAAATGTACTATCAGGAAGGACTGGCGCTGATACGTCAGACAGGAGACCGCAATCGTATCAGAGCCCTGCTCGCTGGACTGGGCTGGATTGCAGAGAAACGTGGAGATTGTGAACAAGCGGAAGCTTATCTCAAGGAAGAGATACATCTAGCACGTGAGGATGGAGACCAGGCTCAACTGAGCGTTTTGCTGACGAGTCTGGGCTGGGTCGTCTCGAAGCAGGGTAACTATGAGCAAGCAAAAGCTTACTTGCAGGAAGGGCTGGCCCTCGCACATGAGGTGGGAGATCCAGATATGCCCAGCAGCATTTTCAATTGTCTCGCCTGCATCGCTCTGGATTGGGGAGACTACGCCCTGGCGGAAAATTATGCACAACAGGGACTTCTTCTGGCACGTCAACTGGGAAATCAGGAAATCGCTGGCGTATTGATTGGAGCTTTAGGGTGGATTATGGAGAGGCAAAGAAATTATACACAGGCGGAAGCATACTATCAAGAAGGCCTGGCGCTGACACGCCAGATCGGTCACCGCGAATTGCAGGCATGGTATCTGGCCGGATTAGGCTGGATTGCGTATAAACGAAAGAATGATGAGCAAGCGGAAGTCTACTTACAAGAAGCACTTGTCCTGGCGCGTCAACTCTCTCACCACGAACTCTTGTTTCGCCTGGTTACTATTCTGGGACGTATTGCGGAGAAGCGTGGAGACGATATGCAAGCGGAAGCCTACCTGCAAGAAGGGTTAGAGATGATGCGCCGCAGAGAATATCGTTCAATGGAGCAACGCCAGCATATCTGCAATGCGCTCTATCGCCTCGGAGAATTATACCTTAAAGAAGGAAAGACAGACATGGCACAAGCAACTTTTCAGGAAATGTTTGCTTCAATGCCTGAGGGAAACCGCGATGTGCAGGCCAGAGCGCTGTATGGGTTAGCCCGTTGCATGTCCATTCAAGGAAACTCTGGTGAAGCACGTAAATTGGGAGAAGCAAGCTTTGCTCAACTCGAAGGGCTTGGTCATCCCGATGTTGGAAACGTGAAAGCGTGGCTGGAGAGCCTGTAACATGGAACCGATCTATAAGAATTGGTTCCGTGCGACAGTTCACATGACCCAGATAGCGTTTTATCAATCAGGAGCGCTTTTCCCCTTTACACTTCCTGATCGAATTCTGCTCACGCTACTGAAAAATTATCAAACCGGGCATTAACCCATTTGCTCACCAGTAGCCCTACCTGCCCTCTTACGTAGGTAGTGCTGCTTACAGTAGCAACTACCCTGTTGTTGATCAAAGCTTGAATAGTACTTCCCTGAACCTTCAATCCCAGGGTGATCCAGCGGTTAAGGCCATATGAGGTCGTACCAGAAGCAAGCGTAACATCACTCTGGTTAGTATTCTCGCGGAAAAGGCTCCAATTTCCCGTGCTGCTGATACGCAGATGGTAGCCGGGCGCACCACCCACATGTTGCTGTGGCCCACTTGCCCGCGCCACCAGATCAAGATAACCAGAATGCTCAATTAGTGCATCAACGCTCGCCTGATAATTGCTCCAACCAGGATCTCCCATGAGGGTGAGAGGTGCAACTGTGGAACCTGAATTCCAGGGAATTCGGCGCTCGCGTAATCTCTTGCCGTAGACATATTCCACTGCGACCCCCTCCACAACTGGACGTTTCAAATGCACCTTGTAGATCAGAGAAGTAGCGAGGCAACTTACCCGCGGTATAACTCTCAAAATTCTGTGAATATGGCAAGGGAAACGCAGCAGAGGCGGGCGGCGTTGCGCTGCCTTTTCCTTGCCCAGTCGTGGTTGTCAGCGTATAGACGTATCCAGGTTGCAACGTAAGCGTATACCCGCCATTGCCAGGAGTAATATCCTGCTGATGCACAAAGTAACTGCTCTCGCTCGATGATTTAAGATTGGTTGCCCAGACATGGACCACCCCCGTTGAGAGTCCACCCGCAACGGTGAAATTTGCGGTCTGGGCGCTTGTTGCGGTCGTCGTCTCAATAATCGTACTGTAATCTCTGCCGTTTGTGGATTTGAGTGTGACGTAACTGCCATTTGTACGATTATTGCCCAGATAGCCACTGGCACTATCGATATACTGCCAACCAATCTGGGTAAATTGGGTCGTATGCGCCGTCACCCAGACGCTCGCACCCAGCTCATAGTGACCAGTCCAGGGCTGAGCGGCCAGCATCAGACCGTCTCCATAAAATGGTAAAGTACTATACCAGGAAGCAACTGCACTCCAATTAAGACTGCCAGTCATTCTTCCATCAATATAGTCCCGGTTGAGTTGGCGAGCCATTGCAGATGCACCCGTCTGATAATTCTGCGACCCGTTCTCGCTCGCCCACAGCGGCTTGTTGAGATGCTGCGCATCCGAAGTGCTGTTACAGGTAATACTCGTGCTCAACCACCCACAAGGGTAGTGTTCACCAACGATATCAACGGCATTATTAAACGTCGTATCCTGCCTCATCGCGGTCGCAACGGTCCAGTCGGAATTCTGCTGCCACAACCTGCGTCGTCAGGCCATGGCTTCTCAGGCCATTCTTGCAATTCTCAAACCAGGTCTTGTTATAGCCGCTCTCATTCCAGCCACCAATGTAATCGATATGCAATCCATGATCAGATTGAGCATGGTTGATCCAGTTGAGCAGATAGTTGATGTTATCTTGCGACCAGAAGCCACCATTGAACCAACCAGGTGCTCCCCATTCCAGGCCATACAGTTTGATATTGGGATTGCGAGCTTTGGCCTGCTCCATCAACCACCATTCATACCCCCGATTGTAATTTTGATCCGTAGGAGTACGTTGACTGCTAGCTTCTGCACCATTGGTCGAATTCGTATCTCCACCAATCTCCACCTTGAGAATCTGCAGGTTGGCCCCATAACCCGGCTTGAACAGATAATCAAGAATCTCGCTCTGTTGCTTTGCCGGATAATCATAGAGCAAACGACTGGTACCTCCTCCCCCACTGACGGCTCCAATCCCATCAAAAACCCTTCCAGTCCCGGCTCCATTAAGAGCAATCGTCGTCGTAACAGCTGGAGCAGCTTTGCTGAAATTAGTCTGTAACAGCCATACACTCGACAGAAGCAGTATACCTGCTATAAATATACTTGAGAGTCCCGTCTTTCTCATCATATATCCTCCTTGATAAATAGCAGAGGCGGCTTTGACTGTGCCGCCTCTACAGTCAGGCTACAAATTCTTCCAGGTCAGCCCTAATACTGGAGCAAGAATTGGTCCAAGCTTATTGGCTGCTTTCACCTGCCCGGCATCAGTGGGATGAAGATCATCACTGGCAAAATCAGATCTGACTAACCAACCAGTCGTATCAACATACTGTACATTTCTATCGCCAGCCCCATTCACCGCCTGAACAGCCGCACGCGTGTTGCTTGCATAGTTTCCATTGAACGGTCGCATCACAAAAATACGCGCATTTGGATATTTCGATCTTATGTTCTGCAAAAAGGTGATATATGTTGATTGGAACGCAGACGCACCTGCATGATAGCCCGCGTCATTTGTGCCCAGGTTAATCACAACTTCATTAGCTTGATAGCGCGTAAAGTCCCAATCGGGTGAGTTGGGAGAAGTGACTGTCTGCAACTTGAAGAATGCTCTGCTCATACCAATGCCATTCCCCTGACCATTCGGAGAGTAACATTTGACATGATCAACCAGGCAGATACCACCATACGCGATCTGGGTATGTTGGACCGCCAACCGTTCGCCAATCAGCCACGCATAATCAGAGAGCGCTCGTTTGCTGTCAGTGGCACCTGCCGTGATCGAAATCTCCCACAAATTCGATGAGTTGTGAAGGAACAGGAGTCGCAACGGTAGTCGCGCCCGCATCAAGAAGCAGCCCCTGGAACGCGATACTATCCTGCTCGGTAAAGGCGGCAACGCGCAATGAGTGCGTTCCAGGTGCCAGGAGGGTCGAAGTTAAATTTACGGTTCCGCTGACGTTGTGATAAAAAGTATCCTTCCTATTATCAAGCAGCACATAGACACTGACCGAATGGGCCAATCTGAGCTTAACGCTGGTACCAGTAAACCTGGTTTTGAAGTAGGCTCCCGGCCAATAACTTGTGTAGGTAGCACTGGAACTGGTATCCCAGCGTCCGACATAATGAATGTTGTGGTCGGTCGGCGAGATCGCTCTTGTTGCCGCATGCGCAACCACGGCACTTGCCATGCTTGCAATGCAGGCAATAGCGACAAGCATGACGATGATAATGTTCTGAGAAATCCGTTTCCCTGGTAATACGAGAGCCATCTTGATCCCCTTTGTATTAACTATGCACATTAAAAGCGTCAACAATCATGTAGGTACCAGTTTTCATAACACCCTTTATGGTATGTTGCCCTGCTGTTAGCCCCGTAATGGAGTAGACGATCTGCTGGTAGGCACGCGTACTTTGGGCACAATTTATCGTCTGCTTCAAGACCCCGTCGATGTAGATATCAATCTGTCCCTCGTCACTGTATTTCTCTGTGATCATATCAACACCTGTACCATTAAAGGTCTGCGAAAAAGCGTCACCAACATGGGTCGTCGCATAAATGTCATCCATATATGAGCTACTTCCACCGGATGATGCATTTTTCCAGGCCCAGCCAGATCCCGTATAGACGACTCCTGCGGTATCATTGAGAAGCTCACTCCCAGAAACCTTTGTAAATGCCAGAGTCTTAGCAGCTTGATTGCGCCAGAGACCGACGCTCACCGTGCTGCGAGGAGCAAGTGCATTGTAGACAGTCCAGAAACTTGCCCGATTGGTGACGCTCGTCCCGTTGATGCTGCGAATCACATCGGCGGTAAGCAAGCCCTGTCCCTGAGCATAGGAGCCGCTGGGAACGTCCTGGAAGTACAGGCCATTATGGTCGCCCAGACCAACCGAAGACATAATGGCATCGGAGTAGATAGGGGTGACAGTGGCACCCATGAGTTGCTCGGACTGCTGGCCAACGCTGGTGAGTCCCCCGCTGGAGCTTCCAGAGAGCGTAACAGGTGGCGGCGTAGGAGAACCAGGATCTCCGAACTGATTCATGGGGAAGTTGGCAAATCCGAGACCCAGAGCAGGTGAAGTACTTTTCACGGTATAGTCGGTCATACCAGGGTTACTCCAGGGTGAACCATTGACGAAGAGGGGATCAGCCGTTTTAGAATGAGCATCAAGACCATTGCTTTTCCAATTGCTGGGAAAGCTCACTGTTTTCCCATTATTCCAGAACAGGTTGTAATCAGCCGTGTATTTCGCCGTCGCCGGATTACTATTCGTGAGCTGGTAGGCAGAGCCAGAGAGGGTAATATTGTTCTGAATGACATCACCATCGTTGGCATGCGAGACCTGTTCATAGATGCTGCCACCAACCAGGATATTGTTTTTCACCGTGCGGTAGAAGCCATCACGTAGCTTGATGCCAGCATTCAACAACAAATTGTCATACAACTGGTAATTGGTAGAACCATCATCGAGATCAAGATCCCAGGACGAGTTATGCCAGATGCGGTTATAACGGATGATAATGGGTTGGACAACATCCAGTGTCGCGTACTTCTTCTGCAGAGCGTCGCCACCAGTCAAAGGCCAGAAACGATCACGGCCCCACATATTGATTGGCCCATGATCACCGGTCTCAAGGACACAATTGAAGATGTCGTTGTATTCGATGACATGCCCACCCCAGGTACCATCATTGATGTTAAGGCAGGAACGTGGACTGCTGTGAATTGTATTGTGAGAGACAACCACATGCTGGCTCATCGAGATATTGACGCCAGCCGCCTCCTTCTCGAAGCGCCCCATGTTGTACATGTGATTGTAACTGATGGTGATATCACGTGGATAATCATTGGTTTTGGGGCCAGGCGTGGTATCAGTCAACGTCGTGACCTCGTGAGACCATGTAGAATGATCGCGTACAGCCGCACTGGAACCAACTACCTGCACATCAGTTGCGCCATCGTTCGCGAACTGATTTTGCGTGATCAGATCATTGCTGTTATAACCATCAATGAAAACTCCATTTCCTCCCAATTGATTGAAGGAGGAGTTTTCGACCGTAATGTTTTCTGCGTTCTTGAGATGAACAGCGCCTGCACGAGCGACGGACCAGTCTCCCAGTTGCAAGCCTTCGTATGGAGTGTTAAAGAGTGTACGATGCGCCTCCGTGAACGTGAAGCCAGAGAACGTCAGATAACGGACGGGATTTCTGGCTGGAGGTTCCCTCTACATGGATCAGTTCATTCAGTGAGGCGGTCTCAAATTTAGCGGTCGACAGATTAGCGCCTGCTGGCGGCCAGAAGTAGAGGTTCCCGGTCGTCTTATTGTAGAACCACTCGCCAGGGGAGTCGAGTTCTTCAAAAATATTTTCCACTATGAGATGCGAGTTATCAATGCAATTGCCACGATTGTTGTCCCCAACCCATGAGAGGCTCACGCTTCCATTCGTAACACCACTGATCTTATAAGATTTGCCCCCCCAGGCGCTACAGTGCAAGGCACGCACATCTCCAGTTGTAGGGCTGTGCCATTTCGCAACCCGACTTTTGGAAAAGACATCAGCGTAGGTACCATATCCATTGAGGATGGCAACCTTCGCATTATAGTTAGGATAACGTGCCAGGATCTGCTGCTGACTGTTGAGAAACAACTGATCAAAATTGAGGCCAGTGCCGATCGATGCAACCTTTATATTACTATTTCCAGAATACGTGCTCCAGGTAGGATGAAGCAACTGACCACCACTCAATGTAACAGACTCGTTCTGGTAGTTGGAATATGTAACTGGACTGGAAGCCGTCCCTAATCCTGTATGCCAAAGGTGAGCGTCTGACCCAGATAATAGGTTCCACCCCGTACCCAGACGGTAATTGGACCTGTCCCAGAAGTCAATGCTTGCCGCACCATACTCTGTGCTCGGGATAGCGTTGCAAATGGTGCCTGCAAAGTGCCTGCATTGCTATCGTTCCCATTCGTAGCAACATAATAATTCCGTGTGGTCGCTGCAGGCGAGGCCAATGCAATCCGCGTAGACAAAGCACCAGATACCAGCAAAGCGGCTAGCAGGAGAAAAATAATCAGAGTGGGCAGCCATACACCCCGGTTCAGGTGAGGATAAAAAAACCGCTTGAACATCTAAAACCTCCTTGTTTAGAACACACACGAGCGCTCTATTCCCCACATCCAGCGTAAGGGTGAGGCGACCGTCATAGCATCCTTGCATATAAATACTTCTATTTTCAACAAATTCAGCAGTAAACTTGCTAACACAATAACATGGTTTAACGCCAAATGTCAAGGCTTACGAGAAAATTTACTGCAAATTTTTCATAATTTACTATAAATTTAGCATGGAACTATGGCGTAAAGAGTTGTGGCGCTCCTACTCCTCTCTATCAAATGTCGCTACGCTGGTGAAATTCTTCCCTGTGGATCGAAGTTTAGCAGAATATAAGTACATTTCCAATGTTTCTTCTCGGAAAGATAGAGAGCTTTCATCGTGCTTATCTATAGCAAATTTTTTCATAATTTTTTCAAAGAAACCTTGACATTTAGCGTTTAACCATGTATTGTAATCAACAAAATGAGAAAGGAATTGGGAATTATGACAAATTTACAGGGAAGTTTGCGTGTATCTCAAGCTCGTGGTCGCGTTTTACTCTTTCTAATAGGCGTTCTCGCGCTCTTACTAGCGCTGCTCACATCTACGCTCAATGGCACAGTCAATAGGATAGTGCATGCCGCAAGCCCATCCATCAGTTCCAACATCTCTTACCGCATTGTCAATCGGAACAGCAGCATTGTACTGGATGTTGCGGGAAGTTCAAAGGCTGATGGAGCCAGCATCGATCAGGCAAACGATGCTGGAACGACGAATTAAGAATGGCAGTTTGTCGCTGTAGGCAACTATTATCGGATTGTCAATCTGAATAGTGGTAAAGCTCTTGAAGTGAATGGAGCCAATGTTGATCAGGGAACATATACGGGTGGTGCCAATCAGCAATGGCAACTCGCTACAGTTGATACCTCTTACTATCGCATCACCAATCGGAACAGTGGCAAGGTTCTTGAGGTTACAGGGAGTTCACTTGCAACGGGTGCCAGGATAGCTCAGAATAGCGATACAGGTGCAACAAGCCAACAGTGGATTCTCTTCCAGGTAGGCTCACCGATCTTCCCACCGGCGATCAAAGCCCTGGTCAACGTTGCAAATGGCATTCGTGATACTTATATTACACGTGGCCCTGATGGTGTCTATTATATGACAGGCACGCAGGCAAACGCATGGCAGAATGGTATCGGCATCGAGTTGTGGAGTTCTACCGATCTAAAAACATGGACCGATCACGGATACATCTGGACTTTTACGCAGGCAGAGCAAGATGGGTGCTGGTGTGCCAAATATTTCCCATATGAAGGGGCATCATTACGGGTGATCTGGGCACCGGAACTTCACTATCTCGACGGCACCTACTTTATTCCCTTCACGATGCCCGGAGGTGGCACCGGCATCCTCAGGAGCACTTCGGGCAAGATTACCGGCCCCTATCACAGCATCACCAATAATTACATTGCAGCCAGACATATCGACTCATCCCTGTTTCAGGACGACGATGGCACTATCTACTACCTGGATAAAGGGCGCATCGGCAAAATGAAGAGCGATATGAGTGGATTGGCCGAGCCATTACGCACCACAAACGTTACAGAAGAAGGCGTCGAAATGATTAAACGTAACGGTGTCTATATTCTGGCATCGGCGGATTTCAGTGGATTGGGTTACTATAATAGTGAGGTACAGCAGGCGACCACTATCTACGGACCCTATACTGGAGCCTATGAGGCAGTTCCCTGGGCGGGTCATGGAAACTACTTTCAGGACGCGAAGGGACAATGGTGGTGCACAATGTTTGGAAACAAAACCACAGCCCCAGTCTATCATCAACCAGCCATTGTTCCAGTGAAGTTTGGGCCAGACAATCAGATACGTGTGGACCTGAATCCACGCGTATAATTGGCACTGTGAAGACGAGTCCTAATGAGCCATGTTCACCGCCACCACCCTGGCACGCGGCAAGGTGGTGGCGGTGAACATGTCACTCAAAGGCGTAGATATGTGAGGATACTAGCATGAATACCGGATCTCAAACCGATAAACAGAATAAAGAAGTAGCATTAGACCAGTTGGATAGAAGCGCGTTACTTGCCTTGCTCAATATACATTCCTCTTGATATTCCTTTGAAACGCGCATTCGCTCGCCAAAACGCGTAAAATTGTGTCCTTCCTTGCTTAGGGATGGTGGCTAGCACTCCCCTATGCCAAACGGAAACATTCTCGGTATTTGAACAGTGCTGCGATCTTTCTTTCCTGATTTACTAGAAGGGATATTTATTCTGCCCCTTCTAGCAAAACGAGGAACAGCATCTGCCAGAATCGACACGCTTACACGAGAATTTTTTCCCTCTCGGAGTAATTTCCTCTCGAACGTCCTTACCAGTCACATTTCATTATGTATTTCGCATATTTCATTGAAATGATCATAACATGGTTAGCAATCAGGGCTACTGATCAATTATTTTTCCCTTTTGTAACAGGCATTGACAATCTTCTCTCCGAAATGATATACACTTCGATGAAACAACTTGATGAAAGTTTTTGTATGTTTCCATTGTTTTCATTCAAAAAGGAAAGGATGCATTTTAACCCTGACAATAGCTCTCGCTATCGTTGTACATATTGACGATTAGGGATGAGCCACTCCACAGTATATGCATTATGCAAGGAGGCAATTATGACAAGCAAAGGACGTTTTAAAGTACTGGCGGCATGGAGTATTTTCGCACTCATGCTCGGCCTGCTAGCGACAATCGGGATGCTACGCTCAACCACAGCGGTAAAAGCCGCTTCCCCTGGTTCACTCAACTATCATGGGGTGGATCGTATGGGTACAGAGTATAGCTGTCTCAGTGGTAATACCTTCGATGGACCAGCCGATCAGGCATCCGTCAGTGCGATGTTCTCCTGGAAAATCAACATCGTTCGTGTTCCTATGAACGAGGACTGCTGGCTTGGGATTAACGGAGAACCAACGGGCAGTTTATCTGCATCCCAATATCGGCAAAATATTATCAACTACGTGAACCTGCTGACCGGCAATGGCATGCATGTCATTCTCGATCTGCATTGGACCGCTCCAGGCGGCCAGAAGGCGACAGGCCAATTGCCTATGCCAGACGCAGATCATGCCCCAACCTACTGGAGTTCGGTCGCCAGTACGTTTAAGAGCTATGGATCTGTTATTTTCGATCTATACAATGAACCCTACACTACGAGTTGGTCCTGCTGGCGCAACGGCAGTTCTGGTGCCTATGCCAGTCCTTGTAATGATGTTGGTTTTGCCGTAGCCGGGATGCAAACGCTGGTGAATGCTGTGCGTAATACTGGAGCCACGAACGTCATCATGCTTGGGGGCCTCGCCTACGCCAATAATCTCACGGGATGGTTAGCAAACAAGCCTAATGACCCCGCCAACAATCTAGCAGCTTCATTCCATATCTACAATTTCAACGCCTGTGATACCATCAGTTGTTTAAATTCACAGATCGCGCCAGTTGCTGCTCAGGTGCCGGTTATCGCTGGAGAGATGGGTGAGAACGATTGCGCCCACGGATTCATTGACAGCATTATGCCCTGGTTCGATAGCCACAATATCGGCTATCTCGGCTGGACCTGGACTACCGCCAGTTGTTCAAACTCCCCTGCACTCATTAGTAATTACAATGGCACCCCGACGAACTTTGGAGTTGGCCTCAAAAATCACCTTAGCTCACTGGGTGGTGGTGGTGGTGGTGACCAACACCAACTCCTGCACCAGGGGGCGGCGGCAGTTTTAGTGGCAACTACAAGTTGATCAGTCGCAACAGTGGTCAGGCTCTTGATGTGATTGGCGCATCCACCGCTAATGGCGCAGGCGTTGATCAATGGCCCTATAATGGGGGTGCCAACCAGCAGTGGAACATCGTCAGCGTGGGCGGCGGCTACTACAAGTTGCTCAGTCGCAATAGTGGGCAGGCTCTTGACGTTGCCGGGCAGTCCACCACCAATGGGGCACTCATCGATCAATGGCCCGATAGCGGCACCGCCAACCAGCAGTGGAGCATCGTCTCCGTTGGCAGCGGCTACTACAAGCTGATCAGTCGCAATAGTGGGCAGGCTCTTGACGTGGCTGGCGCATCCACCGCCAATGGCGCACGCGTCGACCAATGGCCCGATAGCGGCACCGCCAACCAGCAGTGGAGCATCGTCTCCGTCTAATAGATGTTGCAGAGATGAATCTCTCTCTCTTCTATGGTGGGAGATTCATCCAGTAGTCATCAAGAAGTATATTCCTGGCATACGGTAAGGCTAAAAGATATGTTGTACGTTTCCTCGCGCAACAAGGATGTTTATAGATACAAATATGTATCTGCAAGGAGATTCTATGCAGAAAAAGCGACTTGGGCTGTTGATAACAGTCTTCTTCATGCTCTTCATGGCAATATTTGCGTTCGGATTTAATACTCGCCAGGCGCATGCCGTCAATAATGGATTGGCTCTTACACCCCCGATGGGCTGGAACAATTACAATCACTTCGGTTGTAACGTTGGTGCCTCGACCATTGAACAGCAAGCCGATGCGATGGTCAATAGTGGATTAAAGGCCGCAGGCTACCAGTATATCAATATCGATGATTGCTGGTCCACCAAAAGTCGTAACGGGAGCGGAAACCTGGTTCCCGATCCCAGTAAATACCCCAATGGCATCACTGCCGTCGCCA
The DNA here is from genome assembly GCA_963744875.1 of uncultured Chloroflexia bacterium. Lineage (GTDB taxonomy): Bacteria > Chloroflexota > Ktedonobacteria > Ktedonobacterales > Ktedonobacteraceae > JACDAE01. The sequence continues at coordinate 235,245 of CAVUVQ010000020.1, read as the reverse complement.
ACTATGTCCACAGCAAAGGCCTGAAACTGGGCCTCTACACAGACGCAGGCACAGCTACCTGCTCGGGGTATCCCGGTATGTATGGTCATGAGCAACAAGATGCTAACACGTATGCATCCTGGGGCGTGGATTATCTAAAAGTCGATTGGTGCAGTAGTACTGGCATCAATGCGCAGACCGAATATACCAAGATCGGCAATGCCCTGAGAAGTAGTGGACGCTCAATCGTTTTTAGCCTCTGCGACTGGGGACAAAGCAACGTCTGGACATGGGGACCTGGCGTGGGAAATCTCTGGCGCACCACGGGCGACATTAGCGATAATTGGACCAGCATGCTCAGTAATTTCGACTCGAACGCCTCACATGCATCCTACGCTGGCCCCGGCGGGTGGAATGATCCAGACATGCTCGAAGTGGGCAATGGCGGGATGAGCGCAACTGAGGATCAGACGCACTTTAGCCTCTGGGCCATCTCAGCCGCGCCCTTAATTATGGGCAATGATATGAACAACATGTCTGCCTCTGCTAAATCCATCCTCATGAATGCGGATGTGATTGCAGTAGATCAGGACTCACGTGGCGCTCAAGGGACTAAAGTGAGCGATAGTAATGGTCTCCAGGTCTGGTCGAAGCCCCTTTCCGGGACGGGCAACGTCGCTGTTGTACTCCTCAATCGCAACACGTCAGCATCCAATATCACCGTGAACTGGAGTAACATTGGTATCTCTGGTAGCGCGAGTGTTCGTAATCTCTGGTCGCATACCAATGTCGGTTCCTTCAATGGCAGCTATACGGCTAATGTTGCCGGGCATGGCGTCGTGATGCTCAAGATTTCCACAAGCGGTAGTGGAGGACCAACGCCAACTCCAACTCCTGCCCCTGGTGGTGGCAGTTTTAGTGGCAACTACAAGCTCATCAGTCGCAACAGTGGTCAGGCTCTTGATGTGATCGGTCAGTCCACCGCTAATGGGGCAGGCGTCGATCAGTGGCCCTATAGCGGCACCGCCAATCAGCAGTGGAACATCGTCAGTGTGGGCAGTGGCTACTACAAGTTGCTCAGTCGCAACAGTGGGCAGGCTCTTGACGTAGCTGGTCAATCCACCGCTAATGGAGCACTCGTCGATCAGTGGCCCGATAGTGGAACCGCCAACCAACAGTGGAGTATCGTCTCCGTTGGAGGAGGCTACTACCAGCTGATCAGTCGCAATAGTGGGCAGGCTCTTGACGTTGCTGGCGCATCCACCGCCAATGGCGCACGCGTCGATCAGTGGCCCTATGGTGGAACCGCCAACCAGCAGTGGAGCATCGTTCAGGTATAAGTCTTCGGACAAAAAGCGATGGAAGCATAGTAAGCTTCCATCGTAGCATGTAAAAGTATGACGTAGAGAAGAAACCAAGAAGCGGGAGGGGAAAATAATCTTTGTTATTCCCCTCCCACCAATAACTATTTTGTTTGTGTGTGAAGTGAAAGGAATCATCCATGCGACAGTTGAGGAGGCACGTTTATGTCCGTTGCCTCATTGTTTGCGCGTTGACAGTATTATCTGGTGTTGCTATGATCGGGTTCTTTGTGCACCCGCAAAAAACCCAGGCGGCAACGGTCGTCAAGATCATGCCTCTGGGAGATTCAATCACCGGTTCCCCTGGCTGCTGGCGTGCTCTGCTCTGGAATAACCTTCAGAATACAGGATATACCAATATTAATTTTGTCGGGACATTGAACAATTCAACTTCGTGTGGAGTTTCGTTTGATGGTGACAATGAAGGGCATGGCGGCTATCTGGCGACCAATATTGCCAATCAGAATCTCTTGCCGGGCTGGCTCTCTGCCACTAATCCAGATATTGTCATGATGCATCTTGGGACTAATGATGTCTGGAACAATATCGCTCCAACAACCATTCTCGCTGCCTATAGCACGCTGGTGAATCAGATGCGAGCGCATAATCCAAATATGCGGATTCTGGTGGCTCAGATTACGCCGATGAATCCTGCAGGTTGTTCAGCATGTGCACAGCGCGTGATCAGTCTGAACGCCGTCATTCCAGGATGGGCCAGTTCTAAAAGCACTGCCCAATCCCCGATTACAGTGGTGGATCAATGGACAGGATATAACGATAGCACGGATACTATCGATGGGGTTCATCCAAATGCTTCGGGCAATGCGAAGATAGCAGCGAAATGGTATTCACCTCTGACAACCCAGATCAAAAGTGTTAGCGGAGGCGGTGGTGGACCAACGCCAACTCCTGCACCAGGGGGCGGCAGTTTTAGTGGCAACTACAAGCTCATCAGTCGCAACAGTGGTCAGGCTCTTGATGTGATCGGCCAATCCACCGCTAATGGGGCTGGCGTCGATCAGTGGCCTTATAATGGGACTGCCAATCAGCAGTGGAACATCGTCAGCGTGGGCGGCGGCTACTACAAGTTGCTCAGTCGCAATAGTGGGCAGGCTCTTGACGTTGCCGGGCAGTCCACCGCCAATGGGGCACTTGTCGATCAATGGCCCGATAGCGGCACCGCCAACCAGCAGTGGAGCATCGTCTCCGTTGGCAGCGGCTACTACAAGCTGATCAGTCGCAATAGTGGGCAGGCTCTTGACGTGGCTGGCGCATCCACCGCCAATGGCGCACGCGTCGACCAATGGCCTGATAGCGGCACCGCCAACCAGCAGTGGAGCATCGTTCAGGTTTAGGTTCTTTATATGCTGTGATGGAGGCATACTATGCTTCCATCACAGCATATAAAGGGTATTAGATTTTTCGTTGCATTAACAAGGAGGTTCTATGCACAAAAAGCGGTTGGGATTGTTGATAACCGTCTCCTTCATGCTCTTCACGGCGGTAATTGCGTTCGGCGTTAATATCCCCCAGGCTCATGCAGTAAACAATGGATTGGCTCTTACTCCCCCGATGGGCTGGAACAACTACAATCACTTCGGCTGTAGCGTGGGTGCCTCAACCATCGAACAGCAAGCCAGTGCGATGGTCAGTAGTGGATTAAAGGCCGCAGGCTACCAGTATATCAATATCGATGACTGCTGGTCCACCAAAAGCCGCGATGGAAACGGAAACCTCGTTCCCGATCCCAGCAAATATCCCAATGGCATCTCCGCCGTCGCCAACTATGTCCACGGCTTAGGACTGAAATTGGGCCTCTACACAGATGCAGGGACCGCGACTTGCTCAGGATATCCCGGCATGTATGGTCATGAGCAACAGGATGCCAATACCTACGCCTCCTGGGGCGTCGACTATCTAAAAGTCGATTGGTGCAGTAGTACCGGTATCGATGCGCAGACCGAATATACCAAGATCGGCAATGCCCTGAGAAGTAGTGGACGCTCAATCGTTTTTAGCCTCTGCGACTGGGGACAAAGCAACGTCTGGACATGGGGACCTGGCGTGGGAAATCTCTGGCGCACCACGGGCGACATTAGCGATAATTGGACCAGCATGCTCAGTAATTTCGACTCGAACGCCTCACATGCATCCTACGCTGGCCCCGGCGGGTGGAATGATCCAGACATGCTCGAAGTGGGCAATGGCGGGATGAGCGCAACTGAGGATCAGACGCACTTTAGCCTCTGGGCCATCTCAGCCGCGCCCTTAATTATGGGCAATGATATGTCCAACATGTCTGCCTCTGCTAAATCCATCCTCATGAATTCGGATGTGATTGCAGTTGACCAGGACTCGCGTGGCGCTCAAGGCACCAAAGTGAGCGATAGCAATGGTCTCCAGGTCTGGTCAAAGCCTCTTTCCGGGACGGGCAACGTCGCTGTGGTGCTCCTCAATCGCAACACGTCAGCATCCAATATCACCGTGAACTGGAGCAATATCGGCCTGTCGGGTAGCGCGAGTGTGCGTGATCTCTGGTCCCATACCAACGTCGGCTCGTTCAATGGCAGCTATACGGCTAATGTAGCTGGTCATGGAGTCGTCATGCTCAAGATTTCCACGGGCGGCAGTGGGGGCAACGCCGACTCCCACAACTGGAATAACACCGACTCCTACGCCTCGAATCACGCCAACGCCTGGAACAACGCCGACTCCTACAGCGACACCCGTGAGTGGCAATGGAACGTGTAAAGTGAGCTACTCAGTAAATCAGTGGCCGGGTGGCTTTACGGCAAACCTCACCATCACCAATACGAGTAGCAGTACCCTGAATGGCTGGACGCTGAAATTCACTTTCCCAGGTAACCAACAAGTCACCCAGGGATGGACTGGTGTCTTTGCGCAATCGGGAGCCAATGTCACCGTGACCAACGCCAGCTACAACGCCACTATTGCGGCAGGAAGTTCGGTCAATCCAGGCTTCAACGGAAGCTGGAGCGGTAGTAATCCGAGTCCGACAGGGTTTACACTCAATGGTAGTGCTTGTAGTTTATCTTAACGTAGCTCAAATTTTCTAGCGACCTTCAACGGGCAACCCACCTGCAGGTGATGTTGCCCGTTTTGCTATCCGGGCCTCAACTTATGGTAAAAAGGAAGAAATGATAGGTGCCAGCTTCTGTGCAACCTTTGCATGCCCTTCATCGCTGGGATGCGCACTATCATTGAAGTCAGACTTGACCAACCATCCAGTAGTATTGATATAGTGCACGCTGCGGTCACCAGTGGCATTGACGGCCTGAACCGCAGCCAGCGTCGGCGCAGCTTTCAAACCTTTAAAGCCCTCCAGTGCAAGAATGATCGCATGTGGGTACTTTGCACGGACCTGCTGCAAAAACTTGATGTAGTTTGTCTGGAACGTTGCATCGCTAACGCCGTACTTCTGATCATTGGTCCCCAGATTAATCACCACCACATTGGCCTGATAACGGGAAAAGTTCCAGTTGGGTGAGTTGAGGTAAGAGGGCGGTTGTAGCTTGAAGAATTGCGTGATCATGCCAATATGGTTAGGCGAACCGCAGTGGACCATATCGGTAAGACAGATCCCACTCTGGGCGATCTGTGTATGCTTGACCCGCAGTTGTTCCCCTATCAACCACCCATAGGCAGAGAGTGCCTGTTTAGTTGTAGTTGCACCAGCAGTCACTGAGTCTCCGATGAACTCGATGAGTTTTGAGGATATGGTAGGTGCAACCGTTTTAGCTCCTGTATCGAGAATGAGTCTCTGGAACTTTATACTGTCGCCTTCAGACTTTGCTGCAACACGCAGGGTATGGGTGCCAGCAGCCAATGGAGTACGGGTAAGATTGACGGTTCCGTTGGCGTAGGGGTAAAAGGTATCCGTATGTTGATCGATACTGACATAGATATTCGCCGGGCCAGCAAGCTTAATCCTGGCCGTTCTCCCCGTAAAGTCAGTTTGGAGATAGGCTCCTCCCCAATAACTGCTTGCCACCGTAATGAGACTTTCATCTTTTTTTGACCTCCATGTCTTTAGCCGTCGTCACCCATTGAAGAAGACGATGGATTGCAAAATTTTTCTCCATTTTTGATATGTTTCCATGATTTTCATCTCTACCAGGAAAAATATCTCTTCTGATATTATACAATATTTCGGCAAAGGATAATCAATTTTTGGCGTTTCAAGCTCATTTCTTCAAAAAATGAGGGTTTATTTTATAGAATGAAAAGGCCTCACGGCTAATTTGACGAAATATCTGTGCAAAATTTTCTTTTATTTTTCCCCAAAACCTTGACACATAGGCTAAAACCATATTATAGTATCAACAATGTTAGCGCAAATTACGTTGCACTACCTGAAACTACACATCACAAAACTCAAGCCCTTTCCATAAATATATTGTAAGCAGGTTTTTCCTGCTTCCCCTCATTGAGAAGGGAGATCTGGAAAATATTCATAGAAGAGAAAGGATTCAGAACTATGACAAGGAAGACCAGGTCCCTATGTGGGTTCGAGTGGTGCATCAGGTAGCTCAAATACATTCCTCGCCTCGTACGGCAATGTGCATGGTCCCGGTCAAATCGGGATTTTGAAAGAGGGCAACACCGAGTACTACACGTACCACTACTATAATGCCAGCGGTCAGCCTGTACCTGGTGAGGGTGTTCTAGGTTGGAACACCAGCAAATGGCCGGTCGCCAACTAATAGTTCATTCTCTCATTTCAGGCGGCCATCGTCTCGATGCAAGCTATCGGGACGATGGCCGCCTGTTTATTATTTCTCAAGGGAGACATCAGGGGAGGTATTAATTGAAGCAACTGATTGACGCTCAATGAGGCGACATCCAAGCTCAATACGCACTGGCGGGAGATCTGGCTCCTCCACACGCTCTAAAAGACGACGCACAGCCAACTTCCCCAACTCAGCACGCTCAATACGGATAGAGGTCAAAGGAGGATTCACGAACGCAACAAAGCCTATATCATCGAAACCTATGAGAGAAACATCCTGCGGAACACTTAATCCTGCCTCATGCAATACACGCATAGCGCCTATTGCGATAGCATCATTCACACAAAATATCGCGCTAAAAGGTGGATGCGGGCCCGCTAGAAAGGCTTTCATCTTCTCATACCCAACTTCTACTTGCAAGGTTCCATCGAGCACAAGTACCAGCGCTGGATTATAGGCAATACCAGCTTCTTCCAGTACTGCTCGATACGCAGTGTAGCGCTGCTTCACTGTTGGCCTGAGAAAACTAGCAACGTGCAAAATATTTCTATGCCCATGCTGAATTAAATAGCGAACGGCGCTAGATGCCCCGGCTGCATAGGCGGGAATGATAGTATCAATGGCCAGTTCTTTATCATCGGTGTTGATCAAGACTATGCGGTTACTAAGAGCGTAGGCTTCCTCAAGAAAAGCACGATCATCTTGTGATAAAAAAATAAAACCATCATGAGTATTATGCTTTATAGTATCCAGGACAAATTTATAAGTATCAGGGTCGGGGTCGATATTCATAAGCATGAGCCGCATACCGTGCTCATGACACTCTGCCTCTATTCCGGCAATAATACCCGCTTCAAACTGGCCTGCAATCGCACTTACCACAGTAGGCGGTCTGAAAAGCACAATATTTTCTAGCTTTTGTGTTTTCAGAGGATAGCCCAGGTTACGCGCTGCAACCAGCACACGCTCCCTGATATCTGGACTGATCGTGTCAGAATGATTGAGTACACGCGAGACGGTACTGATTGAAACACCCGCAGCAGCCGCAATCTCGCGTTGTGGCAAGCGACGATTAGATAAACCTTTGCTAACTTTTTGATAAACTCCCATGAATTTCTCATCTCCTGATAGAAGATATACTTCTTCTGAAATTATACAATATTTTTTGCAAAAAAACCTCTGCTTTTTCGACAAATTAACTGGCATTTTTCAAAAAGAAAAGAGGACCCAGCGATAAGGATGAAATCAAGCGGTAACATCACTCCTTACCTACATGCTTTCCTAAAGAACAATGCTCATCTGTACACGTACCTATGTAAAATGAGGCTGCAATCTTGTTGTAAAAACGGCTTTTCCAATTCATCATGCAAAAATATCACTGCAAAACTTTTCTCTAATTTTTCTCAAAACCTTGACATTGGGCGTTAAACCATGTATAGTATCAACAACGTTAGCGCCAAACATTGTTGGAAACAGAGTCGTTTATTTCTACGAGGATACAATGGTAAGGCTTGAGGATATTGCAGTCGCGGTTGGAGTAACAGCCACCACGGTTGCTAACGCACTCAAAGGACGAGGGAACGTCAGCGAATCGACACGCATACGCATCATCGCCTGTGCGCAAGAATTAGGCTATCGCCCAAACGAACTTGCACGTAGCCTCGTTCAGGGTAAGACCTTCACACTCGGCTTCCTTCTTCCTACAATTGCAAACCCGTTCTACCCGGAAATTGCCGAGGCGATTGAACGTACCGCCAGCGAGCATGGCTATCAAATGCTCCTGTGCAATTCTTTTTACGACTTCGCGCGTGGTCGCCAGCACCTCGAACGATTGGTTAATCGCTGGGTGGATGGCGTTATTGTGATGGGATCAAGTATGGATCCCGACCGACATTATGGCGCAATTTCAACGTGGCTTTCCCGTAGTCCTCTGTGACTGGCAGGAGAACGAGATCGCCGTTCAGATGCCACAGGTCAGTGTGGATTTCCGCCTGGCTGGCGCTCTGGCGGCACAACACCTGATTGCTCTGGGACATGAGCGTATGGCAATTATTTTTGATGAGCCACAACAGTCTTTGCGCTTTGAAGGCTTTCGCTCAACCCTATTGGAAGCAGGACTCGCTCTTCCCCCGGCAATGATCCAGGTAGGGCACTCAACATTAGAAAGTGGCTATACCGCCGCTCAACAGCTCATTGAGCAAACTATACGTCCAACAGCGATCTTTGCCACGACCGATTGGATGGCCCTCGGAGCCATTCAGGCGGTCCAGAACGCAGGATTTCAGGTACCACAAGATATTTCTATTATTGGCCTGGACGATATTATGATTTCAGCTCATATTCGTCCACCGCTTACAACCATCGCGATCCCTAAAGCTCAACTGGCTTTTGAAGCAACCGAACTGTTGTTCAGTCTGATGAAAGGAACGCCTGAGCCTCCGCTCTCGCGCTTAATTAAGCCCTCCCTGATCATACGACAATCAACGGCAGCTCCAGGAAACAACTAATTTCTAGTTTCTTAAAAGAGATCAAATCTTTTGCAGGCGTTTGTCACGTTTTCTGATCATAAATGAACGTGTTAAACAGCCTTTATGAAGATATGTTATATGGATAGCCGCTCTAACGGTCATCCGTATAGCGCTTTGTGCTTTTTACTGATATTAAGACAAGAGATTTATAACAAAAACAACTATGGAGGCATGCAGCGGATGCGGCAAATACAACATGCTGGCCTTTCCCGTTTTCCGGCTATTCTTTATGGAGGGGATTACAACCCCGAGCAGTGGATGCTGGAAGATGAAAATGGGGTGAATCTAATCTGGCAGGAAGATCTGCGCTTGATGCGCAAAGCAGGCGTAAACCTGGTCAATCTGGGAATATTTAGCTGGTCCTCTCTACAACCTGCTGAGGAGGTCTTTACCTTTGAATGGCTCGACCGCATCCTTGATCTACTTGCTGAACAACGGATATTTGTCGCATTGGGAACTGGCACAGCAGCACAACCAGCATGGCTCTCCCAAATGTATCCAGACGTTCTTCCGGTGAATGAATTGGGTCTGCGCCGTACCCATGGCAGGCGGCTCAACTATTGTCCGACCAATCCACAATTTCGCCACCTGGCACACACGCTGGTGAGCACTCTGGCGAAACGCTACAGTGATCATCCTGCCCTCCTGCTGTGGCATGTCAGCAACGAATATGGGCCAACCTGTTTTTGCGCAAACTGTGCAACCCAATTCCGACTCTGGCTACAGACACGTTATAAGAGCCTGGAAGAGCTGAATCAACGTTGGGTCACCTCCTTCTGGAGCCATACCTACACCTCCTGGGAACAGATCCAGCCTCCCAGTGCACTCGGTGAGAATAGCATACAGGGGCTATTGTTGGATTATCAGCGTTTCATCTCTGATGCGAATCTGGCATCTTATCAGCATGAAGCCACCATCTTGCGTGAACTGGCCCCGCATATTCCGATCTTTACCAACCTGCATGGACTCCAAAAAACGCTCGACTATTTCTCCTGGGCACCACATCAGGATATTATTGCCTGGGATTCTTATCCACGCCACAATGCCCATCCCAGCACCACGGCCTTTTATTTTGACTTGATGCGCGGCCTGGGCCAGGGAAAACCCTGGTTGCTGTTGGAGCAGGCTCCCAGTCATGTGCAATGGCACTCGGAAAATCCGCTGAAACGGCCCGGCATCATGCGTTTACAGAGCTATCAAGCAATCGCCCACGGCTCAAACTCGGCGCTCTTTTTCCAGTGGCGGCAGTCGCGCTCTGGCGAGGAGATGTATCATAGCGCCATTATCAGCCATGCCGGTCATGAACGCACACGCGTCTTTCGCGAGGTTGCCGCTCTGGGTGCTGAACTTCGCACGCTAGAACCGGATCTCCTGCAAACGACTCCCCAGGCTCAGGTCGCGCTCTTGATGAGCTGGTCGAACTGGTGGGCGGTAGAAGATCAGCATACACCTGCAACACCCATCGCTTATCTTGCAGAACTACAACGCTATTACAAAGCACTATGGCACCATCATTGTACCGTTGATGTTGTCTCGCCTGACACTGATCTTACACCCTATACATTGGTACTGGCACCACTCTTTACACTCGTTAACGCTGAACAAGGAGCACGCATCGAACGCTATGTTGAGCAAGGGGGCACCTTTGTCACAACCTATTTCAGTGGCATGGTCGATGAATACCATCGCGCATGGCAAGGCGGCTTTCCTGGTCCGTTACGCCGCACGCTGGGCATCTGGGTGGAAGAGTTTCAATCCCCTACCTATCGGCACAACCAATACCCTCCTGAGCAATCAGGCTCAACCGGATTGGAACGGCACCTACACCTGCGATCACTGGTGCGATATCATCCACCTGGAAGGAGCTCACGCCTTGAGCATCTTTGGCGACGATTTCTATGCTGGCAGTCCCGCCATTACCGAGCATCGCTTCGGACTGGGGCGTGCCCTTTATATCGCCACACGTCCCGACGACGCCTGCATTGCTGCTCTGATGAGCAGACTACAGACTCAACTAGAGCTTACCGTTCCCTTACAAGTTCCAAAAGACGTTGAGGTGGCCCAACGGCAAAATGCCCAGATTGTCTACACCTTTCTTTTAAATCACAGCTCAACAGCACAACGCATCACCTTACCGCAACCCATGTGCGATATGCTCACACAACAAAGCCATGAGCAAGACATTCTGCTCCAGGCCACCGATTGCGCCATTCTGCATCCCTTACCTCAGAATACTATCCAGAATGAGGAGCATCTTTTGTAATGAAACTACAACATACTATATCTACGCTGCCCCCTAAACAGCTTCTATCCACACCACGCAAACAGGGACGCAGCATCATAACAAAACACCCGGCCCGGAAACGGATCAACATAGCCTTGATTACAATGGCACTACCAGGCATCATTATTCTTCTCTTCATGTCCTATTTGCCAATGTTTGGTATCTTGATTGCCTTTAAAAATTATCTTCCCTACCTGGGCTTCTTTGGCAGCTCCTGGGTCGGCTTCGATAACTTCCGCTTTCTCTTTGGGACCGATGCAGCCTGGCACATTACCTATAACACCTTACTTATGAACAGCATATTCATCATCTCCAATACTGTTATCTGTCTGGCCGTAGCCCTTCTACTCAATGAAGCTCGGGCGAGTAACAAATTTTTAGCTGGCATCTATCAATCAGTTATCTTCTTCCCTTACCTGGTCTCTTATGTACTGGTTAGCTATTTTGTCTTTGCCCTCCTGAATGGTGATACAGGCACAATCAATCACTGGCTCGCACTGGTCCATATCGCTCCCATCGACTGGTATAGCGCACCACAGTACTGGCCGACTATTCTCACGCTGGTCTATCTCTGGAAGAGTGTAGGCTTTGGGACCGTAATCTTTATTGCAGGCATCGTTGCGATCAACCCCGAATATTATGAAGCAGCGCAATTAGATGGCGCAAGTAAATGGCAACAGATTTTTCATGTGACATTGCCGTTACTGCGACCTTTAATTATTCTGACGGTCCTCCTGGCAATCGGGCGCATTTTCTATGCCAACTTCGATCTGTTCTTCTGGGTACCACGCAATGAACCATTACTCTATCCAACCACTGATGTTATCGACACCTTTGTCTATCGTGCCTTAATCACACTCGACGATGTAGGAATGTCCTCGGCGGCAGGCTTCTTCCAATCGGTCGTCGGCTTTGTGCTTATCCTGACCGCCAACTGGTTTGTGCGCCGTATTGATCCCGATCAGGCTGCATTTTAAGCACTTGATCCGCAAGCGTGTATGACAACACTGCGCTTAACTTTATTTAAAGGAGGAACCCTGCCATGCGTCCAATGCAGAACAATACGTTTCCAGCATACAAGCTTTATGCGCAATCCAGCAAGCAACGGCCTTCTGGAACGTACAGGGGAGTGTTTTTTCGCGCACGCCAGAAGATAGCAATCGGTATCGTGCATGCTATTTTAATTGTGCTCTCACTGCTTTTCATACTGCCTCTGGTGATCGTTGTCTCTGGCTCGTTATCATCAGAAAAAGATATTTCGCTCTACGGCTATTCGTTGTTCCCACAACATATTTCATTGGCCGCATATCAGTTCTTATTGCAAGATCCCAACCAGATTCTGAATGCCTATGGCGTTTCGATCTTCGTCACCGTCGTGGGCAGTGCAATCTCCTTGTTCGTCATGGCATTGCTAGGCTATGTTATCTCGCGGCGTGATTTTAAGTACCGTCGCAGCCTGTCCTTTTTCTCACTTTTCCCTTTGCTATTTAATGGTGGGCTGGTTCCCATTTATCTGATTATGACGCAATTGCTTCACGTACAGGACACCTTGCTGGCCTACATTCTTCCTTATCTAGTGCTTCCTTTTTATGTCTTGCTGTTGCGTACTTATTTTTCAGGACTTCCCACAGAGTTGATCGAGGCAGCAAAGCTGGATGGTGCCAGCGAATGGCGCATTTTCTTCCAGATCGTGGTTCCGCTCTCGACACCGGCTCTCGCTACGGTAGAGCTCTTTTCCATGCTCACATACTGGAATGACTGGTTTCAAGGATAGCTCTACGCCAGCAATCCTCACGTCTTCTCTTTGCAATATCTGTTGTATCAGATACAACAAAATATTACGGTTCTGGCAACATCAGGATCAGCATCTGACGTAAGCGCCGTCGCCATCCCAAGTCAATCAGTGCTGATGGCTATGGCCGTCGTTGCAATTGGACCCATCGTACTGGCATTTCTTTTTACCCAACGCTACTTTGTGCGCGGCATTACCCTGGGCGGCATCAAAGGTGAGTAGTATTCATCTTCGTATTTCTTTGTTCGTTCATTGTTTATTTTTGTCGTCTCTCCTCATTATTTTACGAGGAAGCGCTTTCCAAGGAAGGGATTTTACATTATGACTCATCTAAATCCAGAAAGGCAGACTGGTCTTACCCGTCGTCGTTTCATTTCTGATAGTAGCAAAGCGCTCGCCGTTGGTGCCCTCGGCACGGGCAGTATCGGATCACTGCTGGCTGCTTGCGGTGGCTCTTCGGCTACAACATCTTCAGGGCCTACCACCGTAACCTATACTTTTATGGCATTTAGTAAATTGACTGATGCTCCGGCAGTCTCGACGGCGATGAGCAACACAGACAAGCTGAAGAAACTCAACATTAAGGTAAGCCTCAATCCCATCAATTCGGCTTCCTATGATCAGAAACTCCAGTTGGGCTATGCGGCAGGCCAGAACTACGACATGGTCTTTACCGCGCCATGGACCAATAACTATACGCAGAACGCACTCAAGGGCAACTTTCTTGCTCTCGATGACCTGTTACCTCAATATGCTCCGGATCTGTACCACAGTATGCCCACTGCGTTTTGGGATGCCGTACGCGTCAACGGCAAGATCTATGGCGTCCCCAACCAGAACTATTTCGCTTACGTCTTTGGCCTCTTCCTGGTCAAGAAATATGCCGACAAATACAAAGATACCATCCCCGACACTATCACCAGTTATGCTGATATTGAACCTTACCTGGCAACGGTCAAAAAGAATGAACCCAACGTCACACCCGTCTATATGACCGACACGGGCGTCGCCGGAGGCCTCCTGTTCTCAGCCATTGATCACGGCATCGACGCCTTTGCCGGAACGACAGGCCTGGCTGGCATTTACCACACTGACAAGAATTTGAAGGTCTTCAACGTTTTTGAAAGCCCTGAATATCAACAGGCCGTCGAGCTGCGCTGGAAATGGAAGCAACTGGGCTATTTCAAAAAAGATCCCGTCCCCGCTGCAGTATCCGTCGCGCAAGTTCAGGCTGGTGAATACGCAATGCTGATTGGTCAACAGGCAAAACCAAACGACATCCCAACGATCCAGCAACACTTCGGTATCCCAATGACGGTGAAACAGATCGGCACTCCCTTCCTGACAACCAATGGCCTTCTGCAAAATATGAACTCTATCGTTCGTACCTCGCAGCATCCAGACCAGGTATTACAATTCATGAATGTGCTCAACAATGACGCTGAACTTTTCAACCTGCTCTGTCACGGTATCGAAGGCAAACACTACGTGTTCGTGAATAAAGCAGAAAAATTAATCGGCTTCCCACCAGGTCTTACAGCAACAACCGATCCTTACAATCCAGGCTCTGACTGGATGTTCGGCAATGAGCAAAATGGCTACTATACTGATCCCAGCTCGGTTGGCGTCTTCGCGAATATTCAACAGGCGAATAACACCGCCACACGCTCTACAGCGTTTGGCTTCACCTTTGATCCTACCAACGTCAAGACAGAAATTGCACAATTGAACGCACTTATCGGGCCAATTCCCACAGGAGCGATGCCTACCGCGCTTCAGTACGGCAAACTTGATCCACAAAAACTTCCCAGCTACCTTTCCCAGCTTAAACAGGCCGGTGCCGATACCGTTGTGGCCGAAGCTCAGAAGCAACTCGATGCCTGGGCAGCTAAACATAAATAAACTGTTCATTCTCGCACCGGAACTGATAAGAACATTCAGCCCTCGGGCGAGTAGATAGAGAAGTAGTAGATATATATGAGCAGGACAAAGTTGTCACTCACGCATATATAGAAAGGATGCTACGATGACGATGCAAGATACAGCAACCATGGAAGAAGATGTAGCTGAAAAACGTCCGGAGATCAGCAGGAGAATGCTCCTCAAAGTCGCGGGTGCGGGTGCTGGGGCACTCGCGCTGGCATCTCCACTTTTCACCAACATCGCAGGCGAGGCCGCTTCAACCTTTTACAAAGGCGCGGATGTCAGTTGGTTGCCACAAATGGAAGCCAACGACTACAAATTCTATAATTCAAAGGGCGTAGAACAGGATGTTCTCACCATCTTGAAAGGCTATGGCATGAATGCTATTCGCCTGCGCACCTTCGTTCATCCATCGAATAATATCGGCAGCGGCCACTGCAGTCAGAGCGAGACGATTGCGATGATGATACGCTGCAAAAACGCTGGCATGGCGGTCGACCTCGACTTCATGTTTGGCGACACCTGGAACTCCCTGGGAAAACAGAACCCTCCTGCCGCCTGGGCTACCCTGTCGTACAGTGCGATGCTCACCGCCATGCACAACTACGTCAGTGGCTTTATGACGGCTATGAAGGCCAGCCAGGTTGCCCCAACCTGGGTCCAGATCGGCAACGAAGAAAACTCGGGTATCTGCCGACCTACAGGCAGTCTGTCAGGCCACCCTGATCAAATGACGGGTCTGCTAAACACGGCTTATAATGCCATCAAAGCGGCCTTTCCATCTGCACAGGTCGTTATCCACCTTGCGCAGCCACAAAAACTCGCGGCGGCTGAGAACTTCCTGGATGTCTACAAAGCCCACGGCGGCAAATGGGATGTGACGGGCTTCTCATCCTACGCCAGCGGCAGCGCCCTTCCCGGCATCATCAGTGCGATGTCAACTGTCCAGTCTCGCTATCACAAACCAGTCATGCAGGTCGAGTTTGGTGGACCTGTGGGCCAGCCAGCAAAGGTTGAGAAGGATCTGACTACTTATATCAAAGGCATCAAAAGCTTCGGAGGCCTGGGATTATTCTACTGGGAACCCGAAGGCTACGCACCCTTTACGAATTATACGTTGGGCGCATGGGATGCTACGACGAAACGTCCAACGGCGGCGCTGAATGGCTTCTTGAACGCTTAGAGATTGCTGGTATCAGGGCCACGTTAAGGAAAGGATGAAAAAATGCATATAAACTCTTCGAGAGCGGCCTTACCTGTCGTGGCCCTTCTTATCTATAATGAGTTACAACAACGTCTTTTTACATTCAGTGCTCAGGAGCAACTGGCCTCTTTGGCGACCGTGATACAATTTTCAGATGGTCAACTGAATGAAAACACACTCGTTCCTTTGTTTGAGCGGGCCGATGCCTGTATTACCAGTTGGGATACACCTCCCCTTCCAGCAGAACTTTTTAAACGAAGTACTCATCTGAAACTCATTGCACATACGGCAGGCACCATTCATCACCTGTTACCGCCAGATCTCTTTGAGAAGGGCATTCGTGTTACCCATGCCTCTGCCGCTCTTGCGGAGGGGGTCGCTGAGTTTACCATATTACAAATGCTTCTTTGCTTGACGCAACTGCATAGCCTCGATCAGCAAATGAAAGCCAGTTCACCCTGGCATAAGATGCGTGAGAAGCCAACTGGACATCTTTGAGCGCTCAAATCGTGGGGATTATAGGTGCAAGTCGTGTTGGAAGGGAGGTGATAAAACGTCTGCGACCCTTCGGTTGTCATATCGTCGTCTATGATCCCTACCTCACACAACATGATGCAGATAAGCTGGGAGTCGAGTCTCTCGATCTGGATACTCTCTTTAGTGTTGCAGATATCGTTTCTCTGCATGCTCCTCTGTTGCCTGAAACGCATGAGATGATTGGCTCCGCTCAACTGAGACGCCTGCGCGATGGAGCAATCCTGCTCAATACTGCACGCGCTCACCTGATAGAAGAAGACGCGCTCATACAAGAGTTACTCACTGGACGCATTCAGGCGGCACTTGATGTCTTCCACGAGGAACCTTTAGCGGGTGAGCATCCTTTGCGGCTCTTACCCAATGTGATTTTTCTCCTCATGTTGCGGCCATGAGGTACGAGACACTTTTCAATCAAGGGCAAATAATTGTTGATGAGGTACAACGATTTTTAACCAGCGAACCACTGCGTTACGAAATACTACGCGAAAAGCTCGCTACCATGGCTTAACAAGGAAGGAAGGAACCTTTATGCCTTCAAAGGCTTTTCACAACAAGTTGGTACGTATAAGTGCGGCACTTGTCTTTCTGCTGGCAATCGCACTTACGCTTTCACGTGCGTTTCCAGCTAAAGCCGCCACGACCTATTCCATCAAGATACTGAGTGCCCAATCAACAACAAAAATGATGACTGGCACGAATTCCACACAGGTGGTGCAGGTATTGGTGCAAAATACTGGCACAGGATGGATCAGCCCTTCACATCCAGCGATCCTGAAGGTTCAGGCCAGCAACGTAACAACGGCGACTCAGGCTGTCATTACCGAGCTGGGGCCCGGCGAAGAAGCGATTGTAGAGGTTGGCATCACGCACTCTTTGTCGCTTGCGAATGGGACACGAGAGGCTGGCACCGTTACAGGCCAGATTACTGGGGGTGCCAACACTTCCTATAATCTCACCTTAACCGTAGGTGTACCAACCTATAGCGCCACAAAGGCCTCACTGAGCCAGCACCAATCGCCTGACTGGTTCAACAATGCCAAATTCGGCATCTTCATCCATTGGGGCATCTATTCCGTACCTGCCTGGGCACCGACGAACTCGCAGGGTGCCAGCGTCGAGTATGCCGAGTGGTACTGGCGTCAGATGAACAATTCAAATGATCCCACCTATGCCCACCACGCTAACACCTATGGGAAGAACTTCAACTACGACGACTTCATCGCACAATTCACCGCATCCAAATTCGATCCCAAGGCCTGGGTGCAATTGTTTGAACAGGCAGGGGCGAAATACTTCGTTGATGTCACCAAACATCACGATGGTTTCGCATTGTTCAATACCAAATACAGCAATCGGAACTCCGTCGCGATGGGACCTCACGAGGACCTGGTCAAGGCACTCTTTGATGCAGCAGCGACCTATGCACCAGACCTGAAGCGCGGCGTCTACTATTCTTTGCCCGAATGGTATAACCCTTCCTATCCGGGCGATGGAGCAAGCTTCCCTGGTGGCGCACCACACAATCCCTATACAGGCAAGCAGATTCCCTACACAGGCTACATTCCGGTCAGCAACTACGTCCAGAACTTCCAGAAGCCGCAGATGAATGAGCTGGTCAACAACTACAAACCAGATATCCTCTGGTGTGATATCGGTGGCGTGAACGATAGCAATGCCGTGTTTCAGAACTACTTCAACCAGGGCCTGGCATCGGGTCAACAGGCGTAGGGACCATCTTTAGAGCGTCTCACAATTTATTGAAGGGTTTACCATGATGGAGATCTTCAATAAATTGTGAGACGCTCTAAAGATGGTCCCTACGCTGGAAAATTAGCCCGTCATGAACGCCTTTTCTAGATCTAGATTGTACCTAAATGGATTATTGCATCCTGTCATAGTTCTCATATGGGATAAAGCTACTAGTTACTTGAACAGAACAACACAAAAGACTATACTTGTGTAGTCTATTCACAAATTACGCGAGTTTAACTTTAAATAGAACGAGAGAAAAGCACGGCAGATATCACAAAGAGAAGGTTATGAGTATGAGCACGCAACTGAAGCGCATCGGGCGCTACGAACTCTCCAAACGCCTGATTAGTGGCAAGACGAGCGAAGTATGGATTGCTTTCGATCCCCGGTCGCGTGACCACGTAACGCTCAAAGTATTCTATACCCCTCTCAAGGTAGACTCTGATGCTATGCTCCAGTTCCGCCAGTATATCGAGCGCGTCGCTTCCCTCAAGCATCCTAACATTGTCCCTCTACGCGACATGCTCGTTTTCCCTTCAAACACCCCCGATACCTCGATAGCCTCCATGGTCTGCATCGTGATGGACTACGTCGAGGGGCAGACATTAGCTGACTATTTACAGCATACGAAGAACGCAGGTAGAATCCGACCAGGACCTGACATGGTGCGACTCTTTACCTCTCTCAGCCTGGCAATAGATTATGCTCATCAGCAGGGGATAATTTATGGAAACCTCAATCCTGGTAGTATTCTACTTAAGCCAGATGGTGGTACTTCGGGCCAGATAGGTGAACCTCTGCTGACCGATTTTGATTATACAGGATTGCTCCAAAATACTGGTGCTACGACCAGCCCTTTCTATCTCTCACCTGAACAAATACGCGGACACTCAGCCAGCGAACAAAGCGATACTTACTCACTCGGCGTGATTCTGTATGAACTGTGTACCGGCGTACTACCTTTTCGCGGAAATAGACCCTTTGCGATTATGATGCAGCACCTGAATGCCCTGCCTACACCACCCGAAGTCATGAACACGACTATCTCTTCCGCTCTGTCCAATGTCATTCTGCGTAGCCTGGCGAAAGAGCCAGAGAAACGCTTTCCTGATGCCCCTTCTCTGACCATTGCCCTGGCCCATGCGCTCAATACCCCTGTTCCTGAACTAAACTATCATCATGAGCATCAGCCCTTACTACATAGCGATACAGAGCCATTCATAGCCTCTATACCATCTCACAGGAACGGAGTAAGTACTCCAACGACTTCTACTGGAAACACAGGAACAACCTTTCCTTCAGTAGCCGAATTGCGCAGCCGCAGAAAAAATGCGCTCGGTTCGTGGTACATTATCGGCATACTGGCACTTTTACTCGCAAGTATGGGAACGATAGTTGCACTTCTGTTCATCCCACAAAATAAGGCTGCAACTTCCGATCAGTTAGTAGGACATGCATTCTTTGTTAGTAGTGGGCAATTCAATGCGGATAGCCCACAGGGAATTAATGATGAATTGCAGATAGACCTGGCAGGCATTTCCAATCCACCAACTGGTAAGAGTTATTATGCATGGCTCCTGGCTGATCAAAATGTCAGCGAGTCCTTGCCGATGTTGCTGGGTCCCTTACATGTCGAACAGGGAAATATACGCTTCCTCTATCCCGGCGACCAGCAACATATCAACTTGCTAGGAGTGACAAGCCGTTTCTTGATTACCGTAGATGACGCACAACATCCGACGAATAATCCCTTACTTGATACAACTTCATGGCGCTATTATGCTTTCATACCTCTCCTACCAAGCTCGGTTGATAAATTGCATTTTAGTATGCTCGATCATCTGCGCCATCTCTTATTCGAGTCGCCAGAATTGCTCAATCGCAATTTGCATGGAGGATTGGCCTTCTGGCTGGTCAGAAATTCAGCAACCGTCTCAGCACTTGCGAACAGCGCCAGAGATGCCTGGCACAATAAAGACACCGCGACCATCCATAACCAGGTCATACGCATATTGGATTATGTTGATGGTCAATCATTTGCAAAGACCGATCTACCGCCCGGTACCCCTTTGCTTGCGGATGCTCGTACCTCGCAGATTGCGTTGCTCGGTCCCGCCCCACAAAATCCTGATGCACCGGGCTACGCCTACAATGGAGAAGTTCCACCGGGCTATGTCTACCTTATCAGCGAGCATATGGCCGGGGCGATCCTATCGTCTCAAACAACACCAGATCAGCGCAAACTGGCGGTGCAGATTAATGCAAAACTGGACCAGTTAACACATCTGTGTGCACAGGTACAACATGATGCAAAGCAATTATTGAGCATGAGCGATGCACAATTGTTACAACCAGCCGCGCAAGCACTACTGAACGACATGGCGACGCAAGCGCAATATGCTTACACGGGTCAGCTTAATCTATCTACCGCTCAGCCCGATGGAGGTGCCCTGTGGATCTACAACAATCTGCAGCACCTGGCTGCCTTTGATATCAAACCATACGTGGCGAAACAGTAACTACATTCTATCAATCCCAATGTGGGTAGGGGGCGTCACCTGGCGTGCGCCCGTATGCAACAGGAAACATAGTTCGTTGGGAAACGGGCGCACGCCAGGTGACGCCCCCTACCCACATTCCTACCGACATCAAGATTTATCGAGACCAAGTAGCTTGATCGCATTCTCCTTGAGAATCAATGGTCGCACCTCTGGCCTGATCGCTATCTTCTCAAAATCGGCTAACCAGCGATCAGGAGTAATCAGTGGATAATCAGATCCAAAGAGTACTTTCTCTTTTAGCAGGGTATTCGCGTATTGGATGAGCTGAGGTGGAAAGTATTTGGGAGACCAACCGGAAAGATCAATGTAGACCTGGGGTTTGTGCATACATACGGAAAGAGCCTCATCCTGCCACGGAAAGGACGGATGCGCCATGATGATTGGCATATCAGGAAAGTCTACGGCAACATCATCCAGGTACATCGGATTGGAATATTTGAGATGGATGCCACCTCCACCCCTCATACCCGTTCCGATGCCAGAATGACCCGTGTGAAACACTGCAGGCAAACCAGCCTCCGCGATCACTTCATAAAGACCGTAAGCACTGCGATCATTCGGGTAGAACTCCTGCAAAGAGGGGTGAAATTTGAAGCCGCGCACACCGAAATGCTCGATGAGACGACGAGCTTCGCGTGCTCCCATCTTCCCTTTCGCAGGATCGATACTGGCGAAGGGAATGAGGACATCGGCATTCTCTGCCGCCCCTTCAGCGACTTCCTCGTTGGGAACCCGTATCAGGCCCGTCGTTGACTCCATATCGACAGGAAAGATCACGCATGCCATCTTCCTCTCGCGATAATAACGAGCGATCTCAGGAATGGTCGGGCGCGGACCTTCATCCTTGAAATAATCCGCCGACGCCTCTTGCATCGCCCTCCACAACGGATCATCAGGCACACGTTGCGAGACCTCTGCATGAGTGTGCACATCAATCGCTACCAGTTTTTTTACATCCATTGCACGCTATCTCCTGATTGTCTATTTCACGATAAGCCCATTCGCTGCCGCTCCTGCTCTTTGAGAACACGGCGCAATATTTTACCCGAAGGGTTCCTGGGAATGGCATCGATAAATTCAAGCTCACGCACGTTCTTATATGTGGCAAGCTTGCCATTGGCCCACGCCAGCAAGTCTTCTGCACTCTGACCTTGCGCCCCCATCTTGAGACAGACAAAGGCTTTCGGGACTTCTCCCGCTTCGGCATCTGGTTTAGCAATGACAGCCACATCGGCAACGGAGGGATGTTCCAGCAGCAACGCCTCAATCTGAGCCGGAGCCACGCTGAAGCCTTTGAACTTGATCATCTCCTTTTTGCGATCGGTAATCGTCACGTATCCTTCTGAATCACGAAAACCGATGTCTCCTGTATAGAGCCAACCATCACGTAACGCCTCAGCAGTCGCCTGTGGTGCTTTCCAATATCCTTGCATGACCTGTGGACCCTGGATGATCAGTTCACCCTCTTCACCCACCTCCAGTTCTCTTTGACCAGTTTCAATATCTACGATCTTCTGGTGTGTATCATGAATTGGTAGGCCAATCGTCTCACTCTTCATAAGGTGCGGATTATAAACTGGATTAGAATGCGTATTTGGACTCGCCTCTGTCAGGCCGTAAGAAGTAACGACAGGAATATGTGTACGCTCCTGGAAATGACGAACCACAACTGGCGGAATAGGGGCAGCTCCGCACTGGGCAAAACGCACAGTATGCAGATCATACTTTTTCAGATTTTCCCACTCACTTATCACAAAGAGCACCTGTGGAACGGTGTAGAGTAGCGTAATCCCTTGCTCCTGAAGCAGTTGTAAGCACCTCTCCACCTCAAAACGTTCCATCAGTACCAGCGTTGCACCAGACATCATTGCACATCCCATCAGCATAATCCCGTAGACATGGTATAGCGGAAGAAAGACAAGCATACGATCATGGAAGGTGATGCGGGCGGTTGCGATTGATTGACAGGCGTTACATACAAGGTTTTTATGACTGAGGAGCACTCCTTTTGGTAAACCCGTTGTACCACTGCTATAAGGAAGGGTCGCGATATCTTCCCCGGTGATCTCAGGATGCCTGGACAACACTGGAGTATGATCTCGAAGCAATTGAGCAAAGGACAATAGCCCATGCGTTGGGCCGGATAACTCGTTAGCTCCCGCTACAACAACTAGACGTAAAGCAGAAAGCTCTGCACGTGCAGCCTCAATGAGAGGAAGCAAGCTCGCCTGTACGATGACGCCGACCGCTTCACTATTGCCTAGCTGGTAAGCCACCTCGCGCTCTTTGTATGAGGGATTTAAAGGACTGACGACCGCACCGATACGAGTGATAGCGAACCAACTGATAAGATACTCGGGTCGGTTCGTCATAAACAGGCCGATTTTCTCGCCTTTGTGTACTCCCTGGTTAAGCAAGGCATTGGCAAAACTATTCGTTAATGCATCCAGTTCGCGATAGGTAAGGCTCACGTCTTGAAAGATCACGGCAACGTTTTCAGGAAAACGCTCAGCCGTGTGAACCAACATTTCAGCATAGGGATAGTCTGGGTAATTGAGCGAAGGACGGAATAAGCCCATAGGACTGTCACCTCCCGGTCTGGAATTGATACAAATCTGGCAAAAACGTCGTGAAGTTCTGCATTTCCTCCTTATTATGTTGATAGACAGCTTTGATAAATTCCTCTGGCGGGCCAGGAGGAAAATGAAAATGTGTCCGTAGCCGTGTCCCAAAGGACGCTTCCTCATATTCATGCATCAGGTCAGCGGCACGCACTCCCTCCATTGTACTACTGGCAAGGAGCACATGCCTATATTCAGCAGCGGCATTAGTGGAATCTTCCCAACGTATTTCAATGGGAGAAACAAAGGCACCACCAAAGGACTCCACAATCCGCTGGACCGCGCCGACATGACCATTGCGTGGGGAAATGAGCCACTCGAACGAGATGTGATCGGTCGGGTGCCACAATTTGTACCGCTCAGTGGTATCAATATTATCCCACCACCAGTCGATCATCTCAGGGGTTACTCCCTGGATCTCATGATTCCCAATGATCTCCCATCTCCCATCCTCTGTCTTGTAATAGCCTTCCTGTAATGGCTGATTTGTTGCCATAAAACCTCCAATGAAAATGCCTCTCAAAGAAAAAAAGACGGCGAAGACGCGTACTTCACGTTTCGCCGCTTTAGCCCCCATTGATCTAGCAGCTAAAAAAGAGTTCAGGAATTAGCGCGACCCAGCCTGGGCAATATATTCAGGCATATCATTGCCGTAGCTACATGCATCACCATCAGCGTGCCCACCGCCAGAGGAGTTGTGCCCGCATAGGGTTTGAGGAAGCCGACCAGCAGATCAGGGATGAACGAGACCAGTAACACAATCCAGACAGTGCGTTGAAATGTGCTGATGGGACGACGCGCAAAACGTCCAAGCAGAGTGAATACGATGGTCGCTCCCAGTGATCCGAATACAGTAAACGGTATAAAGAACATTTGCAGTGGGAGAAATGTCGGTGCAATCGTAAACAGTCCTTTCGCCACCAGCGAGATGAGGATATTGACGACAAGAGCTGCGACGATTGTGATCAGACCAACCCACCATAATCGGCCAGCCTGAATCCGTTGCTCAGAGACGGTTTGAGATGTTTGTGTCGTTGACATGAGGTCCTTCTTTCTAACTTAGAGAAACTTTCTACTAATAACTTTCTGGTTCTCGTTATTGTCAGAGGCAAATCTTTCTTAACGCCCGAGATGCCTTGAATATTACAAACCAAAACGCGGGATGGGCTGATCGTTTATAGAGACATGAAGCGTCTGCTGCTCGCAGTAGAAATCGAAGGCATAGTGGCCTCCTTCACGGCCAATGCCACTATCCTTCACGCCCCCAAATGGAGTGCGCAGATCTCGTACATTCTGTGAGTTTAGCCACACCATGCCAGCGTCGATCCCCTGACCAATGCGGTGCGCTCGCCCGATATCACGCGTCCAGACATAAGCGGCCAACCCATAGCGGACGTTGTTGGCGAGACGAATGGCTTCCCCCTCATCCTTAAAAGGTGTGGCAACCACCACCGGCCCGAAAATCTCCTCCTGAAAAATGCGCATCTTCGGATCGACATCAGCGAAGAGAGTTGCCTGCAGGTAATTCCCCTCCGACAGGTCCGCTGGTTGTGCACCTCCTACCACAAGGCGTGCTCCTTCCTGTTGTCCCGACTCAATATACCCATGAACTCGCGCCCAATGATCGGAATGGATGAGTGGACCCAGTTCGGTTTGAGGGTTGGATGGGTCTCCCACCCGAATCCGGGCGGTTCGCTGCGCCACCGCCTCGACGAAGCGATCATAGAGCGACTCTTCTATCAACAGGCGCGAACCTGCCGTGCAGCGTTCACCGTTGAGCGAGAAGATGCCGAAAACCGCCGCATCAACTGCCCGCTCAAAGTCGGCATCAGCACAGACGATCACAGGTGACTTGCCACCAAGCTCGACCGAGCAACGCTTGAGCGTAGCAGCGGCACTTGCAATAATCGTTTTGCCGGTGGTCGTTTCGCCCGTAAACGAGATCAGATTGACCCCTGGATGCGTGACCAGCGGCGCACCACAGGTTTCACCAAAGCCATGGACGACGTTAAACACACCTGATGGTAGCCCGACCTCGTCGATCAACTGCGCTAACAGATGCGCTGAGAGCGGCGACCACTCGGCAGGTTTGAGGATAACCGTATTTCCTGCAGCAAGCGCGGGTGCAATACGCCAGGACGAGAGCATCAGCGGCGTATTCCAGGGCATGATGAGTCCCGCAACTCCAGCAGGCTTGCGTATGGTGTAGTTGAGGAAAGCCTGCCCTACTTGATATGACTTGCCTGTCAGACCCTGGACAATACGGGCGTAAAAGCGGAAGTTTTCCGCCGTACGTGCCGCCTGCGAACGAGCCTGGGTGATCGGCATACCAACATCATGCACCTCAAGCTGAGCAATCTCCTCCGCGTGCGCTTCAATGGCATCGGCAATACGTATGAGAAAATGTGCACGCTCACCGACCATCATGCGCGGCCACGGTCCCGTGTCAAACGCGGTACGGGCGGCATGTACAGCATCGTCTATGTCCTCAGCCAATCCCTCTGCAATTGTGGCAAGAGGCTGATTGGTGGCCGGGTTGAGCGTCTCGAAACTGCAACCAGCCCGTCCTGGCCGGAATTGACCGTTGATATAATGCAACACTGGCCCGACTTGAAGCGTGTTCTTTGCTTGCAATGTTGTATTTATGTCTGGCATTGTCGTCATACTACTACTCCTGAACACAATAGATCGGATGACATACATGGGCACAATGGCGTTTGACCGAGTACCAGGTACGAAACATCGCTAATAGGGATCGATTATCCGGCGGTATAAAGATCGCTGAACATCGAATTCCCATTCGCGGTTGTCTCCGGTATATCCTGGATAATATCCCAATGCTCAACAATCATGCCGTTTTCTAACCTGAAAAGGTCGAACACCGCCAGCCCGCTAAACTCGTCAGCCGGGGTAGTTGTAACGTGTGAATGTACCGTAACCAGGTCACCTTCGGCCATAATATGTTTTATGTTAATAGATGGCCTCGGGTTAAGCCCCATCTTCTCCTGAATGAAATCAACCACTGCCTGACGCCCATTGGGAAGAACTGGTTTGTGCTGAATATACTTCTCAGAAAAGAATTCTCCCACCAGTTCTGTCCTACCCTCGTTGAAGATCTCCTTGTAAACTCGCTGCACATTGACTTTATTGAGCTCTTCGTTTTGTGCGCGTATGCCAATTTTAGGTCCCACTGAAACATTCCCCTTTCATTTTTTTAAAAGTTCCCGGAAGGGGACGTCCGCAACGTGACGCCCCTACGCCTTTCCCCGGATGGACGGAGAGTCCGCTTTTAACGTATCCCCTTGATTGGAAGCGTGCATACCATAGCCAGGATGGCAGCAACCGTCAAAAGTCCAAAGAGGACAGTGTAACTTTGTGTTGCGCCAAGGATGGCAGAGGCTACGATAGGAGCTACCACCATCGGAAGAAAGATCGCTGTATTCAATATACCCAGATCCTTGCCGCCATCACGGATTGTAGGCAACACCAGGCTGGCAAGTGCCAGGTCAGAGGAGAGATAGCCTCCTACCCCAAGGCTGAGAATTACATCACCTATCAGAACACCCGTCCAGGTTGGCAGCACCGCCAGGCTAAAAAGTCCAAGCGCGATTAAGATGCAGGATGCAATGACAAAAATCTTGCGCCGCTGTACCCGATCTGAAAGCACCCCACATACTAACGAGGATACGACGATCACTGGCGTAAAAATGAGGAAAAAGGTTTGCTGACCCTGCGCCAGTGTAGAGCCTGGAAAGAGCTGGTTGTAGTGAACGGCATCTCGCAGGTAAAAGAACACAAAATTGGTAAGTGTCGTGTAGCTAAAGAATACAAAGAACCGCGAAAGCCAGGTAAAGCCAAAATTCGGGTAGCGCCTCGGATTCAACCAGAACGATGTCAGAATATTCTTTAACTTAAAGGGTGGTGGCACATCATGTACCATAGGATCACGCAACACCAGGCATGCAAAGCCAAGCAAGAATACAAGACTAACGACTGCAAGGCTGATATACGATAATTCCTGGTTATGGAGTTGTGTGACCAGTATCTGGCCAAAAAAACCTACCAGAAGCGGAGCTATTCCCACAACCGCAGATCCAAGAGCACGTTGCTGTAGCGGAATCTGCTCCGGAATGATGGCAGCGAGTGATGCTTGAATCACGCCTACGGCTGTTTCTGCGAGAAGTAATCCCACTATGAGCAGTGGGAGAGTTTTCGCGACTCCCATAAGCACCAACCCCACTGCTACAAGCACTCCTCCACCGATAGCCCAGAGCCGCCGTCGCCCAAAACGTGAAGTCGTGCGATCACTTAAGGCTCCAACTAAGGGAATAGATAGAAAGGTCAATAATGCACCACATGATGCGATAAGCCCAAAGTAGGCGGCACTGTTGTCTGGATGTAATGCGGCAATCTGTGCAGGAAGGAGTACCGTCAAGATGGTGAAGGAACCCAGACCTATCACTCCACTCGCCAGACAAAACGCAATAAGAAATCCTATGCTTTTCGCTTCCGTAGGCCCACCTAAAGGGACATCCAATAATGGCTTGCTTTCATCAAAAGAAATGTCATTAACTGTTGTGTCCTTCATTGTAACGTAATTCCTCTCTCTCATTGAGGCTATTCCCACGAACTCTGACGTTACACGCCAAAACGTGGAAGGGGTTGATCGTTCATAGCAATATCGATTCCAATGTGGCTAGAGCGTCACATTGGTGTCGCATGACGTTTGACACATGGGCGCGATCAATCGGGCCCCTACAGGAATTTATCGGATGCCGCAACTACGCTATTCTCCAACACGCCCAATCCATCAATCTCCAGGCGCATTTGATCACCTGGATAGATGTGTGAAACCCCCTTTGGTGTTCCCGTCAGGATGATATCGCCCATCTCCAGAGTCATAAATGAGGTGATGTAGGCGATCAGTTCTGGGATGTTGCGTATCAAGTCTTTTGTGTTCCCATATTGACGTAATTCACCATTGACGTAGGTACGGAGTTCTAGCGCATGCGGATCTTCGATCTCCCCTTCGACCAGGTAGGGACCAAGGGGACAGAAGGTGTCCCACCCTTTGGCCTTCACCGGCGGACGGTAGAAATTCTGCACAAAATCGCGGACCGTTAACTCGTTGGCAATGGTATAGCCGCGCACCACATCTAATGCTGTACCTTCACTTACATTGCGGCAACGCCGCCCAATGACTACGGCAAGCTCGTTCTCGTAGTGCATATATTCCACACCATCAGGATAGACCACGTGTCCGCGATGCCCCACCAGCGTATTGAGCGGCTTGAAAAACAGAGCAGGCTCTTCAGGCTGCGCGATGGATAGTTCAGCAGCGTGATCCGCATAGTTAAGGGCTAACCCGATCATTGTGCGTGGCTCGACCGGAGGCAGGAACACAACATCATCTGTGCTGTGCTCACGACCAGCTTCGTCGCGCAAGACACCAGGATCAAGCAAACTCCCTTCATGATAGCGACCATGTGCTAAAAAACGTGCGCGTTTCATTACCATGTCTCCTTATAGTGCCATTTCCTCTTGACCTCTTCAGATTTGAGGGATATACGTTCCTCCTGGGAAGTTGGCGTTTTCATTCCTCCTCGGCTCACTTGAGGGTACTGACATATACTTGTTGAGCACCTTCTCAATCCTGGCTTGATTCTCAATTGACGGCTCACAGAGTGGCAAGCGCAGGGTTGGCGTGATCTGTCCCAGACGGCCCATGGCCCACTTAAGCGGACCTGGATTGGTCTCCAGGAAGAGAACCTCGTTGAGCGGCAAGAGTTGATAATGCAGATCAATGGCCTCGTTCCAGCGCCCGGCGACGACCAGGTTGTACAGATTGGCAACCTCGCGCGGCAGAATATTGGCCGTTGCACTCACGTGACCAACTCCTCCAACCGCCAGCATGGGATAACATAATAGCTCGATGCCCGAATAGACGAGAAAGTCACGTCCACATGTGTAAAGTACCTGACTTACCTGCTCAAAGTCCTTGTTTGACTCTTTGACTCCGACGATCGAGGGACAATCGCGCCGCAGCCGTGCCATGGTAGCAGGCGACATACTGACCGCTGTACGGCCAGGGATATTGTAGATAATGAGCGGCAATTCAACCTGCTCAGCCAATTTGCGGAAGTAACGGTAGAGACCCTCCTGCGAAGGTCGATTGTAATAGGGCACAATCACCAGTGCTGCATCAGCACCCAACCGCTCAGCAACCCGCGTCAGGTACAGCGTCTCGTCATAATTGTTCGTGCCTGTCCCTGGAACGAATGGGAGGCGACCGCGAATTGTCCGTGCTGCGACATCCATGACATGTTCTCGCTCAGGTAGTGAGAGCGCACTCGGCTCACCTGTTGTGCCAGTGACCGAGAGGCCGTGGCTACCACTCTCTATTTGCCATTCGATGAGGCGCGTAAAGGCTTGCTCGTCAAACGTTCCATCCTCTGTAAATGGTGTCACCAATGGGACGATGGAGCCGCGTATGGTTGATGGGTCTCTCCGTGTTGCCATCTCTTGCTATCCTTTGGACTATTTTCCCTGTTGATTTTCAAATTCCAATGCCGTAAATACATGTGCAATGGTCGGGACCCGGTTCCACATGCTTTAATATCAAGTTACAGTCACATAATCAGGGCGATCACTCAACAATGGGGTACGTGGAGTGACAAATCCGTCGCCATTCACATTCTGTAGCAACATTGCCTCGTCGAACCAGCTCGGAGGCGCAAAATGGCCCCAGAAGGTCTGACGGCGTGGATCTTCCAACATCCAGCGGATTGGTTCCGCATCGGGATCAGCAGTCAGGTAGTCGTTGGCATACAGTTCTAGGCGATTGCCATCCGGGTCGCGTACGTAAACGAACAGTGCGTTTGAAAGACCATGACGCCCTGGGCCGCGCTCAATGTTCTGGTGATAGCCAGCGGCTGCTAATACGTCACAGGCACGTAACACCGCCATTGCGTCGGGGAGCCAGAAGGCGACATGATGCAGGCGTGGACCCAGGCCATTCATGAGCGCGAGATCATGTACGGTCTGCTTGCGTGCCATCCAGCTTGCCCAGAGCTCGTCACCATGCGGCGTTTCCTTGACGGTATACTCATTGGTCCGAAAGCCGAGCATCTGCTGATACCAGGTGGCGGTGGAAAGGACATCTGGCACCTGGCAATTAAAGTGGTCCAGGCGCATGATTTGCACCGCTTTGTGAAGATGATACTGTTGCAGCATGCGCGGCACGATCTCCATTTCACAGTAGAATTCAATCGGCAGGCCAGCAGGATCTTGCATACGCAACGCACGCGCCTGACCTTGCTCTTCGCCTACAACCCAACGCTGCGGCAGATCTTGTTCCTGCGCGAACAGTGATAGACGCTCCAGATCGTCCGGCGAGGCAACGCGGAAGGCGATATGGCTCGCACCTCCCCGTGCTTTCTGGCTGAGGACCAGACTGTGATGCTCACGCTCCTCCAGGCAACGCAGATAGAGATGATTGTCATCACTTGCGGTCTCGATGAATCCTAGTAAATCCACGTAGAATTCTCGTGCCTGGGCCAGATCACTCACGAAGAGTTCTGCATGTGCGGCACGCAATATGTTGACCTCTGGCCTGGTTTGTTTGCTTAGAAAAGTCATGGCTGATCTCCCAGGAAACTATTTTGCTAAACTTCAATCAATGAAGATTAACCGCGCCCGCGCTCACTATAGGGATTGACAAGATTGGGCTGTCCAGCGGCGACCGGTTCTGGAAATGAGCGACCCGCTGCTGGTGGAAATGATTCGGTCATTGAGTCAGGCATTGATGTGTTGCGGTACATCGTATTCGAGCCTTGTGAGGGTACCCACCTGACAGGTTGCCAATCGGGTACGTAGTTGCGATACCCACTTGCATTCAGCTCAATACGCATACCACCTGGCTCACGGAAGTACAGATACGTCTGCTCACCCATCCCATGCGCACCAGGGCCGTACTCAATAGGCATACCAGCATCCAGCAGTACCTCGGCACCGCGCAGAAGATCCTCACGACCCGGCAGAAAGAAGGCCACGTGATTCACACGACCAGGCACACCAGAGAAATCGGCGACGAAGCCAAGATCATGTGACTTCTCGTTCGTCGTGATCATCGCGAAGACGACCAGATCAGGAGCCTCGTCAGGAACCGTGTATTCGGTGAAGCGAAAGCCAAGGTTGTCACGATACCAGGCAACATCGTCCATTAACGTGGTTGATGCAACGGTCACATGGTCGATTTGTCGTGGCGCAACGCCGCGTCCAGTGAAACGCTGTGGTCTGGCCGGATAGGTTGACTGGAGTTCTGGTAGTGCTACATAACGTTCGACTTCCCAAAAAACCTCGTTGAGATGTCCTCCCGGACCACGAAAACGATACGCACGACCATGTCCGACTGAGTCCTCATACCAGCCCTCACCACGACCGCTGGCTTCAATCTGCTGCACAGCCATCTCAAGCTCTTCCGGCCCATCGGTCCGCCAGCCTATATGACCCAGCGCTGGTTGAGAACCCTCCGTGAGCACAAGACCATGATGGTAGTATTCACCCCAGCAACGCAGATACACGGATTGACCACTACGACTGGTCTCCTCTAACCCCAGCAAATCCTTAAAGAACTTCACCGACTCCTCTAGTTTGGGGGTTATAATCTCTGCATGTGCCAGATGGGAAAGCAAGTGTTTTCTTGACATCAACGTCTCCTTTTTAGAATAAAATTCTATTTTCACCAGCGTGAAATCACCATTTTCTTACGGGTATAAAATTCAATACCATCGGTACCATGCAGATGGAGATCCCCAAAGAAGGAATTACGCCATCCAGAAAATGGGTAGAAACCAAATGGTTGCGCCACACCTACATTGACTCCCACCATTCCAGCTTCAACGCGCTCACGGAATGACCGCGCATTATGACCACTTTGCGTGAAAATCGCAGCCATATTTCCCAGTGAACCCTGGTTGGCACGAGAGATGGCCTCATCTAACGTCTCTACATGAGCGACGGAAAGCACGGGGCCGAAGATTTCTTCTTTACCAACGCCCATTGACGGTGACACGTTGTCGAGAATAGTGGGTCCGACAAAGAAGCCTGGCTGATCGCGATAGTGTCGGCCATCCACCAGAAGCTTCGCGCCCTCCTGAAGGCCACTATCAATATAGCTCAGCACTTTCTTCCGGTGTTCGTCGCGAATAAGTGGTCCCACCTGCGTGTCAGGCTGGTTTCCAGGTCCAACGACCAGTTGCCGGGCCTGTTCACCTAGAACGTGCAGAGCATCTGCCTGTGACCGTCCTACGAGTACTGCTACACTACCAGCCAGGCAACGCTCGCCCGCATTGCCAAATGCCGAATTCAGCACCGCAGGGATCGTGCGCTCAAGATCTGCATCGGGCATAATGACGATATAGTTTTTTGCACCGCCAGCCGCCTGTACGCGTTTCCCATGTCGGGCCGCTTCCTCGTAAACATAATGTGCAACGGCTTCGGAGCCGACAAATGAGATGGCCCGGATCTCAGGATGCGTAATCAGAGCGTACACAGCTTCCTTCGCACCATGTACAACGTTCAATACACCTGGGGGAAAACCTGCTTCCAGAAACAATTCCGCCAATCGCACGACTCCTAACGGCGTGCGCTCCGATGGTTTGAGCACAAAGGTGTTCCCTGCTATCACCGCCAGGGGGAACATCCAGAGCGGGATCATGACCGGAAAGTTGAATGGTGGAATTCCGGCAACAACTCCTAACGGGTAGCGATAATAGTCCTGATCTGCATCACGACCAACCTGCCGCAGTGTACGCCCCTGCAGAAGTGTGGGAGCACCACAGGCAAAATCGACGACCTCAATGCCTCTGCGCACCTCGCCACGAGCTTCCTCCAACGTCTTGCCATGGTGTCGTGTGATAATCGCACTCAATTCCTCCAGATGTTCCTCCAGAAGCGCCTTGAAGCGAAACATCAACTGTACGCGCTCCATAACGGGTGTCTGCGACCAGGTCGTGTATGCGCGGGCGGCCTCCTGCACGGCCAGATCGACTTCCCCTGGTCCAGAGAGTGGAACCTGCTCGATGACTTCTGCGTTCGCGGGATTGTAAATGGGCAACGTTTCCAGCATTTTAGATGGCACCAGCCAGCGTTTCCCAATCAGATTTGCAAGCATAAGACAACCTCACTCCACTTAGATCGTACGCTCAATTGCATTTTCAAAGGTCGTTACAGGTGCGGATATTTCTTTGTCAACCATGACATCAAGCACAGTGAGCTTATTGGCATGGATGGCATCCTGCAATGCACCCGGCAGGTCACGAGCATCGGTAATACGCTCACCACGTGCACCAAACGCTCGTGCTACCGCGCTATAGTCGACATCAACAAAATCGTTGACCTGCGAGATGATCTTATTGTCCCAGAGGTACTTTTGACCATGATATTCATAGGCATACATGACGTTATTTAAGATCACCACAGTCGTTGGGAGGTTATAGCGTAAGGCCGTTTCGATCTCGCCAATGTGATATCCGATGCCACCATCGCCGCTTACACACACGACATGCCTGTCCGGTGCCGCGAGCGTGGCTCCAAGTGCAGCGGGAAAGGCCCAACCAAGCGAGCCAGCGGCACGCAGGAAGGTACGGCCAGGAGCGGTAACGGGATAGAGCGCACCCGTCCAGGCTCCCATATAACCGGTATCAGCCACCACGATATCTTCAGGTCTGAGGGTAGCTCGCAACGCCTGGATGGCTGTGGCCGGATGGATCGGGCTCCCCGGCGCACGAGAGGCGGTCTGCTGAACTCTTTCCTTCCAGTCCTGCATACGTGCAGATGTGGAGCGAGCCCAGGTGGAACGTCCCCGCTCAATACCACGACGCCTGACTTCATCGATCATTGCTTGCAGCGCTAACTTTGCATCGGCCAGCACGCTGATCTCTTCACGATAGATCGCACCCAACACGTTTGTAGTCAGTGTCTATATGAAGAATACGCGCCTGAGAAGTGGGAACGGTATATGAATCAGTTGCCAGCGCACCCAGCTGACAGCCAATAACAAGTGCGAGGTCACACTCTGCGCACGATATCATTGGTCGTCTTGCGCGAATAACGCCCCACAATGCCAAGTGCCAGTTCGTGCTCTTCACTGATCGCTCCCTTGCCACCCATTGAAGTTGCAACTGGAAGGCTCAGCAGTTCGGCGAGCGTCTGCACTTCATCCCAGGCTTGTGAGATCAAGACGCCATTTCCAGCAATGAACACCGGACGCTGTGCCGAAAGGAGTGCGTCAACTAACGCGCTCACCGCATCGGCGGGTGGAGCTGAACGCAAGGATGGTAGCTTGCCAAAGGAAGTTTCTTTATAAATCTCGGCCTCGCCCATATCTCCATTGAGAATGTCGGCTGGTATCTCCAGGTGCACCGGGCCAGGGATGGACCCCGTTGCAGCACGGATGGCCGAACGCAGCATATCAGCAACACGCTCTGGACGTGTGACAGTCTTGTTCCACTTCGTAACTGAAGTATGCATAGGAAGCTGATCCAGCTCCTGATATTCGTAGCGATCCTTCGACATACTGGGCATCGACGAGGTAAGTGAAATGACAGGACTCATCGACCAGTAGGAGTCGGCGAGTGCCCCCACCACATTGGCGACGCCAGGGCCAAATTGGCCATACACAAAGCCCGGCTTGCCCGTGACACGTGCATATGCATCAGCCATATAGACGGCGGTGGCTTCGTTACGACAGGAGACCATGCATATTCCTGCTTCTTGCAAGGCAATCCATAGTGCCTGATCGCCTCCTGTAACCAGGAAGAAGTAGTCAGTATCATACGCTTTTAATGTTTTTGCGATGGTTTCTGCGACACGTGGCATGAGAATGCTCCTTTGACGACTATCTGAAACCGGGTAAAGTTTATAGACAGAGTGATTGATGACCGGCGAGAATTGATAGGCGTTGGTCATCAGAAAGTGTGGCTCCGAAGAGAGCCGCTGGTCTCTGCGATCCCATGTCAAATGGTGCATCAGAGCCCAGCACAATACGTTCAGCACCCATGATCTCAATGAGATACAGAAGTTCGGACGCCCCATGCACGATTGAGTCTACATAGACGCGGCGTAGCAGATCGAGTGGCGACGCGCTCAGATGTGCCAGTTCAGGCCGCACCTGTGCTCCGTGTTTCCAGCGTCCAATCAGAAAGGGTGCAGCACCACCACCATGTGCAGCAATAAAACGAATATGTGGGAAGCGGTCAATGACGCCTCCAAAGATGAGACAGGCCAGAGCTAAAGCGGTCTCCACGGGATTGCCCAGCAGGTTCCTCAAGTAATACTTCGTCAGGCGCTCTGGTCCCAGTACATCATTTGGATGAATGAGCACCAGGGCATGACGCTCATCCAATGCTTGCCAGATGGGATCAAGGTCGGGATGATCTAAATTCTTGCCCGCCATGTACGTGAGCATCTCCACGCCTGAAAGCTTCAACGTATCCATGAGATAGGCGATCTCCGCGACGGCGATCTCCGCATCCTGAAATGGCACAGCACCAAGGCCACGGAAAAAAGCGGGATACTGGCGCACCACCTGAGCGATGGCTTCGTTCTGTTCGCGTGTCAATCGAGCTGCTGTCGCTCCCTCTACATCAGTAAAGAACATAAAGGGCGGCGGCGACAGAAGCTGCATATCAATACCACTGGCCGACATAAATTCCAGACGCGTAGTAAGATCATAGAAATCCTCTGGTTTACAGGTATTTCGACCAAGTGGAACCCCATTTGCTTCTATGCTGAGCTCGTTCCCCTGTTTACGTAAGCCTGATCCTACGACGTGACCTGCTCCAGTTTTTTCGTGCATTTGCAGATGCTCTTGCGCCAGATAGTGAGCGTGAAAGTCGATAATCATATGTTCTCTCTTTTCCTCGGTGCATTTTCACTTGACCTATTCTGGTTTCGTTGGTATACTTTCCCCGCTGGGGCAGCAGGAACGCATACCTTTCCTCGACCCGTTTGAGGGTACTGAATTACTTGATGGCCTGCGGATTCGCTGGCGCTCCCACCGCACCCGTAAAGGGGAGCGGCGCTGCTACCAGCAAAAACTCATAGACACCATCTTCAATACAATCAATTGCAAGCGCGTCGAGGTCGAACATCTCGCCCAGGGTCAGGCCCATGTTGGGAATTGCGACCTGGTGCAATGGCTGAAAGGCTCCTGCGAACTCGTTGGGACGGACCTCTAATCCCCAGGTGTCGCTGGCAATCGCGGCAATCTCGGTGCGATGGAGCCAGTCAAGTGTGTAGAATGAGAGTCCAGGCGCATCTCCTCCTGCGTACGTTCCCCAACCTGTTCTCCTGGCCTGATCCAATTGCCCCGTCCGTATGAGCACGATATCACCAGTTCCTACTCTGGCCGTCTTCCCCTGTGCTTTCATACATCCAAGGAGATCGTCTTCAGTAATTGCATACCCATCGACAAGGGACAGAACTCCTTTGTAGCGTGCAACATCCAACAGAACACCACGCCCAACCAGCTTTTCAGTGGCCTGCTCAATGCCATTGCGTGCAGCTCCCTGAGAGGTCACTTCCGCTGCTTCATAGCCGTTCCACATCTTGCCTCGATCAAAGATATGGGACAGGGCATCCCAATGGGTCGCGCATTGAAGCGGCATCGTGACAATATCGTCCGCTCCTCCTATGCCGTTCGCAAACGGTCGTTGCCCGGCGGCCCAGTCTCCTCCATCGGCAAGCATGGAATGTACGGGATTAAAGCGGTTCATAGAACCTTTCTGAGGGCCTTTGTTATCCAATGGCAAGGCAAGTGAAAAAACTTTGCCGTGCTTCACAAGATGGCTGGCCTCAGCGATCCTGGCGGGTGTGATATAGTTCAAGGTACCAAGCTGATCATCAGCTCCCCATCTGTCCCAATTGCGATATTTTTCTGCTGCATCAGCGATGATTGTTTCCGTTTTCGTCATTGACATGGCTCTTCCTCGTGCAAAACTCTGAACTGTTTCGAAGCAACCTTACCACCAGGAGGGATCATAGATGAACACAGGTCCTGCTGCCTGCCCCTCTAACGCCTGATATTTTCCGCTATAAAACAGCAGGGGAGGCTGCTCATCTGAATAGCTGAGATACTCAACCTGTCCAATATAGAGCGTATGATCCCCTGCCGGATGAACGTCTGTGATCCGACACACCAACTGGGCCAGAGCCCCTTCGAGCAG
The DNA here is from genome assembly GCA_963744875.1 of uncultured Chloroflexia bacterium. Classification (GTDB taxonomy): domain Bacteria; phylum Chloroflexota; class Ktedonobacteria; order Ktedonobacterales; family Ktedonobacteraceae; genus JACDAE01. The sequence goes on along the minus strand of CAVUVQ010000020.1, from coordinate 197,724 downwards.
AGGACAATTCTTGTGCCAGCTAAAGAGGATCGGTAGATTCTCCTGCGGCTTCCCCGCAAAATGACGCGAATAGACTTCCTGATTTTGCGCCAGCACACTCACTCCGTAGAAGCCGCTCTGTGTCAGCAGTTCATGCATAGCGGTCTTCTTATCAATGGAGATAAGCACCAATGGAGGGTTGAGCGAGACCGAGCAGAAGGCATTGGCCGTCATTCCATGAACAGCTCCCTTGATTGCGGTCGTAATCACCGTTACCCCACTCGTGAAGTGCCCCAGCGCCTTGCGGTAAGCGATAGGATCAATCTGTAATGCTTCTGTCTGCATCGTTTTGCCCTCTTTCCGATAACGTTATTCGGCGATAATCGTGTTGCGCTGGCGTCCCAGACCTGCGATTTTCGTCTCTATCACGTCGCCAACCTTGAGACTTTCGTTCGTTGCAAAGCCTGCTCCCGGAGGAGAGCCGGTAGAGATGACATCGCCTGGTTCCAGGGTCACAACTGTTGAGACAAATGCGATAATCTCGTCAGGCTTGAAAATCATGTCGCGTGCAAAGCAGTTTTGCTTTACAACACCATTGACGCTCAGCGTCGTGTGCAGCTCCTGGTAGTCAGGTACAAACTCTTTGGGAACCAGATATGGCCCAAGGCAAGCCGCTGTATCAAAGTTCTTGCCCCCAAACCAATCCATGTGAAAGCTCGGCCAGTCCGTGCGAATGTTCAGGTCACGCAGAGAGTAGTCATTGACAATCATGAAGCCTGCGACATAATCCATGGCATGCTCCACCGGAATATGCTTGCCACGTTTGCCAATGACCAGGCCCACTTCGCCTTCCCAATCCAGGCGTCGATAAGGGGTTGGGTGAATAACTGCATCGTCTGGTCCAATAATGCAGTAGGGCAATTTTATGAACACATAGGGTCTTGTAGTAGACTTATCGACACCCTTATAGTCCTTCAGGTCGGCCTCTTTCCAGTTCGCCACTTCTCTGACGTGCTTCTCATAGTTGGCTCCTGCGAAGAGCATCTTGGTCGGGCGGAGCACAGGCGCAGTAGCGTGTATATCATCAATAGAGCGCACATCCCGTTGCCACGGTACACCTTCAAATCCTTCCTGGACAATGAAGTCTGCAAGCATACTCAGTGCTTCGAAACTCTGCTCCCAATTGGTCAATAGTCCCTGTATTCCTGGTGTCAACTCAGAGACAACCATGGCTGCAAGAAGTTCTTTCGCATCTGGATGATAATCGATTAAAGCGTCAACTGGCACAATATGCTCATCAAGGACAATCCCTACATGTACCACACCTGCATCATCGCCGGATTGTCGATAGCTGATCAATCGGAATGCATTTGCTCGTTCTGCCATGCTACTTTCACCTTCCTTTTATTTCGATACATTGCGCCATTAAATAGCGGGATCATTTGGATTGCGCATGAGACCGAGTTCCTGGCGACCAAAGGTCTCACCGGCGGTATCGAAGTTGATGGCAACATGGGCACCCATCGCATGCACGTCACGCCAGTAGCGTTGCAAAGGATTGCTCTCGTAGTTGGCCGTTCCGCCACTCGTGAGATAAATGCGTTCAATCGATCGCAGACAGAGTTGGGTCAAATAGGCATAATCCCGGTGGTTCTGAATCCGTTGTTCAAGGGTGATTGGCCCGCTGGAGCGGATAATGTCGAGGGCGCGGCGCAGGAAGGACTGAGCTGCTGTGATCTCGCCTTCAGTTTCGGCAATGCGGATCTGCTGATGCGAGAACGTGCTTAGTTGTATACCCGTGATACGCGTGGCCCTGGTGCGGTTATTTTCACGCCATACCTCATAGGCTCCCAATGTTGCTCCAAGAATGGGTGCCGTCAGAGCAGATGGAAAAAGGGCCATCAGTGGATGCTGATACATAGGATGCGTGTTCATAATGGCACCTGGAGAAGTACCTTCACTCAAATCAGCCAGGCGCACAACACGGTGACTGGGAACAAAGGCATCCTGTACGACTGCTGTCTTACTGCCCGATGCCTTCAAGCCAGCAACGAACCAGGTATCTTGAATTTCATAGTCATCACGCGGTATCAGAAACATATATGGCTCAAACGAGGCTCCATCAGGAGTGGGCATCAGCCCTGAGAGCAGGCTCCATTCACTATGATCAACACCACTGACCCAGGGCCAATTCCCACTGATACGATAGCCGCCGTCCACAGTGGTGACTTTCCCCGCCGGAATTAAGCTATCCGCCATCAACACATCGGGAGTCTCATGCCACACATCATGCTGGGCTTCTTCAGGAAAATGTGCCAGGAGCCACGCGTGAATATTCAAAAATGAATAGCACCAACTGGCTGAGGCATCGGCTTTACCGATCTCGATAACCGTATCAACAAATGTATCAAAGCCAAGCTCATATCCTCCCCAACGTATGGGAGTCAGCAGGCGAACTAAGCCGGCATCTACGATTCCTTGAAGCGTCTCCGGGAGTTGATGCCGTGCTTTCTCAGCGGCACCTGCGCTTTCTCGAATAGCAGAGGCGAGCGCTTTAGCGCGTGCAACAGCGTCATTGTGCGTCATGCTACCTTGCGATTTGACGTGCTCAGTAATCGACATATGTACTCTCCTGAATAGACTTTACAATGTATGCTGAAAATTCAAAGTCATTGCGACGAGCAGGTTGTCGATGGAAGATTGCATTGACGACGATCAACACGTATGTTACCATTCAGTCATGGTGACTCTTCCATAGAGTTTGCTTTTTCACGCCGCTGTATGACTTTTAGAAATTAGGGTCTTCGTCCTTCGTCTTGTATGAAGTGTACTGAATGCAGGGAGAAAGATCACTACCACTCGATTCGGACTTTCTATTTCCAATTGATTCCGGTTGATTCCGGTTGAATATATACATCCTGCCCTGTCAGAGGATTGCTAAGTGGGAGTACAGAAAGTATGAGCTATCACCGTCGATACAAGCTCAAAGATAATCGCTTTGGCCTGTTGGCACTGACCTTACGTGAAAAGGCTGGCCTCGTCCAGACCGAAGTTGCAAACACGTTGGGCGTGTCAGAGCGCACAATTGGGCATTGGGAGGGAGGGACCGCCTACCCCACTGCTGCAAATCTGAAGGAACTCATCAAGCTCTACCTGCATAACGGAGCGTTTGCTGATGGGCACGAGCAAGACGAGGCAAAAGCGTTCTGGGACCAGGCTGTGGAGAGCGCATCCCGGCGCAAAGCTCTCTTCGATGATGCCTGGTTCGTTGATATCCTCAGGCAACATAACAACACACCAGGGGAAGAATACAGGCACGAGGTTATCGTTTCCCCCACGCCTTCTCTTCAGCATCAGATAGATTGGGGAGAAGCCATTGATGTCACGACTTTCTATGGCCGTGAACAAGAGTTGCAGACCCTTCATAAGTGGATGCATACTGAGCGATGTCGGGTCGTGGTCCTGCTGGGTATGGGAGGCATCGGCAAAACGACGCTCTCAATCCGCTTTGCGCAAGAAATGGTGCCACACTTCGACTTCATCTTCTGGCGCTCCCTACGCAATGCTCCCCCGCTGCAAGAATTATTGGCAGACTGCATCCACACCCTCTCGGAGCAGCACCACACACCTTCCTTCGATAACATCGAAAGAAGCATTGCTATACTGATCGAACTGCTACGTAGACGCCGTTGTCTACTGGTACTGGATAATATTGAGACATTGCTGCAGGCTGGAAGCCTCGAAGGTCGCTATCGTGAAGGATACGAGGACTATAGAAAACTCATTCTACGTATAGCGGAGACGATCCATCAAAGCTGCCTGCTCCTAACCAGCCGCGAAATGCTGGGTGAACTTGAGCCATTAGAGGGAACACACTCGCATGTGCGGCGGCTGAAACTTCCTGGGCTGGGCCACACCGAGAGCCAGGAACTGCTCAGTGATAAAGAACTCTTCGGCGCACAGGAAGATTGGGAGCATCTCATCCAGAACTACTCTGGCAATCCCTTAGCGCTGAAGATCGCCTCGGCGACTGTGCGCGATCTCTTCGGGGGCGATATTGCAGCCTTCATGCAAGAAGGTTCGGTGCTCCTCCATTCATTGCAGCATCTGCTCGACCATCAATTTGCACGACTCACCACGCTAGAACAAGATATGCTATACTGGCTGGCGATTGAGCGCGATCCCATCTCGCTTGAAGAATTAAGCGCGGATCTTAACAGTACAACGTCCAGAAGAGAACTACTTTCAGCCTTGATGTCACTACTGCGCCGTTGCTTGATTGAGCGAGGAGAGCAAAAAGCGACCTTTACCCTCCAACCAGTCGTGATGGAGTACGTGAGCGAGCGCCTCGTAACACAGATGTGTGAGGAAATTATTCATAAAAGGTTGAGCCTGTTCAGCACCCACGCGATTATGAAGGCACAAAGTAAAGACTATATTCGCGATAGCCAGGTACGTATGCTCATGCAACCAATACGCGAAAGACTCCTGACACACTTCGAATATGCGCAAGGGCTTGAACAACACCTGTACCTCCTGATAAACCTCCTCAGAGAGAAACCCTATGCAACGCATAAGTATAGCGGAGGAAACTTCATAAATTTACTGCGCTACCTGAAAGGACACCTGCGCAACGCGGATTTCTCTTCTCTTGCTATTCGCCAGGCCTACTTACAAGGAATAGAGATACAGGATGCGAATTTTGCAGGAGCTGAGATCACAGAATCATTATTTACGGAACCCATTGAAAGCATGCTCTCAATGGTAATTAGCCCGGATGGAAAATATCTGGCTGTAGGCGGCTTCAGTGGACAGATTCGCCTCTGGCGCATAGCTGATCGCACCTCTGTGGCAACATTCAAAGGGCATAGCCGCAAGACATGGGCACTCGCCTTCAATCCAGATAGTACATTGCTTGCCAGTGGTGGCTACGATGGTTGTGTGAAACTCTGGAAAGTAGAAGGTGAAGAGAGAATGCACAAGCATAATGAGCCGCTCAGAACATTGCAGGGCCATGCGAAATGGCTACGATCACTTGCCTTCAGTCCCGATGGCACGCAGCTCGTCACCGGAGGAGACGACCAGACAGTGCGCGTCTGGGATGTGCAGAAGGGCACATGCCTCAACGTCCTGCATGGACATACCGCTGTGATCTGGTCGGTCGCCTTTAGTCCCGATGGCACGCTCGTAGCCAGTGGTGGAGATGACGAGACGATGCGCATCTGGGATGTGCAGGAGGGCACATGCCTCAACATTCTGCATGGACATACCGGGATGATCATGGCCGTGGCCTTTCATCCAACAGGCAATCTACTGGCCAGCGGTGCAGAGGATGGACTTATTAATATATGGAACGTAGGCAGCGGCCAGATCCTTACAACATTGCACCTCCTTACCAGCAAAGCAGCGTCAATCGCTTTTGATGCTGAAGGGACTATACTTGCCAGTGGTAGCCACGATGGCACAATAGAAGTATGGCGTATCCTGGGAGAAAACAGCCCTCATCGCATCAGAACCTTATCCGGCCATCCTATCTGGGTGAGTAAGGTTGCCTTCGGCCCTCACGGTTTGCTGGCTAGCATCTCATATGGAGGAAAAGTTAAGCTCTGGGACGCGAGAACCGGAAGAGGCATAGCAACGTTACAGGGGTATAGCCGTGTCATCTGTGCAGTTAGTTTCAGCCCGGATGGAACCCTGCTGGTGCAAGGAGATGATCAGGGCATGATCAGAGCATGGGATGTGAGCAGTGGCCGTTGTCTCAAAGCCTTTCAAGGACACGCAGGTCGTATCTGGTCAATCGCCTTCAGCCCCGATGGCAAGACCTTCGCGAGTGGAGGAGATGACAAACTTGTGAAGTTATGGGAAGTTGGGAGAGAGACAGAAGAGGAAAACGAGTATTGTCTCATGACTTTCGAGGGCCATACAACCATGGTCTGGTCAACAGCCATCAGCCCCGACGGCAAGATGCTGGCTAGCGGCGGCTTCGAACGAACAGTGAAACTCTGGAAGGTGAACAAACAGAATAGCCTTGCAATATTGCAAGGACATGAGAACTTTGTCTGGTCGGTTACCTTTAGTCCAGACGGCAAGATACTGGCTAGTGGTAACAATGATGGAGAGATCAGACTCTGGGAGACTGAGAGCGGAAATTGCCTGCTAACTCTACAAAATGGAACTAACCCAATAGGTGCCCTGGCTTTCAGTCGCGATGGGAAAACACTGCTGAGTTGTAGCGATGATGAGGTAGTGACGCGATGGGATCTAACAAAAGAGGGAGATGAGCGAGGGCAAGGCTACAAGATTTTAGAGAGTCAGGGTTTTGCCAACTGGGCCAGGGCGATGACCTTCAACCAGGATGGCACAATGATGGCTACAGGAAGCGATAATCACACGATCAGAATATGGGATCTGGAAGGGAAAAGTAGCACACATCATCTCAGGGTCCTCTCTCGACGTGGTGGTCAGGTATGGTCAGTCGCCTTCAGTCCCGACAACCGCTTGCTAGCCAGTGGCGACGATGATGGAACGCTTGCCCTATGGGATTTAGAGACCGGTGCATGTCGTCAGATATTGCGCAGCGACAGGCCATATGAAAGAATGAATATCCACGGTGCCAGAGGGATATCCGAAGCGCAAAGATCTTCGCTCAAAGCGTTGGGAGCGATAGAAGAGACAGAGGCGCAAAGATCAGAATAAGAGAGACACTTCTTTTAGCCATCACCCCCCTCAACTCGTCTCTATAATACTTAATAGATAGAGGTGGTACGAGCATAGTTTGTTCGCAACATAAAGAGCGCCCCAGCGGAAAGGACGTACCAACATGTCAGAAGATACATTCGCAGAGATGACCCTTGACACGTGTATAGCAGAATGGTTGAACATCGTCATCCCACGTGCAAAACGATATGTTCGTACTTCATATCAGACAACCATACAACCTTTTAGCAGGACGGCATTACGAGAAACTATTACGAGAGATGATAGAAGTAAGCATATAGAACAGGGCATCGTAACTATACAGAAGACTCTATCAACCCTGCATAAAGATACCCGACCAATCCAATGGGCACTTGCTCATCTCTACCTGGGCTTTGCTTATAATGCACGTCTGGTTGGTGAAAGGACAGTCAACCAGGAACAGGCAATCGAACATTGTAATGCAAGCCTGAGCGTCTTTACGCGCACTGATTTTCCTCGTCAATGGGCTACAGGACAGTACTCTCTGGGAGAGATTTACAGAAATCGCATCACAGGTGCGCGACACGCTAATCTGCAACGGGCAATCTATCACTGCCAGAAGGTCTTGCAGGTACACACGCGTGAGGCCTTCCCTATCGAATGGGCATTCACCCACGCAATGGCTGGAGCCGTCTATTGCGAGTTGGGATTGAGCATCGATGAGCAGCGCGATATTTGCGAAAAAGCATTGGAGCATTATCAATCTGCAACACAGATTTTAGTGGAAGATAATTTTCCAGTACAATGGGCAATCGTGCAACAAGGCTTAAGTGCAACCTATTTTATGCGCGTCCGTGGCAAGAAAGTAGAGAATATTCAGGAGGCGATTGCGCGTGGTCAATCTGCTTTACGTATACTCACACGCACAAGCTATCCCTTCGAATGGGCAGGCGCTCATGCTTATCTAGGCGAAGCTTACCGTCAGGCAACCCTCGATGCCAACCTGCAAGAATTGTATAGCGGTCGCTCTGTCATCCAGGAACAGGCCATCAGGCACCTGGAAGCGGCTTTACAGGTGTATACGCAACACAATTATCCTCTGGAATGGGCAAGGGTGCAAGGCTTTTTGGGGATGGTTTTTCGTGAGCGCGTCCAGGGGAAACGGAACGCCAATCTTGCCCAGGCCAGAACCTGTTTTGAGCAGGCCAGTCTTTCAATGCATTTTTAATAGAGACATCATCAAGGGATCAGGCCAACTCTTCCCATGTCCTTTCTTTTTGCATCGCATGGACAAGCTTTTGGCGAGCTACCAGCAGAGAAGCCTGCAACGTTCTTTTCGCAACCCTCTCTTCTGGCCATTCTACCATCTTTCTATCAAGGCCATATTTCGTAAGCACGGTGCGCAGTTGTCCCAGATCATCAACCTGAGTATAGAGATAACAGATCATCGCCGTTTGCTGACGCGGAGGTAAATCCATCAACATCTGAGCGAGACTGTGAAGCAGTGAAGACGTTTCCATGCTCTGTATCACCTCATCTGCCGGATCAGCCATATGAGACTTTAAAGGATAAACTCCCTCTTTTTCCTCGTCTGGGAGTGGCAACAGTTGTTTTTGTTGCCGTTTCATATCAATAAATTCACTGTAAACAATGCGCCTGGCGTACGAATATGGCCGCAGGATTGGCCCCTTCTCCAACATCTTCCAGAGTTTGATACGCACACGTTGAATAAGCTCGTCCACTTCTAACGCGTCGAGTTCTCCATGTCCTGCTATCAGATGCCAACCCATGAGCTTCTTTGCCTGTACGGTAATAAATCCATCCACATCCTCAAGAATTGCCTCGTTCTCCTCTTTCATACCCACTCCTTTTATCTCTGCCCAATGTACAAGTTAACCAATATAATCTATACTGGAAGCATACCCGAGTGTTATGGAGAATACGATTGTGACCAGAGGGCAAGAAGGGGGCGAACAGGTGGCATCTCGCTCTCCTCATGGGCATGTAGGTGGCTCTTACCAATATTGAGTAAACTCGTAGCCGGAATAGCGCCCGGCTGCACGTTTTTTCAGGTAAATACGTCGACACTTCAAGTGGGGGCAAAAAAATGGGTTATAGTGATAAATTACGTGAAGAACGTGAGCGAAACAAATGGACACAAAAAGAGGTCGCCGATCTCATTGGTTTACCAGATGCACATACCGTTGGACGCTGGGAACATGGCAAAAGCTTTCCCAGCCCACGTTATTGTCGCGAACTCTGCCGCATCTTTAAGAAAAGCGCCGCTGAGCTAGAGTTAGTCAAACGACCACTCTCCCCTGCTAGCAGGGAAATTCCTTCCGCTGAAATATTTCATAAGCTCCCGATGAACTTCAGCTCATTTGTCGGACGTGGGTCGGAGGTTGTTGAGGTCAGCACCTTGCTGCAAAAAGATGAGGTGCGCCTACTCACTCTGCTGGGAAGTGGTGGCATCGGCAAAACACGCCTGGGCATAGCAGCAGCCACCCAGATGCGCGATTATTTTATGGATGGCATCTGTTATGTCTCTCTTACCGCCCTTCGTGATCCAGCATCGCTGCTTCTCACGCTGGCTAACGCTCTTGGCATCCGGGACAATGGACCCTACCCTCTTGAGCAGCAGGTGAAAACCTTTTTAAGCGAGAAACATGCCCTCCTGATCCTCGACAATTTTGAGCATATCGCCAGTGCCGCCCCCTTCATTGAGGAGTTACTGCTCGATTGTCCGGACATAAAAGTTCTGGTCACCAGCCGACATGTGCTTCAGTTGGAGGCCGAGCATACATTTCCTGTTCCTCCATTGTCATTACCTGACCTCAAAGCACTCCCGCCAACCGAAAGACTTATGCACTATACAGCCGTTGCCCTGTTTGTACAGCGTGTGCAATTGTACCTTCCTACATTCAAGATTACCGATGATAACGCCAGCGCGGTCGCCGAACTCTGCGTGCGCCTGGATGGACTTCCCCTGGCGATTGAACTGGCTGCGGCTCGCATCAAGCTCTTCTCACCCCAGATGCTGTTGAAACGTTTTTTACAGGATCAGCACATCTTGAAAAGTGAACTGATGTCGACCGAGGAGCGCCACCGCACATTGGACTACACAATTCAGTGGAGCTATGATCTGCTCAATGAGCAGGAACAATGGCTCTTTCGGCACCTTGCGGTCTTCGTTGGCGGCGCATCGCTCGCAACAATTGAAGCGTTTTTCATAGACACCATCCCTCCATCATCCGCAACGATTGTGGAAATAGTGGGTTCTCTCTTGAATAAAAGTCTGCTACAGCGCATAGAGCAGGAACACGAAGAGCCACGCTTTGTCATGTTGGAGACGATTCGTACTTATGCGTTGAATTGCTTAAGGGAAAAAGGAGAAATGCAGGAGCAACGACGTACCTATGCTCTCTATTACCTTGCCTTAGTGGAGCAGGCGGCCCCATTTTTGAAAAATACGCAACTGATTGTATGGCTGGCAAAACTGGACCAGGAACTCGATAATCTGCGCACCGCACTCCAATGGCTCATTGACCAGCAAGAGACAGACCTGGCATTACGTTTCGCTGAGGCATTTGGCAAATTCTGCGGCCTCCGTGGCTACTGGCATGAAGAACAACGCCTGCTCAATGCAACGCTACAGTTGCCCGTGACGCAACAACAAAAGATACGCGGGAAGGTGCTCCGACGAGCTGGTCACCTGGCCTACCGCTTGCGCGATCTAAAACAAGCTCGCACATTATTGGAACAGAGTGTTATTTGCTCCCGTGCAACTGGGGATCAGCAAAATCTTGTCGGCGCACTTAGTAGCCTGGGCCTGGTTCTCTATCGTCAGAATGAACTGGACGCTGCGTATCAATTGCTCAAAGAATGCGTCGCGGTCGCCTCCTCTATGGACGACTACTGGGTACGGGCAAATGCTCTGGAAAGCCTGGGTCGTTTTATGCACTTTCAAGGGGCGCAAGAGGAAGCATATACTCTCTTGCAAGAAAGCGTGACAATTGCACGTACCTATCTGGATAAAGAGAGCCTCGCACGCATCCTGACAACGTTAGTGGACCTGGAAATCTCTCGCGGCAAGAGAGAGCAGGCCATGCAGGTGGCGCAAGAAAGCTTTCGTCTTGCACAGGAATTGAATACCCGACCCCTTATCGCTCTGACCCTCGGCACACTGGGCAAGGTGGCTCTATTTCAGGGAGATTATCCCCAGGCCTGCCAGTATTTTGAGCAGCGTAGTGCGATTGCTGAAGCGCTGGGCGATCTGCCAGCCATTGCCCACATAAAATTGAAGTTGGCAACGATAGCACTAGCCGTCAAAGATTTTACACAAACAGAAGAACTGCTGGATGAGGCTTTCGAAATCCTCCAGAGCCTGGGAGATACTTCCGATATTATCACGGCCCTGAACATTATGGGCGATTTGAAATACATGGAAGGTGATATTGTACAGGCAAAGTCGCTTTATCAAGAAGCCTTGCAACATGACAATGCACCCACCGATAAAAGAAAGATGGGGCACAGCCTGCTTGGCCTCGCACAGGTATCCCTTGCACAGAGCACGCCAGAACGCGCAACCTATCTCCTGGGAGCTGCTTCGGCACACCTGCAGTCATACGATATGTATCCAGCGCATCATACCGATTTTCAACAGACAAAGAAGCACCTGTCTACCCTTATGAACGAGGCAAATTTCGCACGATTGTGGGACGAGGGAAATAGCGCATCGCGTGAAGAGATTCTGAATAGCCTATAGGATGATGAGGGTCAAGGTCGAGACAAACCAATAGGAAGCGACTGGGAAATCCCGCTGGAAGCTCGCACAACCAGATGAGTTGGGAGTTGGATACGTATAGGGTTAGTGGCATGAACCTCAAGAGAACCTTCCAGTTCTTGTGGCATCTGTCGCCAGCTTTTTTCAGAGGTATGCCCCTCATCAATCATCGTCACGAGAACCTCACACGCTTTGCGTCCCATCTCGGAGAAGGGTTGGTGAACCGTCGTCAGAGCGGGTCGTACATGCGCAGAAAGACTATTATCATCAAAACCAATAATAGCCATCTCTTCTGGTATGCGTATACCTCGCTGCTCCGCAACTTCTAGAACACTGTAAGCCATCTGATCGTTAGCAACAAAGAGGGCTGTCGGCCATTCGTCTCGCGCACGCGAGAAGAGCTCTATAGCGCACTGACGCCCGCCAGCAGGCTCAAAAGTTCCCTGGAAAAGCAATGTGGGATCGACAGCAATTCCAGCATCATGCAAAGCCTGACTATATCCCTGATAACGTTCAACGGCACAATAGTAGTTTTCTGGTCCTAAAATATGACCAATACGCGTGTGTCCTGCTGCAAGGAGGTAACGTGTAGCTTCATAAGCACTCGCAACGTTATCAATGCCAACCCACGGGAGGCTAGCGGGCTCTTCCTGGTCATCGATTATCACCAATGGGAGTCCCTGTTGGAAGCGATCGGTGAGATGGCGCGAAAGCTCACCAGGGAAAATTGCCAGTAGTCCGGCAACCATCCTCATACTTAAGATATGGTCGAGCACATCAGAGTGGTTACGCTCAAAGCCTATACTATATAACACAACTTCGTAGGAGGTATGTTCGAGATACTCGGCAACACCATGCATGATTTCGGGGACAGAAGGCCAGGTCAGTGGGGGAGCCAGCACGCCAATTAGACGTGAACGACCACGCGCCAATCCTGTTGCAGTGACATTAGGAACGAAGCGATATTCTCGTACAATGTTCATCACTCGTTCAGCAAGAACGGGGTCAACCGATGGATTATTGTTCAAAACGCGTGAAACTGTGGCTTTAGAGACACCTGCCAAACGGGCAATATCTTGAATAGTTAATTTTTCTGGCATATTACATACCTGCTTCTCTATGTACGTTCTTCGGCTATTGCCTCATTCAATGCAGCAATGATCAAAATATGTTAGAAACCGTTTTCTCACCGGAGTATAAACGGTAAACCAGCTTCTGTCAAGGTTCTTTAAGCAAGAGACTTGCGTCCATCACGAGGTAGCCAATGAGAGCAGGGCAGATTACCAATGCACAAGCGCATCATGAAGTGCCAGTACCCTTGCATCATCGGACCAGATACCTTCCATAATCTGAAAGGCAATCGTAGATTCGTTGAAGTAAGTCTCACTATGAAGTTCGAGAGATTTCTCTATTACCTTTATCCAGAGCGCGATCGAGAGATCTTTATCTTTCTTCACATTGGGAACTTTCAATGAAGAGAACAACGCTTCGCTGAGCACCGCCAGATAGGTGCGCTCTGCCATGGGAAGTTTCGCGGCAAATGGATCTCCATTCAGGTCAACAACATCCGCAAAAAGCTGTAATGCTTTATCCTGCTGTCCTAAATAGGCATAGGAGATGGCCTTGTGTCTCATCAGACGAGCGTGACTGTGAGGAATGTATACGGGAATAGCAACATCAGGTGACGCAAAAAAAGTTTCTTCGGCCTTCTCCAGCGAAGCCTTCATGCTATTTTCTTGTTTATTAAGAGCCTGATACTTCGCCAGGCCTGTATATACCCATGACTGGATCATTGGTTTCACCCGTGCGCCTTGTTTTGACTCCATAAGATGCTGTGTTTCTTCCACAATCGTCAATGCTTCCGCACGATGCTGCAACGACGCCCATTCATACGCCCCCAACAATTCGCGTTGCGCCATAATCAGCATCGCTTTATGTTGACTTTTCTTTGCCCACTGCACTGCATATTCCGCATACGTTGTCGCCTGCTTGACCCCTTCAAGATGATAACCAATCTTTGATTTGATCTGCAATGACTGAGACAGTAACGCCGCCGCCGCCTTTTGCTGCTTTGAAGAATTTATCGTTATCGCTTGCAGGAGTGGAAGATACGTTGCAAGCATGGATGCCACAAGTTGCATGTCTTCACGCTTACCCAACGCGAGATATCCACAGGCCGTCAGCCCTGCCGCACATGTATTAAGTATTTCCTCCACTGAACGCTTCCCTCGATTAAGCATGGGAAGCATTGCTAAACGCTGTAGCGCCTCCCGCTGCTGTTGCAACACTTCTTCATTACTATGCATAGTCACCTCCTCGATGGCTTCAATGAGCACATCCTGCACCTGCCAACACGTGTCGTATTCCCCAAAGGCCAGGGCCATAAGGTACATCGTAAAGTCAGCACGAAGCTGGAAAAAAGCACTACTCGCAACACCATCAGACGTAACCGAAAAGCTTTCATCTTCCAGACCCAGTTCTACCTTTGTCATTTCATAAGCAGCACTGAGCCTTGTGCGATAGTACGCTGAAGGATTCATGATCCCCAGTTCCCAACGATTTAGGGTATTGGGAGCACAACCTACCCATTGCGCGGCTTCATGTAACGTCCAGTCTTTGCGTGCACGGGCTTCTATTAACTTCAAACGTTTCCTCATCAGCCCATCCCTCGTTCTTCTCTTTATGCATAACACAAGAATACACTTATTTACATGAATAGAGTATAACATTTTTTACCTGCACTTGTCGAGTATCTATCGATTACCACTACTTTCAAACGTTACATAAGAATAGGGAGTTGAATTCTTCATATGGCAAGGTTGCCTCCTATGTAAAAACTGTCAGGGATAACGTAGAATTTTTTGCCATACGTAGAAGCACAGAGAAATATATGGATACATGTTGAAAAGGTGGTAGAGAATGTCATAGGAGAATGGGAATTTCTTTGTTATACTGTTTATAGTCCCTGAAGATGCCAGCAAAGAACTGGATAACAGCACTTCGAGGAGTGATACGAAGAAGTAAAACCAGACATATAGAGGAAAGCGTGTTCATTATGGGTAACAACCATGCAAACGGAGTATAAGGAGACCGTACACTATGACTCTACAACCAGAGAACCAGAGCGAAGTTGCTATACTCTTTTCTCAGATCGACGCCGAATACGATGCGGCACAGAAAGCATTGTATGGATTGGCATCTGGTAACGCACGCCATGACTTCATCATCGCTCGTATGGAACATATACAGTCTGTAGGTCAGCATCTTATAGATACTATCGGTCAAGAAGCGGCCTTGCCTCTTATTGTGGCAGCGATGGATCGTTTAACTTCATAAGCGGATACAAACAACTCTGACAATAGTCAGGCTGTTTATCGCAAACTCGACCTGGGCTTCTAAACCCGAACACTCCTTTTACGCAGAGAGAGGCACGATGGATTGTATTACTCGCGCCTCTCTCGTTTTGTTCATGCCATTTGACTCAGAACCCATGTGCACCCTCTTTGCCACCATTTTCCTCAGATGATACACTGTTTGTATCGATTCACTAACGCAAACCAGGAAAGGCAAAAGATTCATGCTCATCGACTTACGCAGCGATACTGTTACCCATCCTACTCCCGCCATGAGGGAAGCTATGTACCACGCTGAAGTGGGCGATGATGTGTATGGAGAAGATCCCACCATCAATCGTTTACAGGAACTGGCGGCACAACGGATGGGGAAAGAGGCCGCCCTTTTTGTACCCAGTGGGACAATGGGAAATGCGATTGCAATGCTTACGCATACCGGGCGTGGACAGGCGGTGATTGTTGGCGATGAGTCGCATGTGTATCATTACGAAGCTGGCGGCGTCTCTACACTGGGCGGCGCTCCTATGTGGGTGGTTCCTACCCATCCAGATGGATCGCTGGACCTGGCTAGAGTCCGTGCCGGTATCGCAGATGACAGCGATGGACATGTTGCGGCAACCTCGCTTATATGCATTGAAAATACGCATAATCGCTGTGGAGGCACTGTTCTCAGCGTTGAGCAGGTCCAGGAGATAGCTAACCTTGCCCATGCTCATAATCTGGCAATCCATATGGATGGTGCCCGCGTCTTCAATGCTGCTATCGCTCTGGGCGTCCCGGTCAGCACAGTGGTAGCTCCGGTAGATTCGGTGATGTTTTGCCTCTCTAAAGGCTTGAGCGCTCCCGTCGGATCTTTGTTGGTCGGAAACAAAGACTTCATTCGTCGCGCCCATCGTATCCGCAAGCTGCTTGGTGGTGGTATGCGTCAGGCTGGCATTCTAGCTGCCGCTGGCATTGTCGCGCTGGAACACATGGTGGACCGCCTCGCTAATGATCACACTCATTGTAAACAACTGGCCTATGGACTCGCCGACTACCCGCAGATCGAGATTCAACCTGAACGTGTCGTCACCAATATCCTCAATTTCCGGTTACGCAACACTCAACAGGAATATTTGTCGGAAGCCGAGACGCTGCACTTCCTGGATAAAGCGCAGGAACATGGTGTGCTCATGGGTGCCTCAGGCGGTGGGATAATCCGTGCCGTGACTCATTATGGCGTAGATGCGGAACATATCACGCTCGCACTGCAAGGTATCCGCAAAGCACTTATTGAGACGCATTTTTAGATCGATTGGATACCTCTGACAAAATAGCGTCTTACAAATTAAGAAATCTAAAATCGGAGGATCTCTACTCAGCATGGAAAAATGGGAGTATCGTACATTGTATCTCTCGCTGGAATTATGCCAACACGGTCGCGAAAAGTATGAAGATTATGTCATCACCTATAGCGATGGAGCACGCTTAGAGGGTCTGGAAATGGTGATGCGTCGCTATCTTGATGATGGCGGCTGGGATCTTGTCAGCATCATACCAACGGGATTTAGACACCCGCCAGCAGGACAGAGCCTCATCGCCGATACATTGACCGTAATCTTCAAAAGAAAATTTGTATTGTAATCATCATTTTCCTCATCTCCAGCAAAGCTCAATTATAGTTTATAATCTAACTATAGAGATGCACTTATCGTTGTTTTTTTATCGAAGGAGCAAGGATCATGTGGAATAACAGAGGGTCAGCCACGGGCGGTATTGCTGGTGGGATTGTGCTTATCGGCCTGGCGCTGGCCTTTTTAATTGGGGGCGGCTTTAATCTGCCGATCTTTTTCGTTGCACTCGCCTTTGCATCCCTGGTTGGTTCTATGAGTTCTCGTAACCCTCAGGGACTCTACGGTGGGATTCAGGGATTTTTCTGGCTGATGGCCCTCGCCGTTTTCTTTATAACCAATTCCTGGATTGTGTTTCTATTCGCGGCTGGGATCTCCGCTATTCTGGGCACACTGGCAAGACCAATTATGGCTGGATTAGGATCGATGGCCTTCTTCGGCACAACTCAGCAACGACCACCGCAACCATATTATCAGCCACCACAACAGCCCTATCAACAACCACCACAACCTTATCAGCCATACCAGGAAGGTTATCAACCACCCACGCCTCAGGCCGAAACTTACAAGGAAGGTGGACAGCACTATCCATATCCTTCCCAGCCAGCACAAGAGTATGAGCAACCGCAAGCGCAATATCCACAACAAATGCCACCCCAGCAATGACCGCAACAGGTGATCTCAAAGATGAACTGAGAGCAAAGGAGCTTACGTTAATGGAAACGAACGAACAACAGGTGGCATACCCACCCTGTCCCGCCTGTGGACAAGATGGTAGCCAGCGGGAATGGAAAAGGACAATTGCACACGGTGATAACTTAAGAGTTGAGTCCCATGCACACCGATTTTTGGGCGCACAGGTATCGGCTCTGGCTTGCCGCAATTGTGGGTATGTGATGCTGTTCATTGATCCAAAAGATTTTTAAACAGCTAACCTACATCTCTTGTTCTTCCAGTTGCTCATTGGGTATGAGTCCTCTGGAAGCCCACCAATCCTCAAGCGGGTTTACTCGTTCTTTGACGCCAAGATCACCTTGCACAATAAACGCCTGACAGATCAATATGCTGATGATAAGTAATGCGTTCAGGTGAAAAACGAGAAAACCTATGCCACTGAGCAAATATGTTCCAACCAGGACCGCAATCTGAATTTTCCAGAACTGCTTTGCCGATGGGTAAAGTCCTATGACCACAACCATTAAAGCAAAGACGAGCAAAAATGCCGACATCACTCCCCATAACCGCAATAAATGCATAAAATCATATGGCATGAAAAATTCCTGCAGCCGATTGATATTAATTTCCATACTTTCTCTCCTGTTATCTATTTAATAACATATACATTTTCTAGCCAGCGTGACGGAAGCCAGCTTCATTCATGGTAAGTGGTTGTCCTTCGGCAACGATCCCTGCGGCAACAACTTCGGCAATCACCAGCGTGGAATCGCCCGTTGGAACACTCTGGCGCACTTCACAGCCGACCCAGCCCAGACCATCCTGCAACACAACATATCCCTCTTGCAGCTCATAGGCAACGCCTTGCATTTTATCGGGATGCTTTAGTGCTGATCTCCCTAATGCACCCGCGAATTCGCGTTGCCCTTCTCCTCTATGCAAAACATTGATTGCGAATTTGCCGCTCCCTTAAATCATAGGGAGCGACTTAGAGTTATTTTCAATGGAGACAGCCAATAATGGCGGCTCGAACGAGACCTGTGTTAGCCAGTTGGCCGTAAATGCGTTGATATCGTCTCCTTGAGCACTGGTGACGGCGTAGAGTCCATACGTGAACAGGCGCAGAGCCTGCTTTTTGAGTGCCGGGTCCATAGAATACTCCCCCTGATGAGAATGATTTGACATGGTGTTTGGTCTTATTATATCTCAAAGTAGGGCCCCTACTTTGATAATTCACACACAATATCGTTTGCTAATAAAGAGCGTGCCAACAAACTGCAAGAACTACACAACAATATCTCACCTACCTAAAAGAGAATGACAACTTGTCGCAAAATAACCTTGACAATTACCCATATTGGTGTTATACATACACTATCAATAGTGTCCAAAGTACACTATCAGGAGCAATCGCCTTATGGGAAATATTGAACTGGATCATATTCGTACATCTCTTGATAAAGCGCACACGCCAGAAGAGGTTTTTGGCACTCTTGCAGGTACACGAGCTGAGCAAATCGATGCCGCCCGCAAAATGTTTCGCCAGATTGCTAAAACCGTTCATCCCGATCTCTATCAGGGAACTGCGGATTTTGACCGGGCCAATGCAATCTTCAAAAAGCTGGCCCACCTTTGGGAACTGGCGCAGGTGAGGATTGAAAATGGGACATATGGCACAAGCAGGGAGGCCAACACCTTTATGCCTTTTAGCATTCATACCCCGCGTTGCCAGTATCATATCGAGAAGTTTCTGACTCAGGGAGATTTATGCAATCTTTACCTGGGTATTTCTTCTGTCATGGATAGGTGCTATCTCCTCAAATTTCCTACCAGGCCTGAAGACAATGATCTAGCGCTTAATGAGACACGTATTCTTGCACACCTCAAGAAAGGAAATGAGTATGAAAAGCTCCGTCATTTTGTTTCGCAGCCCGTCGATGCTTTCTCTTATCAGGAAAGGGCATCGGGGATTGTGCGACAGGTCAATGTCCTTGCCTATGAAGAAGGATGGTATTCCCTGAAAGAGGTACGAGAGGCATACCCGCAAGGAATCGATGCCCGGGATATGGCCTGGATGTGGAGGCGTCTTCTCGTTGCGCTTGGGTTTGCCCACGCCAATCACGTGATCCACGGCGCGGTCCTTCCTCCACATGTTTTGATCTCACCCGATCAGCATGGCGTTATGCTCATCGACTGGTCCTATGCGGTTCTCCAACCAGCGATAACGGGCGAGTATATCAGTGCTATCAGCAGCCCCTATCGCGAATGGTATCCGCAAGAGGTCTTCGCCAGAGAAGAACCAACGCCGGGGCTAGATATCTCTATGGCAGCTATGTGTATGCTCTACCTGTTAAACGGTAATCTGCACAAACGTACGCTTCCTGAGACGATCCCGTGGCAGCTACAAAACTACCTGAAAGGGTGCATGTTACCCGGACCCCGGCAACGTCCACAAGATGTCGCCATCTTACTTGATGAGTTTGATGTATTGATCGAACGCCTCTGGGGCCTCAGAAAATTTCATCAATTCGTTATGCCGGAACTTTCACAAAAGTTTTAACGTTTTATTAAATGCATCTCGCAAGAGAAAAGAAAGGCAACATCAACATGGGTGGTACACATTGGTCAACCGATGCTTATAGAGAAGCCGCACTTTTACGTAAAAAAGCTGGCAAGAGTGATTTCGCATACAGCGATGCCGCGCGATCAAGCCATACCTGGAATATTCATCCTACGCTCGATCCTAAAGATGTTACATTTCGTGAGAGCCGTGATAGTGACGCCCATCCACGTTCTACAGCTATCAGCGTCCTTTTTGACGAAACCGGATCTATGGGCGGCATTCCGCTTGTCTTCCAGAAGAAACTGGCGGAATTGATGAGCGTTCTGTTGATCAAGGGGTATATTCAAGATCCGCAAATCCTTTTCGGCGCATTGGGAGATGCCACATGTGATCGTGTGCCACTCCAGGTCGGCCAATTCGAAAGCGGCGTGGAGATGGATGAACATCTGCGCAACATTATCCTTGAAGGTGGTGGAGGTGGCACCAACCATGAGTCATACGAACTGGCTCTCTACTTCCTTGCCCGTCACACTGCTATTGATTGCTGGGAGAAACGTGGCCGCAAAGGCTATGCATTCCTCATCGGTGATGAAATGGCCTACAAGTCCGTCAATAAAAAACACGTGTTTACACACATTGGCGCTAGTCTAGAGCAGGATATTCCCTTGCGCCAGATCATCAACGAAGTCCAGCGCCGTTATCATCTCTTCTTCATCTTCCCACTCAACGCCAGCCACGGCCACGATGATAGTATCAAGAACTTCTGGCATGATCTACTCGGCCAGAATGTCATTTTCCTGGAAGATGAGCATGCTGTCAGCGAAACGATTGCCCTGACAATTGGCCTCACCGAAGATGCCATTAACCTTGCCGAAGGAGTGCAAGATCTGGACAGCGCAGGAGCCAGTCATAGCGCAATTAAAGCTGCAACGAAAGCACTTAAAAACTATGCACCTGGTAAAAACGTAGTAACAAGTGTAGGAAGCAATCTACCCACACCAACATATCAAAACACAAGTACAGAACGCCTGTAGGACAATGTCTAATCCCGTTTAATAAAGTGCTTGCCATCGCCCGATTTCCAGGACGATTGCTTTCCCTAAATCGGAGGTGGCAAGCACATGTCTCTACCCTAAAAAGACGGAATTGGGGCGATGCTAATGGTTTAAGCGGCGTTTATGAATAATAAAAAAAGCGTAAAGAAGAGGAATATATTATGCAGGCAACAAGGCAGGCAATTTTCATCGCCGATCTGGGATTTGGAGATGCGGGCAAAGGCAGTATCACCGATTTCCTCACCCGACAACTCTCCGCGCATACCGTTGTGCGCTACAATGGTGGTCCACAGGCTGCGCATACCGTTGTGACAGGTGATGGAAAGCAGCATACATTCTCTCAATTCGGTAGTGGCACACTTCTACCTTCCACCAAAACATTACTCTCCCGCTTTATGCTCATCAATCCGCTAAACATGCTTAAAGAGGAAAGACATCTCAAGGAACTTGGGATTACAGATGCGTTGCAACGCACACAGATAGATCGCCGCGCCCTGGTCATTACGCCCTTTCAGAAGGGTATTAATCGGCTCAAGGAGATCGCACGCGCAGAGAATCGCCATGGAAGTTGTGGTGAAGGCATCGGCGAATGCATGGCTGACGCGCTCAAATATGGGGATGCAATGCTCTACGCCGGCGATTTGCAGGATCGAGCAACCCTCAGAAAAAAATTGCGCTATCTGCATGCCGCCAAACAGGACGAGTTAGATGAACTTTCCCAATACCTGCCACAGACAGAACCGGTAAGGCGCGAATGCGCGATCTTCAGCAACCCACAGTATATCGAAGACTGCATTGATGTTTATCGTTACTTCTCAGATCGCGTTGAAATGGTCGATGAAGCTGCTATTAAAACGTTGCTGGCACAGTCGGGCACAATCATCTTTGAGGGTGCGCAAGGGGTCCTTCTTGACGAGAACTATGGATTTGCTCCCTATACAACATGGAGCACCACAACATTCTCCAATGCAGATACATTAATACAAGAACATGCTTATCCAGGTGAAGTTATACGGCTTGGCTTGCTACGCGCCTATGGCACACGTCATGGAGCTGGCCCATTTCCCACCGAAGATCGCACCTTAACCCTCGCTCTTCCTGATCAACATAATACCTGGAATGATTGGCAACGGACCTTTCGCGTTGGCTATCTTGATCTGGTGGCAACACGTTACGCAAAAGATGTGCTGGGCAAACTGGATTATCTTGCCATCACGAATATTGATCGGCTGACGATGATGCCTGAATGGAAGGTTTGTCATAATTATTCCTATGCAGGCGAACAAACAGATCTGTCCCCTTTCTTTGCACAAGAAGCTGGGAAAATAACGAAGATAAATGTGCAGCAACCTGCCGATCTGGCGCATCAGGAACACCTGACAGAGAGGCTGGGATTGTGTACGCCAGAATATCAACTATTACCTCCAAAGTCTGGCAGGCAGTATTCTCAAGAAGATCGGGCGAGTTATCTATCGTTGATAGAAGAGAAGCTGGAGGTACCAATTGCTATTACTTCGTGTGGGCCAACGGCTGAGGATAAGCAATGGGTGCAGACACGTTTTTTGCAGCCGATAAGTTCTTACTAATCACCATAGGTCTTTTTATACGCTTCTGCTCTCACCATGCGGTCAAGGGTTGGTCGTGTGCCTGTTGTTGCTCGAAAGCCATAGCTACCATTCATGACGAAGACGATGAAGCATCCAGTTTCGTATCGAATATATGGAAGATCCTGATAGCCAAATCCTCCTCCCGAATGTCCCCACACAGTACCTGAAGGCAATGGGTCAGCCATCAAGCCCAACCCATACATTTCACTGGCTGGTGGCTGATCTGGGAAAACCGACATCATTTGCTGTAGCAAGTCTTCAGGCAGCAATGTTCGTTTAAAGAGCAATGCACGGAAAAAGCGTGCAAGATCGGGAGCCGTAGAAATCAGTGCGCCATCTCCTCGTCCGAAGAAAACATGGCTACATTCCTCCCATCCATCGAGAGTACGCTCATATCCCCGAATATAGGGTTCTGGGAGCGTCAGATCTTCTTCATTTGGATATGTACTATTCGTCATACCTACTGGACCAAAGATGCGCTGTTCCAATTCGATAGCAAGAGTATGCCCGGTTATCTGCTCAATGATAAGTTCGAGTATACAGAAATTAGTATTGCAGTACTCATACTTCGTTCCTGGCAGAAACCTGGCCGGGTGTTTGATACTGAGATGAAGCACCTCTATAAGGCCGTAGGGCCGCCGATGAGCGTCCAGATCCCCAAGCAAACTTGGGTCATCCTCAAAATCAAATAAGCCACTGCGCATACGTAAGAGATGCTCGATAGTTAAGGTAGGAGCATTGGGAATTGACAGGTCAGGCAACCACTTGTCCAGTGTATCTTGTAATTTAATCTTTCCCTCAGCAAGTAACTGTAAAAGCACCACCGCTGTGAATGTCTTGGTCGTGCTGCCAATACGATAGTGATGATTGAGAGTCATTGATTGCTTTGTTGCCAGATCAGCAAACCCGGCAGTGTAAAACTCAGATGCTCCATCTGCATCCTCACAATAGATAAGGACACCGGGGAAGCCTGCTTCAACCAGGCATTGACATTCTTTTTGAAGTGGATGCATTGAATCCTTCTCGGTGTTTATAGCACATCTTCTCTTACTTCACTCGTTGCAGAGCAACAAACGGAATCTTGCGCGTCGTCTTCGCCTGATGGTCAACGACCATGGGCCACTTCTGCAGCATATGTTCCCGCTCTGAATCATCTACGACACTGGCGATAGCATCAAAAGTCTCTTTCCCCGTTTCAACGGTGACCCGTGGATGAGCCACGAGATTGTGATACCAATCGGGATGCTTTGGTGCTCCTAGGTGCGAGGCAACCACGATGATACGATCACCATCCGACTGATATGCCAACGGCATCGTGCGCGGTTCTCCGCTTTTCTTCCTATGGTCGTAAACAAAAATAATGGCACATTTGCATACATTCCATCCACGTTTCCCCCATTTGCACGAAATTTCTCAATGACCTGGGTGTTCCAATCACTCATATTGATACTTCAATTATCCTTTCTCATTTGCTATGTCTCTTCCTAAAGTATATGCCCTAAGCGGGAAGAAGACAATATTTGTTCTAAATTTACCCATGTGGCTCGTGATGCGTCATTGTAAGTACACTGTCAAACATCATCCCATGTATCATATCACTATAAGAAAATGCCAATTTCCACAACCTGGAAAGTTCGGGATCTTCATCTATTATAGCGGAGAACTTGATCTTTCCTGCTATATTAATTAATGCATCTTTGTTGTTACTTACTTCCCAAGGATCTGCGCCACCGCCGTCTTCACCAGACTCGATGGGATTGCAAACCCGACACCATTCGCCTGCGTATTCGACTCTGTATTGACCGCCGCCAATGTTGGAATGCCGATCAGTTGCCCCTGCAAATTGACCAGGGCACCACCGCTATTACCAGGATTGATAGGAGCATCGGTCTGGATCGCATTCTGAATTGTGGCTCCTCCTGATGACTCCGTTACGCTTCGCTTCAGAGCACTAACGATACCATGTGTCGCCGTTTCAGTGATACCAAGTGGGTTGCCTACAGCGATTACCTCTTGACCCACAACAAGCGTTGAAGAGTTACCGATCTGTGCTACAACCATATGAGAGTACGGCGCAATATGCACAACAGCCAGATCATCGGCAACAACAGATCCTACGAGCTGAGCGTCTTCCTTTGATCCATTACTAAGAACCACTTGAATGGTCTGTTCACCGCTGACAACATGGTTATTAGTGACAATATCACCATTTTTATCGATAATGACGCCCGATCCGATCTGCTCTCCCTGAGCCGTCGTGACAACAAGTTCGACAACGGATGGCTCAATCTTTGCAATGGCAGATTCCTGCTGGGTCTCGATCGTATTTGCACTCGATGAGGTCGTAGACGATTGCGTCTGTGAGGTCGTTGTCTTCACGGCAGACTGAGTTGTACTACCATGCGCAAACTCCCAGCCAGAAAACAACCCTACGCTAAAGATGATAAGTAGTACAAACGTAAGAAACACCATTGCGCCCCCACGTCGTGGCTTACGCGGCGGTGCTGCTGTCGGCAGCGGACCCGCTGGATAGTGGGGTGGTTGGGACACATCCTGTTCCGGTGTCGCTTGTGGACGCTCTAAAACACCTGTTGCCGATGACGATGAAAATTGTGGCTCTTGCTGATAGGCTTCTTGCTGCGGATAGGGTTCATAAGATCCATACTCGTCTTGATACATTTTTGTTGTCCTTTACTTTATATGCAAGCAAACTATTTTTGCGCTACTTTGTTTTGTTTCCGTTGTCTATAGAATAGCCCAGGATGATCAAAAAAAGGGCACGGAAATGTAAAATGACTGTGTGAGGGTGTAAAGAATTTTGCAATGGTAGCAAGAATATTATACTGCCATCTGCCTCTTCGTTGGCTCCGCACAACAGAACCATGACTCGCTCAGATGTGGCAACACCTTGCGCTGACCATACCCCTGCACCGCCTGCTCAACCGAGAATTCCTCGTTGCGGGCTGCAAGCGCCAGAGCTTTGATGGCAAAGAATGTTTCGACAGGATCAGTCTCACACCCTTGCGCCTGCTCTACACAAACTGATACATCCTGGTGCAACACATCCATACGTGGATCGGGATGACGCCAGCGATAAGTATAGGCGGCGGCATCGAGCTCTCCCAACCACTGCACACTATCAGGAATATCCAGGATCGCTGAACCTGGCGGGATGAGCAGACGAATTGAAAGATGCACAGGATCAATATGCTCGATCAGGTGATGCTGTTCAAAAAAGTTTAATAATTCAATGTAACTATCTAACGTCTCCCACGGTGAAAAGGGCAGCAGTGATGGGCGTAGCGAGATATTGGCCTGCTCCATTATCTCAAAGGCTGTATCCACGTCAGCACCCGTATGGTTTTTCTGGAAACGCTCAAGCACTACATCATTCAACGACTCAACGGCAGAGACCACGAAGATACAACCAAGCTCTCTCAATTCTGGCAGCAAGTCTCGATGTTTCAAAAGGTGCTCAATTTTGATGGTTGCATCGAAAGTGAGGTCGGGAAACTCCTGGTGCAGGGCACGAGCGATACGTAACGCATGGGTGGGTCCATTGAGGAAATCGGGATCGCCAAAGGTAATATGACGCGCCCCTCGCTTGACCTGGGTGCGGATATCGGCCAGCACGATATCGACTGGTACCGCAAAGAACCTTCCCCCATAAATCGGCGTGATGGGGCAGTGCAGACAGGTATGTTTGCAGCCGCGTGTGGCTTCAGTGTACCCAACAACCCGCCATTCGTCTCCCCATTCCAGACGCGCATAGCGTGCAAGCGGTGGTAACGATTTGCGCTCAGGCACAATAAATGGCGTACGCTGGATCCAGGGTCCACTCTTCACTTCACGTGTGCGTACTCCTGGCACAACAATAGCCTCACTCTGCTCCTCAAGTGCATGCACAAGTTTGAGCAAGGGAACCTCGTACTCACCACCGATCGCGGCATCAATTGTCTTCTCCAACAAGTGATCGGCGTTGAGGAGGGCATAGAGGCCATAAAGACAGATATGGGCTTCTGGATTGAGCGCACGAATACGTTGCGCGACCCGCTCGCCAAGACGCAAGGCGGTGTGCATCGGGACAGAGATCGCTACAAAGCGTGCCCGTTGAATCGCTTCATCGGAAAGCGTCCCGATTGCTGTATCGACGCAGACGGGAAGATAGCCATCCTGACGGAGCATGGCCGAGAGAGATGCAAGATGAAAGGGCTGGTGACCGAGTTCATAGCATGAAATGAGTAGAATATCGCCGCGTGTTCTCATTTTCTTTGTGCAGCTCCGCCGCCTCCACCCTTACTCGATGCTGCGCCACCGCCTCCGCCTTTACCCGATGGCGCTCCACCACCCTTGCTTGACGCTCCAGCACCCACCGCCTCTGGCACCCAACCTTCGGGCATCTGTGCATCTGAACCAAAGAAGAACTCTTCCATTTGTTCTCGCAGAATTTTGCGTGATTCAGGATCGGCCAGATTCAGTTGGTAGTGGTTAATGATCAGCGTTCGTTGTGCCTCCCACATATCGTACGCCTGTTGGGAGATCTGTTCGTAGATGCGCTGCCCCAGTTCGCCGGGCATCGGTGGCCGGGCCAGGCCTGGAAGTTCACGTCCGAGCTTGACACAAAAGACGAGACGTGGCCCGTTCGCCGCCCCTATTGTACGTGCCGCTGTCGTTCCCTGACCTGCTGGCTGTTTTGGATTACCGAAGAAGAACTTCTCCATCTCCTGGCGCAGGACTTTGCGTGCTTCGGGATCACCCATGCTGAGGCCGCGCTCGTTGATGACATTCGTGCTTTCGGCCTGCCACATATCGTACGCCTGTTTAGAGATATGTTCGTAGATGCGCTGCCCCAACTCGCCTGGAAATGGTGGCCTTTCCAGCCCTGGCAATTCGCGCCCCAATTTGACACAATAGACCATGCGTGCCATAGTTAAATCTCCTGAATAATGCACTCAATATTAAAGTAATACTACCTGATGGAAAGTATTGTGTCAAACATCACAGTAAAGCAACATCACCCGCGTGCACTCTTCTTTGGTATGCAGGGTAATTTCTCGGCTCCATTCCTTACTGCACTGCTCGATAGTGGAATAGAGGTGGCTGCCGTTGTTATTCCCGCATCTCCTCTTCCAGGCAATATGCCGCCCGCAATCCAGCGCCGGGAGCGTCCACGCTTTATGCGTACCATCTTACCACTTGCAAATACGTCTGCGCACTCCTCTATTCTACAGACAGCCTGGGCACGAGAGCTTCCTGTGTGGGAAGTACAACGCCCGGCAGATCCGGAAACGCTCGCCACATTGGCCGCTTATCAACCAGATGTTATCTGCATCGCCTGCTTCTCAATGCGTATTCCACGTGTTATTATTGACCTGCCTCCGCTTGGTTGTTTGAATGTGCATCCAGCGTTGCTCCCGGCCAATCGCGGTCCGGTCCCACTCTTCTGGACTTTTCGCGAAGGGCATGATACTACTGGTGTGACGATTCATTTAATCGATGAAGGGATGGATAGCGGTGATATTCTGGCGCAGGAAGCGTTTCCGGTCCCAGATGGTATCAGCTACGATGCATTGGAAGTGCAATGTACGCAAGTAGGGAAAACGCTCCTGGCGCGTACGGTCTGGAGCGTTTTCACGGGACAGGCGCTACGTATCCCACAAGATAAGG
The DNA here is from genome assembly GCA_963744875.1 of uncultured Chloroflexia bacterium. GTDB lineage: Bacteria > Chloroflexota > Ktedonobacteria > Ktedonobacterales > Ktedonobacteraceae > JACDAE01. Next base: position 169,754 of record CAVUVQ010000020.1, on the reverse strand, counting down.
CACAGAGTAGTTATCACCCCTTCCCACGTGAAGAGGATTTCACGATTTCAGCAAAGGATTGGACGGCCCGCCACGTCTATAACTTCGTATGTGGTATTCGTACATGGGGCAATCCTATTCTTCTCCGTACAGATGAAAAGGTCTTCCATGTCCATGGTGCCCTCGCTTATAGACAAAATGGACATGGAAGCAAGCCAATAGAAATTTCTGGTATCCATGGTTCCGAGATGAATGATATCTGGGTTCGTTGTAAAGCAGGCAAAGTGCACGTCAGAGGATACGTCATTCCGTGAGTATTTACATTTTTTCTTTGTCGGCAATTCTTCTTCTCATGCGCGAGAAGATTGTAGGAGTTGTTTCATGGTACCGCCTCGCGCGGCTTGCCACGGGGTTAGTCCGCCCTTCCCTTTTGCAAGGACATCGGCTCCGCGTGAGAGAAGGAAGGCCACCATCTCCGTCTTTCCACACTTCACCGCACGATGCAAGGGTGTATCACCCAACTTATCTCGCATCTCCCGCTCTGCTCCACAATCCAGTAATGCTTCGGCAACCGGGACGTTTCCGCGTCGTGCAGCCATATGCAGCGCGGTACAGTGTTTCAATCTCTCCTGAGCGTTAACGTTCGCTCCACCTTGAGCCAGAATGCGAACGACATCGGGTCCAGATGCTCCATGAGGTGCGTTGCCCACGAAATACAGCGGTGTATGCCCAAAGTGATCTCTTGCGTTGGGGTCTGCTCCCAGGCGTAAGAGGAGTTCCACCATGGGCAGACTCCCTTGTCCTGCTACCTCGTGTAAAAGAGTGCGATCAGAGGTGTAGCGTTCCTGCATGAGTTGAGGTTCATTGACAAGTATCTGGCACGCATAATTCAACAGAGCCTTCTGGCTACTGCTGCTCAGGATTGCAAGAAAACTCAGGAAGGCTGCACGATCCCTGGCAAAGAAAGCCTGAACAACTGGACTCTCTATCAGTGTCAGCACCGTATCTATGTTCTCCTGACGAACAGCGGCGACCATCATCTCCAGCGTCAGTTGTGTCTGCCAGCGCTGTATGATGTCCTGCTGAATGTGGGAGGTCTCCTGTTCACTCTGGTCCTCGATGGGATATTGAAGGGAAAGAAGAGACGTATTCACTGCCTTAGAAGGTTGATTGATGAGAAAGGTTGATGCATCTGCAAAAAACCAGCGTAACGCGCTTCGCGCTGGCTCTTCGATGTCCACATCATCTACCGCCTGCACCATATTGTTGAGCCAGGCATCTCTCTCCTTCTGACCAATGGCAAAACGGAGATGCGCTTCGTGCAGACTCAGTGACCAACGACGTTGTGTATACTCGCATGGTCCGCCGAAGAACTGGGTGAAGAAGGCAGCAAGCGCTTCGATGGGGCACCCTTTGAGGGTTGGTGGATAGAGAGGGCGCAGAACCGGATCGTGTTCAACATGGACATAAAATGCTGCTGAGAGTCTGTGGCAGGTATCCATCCCACCAAGTGCGTGATACAGATCGGTACCTTGCGAAGCGGTTGTCGGAGCAAGAAAATTAGACTCGGGATCCATTTTTGCAATCTATCCTTTCCACGGATTTAATGCACCAGCGGGAATCTTTCAACTTTAGTATATTATCACTATTCTCTCGTTGTGTTTTAAAACGGTTATATCTCAATGGCTTTGCCAGTATGCCCCCTAATGACAGAGAGTTGCAGCCATGACGCGCCTCCATTGTCTCACCTTGCTAAGTTCCCTCTGGATAGCTTAGAATGTAAATACCACACATTGAAATACAAAGACACTAGTTTACCCTCGGAGGCTTACGTTGGAGCAGGAACAAGAACTGTCATTGCAGACAATTGAAGATGTGCAGCGAGCGATGTTTGCGCAGGATTATATAGCTGATCGCGGCCTGGCAACAGCGGTCTTTCTGGCGCTCAAACGACGTAAGCCCCTGCTTCTGGAAGGTGAACCAGGAGTAGGGAAGACGGAGGTCGCCCGCGTATTGGCGGCATTACTGGGCACAAAGTTGATTCGCCTGCAATGTTATGAAGGCATCGATGTCAATACAGCAGTATACGAATGGAACTATACGCGCCAGATGCTGCACATTCGCCTCATGGAAGCAGGTGGCAACGGGCAACAGGAGGAGTTGAAGGAGATCTTTGGGCCGGACTTCCTGCTGCAACGTCCTCTATTGCAAGCGATCGATCCAACGAATGATAGAGCACCAGTGCTCCTAATTGATGAACTGGATCGTAGCGACGAGGAATTTGAAGCCTATCTGCTGGAACTGCTCTCTGATTTCCAGATCACCATTCCTGAGATCGGGACTATTCGCGCCAAAGAGCCGCCATTTGTGATCCTCACCTCCAACCGCACACGCGAAATACACGATGCATTGCGCAGACGTTGCCTGTATTACTGGATCGACTTTCCGACATTAGAGAAAGAATACGCGATCATCCTGGCACGTATGCCCGGCATACCTGAACGCCTGGCGAAGCAGGTCTGCACATTTGTACGCGAGTTGCGTAGCGTTGATCTCTATAAAGCACCCGGTGTCGCTGAAACGTTGGACTGGATCAGTTCGCTGCTGGCGCTCCAACAAATGGATCTGGTAGAAGGTCCGGTGCGCGATTCGCTGGGGGCACTACTCAAATATCAGGATGATATACTCAAAGTGGGAGGCAGCGATCTGAGCAAAATGATACAGAAAGCACGGGGAGCCTCTTAACCATGAATGTAGCACAACCACAGGACAATGGCGAACACAAAGCTCCATTAGTAATGCGACCGCTTGATATAGAACGGGGCGAACGGCTTCTCTATCGCCTCACCGAATTTGGGCGTATTCTGTGGGAAGTGGGGATCAGCGTCGGGCCGGGCCAGATGCTCGACCTTGCCGAAACGTTGGGGCAGATCGACCCTACCAATAGAGATGATTTTTACCACACACTCAAATGTTGCTTGCTGACAAAACATGAGCAGGAGCCGATCTTTAACCAGATGTTTGATTACTACTGGTTTGTGCGCGATAATCAGAATAAAAAGAAAGATGCGGGTCAGGGTACGGTCAGGAGTGAGCAGAAAAAGATGCGCCTCCCACCATCCGAACGGAAGCGGCTGGCCGAGCATATGAACAAACAGGAACAGATCAAAGACTCACGGAGAGAAATGCGCCAGAGCGATCAGCTACGCCAAAAAGAAGAGAAGGTTGATGATACTGACGATGAGGGTAAGCCACAAGGGACGGCCTACAGCGCGATAGAGTACCTACGCAAGAAAGACTTTGAGGACTTCACCTGGGAGGAAGTGCAGGAAGCGAAACGTTTGATGGCCGAGATGCGCTGGCGTCTGGGCATGCGTCCAACAAGGCGCAAGGCACCGTCGAAAAACGGCTCCTATCCTGACATGCGACGTATGGTGAGGCGCAATCTAAAATATGGCGCGGAATTGATCGAATTAACGTGGCGCAAGAACAAGCGTAAACCACGCCCCCTGGTCATCATCTGCGATATCAGCGGATCAATGAGCCTCTATTCGCGGCTATTGCTCCACTTTGTGCACACCGTCTCCAATGGCTTGATGAACGTTGAAACGTTTGTCTTTGGCACACGTCTCACGCGCATCACGCGTCAGTTAAAGAGGCGCGATGTTGACGAAGCCGTGCGTGATGTATCGAAAACGGTGCAGGACTGGTCGGGTGGAACACGCATCGGTGACGCACTGCACTTCTTCAATCATCAGTGGGCCAAACGCGTCCTTGGTCGTGGCGCGGTCGTTCTGATTATCAGCGATGGCTGGGATCGTGGGGAAGCAGGTGTATTGAGCATCGAGATGGATCGTTTGCAGCATAGTTGCCATCGCCTCATCTGGCTCAATCCCTTGCTCGGGTCGCCCGATTATCGACCACTTACGATAGGTATGAAAACGGCCCTACCATTTGTGGACAACTTTCTGCCCGCACATAATCTAAATAGCCTGATCGACCTCGGCAATTTGCTCTCCAGCATCGACGATAGCCGACCAGAACGTAGTCCAGCGTCCCGACGTAAAGCTGTCGAAGCATGGAGTAAGAGTAGCGCAGCCCTGATTAGAGTTGATAAGAGAGGAGATAAACGCTATGCGTGACGTATTACCTGATATTGAGAAATGGCGTGCTCGCGGCGAACGGGTAGCGATCGCAACGGTCGTGAGCATGGCTGGTTCGGCCCCACGGCGACCAGGCGCGAAACTGGCTGTAAGCGAAAAAGGCGAACTGAGCGGATCGGTCAGCGGCGGGTGCGTAGAGCCAGCGGTGGTACATACGGCCCTGGAAGTTATGAAAGATGGGAAGCCGCAGATGCTCGAATTCGGCATCAGCGAAGAAGAAAATATCGAGAAGATCGGGCTGGCCTGTGGCGGCACCATCCGCGTGTTTGTGGAACGGCTGGACTGGTGAAGATAAACGCAAAAAATGATTTTAAATACATGAAATACGCACACAAGGTAGGGACCCGGTTCGACCGCGTCCGCAATTGATTGAATCGTGGCCCAAGGTCGATAAATCGCGGACGCGGTCGAACCGGGTCCCTACCTTGTGTGCGCGATCAGGAGTATATATGCATGAATTATATGAGAAACTAAAAAATCACTAGACAAAAAACAGGGAGTTGCCCTGGCAACGGTAGTAGGCGGCCCCACACATATTGGAGCAAAACTCCTCGTTTTCCCGAACAAAACGGCGCATGGAACACTGGGACAACCGGAATTGGATGAGCGCGTGCGGGCAGACGCCGAAAGCGCGATCTGGAGTGGTGATGCCACCATTTTCAGTTACCAGCTTTCAACAAACGAAACACAGATCATTTGACGTATTCATCGAAGGATTTCCTCCACCACCTACGCTCATCATTGTAGGAGCGGGCCACATAGCCATCCCCCTGACCATCTTCGCCAAAACGTTGAATTATCGCGTCGTAGTTATCGATGCTCGTGCAGCATTTGCGACCCGCGAACGCTTTCCATCCGCCGACGAACTGATCGTTGCCTGGCCGGACGAAGTGTTGGAGAAGATGGACCTCTATCCGTCTACATCAATAGCGGTCTTAACACATGATCCAAAATTCGACGAGCCAACGCTGAAAGTTGTGCTCGCAAAAAACGTGGGATACATAGGAGCAATTGGGAGCCGCAAAACGGGCGAGGAACGGGCGGAACGGCTCAAAAAGCAAGGGCTTACCGATGAGCAACTCAAGCGCATCCATGGACCAATCGGGCTGAATCTCGGAGGTGCCGAACCTGAAGAGATGGCGCTGGCAATTATGGCTGAAATCGTCGCGATACGCCACCACAGAGAGCGCACAGAGATACGCGACTGGACCAAAAAGTAGAACCTGCAACTTACAGATGCTTCATTCGTTCTTATATATGAGTAGTTATTATTCTTAAGGGCAATAGGGTAGCAAGCGTATAAGCGTATGTCAAATTGTTCTTTTTTTATTGATAGCATGTATGCAGAAAAGGATACTCCATGCCAGATCAATATCATAATCAATACGATCCCACAGAGCCAATTCAGCCAAATTCGCCACCGCAGGGCAAGCTCGTGCTGGGAAATTCTCAAAATCAAGCAGGGCCTTCGCAAAGGAAACCATATCAATATCCGCAGGGACAACCTCCACAATATCCACAGGGGCAGCCACCGCAAACACCTGGAGGACAGCCGCCGCGTTATCCGCAGGGACAGCCTCCACAACAGGGTGGATATCCACAACAGGGGAGATATCCGCAGCAAGGTGGACCACAGCAGGTGCCACCTCCCATTTCACGACCCAATGATGGTCGCTATCCAGCAATATCCGGGATCCCCACAACCGGGGCAGGTGGCAGGACCGGGCCACCAAAACCGAAACGTCGGGGCCGAGGATGCATGATTACCAGCCTGGTGCTTGTGGTGCTGGTAGTGGCACTTATCATTATGAGTGTAGTCACCAGTCAACGTGTACTCGCATTTGGTTCAGCCATTTCGCCACAGACGCCGCTCAGCTCTCAACTCAGCCTGGGTGCTACCCGTACAAATCTGCTCATCATGGGCTATGGCGGGAGCGGGCATGATGGTGCATACCTGATGGATTCAAATGTGGTTATTAGTTTAATACCTAATAATCATCATACATCGCTCATTTCTGTACCACGTGATCTGTTAGTTCAGTATCCACCCAATTCGGGGCAGTTTACCAAAATGAATGCAATCTATACCATAGCATCAAATGGAACCGCGCGATCTATAGCGGGTGGAGATGCAGTAGCAACTAAAATTTCGCTGGTGACAGGATTGAATGTCAAATACTGGATGACGATCAACTTTAGTGGTTTCCGCGACCTGATCAATACTATTGGTGGCGTTGATGTTAATGTGCAGACACTCTTTCAATGCCTGCTATCCAAAGAACGATGACGCCAATGTCGACGCAGCCTGGATCAAGGTGCAGTTTAACAAAGGCGTGCAGCATATGGATGGTGAAACAGCTATTCGTTATGCACGTGCTCGCGAACCACTTGAAGTGTGTGAATATGGTACCTCTGAAAATCTGGCACAATTGACAGATTTCGCGAGGTCACAGCGTCAGCAGGATATTATGAAGGCTACACTTGCCAAAGTAAAGCAGGCATCGACGTGGCCCAGTTTCTTTAATGCTCTAACGGCACTGCAAAAAACCATCTATACTAATCTGTCACTATCCGATCTGGCAAGATTTGTGCTGGCGATGGATCTTAACAATGCCAATACGCCACATATCGGACTGACGAATGGGAATGTGTTAGAAGACTCCACCTATAATGGTTCGTACGTCTTACGACCACAGGGCGGCAACTGGGATCTGATTCCCAAATATATTAACCAGCGGCTGTACAATTAAGGTTTAAGACACATATTCCACTTGAAATTAACCATTGATGTAGGGGCGTCACATTACGTACGCCTCTACCCATTTTCAATCCCTGTAATTTTTCAGTAGTGAGGGAGTGTATGGCAGAAAGAATGCCGAATATGCAAAGGCAAGTTGGTGGCATTTATTTAATCGGCCAGGTGATTACAACCGGAAACGTAATTAATACCTACACGGCATACAACCGTAACACGAATGATGTTGTAGGGTTATCTATGCTTGAACTTCCAGCCACTCTGTCACAGCAGGCGGCACTCCAGACTGCTCCAACCACTAGAACAACGAAAAGCTGTACAATCTCCTCATATTTTACGTATACATGACTGGGGCATCGATGGTACACGTGTCTATATAGTGACCGACCCCCCACGGGGTATTACATTGCAACAGGTGATGGATAGCGATAATATCGATCTTAAACGTGCCCTCGATATGAGCAAACAACTGGCACAAGGCCTGAAGGTTTTTCATGAAAAGGGAATCGCAGGCTTAGATTTACGACCACGATTCATCACAGTTGATACGGTCGGGATCGCAGATCGTGTGCAGATCGATGATATTGGACTCCGTACATTTCTCACTGCATCTGGTTATAACAGTTATGCTGGCAATCAGCGTAGTGATGATATCGGTTCTCTAGACCCGCGTTATAGCGCTCCAGAATATATCCAGGGAGGGGTAAGCAGTTCCGAGAGCGATGTGTATCAACTGGGCCTGCTCCTGTTCACATTAGTTACCGGGCGCTTGCCATTTGTCGGACGTAACCCTGCTGAAACGGGAGTGATGCAAACACATAACCCGGTACCGCCGATGAACAAGTTTAATCATCAGACACCTCCACTGCTGCAACAGATCGTCGAGCGAGCAATGGCAAAAGAGCGCAATCAGCGTTATCCAAATGCGGCTGTCTTTCTGGCTGCCCTGGAGAATGTCCAACTTCCCCTTTCGGCGGCAGAACGGATGGCTCAAAGCGGCAAACTAACTACAATTGCATTTACGCATGAGATGCAAAAAATAGATGATGACGCTCTCGCGAATGCTCCTATCAACACATCATCAGAGGTTCATACTGTTCAAAGCATGGATCATGGGCAAGAGACGGTATATGCCTATCTTAGCTTTGAGCCAGATCAGCGGGAGATGCAGCGGCTAAACATTACCAGAAGAGTGCGATTGTCGGACGGAGTGATCCTAAACGTGGCTACAGTCCAGATATCGATCTGAGTTCAATGGATGCGCATAGGACGGTATCGCGACAACACGCACGCATTCGCTTTGAGGGGACCTTTTTCTCAATTGAAGATCTCAAGAGCCATAATAAGACCCGGTTGAACGAACTGCCATTGGAGCCATTGAAGCCTGAAGTGATTCAGGATGGGGATGTGGTCCATTTCGGGAGGGTGAGGATGCAGTTTGGGATTGTGAGTAGGGGTAATTCGTAAGTTGGGCATTGCGGGTGGGGATGTTTCGTGAGTTGTAGCACGCGGGCTTATTCCACTTCGTTCCATTGCGCCCCTACCCATTCGTGCACGAGATATAAATACATATAAAAATGGAATAAATCAATAGTAGGGGCGCAATGGAACGAAGTGGAATAAGCCCGCGTGCTACAACGAAGCAACCGCGATAAGATCCGCCAACAGCCCCTGACCCGTCTGCACACTGCCCGCACCTGGGCCAATTATCGTCACCTCGGAGAGCGTATCCGTCTGGAACGTAATCGCGTTCAGCACACCATCGACGCGTGCCAGGGGATCGCTGAGGGGAAGCGCCTGCGGCTCCACGCGTACATCAAGGGGGCATTCGCCGAGATCTGCAACGGCATGCAGAGAGGTGATCAGTTTAATACGCTTGTTCTCCTGGCTGGCTTTATGTACCTGCTCTTTTGTGATCTTCGTGATGCCCTCGCGCACGACCTGATCGATCGTCACGGTATGTCCAAAGACCAGGGCGGAGAGAATCAATGCCTTCGCCACCGCGTCGTATCCTTCGACATCGGCTGTTGGATCGGTCTCTGCATATCCTTGCGCCTGGGCTTCAGCAAGCACATCGCTATAGTCGCGGCCACCTGCCATTGCGCTCAGAATATAGTTGGTTGTGCCATTGAGAATGCCACGGATGGAACGCACTCTGGCCCCCGCCAGTCCTTCTCGAATGGTGCTGAGCACCGGAGTTCCGGCCATCACAGTCGCTTCCATGCGCAATTGTACATGGTGTTCATGGGCGAGATGCATGAGGTCGATAGCCGCCAGAGCACCCGGACCCTTGTTCGCAGTAATGACATGCATATTTTGTGTTAAAGCAGCGCGAATATGACTGATGGCTGGTTCGGCATCGCGCAAATTCGTCCCCGTCACTTCGGCCAATACATCGCCTCCAGTCCCCGTTGCACGCAATCCGACGAGGGCATTCTCCCACGATTGCACGCCCGGATGTTGCGTGAGTGCAGCACGTCTCGTTGCCAGCTCCAGTAAGGTGGGAATATCCAATCCCTCCTCACGATAGATAAAGCTACGCGAATTTGCCACACTGACGAGCTTCACTTGGCAGTCATAATGGGAACGCAGGAGATCCTGTTTCGTTGCCAGTAGTTCCGCAAAGCCCTGGCCTACCACGCCAAAGCCAACGAGAGAGAGACGAAGCTGTTTCATAAGAACACCCTATATCCACGATAACTTAAGACGATCAAGGACGCGTCTGACAGGTCCCAGTTCCTCAATGCCGAGCAGACGAGAAGCACGCACATAAACAAACACACCGACAAACAACTCTAGCAGCAACTTGAGAATAGCAGCAATAGTACCGAGTAAGCCAAGAGCAGGCGTCAGCGTTGTATTCAAGAAAGGAATATGATCCAGGACGAAACGCAATACGAGCAGGGCCAGGCCCATAGCAAGGGAAGCAAGCACCACGCGCACGATAAAGACACCAATTTCTCGTAGGGGCAAGCCTACCCGCAGATGCAAGAGCCAGTATAATACTGCCGCCTCTAGAAGACCCGCCAGGGAGGTTGCGAATGCCAGAGCACCCATTCCCCACTGCGTTCCCCATACTGCGGCATCGATAATGACCAGACTGAGAGCAATCTTAAAAATAAACTGCCCTACGCTCACAATCACTGGGGTCTTACTATCACGCAAAGCGTAAAAGGAGCGTGTCAGGATCTCGACAGAAGCCAGCCCGGCCAGGCCTACCGCAAAGAAGGCAAGTGGGACAGCGGTAGATTCTGCATCCCCCAGGTTAAAGCGGCCATGCTGCAAAAGCACCTGGATAATGGGAAAGCCGAGGACAATCAGGCCCACACTGGAAGGAATAGACATAAAGAGAATACTGCGCAATGTTTCCATAATTGTATTGCGCACACGATCGATACGTCCCTTCGCCACGTTCTCGGCCAGAGTTGGGAAGGCTGCGGTTGAGACAGCCATACCGAAGATGCCTAACGGGAGAAGGACCAGTTGGAGTGCCTGATAATATTGAGTGATCAGGCCGCCGATACCACCAACGGTAACAACGACCACAAGCAGTTGAATCAAGCCACGATCGACAAATGTTGACAGGTAGAGCATAGCGGCGTTCACGATACGTGGCACCATCTGGCGTCCGATCTGGATTACGCCCGGATGCCGCCAGTCAAAGGACTTAAAATCGTACTGCATCCCGACCTTGCGCAGACCAGGGATCTGCACGCCAACCTGGAAGAGGGCACCCAACACCACACCCCAGGTCGCAGCATAGACGGCCAATGTATCGTTGCGTTGTCCTCGAAAGGCCAGGTAGAGACCGGGAATCAAGCCAAGAATTAAGCCTACGTTATAGACAACTGTACCGATAGCGGGCAACCGGAAATCCTGCCGCGCATTGAGAACCGCTGTCACAATCACACCAGCACCCAGAGCAATGGACTGTAGCAACATCACACGCGTAAGGGCAGCAATAAGATCAAGCTGTGCCGGACTCACACCAGGATTATAGATTGGCACGAGCAGACGAGCAAAGATGATAGCGAGGAAAGCCAGAACCATCATAATAGCAATAGCGAGATTAAGAGCAGAGCTGGCAATATGCCATGCCGTCTTTTCATCCTTATCGCCCACCATATAATTTGTAAAAACGGGGATAAATGCTGAACTGAGAGCGCCACCTGCTACAATGTTAAAGATGAGATCAGGAATAAGGAAAGCTTGCAAATACGCATCAGATGTATGACTTGTTCCAAAGACAAAAGCAAACATCGAAGTGCGCAGCAGGCCTAGAAAGCGGCTGGCAACAAAGGCGGCTGTCAGGACCGCTGTTGCTCTGCCGATGCGCACGCGCTGGATCATGTTTGTATCCTGCGCCGGCGCTACTGCTGATTGCAGATTTTCGGGCGCTGGAATCTCAGCGTAAGGCTGCATAGGGGGACCATCATACGGCGCTTCTGGTAAACCCATATCTCCCTGGCCGGGTGATAGTTGAGGCGGCGATGACGACCAACTCGGCACGGCAGGAGCAGCGGAAGAAGGTGGCACGACGCCATTGATGGGAGGTGGCGCTGAACGCTTCGCGCCCCAGGGGAGCAAAGTAGTAATATCCGGCCCACCCATACGACGTTGCTGACGGCGCATACGTTCCTCACGCAACTGTTGCAGGCGCTCCTGGCGCAATTGCGCGATAGGTTGTGAGGGCTGGGGCGTATCAAAATACTGATACTCCATGCCCTGTCCATAGCCCAATGACGTGCCCATATCCCGAATAGGTTGCTGATATTGCGGCCTCAATTGCGGCGGGCGTCCTCCAGAGGCAGGAGCCTGCAGCGGATTAGGTGGAGGCTGCATCGGAACTGGTGGGGGTACTGGTTGTGCAGGCGGCTGTGGGGGTGCATAAGACCATACGGGAGGAACAGCAGGAGGTTGCCCCTGACCCTCATCATCTTGATCATACTGCCAGCCATAATATCCCTGTTGTGCAGGTGCCTCCTGTCCTGTGGAAGGGGGCTTTTGTCCTTCGTTTGCCACGTTTTTCTCTTAGAATGCTATAATAAGTGCGGTATAATTTTTTCTACTTCCCACACTTGTATACAAGTACCATACTGTTTGTTGTTTCAGCATACCATAATCGGACGTTTCTGACTAGTAGGGTGCCCCGCCATTCTTGACTCCAATATTTCAGAAAACGACGAGAATACGATGCTAAAGCCTGTATGTAGAGGGCGTCCACCTTGCGTCGCGCCCGTCTTGCCAATAAACCGCGTCGAGGGGCCACCGATGGGCGCACGCAAGGTGGACATTGCCCTCTAGCTCCGGTTGCCTCTAAATACACACACTATATAACAAAATCTCAACCAACATACAATTGACACTACTAGCTTGAGCCTATACAATCGCGACATCAACATGAGTTGATGCATTCAAAAACATAATCTATCTGGTACACTAAAGATAAGAGATCAAAGCAAAACGTGAGGAGTAATATTTTCAAATGAAACATCTCAATGCAGTTATTCTAGCTGGTGGGAGTGGAACGCGGCTCTGGCCACTCAGCACACCGGCTTTTCCTAAACAATTTCTGCCTCTACCCAGTGGTAAGAGTATGATTCAAGAAACGTTAGCGCGTGTCGCTCCACTTACTACTCCTGAACAATCCTGGGTTGTAACAGGACAAAAAATGGCTCCCCTCGTGCAGGAACACCTGCCATCGATTGCTCCAGATCACATTTTGCGCGAACCCATTGGACGCAATTCAGCCCCTGCCATCGCCTGGGCGGCGGCAACGCTGGCACGACAGGATCCTCGTGCCGTGATGGCGACATTTAGCGCGGACGCCGTGATTGCCAACGTTGAGGGACTGCGTCAGACGCTCTACCTGGCCTATGATCTGGCGGAACAGGGACGGCTGGTAACGATTGGGATCAAACCAACCACCCCGGAGACTGGTTATGGCTACATCCGTTTTGCTGACCAGGTGCAGGAAGGGCATAGTTATCAAGCATTCAAGGTCGAGCGCTTTGTCGAGAAACCAAACCTGACTACGGCACAGAGTTACCTGCGGGACGGTCATTATGTATGGAACGCGGGGATATTTATCTGGAAAGTAGAAACGATCCTGGCGGAATTACGTGAGCACCTCCCCGAAGTCATGCGCAAAATTGAGACGATTGTCGACGCAATGGGCACAAAGCACGAGCAGAGCACGCTTGACGAACTCTGGCCAGGCCATACAGGCCATCTCCATCGATTATGGCATCCTGGAAAAAACGCATAACCTTGTGGTCATTCCCGCTGACCTGCAATGGAACGATGTCGGAAATTGGGAACAGTATGGCGCACTCTTTCCAGCAGATGAGCAGGGCGTGCGCGGCGTTGGAGCACACGAAGGCTTTGGTACTCAAAATGTCATCGTGTACAATAATACTCAGCGCGAGATCTTTACGATTGGGATAGAGGATATCATTATCATTGAGATGGACAATAAAACAGTGATCTGCCATAAAGATCAGGTGCAACGCGTAAAAGAATTGGCGGAACGAGAACAAAAAAGAGCGAAATAAAAGGCCCGGTTCCCAACGGGCATCATAAATGTGGCCCCTACATTTCGGTCGATACAGGATTATGGCACCCGAAATGTAGGGGCCACATTTATGATGCTCGCATCGCCTCGTTCAATCACCCATCCGGACCTGATCGAACCTATCAAAGCCGTACCTTTTTATGAGTCCGAGACGATATCGCACTTCTATGTTATAATTTATATTACTAGATCGTTGGCCTCTTGTATAAAAGAAGGAGTTCCCCTATAATGCTCTCCAAACAACCAACGCATAATAGATAAAGATCTGTTCGCTGCATAGCAACACAGGTTTAACGCGCTAACAGGCCTTTTCCATCTTCGGCTGGACTTCAGCAACTGCTTTTGAGGAAAGTCATTGTGGATAGAGAGAATTATGTAGCTAAGGAAGGAAAGAAATATGACTACCCGCCCCTATCGTACAAGCATCCCCGACGAAATTCTAGCACTCTCGCATGAACGAGATATTCTACGCCGCCGAGGTCAATATCAGCGGGCCGATGACCTTAAGAAACAGCTTGAGGAAGCCGGATACGCTGTCAAAGATAATCCGCATGGAGCACACCTGGTTATTCTGCCCGGCGTCGATATTGATGGCAAGCTTTATCGTATGACCCACCAGTTGCCATCACTACTCGACGAACCCGATACCTGCACGTTCTCGGTGATTATTCTGGCACAAAATAGCCAGGACAGGGTACGCCGCTGTATACAAAGCGTGCTGCGTTACGCGGATGCAAGCAACATTGAACTGTTACTGGTTGATAATGCATCACAGGATGGCATTGATCTGTGGGCGGAAGCTCTCAGGTATCAGGAGCCACGCCTGCACATCCTACGTGCTACGCGTATCATGGGCATTGCTGAAGCATACAATATGGCCCTGAAGCAGAGTCGTGGGCACTATATCCTGGTTCTTGACAGTAGCGTCGAACTCACAGGCGATATCTTTACGCCATTGGAGAAGACGCTGGCAAACACAGAAGTAGGCATCACGGGATTCCACGGATTGAGCACCGACGATCTGCGCCACTTTGAGGAATGTACACCTGAAGAGGCCGAGGTTGTCGATAGTCAATGTATGGCATTCAGACGCGAGATACTTAAGCAGGCCGGACTGTTCGATGAGCGATATCGCTATCCTCACTACATGGATATCGATTTCAACTACGCCGTCCGCGATACCGGAGCTAAGGCAGTTGTAACGCCTGATCTGCCGCTTACATATCATGCGGATGATCCAAAAGAAGAACGAGCCGAAGCTGAACGGACAAGATTGGCAAAGCGCAATTTCTATCGCTTCCTGGAGAAGTGGGGAGATCGAGACGATTTGCTACCCGATGAGGATGAAGAGGACGAGGACGAGGAATAGCTGACGCGGATAATGGTAATTTGACGCGGACGGGCTTATAAATGGTACCCTACATTTCGGCCTAATCCCAATTCGACCGAAATGTAGGGTTGTGATTTATAAGTATTAAATCCAACTGTTTCGGGAAAAATGATGTAAGCACGACACCAATATATTTAATACGCGTAATGTGGTAGGGACCCGATTGTATCGCGTCCGCAATTTATTGGCCGGTGCCCCTGGTCGATAAATCGCGGACGCGATACAATCGGGTCCCTACCACATTACGCGCGTTTCTCCATTTTCCCGTTCGCTTCAACATATAGCATACTTCCATACACATAACGCTCCATCTGCCAGATCACACCTTCCGAAAACGCAATAAAACACTCTGAAAATTGTTCAGCGTTACCCTCACACCTGCATGCATCCACGCCTTCCCTGAACGAATGCCATCGATACCATCAATACGATAACGAGCATCAGGATCAAGGCCTTGCAAATAGAGCGGCGGCAGTTCTATCGGATCAGGAATATGAGTGCGGAAGGCGAAGAGAACGGCCTCGGCGCGATCCTTACTCACATACTGAACGGCGGAGAATGGGTGTTGCTGCGGAGAACGCAAACGATAGAGATCACCAGATTGAATCGTGGCACGGATCTCTTTGTACTGGGCAATCAGACGCTTTGCCTCCGCACGCTCTTGCTCACTCCAGTGCAGTAGATGCCCACCGATACCCAGAACACCGCACATACTGGCGTGGAAGCGGAACTCCAATGAGATAAGTTGGTGGGCGGCATCCGTGACCCACGCTTCCATAGTAGAAGCCGGGAAGATCTGTGAGAAGCCTTCTTGAATGGCAAGGCGAGCGGTGGCCTCGGTATTATCACTGATCCAGATCTGATCGGCCTCGCGCAAGATGCCAAGATCAGCACGACCACCACCACCCGAACAACTTTGCCAGATCACAGCGGGATGATCGGCACGCAACGTACTCCAGATGCGATAGAGACCCTGGACATAACGAACCCAGATCTCACGCGGTTCTCCCTCAGCATCAGGCCAGCCGGGTTCACTCACATTGCGGTTCATATCCCATTTAATGAAGGCAATGTTATGCTCTGAAAGCAGCCGATCAAGCAAGCCAATAAGATAATCCTGCACATCGAGACGTGCGATGTTTAAAATAAGCTGGTTACGGGCCTCACTGCGAGCACGCGTCGGGAAATGAATAACCCAGTCGGGATGGGCACGATAGAGGTCACTATCCGGATTGACCATTTCTGGCTCAATCCACAAGCCAAAATCCATACCCAGCGCATTGACGCCCTGAATGAGAGGGGCCAGCCCATGCGGAAATTTTTGCTCATCGGGCCACCAATCACCCAGGCCCGCATTATCAAGCGTACGACCATGGAACCAGCCATCATCCATTACGAATAGCTCGACGCCCATCTCAGCCGCTAACCGTGCCAGTTCCAGTTGCGATTGCTCATTTACATCAAAGAGGGTTGCTTCCCATGAATTGTAGAGCACTTTACGCGGAACATGCGGATGGGGAACAACAGTATCACGTACGAAATCGTGCAGGCGTCGGCTTGCACCACCGAAGCCATCAACAGTGTAGCCCGCGTAGCTGCTGGGAGTCGTAAAGGACTGTTGAGGAGCAAGGTCCCAGGCAAAGTCCCAATCGTTGAGGCCAACGTTCACCCGTGTAGAGGCGAACTCGGTGACTTCAGCCGAAATGCGCCAGTTGCCGCTCCAGGCCAGGACGCCGAACCAGACCTCGCCACTCTGCTCGTCAGCATTGTTGCGATCAAGCGCGAACCAGGGATTATGCTGATGGCTTGTGGTTAAGCGGCGACTCTCCAATACTTTGATGCCCGGCAATAGCGGCTCATGGCGCACGTGAAATTCATCGAGCCAGCGTCCATTGACATGTGTCAGACGATAGTTTTCATAACCTGGCAGATGCCATTGCGCCGAAAACACACGTTCGATGGTGATACTTTGATCCCCTTCATTGTGCAGAGTTACCCAACGTTCAATCAGATCATAGTCCGTGTGAACACGATAGTGAAGCGTCACACGCAAAGGATAATAGGCATCACGCAGATGGATGGTCAGTTCTGTTTGAGAGAAACTGGCCTCATTTGCAGAGTCCATCTGAAGCACCAGGTCACGTACGCCATCCGCGAACGTCACTTTTAAACAGGGGTCAATATAACTGAGGCCACCATAGCCTGGATATTCCTCTGGGGTCAGATGGGCAGGACTATTAAAAGAGGCCCAGCCACCCGGATGAGCCGCCGCTGGGTAATCTTCAGGATAAGGAAGACGCACTCCCCAGTACCAATGAGACAAACGATCAGCTTCATTCACCCCTAATGCATAGGCCGTAGCATGTGTCTCTAATACCCAGCCCTGGGGGATGGTGCGAATAGGCATCTCTTACTCACTCCTTATGTAGATGACAACATGTAGATTTTTCATCCATTATGACACAGAAACAAGACTCTGGCGACGGCGACGACCGAGCACAGTAGGAATGCATGCCCCTGGTTGGATCAAGGCTACATTCCCTGGCCGGATGTGCTTGAGGAGGTGTATTGGAGGATTGAGGTCATAGAGAGGTTCAAGCTACCTCTCACGCTCATTCAGGAATGTAGGGAAATGGCGATGATATGATATGATACACTGTATGTATCTGCTTGTCGCCGTTTTTTCTACGCACAGCGGCAAGGGTGCCCCAGGCTTCAGCTACGGGGATACATTGTGCGGGCTACTTTATTGTAAATGCATGTGTAGTACACATAAGGCAGGATCAGAAAGTGGCCCAACAGAGATGAGGTCTCACAAGGTGGAAGAGACCGTCCTGTTAAAACCTCTAGAAGTATCTATGAGGTATTTCATGAAAGGCTGTAGCAACATTGCAGACATTCAAGAAGCGAGAAGATATCCCCACAGCGCTCACATGGGATCTCGAAAGCATTTTCTCTCGCAACGAGGATTGGGAGCGTGATTTTCAGGCGCTGCAGGGCCGTATCCCTGAACTCGAAGCTTTGAAGGACACGTTAGCCCAGAGTGGTGAGGCGCTACTAACAGTTTTACGCAAACGCGATGACCTGTATGAAGAAGTCGAGACTCTCTACGTCTATGCATCCATGCGCAAGGATGAGGATACAACCAATGGCCTCTATCAAGGAATGGCCGATCGTGTTATGCAACTGATGGTCCGAGTGACGACGGCAGCCGCGTATATCGAACCGGAAATTCTAGCCCTGCCGCAGGAAACGCTTGACCGCTTTTTGCAGGAAACGCCTGAACTTGATCTTTATGGTCAGCAATTGCATGATCTTAACCGCAAACGTCCCCATGTGCGTTCTGCCGAGATTGAGGCTGTATTGGCGGCAACAGGAGAGGTTACCGACGCACCTGACTCTATTTTCTCAATGATCGATAACGCCGACCTTATCTTGCCTACAATTAGAAATGAAGCAGGCGAAGAGGTTCAGCTAACAAAGGGAAATTATCTGATTTTTGTGCGTAGCGCGGATCGTCGCGTTCGTAAAGAAGCCTTCGATGGCCTGCACGAAACCTTCCTGAAACAACGCAATACCATCGGAGCCACGCTTGCTGCACAGGTAAAGACGGATATATTCTACACGCGACAACGCAATTACACATCCAGCCGGGAACGTGCACTGGCTCGCTACAATATTCCGGTCAGCGTCTATGATAACCTGATTGAGACGGTCAGTGAGCACATCTCTTTGCTCAATCGCTATATGAAATTGCGCAAACGCATCCTCAAGCTCGACGACCTCCACATGTATGACCTCTACGTGCCTATTGTTGAAGAAACAACCGACGAACTCAGCTACGAGCAGGCCAAAGAAACCGTCATCGCTGCCCTGGCTCCACTTGGTGAGAAGTACATCTCTGACCTTAAACAGGCATTCAGCAAACGTTGGATCGATGTATACGAAACGACAGGCAAACGCGGCGGCGCATATAGCGGGGGCGCGTATCGCACAAACCCCTTCGTTCTGCTCAACTTCCAGAATAAGCGTGATAGCATGTATACCCTCGCACATGAACTGGGACATTCCATGCACTCGTTCTACACGCGCACAAATCAGCCTTTCCAGTACGGTGACTATACCATCTTTGTGGCAGAGGTCGCCTCCACGCTTAACGAAGGATTGCTGACCGAGTATCTTTTAAAGAACACCAACGATCCGGCAGTACGCATTGCTCTTCTCAACCATTCATTGGAAGACATTCGCGGCACCCTCTTCCGGCAGACGATGTTCGCAGAGTTCGAGCAGCAAATTCACTACCACGCTGAGCAAGGTGAATCCTTAACGGCTGATACCCTCTCAGCGCTATACACAGCTCTGAACGAGAAATATTATGGCGCTGAGACGATTGTCGACGAGTTGATTGGCATTGAGTGGGCGCGTATCCCACACTTCTACTACAACTTTTATGTATATCAGTATGCGACAGGCATCTCCGCTGCGGCAGCACTGGTGCAGCAGATTTTAAATGAGGGGCAGCCTGCGGTCAATCGCTACCTGAAGTTCCTCAGTTCCGGCTCGTCCGATTATAGCATTGATCTGCTGAAGAAAGCGGGCGTTGATATGACTTCGCCGGAGCCTATCCGGCAGGCATTGAAGTACTTCGAGTCGCACCTGGCGCAGATGGAAGAACTGCTCGGCTGATACCAACAATCTCCCTGGAACTTGTCCCCCGACGATATTAATATTACGTTGGGGGACAAGTTCTTTTTATGCAGAGAGACTAGCGGTTTCTAATATAATATGTTATATTATATTCATCGAATGGGTTATAGAGATCTCTATTCTAAACAGCAGAGGAGATAATAATGACAATGCCAAACAAAACCTTTTATATTGCTGATACCGACTTACCACTTTTAGAGCAGGCTCAGGAGCTAACAGGAAGTAATCTCTCGGTTACTATTGTACGTGCATTACAACAGCTAGTCCATACGCCAGCCAAAAAGGAGACAGGCTTTGAGGAGATCGTAGTCAAGGTTGGCTCCAAGGCTCCCTATCAGACGAAGCAGTTTAAGGGCAAACTGCTTATGGTGAAAAAAGAAAAACAACCTTCTGCAGGCATGCTATCTACCGCCGTCTATCAAACTCCTAAAGGTTTTTTTGCGGTAAGAAGTAAGCACACTATTGATTGGACGAGTTTCTCTCAACGTTCAGAGCAAGACTGGGAGGAGTGGGACGGGTCAGAATATATGAAGGATCGTGAGTTACGTCTGGATGTCTATAAAACTTCTGGAAGACCTTCAACAGCACATTTCTGAAAATCTCTACCAGGAGGTTATCCAGGCTCTCAATGGAGATGAAATCGAGATATTGGATCTCTAAGTGTTCAATCCATCACGTCAGCCCACTGATCAGTGCCTTCTCCCATCCAGGTAACCTCTGTGCAAGCTCAAGGGTCAGTGGAGGAACTGGTTCAGGGATATGCGGCTGAAGGGATTGTTGCCACCAACCAACATCATGCCACACACCTTGCTTATATCCCACCTGCGAGTAGATGCCCACCTGACACATACCCATCGCTTCATGTAAGGCAACACTCGCTGGATTGGGCAAGGCAATTCCGGCATAGGCATTGTAAAATCCTTGCAGCCGTAAAAGGGCGAAAAGCGAGATATAGAGCGCTTTACCGATGCCTTTTCCACGCCATCGCTCATGCACATAGGCCGACACATCCACCGACCATTGATATGCCTGACGTGTACGATGCTGGCTTGCATAAGCATAACCCAGAATCTCACCATGCTCCTCACAAACCAACCAGGGATGCGTTTGTAGGATCTGCTCTATCCGCTGGCGCATTTCCTGCTCAGTTGGTGGAGCAAGCTCAAAGGAAACGGGTGTGTTAGTAACAAAGGGAACATAGATAGCATGAATCATTGAGGCATCATAGGAATGGGCTAAACGAATGGTGCGTGTCATTGAGGATACCTTCATATTCATAACGTTTCATCAGAATCTGGCATATCTATAGACCATGGTTTCAGATGATCATCCGACATTACAGGAACGGCATCATAAACATTGAGCCGGGCTGCGAAAATAACATCATCCTCAAATCCCTTTGCACGCAATTCCCGACCACTTCCACAATCCCAGAGCAGCGTTTCGAGTTGGTCTTGCGCATGCATAAAAGCACCTTCACAGACGCGTGCTTCTGGTGATTTCTCCTGAGGTAAATACGACAAAATAGCTCCTGCTCCCAGGTAGTCTTCAATGGCTACACGCAACTCCCCATCCTCCGACGGCACCTGCCAGCGCTCACCGCAAGCAATAATAGTAACATCAATAGCCTGCCGCTCAAGGAGAGATGAAACAGCAAAGGCTATAGTCCGGGCATTCACTAGAGCGCCAACAAAAAGGTAGGGAACGTGTCGAGCATAGCGGCTACAGGTCGCACCATTGGGAGAAGCCAACACCACGCGGGAGCCTGGTTCAATCTGTTCAAATGTGATGGGGGAAAGCGAGAAACGGCCTTTTGCAGGAACATCCTGACGGCGAACAGCTACTTCTGCACCAACACGTTGAGCAAAAAGGGCCGGATCTTCCTCATATTGGGAACAGGGATAAATGATCCCTCCGTGATGAAGCGCGGTCACTGCCGCAGTAGAAAAGCTCAGCGTATCAACAATTACCAGGATATCTCCTCGTTCGGCAGCAAGGTGCGTACCACGTCTTCCCCAATCAAACCGACAACGATAGGGATGCTGCATATACAACATAAAAAATCTTTTCTACCTCTCTATAGATAGAGATGTGTTTTCTCACTGTATCCTTTTTGGTAACTCTAGCCGTATTCATATTATACAGCAAATTCTGAGGCGAGTATTCTGGTGAGTTGTAGAGGCGTGTTAGTAAAAAAGGCACGCGACAGAATACTAAAGACAGAAAAGCGTAAAAACACCTCAGAGACTGGTTAGTTCCGTTTCGTGAACGGATTATTCGTTAAAGAGGAGAAAAACAATGGCTACTGACGATCAGAAAGATCTTGGTACACAGGGTCAGGAAGATACACTCAAGGGCAAAGTGAAGAATGCGGCGGGTCAGGTACAGAGTAAGGTTGGTCAGGCGACTGGCAACGAAGACATGGAGGCCCGTGGTGATGCGAAGCAGGTGGGGGGCAAAGTACAGGCTACTGGTGGCAAGGTAGAGCAAAAAGTTGATCGTGCGCTTAATCCTGACAAAACTGATCCCACGGATAACCGCTAAAAATAGGAAACCTACTTAAAAAAAAGCGAGGGCGACAACTTTTAATTGTCGCCCTCGCTTTTTCGCTATAGATAGTGAACGCTTGTGTTTCACATACACAAGCGTTCAGCAAAAAGGTTCTATTCAGAAGGATTATCCCATTCGCGCCCGTCATTCTCAATAAGGGCCTCGGCCTCTGGTGGTCCCCAGGTGCCTGCTGGATAAGGATAGACGTTTCCGGTGGCAGCTTGGCCCATTCAGAGGTGATGCTATCGATAATACGCCAGGAAGCTTCAATCTCATCGCGGCGAATGAAGAGCGTGGAGTCGCCGAGCATGCAATCGGCAATGAGGCGCTCATAGGCCTCGGGAGATTGAATGCCAAAGGCATTGGCGTAAGTGAAACCCATATCAACCGATTCAAGGTGCTGAGCAGCCCCGGGAATCTTTCGCGCCGATTTTGAGCGAGATGCCTTCATCAGGTTGAATACGGATGGTGAGACGATTTGGCACGAGTCCTTTTGTCTCTGTCGGTTTATACATCTGGTGCGGAACACGCTTGAACTGGATGGTTACTTCTGTACTGCGTGTTGGAAGGTGTTTGCCAGTACGAATATAGAAAGGCACATCTTCCCAACGCCAGTTCTCAATGAAGAGTTTCAGTGCAACATAGGTCTCAGTCGTTGAATTAGGATCAACGCCCTTCTCCTGTTTATAGCCTGGGACCGCTTGCCCATCCATTTCACCAGCGGTATATTGCCCACGAATCACGCGATCGGCTACATGCTCAGGAACATACGCAGGAATAGCACGAAGCACTTTCACCTTTTCATCACGAATGGCCTCGGCATCAAAGGCAACAGGTGGTTCCATAGCGGTGAGGCAAAGAACCTGCATGATATGGTTTTGCACAATATCGCGAATGGCACCGGATTTCTCATAAAATTCTGAGCGTGTACCGATACCCAGGCTCTCACCCACCAGGATCTGCACATGATCGATATAGCGTTGATTCCAGAGAGGTTCAAAGATCCCATTGGCGAAACGAAATGCCAGAATATTCTGTACCGTCTCCTTGCCCATATAGTGATCGATACGGAAGATTTGATTTTCGCGGAAGACACGACTCAGGTCGCGATTGAGCTTTTGAGCGGAGGCGAGGTCATGACCAAAAGGCTTTTCCGTGATAATACGTGTCCAGCCTCCTATCACCATTCCCATTACTATTGCGACTATGCGAAAGGCCAGCACCGCCGAGTTGGTGGACAATCTCAGGGTCGAGATCGGGTGGTGTTGCCAGGTAGAAGATGCGATTGCCGCTGGTGCCCATCTCTTCATCCAACTTATCAAGCAAATCGGAGAGTTTATTATATCCTTCACGATCATCCACATCACCCTGACAATAGAAAAGGTGCTGCGCCAGTTCATTCTGAGCCTTGCTATCCAATTTATCATCATCGGGTAGATACTTATTGATCGATTCTAGCGCCATTGCACGCCACTGCTGATCTGTGAGAGGGCGGCGAGCATAAGCAACGATGCAAAAAGCTTCTGGCAAGGGATGATCATGCATCAGGTGAGCAAGAGTGGGAAGAATTTTACGCTGCGTCAGGTCGCCAGTTGCGCCGAAGATAACGACATTGCAGGGTTCGGGGTGATGCCCATCCTGCCAGATGGTATGTTGTTTAGGTTTACTATCAGAATGTGTATTTTGCGCCATACAAGAGCTCCTCGTCAGAAATTTTCGTCTTCTGATTACTACACGTAGAGATCCAACTTTTAGACGGGATTTTGCTGGCTCATCATGTTTGAATCAGATGTTCGTAGTTAGAGTAGCACGTTACCAGGGAATAAGACAAGCTTCAGTCTTCATTCAACATGAAAGGCATAAAAAAGCCTGGCATAGCAGTGAGCAGATGCCAGGTTTTTTCATTAACTGACGTGCTTCTTATGTGGAGCACTGTAATAGACATCACGTGCATGGGCCAATGGGGTAGAGAACACAAAGGCCAGGATTGCACAAATGATGAGGGGAAGAAGGAGTAAGAGGGAGATTTCGGCGGCGATTTTAATATGCGCAAGGTTGAGGAAGAGAAACTGGAGGCTGACCAGAAGGATGACCATACCAATCGTGATGGTAATCGAGCGCACCTTCCAGCGGGAACGCAGGCGAGCTTGTAAGGTTTTCTGGCGCAGTTCAGCTTGCTCACGAGCCGTACTTTGCATCACCAGCAGGTTGTGACGCTCCTCTTCAATCTCCTTACGCTCCTGATCCAATAGCGCTGCCATACGTTGTACTTCACGCTTGAGATAGAGGGCCTCGACCAGATGTTTATCCTCTTCTTGCCGGACCTGAAACTCAAGCGTTTTCATAACATCCTGGAAGACCGGAGGGGCACTATCAGGAGCAAATTCTATGGTCTGAGCAGCTTCATTGACCATCTTGTGAGCCTCTTCCTCGACGGCATCCTGGAAGGTGTGATAGAGATCCATGTAGCGCCGTTCGAGGTCAGAGTAGGTTTCTTGCAAATGATTGCGCTCATCCAACAAAGCTTGCAAATGGTTCTGATACTGTTCCCGTTCCTGCTGATAGCTCCCATGAATACTGGTAGCTTCTTGATCGAATTGTGTTTGTAAAGAGGTATACGCGGCAATTAATCGTTGCATTTCCGTGTTGCGTTCCTCTAGCTCGAAGCGCAGGTGTCTGTTTTCTTCGCGCAGTTGGATGACCTGACGCCAGGCAATCTTCGCGTGAGGCGTTTCAACGGAAACACTGGGCAAAACATCAGTATTTTTTTGCTGTACAATTGACTGCCGACGTTCACTCAGATGACTGCGACGATCAGATGGGCGAGGCAGTCGCTCAAGTGACTCGGTCACCTGAGTAGTATGGGTAGTATCGTCCGATGATAGCATGTTGGTTCCTTTAGCGTCCTTCCCTATTGCAATCAAGTCTCTTTACGCAAGAGTGCACGACATGCACTTTACACAATTGCTCTCTCTACCAATTATGCCTGCAAGGACGCAAAGTTGCAAGTCTTTTCCTACACATTTTCATGTATTTTTTGACGGAAAGCGGGAAAATCATCTCTAATCATGATAGAACAGCAGCATCGGTCTCTACCTCTGACACATGTTCGGAGCCAATCATGTCTGCAACAATCTTGCCAGAACTCATCACACCCGGCAGGCCAGCGCCTGGATGGGTGCCAGCACCAGCAAAGTACAGGTTGGGAATATCTTCACTCTGATTATGAGGACGGAACCAGGCTGATTGCGTCAGAATTGGCTCTACAGAGAAGGCGCTGCCAAGATAGCTGTTGAGCGTATCGCGGAAATGGAGCGGATTAATAGAATGTTCGGAGACGATATGCTTTGACAGGTCCGGCAGGTAATGTTGCTCCAGGTACGCGATAATCTTATCTCGATACGGCTTTGCCATGGTCGCCCAATCAGTCTCACCACCCAGGTGCGGTACAGGAGAGAGCACGTACCAGCTATCGCAACCAGCCGGCGCAAGGGATGGATCGGTCGCCGTGGGACGGTGCAGGTAGAGCGAAAAATCGTCGGCCAGACGCTTGTGTTTGAAGATGTCATCCAGCAGACCACGATAGCGCGGCCCCATCAGAATCTCGTGATGTGCAACATTTTCATAGGTGCGGTCCGTTCCGAAGTAGATGACAAAAAGCGACATGGCATATTCCAGACCTTTGATGCGGCGATCCGTATTTTTGTGACGAAATCGCGCAGGGATCATATTCAAGTAGGTAAAGGCCACGTCAGCATTACTGACGACGGTATCTGCCGGGAAGAAGGTGCCATCGCGTCCCTGTACGCCCGTGGCTTTGCCTGTTTGCGCATCAATCTCAATCGTAGCAACCTCATTGTTCAAGAGTATTGTGCCGCCGATATCCTGAAAAAGTTGCGCAAGAGCACGAACCAGGGCACCTGTTCCACCCATAGCGTACCAGACACCAAATTTGCGCTCTAACGTATGGATCAGCGCATAGATCGAGGTGCTCTGAAAGGGATTGCCGCCGATCAACAAGGGGTGGAAGCTGAAAACCTGGCGCAGACGCTCATCCTTAATATACTGATTGACGAACGCCGCTACCGACTTCTGAGATTGCAGACGCACCAGGTCCGGCATAATCTTGACCATATCCGAAAACTTGGTGAACGGCTGATCGATCAGTTCAAAGCCCTTCTCATAGATCTTTTCACCAACCTCGGCAAAGCGCAGATAACCATCCACATCGGCGGGATTAAAACGACGTATCTCGCTCAAAATGTGTTCCTGGTCACCATTATAATGAAAGACCGAACCATCCTCAAAACGAATATTATAAAAAGGGTTAATGGAGATCAGCTTAACGTAATCCTCTGTTTTCTTACCACAAAGGGCAAAGAGGTCATGAATGAGCCAGGGAGCAGTAATAATCGTCGGGCCACCATCGAAGGTAAAGCCATCCTGCTCATAGACATAAGCGCGTCCACCTGGTTTATCACGCTTCTCAAGCAGGGTTACCGTATGACCCTGCGCCTGAAGGCGAATAGCGGCTGAAAGTCCACCGAAACCACTACCAATAACAACTATCTGCACAAAAAAACTCCTATCTTCTCCTCTATATTTCGCGCTCTGAGCAGCACATTCTCATGCATCAGTCTCAGGATTACTCCTGATGGCTCAGTTCACGCCGAAGAATAGCATTGCATACTTACTATAGAGACGAGACAATACCTCTGAGAGGGTATCTACATCCCCTCATCTCTCCTTTATCAGGAACAATCGTGATTTTATAGAAAAAACTTATCGTTACTTAACCATAAATCATACGTATCAATAAACAGAACTAATATATTCTAATGTATAATTAGAGATAGGCAGTTTTATGCAACATTCTATCTCAGGTGGGGAGACAAACATCCTTCCAACTGCAGAAGGTGCAGCCGGATCAGGTGGTAATTCAGCCTTACCGCAGATCTTATCTGGTGGTTGGCGTGCGTCCTTGCAGCAGGTTCTGCCTCTTTATCTTAGCTTGCACTTGACCTTTCTGCTGCTGACCTATTTTGCTGCACTTTTCAGTATCAATAACTTTTCTAGCCGTAATCTACCCTTGATTACTTTGCTTCACGTATGGAATTGCTGGGATAGCAGTATCTATACCGGCATCGCCACAACTGGCTATACCACATTTTCTCGTATGGCTTTCTTCCCGCTTTTTCCACTGGCTGAGCATGGACTGGCTTTGCTAGTGCAAGATCCTTTTGTCTCTGGATTGATTATCTCAAATGTAGCTATGCTAGGTGTCTTCATTGTCCTTCATCGGCTGGTTGTAGAGGACTTTGACCAGGAACGTGCATGGCGCACGGTTCTCTATCTGGCCTTCTTTCCCACTGCTTTCTTTTTGGCTACCGCTTACAACGAGTCGCTTTTTCTCTTCTTCGTGCTCCTGACCTTCTACTATCAGCGCCGTGGACGCTGGTGGTTAGCAGCTCCGATGGCCTTTTTAGCTACTTTGACTCGTCCTATAGGAATCTGCCTGTTGATACCATTCACCTGGGAATACCTTCGCCAACACAATTTCCAGTGGCGCAAGATCCGCCTGGATGCGCTCAGTGGTATTGGGATCATGGGAGGCATTATTCTTTTCGCGATCTATGGGTATCTCCGCTTTCATGATCCACTGGCGTTCTCCCATGCTCAGAAAACGTGGCAGAGACAGCTTTCCTGGCCCTGGCATGTCTTTGCGCAGGTCTACAAAATCATCCGATACCAACCGATCCTCACGTTCCAATCAATTCACACCGTCATGGATCTGCTCCCTACCCTCATGGTACTGCTTGCTCTGGTCCTGACCTTTATCGGACCCTGGAAGCTGAGCAGAGATCAGTGGAGCTATGCTTTCTATTCCATCACCTGCTACCTCGTCTTCATTTTGTTCCCTGAAAACAATGGCTATCCACTGGCCTCCATGGCCCGTTGTATGTTGGAGATCTTCCCGGCGTTTATTATTCTGGCCGCTATCGGCAAAAACCGCGCGTTCAACGTTTATTACCTTGGAATCTCTCTCCCTTTGCTGGCCTTCTGGTTGTTGCAATGGTTGACTGGAGGATGGATCGTGTAGCAGTACACCTATTGGCTATTCCGTTGCAAATAAAACTTGTCGATTCTTTGATACTCTGAATAGAGTACAACGACAATACATCTTTTCTAAATAACTGTAAGTAGAGGTTATAGTCATCGTGAACACTCTCAGACCATATTTAACCGCATTAAAAAAGCCCGCCAACGTTATTCTGGTGCTTGTTGTAATCATAAGCGTGGTACTCTCTGTACTTTCGTATCGCCTTACTGTGGGACAGCAGACTTCCTCCTATGCGCTAAAGCCGATAACCGCTCCTATTCCTACATTGCCACCATCCCCTACGGTTTCCCCAACACCTGCCCCCACGAAGAACGCTACGCCTTCTCCTATTATTTTACCTCCCCAGGATCCATCTCAAATTCAGGGTATTGACGCAGACCCTGGCATAAATGCAGGCAAAACATTTCCTGGGATCTCCTGGTTTCGTCTGGGTTATCCTAGCTGTGGCAGGGGAGATCAAAAGGGGCAAAAACTCAAGAACTCTATGCAATATTATCACTCTAAAGGAATACGGGTGCTTTTTGTTGTTTGCCAGACACGTAATCCGAATAGCGTAGATTGGGATGGTATTGCTCAGTCTTATCCCGACGCGGTCGAATGTGGTAATGAGGAGATGAAGCAAGATCCTTCAGTCGCATTTCTGTACTCACCACCAGAACAATTTGCACGCTTCTATGACCGATGCGAACGCGCCATACACGCTGTAAACCCTAGAACTCCTGTCTTGCTTGGTTCGCTTGACCCACATGTTGCCGGCCCCGATTACCAGTTAATGGTAGGACAGGTTAGCTACCTTAATCAGATGCAGAACACGATGAACACGACTCTAAAGCGGAAAAACTGGAACTGGCATAACGAGATACTGGGTGTCATTGATAGCTGGTACAATGGCTATAACGGAGCCAATAACCTTGCTGGAGTGTTTGATTTCTGGGCCGGGGAATTTAATGTGGATGTCAACAGCGGTCAGCTTGGCAAGCACCTCTGGGTCGTTGAAGGAACCGCCTGTTTCATTGGGTGCGGTATCGACAGCAGCCCGGCGGTGGTAGCTATCGTTCATATCCTGACCCTGATCACCGATATAGACACTTCCTTACGTGCCCACGTGCCGTTCTTTCACTTCAGTAGTTATGATATCCCGATCCAGGGAGTTATTGGCCCTACCGGCATTCTAGATCACCTTGGGCACCCTAAACCTTTACGCCAGGATCAGCCTATGGGCTCCTACAGCCTCACCCTTACCTGCCCCGGCAATAAGCAGGTTACCGTTATCAATCAACTGCAACTGATGGCCCGACTTTACGGACGCTGCGCTCTGCCCACAGACTATGCCACAATCCTTAGCAATTAAAGCAATTAAAAAGGAACAGATTCATGTGAATGCATCAGGAGTGAAAAAGGATTTTCGAAAGGTTACATATATGGAGAAACTTCCTATGACCACTTTACCCGAGAGCAATTCTCCGGCTGCCAATTCTTATGAGCGACTGCATTCATTGCAAAGAGCCTGGTCGCCATGGTATACGGCCTTGAGACAGGCTTTTCCTACTTACATAGCTATACATATTGGTTTTGTTGTAATTAGCTGTGTCTCAGTCCTGTATTCTGGTCCCTTAACGCCTATATATGCGCTACCGTTTAACACACTATGGAATTCCTGGAAGCGTTGGGATGCTTTTCATTTTATATCCATAGCTTCTCAAGGTTATGCTCGTACACCAACTGAAACAGCCTATTTCCCTCTCTACCCGTTACTTGCCAGGATAGGAGCTTTTTTTACGCATAGCGTCTTCTCTTCAGGACTCCTTATCTCAAATATCTCAGGACTGGTGATGCTCGTAGTACTTTATCGTCTCGTAGAGGAAGATTTTGGTAAGGAACGTGCAACGCGTACGATTCTTTATCTATCTATTTTTCCAGGTGCATTCTTCTTCTCCGCCATGTATAGCGAGTCGCTTTTCTTAACCCTTATTATCAGCGGTTTCTACAATATACGACGCGGATCCTGGTGGATAGCTGGTTTATGTGGATTTTTAGCGTGCCTCACGCGTTCAACAGGGATCCTTTTTGCGTTACCCTTTCTTTATGAATACTTGCAGCAACACAATTTTAAGTTACGTGCTATTCGGTTCAATATCCTGGCTATCGGTCTCATACCTGCAGGCATTATCACCTTTGCCATCTACTGCTATCTACAATTCCATAACCCCCTGCTATTCCTGCAAGCGCAAGCTCACTGGGGGCGTTTCTTACGCCCTCCATGGTATGGTATAGAGGGAGCAATACTATCGCTATTCAACAGCAAAGCAATCCTCAGCTTCCTCTTCCTGCGCAATATGCTTGATCTTATTGCAGTATTCTTTAT
Organism: uncultured Chloroflexia bacterium; assembly: GCA_963744875.1. Taxonomy (GTDB): domain Bacteria; phylum Chloroflexota; class Ktedonobacteria; order Ktedonobacterales; family Ktedonobacteraceae; genus JACDAE01. The sequence goes on along the minus strand of CAVUVQ010000020.1, from coordinate 139,150 downwards.
ACTAACCATCCTTGTTTTATCCTTTTTAGGACCATGGCGCTTCTCACGTTTACAGTGGTCTTATGGCATCTTTGCCGTTGCGGTCTTTTTATTCTCAGTCAGTTTCCCAATGGACCACTTTACTATTCCTCTGGCCGCGACCACGCGCTATCTGCTAGCCATTTTCCCGGCCTTCATCATAATAGCAGCTATCGGCAAAAATCGTTCCTTCAACCTGCTCTACATTTCTATCTCCGGAGCCCTACTTTTCTTCTTCCTTACACAATTCCTCACAGGCTACTGGGTTATTTGATGATCCGTCTCCACAATACTCTATTTTAGAAAAGGAACCTCTATTCCTATATCCCTCGACAAGACGGTATAATTGAGAAGAGAGAACAAAAGAGCGGAAAGGAAACCGTGATGAAATCAGCACTAATTACCTGGGGAGGCTGGGAAGGACATGAACCTGAAAAGGGAGCTGCCCTCTTTGCACCATATTTACAAGAGCAGGGCTATGCAGTAGAGGTTACCACAACGCTCGATGTCTACCTGGATGAGGCGACAATGAGCACCCTTGACCTGATCGTTCCCATCTGGACCATGAGCACGATTACGGCTGAACAAGAAAAGGGATTGCTGACAGCGATACAAAACGGCACAGGCATAGCGGGCTGGCATGGATGTATGGGCGATTCTTTTCGCAATAACACCGAATATCAATTCATGGTTGGCGGCCAATGGGTTGCACATCCTGGCAATATTATTGACTACGAAGTCCGTATCACGAAACATGATGATCCCATCACAGAGGGCCTACAGGATTTTCGCATGCATTCCGAGCAATATTATATGCATGTCGATCCTATGAACGAGGTCCTGGCGACCACAACCTTCAATGGAGACTATGCGCCCTGGATAGCAGGTTGCGTGATGCCCGTTGTATGGAAAAAACGTTGGGGTGCAGGGCGTGTATTCTATTCATCTCTAGGCCATGTACGAAAAGACCTTGAGGTGCCTGAAGCACTGGAAATGATGAAACGCGGCATGCTCTGGGCCAGCCGGTAAGGGCCATATTTAGGGTCTTGAAAGAAGGGTAGGGCGTCACCTTGCGTGCGCCCACGTCCAGGCGAGATTGTTCATCGGGAGATGGGCGCACGCAAGGTGACGCCCTACCCTTCTTCCGTCTAATTAAATGCACGTTAACGCATTAATATCTCCGATAGGAGCGGCGATAAGAATAACGTCGTCGTCTCCTCCAGGAGGAGTACGTAAGTGCATGCCATAACGCCACCAGGATTATAGCTCCTATAAGCGCACGCACAATGGGCACGCCCTCTACATTGATATCTCCGAGTCCATCAATGATGATCACCTGTGTCATTAACCAGATGCCAATGAGCGCGGCGATAATTGCGCCGATGAAGCCGAAGGGAAGCCGCCAACCAACGATAGCTTCTGCCAGCAGGCCAACTATGGCGGCAACAATAAGATAGATGATGAAGCTAAGTCCAAACGACCAGATGTGATCGCCAACGTGAACGGTAATACCAGCGGCAAGAACGGAGCCGTATGAGAAGAATGATAGCATAAAAACCTCCTGCACCAGGTAGAGGAAACAATGAATTGTTGGGTCTACAGTAACAAACGGAAAGCATAGGCAATGAGTAACGCTCTGCTTATCGCCCTTGTAAGCCTAAACAATGTTCTCTATATATCCTAATTGCATCTTCTATTTTTATCCAGGCATAGTATACTTTTTATTGGAATCATTAGGACTAATGGTTAATTAATACGTCTCATTATTGCAAAAACATTCTATCTATATGATAATTTTCGTATTGAATTTTTCTATTCTCATACGAATGTTTTTGCAATGATGCTTGCAATTTAGAGAGATCAACGGAATTATTGTACTCTATTCTGATCTCCTCACAAGTCGGGAGTAAGAGGTATCTTCACATGAAACAATCTTTTCATACCTTTCTTAGAGGGCCAGGAACAGATAATCAGCTTCCAGATCCATACATGCAAAAAAAAGTCTTTTCCTGGTGGGAACGTGCCTTACTCAAATGGTATACCTACACGGCTCCAGCCTATCCAGGTTCTCAAACAAGTTTTCAGCAACAGGAAGCCTTTCGACGCGGACGCCTGGCCAGCCTGAGCCTGTTGGTGCTTATTTTCGTTGTTGTCCTGTTTATGGCAGCGATCGGCATTACCGCAAACATCAACCATCCCGTCTTTGTGACAGTGCAATTGGAGTGTTCCTTCTTGTCTTTAGTGCAGGCATGCTCAATCGTCGGGGCTATCTTACCGGTGCCACGCTGATTATGATACTAGTCCTCGATGGCGGTATTGCCACGACCGTCATCACGGTCAAGGGAGGCCTGGGATTGGTCAACCTGCCCATCTTCGATCTTATGATTGCCTCTGAACTTATTGCTGTCTCCTTGCTCGCTCCCATTTCAGTCTTCATTGTGTGCTTATTAAACTGCTGCTTCATTATATTCGACGTACTATTGGAGCATCATGCGCCTGATCTGAACCATTATCTGGCGCTGTCCGGTTGGGCCGTTATCCTGGCACGACCACTTCTACTACAAATAGTAGTAGCGCTTGTCACATTCCTATGGGTCGATAGTGCCCTCAGAGCCTTGAAACGTGCAGACCAGGCGGAGGCGCTGGCTGCGATGGAGCATGCCATTGCTGAATATGAGCGCTCCAACGCTATGCAGAAACGCCAATTAGAGCAGGGCATTCAATATTTAATAGAAACACAACTCTTCGCCAATGGCGATTTCACTGCCCGCGTTCCCACGACACAAAACAATGTCCTCTGGCCTGTCGCGATCTCCTTTAATAATCTCCTGACGCGTTTCCAACGTTTCCAACAAGATGCAAACGAGATTGAACGTATCCGGCAGGATATGCCTCGTGTGCTACATGCTATTCGCGACGCCAAACAAAAGAAGCAACCTCTCATGCTGGAACGCACGGGGACAGTGCTCGACGCACTCATTTTAGAGCTGAAGTCGTGACGATTGCTCATTCCACTGCACCATCATCATTTGGTGGGTAATCACATTTTTTCGAGGCAACCCGCTTCTTGCACGGAAAGATAAGGAAAATTTGTTATGATAATGATCCAGAAACGTTATATACATACTCAGCAATTAATATATATAAGGAGTAATCATCTATGCCTCCATCAATACAAGCAACAAACGACCAGCCCTCCTCTTCCATACAAGCGGAAGAGCTAGGAACAATTTATCATCTTGGAACACCACAACAGGAATACGGCATACAATACACCAAAATGATGCTCACCTGTGGTATCGCCTCCCTGATTCTAGCAATCGGCATTGGCTTTTTCGCGTATAATCTATTTACATCGCCCCGCAATATCAACGATAGCACCAATGCTCCCTTCTTAATAGGCGTCAGCGTAGTGTTTCTGCTGGCCGCACTGTATTGCTTGCTCTATCCCCTCATCTATCGCTCATGGCATGTTTATGTCTACACTGAGGGTTTTGCCTTCGCGAGGGGCGGTAAGATCGATGCGTTTCGTTGGGATCAGATTGACTGTATGTGGCAGCGCATCACAAAGCGGTACATGAACGGTATTTATATGGGCCGACAATATAAGTACACCATTCGTGGCATGAACAAAAGGCAGATTGTGCTCAACGATAGAATTACCAATATCGGAGGACTGGGCGCGATCATTAGCGATATGGTGACACGCGTCAAATTGCCAGCAGTCATCGCCGCGTTTAAAGATGGCCAGACGATCACCTTCGGCAAACTGAGCGTAAACATGCAAGGAGTGAGCAACAGTAAAGAACTGGTTTCCTGGGATCAGATCAAAGAAATCGCCGTCAATGCAGGAGTGGTTACCGTGCGCAAAGAAGGGAAATGGTTAAGCTGGTCTTCCGTACAGGTTGCGAACATTCCCAATTTCTTCATCTTTTTTGCCCTGGTAAATACGATCCTGAGCACCCCACATTAGACGACAATTCTCCTGCTAAAGCCATGGGCTTGTATCCTTATCAGGACTATTTCATTGTATTATGCAAATAGATCAGTATGCATATGCAGTATACTAGCTGCACAAATGCATTCTTGACTGACGATACAGGAGATATAGTGTCCACATACAATGGAGTATCTCCCATCCCAGCGATCGTGCGGAGACAAAAGTGCCGTCGAAAGAGGATGTGATCTGTGCGATGTGCCATCCTGGTGATGACGATTTTGTGCAACAGAATATCGATATGAGACTGATAAGCTGCATCAGTATAGCTTGAAGTGTTGCTTAAAGAGCGGGGAGCAAGTGTTCTCCGCTCTTTTAATTTTGTGTAACCGTGGTATGGAAGAGGCAGAACGAGGGGAGCAGATGGTACAATATACACCAACTCAATAACGGCAAAAGAAGCGAGGGAAAAACAAGCTATGCATCGTCGTGCACCCTATTTTCACCCAGGATTAATGACAGACATGTATCATCCCGACGCAGCCTATGTTTCCTGGCGTACTGGTCGCAATGGCCTCACCACATTTGATCTCTACACGCGTGTAGCACCATTTGGCGGAGCATACTTACTGGTCGCAGGCTTAGAGTCGGGCCTGGAATTTGTGCAATCATTTCGTTATACAGAGCAGGATCTAAAATTTCTGGCCCATATCCGCGATTATGATGCAGCCTTTCTGGATGAACTGGAAGAGATGCGTTTTACAGGCGAGATTGTAGCGTTGCCTGAAGGCTCAATTGCATTTCCTAATGAGCCAATTTTGCGCGTCACGGCTCCATTTCGCGAGGCCATGCTACTGGAGGCTGGCCTCTTGCAAGCAATGGGGCTTTCGACGTTGATTGCCACCAAGGCTTCACGTATCGTTTATGCAGCATCGCGTGGACAGAAGCGACGAGTGTCCGAATTTGCATTCCGGCGTGCACAGGATCCCATGACCGTGGCACGCGCCTCATATATTGGAGGATGCACAAGTACCTCCCTACTGAATGCCGCCTATGAGTACCGCTTACCAGCAACGGGGACTGTCCCTCATGCATTAATAGAGTTGTTTCCCACCGAGCAAGAGGCGTTTGAAGCGATCGCGGAAGCATATAACCGCTATACATTACTGCTTGATACCTACAACCAGCGAGCAGCCATCCATACCGCAATTGCTGTGGCACTCCGTTATCAAGAGACACTGGGACATACACTGGCGGCTGTGCGCCTGGATAGCGGCGACCTCGTAGCAGATAGTATTTACATTCGTGAGCAACTCGATCAGGTCGGCCTCAACAATGTACGTATTCTTGGCAGCGGCGACCTGGACGAGTGGAAAATTACCGCGTTGCTAGAGGCAGGTGCCGCAATTGATTTATTCGGCATAGGCACCACATTGGGAAGTGGCGCTGGTTCAGTCGAGCGCAACATCGAAGGTGGATCACTCGGCACAGTCTATAAAGAGGCGTGGTACGTCGATGAAGCAGGAATGGAATATCCCAAGATGAAGCTCGCTGGCTCCAAAAGCACCTGGCCCGGCAAAAAAGAGATCTATCGCCACCCACAATGGGAAGAAGATATCATTCAACTTGCACACGAACCACGACCGGACGGCTACCAACACTTGCTGCGACCAGTCATGCGCAATGGAGTAATGATTTCAGGCAGCCTGCCCCCACTCTCCGAAATTCGCGAATTAGCGCAAGAAAATCTTGAACGCCTACCAGCGAAATACCGTGCGTTAATGGTTGAGGAACCATACCCGGTACATTTCAGCGAGAGCTTGCATGCTTTACGTAAACAAGCAACTACATTCGTTGGCAAAGAGCCCCAGTAGAAAAAACAATTTCCCTATCCTTATCAGGGAGATTGATAGACATAATATAATTCTGAGGCATAAAAAAGTGACAACACGTGTTATGATAGGTGTAGATAGACGTCAGATATTGTTGTAGCCGGGTGAAAAACCGTTTTCGCCGACAGCAATAGCTTGCAGACGTCTGAGTGGGAGCTTTTTTCAATGAAACTCTATGTAGGCAGATTGCCATACCAAACAACTGAACAGGATCTGGCCGATCTATTTGGACAACTGGGCGAAGTTGTTTCTGCAAATGTAATTATTGATCGAGAGACAGGACGTAGCAAAGGCTTTGGTTTTGTTGAAATGAGCAATGACCAGGACGCGCAGAACGCAATCAGCCAGCTCAATAATTCCACGCTAGAGGGACGAACCATCATCGTCAACGAAGCAAATGAGCGTCGGGACACCAGAGGTGGTGGCGGTGGCGGAAATTATCCGAGAAGAGATAATGGGGATAGTGGTGGATACAGGGATCGACGCTACTAAGCCCTTTGCAGAGGCTGCAATAGATTTATTGAGAAGAGAGCTAACAAGATTGCTGGCTCTCTTTTCTCATTACGAGAAGTGTAATACTTCTGGTTATAGCACAAAAAGCATAGAAGCATTTCGTTGTGCCTGATTCCGTCCGTCATTCGTTAGTATGAACAGTATGCTAAAGATAAACAACTTGAGGATTTACAACATATGCCAGAAAGTATTATCCGATCCGCACAGGATCATAATGAAGAGACTATTGAAAAGAGCGAACCATCTGCAAGTCCACCAGGAGATGGTGCCATTGCTACGCCAATAATTATCTGGACACCAGGGTTTATTATCCGCTTTGCATTAGTATTGATTGTCGGGTTAAGTGTGGCCGGATTGCTCACCGAGGGGTGGGTCAATGGATATTATCCGGGGGAATGGAGCGAACTGCTCTATACTATTCTTGCCTTCGCCTGCTGGTTTGCCGTCTTTGTGTCTGCATCCTCGCTGTGGGTGCGCCTTGGATCGGTTCTAAGCATTATCTGGATTGCATTTATGGGCATCCACTTTTGCATTACCCTACTCATTCCTCTCAATCAACCCAATCAGGCGTACACGGTTCTTGCCCACATTACGACTGCAACCGATGTTGCACTGGTTGGAAGTTATCTATGCCTTTCTATCGCATATATTCTGTTTAGCCGCTGGGACACCTGGTTCTTCAGGCTCGCGCCTATCGCGGCTGTGATTGGGATAGGCATTGCCTACCATTTTGCACCCACACAATTGCAGCATTCGTTGCGAGGACTTGAGAATAGTACAGCAGGTATTGCGCTGGCGTTGAGCCTCTGCATATGGTGGTTACGCCCTTCCTGTTGGAAGACGCAACCTGGACCAACTTTTCTGCTGGGGATGATCCCTCTGATACAACTATTTTTTTCCTTGTCGTACTCCTATACAGGGGGAGAACCCATCTTTTTCACCATGGTTGTGCTACTCCTGTCCGCGCTGGCGGCAATGCGCGTTATGCGACGCGAACAAATATATGCAAGTCACATATAAAATATAAAAAGCGGTAGGGACCATATTTATAGCGTCTGGCAATTTATTGAAAGGTATTCACTGCACCAATCCATGGAAAACTCCTTGCTTTTGTACAATAATGGAATGATGCGCATAAGGTCAACAACGCCACGATACCCTTCAATAAATTGCCAGACGCTATAAATATGGTCCCTACTGTTTCTGCCTGGATTCACGCATGCAGCACTCCATGCAAAACAAGCAGAATTGAAACTGCGCTCCAGGCATTATTCAAGAGATGCAAGAGAATACCGGGCCAGAGCGAACCTGTGCGCCAACGTAGGAAAGCCAGTAAGAGACCAATACAAAAAAGCACTGGAAAAGATGGAAGGTCGTTATGGGCGGCAGCAAAGATAAACGCGCTCAAAATGGCAGCATAGGGAGCCGACATAGCACGTGTCAGGCCTGCAAACAGAAAGCCACGAAAGAGTACCTCTTCACAGATCGGGGCAACAAAAATTGCCAGCAGCAACAAACCATACATCGTAAAAGGGGCTATCCTCCCAAGTTGCAAAATGGTCTGATCGTTTGTTTGCAACTTGAGGTGGAGGGCATTGAGAAGCACCTGGTAAAGCAGATTGATGCTAAAAATAGTAATGAAGCAGGCAAACACCAGTGGTAAAGCGGTACTTGCTTTGAAGGAGCGGAAACTCAAAAGGCGCAAGATAGAGCGTATACGAGGCGCAACATTCAAGTGTTGTAATATATATCTGGCAATATAAAATGGACCAATGAGAAACGTTGCCTGCACAATAGCGTTGAGTACAAAGAGTATGATGGCGTTTGTTAAATCGGCGCTCAAAGTCAGTGGGTGAGTGGAGGGAGAGTTGCTACTGCCACCAAGCGAAGCCAATGCAAGAGAGATGAGGACTCTGGGTACAAGTGAAAGAACGAGTCCAATAATAGTTTGTGAGAGCGTCCATGGCACTTCCTCACGTTTTTGATCAAGCAAAATATATTCCACTCCATGCAAGAGATTGTTTTTCCGCATACAAGTATAACATATTATGTGTTTCCTTGTCTGTAATCATACTTCTATTCTTAGCGAAACAATATGGTATACTACCCACATCGTAACAATTTTTTCACTAGAAATAGTAGGAAGGTAACCTTGTTTGGCAGGCACAATCGAAACTCATCCATCTGAAAATTCAAACTGGCGTAAGCATAGAAATGCCTGCCCATTCTACCGGGAGCGGTGGTTCCCATGTAATGACGTTGCGGCAGGGGAACCTATGTACCAGGTTTTCTGCTTAAAGGACACTCCACCAGTGACCGCCGAAGAACAGGAAAAGTGTTTTCATAGTAAAACTTCCTGCTGGCGCCTCGCGAACAAAAAACGGGCCACCCAAAAGCCGACAGAAGAAACACCTATCGCCTCTCACTAACAAAATAAAGGCGTCACCTTGTATACACCCGTGTGGCATGATAGAGCATCATCAAAAGGGACGCACCTTGTGTGCGCCCCTTTCCTATTGGACCCAAAAGAAGGTTATTCGCGTTCACGCGAAGAATAAATAAATCCTTCTTGTGCGTCTTCGTAAGAGAAGATTTCATCGGGCTTGAAGAAGCGTTCAACTTCAGCACTGGCAGCCTCTAGAGAATCGGAGCAGTGAATGAGGTTTGCCTGCACACTCATGCCAAGATCGCCACGAATAGTACCAGGCGCAGCTTCACGAGCCTTGGTAATGCCGCACAGCAAACGAACGGTGTTCACGGCATCAGTGCCTTGCCAGCAGCAGGCAACGACGGGAGCTAATTGCATAAACGATTTGACCTCAGGGAAGAAATCGCGTCCCACGAGGTGACTATAATGCTCATTGAGCAGAGAGTCGGAGAGGCGCATCATCTTCAAGCCAACCAGTTTGAGGCCTTTGCGCTCAAGGCGCGAGATAACTTCCCCGATGAGATCGCGTTGCAGAGCATCGGGTTTCAATAATACCAGGGTCTGTTCCATAGTCAAAAAAAATCTCCTAAATCTATTTAATAGCTGGCGACCAATTGTGTCAATTGGCGGCAGGCTTTCTTCATTTCCAGGCGGACACGGCCCAGATTGCCGGTACCACGTGTTGTCACAATGAGGATGAGGTCCCCAGCTTCTTGCATGTGAATGGCACCTTCTTTGGTCTCAATAACGACGTGACGTGCCTCACCATTATTGATCTGTGTAGTAAAACTGGTGATGGAGCCAAAAGCAGCTGCCGACATTGCTCCAACGACCTCTTCATCTTCACTATGCAATGTTCCGGAGACGATCAGACCATCTTTTCCCACAAGGATTGCATTATAGATTTCGTCAAGGTCGGTCAACCGTTGTAGAATCGTTTCCACGAGAGACTCCTCCATCTTTATTATCAGTATACAGGAAGATGTATTTGCTTAGCTCTTTGCTCTCTTTGCCATGGTAAGAGCTTTATTATAGGCTTCCATTGCCTGCAGATACTCACCTTGCCGCATATACGCATCACCCAGGACGCGATAACCAGTCGAATATTTGGGAGCAAGCTTCAATAATGCCCGCACGTTACTTACAACCTCGCCCAACAGTTCGGGAGAGTTACGGATAATAATGCGATATTCTTGCATCGCTTCATCATAGTCACCAACGAGTTGATGCTGATATCCTTTCAATAAACGTTCCTGGTGACTCAAATTGTTTTCTGAGCTTCTTCCAGCATAGGGCGGTTCAGCCATACGCGCTCGGGGAGGTTGAGACACACGATTATTTTGTGTAAAATCATGTACCTGCCCCATTGGTTCCAGCCGTACAGCCGGACGCTTCATCGTCGTCTCAAGCTCGTTGTTGAGCAAGTAGTCATAATTGGACTGTCGTGCCAGTGGTACGTCCGTCCCTTGATAAGCAGAACTGGTAGGCACCTGTGCTGCAAATACTTCCTCTTGAGGTCTGTTCACCTGAGACCAGGTAGACTGAGCCATAGGTGAAACAGTATTATTCTCTCCTCGTGCTGGCTCTTTTTCCTGTGACCACGCCGAGATGCCGGAGGGAGACTGAGTTGGTTGCGCAAAATGAATTGCTGGCGTCTGTGGCACCTCTTCTTGTACTGAAGAGAGCGATGATGCCTCATATGGTGTGTAAGTGCTCTCCCATGAAGATTGAGCCGACGCAAGGTTCGCATAGATCTGCTCTTCCTGGCGTGTCTGTATCTCCTGTTGCCTCTCAGGAAGAGAAAAAGGAGTGGAAACCGCATTTAAAGATGTAAGCCAGGAAGGCTCTTCAAAGGGTGCATCTGATGTCATTGGAGCAGAGTTAAAAGATGATCCTGCTACAGAAGATGCATTCACAGGCTCTTGAACAAAGCTTTCAAGATTTGCAAATAGGGACGGTGTAGCATCATACTGGTGTGCTTCCTCCTGTGAGGTAGTCTCCTCATGAGTTAGCGGAACAGTGGGTGATGTCGGTTCCTGTGTTTTTGCGATAGTTTGCAGCGTGTTAGGCTCCAGGGGGACAAATCCTTGCGAGAACAGGTTAGCCTCTAAATTTTCCAGTGTTGTAAGCATATCCTGTTCCACCATCCCGGTAGAACCGGCAAAGTTTTGATAGGCAGGTTGTACCTGTGGCTTCTCTTCTGGTGCCTCATACGCGACAGGCTGTGATTTATAGTGCGGAACTGCGGGTAAAGGCTGACTTACCACGGGTGCGAGTGGAGATACAGAAGCGACCTCTGCAGGAGACGCCTCATCGTCTATCGGGGCAGCTCCAAGTGATTTCAACCACTCAGGTCCAAAGGAGAAAGCTTCTTCCTCATCGTTTGCTGGCTCGGCAGTAACCTCTGGCATAGTAGTACGCGCTGGCTGAACAGGTGGAGTAGAAGCAACAGGTTCAGCAGCAGGAGAAGAGCTCGGTACATCTTCATCATTGAGTTGCCGGATTTCACTCTGGGTCAGCATATTAAGCCAGGCTGGTGGAGCAGGCATAGCATTCTCTTTCGTGAATTACCCATATACCAGAGTCACCACTGGCATTTCCCGTAGTGCCCCATATACCAGAGTCACCGCGAGAAGTCCCATTGGGCCATGTTGCATCTATCATCACCATTCAATATCGGCTCTTTAAAATCGTCATATGCGGACGAGTTGTCCCAGAGTGGGACTTCAGCTTCTTGCTGGTTATTTTCTGAAGCCGTACAGCTGAAGGTTCAGGCAACCAGGTATCCAGAGACTGCTCTTCTGGCTGAACGGAAGATGGTAGAGATTGTACAGGCTGGTAGTTCAGCGGATTTATATCGTTCGTATTGGCTTGCAGTTGAGGTGCAGCATTCTGCAAATCCTGCTGAGAACCCGTGCTTTGTGATGCCTGCTGCTCTAAAACACTCCATATATCATGGACTGGATTAGCTTCTGCAAATGGTGACGCTTCTTGCCGTCCTTTCTGGCCATCTTTAATGAGAGTAACATCGCTTCCCCAACTTGCGCCAGAGTCCACATTTCCCATGCTATTCCAGGCAGCCAGAGCCTCCGAAGACAGAGACATAGGAGAAGCTGAGGATGGTTGAACTATGGCTTCTTGCTGGTCAGCAGCCAACGTCGCCGAGGATTTAGACAACGATGTTTCTAGAGTAACTGGTGCTTTTTTGAGCAGTTGTAAAAATGGCTCAGCGGGTTGGCGTGCCATAATATCAGAGAAGAGTTCTTGTCCCATCAGCAGATCGGGATCGAGTGCTTCAGCACGTTTTAGCAGTTCTCTAGCTTGCTCAATGTTCTTTGCAGAAATCACATAAGCGAGCAGGAATAATGCTTTCAGACAACCAGGAACATCTTGTAGGATCTGGGTTGCCTGTTGTTCAACACGATCGTAGTGGGCATCACGCCAGCAGGTCTCCAGTAAGCCAGTGCGGGCATCGAGACGTTCCGGGTTGAGCGCGAGCACCGTTTCCCACTCCTGAATGGCCTGTGTCAATAGATCGCCACGCATGTACAGGCGAGCAAGGCCAGCGCGTGAGAACATAAATCCTTGAGGTCCTGTCTCAGTGCTCAAACGGTTAAACTCTCGCCGGATCTGGCTATTGCCGTGACTCAACTCATAGGCCTGTTGATAGCAATCCAGCGCGGTATCGTAGTCTGACGAACGTTCACAGATCAAGGCACGATTACAATAGGCGACAACATTCTCAGGATCATTGGTCAGTATCCAATCAAAGCTCTGCTGCGCTTCCTCCAATTGTCCTTGAGCCAGATACGCCTCCCCAAGTAAACGTTGAGCATCAAGAGATTCTGGAAACTGGGCAAGAATATTCCGACAATGAGTGAAGGCATCATCAATACGATCATCACGGATCGCATCCTCAGCCTCTTGTAAATAATCACGAAGCGTTATTTGTGCCATAAAACCTGATCTCCTCTTCCCGCTTTACACACCTTTGAGCAACTTTCCAAAATATTCTACCCGGCGTGCATCTTCTGGTCCAATGATTGCCAGCCGACGCCATTCAGAAGCAAAGCAGGACTGCGCAACACGCTGAATATCCTGTATGGTGACAGCATTGATGGAAGCAACCACCTCATCAATAGCATGTACGCGATTGTGCAAACATTCCTGACTACCCAACCACGAAGCAACCTGTTGTGTCCCTTCCAACCCAAGCACAACCCCTCCTCGTACATAAGCTTTCATCCGTTCCAATTCGTCGACAGGGACGGGTGTATTACATAGTCGTTCAAGTTCTACAATAATAGCATGTATGGCCTCTTGCGTATGAGAGGGATCAACTCCGGCGCTAATAACAAGATTCCCTGTTTCCGCATAACTATTAAAATAACTACCAATATCGTAGGCCAGTCCTTGTTCTTCACGAATGGACTGAAAGAGGCGTGAACTCATGCCATCGCCAAGCAACCCATTTATCAGGAGCAGTGGATAATAATCAGCAGACAAGTACGAAATGCCAGCAGTGGCGAGACAAATATTTGTTTGTTCCGTCGCTTTTTTTATGATGCGTACAGGAGGAGTATCGCGTGGAGGTAAACTTGCACTATAAGGCTTGCGCTCCCCTGCTTCCCAGGAGCCGAATAATTCTTCCGTTAACTGAACAACTTGTGGCTGATCAATATTACCGGCAATGCTCACTACCAGGGAGTTTGGGCGATAATAGGTATCCAGATAGTCAAGCATCTGTTTCTGCTGCAAATGGGCAACCGTCTCGATGGTTCCAGCATCATCACGTCCCAGGGGGAGATCCGGCCACATTACCTCATCAATCAAAAGATTGACCCATTCTTGTGGATCATCTTGCGTGGCACTCAGTTCTTCGATGATCACGCCTCGCTCTTTCTCAATCTCATCGAGATCAAAGAGTGGATAGCGAACCATGTCGGCAAGCACCTTCAACACGACCGGGAGATATTCTCCTGGCACACGAGCAGTATAACTCGTCAGTTCTTTCCCAGTGCTTGCATTGAATACGCCTCCAACCCCTTCTATTGCTTCCGAGATAAGGCGAGCGGTTGGATACTGCTGAGAGCCTTTGAAAAGCATGTGCTCAATAAAATGCGATACTCCCGCCACAGGTTTTTGTTCATAGCGAGAGCCAACAGTAAAAAAGAAGGCAATGCTGGCGGAACTCATACCAGGCATAGGAGTAGTAAGTAGACGCAGTCCATTGTGTAGGGTCGTTCGCGCGTAGTTCATTCGATATATCCGGCACAAAATCTCTTAACAACCATGAGTGGAAAGAGTGCACCACATCTCCTTATACATCCTGATCAAATGCTTTTATCAGTAAAAAATTATGAACAGTAAAATTTTTTCTTGTAGAAACTGACTGGTTCACCACGCTATCAACTAGTAGTATAGATGGTTTACCCTGCTACATTATAGACGGTTTACCTCGTACTCGCAACTGAGTCCCAGAGGAACGAGAGGAAAAGTAGCCCATTTGGGTAGTGGGAAGAAGAATTTGCCTTCAAGCAAGAGGCGAACAGGTAAACAGGATTTACCCTTCGCCTTGCTTTTACCACCACACCTAACACGTTTAAAGGCCAATATCATCTGCCAGTTCACCCAGACCACCAAGGAGCCCTTCTTCACGATGATGATGGTGGCGGTACTCACCATATCCTCCATCTCCACGATTCTCCATACCATTCACCAGCCCACCGAGCAGCATTTCACCACCCATCACTGCGGCAGCACCACCGAGCGCCCCCATAGCATATTTGCCACCGTTTCCCTGCATGAAACCGCCCAGGCCACCACCCTGCTGGCCCTGCATAGCCATCGTATTCTCCGGCGTCGGCACAACGCCCGCAAGGCTGGTACGACAACTCGGACAGGCCGGTGTACCCAGAGGTGCCATCGCCATACACACTGGACAACGCAACACCATTGGAGCCTGCCCCATCATGGGCTGAGGCTGATAACCTCCCTGGGCATATTGTTGCGGGTATTGCTGCTGTGGATATGGAGATTGAGCATACGGAGACTGCTGATATTGTTGAGGCTGTGCAGATTGGGGATATTGACCTGATTGTGCGTAAACGGGTTGCCCATAGGCTGCTCCTCCAAGTGGATTGCCGCATCCACCACAGAAGCGCATATCAGGAGCGTTCTGACGGCCACAATTCGCACAGTGTAAGGCTATAGGTGCAGGAACTACTTGAGGTTGCAGGTTTTGTCCACAGTTAGTACAAAATGTAGTCATTCCAGAAACATCTGTATTACAACTCGGACAAAAACGTTGTGCAGGAGGAGCTGTCACAACAGGTGCGCTTTGTCCCTGCTGTAAACGGAGCGATGCACCACAATGCATACAAAATGCTGCTCCAGGTTTTATTTCCCCATTACACTGTGGGCATAACTGACCTTCTATTGGAGGGAGCACCACTGGCTGCACTGCAGTTCCGCAACGAGGACAAAATTTCTTGCCCGTAACATCACTGCCACACGATGTACAAGTTACCATAATAACACTCACTCTCTCTTCTATTATGAGCGCATGACTATATATTTTACGTTCGACATTTTTCTATCTTTAAAACGCAGTGTAGCATAGTTTATCCAATTCGTCGAGAGTTTTCTAGTCACCCGATTGCCTACATGCATCAATTTTTTCTATCTATGGCTCAAATTGCAGAAATACCCCGGATCATGACACGATCCAGGGTATCTTTATTGTACTTGCCAGGAGCAACTCCGCATAATTTGTACTCAGGAAAGAAGAGTTTTAGATGACTCATCTGTTATACAACAGGAAACAAGCGCCCTTCGCTTTTAAAAACCTGGTAAGGAATTCTTTTTCTTTTGCTTTGAAGGATCTTGTGTTTCCTGCATACCCATAACCTGAACCTCAAGCAACTTCTCCCGTAACTGGACAACCTGGGCACGCAGACGATTATTCTCCTGATCGACCTGTCGTGTCCGACGCAGGCGGATCAGGAGCAGATTGACTGCGTTGCCAACTTTCCAGAGCATATGATCCTGCTTCAGATTTATGGAGGTATCCTGACCATTCACCCCCAGAGTCAGGCCTTTCAATAGCTCATTGATACCTGTATCCATCAGACGTTTTTGCTCGACTTCACGCTGTTGCAGTTCGGCCTTACTCTGCTGTAAAGCTGCAATTTCTTCGGCCCGATCTGCCCGCACGGCTGCCCGTAAAGCGCTACGCACCCACATATACGCAATGGCGGCGACGACAAGTTGTAAACTTATGGGTTGAGATAATGCATTATAAGCCATTGAAGATTTCAGGAGTTGATCCAGTGCGGCAGAGTGCGGCATGAAAGCAACCATGCCGATGATAAAGAGGACATTGCTAATCGCAACCGGGAAGATGCTTGCGGCTGGCAAGAGTGAAACCGCAATCAGTTCAGAGATAACAAGCAGGTCGAAGGTTGGAAGTTCACTCACATCAAGGCTCACCGTAGATGCGCTTCCCATTGATGGCATGCCCCCCATCGAAGACATGCTCCCCATCGAATGCATGCTCCCCATCGACGACATACCCATACCCGGTGTCAAGAGCATGAGGCCACATCCTAAATCGACAATCAGAATGAGCAAGATACTCACAACACCTACTTGACCCATACGATTAAAGATCATTGCAATACCGCAAAGCGCGATACCAAACATGACTGTGCCGATACTCAATGCACTTTGCATCATAATTGCGCCTGGAAGACTGATGAGCTGAAAGACAAAGATGACGAAAAGTATAAAGGTAACAACCTGTTGCCGTCGTACCTCTTTGCGTATCCTTTGTATGCTCTCTTTCTCTATTTGAGAACTTTGTAGCGCCTGTTTAAGGGGGAATGCTGACACCTTATTCTCCTTTTGATACAACTAAGCCGGATAGAGATTTATCTTTCTCTTAAGCTTCTTCAAGTACAGAAGAGTTTCAACAGGCCGTCACAGTTTCTTCATTACGTTCCTTCTTCTCTGCACTACATTTCGTCGTCCAAATACAGAGTGTCAAGAAAGATGCAATTCATTGCAGGATGAAAAACACACAAAATATATAATCGCTATGCTTCAGCTTATCTATGCAAGAAACCTGAATGATCACTTTCTCAAACACTACATAAGTGTAGCATACAACTATAGAAGCCACCGATGATAAAAAGATAAATAGGAATAAAGTAATGATCTCGCTAATAAAGAATGGTTTATATCTTCATTTTTATTATACAAAAAGACTGGGCATATCTCTATGGATCCAGTCATATATTCGATGTACTCAGTCATAAACAACTCTATTATTCGACGAGCAGAGCCTGCATCTTTTCTTCGATTATTTTTGCGGATGGAAAGAATATCATCTCTTCAGGAGCGTTATAAGGGACAGGTGGTGCAGGAAGAGCCGAGATGAAGAGTGGAGTAGTGTCAAGATCGTAGAAACAGTGCTGCACAATCCATGAGTGGATATGGCGTCCGAAGCTCGTCAGGTCTGACTCTTCAGTCACGACAATCACACGATTTGCTTCCTTAACGGCAGCAAGTACTGTTTCCTCATCAAATGGTTCCAGGGTGCGCAGATCGACGATTTCGATAGCTCCGCCCTTACGTTTGACAACATTCATGGCGGCTGTACAGGCTTCCAGGACCATTGTGCCCCAGGCAATGATTGCCATGCTGATTGGCCCCTCTCCAATACGCACGCGGCGAGCCTTCCCGATGGGGAGTGTATAATAACCAGATGGCACGTTCCAGTATTCCGCTAGAGCCGCAATACTATTGCCCTCGTCATCCTTAGGTGGTTCCGAGCGATACAGTCGACCACGCTCTAAAAAGGTAACCGGCGATTGAGAACGAGCAGCTTCCAGCAGCAATCCCTTGGCATCAAAAGGCGTAGAGGGACAGATAGTAATCATCCCTGGAATGCTGGTAAACCATTGTTCGCCTGCGTTGGAATGTCCATAGGCACCTCCGCCTGCAGAATTGCTAGAAATGGGTCCACCACCACCACTGCCTGACTTCGTGCGGATAAGCATAGGAACGTGCCATTCACCATAAGATTGATACGCAATACGAGCAGCGAGGCGAATTGTTTGTGCTGCCGATTGATGGTAATCAACAAACTGGATTTCAGCGCAACGGGCCTTACCATCCTTCATACCAGCGCCTGCGACGATCCCTATAATGACCTGCTCGTTCAATGGGCTACTGATTGCGTGATCCGGAAACTGAGTCACCAGAGCTGCGGTGGCACCGAAGACACCTCCCTTTGGACTACCAACGTCCTGCCCATAGACAAAGAAATCGGGATCACGCCGAACTAACTCTGTAAGCGCCTCATTAATAGCACCCAACATAGTTAATTGCCGTTTTTCACCGCGTGGAATATTTTCGTGCCACTGTGGTACGTAAAGCAGTTGTTCCATGATGCGTTCGGCAGTAGGTTCCGGCTCCTGGAGCACCTCTAGCTCAATACGCTCCAGTTCCTGGCGTATCTCCTTGCGTATATGCTCGATATCGTCTGCTTGCAAATGACCCTGCTCCACAAGCCAACGACCGAAATTCTTAATGGGATCTTTCGTAGCAGAGGTAAACTCGATCTCATCTTTTTTGCGGTAGGAACGAATATCCGTGCTACTGGAGTGCGCATCGAGCAGACCCAGGCGTAAATGCAGGAATGCAGGTCCCTGCCCGGAGCGAATATGTTGCACGAGACGGAGTGTTGCCTCATAGGTTTGCATCACATCCGAACCGTCGACCTCCTCAGCATAGACACCACTTCCCTTTGCCCAATCAACAAGAGAACCATTCCATTGCACAGAGGATGGCGCTGTGATGGCCCACCCATTATCCTCAACAACCATCAATACGGGTAAATGATGCACCGAGGACTGACGTACCAACACACTAAAATCATTCGTTGCCGAACCCCCATCACCAGTAGAGCATAGAATCAATTCTGAACCTTGATGCCGTTTAATAGAAAAACCGAAACCGCCCGCAATTGCGCATAACCCGGCCACCTCGCTAAAACCTGGTAGAATACGATGCTGCTTGCTTGTATAGTGCGAAGGCATATTGCGGCCAGCGCTCATAGGGCCTGTAGTACGTGAATAGGCCTCGCGCAACGGACCATAGAGATCACCTGTACGCTGAAACCAGGCTGCGAGGTCTCGATAGTAGAGGGCCAGCCAGTCGTCTTCATTCAAGGCGGCCACTACAGCCGCCATACTCTCATGACCAGCGCAACCAATATAAAAAGGGAAACGTCCCTGAGTTTTGCGGGTTTTCAGTAAATCATTTGTAACTCTCGCCGTCATCATAGTACGGTAGAGCGCAATGACATCCAGCGACGCTGCTGAAGATCCGGCTTCCGTAGCTCTTATATTTACTGTCATTAACTGATATCCTCCAAAAACAGCTTTCGAAATTGTAGACGAAATATAGTAATAAGTCCAGATGAGATGTTGCCAATCAGATCATACCGCCATTATAAAATCGTTACTCGCTAAAAGCAATGTTGAGACCAAAAGGAATACAAACTGGAGATTATAAAAAAATAGAGGTCACCACCAAATCAATCTGGAGATGACCTTTCCAATTACTGTCCCACAACCTTAACGCGCTCAGGTCGTCTTACGAGGTAGTAGATCAGTGCTCCAACCAGAGGCACAAAGAGAATAAAGAGAAGCCAGGCAACTTTATCATTGCCCTCGGAAGGCTCTTTCGTCAGACAATCAATAAGCACCCAGATCCAGAAGATCGTAGCGAGGGCGGCCAAACCGGTTCTACTGAAGAACAGCAGGTGCAACAAGAAAGGGAGTAAACTAAACATACGCATTTCCTCCTGATACTGAAATGATCTAAACCTTTTTCAAAGTAGCAAAAGAGTTAAAAGAGGTTCGCATTGTATGTTACGGATCAGAATATAGGAAGTTGCAATAGTTAACCTTCAGTCCTTCGTGATTATGGAAACAGGGCGCAAATAATACACCCACCATAAGGACTATTCTGCTGAGTTTCCCTTTAACTTATTGCTTCTCTTTCTTTTCAGAGAGTATAATAATTGCGACTTCAAAGCGCGAATTTGTAGGATGTGTTGGATGTGGATACCTAATATTGTAAACTGAAAGCGATAGAAAGAAATGCACAAGCAGATGACGGTCAATGCTCCATCTGCCATCCAGATAAAAGACCTTTATGCTCGCATGCTGCTAACACGTATCGTTGATGACTATGCGTGGAGAATGCATGCGCTAGGACACATTGATTTTGTCGCAAGCAGTCGGGGTCACGAAGCAGCCCAGGTAGGAAGCGCTATCTGCATCGAAGTGGGAAAGGACTTTACGCTGCCTTACTACCGGGATCTGGGAGTTATGCTCACTATTGGTATGACACCGTACGAAGTTTTCCGTAACTACCTGCAAATCCATTGTCCCAAATTGACATCAGAAGACGAGCAAAAACTCCAGACGATGCCCCACTGGGGATACCACAAACATAACACCGTCACCGTCTCCGCACCTGTTGCGACCCAGATTCTCCACGCTGCTGGTATTGCCTTCGCTTGCAAACTGCGTAAAGCTCCAATTGTCACTATCGCTTATTGCAGTGATGATACCACAGATGAAGCTGACTTCCTGGAAGGGATCCGTTTTGCCGCACAGCATCAGCTACCCGTTATTTTTATTTGTGAACAAGATTGCCCCCAGGATAACGCACAACCATCTCACATGCAAAGCATAGAACTTCCATCAGGTTTAACACATCAACGCATCGATGGTTACGATATCATAACCGTTTACACGACGATGCAGATGGCAATGCAACACACACGCTCAGGACAGGGACCAATACTGCTAGAAATGGCCGTAACGCGCTCCGCTCCGCCATCTCCTATGCAACAAAACGACGAAGATACTCATGATCCACTTGTAAGTTGCCAGCACTATCTGCTCGCACAAGGTGTATGGGATGAGGCATGGGCACAGGAACTTCACGCGCGTTTCTCAATGGAAGTTGAGCGTGCTATGCAAGATGCCCTTAGAGATGGACTCCTCTAATATTCCCAGCAACTTGTTCCTTTGCAAAGGCAGCGATGCACCCGGGTCCAGATTATGGTTAGTTAACTTCTATTAACTCAAAGCCATGAATTCATACCTTTTCTCAACCCTTTCATTACTCTAATATATTCCTATCTCTAGTAAATTAGAGATGCATCATATCGCAATTCTGTAAATTTGTATCAGAAAGTGAAAACACTACTCGTTGTTTTTATGAGTGAACCCGATGACTTATGTATAAATATCACGAGGCATGACTCCATTCGTAGTGCCTCGTAGTAAACAAGGAGATTTACGAGATTATGTCCTTACAAAAGGAACCCGAAAAGTCCTATTTTTCCGCGACCGATGCGGACAAACACTTTACTGAAAAGAAGAGCACCAGATTTCGTAGTCCAAGAAAATCGTACATTCTGGCACTGCTCGTAATTCTTTGCATGACACCACTCTTCTTCCTTGTCAAAGGGATGACAGCAGCTCATGCAGATAGTGCGATTTATCACTACTTCTATGTGTTTCCAGATCATACCTTAGATGTCTATGACATGGACAACAACTTTCAGCTCGTACAACAAATTCCTTTTCCAGGGACAGACGGCGGAAGAGGTATTATTGCCGATCCGGCCTCTGGCTCTCTTTATTTAAGTTACCATGGCGACGGTGGTATCCACGGCACTGGTTCACTCCTTAAATATGACCTTATCAATAACAAAATAGTCTGGACACAAAATTACACATTTGGTATCGATAGTGGCGCAATCTCCCCCGACGGGAAAACTATTTACATGCCAGATGGTGAAGCAGCCTATGATGGTACCTGGCGTGTTATCAACACCAGCGACGGAACCGTGCAAGGGACCATTTTTACGATCAGTGGCAATGCTGCTCACAACACTATTGTTGGCTTCACAGGCAAACATGTCTATTTGGGCGGACTGAACAACAGCACGTTCTTCACCGCTGACACAAGCACGAACAAGATTAGCTCGACCATTACTAAAATGGCCGGTGGTGTACGTCCCTTCACCATCAATGGCTCCGAATCGCTGGTCTTCACTACCCACACAGGCTTTCTTGGCTTCCAGGTAAGTGACCTGAATGCCTCAAAAATTCTCTATACAGTACCCGTAAATGGCTTCACAGCTCCCGCAGGATCAACTTCTGCCCATGGGATTAGCATTTCACCCGACGAAAAAGAACTCTATCTCATCGATACTCCAAATAGTTATGTACATGTCTTCAATATCAGTGGACTGCCAGCGACTGCGCCCAAACAGGTGGCTGATATTAAATTAAGTCAGCCAATGGCTGGATCAGAAACGCCCTGCATCTACGACTGTGGTAAAGAAGGCTGGTTACTGCATATTGGTGATGGACGCTACGTCGCTGTTGGGGATTCAGGCGACATTATCGACACTACCACCCGCACAGTCGCTTACCATCTCGATGGTGTCAATAACACACGCAAATTTCTAGAGATCGATTGGCAGAATGGTAAGCCCATCTTTACAACCACACGTCAGGGCCTGGGATACGTTGGCGTTCCATCATCAGTAGCATTGCCAACACCCATAACTCCCGGACTGCCTACCGCTACACCTATAGCAACATCTACGTCTACGCCCTTGCCAACGGCAACATCTGTTCCTTCTCCGACGGCGACGGCGACTACACCTACACCAACAGCGACTACACCTACACCAACAGCTACAGCGACCACACCGACGGCCACTCCTGGTCCCGGCACAACGCTAGCACACGATACGTTCCAACGCGCCAATCAGAATTTGTGGGGTACGGCATCCGATGGACAAACCTGGAGTGGTGACGCCAATACCCAGGCTGCCTTCTCAATCCACAACAATGTTGGGCAGATTGCTAACGGTAGTGGGCCATATAATGCGATACTAGGACCAGCTACAACGAACGCTGAAGTACTCTTTACCGGTTCGATGAGCAGTTTCACCAATAACAATCTTGGAGCTGTTCTACGCTGGAAAGATACCAACAACTGGTATAAAGCCTATATCAATGGCACAAGCCTCGTCATCCAGGCGAAAGTGAACGGCGCAACAACGGTCCTATCACAGGTAGCCTTCCCGGCAGTAGCCAACACGGCCTATAACCTGCGCTTCCGCGTTGTTGGCACAACCCTTTCCGCAAAGGCCTGGGCCACAACGGCAACCGAACCAGCAACATGGACCGCCACCGCCACGAATGCCGCTTTGACCAGTGGTCAATGTGGACTACGTATTCAGGTTCTAGGAGCAACTTCAGCCAGTGTCACAGCCTTCCAGGCAACAACTGCTAGCTAGAAGTAGAGAGCTTGTATAGATACATTCAAATAAGAACCAGAGTGTTGAGATTTTACATCAACACTCTGGTTTTTTACTATTTTCAACCTCATGGATTAATCCAGCACCGTTTCTCCCTTCTGTCCACTTTGAGAAGATGCGAATGCAAGAAACCATTCCTGGGTAGCGTGCGGCGAACGAAGATGCATAAATCGCACGTGTGCATATTCAGGTTGGGTTATGAGATGTGAATATACGTGCCGGTTCTTGCGATAGGTTTTTAGTGCCCAGAGCAGAATAGAGTCAGGCGAAAAAAAGGCATTGCGCCACGTCTCACGATTGCCATTCCACAATTCTTTCTGTTGCAGAATACGCAGGATGGTGCGCTTCAACAGCCGGGTCATGATGGTCCACAAGCTATAATCCAACCAGACCACCATTGTAGCACGCTGCCATAAAAGATCGCGTATGTCGCTATAATTGCCATCGACGATCCAGCATTCGCCCTGTAATGCATTGGTGACCCGTGCCCGAAATTCAGAAGGTGATGCAGGTGTCCAATTCGCGTCCCAGAAGAGCGCATCCAATTCAACATGAGGAATTGCCAGTTTTTGGGCAAGCTGAGAAGCACATGTCGTCTTTCCGGAACCCGTAGTGCCAACGACAAGGATACGTTGAGATGCGTGAATTGAGGGCAACCGCTGATTCATGGGCATATTAGCATCCATACCGTCCTCTCATTAGCGTGGTAACCCTCTTACATCGTTACATGTATTGATTTTGACATCAATACATGTAATATATCTTTTTAGCGCTATATTATGTCTATTCCAGGAAACCAAACAGGTTATTCAGCGATTCTGCCAGTGTCGGATGAGCAAAGATTGCCTCTTGTAAAACGGTGTAGGGTAACTTTCCCATCATAGCAATTTCTAGCATCGACATGATCTCGCCGCCTTCAAGGCCCAGGATGGCAGCACCGAGAAGTTGCTTTGTATCAGCATCGACAATCACTTTCATGAGGCCACGCGGTTCATCTACTTCCAATGCACGAGCAACATAATTCATCGGCATCTTTGCGATTTTGATGTTTCTTCCCTGCTGACGCGCTTCAGCCTCGGTAAGTCCGACGCGACCAAGCTGAGGATCAATGAAAACGGTGTAGGGAACCAGGCGATCTTTGATGGTTGCATGTCCTTTTTCGATGAGATTAGTGCGTAAGATGCGGAAATCATCATAGGAGATATGGGTGAATGCGGGTGGCCCCTTTACGTCTCCCAGGGCATAGATACCGGGGGCACTGGTCTCCAAAAGGTCATTAGCACGAATATAACCATGATTATCTACTTCCACACCTGCCACAGACAGATTGAGTTTGTTTGTGTTGGGAGTTCGTCCTGCTGCTGCAAGTAGATGGGATCCTTTGAGAACACGCTCTCCTTCTGATGTGTTCACAATCAATTCGATGTGTCCATCAGTGGTGCGCATAACGCGGGTCGCGGCTGTCTTTAGTAGCACCTCAATGCCATCTTCGCGCAAGATGTCTGCGACGGCATCCGCGATATCTTTGTCTTCACGTGCAAGGAGTTGGGCACCACGCTGCACGATCGTGACCTGGCTCCCAAAGCGGCGAAACATCTGCCCAAATTCCAATCCAACGTAACCACCACCCAGGATCAACAGATGCTCCGGTACACTGTCCAATTCCATAATTGTGGTGGAGTTGAGCCAGGGCACCCCATCGATCCCCTCCAAACGAGGTGTAGATGGCCGCTCGCCAGCGTTAATACAAATTGTTTCGGCGCTCAGTTGATGCACCTCACCGGTATTAAGGTGAACTTCTAGCGTCTTAGGGCCGATGAAAGAGGCTTCTCCCATGAAGAGATCCAACCCTTCAGCACTTTTGATACGACTCTCGCTGCCACCACGGAAGCTCTCAACGATATCGCGTTTGCGCTTTCTCACAACGGTCATATCCACACTGATGGGGCCAGTATGTACACCATAGTCGGCTGCACGCCTGGCGAGATAGGCAACGCGAGCACTTCCAACCATCGTTTTTGTGGGAGTACACCCCTCGTTGATGCAGGTGCCACCGATATGTTCACGCTCGACGATGGCCGTTTTCCAACCAGCCTTAGCAAAAGCTGTGGAGAGAGGACCGCCAGATTGGCCTGCGCCAATAATGATCGCATCATATTGCTGTATTGCCATAAAATAATCCTTTCTTCTCAAACATGCGTATCTTTATACGTGTACGCCTGGGTACATGCGTCCTTTGGATTTCATATCAATGAGTGTCGCTAGCACACACCCCTACCCCGATAGACCGGGTGGGAGTTGCTGATCAACCTCCGAACTATTGAGTTGGGAGCGTATAACAGCGTGCGGTTGATTGAGCAAGGCATCCTCTACGCGCTGACGATGTTTAGGCAACGTGTTCAGTGGCAAAGCATCAGGAGCAAAATAAGCGCAGGCACGCGATTCTTCGGTTGTCGTGAGTTCGCCACCAACGACATGGCAACGAAAGGTGAGCACTATTTCTCGCTTCTGAGGCTTGGAATAGACACCAACCAGGTAATCTACCACCACCACTAAACCTGTCTCTTCAAGCACTTCGCGGCAAGCGGCTTCTTCAACGGTCTCCCCCAATTCCATTCCTCCACCAGGAAGATTCCACCAATCGATATCGCGACGATGAGCCAGAAGAATACGTCCTTCTTCAAAAATGAGTGCACTTACGCCTATACGAAAGTAGGCTAGATTTCCTGGTGGATTCGTTGCCATAAACAAAACCTCCCAACATCTCATATTACGTTCTTAATAATACTGAACACTAGCTTTTTCGTTAGAGTCCATACACAGTATATGCAGTATCATGCAAAATTTGTTGTGCCAACCGATACGCCTGCTGCTCATCCAGTTCCTCGGCGATAATCATATCCTGCAAAACCTGTCCGAGGATTTTACGACCCCGTATAGCACCTGCCCAGTGCATCTCCGGCACGTAGATGCCATCTGAACTATACATTAATTTGCTCGCAGGCGCTATACTCAACGCCTGACGGGTAAAGGCAAGCATCTCCAACTTGTCGATAAAAGGGATCGTATACGAAAGATCGAAGTAAACATGCGGATAGATAGCAGCCAGATACGCACCTTGTTGGCAATAAGGATAGCTTTCGTGAAGAAGAATAACCTGCATCGTCTGATAATCAGGCCGCTCCAACACATCGCGTAAATGCAAGGGATTGGCGAGGCGCATATCAAGGTCACCATCACCATAACCCGTGTGAAATTGAATGGGGAGACCACGCTCGGAGGCGATCGCGAATGCGACATGCAAGAGGTAATCAAGCAACGGCTTATGGGCGATACGCAATTGTCCCTTCTCAACGGCCTCTGCACGAGCTTCCCTAAACGAATTTACGGCCTCGTCCTTCGTCCATTCTGCGATAGCTAAGCCTGTACGATATGCGACGACGCTTTTCAAAGCACAATAACCATTTTTACGACTATACTTCACCTCGTTTGAGAAACGCTCAACTACCTCATCAAAGTCGTCATACTCAACAATTAAACGCTGCATAAGCACTTCGAGGCGCAACATTTTAGCAGTACGGCATTGTGCAATGCGGCCGATCTGCTCAGGTGTATAGCACTCTTCCGGCGCTGGATGGCCGACATCGAGAATAAGGGTATCAATGTTGGCAGCCTGGATGAGGCTACGAAGCAGACTCTCAGAATCCTGACCATTTCGGGTGGCTATGATGGCATCTTCAGCGCGACCAGTTCCATAAATACTGGCAAGTTGACGAAGCAACCAGAGATAATACACGCTATTGGGCACATGCTTAAGCGCAAAGCTTGCGTGCGTTGCCTCGCTGAAATAGCTACGAAACTCTAGTGCATCCATGTTTTGCTGTAAAAGCATGGGGTGGCAATGATTATCGACAACCGGGATACCATTCAGGTCGAGCATGGGCGACTCCTTATTGGCTGGACAATGGCATAATTCACCAGTATACTACATGTGGTAATAAAGTCTCATTCAGGCGTTGTCAATACGCCCTACACCTATAAGAGGTTCTCTTGAGCACACGTAGTCCCTGCTAAGCTGCTAGTTTTCGCGGCAATCTAATATGCCTGCTTCCTGACAAGAAGCCTTCTTTCTGGGCAATCTCATATGAGAGTGTCCCTAATATTCGTGCGCCTCCTCTCTGGACAATGATGACTCCCCAACACTGTCATTGCCTTATAATATACAGAGAGGATTATCCTTTTTATGTTACACCGTCTCATCACTTCCCAGTTGAAAGCGACCTCACTCTTACGTCTCACCTTATTCAGTGCCCCCTTGCTGGATGAGGTAATTTCCGGCTTTCTCTCCATTGGGCTTCCACTGGCAAATAAGCAATTGGGGCTTGACTATACGCAAATAGGTTTGCTCTTCGGTATAGGTGCGCTGGCCTCCCTGCTACTTGACCCATTGATTAATCTCCTGGGTGATCGTTATGCAAAGCGCTACTGGATTCTGGGCGGATTAGTACTCCTTGGAGGTGGTTTTGCCCTTATGGCAGCTACCCATAATTTTGTGCTCCTGCTCGGTGCGTTCGCTTTGATCTACGTCTCGGACAGTGCAGCAATCGGTTTAGCAGAGGCGGAGCTTATCAATCAAAATCCGCAGGAAAGTGCACACACGATGACGCGTTGGACGATTATGGCAAGCATTGGTGATCTACTGGGACCAATCCTTGTTTCCCTTATTCTTATCCAGGGGGCTGGTTGGTCCCGCCTCTGCTGGATCGCCTGTATTGCCTGTCTCACCATGGCCTGTATTCTTGGTGTACAACGCTTTCCACGCACTGTTCAAAACAACGGTGATGAAGAGGATGCGCCATTCGTTCGGCTATTCGATGGGTTACGTGAAGCGCTACGTGATACTGAACTGATACGCTGGAGCATACTCTCGCTGATTCCGATGATGACAGATGAGATTTTTATCGTCTATGCAACCTTCTATTTACGGGATGTGCTTTCTGTAAATACGAGTACGATCGGGATACTCATCGCGCTCCATATGATCGGAGGATTTCTGGGTCTTTTTGTGCTTGATCGCGTACTTTTGCAGCGTATCATGCCTGAACGGTTACTCACATGGCTAGCATTACTTGTCATCGCCAGTATGATAGGCTTTCTGACGCTACGCTCCACACTATGGGCTGGCGTGATGCTCTTTTTCCTTGGAGTGGCTGTCGCAGGATTATATCCCATTGCCTCGGCTGAGGCATACAAGCGCTTTCCAGGACGATCAGGGACGGTGCGAGCCGTTGCCAGCCTTGGCACGCCTTTTGAGATTGTGTTGCCTTCTATTACTGGTTTTGTTGCAGGTCGTTTTGGTGTTGTCGCCAGCCTGTGCCTGTTGGGAACAGCTCCGTTGTTGATCCTGTTGCTCAAGCCGGGTAGGAAGGGAGATGCAACGGGCTTGTGAACCCATTGGCTCCAACAAATGAGGGTTTTCCCAAATTGGTGCTTCAAATATCAGTAAATACACGTAATAGGGTAGGGACCCGGTTGACCGCGTCCGCCATTTATGGATGGTGGCCCCAGGTCGATAAATTGCGGACGCGGTCAACCGGGTCCCTACCCTATTTGCGACGTTACGGGCATTCGATACACATTCACGTCATTTGCTGGAGCCAATGTTGTGAACCGCACCTCTTAGCCGTTGACGGTGTTATTGCTCCGGTCCATCAGCAATAAAAATCCCCGTATCCTTCGTAATGTGCACAACGCCATGCTGCACCAATTCCTGATCTATCAACATACGTAGTGTCCTCACCCTTTGCTCGTTGATGGTCTCAGGTTTGACACTGGCAAGGATAAAGGCAACGATTGGCTCAGTTTCGGTGACGGCGAGATCACCCTCAAAGTGCCGCAACTCGATCTGCGAGAACCAGGAGGCCAGCAACTCTAAACCATTCTCTAATCTGAACGCACCATCTTCAAAACCCATTACACCATTGCTATTACCAAAGCCCGCTTGCTGCATAAACATTCTGATTTCCTGAAGGTGCGCACTACCATTTGTGGTTGCATAAAATTTTCCTTGCGGGCGTAATACACGTCGCATCTCTGACAGAGCCTGGGATAGATCTGGCACGTGATAGAGCATATGGTTTGCCAGAACAGCATCGAAGGAGTTATCGCCAAAGGGAATGGCTTGCGCATCAATGACCTGGAAGGAGAAACGTTTGTCATCTACGGGCAGGTTGCGCTGAATTTCCTGGACCATTCCAGCCGAAAAATCTGACAGGGTAATTTTCCAGGTGAGAGGAATACGTTCGAGATTTTTTTGCCAGAGTGTCCCAGGGCCGCATCCAAGTTCGAGGATGTGGGCGCTGGGCACAAGGTCGAACTGGTCAAAAACCCAGTGCTGCAAATTAACTGGATTGGTGCTGAAACGTTCATGGAGTTGTATGCGTGCGCCGAGATTGGAGGCTGTCTTGTACTGGTCGAGTTAGCATATAGTGTTGGTCGATCATATCTGACATAGTATTTCCCCCTGTTTTTTAAAGATCACTTTAACGAGGTATCACGACAAAGATCAGTAAGCAATATGTGTTTTTGATTGACTTCCTCTACCCTCCTCAAATAATCTTCTATTAAGCATATAACAAATTTTACCTGATTGGAGATGAAAAAAAGATGGCGCGATGGCTCAAACAACATTGATCTGCGCTTTTCCCGCCAAAGGAAAAATGTTATACTTTCGCTAGTACGAATGTTCCTTTCTTTGCTAGAAGGATGGTGCCATGCTGGTTGCCTATGGTCCGGATGGGCGTCCGGCCATTGCGGAAGAGACGCCACTTGCACAACTGCAAAGCTGGTCGCGTGATCGCTTGCTCTATTGTCCCAATTGTCGCGGCATCGTGCATGTGCGCGGTGGAGCTGAGAAGCGTACACAACTGCATTTCGCCCATCAAAAAGGCGAGTGCACATGGAGTACTGAGGCCGAATTGATGCGTCACATGCGCGGCAAAGCGGTACTTGCACAGTGGCTGCGCGACCAATTCCCCACCGCTCAGGTGACATTGGAAGAACGCCTGCCCGAACCCAATCGCATCGCCGATATCTTTGTGGCACACTCCGATGGACGACGCTGGGCAGTTGAATTTCAATGTGCACCCCTCGAAATAGAGGAATGGAAACATCGCCATGAAGCATACCGCAAAGCTGGCATTATCGATACCTGGATTATTGGCACCAATCGGCGTGAGAAACAGGAAGCGTTTATCGAAGCTATTCTTGTGATGGCACGTGAGATACTGTTTCTTGATCCGCAGGTTACGCCTCCTCGGGCCTGGTTGCGCTGGCCCATCGCACGTATCCTGGCCCAGGAATGGCAAAACGGCAGACAACACGGTGCACCCACACTCGATGGTTGGGTCGGTCGCCTTGGTTATGGCGCAACATTGATCAGCTCACTCGCGGAAGTTCGTCTTGACGAGCAGGCCTATTTTCTGCATCCTGTGCGTACCTCGATGGAAGCTCGTATAAAGCTCTTGCAAACCCTGAGCACCGCTACCACGCCTGACGTGTCACATCTGGAAGCGTATCTGCGTCAGAATATGAGTGAGGAAGCACTTTACAGCGTTATTCTCCCCCTGTTACGCTCTTACCTACTCGATCCTGATCTGCTGCGACGCTATAATTATGGGCGTGGACTGGAAGAGCAGCCTCTCAGCGAAAATGATAGGCAACGCGTGCGCAAAGCTCGTGAATGGCTCGGTACATTGACGCGTCGTGGATTTACGACTGAACGTTTGCAGGAATTGCTAAAAGAGATTCCTTATGTTGGCCCCTATGCATCTTTTGTGGGATACATAGAGATGCTTATCGCTTTAAAAGGATAAAACAGCATGCCCTTGAGACTTGAAGCGCTTCCAGGTAGTGAAACGCTATTTCTACTTCCAATGCTTCTGGATGCCGAAGAGGGTGAGGAACGTATTCGTACGGCGCTTCTTGACCCGACCTGTACAGCGTATGCCGGCTGGCTGGATGATCAGCTTGTGGGTGCCGCCGTCGTACGTTGGGAAGAAGACGATCCCAGCGAAATTCTGTACATCGCGGTCGCGGCGTCTCTGCGAGGTTATGGCTATGGGAAACAGATCATACATAGCTTACAGGATGAGTTGTCCAGGCGTAGAGGACATTCGCTGCTTGTTGGCACGGCGAATGCTTCCCTGGAGAACATCGTCTTCTATCAAAAATGTGGCTTTCGTATGCATGCGATCAGGCGTGACTATTTTGCCTATATTCAGCCGCCTGTATCTGAACATGGAATCCAGATCCGTGACATGCTCGTGTTTCGCTACGATTTACCATAATCTTCAGTTAAGATCACCAACAGTAATGAGAAGAGGCTGTATCCTTGAAACTTCTTGCTAGCGTTACCCGTATCACATTCAGTAAGGTTATATAAAAAAGCTATGGGCTGCCCGTCACATAGAGTAAAAATAGGAAAGGATGTTTACAGATGAATAGTTTTGTTAAAGGGGTTCTCCTTGGTGTAGGTATTGGCCTGGTTGTAGCACCTATGCGCGGCGAAGAGATGCGTCGACTGATCAGTGATCGTGCCTCAGAGATGCGTGGCTACCTCCCCGAGAATGAGCAATTGGATACCTACAAACAGCAAGTAACGGATCGTGTCTCACAGACCGCCAGCAACTTGAAGGACTACGCTCAACAGGCCGCCTTCACCGTGAAGAGTTCCGCAAGCAATCTGGGCACCATCGGACAGAATGCTGCGTCAGAAGTGAAAAGTACAGGCAAAGACGTTGCCAGTACGACCAAGGATACCGTCAATTCTAATAATAACAGTTAGTATTGCTTGTTCTTGCGTTGATCCTCATAAGATAGAAAAACATGGCACCCATACATACAAATGGGTACCATGTTTTTCTATCTTCTTTACTCTTTATGGAGGGATCATTAGAGAGGCACGCCATTGAGAGAATTAAAAAAAGAGCATAAAAAGCGCACCAGGCAGGACTTGAACCCGCAACCCCTTGATCCGAAGTCAAGTGCTCTATCCATTGAGCTACTAGTGCATCAACACAATACTAACAAAAATCTCTTGTAATGTCAACTCGTTTTGCATGCTGGAAATTCTAAAATCTAGCCTTTCAGACGGTTCTTTAACCACTGTACAGCAATCAACGTTTTGGCATCAAGAATTGCATTGTTTTCCAACGCATTCCATAGTTCGGGCAATGGCAGATCAATCTGGCGGATATCTTCATGCTCAGATGCCAGACCACCACCTGCAGAGATGCGATCAGCATCACTAACTTCAGCATAATACAGCATGATGCGCTCAGATGATCCACCTGGCGAGACATAAAACGTTGCAATATGCGTGAGTTCATGCGTCTGATAGCCGATCTCTTCGCGTATCTCGCGCCGCATGGCATCTTCGGCCTGTTCACCCTTGTCGATCATCCCAGCCACCACCTCATACAGCCAGCCCGGACCTTTTTCATAGGTTGGAAAGCGGAATTGCTCCGTCAAAATCACACGCTGCGTATCTCGATTGAAGAGCAGTGCCGCCACCGAGTCACCACGCTCAAAGACCAGACGGCGCACAGTATCGCTCATTGCTCCCTTGAACTGTTCAAAGCGCAGGTTCGTCTCTGTGATCGTGAAGACATCCTTAAAAAGGGTACGTTTATTCTCAATCTCTACTTTTTTCATAGCTACCTGCCTTTTTGTGAGACCATTCCATACATTTCATATACTGAATTTAGCACGTTTCAATGACCAGAAATGATCCAGGCAGGTAGCATTATGACCACGAGGGATATGGATAGTGTCTATACCAGTTCACCACGCAATACAGTGACGGCCTGTCCCGCTAACCTCACCCGATCGCCATCAACACGGGTACGAATGATACCACCTCGTGCAGAGGCTTGATAGGCCATGAGCGCCTCTTTCCCCAGTTTCGCACTCCAATAGGGCGCAAGACTGCAATGGGCCGAACCAGTCACTGGATCTTCATTGATGCCTACAGCAGGCGCAAAGAAACGTGAGACAAAATCATAACCGGCTGTACTGGCCCGACTGGTGACCATAACGCCTCTTGTCGAAAGCGTCAGCAGGCGCGAATAGTCAGGGTGCATGCCGCGCAAAATATCCTCTGAGGCAACCTCGATCAGGTAATCGAAGCGGTTCTTCCCCACATACGTTGCATTGACACCCAACGCTTGTAGGAGACCAGATGGCGCGTCCGTCGCTTCTACGGGTGTAGCAGGAAAATTGAGTTCGATCCAGTCCTGCTGCCGCTCAGCCGTGAGCAGACCACTACGGGTGAAAAAACGTGCCTGCTGATCTGGTTGTAGGATGCCCGCTTCCCACAAAACGTGCGAACTGGCAAGGGTGGCGTGCCCACACAGATCAACCTCAACGAGCGGCGTGAACCAGCGCAGATTGAAGCCATCGCCCTGGCGCAAGAGGAAGGCGGTCTCGGACAAATTCATCTCACCGGCAACACTCTGCATCCAGCGTTCATCGCGCTCCTCCGGTAAGACACAGACAGCGGCGGGATTGCCCCCAAAAGGTGTGTTAGTAAATGCATCAACCTGCGTAATTGTCAGTCCCATGATCTAACCTTTCCTTTAGTAATTGTGCTCATTTGATCATCTCACGCAGAGAGAATAGCACAGAAAGGCTACAACCCTACACATCCAATAGCGACTGATTACGTATCTTACAAACATCCAATTCTCTCACTACAAGAGAAAGCAACTAGTAATTAATATCAAAAAAGTCTCTCTTGAAGCACATCCATTTTGCTACTTTTTAGAGTATTACGCGTACGAGAAGCTGCTTTGCGCACTGTCGCGACAGGAATTACAACAGAGGAAGGCTGTTCTTCCTCGACAGGCAGGCCAACAGGCGGAAAGAGAAACTCACCCTGTGGATCATGTTCTTTATAGCGCTGTAAGGCCACAGCACGCCTCTGGACGGCGTAGCAATAGACGCAGCCATGAGGACAGGTATCGTATGCTCCGATATCTTTTGAGGCGGCGCAGGCACATTCTTTGCGATTGCCCTTCTGCCGCGCTTTATTGAGCAGAGGATGCCCGGCTACACGTTCCAGGCGTTCGGCATTGATACAGCTTGCCTCTTCAATCAGACCAGGCACTAAGAAAGCTTTCTGTGAGCATACACGCAACTGCATCCCGTGCGAGGCGGCAATCCGGGCCAGGTCAGCAGCTAGTGCACGAGCGGTCGCCATAAAATCTGGGTCTTCAGGATTATGTTCGCGCCAGGTAAAGCCTGATTGCTGGGCTGCCTCGCGTAAATTGCGCCCGGTCTTGCGATAAATCTGGGCAAACGAGATAACTACCTCATCGGTGACACCTTCCAACTCGGTCGCCAGCTTCGCAAAGTTAGAACGGTGCCAATCAGGCGGTGTTAGCGATGTGAAGAGAATGGGATCGTAGCGCCAGATGAGGCATTGAGGACCGTACTCGTGGGCTAATTGGCGCATCGCAGCGAGCGTGTGGGTATAATTGATAACCCTGGTTTCCAGTTCGACGGGGTAATTGTTGATGGTATGTTGGATCAGAAAAGGGTAGCCAGGTTGTTGTATTTCGGGCAGGTATTGGAGGAATGGCCCAATATTTTTGGTCCAGAACACGAACCCATCGACCTGCTCTGGCGAGAGGTCGATGGTGTAGATCTGGCCCCCATAGGGATTAACCATTTTGCAATAACCTGCGTGCAAGCGGTTCATGAACCACTCGCCGTAGAAGGTCGGGATGTCGGTTTTGTAGCTTGCTGATATGATCATGCCATATTATTCTTATCGTTTACGATAATCTGGTAAGTCTCCTCCACAGGCTTGTAAACGACGCCCCTACCTACGCTTCGTCGGCCCGTGGAGGCTAACGTGAAAACGCTGGTTAGACCCTTTCATTCCAGACAACGATGGCTGTTGGCAAGTAGGATACCAGGTCAATTATACCTAACAGGATGAAGAAGACCCCGATTTTTCCAGGATGATAGGTCAGGTGCCATATATCAATATTGGCGAATACACCAGTAATTGCCAGCCCGCAAATCAACGCAATGGTTCGGTAGGACATCCGGTAGGCCTGATCTATGACCCGCCTCTCACGCTCGTCGAGTCCTGCGATACTTTCCTCATACGATTTCAGCGTCCACCTTGAAGCAATTCTAAGCTGAGAAGAATTGTTTTTGAGGAGAAGGCGGTTCAAGAGAACCATCGCTGTAGGAATGAAGAATAGCAGGTATACGAAATTTGTATTACTCGATCCAATCAACGCATCTATAAACAATCCAAAAACGATCATGAGACAAGGAAGGACGATGAGCACAACCGCGAGCATCCGTGCGTTCATGGGTGACTGTCTATCTGGTGCATTGAAGTTCTCGAAAACGGTTTCATTATTATGCATCTTCATGTTTTTTCTCCTTGGAAGTTATTGACGATTTTGCTGGTACATTTCTTCACTTAACGGTCGAAATGGCTTACGCGAAAAGATGGCTTCTATCGGCAAACCAAAGAACTCGCTGATATTAAAGGCAAGCTCAAGACTGGGATTATACTCACCACGTTCCAGGTAGCCAACTGTCTGGTAATTGATACCCAGAGCTTTAGCTAAATCCTGCCGAGACAGGCCGCGTTCAGCACGCAACACGGGCAAACGATTATAAATGACGTTTTCCTGCATACAGTAGTCTTGCCTTCCTTCGTTATTATGTTTGCTAACACGTACATAATATAGCATACATACAACAAAATGTCAATAGAAATGACACGTATCTTTTTGACGTAGAACAACACTATGGTCGGGACTAGCTTCTATCGCGTCCGGGATTTATCAACCTTGATTTATCGACTCCTGTTCACCCGCAAGAAGGGAGACCCAAAACAAAAAGATAGCAGGATTAACTCTATACCCCTGAAGATAGATCGCTATGTTATCAGTAGGAGTTCTACCATGCGTTCTAGAGTTGATCCTGCTATCAAGATTATCTTATGCAGATGTCACTTCAATCACATGCCCCTCATCCCCACGCAAATGCACCTCACCCAGATCAATATTCCCCTCGCGATCCATGTGCGTCGAGAGCACGATGCGCCCATACCCCAATTCAGGCAATTTCACCACCTGCTCTTGAGAAGAGATGTTGAGCACGACAATATAACGCACCCCATCCTGCTCACGTTGATAGACAAAGCAGGCAGCGTTATCCTGATCAAGGGATTGGTAAGAGCCAATCGTCCATGCAGGAGACGAGCGACGCAATTCTAACAGGCGGCGTATCAGTGTCAGGAACGAGTGGGGATTGTTCTGCTCGGCGGTCACATTGTAGACCTGGTAGTCAGGTGCAACAGGCAACCAGGGAGTCACATCAGACGAGCAGAAACCCGCATTGGCACTGCTATCCCACTGCATTGGCGTGCGAATCGGATCACGGCTATGCTCTGGATTATCTTTCCCCTGCGGATCATGCATCAGTTCGTGCGGGACGAAGCTATCCTGCATGCCCAGTTCGTCACCGTAGTAACAGGTTGGGGTGCCACGCAATGTCAGGAGCATCATCTGTGCTACGCGTGATTGCGCTCGACCGACACGTGTGGCGAGACGTGGACGATCATGGTTGCCCAGCACCCAGTTCGGCCACGCACCCGGTGGTAACGCATACTCGTAGTCATCAACGATCTTACGAACCGCAGATGCATTCCAATTGGGCATGGTCACCAACTGGAAATTGAAGGGCAGATGCGCCTCATCCAACGCCTCGCCATAATATTGAATCAGGACGTGCAGGGGGAGATAGAGTTCGCCAATAAATACGCGCTCACCGTAGGAATCGATAAGGGTGCGGATATCGCGCACGATGTCATGCATGCCCGGCTGGTCTTCGGTGTAGGTTGCAAACTGACGTTGGTAAGGAGGATCGCCGGGCTTCCAGGCTGGATTCATGACATTATCACGGAACTGATCGTCTTTAATGAGCATCCAGAGCACATCGACGCGGAAGCCATCAACGCCACGATCAAGCCAGAAGCGCAGCACGTTAAACATCGCCTCACGCACGGCAGGATTGCGCCAGTTGAGGTCGGGCTGCTTGACATCGAACAGGTGCAGATAATACTGGCCCGTCTGCTCGTCAAATTGCCATGCAGGCCCACCAAACATGGCAACCCAGTTATTAGGAGGCCCGCCATCGGGTGCAGGGTCGCGCCAGATATACCAATCGCGCTTATCGTTGGTACGATTGGCACGCGCAGTCTGGAACCAGGGATGCTCATCGGATGTGTGATTGGGCACATAATCCAGGATAACTTTGAGGTTGCGGCTGTGCGCCTGCTGGATCAAGGTATCAAAGTCTGCCAGCGTGCCGAAGATGGGATCGACATCGGTATAATTGGAGATGTCGTAGCCGAAGTCCGCCATCGGTGATGGATAGATGGGTGAGAGCCAGAGCGCATCGACGCCGAGCCATTGCAGGTAGTCGAGTTTGTGGGTGATCCCAAGCAGGTCGCCCACACCATCGGCGTTGCTATCCTTAAAACTACGTGGGTAGACTTGATAAATCGTGCCATGGTGCCACCAGGGAGAGGTTTGAGTCATTTGGTCCTTCCTTTTTGGGGGGATGATCTTTCAATCTGGGCTATCTTTCCCCAACTGTGTTATTATCCATTCTACACGCCAGGATGGGGATTTGGTAGGGGGAACACGGGATAATGAATGGCACCCGTACACCATTATAGGGATGGGTTTTGTTGGATGATGGCGGGTATTGTTTGCGGCGGCGAGAGGTAGATATACACATTGGGGGAACAAGTGCCGCATCGCCGCATTGCCGCGTGGATCGGCCTGTGGAGGGCGTTGACAGATGCGGCACTCCCTAGTATACAGGTGCCGCATTGACAAAGGGGTGCCGCATGGGAAGCCGGGTTTATAAATGGCACCCCTACACCAGTTATTTTCTTCCTTTGTTAATATATGTGTTTATTCGTATTCGACACTGCTATTGACTTTTTATATAATTATTGTGCATAATATATATAGGGGGCAATCTATTATTTGCCTCCTATTTTTTATATAGGGGTAAGCACGGAATTATAAACATGTACCAGTGTAGGGAAGCAATTTATAATTCCGTGCTCCTCATCCGGCACCTTCCGTGCCCAATGCGGCACCTTGTGGAGAGGGGGTGCCGCATCTGTGAAATCCCTCCACAGGCCGATCCACGCGGCAATGCGGCACTTGGTCCATCTCTCTCCCCAATGCGGCACCTCTTCTCAATGCGGCACCTGTATAATAGGGAGTGCCGCATCTGTCAACGCCCTCCACAGGCCGATCCACGCGGCAATGCGGCGATGCGGCACTTGTTCCCCCAATGTGTATATCTACCTATCGCCGCCGCAAACAATACCCGCCATCATCCAACAAAACCCATCCCTATAATGGTGTACGGGTGCCATTCATTATCCCGTGTTCCCCATATCCCATTTTTATAATATATTATCCCGCAGAAACGGTTTTGCGCCTCTTCTCCACTTCAGCAATCAACTCCTCAAGGGGCATCAGGGCCAATGATTGCAGGTGCAGGTCAGCGTGGGCAAGGTCGAGCTGGCTGGTAACGGGATTGGGAATGGCAACACAGAAAATACCTGCACGTTGGGCCGCCAGGACGCCATTGGGAAAATCCTCCAACGCAATCGCCTGATCCCCATGTACGTTGAGGGCCGAGAGGACGGCGAGGTAGAGTTCAGGGTCAGGCTTTTTGTGTGCAACCTCATCGCCACATTTTATAACATCGAAGAAATCACGGATGCCGAGGCGCGTGAGATGACCATAGACCCATTCGCGCGAGGAACTGGAGGCGAGTCCAATCTTCATTCCCAGCCGTTTCGCATCGTGCAGGTATGTTTCTACACCGGGAAGGAGAACTTCAGCGGCGAGTAGCTCCAGACGACGTTTGCGCCGCCGGGCCAGAATAGCGTTTCGTTCGACGGGGCGACCGATCTGGGCTTCGAGAAAGCCAACGGGATCGAAAGAATCGAGG
This sequence comes from uncultured Chloroflexia bacterium, assembly GCA_963744875.1. Lineage (GTDB taxonomy): Bacteria > Chloroflexota > Ktedonobacteria > Ktedonobacterales > Ktedonobacteraceae > JACDAE01. The sequence goes on along the minus strand of CAVUVQ010000020.1, from coordinate 99,863 downwards.
CCACTACCAATACATGTTGCCCATTGCTCTAGCGGCAAGTCGGCATTGTATTCTGTATAGATTTCGCGCCAGGATTGGAGTTCGGATACTTCAGTGTCGAGGATAAGGCCGTCAAAGTCGAAGATAAGTGCGTCCATTAATGCTCCTGATGATTATGGTTCGATTGCTTCATTATTTTATTGTATTGTACAACATGGCTGGAAGAAAGCCGCGCGTTGTTCCTGCCCCTCCCCAACATAAAGCATGGAAAGGGTGCAAGAGAGCCAGGTCATATGCTATTATGCTTACTATGAATTTCCTCACGTAGAAAGGGACTGTTGTATGAGTCGTATCTGTGTCTTCGCGGGATCAAATGCGGGTATTCGTCCAGAGTATCAACAGGCAGCACGTCTATTGGGACAGGCACTGGTTGAAAGAGGGATAGGCATGGTCTATGGAGGGGCAAGCGTTGGATTAATGGGCACCATCGCCGATGAAATGAGAGACAGAGGTGGCGAGGTAATTGGAGTTCTTCCCAAAGGTTTGTTTGTACGGGAGGTCGCGCACGCCAATCTGAGCGCACTACACGAGGTCGGCACGATGCATGAACGCAAAGCCCTGATGGCTGATCTGGCAGATGGCTTTATCGCACTCCCAGGCGGATATGGCACCTTTGACGAGTTGTTTGAGATCACAACCTGGGCGCAGATCGGCCTGCACAAAAAGCCCATCGGACTACTCAATGTTGAAGGCTACTTTACACCGTTGCTGGCGCTGGTCACCCATGCCACTACAGAAGGCTTTATTCGTCCATTTCATACACACCTCCTACTCCAAAAAGAGACGCCAGGCGAATTACTGGATGCCTTTGCCACCTTCCAACCTCCTGATAATGAGACGAAATGGACTGGATTACCCCCAGAGCGCTAAAAAAGGTCTGAAAGAGGCTTGCTCAATGATGCACAGTTATGTATAACTAGTACATACTCACCCGTCACTAATCCAGGGTGCCATTCGTTAAAATAAGAGGTAGCGTTACTTGCAATTCTCATCCATTGCGAAGGAGTGTTTCATGCCACAGGAGTTTATTCCACCGGCGGCACAGAGTCCACGGAATACTACGATCTTGATAGTCGAAGATGATGCCGATATCGCTCAGTTCCTGCAACAACTCATTGAAGAGGAAACGCCGTATCATACAAACGTGATCGATAATGGTAAAGTTGCGTTAGAGCAGGCACCAGAGATGAATCCCTGTCTTCTGCTCCTTGACTACCGCTTACCAGGCGTTAATGGTCTGGAGCTATACGATCGGCTGCAAGAAAAAGAAGCGATCAGGGGCGTACCAGCCATTATGATGAGCGCGACCTTACCAGTCAAAGAGCTGGAACAACGCGGTATTTATCAACTTCGCAAACCAATGGATATCGGCAGCGTCCTACGTATGATTACACATGCCATAGCCACACACGAGGAAAAGAGTTTGCAGCAACAGTATCATCACTCTTGAACAGAGAATTTGTTGGACAGAGAGCTGATTTCTACCAACACTATCCATCATGTAACAAAATCTGGTACAATAACATTATCCATGGAAGCTCATGGAAGACGTACAAAGCGCGATCAAGAGAGGTGTATCGTGGCCGATAAAGAACAAAAAAAGGTACAGAAAGCTGCACCTAAATCAAACAAGCAAAAGAAAGAAGCACAAAGAGAAAAGAAAGCCGCTAAATCTGGCAAAACTCTCTCTTAATACCTTCTTTCTTACACAATTCTGGTGGAAGTGTACAGAGATATTCTCTAATCACCTCCATCAGATGTGTGTTATGTAACATAGCACACTATTTCCCCCTTTTAGATATGTCGCATTTCCCCTCGCTGATACGTTACCATAAGTAGTAGACAGACAAACAACCATTGACACAAAACCGCATAGAACCTATACACTTGACACTTTTGTTACAATGCGGATGGAGAGCTTTTATGGAATGGGGGTGCGCATGCAACAGCCAATGTCCCACGATGCATACAAACGAGATACCACCCCAGAGCAATGGGTAGAAAAAACGGGGATCAGGCCAGATACATATGACCAGAGCGACCAATGGGCGATACTCCGCCACGAGGTAGAGGAAGGGAATATTCCCACGCCCGAGCAACACAACGCCTGGGAACAACGAAATACTGAGGAAGACACACAAAAACATACTCTTCTCTCATCAGAGCAAGACTCGCTGATGGAGGCACAACATCATGTCGATATTGTTGTTGCCGGCGTCGGCGGTGGTGGCATGAACGCGATCAATCGTATGATCGCGACAAAAGTACGTGGCGTACGCTTTATTGCCATGAATACTGACGCCCAGGTACTCGCTCTCTCGCCTGTCTCCAATCGCATTTGCCTTGGACAACATCATACCAGGGGTCTGGGAGCTGGCGGAAATTCTGCTGTCGGAATGCGTGCGGCAACCGAAAGCACTGCTGAGATCCGTGCCGCTTTGGGCGATGCCGATCTGGTCTTCATCGCCGCTGGCATGGGTGGAGGGACGGGAACGGGCGCTGCCCCCGTCGTTGCCTCAATTGCGAAAAAACTGGGCGCACTCACTATCGGTATCGTGACCCTACCATTTAGCTTTGAGGGATCGCGTCGTCGTCGCGTCGCAGAACAAGGACTGATGGAACTGGCAGCAGAGATCGATGCACTGATTACCGTGCCCAATGATCGCCTGCTCTCAACGATTGCACGCGATCAGAATCTCTCAGATGCGTTTAAGGTTGCCGACGATGTACTGCGCCAGGGCGTCCAGGGCATCGCTGAAGTGATCAACGTGCCCGGTATGATCAACGTTGACTTCGCTGATGTGCGTAGCGTCTTACGGGAAGCTGGCACTGCTCTGATGAGTATCGGACAGGGGAGCGGACGTAATCGCGCCCAGCAAGCAGCCGAAGAGGCTGTAGCAGGCGGATTCCTTAACGTTACCATTCGTGGTGCCCGAAACGTTCTCTTCAATATCAGCGGTGGCGAAGACATGACCCTGTTTGAGGTCAACGAGATCGCTGAACGTATTGGCGAGGCTATCGATCATGCTGCGGATATCACGTTTGGTGCGGTGATTGATCCAGGTCTGCAAGATACGCTGCGGGTAACCTTGATTGCTGCGGGCATGGAAGAAATGCACACAACACGCATTCCGGCCATTCACATAGAGCGCACACCACAACAGGCACGTATGACTGGAACCAGTGGGAGAAATGCACTTCCAGCGCAACAACCTCCCGCTCCGGCAAGGTCAACGTTCCCAGCGCGATCAGCGCCAATAGAACCGAGTCCTCCGGCACCAATTACGCCACCGCCGACACGGTTACCGCCACCGCTGCGTCCAGCTAATCCCCCACCAGGGAGACAGCAACGTAGTCTAGATGACCTGCGCGGCTTACGTAACATGGGACGCCGACATGAAGAGGCCAGACGCAACAATGATCAGGATGATGAAAGCATCGATGTCCCACCGTTTTTGAAACGTTACGACCGATAGCTACTCCGTAAAGAACAGGGCAATAGTTGAAAGTTGTTGCCCTGTTCTTTCGCTACGACTTTACCCGTTACTCTTTTGGTTCAGAGGTAGTTCGCCCGCGCTCACCGCCCTTTTTCCCAATCTTCGAGTAAAACTCAGATCCCTGTTGACGTTTCGTTGATTCGCCACCCTTTTTCCCAATTTCAGCATAAAATTGTGGTCCGCGCTTCTCCTTGACAGTTTCACCACCTTTTTTACCGATCCTGGAATAAAATTCCGGCCCGTACTTCTCTCGTACAGCCTGACCACCATGTTTCGCTTTTTGTGATCCCGGTTCTGGTCCACGTTTGTTGTTTGCCATAGAAAGTTCCGCCTCTCTTAATCTTCTTACACCCACATGTACCCAACATACAACAAAGCGATGAGACATTCTAACCAGAACATCTCGCTGCTTCCCTACTGCGTTTGATGTCCTCGCGCCTGCGCCACTCGATTAGCAATCAGTGCAGCCGTGATACCTGCACCAACGCCATTATCAATGTTCACAACTGAAAGACCCGGCGCACACGTTTGCAACATCGAGAGCAAAGCGGCAACACCTTTGCCACCTAACCCATAACCAATCGATGTCGGTAACCCGATAACAGGAACAGGAACCAGCCCTGCAACCACTGATGGTAAGGCTCCATCCATGCCAGCAGCAACAATAATTACATCAACGCCATCGGTGAGTAGATCGCTCAACGGAAGCATCAAGCGATGCAAACCCGCAACCCCTACATCATAGATACACGTCACACGACAACCCATCTCTTCCGAAATAAGAGCTGCCTCCTCCGCCATTGGAATATCAGAAGTACCCGCACTGATCAACCCGACATGCCCCCCAGTACTCCGTCGCACATATTCCGGACGATAAATGACCATTGCATGAGCCGCCTCACGCATACGAACAGTATATGCATGAAACGCTTCTCGAATCGGTGCGATAGATGAAGAAGGTATTCGGCTAATGATTGCTCGCCCCGTTCCAGCCAACAATCCCTGCGCCATGGCAATGATCTGCGCAGTCTCCTTCGTCTCTCCAAAAATGACTTCTGGCGCACCCTTTCTCCGCTCACGCCCACTATCAGGACGCGTCTCAACTACCGATGAAGAACTTCCAGGTGTTGCGTCTTGTGCTTCTTGTTGAAAGCCGGACGTTTGCTCCGTTTCGTCTAGTCGCGTAGTCGCCTGTTTCTGCTGCCAGATCTCTTTATCCATATATCCAAATTGTCCGTTACTGAGCAACTGTTGTAAAAGCTCCAACTGCTCGTTTGCCTCATGATTCACAAAAACACATACCTTTCGAAATTTATCCATTGATGACCTGCAAATCCCGTAGCCCTCTCAGTCTAACACAGTCATTGCCTTATCAGCAAGCCACCAGCAGAAGAATGCCGCTCATGCCTCTCCCCCTACGAGAAAGAATCAATAGAGACGTACTTATCGATGCAATGCCTTTGTTACTCCTCATGTCAATCAACTTTTTTATATGGATAGCACAAGATATACGTGAATTCTGTTATCTTATGTAGCAACGAGAAACATGCTTTTCCTGCCCCAATGCTCATTATACACGATCATACGGGATCAAACAAGAGGGTAGCGAACAATTATGGCGCAAAATCACCGAAAGGCCCATAAAACACACCCTTCTAGACAAAGCGGCAAGGCAACAACTATACTATGCTTATCCCTTGTTGGAGATTTGATAAGAGGATCTGTCACAAGCGCTCACCCCTTTCCAGGTATGAGCAAGTAGATAAAAGAGGAACGGCCTTCCCTCCATCCCTGCAAGGTTGGGAGGAAATATCGTGAAAGACTATGAACATAATTCAATTCTTGATAAACACACAAAACGATCCTGGAGCAGGCGTAGGGGGGTCACCTGTGATGGAGGGAGAATGCAAAAGATTCCTTCCATTGACATTAGGAACGATAGCTATTATCTGTCTACTTTTGCTCGTCACAGCCTGTGGACCCACGGTCAACCAGATCAAACCACAGCAGACGGTGACTATTGGTAAAACATTTCAGACGCAGGCGACGCCACTTCCTACAGTCCCACCTTATCGCTGTGGAGCCTGGGCATCAAACAATGCCCCTAATACGTTCAGCACGATTTTAGTACTGGCAAAGCTGACACAAAACATTAAGGGCGTCCAGGGAGCAACTGCTGCTGCAACGGTCCATTTCGCAGGCGGTGATGTCACACTTGAGACGAACCCGATGAGCGATCCGGATGGTATGGTGAGCTTCACATTGCCATTGCAAGGGCGACAACCAGCAGGGCTTCCGACGACTATCAGCGTCTCATTCACCATTAAGGGCACAACTGTACAATGCTCATCAGCATTTTTTACACCTCAATAAGCTTCTGGCAACCTGGACAAAAATGAGCGCTACGTTGAGCAATTACGATGCGCTCGATGAGTGAGCCACAACGCCGACAGGCTTTGCCAGCCTGCTTATATACATGCACATGATTATAATTGTCGCCAGCTTCTCCCCAGAGGTCTCGATAGTCGTTAAAAGATGTTCCACCATGTTCAATACCCAATGTGAGTACGGAGACGACGCCCTCATGCAATAAACGGATCTCAATGGGGGTCAGTGAGTCACTACGACGCTGCGGATGAATGGATGCGAAAAAAAGCGCTTCATCGGCATAGATGTTCCCTACGCCAGCTACAAGCGTCTGATCAAGCAACGCCTGTTTGATGCCGACTCTACGCCGCGCAAGCTCACCCGCCAGGTACTCCACAGTAAAAGTAGAACCAAATGGTTCCGGTCCCAACCCTCTCAATGCTTCAACCTCACGCTCAGCGGACCAGAGTTCGACACGACCAAATTTGCGGGGATCGGTGAAGAGCACACGCCGCCCATCGCTCAAATCGAAGCAGATACGACAATACAAGGTTTCACGATTATAAGAATTTTCAATTCCGTTTTCAGGCACAAAGATGGGGCCACGCGTATTCCAGGTGACAGTATCCTCTGTACGCAAGCTTGTATCAATCTGCCAGCCCGCAGGAAGCAGCAGAAAGTTGCCCGTCATACGACGATGGATAGACAGGAAAAGATCGCCACTCAGATCAATGAGCAGAAATTTTCCGCGTCGGCGCACACCTTCGATACGGCGCTCACTGACCTCTAGCAGAAATGTGGCAAGGTCCGGATGTCCCACAGTTCGCTCCCAGAACACATGGACGCGACTGATCGTTGCTCCGACGATGCTGGTACGCAGTTGGCGGGCGGTATATTCAACCTCTGGTAATTCGGGCATCTATTCTTCCTTAATGAACGTAATACGGTAGGGACGCGATTATATCGCGTCCGTGATTTATCGATCTGGCGCCACCCATACAATAAATTGCGGACGCGATATAATCGAGTCCCTACCGTATTTAATATATTTCGGGGTATTAGTTAGCGTTTAATCTTCAACGTATTAACAAAATTGGAGGCCAGGGCTTCGTATGCGTCAGCATAGTATTCCTCAACACGCCCTGCATCACACAGCAACGCCAGGTTGGGATCGATGGGAAGTTGACCAAGTAAGGGTGCTCCGGTCATGGTGACCAGTTCGGTGCCATTGCTGGGGCCAAAGATCTCGTAGCGCTCATTGTTTGGCGTCTCAAAGTAGGACATATTCTCGACGACTCCCACGATCACGCCCTTCAACTGACGTACCATGTTGATACATTTCATTACAATCATGGTTGCGAGCATCTGTGGCGAAGAAACGATCACAATGCCATCAACCGGAAGCGATTGCAGCACGGTCATCGGTGCATCAGATGTGCCAGGAGGCAGGTCCACCAGTAGATAGTCCAACTGACCCCAGTCAACATCGCTATAAAATTGCTTGATGGCACTGGAAATCATAGGACCACGCCAGACGACAGGATCGCTCTCATGCTCCAGAAACATATTCATGGACATAACCTTGATACCACCCTTGCTGGTCAATGGATCAATGCCGCCCGTGGCGGATTTCGAGGGCTGCCCCTTTGTGCCAAACATACGAGCAATACTGGGGCCAGTGATATCCCCGTCCAGAATGCCAACACGCAATCCTTGCCGACGCAATGAAACAGCTAACAGGCCTGTGACCAGAGATTTTCCTACGCCACCTTTACCACTCATGATGGCAATAACCTTCTTGATCTTGCGGTCCTCGCCCTCAGGAGCCATGGTCAAGGGGATACCACGTCCAACAGGGGCTTTTTTGGGGGCAACCGAGATCGGCTCACCATTCACAGAAGCATTCAGATCTTTCACCAGCATATCAAGCTTCTCAGGGGTAAAACGGTGCGTACGGGCACCACCCGCCACACTTTCGCGTGCACCAACCGCACAGGCTGTACAGGGGAGACCATGTCCATGAAAAACTTTGACCGTTGTAGGATATTTCGTGACCACATCATGAATAATCATATCCGCAGTTATCGTTTCCGCCATTATTCCTATCCTCACGCGCGACATGGAAAATAAAACTCCAGATGCCGCACTCCTTCTATTGGATTGATCTATTGAGATAAAAGAACCAATTCCGACCTATTCACTCAGATATTATAGCACACGGTCCTCTGATAAACCAACGGGTCCTACCACGACAAATACTCTCGTTCTCATCCACCAGGAACAAAAGGGTAGGGACGTCAGCAATTTCGGCCAAATTGTGAAATAGTTCATAGGCAGACATCACGACGATCCTCTATGATAGATCTATAGTCTTTTCTATATATATAAAAAAAAGGATAAAGAAATTTCATGAGACAAAATTATCGAGTATCATTTGTGAGCGCGTTCATTCTGATTGCTTTGATGGGTCTTTTGGCCGCATGCACAACGACAACGACAACGTCGACGACAATAAAAGACAGTACGTCTTCCACGACAACTGCAACGCCTTCCACGACAACGGCGACACCTTCCAATACACCCGCGACGACGACGACACCAGGCACTACGCCTTCCAATACACCCGCTCCCAGCAGCAGCACCACCAAATCATCGACACCCTTTCAAGTTACCAGTATCGGAGTATCGGCTGGCCCTAATCTGAGTGGGTATCGGTGTGGTACGACCTTCACGGAAAGCTACACGGCAACCTTCACTCTTGCCCCTGGGGGTCCAGGTGGCACCATCCTTTTCCAATATACCACGAACAACGGTCGCTCGAGCAGCGCCACGACTTCCCTGGTGGTCGCCGCCGGCCAGACAACCGCAACCTACGTCTTCAAATGGTCCGGGACGCTGACCGTTAGCCACACGGCTCCTGGAATTGGCATGGTCATGCTCCTGGCACCGAGCCAGATGATCTCTCCAGCAGCGACCCCACCTGGTGGAGTCGGTGCATGTAGTACGATGTAATCCTGTCGTTTGAACCAGTTTATGGTTCATGGCCACCCTGGTGAATACGCTCTACTTGCTACGCTCGATCCTCTTCAATAAGAGAGCTCAGCTACCAAACGGTATTCACCAGGGTGGCCAATTTTACCTGCTAAATGACAGAATGATAGATAGAAAATATCCGGGAAGGATTCTCCTATGAAAAGAACTCTTGGGCCAATCTCCCTCGACAGACGTCTGTTTTTCCTTCTTGTCCGTTTTGGTTTGGCCTTCATCGTGTTTTTTGGGGTGTGTACGGGCATTTTCCTGGCTTTTGATGCATTTTTGCTATTGCTTGATCAAATCGCTCCGAGTTTTATGAGAAATGGATGGTTGTTGCTTCTCCTCTGGGTGTTGCTTCTCATCTTTTACATCATTCTTGGTGTCGCCTTTACCCGCATTGTTGCCTCCCTTCTTCGTCGTTCCTTTGAGGGAGAAGAATTGCGTGCCCGAAAATGGATGGCCATCTTGAGCGGTGTCCCTTTTAATGTCCTCTGCTTACTTTCCTTATACGCGACTCTTGTTGGTATTCTTTCGGATGCAGACCCTGCAGGTGTGTATGCAAGTGGGGTTGGCTTCGTTTTGTTTGGTCTTACCTCGTGTAGCTACCTTCTCCTCCTCCGTTTCTTCTTACGCCGCTCAACGTAGTTGGACTTGACCCCCAAAATCGGGTCAAGTCCAATGCGCTGGTCATTAGCATAGCATAGTTCTGGTGGGAACTATGCTAAACCACTCCATCAACGCATCCTCATTCGTCCACAGCATTCATAGCATCGCTGCTCCAACGAGCAAGCGCCTTGCTAACAGCCCCTTGCATGATGCCAACCTGTCGTGCAATCTCGTTTTGCGGCATTTCAGGAGAGGTGATGTGCAGCCAATACGCATAATCACCCCTTGTCTTCGTGCTCGCTTTGAGTCCGTGAGATAAATTCGCTCTGAATGCAGCCTCAATCACCTCGTTCTCATTATGATAGGCTCTACATATTGCTTTGAGTGCCCTCGATTGCCGCCTTTTCGCCACTTCCCACCGATGGTATCCATCAATGATCAGATAACCAGCGGTGTAACGAGTCACGAGAATTAGTGGCCAGCTTTCGGGATCACGGCACTGTAAAGTGGCACCACCAGCTTCTCATCAGATACAATGGAGTCATAAAATGTGCATATACAGGTCCCCAAAGGCGAGGAAAATATCCACCCTGTATTCAGAAGACATGTAGACGTATGAAAAGTCATTACCTCAAAGGAGAACACAATGACAGAGGTACACAACAGTTTGTCTACCCAAGGCACACAACACTGGAGTTATGCGAGTGGTACCGGCACTATTCCCCTGCTAGGTCTGACCATTGGTGATCAATTTGATCAGACGGTGAGCCGCTATCCTGACAATCTGGCTCTTATTTCGCGCCATCAAAACATCTATTGGAGCTATCAACAACTCCAAAACCAGGTCAACCAATGTGCAAAAAGTCTGCTTCATTTGGGCCTTCAAAAAGGTGAGCGCGTGGGTATCTGGGCACCCAACTGCGCTGAATGGTGCATCGCTCAGTTTGCCACCTGCAAAATTGGCGCGATATTGGTCAATATTAATCCATCGTACCGTATGCATGAACTGGAATACGTTTTGAAGCAATCAGGATGTAGTGTACTGATAGCTGCTGCGCAATTCAAATCCTCCAATTACACTGAAATGCTCTATGATCTAGCTCCTGAGCTGCGCAATTGCGAACCTGACAGCTTCAAATCAGCTCTACTTCCTGAACTGACGACAGTTGTGCGCCTTGCTGAAGATAAAGTGCCCGGCATGTTTACCTGGAATGAACTCATAACTATGGGAAACGATGTGAGCGACGAAGTATTAGCTAGCTGCCAACGTGAACAACAGATTGACGATGAGATCAATATTCAATATACGAGCGGCACTACCGGATTCCCCAAAGGCGCGACCCTCAGTCACCATAACATTCTCAATAATGGCTATTTCGTCGCGCAACTGCAAAACTTAACTCATGAGGATAAGGTGTGTATTCCAGTGCCCCTTTATCACTGCTTCGGGATGGTCATGGGTAATCTGGGTTGTATTTCCCACGGCGCAACAATGGTCTATCCATCCGAAGGGTTTGACCCTCTGGCTGTTTTACAGACAGTCCAGGAAGAACGTTGTACATCTCTCTACGGTGTACCCACAATGTTTATTGCTGAATTAGGGCACCCTGCATTCAGCACATTTGACCTTACCAGTTTACGTACTGGCGTCATGGCTGGTTCTCCTTGCCCCAGTGAGATTATGAAGAGAGTAATCAACGAAATGCACATGAGCGAGGTTGAGATCTGCTATGGGATGACCGAAACCAGTCCAGTCTCGACGCAGACGCGCATCGATGCTCCTTTTGATAAGCGCGTTGGGACTGTTGGGACCGTCTCTCCGCATCTGGAGGTCAAGATCGTCGATCCAGAGACTGGCAAGATCGTCCCCATCGGTGCGACTGGCGAACTCTGCACACGTGGCTACAGCGTCATGCTCGGCTACTGGAATAATCCAGATGCCACCAACACTGCCATCGATCGTGCCCACTGGATGCACACAGGCGATCTGGCAACTATGGATAACGAGGGCTACGTCAACATCGTCGGTCGTATCAAAGATATGATTATTCGTGGCGGCGAAAACGTCTACCCACGCGAAATAGAGGAATTTTTATATACCCACCCAAAGATCAGCGATGTACAGGTTATCGGTGTGCCTGATGCGAAGTACGGTGAAGTGGTCTGCGCCTGGATCAAGCTCAAACCTGAAGAGCAGGCCACCATTGAAGAAATCCGTGAATACTGTAAAGGTCAGATTGCTTATTATAAGATCCCACGTTATATAACATTCGTTGAAAGCTTTCCGATGACCGTCACGGGCAAGATCCAGAAGTTCCTGATGCGTCAACAATCTATCACGGACTTAGGACTCGAGAATGTAGCTTCGATTAAAACAGCTTGATCATCCTGGGACTACCAGGAGATTTGATCTCTCCTCTGGTAGTCCTTTTCCACTCTGAATGCCCTCTAGCTTTTAGCTACTTCACGCGCTCAACATATTTTCCTGTACGCGTATCAATGCGAACCTTATCACCAGGATTCACAAACAGAGGGACATTGACGACTGCACCACTTTCGAGCGTTGCAGGTTTGGTCACATTGTTTGCAGTATCGCCACGCACACCCGGCTCGGCGCTCTCTACACGCAATTCGAGGAAATTCGGTAGTTCGATGGTGACGACCGCCTCGGTCTCACTATCCACCAACAATACTACGATATCACCCTCTTTAAGGAACTTTACAGTATCTCCCAGCATATCTTTTGAAACTGGCTGCTGATCGAAAGTCTCATTATTCATAAAAACGTACTCATCTCCATCTACATAGAGGAATTGCCAGTTCTGGTGCTCTACACGCACCTCGTCGATCTCTTCACCAGCCCGAAAACGCTGCTCGATGACCCGCCCGGTTCTCACACTCTTCAAATTTGTACGCACAAACGCCCGCCAGTTTCCTGGGTTTACATGATGAAATTCTGTAATCGTATAAAGTTCATTGTTATAACGGATTACCATTCCGTTACGAAAATCGGTTGTTGTTGAATTACCCAATGGAGTGTTCTCCTCTCACTTCTTTCTCTCCCGCAAGGTTCTGCGGTCTACAATGCTCGTTCAGTCACAAAAATGCTGGCAGGCAAGCCTAGCACGACGAGCACAATTTTTTTCGTAATCTTCCATCCTGCGTCAAGTAGGATTGTATTCCAGAGACGATCCTCACTGGTCAATGAGACCATCAAGCCTCCAGGAGCAAGCACACGACCAAACTCCAGAATGAGTGCGGCGTAAAGCTCTTCATTTGTTTCATGAGAGCCAATTTTCTTGCCAAAGGGCAGGTTGGTTAGTATACGCGTGACGCTGGCATCATCGAGTGGCAACGTACGCGCGTCCCAGGCACGGAGGGTCGCAAGAACACCAGCGGCTTTAGCGTTGCGACGTGCCATCCCTACCGCTTCATCCTGGATATCGCCGCCAATTATTCTGTCAAATGGAGACATTAACCCACGCTCGACGAGAATAGTTCCAGCGCCACAAAGCGGGTCGAGTACAATATCCTGCTCCGTGGGCTTCGAGAGCCGAGACATAGCGGCTGCAATCGTTGGACGCAACGAAGCTGGGAGGTGCTCACGCTTATATTCCCGATGCCGCATGGTTGCATCGCTTAAACGCACTCCAATGACCAGTTCGCTTCCACTCAACCAGAGCCAGATCTCCATATCGGCGTCATCTTTGACCTGGCGCATGGCACGCGGCAGAGCACGTTCCAATGCATTGGTGATCGCGCGACCAGCATCGACACGACGAAAATCGTGCATACCAGCCTTTTGACTTATCACACGCCACGTTTCTGGTGGTGCTCCATCATGAGCACGACGCCACGTTTTCAGGGCGGCTGCTATATCGGCATTCAAGGTAGCGCTGTGTAACACACGTAGAGCATCTGGTCCATGCCCAAGCCCTTTCACATGAGCCAGCGCGAAAAAGACATCCTCAACCGTGCGTAATTCCAGGAGTTGATCAGGGGTTGCGTTCGTATTAAACAGCGCAATCCCACGTGCAAACTTGACCAGTTCGGCATCGGGGATCTGCGCACGAACCTCGCTAAATGCTAGTGTCTCCAGCCCCGGCATAGTCATTACATAAAAAAGATGCGACATCCACCTGCTATTTCTTCTTCAACAGGTATGGCCGATACAACTGATAAAGCATTTTGCGTCGGTTCCAATACCATCATTTTTGTAGAGCAGGAAACATGCTCATCTGCAATGCTTCCCGCCGTCTTCCAACATGCAATGATAGCACAGACCACCCGATATCGCAATCTCTTGCATGCGCATATACCATGTGCACATACGTATGTGAAACACATGTGGGTACAATAAATCAAGCCCCTACGTCAATACGTTACGCCAGGAGGTTAGACACAACTCGCGCATCCTCAACAAATTTTGCCAGACGCTTCTTATTGAGATTCTCACGTAAGATCCATGTGATATCAGGATCATTCCAGGTAGCACACAGGCGCATCAAGGCAAAACCTTGCTCAGGTGCAGAGGCCGTGATCACGCTTAATGTAAAACCCAGCGTGCGCTTCAAAGCACGGAAATCCTCGCCTTTACGCACATCAAGGGGCGCATTGTGTAGCCGCTCTAAAATAATATGTTGCAGTTGCAACGCAGTGGAGAGCACATCCGGCATGTACAATAACGCCTCTTCAGCAATCGTCGTGATGGCAGCACATTGTTGCCAATAGTTCCCTTCGCTGGCTAAATACATAAGTTGTTCGCTCGTTTGATCGGGAACTGCGGCTAAAAGATGCTGGTAAGCTGTTGCTACACCCCTGCGCACACGCACATGAGAGCTACAGGCATAACGGCGCAGCATCTCAAAGGTTTCCGCTCGCCATCCTATTTGCACTGCAGCACAGGCACCAGAAGCAACGATGCCACAGATCATGACAAACTCAGCCGGTGTATTGCTCACCACCTTGCGAGTATCGCCATTCGTAAAATAATTTGTTAGAAAGCGCACTGTATCAGGATGCCGGGAGACGGATGCAGCAAGAAGATAGCTTACATCATTCGCCAATTCCATATTTGCACGGGCTCCTGGCAGGCGACCATTTTCGCGCAGATAGAAACTCTAAAGGCCTTTGCGTACCGTTCAAGGCTCTCTCTACCAGAGAAGACAGAGTGTCGTGCATGACCACACTTCCTTGCATCCATAAAAAACTGCAACCCACCCCATTGCTGAGATAGGTCAGGAAGCCACATCCTCCTCATACCATTCTACCACATCCTTGTTTTGTTTACGCTCATCTTCTGTTAAATAATATGAGTGGAGATTGATCTTTACCAATTCCGCATCTTTTTAGAGATGCGCTTGTAAGGCTTGAAAATCTTTGATAGCTTGATCTTAAAGATGCTTGTAGAACTCTTTGGATCCGTCCTCGTGATTACTATAACATTGACGTTAACGTCAATCTGTGATATACTATCTATAGGTTCCCGATAACACCATTAGACAAACAAACACCGGCAGGAGGATAAACTTCTCAAAATGGGAACAAACAACCAGGAACAGAACGCTCCAATAGAGCAAGCATACTACACCATCGAACAGGTCGCACAGCGCACAGGCATGACCAAGCGCACCTTGCGGTACTACGAGGAGATGGGCCTGCTTCCTCCAATGGGCCGTACTGAAGGAAATTATCGACGCTATAGCGACGAAGAGATCCTACTTCTAAAGCGGATCAAAGAGCTGCGCGATCTGCTTGGCTTCTCTCTCACCGATATCCGTACGCTGCTAGCCGCCGAGGATGAACGTGGACAGATCAAACAGGCCTATCAGCAAGAGACAGAAGCTACGACCCGATTAGCCCAGCTCGAACGCGTTGATGAGTTGATTCGAGGGCAGATCCAACTCATTGAACAAAAAGTCTCCGCGCTGGAAGAAATGCGCTCCGCTCTCTATGCAAAATTAGAGAAGCATCAGCGTAGCCGCGAAAATATACAAAATATGCTAAAAAATGAATAGAAAGGCTTTCCCTTACCTTTCCCTTGCTTTCTAGATCGGATACCCATAACCCATGCAACATACCATTTCTCATAAAACACAAAAATTAGTAGTCAATGATCGTATAACAGAACAACCTGAAGAAGTACATAGCAGCCACTTTGCTCGTGCACTTATCTCCCTCAAACATCGCAATTTTCGCCTGTTCTGGAGTGGACAACTCATCTCACTCATCGGCACATGGATGCAGTCGACTGGACAGGCATGGCTGGTCCTGCAACTGACAAAAAGTGCCTGGGCACTCGGCATTGTAGGAGCACTTCAATTCCTACCAGTGATGCTTTTTTCTCTGTTTGGAGGTGTGCTGGCAGATCGTTTCCCCAAACGTACAGTCGTCATCTTTACGCAATCATTCGCGCTACTGCAGGCCGCCGTGCTCTGGCTTCTCGTAGCAACCGGCACCGTCCAGTTGTGGCATATCTTCGTACTGGCAACATTGCTCGGTATCACCAATTCGATTGATATGCCAACCCGCCAGTCATTTGTCGTCGAGATGGTGGGACATGAAGACTTACCAAATGCCGTCGCGCTCAACTCGTCCGTGTTCAATATGGCTCGTATTATTGGCCCTGGCCTCGGTGGTCTTATCATCGCCTGGTTGGGTATGGCACCACTCTTCTTGCTTAATGCACTTAGCTTTATTCCCGTCATTATCGGACTGGTGATGATCGATGTGAAACAACTTCATGCAGTGATCCGACCCGCAGTACAACAGGCAACTGTCGCAAAGGTTGGAACCTTCAGGAGCATTCGCGAGGGGCTTGCTTACATCAGGCAGAAACCATCGGTGTTTCTGATTATCGTCGTGGTTGGCATCATCTCGCTCTTCGGCATCAACTTTAATGTGATCTTGCCGCTGTTTGCGACTACTGTTCTGAATGCTGGTCCGGCAGGCTTTGGTTTCATTTCATCGGCCTTTGGTGCTGGCTCGCTGCTTTCGGCGCTCTGGCTGGCATGGACCAACAAGAAGCCTGACATCTCTTTTCTGCTGATAGCTTCAATCGTGTTTTGTGTGCTTGAGATGCTCTTCGCCATCTCGCACTGGTATCAACTCTCGCTTGTGTTAATCGCCAGCGTTGGTTTTAGTCAGATTGCCTTTACCGCCATCGCGAACACGACCTTGCAAACAGTGACGCCCGATCACCTGCGTGGTAGAATTATGAGCGTCTACATGTTAGTATTCAACGGAAGTATCCCAATTGGAAATCTGTTCATTAGCGGCCTTGTCAGCCTGTTCAGCGCTCCTATTGCGCTCCTGGCATGCGGTGGTTTGAGCCTGATCGCGGCAATAGCCGGTTGGATTTTCCGGAAACCAGCGGAGAAGGATATTGCACAAAGCCTCTACCACCAGGAGTAACTGGCACATTTATCCACTCACCAGCGCCGATCAACAGCAGCACATCGAGCGTAGTGAGCAACTCTTAAGCAGCATGCAGCCAGGCGATGATCCCATCCTCTACTGGTCCGTGGCTGACCCCACCGGACTGGTTCTGGGATTTTCGCAAAAGCTGGATGTGCTTAATGCGCAAGAACTTGCCAGGCACCCACTCCCCATCTATCGGCGACGAGCTGGTGGTACGGCAGTACTGGTAGGGCCACATCTGCTGAGCCTGGACGTTCTCTTACCGGGAGATCATACTCTGGTGCTACCCGATATCGTAGAGTCGTATCGCTGGTTTGGTGAAGCCTGGGTTGCAGCGCTGCTCCAACTGGGTATCCAGACGCGCATCGTTCTTCCCGCCGAAGCACGAGCACAACAAGCACTGCGCAAGCAACCGGAGACGCGTCCCTATGAAATGCTGATGAACCGCGCCTGCTACGGCACACTTTCGCCGTATGAAGTCGTTGTGGAACAACGCAAGGTTGTGGGACTCGATATGATTCGCCGCCGCACAGGTAGCCTTTTACAGGCTGGCGTCCTGTTACACTGGGATACAACAACGCTTGCCACATTACTTGGACAGACAGAAGAAGAGCAAACATTGCTGCATCAAGGTCTGAGTGAACGCGCTGTCGGTTTAGATACTCTGGCTGGTCGCTCTGTAGGAATAGAAGAAACAATGATAGCGTTTGAATCAGTAGTTACCAAATTGGCATAAAGATTAAAGAGAGGTTTTCTTTTATGGGAGATAGAAAAGCACCGGGCGCATTACAGGTCATCACTGAGCCAGATTTTGAGGCGTTGGTGATTGGTGCCCACCCCGACGACGATGATTTTGGTGCCGCCGCCACCAGCGCGTTGTGGGCAAAACAGGGCAAAAAGATCGCCTGGGTCGTTATGACCGACGGCACCGAGGGAAGTGAAGTTCCCAACCTCGATGAGGAAGAATTTATACGCACACGCGAACAGGAACAACGTGCATCCTGCGAATTGTTGGGAGTCAAAGCCGTCGAGTTCTTGCACTTCCATGATGGGCATCTCACCAATAATGAAGAGACGCGCAGGGCAGTCGTCAAGCTCATTCGCAAATACCGCCCACGCGTTATTATCACACATGATCCATCGCAACACATCTTTGGTCCTGATCCCGATGAGAAGCCTGATGATACCGGGTATCTCAATCACCCGGACCATCGCGCCACCGGCAATATCGTGCTCGATGCCATCTTTCCTGCAGCAGGCAATCCCCGCTCATATCGCGATTTGCTCGTTGAGGACTTACAACCCTATAAAGTGCATGAAGTCTATCTCTTCGCCACGTCACAACACAACACGTTTATAGATATCAGCGAGACCGTGGATCTAAAAGCAAAGGCTATTCTCTGTCACCTGACACAGTTTGGTCCAGATGCTGGAACGGAGATGCCACGACGCATGCGTGAAATGGCTGCTCGTATGGCAAAGATAGCGAAAGAGCAAAAAGGGCTGGATATCCAGTACGCCGAAGCATTTCGCCGCATCAAACTCCATATACCACCCACACCAAAAGATGAAGCCCCCACCGAAATTTCGTAGGGCCGCGTTTACGACGCCCGGACGTGTATCATTACTATTCGTTGATACATCCGGGCATCGTAAATGTGTTTCCTCATATTATTTTGGCATTGCGACAACGGCGAAACCGGCCCAATATTTCATAAAAGTAGAGCGGGCCATCACCTGCATATTCAAGCGGGAGGAATCGGCGAGATAGACTGACTGGCTATTGCCGCCGCGCACAACCAGCAGGTGACCACCAGACCAGAGAGCAGGCGGAAATCCAACAATCACGGGATGCCCCTGGTTCGCTACTTTGATCACATTATCAAGGGAAGTGTTGCTGATCCAGTAGGTCTTAAAACCGAATTGAGCTACTGTACGATCAATGCCAGTCGGGTCCAACAGGCCCAGGTCCGGCGTGATCTCATGTAATCCTGCCTCCACCTTCAGAATATCTGCGATACGATAGTTATGTCCGTACGAATTGATAACCACCGTCATTGAGGCGGTCGAGCAGGTTGAATAGGCCCAGGTATTATAGTCCTGTTGCGAATTGTATTGAGATGGATCGAGCTGATTGAGCCGCACCAGAGCTTTGGATGCCCCAGAAAGGCTGGCAAAAGGACTCGTCTTGACGTTATTGGCATTCGCATTGGCGGTAGGAAGCGTTGCCGAGGTAGCGGCATCAGGCCAGGAAGTGGCAACGAGCATCCCCGAACCGGGAAGAAACGTTCTAAACAAAAAGAGACTGAAGCAGAAGACGACTAACAAAATCAGCGTCAAACCTATCCAGGGACCTTTATCACCGGGAGAGGTTCGAAAAATGCGCCCAACATTGAGGGAGCTAACAAAACCTGTCCATGGTTCCGGCTCAACCTCTAGATAAGGGCGACGCGTCCGGACGGGAGTCATTTGCGAAGTTCTACGCATGGGCTGACTGCTTCGGCGCACTCCACTTCCCTGACGAGCAGCATATGACACACTCCGAGGAGGTGGTGCAGAGGATTTGGGAGAAAGAAGCAAGCCGGCAACAATGAAACCTAAAGCAATTACGAAGATCGTGACCAGGAGAATGATCATCGAGAACTCCTATCCAAGCTCAAAAACAATCTCAGTAACAGTATATGCTGAGACGCTATAGTATCCACACCACCAACTACGAGGATACGAGTACACTGATCGCTGTTTCTAAATATACCATTACGTATCATCGCTATGCAACTTTATGATCCAGAAGTCACATCCAATGGCATGTCTACCATCTAGACAAGGGCACGAAATAAGGGTTACACAGTGCTGCGAAGCGCGAACACACCAGAGTATATCATATTGTATCACACAGAGAAATTTCGTGCGTCAAGGGATTGTCACCTTCTCCTGGAACTCTCTTCAGTTTCTATTCACCCCATGAATCTGCATTGACGTTTACCTTTATTAATGTTATAAACATAGGCGAAATGTACTTACATGCTGCGGAAGGAGTCGCATCTTGGCTACACAAAATAAGGCCGTGAGCAGAAACTATCGTGATACTATTCATATTTTTGTTCTGCTGTTCGCTGCGATCTTTCTTTTGCAAATCCTCGCAGGTTGCGCTGACTCTTCTTCTCCAACCTCAACGAAGCAGACAGCTTCACATACAGTCTATGGTCCCGTAGCACCTACACCAACTCTAGCACCATCAGCATTGCATGGACCCACCAATTTTCAGCTTCTTACCCCGCTCAATTTCTCTAGCGTCAACGGCACCGCTACGGACGATGGTGGAGCAAATACGCCAATCGATGCAAAAATCATTAAGACCGGTATCACCTCTGAACTTCAACGTCTCCTCTTTGTGGTTAGCAATAGCGACGCAGTAAATGTCTATCTTCAAGGAGCAACCTCTTCCATTAAAGCTCAAGTAGGCCAGCGCTCCGACGGTAGCACCACCATCGACTATACGCGTACAGCCGATTCCGTGCAGATTCTCTTTGCAGCGGCCCTCTATAAAGATCAGATCATTGTAAAGTATGAGCAGCAGTATTCACCGCTCATCACCGAAAATGCAAAAGCAACTGATGTCCAGGTGACATTCACAACTCATGTACGATGGATTGCAACAAATCAGATCCCGGCTGCTCCCGACAATGGACAATATCAAATTACAAAGGATGGTGCCATCAGCCTCACCTGGAATGCAGGACACAATGCCGTTGCCTACCACGTCTATCGCATACTCCCAGCCCAGGATCAGCAATTCCAATTGTTGGGTACGGTAAAAAACACTACTTATAACGATAAGTCAGTGCAAAATCCAAAGCAACTTCTGACGATGGGAGTAGCCTATGCCATCTTCTCCGTCGGATCAACTGGCATTGAAAACCCTGTCGATACGGTTATATCTCTTTCAGCACCATAAGAGAACTTTTTGCTTTCGTTTACACTTGAGCATATCTGGCATGGCGTCGGAAGCGGGAACATCATTATTTTGAGCCAGATGCAACGTTATCTCTCTATGGATGGGGAAGTAGTTGAGGTCTCTATAGTACCCGGTACACATGTAAGATGAGCACTATACAGGTTGCGAAGGAGCCTGAAGGGATGGTATATCAACAGCCTTTGCGCCCTCCCCAAGTAGATGCTGAGCGGTGAAGAGATCAGTGATCAAGACGTTAATAAGCCGACCTCGTAATGCTCCCTGGATAGCGCTGAACTTTTGTTTGCCACCCGCAATACCTACCGATCTTTTAACATGGCGCAACTGATCCAGTTTCATACCAATCACCCGTTCGTCGAGTGACGTTGCAACAGGAGTACCTGAAGCATCAAAAAAACGCAGGCAGATGTCACCAACGGCCCCAGCAGTACGTAACATATTCAATTCCTCGGGCGAGAAGATGTTGCCACTACTGGCAAGCAGACCCGAGGGTTCTAGCGTACCGATGCCGACTAGTGCGATGGTTACCTGATCGAATAAAGACATGGCATCACGTACGTAGCGATCTTCTAGTAATATGGGCAGAGCTTCAGGCGAACCAACGACACCCGGCGCAGGTAAGAGCGTTGCATCACCCCGCATCAGGTTTGCCAGGCGACCAACGAGACGCGAGGCATACACTTCGGCAGATGGATTACCCAGGCCACCCAGTATCTGCAACACTCGTATGCGTGATGGACGAGCCAGCGGCTGCAATGCATCAACCATTGCCAGCAAAGTTGCGCTCCATGAGGAGACGCCGATCATTTCGCCTGCGTGCAGTGTTGTCTCCAGATAATAGGCCGCGGCGGCCCCTATGTCGCGCAATATCTGGTCGCTGTGCTCGACGCTATCTACCACAACGACTTCTTTCAGCCCATATATTTTCTGGAGTTTCTCCTCTATCTCAGAATAAATACCATGTGGCACATTGACCGTCACACGCACGATCTGCTCTTGTTTGGCGCGTTTCAACAGGCGCGAGACTGTGGCCTGCGAAAGATCAAGCTGAGCTGCGATCTCAGGCTGTGTCATATCCTGCCCATAGTAGAGGTGGGCGACCTTTGTCATCAGGCGAAGTTCGTCTATACGCGCCAATCTCGTTTATTCCTTTCGCTTGCACCTACATGCCATCAAGGGTTGCGCGGGCAATAGCCTTTTGCCAGCCGGTATAAAGCGCATCACGCTCCTGGGTGGACATGTGTGGCTCAAAGCTCGTTTGCGGCCTGGGCAATTGCATAATCTCAGCGAGCGAGTGCCACCAACCTATTGTAAGGCCAGCGAGATAGGCTGCGCCAAGAGCAGATGCATCAGTTGACATATTTTGTAGCACTGATCGGCCAATGATGTCAGATTGAAACTGCATTAACAGAGTGTTGCGGCTGGCTCCGCCGTCGGCTAACAGCACCTTGAGAGGTGCTCCAGCTTCGATCTGCATCACGTCAAATACATCACGAACCTGATACGCTATTGCTTCGATAGTCGCATGAGCCACATGTGCAATCGTCGAACCGCGCGTAATCCCACTGATCATACCACGTGCATCCTGATTCCAGTAGGGCGCACCGAGGCCCACAAAGGCTGGCACCAGGTAAAGGCCTTCGGCACTTTCAACGCGCTCCGCCAGCCTGACAACTTCCTCAACTGGCTTCTCCAGGCCAAGAAACTCGCCCAGCCATTGCACCGCAGCTCCGGTTACGGAAATATTGCCCTCCAGCGCATATGTTACGTGTTCCCGATCAAGCGCCCATGCTATTGTAGTCGAAAGGCCATGTTTTGACAATACTGCAGCGGGAATCGGGGCCATTAATGATGAACCGGTACCATAGGTAGCTTTCACTGACCCATGCCGAAAACCTGCCTGACCAAATAATGCAGCATGCGAATCACCGATCAGTGCAACAATGGGTATACCTGCAGGTAACTGGCCTAGCGCGATACTGCTGCCAAAGCTGGCCTGAGAAGGTCGTGCCTCTGGCAAAGCTGCCCTGGGGATAGCGAATAGATTGAGCAGATCGCCATCCCAATCCAGGTTGTGAATATTAAATATCTGAGTACGAGATGCATTTGTGAAATCGCAGGCATGCATCTTTCCTCCGGTTAAATTCCAGAGTAGCCAACTGTCTATCGTGCCCAGGCACAATTCTCCTTGCTCGGCCCGCTTATGACCCTCTGCCACATGATCAAGGAGCCAGTTCATCTTGCTTGCCGAGAAAAGAGGATCGATGCCCAGCCCGGTGCGCTCTTTTAAGAATGGCTCCAGTCCTTTTGATCGCAACTGGGAGCAGAAATCTGCCGTGCGCCGACACTGCCATACGATTACAGGACCGACCGCTTGCCCGCTCTGACGATCCCACAGCAGCACCGATTCGCGCTGGTTCGTGATAGCAATAGCCTCGGGTCGTGGATCAGCAACGGCTGCAAGGCACTCGTCAAGCGCTTCACGCACACTCTGCCAGAGAAGATCTGCGTCTTGCTCTACCCATGCGGGGTGTGGATAGCTCTGCGTCAGGGCTCGTGCGGCCTGAGCAATCACTTCCCCACGCTCATTGATGAGCAATACCTTTGTGTTCGTAGTGCCCTGATCGATCGTTATTATATTGCCACGCTTGTGCTCCATATCAATCAAACCTTCACTTCAATTAGCTCCAGAGCAGCATCGAAGATACCTTGTGCAGTAAGACGAAAGTATTGTAATAACCACGCAGCTGAGCCTGTGGGCGCAAAAACGCCGGGCACTCCCAGGATACGCATGGGGACTGGATGACTGGTAACAACCACTTCCGCCACGGCACCCCCCAGGCCACCAAACACAGTATGTTCTTCCACTGTAATGATACCACCCGTCTCAGTCGCCGCTTCCAGTACAGCTTCCCTATCTAGCGGACGGACGGTAGACATGTTGAGAACACGGGCTTGAATACCCCTGGCTGCAAGCATATCAGCAGCTTCCAATGCCCGCGAAACGAGCACGCCCATAGCAATCAACGTAATATCATTACCCGCGCGTAAAAGCGCTGCTTTGCCAGGCACAAAGCGATACTCGGCGTCATGGACTATTGGCACGGGCAAGCGGCTAATGCGTAGAAACATTGGCCCACTGGTAGTTGCCGCCACCTGTACAGCCTGGGCGGTCTCAAGGGGGTCAGCAGGGACAATAACCGTCATATTGGCAATGGCCCGCAACCAGGCAATATCTTCGATAGAATGGTGCGTCGGACCCAGTTCGCCATAGGCCATACCACTACTCATGCCGCAGAGCTTTACATTGGCATTCGAGTAGGCAAGGTCGGCCTTGATCTGTTCCAACGCTCTTCCCGTGAGGAAAGGAGCAGCACCACAGACGAAAGGGATCAGACCCCCATTTGCCAGTCCGGCCCCGACACCAACCATGTTTTGTTCCGCGATACCCACATTGACGAGGCGATTTGGGTAGTCCTTGCCAAATTGAGTCAGTTTGCTCGAACCAACCGAATCGTTCACTACAGCCACAATGCGTTCGTCCTGGTAAGCCAGTTCGCGCAGGGCATCCTCAAACGCGTCACGGCAATCATAAAGTTGGGTCATAGGGTTACCTCTTCTAACTCCTTTAGAGCGGTGGCAAGTTCCTCAGAGTTGGGAACTTTGTGATGCCAACCCACTTTATCTTGCATGAATGAGACGCCTTTGCCCTTATGTGTATTGGCGATGATGCAGTTTGGCTTCCCCTCCTCAAACGGCACATGTGCAAAGGTATCCAGTAATACGGCATAATCGTGACCGGGCACCTCTTGTACAGACCAGCCGAATGCGTGGAACTTGTCTGCAAGTGGATCAAGGTGCATCGTGTGCTCAGTCCAGTCGCCCTGTTGCAGACGATTGCGATCGACAATGAGTGTCAGATTATCCAGTTGAAAGTGGGCCGCTGACATAGCGGCCTCCCAGTTACTTCCTTCTTGCAGTTCACCATCGCCCGTCAGAACGAATACGCGCCAGTGGGCATTGGTCAACTTCGCGGCCAGTGCTGATCCCACCGCGACCGGGAAACCATGCCCCAGTGGTCCGGTGTTTGTCTCTACGCCAGGCACTTTATTACGATCGGGATGCCCATTCAAGCGCGAAAGGGGCTGCGCGAATGTCTTTAGCTCCTCAAGTGGGAAAAAGCCAGCATGAGCAAGCGTTGTATACAATGCGCCCGCACTATGCCCTTTACTCAAAATGAAACGGTCACGATCAGGAGCGGTGGGCGCGTGCGGATCGATATGGAGAACACTAAAATAAAGCGTCACCAGAATATCGATGGCCGAGAAATCACCACCAATATGACCGATTTTGGCGTCATAGATCATCTGCAAATCGCGGCGGCGAATGGCAGTTGCCAACTTAGCTAACATATCGACTTTCTGTATATCCACTCTTATCGGTCCTTTACGCTTCCCGTACCCAGCAGCATATCGAGCACAATTTGCTGGGCTGCAAGTGCATCCTGTTGATCCTGGGCAGCTACGAGAGTGCTCAGATCAAAGCGATCAAGCAAACTATCGAGCTTGCGAATTGTGCTGATGCTGGTACGGGCTGCTTGAATCGGGTTCTCACGGAAGGGGAACTGATCGAGCAACAAAGGCCCTTGCCAGTTGATTTGCCGCAGGGCATAGAGAAATTCCAACGTCTCGATAAGATGCACCGAGCCAACGGCCATATCATCGTCCCAATCGCGCCAGTTGTCGTTTAATTCCACACTGACCAGTTTGCCACGCCGCGCTACCAGTTGCACCACCTCCGCTGGCGTTTCTTTGGCATAGAAAGAGTGCCCCAGATCGAACACAATACCCACATTCTCTACACCCATGTCCTCAATTGCTAGCAAAGTACGAGCCGCTGAACTGAAAAACATATGGCTGCGCGGCTCTTTTTCTTTATACTCTATCGCGAACTGCATCTGTGGATCAACCTGGGCTACGGCTCGCACACCCTCAACAGAGTAATCCCAGAGCTGTTTGTAGTCGACCTGGAAAGGATAGTCAAATCCATCCTGACCGGGCCAGAATTTCACATATTTCGCATCAAGGGCATGTGCAACTTCGATTGCCCGCTTGCCAAGCTCTATAGCCTTGCGCCGCAGCGCAGGATCAGGATTGGTGAAGCTCCCCATGCGAAACTCGCGCATATAAAGATGTGGAGTGATCGCGTGAGCACGCAGTCCCGTCCGCTGCAACGTTTCACGTACCTGCTCGATGGTCACATCTTCACCCGCAAAGGGATAATTGATGTCTAACGCCTTAATGTCTCCAACCTCTGCCGCTAACTCAATGGCTTGCAATGTCCCCACCGGGGGTCCGTAAGCATCAGTGGCATAGCGATCAATGAACTGCTGAAACATCCAGACGCCCGCTCCAAATTCGTAATCGCTCATCGTATCCTCCCGTAGAAACTTTCACATAGACTCCGACGCCGCTCGTAATAGGTCTCCGTCCATCCCTGGGAAAGGCGTAGGGGCATCACCATGTCGTGACCCTTTGCCTTATCCTGCATGGTCAAGAAAATCTACAAAGAATATTTATTCATCAGTGAAATTATATTTATTACTGCAAGTATAATAGGTAGTCCGAATCAAAGTCAAGGGTTCGCATTTCACTGAACAATCGACATTGTAAAACTTGACACACTTCAATATTCCGAGTATACTTCCCTCATCAGGAATATACTTTCAACTCAGAATATTTATTCAGCTTCAAAAGATTTTCTCGTCACCAGAACTCAATGAACGAGTTTGTTGTAGAGCCATCGTCTCTATATTTCTAGCTGAAGCGAGGAATCAACGCTATGTTGCAGCAAAATGAGCAAATAGGGGGAACGGTTCTCCTGGAAGGATGGAGATCCACGCACGCGCCAGGATATTCCAGGTTGTGTCGCTGGATAGCGCCAATCATAGCACTGTTGTTCATGCAAGCCTTTGCAGCTTGCAGCCTCTATACGATCAGGCCCATCAATCAGACAACCAGTAGCAATCAGTCGAATCAATTTGATCAGCAATTCGATCCAACCACCTATACAAACTCTATCTGGTCCAGCAAAGTCGTACCTACTGTGCTCAAGAAAGCCGTTGATATTCGTACCGTGCTGACAGCGCTCAAGAGCAATAGCAATGCAGCGTTCAAACAGTATGCCACACAATCATCGGATGGTCTCTACAATTTTATGGTCAAGGGACAGGGAAAAGTTACAGCCGTCAACACCAGTTCGCGCAATGGAATGATAAGCATTCAATTACCAGCTTACTCAGGCCAATCAACCATTGTTTTACAGATCGGGCCAGTCGTTCTTGGCACCTCCCTGCGCGATAGCGTTGGCTTCATTAACTTTAGTCAATTTACAAATCAGGTCCAGTACGCTCAGGTTGCCGATGCCTTGAACGCTCATGCGCTCCAAAATCTGCACGGCACCGACTTTACGAAACTGAAGGGGAAGATGATTACATTCTATGGCGCATTTACGTTCGTGGACCTGCAACAGATTACGATCATGCCCATGCAGATTACCCCTGAAGGAGCCAGTTCTTAATGCAGACACATTCAGAACACACACCAATAATAGAGGATGAGGTTGTGCTGCGAGCAGAGCAGATCACGAAGATCTACGATGCCACGATCGCGTTAAGCAAGGTTGACTTTAATGTGTACAGAGGCAAGGTCAATGTCCTGGTGGGCGAAAATGGCGCGGGCAAATCAACGTTGATGAAGATTCTGGCTGGAGCGGAACAACCAACAAGTGGAAAACTGCTGCTCGAAGGCAAAACGGTGGAATTCAAATCGCCGCGTGACGCTGATAAGCACCATATCGGCATCATCTACCAGGAACTCAGCCTCTTTCCCAATCTCAGTGTGGCTGAAAACATCTTCGTCAATCATGAGCGTACAAGCTATGGCGTCATTGAGCGCAAAACGCAGTTCACACAAACGCAACAGTTGATGGAGCGCTTAGCACAGCCGATTGAGCCAGGCACCCTTGTCAGCAGTTTACGCCTGGGCCAACAGCAGATCGTCGAGGTCGCCAGAACGCTCTCCCAGAATGTACGCATTTTGATCATGGACGAACCCACTTCGGCCCTGACGAATGCAGAAGTGGAAATACTCTTCACTATTATAAAAGAACTAAAGGCGCAAGGGGTTTCTATCGTCTATATCTCGCATAAGATGGATGAGATACAACGCATCGGCGATTATATTACCGTGTTACGCGACAGCCACTTTATTGCGGAAGCGCCGATTACAAGCATCGATACGGATTGGATTATTCAACGCATGATCGGGCGCGATGTGAATGAGACCTATGCGCACACAAAGCATACGCTGAGAAAAGAATTGCTACGCGTTGAAAATATGACCCTACCGCGCCCCGGTGGCGGTTTTATCCTTGAAGATGTTTCCTTCTCATTGCACAGTGGCGAGATCCTGGGCCTCTATGGATTAATGGGAGCCGGGCGCACAGAATTATTGGAATGCTTGATGTCTCTCCATCGAGAGAAGAGTGGAACCGTCTGGATAGAAGGCAAACAGGTCACGGCGCGGAGTGTAACCGAGCGCATCAAACAGGGATTGGCATTTGTCCCAGAGGATCGACAACAAGAGGGGCTGGTGCAACCACTCTCCGTTGCCAACAATATCGTCCTTGCCAGCCTGCAAAAATACATGCGCGGCTTCTATCTCTCGGCCCGCAAAGAGAAGACTGCCGTTGCCCAGATGATCGACAAACTAACCATCAAAGCAGCCAGTTCCCAGGCGCTTATTACCTCGCTGAGTGGTGGGAATCAGCAGAAAGTGGTGGTCGCCAGAAATCTACTCACCGCCCCCAAAGTGTTGCTTATGGATGAACCAACGCGCGGCATCGATATTGGAGCCAAAGCTGACATGTTTAAGCTTATGGGTCAGCTCGCGGCAGAAGGGCTGGGCATCCTCTTTGTTTCGTCGGAGCTCCGAGAGGTACTCGCGATAGCTGATCGTATCCTCATACTCGCAAAAGGACGCATAACAGGAGAATTTACCCACGAAGAAGCAACTGAACAGGCTCTGGTAACCGCCTCAGCAGCGAAATATGAGCAACTGGTACCCCAGAGAGGAGATGCGCCTGATGAGTAATCTATTATCAACGATCAGACCAAAACCGAAAGAAAAGACAGACGGCCAGCCGGGTGGAACGCAACAAGGATCACGTTGGAAGCATCTGGGAGGACTCCTGTTACGCCTGAGAGCATTTATTGCCCTCTTTTTGATCGTCATTATTTTTTCGTTTCTCTCGCCAAATTTCTTGACGCCCGGCGATATTGTGATCTCAATAGAACATGCCTCGATTTACGCGATCCTGGCTATAGGCATGTCGTTCACCATCCTGACCGGGGGCATCGATCTCTCGGTAGGCTCGATTGTCGGACTCTCCGGCATGATCGCAGGCAGCCTGATCTATCAGGGACTCGTCCTGCCCATGTTTGGTGTTATCGTCTACTTCAATGTCTGGGTTGTCATACTCATCACGCTCATCATCGGTATCGTGATCGGACTGGTGAATGGATGGGTCATTACACGCTTCAACGTTGTCCCCTTTATTGCCACTCTGGGTATGTTGTATGTTGCCCGTGGACTGGCCCTGCTCACCTCTAATGGAGCAACATTTCCAAACCTGGTAGGAGATCCAAATCTGGGCAATACGGGCTTTCCCTTCCTTGGTTCCGGCCTGGTACTAGGCATTCCCTTGCCCATCTGGCTCATGGCGGTGGTCGGTATTATAGCGTCCTTCGTAGCGACCAGGACCCCTTTTGGAAGACGTATCTACGCCGCAGGAGGAAATCCCAGAGCAGCAATGCTCACTGGGATACGCGTCGATCGCATAAAACTCTTTGTCTACGCTATTTCAGGCTTCTGTGCCGCGCTGGTGGGACTCATCATTGCATCGCAGTTACAGGCGGCCCAGCCAGATGCCGGGAATACCTATGAGTTGACTGCCATTGCAGCCGTCGTGTTGGGAGGAACCTCGCTCTTTGGGGGAAGAGGCTCAATCGGTGGGAGCATTATCGGTGCCTTCGTCATCAGTGTCTTAGGGGATGGTATGGTCCTGATCGGCGTCTCGGAGTTCTGGCAAATGATCGTCAAAGGAATAGTCATCATCCTGGCAGTCGTCATTGACCAGGTTCAGGTGAGGGTACAGAGGCGCTCTTCGCTGGCGCAGGCCTAGGCTGCTGCAAGAAAAGCGCAGAAACCACAAAGGAGGAAGCATTCAAAGACATCAGTAGGAGTATTTGACTGGCCAACAGGATAGGTGTTTAGTGCAAC
The DNA here is from genome assembly GCA_963744875.1 of uncultured Chloroflexia bacterium. Classification (GTDB taxonomy): domain Bacteria; phylum Chloroflexota; class Ktedonobacteria; order Ktedonobacterales; family Ktedonobacteraceae; genus JACDAE01. The sequence goes on along the minus strand of CAVUVQ010000020.1, from coordinate 69,585 downwards.
ATTTCAATGCAGAAAGTCAGGAGCAACAAACCATGATGACGCGACGAACATTCTCTATCTACGGGCTTGTGATGGCAGCGGTACTGCTACTTGCAGCCTGTGGACAAACCACAACGCAATCTTCTTCCAGCACCCCTGGCACAACCACGAGTGGCAAAAAGCTCATTGTTATCATTACCCCTGCACACGACAATGTCTTCTTCAAAGCTGAGGCTGATGCAGCGAACGCCGAAGCAAAATCAATTGGTTATGACACATTGGTGCTTTCACACGATGACGATGTAAATAAACAAAACCAGGAGATCGATACCGCCATCGCACGTCATGCAGCCGCGATCATCCTGGATAATGCAGGCGCAGATGCATCGGTCGCGGCTGTACAGAAAGCCAAGACGGCGGGCATTCCATCATTCTTGATCGACCGTGAAATCAATGCTAATGGGGTAGCCGCCGCACAGATTGTCTCCAACAACTCACAAGGTGCGGTGCTGGGTGGGCAGCAGTTTGCCAAATTGATGGGAGAAAAGGGTAACTATGTTGAGCTGCTTGGCCTGGCGTCGGACACCAACGCGGCGGTCCGTTCAAAAGGCTACCATAGCATCATTGACCAGTATCCCGCCATGCATATGGTTGCACAACAAAGCGCCAGTTGGGATCAGACGAAGGCATTCCAGATTATGCAGACAATCTTGCAGGCACATCCTAACATTCAGGGTGTAATTTCAGGCAACGATACAATGGCTCTGGGGGCGTGGGCCGCCCTGAGCAATGCCCACAAAACAAACGTTACGGTGGTCGGCTTCGATGGTAGCCCCGATGTTCTCGCCTCGATCAAAAAAGGTGGCATCAAGGCAACCGTTCTACAGCCTGCATCACAACTCGCGAAGACCGCTGTGGATGAAGCTGACAAGTATATCAAAACTGGTTCAACGGGACAATCTGAGCGGCAATTGATCGACTGCGTGCTGGTCACACCAGCCAACGCCGACCAGTTTGGCGTCTTTGGACCCAAATAACGCCCTGGCCCGATTGATCGCGCCCGCGTGGATCTAGTATAATCAAGGCTCCAGATCCACGCGGGCGCGATCAATCGGGCCCCTACGCCAGCACACCCACATTCAAAGGGACGCGCTCGATTTTGAGATTGAGAGACGCCAGGCGTGGCACAATATCCCCATACCCACGTTCCAGAAAATCAATGCCTGTAATAATCGAGGTCCCATGCGCGATGGCAGCGGCAATGACATACGCCAGACCCGCACGTAAGTCTGGAACGGTGATATAGTTCTCGCTCGCCGTGAAGGGTGTAGGGCCAGTGATAATTGCGCTATGTTCATAGTTTTTGTCCTTGAAGCGACAGGGAGAACCACCCAGACAATGCGTCGTAACCTGCGTTCTGGCCCCCAATGCATCTAACGCCTTCAAGTAGCCAAAACGATTTTCGTAGACGGTTTCATGAATAATGGAGATGCCGTTGGCCTGCGTAAGCAGAATAGCAAATGGTTGTTGCCAATCGGTAGAGAAACCAGGATACACATCGGTCTCAATCACCGCTGGGCGCAGATCTTCTTTACGGAAGAAACGAATGCTATTCGGTCCAGTAAGCTCGATGCCACCACCGATCTGCTGATAATAGGAAAGAAAGTTCCCCAACGTATCGGGACGAATGCCCTCGACGACCACATTGCCATTCGATGCACAGGCCAGCGAGGCCCAGGATGCCGCTTCGATACGATCCCCTAATACCTCCATACACGTACCCTTTAGCTGCTTCACACCCTCAATACGAATTTCACGTCCAGGCGACGTAAAAATAATTGCGCCCATCGAACGCAACATCGTAATCAGTTCCATGATCTCAGGTTCAATCGCCGCATTGGAGATCAGCGTACGCCCCTCAGCCAACACTCCCAGGTACAAACAGGTCTCCGTTGCACCAACACTGGGATAGGGCAGATCAATCTGAGCGCCTTTCAGCGACTTGATACGACGAGCAACATACCCCTCTGGCGTCTCATCCACCACACCTCCAAAGTGTCGAATCGCTTCCAAATGAAAATCGACGGCACGAGCACCAATCTTGCAGCCTCCGACGACTGGCACAGAGACCGATGTGAAGCGATGCAACAATACGCTAAGCAAAAGGATCGGCACGCGATTACTTCCCGAATGGGGCATTGGCACATTTGAGACATTCATAGTAGCTGGATCTATCAACAACTTCTGCTCGCCTGGATACTCAACAGTGGCACCAATCGAGGTAAGCAACTCAGTTGTAATATCGACATCACCGATCGCAGGAACATTGGTCAATGTGGTAGGAGTATCACCAAGCAAGGCGGCTACCATCGCCTTAATGACAAAGTTTTTTGCGCCTGAACAGGCAATTTTTCCAACAACCGGGTAACCACCCTCAATACGATATCCATAATTCTTTTGCGTTGACAATGTATACTACCTTTTTATTTTTTTAGCAACGATAAACGTTTAAAGAGGCTCTATTTGATGGCCTTCCTCTTTATGATAAACGATTTACTGCAATTTATATATGATATTTGTACATATGGATGCAAAGAAATGAATAGACGGGCCAGTCACCTGCTCTATTGGTACTATTTTTGAATGGCGAATCTCAATCACTTGTAGAGTTTGGGAACGGAGAAAGAGGAACTGCGACGGGGTGAGAAGCCGCGACGGGCTTATAAATAGGGTGCGATTTATAAGCTCGTCTCCCCAGCATTAATATTTATAGAAATGCTGCCGCACCTCTTCTTCAGGCGTTTTATCTTTGAAATAATCGGCCTCGCTGCGCTTAACGGCAATATAAGATCTTGCCAGCAAGGGTCCCAGTGCTTCCGTTAGTACAGAGTCGTGCTCCAGTTCATCCAGGGCTTCATCCAGGGATGTGGGCAAGCGACGAATGCCGCGCCGTTCACGCTCTTCATCACTATAATTGCCAGGATCAACCTGCTGTGGCTCACCTGGATCGAGGTGACGCTCAATGCCATCGAGTCCGGCGGCGATGAGTCCTCCCAGTGCCAGATAGGGATTGCCACTATGATCGGCACTCTTCAATTCCAGATTGCTGGATGCCGCCTCGCGCTGACTGAAGAGCGATGGGACACGAATAGCTCCCTCACGATTATCAAAACCATATGCACCATAGGCTGAACTCCAGTAATGAGGCAACAGGCGTTGATAAGAGTTGGGACTGGCGCAGGTAAGTGCGATGAGGCCACGAATATGACGAAGCACGCCTCCGATAAAATATTTGCCGAGCTGACTCAATCCACCACGCTCATTGGCATCATAGAAGAGATTGTGGTGAGCGCGTTCACTGCCTTCGTTGCCCCACAGACTCATGTGAATGTGAGCGCCACTGCCCGCCTGATCGAGGAAAGGCTTGGGGGCGAACGTTGCGAAAAGGGCAAAGCTGCGTGCCACTCCACGGATGGTCTCGCGCACCTGGCACACATGATCGGCAGCGCTCAATACCCCGGCATGACGAATGGATAGTTCTTGCTGAGAAGGGCCAAGTTCGGTATGAAATAGTTCAATCGAGATCCCTTGCGCTTCAAGGGCGGCAAGGATGGCATCGATGACATTAGCCTGCTCATCGAGGCCGATGGTGCTATAGCAAAGGCTACTATCAGCGGGCACATAGCTCCCCTGGTCTTCGCGGGCAAGATAAAATTCGTGCTCAACCGCCGCTTCTGCCTGCATCCCTCGCTCATCCAGGCGAGCAACCATGCGCTTCAAAAAGGTACGTGGACAGGCTTCCCACGGCTCACCATCCAGGCGGATCATGTCACAGAGCATACTACCAGTATTGGGAGCATAAGGCAAGACCACAAATGTCTCAGGATCAGGAACCAGGCGAAACTCGCCAACCGGCCCCATTCCTTCAACGGCGGCCAGCGTCTCAACGCCTGTAAATGCCTGCATTGCTAATGTTTGCCCGATCCCTTCCTGCATACGCGTCGCCAGTTTGCTCGCATGGGTCGCCTTGCTGCGCATAATGCCACCATTGTCACAATACTGAAAACGCACAAGGCGTAGATTCTCCTCTTTTGCCCGATGTATAACCTCTTGAACATTCAAAGTCATATTCTCTCCTCACTGTCTTCACTTTAATAGATAGCAAACAACACTGTTCTATTGTTTGCACTATCTCCTTATCCAGTATAATAGCAGAGCGGTGATAAGACAAGAAAGAGAAACTGTGGAATTGACGGAATGCAAAAGATGGTGTAGGGGCGCAATTGACAAGCTCGTTTTCGGAATGCTACCCCGCGCCCAGGAAATACAAATCATCCTTCTGCGCGTCAGAGATGCCTCGTATTCCTGCAATATTCATCTTTTCATATGGACGGTCTCGCCTCAATGTCCTTATACACATTCCTGTAACACTATCCCAGAACTTGATTGTTCCATCGTCGCCACCACTGGCAAGCGTCTTGCCATCCGGGCTAAACGTTACAGACCAGATCCACCCTTCGTGCCCCTGCAAAACACGCACACACTGACCGGAATAGACATCCCACAAACGTAAGGTAAGATCAGAACTGGCACTCGCCACTATTGTTCCAACAGGGTGGAAGGCAACGGCATGAATCCACTCTTCATGTCCAATCATAATTGATACACATTTCCCGCTTGCAACATCCCAGATGCGGAGGGTGAGATCGTCGCTTGCAGTTGCTAGCAGCTTCCCATCAGGACTGAAAGCAAGTGACCAGATACGTAGAGTATGACCCTGGAATGTTTGTACTTGCTTGCCTGTGTGGACATTCCACAGCGACACGCTCGGATCTTCACCGCCGCTGGCAATAAGTTCTCCATCAGGATGAAACGCTATCGACCAGATGAGCCCCTGCTGAGGCCTCCATACATAGTGCATCTGTCCGCTATGCACATTCCAAAGGCGCAGCGTCTGATCATGGCTTCCACTCAGCAGCCAGCGTCCTGTAGGATCAAAGGCGACCGAGCGCACCAGATGCGTATGTCCACGTAACACTTTCAAGCAACGGCCCGTTTGTATATCCCAGATGCGCACCGTTTCATCTTCACTACCACTGGCCACTAACGTTCCATCAGGACTGAGAGCAATCGTACGCACACGATTTGCATGCCCGCGTATGATGGTAAGACAACCCCCGGTCTGCGTATTCCATACACGCACCGTCTGATCTTCACTGGCGCTTACCAATATCTTCCCGTCAGGGTGAAAGGCAACTGCTTTGATCAGATCCGTATATCCTTGCAGCATGCGCAAGCAATAGCCAGAATGCATATCCCACCAGCGTAGCGTATCATCTTCACTGGTACTGATAAGAAGATTACTGCCTGGAACACAGACAAGCGACCAGATACGATTGGTATGTCCACGTATTACACTCGTAGCTTGAGCCGACGACACATCCCAGAAACGCAACGTATGGTCGTCGCTCCCAGTAATGAGCGTATGATTATCAAGACTAAAAGCCATCGTACGCACACGATCCGTGTGCCCATGCAGGACGCTGCGCTGTTTCCAATTGCCCGTATCCCACAAACACACCGTCCGGTCTTCGCTTCCACTAGCCAGCAGAGCACCATCAGGACTGAAAACAACCACACGCACACCAGCGGAATGGCCGCTCAAGGTAACAAACGATGACCCTGTATCACAATCCCACAGCCGCACAGTCAGATCGTCACTTCCACTTGCAAGCACTGATTGTGTAGGGTGAAAGGCGATTGTACGCACACGGTCCGTATGATCCTGTAAGACATGCAGCAATCGTCCCGTCTCGCTGTCCCAGAGAGAGATCGTTTGATCCTCGCTGGCCCCCGCGACGATACGACCATCAGCGCTGAAGGCGACCGCTCGCATTATATTTGCGTGATTATGGAATATGCAGCGACATACACCAGTGGCTACATCCCAGATCCGTACGGTTTGATCATCACTACCACTGACAATACTCTGCCCATCAGGATTAAAGGCAAGCGAGCGTATTTCATCGCTATGACCAACGCAGGTCAGGATGGGTGAAGCATCCGCAACATGCCAGATACGCAATTCACCCGTGGTTGTACCCGCTGCAAGCAATGTTCCATCAGGACTAACGGCCAGGCAAAGAATCCAGGTGAAGGTGCTTTTGAAAAGACAGTGTGTAAGCGAAGCTCGCGCAAAGTTGGCTTCTGGTAGCTCCACAGCCGAGAGATTTGCCTCGCGAATAATCAGGTTTGAGCAGTCAATGCCACGCAGATCAGTTCGTAAATAGATGAGCAAATTCAGGATGTTTCCGGCTGCATATACTGGCGCTTGCGACCAGCCTTCACGCAACTTTGTCAGTAATAGTTTGAGCTTCTGGGCACTGGCATCTTCTCCCTCGGATACATTCAGCATTTCAGCAACAGGTGCAAGAATGAAGCGCACCTGACTCTCGCGTATATAATCACTCGTTTGTGCCTTGATCAGAGGGTATTGTCCCAGGTGCACTACATCCTCCACTCTTATCCACGCGGAGATACGTTCTACCAGATGCTTCGTAACATATTCCAGTATAACGGGTTGTAGCGTAAAACGATGATCGGCTCTCACCTCAACCATTGCTCTTTCACGCAAAGAAGCTAACGTATCAAGGATGTCGCCTTTTGCGCCTGGATGCGCGAGATCTTCATGCAAATTTTTGATGGACAATGGCTCACGTTCGATAGCCAACCAGGTCATAAGTTCCTGCTCTACGACAGATAAGCGACGAAATTGTTGTGCCATGAAAGCATAAATATCGCCAAACACGATCTCACCTTCGCGTAGAAAAGCAGCGATATCGCCGCTAAATAGCTCTCGCACCGTTGCTGAAACAAGTTTTAAAGCAAGAGGATTGCCGGAATACTGCTCTGTCAATGTTGCCCAGGCTTCACCTGATCCTGAGAGTCCTCTCTCCCGCAAGAGCCGCTGCCCATCAAGTGGCTGTAAAGCTGGCAGTAGAAATGAACGCACAAGCGTCGTATTACCCTCTATGAGTGCAACCTCCCTGGGCTTCTCACGGCTGGTCAGCAATAAACAACTCTGATGACGTGCCTCGGCAATGCGTCGTAATAGCTTTCCATACCCCTCGTAGCCTGTCAGATAGTATCCCGCCCGCTGACCACCCTGTAAAAGAGTATCAAGATTATCAAGCACAAGCAGGCAGCGTTGTTCTCCTAACAGTTTGAGGACCAAAGAGATCCGTTCGTCCAGGGTGCTCGTATGCTCTAAATGCTCTGGATGCAAGAGGAAGCGCAGACAATTTTCGATCAGGCTTTCCAGGGGTGGAATATTATGTAACGAGAGCCAGACGACATGTTCAAACGCATCCTGTATCCTCTCTACTGCTTTTTGCACAAATGACGTTTTACCAGCACCTCCCAGCCCAAATACCGCTATTATCTGGCAACGATCCACCGTAATCCATTGCTCCATCAGCGCAAGTTCCGCATCACGACCGTAAAAGTGCTCCTGGGAAGAGACTGGCAGGCGATCTGCTCCCGGTTCACGCAATATGTGTATACGCTCCTGCCTCTCATCGAGGAATAGGGTACCATTCTGAACAGCAAGCAGATCATGAGAGGGGTCGACCACGCTTCTTACGGACGAGGAGAGAGTAGCCATGGGAGCACGTTCATCCGTAGAAATCTCATCTACCAGCAAGCCCAATTCAATAGCACTTTTTTGAAAGAGCGCCATCAGCCTTTTAATATTATATGCATCTGGCCTCGCTTTATTGCGTTCCCAACGCCCAACCGTTTTCAAGTCACATTCAAGCGCATCTGCAACATCTTTTTGTGTTAAGCCACGCTTTTGTCGCTCTCGCTTGAGGACAATATACCACGGCGAATGCGTCTCCATTTTAAAAATCCCCCTCGTGCTCTTTACTATGATCGGGTCTCCGCCTTCTGGAGCCAGGCTGCGTGGAACTGAACAAAGAACAATGTCCTATCGATGTCTTCTTTCTGCCGTAGATCTGCGGTTCTTATTGCATGCCAACTAGAGTATCTTGATAGCAGAGAGAGCAATACTATCACACCTTGCTCCCAAGTGTAACAAAAAACTGGTATAACCGCAAGCGCAACACATCATTCGCCATGTTAAACCTACACAATGGACGCAGTAAAACCTCGCTCGCGCTTCATCAATCCGAGGCCAGCCAAAAAGGAGAATACTCTATGAAAGTACAAATCTGCCAGTCAGCAATCAATCTTTCCGTATGCACATATTGTGACACAAGCGAAACGGTTCAATGCCCACTCTGTAAAGATCGCATATGCACAAAACATCGTGTGAAAGTACAGGGATATGCAGCCGAAGGTGCTGTAGACATGTGCGAGGCATGCGCAAAATATATAGATACCATTGTGGTACCCAGATATTCTCAATAGAGCGAGAAAAATCCATTACCTTTCTTGAACGTAGAGAGAAGACAACAGGCGATCCAACATGAAATGACACAGGATCAGGCAATGATCGGTCATATGCAGGAAAGCATTTTTTAAATTTCGTCATTATATTACGTCTGTAGTACTGATAGCAGTAGATCGACAAAAAGAACATAGCATAATGAGTGAAGCGTACGAGTATATCCTCATTAAATATGTTGCAAAATCGTTCCATCGCCAGGAGATGTGAAATGTTATCTCGCTCATGGAAAAACATTGACGAAGTATTAGATACGTTTGCCCAAAAGAAAGGCGAACCAGGCAACTTACATGAGACGTTACAATACATCGTACAGACTGCAAAAAAGCTTTCAGATGCCGATGTTTGTGTTATCTTTGCCATCAATCCGATCACAGGACAATTCATTTCACCACCCGTTATAGAAGGTGACCTCCTGAGTGAAGACGACGCCCTGATCTACGAACGCCCCAAAGAAGGACTGGCACAACAGGTTCTCAAAGGCGGAGGATTGCTGGTCGAGGACATAGAAAGCACGCTGGACTATCATAGCAAGTTTAATCATGCCGAAGATATTCGCTCTTTTGTGGCCCTTACGCTCTACAAACGGCAGGACCAGAACCCTCTTGGAGTCCTCTATCTCCATTACAGGCAACCACAACTGTTTAGCCCCGAAGACCATAACCTTTTTCAGCTCTTTACTGATCAAGCCGCATTTCTTCTACAAGAAACATGGTTGCTCCTTCGCTATCAGGAAGTTGCACGTATTGGGCAAGATATTAACCATGACTTCGCGACCGCCGATATCCTATTTCAAAAACTACAGAAAGGTATCCCTGATATCGTCGATACGCAACATGCCCTGCTATTAGCGGTCTATCAACCACGTACACATAAGATGGAACTGCATATGGAAGAAGAGGGACGTTCATTGTTTTATGACCATATTCAGGGCGGCGCATGCAAATACGTGATGGAAACACAGAAGCCTGTATTCATTGAGAGTCTGAGCCTGGAAGCGAAGGATCTTCCCTTCCAGATCGCTAGAGTCGAGGATACCGAGCCAAAGGAAGCATTCATTTTTGTTCCGCTGGTCTTGCGTGAAACCTCGCTCGGTGTCCTCTCTATCCAACATCCACAACCACACATCTATACCCAGGAGGATCTCTCCATCTTACAACTGCTGGCAAACCATATTGCCCTTGCACTCAACAACATCTCACAGTACGAGACGTTACGTAGCCTCCATGAAACGGGCCAGTTGTTAACACAACAACTCGACTCTGGTGATACCTTGCAGGTCACCGTCGACAAAATCCACGAAGCCACCCAGGCCGACCTTGTCGTTCTCTACGCCTACTCACCAACTCAACCACATGCTGTCTATCCACCCTCATTTGCTGGAAAATTGCAGAATACTTCCTCCTACCACTTTCTTCACAATAACCAACCCGGCGATATGACTGACCTCCTTTTTCATAAAACACAATCCATCTTCTTGACGGAAAGCCAGGACTTTTTCTGCCAGCCAGACGGTTCGACGGTGCAGGCACGCCAATGCGCCTTCCAGCGTAACGAGGGCATCCATTCGACAGCCCTCCTTCCATTGCACGTCGGCGATGAGCTAATTGGCATCCTGTTCGTCCACTTTCGTCAACAACAATACTTTGACAATCTGCAAAGACTTTTCATCGAAGGATTAGCACATTACGCTTCGATTGCGATCCGCAATGCACACACCTTCGATACGCTATCGCAACGACGTGCACGCGATCTGGCAACGCTCCAGAACATCGATCATGAACTCAACCGCGTACTCGACATAAAACACGTCCTCACACGACTGCTTGAACTGGCGAGCGAACGCGTTCCGGCTGAAGGTGCCTCGATCTGGCTGCTGAAGCCGCACACCAAAATACTGGAATTAACAGCCTCTATCCATCGCCATAGCGAGGGGCGGCGCACACCACGTAATCCACTGCAGGATACACAAGGGATTACACGCTGGGTCGCGGAGCACAAGGAATCTGCGCGTGTCGCGAATGTATATCACGATGCTCCCTGGTGTGACCTCTATGTTCAAATGATGCCTGAAACACTTTCGGAACTGGATGTACCTATTCTCGATGAAGAGGAGGTCATCGGCGTCCTCAATTTTGAAAGCACACGTGAAGGTGCATTTAGCCAGGAAGACGAGGACTTTCTCCAGACACTAGCGGGACAGGCCGTGTTGGCGATCCGCAATGCCCAGGCGTATGAACGTGAGAAGCGCCTGGCCGAAGAAGGGCGCGTCTTAAATGAAATTAGCAAAGAAATCATTAGCCAGCTCGAAGACCATAGCCATGTCTTTGACCTTATTCTGGAAAAAGCGCTTGAATTAACCGACTCGGAAACAGGCGTGTTGATGCTTTATGACACCGAACGCAACGATTTATGGATGGCGGCTGAGCACGGCGTTTTTGAGGAGATGAAATGGACCCGCCATAGCGTGCATCAAGGTGTCGTAGGACATGTCGCACGCACCAGGGAATTACTTAATGTAGATCTGACCCAGGCTCCCTGGAATGAAGTCTATCTCGATTATATCCCCAACGCACGCTACGAGCTGGCAGTTCCTATGCTCGCCGGTCCTGAACTGCGTGGAGTACTGAATATTGAAAGTTCCTCACCATATAACTTTACCGAACGTGATGAGCGCCTGTTAAAAGGCCTTGCCGATCTGGCCGTAGTTGCTTTACAGCATGCGGAACTCTATGCAAAAGCGGAGAGCGATGCCCAACGCTTTTCATTGTTGTACTGGGCAGCGGCAACGCTCAGCGAGATCAGCGAGATAGAGCAACTTGAACACGCCTATGATATCATTCTGAACCTGGCTGCCACCTACAAACAAAATCGCGTGATCATCCGACGCTACGATTCGTCCTCGCGCCAGTTGATATTGACGCGCCAATATCAACATACCGCACTTCCCGAACAGTTGACGCTTGATGATGGAGTCAGTGGACTGGTCGTCCGTGAGCAACAGACGATTAGTATCAACGATATCCATCATCTTCCCCCTCATATTCCTGAAGTGAAGCTTGATGATACAGCCAATCGCTCGCTCGTCGTCGTGCCAATTCGCTTTAAAGAGAGCTTTTATGGGACGCTGGGTCTAAGTCACCAAAAGGCCAGTTACTTTAAAGAGACCGACATTAAATTTTTTGAAGGGCTCGCACATCAACTAGCCAGCACGATCTATCGCCTGGAATCAGAAAAACGCGCACAGGAATTGGAAAAGCTCAGCGCCATTGGACACTTTGCCTTTGAACTCACCCATCGCTGGGATAACGACCTGGGGCTGGTGAAATCTCATGTCAATAACATCAATGCCGAACTGTCAGCACTGGGAGAAAACAATGCGATCATCACGAAAGAACTGGACAATATCGTGCAGGGCGTGCGCAATGTCCTGAGTTGGAGTGAAGATCTCAAACTCGTCGCGGCTTCGGGAAGCGCCATTGATAAATTTGAGGTCACCTCTATAAAAACACTCTTTAAGGAACTACGGCAGCAGATGCGTTCGTTTTGTCCTTCCACTATTGAAGTAGAGATACTCATTGCAGATGATCTGGCTCAGGTTGAGATTATTCCACGCCTGATCGCCGACTGTTTACGCAATCTGATCAAAAATGCGCTCGATGCAATGCATCAAAAAGGAATTTTGCGGTTAGAAGCTGAGAACAGTGAAGAATTTGTGGCAATACATGTGACAGATACGGGCATTGGCATCCCAGAAGAATTGCGCGAAAAAATCTTTCAACTCTTTATTTCGACAAAGGGCAGTTCAGGCTTTGGCCTCTGGAGTGCCCGCACCAATGCGTTAAAAAATCACGGAACCTTGGAGGTGAAAAGCATTGTCGGACAGGGAACCACCTTTACCTTATTGTTACCCAAAGCGAAACACTGCACATCATAGTACCTGTTCTATTATCCACATCATAAGGGGAATAGTGCAATGAACAGACAAGGCCGTATCCTGATTATGGACGACGAAGAACGCTGGCGAGATGTACTCTCTGGTACCCTTACACGCGCAGGCTTCCTCGTCCATACCGCTCCAACTGCGAAAGAAGCGCTGCAACGCTTAGAAGAAACGTTTTATCATGTCCTGGTACTTGATCTGCGCATGGAGGAGCACAATCCAGACAATTTTGATGGTATGAAATTGCTCAACGAAATCAAAAAACGCGGATTGAACCCGGCCATCAAGGTAATCATGCTTTCCGCATACGGTACCACCGAGCAGATGCGCGTCACCTTTAAAGATTACCAGGTCGTCGATTTCGTGCCAAAACACCTGTTTGACAACGAAGTCTTTTTAGAAAACTTGCGCCAGATCTTCCTCACAGAAGTACATATTAACCTGGAACTTGCCATCCACTGGCAACAAGGAAGCTCACCTGAGCAGGTCATCCAGAATATGGAAATCGCGGGCACGCGGATTAAGCGCAACTCGCCTCTACTACAACGCCTGATGCTGGAACTTGATGATCTCCTCTGCCGCCTGTTCTATAAAGCGCAAAGTATTATCGTCCAGCCTCTCATTCCCGGCTTAAGTGGTGCACGCGTTTTGCAGATCCATCCCTTCTTCTCCGGTGGTGGAGGACATGTAGTCGTCGTCAAATTCGGCAACGCTGAGAAAATAGAAGGTGAGCATAACAATTTCAAAAACTATGTCCAATCCTTCTTTGGTGGTAGACGCACGACAATCACTGAGGATGTACGTCGTACTCCTTACCTTGGCGGCATCGTCTATTCCCTGGTTGGTGCAGAAAACGATCGGCTCGAAAACTTTGGGAGTTTCTATCGACACGCCACGCATTCCCAAATTGCAAAGGTCATTGATGAGCTTTTCTTAAGTACCTGCAATACCTGGTATGCCAATCCAGGCGTCCTTCAACCGCGTAACCTCACGGATGATTATCAGCAATTGTTTGGCTCACGCTTAGAACGCATGGAGCAAAAACTCTCAGAATCTCTGCAATTTGCACAAGGAAAACACAGGCATACCTTTAAATCATTATCCAGCACGCGGACATTTACCAATCCCATTCAGGCTGCGGCTGGGCAGATCTTGACCTTCCCTACCTATGTGTGTATTACCCATGGTGATTTCAACCACAATAACATTTTTGTGGATACCGATGGACACACCTGGCTAATTGACTTTCAGAGTACGGGTCGCGGTCACATTCTGCGCGACGTTGCCATGCTTGACTCGACCGTACGCTTCCAATTGTTGGCTGCCGATGAAACCACGCTAGAAGAATGCCTGGAACTGGAGGAGACGCTCAACAGTATCACACGCTTCAGCCATGTCTCTCAATTAACCAACAAATTCGTAACCCATAACCAGGCATTACAGAAGGCATATGATACCGTTGTACATCTACGCACCATCGCGCGTAAACTGGTAGTACAGAATTCAAATGATGACATCAGTGAATATTATGCCGCTCTATTCTATAATGCTCTTAACGCATTACACTTCTCAACTCTCTCACAAAGGCAACACGAACACGCAATGCTGAGTGCAAGTCTGCTGGCAGATCGCCTGAAGTTGGTTCGCTGATTGTTCTTCCATCAGTCCCATCCAGCGTGCAACGATAGCACGCAAAAGAGCAATGCTGCTCTTCTCTCCTCTACATCGGCTTCGTGCATACACTTACTCATTCACCACAAGGGCAACTTGCTTAAAGAAACGTCCCAACAACTCCTCGTTCAACTTCCCATATCTGCGCACACCGTTACAGAGATCCAGGGCAAATGGTCCAACCTGTTTGATGGCCTGGGTGACATTATCTGCATTCAAGCCTCCCGCCAGGAAGATTGGCACATTGACCTGTGCACGGATTGCACGACTGATCTCCCAGTTATGCACTCGCCCGGTCCCTCCCAATTCTTTAATGGCTAATGTCTGATTGCCAGAATCAAGCAAAATTGCATTGACGTGGGGAGCAACAGCCAGCGCCTCCGCAAGCGCTTCATCGCCCGTGACATGGATAACCTGCACAAGCGCAATACCCGGCAAAGCTTCACGTAATTCTTCATATGTTCCATGTTGCAAACGATCACAGATCTGGATAGTATTGACTTTACAACGCTGCTGCTGCCTGACGATCTCTGTGACATCCTGTGCGCTGGTCAACAGAAACGATGCGACAGCGGGCGGTATGGTTGCGGTGATCTGCCCAATAGTCTCTTCACTGATAACACCGGGACCACTGGGCATACTGGAAACAAGACCAAGCGCCGATGCACCATATTGGACCGCTAATCGAGCTTCTTCAATACTACTGATGCAGCAGATTTTGATGCGGGGCTTTTTTGTTATTTGCATCTTCTTTTGCCTTCTTTAATGCTCTATCAAGGCACTATAAATAATACACACAGGCAGCATAAATGCGGCCTCTACATTGGGCGCGATACAGACATTCTATAGAACTGGTCGTTTCAGGCACATAATAAAATGGGAAGGACCGCCGTCATATTATAACATTGATGAGATGAAATTCTATACCAGCATACTGGTATCCTGATGCTTCACCCTCCCGGCATAAGCCTTCTCACACGCCCCGATCTCAAACAGCCATTTGGGGGAAAGCATAGAATATCTGACCAGCATACAGTATTATTAAAGAGTGCGGTGATGCATGACTACTAGCGGACGATCTATTCTTCACATAGTATGCCAACAGTAGCAGTTGCAGGAGAAAAGAGAGATTGATAAACAATAACAACACTGCTCCCCTGACGGATGTGCCAGGCACTTACCTTGGCAACTATCTCTTGCTCCGTTTACTGGGATATGGCGGCTTTGCCTCTGTCTACCTGGGAGAACACCGCTATCTGAAAAGCCTGGCCGCCATTAAAGTGCTAACTACGATGCTGACTGAGCAGGAAAAAGAGCCATTTCTTGAGGAAGCACGACTCCTTGCCAGGCTCTCCCATCCGCATATCGTGCGTGTGCTTGAGTTCGATATTGCTCAGAGGCGCATCTTTATCCAAAACGCTACAGTGATCGAACATATCCCCTTTCTTGTCATGGAGTATATTCCGGGCGGCAACTTACGCACACTCTACCCCATGGGTACACGCCTCTTTCTACATACCATCATCCCTTATATTAAGCAGACCGCTGCCGCGCTCTCCTACGCCCACGCACAAGGTATTATTCATCGCGATGTCAAGCCCGAAAATCTCTTGCTTGCCGAGCAGCAAATCATGCTGAGTGACTTCGGGCTGGCTCTCTTTACTCCACAACCTGACCTCATGAGCCGCAAGAGTATGGCCGGAACCGTCCCCTATAGCGCCCCGGAACAACTCAAGGGCAAACCCACCTTCGCCAGCGATCAGTACTCCCTCGCCATCATCGCCTATGAATGGCTCTGCGGTCACCCACCTTTTATGGGCACTGATGCAGAGATCATGATGCAACATATTTCATCTCCACCACCTCCTTTGCAAGACGCCAATGTCTCTATTCACCCACAGGTTCAAGCCGTTATTCTCAAAGCTCTCGCCAAAAATCCAGCACAACGCTTTGCGACCGTCCTTGAATTTGCACTGACTCTGGAAGAGGCCAGCCAGCAACAACATACCCATACCATCAACCCGCTTCCCACTACCGCACATCCTTCTCCCAATGCAGTCCCAACGTTTTATTATCTCTCCCATGATCCTACCTCCACACGCGTTGATGAAAATGCTACGGTCCCTCTCAAACAATTGGACACGTCAGTAGCCGCATCTCCAACGCTGCGCAATCGCCGCCGCATGCTACAACGGGTGCGGGCAATGTGGATAGAAGGCGTCCTCGAAACATCTTTCTATAGCAGTTCGTTGATTACGCCCGAATTGAGTGAAAAGCAGGATGCCGTTGCTACGTTCTGGCCTTCACCCCGGCACCAATCGCAAAAAAAGACCGTTGCTCACTCACTCTCGATCACCCAGGCGTATGATGAGGCGGGCGGTGATCTACTTATTCTTGGAGAAGCCGGCTCCGGCAAAACAACCTTCTTGCTCCAACTGGCCCGTCGCCTCCTGACACGTGCTGAACATAATGACTCTTCACCTATTCCCGTCATCTTTCTGCTTTGCTCGTGGACAACTAAACAACTCCCAATCGAGCAATGGCTCTATGAAGAATTGAATGATAAATATCAAGTACCACGCCTCCTCGCCGAGCAATGGTTGGCTTCTGAGACGCTCCTCCCCTTATTAGATGGCCTGGACGAAGTACCTCCGCAGGTTCGCTCTTCCTGTATTATGGCGATCAATACCTATAAACAAGAACATGGGTTACGTCCTCTGGTTGTCTGTAGTCGTTTAACGGAATACCTGCTCTTCCCACCACGCATCCTCTTACAACGCGCGATCGTCGTCCAACCCCTGAAAATTGAACAGGTCGAGACTTTCTTCAAAAAAGCGGGCACAAATTTCGCCGCGATCTATCAATTACTGCGTGGAGACCTCCGTTTATATGGATTGATCACGACCCCACTGATGCTCCACATCATCACCCTGGCCTATAAGAACAAATCTTCCGTTGATCTGCTGCGGCTGGACTCTTCTACCCAACGCTATCACAGCATCCTGGCAACCTACGTCGAGCAGATGCTCCAGCGCCATCCACTAGAAAACACGCCTCAACAATTGACCGACCACCTCACCTCTCTGGCAAAAAACATGCTTCAACAGGGCAACAGTTTCTTTTATATCGAACATCTACAACCTGCCTGGATCCCCACAAACTCCTGGCGAGAAGTCTACAGATGGCTGGCGGTCCTCCTACCAGGCATAGTGATTGGCGCACTCCCAGGTCTTCTCTTCACCATTCTCTTTAACCAGGGCAACCTCACCCTGCTACAGCAAAATACGGTCTACGGCATGATAATGGGATGTCTCCTTAGCAACAAACAACCAACAGCTTTATCAGCCAGACCCTCCCCATCATCACCCACTCCTTCCTCTTTAGTCAAAGGAGTATCGTTGCAAATAGCGCTCTTTGTGAGCCTCACCACGCTGCTCTGGGTCGGAACCCACCAGGGATGGATCGCTGGACTGATCTGCGGTCTCTTGCTAGGTACCTTGAGTCTTCCAATTCAGAAATTGCTTCAGAGACCCAACCGCTCTCCACATCCCATGCGGAACCCTCAACCTGATCGTCTCTTGAACAGGCTGTTCCCAACGGAACACCTGAAAAATAGTCTTCCGATTGGCCTGGCCTGTGGATTTACTAGTATCATCGCTCTTCTTCTCAATGCTACCGCGCCAACGAATACGCTCACGGATTTCTTCACCTTTAGCCTGAACTCATGTTTGCTCAATATCGTGCTAGCCACCCTGTTGAGCCTGCTCCTGAAAAATAATACTGGCCTGATCTCTTGTGCTGATATTGTTTCCTGGTCCTGGAAACGCTTCTTTAGCGCATTTAATATCATAGACGTATTTTTAAATCTCTTTCTAGGAGTAATCATTGGCATCATCGTGGGGAGCAACCAGTTGTTTCAGGGCAACCTTAGCACCGTCGTAACTTCCGCCCTGGGATCTGCGATGCTCATTACGATCAGCATTCGCCTGGTCACTGCCATCTTTCAGGGCTTAGCCAGCAATAAGCTCAGCGACCATTATCGCCGTGTGCCCAATGAGGGCATGAAACGCTCGGTTTTCCATGGGAGCGTAAGTTTCGCGCTTGGCCTCGTCATTTTTGCTGGCGTCGCCCTCATCATCAGCATCCTCTCTTTGCTCTCCATCTCTGGGCCAGCCGCCCTGGCAAATCTGAGTAGCCTACAGAGCAGTTTGTCCAGGGGATTGATGAATGCGCTTCTGCTCGCGCCTGCTGGTGGTCTCCTTCTCGCGCTGACATTTGGCTGGCTAGCAAGCTGGCAACATGCAATCCTGCGCCTCATTCTCCGCATCACGCACGTTCTCCCATTGAAGCTCTCTCCCTTTCTGAATGATGCGACCAAAAGTGTGCTATTACGCAGAGTGGGTGGTGGCTATCTCTTTGTGCATCGCACCTTGCTTGAATACTTTGCCTCGCACGATCCAGCACCCCATAGATCGCCGTCTCAATCTTCTAAAGAAGATGAACCTCTCGTCCGGCTCCTTTAGAGAAGAGAGGAGAGAAAAAAACAGGCCAGAGCTATTCTCGCATGAAGAATATCCTCTGGCCTTGAAGATTGGCGCTTAATATCCCGGCCCCACATCGAAAATACCTGTAAGCGAAGTGCAAGAGCTTGTATTGCTCGTACAATATTGCCCTTTCAGGTAATTGCCATCCGACATCTGCTGCACCGCCCCATAAAAGTAAAGCGCTTTCTGACCCTGCGGCTGCCGAACGGTAAAAGAGAAATTGCCCTGCGTATCAACGACACCATTTAAAGGGTCGACCGCCTGGTTAGGGGACACGAACGTTACAGAACCGCCCAATGCACCACTTCCTTTTTTTTGCGTTAAGAAGACGGTGATCGTGGATGTCTGCTGTGTGGTGTTATCCTGCATCGAACCTTTATAGCTGGCGGGAATGTACATGCCATTCGGCACCGTCGTCGCCGTGGCCGTAGGAGCGTACGTCGGCTTTGCCGTCGCAGCGGCAGTTGGCGTATTCCCCACCGCGATTGCCGTAGTCAACGAGGTCTTTTGCTGGGCGTTATGCGCCAGGAACAACGCTCCCGACAGCACCAGCACCAGCACCAGCGCTGCGGCAAGCATAATTATCCCAAACCGCTGGATCCGGGAACTCTTTGGCTTCTTTTGGGGAGGCGGTGCAATCTGACCCGACCATTCACTGGCGACCGTCGGCAAGTCGTGCTCACCTGATTTGCTTACCGATGAACCAACGGGTTGCGTCAGCCCCAGGACAGGCGTCTTCTGGGGAAGTGAGGCCGGGGTTGTCGGCTGGCTCGTCTCCTTCTCGATAGACGGAACGGATGCCTCGGACGATAGAACATCGATATCCAACAACACGGCACTGGCCTGCTCGGAGCTTGCATCGGAGTTCGGCACGCGGATGACCTGACCCTGCTGAGCACCCGCTGGCACCATCACCGTCACGTGTTGCCCGCCCGGCAACGTAATCATACGGCTGATCCCGTTCTCGGCCTCATGTTTGCTGACCGCAAGCGTTGCCCGCAGATCATCCCCAACCTGCTGAAAAGGCGTTGCCAACCGGGCAGATGATTCCGCGACGGCCTGCTCAAAAGCATCGGCAAATACTACAATGGACGGGAAACGCTCCTCCGGATTCTTTGCCAGAGCACGTAAGAGAACGGCATCTAGAGCAGGCGAGAGGTTCGGATTGAACGTACTGGGAGCAGGAGGGGCAACCGTAAAGTGCTGATACATCAGTTGCTCCATGCTACCAACAAAAGGCGGACGCCCGGCAAGCATCTCGTACGCCATCACGGCCAGCGCATACTGATCGGTAGCAAAGACGGGCGTGCTACTCCACTGCTCAGGTGCCATAGCGGTAGGCGTACCACGAATGGTGTGGCTGGAACTGCTGAGCGTGGCGGAACTGCGGGCCACCCCGAAATCGGCGAGGAGAATAGTTGGATGGTTCGGATTCTTGCGGTTGCTGCGCAAAAGAAAGTTGGGTGGCTTGACATCAAGGTGGATAACCCCGTTATCATGCGCATACTGAAGAGCATCAGCAGCCTGGGCGATAAAATATGCGACATCCTGCGGCGCGAGAAGCGGCGTTCCATGGGAACGCAGCCAGTTCGCCAACGAGCCATCGGTGCAAAAAGGCATCACCATATAGCTCAACGTTGCATCATCACTTACCTCTTCGCCAAAATCATAGAGTGGAAGGATATTGGGATGCTCAAGTGCCGCAATCGCCTTGGCTTCGCGCTGGAAGAGACGTGCGGCGTTCAAAGCAGTATCCTCTTCGGGATACGATGTGCTTTCAGAACGGATAATCTTGATCGCGACTTGCCGATTTACGCGCACATCCTGCATGAGATACACTTCACCCATGCCACCTTTCCCAACCAGACGCAGAAGGTGATACCGTCCGTTTTGGAGCTTTTCTAATGCCATTTTCACGCCTCGTCTATGCGAACAATCAATAACTTTTATAAAACCATGCTTCAATACAAAAATACACAACAATATTACAACATTAGCGATTGTAAATGCAACTACCAATTTTAAATCGGTAAAAAACTGAATACTACCCGCCTCCATCCCATCAATTTGTGCAACACCCTCCCTGTACATATTAAATACACAAAATATTTTATTGACGTGCTCACATTTTTGTGTGTATAATTGAAAAACTATGTATTGAGAAGGAATAGCGACATTGTTATGTATCTATCGAATATTTAGCAGTGGGAGAGCAACCCGTGAATCCAGAGCAGCTACCCTCGGCGACCATCAAATTCCTCACAGGCCCACTCATCAACAGTACGTTCGCAATTAGCAGGCCAGTGACCACTATCGGACGCGATAGAAGCAACGATATTATTATTTCTGATCAGCGTGTCTCACGCTTCCATGCCCGTCTCACCTTCAATAACGACGCGTGGGAGATTGAGAAGCTGTCTGAGACCAATACGGTTACCGTCAATCATGAAGAAAAAGACCAGGTAATCCTCACCCAGAATACGATCATCGGCCTGGGTGACGCCAATAGTTTTATCTTCTCACTCACACCCATTGAGAGCAATCTGTCAAAAGATGCCCCTGATCAGGCGGCAAATATGAACATTCAGACTGGCTCTCTCTACGCTGCAAAAACCGCCGAGAAGCGGGAACGTGCACCAGGCACAGAGGTCGCCTCCCTCTCCGAACTGGGCGTATCGACAGTAGAGGTCACTGACAATACAACCGGAGCCAAAAAGACGTATCCACTTAGTCAAGGAGACAATCAACATTGGACGCGAGCGCAGCAATGATATCGTGATCGAGGCGACAAGCGTCTCCGCCCTGCATTGCCAGATCGTCCGTGAGGGCAACAAATGGGTGCTACTCCATCCCCATCCTCCAGCGCGAGCAAACGCTCAATGGCCTGCTCTATCAGGGACGTAAGATCGAAGGCAACCAATCGTTCCGCAAAACGCTGGCCGACGGCAATGTTTTCCGCATTGGCGATGAACTTGGTACCCTGATAACCCTGACTTACAACGATAACAGCGGTATCGTACAAGAGAACACTGCACACCTGCAACCCATTCTCCTGGGGGCTGCAGAGATCAAATTGGGTCGTTTGCAGGACAACGATGTGGTGCTGGCTCATCCCCAGGTCTCAGCACGACACGCGTACCTTGTACGCGAGCAGGATACCTATCGCCTGATCGACCTGCACAGCACCAATCACACCTACGTCAATGGTCTGAACGCAACCAGCCAACTCCTGAAACCGCGCGATGAGATCCGCATCGGTCCGTTTAGATTTATCTATACCGAAACCGAACTTACCCAGTTCGACGAGAGCGAGGGCATCCGTATCGAGGCTCTGCACCTGAAAAAGGTGGGCACTAATCAAACGGTACTGCTCAATGATATCTCTTTGCACATACCAACGCGCTCTTTCGTGGCGCTCGTGGGAGGCTCGGGTGCGGGTAAGACAACGCTACTGGACGCACTGAGCGGATTGCGGCACGCGCAAGAAGGCTCCGTTTTCTATAATGGGCAGGACTATTATCGTAATTCCGCTGCCTTTAGCACACAACTCGGCTACGTTCCACAGGACGACATCATTCACCGCGAGCTGACGGTCGAGCGTGCCCTGTACTATGCGGCTCGCCTGCGACTCCCAAGCGATTTTGAGGAGGAGCTAATTGAACAGCGCATCAACGAGGTGCTCGATGACGTTGAGATGAAGCACCGACGCAAGCTCCTCATCAACCAGCTCTCTGGCGGCCAGCGCAAACGCGTCTCGATCGCCCTCGAACTGTTAGCAAAGCCCAGCGTGTTCTTCCTGGATGAGCCAACATCGGGCCTGGATCCAGGTCTAGATCGCAAGATGATGATCCTCCTACGCAAGCTGGCCGATAAGGGTCACACGGTCATACTGGTCACGCATGCAACGAACAATATCAACATATGCGACTATGTGTGCTTTCTCGCGCCCGGAGGAAACCTGGCCTATTTCGGTCCGCCGGAGGAGACGAAAAAGTACTTCAAGACGCCCGATTTCGCCGAGATCTACAGTTCGCTGGAACCTGGGGATGAGAAGCGCACAATCCCCATAGAGGCCAAAGAACGGTTCAGCCAATCCGAGCAATATCAACAATATATTGGTGATTATCTGGATCAGGAGATTGTGGAGCACCCGACACCCATGCGCAACCCGGACAGGCGAAAGTATCCAGGCGTGGAACCACATGGCGACAATTTACCCTGCTCTCCATGCGCTACCTTGAATTGTTGCGCAACGATAGAGGCAATCTCGCCATCTTGCTGCTTCAGGCTCCTCTCATCGGCCTGTTGCTCCTACTCTTTATCCAGGGCATTGGCATCAATGGGTTCACTCCCATCAACGTGGCGCAATGTCCCGCGACGGCTACCATCATAGCGCCGCACGGCTACCCCGATGTGCCCACACCTGATAATCCAGTCGTCGCCAATAATTGTCAACGCGTCGAAGATTTCCTCAAGAATAATCCGCAGGGACAGGCATATGCTCGTGCACGGGGAGGGACCGCGCAGGCACTTCAGGATTTCGTCAGGTCAGGGCCAGGCGATGTACCAACCATCCTCTTTCTGATGGGTTTTTCGGCCATTATGTTCGGATGTATCAACTCCATTCGCGAGTTCGTCAAAGAAGCGCCGATCTACAAACGCGAACGCACGGTCAATCTAGGCATTCTCCCTTACATGCTCTCAAAGATCGTCGTATTGTCCGTGCTCTGCCTGTTGCAGAGCCTGATCCTCGTGGTATTTGTCGCAGTTTTCGATCCGTTTGGGCACAGCGTCTTTCTGCCGCCATTTCTGGAAATCTATATTACGATCGCGCTCACCTCGCTGGCGGGGATGATGCTAGGACTGGCCATCTCGGCTATCGCGCCGAACAATGATCGTGCTATGAGCTTCTTGCCGCTGATCTTGCTGCCGCAGGTGATCTTTTCCGGCAGTATCTTTCCGCTCACAAGCTGGTTCTTACAGTATCCAGCCATGCTCTTCCCCATCCGCTGGTCAATGATCGCACTTAACACGACGGTTGGCATGCATAGCGACAAAGTGAACGGCGATGAGTTTGTTGGTGATATCCCCAGCTATCACGGCACGCTCTACTCTATCTACAGCCAGACAGATTCACAGCACTATTTGCTGTTGACGTGGCTGGCCATGGTGGTGATGATCATTTTGCTTGGTGGGGTCATTGGGTATTGTCTGAAACGCAAGGACATGCGACGATAGGACTATAATAGCATGATGCATAACAATATGGTAGAAACCCGCTTGTATCACGGACGCGATACAAGCGGGTTTCTACCATATTACACACATTTCGGCGTTTATATCACCTATGCCATACAAGCGGATCTCTACCATCTTGCACACATTCGAGTAAGGGTCTAGCTACACACACCCGTTGGCGCAACCGCTGGCGAAATCAATTGATTGGGACTCGTCACCTGGATACCACCCGGTTCCGGATAGGTATGATCGGCTGGCAACGCGCCGCTCCACGTAAATGTATAGGTTTGCACCGTCTGTCCAGGGGCTGAAGGTGATGCTGGCTGGCATCTGGCTACGTCCATTGTTCACCGTGTAATTGAACTGCACCGTCCCACCAGGGCTATTGGGCGCAACATAAATGGTGGCTGTATACGTCACAGTCACGATTCGTACCACAAGCTAACCCTTGAATGGATGTTGGACTTACCGCCATAGCAACGCTCGTGACCTGAAACGCTGCCGCAGAGGTACACTGTCCCGTTGGCGCAACCAATGCAGAAGTCAGTTGATTGGGGCTGGTCATCTGGATACCACCCGGCCCAGGATAGGTATGATCGGCTGGCAACGCACCGCTCCATGTGAACGCGTACGTTCGCACGTCTGTCCAGGGCTAAAGGTAAGGCTAGCTGGGGTCTGGCCACGTCCATTGTTGACTGTATAACTGAACTGGACCGTTCCACCTGCACTATTGGCTGCAACATGAATGGTGGCCGTATAGGTTACAGTTACTATCGACGTACCGCAAGCCAACCCCTGAATGGACATAGGGCTTACCTTCATATCAACTTTCGTGACCTGGAACTTCGCAGGCATGCACTGTCCCGCTGGCGCAACCAGTGCAGAAGTCAGTTGATTGGGACTGGTCACCTGGACACCACCCGGTTCCGGATAGGTATGATCGAGCGGCAACGCGCCTTTCCACGTAAATGTGTAGGATTTAGCTGTCTCTCCTGGCTTGAAGTAGATGTTAGCAGGGGTCTGTCCGCGCCCATTATTGACCGTGTAATTGAATTGCACCGTGCCGCCAACGCTACTGGGTCTGACATGGAAAACGGCTGTATAGGTCACGGTCACATTTGTACCACAGGTGAAGTTCGCGATCGAGCCAGGTGTTACCGACATGTTAACCGAAGTGACCTTCAATGGCACATTAACAGTCGTTATTGGATTGGGAGAGGCATTGCCTCCATTCTGATGTCGAATCGCGTAAAAAACAATTGCCATACTACCAACGATGGCTACCAGAAAGACAACCGCCGCCAATAGACCAAGTCGCTGCATCAACGGAGAATGCTGCGAACGTGATTGACGCCAGCCACCAATCCCACCTTGTATTTGTAAATTTTGCATAGTTATTGCTTCCTTACTTTCTTGAATATCTTGTTTTAAAAAAGTTGCATCTGCAATACGGTTCCACATGCGATCCAGGGTCTCCTGCTCCTGCTGGGCATCGGCCTGGTAAAAGCTGCGGAGATACGCCATCGCCGCCGCGTCCCTCTGATCGCCTTCTTTAGATTGGCTCACACTTTCAATTTGTCTATCTACATCTTCGGGTGAAAAAAACTCCTCCTTCTCAGCCACTTTCCTGCTCCTCCCTTCTGCGGCGATAGATTTTCCGTAAGAGATTTAAACCGCGTGAAAGTGTGACGCGCACAAGGTTTTCCTGCTTTCCCAGGGTGGTCGCAATCTCACTACAGGATAAATCCTGGCCGAAGCGCATGCGTAAAATCTGCTGTTGAAGCGGGGGCAAGCTTTGCAGGTGTACATACAAATCCATATAATCTTCTTGGCGCAAGGCTGCATATTCAGGACTGAACATCTCATCTTCAAAAAGACCTTCAGCAACATGCTCAAGCGTGACATTCTGGCGCGTTTTCGCACGTCGATAGGCATCGATCACTTTATTGCGGGTAACACGCCACAGCCACAACGCTTCTCTTTCTCCGATAACGTGGCAAATTTTGCATTCTCGATGGCCGCCATGAAAACTTCCACCACCAGATCTTCCGCATCTTCTTCTGAGAGCAATGCGCATACGAACATAGGTAAGCAGACCGGGTGCGTGTTTTCTGTACAGGAGGGCCATCTCCTGCTCCGCCTGTGCCACATGTCTGTTTGCTTGCATCATTTCCCTCGTGCCATTTGAGTAACTCATCTTAACTATCGTTTCAGACGGCAAAATATTACACCTCTGATCAAGATAAATTGATCAGAGGTGATGTAGGCCGGAATAGAGCTAGATTAATGATACTCATATGGGACTACTACCCTGTCAAACGTCATTACATCGGCGTAGCGACCCGATCGATGACTCCCCCAGGAAAATTTGTATGGAGGGAGTGCATTTTCTTGTATGGACACAAATTTCAGTGGAGTCATCAATAATTTAACGATTGCCAGCCAGGTTATAGAGCTGAACCAGTTCCTCAATCACCGCTTCACCCCTTCCCTCAGCAATCCCCTCTGGCACACAGGTATGCAGATGGCCTTCCACCAACAAACTTTCCAACTTCTCAATGGCCTTGCGCACCGCATACGTCTGGCGCAGAATATCCACACAATATTTGTCGTCCTCAATCATCTTGCGTATACCGCCCAGGTGCCCCTCGATGTAATTCATCCGCTTGAGGACTTCTTGTTTATCAGCATGCATCTGCATACTCCTTTCTCCCCCTACCCACCAGGGAGGGGTATAGATGTACTATAACATACGAATGAGGCATTGGCAAACCATTCCATTGACACCCTTGACACGATACACTATACTCTGTGTATACCCCCTGGCGGGGGGTATGGGTCAAGTTAGAAAATGAGAAGGCGCAACCAACCATGTCGATAGAAACCAATCAAGGAAATGGGCAACAGCAGGAAAACCTGCTAGAGGATAGAGCTTCTTTGCAGCAGGCAACCTTCGCTATTGAAGGGATGACCTGTGCATCCTGCTCAATGCGCATCGAGAAGGGGCTCAAAAAGGTGCCTGGGGTCGCCGATGCCCAGGTCAATCTGGCGACAGAGCGCGGGACCGTCACCTACGATCCGCAACAAACGGAGATCGCACAACTGGTACAAAAGGTGGAGGCTGTTGGCTATAAAGCGACTCCTATCAAGCAACCAGCAGCACCTCTTTCTCCTGAAGTTCCTGCCAGCAATCTGAGTACCGCTCAGCCTTCTGCTACGGTGTTTCAAGAAGATGATCTGGAAGATGTTCTGAGGGAACGCAAAGCGGCTGAATTGGTTCGCAAACAAAGACTGCTCATTCTGGGAGTTGTCCTCTCATTGCCGGTCTTAATACTGAGTATGTTCTTCATGGATCGGTTCGCCGGAGAGAACATCCTGTTGCTGGTTCTTACCACTCCTATCTGGGCCATCGTCGGGTGGGAATTTCATCGTGGAGCGCTCAAAACATTACGCCATGGAAGCGCCAACATGGATACGCTCGTCTCGCTCGGTTCAACGGCCTCCTATCTTCTGAGTGTAGTTGCGACCTTTTTCCCGCATCTTGTCGGTGGCGTCACCTTCTATGATACGACGGCCCTGATCGTTACCTTGATCTACCTTGGGAAATACCTGGAAGCGCGTGCGAAGGGACAAACCAATGCAGCCATCAAAAAGCTGATGGGCTTGCAGCCACGCACCGCCCACGTGCTTCGTAATGGCGCTGAAGTCGAACTACCCATTGAGCAGGTGCAAGTTGGTTGGGAACTGATTGTGCGTCCAGGCGAGAAGATTCCGGTCGATGGCAAGGTGTTCTCAGGCCGCTCGTCGGTGGATGAATCGATGATCACCGGCGAAAGCATTCCGGTCGAAAAGGGACATGGGGATGCCCTGGTTGGCGCAACCATCAACCAGCGTGGCTTATTGCAGATGCGTGCAACAAAGGTTGGCGCGGATACGGTGCTGGCACAGATTATCCGAATGGTGGAACAGGCACAGGGGTCAAAGGCTCCAATTCAACGCCTGGCCGATACCATTGCAAGCATCTTTGTGCCCGTTGTGCTCGTAATTGCCGCGCTTACCTTCATCGCCTGGGCCATTATCGGGCATACAATCGGCGTTCCTCTAGCTGGAACAACTATGCTGGGGTCAGGTAACGCCTGGATTACCGCCATCGTTGCAGCGGTTGCCGTGCTCGTTGTCGCCTGTCCATGCGCATTAGGACTTGCCACACCGACCGCGATTATGGTTGGGACTGGCAAAGGTGCAGAGCAGGGCATTTTGATCAAAGGTGGCGAGAGCTTAGAACGTATTTATGCCGTTCGCACGGTACTACTGGATAAAACAGGCACCATTACCAGAGGAAAACCTGAGTTAACAGATGTGCTTGCCCTTCCAGGCTACCAGGAAGATGACCTCCTGCGTCTGGTCGCTATTGCCGAACAGGGCTCCGAGCATCCCTTAGCATCAGCCATTGTTGAGGGTGCTAAAGCACGTGGTCTGGCGCTGACAGCATATCCAGAGCGCTTCACTGCAATTGCAGGACGCGGGCTGGAAGCGACCATTGAAGGTCACGAACTGCTGATTGGGACGCGTGGATTGTTGCGTGAGCGCTCCATCACAATTACGCCTCTTGAAGAACAGCTCACCACCCTCGAAACGCAGGGCAAAACCGCGATGCTGGTTGCTATCGACGGAAAACCGACGGGCGTGGTCGCGGTTGCAGATACCATCAAAGCAGGTTCACGAGAAGCAATTGAGCAACTTCACGCACAAGGTCTCACCGTCTGGATGCTTACAGGCGACAATCAACGCACGGCTCAGGCCATCGCAGACCAGGTGGGTATTCCCACTCACCATGTCCTGGCAGAAGTCTTGCCACAAGATAAGGCGAACCACGTCAAGCAGCTTCAGGAGCAGGGATTAGTCGTCGCATTTGCCGGGGATGGTATTAACGATGCACCTGCGCTCGTACAAGCAGACGCAGGCATTGCCATGGGAACAGGGACCGACATTGCCATGGAAGCATCCGATATCACTCTGGTCAAGGGCAATTTAAAGAGCATCGCGACCGCACTCACCCTCTCACGAGCAACGTTACGCACCATCAAGCAAAACCTCTTCTGGGCCTTTGCCTATAATGTGATCCTGATCCCGACCGCAATTCTATCGCCGTTAATCCCATTTTTGCGAGAGCAAGCTCCCATCTTCGCGGCTGCGGCCATGGCGCTGTCGTCGGTTACCGTCGTGAGCAATTCGTTGCGGCTGCGGCGTTTTAGAAGCGCTCGTTGAGGATAAAGAATTGCGAGGAAAATAATTTTATCCGTTTTTGAGTGTTTTCACCATGCGCAGATGGTGTTGTTGATAGAGGAAGGTCTTCTGGGTGACCACATAGTGTAAGCCTCGATACAAGGATAAGGCCTGTTCGTTCCCTTGCGCGACATTCAGCGCAACCTTGGGATAGTGGTGTTGGCGTGCCTGTTGCTCTGCCGTCTGCAACAGGCGCGTCCCTATACCCTGGCGTCCCCAATTTATGAGCACTGCCAGCGCATCAACATACCATTCGTCGTCCTGAGCTTCACGTTCGAGTCGCCAGCCACTGCCTGCGTTGAGGCGTTCCTCATCTCGACCGCCAAAACTCAACACTAACCCAACCACCTCCGAACCTTGTTCAGCAACCTGGATACATTGATAGCTAAAGCGATTGCCATCCATACGAAAGAAAGTCTGTAAACGCTCAGTAAACCTGTTCTCGTGTTCTTCCGGCAAAGGATAGGTCATTTGCTTATGATTATAAGCTGAGTAAAGGAGAACAGATGCCACATCAGCGTCGTCTGGTCGTGCTGGTCTTACCTTTATAGATTCATTCATCATTTCCCAGTGAAATTGTTGCTGCGGTTTTGTTGTATCCTATGAGTTGCTTCTCCCCATACTTCGCCACTATACCACATGGAACAAGAGCAGGCCATCACCATTATCTCATTCCCGCCAACCTCGACATAAACCTTGAGTTTGACTTTTGCCTTTGGAAGCGATATTTCTGGATGGCGCTACTCATGACGCTTTCATAGCGCTTTCTCTTGATAATACTACTAAAGAGTATGAGGTATATCACCTGAGTGGTAGCCTGTAATTCTGCCAGGTGGGATTTTGAGTTATAAAATGCTCTTGCTATATCGTAGCATTGATAAGAATGAAACGAAAGGAACAAACGATGGAACCAGTTGTCCTCATCAACCCTTTTGAGGTGCCAGCAGGCGAAGAGGAACAGTTCTTCAAGGTATGGAATGCTGCTGCCGAGCAATTTCGCAACGCTCCCGGCTGTATCTCTACTCATCTCCACGAGAGCTTAGACCCAAAGGCGAAGTTTCGCTTCGTCAATGTCGCACAGTGGGAGACCCCTGAACACTACTTGCAGGCCATGAAAAGCGAAGCGGTCCAGAAGCTTCGTGCATCAACGTCCTTGACCTTCTACCCTGCCCTCTACCGGGTAATTCATGCCGAGGAAACAAGGCCATAGTTACACTCCCGTTCGATGCAAGAGCAGCAAGGAAAAGGTCTTCCTATGCTGCTCTTTCGCGAAGGCATAGTCGCAGGAGGCTTTATCCCGATTGCATTTCATTTACGTATACCATTCAAGTCTTCCGCACGAAAGCGCGTATTAAACAACTTCGTGCCCGGTTGAAACTTCTTGCCTTCTTTAAGGGCTCCCAGGTCAACGGAGTCAAACCCAAGATCATCGATAAATTGCTCCACCTGCCGTTTCGCCTCAACGTCATCACCAGCTAAAAGGACGGCCCGCCGCTCAGGGTCGCCCTTTGGCAAGCTGTGTTCTTCAATCTCATTATATGCAACGTGGTTGAGCGTTTTAACGACAGTAGCATGCGGCAGATATCCCTGTATATACTCGCTCGATGAACTGCTCTCATCGTCAAACTCAGCGATGTGCCCTTCGGTTGGCGGCCAATAATTCATTGCATCGATAACAATTTTATGGGCAAACAGGTCTGCTGGAAGCTGTTTATATCTATTCAGGGGTATTGCCAGGACAACGATATCGCTTTGTTCAATGACCGATTGGACAGAGGCCGGTTCAGCCCCTGGCAGGAGCACACTTAAAATGAAGCGTAACGATGTTGGATCTTTTTTTGAATTGGCGATGGTAACGTGGTAACCGGCTGCGAGAGCTTGCCGTGCGATCACCGTACCCAGCCGACCCGCGCCAATAATGCCGATAGCTGGCTTTGTGCTAGATGTCATCGTTTAAGGCTTCCCGCACAAGAGGTGCTACTTTCGTTCCAAGCAACTCGATTGCATGCAAGAATTCTTCATGTGGTATCTCGGTATCCATCTGAAAGAAATGCCGTGTATGTTTAATTTTTTTATGGAGGTTGATAATTCGCGTGGCTATTTCTTCAGGACTACCAGCAAACAAAGCACCATCTCCACTCGCTTCACGATCAAAATGCGCCCTGCTTGGAGGAGCAAAGCCGCGCACCTCTGCGAGCGTTTTCATTGCCGCACCCCAGCCTCTCCAGAAGGTATCTTTCGCGACCTGGGCATCTTCAGCAATGAAACCAGGGCTGGCAATCGCAACTCGTATATCTTTTTGGGGCACGCCATACTGCTCGGCGGCGCTCCGATACAGGTTCACAAGAGGAACAAAGCGCGACATCTGACCGCCAATAATCGCGTAGGCGATGGGAAGTCCAAGTGCAGCCGCGTGTACTGACGATTTGGGATTACCGCCAGTTGCCAACCATATTTTCAGTGGATTTTCAGATCTGGGTACAATGACCGCATCTTGCAAAGCAGGCCGAAATCTGCCTTCCCATGTAACGTGCTCATTGGCATTGATGTGCAACAAAAGCTCTAATTTTTCGTCGTATAATTCATCGTAGTCTTTGAGATCATAGCCAAACAAGGGGAACGACTCAATTGATGAGCCACGCCCGGCGATTATCTCCGTCCGACCGTC
Organism: uncultured Chloroflexia bacterium; assembly: GCA_963744875.1. GTDB lineage: Bacteria > Chloroflexota > Ktedonobacteria > Ktedonobacterales > Ktedonobacteraceae > JACDAE01. The sequence continues at coordinate 37,789 of CAVUVQ010000020.1, read as the reverse complement.
AGAAATGATGTTGGCGGTCGCGAACTGTTGGTAAACGCGCACAGGATCATCGGTGCTTAAAACAGATACCGCACTACTCAGTGTAATATTCTTTGTAATAGCACCCGCTGCCGCCAGGATTGTTGTTGGTGATGAAGCCGGAAAATATTCAGTATGATGTTCACCCACACCAAAAAAATCAAGACCCACTTTATCGGCCAACTGAATTGCTTCTAATAAATTTTTGATTGCCTGGCCTGTCGTAACAGACTTGCCATCGAATTGCTGCCCATTTCCAAAACTGTAAACACCTAATTCCATATGACATACCTCATCGTTACTACAGCGTTCGCTAGATCCCATATCTATCATTCGATATAACTGATTTTTCTTTATCACGCTGTAACTATTTGTAGCTTGATATATTTTTCTCTGTAACTATCTATAATATAGCACGCATAGCGATAGGCTGTCAAAAAAAGTGAATGCTCATCCCTGGCTGTGGCGACCAGACTGTCGAGAAACGGAGTCACGAGCCGATTGAGAATTGGCAATTATGAGTTGTGAGGTTCCTCAAGTTGGTTGAGCACGGTCTCTGCAATCGTGCCGAGGGCTTCCATTTGCTCTTTAGTTAGTATGTCTGTAACGTAGCGTTGCACAGCCTGTTCATAATGGAGTCTGGCTTCTGCGGTAAGCTTTCGTCCGGCGTCAGTTACACGGATAACCAATCCGCGATTGTCTTCGACGCACTCCTCTCGCGTGATAAGTCCTCGCGCTTCCATCCGTCGGAGTTGATGGGAGAGTCGACTCTTTTCCCATTCCAGTCCGCAACGCAGGGCAAGCGCCCGTACTAACTCATCTGGCGCTTCGGTAAGAGCGGACAGTATCTCAAAGTCGGCTTCGGACAATCCAGTTTTATGGACAAGTTCTCGGTTGAGCCGCCCAGCCAGGCGCACACGCATGCGCTGATAACTGGCCCAGGCCGCTGTTTGTGGATCAGAAAGTACCTGCTTCATCATGCCTTCATTGCTCAAAGGACCACCACTGCAGTGGGCTGAAGAGCTTGCGGAAATCACGCTCACATACAGCATTAGCGGTTTCATCCTTGCCACCGATGATGCGCCGTCAATCGAGCTTTTTGCCGCTAAAGTCGCTCCCGCTACGCGTGCACTCATCGCCGCCGAACGTGCGCGTTAAGTTGGACTTTAAACGCTGATTTCTGTCGCTTTCCTATTGATGTCTTTCCAAAACCCTTGACAAACAATAGGCCTCTTTATTATACTTTCTTCTAAGCACTTAATTTAAGCGCTTAAATGTATAACTCAGGAATGATCAGCTTCTCTGTATGAAGTTGCAACAGGAACGTACCAAAGGAGGTGACGCTTTTCTTCCGATAGACCTATCACTCGCTCACCCCACCAGGAACCTTAACTATTCTCAATGTGCATGGTTAATGCACTATTCGGACAGCATGACAACATATGATAAGTTCATTATTGTAACGATGTCCGATTTCCAAGGATTGGAAAGGATACAAGGACGTGAAACAATCTCCCTCATATCTTCAATATCTGTTTTCGCACAGAAGGAAAACCCTCCTGACGCTCATTGCTGCTATCGGTATCATTGTTGGTGTGTTTAGTGTGTCTGGCGCACCGATCCAGGCAGCCGGCTCGTTACCCTGCGACATTTATGCGTCTGGCGGCACACCATGCGTTGCTGCCCATAGTACGGTGCGTGCTCTGTTCAGCGCCTACAACGGGAACCTCTATCAGGTCAGGCGTGCCTCGGATAACGCAACGTTGAACATCGGTGTCCTGAGCGCGGGTGGTTATGCCAACGCTGCCGCACAAGATTTGTTCTGCGCTGGTACGAGCTGCGTCATCACCATCATCTACGACCAGTCCGGTCGTGGCAACAATCTCACCCAGGCACCCGGTGGTGGGGCCGCTGGCGGCCCTGATAATCTGGCAAACGCGAGCGCACTGCCATTGACGGTCGGTGGTCACCATGTCTATGGCGTCTACGTGGCTGCTGGCACCGGGTACCGCAATGACCACACTTCGGGCATCGCGACCGGCGACAACGCTGAGGGTGAGTATGCGATCTTCGACGGTACGCACTACAACGGCGGATGCTGCTTTGACTACGGCAACGCTGAGACGAGCAACAATGATACCGGCAATGGTCACATGGAAGCCATCTACTTCGGAAATATCAAAGTGTGGGGCTACGGTTCTGGCAATGGCCCCTGGGTCATGGCGGACCTGGAAAACGGTCTGTTTTCTGGAGCAAATGTCCATCTCAACAGTGGTGACCAGAGCATCACGTCTCACTACGTCACTGCGATCGTGAAGGGCGGACCCAATCTCTGGGCGATCAAGGCTGGCAATGCGCAATCCGGCGGCCTGACCACGATGTACAATGGAGCGCGTCCCAACGCATCTGGATATAATCCCATGCACAAGGAGGGCGCGATTATCCTGGGCATCGGCGGCGACAACAGCAAGGGTTCAGCCGGTTCCTTCTTCGAAGGCGCGATGACTTCTGGCTACCCGTCGGATGCGACCGAAAACGCTGTTCAGGCCAACATCGTCTCGGCTGGCTACAGCAGTGGTGGCAGTGGTGGTACGGCAGGGGTCCTGCGGGGTGTGGGCTCGAACCGCTGCCTCGACGTACCAGGAGCGGCCACGGCCAACGGCACGTTACTGGAAATCTGGGACTGCAACGGCGGCACCAACCAGCAGTGGACCTCCCTGTCCAACGGTGAGCTGCAGGTGTACGGCAACAAGTGCCTCGATGTCCCGAATCATGCCACGGCGGCGGGCACCAGGGTGCAGATCTATGACTGCAACGGCGGCGCGAACCAACTGTGGACCCTCAACTCCGATGGCACTGTCGTCGGTCGCGAGTCTGGCCTCTGCCTCGACGTGACCGGTGCGGGCACCGCCAACGGCACCGCAGTGGAGATCTGGACCTGCACTGGAGCCGCGAACCAGAAATGGACTCGCCAATAATCCCATCATCCAATCAGTAGAAGCAGTTACGAACCAGGTACCGCGAACACGGTACCTGGTTCAGGTATTGTTAACTTGCTCGTGTGACATCTCTCCATGCCTAAAAATGCTCTTTTCTGGCCTTTTTTCAGTTTCGTATTTCCAATCGATTTGTAGAAGGTAAAAACAACCGAACCAAAACGTTGATGCAGCAAGGCTATGGCTACCGCAATCGTCAGCATCTTCGCCTGCGAATTTTAGTGGGAAATGTTCTCTACATTTGGGTCGTTTTCTCAAGAAGGATGGAGAGCCATTCAGCGTTTTTTTTGTTTGTCTCTTCCCTCAAAACTCTCCTTCTGCAGTAATACTGCATTGAGCGGGACTAGACGCTGCTGAAGCGCGTAGATCGCCGCCTGTGTACGATCTGCAAGATGCAGTTTTGACAAGATATTCCCGATATGCGTTCTCACTGTAGGTTCAGAGATCGACAACTCAACTGCAATCTCGTGGTTAGAGCAACCACGCGCAAGGCAAGTAAGAACCTCTCCTTCACGTGGCGTGAGGTCATTGAGTGAAGAATTCTCGCGGTGCTGCATTTCTTGCAAGAGACGGACGGCTATCATCGAATGCAGCTTGCTCTCACCTCGTGCAGCCGCACGCACGGCTTCGATGAGTTCCTGGGCACTGCTGTCTTTGAGTAAATAGGAAAGAGCACCAGCTTTAATCGATTGAAAAATATGCTCATCTTCTGACGACGAAGTAAGCACAATGATCTGTACGCTTGGAGCAAGTCGTTTGATCTCACGAATTGCCTCCACCCCATCTACCTTTTGGCATCAGCAGATCGAGTAGCATCACATCTGGGAGGATATTCAGTGCGCTTTTGATTGCCTGCTCACCATCTTCACACTCACCTACCACCGCGATATCCGGCCACCGCTCTAACAGAAAACGAAGCCCTTGTCTCACAACGGTATGATCATCCACAATGAGTATTCGTATCATAACATTCCTTCTCTCTGGTGCATTTCCGCTTGACCTCTTCGGGTTTGAGTAGTAGAGTTTCCTCCCTGGAGGCGGCTACATTCCTATTCTTTCTCGACCCGCTTGAGGGTGCTGAAACAAGGGAAACAAACACGAATTTGCGTCCCCTGCTCTGCAACGGTCTCTATCCGAAAATTGCCACGCAGTTCCTGTATTCTTTCTTGCATGAAATGCAGTCCATATCCGTGCTGTACACCACTCTCACCTACCAAAAAGCCTTTGCCATTGTCGGTAATTGTTAAAACGATCAGATCTTCCTGAGGTGCGAGACTTAAGACGATCTCCGTCGCATCCGCGTGGCGCACAGCATTCGTCAATGCCTCCTGCGCAACACGTAGAAGAGCATGTTCAATGTTTGCCGCGAGTGGCACGGAAACAATACTCGTTTTCACCGTTATTGCAAGTCGTGCACGATACGTTGCAGCAAGCTTTTCCAGCGCCGTCACCAGACCAGACTGATCAAGCTGAATAGGTCGTAGCTCTAGCAATAATGCTCGCATTTCATGAACCATGTTCGTCAGGGTCTGTTCTACTGTAGCAATACAGGGCTGAAGATCTGAGTCTGTAGGCAATTCCATGAGCAACCCGGCCATAAGCATACGCAGCGAGAACAGATCCTGCGAGATCGCATCATGCAATTCGCGTGAGATGCGTGTGCGCTCTGCCAGACGTGCATTTTTCCCAAAGAGCTCTTGTCGCTGCTCTATATTCTCAACCAATTGTTCCGCCATACGATTAAATTGCTGCTCAAGCTGCCCTAATTCATCATTTGCGGAGACGGTGACTCGCTGGGTATAATGCCCATCAGCAATCTGCGTTGTTGCCCATACCAGATGATGGACGCGTTGGATCACCCCACGCATCGTCAGTGTTCCAAATAAACCACCAACCAGGGGCGCAATCAGTACGGTCAGGATAAGCAAGACGAACGCTCCTTGCAAAGGATACGTCGTTAGGGATGGAAAATAAAGAGTTCCATGCGATCCTTTTTCCTGCGACAAGGTATATTCAAGCATTCCTGTCAAAAGTGCGGTATACAGGCCGAGAAGCAGAAGCACGGTAACGCATGTTACCCACATATAAGAAAAGGTCATACGCGACTGCAACCCTGAAAAGTGTGCAAAACGCAATGTGCTCTGATCAGTTCCTTCCGTAAATTGTCCCTTTATATGTCTGGTCATTATGCTCCTGCTCCTTTTGGATTGTGATCTCCCTTTTTTTATGCGACGTGTGCTCCTCCATTATACACTATGAATACATGGAGAAGTCGCTTCTCTCTTCATAATCTCACAATCACGCGTCAGTGTAGTTAACCGTTTCCGAAGTGAATCAAGCTGGCCACTCTGCACTGTATCCTTTACGGAATAAAAATGCTAAACTCAGCCATTATTACTCTCGATGTTTGATCACTCAACGCATCAGCGGCGTGTAGAAGCGCTCCAAAGGATAATTGACCTCTGAATTTGTGCTGCACCACTCACAGTCACAAGAGGATGTGCTCCAACTTGAAACAGATGCGTTTGCTCAGTTTTCTAATCATTCACCCGTACCTGTTAGCGTCTGATGACACATCAACCAACCCCAACGATCATATGCCGCTGCCAGCACAATCAACAGGATGCGCATCTGGACATTACCTCTACGCTGCGCCATCAAGTACTCTTTATGCACGTTACAGTTCCTCATATTCAAAGCGTTTGATCGCAGCAAGCAGAAAGATGCCTGCACAACCAATCGGTACCAGAACAGCCAGAAGGGGAATGATGATGTTATTGCTCACCAGTGCCGCATCAATTTGCTGTGAGAGCTGAGAAAAGATGAGAACTAACAAGAGACTAATACCAAGAACAGACGTGCGGGTCTTAAAAATGGTGCCCAGAAGCAATGTTAAACAAAAAAAGAAGAGCAATCCACCTACCAACCATCCAATAAGCAAGAGTGAGGTACTCAAAGCAGGAGCATGCTGAAGGATCAGAGACAACTCGAGCAGCGCAAGCGTACCGGGAACCAGGACCATCGTCAGCAGCATCTCAAAGACACCTGCGCATTTGGCAAGAATAAACGTGCTACGCGCAACTGGCTTCGAGAGAATCCAGGCCGCAGTTCCAAATTGCTTCTCATTAATGATAGCTCCCTGCGTTAAGATGATCGCTCCAACATTGATGAACAATGAAATGAAGGACATGTAGAATAAGATGCCTGCATCAAATGTAGACATACCTGCTAATTTAGCAGCCGTTAAATTCAGCGTAATGAGCATAAGGAGATAGAAACCGTCCAACAAGCCAATCCAGAGAGCCATCTGACGCAACCATCTGCCCTTGCCCCAACACACTTGACTTTCCTTACGCCACAAATTGGCTAACCCACTTGTCCAACCACATTCTTTCACCAGATCAAACAAAACATCAGTCGGCATTGTTCTGCTCCTCTATCATACTCACAAAGATGTCCTCTAACTCATGTTTACGACGACCAAATTCAATCACTTGCACCCGGCTATCAGCCGTGAGCAAGAAAGCAAGTGTGTCTGAGCTTCTTGCTCATTGGAGACAGTAATATACCAGACAGCAGGTAGAGATGAAGAGCGGATATCAATCCCTTTCACCCATGCTTGCTGAAGCAGATACCTATAGATGAACTGCAGTTTCACCCTGAAGAGTTACTTCATAGGTGATCGCACCACTTCCTTGCAAAATTGTATCAATTGGAGCCTGTGCGATTAATGCCCCTTTATGTAAAATGGCGACCATATCGCTAACACGTTGCACATCATCGAGCAAATGAGTTGAATAGAAAATGGTTGTGCGCCCTCGCAAACGCTGCATAACATCCAGTACATCACGGCGTCCTAGAGGATCAAGAGCCGCCGCAGGCTCATCAAGAATGAGCAAACTGGGGTTATTGATCTGAGCTTAAGCAATCCCCAAGCGTTGTCGTTCACCCCCCGAAAAACCTTGAATGGAACGATCCGCTTTGTTCGTTAATCCTACGAGTTCAAAGTTTCGGCAATACGATCTTCTATCGCTTGATGCGGGCCATTATAAAAAAAGTGGGCAACGAAACGTAATGTTTCACGTGCGGTCATCTGCTCATAAAAACGCAAATCCTGTGCCATATAGCCCACATTCCGCCGAATACGCAAGCTTTCAGTCCTCATATTCTGACCAAAGATCGTGCCAGATCCATTGGTTTTTTAAATAATACTTTTGCAATGCCATGATTTTTTGACTTGACATCGTGGGGCACCATACGCAAAGCCTTGCAATGTAACCTTATCGCTCTTCTGATCGTGTCAATTGAGAGGAAGAGTCTTTTTGCTCGTCTATCCACTCAACGTCACTGTCTCTGTGTGGAGCAGTCTCTTTCTATTCCATACTCAATAGGAGTATCAGAAAGCAATGTTTACCAATCTTCTTGCCGCACGTTCTCAGATGGGGGTCTCCTTCATCTTTCATATTATCTTTTCCGTCCTGGGCGTGGGGCTTCCGGTTCTCCTCTGCCTTGCTGAAGGTCTGGCACTCTTACGTAAAGATGCCAGCCTGATGATGTTAGCGCGGCAGTGGACGCGTGTCTTCGCGATACTCTTTGCCATTGGAGCCGTCTCAGGAACGATTGTCGAATTCGAGATTAGCCTGGTCTGGCCGCCATTTGCAGGACAGGCCGGGGCCATCATTGGACTCCCATTTGCAACGGAAGGATTTGCCTTTTTTATGGAAGGTATCTTTCTCGGCCTCTACCTCTACGGCTGGGGACGGCTCGCACCCAAAGTCCACTGGCTCATTACTATTCCGATTGTGCTCAGCGGTAGTAGCTCAGCCTGGTTCATCACGAGTGCCAATGCATGGATGAATTCACCAACTGGCTTTCAGATGGTGCATGGAACAATGACCAATATTAATCCATTTGCGGCCATCCTCAATCCCAGTACGCCCTTTGAAACAGTGCATATGATCCTGGCCTGCTATGTCTCAACAGGCTTTGGCGCAGCCGCTATCTATGCGTTCGGCCTGCTCAGAGGAAAGCGCGATGATTATCACCGCAAAGGCATGCTGCTCTGTCTCGCAGTCGGCGCGGTCGCTATCCCTCTTCAGATCTTCAGCGGAGATCTCAATGCTCGTTCCATCGAAAAACTGCAGCCAGCAAAATATGCAGCCATCGAGGGTGTCATGCGTTCAGGCTATGGGCTACCTCTCTATATCGGCGGCCTCCCTGATCCACAAACCGGGCAAACCCTCTTTGCTCTCGCAATTCCGCAAGGGGAGAGCCTGCTTTCTCACTTCGCGCTCAATACCTTCACAGAAGGACTGGATGCCTTTCCTCCCAGCGCTCGACCTGAGCCAATTCGCGTCCACCTCGCCTTTGATGGCATGGTTGGCTGTGGATTCTTCATCTTGCTGGCCGACGCTCTCTTCTGGCTGCTCTATTTCAAGCGCAAGGGCCGTATTCCAGAACAGAAATGGCTGTTGTGGTGTGTGGTAATCGCGGGTATCTGTGGTTTCCTCGCCGTCGAGCTTGGCTGGATCACAACGGAAGAAGGGCGACAACCGTGGATCATTTATAATATCATGCATGTGAGTAACGCTGTCACTCCGGTTCCCTGGATGACGATCAGTTTTATCATTTTCACCTGCATTTATATCTTCCTCGGAATAACTCTGGTGACATTTTTACTCTCGCTTGGACGAAGAAAGAAACCTCAGCTTTCCTGGTCTGATCTCATGATAGAGGAGGAGAGGCGAACGAATACCAACATTCAAGAGGAGGCGCTGCGATGATTCTGCCCTATGCCGTCGCAATCTTACTCTGGCTCGCCATTATCATCTATGCCTCACTTGAAGGGGCCGATTTTGGCGGTGGTCTCTGGGATTTCCTGGCCTTCGGTTCTCAAAAAGATGAGATGCGTGCCCTGATCAAAAACGCAATTGCTCCCGTCTGGGAAGCCAATAACGTCTGGCTAACGTACCTCATTGTTGGCCTGCTGACGGCCTTTCCGATTGTAGCACAGTTGCTGACGACAGCGCTCTTTATTCCTCTGGTCTTGATCTTAATTGCCATTGTCCTTCGTGGAGCGACATTTATCTTCCGTTCATTTAGTTCGAATGCCTTGCAGCCAATCTGGGGACGCATCTTTAGTATTTCCAGTATTATCACGCCCTTTCTCTTTGGGACGATGGCGGCAACGGTAGCGAGTGGAGCACTAGGCATTGTGCATGGGCAGATGCCCGTTGGACTCATTGGCGCATGGCTCACGCCTTTTGCTCTCGCGGTTGGACTGATGGGTATTGCACTCTGTGCAACGATTTCAGCGGTCTATCTCACCGTCGAGGCTCAGGCAAGACACAAGCCAGAGCTGGTGGAGAACTTTCGTGGGCGTGCATTGTTGAGTGGAGCCTGTATGGCAGCTCTAGGTCTTGTTGGCCTGGCTCTCTCACCATCGGAAGCTCCTATTCTCTGGCAAGGATTGCTCAATCATGCCATCTGGGCAGTGGTAGTAACGATCTTGATCGGCATTGCGGTCGGAGCCAGTCTATGGTTTCGACGCTTCCGCTTCTCGCGCCTCCTGATGATTCTGGAGACGGGAGCGCTGATTGGAACATGGGGACTGGCACAGCTTCCCTATATTGTTCCTCCCAGCCTGACAGTTACAAATGCCGCCAGCCCTCCTCTCACGTTACTAGAGCTTTTTATCAGTGCGCTCGTTGGAATGTCAATGCTCATCCCCGCGCTCTGGTTTCTCTTTCATGTCTTTAAAGGTCTGAATGTCGTCCCGCCCGTGCGCGAAAAGGAAGTACAGGATATTTAAAAGAAGGAGGTCTTTTTATGTCCGTTGATGTGTTTAGTTCCATACTTTCATACGCAACAATACCGATCTATGTCTTCGGTCTTCTGTTCCTGGTCTATATTATTGCCCATTCCCAATTAGGATTTTCCCTATCTGAGGAGGTGAAACAGACCGTGAAGACCGAACTGGCACAGGCACGGCCAAAAGCTCCGGTGAGCACCTACCTTGTGGTAATTGTGTTATTCGCCCTGTTCACCATCCTGGCCATTACCAATCAAAGGAGACAACATCTATGAATACTGAGATGATGACGAAGAAGATGATCCATTATTCAACGGTTGCACTCATTTTCTTTAGTGGTGCCTGGTTCTGTCTGACCGTCGGGGTGTTTACCATCAACCCGGTCGGTCCCTCAGGAATTTTTTTCCTCTGTGTTGGTCTCCCTTGTGTGGCGATCAGCATCGTCTATTTTGTGCGCTATGCGCTGATCTCAAAAAAAATAAAAAAGGCAAAAGCGCAATAAAGCCCTGGCTCTTCTGCTTGAGCCAGGGCAACAACCCCGACAATCCCCAGACGTGTACACACTTCCATCCTCATTTCTTAATGTCCTTTTAATGCATTTCTCTATGTTTCATTCCAGTTACTATGCTAAAATGAGACAAAGACAAAGATTTAGCAGAATCATTCATCACGATTGAATGCAAGGATACAAACCTTACTCGCTTTTACTGAAAATTGATGTGGCCCTGTACTTGCTACATCTTTCATAAGGTTATGTCCTTTTATAGCAGTAAGCGTGAATTGGATTTGACGAATTAATAAGAAATACTGGAAAGGATGAAAATGAATTTCTCCACTGATCCAGATTTATATATTCCACGGGTAGTAACCCCCCTGGAAGCTTACGATTTGAATGAATGCACTTTGAAGCAACGCGTCATACTGCGTACAGTATTTGCGATGGTCAATGGACAGCGCTCTATCGCACAAATAAAAGGTCAGCTTCACCTCTCATCTAAAGTTGTTGATGAAGCTCTGGCCTATATGCAGTGGTTGGGTGTCCTTGAATAAGAGTGGGGTGATAGTTACTATAACATGAGTACCTCAAAATCACCCCTTAAGCAAGATCGGCAATGGCTCAGTTTCTGCATCCTACACCCATTCGCTCCACACCATCCTTAGACGACGACGCGTCAGGCTCAGCCCGGTCGCAACGCCCAGTAACGTAATACCCAGGATCGCCAGGGCTAACGAGGTGGGGATACCCAGCGAGGGCAAGAAGAGCGCGTGCATCGCACCTACAATGGTCAGAGCAGCACCACTGAGCACAAAGATGCGAATGCGTGTGACGATACCAAGCAGCAACAGACCCAACGCCTCCCCCGCCAGGATAAGGGTTGGCGCAAGATTTCCTTCGTTAAAACTTATCCACAGAATAGGCAACAGGAGCAGCACGGCACCCACAATTGAGCAGATCTTTCCCCATACCTGTCGCTGAGGCAATATCTGGGTACGCGACAAAAATGGCGCAATAACGACAAGGTAGACCGCCGGCGCAACCGTTAGCACGTCAGCCCGGTTCAGCCCGAACGCCGAGAATTCCCAGGAAATGACCAGAGAACAGAATAAACCAGCGGCGTAGTTGCACATACGGCGCACCGCCTGATCAGAGTCCAACAACCCTACACTGAAGATCAGCACTGCTAACACCAGGAGCGAGCCAACTCCAACTGGCACCAGCAATCCACCCGACGCAAAAAGTCCTCCTTGCACAATAATTAACAGGATGACAAGCACCTGTCCACTAATGCTCAATCCCTGGTAAAGACGTTTTGGCGCTTGAACAAATCCTTCAGGCTTGAGCACATTCCATATAAATTGTGCGGCAAAGACAAGCACACAGAGTATGGTATAGGCGACCATCTGTTGCCATAACGGCCACTGAACCCGTGCAATAATCCATAGAGTGAGCGCAACTGGAACGAGCAGCATCTCTGGCGCTTGTTCAAACAGTGTCAATAACAGGGTAAACACGGTCAAAAGAATGAGCGCACCCAACAGCAGGTTTGTGGGCAACAAGACCTCCACAGAGTGACTCCATACCACCGTCGTCACCAGCGCTACAAATGTCACGAGGTACCACGACCAGTTCCAACTAAATCGCGCTCGTTGCATCATCGAAGTTGCTTCAATAATAGCTGGTTGGATACGTCGTGAGAGAAATCCGGCAAGGACGCTCACAGTTCCCACAAAAAGCACTATCCCCGTCAGATAATAGAGCACGCCTGATCCCTGGGCACTACACGCAAGCGATATAGCCTGTCTGGAAGAAACGGTTCCCAGACATGATGCCGCCTGTGGTAGAAGCAGGATACCCCATGTAGCAAAGGCCAACACGATGCTTTGCCAACCTGTACTCCGTTCAAAGAGCAATACACCGTAAGCCACTACTGCATAGACCAGCAACGCAGTGGGAACAGCCGCGAAGAAGGGAGAATTGACACTCGCCAGCATGCCATATACGCCCGTTAACACAGCAGAGGCACAGGCAGTCGCATACAATGGCAATGCATACCTCCTCAACGTGTTCTTCCAGGTCGCCGCTGAGAACATTGGCACTACGAAACGTAGACATCCAATGCCTACTCCGAGAGCTGCACAGGTCAGCGCAACGATAGACGAGCGATACAGGTCTCCACTCTGGCCCGCATAAAAGACCGACCAGGTAGCAAAGATTGGTGCAACCCACAAACCTCCTGGTACCTGTTCGATCACCCCGATAAGATAGGCAAGCACTGAGAAGAGCAACAACATCCACGCGCCTGCTTGCCCCTGATTATGACCAGCTACGCCCATCACTACCGCTGCTAATATGGTCACACTGTAAAGTGGAATGGCCCAGTCTCTTCCCGCCAGTCGACTGACACCAAGAGAAAGCAGTGCGAGAATGGGCGCTAACCACGCCAGCACCCAGAAGGGATTATCGGGCATCAGGAGAGCAGCAGCCACAAAGCCGACCATCATCAACGACCACCATCTGACACGTGCCAGTACCGCCGATACATACCAGAATAGTGCGATAATCGCCAGTTCTAGACTTACGGAGAAGTGCACATGCAACCAACTCTCCAGCGTACTTGCAACATGAGTATTCATAAAGGCAATCTCATGCATGCCAAACGTAATCCCATAGATTACGCCAAGAGCCAGCAACGGCCATTCCCAGAGCATAATTTTATGTGAAGGGAGATTGGTAGGTAAGGCATTCCACCGCTGAGTAATCAGGCGATGAATACTAGCAGCTATTAACGGCAATATGATACTGGCAACGAGTAGGACCGGCGGACGGCTAAGCAGAACGGGCAAGATCAGTGCAGCTACGATTACAGGTACGAAGAGGGCAGTTGCACGACGTTGATAGAGCACAATCACATACAATAGGGCTGAGATAAAGAGCCACAGTGCCAGGATATGCCCGGCCCCTAGATTGAAGCTGAACAACAGCATCAATCCGATCTCTATGAGTGCCAGCACATCAAGCGCATTTGCCCATAACACTCCAATGAAGCGCCGCGTGATGACAGCACCAGCCACCAGAGCAAGCGACAATCCCAATAGCCACCAGACAGGTTGTGCATGGATTAAGAGGATGAAGAGACCATACGCAGTGTTAAGCAGGAAACTACTAAGTAGAAGCAGCCAGCGCCAACGTCTGGCTGTAGGGTCTGGTACTTTATGTAATCCAGTATGTTTTAAAGCTATGCTTATCGTCAATGCAAATCCTATGAGGATAGCAACGAGTCCCACAAGAAGATCCCAGGAGAAGGGTAATCCTTGTAATCCCTGCACTCTCTGATATGCCTGGATGTATGCTTCCTCCACCAGATAAATTGGGAGCAACGGCTCAACTATGAAGGGGACCAGGGCAACGAGCAGTAAGGCCAATCCTTCCATGTGCGCTCCAATTGCTTTGAAGGTCTGTATCAGTCGTGGTGCCAGGCGCGTCAATCCATGATAGAGCAGGGCGACACCAGTAAGCACCAGGACGTATCCAGTCTGGTGGAAGGATAGGGCATACGCAAAGGCCAGGGCACAAAGCAGGAACAGGTACGGGATCGTCTGCGCCATACGTATTGTGCGCCATACAAAGAGACAGTTCCAGCACAACAAAAGTATGGACATCCAGATGAGTGCGAACCGTGCCTCTATTAGTCCATGACCGGACATAAACAGAAGTGTATCCACAAAGACGACCGGAATGCCCACAGCACACACCGCCACGCTAATGCCCATAAACGCCAGTAGCGGCTCACGCAATACCGTCCAGGGCGCGATAAAAGGTCTTACATCGCCAGGATGACGTGGCACAGAAAAAACGGCTGGTAATGTGGGCAACATCATCACGCCCGGCCACCACCAGTAGCCCAGATTGAGGGCCGACGCCGTCGCCAGGGTTGCTACCAGCAAGGCAATTGCTCCCATATACCCAAATGGACTGAACTTCTGATAGACGGCGAGTGCTCCATAGGTAAGCATTGCGTAGACCGCCGCAACTGCGACGAGCGTAGAGGTGGAAATATGCACCATGTTGCCCGATACGAGCCTGTACGCGGAGAACCCAACCAGCGGTACCAGAAGTGCGAAGATGGTTGTGTAGATGGCTGCGACAGTGCGAAAACTACGGAAACGATACGAAAGCATGCCGATACCACCAAAGATAGCATGCACCACGAATAACACCAGGAAAGAAAGCAAGAGATTGGATGTTGTAGCAATAAAGCTTAAAGAGCCAATCAGAATCAGAAACGCTCCCAGCGAGGCAACGATGGTGATGGTCTGTTCTTCCAGGAAGGATGCCAGCGAAAATGAGCGTGGGCGCTGTTGTAACCCCTGAACGTGGCTATTTTGCGGTACGAACGCATGCTGCATCGGCTGTTTCAGCAGATAAGGAAGCAGGTATACCAACTTGCGTGGATTGAGGGTGGTGTATCGACCGGAGAAGTTTCAAACCTGGCGTTTTCTGGCTACTCAGTTCTGCTCGCAGCGTTTTTGCCTTTTGTAGATAGCTTAGACGACGGCGATAACGCTCAATAAGTTGGGTGACGGTTATATTTGCGCCACCAAAAGTAGCCACGCGGTCCAGTGATAGTAGAGAAGATGCGAGAAACTGCTCTTCCTTCGCCGCAGTGATCGGATAGCCACAACGTGGACAATCATCCGTCGTTACAGTGGTGATAGGAAGCCCACAGCAATCACAATCGGATAGGGATGTCGGTATCATTTCATACAACTCCCTTGCTAGTGTCCCTTTACAGTGACACACTATATAAATTATTCAGGGTAGTTATTTCTTTTTTAAAAGGTCAGATTGTAAGAGTCTGTTGTCAGTTTACTTGAGGATATGGTTATTCAACAGTGACATATGTCACATTTTCACATATGTTTTAATGATAATTGCTGCATTTTTCGGTGAATTCGGCTTATAAATCGCGAAACCTACACCATATGTTTCAAGGGTAAGGAAGCCGTTTATTATTCCGAAGTGGCATTATCTAATGTCACTATTTCATGCCATCGTAACATCCTCCCTTGCTCGAAATGTGAAGAGAACTATGCTATATATATGGATTAACATTTAAGGAGAAGCTCAGATATCTGAATGCCGAATGATTGCTGAAGCCGACCTCTTGACGCGGTTTCTCCCAGAAGATATCCTGATAGGTGAAAGTAATTTTTACATAAAAGAGGCTATTTGCTCTGTTAATCGAACAATTACAGAGAAAGGATTATCTCTAGTGCATAAGCTCTCGATCCTACAAGATGTACAGGGGTTGTATGACTGGTTTGAGGAAATGCGCAATACGCAACCCGTCTGGCTGGATGAAAGTAGTGGCTGCTGGCACCTGTTTCGCTATGCCGATGTCAATGCTCTCACATCAGACTATAAACTTTTCTCTTCAGAACGTAAGCCAGGACGAATTGCACGCTCTCGCAACACGCCACCCACTGAGCGCGAACAGCAAGCGGGTCGTAGCCTTATCGCGATGGACCCACCTCAGCATCGTCAGTACCGCAACCTGGTTTCATCATCGTTCACTCCGCGTGCTCTTGCACGTCTCTCAGGCCGGATTGCCGCCATCACCCAGGAATTGCTGGATCAGGTCTCTTCAAATGGTTCCATGGATTTTGTGACCGATATCGCCTACCCTCTCCCAACCATCGTGATCGCGGAGATGCTGGGCGTGCCCGTCTCTGATCGACCTTTATTCAAGAAATGGGCCGATGGATTGCTTTCTAGCCAACTCAAGGATGCTGAATTCGTTAATCCCAATGAACAGCGCGATAATCCGGAGATGCAACGCCTGACACACCTCTTTGAGGAGATGTCCGACTACTTCAAAACAATGCTGGAAGAGCGTCGCCGCCAACCGGGCGAGGATATGATGAGCGAGCTGCTCGCCGCCGAGGTAGATGGAGAACACCTGAGCATGGGTGATACCATCAGCTTCTGTATCCTGCTTCTGTTAGCCGGACACGTTACTACGACGAATCTCCTCAGCCAGGCCATACGCTGCTTCGACGAGCATCCTGATGCCCTTGAGCAGGTACAAAAAGACCCCACATTGATGCCCGGAGCGATTGAAGAGATTTTACGCTACGCTTCACCTGTCTGGCGCATCTCGCGCATCACAACGGCTGATGTCACAATTGAAGGAGTGACGATCCCATCTGGCTCAATGGTGTTTGGTTGGTTGGCTGCGGCCAATCGCGACGAGCGCCAGTTCCCTGATCCAGAGCGTTTCGATATTCTGCGTACTCCAAATCGCCACATCGCCTTCGGACATGGCATTCATTTTTGCATTGGTGCGCCCCTCTCACGCCTGGAAACCGCTATCGCACTTCCCATGATCGTCGCGCAATTGCAAAACTTGCGTGTCTCCCATAAGGAGCCGCTAGAACTATTCGAAGGTCGCATCCTCTTCGGTTTCAAACGCCTACCAGTTACCTTTAATGCTCTGTACCTGTCGTCTCAACACTAACAAACAATTGGTGTGTATGACGATAATTGTTATCATACACACCGACGCATAAACCCATTACCTCCAATGATGAAGCGGGTATCTACTATGCCATCAAGGTCTATAACACTCTCGTCTAATATCCGCGTGAGATCTCCATGCCTCGCGCACGCTTGCGCTTTCCTGTCATAATCGCAGAGTTGGATAGTAGCAAAAACGAAACCCGCGATTGAGAAGAGTAGCAATATCAGCGCAATAACGAAACCGGCGATACTTATGCCAAAGACGCCATAGGGGAGTGTGTTAGCTACACCAGTCGCGATGATCCTTCCGAATATATTTGCAGTCAAGGCAACAAGCGAAATCGAGAGTCCCATGATGACCGAAGATGCAACTACGCTCAGAATAGCCAGAACAAAATTGGTTGTACTGAGCCGAGCTTCTGGCTGAAGTTTTTGCTGGCTTTGATATTGGGGTTGTGACCACCTGGCTTGCTCGTCATCCTGGTTAGCTGGGTTGCCAGACGATTCCGGATACCCTTCGTTATAAGATCGCCCTTCCGGTTCTTGCATGTATTGCATGGTACTACTCTCCTGTATAAATGATAGACATTTTTGATGATAAAGTGTCCTTCAAAAAGTGGTACGCAGTATGGGAGAGCTATTATGCTTGACCAAGCTGAATAATTCCCTCTTCAACCTCTTCGCGGGAGAAATTGCCGTTCAGCAGATCGGCATCGCTTTTCGCACGTAAGCGTGTATAGAACGCCTGCCCGCGTCGGCGCAACGAGCTGGTCTGGCGAACCTCATTATCTGTCTCCAGTAGATCGAAGAGAGTATCTTCTGCTCTGGCATAATTTCCCCTCTGCTCATAATAGGCAAAAAGCAAGGTTCGGGTTGTTATTGGAAGTTCGTAGTCATCCAATCTGTTTATTAACGTATCGACATCTTCATATATGTCTAAGTCATCTGGAACAGGCTCGTGTAGAATGAGTGTGAGGAACAGGTAAAGGGCTTTGTGGTAGCGGTAATAACTTGCCAGTGCGTTGTCCTGGCTTTCATATATTTCGCCTTCTGCCTTGAGCAACGAGGCGATCCACAGACATGCCTCTACATTCAGAGTACCGAGAGGTGAGATTGTTTTGAGCAGCATCTCTTCTGAAAGAGAATTGAGGAAACGCGAAGTAAGACCAACCATTTTGAGGAGCTGGTCGTCGATGTAGATAAGAGCTTCTTCATCTTTGTTGTACTGACGCAAGCCGATAATTGTAGCCAGTGCTCTTCCTACTTTTTCCGCCATGCGCAGGAGGTAATCTTTATTAATCATGTGCAGCCCTTTATAAGACGTGATGGAATTGTGCGGCCTATATCTATTGTACTATGCCAGAACCTGCTGTCAATATCATGTATTAAAATGATAGTTGCTTCATATTGTTTCATGCTGACCTGGAGAATGGCAAGGGAACATATAATGATGAGATAGTTGAGGCGAGAGGAGCATTTCAACATGGATGCATGGGAATACTGTAAAGTTATAGGCAGTGATGCTGAGGAGAAAGATGGCTTTCTCTGTTATTACAAGACGGCCAAAACGCAGATATTTCCTCTCAAGTCGGAAGCCTGGGAATTGGCAATTGCGCGTCTTGGACAGGAAGGGTGGGAGCTGGTCGCGGTAGAAAACAATACATTCTTTTTCAAACGTCCAAGAGCAAAATGATGCTCCCACCTGTTTCTTGTTTTACGACAATATATTGATAGCTTTCTGAATGCGTTGTAGTGACACATCGCGTCCCAGGACTTCCAACATATCATGCAGTGGAGGCGTTGCCGTCAGGCCACTTACGGCACTACGGATTGAACCGAATAACTGACCGACCTTGAGTCCCATTGTTTTTGCCAGTTCGCGTAGAGGCATGTCCATCAACGTTGCATCCCAGCTTTCCAGACCAGCCAGCAGATTGGAGGCCGCCGTCAGAGCTTCACGTGTACGGACTGAGTCCATCCCCTTTTCGATCAAAACGGCGGGGTTATAGTTGAGGTCATCGACGAAAAAGAACGCAATCCGGTTAGCGGTATCCCCTAACGTCTTCATACGCTCCTGTTCGAGCCGTAATACCTTTGTTGCATAGGCACGGTCCAATGGTCGTCTGACTGTATCGGGAAGCCCGCCTTCCTCGGCGGATCGCTCCAGGTAAGGAATAGTGCGTTCCACCAGTTCATCCAACGGCAATTTGCGGATATACACGCCATTCATCCAGAGCAACTTATCCGGATCGTAGATGCCGCCTGAGATGCCGACGCGCTCCAACGAAAACACTTTGATCAGCTCTTCTTTGGTGAAGAACTCTGTCTTATCGTCATATGACCAGCCGAGCAGTGATATAAAGTTGAAGACAGCTTCTGGGAGATAACCTTCACGCTTGAAATCGGACCAGGATGGAGCGTTGCGACGTTTGCTTAACTTTCTTTTGTCTTTGCCCAGCACGCTAGGGACGTGATAAAAAAGCGGTGGCATCCAGCCGAGAGCTTGATAGATTTGTACATGGAGTGGTGCGCTGGAGATCCATTCCTCGCCCCGCAGGACGTGTGTGATGCCCATCAGGTGATCATCTACAAGGTGTGCCAGGTGGTAGAGGGCCAGACCATCCGATTTAATAATAACCATATCATTCAGATCGCTATTTTTGAAGACCATATCGCCATGGAGCGGATCGTGGACTACAGTCTCACCATCAAGTGGCATGGCAAAGCGCACCGTCCAGGTGAGGCCAGCAGCTTCATTAGCGGCACGCTCTTCAGAGGTAAGATAGCGACAGTGGTGATCGTAGCGTGGAGGTAGCTTTTTGGCTTCCTGCTCTTTGCGCACCTGATCAAGGCGTTCGGGTGTGCAGTAGCAAGGGTAGGCATGGCCAGACTCAATCAACTGGCTTGCATACTGTTGATATAATGCCTTGCGTTGCACTTGATAATAGGGACCATACGGACCACCGATCACGGGACCTTCATCGTAAGTCATCCCGAGCCAGTTCAGGCCTGCAATAAAATCGTCAACTGCGCCATCCACCGTACGTGCTATATCGGTATCTTCGATGCGCAGGATAAATTGGCCCCCGGTATGGCGTGCGTGCAGCCAGCTAAACAGGGCCGTACGAAAGCCACCGATATGTTGAAACCCGGTTGGGCTGGGAGCGAAGCGGAGGCGTGGCTTGCCTGTTGGCGATATGCCCTGCTGCTCCTGTGTATGATTATCAATTTGTGTCATTTTTTCAATAAGTCTCCTCTTCGTCACTACGTTCAGCTCTATTGTAACATAGCCATCAGCAGGTAGGTAGCAGGTTTTGTCTGTTTTAGTTGTGCTTACAACCCTGTATGAATGTTATCCGTAATAATCTTTAGCGCTGTTCGTAATAACCTTATGTGATGTGACTGCAACGAAAAAATATGGAATGGCAAGCCAGAAGATGCCTATTTGTGTTGCTGTAGTGTAATATAAGAGTAGAGAATTTATTACTTGCCAGCGCATAGACTTGCGTCAAGGGAGATAGCGAAAAAGATGAAAAGACCGAAGAAGAATGGGGCTGAAGAGATAGATGAACATAATCAGACCACTGAAGCGTTTGATTTTGGCGTATCGCCTTATGCACCCACGGTGACAGGCAATCGATTGCCGCCCGATACGCCCCCGATCGCCATGGTCCGCCCAATAGCACCCCAACCGGTATCAGCGCAACAGCCACCTTTAATCGGTGCTTATCCATTCCTTCCACCTGCACCTATACGGCAGGACGGTATGGCTGCTCCTATGGGAAACAGAGAACCTTCTCAGCCTCAGGACGATAAAACATCTACTGCAGGTAGGCAGAGGTTGCGGAAAATTTTCCCGGCACTGGTTGGACTTTGTTTTGTGGTTGTCCAGCTAGTGCTACTGGCGAGTTTTGCGCTCAATCTCGTAGGGTTGTGGAACAACACGCTCTGGGCCAATGTGCTCTACGTGATCAGCGATATCTTCATCTGGCCTTTGCAAACGCTGGCCCATCAATTGCCAGCACCCTTTTCAATTCCATCACAAATAATGGCCTTGCTGGCAATTTTGCTTTACGGCATGCTTTCGCGTGTTGTGGTTCGCTGCTTAAAGCTCCTTCTCCATACGCGTCGAGCATAACCATCTAAGGAGAAGAGTTGCAGGAGTAAACAGGAAGAGGCGTTAATCTTTCCCGAAACTCGTCTAATACATCCAGGGTATTGATGAAGTCGCGATAGGCATCCAGATTATCGGCCTCTTCTTCTCGTCTTGACTCTTGTCGATTGATAGGAGCCTGTTTCTCTTCGGATTGCTCCAGGGCGACGCCAGCACGGTCGAGAACGCTTTCTTCAACAAAGATGGGTGTTTTGGCGCGTACAGCCAGGGCGATAGCATCACTGGGACGTGAGTCAATTTCCACGTGGCGTCCCGCGACATCCAGCACGATACGTGCGTAGTAGATTTCATCAATGAGATCGGATATCACAATGCTGACAATCTTTGCGCTCAGTTCGCCGATAATATTTTTCAAGAGATCATGCGTTAATGGCCGGGGCGAGGTAGTGCCTTGCAGCTCGACGGCGATTGCGTACGCCTCAGCGTGGGCTATCCAGATAAAGAGATAGCGTTCTTGCTTTGTTGCTTTCAAGATGACCACCCGCTGTTGCGTAGCCAGGTTTATTCGCACGCTCTCAACTGTCATCTCTACCATAATTTGCTTGACTCTCTCTTTCGTACCAGTCCATCGAATGTTCGACTTCTCTATTGTACACCTATTAGAGTGTCTGGCGCAAATAGAATTCCCCGCTGGATCGCATTTCCCCGATGCGGGTGGTGGCAAGCACACGCCCCTACTCCTGCATCCATGATGCGCCTTCTTTACTCTGATAGGTCAATCTCTAGTATAAATCTAGCATGATATGAGGAAGTATAACAAAGGTGGCGGCATTGCTGCAAGCCATTACGACTCCTGGTTTTTATTTCTAAGGATGCGCGAAGAAAAGAATACGAAAAAAAAATTCGGAAATTACGTTCCAAAAATGCTTGTATTGCCCGTGCCGTTGTGGTATTATTTTCTTGAATGGCCGTTCTAGTTTTGAGGATGTGGGGAATGCATGCATATGTGTTAGAAAGGCAGGAGGTTGTTCTATGTCATTGGAGCAAGCCAGCGAGATACAAAAGAAGATGTATGAGTTTATTGTCTCATACATGGACGCAGAGGGGATGCCGCCGACTAATCGGGAGATTGGCCGTGAGCTAAAAATAGCCAGCACTGGCCATGTTGATTATCATCTTACGATGCTGGAGAAGAAGGGGCTTATTTCACGCCAGGCCAAGAAGAGTCGTGGCATCAAGCTCACAACGAAGCCAACGGTGGGGATCCCCGTGGCCGGCACTATTGCTGCCGGTGAACCACTCGACATCTTTTCCGACTCAGCTCAGACAGTAGATGTAGGGCGTGAGTTAGTAGAGAACGAAAAAACGTACGCCCTGGTCGTGAAGGGGCGTTCGATGATCGAAGATCATATCTGCGATGGAGACTATGTGGTAATCAAACCACAAAGCACCTGCCAGAATGGCGATATTGTAGTTGCCGTTCATATGCAGGAAGGTGTTAGTGGGAGTGCGACGCTCAAACGTTTCTATCAAGAGAAAGATCATGATCGCGTGCGCTTACAACCTGCAAACTCAGAACTAGAACCAATTTTGATTCCGAGAAGCGTATGGGATCGCGAGTGGCAGGTACAAGGGAAGGTTATCGCTATCTTCCGCCACTGTGGAAACGCAGCGTAATTTGGGTGACAGGCAGTCAAGAAAATAGCAAGTCGCGTCCCTCTCTGGTGGCGCATTGTTTTGCTATATACCTTGCTGCCCACTTTTTTAAGGTCACAGTTTTTACTGCAAAATCTCTTTTCATGCCTCACTCTCTTCTTTTCCCCTCTTGCACTCTTGTCCGAAGTCTGGTATACTCATGCCAGGGTACCTTCCCTGGTGGGTGTCATGTTTTTGCTAAAGGGTCATTTTGAAGGTACGTGACGTTGCCCACTTCGCTTTCGAGTGGCAACTGTTTCTCCCTTTGCATAAGTGCAGGGATATCCGTTGTTGGAGAACAGATGATCAAGGCTGTTGCTGCCGCACTGGTGCTAATTGCAGGTGCCGCCGTGGTTTTGTGGTTTGGTAATACATTAAATTCCTGGGTTCTTGGTGGGCTTATAGGTGGGTTGGCCGCATTGCTTCTGAGTATTCCAATCTCCCTGACCCTGTTTTCCTACCTCTCTCACCGTCATGATGAGCAACTTCGTGCCGAGGCAGAACTGGCAGAAGCTGAGTTCTCCCAGATGTACGAGTATGAGCAGATACCTGGCAGGTCAGCACGTAGCATGTACTCTGTTGAGGAGTATGTTGATCCTGATGCAGGAGAATTCTGGGATGAGGAGGAAGAATACTATCAACAACCACGCCAGCAAATGCGCAGCCTTCCGCCTCCTGCTTCACAACGTCCTCCAGAACAACGTCCCACTCCCAACAGGCAGGCCGTTTCACGCCGTGGTTATGAGCCTCTGCCCAAACCTGGGACAAGAAATGTGCCCGCTGCTCGTAATAAGAATGCTGGTAGCCGTCGTCCTACCACGCGCAACTTGAACTATCCCGGTTTTCCTGGCTACGAGCCTGATTCTATGCTTCGGCAACATCGCTCAGCAGCGTTACGGGCGGCTCGCATAGAAAAGGTGCAACAATACGAAGAGGATGATGAGATACTACCAACACGTGTCTCTCGTCGTATGCCCTCAGTGCGTCCCGAGCAAGATATAACAGGTCAGTATGAGCAACTTCCTCGTCCACGTTCCTCCCGACAGTTGCCAGCAGAGACTCCAAAAACGCAGCGGCGGCAACGTGTTGTTGAATCGAAACCATCCCGGAATGATCTGTCACGCTCTCTTCCTCCTGAAGGTGGAAGTTCTGCACGGGGATCTGCGTATTTCAATGATCCTGAAACTGAAGGTCTGGGTGACTATTATCCAGAAACAGGCTCTATACGCCGTCCTACAGGACAGATCGCTCGCAATCCACGTTTTGATGGCGAAGTTCCACAAACAGAGAAGCCCTCGGGAAGCCTGGGCAGGCCATTAATACGTCGCGCACCATACACCTACGAGGATGATACGATACGACAGGAATTATCGCAAAACCTGCCTCCTCCAAAGGTACGGCGCTCTTCACGGCTTGAACCACAACAGTACGATCAGGAATAAGTCCTTCTAGTACACCATTCTTTGTACTATTAGTCCTGGCCTCTTTTGACAAAATATGCTACTATGGGACAAATGTGTATGTTTTCTAAAGGAGGCTTTTTCATTGTTAGCAAATTTAACAAGCGCATTAACAACGCTTATTACTAATCTTTATCTTGCAACTGGTTTATTCGGTATCGTAGTTGCTATGGCCGTTGAAAGTTGTTGTATTCCTCTTCCTAGTGAAATTGTTATGCCTATCGCTGGTATCTTACTCTCTCAAGGTACACTACAAAAACATCTGCCTGGCACCAGCCCCTCTTTCCCTCTCTGGCTTAACCTGCTTCTAGTAGCTCTGGCAGGCTCAATTGGATGCTTGATAGGATCGATTGCAGCCTATGGTATTGGCTATGCTGGTGGGCGCCCGCTTATGCTTAAATATGGCCGTTACGTCTTAATCTCGCAACATGATGCAGATAAAGCCGACCGCTTCTTTCAACGCTGGGGTAGCGCAACCGCTTTCTTCTCGCGTTTGCTTCCGGTTGTGCGTACCTACATTTCCCTTCCGGCTGGCATTACCAAAATGCCCTTTGGTAAGTTTTGCCTCTATACGTTCCTTGGCTCATTTCCCTGGTGTGTGTTGCTCGCCTATCTCGGCACCGTTCTAGGGAATAATCTGGACAGACTGAAGCCCATCTTCAATAGCCTGGATGTGGTAATTGTTGCTCTTATAGTAATCCTGATCGTTCTTTACGTCTGGCGACATATTCGCAATGATCGTAAGGCACGCGCTGAACATGCTGCCGCCGAAGCTGCCGCCACTTTACAGCCTCCCATGACCCAACCCTGGCAACAGCAACCACAGCAGCACCAGCACAATTTCAGCAACCACAATGGAAGCAGCCTCAGCAACCACAACAGAATTGGGGACAGCCGCAATCCCCTCAGTATCCACCACAAAATCAGCCTCCACAAGGAGGAGACGACCGCACTCTCTATCGCCACTAACTACTTTTTAGCATATAACGCATACATCAGGTAATACGAGAAAAGCATTGTATCATAGCTTTTATTCGTATTACTCGATGTATGAGTGCATCTCAGCCTCCTGCTCTTCGCCTTCCCGTTCAATAGTCTCCAATGATTTATGATCCGGTTCAGGGAGGACGAAGGTTAACGCAAAGCCGGCGAGCGCAATCACTGCTGCTATACCCATTGCTCCTGGTAGTTGGAAGGCGGCAGTAGTAAGTAGAAGTGGAAAGAGGAATGCGCCAATAAACGCACCAATTTTGCCGACTGCTGCTGAGATACCATGGGCTGTCGTACGTGTTGCCGCCGGGAAGATTTCCGCTGGAAGGACGAAGGTGGTAACGTTAGGCCCAAATTCGGTAAAAAAGTAGCTGAGACCATAGATCAACAAAAATGTCCAACCAATTTGTGTGAGTGCGGGGAAAAGGAAAAGTACTCCATACATCAGCGCCATCATCAAGAAGCCAGACCATTGTAGCCTTTTACGTCCTATACGATCGATCGTTAATGCAGCAAGAATATAGCCCGGTAGTGCAGCAACAACGAAAATGAGGAGCGTATAGAGCATGTTCTCAGTCAGGCTTGTATGAGGACTGAACAATTTGATTACGAGCGGAGTGGAAACAGTTGTGCCATAGTAAGCGATATCCAGCAAAAACCATGTTCCAGCCGTTCCAAGCAACCAGAGACGTAAATGCCGCATCGTGAGTAATGCTCGTGAGGAAGTGATTGGCCTGGGCTTTACACGCATTACGTCATCATCTGAGGTAATCTTAATCGCTGGATTGATCTTTTCTACTGAGCCATCAAGCAGTTGCTGATGAATACGGTCATACTTTGTACTGTTCTGCTTTTCTCCTACAACCTGCTGTATAGCGCGTTCAACTTCTGCTGTATTACCGTGTGCCAGGGCGAAACGTGGCGATTCGGCGATCTGACGACGTAGCCAGAAAGTTGCCAGGGCTGGAAGTGCACCCAGACCCAGTAGAATGCGCCATATCAGATCCTGGTTGACTCCACTTACGAGGAGCAATACGGTGATAAGTGGCCCGATAATCAGACCAAGCGCCTGGGTTGAGAAGACCAGCGTGATCAATTTGCCACGATCATAGCGATTGGAATATTCACTGATTAAAGTTGCGCTGACGGGATAGTCGCCACCAATGCCCAGGCCAAGCACAAAGCGGCATACCAGTAACCATATGACGTTTGGTGCAAAGGCTGAGGCAATAGCTCCAGCGGCCAGTACCAGCAATTCATACCCATAGACAAACTTACGTCCAAGGCGATCCGCAATGCGCCCGAAGATCACCGCTCCTAGAGCCGCTGAGAGCAATGCGGTGCTACTCAGCCAGGAGATATCGAGCGCACTGATATGCCATGTACTTTTGAGAATGGTGGAAACAACTCCTATGATAAACAAATCATAAGCATCGGTAAAGAAACCCATGCCGGAGGTGAGTACCGTTTTGAAATGAAATGCTGATAATGGAGTTTCGTCAAGCTGCCTGAGCGTCTCTTCCGCTGATTTCACAAATGATCCCCTTTCTCCTCATCAGGAGTTGAAACATTGCTAATTGGATAGCTATTTACCTATTAACACGTAACAGGGGGATATTTTGAAGCAAGCGAATGAACATCTTACAGATGCGGCTTATCGACTCGTCATTTAACACCTGTCTCTTTAAGATCGCTGCTATATTCCTTCAGCAACTTGCGCACCTTGGGATCGATCACCGCCCGACAGTAGGGCTGATAGCGATTGTTGTCATAATAATCGTGGTGATAGTCTTCGGCCTGGTAGAAGTTGGTGAAGGGGACAATCTCCGTCACGATGGGGTCTTTATAGGTGTGCGCCTTTTCCAGGGACTCTTTGACGGCCAGAGCGATGCGTTTCTGCTCGTCGTTCTGGTAGTAAATGCCTGAACGGTATTGCGTGCCGACATCATTTCCCTGGCGATTCAACGTTGTTGGATCGTGCAGGTGCCAGAAAATCTCTAGCAATTTCTCGTAGGAGATGATGGCTGGATCATAGGTGATCTCGATGCCTTCTGCTGCGCCGGTCCTGCCTGTGCAGACCTGTTGATAGGAGGGGTTTGCGACCTTCGATGCGGCGTAGCCAGGAACAACGGAGATGACGCCCTTCAATCTTTTGAATACGGCCTCTGTACACCAGAAACATCCATTTGCTACTATAGCAGTCTCATACTGAGCCATTATTTGCCTCTTTTCTTCTGTTGTTATGTCTTTAAGGGGAATTATCAATGATGGTAACATTCTAAAATTGGGTAATGTTCCGGAAGGTTATTTTATGTGTCGTTGAGTTTTCTTCTCACCATTATTAACACACAGATGTGTTCATTTGTTCCTGGAGAGAATGGAAGTGTGTGTTCGGCCCAAATAGGAAAAATAGATGACTTTGTATAAGCAGAGCAAAAATGTTATAGTATCTGAAACGGAGAGTACTGGAGGCAAGAAGGATCGATTCCATGACATCCACACCTAAAAAAGCACACACAAATCCTGAGGTAGAAGAAACTTTCAAGCAAAGCGACCAACATTCTCCCTCCTCCATCGACATTGAGGCCGCTGAACGCAAGCGTATGGAAGAAGCTCTTTTTTACCTGGCTGCTATTGTGGAGTCTTCGGATGACGCCATTTTTAGCAAAGATCTCGACGGTATCATCACCAGTTGGAACAATGCGGCAGGGCGTATGTATGGGTATAGTGCTCAGGAAATCGTCGGCCAGCCAGTTACGCGCCTTGCTGTACCAGGTCGAGAAGATGAATTTGCACAAATTATGGAGCATATTCGCAAGGGAGAGCGTGTTAACCATTTTGAGACGACACGCATGTGCAAAGATGGGACTTACTTGACCGTCTCCGTGACCATTTCTCCAATTAAGAATAGCAGCGGTTCCATCATAGGTGCATCTTCTATCGCACGTGATATCACCGGGCAAAAGCGCCTGGAAGCTAAATCTCAGCGGCTCTTCGAATCTAATCTTGTAGGTGTGTTTGTCTCGGATTTTGCTGGTACTTTTCTGGATGCCAATGATGCCTTTCTCGATTTACTTGGCTATACACGAGAAGAATTGCAAGCGGGAATTATGGAACGGGATACGATTACACCGCCTGAGTTTCACTTCCTGAGCAAGGATGCATTGCACGCGCTACAAGAAAAAGGTTCTTCCGGTCCTTATGAGAAAGAATACCTGCATAAAAGTGGAAAGCGCATCCCTGTCCTGATTGCCCTTACTCGTATTGATCAGGTTAGTGATACGTGTATCGGTTTCGTTTTGGATATTAGTGAGCGCAAAGAACTGGACAAGCGCAAAGACGAATTTATTAGTATGGCGAGTCATGAACTCAAAACACCGGTCACCAGCCTCAAGGGTTTTCTTAGCCTTCTGCAACGGCGTTTGACCATACAGGGAGATGAAAAAGCACTCCATTATCTTATCCGCATGGATGCTCAGATCAATAAGTTAGTCAAACTCATCAATGATCTGCTCGATCTTTCTAAAATGCAGACTGGTCAGCTCATCTATCGAGAAGAGCCTTTTGCGCTGGATGCACTGGTACAAGAGATCGTGGAAAATGTTCAGGAAACTACATCAGCGCATCATCTACAACTTGAAGGGAACACACAGGCGATCGTCTTTGGGGATCGGGACCGGGTAGGGCAGGTGTTAATTAATCTCCTGAATAATGCGATCAAGTATTCTCATCAGGCGGATAAGGTGCTGATATGCGTTGCAAAAGAACAAGACAGGGTTCACATAAGCGTCCAGGATTTTGGTATCGGAATTGCTGAAGAGTATCAACAAAAGATTTTTGAGCGCTTCTACCAGGTTGCTGATGCCGAAGAGCAAACCTATCCGGGCCTGGGGATTGGCCTTTACATCTCCTATGAGATTGTGAAGCGGCACAATGGAGAGATGTGGGTCGAGAGTAAGAAAGGGCAAGGGGCCACATTTCATGTCACTTTGCCCCTCGCCAAAGAAAAAAAATAGAAGCAAAGGTAGGGGCGCAATGGAATAAGCCCGTATACCCCCATCCCGTACCCCCATGTATACCTCCAGGATCATTGCAGAATAACAAACTGCATCGGGGCAAGATTGAGTTGCACAAACAGGGATGGATTTGTAGGGTCAGGATGGCTCTGTACCTGCACCGATCCATCTGCACCATAGAGGAAGCATAAGTGGAAACCGTTGGCATGGAAATACCTGTGCAGGTGAATCTGTATCCCCCATGTGGGGGAATAATATAGAGGCCGGATTGATCGCGCTCGGAGTGTATATAATGAATACTTACACATCCTGGTGCGATCAATCCGGCCCCTAGATTGTTATCTATTAAAGACGACGCCTGCCACGTGTGCCACCACTGACCGCACGTAAGATCGCGATCAGGATACATGCACCAATGAAGGCGACCAGAATACTATAAATGAGATTTCCACCGGCGCTGAAACCGAGTGCATTCATGATGAAACCGCCGATAAGGGCTCCGACGATACCGACAACGATATCACCAACAACGCCGTAGCCACCACCACGCATGACAACGCTTGCCAGGAAACCGGCAATGAGGCCAACGATAATCCAGAAAAGCAGTGCTGTTAACATTTTTAACTTTCTCTTTCTTCTATTCAAGAAATTTTGATCTTGACGAATACATTCCAATAGGATTTGTATTAATTATTCAAAGAATGCATATGTCTGCATTCCACATTTATATGTTAACAGAGGTAACGCTATAATACAAGGTGTAAATGACTTTTTAAAGAGACTCTAAGCTGAATATAAACTAGGGCTTATCTCATTTTAATCTTATCTATGATTAACCCATTACAATCTACTATTTCGCTGTATATTCGTAGTTATTTGCTTTTTTTGGGGGGGCAGTTCATTTTTTTGCCTGAAAAGAAAACGCTTTGGAAGGGTCACTTCTTCAAGGATTGAAGGGAGAACGGCGTGATGGTGGGGGAGGCATACCACGGGCTCATCCTTGTTTCTTCTCATTTCTTGCAACACAACCTATTCTGGCTACCTGGCCATTGATACTTTACTATGATGGGACCTTGATGATACGCTTTAAATAGCCTTTATATTTTTCCTATTAAATTATCTCTAGCAGAAAAATATATATATTTATGCTGAAGTCAAAAAATCAGGGAAGGAACTGTCTGTGGTACGCGACATGATTGGTCAGCTCTTAGGACATTATCGCATTACTCATCCGATAGAACGCGGTGGCATGGCTACCGTATATCGGGCAACGGATATCCATTTACAACGTGAAGTTGCTATCAAAATTTTCCAAATTGCTAATGATGAAATTACAACAAAATCATTTTTCCAGCGTTTTCTACGTGAAGCTCAGGTAGTTGCCAGCCTTGATCATCCCAATATTTTACTCGTGCATGACTATGGTGAGGAGAATGGACTTGCGTACCTCGTGATGCCATATCTGGCCCAGGGATCATTGAAACAGATGCTTCAAAGGCGGCGCGTTGTACCAATTTTAGAGGCACTTGATCTACTTATACCTGTGTTAGATGCTTTGCAATATGCTCATGATCAGAGACTTATTCATCGAGATATTAAGCCTGGTAATATTCTGTTCAAGACAGAACGGACACTGGTGCTCGCCGATTTTGGATTGGTGAAGGAAATCCTTGTAAACGATGAAACATGGCATGAAGGAGGAGCAACCACAAAACAGTCATCATTATCAAACGGACTCATTGTTGGTACGCCCCAGTATATGGCTCCTGAACAAATACGAGGAAATCCCGTTCCGATGAGCGACATCTACAGCATCGGGATTGTACTCTACGAAATGCTTACCGGGCGGCATCCATTCATAATAGATAGCACTGCAGAACTACCAGGCATGCTTATAAAGCAGCTCTACCAGCAGCCACCTTCCCCTCGTGCCATTAATCCAGCCATTCCTCCCCAATTAGAGGCGATCATGCTGCGTGCTCTTGAAAAGGATATACACAGGCGCTATCAACGTCCAGGAGATTTTCTGCATGCTCTCCAGGAAAGCAAAGAGCAACTCAGTCGCAACATACCGCCAACTCCAGATAACAGGACGCTCAAGAGCCACACTCTCTTCACGCCCAGGAGTGATATCCTCACGAAAGAGGACCAGATAGCGACGGTTTCAATACCATCAACTATTCCAGTATCAATGGCCAATACTTCCTCCTTTCCAATCTCTCCATCTCCTACCAGACAAGCTTTTTCGCACCCGGTACAACGATCAGGACGACACCTTGTATTTAAAATACTACTAGCTGTATTCATCGTCACGTTAGTGCTTGGAAGTTTATGGTTGGTGAAGCCAGAGCCGTTTGCTGGCCTACTGCAGCAGACAAAATTACCACAGCAAACAAATCTGAATAATAGTAATAATCAGCTTCATACCACTGTTCGCGTGCCGCGGCGAATTTCGAGTCGTCGATGTCGAGCGCGATGATCCGCGCGCCGGTGGTGGCCGCCAGGATCTGGAGCCCCAGATGCCCGAGCCCGCCAAGCCCGATCACCACCACCGTCGCCCCCGGCGTGAGGCGATGCCGAGCCGAGTTGATGGCGTGCATCGGCGTGACCGCCGCGTCGGCCAGCGGAGCAGCGGCGGCTGGGTCCAGGTCGCCCAGCTTCTCCAGATAGCGTGCCTTGACGAGCATGTACTCGGCCATCGCCCCATCCGGTCCGAGACCGGGACTCGTTGGGAACATGGTGCGGCTGCCGTTCACCTCGCAGGCGTTCTCGCGACCCTTGATACAGGCCCGGCAACTGCCGCAGCTCCAGAGCACCATCACGATCACCGGGTCGCCCTCTACCAGGCCGTCGACGTCGGCGCCGATCGCGTCGACCCAGCCGGCTCCCTCGTGCCCGACGGTGCCTCCGAAGAACGGCCACTCGGCGCCGGCATGCAGAACGTGCAGGTCCGAATGGCACAAGCCGGCACCTGCGATCTTGACCCGCACCTCACCGGCGCCGGGCTGCGGTACCTCCACCTCCTCCAGGCGGAGGGCCCCCGGACCTACGAGTTTTACTGCGCGCATAGTCAATTCCTTCCTTGTTGTGTGCGCTCGTCAGAACAACGAGCTGACGAACCCGCCGTCGAGAACGAGGCCGGTGCCGGTGCACCAGGAGGACTCATCGAGGCGAAAACCGCTGCATCGCGCTGATCACGTCAGTGCTCCGTGACCACCTAGCTACTCCGTCCATGTCCAGGTGACGCTACGACATGGGCATCAGTGATGGCCTGGGCGAGTTTGGATTTCATGTGCTCGGTGAGCAACCCAATCGGCGATGCACATTGGTAGAGGGGCACGGACTCATCTCCATTCTCGACGCCGACGCAGGGTCAGCGCGGCCGTCAGGTCAGTGGTTTGGGGGATCCCCCGACAACGATGGTGGACGTGATCGCGCCCAGGGTCGGGGCGGCCAAAGCGACGCGGTCGTGCTCCTTCAGCCACGGGTAATTGGCGGCGCCCTTAGTCAAGGAGAGCTCGAGAATGCAGCCCGTGCCCACAGTGCCCGACCCGATGATGTCGCCTGGGACCAGGGTGGTTCCCCGCGAGGCGTAGCTGATCATCTGCTCGAACGTCCAGTACAGGCTCGACCAGTTGCCCGCACTGTAGGGCACATCGTTTACGTGGGCACTCATCGCGACGTCGTGGCCCTTATCCGTGCGGACATCGGCGAGCTCATCGGGAGTCACCAGCCACGGGCCGAAACTTGTTGCACCGTCCTTGGATTTGGCCGGTCCCAAACCGACTTTCATCTCCTGCAGCTGTAGGTCGCGGGCCGACCAATCCGCCATCAGCATGAAGCCACCGATGTGGGTGGTGGCATCATCGACAGCGATATCGGAGCCTGCCTTGCCGACGACGGCCGCTACTTCCAGCTCGTAGTCGAACCAGCTGCTGCCCGGCGAGATCGCGATGTCGTCATCGCGGGCGTGCACAGCGCGAGGATTGGTGAAGTAGAAGACGGGCAGCTCGTACCAGATGGGGCTCAGCGAACCTCCGCTGGTCTTCATCGAATTGACGGCATGATCCTCGAACGCCATGAAATCACGGATGGACGGCGGGACGGGAACCGGCGCAATCAGTTTCACGCTCGACAGCGCGACGACCTCGTAGGGGTCGGCAATGACCGTCTGCGCCAGCTGTGACATTCCGTCCGCGCCCAGGCTCAACGCGTCGATGATGGAAAGGTCGGGCTTTGCACCGCAGATCGATTCGCCGTGCACGATGCCGCAGCGTTGTTGTGCATTGCCCGGCGAGAGGTAGGTAACCCACTTCACGTCGTCACGCCTCGTCGACGACTTCAGCCGGTGCTGCCGAAGGGCCACCGATCAGTGCGGACAGTTTGTAGAGCTGCTCGATATCGTCGTCGCCGAGACCGATTTCGCGCAGAATCTCCCAGTTGTGCTCGCCCTGTAACGCGGGCACCTGCGGTGGAAGCGCTTCGTCATGTGCACTGAAATGCCATGGTGGGCCGGGTATCGTGATGTCTCCGCCCTGGCGGTCCGACACGCTGCGCGTCGCGCCCCAACTCTGCGCCCAGTCGGTCTTGGCGAAATCCTTGATCTCGCGCACGGTGCCCGTCGCCAGCTTCGCCTCGTCGAATTGGGCATCAAGCGATGCCATGTCCTGAAAGGTCAGGATCCACTTCTGCACGATGTCGTGGAGGGCCGCCAGGTTCTGCTTGCGCAGCGCGGAAGTCAAGAAGCGCGGATCATCGGCCAGATCTGGCCGGCGCATCACCTTTAGGTAGAAGTCGAAGGTGCCCGTACCGACTAGCGACATCGGGACGACGAACTGCGTCCCCTCCGGGCTGGTGAAGAACGGCGTCTGCGTCGCGCCCAGAACGGGTGGCTCGTCGCCAAGGTCGACCTCGGACAGGTCGTAGTGAACCCGTTCATTCATCGACAGGATCACCGACGCCATCGCGATGTCGATGTACTGGCCCTCACCGGTGACGTTGCGGTGGTTCAGCGCGGCGAGCACAGCGATCGTGGCGTGCAGGCCGGAATAGACGTCGGCGTGTGAGAGTGCGTCGGTTTGACGGTGCTCCTTCCCGACACCGAACTGCCGGTGGGTATTGAGGGTGAACCCGGCTTCGGCCTGAATCGATGGGGCATACGCCATGCGGTTGCGCCACGACCCCTTCTGGCCGTAACCGCTGATCGAGGCGTACACCACGTCCGGGTTGCGCGCTGCGATCGTGTCGTAGTCCAATCCGAACGATCCCAGGGTGCCCGGCCGAAAGTTCTCGACGATGACGTCGGCAGTCTCACACAGTCTGAGGACGACCGTGCGGGCCTCGGGAACGTTCAAATCGATACTGAGGTTGCGCTTTCCGGAATTCTGCTGGGCGTAGTAGCCGCTGACCGCACCGAATACCGGCTGCGCCAGGCGCGACATGTCCCCTGACGGAGGTTCGACTTTGATGACCTCTGCGCCCAGGTCAAGTAGGTGCTTGGCACAGTGCGGGCCAGCTAGAACCCGTGAAAAGTCAACGACGCGAATCCCTTTCAGCGGCAACATCACTTACCCTCGAAGCGCGCTGCGCCAGGCCCGCTTTGGAACAGCGAAGTGAGTCCCTCTTTCAGATCAGCTGACGCCCAAAGATCCTTTTGTAGCTCGCGCATGGCCTCATCGGCAGCGTGCACGCCCTGATTGACCGCCACGTTGATGATGCGCTTGGTCGAGCCGTGAGCGACAGTCGGCCCATGCGCGAGCTCCTGGGCGAGGACATTGGTCGCGTCGGCCAGCTGCTCGTCGGGAACCACGCGGTTGATCACATTCCAGCGTTCCAGCGTGCGCGCGTCGTAGCGGCGTCCCAGCAGCGCCATCTCCTTGGCTCGCGTGGCGCCGGCGCGCTGGGTGACCCGCTGCATGGCGCCCATCAACGGATTCATCCCGATCGTTGCCTCAACGGAGCCGATCTTGGCTGACTCCGCGGCGATGATCAGGTCGCATGCCAGCGCGATCTCGAACCCGCCGCCGACGCACACACCGTGCACCGACGCGAGGACCGGAAGGGGCAGCTCCTCGAAGGCCCGCAGGAGTTCCGTGACGTCTTCGTCGGGGGCGACGCCGTCTTGTGCGGTCGCGAACAAGCTCACATCAGCGCCGGCACAGAAGTGGCGCAGCGCGCTGCGCAGCACCACTGTGCGAGCTCCCTGCGCCTGCGCCCACCGGATTCCTTCAACGAGGCCCTCCATCAGCGCGAGGCCCAGGAAGTTGTGCGGGCGGTGCTGCATGACTAGATGCGCGACCTGTCCGTCCATCTCGTAGCGCACGGCACAGGTGTCCTCGACGGGCAGCTGTTCGGTGGGCTTAGCAACCTGCGGGGTGTCTTGTAGCGACCTGTCGCTCATGATCGGTCTCCTCTACCTTCATCAAATAGGGCGGGCCCGCCGGTGAGCCCCGTCCTTGATGGGTGCGCAATCACGGCCCACCGCTTCTCTGCGTCCGAGCAGGGAAGGGGCTTGGCTGTCGCCGTGGTGGCGCACGTCTCTCCAGTCGATATGCCAAGACCTTTGCGTAAAAGGCGATTTTGGCTCAGCCGAGAACACGTACTTTCGATGTGGCCTTCACCATGAACGGTAGCTACGCGACCCACACCACACTAGGACCACAGTGCCGCCGGTTAGGAACGCGCTGCCAACATCGCACGCTGCGAGGCGAGCCGGGACTCCCCCCGATTTGATTGCCTCGTGGCCTGTCACGATTCACCCTTGCTGGAATGGTCAGCCCCGTGCCGGAAAGCCTTTTCCTGCCGGACTTGCTGCTGACGTCATCGCCGGGGGCGAAGTACTACCGACCACGACATCGGCGCCGCCAGTTGGCGACGTGGCCCGTGCCCTTCGGAACATGTTGGTGCAGCCTGTCTGACCATGCCGTCACCGGAAGCGTCATCGAGGTATAGCGGAGCGTGAGTCGTCTGTATCAGTGCAGTCCGAATGATGCGCTGTGGTCTAGGCGTGGGTTCGACCCACTGCGTTACGCCGTGCTGTTCGCCGCTGACGCAGCATTTTCGCGCAGCATCATTGCGCCGAGCGCTGAGAATTGCAGGGTCCACAGGTTGCCGTGATGCGGATACTTCGCCGTCATCGCGGAGACTAGCGCGTCGGCATCCTCTGCGACCTCGTACGCGGCCGCGAAATCCTTGATGTACGAGCGGGTCTGCGCAATCATCCGCTCAATCGCGTAGTCGTCCCCATCGGGCCTGCGGTGCCCGGCCACGATCATCCGAGGCTTGAGGCTCTCCACGAGGTCGACGGTCTCAAGCCAGTCCTGCCATTCTGCCGGCGTAGACAATCCGAGCATCGCGTGGATTTCGTTGTAGACAGAGTCGCCGGCCACCACGACATCGATTTCAGGTATGTGGACGATGGTTGTGGGATGGATGTCAGCCTGCTTGACCTCGATGACGTTCAGCGGCCAACCGTCGACGAATAGCGTGTGACCGTCCATCGGTTCAGGCACCGGTCCAGCCGTCACGCATCAGTCGCCGAACATCATCTTCCACTGCTCGGTCTGCATGTCCATGGTGTCCTTTATCGCCTCGATGACATGCGGCAGCGCAACACATTTCGCACCCGGAAACCGCTCGAGGAGGGGACCGAACCCAAGGTAGTGATCCTGGTGAGCGTGGGTGATGTATATCGTCGTGAGCTGCTTGCCGGTGCGCTCGATGAGATCTCCGAGGTCGCGGACGTCATCTTTGAGGTACAAGGCGTCGATCAGAACCGCCTCGGTGGCCCCGGTAACCAAGGTCGCGGTCGTTGGCGAGAAGGTGCCCGCGGGGACCCCCGGAACCTCAACGACGGGAATGTTCGGCCAGCGACCGACGAAAACAGTTGCGCGGACCGGCGGAGCGTCCGTCGACGATCCCGTCGAGGTGTTGGTGGGCGAATGGGTTGCGGTCTCCACGGAGTACCTCCAAATATTGCGGGGCGGTCAGTCGTCGCACCTAAGGCCGTACACGTTGCACTGCGGCGACACACCCACGGTATGAACCAAGGTCGCCTCTGGAATAGAACGGCTACGCCCGTCAGTGGTACAGAAGCGCCACGGTGGCCGCTACGCAACACCTTTGCTGGCTGCGTAGACCTCTGACCTCGGGTGAGTCCCGTGTGCTTCGCGGTAGTCGCCGGGCGACAAGGACAGATGTCGTCGGAATTCTCGGCCGAAGTGGCTTGCATCGCAGAATCCCCAGCGGTGCGCGATCGCAGCGATCGAGAGGTTCGTGTGCACGAGGTCATCTCTCGCGGCGGCTAGCCGGTGCTTTCGGACGACCGCACCGACGGTGTCGCCGGTTGCTTCGAATGCGCGGTGGACGGTTCTGGGTGCAACGTTGTGTGCGGCCGCGAGATCCTGGACCCTGACGGCACCCCCGGAAAGGTGATTCATGATCCACGTCTCTAGCTGTCGCCGGAGCAGCGGCAAGAGCTCGCGCTCGCCCGCATTGGGGAGCTCACTTACCCGGATCATTCCCGCGATCAAGGTGAGTAGGGCGTTGCGCGCGGTCTCGGTCTCTACCGATGACATGCGACCGTAGTGGCTGTCGATGCCAATCAGGAAGTCCTGCAGGATCTTGGCTAACGGATTCTCCGCTGTGTCCATGAGTAGGCAATCGGGTA
>CAVUVQ010000019.1:0-9990 GCA_963744875.1 uncultured Chloroflexia bacterium | reverse complement strand
TTGTAGTTGCACTCACCTGATTGCTCGGTAGCGAGGTATTGCCTGCGGCATCATGTGCAACAATAGTCAACTGGTAAGAGGTACTTGAGGCCAGACCAGTGACCGTATAGGTGGTCCCGATAATTGGACTACCATTCAATACAATCCCGGCATTGAGCACAGCATAGCTGGTAACACCAACATTATCAGTCGAGGCTGTCCAGGACAGACTCACCGTCGAGGCTGTGGTAGCAGTAACCTTCAGGTTGGTTGGAGCCGTTGGTGCAGTAGTGTCACCACTCGCGGTAGTGGTAACTACCGCCTGATTGCTTCCGATCGACACGTTGCTAGCCGCGTCGCGGGCGTCCAGCGACAACCGATACGTTGTATTTGGAGTCAGCCCATTGATCGTGAACGACGTGGAAGTACCAGGTGCAGTAGTCAAGAGGTTGCCATCAGTGTAGATGTCGTAGGCCACCACGCCAACGTTATCGGTCGAGGCGGTCCATGCTAACGTGACACTAGTTGAGCCTATATGGGTAGCGTGTACATTGCCTGGGGTAGTCGGTGCCTGGGTATCTGTGGAGCCAAATACCTGGAACTCTTGCAGCGAGTAGCCCCTGGTGGCATCGGTGCGGCATCGGTGCGTGCCTAACATTCGTACGTACCGCCCGGTGCCGTTAATCTGGATATCCTCAGTCCCGCCCTTACCAGTACTGGTCGAGTAGATGGTCGTCCAGGTGGCATGGTCATTGGAAGTCTGGAGCTGGTACGCAGTCGCGCAGGACTGATCCCAGATCAGTTTAATCTCGCTGATCTGGGCAGTCGCGCTCAGGTCAACGTAGATCCACGTTGGATCGATGTTCGGTGCACTAGCCCAGCGTGTGGTAGTCAAGCCATCAACCGCACTAGCCGTACCACAGCAGCCGGAAGTGTTGTTAACACCTGTCGATGACGCAGTGACAGGGTGGTTCTGGCTGAGCAGGGCACCTGCGGCATGCACGTTCTGCATATTCGGTTTCGTAAAGTTCAACACAAGGCTGACTATAAGCAAAACCAATAAAAGAGGAAAAGAGATTTTCAGCAGCATCCTTTGCTTGCTTATCACGTTGTTTTCTCCTTATGTGATAGTTACAACCCCTTTGGAGTAATTAGCAGGTGATATGCTCCTGTACTATTCATGTTGTTAATTGGAACAGTAATCGATCCATTAGTTATCTTGTAGTTGGTCTTTGAAAGGATGGTTGTTCCTGAAACGGCAGTGGTACGCCCATAAGAAGGAACATATTCCAAAGTGACGGTCGCATCGGAGCTAAACGCGGGAAACGTATTCAAGCCATTGATCGTAACCGCATTGGCACCACTACCGCCTCCCACAATAACACTTACCTGCGTTTTTGCACTATTGACGGAGGCAGCACCATCCAACCCGGTCTGAGCGGGAGGAGTTGTGGATACCATCTTGCCCGTCATATCACCATACCATTTGTAGAGCCACCACGCTCCATTCGGTTTATTATTGTTGACGACCATATCATTGAAGGTACCATACTTGTTCCAGAAGGCAAGGTCGGCACTATCGACGCCTCCACGCTCAAACTTGGCAATATAGCCAACAAGGGAGCCGGGGATACCTACTTCACTTGTCTTTGCATATTCATTGATAGCAATTGGAAGTGGGCTAATACCAAGGCTCGCCTCTAGTGAGCGGTAGGCGCTGATATCTCCTGCAATCTTATCTTGCCCACCCAACTCATGCCAGCAAATAATATTTGGCAAGGCATTATGCGCTTTTGCGTACATCAGAAATGATTTCATAAAGCTCGCGTCGTACGCTGAGATACTGGGTCCCAGAATCGGCGTGGTTGCATCTTTCGAGCGTACTTCCTGGTATGTGCGCACCCAGCCAGGATTGAAGGAACCTGCATTAGTTCTATCCCAGGTCCAGTTTGGCTCGTTCCATAGTTCCCAGGCTTCGATATTTTTCACATTGGTAGCGGCTTTCCGAGCCGCAACTTCAGCATCGACGGCGCTAAGCCAGTTTGACCAACTCACCCATTTATAAGGGAAACTGGAATAGTAGTCGGCCATACGAATTATCACCTTCGCACCCGCACGAGCAGCCTTTGGCGCAACAACAAGCGCATCCCCACCAGGAGTGGTCTCTCCATTAGGCAATTGATGGCCACCAGGAGCCATCTGCGTAAATACTTTGGGATGGAGGGGAATAACCATGCTATCCGCAGGAGTGGTGTCACTGCCAAGTCCATATAAGCCACCCGACGCGACATGCGTGACAGTATGAAGCGCTTTATTAGCATTAACCACCAGGGTTGCCGTTGCGCTGGCGCTGGCTTTTACACCTGTGATCGTAGCGGATGCTCGCACTGGTGAATAGGGTGAAAGGAAGAGTGAGAGTATTGAGAGAACACTCAGACAGAGAGCGGCCCAGTAAAAATATGAGAAGTGTCGTGGAGTACTTTTTCTTTCTGCATTCATTGCAAGCCTTCTTTCTGCATTCATTGCTCTTTCTTATGATGATGTAGAATCATTCATAATTTTTTAAGGGGGGTAGATACCATCTAACTATCGTTGTTATTATAACAAATTTCTCTATTATAGCAAACTTCTTCTCTGTAACTCCGGGGCTTTCCAAGCCTAATATTGGAAATAGATGACCTTTTTCACCAAATTGCGTCATATTTCTATTCGGGCATCTTAGTTACGAGATGCCCGATACATCAAAAGGTGGTGCCCCATCGTGAACTCAAAGAACAAGTTCGTGTTCTCAAAATGAGGATCAACGGAACAAGAGAGTTTCCTTTTATCAGCTTTGGAAAGTCCTACCCATAGTTAAGAGAGCATAGCAACCTGCTGACCAGCAAGCAAGAATGCACCCACGCCGTATGCTGCACTAGATTGCGCGGTTACGGGTTGCCCGGATGCAGGCTGATCGCCAGTACTCTGAACATAGCCAAGGGAACCATTTGCTTGAACGGCAACGGTAACCAGGCCGTTCCACGCTCAATTCACGATGGGCAGATAGGTGGCTCGATCAAGAAATCCATTGTTTAATCCCCATGCCATGCCATAGACGAAGAACGCTGTACCACTGCTCTCTGGCCCTGGAAAATCCTGTGCATCTCCAAGATTGACATTCCAGAAGCCATCGGAACGCTGTCTGCTGGCAAGCGCGGCGGCCATATTTTTGAAGGTCGTGAGGTACTCCTGGTAGTGAGACTCCGATGTTGGCAGATTGGTGAGTACTTTGGCGTGGGCTGCGAAGACCCAGCCATTGCCACGTGACCAGTAGACATTCTTACCGCCAGGAGAGGCGTAAGGTGGAAGGAAACTGCTATCGCGGAACCAGAGATGAGTTTTTGTGTCGTAGAGGCCTGTTCCACCATCAATGCTCTTTGTATAGTTGTATAGAGCATACATTTTGGAGTAGTAGGCATTGTTTTTGTAAAGAGTGCCAAGTTGAGCGAAGCAGGGCATCGACATGTTGAGCGCGTCTATCCACCACCAGTCGTTGCTTTTGGAGCTGTTCACCATATTCTGAATATCTGTGGTGATCTGAGCGATGGAAGAAAATTCTTAGTGATCTGGTAAAGGTCCAGGTAAGCCTGGCCTGTTGCTTGATCATCGGCATTCCGTGTCGTGGAGCCTCCGTGTAAGCTGTAATTATTCTGTTGTGCCCAGGTAAGGGCATAGTTCAAGTAGCGTTGCTCACCAGTAGCTCCATAGGCCGCAAGGTCACCCGTATAGTAGGTTGCGTCTAGCCAATTTTTGCCGCCGGGCCGTGGATGCTGGCTGATCCAGTAGTCGTTGACCTTACGTATCGCTAAGAGAACATTCTGGCGATTTGGCGGTTGTAGCAAATGAGAACTTGCAAAAACAGTCCTTGTTGTTGCAATGCCAGTCACTGCACAGGCAGTGGTAAGTGCTCCAGCCAAGAAATCTCTCCGCTTAATGAATTGTGGAGAAGAGTCA
Organism: uncultured Chloroflexia bacterium; assembly: GCA_963744875.1. Lineage (GTDB taxonomy): Bacteria > Chloroflexota > Ktedonobacteria > Ktedonobacterales > Ktedonobacteraceae > JACDAE01. The sequence goes on along the minus strand of CAVUVQ010000019.1, from coordinate 6,018 downwards.
CTAGAGCCTTTCATCCAATGTTTGATTGACATCCTTATCTTCCTTTCGGGTAAATCCTTTACTTGATTTGTACACCAGAAGAAGCATATTGTCAAGACATGTAAGATTTCGTAGTATTGCGAGGCTTTATGAAAATGGGACAGAATGTTTTGGGAAAACTGGTGCCGTGATGAGGCCCAGCTTCACCTTGAGAATGTTCTTCAGATTTGCTGAGATTGTTGGGAGAACTATCCTAAACATGTTGCTTCTTTCTGTTACCCTCTCGAAATCAAGGCGGCGGCACAGGTGCAAGCGGGTTTCTTGCTCTTCTTTTGCGTATTATCTAGATTTTTTCTCACAGAGAAGGAAAACGATCAATGGATGTCCATCCGGTACTGAGACAACCACCTGGTCTGGCGCGTCAGTTTCGTTGGCAGTTGATTGGTATCACGAATTTGCTCTTGCTGACCTTACTGGTACGTGTGTGTGTCAATATTTATACAACGGCGGCGCAGAACGCTCTTCTCACCCATGTCATCACCCTTTCCAATGATATGAATCAGATGTTGAGTTCTATGGAGAACCAGAAAGCGGATCTGAGAGAATATAGTGCAACCGCTAATCCTGTCTTTCTTGAACAGTTTAACCAGGGACGCTCTCAATATCTTTCTGCTCATGCTGATATGAACCATCTTCTTCATTATGACAGATTTTCTCAGACGCTCACACCTTTTTCTGAGATGCATGCCCATGCAGAAGCCTGGTATCTTGGATTTGCCTTACTTCACTTCCAACCAATTCGTATAGGTCATTTTCCTCCTCAGGCAGAACGGACTGAAGAGGCATTCGACCAAGGAAATCTGCTCTTTGCTCAATTCAGGACAAGTCTTTGGGTCTTGCAGCAGCGCATCAACGACGCCATTCTCCTGCTCCAGGATCGACAACAGATCATTAATTGGAGTGCTCTTCTTGCAGCGACAGGGATCTCGCTCGCTGCGCTTGCTCTCTTATGGTTTACCTTTCGGGTGTTCCTGCGTGATCTCACGAGTCAATTGACGACCGTAAAGCACGTCGCCCAGCAGTTCAGCGATGGAAATCATCAGGTACGTGTCAATTCGCTCAAGCATGATGAGCTTGAGATCATTGGACAGACCTTAAATCAGCTCATTGAAACCGTTGAGCTGCAGCAAACCATTCTGCAAGAACAGGTTCATGAAGTGGAACAGGTGAATGGAGAATTTCGTGCCCTTTTCAATGCCGTTCCGATCGCCATTCTCTTTCTCTCTCCTACAGGGCGTATTCTTACGCCGCTTCTTTCGCGTCAAAAACAGAGCGACTGAAAACGTCAGTGGAACAGGATTAGGGCTAGTGATTACTCGCTCTCTAGTAGAACTTCATGGAGGGACGATCCAAGTCGAAAGTCAGCCAGGGCAAGGCTCCATATTTCGCTTTACCTTGCCTCTGGCCACCGAAACGATTCGGACTCAGACGCTCTCCTTCCCTCTTCAGGAAAAAGGGGAATCCGATGATAAATCTCCCGGATCGTGCTCATGAGCCTGGGTTATTCGACCATCAACGTTCAAGAAGAAACCATTGCATAGCTTCCCCTCTTCTTCGATCATCTTTTTGGCTGTCAGAATACTCATGGGCATTCTGACAGCTATTTTTGTATCACATCATGAAGAGGCTTCTTTCTGGCTACTTGAGGACTTTTGAAAACCTTTGCTGTTTCAGTTTCAGATCAATATACTTGACAAGTGAGAGATCGGTTAAGTATGCTTGAGCTAAGCGTTTAAAATGCTTGCAGGCGCTTATAAAAGCAGGCCAATCAATATAACTGGAATAGATAGAAAGGCCTATAAGTCCTTTGCAAGAGTAATTTCACTGTGATGAATGTACTGATGATAATACACACAAAGAAGCATTGTGGCTACAGAACTATGCGGGAGCATTACATGGTTCTGATCAGGTAGTGGAATGATTCGCTGTCGGGCAATGCTGCTTTTACAACAAGGAGGTTCCATAATGGCCAAAAAGACAGTCCTCTCATTGGCATTACTGATCGCGACATCCCTGACGGTGGTCAGTGGATTCTTCATGAATACCAATATCGTACATGCGGCTTCCTACTGCCAGGTGACATACACGGTGACGAGCCAGTGGTCTGGAGGCTTCGGAGCAAACATCACGATCCAGAATACGAGTGGTTCGGCGTGGTCCAGTTGGAGCCTGAAGTTTGCCTTTCCGGCTAGCGGCCAGACCATCACACAGGGATGGAATGGCGCGTTCTCACAGTCGGGCCAGAATGTCACAGTGAGGAACCTGTCCTGGAATGGCAACGTCGCAGCGAATGCATCTGTCCGTCCTGGCTTCAACGGCTCCTGGACGACAAGCAATCCAGTCCCAACCAGTTTTACCGTCAATGGCAATGCCTGTAATGGTTCGGGCAGTGCGACACCAACACCAACTCCTCGCACGACCCCCACGGCCACCCCGACAACTGGCCCAACGCCAACGCCAACAACTGGCTCAACACCAACACCAACACCAACGCCAATCGATGCCCACCCGGTCGTGAGCTTTACCAGCCCGGCCCCGCTCGCAACATTTAGCCCTGGTACACCGATCCAGATAGTGGCTGCGGCATCGATCAGTTCGGGCCACATTACCCATGTTGATTTCCAGGCAGAACCCAACTCTGGCACCAATCCCATCATTGCCCTCGGTTCTGCTACTTCCACCCCCTACAGCGTCACCTGGAGCAATCCACCAACGGGTACCTTCGTTTTGATCGCAATCGCGTATTCAGATGGACCCTACGCGACCGAGGTGACAGAGCGTATTGCCATCACCCCTGATGGGCGTAGTCCGTACCCCATGGTGAACATTACCAGTCCGAGCAATGGGGCGCAGTTTGTGTCTCCGGCGACCATCCAGGCCAATGCGTCCGTTACGATTGGCTCCGGCACGATCACCAGAGTTGACTTCTCGCTTCAGGGAAATACCATATCCTACCAGGGCACAGCCGCTTCGGCTCCCTATAGCGTGACCTGGAATAATATATTCCCTGGAACCTATACCCTGAACGCAGTGGCGTATGCCAATACCAGTGTTGGTGTGGTTGGCAATACGGTGAGCATCCAGGTCATTGTGAACAATGGTCCCCCTCCTGGAGGTTGTCTTGTCAAATACACCACAACCGAGTTCGGCACTGGTTTTCAGGCGAATCTCAGTATCATCAATGGGAGTAGCACAACGATCAATGGCTGGAAACTGGCCTTCACATTCCCAGGCAATCAACAGATATCGTCTGCCTTCGGCAGTACCTTCATGCAGGTTGGGAACAAGGTGACGTTTACGAACGCTTCCTATAATGGCACAATCGCCTCCAATGGGATCGTCAATGTTGGCTTTACTGCTACCTTCACTGGCAGTGATCCCAGTCCAACCGATTTTACGCTGAATGGGGTTCTCTGTAGCACTATATAATCTCCTGGAGTGGAGTTGCTCAAGAAGGAACACGAGGAGCCAGGCTGATCGCCTGGCTCCTTTTCATACGCGGAATGTGCTCAGTCTTCGCACCGCAGGATCTCGATACAGGAGATCTCAGAGTAATACGCAACTCAAAAGTGCTGAGGCTTTATCCCTCCTGAATGATATGGTCACCAATGCTAATGCAGCCTATACACCGTCCTTAATAGTATAAACGTCTTGTGGTGTGGCTCACGTTCTTTGGATTGATCAAGACACCGAACTGTCATGCAAGCCGCGATGGTTTTGACTGAAGTAGCCCAAAGGAGAAGTGCCTCATCGTGCGGATATTTTTCTTTCACTTCGTGAGCGTCGCGCAAGAAGTGAACCCAACAGCGTTGATGGAGTCCTTGATGGATATTGTACGCGGCATAAAAATCGCTGCCTAAGACGCCTTCGTACCTTTCTCCAATGAGGATTTTGACAACATCGCTGCCTCGTGAGGGGTGGTACTCATAATACCGAATCGTTGGAGTACTGACCGACCAGATGTAGCCATTCCTGCCATCTTCTCGCCATCCTGTTTCATCGGCTTGGACAGCCGGACTTTCCTGGAGTTGGTGTTTGAGATTTTCCACCATCGGCCCGACATGCTTGCTCATCCGATGGAGCAACTCTATCAAGGGGGATTTTATCCGTCCACGTTGTTGGTATTGATAAGCCCAAACATTCTTTCGTCAACGAACTGGTTGTTCGCATATTGACGATCGCGGAGGCGTCCCTCTTCCTGAAAGCCGAGCTTTTCAAGCAGGCGTGTGGAGGCGAGATTGGGATACGCAACCTGAGCTTCAATGCGATGCAAATGGATGTGTTCGAAGCCGAACTGAATAATCGCGGTCAAGGCCTCTGTCATGATCCCTTTCTTCCAATAGTGTTTTGAGAGAATATAGCTCAGGGCTGCATTTCAATTCTCGGCATCCCATGAATATCCACAGTTGCCGATGATCCTGTTCTCTCCCTTCAACGTGATGCCCCAGCGTAGTGCTTCATGTTGAGCAAAGCGCCTTCGATGACGTTCAATACTCTTTTCCGCTTGTTCTCGCTGTGTCATCGGAGATGGATCGTAGTAGCGCATCGTCTCTTCATCGGACAGAAAGAGGAAGGAATCCTGCGCATCCGTTGCTGCGAGTTGCCGTAAGATCAGGCGTTCTGTTTCTAAGATCGGAAAGGTGTGCAGGTGGATATTTAAGCCCATGATGATGATACTCTCCTCACGTGTATTTTTCGATAGAAACATACGAATAGTATAGACTATCCTTTTGATTTATGTGGTAATTATTCGTTGAAAGAAGGTCTCTGTGCACACAGAAGATTTTGTTCGTAATGCTTATGATCATGATTCCTCCCGTAACTTTTTTAATCGCAGAATTCCTTTGGTGACCTCTTCTCTATTTTTCGCTCTTTTTATCCAGATGGGGAGTCTACTGGCCAACGTTCCATTTCTGATCCGTCCTTAATAACTGTGCAGTTTTGGAATCCATGGCTCTGATCTGCTCAGCCCATTCCAGAGCAGAAGCCCGGAGCGTGGCATTTCGTTTACCAATCTGCCGCAGCGCCCAGTTCACGGCTTTTTTGACAAAATTGCGCTCATCAGTTGCATACTGCTTCATGAGCGGGAAAAATGGCAGAAACGCCTCATCTGATGCTAGCTTGTTATGAACCGCCAGTTCCGCCATCATCACAAAACCAGCACGCCGCACGAATTCGGGTTCACGATGACACCATTCGACCGCTTTTTGAAAGGCATATGGCGTTTTATCAAACAGATTTCCACACACCTGGTCGCAGACATCCCATGAGTCAAAATCCTTAACCCAGGCTTCCATCTGGTGCTCAGAGACAAGACGCGGATCGTCAATCATCGAGGCCAGGATTCGCGCCTCATGGAGGCCGGATGCCCACAATTCTAAGGCCAGAGAGTGATTCTTTCCCAGTGCTTTGGCCATCTTCCGCACCACGGGAATTGAGATCCCTAACGCTTGAGCAGGCCTGCTGCCAAATCTGGCCATTCCTGCCACTGCGTGTGGATCGGCAGATTGGTGCAATGCGGCAATCACCTGATCGGCAGTCATTTAGAACTCGTATCCTTGTTTCACCCAGTAGTGCCAATCGTCAATGGCCTGTTGCGTCTCCTCCTCCAGATCGATCCCTTCCAATTGACTCAACGGGACGGCAAGCTTGCGACGTTTCCAGGGGATCAACACGAGCATCTCATGCATGCATTCCTCATCGTAAATCCGCTCTTCTCGTTCCTCATCTTTTGCAGGTCGACTCATTCTTCTCCTCCTCTTCCTGAGAGCGATGTGCTCTCAGCATGCCACGTGTGGATAACCATCGTGTTACTCCACAGTATACCAAAAGACGCCTTAAGACAGAAGAGGGTGACTTTCCTGTTGTGGAAAAAGATGTTTTTTCCGAGAATACGAACCATGAAGGGAGAATGGTGAACCATGATCTCCCTTCATCTCTCCCCCTCATTTCTTTCTGGCAATCACGAGCACAAAACGT
>CAVUVQ010000018.1:0-24793 GCA_963744875.1 uncultured Chloroflexia bacterium | reverse complement strand
GCCGTTACGATAGCATATAACTATATCTTCTGTTACATTACGCAAGCACATATCGCCGCACTACTCTCTGCTCACTACTTTTTAATCTTCCTCGTTCTATCATTCGTTTTTATGCTTACCAGATCTTGTCGAAGCCGCAAACCAAGCACAGAGCCTACGATTACTTCCGGGTGGTTTATCTCCTTCTACCAGGTGGATCATTCGTAACGGATGTTGATGAAACATCGTTGCCACAAATGTACCTACCAAGAGTAGAATCCTAGTTAAGAAATGCTCCTCAAAACCTTGGTGTAGATTTTGTCTGCTGCCTGACACAAAACCTAATTACTCAAACATCAGCCTATGATTTATGGTGGAATTTATTTGCTGCAAACCTGAATACGAATTAAAACGTGGCCGCCGTTTCAACATTTCATCTCAGGGAGTATACGGGCAATGCTAAAATTACATATCTTACTTTGTAAATGTTTGTTCCTTCCGTTTACTTGTTTAGAGGATGAAAGAGAGGGTCTCATGTGAGATAATAGCGCTACATAATATCAACCATTTTCCATGTAATTGACGTAGCGAGAAATAGATCAAGGTCGGCACTATGCAACAATCAGGAGCATCGCCACGCGTCTTCATCTCATATGCACGTTCAGATGGTGAACAAATTGCTGATGAATTGCGTGAAACACTAGGAAAACATAATATTCCCATCTGGCAGGATCGTGTCAATATGGAGGGTGGGCGCGACTGGTGGCAGCAGATTGTTGATGCCCTTAATACAGTAAAATTTATGGTCGTCATCATGACGCCTGCAGCATTGCTATCGCCAATTGTTCGCAAAGAATGGCGCTATGCCCGCCAGCAAGGCGTTTGTGTTTATCCTATCAAAACTGTGCCTGATCTCGATTTCAGCAATGTACCTCATTGGATGAGTAGCGTGCACTGGTATGATCTTGAACACGAGCAGGAAAAATTCCTCAACGATCTCAACCGCACGTGCGAGAAGAAATATGTGCCTTTCATGGTCAGCGATCTGCCCGATGATTATGTAAAACGCCCATATGAATTTGAACAATTGCGTAAGAAACTACTTGACGAAGCACGTGGGGAGGCCATCGCCATCACCGTAGCCCTCCTTGGTCCAGGTGGCTATGGAAAAACCACCATTGCACGTGCGCTTTGCCATGATGAAGGTATCCAGGAAGCATTTGACGATGGAATCCTTTGGGTCACTCTTGGTGAAAACACCAGTAATACCATCAGCATCCTCAAAGACCTGATCTACACACTCAGTCACGAGAAAATCGCTTTTGACACGCTGGACGCGGTAACCAATCGCTTGAGTGAACTACTGGCCGATCGTGACATCCTGTTAGTGATCGATGATGTCTGGGATGCAGCACACCTCAAGCCCTTCTTACAAGGTGGCAAGCGTTGTGCCCGTCTAGTTACGACACGCAATGAGCAAACCCTGCCTGCCGAAGCCGAGCGTATCAAAGTTGACGCTATGCAAGTAACTGAGGCTGTAGACTTATTACTTGCTGGTTTAGAACACATTCCTGACAGCCCAGATGAACGAAGAAAGGTGCAATCTCTAGCCAAGCGTCTTGGTGAATGGCCTCTCCTACTCAAATTAGTCAATGGTATCCTACGTGACCGAATGCGCAATGGAGAGTTGCTCACTGCTGCACTTGCTTTTGTCAATGATGCATTAGATGAAGAAGGGTTGACTATCTTTGACGATGAGAATACATCCGATCACCACAGAGCTGTTGCTAGAACGATTGATATTAGCTTACAACGCCTCACTTCGACAGAAAGGGAGCGTTATCGAGAACTGGCGATTTTTCCCGAAGATGTGGATATTCCACTTACCACGCTACAACGCTTCTGGAAACGCACCGGAAGCCTGAGCCGTATCAAGGCTGAGTTGCTTTGCCAGCGTCTTGCCAATCTTTCACTACTTCTGGAATACAACCTCACTAATCGAACGATCCGTCTGCACGATGTTACACGCTCTTATCTCAGAAAGGTCGTCGGAGACAAAATTTCTGATCTCAATCAGCAATTTCTTATTTCCTACAAATTGGCTCACTGGTTCAATCTTCCCTTGGATGAGCCTTATCTTTGGATGCATCTGGCTGAGCATCTGATCGATGCACAACGTGCAAATGACTTGCGTACTACTGTACAAGATGGAACTATCTGATAAAAAAAGCCCACCTTTGTGGAGCTTATGCTGTTGAGTTTGACTTGGCGATTGCTGAGTTACATAATCCAATTGATATCTCATTGTCACGCCTTAAGCATCTCTTCAGAGGCATCAGTCATTTACTTGATCAGTGTGCAACCCCGTCGGAACTAGCAGCGACGCTGCATACTTACCTCTCTCCTTATCCTGAGTTTGAGAAATATGTGCTTCTCTAGAACAGGGACTGGCTCGCCCATTCATTACAGCTCAGCATATCTTGCCTGATCAACCGCCACCAACTTTAATCCGTACCCTTCATGGGCATACTGATTGGGTGAATGGGTGTGCAGTAAGCCCATCAGGAGAGTGGATTATCTCTTGTTCAGATGATGAGACAGTAAAACTATGGAATGCGCAGACGGGACAAGAACTTATGACCTTTCAGGGCCATACGGGTGGAGCAAATGGGTGTGCAGTAAGTCCATCAGGAGAGTGGATTATCTCTTGCTCAGATGATAAGACAGTAAAACTATGGAATGTGCAAACGGGACAAGAACTTATGACCCTTCATGGGCATGCTGATTGGGTAAGAGGGTGTATAGTGAGTCCATCAGGAGAATGGATTGTTTCTTACTCTAATGATGGGACTGTGAAGGTGTGGGATGTCCAAACAGGGCAGGAGCGCATGACTCTTCGAGGACACACCAATGAAGTGATTGGGTGTGCAATAAGCCCATCGGGAGAATGGATTGTCTCTTGTTCAGGTGATAAGACGTTGAAGGTGTGGGATATGCAGACTGGACAAGAATGTATGACTCTTCGAGGACATACCAGCGAAGTAATTGGGTGTGCAATAAGCCCATCGGGAGAATGGATTGTTTCTTGTTCCAATGATGGAACGTTAAAGGTGTGGGATACTCAGACTGGACAAGAACGCATGACTCTTCGAGAGCATACTAATTGGGTGAGGGGCTGTGCAGTAAGCCCATCGGGAGAGTGGATTGTCTCTTGTTCTAATGATGGAGCAGTAAAAATTTGGGATGCGCAGACTGGACAAGAACGTATGACATTTTGGGGGCATACTGGAAGTGTAAGCGGAATTGCGGTAAGCCCATCGGGAGAATGGATTGTCTCTTGTTCCAATGATAAAACACTGAAGATGTGGAATGTCCAAACAGGGCAGAAATACCTAGCGCATCAAGGTCACACCAATGTAGTAAGGGATTGTGCAGTAAGCCCATCGGGAGAATGGATTGTCTCTTGTTCTAATGATGGAGCAGTAAAAATTTGGGATGCGCAGACTGGACAAGAACGTATGACATTTTGGGGGCATACTGGAAGTGTAAGCGGAATTGCGGTAAGTTCATCAGGAAAATGGATTGTCTCTTGCTCGTGGGACAAAACCTTAAAGGTGTGGGTTGCTCAGACGGGGCAAGAACAAATAACACTCCTGGGTCATACCGATATAGTAAGTGGGTGCGTAGTGAGTCCATCGGGAGAGTGGATTGTCTCTTGCTCAGATGATGGGACACTTAAGCTCTGGGATGCTCAGATGGGACAAGAACGGCTAACACTAATCGGTCATGGCAGTGGAGTGAATGGATGTGCAGTAAGTCCATCAGGAGAATGGATTGTCTCTTGCTCTAACGATAAAACACTGAAAGTGTGGGATGCTCAAACTGGACAAGAACGCATGAAATTAGAGGGTCACGACAGTGGAGTGAATGGATGTGCAGTGGGTCCATCGGGAGAATGGATAGTATCATGTTCCTGGGATGAGACGCTGAAGGTGTGGGATACTCAAACGGGAGAAGAACGTGCGAGTTTGCTGGGGCATACTAATGGAGTGAGAGAGTGTGCAGTGAGTCCATCAGGAATGTGGATACTGTCTTGCTCGGATGATGGGACACTCAAGCTCTGGGATGCTCTTACTGGCATTGTACTTTCGACCTTGCGTGTGGGCACCCCTCTTTTAACATGTGCATTCAGTCCTGATGGAGAACATATTATTGCAGGCGGCTATAGTGGCCTCTATTTCTTGCGTATCGTCTGGTAACTATCAAATCATCAATACATCTAGAGTCTATTCATAGGCGATTGTTGCTCCATCTTTTGAACGCGCGATATTCTTACGCTTCTCTCTTCTCTGTCAATTAGACCAAACAGAGTATCATCCAGATTAACGAGGTATCCAGTAACCGACATTCATCACAAAAAACAGTATATGCAAGAAAGGGCGAACAAAACTTCTTCAATCTCGCACTTTTCCCAGGCACACAAAAGCGTCTATGCCAATATATACCGCCGGGCAACTCTGGCCCGTCCCTTTCAATCGTCCGCGTTCGACTAACATTTCCAGGTCTCTGTGAGCTGTTCGGTCTGAGACACCTGTGAGTTGCCTATACATACTATTGGTAATAAAACCAGGTGCATGGACACAATCAAGCGCCTCGGCCAATTGACACTTGACACCATCTCGTGTTTATGTAAAGGTAAGACTGGTCAAATGAGCATATTTTTAATCCGCCATCCTTCCGCCATCCTTCCGCCACCATATCCGCCACATCCACTAGGGAAGTGTTGTTTATGCTGAAATAACAATTTTCTGGGGTAATTAAAGCGTGGATGATGTCATCTATCAGCCATAGTTAACCGCCATATCTGCTACAGCTAACGGCGAGATGTTGTACGAATGCGATCGTTTCTGCAATATTCGTATCTTTCTGAACAGCATTTCCGTACTCCTGCTTTGCTCAATCTTCGTGGCACTTTTTTCTTCCCAGGGCAGCCACAACTCTTCTTTCCAGGCAAACCGTACTGTGCCTGTGAATGAAACGTCCCTCATCGTGGACACCATCTCGCTATATCATCTGCCAACACAAACATATTTCTGGACGATTGAATATCCTTCATTAAAATGTTGCTACGAGCGCACAAATATCCTCCTGTCACACTATGCGAGCACATATCGTCGCGCGGCTCTCTGCCCACTACTTTTTAATCTTCCTCGTTCTACCAACCGTTCCAGATCCCGATGTGCTGTTCTATCCGTCACCCCGGTCAACTGTCGATATATTCCGTTCGTGATAAACCCATGTTCCTGAACATAGCTCAATGCCTGAATGAGCCTCTCTTCTATTTGCTGGACACGACGATCCTGCACAACGATCTCAGGATGAGAAGCCTCATGATCTTCCCAAAGTGTTTCTCCTTGATGTGGCAACGCTGGCTCCGGAGCACGTAAAGCTGGTGCTTTCTGAAAGGTCACGATGACCTCATTCATCTCGCGAAACTCTGGTGTAGGGAGTTCCATCCGCCTGGTTTCATCTACCATGAATCTGATCCCACTGCCGATTTGCTCTATATACCCAGGGATACTACTTAATAATCCTGCAAGCACAGGATTGCGCAACTTCGACTGCACTTCACCTTGCTGCATATGCTCAACGGTTATCCCAGGGAGCAGAAGTCCAGGGCTATGCACCTCCACGCGATCAGGATAGTAAAAGACACGCACTCTCTCACCACGTTTGCTATAGTCTCGGTGAACCACCGCGTTAACGATCGCCTCACGAAGCACTTCAATGGAATACTCGGGAATATCAATGCGCTTCCATCCCTCAATGCGTGCGCCTACCGCAATATAGCGATCAAGGAATGCTTCCGTGCCATCGATAATCTCCTGCAGCGTCCCAGTTACGATTTTGCGGTCAGCATAACGGCTGGCTCCAACGGTTTCCCGAAATAAGACACAGACCACCTCGCTTTGCGGGATATGTTCCTGTGGATCATGGCCGAAGAAGAGCATACCAGCATTCGTAGGAACGATCGTCCCATTCTCACTCTCTACCGCACACCGCATCCCGATCAAGACCCGCTTTATATCCTTGAAGCGAGCCGATTGTCGATCAGAAGTTGCTCGCGGTGCGAGGAAAGCGCTCACTCGTTCCAAATCAATATCTTCGAGGGTCGCGTTATAGGCTGGCTCAAGTTCCCAGTCGCGCAGACCTCGATCGTAGATCATTTCTGTCAGTTCGGCCATACTTAATGCTCTGGTTTGGGTTCCCTGCCGTATCCAAAAAATGCCACCTGCTTGATACACCGGTCCAGAGGTTGGCGGTATGGTGACGACGAGCAGCTTTTTCCCAGCGAGGACATACACCTCTGGTTCAGGAGGGTCGAGGATCAATTCCGGTTTGATCACTTGACGAGCAGCTCGTAAAATGACATCCATGGTTTCCCCAATGCGTTCATCAGCCACACCCACTATCTTACGCGTCGCGTCCTCCACCCCAATAATGACAATCCCTCCTTTGCTGTTTGCCATCCCACAGAGCCTTTCTGCCAGATCGACGGCTCGGGGAGCGGCTAATTTTAGCTCAACAATATTGGTTTCGCCACCTTGCACAAGCTTCTTCAGTTCCTCGTCGCTCAGTTTACCCATAACACCTCCATAACACGCTCTCATAATTGTAAGTGACCCGATTGTAGCATAAGTAACGGATTTACCTAGAGTTTGTCCGAAGAAATGTCCGAAGAAATGTCCGAAGAAATGTCCGAAGAAATGTCTGAAAGGATCATCTATGTTACTAAGCGTACGCCCATGAACCATAATCGCAACTCATTTTTAAGGCACGGAAAAGGAATTCTCGGTAAGAATGAGGAGAGATAGCATGCATAGGATGTCCGATAAGAAGTAGGATTGTGGTGGATAGAGTCAATAATCGTGATACCTCTTCACATCTCATACAGGTCGTCAGTATGTAGATTGTAGCATAGGTGGCAGAAGAATAGCGGATATGAAGCAAGATCATTTGCTCTCTTACCTATTTGGCAGGATCTGGGTCTTCACGTCCTCCCCATTTCGAACCACTTTCAGTACATAAGGCACCCCCAACTCCAGCATCTCATCTGTTAGAAATCGTCTTTTTTCGCTCAACTTTTGGCTAGAATACAATGATGCGCTTATTGGGCAGAAAGAAAGATGCAGACGTAACCCTTAAATACAATACTGTGTTATTGCCTCTCCATACGTCGATTGGTCCTTATGGCCCTCATCTAAAACAGTAGACATCTCCCATGTGTATCGCTGACTCATCTTGGCCACACGAAACATGCATACCATCTGATGCTGAGAGTCGGATTGTTACATGGAAGTGAAAGTCCCACTCTAACTTGTTGCCATGCACTAATGTAAATTTGGGTACTCGCATAGACCCAATATCAAAGTACCAGGATGTATCTGCACACTGTCCTACCGTTTCATAAGGGCACCCAGTAAATTGTACAGAACTCATTGCATGTACAGTGACATAATAGTTGTCTATGAGATAATTGCCAGATGCTTTCATTTTGATCACTGATACAGTAGGGATTAAAAATCACATTATCATATGGTGCACAATGTCTATTGCTATGTAATTTGTGTTGATATGAGACGTAGGAGTTATCTGTGGAGTCAGTGTAACTTGTAGATTTTAATGGTGTATACCAAATGTCCTGGTACGGTTGTGTTGCAAAAAAGAAGCTGATCTGTTACAGTGGAGAGAAAAGAACAACAGAGGACTCATCATGATCAGAGCAGAATCCGTTCAAATGGCGTCATTTCCAGGCCGACATCATTCTGCTGTGTGTGCGCTGGTATCTGCGCTATGCTCTCAGCTATCGCGATCTCGAAGAGATGATGGCTGGAGCGAGGCTCTCACGTCGATCATACCACGATCTATCGCTGGGTCCAGCAGTATGCGCCGGAACTGGAGAAACGCTGTCGACCGCATCTGAAAGCCTGCAACGACTCCTGGAAAGTCGATGAGACGTACATCAAGATCAAAAAAGTGTGGATGTACCTCTATCGAGCTGTTGATTCGGCAAGGAATACGCTCGATTTCTCTTGAGCCCGATGCGCGATGCCGAGGCCGCCAAACGCTTCTTCCTCAAAGCGCTGCATCACCGCTCATTCAGCTCAGCTCGTCTAGGACAGGTGGCCCAGCCACGGCTCTGACGACACCACATCAGCGCCTCGCGTGATCAACGTCGATAAAAACGCAGCCTATCCCAAAGCCATTGCCGAGCTCAAAGCCGCTGGAATGCTGCCTCGACAAGCGTGGAACTGCGACAAGTGAAATACCTCAACAATCTGATCGAACAAGATCATCGCTTCATCAAACGATTGACGAAGCCTGGGATGGGCTTTTTCTCCTTCGAGACAGCATGGCGAACATTACAAGGATTTGAGATGATGAACATGATCAGGAAAGGACAAGTGCAAGGAGTGGCAAAAGGAGATGTGAGAGGGCAGGTCGCATTGGTCGCCAAACTGTTTGGAGTGGCTGTCTAAACGGAACAAGCAGCGAAACTTCATACTCATTTGTTCTCTTCAATTTCTTGCAACACAACCCTAAGCGGCACCTCAATAATCGGAAACTCAGTGCTGTATAGTTTCTGGTTTTGACCTTGAAACGAGGAGAATATAGATATATGGAACTGAGCATCTTAATCGCAAAGCCCTGTGCAATTCTTCAAACGAAAATGCGTTCTCTCCTTGCAACTGATGAGCGTGTAGCTACGCTTGTTGAAGTGTCGAATCCACAGGATTCCAGAAGCATCTTCGCTGCTGTTCAACAGATCTTGTTATTGTCAATCAGATGTTAATCTCCGATATGAGTACTTCTTCCAGCGAGCCGCTTTGTCCTTCTCGCATCAGAGTTTAATATCACTACCTTCTTAATGGCCTGCAAGCATGGGGCGAAAGGCTATCTGCTGGAGACATCTCAGGCGGAATTGATCCGCGTCATTCTTGGTATGCCACCAGGATCGTTTTTGATAGAGCCAGCATTGACAGTAAATATCGTAGAGTATCTTACTAGCGATATGCGTCTTATGATCAAAGAGGAACTGCTTACTCCTCGAGAGAAAGAAATCGTTGGACTTTTACGAGAAGAAATCCAGCGATCTACAATTGCGGAGCAATTGAATATCAGTGGCGCTACATTAAAAACCCATATTAAAAACATTTTCCGGAAAACGTACTGTTACAGTAGTCTAAAGAGACGAGAATTAGTAACTCTTCTTTTTGAGTGTGGCCGTGTAGTCCGCGCACTCAAAAAGAAGAGGCGAGCTTGGTTGGAGAGAGGGACAAGAGCAGGAGGTATTGAAGAGTTACAAAGGGAGGCGTAATCGCCCCGTACCGCCGTATGACTCCCTTTTTTCTTTCTAACAGGATTGTACTGTTGGAGAGACTTATTGCCAGGTCTGTGCAAACGCCTCGCCGCTGCGCGGCCCACTTCTCCGATGAGGCGGGCCGCAGGCGCAAAGAAGTATGAAATTTCCAACCCCAGGCCCTATCCAGCAACATGCGGAAAATCTGCGCCTCATAAATTGCCACGTCTGGCTTGTTCACGTTCCAATGCCTTAAAAAGAGCCTGAATATTTCCACTCCCGAAACCACGAGCAGCTTTGCGCTCAATGATCTCGATAAAGAGAGTTGGACGGCGTTGAATGGGCAATGAGAAAATTTGCAGCAGGTATCCCCACTCATCACGATCTACTAGGACGTTCACCCGGCGTAATGCCCTGTTATCTTCTGCAATCGCGCCGACACGTTCAGGAAGCATGTCATAATAACTCTCTGGTGCCGAAACAAAGGAAACGCCATTGGCTTCGAGCGTCGTCTATAGTACGAATGATGTCCTGAGTATGTAAAGCAATATGCTGTACTCCCGGCCCTTGATGGAAAGAGAGGAACTCTTCGATCTGCGATTTCCTTTTCCCAGGAATAGGTTCAATCAGCACAAATTTGATGTGCTCATTACTATCCTCAACTGCAACTGATTTCATCGCACTATACTCTGTAGAGATCCCTTCCTCATGGATCTGGTGAAATCCAAAAACCTGGGAATAGAAATCAACCCAACGTTGGAGCTCACCTGGACGGAAGGCTAATTGCGAAGTGATCAATCATATGCAAACCAGTTTGTGACACTGGAAGAGGTTTAAGAGACTGGTAACCCGGGAAAAATGTCTCTTGAATACCTTCACGTTGGATAAATGAATGCACCACATCGCCATAAGCGGCAATAGAGGCTTTGAGAATATGTCCGGTACCATCTTCGAGTACGGCGGGTTCCTGTAAGGGCTGGGCACCTAAACGTACCGATTCGTTGAAGACTTTTTCAACGTTTTCGACGCGAAAAGCAATATCTTTGACTCCATCACCATGCTGTAGAACATAGTCAGCAACCGGGCCTGTTGAATGAAGAGGAGCAGTTAAGAGCAGAGAACATTCCCCTTGCTGCATGACCACCGATGCACGATCACGTAGTCCCGTTTCCAGGCCAGCATAAGCAATAGGAGTAAAACCCAGGGCAGTGCGGAAATAATGAGTAGCCTGCGTCAAGTTCCTACATACAGTTCAATATAGTCGATATTTTGTAATGATGGGATTTCTGATATAGACGAGGGCTGTATCCTGGTTTGTAAACGACATGGTAAAAACCTCCCTTAATTTCCTGGACTTCAAAAACCTCTTAGTATTAAAAAGCTTTATTAAAAGCTCTGCATGTATTTTATTTATAGCAGGCGGTTGGACTGATTTGTATACCTGCACATGGAGAGTGTACCATTGCAAAAAGGGCAAAAACAATCCTCTAGAGGGAGCATTTTTAGAGCAGCAAGGGGGTATCTATTGCTTCATTAGTTCTTGCGTGGTAAAAGGCCACGTTCGAGGGCAACCGCAACAGCCGAGGCACGTGAGTCAACACCCAGTTTATTATAGATAGTTGTGAGATATGCCCAAACGGTACGTTCGCTAATGCCCAGATGTTTAGCGATCTCCTTGCTGCGTTCGCCGCTGGCGACGCTGGCTAATACCTCCAGTTCTTTCTGCGTGAGTTCTCCCTGTTTTGGGGAGTGAGGTGGAGGAGGTGTGGTCCCTGTATGCCAGAATACGTTCCATCATTTCCGGTTGGATCAGCATCTCACCGAGGGCATTTCGCTCGATAGATCGGAGTAAAATCTCGACATCGGCATCTTTAAGCAAGTAACCGCGTGCTCCGGCGCGTAATGCCTTGCATAATCAGGTCATCTTCATTATATGTGGTTAGAATGAGCACAGCGATCTGTGGATACTGACTGCGAGATCTTCCTTCAATGCAGGAAAACTCCGTCGAGTTTTCGGGCATACGCAGGTCCATAAGGACAACATCAGGTTGGTGCTCCTGTACCAGACTCACCGCCATTGCACCGTTTTCGGCCTCCCCCACAAGTTCAAATGTGTCGCGCATTTGTAACATCAAACGCAGGCCCGTGCGCACAATGGGATGGTCGTCAGCAATGATCACGCGGATCCGCTTGCTGGTTGGTGATGTCTCGCTCATGGTCCTCCTTTTCTTGTGCCTTGCAATGAGATCAAACAATTTCTTGTTTCTGCAGAGGGGCGCAACTTTTGTGCAGAGGAAGAGAAAGCACAATCCGGCTTCCCTCTCCTGGTTTACTCCAAATCGTAATCTGGCTATCGATCAAGTTTGCGCGTTCGCGTAGTCCGAGCAGTCCAAAGTGTCCAGAATGGTGGAGCGTCTGGGCGAGATCAAAGCCTACCCCATTATCTCCAATTTCAATCATAAGCGTGTCCTGTTCTCTCCTGCTACGCACCCATGCTTGCTGTGCCTGCAAGTGGCGGGCGATGTTAGAGAGGCCCTCGCTGATAATGCGTACGACCTGCTCAATCTGCTCTGATGAAACCAGTGTCAGGGAGGAAAGATCGGCCTGACAAGGAATAGGAGTGAGCAAGGAGAAGCGGTGTAGTTCCTCCTCAACCAGGGGTAGGCAATTGTCAAACGCGGAGGTGCGTAGATCATCAATAGATCTGCGTGCATTCGCCAGCGTGACACGCGCTGAGGAGAGCATCTGCGTCACAATCCCCTGCACCGGCCCTTCTGGATATCTTTTCATATGGACGTTGACGACTCCAAGCTGCAAGATGATACCAGCTAGCCCTTGTGCTAATGTATCGTGCAGGTCGCGTGCCAGGCGTTGACGCTCGGCCATTCTGGTCAGGTCTTCAATGCGCCGGGCAGAAATTTGGAGCTGACTATGGGCCTCCGTTAGTTGCATGTACATCGCTTCTAATTCGCTATGGGCCTAAATCTGCTGTCGATAGAGCATAAAGAAACCTGTGACGAACAAGATGCTGACTACAAAAAGTGTCAGAGCTATGATGATATTAATGTTATTATCATCTACTACATTCCATTGTCGCCAATTGAGCAGAATAGTGAACAACAAAAGAGCCATTATAGCGCTGGATGCGAGCAGAATAGGCCGCATCTGTTTGAGGAGAATGCAAACTTCCAGAATGATGGCAAGGGTCAGGCTTAATGGTACGATGACACTTGCGGTTGAGACAACAAAACCTATGGTCGTAATCAGTACACTTTGTAGCGGGAGTGCAATACGGAAAAAATGCTGTGTATGCTTGTCCAAAAGCTTAACCAGGAAAGCAGCATGAAGAGCAGTATGAAGAGTGTGAAGAGAATAAGTGGCGTCTGCAAAAGTTCCCATTGTAAAGAGGGAGGCAATGTAGCAGGTTGTAATTTGCCTGTACGATTGAGCTGATCCTTAATTTGTCCACATATTTCAGGAGCCCTGGCATTTGTCTGGCACGAGGCCCATTGTATAAATACTGAGCGCGTCCAGATTTCAAAGAAGCCCCAGAGATAGACCAGACAGGTCCATAGGAGGAGATACCAGCGAAATGGGTGTCTGGAGTTATACTTACTCATGAAGTTTTCCACCTTCTCAGCGCTGTTTGCTTGCTATTAACGAGAACGCTCTCTGTCTTCTCGTTTCTCACTACTCTCTAGTATAACAGCTTTTATAGGGGGAAGAAATGGAGGTTTCTACATGTAGAAATCTCCATTTTTCTCCATGTAGGAATTGACGATGTATTGGAGGGCATGCATCGATTAGACTTGAAACAGAAATGAGAGAGAACATCTCTTGTTTTTCTCTGATCTTGCTGTGTGAGCGGTAAGATGAAAGGAAGAGGCGAATGTCATATTTCCCAATAAATAAAGAGCAAACATCTCCTATAGTCGGAAGATCATTGATTCAGGCGGAACATATCTCACGGGCCATTGGAGGGGGTGCGCGGAAAATTATGATTCTTGATGATGTGACCTTCAATGTCCCTGAAGGGATTCTTTTTGCAATCACAGGTCCTTCAGGGAGTGGAAAATCGACGCTACTAGAATCTTTTAACGGGCATTGATCGTCCCACCAATGGACGCATTCTTTTTGCAGGCCAGGAATTGCGAGCTTTAAACGAAGATGGGTTAGCACGCTGGCGTGGCAAAAACGTAGGCATTGTCTTCCAGTTTTTCCAGCTCATTCCCACCTTGACAGCCCTCGAGAATGTGTTGCTTGCCCTCGAATTAGGCAGTGGGGGTGGTCGAAAGCGGCGTGAATTCCGTGAGAGAGCCATGGTCAGTCTGGAACAGGCCCGTATTCCTCATCTGGCTCATCGCTTGCCAAGTGAGTTATCAGGTGGAGAGCAGCAGCGTGTAGCTATTGCACGCGCCATCGCCAATGATCCACCAGTAATTGTCGCCGATGAGCCTACCGGGAATCTCGACTCACGAACTGCTAATCAAGTATTTGATACGTTGGCAAGCTTTACCCGGCAAGGAAAAACGCTCATTTACGTAACGCATGCGCGTGAATTGGCTGATCAGGCTAATCAGCATATTGATCTGCTCGATGGGCGTATTGTGGATAATAATCTCTTCCACGTTACAGTCCAGGGAGGTGCCTCGTGAGAGCGCTTACCCGCAAAGCGTTCGCAGATATTACGCGGCGCAAAGGGCGCACCACCTTGATGATCATAGGTATATTGATTGGTGTGCTTGGCCTGACCGCCGTCAATGAGGCCAGTGATCTCATCAGGAGCACATTTTTTTACAGCGTAGATCCGCAAGGTGTGCCAACAATGAGCAGTATTGTAGACAGACTGCCTGCAGATATTGAGGCGCAGATCGCCATCTTTCCAATGTAGAGCAAGTGCAATTGCGTACGATCTATCTGACCCATTGGTTCCCCGCTGGTCAGGCAGAGCCTCCTACAATGGAGATTAATGGCTACCAGGATTTTGAGCATCTACAATTAGGAGCATTTCAACTCACGAGTGGGAGATTGCCGGGGCCTGGAGAAATTGTCATGGATGGGAGCGACCAGGGATTGCAGCCTGGCCAGCCTTTAAATATAGGTAGCACCGCTACCGTCGAGACTCCTACGGGTCAGCATGTCTCTTTGCGTATTGTAGGGCTGGCACGCACGCAAGGGTTGGCGATCTGGCATATTCCACCTGCTCCGATCGGATATATGCCACGCCAGTGCTTTGCAGCAGATCATGCAGTCGACGCAGGCCACTATTACAAATAATTTGCCCCGTGGAACGCAGATTATGATCAAGGCGTATGACCCTGGTCAGGCTGCACAAACGTATCAAACCATAACACAGATTTTGCACACGGCCAATATCGAGCCACAGCCTTTTTCCGGCATTCGCAACACTTCTAATGATGCAAATACACAGTTAAATATGACAGGTTTGTTACTGATTGTTCAGCTTCTGTCATTGCTGGCGCTGGTGCTGATCAGCGTGATGATCTTCAGTATTATTAGCGCATTGATCTCAGAGCAGATCAAGATTATTGGGACCATGAAGGCATTGGGTAGAACCCGGTGGCCGATCTTCAAGAGTTACCTGTTGACTGTAAGTGTGTATGGAAGCAGTGGAACCCTCCTGGGAGTGGGGATAGGCTTGTTCCTGGGCTACCAACTTGCGATCAACCTATCGAAAACAGTGCAAATTCAAGTGGGTAATTTCATGTTCCCTATTGATGTAGGGGCAGTTCCAGGTTGCTCCCTGGGTAGTAATTGTGAGCGTCTGTGTTGGGATAGGAGTACCGCTGCTGGCCGCATTCTGGCCGCTCTGGACGGGCACACGTATTACTGTGCGTCAGGCATTGGCGGCCTATGGCATCCAGCCTACAACCAGAAAACGGGTTGGTTGGGGACTGCAACTGCCGTGGGTGCCGCAAATTGTCTGGCTGGGCTTACGAGGTCTCTTTTGCAAGCCGATCCGGACTTCTTTGACTCTCTTCTCTCTATTGTTATGTAGTGGCATCTTTCTTGCTGTCCAACTGACCAATGACTCCCTTGCCGTGAATATTCAACAACTCGGTACCAGTTTCAACAGCGATCTGCGCATTGATTTGAGCAGTTCTGTTGGGGATACTGTAGAGATGCAACCTGTCCTGGCAGCCTTGCAACGCCTGCCTAATGTTGAGCGTGTTGAGCCTATTGATCCAGCAGAGATCTCGATCCAGAAGAGGATTCTGAACTCAATGGTTTATGGGCGCAGACACAACTCTATCATCCTCAGATGGTTGCCGGGCGCTGGTTACAGTCGAATGACCAGAATGCCATTATACTCAATGATTTAGCGGCTGCACGACTTCAGTTACACGTAGGAGAGAACGTTCCTGTCCTGATTGGAACTCAACAGGTGCGTTTAACGATTATCGGTATTGTGCATGATATCAGTAACGTGTCGGGAAGCGCTAATCCAACCGGGCGACTGGGCGAAGCGTTCACGACCCTCGATACACTCAATCGGGCGCGTCATCTTGCACCCGATGCGGCGGAACGGCTCTGGTTGCATGCACGCAACCACTCGGCGGGGGCATTGCAGCACCTCCAGAGTCAAGTCAATAGTACGTTGCATACACTGGGATTCCCTGATGGTGATGCGCTCCTGATTCAACAGGATTTGCAACAGGTATCGGGTTTACAGCAAACCATCTACCTGCTCTTTACGATCGCTGCTATCATGGTTGCCCTGGTGAGTTTATTAAGTTTGACTCATGGGCTGGCAACCTCTGTGCTGGAGCGGCGTCTGGAGATTGGTATTCTGCGTTCCCTGGGAGCCACAGGCTGGCGGGTCAGCATTGTCTTTGGTGTTGAAGGGGTGACTCTGGCTCTCCTGGCCTGGGGTGGAGGAATGATCCTGGGTCCGCTGGCGGCAGCAGGGATATTGCAATTGCTCGGCATGTTCACCGGACCGATCGACCTCGCGTTTGATCCTGTATGGTTATTGACTACCTTGCTCTTTATTCTGGCAACAGCGTTGCTGGCCATATCGGACCTGCCCTCTCTGCTTCGCAGGTGCGTATTCGGAGCATATTGCGTTATGAATAAACGGAGACGCCTGTTTTTTTATGAAAGAAAGGATACAGAATGTTTGAGAATAGTTTTGATGAAGAGAAAGAGAAGCGTGGTTCTACTGGACTGAAGATCATGCTCATCCTGGGAGCAATCCTGTTGTTAGGAGTCATTTTCCTTGTATTCTGGTTTACGCGTCCGGCACAGACGGCAACGATCAGTAGTGCGCCTCCAATCGCAACAGACGCCAGCACTCCGAAAGTCGCGCAGGGGCAACAGGACCCACCAGCCTACTGGCATACGATTTAGGATCAGGTTGCTCAGGGGCTCCATCTGTCAGTTGCTCAGGTCAAAACGCAACTCCTTCCGCCTCCAAATGCGCGTGATAGCCTGGGTATTGCCCATGTTGCGGCTCAGAAGGGCATTTCAACGGCCCAACTGCGTGTAATCGAACTGAATGCTATTCAGAAAGGCCATGATCTGCTTGTAAGTACAGGTGTGTTGACGAAAGCTGGCTCTGATCAGGGCATGCAGACGATCAGAAACTGGGATCAGGCAACATTAGATGATCATATTACGCGCTGGTTTGCCAATTAATAGCTATACGCATTCAGAAACGCACTCATCCGTTGGCGTAGAGGCGGAGACACTCTCTCACCTCTACGCCGGGACTCATCATTCTTGTTTATTAGCACTCTATTGAGGGACCGGGCCGCAGGTGGTGAGGAGACCTGAAAAGGTACCTCAAGTCGTTATAGGGAGTGTTTCGCCGATGCGGATATATTGCACTGGCATAGGAAGCTGAAGAGGAGGCGAAAATCCATGCTGTTTCAGCCATGTATCATTAAAAATGGAGGTGCCATAATTCTCTCCCGCTATCAGAGCAGACACAGACCACATTTCTGAGATGAGGGTGTATTTGCAGATAGCGTGCACAAGCGGCCAGAACGGCTCCACTGGAGCCACCTACCTTCAGTCCTGTATAGACATCGAGTGTTCGGCAGAATGTAAAGGCCTCGGCGTCTCCAATCAAGATAGATTGGTCGTACACACACGATGTAATAAAATGGGATGCCTGGGAAGAGCCTATCCCGGTCAGTTTTCGGGGCGCTGGTGGTGCCCCGAAGATTACAGAGCCCTGTGCATCGACAGCGATGATATGCGTTCGAGGACTGACTTCACGGAAATAGCTGCTAATACCAGCTAATGTGCCTCCTGTAGAGACTGGTACAAAAATGGCATCTACTTCTCTCTCCATCTGATGGTAGATCTCAGGACCTGTACTCCGATAATGTATCAAAGGGTTAACCGGATTTGAATATTGATTTGTCCACACAATCGACTGAGATTGTTTGCATAGTTGTTGAACGCGCTCAAGGCGGGATAAAAGATATCCCCCGTTGGCATCGGGTTGCTCTACGAGTTTCTATACGAGCTCCCAGGGCCTGCATCTTTGCCCTGTTTTCTGAGGTTGTTTTAGGGTCAATCACTGCTATAAATTTATATCCTCTCGCTTTACAGATGAGAGCAAGCGCAACGCCCAGATTGCCAGAAGTGGACTCGACGGCGATGGTGTTACTACTAAGCATACCTTGTTCTTCTAAATTTTGGACGCAGAGCATATCCCGTACGGTCTTTGATAGAACCAGTCGGGTTAGCTCCCTCTAGTTTTAAGTAAACAGTGCGTGCAATACCGTTGATCATGAGATAAATCAACTGCAGAGGAGTATGGCCAATCTGGTGTACAAGCAGATCCAGATCAGCAGGCGTTAAAGCTGATATTCCCTGAGCATCAAGTAATCTGAGATCCATTCTTCACTCGTCCCTTATGGTGCCTCCTTAGACTTTCCATGTACACGGACAGAAGCTATTACAGCTTCGTTGGTGCAGTGCTTTGTCGATCTGAGCCGACGCTGGAGATAGTATGTCGTTCGGAGTCACGTTTCCGTCTAATATTTTTAATGTGTGTTTTAAGGGTAGTTTCTGCAATGCAAAGATTCCTGGCAATGGTATGTTTATCAAAACCTTCGCGCAGTAACCCTACGATTTCACGTTCGCGGGAAGTGAGCAGTTCTTCCCGGACGGGTAAGAGAGTCCCTCCCAACGAAATGTTCATAATCCAGGGTGCCAGGGACGGATCTATCAGAAGTGACTCATCAGACTCTACAAAAGAGGAGAAGGTTATGTGCAACAGGTCCATGGATATCTTCTCTGATAGATAGCCGCGTATGCCGTGTTTGCAGCCAAGGCGCAATGTTGCTACATCGGCTTTATTTGCCAGAATAAAGAAACGCCCTTGAGGAAGAGCTTTCATATCTGTGATTAATGATTGATTGACTATGACTAGATCAAGTGTGCAGTTGCGTAGCGCGAACTCAAGCCTTCTCTAGTTGAGGCTTCGTAAATGTTAGAGACATGGATATCCTCGTAGAAAATCGTGCGTAGTCCTATCCTGAGAAGTTCGCAAGGTTCGGCAATCAAAATGTTGTGTATCATACAGATTCCTTTCTACTAACGATAATAATCGCCGTAATGCATGATAGGAGACTTCACCGCAATGAAGTGGGTGAAAGAGCCGGTCTCCTATCATTACTTAATTTGCCAATTTTCTGATGCTGGATAAAACGATTGCAGTCGACTTGCAATCAGAGCGATACCGTATTTGATACGCTCCGAACTACAGTGAGAAAAATTCAAGCGGAGGCAATGGCTGGCATGAGAGGAACCATCAGCACTGAAGGCATCCCCAGGTACGAAAGCGACACGCTCCTTTGTAAGCGTGAGTTGAAGTAATGCGCTTGCCTCTATTTCTCCTGGTAATTCCACCCAGATGAACATGCCAGCTCTGGGGGTAGAATAGCTGGTCCCAGGAGGAAATGTGGCCTTTAAGGTCTCTATCATTGCATCTCGCCTGGCTTTGTATTCTTGCCGTAGCGTGACGATATGGTCTGGTAGATGCCCTGTTTCAAGATATGCTGCTATGGTACGTTGAGCCAGGGTCGCAGTATTAATATCGCTACCTTCTTTGAGGGTAGCGAGGAGTGGCAACAGGGCTTTAGGCGCGACTATCCAGCCTACACGTAATGCAGGAGCCAAAATTTTTGAGAATGAACCTATGTAAAAAACTCCATCCTCATTCAATGCTTGTAGAGGAGGAAGGATCTGTGTATCATAGTGGAGCATGCCATAAGCATCATCTTCGAGGATGGGAATGTGGTATTGGCGTGCAATGTCCACCAGACGTCGTCTTTTTTCCAGGCTCAGGCTAATACCTAATGGATTATGTCCATCGGTGATGATATAGAGAAAGGCTGGACGGGCTCCTCGCTCAAATAGCGCTGCTACAGCCTCCAGATCAATGCCAGTCTTCGGATGCGTAGGCACAGTAAGAATGTGAGGGTGTAGGGATTCAACTGCCTGCAATATCCCACTATAGACACTCTCCTCCAATAAAATGCTACCTTGCGCATTAAGTAACAGGCGTGCAAGTAAACTCATTGCCTGTTGTGCTCCAGTTGTAAGAAAAATCTGATCTTCATTACATGCAACGCCTCTCAGCCTCATCAGAGCGACAATATGTCTTTTGAGATCATAGCAGGGGAGGTCCGTATTGCAACGAACGGGTGTCCGCTGCAATAACACGAGTAGTCGCCTGAGCATAAGCTTCTGCCGGGAACAATTCTGCAGCCGGGTAATCCCAGGGCAAAGGAGAGCACATCGGGTTGAGTCGCTATCGCCAGCATCTCCTGGATCGTCGATGGCTGTGTGTTCTGTGCCCAGCTTGCTAATTGTATATCTTGTTTTGTACTACCCTTTTGCACGAATATACTGCTCCTTTGATGATATGAAAGGAGAAAAGCGCCGCATCGTATGCTGATACTAGCAAAGCTGATATCAGGCTGAATGTTTAATTTTGCGACCTTTTCCCCGTGTGAGTCGTTCTCGTTTCCTGTGTATCTGAGGTAGTGGCTGATTTTGTCTATTCAATTTTTCTAAAGCATCAGCCTCTACATGGACTTCTTTCAGGCGACCTAAAAGTTGTAAGAGTACGGCTACGCGTGTGGCGTTGGTTGTCGGTCCTAAAAAAATCATCTCCAGATCTTGCAGTGGTCCATATTTCATGCGTACGGTATCTCCCGCATGAAAGTTGTGATAAGAGTTGCTACAAGCTTTTGCATTCAGCATCTCTAGCTGCTGAGAAATGGCTTCGATAATATAATCAGGAACAGGCAATGGATCGTCGCCAAACTGAACCGTTCTAATGACACCTGGACAGGCATTTATATGGCTAACAGGAAGTTGCTGAAGATCGGCTCTCACGAAGAGATAACCAGGGAAAAATGGAATAGCACGCACTTTCCCTTGCAAGCGTATCAGGCTTTCAGGTAGAAAGACCGTGAGATGGTGAAGCGTTCTGAGTGTATTGGCAGCATATGCTTCCCTTTTGGCTTACAGTGAACGAGATGCCATGACAGATAGGTGCAAGGATCTTCAGGAAGAAGTAACATGAAATCACGATATCCTTTCATTCACTCTAAAAAATTGTTCGATAGTAAGGAATGCTGATTAACTCGTTATGCTAGTTAGTACCATATCTATGGTCTGAGCGCATGCGAGATCGCGAGCTGGAAGGGATAACGTTGGTTGAATGGGGAATAATACATAGTCTCGAGACTTACGTAGCCATCCACCGCCTGTAATATTAAGAAGAATGGGTACATCACGATTAAGTTGCCCATCCTGTGCTGCTTTGAGCAGAGCCGCGAAAGCAACTCCCGCGGGCAGGATCAATATCGATGCCTTCGGCTTCTTGAAACAGAGCCATGGCACGAGAAACATCATTATTTTCTGCTACTGACATCTCTCCCTGACTTTCGATAAGCACATCATAAACGCCCCCACGAATAGCATAAGGAGGTCGTTGATTAGAGAGGACTTGAGCTGCTATTTGTTGAATTTGTTGTTTCCCTTCGTCCTGTTGCATGGGGAGTAAGTGACGCTGTCCAGCTTTCCAGGAATGGTACATAGGTGCAAAGGGAACGTTCTGACTGAGCATCAAGCGAGGGTAAATATCTCCGAAGCGTCCGTCACTAATCAGTTTTTTTGCCATTTCATGAACCGCAATACCACCTGCTCCACTGCCAATTGCCTGAAAATAGTAGCCAGGCAATTGGCCAATCGCCTCGACAGCGTTTAAAAGAGTTGTGCCTAGACCAGCACGCCGTGCAACGTTTTTAACGCCTCCCTCAAGCGTGAAGCCAGGATGTTGTGCTATCTGATTGGCAAGAATGATGGCATCGTAGTAGTCCGCAAATCCGGTTAAGACAACAATTTTGACGCAAGAAGCTAGTGGTTCGGTCAATTGCATTCTCTGAAGGCCGCTCTCAGGAAGAATAATTAAGCAAGGGATCTGATTACGTGAGCAGGCCTGTGCAAATGCAGCGGCGGTATTGCCAGCAGAGGATACTACAAGTGTGTCGCTATGTCTCTTTGGGAGTCGTGCAAGGACGGTCAAGGCTTCCAGGTCTTTAAAGGTAGCGGTTGCCAAAGTGGCACCTTTTTCGGGCCAGTAGCCATTGAAGGCAATCCACAATTGGGGAAGTTTGCTCAGGCGGCAGAGGAGCTCGCTGCGATAGGTAATCATCCTGCCAGTATATGGAAGAGTACGCTCTATTGGGAGCCAGTTCTGATAACGATAGATGCCCTCAGCATCTTCACAGACCTCGAACTGACGCTTCGTATGCTCTGTTGTTAACAGAGTAACCTCATGATCTCCATCACATTCCAGAAGCAGGCCATCATCATCAAACATCTGGCTACATGTTTGACACACAAGTTGATACTTTTTTCGCATAGCTGTCTGCTCCTCTTTACCACCGCTGTAGATAAGGACAACAGTATAGATAAAATATTTGGTGTTTTATGAGCTATTCATGCGGAAAATGCTCACGTTTTACCGGGCGCACCAACTCTATGGAAATTCAATCTCCCGAGCGTCAGAGAGAAGCTGCTACGATTACTGAATGTGAAGAGAAGCCGCCGAGGTTAGGATTAGGATTCCAGAGGGGACTGTGACCTGGCCTGATTTGTAGACGGGAGAGGGCTTCTTCCAGGGCAATCTGTATTTCGACGCGTGCCAATGTAGCGCCAGGACATTGGTGGGGGCCATAACCGAATGCGATATGTTTATTAGGGCGACGATCAGGATGAAACAGTTCCGGTTGTGGGAACACTGCCGGATCATAATTAGCGGCCTCTAAAAAGAGGATCAGGCGTTGTCCGCGTTGAATATGAGCATTACTGGAAGCTATCTTTGAGAGATCAATATCCTCACGAGCTTCACGCATGAGATAGCGTGTTGGCGTAATCATCGCAGCAGTTCTTCACCGAGTAGTCTGGGAAAGCGGGTATCTGCTTGAACCTTCTGTTGCCACTGTTCCCAGGCTGGCAACAAGAATGAGATGGCATTGCCTAGCAATTTTTTTGTGGTGATACGTCCAGCGGCAAAGACCATCATGCAGTTAGCAATCAGATCATCTTCTTCTGGAAAAACATCGCTTGCGGCTACAAATGCACTCAACAGGTCATGTGAAGGATTGCGCTTCTTTTCAGCAATCAATTGCCTGAAGTACTCTTCTAGAGCAGAGATATCCTGCATATTTCCTTTGAAATAGCCACTGGTCACATCGCCAAAGGTATCTGACCAGTTTTCCAGTTGCCGGAGTTGTTGCACATCGTGGGTGGGTATGCCCAGTATATATGCAATAGTGAGTAGCGAGATGGGAGAAGCAAATTCGCTTACAACTTCTATCTCTCCCTTTGTTCTAGCTGTTTCAATTGCTACTCGAGCAAAGCCTCTTATCTCCTCTGGCATGCTCTTCACCATATGTGCCAGTGGACGCAGCATAACATTTTGAGCACGCCGATGGGCTTCGCCATCCATAAATAGCATCTGCCCACTAACAGACGCTATCTGTGTGGATGCCGAAGATGCCCCTGTTGCGGCGCTAGATCCTGAAATAAAACCTGGGTGGTCGAGAATTGCTGTGATGATATGATGTTCAGTTACTAACCATGATTGGCTGCTGGCATCAAAGCAGATGCCTCCCTGAGTCTGCAATGTGTGATAGTGTGCATGCGGATTTGTATAGTGTCTTCTTAATGTCAGCAGATTTACATGTGGGCGAGCTTTTGGCTGCATAATTCTTTCCCAAGGCTTTCGATTTTTACATAAGAGCATGCAAGCGTGCTGTCAGTCACATCAAAACAGTGAGTTGTATGGGCAGATAGGGTAGAGAGAGTCTAATCAAGGCCCTGGCTACTTTTGCGTGCTCGTTATCGTGTCTTGCCGTCCTGGTGCTGCATCTCTTGGTTCTTTACCTTTCGTGAGTAACTAAGCATGGGTTTCATTGAGATGGGTTGCACACAAAGTGACACCCCTACTCAGTTGCTCACGAAGGGTACTGATGCGCTTGATGAGAGATTACTGGTTGCAACACTCTCTATGTATGTATGTATTATGCTTATCCATCCTGGATGCGAGGGATAAAGCACTAGGGATGAACCTCTTCTAGAGCCATGAGATGTCCTGTGCCGTTTAGCGTCTCCAGGTTGATGTCTGCAATACAACGAACCTTGACATAGTTGAGGGTAAGTGTTCCCTCAATATGAACAATGCCATTGCCTTGATCAAAATTGCCTTCTTTGATTGTTGTTGCCGCTTTATCAACTCTGACACCTAAATCGGTGCCTCCACGTGTATTGGTGAACTTGATAAAAACATAACCCATATCCTCTACGCGTTTTTTAAGTTCCTCCAGCGAGGGCTTTGGACCACCAACGGTGACCGGGTGGTCCCCTTCGGAGAGGCGTTGTACGAGTTCATCCATGAAGAAAGCTCCTTTACAGATCAACTAAGAATATATCTGTGAAATTCCGTGTGATAGACGTACAAGCAGGGAAGCCTTCGCCTCCGTTGCTACATATTTGCGAGCGTTGCTACACGGAGCTGGAAAAAGAGGGATGCTGGGAAGGAATTGTTGATCGGCCAGAAGTATTGGTACGCTCTCCCGCTCTCAGCATGACACAACAACACATCCCCTTCCCTCTCACTGTTCCCTTCTTGGACCTTCAGCCCATCAATACCAATTCAGAAAGCGTCTGGATCGCATTGACTAGTGCTGGCGATCTCGTTCGTCTCAATCTCACGACACAAACAATCACCCATTTGATGCATCTTCCCGATTCTCAACTGGATAGAACGCAACCGGTCTCACTTCATCTGGCCCCAAATGCTGATTATGCAGCCATTGTGAATACGCATGGCCAATATGGTATCGTCGTGAACCTGAGTACAGGAGCAATGACTATGCCTCTAGAGCGCGATACCTA
>CAVUVQ010000017.1:0-29482 GCA_963744875.1 uncultured Chloroflexia bacterium | reverse complement strand
AGAGTTCTGTGATGTTGTGAAAGGACCTGCCTTGTTTTTTGCGCGTTTGCGGCGTTTTTCAAGATCATCTTCGCGGAATTCTAATATGGGAGAGAGGCTGATATCTCCTAATGTTGAGTTGTCGCTGAGGTAGCTTCCGAAGATGATGACTTGTTTGGTATAATAGGCGCAGTCGCCGGAGGAATCTGTTTGTTTGATATATTCTTATGCAAAAGATAAATGCCTGTTTGCATATGGTAGATATACCTCAATGAAGAAACGTGTAAATATGAAGATACTATTTGTCACCCCTTATCCTATATCCCGTATCCGTATCGCTTCATATGGCTTTGTCAGCCAACTTTCTAAGGAGCACGATGTAACTGTACTGATGCTTTGTTCTACAGCAGGCGAAGCGGTAGATGTGCAGCGCTACACAAAGAGGGCTTCCACATCATTGCTGTAGCAGATAAACGTCGTTGGAAGCTGCTACGTGCAATAAAAGCGCTACCTACAAAGAAACCATTGCAGGTAGCTTTCGACACCCTACGCCCGCGTTACGCGAAGCTATTCATAACCAGCTTTCCACGGGCCAATTTGACCTCATGCACGTCGAATTTATTAGATCGCTCGGTGCCTTGCCAGATACGCTCTCCGTCCCGGTCGTCTGGGATGCTGTAGATTGCATTAGTCTCCTCTATGAGCATGGTGCACGTTTCAAGGCTACTCCTATGCTGCGCTGGATTGGTGCAATTGAAGCCAGTCGCACACGTGCCTACGAATATACACAACTCTCACACGGCTTCGCCAGATCCTGGTCACGTCGGAGCGCGACCGTACTGCTCTGCTCGGCTGTGCAGGATACCCCTTCTCCTGGCACAAAATGTGCGGAGATCACAGTTCTTCCCAGTATGGAGTCAATCAGGAGCACTACTGCCTCTACACTGGCAAACGCCATGCCGAAACACTTGTTTTTTCTAGGGAGGGATTACGTTCCATGCCAATATCGCCGGCGTGCTTCACCTTGTTGAAGATATTTATGCCCCTGATCTCAAAAACGTCCTGTCAACTGATAGCGTCATTCCCAGCAGTAATCCACCCGCAAGCGTACGCCACCTGGCTCAAGATACACGTATAGAAGTAACTGGCTACGTTCCCGATATGGCGGTCCGCTTGAACAGGCTGAGGTTGGCGGTATTTTCACTGCCCTACGCCGTGGGCATCCAAGAATAAATCTTGAAGCAATGGCGCTTGGGACACCCGTCATCACTAGTTCACATGCCGCAGCAGGACTACTAACAACAGCCAACCAGAACCTGTTGATCGCAGATCAGCCCTCTGCTTTCGCTGCTTCAGTACTCCGTCTCTTAGAAGATGCGAACCAATGGACACGTCTTTCTCAGAACGGGTTGGCATATATTGCTACTTATCATAATTGGACGCAAATTGTGAAGCAGCTCACAGAAATTTATGCTAAAGTATTGCATTCTACAGAGGAGATTTAGCATTCTATTGCTTTTTCTTGCTTCTAGTTCCTCACTGGCTATGGAGAGGATTTCCCACTAGAGTTACTTTACTCGTGTTAAAACGTAGTTTTATCATGGATGGATTTATAATTGACATAAAATGAGCATATAAATAAAAAGGAGGTTATTTAATGCCTGGCACTCACCAATCTGGCGACCTCGTCCTTGATCTTATGACTCCCCCTGCTTTCTCGGAGCAAGTGGCGGTAATACTTTCTCCGGACGGTCTCCCGCTCCCTGAACCCAACATTTCGTGGATCTATCAAATGGGCAAACGAGGCCTGGATATTTGCGGAGCACTCATTGGTTTGACACTCTTTTCACTCCTTTTTCCCTTTATAGCCCTGCTTATTTTATACGAAGATCGTGGCCCTATTTTTTATAAACAGACACGCATCGGTCGCTACGGCCGCCCTTTCACTATGTATAAGTTGCGAAGTATGATCATCAATGCGGATGTCTACCTCGCTCGACATCCAGAATTGCTTAAGGCCTGGCAGTTAAGGGGCAAATTGCATACCGATCCACGCATCACGCGTATCGGAAGCTTTTTACGTCGTAGTAGTATCGATGAATTACCACAGTTATTCAATGTGCTTCGTGGAGAGATGAGCCTCGTTGGCCCACGCGCTATTCAGTCCTCCGAGCTTGCTGCATTCGGTGAACTTGGCGAATTACGCCAGATGGTCAAACCAGGACTGACCGGTCTATGGCAGGTAAGTGGACGTTCAACAACCGATTATGAACAGCGCTGCATCCTCGATTGTACCTATGTCATGGAATGCTCGCTTCACATGGATATGCAAATATTGTTTAAGACGCTCCCAGTTGTGTTTTCCCATACGGGAGCCTATTAGCTTAATAAAAAGAGATAGATATATGCAATTACAACATTATGCCAGGCTGCTCTGGCAGCGCCTCTGGCTTATCTTCATTGGCATCGCGCTCTGTACAGGCGCAACTTATGCCATTAGCAAACACACTGCTCCTATCTATGAAGCTTCCGCCCTCATCCAGGTCATCGCGCCTGGTACGAGCAATGGTGGCGATGTCTTCAGCAACCAGGCTCTCGCAGTGAGTGATGCTCTCCTGGTAACAAGCGATGATGTGTTGCATACAGCGGTAAAGTCTTTACCAGATGTCACATTTGCCCAACTTCAAAAGGCGGTTAGCGCCTCACCAGCCGATAATACCGAACTCATACAGGTAAGTGGTGATGCAGCCACTCCTGCTCTGGCTGCCGCTATCACAAATACCGTCGCTCAGACGTTTATCCAGCATCAAGTGGAGAGTGAAACAACTCGCTTACAAGGAACCGCCGATCAGCTTTCTCAGCAACTGGTCACCGCTAAAACGGACGTAGACCAGGCTCAGGCAAAACTCACTGCTCTCCAACAAAGTAATGCCTCAACAGGCCAGATCGATCAACAAACGAACCTCCTGAATACTTATCAGTTGAACTACAATAGCATGTTGACCAATTACAATGATATTCAGTTTCAGAAAGCAACAATGACGCGTAGCTTGACCATTGTTCAACCCGCAACACCTCCTGCTCAGCCACTTGGTTCTCGTACACTGCTCAATACTGCTATTGCTGCGGCAATGAGTTTGCTACTTATGGTTATCCTGGTTTTGCTACTCGACTGGGCGGATGCAACGCTCAAGACACCTGAGGATGTAGCTCAATTAGCTCTGCTCGAACCTCTGGGCAGTGTCCCATTACGCGCTATCGACTCTAACGCTCAGATGGTTTCAGATCTCTCACTCAGTGATGATCAGTTAGAGCGGGCCTTTGCGATTATTAATACTAACTTTAATGCCTTGAATATAGGTCAACGTTCTCTTCTGGTTACCAGTCTCCATGCCCATACCGGTACCACAACGGTAGCCACACATCTGGCTCTTGCCCTCGCTCAATCTGGCACACGCGTTCTCCTGGTGGATGCACACATACGCAAGCCTATGCTTCACAATACCTTCAATCTCCCCAACACCAGAGGATTGGCAACTTGCCAGCCAGATGTTCACCTGTTGCAAAAACAGCCGGACAAGGTCTATAGCTGGCTCAATCAATGGGCAACGACTGAACCCAATCTCTGGTTGTTACCCACTGGCAAGGTTATGGGCAGCCCTACTGCTCTTTACGCTCATTGGAACTACGCAAACTGGTAGGCTGGTTGTTACAGGAGCAAGCGGATTCTTCGAACAACACGCCCTCTTCCCCTATCGATATCATCATCTTCGATACTCCTGCCCTCGATGAAGAGCCTGATACCATCATCCTGGCACCACTTTGTGATAGTTCCATCCTGGTTATTGAAGCAGGCAAAGAACGTAAAGAGGCTTTGCAAAAAGCTCAGATCTCTCTCAAGCGCCTGGGAGCACCTATCCTCGGTGTGGTAATCAACCGTCAAAAAGCTTCTCATCGCTCCTATCTTTATGCCAATCAAACTCAAGAGGGGGTATTTTCCGGTGAGACCTCAACCTTAAAGCACGAAGTCAAATACCCTTTATTGAAAATGCAGACATTATCAATGCGTGCCGTACCAAAAATCCTTGCCCCAAACCAGTCTCTCAGGAACAAGAAGACTTTCCTGCTAACAGGATAAATGGATTAAAGGGTACGGAGGAAATGCTTGAAGCCGCAAAGGACTTGAAAGTAGATAGAGATAAAACATCTGTCAGGCCTCTTTCGCGCACTATCATTTCCTCTCAAGGCAAAAATCAAGGTGGCAACCAGGGATGAGCTATAGCAGCATGGATCAAACATCTCAAAGTAAAAAGATCCATAGGCACCATGTTCTTGCTGATCATTTTGAACTGTCTGTGCAGTCATGGCAACAGGTCGCTCTCCTTATCGCTTTTGCCCTGCTTCTGCTCCTTGTAGTTGTGGGCTGCACGGGAAATTTCTCGCCTTTTCTCTCTGTCGCACTGGTCGGTGGACTGGGCATCGCCGTAGTTGCAGTTGTACGCCCGCAGTTCGCCCTCCTGCTCATTTTCCTGGCGGCTGGTTTCCCATCACTGCTCATTCCACTCCCCGGTCATACGATGCGTCCCATCGAAGGTGCGCTTCTCCTGGCCCTCGCTATCGTCATTGTACGCCGCCCCACTCTCCGTCTCAGTCTACCTCACCTGCTGATGTTACTCTTTATCAGTATTGCACTCATCTCTTTTCTCCATGTGCCTGCTCGCTCTACAGGTCTTGATTCCTACGGTGCCGATAAACGGCTCTTCAGTGAGTTTCTTCTCTTGATCGCTTTTTTCTGTGGTACGTTTCTTGTCAGCTATGTAAAGAATATCTCTGCCTTCCTCTCTCTCGCGTTGCTTTGCAACCTTCCCTTCTGCCTGATTGGTCTCGTTCAGTGGAGTGGCATCCATTTGCCTGCTTTGCTGGTACCCAGTCAGGCCATAGAGGTACTGCAGGAAGGACGTTTAAGCGGACCAACTGATTCCCCAACAACGTTTGCATTCTACCTGATCAATCTTTTCGCTCTCTCTCTCGCCTGCTGGCTCCTGGGCACGCGTCGCCGCGATCGCTTCATCGGAATAGTCATGACGCTTCTTACTGCTCTGAATATCGTTGGTTCGGGGACCCGTAGTGCCCTGGGTGCCGCGCTTCTACTTGTCGTTGTTGCGCTCCTTATCAACCGTCGCGTTCGCTTGCTCCTACTTACTCTTTTCCTGGCTGGCATCACGAGCCTTTTCTTTTTTGACAAAATCCTGGGTAAGTTTATCCACGATCCTGCATCAACATCCAATCGCTTCTTTCTCTGGGGGCAGGCACTGAAACTCATAGGGGCAAACCCATGGATCGGTATTGGCCTGGAACAGTTCCCTGTCTATTATGCTAAACTCATTGTCAGCGTAGCTTCCCGCCTTAATCCTGCTGGTATTAGTGTCCATAACCAGTACCTGGAACTGGCGCTTGAAGGTGGCATTCCCTGGCTCCTGGTCGGATTGTGTTTGCTCGTGAGCATTCTCTTCGCCTGTTGGCGCGTGTATCGCATTGCTCAACGCAAACACCAGCTCATTCTCCTGGCAACTATATGTGTTATCCTGGGCAATCTGGTCATCGGTCTGGTCGACGTTCCTCTTGATAAACCTGAGGGCGGAGTCTTCCTCTTTCTCTTAGCTGGCCTGGCTCTGGGCTATGTAGACCTTATTCGTAGAGGGAACACCAGGGCTGCTACCAATCTATCTAAACGTTCCTTCTCGCTTCCTCAATTGCCTGCTATCAGTTCTACAGGGGTTGGAAGTGGACTCTACGACCATGAGCGTTATCTACCACCACCGGGACGGCTACGCAGTTATCAGACGACAACCTCCTTACCAAAGATAATCATTCCTGCAACGCTGACCGCCAGTGATACAGCGCCCAATGCCAAAAAGAGCAGCTTCGCGATCATCATTCAGTTGATCTCATGGGGCATCGCTATTCCTATTATTTTTCCCACCACGGCTCTTTTGACGCATTATCTTCAACCAGTCAAGTACGGTGAATATAGCTATACGTTGCCCTTTCTAGCTATATGCGCACTCTTTACTTTCACCGGGATGGACCCACTGCTCGTGCGCCAATTGAGTCGGCAAAAGCGCCGCATGTGGAGCACCACACTCAGCTATACAGCAGGCACACGGCTATGCACAACGCTTCTCGTATCGCTCGTCGCCACGTGCGTCGCTTTCCTTCTACCTGTCAATGCAGAACAACGTGTTTTGTTGTTACTTGGCGTCGGTACGCTGATCTTTAGCTATTCTTTCAACTGTGTGCGCGGCGTCTATGAAAGTGGCTTTGTGGCCGAGCAGCATATTACCCCTATTGCATTGTTAAGTACGCTCAATCGCTTGCTGACAGCCGGGCTGATCGTGGTTGCCGTGCTCGCACGTCTTCCGCTGGTGCAGACCTATATCCTGATCTCCTATTCCGATCTACCCTGCTTTTTAGTCCTGGCCTTTCTGGCACGCAAACACTTCAACATGTCCATACGTATCAGCTTGCCTCATATTCGAGAGACATTGCGCAAGAGCCTCTCGCTGACCTGGCATGATGCACTGGCTCTGCTCTCAGGGCAAGCCGATATTCTTCTGCTTCTGCCACTGGCTGGCCCTTTAAGTGTTGGCATCTATGCCCTGGCGATGCGCATCACTGATCCACTTATGAATGTTGTATATGCCTATGTAAATGGCTTATTCCCATTTCTCTGCACGAAGTTTGAACAAGGGCGTGCAGAGTTTTGCTCTCCTCTATCGTGAGGCAACACGCATCATGGCATTGGGTATTATTCCTCTGGCGCTCTTTGTCAGTGTGGAAGCTCCTTCGATTATTGCTCTGTTAGGCGGTGCGCATTTCGCCGCTGCGGTACCAGCTACCCGTATCTTAATGGGGTCAATTGCGACTGCTTTTTTCGGCAATCTGGCACTGCAAACATGCATGGCGGCCAATCTGGAACAGCGCATTCCCTATGCAACTACATTGGCGCTTGGCACAAATATTCTGGCAAATCTGGTGCTCATTCCCTCTTTACAGACGACGGGCGCGGCTATCGCAGCACTACTCTGCGAACTGGTCGGATTCTTCCTTCTCTTGCTTGCTTGCCCACCATGTCTATCTATCCGCTATAGTCGTTGTCATATTCCGGGTGGTGCTGGGTAATATGCCAGGGCTGGCATTTCTGCTCTGGCAACAACATCTGTCCATCCTTTATCTTGTACCCATCTTTGCTTTACTCTCCCTTGTTGGCTGTATCGCTACAGGTGCCCTCTCTCTCAATGATATTCAGATGATGCGCCAGATCCTGGCATCCCGATACGAAAAACGTCACGCATCTCATAAATAGAAAGTGATCTATATGCTAGACATACATAATCAATTCACATCATTACTAACAGAACATGAACGTCAGCAGATCCTGTTTGATTGGAATGCAACCGAGCGAGCATACTCATATGAGCAGTGTCTTCACCAATTGTTTGAAGCACAGGTTGCACGTACGCCTCATGATGATGCTGTGCTTTTTGAGAATTCGCGCCTGACTTATCGAGAGTTAAATGCCTGTGCCAACCAACTTGCTCACTACCTGCAAGGTCTGGGCGTGGGACCGGATGTGCTGGTCGGCGTCTATATGGAACGTTCGCTTGAAATGATCATCGGGCTACTGGGCATATTAAAAGCTGGAGGTGCCTATGTTCCCCTTGATCCCACGTATCCCTCGGAACGTGTGGGCTTTATGCTTGAAGATATGGCTACCGTCTCTCCCAAATCTGGGGTAGGGGCGTCACCTTGCGTGCGCCCACGTGCCGGGGAACAGGGTATATCGGAAAACGGGCGCACGCAAGGTGACGCCCCTACCCAGGTTTCCCAACATAAACAGCTCATAGTATTAGCCCAGCCTCATTTAATTGGGCAATTGCCAGAACATAATGCCCGTGTAATCTGTTTTGCTATCAAGAATGAGAATAATGATGGCGCAAGGTTGCGTTTCATTGATGATGGAGATGAAATCGTGCCCACACAGGAGACGAGTAACCCTCTGTGCATGGCAACGTCGCACAATCTGGCTTACGTTATCTATACCTCTGGCTCAACGGGGAAGCCGAAGGGGGCCATGAATACGCATCGTGGCATCTGCAATCGCCTGCTCTGGATGCAGGATGCCTATCAACTCACTTCGGCTGATGCTGTTTTGCAAAAAACGCCTTTTAGCTTCGATGTTTCCGTCTGGGAGTTTTCTGGCCTTTGTTTACAGGTGCTCGCCTGGTTATCGCTCGTCCCGAAGGGCACAAAGATAGCGCCTATCTGCTCGCTCTTATTCAGCAGCAACAGATCACAACGCTGCATTTCGTTCCTTCTATGTTCCAGGTTTTTCTGGAAGAACCAGGCCTTGAAGCGTGCTCCAGTCTGCGCCAGGTAATCTGTAGCGGTGAGTCGCTTCCCTATGAATTGCAGGAGCGTTTCTTTGCCCGTCACCCAGCGGCTTTATATAATCTCTATGGTCCCACTGAGGCTGCTATCGATGTGACGCATTGGACCTGTCAGCGCAACAGCAAACGCCATAGCGTTCCCATTGGCTATCCAATCGCTAATACACAAGTATATATCCTCAATGATGCCATGGAACTCGTCCCTATCGGTGAACAGGGCGAGCTCTATATTGGCGGCGTTGGAGTAGCACGCGGGTATCTCAATCGTCCTGCGTTAACTGCTGAACGTTTCGTGCATGATCCATTCAGCTCGCAACCGGATGCTCGTCTCTATCGCACGGGCGATATTGCTCGCTATCTGCCTGATGGCGCGATTGAATGCCTGGGCCGCCTCGATCAACAGGTCAAATTGCGTGGTTTCCGCATCGAGTTGGGCGAGATTGAAGCCGTGCTTGCCCACCATGCCCCAGTACGAGAAGCGGTTGTCACTGTGTATGAAGATACTCCGGGCGATAAGCGCCTGGTGGCATATGTTGTTTTTCATACAGGGTTTCACGCTACCATTGCCGAACTCCAAAACTATATACAACAACATGTCCCGCCTTATATGGTTCCCTCTCTCTTTGTGGAACTACCAGCATTTCCATTAACGAGTAGCGGCAAGGTGGACCGACGTGCCCTACCTGCTCCAGATCACAATCGTCCTGACTTGAAACACCCTTTATCGCTCCTCGCACGGAGATTGAAGAGATCATAGCGGATGCATGGGCTGAGGTATTAGGGGTTCGATCAGGTTGGTATTGACGATAACTTTTTTGCGCTTGGGGGACATTCCTTGCTGGCAATGCGTGTCACCACATTGCTTCGCACCATCCTGCAAGTTGAGCTGCCACTACGCACGTTCTTTGCTGCTCCTACTGTGGCCCAATTTGCGGAACAGGTCAGTCAACACAAAACCGATAGCAATGCACTTCCTCTCCCCCGCTTCAAGCATTGCCACGAGAGATAGGCGTAAATGCATCTTCTCTCTCCATTCCCCAGGATGCTGTTGTATTACCAGCCTCGTTTGCCCAACGGCGGCTCTGGTTTATGGATCAACTGGACCCCAACAATCCCGCGTACAATATCCCTGCTACCATGCACTTTCATGGGCAATTGGATAGGCTCGCTCTTCAGCGGAGTCTAACCGAGATCGCGCAACGTCACGAGGTTTTACGCACGACTTTTGTATTGCTTGATGGTCAACCAATGCAGGTTATTACCCCCACGGTGGGACAGGGCGCGATAAATCTGGGCGCGATAAATCGGGCCCCTAACACCGCATCTGGCACTTGGCAGGAGGCTGCGAGGCCTTTTGACCTGGCGCAGGGACCGTTGTGGCGTGTGTCTCTTTTCCGCTCTGGTCCAGAAGACTACGTGTTGTTCTTGCTTATTCATCACAGTATTGCCGATGGCTGGAGTATTGGCCTTTTCTTTCAGGAGCTTACGACTCTCTACACAGCCTTCTCTACAGGTCAACCTTCAACCTTACCCGCTCTGCCCATTCAATATGCAGATTTTGCAGTATGGCAACGCGCAAGCTTGCAAGAGGAACGCCTGGCTGAGCATCTTCGTTATTGGCAACAACAACTTGCGGGTGCTTCAGAAATGCTAGAGCTTCCCACAGATTATCCTCGCCCCCTCGTTCCAACGCATCATGGTGCGACTTATACCTTTGCCCTGTCCAGCCAGCTTACAGAGTCGCTCAAGGTCTTGAGTCGTCAGGAAGGTGTAACACTCTATATCACTCTGGTTGCTGCCTTCCAGCTCTTGCTTTACCGCTATACGGGACAGGATGATCTCATCATTGGCACTGCAGCGGCTGATCGTACACAGCCAGAGGTGCAGGAATTGCTGGGCCTTTTTCTCAATACAGTGGTCCTGCGCACCAATTTCTCAGGAGATCCAACGGTGCGGGATCTGTTAGCACGTGTTCGTGAAGTTGTGCTGGACGCACATGTCCACCAGGATCTTCCCTTTGAACGACTGGTACAGGAACTCAATCTGCAGCGTTCAAGCGGACAAAGTCCACTCTTCCAGATCTCGCTCCAGCTCGATCCCTCCTCTCCTGTCACATCGACATCGTGGACCCTGACGCGTATGTCCACAGGCACTGGCGCGACCAAATTTGATCTCTCTCTGGAACTTGATGACCATCCTGATGGGCTTATTGGGCATCTTGAATATAGCACTGACCTTTTCACTGAGCCAACTATTGTGCGTATGGCAACTCACTGGCAAACATTGCTGGAGAATATGGTGGCGGTCCCCACGCAGACCGTCGCTCTCCTACCGATGTTGACCGAGAATGAGCAACATCACCTTCTGGTGGAACTGAATAATACTTCCATACCCTATCCGGCTGAAGAGTGTCTTCACGAGTTAATTGAGGCGCAGGCTAAGCGTACTCCATCAGGTGTCGCAGCCATTTTTGAAGACTCTCAACTTACGTATCAGGAGCTTAATGCTCGTTCTAACCAGTTTGCCCACTACTTGCAATCTCTGGGCGTGGGGCCAGATATTTTGGTTGGCATCTGCAGCGAGCGCTCCCTTGATATGCTGGTAGCACTGCTTGGCATTCTTAAGGCGGGTGGTGCCTACCTGCCCCTGGATCCCTCTTATCCAGCCGATCGTATCGCTTTTATGCTGGATGATGCCAGAGTAGGAGTATTAGTAACTCAACACAGCTTAGTTGCAACGGGTGCGATCAGGCTGGCCCCAACTGATACCACGAAAGTTGTGTGTATTGATACCGACCGCGACAGCTTTCTCCATCTAAGTGAGGCCAATCTCACAACATCAATCTCTCCTTCTCACCTAGCTTATGTGATCTACACATCAGGTTCGACCGGGCGTCCAAAGGGAGTGCAGATCCCACACCATGCACTCGTCAACTTCCTGTTGTCAATGTGCCAGGAACCCGGCATCACTCCACAGGATACGCTCCTGGCCGTTACGACACTCTCTTTTGATATAGCGGGCCTTGAACTTTATCTTCCCCTCATTGTCGGTGCGCAACTGGTGATTGCCAGCCGTGATGTTGCCACCAGCGGGATCGCCCTTGCTGAAACTCTGGCCCGCACGCATACTACCATTATGCAGGCTACCCCCATTACCTGGCGCATGTTGCTCTCTACAGGTTGGCAGGCAGACCCGTACTTGAAGATCCTCTGTGGTGGTGAGGCGCTGCCGCTGGAACTGGCACGCCAGTTGACAGCAGAAGGTGCCCCTCTCTACAATATGTATGGCCCGACTGAAACAACAATCTGGTCAACTCTTCATAAGTTTGAGCCTGAAGATAGCTCTATATCGATTGGACACCCAATTGCCAACACTACCATCTATATCCTTGATCAGCATCTCCAACTTGTACCCATGGGCGTACCTGGTGAACTCTACATTGGTGGAGATGGGTTGGCGCGTGGCTATCTCAATCGTCCAGAACTGACTGCT
This sequence comes from uncultured Chloroflexia bacterium, assembly GCA_963744875.1. GTDB lineage: Bacteria > Chloroflexota > Ktedonobacteria > Ktedonobacterales > Ktedonobacteraceae > JACDAE01. The sequence continues at coordinate 17,561 of CAVUVQ010000017.1, read as the reverse complement.
GAACGCTTCATTCGCCATCCCTTCAGCCTGAATCCTGTTGCTCGGCTCTACCGTACAGGCGATCTTGCTCGTTATCGTAAGGATGGGACCATTGAACTGATTGGCCGTGTGGATCATCAGATCAAATTGCGTGGATTCCGTATCGAACTGGGCGAGATCGAGTCCGTTCTGGAGCAGCACTCGGCAGTGCAACAGGCTGTGGCGCTAGTACGCGAGGACCGTCCCGGCGATAAACGCCTTGCCGTCTACCTGTTGCTACGTGATGGACAACATGCCTCGATTACTGCATTGCAGCAACATGCCCGTGCACTCCTGCCAGACTATATGCTTCCATCTTTCTTTGTAGTGCTCGATCAGCTTCCACAAACGCCAAATGGGAAAGTGGATCGTCGCGCCTTACCCGTTCCAGATCAGGTGCGTTCCGATTTGCAAGTGAGCAAAGTCGCCCCGCGTACACCACTCGAATTGGTCGTTGCAAATGCCTGGTCACAAGTTTTAGGCATCTCACACATCGGCATTCATGATAATTTCTTTGCCCTGGGCGGCCACTCCTTACTAGTGATGCAAATAACGGCACTGCTTTACAAGGCATTACAGGTCGATCTCCCATTGCGCAGCTTTTTTGAAGCTCCTACTGTGGCTCAACTTGCTGAACTCATCATGAAACGACAAATCAACGGATCAAGTAGAGAAACACAAACACTTGCGCTACGCCCTCTTCCAAGAGAAGCGCTTTTGAATACTACACTTACCTTTCCTCTATCCTCTGCACAACAAGCTCTCTGGTTTATTCATCTGTTAGATCCCAGCAATGCCGCCTATAATCTGCCCGTTACCCTGCTTATACAGAAGCCATTGCATATAGACAGTCTCCAGCAGAGCCTGAATGAACTTGTCCAGCGGCACGAAGCTTTACGCACCACCTTTGCAGTTGTAGATGAGCAACCGGTTCAACTGGTTGCTTCACACATAGACATTCCCATAACGATCAAAGATTTGCGACACATACCCCTATCAGAGCAGACTTCAACGGTACAGCACCTGGCAACGCAAGAACTCCAGCGTCCTTTTGATCTGGGACAGGGTCCCCTTATGCGGACCTGTGTATTGCAACTGGCTTCTGAGGAACATATTCTGTTGCTGGTGTTGCACCATAGTATCTCCGATGGCTGGTCTATTAACCTGCTCCTTCAAGAGTTCGTGCCGCTCTATGAAGCTCATCTGGGCGGAGGCATACCCACACCCCTACCAGATCTGGCTTTGCAATTTGGGGATTTCGCGACATGGCAGCGCGAATGGCTGCAAAGTGAGATGTTGAGCGAGCATCTTTCCTATTGGAAGCAGCATCTTGCAGGCGCTCCGACGACCCTGGCTCTGCCTGCTGATCGTCCACGTCCCACGCAACCAACGTTTAAAGGTGCTATGCATACCTTCACCCTCTCCTCAGAACTGAGTTCAGCACTAAAAACGTTGAGCCGCCAGGAGAATGTCACGCTGTACATGACCCTGGTCGCTGCCTTCCTGACCCTACTGCAACGCTATTCCGGCCAGGATGATCTTCTGCTTGGTACTACCACTGCCGGACGTACTTTTGCAGAAACGCAATCTCTCCTGGGTTACTTTATTAATACACTGGTGCTCCGCAACGATTTGTCTGGCAATCCGACCGTTCGTGACCTGCTAGGGAGGGTACGCGAAGTCGTCCTGGCAGCCGATGCACATCGACACTTACCCTTCGATATCCTGGTAAAGGAACTCCAGCCCAACCGCTCCCAGGGGCAAAGCCCACTCTTTCAGGTCTTTTTGACTCTGGATCCCCCTCTACCAGAACTTGCACCAGGCTACGATCCTACACAACTTGATCTTGCTACAGGTGCGGCCAAGTTTGATCTCTCACTTGAACTCGCCGATTGTCCGACGGGTATCGTTGGCCACTTTGAATATAGTACTGATCTCTTTGATGCCTCTACTATCGCACGTATGGCTGGACATTGGGAAACGCTGCTGCACGCTATGGTCAATAACCCTGCCCAATCTCTATCCACCCTTCCCTTATTGACAGATAAGGAACGTCAACAAATTCTTTTTGATTGGAATGACACACATGCTGTCTATCCCAGAACCGCTACTATTCCACAACTCTTTGAGGCACAGGTTGAACGCACTCCCAATGCAAATGCCATCACATTTAATGCTATCTCACTCTCGTATCAGAACCTTAACAGAGAGGCTAATCAGTTTGCTCATTACCTCCAGAAACGTGGCATCAAGCCAGGTGCACGTATTGCCCTCTGTTACGAACGTTCCCATGAGTTAATTGTAGCTTTACTGGGTATTCTCAAAGCCGGAGGGATCTACGTTCCTCTAGATCCAGCCTATCCTTCTGAGCGCCTCTCCTTTATGCTGGAAGACTCCCATGCCGATGCATTGGTGACACAGCAATCCTTGCTAGAACGTCTCGGATTTCAGCGTTTCGAACTTCCGGGTAGGGGCGCCCTTACCCTGGTCTGTCTGGATCGCGAATGGCAGGCGATTAGACAGGAAAGCTCAGAAAATCTCGAAAACTTGTCAGTGGAGAAGACCCGGCCTATATACTTTATACCTCCGGCTCTACGGGGACTCCAAAAGGCGTGCTCGGTACCCATCGCGCTGCTCTCAACCGCTTCAATTGGATGTGGCACACCTATCCCTTTGCTCCTGGCGAAGTCTGTTGTCAGAAGACAACCTTAAGCTTTGTGGACTCAGTCTGGGAGATTTTGGACCATTGCTACAAGGTATACAAATCGTGATTATTCCCGATGAAACTGTCAAAGATCCCCACCTGTTCCTGCAAACTCTTGCAGCACATTCCGTTACACGCATTGTCCTGGTCCCTTCCCTTCTGCGTGCTTTGCTCGATAATGAGCCTTCGCTCAAAGCACGTATTCCTGACCTCAAGTACTGGATCTGTAGCGGAGAAACACTTCCTTTAGAACTTGTCCAGCGCTTTGAGCAGCAGATGCCTGCTAGTATTCTACTCAACCTGTACGGCTCATCAGAAGTCGCTGCTGATGCTACCTGCTACGAAATAAAAAATGTGGCTGAACTCTCATGTGTTCCAATTGGCCGTCCTATCGACAATACGCAGATCTACTTACTTGACCGTAACATGCAATTAGTCCCTGTGGGTATTCCCGGCGAATTATACGTGGGTGGAGATGGCCTGGCTCTCGGTTACTTCAATCGTCCAGAATTGACCGCAACAAAGTTTGTGCACCATCCCTTTAGTAATCAGCCAGATGCTCGCCTCTATAAAACGGGTGACTGGGCACGCTACCTGCCGGATGGCACGATCGAATATCTAGGCCGCCTTGATCACCAGGTAAAGATCCGTGGTATACGTATTGAACTGGGTGAAATCGAGAGCGTACTGAGCAAGCACCCCATGATACACGAAGCTGTCGTCAGCGTCCGCGAGGATGTGCCAGGAGATAAACGTATTATTGCATACGTCGTTTTCCACCCTAGAAAGACCACGTCAAACGACGAACTGCGACAATACCTGGGCGCACACCTACCATCCTATATGCTACCATCCGTCTACAAGTACCTCGACGCACTTCCGCTTACACCTAACGGCAAAGTGGATCGTCGCGCTTTGCCTGCTCCTGATGTGACACGTGAAACCGTCTCGGCAAACTATGTTGCTCCTCATCTCACGGTCCATCACCAGCTTGTGCAGATCTGGGAAGAGCTCCTCAATATACGCCCCATCGGTATTCGCGACGACTTCTTTGCTCTAGGTGGACACTCATTCCTGGCTGTTCGTCTTATGGCACGGATTGAACAGGTTTGTGGCAAGAAATTACCTCTTTCTATCCTCTTTCAGGGTGCAACCATAGAACATCTTGCAAGCATGTTGCAGGTAGAAAAACAGTCCGACACTACACGTACGCCCATCACACCTATACAGACAGGCGGAACGAAGCGTCCCTTTTTCTTCTTGCACGGTGATTGGCAAGGAAAGGGTCTCTACTGTTTGAAACTTGCACAGGCTTTAGGCGAAGATCAACCCTTTTATGTCCTGGAAACCTACAAATACCTCGATCTCAATATTTTACCGACCCTACAAGAAGTTGCAGCAGCTCACATCGCTGCCATACGTGCCATTCAACCCGAGGGGCCTTATATGTTGGGTGGCTGGTGCAACGGAGCGCTTTTTGCCTACGAAATGGCGCAACAACTCCAGAGGGCAGAGCAGCAAGTCGATACGCTGATCTTAATGGACCCTGGCTCCTCAACCTTTACTGGTCGGCTCTTTAGCAGAGCTATCCAACGGGTAAGTCCTCTGTTCCATCTACAAGAGGAGCAGCAACTTGACTATTTTCTGCGCTTTCTACATCTCTACGAATATGTGCGCTTATTGAACGCCCATAAAAAACATGCAGCCATACAGTCTAGAACCGAAAGCACAGGCGATGAGGCCGAAGTTGAAGCAGCCCATCCTAATTTTCAATCGCCGTTGCCATCGCGTGCCAACTTGCGTCAAAACTACATAAGCATTTTTAACTGGTGGGCATCCCCCTACAAAATCGAACCTTATGTGGGTCGGATCGCAGTTTTCTGGACGGAGGGAGACGGTGCGAAACGCAGAAAATATTGGAAACGTATTCTAGCTGGCAAGAAGGAGGTTGAAGTTTACATGGTACCGGGCACACATGTCACAAGTCGAACGAAGTATGCCGAGTCCTTAGCCAGGAGTTTATGTGATTGCCTGGATAATAGCGATGGGGAACGTGGGATTGGCTCCAACACGGGCTTATAAATGGCACCCCTACACCAGTGGCGGCGGCTCTGCACGCCCGCTTATGGCTGGTGTAGGGGTGCCATTTATAAGCCCGCTGTGCCTGGCATTGTCCTCAGGCACTCCGCGTGGCTAGAAAGCGTATGATAAGCTGACCAGCCCCTTGTGCCTGGGGATTGTAATCAGGATAGGTAAGATTGTCCGTACAAACCTGAGCACCCTGATCAAATTGTGTTGGCCTGCTCCAATTCCATGCATCATCAGGATTACCTGTGCCTCGGATAAGTGAACCTGGAGTCAGCGCCCAGGCGATCAGTCCAATGTTCAATTGCTGAATGTAGTGGAGAAGGACGGGTGCAACGGCAGGCGCATTACTTACATATCCACTGCCAGGAGTCTCATTCCATTCTCCTATCACAAAAGGGACATTAAGATTTAGCACCGATTGGCCCCACCATTGCTCCCAGTCCTGCTCTGTTAGGTGTTGCGTTGCACTCAAGTAGGGATGTATGGCGTAAATGAGATTTGTGCCATGCAGCAGGTGATTCTGGAAGTTAGCATAGTCGAAGCTCTCTCCAGCACCCTGACCCTGCACGAGAATCAGATTTTGCGCTCCCGTTGCGCGTATGGTATCGACCAACTGCTGCATCCCGACATACTGGATACCATTGAACGTACCACCTGATTGCCACAGGTTCCAATCATAGAAGCCTCTAGGCTCATTAAACACATCAAAAAAAACATGCTGATTGTTTTTGTAACGCTCTGCCACGATCTGCCAGAACTTGATACTGGGATCAGTTGCCATAATCTCGTTTGTCGCGGCTTCTGATTGCAGATTAAAAATGACATTCATATGCTCCTGGTTTGTCCAGGTAACTGCCGTATCCATCGCTTGCAGATAGGCAGGATCGGGGCCATTAAGATTGTGCGGGTCGGGAAATAAATTCGTCCAGGCTACCTGAAACGCGACAACATTGGAATGCCATACATCTCGTGCAGCCTGCATCTGAGCCAACGTAAAGTTTTTGTAATCGACGCTATTTTTCCAGTCAGGTTCAAAGAGCGCTGTACTATGCACTCCATAGGGAATGTACTGCTGGCCCTGATTATCGAGGATAATTTTTCCCTGGATATGATAAGAAGTAGCAAATACGGAAGCAATAGGCCTCTTCGATTTCATGGTAGGAAAAGGTCCTGGTCTTGTCGTGGTGATTGGCAAGGGCAAGGTCAGGTCGATACCCTTTTTCGCTCTACTCAGAGGTTCTGCACCTGTAACACATGATACAGTGTGAAAAGGATACATACGAGCAGCACGATAAGAGAGCAGACTTTAAAGAATTTACAATATTTTTTTGTAGCCGACTTGCGTGTAGCAGATCGCGTATCTCTTCTATACCGATCTTCACCAGAATTTTTCGCGTCATGTATAGACATCTTATTTTTCCTGTTGGTTTCTGGGTTGTGCCGGATGACCACGTAGAAGCCAGAGCCAGATGCCAATATGGGTAGCTACTTTCGATAGAAAGATAAAGGGCGCATAGAATACGATAGCTGGATATTCTCTTATGTTCAGGCGCATGATGTTTATAGTAGCACCTAGAGAAATTGGGAGCATCATCAACGGGTAAAGCAGAGGATTCTGGACTCTAGTGAGAAGACCGTTTCGCAACGACATCTTCGCATAGAGGCGCTTAACATACAGTCCACTTACCCGACCGTAAAAATAGCTGTAGTGTATCAATGCGCTAAAGCTGGTACGCCCATGATCGTGCAAGACCTTGATTGCTGGTTGGTAGATTGTTCTATAACCTGCCTGTTCCAGGCGAAAGCAAAAATCTATATCCTCTTCTGAGCGCAATTCCTCATTGAAACCTTGCACATCCTCAAAAGCGGAGCGCTTGACACCGAGGCTGGCGGAACATACCCAGATCACCGCTTGTTTGCTAGACTGACTGAAACCAAAACGACTGAAATCAACGCAGCGGGCGAAGAAAGCCTTTGACTTGCCTGCAATCTGTCCGCCAACGGCCCCAATATCAGAAGCATGGAGAGCGCGTACATTCTGCTCAATCCAATCAAGGGCAGGTTCGCAATCATCGTCAAGAAAGAGAAAGTAAGCACCTGTAGCGGAACGAGCACCGATATTACGCGCAACACCTGGATAATAGATCGGAGTAGTCTCGATCGCTTTGATGGGATATGTATCAGCGAAAATACCACCATTAGAGCCAACCAGTAATATCTCAGTCAATTCAGTTGGATATGTTTGCTGAATAAGCTTTTCGAGAACAATTTTCGCCTGCACTGATCTGGAGAATGGGATGATAACGCTTACACACGGCAAGAAACTGTCAGGGTTTTTCGATTGCATGTACGTCGCTCTCCGCACTATATATTCATATCTAGTCTGGCATGATGATAGAGCTGGTGCAGCTCTACCTGCGGCCTGGTAATAAACTTGAAGGGTCGCGCGAGCACAGTTTTCACAGCTAAAAGATGTTGCATGTGTCAATCCAAGGCGTACCAGGCGAACGCGCAATTCTTTATCTGTCAGAACTTGAGTGATAGTATTAGCTAGAGGTTCGGGGCTCGAACAATCTGTCCGCGCAACCGCGTCTCCAGCGATCTCGTCGCTAGCGGCTTCAAAGCTAGCAACAACAGGGGTACCGCAAGCCATAGCTTCTATTGTGGGAAGACCAAATCCCTCATGTTTCGAGGGGAAGACAAGCGCCTCAGCAGCGGCATAGAGTGCTCCCATATCTTGCTCGGACACCCAGCCTACCTGGTGAATGCGTTCTCGGTATGGTGAAACTTCAATCTGTTGCAAAACACCGTCGCTTCCATACCCTGTACCACCCGTCAACACCAGGTGCAGATCCGGAAAACGTTCAGCCACCAGATCAAATGCCTGAATAAGCATTTCAACATTTTTGCGCGGCATGATACGACCAACATGTAAAAGATAACGACCACCATAACACTGTTGCATGGCTTGAATGGACTGAGAACTAATACCATCTCGTTGAAAAGAAGGACGTAGTGCATTATGGATGAGATGAAGACGTTCTGGCTCAACGGACCACAATGAGTGTAATTCTTCTCGCGTTTGCTCAGAAATGGCAATGATTTGCTGGGAACGGCGGACGCTTTCGCGCAGAAGATATTGCCAGTAGAGCCGTGCATAGAGCGATGATTGTTCAGGGACCTTGAGAAACGCCAGGTCGTGTATAGTCATGACTAGAGGACCGTGCCAGCCGATAGGAGCTGCGAAGGCGGGTACATGGAGCACATCTGGACGCAGTTTTTTTAAGATATCGGGAAGTAATAGTTGGTGTTGGATAAGGATACCGCTCCACGTGCGTAACTTGACCGGATATATGTGGATCGTTGGAGCCGTTGCCAATTCCTGATAGTCCTTTGAACGTGCAGTAATAATGATATACTCATTAGACTGATCTATACGTAATCAACCCATTTAATAAAGCGTGCGTGGCAAAGAGCATTCCGCCCGGTTCTTTCTCCGCTATGAGAAGATCAATGGCTACACGCATTTTTATCCTTTCTTCATACTACAAAATTTAGAAGATGGATACACTATAGCATGCTGTTGTTGATTTTGCTATGAAAAACTTCACAAAAGGGCTGGTGGATACTTTTTTTACGCACTCTATGATGCCCTCATAGATTTTGAGCAAGCCCTTCTGCTGCTTGCGAAGGATGGTGTCAGGAGGGAATACTATGCTCATGCGCTTGCGGACAAAGCGTTGGCGCAATGCTTCTTAAGACAATATGAAGTGGCACTTACCACGATTGATCAGGCACTAGCGATAGTAGAGCCGCATGATCGCAATCCGATGATGAATAACCGATGCGCCATTCTTGTGCTGACTGGAGCAGTCTCGGATGCGGAGGATCTGCTTCAAGCTCGGCTGGATCAGCCTCCGAAGAATAGTAATCTTCGCTTTATACTAGCAACGTGTTTGTTGCATCTGGAACGTTATGACGATGCGGTCGTTGAGTATGAGCAGGTGATTGCTGAAGATAGGTACTTGCGTGATGAGAGGGGGTTGAGTGCGGCTCGTCGTCGCCAACAGCCTGATTGGTTTACTCTTTAGGTACTGAATAAGTATGAAATAAGAGACAAAAAGGGTACGAGACCCCTATCCCACCCTCACCAGAGAACGAAGATCAACCTTGTAGTAGTAAAATGTAAACAATACCCAATGCGTTTGTAACAATGCAGGACAAAACAATCATTGGTTGAGCCTATCCGCAGCTCGAAGATCCCACATTCAGGTCGTAGGCACCTCAAGGTTCGCTTCCTGGTTCTCTGGCTACCAACTCGTACCCGTTTTTGCGACATTATCCCTCGGGAAATTCAGTGATCCAATTGGTAGACTGTATGTGAGCATCAAGCTCACGGCGTTGGCGTGCAAGATCGTCATATTCCTGGCGCAGTTGGGCGACGGGAACGGTCACTTCATAGCGAATTTCGGTACGGCTATAGCGATCGGATCTTGTGGATGCTGCTTCAATCACACTCATGATAACGCTTTGCCGCAATGAAATCATTTCGCGCCGGGTGATCGCATTGGTGAGCGTGCTTCCATCGGGAAGGAGTGTCTGGAGATTGAGACGATTGATCTGCGTAATCAGAGTGACTAATTGAGTAAGAGACTGATCAAGTTCTCGAAACAAAACAGTAGGATCTTCCGCAGGGGTTTCACCTTCTTGTACTTTTGCGCTTTCAACCAGTCGTGTCCGGAGGAGTTCTACGCGCTTTTGGAGATCAGCGCGAACGGCGAGTGCTTCTGCCAATTTCATAATTGCTTGCCTCTTGTGCGATGTGAGGCAGAACATCTGCTAGGAGAACAGTACATTTGAACCGAGGCTATTGTAGCATAGAACATATGCTTTATTGCAACATATATATAAGTCTGAGGTGAAATTTGTTTTCTCCTTTCCATTCTCAGAGAGACGAAGCCAGTCTTACTTCACCACGCGAAACGAGAGATGGGTGGCGCCCGGCGTCTCAAGCGTGCGAATATGTTCCAGGTGGATCGGCTTTGAGCCAAGGTGATCGAAGAGGCGCACGCCCTCACCCAGCAGGACATGGGCCACGCTCATATTGATTTCGTCGAGCAGGCCCGCCGAAAGCGCCTGTTGGACGGAGCTTCCCCCGTGCAGGGCAATATTTTTCTCGCCTGCAAGCTCCCTGGCTTTGGCAATCGCGCTCTCGATGCCCTCGGTGACAAAGTAATACTGCGTCTGGCCCTGTTTCAGGGGTTCGCGAGCTTGCGATTGCAAGACAATCACCGGGCCGGGAAGAGGTGTGCCATCAGGCATGATCCACCCCTGCTCATTCTCAATCTGATGAAAGCTTCGGTGTCCCATAATCACGACGCCGCCCTCGTTGAGTTGATCGCCGATGACCTCATAGAAATGTTCCATCGCGCGTCCCATCCAGGCGAAGACTTCTGAGACATCATCATTTGTATCGGCGATAAAGCCGTCGAGCGAGACCGAAAGGCCAAACGTCACTTTTCCCATGGTGTTTCTCCAATCTTTGTGAATGCTCTGCTACTGCATCGTTTCCAGCAGTTCTGTGAGGCGCTCATAGGAATCGTTGAGGCCTTCTTCCATGCCGCTCTGGAGCGCGCCATCGCGGTCGGCGACCGACTGGAAAACGGATTGAGCGGTGAGCCTGGTTCTTCCTCCGGGCAATTCTTCCAGGGTGAGCGTTTCGAGAGCCACATGTCCTGCTTCCGGCAATCCCTCGAACTCAAAGGTGTCGATGATGCGTTCGGGCGCGACGGACTTCGTGATACACGCCGTGAAAGCCGAATTCGTTGCCACTCTGATCCTTCTGGAGGTAGCGCCACCGCCCGCCGCTCCTTGGCTCAAAGGTGTCGAGCATCGTGGTGAGCCTTCGTGGTCCAAGCCACTGGACATACAGCTCTGGATCGGTGAAGGCTTGAAACACGAGTTCACGCGGCGCGTCAAATTCGCGCGTGATGCGCATTTCCTGTTTCCCCGGTTCCACGATAATGGTCGTTTTGTTCTTGTTCGCCATCCCTTCTTTCCTTTCAAACTCCACTCTTTAGCGTGGCCGGTAATGCACGCGCATCACGCCGGACTGGTAGGTCTTCACGCTGACCAGTTCCAGGTTGACTCTCTTGGTGAACACGCTCTGCCCCTTGCCAATGGCAACGGGATGAACCATGAGCACATATTCATCAATCAAGCCGAGTCGCACAAACGTTTGCGCAGTGCGGATGCCGCCAGGCACACCCAGATCTTTGCCAGACTGCTGCTTGATCTTTTGAACTGCTTCAACCAGATCGTCATCACTTTTCACCACGAGCAGCTCTGTATTCTCCCACGCAAGCTTTTCTTCCCTGTTTGAGAGAATGAACGGATGTAAGGTGTTCACGGCCTGCGCAATGGTACGCTCTTCCGATGATGCCGCAGGGTTTTGCGTGACGCCCAGCCAGTAGGGAATCATCCCGGAAGCCGTTGGATAGCCAATAAAACCCTGATCAACGCCTTGAAAGAAGGCCACAATGTCATCGTTGAGTTCCTGATCGGGCGTCTGCGACATCCAGTCCAGTTCGCCGTTTGGCCCGCAAAAGAAGCCATCCAATGTCATCGTCATGTTAAGAAACACTTTTCCCATAGTCTCCTCCGTATTTTGTTCCTGTTCTCATTTCTGCTCTTGCTCACCCTGCACGCGCTTCTGTTTCTCATCTGCTAGCACCTTATCTAGTGCCTCAAAACGCTCTTCCCATCTCTGCCTCGTTTGCTGAACCCATGTTTCAAATTGAGACAGTGTCTGTGGATTGAGGCCGTACAAGTGCTTCTGCGCACGTTTTTCCATCACCACCAGCTTGGCCTCGCGTAAAACCTTGAGGTGCTGCGAGACCGCCTGTGGGCTGACAGGAAAGTGCCCGTAGATGTCTGTGGCGGTGAGTTCGCCGCAGCTGGCAAGGAGTTCTAAAATGGCCCGTCGTGTCGGATCGGAGAGCGCAACAAACATATCCATGAACATATTATAAAGCATTGACTTGATCAAGTCAATGCTTTAATTCAGTTGGTCAGTATTATCTAAAACTCGCGTGCCGACGGAGTTCACAAAAAGTGGAGTCGTGGTAGGAGAAGGACGACTTTACGTGGCTCTCGTGTCAATCACGGAATGAAAGGGGTCGGAACAATGGAGGTAAATAAGGAAGAGATAAAAGAAGGCTCAATGTTTGAGCACGCCGCTGTAGGATGAATTTTGATAGTGAAAAGAAGCTAATTTATCTCTTCAGCAGTACACCATCAAGCATCAAAGGCGAGCAAGAACCTGATAAAAAGCTTCCACATCAGTTCTTGCAGGCAGTCCGGCGACCTGACCGTCACCAAGTTCAACAATGTTCCAGGTCCCATCTCGCTTCTGTGCGACATCCATCGTGAAAAATCGGCTCTGAATCTTTTGTGCAACCTGACGAAAGAGATCCATTGGAGGGAGAGCATTATTGTCATCGCCATAATCGCCCTCTTCCCAATATGGCGTCGAAAAGATGATTTGCCCATCGAGAACAAACAGCCGAAATTCCCTCGTCAAAGGCATATGGCTCTTGGAGTGCGATACCAATGGCTCAAAATCGATGAACTCACGAAAGACAAGACCTTCGTTCAAATCTTCACCTTGCAACTGTAAAAAGCGCGTGACCACCCGCTCAACTACTTGCCGATCAGATGCAGAGGGGATATAGCAGGCTTCGTTCCATTCATGTTTTCTCGACTTGACGTAATCTTTGATGATGATGGGCTTTTCTCCAAATGGACGGAGCAACGCCATCACCTCATCAAGAGAGACATCGGGTCCTGTCTTGAGCCATGTTGAGCGAGGTGTCATGCCCTCAATGAGCGGATAGGATTCCGGGAGATAATGACAGTGAGTATAGGCTGCTGGGGTATTCATCAGCAGGAGACCCCTCTCGGCAAGGGCTGCATAGAGACGTTCATAGATGTGAGGTTTGAGCATCCATCCGCGATAGATCGCCAGTTCCTGTGTGCTTGCTGGCTCAACCTTGCGTACCGCACGTGATATATTCTGTTGCTCAACCAATGCCTCAAAATTGATGAGCGAAGAGGTGAGCTGTACCTTCTCTACCGCAGCCGCCTCGCCTTCATAGGCGCTGTCGGGGGACAAGGGATTCCAATAATCAGCACAGAAAATAATGCGCATATACATCTCCTTTTTGTTACCTGAGCTTCGCCAGTGCTCTGACAGGAAAGGTTCCAACTCCTTTAAACTTTGGTGGAAGAGCGCTAAAGGTAAATCCTTCATCGGGAAGCTGCTCCAGATTGCACAGATGCTCTACGATCAGGACTTCAGCACCAAGCAAGTGGGAATGGACGGGTCTCTCGCCACCTCTGGTATCATCGATGTTCACGGAATCGATGCCAACCAGCTTCACGCCGCATTCGACGAGGTAGCGAGCGGCCTCTTCCGTCAGATGTGGGTGATGCTCGAAGTACTGGTCAGTATTCCAATAGGCGTCCCATCCGGTATGCACCAGGACCGCTCGTCCTCGTAGCTCTTTGCCACGAAAGAAGTCCATGTCGATGGCAAATGTCTTTCTGTGGCCTGCGCGAATAACAATGCCGTCCAGATCAGCCAACCGTGCTACTCCAATTTCTGAAAGGTCCTTCCCGTGCTCGTAGCGATGAAATGGGCAATCGAGATAGGTCCCGGTGTTGGCAACCATTTCGATTTTCCCAATCTGGAATTCGGTCCCTGCTGCGTATTGCTTCCGGGATTCTTCTCGACTTAAATAATCGCAGATGATGGGAGCTGGCAATCCTTTATAGGTCACTAACCCATGCTCAATGCGATGGCTCAAATCGACGAACTTCTCGCTTCCCAACCCGGTATCGATGAGGGGGCGTTTATGCTTCTCTGCAAGAATAGTTTTCGTATGAATATGAACCTTCTCAACCATGAGCAGCCGCATATCACGGACCAGGGAATCCGCAAGCTCCTGATCAGTGATATCATCACCTGCAATATCCAGACGAAAGCCCTGTCCCTGTATTCCTCCACCATTGGTAAACTCGATTTCAAAGTCAAATTGGACTCTCTTTTCCATGACGTTCTTTCCTTCATGCGATAGCATCTCTCATACAGCGCCTTCCTGCTTTTCTTTGTAAGGATATCACTCTCTAAGGCAGTTCGATAAACCCTTCTCCCATAAAGTGGCATTGTCCACCGACCTGTACGCCTGTGATGTGTTCTCCTTTGTGCTCGATCGTGATCTGGATAAAACTTGGGCGTCCCATTTCAAACCCTTGTTCGCTGATGATCTCCATGCTTCTGTCGGAGGTTGCTCTTCCGTGGCGTACAAGATAACATCCCAGTGGTCCGCTTGCCGCTCCAGTGGCTGGATCTTCTGCGATGCCCATCGCCGGGGCAAACATACGACTATGCACCGTTGAGCCTGCGGTTTCAACTTCTGGTGTGAATGCGAAGAGATGGGGTGTTTCAAAATCTCGCAGCACGCGTTCCCAGACATCGTGACGAAACTGGATAGCCTGCATCGCGGCCAGGGTTTTGATCGGGACAAAGAGAAATGGCACGCCGCAAGAAACGACTTCAAGTGGGAGCGTCGTGTCAAGATCCGTCAGATCAAGGGAAAGCATCTCGGCGATAGCGACACTCTCAGGATATGTTGTCCCGAAGGTGGGAAGTGGTTGGTGCATCTGGATCGATTGACATTGGCCTGCCCGTATCTTGAGAGTCACGGGAATGATGCCGACTCCCTCTTCAAACGTGAGAGTCGTTTCTGGTTCGATCGTCTGAATGAGATGCTTCTGGGCGAGGACAAAGGCGGTTCCTATTGTAGGATGTCCTGCCATGGGTAGCTCAACGGCGGGCGTAAAAATACGAACGTGATAATCATGAGCTGGATCGTGTGCTGGAAGCACGAAACTTGTTTCCGAGAGGTTGAGTTCCTTGGCAAGCGCTTGCATTACGTCAGGAGAAAGGTCACGCGCATCCGTAAAAACGGCAAGCTGATTGCCGCCGAAGGCGCGATTAGTAAAGACATCAACCAGACAATACTGAAGCTTTCTCATATCGTTTCTTTCATCGTTGTTGTGGCGCTCTATGGCTTTGTTGATGGCCATTGTGGTTCTCGTGTAAAAGCAATGCTGGATTACGTCAAGGGAAGGTTGTTGAATCTCTCCGCAAAGATTGCCCTGGTCCATGGACCTATTCTTCAGTCTTGCGAAGAAAATCTTCCCATCTTAAATGAGAAATTCCTGGATTTCATGCCAGGGTAGCGTTTCTTGCCCATTGCTAATTCCTTTTCGATCGAGTTTGATATCGGTGAATGCTCTGATCGTTTTGGGAGGAGCAATGATGAGATCTTGCGATGCACACTGCTGTGCAAATGCCTCAAATACACTATCCATGAATTCCTGTATCTCCGGGAAGGCGGAACTTACTGTGATTTTGTAGGCCGTCTTGGCAAGAGATCTTACAACGGATGAAGTGTTGAGCATTGGTCTGACTCTGAAGAGATTTCTATCTGATCCCACCGAACAACCTGGCGTACCCGGCCTTTTTCAGATTCAAAACCATATTGCCAGAGATAAACATGCCAGCGAGGATACATTCTCGATAAGAGGATCATGAGACATCCTACAAGTAAAAAGGTGACTCCTGCGATGGAAATCCCAGAGGGAGGAGGATTTGCGAAAAAGATAAAGGGAACAATGCCACAGCTAAAAACGATACAAAGGATACCGACTCCAAAGGGAACAGTGTTTTGTTCTGGAACTGTATAGATTTTACAGAATGCGCCAAGTTCATTCTTCATCGCCATATGTTGTATTTCTGGTGAAAGAGCGACTCCATTTTTCCCAAATGCACTATTTTGCGCCATTGGATTCCTCTTGCCTATGAATAAGGGTAAAAAGATAGGGCGAGAATTAGTTGTTACCGTAAATGATAGCAGAGTTTTGTGTCATTGAGAAGAGAACAGCAGAGTTTTCTGGCCGACTCCCTTCTTGTCCGACGATCCTTTAAGAAGGTCAGCACCATTAAGTGGATACACCCACATGAGCCGTCCCGTTCTGGGCGTTAAGACAAGATGTTTGGCCCCCTGGTGATAATGGGTCGGGCAAAAATTTGGAAACGCGCCAAGGCGTTCCCCTGTTGAAAGATCCCAGCAGATCACCAGCTCTTGAGAGAGCGAAAAGAGGTATTCGTCAAAGATGAAAGTCCCCTTTTCGGGTCCGGCAAACCAGCGAATTTCCTTGCCGGTACGAACATCAAAGAGACGTATTGCGGGAATCAACCATCATCATCCTCGCCATACCCCAGACCGCTAGCGTCTGCCCATTTATCCAACACAGCGGCCCATCCCAGTAGTATTCACGTTGGCAAAGTGAGCGATGCGAGGACCCGTTTTTCCGATTCCCACACATTTTCTTGCAGCCATTGGCGTAAATCCCAGGTGGTGACGATCCCAACGGGATGCCAGACCCACCCATTGTCGGCGATCCACTCCGGATGGGTGAGACGCTCAAACCTCCATGAAAATAGTCGAGATAGTGTTCTGGGCGTGGTTGGTCTCGCTGAGAGAGCGGAGTTGGTCGTTTGCTTATTGAGTTCACCCTGTCGAGGATGAGAAATATCCAGGCGATTCCATTCAGTGCCGTGAACCAGGAACAAACGATCACGATACTCGAAAAAAGCGAGAGGGAACACTGAATGTTCGATATGGTAAGTGTCGCGCTCTAGAGGCATGGTTATTGTTCCTGTATTCAGGTTCACGACGATACCATACGGCCGTTTTGTATTCACAATGGCTGCCAATCACCATCTGGAGTGCCAGGTGGAGCGAAATGTGTTGAGTCATATCGAGCTTTGAATCGGGAAGATGCACCAGATTTGTTACCCTTTGAGTGGTGAGATTGAGACGATGAGATCACCTGCACGTGGCAACGCGATCCAGGCGCTTTCCTGGCATTGGTGTTGATGGGCTGAAGGGCCAGGAATGGGACCGTGAGCGGGAAAGGGATATGCTGCTGTGTTATGGTGAGAGGAGGGGAGTGTACGACGACCTCTGGCCGACCGGCGATTCCTTCCCAATCTCCTTCCTCATGCAGTTCTTTGTAGCAACGCCAGCAAATCTGCCGCAGCGGAAGAGAAGTCGACACCAGCCCTTACGTTTGTTGTACATTGCTGACAGATCAGAATTGTAATGCTGCCCTTTGCCAGTGAACCATTGGGAGTAGGAATTCTGGGTTTGACCTGCGAGATGCTCACAGACAAGCCTTGTCTCCTGTGCATCGCGATGTACACACAAAATGAATTCATGGGGGAGGGAAGCTTCGTTCGCCTCTTTTCCTGTGGATGATGCTCTATGATGCTTTCCTTCACAATGATACTGCCACGATCGGCTGCATCATCTCCCTGCCAGAAGATCTCACCGTCTAGTTGGTAGCCCCAAGGGAAGGAAAAAAGTGGTCAAGCAAGTATTGCAACCAGGCAGAACAAGGTACAGATTACGAGGAGCAGTTATATATGAGGGTTCTGCCATCTGGATCGAATCTCCAACAACACCGACTCAGTCTGGTTGTCCCTTGTGGAAGATTGATAGGGAAGAAGCACAAATAAATTATCCGGATTTTTTCTTGGAGAAGTCAATGCCAACCGGAAAATAAGCACCATCAGGATCCCAGAGGAAGATCAACCGCCTCTCTGAGGGGATCAAGAATA
>CAVUVQ010000016.1:0-27082 GCA_963744875.1 uncultured Chloroflexia bacterium | reverse complement strand
GTTGAAGATGATGAGGCCGGCAAGCGCGCAGATGAGTCCAGCTCCCAGGAGCACAAAGGGATACCAGGCTGTAACCGTGTGCTCCACCAGCGCATTTGCACCCTTTGCGTAGTAGTAGGGGCCGATGCGTTGCAACCAGTCCAGGTTGGGAGAGAGGCTACCCACGATGCTAATGAGGTATCCCAGGCCAACGATGCCGAGGGTTGCGCCACCTGCTGCCCGGCTGGAGTCCAGAAAGGAGCCGAACAACATGCCGACACCGATCGCGAAGCAGAAGAACGACATTTCGATGAGCTGTGCGATGATTACCCATGTCCAGTCCAGCCCATTATTTTTGACGATGAACGTGCTGACCCAGACTGCCAGGAGCGTTACCACGCTGGTGATAAGCCCGGCCAATGCAGCGCTCAACACCATCTCCAGGAAGGTGCGGGTGCGACTGATGGGACGCGAGAGAATCAGGTCGCAGGTGCCGTTCTCAATCATCGTGGGCAAAGAGGCACCGGCGATATAGGCGATAGATCCTCCGAAAGCCAGGGGATAGAACGAGCCAAAGAGTTCGACCGCAAGCAGGGCCGGAAATGAGTTAAAGCTTTTCAGATTGACGCCTACCAGTCCAGTGACAACAGAGGAACCCAGGTATGCATTCATGTTGACGGCCTTGCTCAACGTGGGATAAATTGCTGCCACGACCAGGGTGATAAAGAACGCATAGAAGGCCACACTGCTGAGAATAATCTTTGTCGCGCTCAGGGCACGCATGGTGATGGCTAAACCTCGCGCCCGTTTTCCAGGGGCCGAGATTGGATGTATTGCTGTTGTTGCCATACCAGTCCATCCTTTCACTTCTTACTTGGTAACAGCGGAGACGGTTTTGGGTTCAGTTTCTTCGTAAAACTTCAGGAAGACCTCTTCCAGAGGAGCCTCTTCGGCCTGCATGCGCAACACCTCATGCTGGCTCAGGGCTTTGATCAGGGGATCCATCGAGCCACCCATATTGAAGTGATACGCGCCATTTACCGTGCTGACGTTACTGACACCAGGGATGTGGGCCAGTTCCTCGGTTTGCACCTGATCGCCAAATTCGACCGTGACACGTTGACCCGCTTTCTGGCGCAGCGTCTCGACCTTCTCGACCGTGACCAGTTCGCCCTGGCGGATCACCGCCACGCGCTGACAGACCTTCTCTACATCACCCATGATATGGGACTGATGAAGATGGTTTTGCCTCTTGCCTGTTCCTCCAACAGAAACTCGTTAAAGGCGCGTTGCAAGAGTGGGTCGAGGCCAGATGTGGGTTCGTCCAGGATGAGGACATCGGGATCGCACATAAAGGCCAGCACGACGCCGATCTTCTGGCGCATGCCTTTGGAGTAGCCTTTCAGGGGCCGCTTCATCTCAACATCAAAGCGAGCTACCAGATCATCCAGCAAAACCGGAGTGCGACCTTGCAGGCGTGAAAAGTAGGTGATAACCTGCCGACCAGTCATGTCGCCCGGCAGACGGACATCCCCCGGCAGATAGCCAATACATTGATGCAACGCCATGGTATCATGCTGCGCATCCAGGCCCAGCACACGTAATGTACCGGACGTAGGACGAATGACATCGAGCATGCAGCGAATGGTGGTGGTCTTGCCAGCACCGTTTGGCCCCAGGAAACCAAAGATTTCGCCGTGTTCCACGCGCAATGAAATGCCTTTTACGGCCTGCACTTTGCCGTAGGATTTGTGGAAGTTCTCAATGAGAATTGCAGGTTCTTGCGTCGTCATAGTAAGATCTCCTCCGTTTTTTTACTGTTCCTGTTCCATAATTGCGATAACTTGTTCCATATAAGATGAAAAGGCTTTTCCGATTGTTTGTTGCTTCTCTTTATCTGTTGTTTGCAGTTCCAGGGCACCTTTGATCGTTTCGGCGGTCATGTCCGCAATCTCCTCGTCAGAGTAGGAGAAGTCGTCGGGCATCCATTGGTCGATCATCAGAAAGCCCATTATAATAGCACCGAGCATATAAATCTGTTTACGTATATCAATATCTGCACGCAGCGTTCCTTGATCACGCAGGTAAGTGAGAAAATTCTCCAGACTGGCCATGCGTTTAGGAAACGATGCGCTGGTGTAATCGTGCTTTGCCAGTGCGCCGAGCATATCGCTATCCATGAGCAACATGGCCTTCGCCAACGGGCTACGTAAGGTGTCCAGCACGATATGCTTCATCAAGGTATGCAGCGTCATGTTGTCAAGATCGTCGGCAAGGTGTTGGCGCAGGCTCTCCGCCAGCCTGAAATCCTCGCGTGATAAGAGTGCCCAGAACAGATCATCGCGCGTTTTCCAATGGAGATAGATGGTTCCCTTTGCGACTCCTGCCTGCCGGGCGATGTCGTCAATGGTGGTCTTGTTGTATCCCCAGCGCTTAATGAGTTCCTCTGCAGCGTCTAGAATCCTGTCGGCACGTTCCTTTCGTTTCGAGTTCTCCTCATTGGTGCGTTGGTTCGCCACGAATTCGTCTCCTTCTCACTATGACCAGATAAGCAATATGACTAAATGTATTTTTCTGGTCATAGTATAGGGTATGAAAAAACAATTGTCAATGGTATGCTGGATTGAGTGAGCTTATAAATGGCCCTCTCTGCACAACTCTATCCTTTATTTAGATAGACCTGTAGGATGAGCAAAACCCCAATCGAGTAGATGGGCAGCATCGACAAAACGTTGATTTGGATTGGTCGTGCCATCATGTAAGATAGCACCAATAAGAGACCGTCCATTTCTAGTGGCGGAGAAGACAAGGCAATAGCCAGCTTCCAGCGTAAAACCTGTTTTTGTACCAGTAATCCCAGGATAGGTACCAAGCAGCTCATTCGTGTTGACCCAATCATAGGCATGGTGATTTGCTGTCGGTGGCACTTTGTATTCTTTCGACTGGACGATTTGAGCAAAAAGAGGGTTCTTTAATGCAAATTGCGCAAGCTCTACAAGATCCGCAGCACTGGTGGAACTATACGTAAGCGTCCCTTGTGTAGTTCTATAGGTAAGTCCATCAGAATTCACATAATGCGTGTGTGTAAGATGCAAGTTCTGAGCATACTGATTCATCTGATCGACAAATGTCATTGGTGATCCGGCAACAGCATCAGCAATAGCAATAGCGGCATCATCACCCGAAGGAAGCATTAAACCATAGAGTAGATCCTTTAAGGTCATTTTATCACCAGCTACCAGTTGAGCAGTACTTCCACCATTTTTGCTGGCCTCAGTCACGGCATCTTGCTGAATGGTCACAACTTGATGCAAATTTGCCGTCTGAAGCGCGATCAATGCAGTCATAATCTTGGTTGTGCTTGCCATCGGCAATTGTTGCATTTCATTTGTGTGCATCAATATAGCGCCTGTATTGGCATCAAGTAAATAAGACGAGGTTGCATCAAGAGAAGGGAGTGTGCCCGGCACAGTCGGTGTAAGGGTGGGTGTAGGAAGAGAAGGTGCCATTGTAGGCACAGGGGTAGGAGTGGGAGTGGGAACTGTCGCGAGTATCCCATCGGGAAATGTCCTGATTGGCTGTGCTGAGAAACGGAGATGAGGTGCAGGGCCGCAAGCAATTTTGTCGGATCGAAAGTAAGAACTGGGGGTTGGTTGCGTTCCACACCAGCCAAGTGCCCGTTCAATCACACTATGCCAGATTGGCACCGCACCCATCGAGCCAGGCACATCGCTACTCATCCTTTTCCCATTAACATTTCCCACCCAGACACCTGCCACAACATCTGGCGTATACCCAATCGTTGTATTGCCGTCCTCCGTCTCATTTGTGCTACTACTTTGTGCCGCCACCTGATCCATACAGGCAGTAGTCGTCACACAACTGGGGTCTTGATCGGCAAAGGAGAGCCGATGATCATCACCAAATGTGTTCTTGCGAGCCGCTTCACTCATGAATTGAGATGTAACAAGGTTCGCAATTTTAGCTGGAACTGCCAGCGTTGTTGGTGGATGCCCTGTATCGTAATGATAGATGCTATGCCCTGTGTGATCATAGATGTCGAGTACTCCCACAGGCGGTATGCGTTGTCCATTATTTGCTAGAACCTGGTAAGCGCCCGTCATTTGTAACAGTGATACATTCTCTGCACCTTGAAGAAAGTGTGCACTGAGATCGTTGGGAGGAGTAATGCCCAGTTGTTGAATTGTATCAAGGAGACCTGGACCATATTGCTTGATGCCAGCATCAGTAAAATTCGTTATGTTGGGAACCAATGAGTTGAACTTTTCATACTCTGCCGCGTACTCGATTGGAAGCATGGCCGATCCTGGTGGGCGTCCGGAGGGATGAGTATGGCTTCCAGCAGGAGGAGCCACCATATTATACTGTCCTCCAACAGCAGGATCGGTAGAGAAATAATCCGCGCTTCCATCCATGGCTAAGACTTCTCCTGTTTTTGCATCCAGAACAACGACCGCCGCGCTATGAATATTTAATGTTTTACTGAGGATCTGATCGCCACGCAATGGTAACGGGTAGTACTGATAGTCCGGTTTGTTTAAGTGCTGGTCAATTGCACGCTCAACATACATTTCTAAGTTCTCATCAAGACTGGTGCGAACAGTGAAACCACCTTGCTCGAACAGATTGATGCCAGTGGAGTAGTCACCATTTCCCAATTTCAATGCCAGTTGATTGATAATCCAATCAACAAAATGGGGAGCGCTTTTCGTATGTTGGTAGGGCTGAAAATTTGTGTGAGCCATCAAACTCTCAGCTTTTTTTGTCATCGAGAGCGTGATCGTCTGTCCATTGACGCTCATATGTTGTGAGAGCATACTCTGGAGAACAATCTTTTGGCGTGTGAGGGCCATTTGTTTTGCCTCTGCGCCAAGTGTAGGATCAATTGCGGCAGGTGCGTTGGGTATACCTGCTAATAAAGAAGCACGAGCGAGACCTAAAACTGGATCTAATCTTCCCTGCTCGTTATATTCAAGCCGCTCGACACCTGGAATGCATACATTATTTCCTGTGCAGATGGGTTGCAAGTGAAAGTAGGCTTCAACTGCCGCCTCAATGCCCGTATCAAACGACCCAAAAGAAGCTACGTTAAAGTACATTGCGAGAATCTGGGCCTTTGTATATTTTTGCGTCAGGCCAACGGCGAGAACAGCTTCCTGAAATTTGCGTTGGAATGTGTGCTGATCGTTATGAGAGAGATTCTTGATGACTTGTTGTGTAATGGTGCTTGCTCCACCATCTCGATTTAAGACGGCACGAAGAGTACTCTGTACGTTGATACCTGCATTTGTCCAGAATGTTCTATCCTCGGTAGCTGTCATCGCATCCTGCATCACCCTGGGGATCTCTGATACTGTTACTGGTGTACGCCTGCCACTCGCGCTTTGATTTTGAGCATAAGCGTCATATAACAATACATTATTACGATCATAAATGCGCGTATCTTGCGGAATAATCTGATGCGCATATTGATCTACCATTGGTAACTGCCACTGATAATAGACATAAAGAGAAGTCATAAGAAGAAAAATAAGCACCTGAAAAGTTAGGAAACAAGCGAGGAGAACTTTTTTCCATCTACTTTTCCCCTTTTTTCTTGTTTTCTTGGTTGAATAAGAAATTCAGTAAGAATTTGTGTGGGGATAGTTGAACGATCAAGGAGCAATTTTTTACTACTATTCTTCATATTTCAGATAGGTCATTCAGCCAAAACGACGTACTGTCGAAGCAGTACATCTGTATACTCTGACCCGATCCTTTCTTTATATTAAAGACTTAAATACCTCGTCTTTAGCAGAGAATATTTACTACTAGAAGTATCGTGGAATGAGAGGAAATCGGACGTTCAGTGATAAAGGTACTATTTGATTGAAGCTTGCTTACAAAAATGTGACGCACATTCAGGATAGTCAGGTAGGTTGACAGATATGTTTGTCAATGGTAACCTTAACGGGGGAGTGTTACACAATCGATTTTCTGATCAATCTCTAATCACCTGGAAGGGTATGTGATGTTAAAAGAGAGGGAAAGAGGAGAGTTTTCAGTGGGCAGGCCGGGTTAACTTCCATATTTGCTCAATGTTGAGTGAAATATATGGACTGATTTCAGGGAAGGAAGAAGATAGGGATATCTTCAGTTTAAAAGGCACGTTGTTTGTGTCTGATGTACAGGGAGGAAAGATATGTTATTTCGTCGACGCAGGATGCAAATCGCCAGTGCTCTAAGCGCGTTTCTTGCTATTATGACGCTCGTCACGATGCAGGTAGTAAATATATCTGCTGCCCAGGCGGCAGGGTATACAGTGACCGTCACCCCTTCACAAAAGTACCAGACGCTTCAGGGCTGGGGGACCAGCATGGCATGGTGGGCCAATATCATTGGAGGTTGGAGCAATAGTCAGCGGACAGCCCTTGCCGATGCGCTCTATAGCCCTACACTAGGGATCGGCCTGAACGTGGTGCGTTATAACTTTGGGGCCGATGGACCTGGCAATGTTTGTCATAATCAGATGAAGGAAGGGCACAATGTGCCTTCATTTGAACCCACAAAGGGCAATTATGTCTGGACGAATGATGCCAATCAGCTCTGGTTCGCGCAGGCCGCAAAAGCACGTGGGGCTACGGTATTTGAAGGTTTTGTCAACTCTGCTCCGGCCTGGATGTTGTACAACAGTTGTACGGCAGGAGGCCCGAATGGTGCTGAGAATCTGAGCACCGCTCACTACGCTGATTTTGCCAGCTATCTTGCCACCATTGACAAGCATTTCCACGATAGTTTCGGCATCACCTTACAGACGATCGATCCTTTTAATGAGCCAAGTCATACATGGTGGAAGTCAACCAATACACAGGAAGGCATGAGAGTGACGCCCGCTTCTCAGAGTGCCATCATTCCTCTGGTTGCAAAGGCTTTCGCACAGAATGGTGTCTCGGCCTATACCGTAATCAGTGCTCCTGATGACAACACGGTAGGTCAATCAATAAGCGATTACAACGGCTATAGTAGCACGGCGAAAGCTGATATGACCCAGTGGAACACGCATGCTTATGGTGGAAGTGATACGGATCGTACGAATGCGTACCAGAACATCGGGCAAACCGATCACAAACGACTCTGGATGTCGGAGTGGGGGACGGGGACTCAGAGTTCGCCTATGGCGGCAGCATTGAAGCTTTCCAGTCAAATTCTGGATGACGAACAGCATCTTCATCCAACGGCCTGGGTTGGCTGGCAGGCGGTTAATGAAGCTGGCGACTCTCCCAATAGTCTATGGGGATTGGCCTATCGTGATAGCAAGAACAACATCTCGTACCCTGCTCGTTATTATGCGATGGGTAACTACAGTAAGTATGTCACCTCAGGTTCTCAGATGATCGGCAATAGTGATGCCAACAGCTTTACCGCGTACGATGCGAGCACAAAAACCTTGACAGTTGTGACTACCAACAGTTCTACCAGTAGTGAAACGATCAGCTACAATCTCGCAAATTTCAGCACCGGGGGCACATCTGCGATTGTTCATCAAACCAATGCAAGTGAGAACCTCAAACGATTGTCAGATATTGGAATTTCAGGTAAGAAGTTCAGCACAACTCTGCCGGCACAGTCGATTACGACATTTGTAATTCACGATGTTGCTTAATACAGAATTTTACGGATTGAAGCCATTTGTGAATGTCGGTAGCAGGGAAGAACATTGAGAGTATAAAAAGCAAGGAGAGCATTAATGACCAAACATTCAATGAAGAGTACGATTTAGCGAATTCGCGCGAAGCATGGTGTTACGCGACGCGATTTTCTGAAGGTGTCAGCCATTACGACAGCCGCTGTTGGAGGTGTAAGCGGACTGACCACGAAGCTACTTGCGGGAAAGGCGGCAGTAGCGAATGCAGCCTCAGCGGCTTCTGCCGCTGCGCTGAACATCTGGAATTTGCCAGCCTTTACGCCAGCCAGTGGACCTTATCAGCCAGATCCGAACTGGACCTCTATCGCCCAGCA
This sequence comes from uncultured Chloroflexia bacterium, assembly GCA_963744875.1. Taxonomy (GTDB): domain Bacteria; phylum Chloroflexota; class Ktedonobacteria; order Ktedonobacterales; family Ktedonobacteraceae; genus JACDAE01. Next base: position 19,084 of record CAVUVQ010000016.1, on the reverse strand, counting down.
ATACCGTTTTCCGGATTGGTATCGCGACGCTAAATACGGCATCTGGCAACACTGGTCGCCCCAATCCGTTCCTGAATATGGTGACTGGTACGCAGTACATATGTATGAACAGGGGACGGCTGATTACAACTACCAGCTTGCTCACTATGGGCATCCCTCCCAATTTGGCTATAAGGATATCACCCATCTCTTCACAGCCAGCAAATGGGATCCCAATTCCCTGTTGCAATTGTATGTACAGCAAGGGGGGGCGAAGTATTTTATGGCTCTCGCCAACCATCACGATAATTATGACAACTGGGATTCAACCTATCAGCCATGGAACTCGATGACCGTTGGCTCGAAAAGAGACATCATTGGTGACTGGGCGGCGGCGGCTAAAGCTCAGGGAGTTCCCTTTGGCGTGACCTATCATGCCTGTCCTGGCCCGGCCTGGGGCTTCTTTATGGCTGCACGCTATAATCATGACAAAACGGGTCCCTATGCGGGCGTTCCCTACGATGGCGTTATGACTGCCGCTGATGGCAAAGGCAAATGGTGGAATGGTCTGGACCCACAGGACCTCAATGGCTACGTCCATACTGGTCCTGGCTACCATCCGAAAGATACCGATCCCTACGTGCGGCAATTCTACTGGCGTGTTGATGATCTGATTAACAAGCACAAGCCTGATATTCTCTACTTTGATGATTCGATTAGTCCTACCAACCCGACTGGTACGGCAACGGATTGGAGCATCACGAATCAGTCCTATGTGATTGCGGCAAACTATTATAACAAGAGTTTGCAATGGCACAACGGCCAGATGAATGTCGTCCTCAATATGAAACATGTACCGAACCAGGCTCTTCCGGCATTAGTGCAGGACTGGGAGAAAACGATTGCTACCACGATCCAGGACTACCCCTGGCAGGCAGAAAACTCGTTAGGTCCATGGCATTATTATGCTCCAGCCCCTATTACCATGAGTTCTGGCACTGTTATTCACAATCTCGTCAATGCCGTGAGCAAAAATGGTACGTACTTGATCAACGTGCCTCAGCATGGTGATGGACATCTGGACCCATTGGCAATCCAGGTCGTGCAACAGATCGGTGCCTGGTTAAAAACCAACGGTGAAGCCATCTATGCCACGCGACCCTTTGCTGTATTCGGGGAAGGCAATGTCTACTACACGCGAAAAGGGGCCGCAATTTATGCCATTTCTCTGGGTTGGCCGAGTGGAACTACTCTGTCTCTCACGAACCTGAGGAAAGGAACGCCATATCTGGGCAATGTGACAAAGGTTGAGTTGCTGGGTCATTCCGGCACCCTTAGCTTTACTCAAAATGGGACATCATTGACTATCAACCTGCCTGCAAGCCGGACGAGTAGTGCCGCGTATGCCTTTAAGATCACGCAGGATAAAGTTCTGGTCAACAATGATGACTCCGGCTTCACCTATAGCGGACCAGGATGGCACCATAAAGCGAATCGTGGAGTGGGCGATTCCAACAATAATGCTCACATTACCACGAATAACGGTGATTTGGTATCTTATACGTTCACAGGAACGGGCATTGAGTACATTAGCGAAACCAACACCGATATAGGCAACGCAGATGTGTACATCGATGGTGTCCTTAAAAAGACGGTGAGTGGGTCCAGTTCATCACGTGTCTCTCAAGTGGTGCTCTATAGCGTTCAAAACCTGGCGGCGGGCCAGCACACCATTAAGCTGGTCAAGCGTTCAGGAACGTATATGCTCCTTGATGCTTTCAAAATATTGTAGCGGAGCGAGCTTATCCATTATGCCCCTACGGCTTCCCATGGCGTAGGGGCGTCACTTTGTGTGCGTCCCGATGCGGGAACAAAGAAAATGAAATAGCCCTGCTACGAAAATGTTGCGAGAACTGCGTATTTCGTCCTATACTAGAGTCATGAACCGTCAGGGTTAAAGCCCTGCGGCTTGCAGTAGCCATTAACCGAGCAGCCGATTGTTCCGACTGCTCTGGGACTCTACAATAGGCCGCATGACATCAGCCCTGGAAACATTGATGGCGGCATTCCAGTGAAGCTTTATGACAAACAATAATATGAATAAAGATAGTACGATGACGACCAGGCACCTTGTTGATCCTGAACTTGTTGCTATCCTTGATCAGATTCCGGCACCGATACTCACCACTGAAACGCTGGGGCAGATACGCGCCATGAGTTCCCAGACCTCTGCGGACTTGCCTCAGGTTTCTACACTTTCCGTGAGTGAGCACTTCATTCCCGGCCCAGAAGCGGCACCCGATGTCCGGGTGCTGGTCTATCAGCCTACCTCGGTGCACCAATCGGTCCCTGCCTTGCTCTGGCTTCACGGGGGCGGTTATATTATGGGTTCGGCTGATGCGGAAGATCTCATGGTCAAGCGCATCGTGTTAGATGTCGGGTGCGCTGCTGTTTCGGTGGACTACCGTCTGGCACCTGAGACACCCTATCCTGGTCCAGTCGAAGATTGTTATGCGGCTTTAAAGTGGCTTTCTACTCATGCTGATGAACTGGGTATCGATCCAGATCGGATCGCGGTTGGTGGGAGTAGTGCAGGAGGGGGGCTGGCCGCTGCATTAGCGCTCTTGACGCGTGACCGTGGGGAAGCCTCTCTGGTGTTCCAACTCCTGCTTGCTCCTATGCTCGATGATCGCACGTGTACCTTAGCGAAACCGCATCTGTATACAGGGGAATTCATCTGGACGCCGGAGGCCAACCGCTTTGGTTGGACCTCTTTGTTGGGCCAGGAACCCGGAGGACCCGATGTTTTGCCCTATGCGGCGGCGGCACGTGCTGAGTACTTAGAGGGCTTACCTGCTACCTTTATCAACGTGGGTGCTCTCGATCTGTTTCTGGAGGAAGATCTGGAGTATGCTCGCCGCCTGATGCGAGCAGGTGTGCCAACGGAGTTGCACGTCTATCCTGGTGCCTACCACGGTTTCCGTATGGTCGCCGATGCGCAGGTGACACAGGCAGCCGGACGAGATCAGTTGGCTGCCTTAAAACGCGCATTTGATGCACTCCACCGCTCAGATAAGCAGCTCTAGCCCGATCATTCCTGAAAAGGACAAGGCATTGTTATGGTTATGGAGTATGATGCAATTGTTGTTGGCTCAGGACCAAACGGTCTTGCTGCTGCTATTACGTTAGCGCAGGCTGGAAAGTCCGTGTGTGTGTTCGAGGCGCGAGATGAGATTGGGGGAGGATCTCGCACTGCAGAGCTAACGCTCCCCGGTTTTCTCCATGATGTCTGCTCGGCGATCCATCCGCTGGCGCTCAGTTCGCGCTTCTTCCGCTCTCTGTCGCTTGAGCAATATGGCCTGGAATGGATTCAGTCGCCAGCAGCTCTGGCGCATCCTCTTGATGATGGCACCGCAATGCTGCTTGAACGTTCCATTGAGGCAACGGGCGAAACGTTGGGAGATGATGCGCAGGCATACCGTCGGTTGATGGAGCCGCTGGTTGCTCACTGGAACATGTTCGCGGACGTTTTGCTTGGCCCATTGCGTCCCCAAACGTTTCGCCATCCCTTTTTGCTTGCTCCCTTTGGTCTGGAGGCTCTTCGTTCCGCGCAGGGTCTCACCCGGCAGTTCTTTAAAGGTGAGCGTGCCTCCGCGATGTTCGCAGGGATGGCTGCACACTCCTTTTTGCCGCTTGAGCAAAGGATAAGTGCGGCCTTTGGCCTGATGCTTGGTGCGTCGGGACATGCCGTTGGCTGGCCTATTCCGCGTGGTGGATCGCAGATGATTGTGAACGCCCTTGCCGCCTATCTGCGTTCTCTGGGTGGTGAGATTATCACTGGCGTTGAAGTCAAATCTGTTGACGCATTGCCTCCTACACGGGCGGTGCTCTTTGATGTAACTCCACGCCAATTGTTGAGCATCGCTGGAGATCACTTTTCGGATGGATACAAACGCAGCTTGCAGCGCTATCGTTATGGTCCGGGGGTATGCAAAGTTGACTATGCCCTTGATGGTCCTATTCCGTGGAAAGCGGCGGAGTGTCTGCGTGCGGGAACTGTGCATCTCGGTGGCACGTTTCCAGAAATTGCCACCTCTGAGCGACAGGTAGCGCAGGGACAACACCCTGAACGGCCTTTCGTACTACTTGCGCAACAAAGTTTGTTTGATGCAACGCGAGCGCCTGAGGGTAAGCAGACGGTCTGGGCTTACTGTCATGTTCCCAATGGCTCAAATTTCGATATGAGCGAGCGTATTGAGGCGCAGATTGAACGTTTCGCGCCCGGTTTCCATGACCGTATCCTGGCAAAGCATACTCTTGTGACGAGCGAACTGGAGCGCTACAATGCGAACTATGTGGGTGGCGATATCAACGGAGGCCTGGCGAACTTGATGCAGTTTTTTGCTCGTCCGACATTGCGGGCTGTACCATACACGACCTCTGCGAAGAATATTTATATTTGCTCATCGTCAACTCCCCCCAGTGGAGGTGTGCATGGGATGTGTGGTTATTATGGTGCTAAGGCCGCTTTGAATAGAGCATGGTCATAGGATAGGCAAAGCAAAACTTGTGCACCCGCATAGTAACTTTGTGGTTGGGTCGTAATGCAAGACCTTTGCTGATATCGGGTTCAATATTTTCGCATGCCAGGAGTTCCAGATTGGCATGTTGGGAGATTGTTGCAATCAGGAGGTGGGCTTCTAGCAGCGCAAGAAGAGTAGTTCGCTGAGTTGCGCGAGAGGCTACGGCCCAGCAACCAGGGACTCCTTATGGCGACCGCCATTGCCATAAGGAGTCCCTGGTCGTTCAGTTCGATGAACATGAGTATGGAGTGCGCTTACGAGCCAATGCTGTTCAGTTCGTTCAGATCGTCCTCGGAAAGGGTCAGCGCAGCGCCGATGACGTTGTCACGCAGATGTGCGATGGATGAGGTGCCTGGGATAAGCAGAATGTTCGGTGAGCGCTGGAGCAACCATGCCAGCGCGACAGACATCGGCGTGGTGTTGAGACGGGTGGCGACTGCTCTCAGCTTGTCGGACTGAAGAGGGGAGAAGCCACCGAGCGGGAAGTAGGGTACGTAGGCGATGTGCTGCGCGGCGAGGGAGCCGATCAGGTCGTCGTCGACCCGGTGGGCGAGGTTGTATAAGTTCTGCACACACACAATCGGCGCGATGGACTGTGCCTCGGCGATCTGCTCGGCGTTCACGGTGCTGAGACCAAGATGCCTGATCAGTCCCTCCTGCTGTAGTTGCGCCAGGACGGTGAACGGTTCGGCGATTGAGCCAGGAGTGGGGCTATCGAACCCTCCGACGCGCAGGTTGACAACGTCGAGCGCGTCGAGTCCGAGGTGATCGAGATTATCGAATATGGCCTGACGCAACTGCTCGGGGGCCAATGCTTTGGACCAGCCACCTTCAGTATCTCGTAACGATCCGACCTTGGTGACGATGTGCAAGGAGTCGGGGTAGGGGTGCAGAGCCTCTTTGATGATCTGGTTGGTGACGTAGGGGCCGTAGAAGTCGCTAGTGTCGATATGTGTGATACCCAGCGCCACTGCCTCGCGCAGGACAGCCACGGCAGCGGCGCGGTCGGCGGGTGGGCCGAACACGTGCGGCCCGGCCAACTGCATTGCGCCGTATCCTATGCGAGTGACCGTCAGATCCTCAGCCATGGTGAACGTTCCAGCGGCTGTGGCTGGCAGATTACTTCTGTTTATGTGTTGAATGCGATACCATAGAAAAATTTCTCTTTCTGTTGTTGAAACGAAGACAATCACGATGTGTGATACACTTATCAGTATGGCATAAAGGCTCTCGCATGACCAGAGTCCTTCTATCATATGATTGAGGTTGGCAGGATAGGGAGGAAAGCCGATGAAGAATGGCTCAAAGAAGAAGATGAAAGTGACCGTTTGTGAGTTACCAGATGATCGACAGGCATTTGTATCCGCCTGGAAAGAGTTGGGAGCCTTTGTCAGAGAGCAGCGAAGTGAGCTTGTGCTTTTACCTGAGATGCCGTTTTCTGCCTGGTTCGCAAGGGTGCCGCAATTTGATGCTGAGGTGTGGCAAAGGGCTGAGGTTGAGCATACTATGATGATGAACGATCTGTCTCAGCTTGCACCTGCAATAGTGTTAGGGACACGTCCGTTAATTGAGGAGACGCGGCATCTTAATCGTGGTTTCTTCTGGACCGATGCAGAAGGATATAGAGGGATTCATGATAAATATTACTTTCCTGATGAAGAGGACTTCTATGAGCGCCATTGGTTTGATCGTCCCCAGCGCGATTTCAAGTTGGTTCAGATACAGAATGTGGCGATTGGTTTTCTGATCTGCACCGAAGTTATGTTTACTGAGTGGGCCAGATGCTATGGGAAGCAGGGTGCAAATATCATTGCAGTGCCACGCGCGACGCAAGACCATGAGCGCTGGCTGGTGGCGACTCGTATGGCTGCTATTGCTTCGGGGGCATTTGTTATCTCCTCCAATCGCGTCGATGAACACGTATTTGGTGGGCGTGGATTGATAATCGGCCCCGATGGGGAGGTCCTGGCTTCGACATCTCGACGGAGCCCCTTTGTCACAGTTGATATTGACTTGATGGAGAGTACTCAGGCGAAGATGACTTATCCGCGTGATGTGCCAGAGTAGTAGTTTTATTGGGGTTTGATGGTAAAATTAGTCTAAGAAATATCTTGACAACCGTGAAAGAATACAGTAAAGTATTTTCTCTCCCTATGTGGTGTACTGCCAGCTAATCCAGACAACGAGCGTGATTGTTGTCATATGTGCGTTGCGCTCCAGTACGTGCATCCTCTAAAAAGTGTAGTTGATACTCTGTTTCTTGTACTCATTTTCTTATTACCGCAGAGAAGAAGTACGCCTGTATTGATTTGTGTTTGATTGCCCGTCATTCAGAGCGAGAGAGTGTTGTGCCTTGCAATGGCTGGGCGGTCGTGACTTCTCGTGGCGTGATTTATCTCAACCCGTATCGCCCTGGCACGCCTGATGAATGGAGTTATGTGTACGCTCATTGCCTGTTGCATCTCGCATTTGGACATTTCAAGGTGCAGAAATATCAGCAGAAAGAATGGAATCTCGCCTGCGATTGTTACATTGCACGCTTCCTTGAAGAGATCAAGTTAGGACAACCTCCATTGGTGATTAGTGATTTTTTGCCAAAGTTGAAACTGGCGGGTGGTTTCTCTTTGCGTTCTGAGGAGCAGCTCTTTGAGGAATTATGCACACGCAGCCTGCCAAACGAACTTTTGCCCATTGGGACGGCGGGGCCTTGTATGGATATGTATTATGAGACGCAACCTATGCAGTCCTATTGGAAACAAGTTGATTGGCAGAAGGATTTTGCACGCGGGCTGACCAATGGCGTCGAAGATGCGGTCAATACTGCGGCGGGTCTGGAGGAGGATCAGCTCAGGCCACGCTCGAAGCATGTGACAGAGGCACAGAGAGCACGCAGTTGGTTTCTCTCGCACTATCCACTCCTGGGAGCACTGGCCGCGAGTTTCAAGATCATTGAAGATCCCTTGCTCTGTCAGCGTATGCAAATCAGTATTGCAGCAATCAATATGCAAATGAATGAAATTTATGTCAATCCGCATGCAAGATTGGAGCAAGAGGAACTGCGTTTTGTGATGACGCATGAGTTATTGCATGCGGGATTACGGCATGATGCACGCTGTGGTGGACGTGATCCTTACTACTGGAATGTGGCCTGCGACTATGTGATTAATGCCTGGTTGCTTGAAATGGGGGTTGGCATCATGCCAGAGCGGGGATTGTTATATGATCCGGATTTGAAGGGAGAATCTGCAGAGTCTATCTATGATCGTATTGTTTCTGATCTACGGCGATACCGCAAGTTGTCGACGTTGCGTGGGGTGGAACTGGGCGATATATTGAGTGAACCGGGCTGGTGGGCTAGCAGCGAGGGGACGGACCTGGATGAGTTCTACCGTGGATGTCTCAGTCAGGGCTTGATGATGCATCAGAATCAAGGGCGTGGCTACATTTCTGCTGGCTTGATCGAGGAGATCCGTGCGTTGAATTAGCCGTCTATTCCTTGGGATGTAGAGCTAGCACAGTGGTTTGATCACTACTTCACGCCATTGGAGAAAGTGCGAACCTATACTCGTCTGAGTCGACGGCAATCGGCCACGCCAGATATCCCACGCCCATTGTGGGTGTCTGATCTGCCGGATGACAACCGTACATTTGGGGTATTATTGGATACCTCGGGTTCGATGGATCGTGTCCTGCTCGCAAAAGCATTGGGTACGATTGCCAGCTACAGCATTGCACGTGATGTTGTGCAGGTGCGCGTGGTTTTCTGTGACGCCACAACGTTTGATCAGGGCTATATGGCTCCCGAAGATATTGCTGGAAATGTCAAGGTGCGCGGACGTGGCGGAACGATCCTACAACCGGGCATTAATCTACTGGAGGGTGCGCATGATTTTCCTAAAGAGGGTCCGATATTGATCATAACGGATACTCAGTGTGATAGATTAACGATCAGGCGTGAGCATGCTTTTCTCATTCCTGTGGGGTGTTACTTGCCCTTTCCACCGCGCGGACCTGTGTTCAGAATGCGCTAATGCTCAGAGAAGTCGGTTGAACGGAAAGATCCTCCCAGCGTATCATGTCTTCTGCAAAGAGAGCACGGCTGGCCGCGAGTGCATCCAGGGCTGCAGAGCCTGAGACGAGATGCCTGAGAGGGTTTGTCCAATATATCAGGCCCATTTCCTATTGAAACTCTCCCCCTATTTGTTCCGTATTTGCCTCAAAGAAAGTCATTAAGAATGGGAGGAATATGTTTATGCATGGTAAGAATGCCTGCCTTGTGATTGATCTCAGAAATGGTGAGCATCTGGCGAAAATTCCTGATATTGTGGCTGTGCTGGCGGCAGCGGGTTGGAAAACGGAAGTTGCGCTGAAAGAATATGGTGGTGAGACGCTGAAACTGGCGCAACAAGCGGCAAGTGATGGGTATGATGTTGTGTTGGGGTATGGGGGCGATGGGACGTTAAGTGCGGTTTTTAATGGTGTGATGAATGCGGGAAAGAGGAGTCTTGTCGCCGATATTCCAGGTGGCACATACAATGTATGGGCTGGAGCAATTGGGGTGTCAAATGATCCCGTCAAAGCGGCGCTGGCATTTGTGAATAGTGCAGGACGTAAAGTGGATCTCGGCCATATAGAGGTTGCGGGGTTGACATTTCCAGAGACGATGGGAAAGCCATCAGTGAAAACTTATAAGAAACCAAAACAGGCATCTAAAACGCTACAGTATTTTCTTCTACATGTTGGAATAGGTCTGGAAGCAACGATGATGGCTCACATCTCGAAGCCACTCAAGTATCGTTTTGGTCCCCTGGCTTTTGATCTTTCAATGCTAAAAACATTACCGGAACAACGTCCATTTCCCGTCGAGGTGAAACAAATGGATGATACAGGCAATGTCGAAAAGCATTGGCAAGGTGAGGTATGGGAGTTATTTGTAAGCAAGGTGCCTCTCTTTGGGGGAGCAATGAATATTGCACCAGAGGCACGAGTTGATGATGGCCTCCTCTCGGTGTGCCTGGTTACAGCGAATGGTCCACTGAAAACGGTCGAGCAAGTATTATCCCTGGTCACCCAACGTAAGCTTGATGAGAAGACCACCCAATACTTCCGAGGTGCTCACTTCTCTGTTCAAGTGCCGGCTTCCATTGATGTGCACGTAGATGGAGGTGTTATTAAGCTCGAAGACTTCTTACATAAATCCGAGTGTCAGGCTCTCCAACAGGCTCCTGAGGCTGGACAGGTGAGGGTCAATTATCGTTTTGATGTGGAGCCAAAGGCGTTGCGGATGGCGTTTCCTCGTACCTATAATGGCTCATTATTCACCACAACTTTCCATAAAGAAAACTTCCAACCGGAGGAAGACAAACAAGAATTAACGTCGCAGAATATTACAATGAAGGAACAGCTTGCTGAGGAGAGCAAGGAACCAACTACGCAGAAAACGGTCTACAGGGTAACCGTGATTGGAGTTGCACCTGTTTCGGAGCAATCGGGCACATTTGTCGTTGCGGGCAATTACAAGAAGCCGATTTCCGATGAAACGGAGGTCGTTGCAGTGCGTATCGATCAACATACACGTCTGCTCGGCAACGACAATATACCTGCACCTTTTAGGGTGCTGGTAGAGTTACGCGAAGGCGAAAATATTGTTGTTGAGGGTAACAAAAGCAAGCGCAACGTGATTAAAGCACGTTCTGTCAGGCTCTCTTCTGAAGTTGCGCAAAGTGCTGGTTCGCGTTGATCTTGAGTGGAAGAGATTAGCGCTGAGCCTTAGCATATTTTTCAGCCCAGTTGCTTTTCAGGTGCAGGAGAGAGAGTGAAAACTCAAATATCTCCTGCTTAGAAAACGGAGTGCGAGGGAACGCCAGAGGTGTATCTCTCATCGTCTTGTTGTAGAGTGATTGAAGCGGATTGGCATCGTCAGTCGTGAATTGCTTACCCGCGTGGAAAGATATTGTTGACGCGCATAGCCAGAGAAAGATCGCCTGCTGCCTTTACCTTACCGGTCGTAAAGGCCTGTATTGCATTTAACTTGCCTTCGGCGATGGCTAACCAATCTTTATCGCTCATCGAGAGTGTAAGATCGGGTTTCTCCACTCCGCCTGTAACCACTTCACACGTCTGATCTACAATTCTCATGGCCCATTTGCCTGCGTCTTCTCCACTAATATTCCACTGAATGGTTTTATTCAAGCCCGCTGCTGCGGTCGGGTTAAAGAGGCTTTTCATTGTTTCAAATGTATCTGCAACTGTCATTGTATTCAATCTCCTTTTTTGTTAGTATGCAGGAAAGGTTCCTGCAGGCACTGCTACAGTATAGCACATACGCCCATTTTGGGGCCCTTTTGAGACCTCTTTCGAGAGGGCCAACTTTTCGACGTACAAGGCGGTTGCGGCCTATCTCGCATGGTCAGGAAAAGAAGGGATTATGCGGGGATATGCCGTGTCGCTTTCTGGACGCAAGCGCTTTTTCACACTGGATGAACTGAAGGCGAGGAGAGGCGAGGCGGATGTGGTGGTGGGGGAATATTGGAAGAAGGATTGAAGGATGCTCTTTGACGAATTCATTTCTAATGGGTGCTCAAATCCTGCTGAGTGCTCAATCCTGGCCTAAAAACCTGCTTCGTCTTAGTGCTTATTACCACGAACTGAGTTCTTTCTTGTCTAACGGGAGGAACGCTGGTCTGGGACTGGTACTCATATCAGTCCCAGACCAGCGTCGTCATAAAGTCTCGGCGGTACTTCAGGCTTTGACGTTTTCACAGGCGGTTCCCGAACCTCCGCCGCTAATCACGATACTCTGGCCACAGTACTGACCTACGGGCATATTTCGATTGAGTTGAGCCTCCAGAATTACCGTCTTTCCGGCATTAACGAGAACAAATGCAGAATAATCTGCGAAACCGTTAGGGCCTTTCATTTGAAGCGCGAGGGTGGCCGGTGAATGCCTGACGTAGGCTGATACCCACATCTCTTGGACATACTTGCCGCTTCCTATGATGCCGAAGCACGTTTGAACATGGTTCGTCGGCAGGTTCCCCACACAGCCACTAGCCGAGTTTGGGATCATGGAGATTTTGTCGCTGCGCAATGTCTGTACGCTGAGATGAGTCGCAGCAAGATTCGATGTCGTTGACGTGTGCGTTGCCGCAAAAGCTGGAGAAGCGAGGGACGTGAAAGACAACAGCAGGCTCAGAGCCAGAGGAAGTGCTGCCAGCCAGATAACGCGAGGACGTCGCTGGCTTCTGTGAGCCAAAGACCAGGAGAATATCCGTTTCATGGTTGAATCCTTTCTTCTCTTCAAAGAGATAAGAAATCGCCTAGACCAATTCGTGGTAAACGGGAGAAATGACGTTCTCCAAGAGATGTGTCTCTCTGAGACGAGAGGCACCGCTCAACGCAGGTGTCCAGAGTTGGTTTGTTCGTGAGTATGAGGGCCAGATCCCCATGCCCGGAACAATGCCTGGATGCGACACTGGGATCTCCTTTCCTCCTTCCCATCAAGAAAATGAGATGTGATTTTTTTCGTTCATCACCGTATAAAGTATAGAGAAACTGATGTGGCAAACGCTGTCACATTTTGGAACAATTCGCAGAATTCCTGATCAGTCTACGGAAGGAGCCCTATACATGACCATCACCGGTGACGACTTCACCTTTGGAGCGCTCCTCCAAACCTTTCGCAAGCGCCAGCGCCTCACGCAGCAGGCGTTGGCCGAAGCTGTCGGGGTCCACCGCCGGACCCTGGTGCGTTGGGAACAGGGAGACTACCTTCCTGAAAGCAAAGCGCAGGTCTTAGAACTGGCCCGCCATCTGAAGCTTGATGACCAGGAGACACGTCATTTTCTCGAAGCAAGTCTCACTGCACTTGCTCCGTACTGGCTGGTTCCCTTCCCACGCAATCCCTTCTTCACCGGGCGCGAGGAGATTTTGGAGGTGCTGCACGCCCAGCTTGGCGTCGCCCAGGCTGTTGCACTCACGCAATCTTCGGCCCTGCATGGGCTGGGAGGTGTTGGCAAGACACAGATTGCTCTGGAATATGCCTATCGTCATTCCCTGGAATATAGTGCGGTCTTCTGGATCGGAGCAGAAACTGAGGAGCAAATTGTCTCTAGTCTGCTGCGGATTGCCGAGGTGTTACAACTACCAGGACGAGACGGCAAGGATCAACAACAAGCCATTGCAGATGTTCAACGTTGGCTGAGCGTACACGACCAGTGGTTGCTGATCTGGGATAACGTGGAAGATTTGGCGCAGCTTGATCGCTTTCTGCCTTCTATAAGATCAGGGGCGATCCTCATCACGACGCGCTGCCAGACACTTGGTACGCTTGCACGAGGCGTGGACCTGTTGCCTATGGAACACGAGGAAGGAATGCTATTTCTTCTCCGTCGTGCTAAAGTTCTGGAACCAGAAGCGACATATGTGCAGGTGAGCCAACTTGCCGAGCAGATGCCTCTTCAATATGCGGCAGGGGCGGACATGGTAACGGCTATGGGAGGATTACCTCTGGCGCTTGATCAGGCGGGAGCCTATCTCGAAGCAACACAGTGCGGTCTGCCAGTATACCTGGACCTCTTCTATACTCGGCGTGCTATACTGCTCCAGCAGCGAGGTGAGGGATCACGTGATCATCCAGCATCAGTCTCCACTACCTTCACTCTAGCGATCACGGCGACGGCTACATGTCATCCAGCAGTGTGGGATCTCTTGCGCATCTGTGCTCTATTGCAGCCAGATGGCATTCCTGAAGAGCTATTTCGCCAGGGGGCAGAACACTTTGGGACAACCCTGGCAAGTGTCTGTCATGACGAACTAGAGTGGAACCAGGTGATCAGAGTCGCGTGTTCGTATTCCTTGTTGTCCAGGCAGTCCGAAGAACTGACGCTCTCAATACATCGGCTAGTGCAGGCAGTTCTTCTGGATACCATGACAAAAGCGGAGTGGGAGCAGTGGACCCAGCGAGCTATTAGGGCACTTGATACAGCATTTCCCGAAATACTGCCTACGACGGAGTACGCTGCCTGGAAGCAGGGTGAGCAACTATTGCCACACGCTCTGCTCTGCTTAGAGCGAGCCACGACATCGGAGGAATCCCTTGCTCTGGCCTCCTTAGCTTACAAGACAGCTCAGTATCTACGTGCACGAGGACAGTACGGGCAGGCGGAATCGCTCTTACAGCGTGCGTTGTACCTCCAGGAGCAGATTCTGGGTCCTGATCATCCCGATGTCGCTACCTCGCTCAACTATCTGGCAATCCTCTACCGAGGGCAGGGTAAGTATACGCAGGTGGAACCACTCTATCAGCGTGCATTGCGCATCTGGGAGCAGACCCAGGGTCCTGACCACCCCGATATAGCTCGTGTGCTTAACAATTTGGCTAATCTCTACCGAAGACTCGGTAAATACGAGGAAGCAGAACCGCTCTATCAGCGTGCGTTGCATCTCCGGGAACAAGCCCAAGGACCGGATCATCCCTTAGTAGCCTCTACACTCAATAATATAGCGATTCTCTACTTCGAGCAGGGCAAATATACACAAGCGGAATCGCTCTTACAACGTGCGTTGCGTCTTCGAGAGCAGGCCCTGGGTCCTGATCATCCCGATGTCGCGGCCTCGCTTAGCAACCTGGCAGAATTTTACTCTGATCGAGGTAAGTATGTCGAGGCAAAACCACTCTATCAGCAAGCATTGCAGATCTGGGAGCGGGTTCTGGGTCCTGATCATCCCGATGTCGCGGCCTCGCTCAACGGTCTGGCGAACTTCTACCGAGAGCAAGGCAAATATGCGGAGGCAGAACCACTCTATCTGCACGTGTTCACCATTCGAGAACAGCATCTTGGTCAGCACCATCCTGAGACAGCACAAACGCTCCATGACCTCGCCATCTTCCGACAGAAGCAGGATAGCTTGAGCGAGGCAATCTCTCTTGTCGAACGTGCTCTCTTGATTCGCTCACAGACGCTGGGGGAAACACATCCCAAAACGACTGCCACGCGTGCGCTTAAAACTCAGCTTCTCCAGAAACAGGCGTGGACTCAAGGTGAAGCAGATTCTAAATCAGCCGAAGAAGAGATTCCAGACTCGCGCAGCGAAGAGCATCGTATGGAAAAAGGGGCGCTCCCTTTTCACGAAGCGGGCAATCCCGCTCTCTCCGAGAATGATCATTTGCAAGCGTTTCTTGATGCCTGCTGTGAACTACATCCACTCGCCTGGTGCCGGATCAGTGATCTTTGGCAAAGCTATACACAATGGATAGCATCATCTCAGGAACATGTTCCTCTTCCTCGGCGAGCCTTTGCTGCACAGGTAAAGGCGCGAGGATGTTGCACTGACCGTACGAGCACCACACGCATCTGGCGCGGGATTACACTCGTGAACAGGAACCAGTGACAAAAATGACAAAAACGCTATCTGGATGCCAACGTTCTTCCCATAGAATGAGCTTAACGAGGAACGTGAGGGAGCCGTGTGGAGCGCGAAAAATTATCCCATTCAGGGAACGAATGCTGATATTCTCATACCAATCTGCGTTCTGAAAGACAACATTCCAATGGAGCGAGATGCACAGCAACACGACAGAAAAGGGCAAAATGTGCACCAAATTCATCTCAACGTTTCCATACTGGAGTGGGATGCAGGCGTTTCGTTACACTTGCGCCTCTAGCTCTTCTACAGTCCGGGAGATCAACTGCACCACATACTCAAGCATACCCGTGTCAAAGGCAAATCTTGCTCCAGCCGCCTCATAGAGTTCAGGCACCGTTCTTGTCGCACCCAGAGAGAGCGCGAAACGATACTGGCGGATCGCTGTCTCTTGATCGTGGAGATAGTTGTCCCAGATCTGCAAAGCGCCTAACGCGGCAAAGGCGTATTCGATGAAGTAGAATGGAAGGCAATAGTAGTGCAGCACCCCTTGCCAGCGACTTCCACATTCTCTCTCCAGGCCGTTCCAGTCGATTGCTGGTTGATAGCGTTGCGAGAGTTCTGTCCACTTCTGGCGGCACTGCTCTGGATCCATTCCTTGTTTGGGGTGATCGTAAACCCAGTGCTGGAAGGCATCGCCCATAACAATGATTGGCAAGTAGCTTGTAAGCATATTTTCCAGGTGCTGGATGCGCAGGCGGGCCGCTTCCTGTTCTGTACAAAGGCTGGCCTCGTGAAGATGCATGGCCCCAATAAATTCCATGCTGGTTGATGCAACCTCGCCAAACTCTAGTGGTATGGCCTCCTCTTTTCGCTGGTGAATGTAAGGCAGAGGGATGGTCTCAAAGACGTGGAAGGCATGCCCCATTTCGTGAAAGATCAACGGCACAACGTCGGTAATCGAATTCACATGCCCAAAAATGAAAGGACGGCGTCTAACCTCTAGCGGCAGATTGTAGCCATCGTCCGCTTTGTTTGGGCGCTCCTCCAGATCGAAAAGCTGCTCCTGAAGCATGGTCTCAAAGTAGCTTCTCAGTTGGGGATCGATCCGCTGAAAAACGGGGATGCACTGTCGCAGCAATCCATCGACATCAGAGATAGGGCGCGGTGCCTCGCTCGCCCGTGGATCGACCTGCATATCCCAGGGGCGCAGTTTCTCCACACCGAGCAGCTTCCGGCGTTTCTCGGAGAGCTGGCTGGCTGCTGGCACGATAACCTGCTCAACAGCCCTGTGGAATGTCTTGCAATCATCTGGGGTATAATCAAAGCGCAGCAATTGTCGCCAGCGATAATCGCGGTAGTTCTCATAACCGGCGTTGTGCGCAATCTGCTGGCGCACATGCATCTTTTTCATCCAGAGTGCATCGAGCTTTTCGCGATCTTCAGCTTCACGCTCCGCAATAGCACGCCAGGCTTGTTCTCGTTGTGTGCGATCAGGGTGAAACAGGACATTTTCCACGGTGGTTTTTGGTATCTCTTCCCCGTCCCACGTGATCATTTGTGCCCCGCCAATCTGGTAGTATTCGTCATCCAGAGCCTTATCTTCATTCAACAGTGGCAAATTCTCTTCGCGGTAAAGCGCCGCCTCGGCACGTAGATTACGCAGCGGAAGCGCAAACCCCTCCGGCTCCAGTCTGCTGGCCAGCAGACGCTCTTTGATCTGCTGATCCAGCGCCTGCTGTGGAGTAGAGACTTCTTCCATGAACCGCTGCTTGCGTCGGGGACGCTCCTCGTCCGCCGTGTTCGTTGTGCAGCTGATATCCAGGCGCATCATCGTCTCATTGGCAAGTTCGCTCAAATCCGACCATTGGACCATCCAGGGCTGGAGCGTTTCCGATGCAAGAGGACTCTCCAGTAACTCCCGGTACCAGGGTTCAATCTCTGCCCAGCTTAAACATTCAAACGCTTCGCTCGTCTGGGGAAGTGATGTGAACATACAGGAAACCTTTCTTTTCAAGAAGGATGGGAAAGGCTACGAACGCTTTCCCCTTTTCTCATTTTGCCACAACAAGCGGCGCGTCAAGCGGGAAACTCCGGTACGCTCAACTGCCACTCGGCTTTTGCCAGTATACAGGAGGTCATAGATTTCGGCCAGTTTGGGTTCGGCAAATATGGTGTGAGGCGTCACGGTAATTCTCCTTCTCTTCTGTATTCCATGCTCATTGCCCGCTTCATATGAAAATTTGTGTAGAGCCAGACTCGTTCAAACAACGTCACTCTGAAGAGGAGCGCACCTTATCCTGCCAGTGGCCTGGGATCACGTCCGACCATCCCAAGAAGGCGATCCTGAAGCGGGGCATCGTCTGGCACCGCGACCGGGGGACCGAAAACGCCTATCTGTCGCCACATGTCAATTTCGGGGAGAATTTCGTCCCAGAGACCCTGCACGAGCTCGGGTGGCAGCGTCGTGTCGGTGCCGATCCATTTGGCAATGTCGTAGGCTCGGAACCCTCGGAAGCTCGTGATATGCTTGAAATACTCGCGGGCGGGAAAATCCCCGTAGGAAAGGTGAACCATCTTCTCCGGGTCCTTCAGGTCGATGGCAGCGGCAATAGCCCGTTCACTGTAGCGGCGGTAGCTTCCTTTCGGATCGTTCCCCAGGAGATCGCCGTCATAGGTACTGCCGACTTCGGCCATGGTCTTGCCTGCAAGCACATCGGGAACCCAGGCCGAATCATAGGCGTGGTAATTGATGATAGTGCGGAGAGTGACCTTGCCCTGTCGCCCGGTTTGAAACCAGTCTGGTGTTGTCTGGTCCCACTGCTGATCCTGGATCTGATCGATCACGTTGGACAGCGCGCGCTCCGATAGGACGAAAACGTCTTGCTCTGATAGGGCCATCTTCCAAACCTCCAATATGAAAATCAACTCTGCTCTTCCTTCGTGGAAGAACACCTGTTCATATTACCACAAACATCGTGCAATGGGTATTCAGGTGGTAAATCCCCTGAGTTATTCAGATTGGCGATAAATGTATAAATATCGGTTGGGCGAATGTTGTCTCCTTAGCTTGTTTCTCTGTGCCATTCATGATATCCTGACAGAAAGAAGGGAAAAACATTATGCAGATGAAACGGAGTTCTGGTTATGGCTAGTGAAGGTGTAACGCGTAAGGTCAAGATCGAAGGTGGTTATCTGCGCTTTAGTGCCGCCCATTTTATCACTTTTGGGGGCAAGTCCGAACGACTGCATGGACACAATTATGGCGTGCTGGTCGAGATCGAGGGGGAATTGGGGAAGGATAAACTGGTCTTTGATTTCACAATTCTCAAACGCCTCCCCAGAGAGATCTGCCGCCACCTCAACCACCACTTTCTGTTGCCAATGCACAATCCTCACTTACAACTGCATCTTGAGGAGAATACATGGGAGATCCGCTTTCAGGATAAACGCTATCTCTTTCCCCGTATTGATGTCGTCGAGCTTCCCATGGATCATTCGACGGCTGAACGCATCGCCAAATACATCTGTTCCGAACTGCTCAAAGCGCTCGCTGAGTACGATACCGCAAATTTGCCATCGTTATGGTTGGCGTTGAAAAGTCAGCTACACAGACGGCGTATTATAAACATGCGATACGTGTAAACACCGTATAAATTAGCGAATGTTGCGGTGAAACATATATTACATATCTTTTAGCAAATTGATTAGTCTCAATAAGTGCGCCGCCCGGTTTGAACGGTCCTGGTGATAACTCTCTTGATAGAAATCAACTACAATCTGACAGATCTCCTCAGGAGTATCGCAGAGGCGGGAGGCAATTGTACATCTTCTGGCGGAGACAGTTCCAGGCCAGTCTCGACGTCACTTTTTTGCAGCTTTATTAATCCAATCGACCATTCCACCCCAGGAAAAAGTGAAATCATAGAGAAAATCACCGGGAAGTGGTTGACCTTTTTTGTACTGGATGACGGTAGATGCCTCGAATAGCTCATCCATTGTACCAAAGCCGCCGGGAAAAATGATAAAGGCTTCCGAATCTTTGATGAACATAGTTTTTCAGCACAAAGAAGTAGCTGAAGTGAACAGAGAATATCCAGGTACGGATTTTGACGCTTGCTCAAAAGATAGATAGATACTTGCAGCCAATTGAACAA
>CAVUVQ010000015.1:0-49075 GCA_963744875.1 uncultured Chloroflexia bacterium | reverse complement strand
TTGCTTTTCAGGTGCAGGAGAAGAAAGAAGTGAAAACTCAAATATCTCCTGCTTAGAAAACGAAGTGCGAGGGAACGCCAGAGGTGTATCTTTCATCGTCTTGTTGTAGAGTGATTGAAGCGGATTGGCATCGTCAGTCATGAATTGCTTACCCGCGTGGAAAGATATTGTTGACGCGCATAGCCAGGGAAAGATCGCCTGTGGCCTTTACCTTACCGGTCGTAAAGGCCTGTATTGCATTTAACTTGCCTTCGGCGATGGCTAACCAATCTTTATCGCTCATCGAGAGTGTAAGATCTGGTTTCTCCACTCCGCCTGTAACCACTTCACACGTCTGATCTACAATTCTCATGGCCGATTTGCCTGCGTCTTCTCCACTAATATTCCACTGAATGGTTTTATTCAAGCCCGCTGCTGCGGTCGGGTTAAAGAGGCTTTTCATTGTTTCAAATGTATCTGCAACTGTCATTTTATTCAATCTCCTTTTTTGTTAGTATGCAGGAAAGGTTCCTGCAGGCACTGCTACAGTATAGCACATACGCCCATTTTGGGGCCCTTTTGAGACCTCTTTCGAGAGGGCCAACTTTTCGACGTACAAGGCGGTTGCGGCCTATCTCGCATGGTCAGGAAAAGAAGGGATTATGCGGGGATATGCCGTGTCGCTTTCTGGACGCAAGCGCTTTTTCACACTGGATGAACTGAAGGCGAGGAGAGGCGAGGCGGATGTGGTGGTGGGGGAATATTGGAAGAAGGATTGAAGGATGCTCTTTGACGAATTCATTTCTAATGGGTGCTCAAATCCTGCTGAGTGCTCAATCCTGGCCTAAAAACCTGCTTCGTCTTAGTGCTTATTACCACGAACTGAGTTCTTTCTTGTCTAACGGGAGGAACGCTGGTCTGGGACTGGTACTCATATCAGTCCCAGACCAGCGTCGTCATAAAGTCTCGGCGGTACTTCAGGCTTTGACGTTTTCACAGGCGATTCCCGAACCTCCGCCGCTAATCACGATACTCTGGCCACAGTACTGACCTACGGGCATATTTCGATTGAGGTGAGCCTCCAGAATTACCGTCTTTCCGGCATTAACGAGAACAAATGCAGAATAATCTGCGAAACCGTTAGGGCCTTTCATTTGAAGCGCGAGGGTGGCCGGTGAATGCCTGACGTAGGCTGATACCCACATCACCTGGACATACTTGCCGCTTCCTATGATGCCGAAGCACGTTTGAACATGGTTCGTCGGCAGGTTCCCCACACAGCCACTAGCCGAGTTTGGGATCATGGAGATTTTGTCGCTGCGCAATGTCTGTACGTTGAGATGAGTCGCAGCAAAATTCGATGTCGTTGACCTGTGCGTTGCAGCAAAAGCTGGAGAAGCGAGGGACGTGAAAGACAACAGCAGGCTCAGAGCCAGAGGAAGTGTTGCCAGCCAGATAACGCGAGGACGTCGCTGGCTTCTGTGAGCCAAAGACCAGGAGAATATCCGTTTCATGGTTGAATCCTTTCTTCTCTTCAAAGAGATAAGAAATCGCCTAGACCGATTTGTGGTAAACGGGAGAAATGACGTTCTCCAAGAGATGTGTCTCTCTGAGACGAGAGGCACCGCTTAACGCAGGTGTCCAGAGTTGGTTTGTTCGTGAGTATGAGGGCCAGATCCCCATGCCCGGAACAATGCCTGGATGCGACACTGGGATCTCCTTTCCTCCTTCCCATCAAGAAAATGAGATGTGATTTTTTTCGTTCATCACCGTATAAAGTATAGAGAAACTGATGTGGCAAACGCTGTCACATTTTGGAACAATTCGCAGAATTCCTGATCAGTCTACGGAAGGAGCCCTATACATGACCATCACCGGTGACGACTTCACCTTTGGAGCGCTCCTCCAAACCTTTCGCAAGCGCCAGCGCCTCACGCAGCAGGCGTTGGCCGAAGCTGTCGGGGTCCACCGCCGGACCCTGGTGCGTTGGGAACAGGGAGACTACCTTCCTGAAAGCAAAGCGCAGGTCTTAGAACTGGCCCGCCATCTGAAGCTTGATGACCAGGAGACACGTCATTTTCTCGAAGCAAGTCTCACTGCACTTGCTCCGTACTGGCTGGTTCCCTTCCCACGCAATCCCTTCTTCACCGGGCGCGAGGAGATTTTGGAGGTGCTGCACGCCCAGCTTGGCGTCGCCCAGGCTGTTGCACTCACGCAATCTTCGGCCCTGCATGGGCTGGGAGGTGTTGGCAAGACACAGATTGCTCTGGAATATGCCTATCGTCATTCCCTGGAATATAGTGCGGTCTTCTGGATCGGAGCAGAAACTGAGGAGCAAATTGTCTCTAGTCTGCTGCGGATTGCCGAGGTGTTACAACTACCAGGACGAGACGGCAAGGATCAACAACAAGCCATTGCAGATGTTCAACGTTGGCTGAGCGTACACGACCAGTGGTTGCTGATCTGGGATAACGTGGAAGATTTGGCGCAGCTTGATCGCTTTCTGCCTTCTATAAGATCAGGGGCGATCCTCATCACGACGCGCTGCCAGACACTTGGTACGCTTGCACGAGGCGTGGACCTGTTGCCTATGGAACACGAGGAAGGAATGCTATTTCTTCTCCGTCGTGCTAAAGTTCTGGAACCAGAAGCGACATATGTGCAGGTGAGCCAACTTGCCGAGCAGATGCCTCTTCAATATGCGGCAGGGGCGGACATGGTAACGGCTATGGGAGGATTACCTCTGGCGCTTGATCAGGCGGGAGCCTATCTCGAAGCAACACAGTGCGGTCTGCCAGTATACCTGGACCTCTTCTATACTCGGCGTGCTATACTGCTCCAGCAGCGAGGTGAGGGATCACGTGATCATCCAGCATCAGTCTCCACTACCTTCACTCTAGCGATCACGGCGACGGCTACATGTCATCCAGCAGTGTGGGATCTCTTGCGCATCTGTGCTCTATTGCAGCCAGATGGCATTCCTGAAGAGCTATTTCGCCAGGGGGCAGAACACTTTGGGACAACCCTGGCAAGTGTCTGTCATGACGAACTAGAGTGGAACCAGGTGATCAGAGTCGCGTGTTCGTATTCCTTGTTGTCCAGGCAGTCCGAAGAACTGACGCTCTCAATACATCGGCTAGTGCAGGCAGTTCTTCTGGATACCATGACAAAAGCGGAGTGGGAGCAGTGGACCCAGCGAGCTATTAGGGCACTTGATACAGCATTTCCCGAAATACTGCCTACGACGGAGTACGCTGCCTGGAAGCAGGGTGAGCAACTATTGCCACACGCTCTGCTCTGCTTAGAGCGAGCCACAACATCGGAGGAATCCCTTGCTCTGGCCTCCTTAGCTTACAAGACAGCTCAGTATCTACGTGCACGAGGACAGTACGGGCAGGCGGAATCGCTCTTACAGCGTGCGTTGTACCTCCAGGAGCAGATTCTGGGTCCTGATCATCCCGATGTCGCTACCTCGCTCAACTATCTGGCAATCCTCTACCGAGGGCAGGGTAAGTATACGCAGGTGGAACCACTCTATCAGCGTGCATTGCGCATCTGGGAGCAGACCCAGGGTCCTGACCACCCCGATATAGCTCGTGTGCTTAACAATTTGGCTAATCTCTACCGAAGACTCGGTAAATACGAGGAAGCAGAACCGCTCTATCAGCGTGCGTTGCATCTCCGGGAACAAGCCCAAGGACCGGATCATCCCTTAGTAGCCTCTACACTCAATAATATAGCGATTCTCTACTTCGAGCAGGGCAAATATACACAAGCGGAATCGCTCTTACAACGTGCGTTGCGTCTTCGAGAGCAGGCCCTGGGTCCTGATCATCCCGATGTCGCGGCCTCGCTTAGCAACCTGGCAGAATTTTACTCTGATCGAGGTAAGTATGTCGAGGCAAAACCACTCTATCAGCAAGCATTGCAGATCTGGGAGCGGGTTCTGGGTCCTGATCATCCCGATGTCGCGGCCTCGCTCAACGGTCTGGCGAACTTCTACCGAGAGCAAGGCAAATATGCGGAGGCAGAACCACTCTATCTGCACGTGTTCACCATTCGAGAACAGCATCTTGGTCAGCACCATCCTGAGACAGCACAAACGCTCCATGACCTCGCCATCTTCCGACAGAAGCAGGATAGCTTGAGCGAGGCAATCTCTCTTGTCGAACGTGCTCTCTTGATTCGCTCACAGACGCTGGGGGAAACACATCCCAAAACGACTGCCACGCGTGCGCTTAGAACTCAGCTTCTCCAGAAACAGGCGTGGACTCAAGGTGAAGCAGATTCTGAAATCAGCCGAAGAAGAGATTCCAGACTCGCGCAGCGAAGAGCATCGTATGGAAAAAGGGGCGCTCCCTTTTCACGAAGCGGGCAATCCCGCTCTCTCCGAGAATGATCATTTGCAAGCGTTTCTTGATGCCTGCTGTGAACTACATCCACTCGCCTGGTGCCGGATCAGTGATCTTTGGCAAAGCTATACACAATGGATAGCATCATCTCAGGAACATGTTCCTCTTCCTCGGCGAGCCTTTGCTGCACAGGTAAAGGCGCGAGGATGTTGCACTGACCGTACGAGCACCACACGCATCTGGCGCGGGATTACACTCGTGAACAGGAACCAGTGACAAAAATGACAAAAACGCTATCTGGATGCCAACGTTCTTCCCATAGAATGAGCTTAACGAGGAACGTGAGGGAGCCGTGTGGAGCGCGAAAAATTATCCCATTCAGGGAACGAATGCTGATATTCTCATACCAATCTGCGTTCTGAAAGACAACATTCCAATGGAGCGAGATGCACAGCAACACGACAGAAAAGGGCAAAATGTGCACCAAATTCATCTCAACGTTTCCATACTGGAGTGGGATGCAGGCGTTTCGTTACACTTGCGCCTCTAGCTCTTCTACAGTCCGGGAGATCAACTGCACCACATACTCAAGCATACCCGTGTCAAAGGCAAATCTTGCTCCAGCCGCCTCATAGAGTTTCAGGCACCGTTCTTGTCGCACCCAGAGAGAGCGCGAAACGATACTGGCGGATCGCTGTCTCTTGATCGTGGAGATAGTTGTCCCAGATCTGCAAAGCGCCTAACGCGGCAAAGGCGTATTCGATGAAGTAGAATGGAAGGCAATAGTAGTGCAGCACCCCTTGCCAGCGACTTCCACATTCTCTCTCCAGGCCGTTCCAGTCGATTGCTGGTTGATAGCGTTGCGAGAGTTCTGTCCACTTCTGGCGGCACTGCTCTGGATCCATTCCTTGTTTGGGGTGATCGTAAACCCAGTGCTGGAAGGCATCGCCCATAACAATGATTGGCAAGTAGCTTGTAAGCATATTTTCCAGGTGCTGGATGCGCAGGCGGGCCGCTTCCTGTTCTGTACAAAGGCTGGCCTCGTGAAGATGCATGGCCCCAATAAATTCCATGCTGGTTGATGCAACCTCGCCAAACTCTAGTGGTATGGCCTCCTCTTTTCGCTGGTGAATGTAAGGCAGAGGGATGGTCTCAAAGACGTGGAAGGCATGCCCCATTTCGTGAAAGATCAACGGCACAACGTCGGTAATCGAATTCACGTGCCCAAAAATGAAAGGACGGCGTCTAACCTCTAGCGGCAGATTGTAGCCATCGTCCGCTTTGTTTGGGCGCTCCTCCAGATCGAAAAGCTGCTCCTGAAGCATGGTCTCAAAGTAGCTTCTCAGTTGGGGATCGATCTGCTGAAAAACGGGGATGCACTGTCGCAGCAATCCATCGACATCAGAGATAGGGCGCGGTGCCTCGCTCGCCCGTGGATCGACCTGCATATCCCAGGGGCGCAGTTTCTCCACACCGAGCAGCTTCCGGCGTTTCTCGGAGAGCTGGCTGGCTGCTGGCACGATAACCTGCTCAACAGCCCTGTGGAATGTCTTGCAATCATCTGGGGTATAATCAAAGCGCAGCAATTGTCGCCAGCGATAATCGCGGTAGTTCTCATAACCGGCGTTGTGCGCAATCTGCTGGCGCACATGCATCTTTTTCATCCAGAGTGCATCGAGCTTTTCGCGATCTTCAGCTTCACGCTCCGCAATAGCACGCCAGGCTTGTTCTCGTTGTGTGCGATCAGGGTGAAACAGGACATGTTCCACGGTGGTTTTTGGTATCTCTTCCCCGTCCCACGTGATCATTTGTGCCCCGCCAATCTGGTAGTATTCGTCATCCAGAGCCTTATCTTCATTCAACAGTGGCAGATTCTCTTCGCGGTAAAGCGCCGCCTCGGCACGTAGATTACGCAGCGGAAGCGCAAACCCCTCCGGCTCCAGTCTGCTGGCCAGCAGACGCTCTTTGATCTGCTGATCCAGCGCCTGCTGTGGAGTAGAGACTTCTTCCATGAACCGCTGCTTGCGTCGGGGACGCTCCTCGTCCGCCGTGTTCGTTGTGCAGCCGATATCCAGGCGCATCATCGTCTCATTGACGAGTGCGCTCAAATCCGACCATTGGACCATCCAGGGCTGGAGCGTTTCCGATGCAAGAGGACTCTCCAGTAACTCCCGGTACCAGGGTTCAATCTCTGCCCAGCTTAAACATTCAAACGCTTCGCTCGTCTGGGGAAGTGATGTGAACATACAGGAAACCTTTCTTTTCAAGAAGGATGGGAAAGGCTACGAACGCTTTCCCCTTTCTCATTTTGCCACAACAAGCGGCGCGTAGAGCGAGAACTCCGGTACGCTCAACTGCCACTCGGCTTTTGCCAGTATAAGGAGGTCATAGATTTCGGCCAGTTTGGGTTCGGCAAATATGGTGTCAGGCGTCACGGTAATTCTCCTTCTCTTCTGTCTTCCATGCTCATTGCCCGCTTCATATCGAAATTTATGTAGAGCCAGACTTGTTCAAACCATGTAATGCTAAAGAGGGGCGCAGCTTATCCTGCCAGAGGCCTGGGATCACGTCCGACCATCCCAAGAAGGCGATCCTGAAGCGGGGCATCGACTGGCACCACAACCGGGGGACCGAAAACGCCTATCTGTCGCCACGTTTCGATTTCAGGGATAATTTCGTCCCAGAGACCCTGAACGAACTCAGGCGGCAGCGTTGTGTCAACACCGATCCATTTGGCGATGTCATAGGCACGGAATCCTCGGAAGCTCGTGATGTGCTTGAAATACTCACGGGCGGGATAATCCCCGTAGGAAAGGTGAACCATCTTCTCCGGGTCCTTCAAGTCGATGGTAGCGGCAATAGCCCGTTCACTGTAGCGGCGGTAGCTTCCTTTGGGATTGTTGCCCAGGAGATCACCATCATAGGTATTGCCAACTTCGGCTGAGGTTTTGCCTGCAAGGACATCGGGAACCCAGGCCGAATCAAAGGCGTGGTAATTGATGATAGTGCGGAGAGTAACCTTGCCCTGCCGCCCGGTTTGAAACCAGTCCGGCGTTGTCTGGTCCCACTGCTGATCCTGGATCTGATCGATTACGTTGGATAGAGTACGCTCCGATAGAACGAAAACGTCTTGCTCTGATAGGGCCATCTTCCAAACCTCCATATGAAAATCAACTCAGCCCTTCCTTAGTGGAAGAACACCCGTTCATATTATCACAAACATCGTGCAATTGGTATTCAGGTGGTAAATCCCCTGGGTTATTCAGATTGGCGATAAATGTATAAATATCGGTTGGGCGAATGTTGTCTCCTTAGCTTGTTTCTCTGTGCCATTCATGATATCCTGACAGAAAGAAGGGAAAAACATTTTGCAGATGAAACGGAGTTCTGGTTATGGCTAGTGAAGGTGTAATGCGTAAGGTCAAGATCGAGGGGGGCTATTTGCGCTTTAGTGCCGCCCATTTTATCACTTTTGGGGGCAAATGTGAACGATTGCATGGGCACAATTATGGCGTGCTGGTCGAGATCGAGGGGGAATTGGGGAAGGATAAACTGGTCTTTGATTTCACAATTCTCAAACGCCTCACCAGAGAGATCTGCCGCCACCTCAACCACCACTTTCTGTTGCCAATGCACAATCCTCACTTACAACTGCATCTTGAGGAGAATACATGGGAGATCCACTTCCAGGATAAACGCTATCTCTTTCCCCGTATTGATGTCGTCGAGCTTCCCATCGATAATTCGACGGCTGAACGCATCGCCGAATACATCTGTTCCGAACTGCTCAAAGCGCTCGCTGAGTACGATACCGCAAATTTGCATACGATTATGGTGGGCGTTGAAGAGTCAGCTACACAGATGGCGTATTATAAACGTGCGATACGTGTAAACACCGTATAAATTAGCGAATGTTGCGGTGAAACGTGTATTACACATATCTTAGCGAATTGATTGGTCTCGATAATTAGCCCGGTTTGAATGGTCCTGGTGATAACTCTCTTGATACGAATCAACTACAATTTGACAGATCTCCTCAGGAGTATCGCAGAGGCGGAGCAGTTGCACATCTTCTGGCGAGACAGTTCCCATCTCGACCATGGCTTTATTAATCCAATCGACCATTCCGCCCCAGAATGTGGAGTCATAGAGAATCACCGGGAAGTGGTTGACCTTTTTTGTCTGGATCAGGGTCAATGCCTCGAATAGCTCATCCATTGTACCAAAGCCACCGGGAAAAATGATAAAGGCTTCCGAGTATTTGATGAACATGGTTTTGCGCACAAAGAAGTAACTAAAGTCAACAGAGATATCCAGGTACGGATTTGACGCTTGCTCAAAAGGGAGTTCGATATTGCAGCCAATTGAACAAGAGCCATCCTCATGGGCACCTTTGTTGGCGGCTTCCATAATGCCAGGGCCACCACCGGTGATGATGCCGAAGCCCTCTTTTGCCAGCAGGCGTGCGGTCTCCTCAGCAGCCTGGTATGCAGGCGAATCAGGTTTCAGGCGTGCTGAACCAAAGAAAGCGACCGAGGGAGGGATATGTGCGAGGGCATCAAAGCCATCCACGAACTCACTCATAATGCGAAAGACGCGCCAGGGATCGGTCAAGGTGAAATCGAGGTGGAGGGCGCGGTCGAGGGCATGTTGTTCCTCCTTGACCTGTTCTTGAGGGACCGGATCGTTTGGACTGACCAGAGGTTGCGTAGGACGGCGGAGCAGGCGTTCATCCTCGGTAATACGACCATTCTGATTATTGGCTGAGCGATAGCGCGATGAAGAGCGAGCCGCTTTGCGATCGCGATTATTCGGCGTTCCAGTAGACTTTTTGTCAGGGTTATGATTACGACTCATAGGGGTCGTGACTTCCTCTCTTTTCTATTTAAGAGCTTTTCTTTTCCTCGCTCGCATGGTATTTTAACACAATTGTTGCCAGAGGAGGGAGTGTGAGTAGGATTGAATGTGGACAGGATTGCCAGTACATTGCTCCACTCGGCATAGCCTGCTTGTTTACCAACCCACTGCCACCATAGCGGTCATCGTCGCTATTAATGACTTCGTAATAGTCACCAGCCTCGGGTACGCCCAGACGATAGCCATAACGGGGAACGGGCGTGAAGTTACATACAAACACGAGTGTCTCTTGTACATCTTTACTGCGGCGCATAAATGAGATGACGCTATTGTCCGAGTCATGTGGATCGATCCAGGAGAAGCCCTCAGGATCACTATCAAGGACATTTAATGCAGGTTCATCGTGGTACATCTGGTTCAGGTCGCGCATAAAATCTTGTAATTGACGATGGCGCGGATCGCTTGGGGAGGCCAGAAGGTGCCAATCGAGGCTCTGTTTGTAGTCCCACTCATGCCATTGTCCAAACTCGCCGCCCATAAAGAGCAGCTTCTTGCCGGGATGGCCCCACATATAGCCATAAAATGCACGCAGGTTCGCGAATTTCTGCCAGAGGTCACCGGGCATTTTTGTGATCATTGAACCTTTAAGATGGACCACTTCATCATGTGAGAGTGGTAACACAAAATTCTCGGAATAGGCATACATCAACGAGAAGGTGATGTTGTTATGGTGATAGCGTCGATAGATGGGGTCCAGGTGCATATATTCCAGCATATCGTGCATCCAGCCCATATTCCATTTCAGCGTAAAGCCGAGACCACCGACATAGGTTGGACGTGACACCAGGGGCCACGAAGTCGACTCCTCTGCAATGGTAATGGTGCCAGGGACCTGGTCATAGACCGCTTCATTTAATTGGCGTAAGAAATCGACCGCCTCCAGATGCTCACGGCCTCCATATTGATTGGCGTCCCATTCGCCTGGATCGCGCATGTAGTCGAGGTAGAGCATAGATGCAACGGCATCGACGCGCAGCCCATCGATATGGTACTCGCGCAACCAGAAGAGGGCGCTGGCAATCAGGAAATTGCGTACCTCGCTGCGTCCATAATCAAAGACATAGGTGCCCCACTGTTTGTGTTCACCTTTACGCGAATTCGCATATTCGTACAGATGGGTGCCATCAAAGTAGCTCAGGGAATGTCCATCTTTAGGAAAGTGTGAAGGAACCCAATCGAGTAGCACGCCAATACCTTGCTGGTGCATATAATCGACGAAATACTGGAAATCTTCTGCTGTACCAAAGCGACTGGTTGGGGCGAAGTAGCCTGTAGCCTGATAGCCCCAGGAGCCATCGAAGGGATATTCTGTAATAGGGAGCAGTTCGATATGCGTAAAACCCAGATCCTTCACATAGTCAGCGAGCACGTGAGCCAGTTCGCGATAGGTCATAAAGCGGTCTTCCTCTGCCGCGCCTTCCTGGTGACGTTCCAGCACATGCCGCCACGAACCGAGATGTACTTCGTAGGTGGAGAGTGGTGCCTGGAGCGGCTGAAACTGAGTTCTCTGTTGCATCCAATCGGCGTCTTGCCAGCGGTGTTGATGGATATCTGCGACGATACTTGCTGTATTTGGACGTAGTTCGTAGGAGAATCCATAAGGATCAGTTTTATCGACAGTATAATTATCCACATGAGAGTAGATAGAATATTTATAGATAGCACCAATATGCAAGCCTGGCACAAAGCATTCCCACACCCCCAGATCGATATGGCGCTGATACATGGGAGTAGCGCTACGATTCCAGTTGTTAAAGTCGCCAATTACGGAGACAGAGCGTGCATGAGGTGCCCAGACGGCAAAATTGACGCCCGTGGTTCCATTGATTGTGCGTATGTGAGCGCCAAAATTTTCATAAATATAATACTGTTTGCCTTGACCAAACAGGTAGAGGTCGAAATCACTAAAGATCGAGGGAACTCCCGGCTCTATGTCTGGGTATATGCCCCGTCCAGGATCACCGCCAGGTTGTTGTGGAATTTGTGGTGCTGTCATATCAGTATCCTTATAAAAATTGTATCGTAGCAACGTCGCTCTTGATAAGCATAGCACATAAAGCAAGAAGGAGACATGTTATGCGCCGTGATGAGACTGAGAAGGCTGCTGTAACGTATAATATCGGGAAAAGGGCAAATCAGCAACATGTTCTGTTCTCTGATGACTCATCAATAATTCATCTCTAAGAACAAGAGCAACGCAAATAGAGAAAGGAAGCAAAAGGAATGACCATTGATATCCAACGTATGAAAGAGCGACTTGAGGCAAAGCAAACAGAGTTGAAGCAGCAAATAGGTGATTTAACTGAAGCCTATCCGACACCGGTTGATCCTATTCAGGCCAGCGAAGGTCCACAGGATTTTGAAGAAACTGCAGTGGATTTTCTGGAGACGCAACAGGAACAATCAACTGCTGTTAACGAGCGAGCGCTGCTTACCGAAGTGGAAGCAGCGCTCAAACGGATTGAAGATGGCACCTATGGACGTTGTGTGGGCTGTGGAAAGTTTATCCCCGAGAAGCGTCTGGAGGCCATTCCCTGGGCATCACGTTGTGTAGAGGATCAGGCAAAGTTGGAGCAGCAAAATCTGAGCCAGGAAGAGTTCTATGATTCGAACACGATCTGATGGATCTTTATCCATTAAGTACAAATGCGCAGAAGCGCTGGCTGGTGGATACCCTCCTACCAGCGGCGGGTTCATCTTCCTGGAATGAGTAGATAAAACGCTTCTATTGTTTAAGCATGAATGAAAAACATTTCGCTCATGTTTTAAAGGAGTTATATTGATACGGTAGTATCTATCACAAAATATAGCGCCGTATCAATATAACTCCAAAACGACTCTATGGAATAAGTGCGAATGATACTTCGTTCCTATGCCATTTCAGATATGTTGACAAGCAAATTGTCTTGTGCTATTATGCATAAATGCAAATATTAATTTGCTACTTTTCACAGTCGAAATTTTGATATTAAATTACTCATTGAGTGTAAGAAGCATATTTTTAGTAATCGAGTAAGGCGATGAGGCCGTCAAGGAAGCACACTCAACCCATATTATCTGGCTCTACTGGTTGTGAAAATATTCACGCTGTCGAGAGCCAATTTTATGCCTGACAAAAAGATATTTGATCGCCTCCAGATGGTATTTTAATCTCAATGGCAGCCTTGCCCACTTCCATACAACAATTCCTCTATGCAGGTAATCCGGTACGTAGTAAAACGAAGGATGATCGGCAGTTTATCGGGAGGAGTGGGGGTAACGGGAAGGGTTTTTCGTGGGAGATAAGTACATTCGCGAATCTAAGCATAATGCTGCTGAGTGGAATGATAAACCATGAAAACACGTGGAACAGCCACAAATAAACTAGCTGATGTGATTCAAGCTCTTCAGCTTGTTCGTAAAACCGGGTTGTTGACCGTGCAGCGTGATGCTACTGAGGGCATATCTGAGGAGGGAAAAATTGCATTTCGCGATGGGCAGGTAGTAGATGCGATTGTAGGTCAATTACGAGGTGCTGATGCGTTTAAAAAACTTGTGATGTGGACCCGTTGCCATTTTGTATTTGAGCCTGTTTCTCCCACTTCCCCCCCTCCTGTTGCTCTGCCTGCTCCCCGTACAGAAAATAAGGGTACTCAATGGAGAAATACACAGGAAAGTTCGGGTGAATATTTGTCTGTGAACATTGTTCCCTATCGTTCTCAATACGTGCAAGGTGCACTCCCCGATTTTCAACGTTTAGGCCTGTCACGTATACACCGACAATTGTTTTTGTTAATTGATGGAAAGCGTTCGACGCAGGAGTTGTCATTTCTGCTGAGACGGCATCCACAGGAAACCGTGGCTCTACTTGCGGATTTGGAGAGCGTTGGTCTCATTCATCAATAGTCGTTTAGTAAAGGATTGGTGTATTTTATGTCCCGGTATCTTATCGCTCATGCTCCAAAGAAGCGTTTCTCTCTGTCCATTTACATATCGCTTCTTCTGGTAGCTGTAGCTATTATTCCTCTTCTGGTAACCATTGGTGGTATAGAAGTATTCTTGCGACCATCGCTGATATCTCAGATCAGTGCGGATATGGAAAGAGATGCGCAGACGCATGTTCAATTGATTGATACATATCTTGCTGAACGCCTCAATGACGTAGAGACATTAAGTGAATCAAATTCTATCAAGAATATGTTGGCGGGTGACCAGAATAGCAAAGCTGCCGCTTCTAATACGCTTTTCACAGCTTTGCATCGAGACGTAGCAGATTACATCAGCATATCAATCCTTGACTTTCATAACAATGTGATTTTATCTTACCCAACAGCGCCAGCTTTACATGGAAAATATCTTATTTTACCGGGTTTGACGCAACAAATTAAAGCAACTCCAAGAGTGCTGGTCTCAGATGTTTTCTTTGATCCTCTGGCTAATAATCCATCGGTTGATCTTTACGCCCGTGTTGTTGATAATCATTTACAACCGACAGGGATTATCCGTGCCTCACTTAGCCTGCATCGGCTCTGGCAACCTGTTGATGCCACTCCACAGCAGGAAGGAGCGGGCAGCTATGCTTTTGTTCTTGACCAACACGGTGTGCGTATTGCCTACACCAATCCTGATCATTCCGGCTTCCAGCGCCCGCAGTATCTCTTTAATGCGATTGCCCCACTACCTCAGGCTTTTCAGCAGCAAATTAAAGATGAGAATCTCTATGGGAATGCGACGAGAGTGGTTGTGGCTTCTGCAGATGATAAGCTGAGCAGTATTCAGAATAACGCGCAGTCCCCGCTCATCTTTTCGTTTGATCCGATAGATCGGGACCAGACCTTTGAGGCGGCCAGGTATACAAGTACTGTTGTGCCCTGGACCTATTATGTTCTCAAGCCTCTCAGTACTGTGACGGGACTTGCGGATGAACAGTTATTGAGTATTTTTATCGTTGTCACTGTGATGCTGTTACTGGCTTTGTTTATTGGTTTGCAGGTGGGGGGACGTATTACGGGACCGATCACGCGCTCCGTTACATCTTTGCGGAAAAACAGTCTCTCTCTAAAGACGCTTGCGGGTGAAGAACAGGTGGTTGCTACTGAGCAATCGTGGATGGTTGAGGCTTCTCAGGTGGCATTGCAATCGATCAGATATTATACAAATGCTGCAAGTATCGCAGCGCAACGCCTTACGAATCTTAGTGTAGAATTGACGCGGCGACCGAACAACTTTCAAGATTTCAGGTTAAATCAATCCTTAAAAGAGATTGCGGAGGCGGCGAAATATGTTGATCTTGCGGTCAAACATCAAGAGAGTGCAAACGAGAAATTAGCGGCAGCCTTGCGTGTGACAACGCGTGCAATGGAACAGCTTACATCTGGTGCAAAGTCTACCGATGAGGCTGCGGCCCAATTGGAGTCTATTGTACGTCAGCTCACCGATGTAGTTGGTGCGCAAGGGAGAAGCTTCTCATCAGATGATCGGCCAGTAGATCAATAAACAGGTTTTGCTCCCATAGAAAGATAGACGATTACATAGATGGAAAAGGAGTGTATGTATTTTATGAGTGATCTCTATAGTCGAAGAAATGTGATCAAAATAGGGCTTGGTGGTCTGGCGAGTGCTTCCGTTCTTGGACTCGCCGCCTGCGATAGCACGGCTCCCTCTGCTATACAAAGTTCTTCAGCCAATATGCACATGCTTTTTTGGGGAACGGCAACGCGTGATAAACTGACCCAGAAAGCAATAAAATCCTTTCATAGTCAGCATCCTGCGATCACGATTACTACACGCTATATGGCGTTTAATAAGATGTGGCCTGAGCTTGATACGGATATTGCGGCAAAAAATGTTCCAGATCTGATTCAGATGGATATGAGATATCTATCAAAATACGTCAAAACTGGCTTGTTGCTTGATATGACCCAGCTCATTTATGATCAAACCATTGACCTGTCTGATTTTGATCCAATCATGCTTGATGGAAGCAAAGCCAACAATTCTATTTATGGGATACCATTAGGGGGAAATTATCAGTGCCTTATCTATGATACAGTCTTACTTGATAAAGCGGGGGTTGGTGCTCTTCCGGCTACACTGAGTTGGGAGACATATGCTCAATATATGACTGAGATCGCAAATGCTTTTGGCAAAAAGGTGTATGGCTCTTCCGATTCTAGTGGAGACATCTCCGTCTTTGAAATCTGGGTGCGCCAGAGAGGAAAAGAGCTTTATACGGTAGATGGAAGACTGGCCTTTGATGTGCAGGATGTTGAGGATTGGTTTGAGTATTGGAGCAAGTTGCGTGCTAATGGTGGATGTGTGCCGGCGAGTGTCCAGCAGGCAGCTTCAGGGGCGAGTGGACCTACCAATTCGTCTCTCGTGCACGGCCTTGCTGTTTTTGCCCTTCCGCACTCCAACGAGTTTGAAGCGTATCAGGCATTGACAAAGCATAAGTTAGACTTTTTACCCATACCATCTGGACCTGGCGCTGGTTTATATTTTAAGCCTTCTCAGCTACTCTCTATTGCAGCAAATACACCATTTATCACCCAGGGGGCAAATTTCATTGATTTCATTATAAATGATCCCAATGGGATTAAATCCTTTGGCATTGAACGTGGTATACCTGGTGCCCAGAAGGCTCAGATTCTCCTCGCCCCTGGTCTGACTGTTGCGCAAAAGCAAGAGGTTACTTTTACAAATGCTATCTCGGCTGGTAATATGGTAAGGGTAAAAGAAGTTCTGGATCCTCCCAATGCCAGTCAGGTTGCCACCATTTTTGGCAATGATGCCGGTCATGTTAGCTTTAAGCAGTCCACGGTTACTGCTGGTGCGCAGGCTTTTTATACGGCAGCACAGAAAGCCCTTCTTCCTTAGAACGTTCAGACGATAATTGTATTATACCGTTACTGTATTGGCTGGTGTCTGTGCCAGGAATGCTTTGACGTTCTCTATAGTGGTGTCCTGAATACGGCGTAGTGCCTCTTCCGAATCGAAGGCAATATGCGGTGTGATGATCACATTGGGTCGACGTTGCAGAACCTGATTGCGTACCAGGAGTTTCAACTTTTCCTCGGCATCGGCCTGATTCAGTAATTCTTCCTCATGGTGTAGAAACTCTTCGCCCTCGGTTGCATCCAGAGCAGCTCCGGCCAGGATTTCTGTATCCAGCGCCCATGCGAGTGCTGTCGTATCGATGAGCGATCCGCGTGCGGTATTGATCAGGTATGCCCCACGTTTAACATGCGCAAATGTCTCTTTATTGAGCATATGGTATGTAGGAGCGATAGCTGGCGCATGTAATGTAATAATGTCTGACTGCGAGAGCAGGTCGTTGAGTGAAACATAGCGGAAACCAAGGACTTCTGAGAGCAAACGATTTTGCATAACATCGTAAGCCAGGACGTTCATGCCAAAGCCGGTCGCGATCCGTATCACATGCAGGCCAATTGCTCCGGCACCCACTACTCCCAGTGTCTTGTGATAAAGATCAAATCCACGCAGTCCTTCCAGTGTATAATCGCTGCGCTGTGTACGTGCGTATGCTTGATGGACTTTGCGTGAAAGTGTCAGCATCAAGGCAAAGGTAAATTCGGCCACCGCCGTTTCCCCATAGCCGGGGACGTTAGCGACAATAATCCCGCGCTCCTTTGCCGCAGCGATATCGATATGATCATAGCCTGTAGAACGCGTGGCAATGAATTTGAGGTTTGGCATGGCCTCAAGTTCGGCTGGCCCAACTTTTGTATGAATGAATGGAATAAGGACTTCTATTTCTTTCAGATGTTCAATGTTTGTGTCGGCCAATGTTTCAGCCACCGCCTGTACTTCGATAACATCCTGTAAGTTCTGAGTAAGGTAGAGTGCTTCCTCTTCATTTGCTTCTGTGATCAATCCTCGGAGTTTGTCATGTTCATCCTTCGTACGTATCTAGAGTGCAGTGACAATAAAGTAGAATAGGTAACCAGAGTGATTATAACAGATTCGCAAATAGCATCGTTGTAACTTCGCTATTTTCGCTGTCTTTCCTGTTCTGCTCAGTTAATTTGGTTGTATTGTATTTACGTGCTATAAGTTCTGACCCTTGCGTTTTGTGTTCTCTGGTGTTAGGATAGACGTGGGAGCCGTAAAGAAGCTCCCATTGCGTTGCGAATTTCTAGAAAAATGCCTGCAACCGTCAAAAAAAAGAGAAGAGGTACGCCGTGAGTATCAGCCCTGATCGCTGCCAGCAGCTACACAAACTTCATACCCAACTCACCACTCAGATACAACTACTCAAAGAAAATATCCAGAAAGAGGAGCGTGAGGGAGTTGATACCTCGCTTGAGGCACTCAATACTCTTAAGAGTTTACAGTCGTCCCTTAAAAGAATCACGCTTGAGTTAGAACAATGCCCACCCGTTAAAGAGGAAGCAACGGCTTCTACCCCAACTTCTACCCCTGCTTCCTGGCTTAATCGTTCATGGTATCCTGATTCCACCGATAATGATGATGGCGAGCCTGAGCTGCTGCTCGATGACAACTAAAGCCCCTTCAATATGATATACTTGAGGTAGTGCCAGTACCTTGAGTTCAACGAGGAGGCCCCTGTGGAGAAGAAAAAGCCGCATGCCCGCTATGACGAATTCTCAGAGCAGTTTACGTCGGTCATCTATGAAAATTGGGCAGACATTCTGAAAATCGTTAATCGTCGATCTCCCCGCGTTGCAACCCTTTTACGCGTTGCAACACCAGC
Organism: uncultured Chloroflexia bacterium; assembly: GCA_963744875.1. Taxonomy (GTDB): domain Bacteria; phylum Chloroflexota; class Ktedonobacteria; order Ktedonobacterales; family Ktedonobacteraceae; genus JACDAE01. Next base: position 31,114 of record CAVUVQ010000015.1, on the reverse strand, counting down.
GGGCCTCAAACGTATTGATGGCGTATGGCGTATACAGGTAACGACGCGCCGTGTGGTGCAGCATGAAAAATTGCATCAGCCACGCGATAATGAGATCGTGGCGCAAGCAATCCGCCTGTTTTGCTATAACAAGGCTCAACTCAAATTGCCTGAACTTGTGATCGAATTTGAGTTGTGACCAGCAAAAAGAAAATAAGGCTACAATCATTTCTCATATGTGAAAGTGTTTTTAAAAAAGAAATGATTTTAAACCCTATAATGAAGTAGAAGGAGCCTTCTATGTCGACTGCTCAGCCGAAGGCGCGACGCCGCTTTCCTGGTCTGGACCCGATCGTGCTACAACATCCTTATGATCGGGCGGCACTTGGCGCTTTGCAGCGCGTGCCGGGCCTGGATATTGCGGTGCGTAAGTTTATTGAATTGCTCCCTGAACGTGTAGCCTATATTGAACACGTGGCCCAGATGGTACGCGTTTCCCCGTTGCAATGTCCTCAATTGTATGCACAATTACAAGAAGCCTGCGCAATCCTCGATATTCCGGAACCAGAACTTTATGTGGCTCAATATCCGGTTCCCAATGCCTATACCAGTGGTCACGATCATCCTTTTATTGTGGTGACAACGGGCCTCCTTGATCTCATGAGCGAAGATGAGGTGTTGGCTGTGATTGCTCATGAACTTGGGCATATCAAATCAGGCCATGTTTTGTATAAGACGATGGCGCGTGGTATCGGATTTCTGCTGACCATCATTGGTGATATGACGCTGGGCATTGGTCGCCTGGTTGGACGTAGCCTGGAAGGCGCTTTCCTGGAATGGGATCGTAAATCGGAGTTCACTGCTGACCGTTCAGCCTTATTGGTCGTGCAGGATCCGCATGTTATGTTGACGTTGATGATGAAGCTCTGTGGTGGAACGTTGTTTCAAAAGGACCAGATGGATGCCCGTGAGTTTCTGAAGCAGGCCAACCTCTATGAGGAAGTTGATTCTAATATGCTTGATCGCATGTACAAAATGTTAATGGTAACGCCTCTCAGTCATCCCTTGACCATTGTACGTGCCCGCGAGATTATCAATTGGGCCGAGACCCGTGGTTATAACGATATCCTGGAGGGACGCTATCCACGCAAACCGGGTGCGCCGGGAGCTGCCAGTAGTAGTTCTGCTAATGCATCTGGTACTGATAGTGGTGCTTCACGTTCTACAGGAAATGCAAAGGATACCGCGCAACTGGTTCGCTGCCCTCATTGTGGACGCGAGCAGATGAATCGACGCTTCTGTAGTTTGTGTGGGAGCGTCATTTCCTGACACACAGCATCTGACACCTTTTTGCAACTAATACCTAACAAGCTAACAGGTAAATTTGGTTCTCTGGCAATGAGCGTAAAGCGTACCATATAAGTGCTATTATATGGTACGTGTATCTCCATAGGAAGATCGTATACTACTACTATTCATACACACAATAGATGATCTTCATTGATCTCTCTGTCCGCAGAGATGTGACGTTTTTCGTGAAAAGATACTGGAAGGTCAATAGGGCTTTAAGCCTTTCATTCTGCTCTTTTATTGTGGTAGAGGCAATCTGCTGAAGGCATTCGGTAACGTAGTAGGTGATCTGGCAAACAGTATTTTTATCTGACGCATGACAGGAGGCTCTGTGAATGACTCAAAACATGCCATCACCTCAAGAAAATGAGGTACAACTACGCGAAATTGCTCTCCGTCTCCTTGCTCCTGCTTTTCGTCCAGAGGCAAGCGATGCCCAACTACTGGCTGGAAGTCTTCCTGCTTCGCTTCCATTCGATTTTCCTCTTCCTGAAAAGAGTCGAATAGTAGGCAGCTTTATAAGCAGCCCTGAGACGATGCAGATTGTACTCGATACGGATCAATCACCTGCTGAGATTGGTGCTTTCTACACGGAGTGGATGCACGCGGCTGGCTGGTCTGAACCTGATGTCTTGCGAAGACAGAGAAAGCAGAGAGAAGGTGGTTTTGTAGATAGCTTTCACCGTTCAGTAACCTATGTAACATTCTGTAAGGGACAACGCGGTCCTGCGTTGGGGGTCTCTCTTTTCAAAGAGGAGGGGAAAGGCGGAAAAACAGAGGTTAGGCTGCATATCGACGCTCGAAGCCGTTTCTCTCCTTGTATGCAATCATCCGAAATTTTCATGGATGTCAGTCGTCTCATTCCTCCATTGGAGCCACCGATGGGCGTACAGCAGCAAGCTGATGGAGGAAGTAACTCAGAATTTGCTGCTACGTTTGCAATACTAGACATAAAGGATGAGCTGGCACTTTCTAAACTCTCGTCTCATTATGCACGCCAACTTGAGCAAGCTGGTTGGCAATGTACGGGTGAGGGAAGTAGTGAATTGATAGCTTGGCATACCTGGGAGTTTTCTGATAAAGAAGACGAACGCTGGCGAGGTGTGTTCACTTCGCAGCACGTACCAGGAATGGAGCAACAGTATTATGTGCAGATGCATATTAACTGGATTGGAAGACAAAGTCAGAGCGTATCTGAAAACGAAGGATCCCACTGATGAAAAGAGATGGTCTTCCAGCGTCTTTCAAAAGAGGCGGGACTACCCGGTCTGCTCTAGAGGCCAGATGAGACAATTCACTACAAGAGTGAACTTTCCACTTTCTGGGTACAAATTTGCTAGTTATATGGTACGTCGTATCTTTTCGACGTTTTCGCACTGAGAGGCCAATTGGATAGTTTCGGGCATCCCCGATACCACATTGATGCTACTGGCGGCGTCTACTTCGCGATGATCAATGATCCCGATGGCAATATCGTGTTGTTATCCGCCGAGTAGGAGGCCACTACAGCTTTCCCAGCCATGCTTCGGGGGCAGGACCGTAAAATCGCCAGTTTGACTCATATCATCGCCAGTTTTAGGCGGTTCGTCGTGATGAGAGGCGGGGTTATGAGTCGATTTGGAGTTTGGGCGAAGATATGCGCCAGCGATTTGAAAACGCTCGCATGTCTCCTCAGAGGAGGCGAGTCGCAAAGATGACGATGTATCCTGGGACCAACCAGTATCGTTCGGCATGATGCAATTGAGCAACAGTGGCTTCTAATTGAGGCTCGATGATTTTTTGAAGGCGACAACCCGCGCTCATGATGCTGTTGAGGTAGGTGCTGAGAGGACGGTGAATAAAGTAGCCACAATCCTGTTTAACGGCTCGCTCACGAAAATACTCTCGAACCTCCACACAGCCTTTTCCCTTCCACGCTGATCCGGCTTCTTCAAAACAGGGGTGCAGCAGGGACACAATGAGTCCCCCCTGGTTTGCCAGTGCTGCTATACAGCTTTTGAGGGCAGACTCATAGTCGGGAATATCCATCAAGACCATGTTAGCAATAATTGCATCGAAGGGATCAGGTGGTGGCGTCCAGGTTGAGAGATCTGCTTGCACGTACTCAATCCCGAATTGGTCACTTTCTTCTCTACGCAGAGCATACCTGATGAAGGCTTCCGCTGGCTCAACTCCTGTCACACGCGCGCCTTTTCTCGCGAGAAGCCGACAGAGATAGCCTTGCCCGCATCCTGCATCAAGAATGCGTTTGCCTCTCACATCTCCAAGGAGCGTGAAAATGGTTGGGTTCAAAAGGTATTGACGGACTAGATCCCCTTCCTCGCCGAAGCCTTCGATGAGTTGCTCCGGGTAGTGGGACCAGGCAGCAATTACGTCAGCGTTGGTCAGCTCTCGCATGGCTCTCTCCGATTTATGGTTTTTTCGATAGAGTCCCACATACGAGCATTATCATGCTCGTATGTGGGGAATGTGTGAATGGCTATCTCTACGCTGTCACAAACTTGCGTCCAATTGCGCTCGCAATCGCCTCTGCTTTAGGCATCAACTCTCTAAATTGCTCAATGGTCAAAGACTGAGCGCCATCTTTAAGTGCCTCATCCGGATTGGGATGGACCTCGATCAATAGGCCATCGGTGCCAGCAGCCAGCGAGGCCAGCGACATCGGTCCAACCAGGTCACGTCTTCCCGTTCCCTGACTGGGATCGGAGATGATTGGCAAATGTGAGAGGGTCTTGATCAGAGGGATCGCACTGATATCCATTGTGTTACGCGTGATCTTCTCGAAGGTACGAATACCACGCTCACAGAGGATAACGTTACGGTTGCCATGGGCGAGGATGTATTCAGCGGCCAGGAGCCACTCTTCGATGGTGGCCGACATGCCACGTTTGAGCACAACAGGTTTCTGAGTGCGTCCAACCTCATCGAGCAGAATGTAGTTTTGCATGTTGCGCGTGCCAATCTGCAAAATATCAGCGTACTCACTAACCATTGCCACATCGGTTGGCGTCATGACTTCGGTGATAATGGCCATACCAAATTCTGAACGTGCCTTTGCCAGCAATTTCAAACCCTCTTCTCCAAGGCCACGAAAACCATATGGAGAGGTTGATGGCTTAAATGCACCACCACGCAGAATGACGGCACCTTCTTTCCGTACGGCCTCTGCCGTGGTCATCAACTGATGCTCGCTCTCGACTGTACATGGGCCCGCCATCATCACGATCTCGCTGCCACCAACTCCAACCTTGCCAGAGGCGACATGGGGTACAGGAATATTGACAATGGTGTCTTCTGGATGGAACTCGCGGCTAGCCAACTTATAGGGCTTGGAGACGCGCAGGACACTCTCGACACCAGGCATTCCCTCAATGCTCTCACCAATGCTGGGATTGATGCCACCAATGCTACCCGGTGTGCCCGAAGGGCCAACGCCACCAAGTACACCAATAACGGTACGCTCGACGCCTTCAGAGGGATGGCCTGTTAAACCATGCTTCCCTAAGAACGTTAAAACTTGCTGGACGTTTTCCTTGTTACTGGATGCTTTCATTACGACGATCATGCAAAAAAACTCCTTTGGACTATACTATGAATATGCAGCACCGTTGCCGCAGGGCGTGGTAAACCCAACCCCTACGAGTGTTGCGGAGAAGAAATTGCCTTTTAGCGATCCATGCTCAATGTTGGACGCAAGGTGACTGCCCCGCGAATATAGATATGTTGTATCTCGGCAGCGCTACGTTCCGTGTTGACATGAAGCAGCACGCGAATACATTTGTCAAGACTACCGGGAACAGGAAGTTCGCGTGCGCACATCAGTGCTGTTTCTGTCCAGCCCAGACTTCGCGCCGCCACTGCCGGAAATTCTGCATTCAGGTCATCTGTGACGGTGAAAATCGCGCTGGCGATATCCTCCGTTGCCAGATCATTATGCAGGATCAGCAGTTGTAAAAGTTCTGTAGTGGCTGCAAGTATCTCCTCCCGATCATTACGCTCTACAGTTGTCGCCCCTCGAATACCTCGACAATACATACCAGATCATCCCTTCTCTAAGGCCTCCTGTTTTATTGCACCTCTTATGCTTATAAACAATGTGCCCTTATTTGACCTTTTAGGGTTTTAAGTGCATGCATTCCCTCGGCGAAGCGATATGATCCGCTTGAGGGTGCTGAAACTATTGTAAGGGATGATGGCAACATAGTATATAGTAAGTTTGCCCGTTATAAGGTAGAGAAGATATGGCTACAGTGCCCTATCTTTGCACCAGACTCTGGATATACTGCCTTACCGCAGCAACTTGCCCATCTTCCTCATATCTGTCAATCAGATTCACCAACGCACTTCCTACGACCGCACCTTCAACATAACTGGTGATGCTGGCAACATGCTGGGGCGTTGAAAGCCCGAAGCCAACCGCCAACGGAATCCCCTTGCTATTCGTATAGCCACGGACTCTCTCAATAAATTTATGTAAATGAGGTGGCAATTCGTCTCGTGAGCCGGTGACTCCACTGAGCGAGACACAATAGATAAATCCTCCAGCCCCACTTGCGGTCAGTTCCACGACACGTGCAATACGCTCGTTCGGTGCCGTTGGGGGGATCAGGAAGATCAGCGTAATTCCTTCTCGCATGGCAGCCTCGCGTAGGGGGAGCGCCTCTTCAGTGGGGAGATCAGGCACGATCAGGCCACAGACGCCGCTCTCCCTGGCGGTCTTGCAAAAGCGCTCCAGGCCATACGCCAGAATGGGATTATAATACCCCATCAAAATTAAGGGTACATCTGACTGTGCTGCTACCTGGTGTGCCACCTGCATACAGCCATTGATGGTCATACCCCGTTCGAGCGCGACCTGTCCGGCATGCTGAACAGTCGCTCCATCCGCGAGAGGATCGCTAAAAGGCATACCCAGTTCGATGATATCAGCCCCCCCTTCCGTTGCTGCAAGTACAATCTTGACGCTCTGTTCTGCTGAAGGGTAGCCCGCCATAAAATAGGGAATCAGCACACCTCGCCCCTCTTCGTGGGCACGTTCAAATGCTTTCACGATCCGTTGCGCAGGTATGATGGCTGCCTCTGGATTGGTTGTATTCTCATTGGTTGCCTGCATCTACTTCTCCTTGTAACTCTTTTCTATCACAGATTAACATTAAGAGCCTTTGCGACAGAAATCATATCTTTATCACCTCGACCCGACAGGTTAATCACGATAAGCGATCCCGGTGTTAGCAATCCCTTCTCTCCCTGTTCCAATACATAGCCCAGGGCGTGTGCAGACTCCAGGGCAGGAATGATGCCTTCTGTGCGGCTGAGTGCCTGCAAGCCACGCAGGGCAGTCTCATCGCTGGCAGAGGCGTAGCTTGCACGACCCGTCTCTTTGAGATAGCTATGTTCCGGTCCTACCCCTGGATAATCAAGGCCCGCTGAGATGCTATGCGTGTCCAGCACCTGTCCATCCTCGTTCTGTATCAGGTAGCTGAGTGTGCCATGCAGAACGCCAGGCCTTCCTGTGACCAGTGTTGCAGCATGGTGTCCAACTTCCAGATCTGTCCCTCCGGCCTCAACGCCGATCAGTTGCACTTCTTTTGCATCGGCGAATGGATAGAAGATACCGATGGCGTTACTTCCACCTCCAACGCAGGCATAGATGCTATCGGGCAGGCGTCCCTCTTGCTCTAAAATCTGCTTGCGAGCCTCTATCCCAATGATCGATTGAAAATCACGTACAATTCTTGGATAGGGATGAGGACCAGCCGCTGTACCGAACAGGTAGAAGGTCGTTTCAACGTTTGTTACCCAATCGCGAATAGCCTCATTAATGGCATCCTTCAAGGTCTTTGTGCCGCTGGAGACGGAGCGCACTTCCGCACCCAGCAGTTTCATACGGAACACATTGAGCGATTGACGCTGAATATCGACCTCGCCCATGTAAATGATGCATTGTAGTCCAAGCATCGCACAGACCGTTGCCGTGGCGACTCCATGCTGACCTGCTCCCGTTTCAGCAATAATGCGCTTTTTGCCCATACGTTTCGCAAGCAAACCCTGCCCCAGAGCATTGTTGATCTTGTGCGCTCCCGTATGCGCCAGATCTTCACGCTTGAGATAGATCTTGACGCCCGATCCCACCATCTCTGAGAAACGTGGCACGTAATGTAATGTGGTTGGCCGTCCGACAAAGCTGGAGAGTTGTGAGCGAAGTTCGGCCTGAAACGCTTCGTCTGTACGCGATTCCTCATAAGCGGCTTCCAACTCTGCAAGTGCTGCCATCAGGCTTTCAGGCACGAATTTTCCACCAAAGTCTCCGAAACGGCCACGCTCGTCAGGATAGACGTTATGCTGATAGGTTTTCTGTGTCTGGTTCTGTGTCTGCATGTTGTTTGTTCTTTCTTGTATTGGTGGATGGGGAATTGATAAATCACGGACGCGATAAATCGGATCCCTACCTTGCGTTGGTGGAGAATTGATAAATCACGGACGTGATAAATCAGGGATCCCCACCTTAAATGGTTCCTCGTACGGCTGCGAGGAATGCATGTATTTTGTTGCTGTCTTTCTGTTTGTTGCTTTCGACGCCGCTACTGACATCAATCCCCCAGGGACGAACTTGCTGGATAGCTGCTGTGATATTTTCTGACGGTAAGTCCTCCTGCTAGAAATATACGAGCTTCTTGAGCGGCCTGTTGGGCAATCTCCCAGTCGTGGGTTATACCTGTACCACCCCATTCTGCCGTTGGAGTATCTAGTAAGAGCCGCCAGGCGACATCTTTGTAGCGCTCAATCTGTTGTAAGTCGTCTCTATTGTGCATATGCAGCGCCTTGATGACTGGACGCTGAATACGCTGGACGAACTCAGGCGTTTCGGTGCTATGTAACTGGACAAAGTGTAATCCCGCCTGCTCCACAACATCATTGATAAAGTTGGCATCTTTATTGACGAAGACGCCAACCAGATCGGGCTGCGTCTGTTCATCAGAAAGTTGAGCGGCTTCTACCAGTGCAGGTATTTGTTGTGGGTGAATGTAACGATGACTTGGCTCATGGAAAATGAAGCCAAGCAGGTCAGCACCCGCCTCTGCTGCGACGCTCATATGTTCAGCAGTGCGCAATCCACAGATTTTAACCTGTGTGCCAGCATTAGCTTCGCGCAAAAGCGTCCGCATCTGTCCCGCAATATCAGGTGATTTGACCAGCGACTCTCCCACCAGCATACCCTGCACATCATAGCGGGCCAGGCGACGCGCATCGGCACCTGTGTGAATGCCACTTTCGGCGATGACGACGCGATCCACTGGAATAATCTGGCGTAATTCGCGCAAGAGATATGGATTCATCTTGAACGTCGCCAGATCACGACTGTTGACGCCGATAATCCTGGCCCCTGCATCCACCGCTCGCTGAGCTTCTTCACGGCTATGCACTTCGACAAGGCAATGCATGTGATACTCATGGGCCAGTTGTAGCAGCGAACGCAATTGTATATCGTCAAGAATGGCACAGATCAGCAGGATCGCATCAGCTCCCCACGCACGCGCTTCGTAGACCTGGTAGTCCTCGACGATAAAATCTTTGCGCAACACTGGCAGATTGACGGCTTTTTTTATTGCCATCAGGTATTCCGGTGAGCCAAGGAAAAAGTGGGGTTCGGTTAAGACGGAAATCGCAGCAGCTCCGTTTGCCTCGTAGAGACGCGCCGTTGCAACCGGATCGAGATCAGGTGCTAACAAGCCTTTGGATGGTGACGCACGCTTCACCTCGGCGATCATATGCACCTGTGAACGTGGCTCAAAGGCTGCCAGCAGGTCGCGTGGACGTGGCTGCGCGTTGGCGCGTTGGCGCATCTCTTCGAGCGAACATTCGTGCTTGCGTTCTACCAGGTCGCTGCGTGTTTGCGTAACGATACGATTGAGAAACATAGTCTACCCGATCTCAACTTGTGAACATTCGACGACATCGACCAGTTTACGGCGTGCTTTGCCTTCGCGTAACGTCGCGCGTGCCAGCTTGATGCCATCGATCAGGGAAGCAACCTGCTCGCTTGCCAATAACGCTGCACCCGCATTCAGGCAGAGCATCTGGGTAGCGGGCGTGTCGTGGTAATCATTGAGTAACTCGCGTAACATCAATGCGTTATGCGCGGGATCACCACCCTGAAATGCGTCTGAGCCTGAGATGCGTTGCAGTCCCACCTCTTCCGGTGTGATTGTGTATTCGCGCAATTCCTGCCCGTTGCGTACTTCGCAGATGCGCGTTGGAGCACCTAACGAGAATTCGTCGATCCCGTCTTCACCATGCACGATCAGCGCATGACGGCAACCGAGGTGTAAGAGCGCCTCTCCCATCTTGCGTAACAGTGAGCCATCAGCGACCCCCAACATCTGGTAGCGTGTGTGAGCGGGATTAGTAAGGGGGCCGAGAATATTAAAGACGGTACGAATACCGATCTCGCGCCGTGTTGGTCCAACATGTCTCATCGCCGGATGAAAGGCGGGTGCGAACATAAAGCCGAATCCAACCTCTTTGACGTTATGGGCAACCTGTTCCGGGCTGAGGTCGATCTTCGCTCCCAACGCTTCTAGAACGTCAGCGCTCCCACAACGACTGGTCGCTGAGCGGTTGCCATGTTTGGCAATGGAAGCTCCAGCGGCGGCGGCGAGGATACCAGCGGCGGTCGAAACATTGAAGGTGCCAGAGCCATCCCCACCCGTGCCACATGTATCCATCGCACGTTCAGCAATGTCCTCATTCAGGTGTACCTGGACCGCTTTTTCGCGCATCACGCGTGCCATGCCAGCGATCTCTTCGACCGTTTCACCGCCGGGACGCAGGCGCAATGCCGTCAGAAATGCGCCCATCTGGGATGCTGTTGCCGTGCCCGTCATGATCTCTTCCATCACTGACGCAGCTTCTTCCTCGCCGAGGGTCGCTCCGGCTGCAACGTGGATAATAGCTTCGCGAATCATTGCATCACACTCCTTTCTAAATGAGAGTTTTGCGTCTGTTGCAGGAAGTTGCGTAACAGATCTTTGCCAACCGGTGTCATGATAGACTCAGGATGAAACTGTACCCCTTCAACAGGATAATGACGGTGGCGCAGGCCCATAATCAACCCATCCTCAGTGTTGGCCGTAATCTCCAGTACATCTGGAAGCGTTGAGCGCTCGACGATGAGGCTGTGATAGCGATTGGCTCTAAAGGGAATGGGCAGACCTTGAAAGACGCCCTGTCTCTGATGCTGTATCGCTGACGTTTTGCCATGCATCGGTTCGGGCGCACGAATCACTCGTCCACCATAGACCTGTCCAATGGATTGGTGACCCAGGCACACACCCAGCAGCGGGATGCGTGGGCCGAACGTCTCGATGATCTGGCAGGAAAGCCCTGCTTCGTTCGGCGTACACGGTCCCGGCGAAATAACGATGTGCTCCGGGTGCATCGTTTCAATCTCATCTAACGTGACCTTGTCGTTGCGCCGTACCTCAACCTCGGTTCCCAGTTCACGTAGATACTGGTACAGGTTGTACGTAAAACTATCGTAGTTATCGATAAGTAATAACATGTTATTTTCCCCCATCTGTGGGTGAGTGAACGGCATTGACAGGAGCAGTCTCACCAGGTGCGATAGATCGGGCCTCTATACTACCATCGCGTGCGATCAGTTCTGCCTCATCCAGGGCACGTAAAAGGGCTTTTGCTTTGTTGAGGCTTTCCTGATACTCGCTGGCCGGATCAGAGTCAGCCACCACCCCACAGCCAGCTTGAATATAGGCGCGTCCATTCTTAATAACCATTGTACGCAACGCTATCGCTGTTTCCTGGTTGCCTGAGTGGCTGAAGTAGCCAACTGCACCTGCATATACACCGCGTTGTTCGCCTTCTAGTTCGGTGATGATCTCCATTGCACGAATTTTTGGCGCACCCGAAACGGTGCCAGCGGGGAAGCCGGCGCGTTGTGCGGTGAAGGGAGTCATGTCTTCGCGCAGTTTGCCTTTGACGTTAGAGACCAGGTGCATAACGTGCGAGTAGCGCTCGATCTCCATCAGTTCACTTACCTGCACGGTGCCGGGAATACTGACGCGCCCAACGTCGTTGCGTGCAAGGTCGATCAGCATCACATGTTCCGCGCACTCTTTGGGATCGTTCTGCAATTCATGTGCCAGTTGCTCATCGCTCTGTTTATCGATACCACGTGGTCGCGTGCCCGCAATCGGGCGGATAGTAACTTCGTTGTCTTCATAACGGACCTGTAGTTCCGGCGAGGCCCCAACGATATGAAAGTCGTCCAGGTCGAGATAGAACATATAGGGGGATGGGTTGATCGCACGTAGTGCCCGGTAGACCGTAAATGGGGCTGCATTCACATGCCGACTCAGACGCTGTGATGGCACAACCTGGAAGATATCACCGGCACGGATATATTCGATTGAGCGCCTGACCATTTCCTCAAACTCTTCTCGTGTACGATTGGAAGTTACCTGCAAAGAGCCTGCATCGTGAATGGGAGCAGGCTCCTCTGGCAAACGTACAGGTTGACGCAAGCGCCTTTGTACGTCATCCAGAATGGTTGTACAGCGCTGATATTCATGTGCCAGGTCGGACGCATCCAGGTGCAGGTGCGTGATGATACGGACGCGATGCCTGGCATGATCAAAGGCGAGAACCGTTTCGGTGAAGCAGAAAACGGCCAGCGGGAGATCAAGTTCGTTCTGCTTTGCGACCGGGAGGCGCTCGAAGCGGGCCACCGAGTCATATGAGAGATAGCCGACAGCCCCTCCGTAAAATTCTGGCAATTCATCCGATGAGCGATTGGGCGAACTTACCAGGCGGTACTGACCCAATTCGCTTTCAATAAATGCCAGCGGATCATGACAGGCTATCTCTTCGGCCTGAGTTGCGGTCACATCACGTGTACCCTGCATATGCAGAAGGGTCGCTTTATCGTTACGGTGAATCATCACCATATAAGGATCGATGCCTATGAACGAGTAGCGTGCAACATGTTCGCCACCCGTAACGCTCTCCAATAGAAAACTGTACGGTTTCTGCGCTGTTTTACAATAGGCCGAAACGGGCGTCTCCATATCGGCCAGAATATCACAATAGAAAGGGAGAAGAGGTCGCTCCTTGCGGTCTGTTGAAGCCATTTCAGTATCGCGCAGATGCTGGATCTCTTCAAATGTCGGATAATACATGTAAATTCCTCCGGGCGTCGTAAACGCGGCCCCTACCCAAGACCAACGACTTCCTTGACACGATTGAGTGTTGCAGCGGCTAGAGGGCGCACGTCATCGGCTCCCTGTTTCAATATGCTTTCCAGAGTCGGCATATCATTGATGAGTTCGTTATAGCGTTGCTGGATGGGTTGCAGCGTCTCCACCAGGCGTTCAGTGAGGGCTGCTTTGAAATCGCCGTACCCTTTGCCAGCGAACTCCGCTTCGATCTCCTCTTGCGACTGACCCGTCAACATTTGATAGATAGTCAGCAGATTGGTGATCCCTGGTCGCTCAGGATCAAACGTGACAAGCTTGAGCGAATCCGTCGTTGCGCGTCCAATCTTCTGTTTGATGGTTTTTGGGTCATCCAGCAGATTGATACGAGCATGGGGATTCGGATCGCTTTTACTCATCTTCTTCATCGGGTCTTCCAGCGACATAATACGTGCACCTGTTTCACGGATCTGATCTTGTGGGATCGTAAAGATGCGCTTTTTGTAGATGCTATTGAAGCGCTGTGCAAGATCGCGTGTGAGTTCAATATGTTGGCGCTGGTCGTCACCAACCGGGACATAATGAGTCTGGTAGAGTAGGATGTCGCAGGCCATCAAAACAGGGTAGCAATAGAGTCCGGCATCGACCGATTCCATATTCTCACCGGCTTTGGATTTGAACTGCGTCATCCGGTTCAGCCATCCCATGGGGGTGAAACAATTTAAAATCCAGCTCATTTCGGCATGTTCACGGACGTGAGATTGGACAAACAGTTTGCAATAGCGTGTATCCAGTCCACATGCCAGGTAAAGTGCCGCCAATTTGCGTGTATTGGTATGCAGTTCTTTGGGATCAATCGGCAGCGTGATCGCATGGAGATCGACGATGCAGAAGATGTTATCATAGTTTGCCTGTGAGCCGACCCAGTTACGGATGGCACCCAGGTAGTTGCCCAGGTGAATGTTGCCGGTTGGTTGTACACCTGAGAAGACGCGTTTTTTGGTCGGGTTGTTTGTCTGCTCCGGCCTTGTTTGCGAGGTCATCTCGATAGACATATGTCTTGCCTCCTACAAATATAAATTGCGTATGACGGGCTTATTCCGCTCCGCTTCATCGCGCCCCTACAATAATGGGTAATACAATAATGGGTAAAATGAACATAAAAAAACGCCTCACATCCCTTAAAGGGACGAGAAGCGGAATGCTTTCGTGGTACCACCCTGATTCAGATTATCTTTTATGAAAGAAGATAATCCCTCATTGCCGGATACGTGTGAGAATTCCCATTGAACAAAAGGAGAGTTCACTAATATCCTGTCCTCAGTAACGGGGGACGTTCCGAAAGAGTCCTACTGATCCTACACATGTGCAGAACGTTTGCTCTTTAGCTTGCAGGCCCATTCCATAACCGCACTGGATCGGGTTTTCACCATCCCCGACTCTCTGTGCCCATGTAAGGCTATGTACTCTTCCTGTTCGTAGCTATACATATTCTTTTTATTGACTGAGGTTAGTATAATTCGCTTTGCTTTGGATGTCAAGAGACGGAGAAATCTGATTTTATCATCTGCCAGTAAAAGCATCTTCTGAATGTTTGATGACTCTTCTTTAGTATGGTACACTGCCTATCAAAGGTAGATCAAAGGTAGGATTGTCCATTTTACTTGCGCAGAGGAGGATGCGATGGCGACGAATCCCCAACACGAGGCCAATAAGCGATTGGGGTGGCCCGGCAAGGGCAAAATCATGACAGAGGATGCATATCACGAATTGGAGCGTCTCTCACCCGATCGCAAGTATGAGTATATTGATGGCATGGCCTATATGATGTCTGGCGGCAGTGTGGCTCACGATCGGATCAATCGTAACATTGGATATGCGCTTGATCTCCAGCTTCGTTCTGGTCCATGTACTGTCTTCGGTGTAGACGTACAGGTTCTCATCGGCACAAAAAGAAATGGGAAATCCCACTATGTGTACCCTGATGCGACGGTTTCCTGTAATCGTGCCGATAGACATCCAAATAATACCCTCATCGCATCGCCACGTCTGGTGGTAGAAGTCCTCTCTCCTGGGACGGAAGTACGCGATCGGGGCATCAAGTTGAAAGCCTATCAGCAATGCTCTACAATCCAAGAAATCGTGCTGGTAAGCCAGTTTGCTCAGTATGTAGAAATCTGGCAGCGCAATGAACAGGAACCAGAGAATCCAAAAGTATGGCCCTATCGTCACTACGGGCCGGGTGAAAAGATAGATCTCGTTAGTATTGCGGTGCAGATTGACATTGGAGAGTTGTATCGAGGGCTGGAGTTTGACGAAGGCGAACAAGAGGATGGGTGAAGAGTTAAAACGTGTTTAGTGCCTATGCCGCAATGAGAAAGCCAGGGTTGACCAGCATATACCGTCAATCCTGGCTTTATAGTCTGTTGTCTAGAGGCTAGACATCATAGTACAGAGAAAATTCGATTGGTGCCGGGCGCAGATTAATCTCGTTGGCCTGATCACGCTTGAAGGCAATATACTTTTCGAGCACATCTTCTGTGAAGACGCCACCTTCGAGCAGGAAGGCATGGTCGGCTTCCAGCGCGTCCAGAGACTCGTGGAGAGAACCTGGGACGGAACGAATCTCGCGCAGTTCTTCAGCCGACAGGCTGTACAGGTCGCGATCTACCGGGCCATAGCCGTGTTCGCTGGGTTCGATTTCGCGGCGGATGCCATCAATACCAGCCATCAGGAGAGCGGAGAATAACAGGTATGGATTGGCGGCTGCATCGGGCGAGCGGAACTCAACACGCTTGGCTTTAGGACTCTGTGTGATAGGAATACGGACTGCGGCGCTACGGTTGCCTTTGGAGAAAACCAGATTGACGGGAGCTTCGAAGCCGGGGACCAGACGCTTGTAACTGTTGGTGGTTGGAGCTGCAATTGCCAGCAGAGCGGGTGCGTGGGTGAGAACACCACCGATGTAGTGGCGTGCCATCGTCGAGAGTCCGGCATACCCCTCGGAGTCGAAGAATAAGGCTTTGCCCTCTTTCCACAGGCTCTGGTGCGTGTGCATACCGGAACCGTTGTCACCGTAGACTGGCTTTGGCATGAACGTAACCGTTTTACCATTCTTCGCGGCAGTGTTTTTCACAATATACTTGTAGAGTAGCATTTTATCTGCCATTTTGACAAGCGTATCAAAGCGCACGTCAATTTCGCACTGACCCGCTGCACCGACTTCGTGGTGCTGTGCCTCAATTGGAATACCCGCTTCTTCGAGCTTCAAGACCATCTCAGTGCGCAGATCTTGCAAGGTATCACTGGGAGCTACCGGGAAGTAACCACCCTTCACACGCATCAGGTTGCCGAGTGCACGTGATCCGTCATGGCGAACGCCTCGCCCACTCGTCCAGTGGGCCTCATCAAAATCAACCTCAACATATTGCTTGTTATCGGTTGACGAGTAACTTACCTGGTCAAAAACGTAGAACTCTGCTTCAGGACCGAAATAACAGGTGTCAGCGAGACCGCTACTACGCAGGTACTCTTCCGCTTTTTTGGCGATATAACGTGGGTCACGGGTATAGCGCTTCTGGGTGCCAGCAGCACCGGGGTGTGCAATATCGCAGACTAAGCTGAGGGTGGGAACGGAGGTAAAGGGATCTAAAAGTGCAGTCTCAGGATCGGGGAGGATCAGCATATCGCTCTCTTCAATGCTTTGGAAACCACGGATGCTGGAGCCATCAAATGGGATGCCTTCAGCGAACGAATCCACTTCCAAATTATGCAGGGGAATGCTGAAGTGTTGCCACGTGCCTGGCAGGTCGGTAAACTTTAAGTCTACCATTTTGACATCGTTTTCTGTCGCAAACTTCAAGACTTCTTCTGGCGTCATGTGTTATAACTCTCCTCTTACGTCTATCCCGGCTTCATCGCAGGCTGTACTGGCATGCATTGCCCCAAATCCCATCGGCAAACTATGTATAGTATACACGTACTATGCTCAGCAATACGCTGAGATTTATGCCTCCATTTATAATATTACTCTTATGGATGTGATACTACAGTCACTTTATCCAAAAGTTACCCGCCTTTTCCTGTGCACCATGCACAAATATGTGCCCTACCGCACTATGTTTTCATCTTTAAAACATGATTAAGCACTTTTTATATAAGAATGTTCGTAATATCAAGAGTGAAAAACGCTTGTAGACAATTTTTCTATGTTTCATGTCTATAAGCTTTTCCCTTGTCTGGAGCTTTTAGCCGCATCTCCCCAAATGCTGTGCTTTTGAGAACGTGAGAACGTTCTAATAGATAGGGTGAGTTTAAATTCCTTTTATATGGAGAGGGTCGACATGGATTTCTCGGATCAGACAACCAGCAATCTTAACTCGTCAGCACCATTTCCTGCAGCCGATGAACGCCGTACACGCAGACCAAGCTCAGTCAGGTCGCGTGGTGCTTTTTATCGTCGCATTTATTGCGGGCATTATCGTCACTTTTGTAGGATTGTTCGGCTATATCCTATTTTTTGCCAGCGGTAATACACAACCCGTAGTATCACAGACTTCTTCTGCAACGGGCGCGATTTTTGTGCAAACAAAGACGGCCTATATGACTGAAGTCGTACGGAAAAATTTGAATAGTGCAGGCTTGCCGGGCCAGATTACGAATGCACAGGTTTCGTTTACCCATAATGGGCCTATGGTGATTACGGCAAACATTCAACTCAGTATATTGGGCATTGGTACGACTCGCCAGTTGACCGTTGCACTGCAACCGTATGTCAGTAACTGTGAGTTGCACCTGCATGTGGCACAGGCTGATTTGCAAGGATTTCCCATTACCGTCTTTGTGCAATCATTTGAAGGTCAGATTAATGATCAGATGCAGATGAAAGTTGCTGGTCTTCCTCCCGGCTTCAAGTATTGTGTGACGACTGTACAGACTGATCCCGCTGGCCTTTCTCTGATCTATTCTGCTACACCAACCTGATGATCATGCATAACAGGAGGCATACATAGCTTTGCCCTCAGTCTCATAACAATGAAACATCTCTAGATCACTGATAGTATCAATATCTAACGCCATACCGATACTATTGTAGAGTGTGTAATGCAGGTTTTTTGCTTCAGCAAGGTAGCTCTGCAAGCTGCCTGGTCCGAAGACGTATGGCAAGGCCAGAGGTGGGCGCACCAGTAATCCGTTTGTGCCCGTTCCCTCCCATGATGGTGCCAGAACAACATCATATGACTGAGATAGTTCGACCATTCCCCGAATATCACATGGGTGCAGGAGGGGGAGATCGGCTGAAAGTGTAAATAGTGCTGTTGCACCAGCCGCAAGTTCTTTCCGTGCCGCCGCGTGGAGGGCTGGATTATGTCCATGCGCCTCCTCTATTTGTGGGTGTGCTCCCCATAGCTCAGCCTTTTCCAGGACGAGTGGATCAGGGCTGACAATCGTGACACCATCGAGTACGTTGCTGGCAAGTAGTGTTGCGATGACGTGATGGAGCATTTCAAGTACCAGTGTTTTGCGTTGCTCATGCGTCAAGGAATCGGCGAGGCGACTTTTTGCCTCACGTAACGATTTAACTGGAATCAAAGCTTTATACATAAAAATTGTACCTGGAAACATGAATTAGGCACTGCAAAATCTCTTATCATAATGCGATATTTAGACCGGCTGCCTGCAAGACTTCGCGGGCGAGGGCAGCTTTTGTTGCACTATCACGCATAATCGTGTTGGTAACCACCGTAGGAATCCCAAGATCTTCGATTGCCTCGGTAAGATGGGCGTCCTGTTCATCAATAACCATTACATCGAGAAAATCACGATAACAACGTGCAACGCCGAGCGCGGAGACCTCCATGCCCAGGCCGCTCATAAGCTTGTCGGCCGGCCCCTTGATTGGTGCACCTCCCACGATGGGACTGACGGCAACGACCATCCCATGGGCTTCATGGAGCATATCGTGGATGCCGGGTACCGCCAGAATACTCCCAATACTCACAATGGGATTGCTTGGCGCGATCAGGACCGCAGAGGCCTGACGAATGATTTCCAGCACTTCGGGCGCAGGTTTTGCCACGCTGGATCCGACAAATACTACATCCTGTACCTCGTCAGCACAATGACGCTTGACCATATATTCCTGGAAATGCAGCAGACCAACTGGCGTCTGGATATGGGTGCTCACGGGCTGGTCGCTCATAGGGAGGATGCGTAGTCGCAGGTCCAGACGTTCGCGCAGATTCTCGGTTACCTCGCTGAGCGTTTTCCCCTGGCGCAGCAGGCGAGTGCGATGGATATGAGTGGCAAGGTCACGATCTCCCAGCATGAACCAGTCTTCATTTCCATACCTGATAAGTTGCTGCATCGTGTTATAGGTATCGTCGCGGATCCCCCAGCCCTGTTTCTCATCAACCAGACCGGCCAGGGTATACATCACAATATCGCTATCGGGCGAGACGTGCAGGCCATAGAAGTCGCGGTCGTCGCCTGTATTCACGATGACCGTAATCTCTTCTTGTGGGACAACCTGTACGAGTCCTTGCAGAAAACGTGCCGCTCCAACTCCTCCGGCGAGAACTACAATCATATTTTTTTAACCTCAATCAAAGCGTACAATAAGCTGATCTAATGGGAGACGTTCGCGCCGCTGTGGATCGGCAGCAGCATATCCTATTGTAATAAGTGCATGTGGTATGAGATGCTCATCCAGGTTCAAGGCTGCGCAAACCACTTCTGGGCAGAACAGGGGAGCGCACATCCAGCCGCTATCCAGACCCAGATCATACGCCATCAACAACATATTCTGGATGGCCGCTCCCAGGCTCTGAACCGCCATGGTCGTCTCATCTGCCTGGCGTTTTTCATCTGGATAACGATCCATGTCTTCAAGGTAAAGACAGGGAATGATCAGTGCGGGTGCGGTAAGGATGCGTTGCATAGATTTCTCTAGCCGTATATTTACGATCTCGCTTGCCTGACCATCCATCTCAAGATTGCTGCGCCAGTTGGCTCCCATACGTTCAGCCAACTGCATTTTAGGTTCCTGGCGCGTCAGCACAGCGAAACGCCAGGGTTGACGACCGTGCGGTGATGGTGCCCAACGTGCCGCTTCCAGAATCTGTTCAAGCTGTTCGCGGGCCACGGGGCGCGACTGATACTTACGCACGCTCCGCCGACTGCGCAATAGCGTGGCGAGATCGTGCGTACGTGCAGGAATGGTTGCCTGCCGGGCATCTGTTGGTATTGTCACAATCAGGATAATTACCTTCCAGGGGTGTACTAGCGAAACATATCGGTTGCGCTATCACGGATTAATGTGTGTCCATCTCCAGGTGCAGGAACATAAGTATAACCACGAATCAGAGCAACTGGCACCTGGTCGATCTTGCCCATGACCAATTCGCCCGCCGCAGCCAGTTCATCGGCTACGGCGATAGCGCTGGCTTTCAACTCATAGCCATAGGGATCAAGCTGTCCCCTATAATCAATAATTGCTTCCATTCCTGCGACTCCAATTGCCATATTCACCTGCCCATTACGCCACGGACGTCCCCACGTATCCGAAATAATCACCGAAACATCTTTTGCCTCTTCGCTCTCCAGTTCTTGTAATCTTACACGTAATTCCTGTGCAGAACGATCTGGATCAACAGGTAAAAGCGCCAATTCACGGCGACCATTGACATTGGATTCGTCCACACCCGCATTGGCGCAAATAAAACCATGCCGCGTCTCACTGATCAGCACCCCATGGTCCATGCGTACGATACGTTTACTTTCACGCAACACAACCTCGACATGTTGTGGATCTTTATCATATTCTAAAGCAAACGCCTGCGCAAACTCTGATGCCTCTATCTCTGCAAGGTCTACGACGCGCCCCTCTGCTTTAGAGACGATCTTCTGTGTCACAATGAATACATCTCCGTGCTCCACCCGCAGATGTTGACGCTGTAAGGCTGTATATATGATATGGCCCAGATCGGCTCCTGACGGAACTTCACCGATGCCAGAAACAGGTATAATTCGTAATTCTGTGCTCATGGCAGCATCTCCTTGAGTTGTATTATATCTCTTGCGAACCAATGCTGCAAAAAGGGAAGCATTGCCTTTATACCAGGAACACTGATTGAAACTTGATGATCACTTCAGTCGATATATAAGCAAGGGATAGTTGCTATTGGCGACTACTTATACTTTACATAAAAGGAGAAAATGGTATGTCTTTGGTAAAAACACTGGGGCACTCACTTCTGAGCGCAATGTTTATTTCGGGTGGCTGGAGTGCCTTTGTGAATCCTGATGGGCGTGCTCAAAAGGTTGAGCAGGCCGGTATTCCTCAGGCCCGGCAAGCTACTATCTTGAACGGGGCTGCCATGACACTGGCAGGGTCAGCTCTTGCATTGGATATCGCGCCTAAACTTTCTGCGCTGGTCCTTATTGGCACCCTTATTCCAACAACCTATGTTGGGCATGCTTTCTGGCAAGAAGATGTCCCTGCTAATCGCGCTGGTCAACAAATTCACTTCTTGAAAAATCTGGCGATGATTGGTGGCTTGATTGCTGTACTGCAAGAGAAATAAAAGCTGAAATGAGCAATTTCAAGGGTAACACCTATCAGGAGAAACGGCCCAGGGACACATTTTGCATGTGTCCCTGGTTTCTTTAGGAAGAATGGAGATCCGTCAGGGTCCCCAATGGACTATTGAGCCAGTTGGGCAGACGGCTGAGATGCATTACTTTCCCCGAGTAGCTTATCCAACGTTTCCCGTTTGATTCTGTAAGCCTGCCGTTCATTTACATGTGGCAATACAACAGCCTCTAATACCCCTTGTTTGACCCAACGACGCACCGTCGTATCATCCACACGAAGGATATCGGCAACTTCCGATACAGTTAAAAGATCATTCATGTCCTTTACTCCTTTTCAGGCAATCAGAGTTTGCGTACTATAAACATCTACGTCCAGACAAAACTGGCAAGGTACGTCATGCAAAAGCACCAGAAAAAAGGATACGCAAGTTTGCCTTCACTCCAATTGTATAATATAATTAGAAAGTTGTAAAGGTATATTTCGATAAAGAAACCATTGATAAGTAAACGTATTCTAGCAAAGGCATTTTACTTGAGAAACCCTTACCTTTATAAACTACTTTCGATAGGAAAAGAAAGAGGTAGAGGTGGGACCAATCTTTCTGTTCGTCAATAAGCGATTTTTAGAGCATGAGTAGAGACATAACACCTATGCTAAAAAACTTTATTAGGAAGAGAAAAAATGTTGTTATTGGTTAGCTACTAAAAATATGTAAGTAAAATACTTGCAAATTTGTGTTCGTATGTG
The DNA here is from genome assembly GCA_963744875.1 of uncultured Chloroflexia bacterium. GTDB lineage: Bacteria > Chloroflexota > Ktedonobacteria > Ktedonobacterales > Ktedonobacteraceae > JACDAE01. The sequence goes on along the minus strand of CAVUVQ010000015.1, from coordinate 9,232 downwards.
GCATACTTTCTGTAGCAAGACCTTCGGGGCAGGGTGCAATTCCCGACCGGCGGTGTCGTTTGCATACGTATTATGCAAGCCAAGCCCGCGAGTTTTTCAGTGGCGTTTTTTTCGTCGTTGAGAGATAGGATTCGGTGTGATTCCGAAGCCGACGGTATAGTCCGGATGGGAGAAGGTTGTTATGTGGACCATGAACCAGGCTTACGTGAGCTGCTTCTTTCTATCCTCACGTATCCGGGGAGTCACTTGATATACTCTATCGGGTGCTCATCATGATCCTCGTTCGTCTCCCTTACATGCCTCCCCGAGTCACTTACATTGATGGTTTTTCTTGCCCGCGTGCAGCCATCAGTAGATCTCTGACTAAGAGGGATGTTCATGAGTATTACAACTTCGAGCCGGAAGGACGTAGCGTTTGCTGTACGTCATTCCACACCAGTACGCGCCAGTACAGAACCGTTCATCTCGCCTCCCGAGAATGATCACACGTACAATGTACACAACAAGGCGCATACCTCTATCCAAAGGCCAGTACGCTTGCTCTCAGCAGTGCCAGCGCTTGTACTGGCTGGCCTCATCTTATTGGTATGGTATATGCTTACGACCCCTGGGCACGTGTCCTCTCTGTTTCTGCCCGCACCCGCTGATGTGTTCTCCAGTTTAGTCGATGGGCTGTCATCTGGCGTTATGCTAAGCAACGCTCTGGTCACGATTGAAGAGAGCGTGCTTGGTTTTCTGTTGGCTCTGGCGCTTGCGTTGCCCCTGGGATATGGGCTTGCGAAATCGCGTCTGCTGGCGATAACGCTCCAACCATATGTAGCGGCTGGTCAGGCCATTCCAGCGATTGTTATCGCCCCCTTCTTTTCACTCTGGCTGGGCTATGGATTGCTTCCTAATATACTGGTATGCACGCTGGTTGTGTTCTTCCCAATCATCGTGAATACCATTTTAGGTGTGCAAACAATTGATTCCACCTTAACCGACGCGGCTCGCGTTGAGGGAGCTTCCGGCTGGTCTCTGCTGTCCCAGATCGAGTTTCCTCTTGCCCTTCCTTCTCTTCTGGCCGCTGTGCGTACCGGCTTCACACTCTCAATTGTAGGAGCGCTGGTGGGGGAGTTTGTTGGAGGCGGAAGTATGGGTCTTGGTACGCTGGTATTGCTGGCAAAGAATCAGTTTAATACGCCATTTATGTTTGCAACCGTTCTGGTTCTGGCAGGATTGGCAGCTCTGTATTATGGAATCACCTGGCTCCTCACAAAGGTAGCTGAGGCAGTCTATTAGTCCAGCAAGCAAAGGCTTCCCTGGAACATACGAATGGAGAAATACATCGATGCCTAGACGTCATCGTTCATCTATGTTGTTGTCTTTTTTGTCGCCGCTGATCCTGTTGAGCTTGCTACTTACCGCATGTGGGAGTACAACTACAACGACCACAAGTACTGGCTCTGGTACCCCGGCTGCAACGACACAAAACCTCACAATTGGACTCGGCTATATTCCCGACGTGCAGTTCGCGCCGTTTTATGTCGCACAGAGTAAAGGCTACTACAGTGCGGCTGGACTGAATGTTACCTTTAATCACGAAATTGTTCCGGATCTCTTCGGGTCGATGGTTGCTGGACGCAATACATTTGTGTTCGCTGGTGGCGATGAACTGTTGGCGGCTCGTGACAAAAATATTCCAGCCGTCGATGTCTCGACGATCTTCCAGAAGTATCCCGTGAGCTTGATTGTGCCTTCCGACTCGCCCATCAAGTCGCTGGATGATCTTAAAGGGCATACGATTGGTATTCCTGGTGCTTATGGCTCAACCTATACGGGGCTGTTGGCACTCCTCTATAGTGCTCACTTAAAGACCACAGATGTAAAACTACAAACTATTGGTTTCACCCAGGTCGCGGCCCTTATAAGCCATAAGGTCGATGCAGTCATGGGCTACTCGAATAATGAGGCGCTACAATTGCCCAAACGCGGCTTCCCGGTGCGAACATTTAATGTCTCCGATTACCAGCCACTCGTCTCAAATGGCATCATCACCACCGAAAATACGTATCATAGTCAGACGGCGATGGTTAAAAGTTTTGTAGCAGCAACGCTCAAAGGCTTGAAGGATGTCATTGCCGATCCCTCGGGGGCGCTACAGATCTGTAAAACGTACGTTCTCACGCTGACTGACACAACGCAGGCGCTTGCGGTGTTGAAGGCGACGATTCCGATCTGGCAAGGAAACGGTCAGCCTGGGTATAACGATAGTGCGACCTGGCAGTCAATGGAGCAGTTTTTAGTGGCACAAAAAATGATTGCGCCCGTGAAAGACCTCTCCCAGGATTACGTCAATATAGCGAGTTCGTAGATTTTGCAAGGGTTGTGGGCCTGTTCCTATTGTACTGATGGGAACAGGCTTAGCGCAAGCTACAGGTCAAATTGGAATGCAATTTATCAGGCCAGGCAGCGTTCTCTCTAGTAGAGAAGATATCCTTATTATGAATGAGAGCGTTAATAATGATTGCAAATGAATTGTATATAGTGGTGGGCTTGCTTCTTGGGTTGGCGATGACGGCTGGTGTCATCTATCTTTGTATGCGATCAACATTCAATGCATTGTGGGTGCGCAAACATGGTACGCGTATCACCGCAATCGTGGTGGACACAGAGACAGACATCAATATAATTGGCAAAGATACCGCATACTATCTTCTGGCACGCTGGGAAGATCCACGTACACAGCGAAGCTATACCTTTAGAAGCGATCCTGGTAGATCACTCCTCCTGAAAAATCATCCTCCCGGCAGCACTGTCGAGGTGTTGATTGATCCACAGCATCCTGGTCGTTATGAAATGGTGATGGAAGTTGATGAGCATGTCTATAGAGGATATGTGCAAGCTGAATAGCACCAGGGTAGGGGCGTCACCTGGTGCCGTTGTTTGTTCTGATAGTTGGAGCAGAGTATAATTCATCAACCCACGTAATACTTCTTTGGGTCTTTAGGATCGATAAGGACATCGATAAAATCGCCAGCGCGATACTCTGGTCGTACAGAAAATACTTTCTCGAAGGTATATGTTTTCTGGCTATTGGAGTCGGTCCAGGTTGCTTTGAGACGCCAGACAGGTTCAGTGGTCGAGTTGGCTGGGGCACTATCACGTATCTGGATGACTCTTGCTTTGACTGGTTCGCCCTTGCGCCTGAACCATGCTTCAGTTCTGGGTGCGCGAAATAGACCAGTTGATATGAGAATAAGGGCCGGAATGACGAGCATTGTTGATCGCTTCATTGCAAGCACCTCCCGTTCTGGTGTTATATGAGATATAGGTCACTAAGAGTGTATCACTACTCGTCAATCGTGCGTTCTACCTTCTAGGATATCTTTCAGAAGAAATTGAGAATAGTCATCCCTATTTTTTTATCTCTTCTTACCCCCTTGCCAGAATTTCGATTTAATGATACTCTCAACGTGCTATTATTCAACATAAGACGAGAGGAGAGAGACCTGTATTTATGACACAGACGATGAAGGACAAAGATAACGCTGCACAGAGAAGAGGTCGCCCTGGTCAGCGCCAGCAGGAGCGTTTAGTACGTATTGCACGGAGGCGACGCAGGAGGCAGATCATCCTTGGCACGTCGATCACTCTGGTCGTGCTCGCCATTGCCTCCCTGATCTTCTGGGAATACCATCAGATCACGACACAACAAGAGGTAGCCGCACAAAAAGTGAAAAATCAGCAGGCCACCGCTACAACAGGCGTGAAAAATCAGCAGGCCACCGCTACGGAAAAGGTTGCTATGCCCACACAAACGGCTGCTGCGAAGATTGCACAACCTACACAAACGGCTGCTGCGAATGCGAGTGCAACCGCAGTTGCGCAGGCGACGGTGAGCGTTGCGAGTAGTGAAGTGCAGGCTGCAACAGGAGCGCCAATGCCCAAGGCTGGTCCCGCATCCCCACCAGCAGTTACGGAAAAGACGAACACGATTACTGGTAATCTTAAATATATCGACATAAAGGCAGGAACGGGTGCAACGGTTCAATCGACCAGCACGGTTACCGTTGAATATACTGGTTGGATTGCGAAGACAGACAAAAAGTTTGATAGTTCCTACGATCATGGTGGTGCGCCTTTTACGGTTCAATTGGGGCAGGGAAAGGTCATTCCAGGTTGGGAGCAGGGGCTTGCAGGTATGAAGGCTGGTGGTACGCGCCGCATTTTAATTCCATCTGCACTGGGATATGGTACACAGGGGAGTCCCCCGGTTATTCCAGCGAATGCGGACCTCATTTTTGATGTGACCGTCTTATCTGTGCAATAGTCTTTGGAATAGATCGGGTCGTGTTGCATGATTGACTCTGATCAGACAATGTAGGGGCCAGATTGATCGCGCCCAGGTGCGCGGAATACTTTGGCCCCTACATTGTCTGATCAGGCGACTGTGGCCTCATCCTCTTTTCCTTCCTCAACACCGATAGGTCGTTTGAGGATAAAGAGCGCTCTAGCAGTTACCAACGTTCCGATGAAGATCACAAACAATTGATTTTGCAGGGCGTTGACCGATGGAATACATGGAGATATGAAAATTATTTCCTTTCTTCTTACAATTTCCCAGGATTAACCGTTTGTATTTCCACCATCGTTTTGTTCGTTGTGTCGCTGGCGATATGCATTTGCCTTGGAACGGCTCCCGCAGCCTGTCATTGAGCACCATGCTCCGGAGCGATTTTTAGACGTATCATAGAATGCTTTCTGGCAACGCTCATTGCGACAGACTTTGAGCCTGTCCCAACTCCCATCGATCATTGAGGTGAAAATGATGCCGAGCAGCCGCGCAATTACGCCATCGACGCCTGCAATATCTGGTTCGAGTGCTGGCCGTCCAGCAAGCTCAAAACGTATCGTAACGGGCGCATTGCCAGCAAGATTATTGAGAACCTCAATCTGGGTGGGAGAAGCTTCACCATCGTTATTCGAATGTAATAAAGCCCGTAACGCTTCGCGTACCTGTAAAAAACGCCGGAAATCCCCCTCTGTGACTGGCATCCCGTCAGGTAGCAGATTGTGTGCTACCAGCCATACCCGCATTTGTTCATGGTTCGTCAATTCGGTATGTGCGCGTCGCGATTGCCCATATTGTGTATTTACAAGAGCCTGGATCAACGCCAGTTGACCCGGTGCCGTTTTATCTTCCGTTATGGTTGACATACTATGCATCCTTTCGGGGGAAACTCATCAAGGTAGGGAAGCCATTTATTATTCCGTGGGATACCATCATGCTGCATCAGCCTGCCATGGGCGACGGAATAATAAATGGCCTTCCCTACCTTATTTGCAACATTGCGGGCTTTTGAATGCGTATCCAAATTTGATTATATCAAATTGCGACTTCTTCCTCATGTTCCTGTACGGTTATGATAACTTCTTTTGTACGTGTTCGTGTGCGCATAAAGAAAATCAGGATTACAGCCACTGCACAGAGGATAAAGCAGGTAAGTGCGGTCAGCTTGAAGCCCTGGAAGACAATGCCTTCGATAACCAGATGGCTTACGCCTTTGCCTGAGACTATGAACTGATCTGCGGCGGCCCGGTTTGCCATAAGCGATGCCGGGAGTGTTGTGTTGATATGAAAGAGATACACCTGGCTCAACAACGCTACCCCAAAGGCCGTCCCAATGTTGCGTGCCATCCCAAGTGTGCCGGAGGCCAGCCCTGACTGCTTCGTAGAGACGGCGCTCATTACGGCCAGCGTGATACAGGAGCTAACGATGGGAATAGCCAGGCCACGCATGAGAAAGGCCGGGAGTAATCCATCACTGTAGGTTCTCTGTGTATTCATGGTGATTACAACGTAGAGAAAGCTTAGCCCATTGAGCACTAATCCGCCGACAAGAAGCACATCTAAGCGTGCCTTGGCCCATTGTGCGAGTATGCCGGATAGAGGTGTCAAGATGACGATCAGGCCGGTCGCCGGTAAAAAGCCCAGCCCACCTTGCAGCGGAGAAAATCCCCACGTGTTTTGCATGAACAGGCTCCAATAGGGTTGTGATCCAAAGAGTGCGGCAGAGAAAAGGAAGAAACTCAGGCATCCTACAACGAACGGACGATTGCGAAACAGTGCCAGATCAACGAGCGGCCAGCGAACACGCCTTTCTCTGATCACGAAAAGTACGAGTAAGACGATACCTGACAAGCAACTTCCAATGACTTCGCTGTTGATCCATCCCTGATCGCCTGCTCGTGTGAAGCCGAATAACAGACACAGCAGACCAAAAGACAGAAGCAAAAGTCCGGGCCAATCCATAGGGACAGAAGCTTCTTCACGCGACTCTGGGACAAAGAGTACCGTCATAGCGAGCGCAATAATCCCCAGTGGAATATTCACGAAGAAGATCCAGCGCCAGCTCTCACCCTGGACGAGCAAGCCGCCGAGGACCGGACCCGCGATCAAACCCAGGCCAGAGATGCCACCATAGATACCGATTGCCAGACCACGCTGGTCCAGGGGAAAGGCGCGAATGATGATCGCAAGTGTGCCAGGCGTCATGACCGCTGCCCCTATTCCCTGGATCACCCGGAAGACGATCAATGTGGTGATATTGGGAGCCAGGCCACAAGCCAATGATGCGATACAAAAGAGTATCAGGCCAGCCAGATACACGGCACGCTGACCCTTGAGATCCCCAAGGCGGCCAATGCCCATGGGGAGCACCCCAATCATCAACGCGTACCCCGAAATAGTCCAGGAGACCGTACTGAGCGGAGCGTGGAAATCCTGCCCGATGGTTGGTAAAGCAACATTAACAATAAACAGGTCAATATACAACATCAGCAGACCAAAGCAGGCCGCAAGCAGGGTCAACCATTTTGAAGGCACGCGTGTTCCCATGAAGAAGTCTCCTAGATTATTATCAGCATCAGTTCTTCTCTTACTATACCTGATAAAAAGTAACCTGTCAATTGATTTTAGTGGTGATATTTTAGGAACAAAAAACCTTAAAAATTACCATCGTGGTTTTTACAACGGTGATTTATATTCTAATGGCAATGGACCTTGCGTGCACCCAAAAACTTGTCTGTTTGGCGCTTTTTGGGTATATTTTGTGATGAAGAAAGCTGTTTTGTCCTTTGAGAAAGGAGCTTCCCTTGACCTCAAACACCTCACCTGTATATCAAAAGGAATTTTTTGTCGTCCAACTGGCTCTAGCGCAAAAAATTGCTGAAATTGAACACAAAACTCTCGATCAGATTGTTTTGAGCTACACAGCTTTTTACCGCATGTTTGGCTTAGATTGGAGCTTTGACCCCACCAATCCTGTCTGGAAGCTCTATATTGATGGGTTGCGCCTTGCTACCGATCCGGTTCAGTACACCTATGAGTATTACCTTGAACGCTACTCTTCAATTCCTGCATCCGCCGAAGAACAGGCACATTGGGGTCCCGACATTTTTACCCCCGAAATGGGGGAAGAAAATGGTGGGAGCTCTAATTAACTGTACCAGCAGCAAACGTTATGCTCCAGCTTCCTGCTGCCACTGAGCTTCAAGTCTGTAACAGCCTGCTTTGGGAATATCTAAACCACCAGGAAATTGTGTCCACTGATCATTCCGGTTCGCAATTGTCGGAGAGCAAGTGTCCAACACAAGAGTTGTTGCCTTGCCCGTTGTTACAGCATCTTGAGCGCCAAAGGAGACTGGAGAACCATCGCTCATATTTGTTCCATGAAGTGTTACAATCCCTTGGTAGCTCGTTGCGACGACAATGAGAAACTTGTGACTCCATCCATATTGATCATGGTTGTCTACAGCATCGCTTGGTGACCATTGCAATACCAATGGCCCAAGCTTTCGAAAAGCTCCTGCTCCCATCCAGACAGGATTGGCACCAACTGCAGGGCCAAAATCAGGACTGATGTTCTGTGGTGCTGGGCCTCCTGGAGAGCAGGAAATCGGAAGTGGCCCTAGCCGAGCTAAGTTCCCTCCAAATGGTGTCGGAGTAGGTGGGGGTGTCGGAGTAGCTGGAAGGAGTGGTGATGCCGGAATGGCTGTAGGAGTGAACGTCGCTTGAGTACCAGGACTGGTTGTGCAACTAGCAGTGATCAAAATCAGCCAAGTTATGATCACAAGGAAATAATCAACCCACATAGGTCTTTTCATAAGAAATCTTTCTTTTTCTTGATAGGGTGACTCTCAGTGAACTCCTGATTATATCGATGTCAAATGTATATTTTCATGAATCACGAGAAATGCCTTCCCTGCAAGGACGTGCAAGTTGGAACCAACTGTTGTGTAGAGGTTGGCGCGTCTATCCAGCGTCTATGGCCTTCTTTCTACAAAAGTCAGCCAGCTCGAACGAGTGGAAGACTATCTAGCCTGCTTTTCATATGCAGAATTCTGGACTGAAGCCTCCATATCTCTATTTTATGATTTCTACCTGTGACTATTCATGCTGGCTTCACGACATAACTCCGCCACCATCAACATTGATGCCCTGTCCCGTAATCCCTTTGCTCCCATCCTGGGCCAGGAAGACGGAGAGGTCGGCGATCTCCTCTGGCGCTATCAGGCGATTTTGTGGACTCGTCTTTGCCAGCGTGGCCCGCGCTTTTTCTGCCGACATCCCTGTACGTGCGACGATGTTGTTCACACTATCGTCGGTCATAGGCGTATCGACATAGCCGGGACAGATCGCATTGACGGTGATACTGTAGGGAAGCAGTTCAGCGGCCAGAGCGCGTGTCAATCCGAGGACGCCATGTTTAGAGGCGGTGTAGGCGGCAATATAGCGATCCCCCACGCGGGAGGCGATTGAGGCGATGGTGATAATGCGTCCTGACTTTTGTTCGATCATATGTGGCACAAATGCCTTAGTGACGTAGTAGACGCTGGTGAGATTAACAGCCAGCATGCGATGCCACAGTTCGTCGGGATGATCAAGGAACTTATGGCTCCCGGCATTGCCCGCGTTATTGACCAGAATATCGATGCCGCCCAGTTGCTCCAGAAGGGTCGCCGTCATCTGTTGTACCTGCTCAGGATCAGTGACATCGCAGACTGTAGAGACGCTCTTGCGCCCAAGTGCCACTATCTCGTTCTGAAGGCGTTCAAGCTCGGAGGCTGAACGTGCGGTGATTGCCACATCCGCTCCAGCTTCTGCCAGAGCCAGTGCAATACTGCGTCCAATACCACGTCCAGCGCCCGTCACGACCGCCCGTTTTCCGGCGAGTGTCTGTGTCATTAA